>NZ_AP021874.1:4800000-6787500 GCF_009688945.1 Desulfosarcina alkanivorans
GCGCGCAAACGTGCACGCCTGGAGCAGGATATTACCCGGCGCTATCTGCAGATCATGCAAAACGCCAGCGAAACGTTTCACCAAGTCAAGGCAACCGAAAAATAGACCCCTTCCAGTTGTATTTCAGTCCGCGGGAACAGCCGGCACCCATTTATCCCAAACCGCTCCACGGTTGTCATTCCTCACGGTTTTCATCCGGATTGGGCGGGCTTTTGGAACCGGTCCCCGAGCGGCCCGGCTTCCGCCGGCCCGCTGGCCCGAGAAAGGCCCCTCCAATGACCGGTAGCAAGCAGCGGTTCGGTTCGCCCTGTTGTGTCGAGCGCAAAACCGGTCGGGGGGTTTCCGTTTCCCCATAAAACCGGATATGAGGTTTCCCAGAAGATGAACGTTCCGCGACAGGCCAAGCCGATCGGGTCCTTGTCATCTATCTTTTAAAAGGGAGGATGAGATATGTTTGATCTGATGCATAACCGCAAACGGCCGGGTAGGAATCTCGTGGGCTTCAAAAGCGAAATCGACAATTTGTTCAACCGTTTTGTCAATCTTGATTTTCCGCTTTCCCGTGAAATCCTGAAAGAGGGGCACTGGTCGCCCCGCGTGGATGTCAGTGAGCGTGAGAGAGATATTACCATTGGGGCAAGTTATTTTTCTTCGGTTGGTTTGCGCAAAGGGGAAATTATAACCTTGAGGAGAAATGATGCCGCCTGGGCTGACGCGCCCTTTCAGATGGTGACATCTGAAGTCATCAGATGCGAAGATGTATTGAATGGCATTTTCAATTACAAGGTGGGCGTCAGGCATCTATTGACCTATTTTTAGCTGGACGATTGTCGTTCAACCGAGGAGAAATGTATGCAACGCAATGTTAAGATAATGATCGCCTGCGACCTGTCTGCCCATGCCCTTGAAGCCCTGCGCTGTGGCGTTTCGCTGGCATTGGATCTGAACGCTGAACTGCTGATTGTCAACGTGATCAACCAGCGCGACATTTCGGCCATGGAAATCGCCCTGAAAAGAATAAAAGCCGAAATAGACAATTTTCCAGCTACCATCGGTGGATACACGAAGGGGATCAAGGAGGAACGCACCGACGCGATATCGGCCATGGTAAAGCAGGCCGCCGGCAGCCAAATCCCTTATCGGAGCGTCATCGCCACGGGCGTACCCTTCAAGCGCCTGATCGAAATTGCCAGGGAAGAACGCCCCCGTCTGATTGTCATCGGCACCAAAGGGCGAAGCAATCTGGCCGATGTCATGCTCGGCTCAACTGCCGAAAAAATGTTCCGGCACAGCCCGTTTCCGCTGCTCAGCGTTCGCCCGGAAAAGGGTGAGGGCCGGTAAACGCACGGGGGGACTTAAAAGATAGGCGGGATTTTCATGGATTTGGGGTATGTTTGGACCTTGGCGGGCTGATGCGGGGCATTATCGATAGCACCCGGGAAAACGATACGGCCGGAATTATGGGTGATCACCGGTCATAGGCCCTTATTTGACCGACGACAGCTGCGGTGCCTGGCGCCGGCAGGCCCATGCAGGTATCCATGCCCAGGAGGGCACGGATCGCAAGAGGCGACTGGCGAAGACCCATGCGATGGACAGGAGGCAGACCATGACCCCGAAAGCAACCACCACTTACCCGCTTAAATGGATTACACCAGACATGGCCGTCGGTTATGCCCCCCACTCCCGGGCGGATATCGAGGCCCTTAAGGCCTGTGGCATTGAGGCGGTCCTGAATTTATGCGCCGAATGCTATGACCTGAATGAAATAGAGGCCGCAGAGGGTTTGGAGGTCCACTGGCTGCCCGTTGCCGACGAAGATGCCCCTGATTCTGATCTGGCGCAACAGGCAATCCAATGGCTAAATGGGATCCTGGCGCAACACAAAAAAGTGTTGGTGCATTGCCGATTTGGAATTGGGCGCACCGGCACGATGGTCACCGCATGGCTGCTCGACCAGGGGTATACTCTGGAAGATGCACAGGACATGCTGGGCCATACGCCGGCCAAACCCAACAGCAGGCGGCAATGGGATTTTCTGGATGCTTACAGCAGGTCGATCGGCAAACCGGCGGTCAAAAGGCCGCCTGATCTGGAACAACGGCGTTCCCGCCTGGGAAGGTTTTTTCGAAAATATGCTCGGATGAATGATTGGTGGACCCGATAGCTTCAATCGGTCCCGATTTTCCCATCAGACGGCGGCAGGGATGAAGCGCCCTTCATCCGTTGGCCTCAAGGGGGCCGGGGGGCGTCAGTTTTTTGGGAAAGAATGACCGTTGTCTGATGAACGCCGCGACCGGTTTACTGCGAGGAAAAAAGAAAAGGGCCTTCCGAAAAAACGGAGTGCCCTTAAAAAAACCGAAAAACGAAGTGTTAGACCACGGTCACGTTTGCTGCGGCGGGACCTTTGGGACCCTGCTCGATTTCAAAGGTAACCCGATCACCTTCGTTGAGAGATCTGAACCCGCTGGAATTGATTGCCGAATGATGAACAAATACATCCGGTCCGTCTTCCTGCTCGATAAAACCAAACCCCTTGCTGTCGTTAAACCACTTCACGATACCATTTGCCATTCTAACTTCCTCCTACGAATAAAAAAAAATAAAATCATTGCTTCAAACTTCAGGGGCCACTTTGACAAATGGATCGTTCCCTCAGAAAGAAACCGGCCTGTCAACAACGGCAGGCCTTTTATGATTTCCAACCATATCACCCGGTAAAAGAAAAGCAAGAAAATTATTCATTTTTTTTCTTTCGTTTGGGGCGGTAATAATGCGTGGCCGTGCCGTGGAAGATGTCGGCGGCTTCCTTGAGGGTTTCGGCAAGCGTCGGGTGCGGATGGATGGTCAACCCCAAATCGGTGGCGTTGGCGCCCATCTCAATGGCCAGGGTTGCCTCGGCAATCAATTCTCCGGCGCCGGGCCCCACGATGCCTGCGCCCAACAGTCTTTCGGACGCTGGATCGATGACCAGTTTGGTGAGCCCGTCGCTGCGGCCCAGGCTGACGGCGCGGCCGGATGCCGCCCAGGGGAAGCGGGTCACTTCGACCGCCGTCCCCCCGGTTTTGGCCGCGCTCTCGGTAAGGCCCGTCCAGGCCACCTCCGGATCGGTGAAGACCACCGCCGGGATGGCGGCAGGATCGGCGATGACATTTTTTCCGGCAATCGTCTCCACGGCGATGCGTGCTTCGTAGGCAGCCTTATGGGCCAGCATGGGCTGTCCGGCCACGTCGCCGATGGCGAAAATATGCTGGGCCGCGGTTCGGCAGTGAGCATCGATTTTGACAAAGCCGCCCTCATCCAGCGTCACTCCGGCCGTTTCCAGGCCGAGGCCGGCCGACCGGGGCCGGCGGCCCACGGCCACGAGCACCCGCTGGAAAAGCCGGGTAAGGGGCTTGTCATCCTGGCCCCCGAAGGTCACCTTGACGCCGTTTTTCTGGACCTTGGCCGCCGCCACCGTGGTGCCGAGGAGGATGGCTTTAAACCGGTCCGTCAGCCGTCTGGCGAGGAAGCGAACCAGATCCCGGTCCGCACCGGCCAACAGGTGGGGCAGCATTTCCACCACGGTTACGTCCGACCCCAGGGCCGCATAGACGCTGCCCAGTTCCAGGCCGATATAACCGCCGCCCACCACCAGCAGGGTTGTGGGCACCGTTTCCAGATCCAGGGCTTTTTTCGAGTTCCAGATCCGATCCGAATCGGCCGGGAACAGCGGTATGTCCACGGCAGCCGAGCCAGTGGCCAGGACGGCATGGGCAAAGCCCAGGGTGCTTGTTTTTCCTTCCATGTCTGCCAGCGACAGGGTGTGGTCGTCCATAAACCGGGCGGTGGCCCGGACGTGATTGATCTTTCGCTGGGCCACCAGACGTCCCAGCCCGCCGGTGAGGCCGTCGATGATTTCCGATTTCCAGGCCCGCATCCGCTGGATGTCGATTTTCGGTTTGCCGAAGGAGACACCCCAGTCCGCAGCATGAGACGCTTCGTCGATCAGCCGGGACACGTGTAAAAGGGCCTTGGAGGGAATGCACCCGCGGTAAAGGCATACTCCCCCGGGATTTTCCGCCGGGTCGATGAGGGTGACGGCCATGCCCATGTCAGCCGCCAGAAATGCCGCCGCATAACCGCCGGGACCGGCGCCGATGACCGCCACTTGTGTGTTGTTGTCCTCCATGAATCCAGCTCGCTTTCTTCGCTAGGTTGTCGGGTGATGCCCGTCGGTTATTCAAGAAACAGGCTTAAGGGCTGTTCCAGTCCCGCGCCGATCCAGCGCAGGAAGCGCGCTGCATCGGCCCCGTCAATGATGCGGTGATCGTAGGACAGGGACAGGGGCAGGATGGTCCGCGGCTCAAAGCGGTCCTTCACAAACACCGGCTTGATGGTGGACCGGCTTACCCCGAGGATGGCCACCTGGGGCCACAGGACAATGGGGGTGAACCCCACTCCGCCGATGCCACCCTGGTTGGAGATGGTAAAGGTGCCGCCTTCCATTTCATCGGATTTGATTTTTTTACTGCGGGCCCGTGACGACAGATCCCCGATGACCAGGGCCAGGTCGACCAGGCTGCTTTTGTCGGCATCGCGAATCACCGGCACCAGCAGGCCCCGGGAGGTGTCGGCGGCGATGCCGATATGAACGTATCGTTTGAGGATGACCCGCTGGTTGGCCATGTCGATACTGGCGTTGAATCGTGGGAACCGTTTCAGCGCTTCTGCGCACACCCGGGTGATGACAGCCGTTATGGTGAGTTTGGCTCCGGCCTTTTCCACTTTGGCCGCATTTTTCTGGATGAATGCGTTCACCGTGCTGATGTCGGCTTCATCGAACTGGGTGACGTGGGGTATGGCCGTCCAGGAGCCTGCCGTACTCTGAGCCGTCAACCGCCGGACCGTGTCCATCGCTTCGACGTCGATCGGGCCCCATCGGCTGAAATCGGGCAGCGCCGGCGCTTCGCCGGTGCTTCCCGGAGCGGCAGTCTGCCGGTGCCGCACATGGGTTTTGATGTCCGCTTCGGTTATCCGGCCGCCGGGGCCACTTCCTCTGACCGCGGCAATGTCGACCCCCAACTCCCGGGCCAGGCGCCGGATCGAGGGCGATGCCGGCACCAGCGGACGGCCGCGCCCCGCCTGGCGCTGCTCCGGGGGCGGTTCAGCCTCCTCCGCCGCTGGCGCCGGCGGCAAGGGGATCGCAACGGCTTCTTCGACCCTGCCTGCGGTTTCGGTTGCCGGGACGGCCGTCTCCGTGGGCTTTTCCGCCTCTTTGGCCGGCGATGCATCGGTTTCCACCCGGGCGATCACATCGCCAACGTTCATCTGGGCCCCCTCCCTGGCCAGCACTTCGGTCACCCGGCCGCTGAAGGGGGACGGAATTTCCACCAGGGCCTTGTCCGTTTCCAGTTCGATCACGGTGTCGTCCACCGCCAGCGTATCCCCGGCCTTGACGTGGACGGCCACGACAACGCCCGATTCGACATTCTCACCAATTTCCGGTACCTTGACTTCCTGTAGCATGGGGGGCTCCTTCTTCTATGCGAATAAAGGATTGACACGTTCGGGGTCTATTTGGAACGATTTGCGGGCCTTTTTCACCGCGGTCATGGGAACGGCCTTTTCCCGGGCCAGGGCGGCCAGGGCCGAAAAGGCGATGTGACGGGCATCCACTTCGAAAAAGTCCCTCAGGGCGTCGCGGGTTTCGCTGCGGCCGTACCCGTCGGTCCCCAGGACCACCACCGGCCCGGGCAACTGGCGGGCAATGCTTTCCGGCAGGGCCTTGAGGTAGTCGCAGGCAGCCACGAAAACCCCGGATTCACCGTCGGTCTGCTGTTGCAGAAAGGAACGGCGGGGCTTTTTCTCCGGGTTGAGCCGGTTGGTGCGTTCGGTATCCTGGGCATCCCAGTAGAGATTTTTGTAGCTGGTGACGCTCCAGACATCGGTTGCAACGCCGAAGTCCGCCTCCAGCAGGTCCCGGGCCTTGAGGCACTCGTTGAGAATGGCACCGCTGCCCAGCAGGTGTGCCCTGGCTTTGGATTTTTTAAGAGACGACTGCGAGAATTTGTAGATGCCCTTGAGGATTCCCGTTTCCGCACCGGCGGGCATGGCGGGCATGGGGTAGAATTCGTTGGTGATGGTCAGGTAGTAAACCAGGTTCTCGCCTTCTTCGAGCATCCGTCGAAGCCCCTCGCGCACGATGACGGCGATTTCGAAGGCGAAGGCCGGGTCGTAGGCCAGCAGCGACGGGTTGGGAAGCGCCAGGATATGGCTGTTGCCGTCCTGGTGCTGAAGGCCCTCGCCGGCCAGGGTGGTGCGCCCGGCCGTGGCCCCCAGTAAAAATCCCCGGGCCTGGACGTCGCCGGCGGCCCAGATCATGTCGCCGATGCGCTGGAAGCCGAACATGGAGTAAAAGAAAAAGAAGGGCACCATGTTGATGTCGAAGGTGGAATAAGCCGTTCCGGCGGCGATGAACGAGGCCATGGACCCGGCCTCGGTGATGCCTTCCTCCAGAATCTGGCCGTCGGTGGCCTCTTTGTAGTAAAGCAGGCTGCTGCGATCCACCGGCTCATAGTTCTGTCCCACGTGGGAGTAAATGCCGATCTTGCGAAACAGGCTCTCCATGCCGAATGTTCGGGCTTCGTCGGGCACGATGGGCACGATATAGCGCCCGATTTTTTCATCCGCCAGCAGTTTGGCCAGCAGGGTCACCATGGCCATGGTGGTGGCCACCTCGCGGCCGCCTGATCCTTTCAGAAAATCGGTGTACAGGGTTTTTGCCGGCGGCCGGAAGATGGGTACCGAGACGCTGCGTGCCGGCAGGTAGCCGCCCAGCGCACGCCGCCTTTCCTTCAGGTAGCGGATTTCCTCGCTGTTTTCCCCGGGCCGGTAAAAGGGAGCCTCCTGGATCTGGTCGTCGGGGATGGGGATGCCGAAACGGCTTCTGAAATGGCGCAATTCCTGTTCGTTGAGTTTTTTCTGCTGGTGGGTGACGTTGCGTCCCTCGCCCGCCTCTCCCAGGCCATAGCCCTTGATGGTCTTGGCCAGGATGACCGTCGGCCCCTCACTGTGCTCGACGGCCGACTGGTACGCCGCATAGATTTTCTGGGGGTCGTGGCCGCCCCGGCGCAGTTTCTGCAATTGTTCGTCGGTATAGCCGTCTACCATGCGGGCCAATTGGGGGTAGCGCCCGAAAAAATCCTTGCGGATATAGTCGCCGCCGGCCACCGAGTACATCTGGTACTGGCCGTCGGGCACCTCCTCCATGCGCCTGGCCAGCAGTCCCTGGTCATCCTGGGCCAGCAGCGGATCCCAGTCGTCCCCCCAGATCACCTTGATGGCGTTCCAGCCGGCCCCGCGAAAGGCCGCTTCCAGTTCCTGGATGATCTTGCCGTTGCCGCGAACGGGGCCGTCCAGGCGCTGGAGGTTGCAGTTGATCACGAAAACCAGGTTGTCCAGCCGCTCCCGGGCCGCCAGGGTGATGGCCCCCAGCGTTTCCGGTTCGTCGGTCTCGCCGTCACCCAAAAAAGCCCACACCCGCCGGTCGTCGGGGGGTTTGATGCCCCGGTCTTCCATATAGCGGTTGAAGCGGGCCTGGTAGATGGCCATGATCGGCGACAGCCCCATGGATACGGTGGGAAATTGCCAGAAGTCGGGCATGAGGTAGGGATGGGGGTAGGAACTCAGGCCCCCGCCCTCGGCGAGTTCCCGGCGGAAATTCTCCATCTGCGTTTCGGTGATGCGCCCCTCCAGAAAGGCCCGTGCATAGATCCCCGGCGCCGCGTGGCCCTGAAAAAAAACCATGTCGCCGGGGTGGCCGGCGCTTTTGGCCCGGAAGAAATGGTTGAAGCCCACCTCATAGAGGGTGGCGCTGGAGGCAAAGGTGGAGATGTGTCCGCCGATGCCTGCGTGCTGGCGGTTGGCCCGCACCACCATGGCCATGGCATTCCAGCGGATGATGCTCTTGATGCGCCGCTCGATTTCCCGGCTGCCCGGAAAGGCCGGCTGGCGGGTCACCCCAATGGTGTTGATATAAGGCGTATTGGCGGAAAAGTGGACCTGAACGCCGCGCTGCTGGGCCCTTACCTGAAGGTGTCGCAGCAGTTCTAAAACCCGTGCGGGCCCCTGGCTTTCGTATACATAGTCCAGGCTTTCGATCCACTCCCGGTTTTCGGCCACGACCTCACCGGCAATGGCGTCGGCATCTTCATGGCGCATGGGCACATTCCTTTCATAGACTACACGTGGCTGGAGGCGGTCGCCGGGTGTCCGGGAAACGCCCGCCGGAAGCATTGCAGGACACATGGCAACACAGGGTTGCCGGACATCTGGAATGTTACCTCGTGTCCGTCCAGAAATAAGGGATTTCGGTCGAGATCAAGGCGTGCGAAAAATTTATCCGGAGGCATATCGTTGATATTCCGGGGATAAAACTTTTCGTACAACGCAGCGATCGGGCAAAATAACCATTTATGGATGGGCATCACCCATTATCGGGCCGAACCCGAACGCGTGTCAATAGGCGTGACGTGAACGGGCGTTTTTGGAACGTCCGACGTGGATGGTGGTGGCACGGACGCCTGCGGTACGGCGGCGCCCACGATTATAACGGGGCTGGCCGACAGGCTCCTGCGCCGGGCGGTTGCCTGTCGGCTGTGAAAATGGATTGCGTTGGTACCGAAAGGACGTTTTTCCAGCCACCGGGGAAAGGCCGCCCCGCCAGGACGGTTCAAGGCGAATGGTCCGGCAGGCTGGCCCGTAGCCCCTAAAAGCGCAGATAGAAAAACTCATAATCCCCGTTGTTGATATCGATTTTCAGGTTGTAGCCCCTGGATTCGGCAAACACGAGCCATGGCGGCCGCCCACTGCCGCCGCATTCGTAATTGGGCCAGAATTCGCCGGTTTTGCCGCTGTGGTAGGACAGCATCATGGCATTGCTGTCCATGTCCCGAGCCTTGGCTTTGGCCATGGCCCTGGCTTCATTCAGGTCCAGCGTCGCGTCTTCAACGGTCATCTTTACGGTATCGCGGGTATACTCGGTGGATGTGGTTTGAAGTTCAGCCATTGGTGTTTTCCTTTCTTGGAAACGTGGTTGCATTCCGAAAAATAAGTCGCTTTCGGCCTTTGTAAATCAAGGCCGGGTGAGGGCGCATCATCAGCGTTTCTTTTTTTGACCAATCGGGGTATGCTTGATTCCTGATCAATTGAAATGAAAATCCGGAAAGGAAACTATGAGCAAGACCCTGGAAGCGACCAATCTGGCCGTGTTCTGCGATTTTGAAAATGTGGCCCTTGGTGTGCGCGATGCTCGCTTCGCCCAGTTTGATATCAGCAAAGTGCTCGAGCGGCTGCTGCTCAAGGGCAGCATCGTGGTCAAGAAAGCCTACTGCGACTGGGAGCGGTACAAGGAATTCAAAGCGGCCATGCACGAAGCGGCCTTCGAACTGATCGAGATCCCCCACGTGCGCCAGTCGGGAAAGAATTCCGCAGACATCCGCATGGTGGTCGATGCCCTGGACCTGTGCTACACCAAATCCCATGTGGATACCTTCGTGATTGTCAGCGGAGATTCGGATTTTTCGCCATTGGTCAGCAAATTGCGGGAGAACAACAAAAACGTCATCGGTGTGGGCGTGAAGAACTCCAGTTCCGATCTGCTGATCGCCAACTGTGACGAATTCATCTATTACGACGACCTGGTCCGAAAGAAGAAAAAGGCCAGAAAACCGGCCCGCAAACCGGCGGCCAAAGGCCCGAAAGCACCGGCTGCCGGGGCCGCGACCAAAGAAGATGCCGAAACGCTGACCCAGGAGGCCCTGGACCTGGTGATGGAGACCCTGGAGGCCCTGGCCGAAGAGCGCGGGTCGGAAGATAAAATCTGGGGCTCCATGGTCAAGCAGACCCTCAAGCGCCGCCGCCCGGGGTTCAACGAATCCTACTACGGATTCCGCTCCTTCAAACGCCTGCTCGACGAGGCTGCCAGCCGGGGCCTCATGGAACTGGAGCCGGACGAAAAATCCGGGGGGTACATCATCCGCAGCTTCCATGCGGAGGAGTGATTCGCCGCCGGCGCCATCGAAGGCCCGATCACGCCTCTATCCGGAGATACGCCAACAGTTTCGCAAGGGAGACGTTTTCCGAAACCACCATGATTTTCTTTTCCCGGGGCAGCTTTTTGATGCCGTATTCAACCCGGTAGGCCAGGCGTTTGGCGCCTACCCGGCAGCTGTATACCAGCTCCACGGGGGAGAAGGCCCGGGTGAAGCGGGCACAACGCCGGCCCTGGTCCGCATGTTCGCGAACCCGCCGCGGCACGTCCGTGGTGACGCCGGTATACAGCGCGCCGTTGCCGCAGCGCAGGATGTACACGAACCAGTCGTTGTTGGCGTCGTCGCTGATGGGGGTCTCCGTCAGCCCTTCAAGGGACTTTTTCCAATTGCCGGCCAGATACGAAGCAGGCCGAAGCAGGTCCGGATCGAGATCCAGGCGCCGGTGACCCACCAGATGCCCGTCAACAGGTCGGGCGATCCCCCGCCCAGCATCCAGATGCCCAGTGCGCCGCAGGCGGTGGCCAGGACCACCACATTTCTCAGGTAGCGAAAGTCTCCCGTTCCCCAGTGGATGCCATCGGTAACAAAGGCCAGTGCGCCGATGGGCTGGGTCAGGGCAGCGGCCATCCAGGCAGGGAAGAACAGGGCCCGGGCCGAGGGCGGCACGAGGGTGTCGGCGATGAGGTGGCGCCCCCCAAGCATGGCCGCCGCCAGCATCGTCCCCACCATGGTGCTCCATAAACAGACGAACCCGGCCACCTTGCGTGCTTCGGCAACCTGTCCGGAGCCGACAAACCAACCGATCAGGCTCTGGGCGGTAATGGCCGACGCATCCAGGAAAAGCGCCGTAAACACCCACACCTGGCGGATGGCCTGGTGCGCCGCGCCCGCCTCGGGCCCCAGCCGTGTGGCCGCGCGGGTCGCCAGCAGCAGGAAGACCGTCAGCATGCCCGTGCGAACGAACATGTCCGCTCCCACCCGCAGCAGCCGCCTGACATCGATGATCTGTATCCGCCGCGTAAACCCGAGTCGCCGGTAAACCCGGTATGCGGCCCAGCCGGCACCGATCCACTGGCTGAGGGCGCTGGCCGCCGCGGCACCGGCGATGCCCATGGCCGGCACGGGACCCCAACCGAATATCAGGATCCCGTCGAGGAGGATGTTCATGGCGTTGACCCCCACGGCAATCCACAGGGGCAGGCGCATCTCCTGAAGGCCGTACAGGATCCCGAAGGCGGTGAGGGTCAGCAGGACCGCAGGGGCGCCGACGGCCCGCCACTGAATATACACCACGGCCTGCCGATGAACCGCCCCGGCCGCCCCCATGGCCGTGGCCACCGGTGCGGCGAAAACCCATGCCAGCAGCGTCAGGGCCAGTCCGGCGCACAGGGCCAGGAACATGGCCAGGGAACCCATGCGCACTCCGCGCGCCATATCCCGGCGCCCCAGGGCCTGGGACACTTCCGTCTGGCTGCCCACACTCAGGAAATTGAAGATCCAGAACACGCTGGACAATACCATGGTGCCCACGCCCAGCGACGCCAGTGAATCGGCTCCCAGGCGGGCCACGAAGGCCGTGTCAACCAGGCCGGTCACCGGCTCGGCAACCAGGGAGAATAACACCGGCACCCAGAGTGAGAAAAAGGTTCGCAGGGGCGATTTGAGGAATCGGGCGGTATGGGCGTCTGCGGGCATTGCCGGCCTTTCGTGCACAGGTGTCGGATCGGTCACCGTGGACCGACGATTCTTATGACGTCATTGCCGGCCGTTTTCAATGAAAAAAGCGGACCTTCGCCTGTCAACGCAACGGGCGCTTCAGGATTAATTGTTTTTCGATGGATGCGGGCCGAATTTCTGGATACCCGAACTCCGGGCCCGGACCGCCAAAAAAGGCATCGCCTGCAAGGACCGGCCGGCGTATGAGACGGCATTCCATCGGGCGGCGATGGTGAAAGCGCCACGGTGGCTTTCTGCCGGCCCATGGGTGACCCTCGAATTCCAATCGACCCGGTGGTTGGGCAGGAGGTGCACCGGCCATTGACGCCGGGCGGATACTGCCGCTATACTGATTTGAGGACCATTCCCGTCTGCTCCGGTGAGCATGCCGCCACCCGGTCGCGTCCGTGCTTCAACCGCTTGCTCCACCTGTCGCTGCTTTGCCCCGGCCCATGGGTAAAAGAACCTGCGGACCAACCGAATTCGTGCCCTGAACGGACACCTGATGGCGGATACGGCAACTGCCCGGAGCACGATAACCCATCAGAAAAGGGGACCGGAGCGATGACCACGTCCATGCGTATCATGACCGACAATCCGTTGAACGCCGAAACCCCGGCAGCGCGGCTGCGATCCTGGATTACCCCCAATGCGGTTTTTTTCGACCGCAACCAGGGCCAGATCCCCGATGCGCCGGCTGATTTGGACACCTGGCGGCTGACCATCGATGGTGACGTCAACCAATCATTGAAACTGGACCTGGACCGGATCCAGAGCCTCCCCAAAGCCATCGTTGCCAATACCCTGGAGTGTTCGGGCAACAGCCGGTCGCTGCTTGAAAAAAGGGCCCCCGGGAACCCATGGACCATCGGCGGTGTCGGCAATGCGGTGTGGGGCGGTATCTGGCTTCGCGATTTGCTGAACAAATCCGGCCTGGCGGACCGGGCCGCCCATGTCGCTTTCGAAGGCATGGACACCCCGCTTGGCAAGTCCCGGATCAAATTCGTCCGCAGCATACCTATCGAAAAGGCGATGTCATCCACCCTGCTGGCCTATGAAATGAACGGGGACCCACTGCCCCTGAAGCATGGCTATCCCCTGCGGGCCCTGGCCTTGGGATGGACGGGCGCCAACTGCGTGAAATGGCTCAATCGAATTACGGTCCTGGAAAGGCCGTTCAAGGGGTTTTTCATGGACCAGGTCTACCGGGTGTTTCAAAAAGGCCAGATGCCCGCGTCCGGGGAGGTGGTCACCGCCATCCGTCTCAACTCCATCATCACCCGCCCGCTGGCCGGTGAGCGGTTGAAGAAAGGCGATGTGGTGGTTCTCGGCGCCGCCTATGCCGGTGAAGGTCGCGTGGCGCAGGTCGACGTGTCCACCGACCACGGCGCCTCGTGGCAACCGGCCGAATTCATTGGCCCTGATGAACCTTATGCCTGGCGGCAATGGCAGTATGTCTGGCGTCCTGACCGGGGGGGGGACCACACACTTTGGTCACGGGCCGTCGACGACCAGGGCGGGCAGCAGCCCATGTCTGCAACCTGGAATTTCCTCGGCTACGGCAACAACGGCGTCGATGAACACGCCGTGAGGGTCGTCGTCACGTAAATGCGAGTTCCCGCAATACCCGGCGCCGGCGGAAAGCCTATCGGGGTTTGCGCCTGATCATGCGCCTGATGGTATAGGCCATGACGGTTTCATCGTCCTGATTGCTCACCTGATGAGAAAACCACACGATGCCCCGATCGGTTTTTTGGGTTTCCCGTCGATCCACCACCTCGATGGCCACCCTGATCGTGTCGCCGACAAAGACCGGTCGGACCACCGTCAGATCGACTCCCAGAAACGCGATGCCCGTTTCGTGCAGGATGCCCGAAAGGATCGTCAGGCCCTCGGCCATGGAGAACGTCAGCGCCCCGGGAACGACGGGCTTTTCGTAGGGCGTTTCGCGTTTGACATAGTCCCGGTCCATGAACAGGGGCTCGAAAAAGCCGAAGGCGGTGGTAAAGTTGAGATGGTCCGCTTCGGTGACCGTGCGGCGGTCGGTGCTGTACCGCCGGCCCGCCGAGAACTCCTCATAATAAATTCCGCGCCGGCCCATGGCTTCCATTTCCTTTCACGGCGGACTTACTGACGATCATAATTCCACTGGCGGTCGGTCATCGCCACCACGGCTTTCCGGCCCGCCTCCGTCAGGCCCAGGCGGTCGATCTCGCGGGCCAGTTGATCCCTGCTGCCGTGCCCGGCCGCGTAGCCGTTGAGGCGGGCAGCAGCGGTCGAGTCGATCAAATCACGATGAACCGGATAAATCCGGGACATCTCGGCCCTCAGGTTATCGTGCTGTTTGAGAATATACTTCTGGTGGTAGTCTTCTGCAAGGGTAAACGTGCGCAGGGGCGCCACCTCGGTCTTGACCTGCCGGCCGAGTTTTTTCTCAACGGCCGACCGGGATACCGTCGCCAGCGTCCGTTGCCGGTCGTCGTGGTAAAATATCGCGTTCATGTACTGCCGGGACCACGCACGCCCGGTGGGTTTGTGGCTGCGCCAGAAGATGTCCAGCAGTCCGTCGTAGGAGATGCGCTGCGGATCATAATCCACCTGCACCGTTTCCGTATGGTCACCGATATGGCCGTAGTCCGGATTATCCTGCCGGCCGCCGGCGTACCCTACGCGGGTTCGAATGACGCCCTCGATCATCCCGAACCGGGATTCGATGCCCCAGAATCAACCCAGGCCGAAGGAGGCGGTTTCGAAAACCGCCGGTGCCGACATATCGATGGGTGGGATTGAAGGGGATGGGGCCTCGATTTCATGTGCCAGGTTCATGGCCGCCTCCGTTGGTTCCGATTCATGGTTTGCCTGCGAGTCCATCGCCGGGGAGCAGCTCCACAGCAAGAACAGCACGCCCAAATAAACTAAACACGACAGGTGGCTGATGCAGCATCTTTTTTTCATTGCAAGGGTCCTCTTTTGGGCAGCCCGTTTTCATCCTCGGGCGATACATGTCAATTGATCCTGTCCAACACGCCCCGTTCCTTATCAGTGTTCTGTAAAGATTCGATAAAGAGGGGCCGACAGGAGGGCAACGACAGACGGTGGACCCCCGCGACTGAATACCGCTTTGGCGCAAAACACGTTGCCGGACGGTTTTTTGGGGTTGACGATGAGGTCTGGTCTGCATGACATATTCAACACATTGATTTTTATGCGGGCGTTGCCGACGCATCGTCGAAGGAGGAAAATGAAAAAGCAGGTCGATCCACGCATGCACAGCGCCGAGCATCTCCTTAACCAGGCCATGGTACGCCGGTTTGATTGCGGCCGATGCTTCAGCGCCCATATCGAGCGTAAAAAATCCAAATGCGACTATCGATTCGACAGACCGCTGACCGACGAGGAGGTGGCGTCACTGGAAGAGGACGTCAATGGGGTGATCGAGGCGAACCAGGCGGTTACGGAACGGTTCGTTCCCATCGATGACGCCCGCAGCGCCTATAACCTGTCGCGGTTGCCCGACCATGCGGGGGACCGAATCCGTATCGTGAGCATCGGCGATTACGACCACTGCCCGTGCATCGGCCCCCATGTGTCCGCGACCGGAGACATCGGGCGATTTCGGATCACGTCGTCCGGGCATGAAAACGGGGTCCTGCGCATTCGCTTCAAGCTGACGCGTCCTTGAGAAGGCCCAGATGTCGGTGGTCCATCCGCCCATGGTCGTTCGGTTAGCGATTTCGCCGTCGGCGACGGCCAGGCTTTCCTGAGCGAGGCCGGGGAGCCCTATGGGCGGGAGATAAAACCGCTGGCGCACCCAGCGAGTCAGGGGCGGTTATCTCACGCTTCGATACCCCGGGCGCAGTCCCTCTTTCGAAAAGACGATCTGCCACAGCTGGTTTCTGCGGGCGCGGAAGGATCCGGCGCAGGCCAGCAGGTAGTAGGTCCACATGCGAAAAAAGCGGCCGTCATAGGCCTGCTTGATGCGGTTCCAGTTTGCAATGAAGTTGTGATGCCAGGCCAGCAGCGTCGGATCATAATCCGGCCCGAAGCTGTGCCAGTCCTCCATCACCAGCAGTTTTTCCGCCGCCGAGGCAATCTGCCGGCCGGAGGGCAGCATGGAGTTGGGGAAGATATACTTGGATATCCAGGGATCGCAGAAGCGGACCGACCGGTTGCCGGCGATGGTGTGCAGTAAAAACAGTCCCTCGGGCGCCAGGCAGCCTCGAATCCTTCGCATGAAGGTGCGGTAGCGGCCCGCCCCCACGTGCTCGAACATGCCCACCGAAACGATTCGATCGAAGGTGCCGTTCAACCGGCGGTAATCCTTTTTTTCGATGGTTACCGGCAGCCCCCGGCAGCGTTTCCGGGCCAGTTTGGCCTGCTCCCTGGAAACCGTGATGCCCGTCACCTCGACGCCGTATCGTTTGGCCGCATAGGCGGCCAGGCCGCCCCATCCGCACCCCACATCCAGGAGCCGCATGCCGGGTTGAAGTTGCAGTTTGCGGCAGATCAGGTCCATTTTAGACCGCTGGGCCTCGTCGAGATTCCCGGCATCCCGCCAGTAGGCGCAGGAGTAGTTCATCCATTTGTCCAGCATCAGTGTAAACAGATCGTTGCCGATGTCATAGTGGCGCCTGCCGATGGCAAAAGCACGGAAACGGCCCGGCGAGCATGTCGCTGCGGATCGGATGCCGGACCACAACAACTTGATGGATCGGGCTGCCTGTTGATCCAGGCGGAATCGCAGGATCCGGTAGAAGAGCTGGTCCAGGGCCTCGCAGTCCCACCAGCTGTCCATATAGCTCTCCCCCAGGGCAAGGGAGCCGCCAGCCACCAGCCGATTGTAAAAAGCAGGGTTGTGCACCTGGATATCCCAGGGTCGGGTGCCGTTGATAACGATATCGGCAGATCCGAACAACTCCGGAACCAGGCGTTGGGGTGATGTTTTTTTCATGATCCGCTCCCCTGTTTTCGTTCACGGTCGTTGCCGATTTTCCGGTCAACGCCTTCCAGGAAAAGGACGGTTCGGAAACGGGAGATCGAAAGCGCTTCCGGGGGCGCCTCAGGGAGGGGATGGGGTGTCCTAAAACCGGGAACTCAGATGGTGCGGAAACGCAGTCGGATCGCCGGGTCCTTTCCCGACGAATACTCATAAATACCATAGCGCGCTGCGGCGCCGGGGGGCAAGTGGAATTTCAATTTCTGTGTTCGATCACCTTTATGATCTGCTGCATGGTTTCGTTTACCGGCGTGGGGATCCGATAGGCTTGTCCCATGGCGACCACCTTGCCGGCAAAAATTTCCACTTCGGTTTTTCTGCCGGCCTCCACATCCTGAAGCATGGATGTTTTTCCTGCCGGAGACAGCTTCATCAATATTTGTTCCCACGCATCGATATCTTTTTCGGTCAGGTCGATGCCGGCTTCTCCGGCCAGTTCCACCACTTCCCTCATCAGCGACCGCATCAGCGACCGGGCTTCGGCAGAGGATTGAAAGACGCCGTAGGGGGCGCGCAGAACGGCTGACGCCTGGTTGATGCCCACATTGATCATGAATTTCCACCACATGGCCCGCATGATGTCCGCCGGCACCTCGCAGGCAATTCCCGCCCGGTTTAATGCTTCCCCGATGCGCGCCAACCGTGGCCCGCTGTCGTCATTCGCCATGGGACCGAAAATGATTTTGCCGGGATTGGCATAGGAGAAACGTTGGTCTGCACGCAGGGCGTCGATGCCAACGGCAATGGCGTAGACCAGCTTGTCCCTGCCGCAGGCCGCCCCGATGGTTGCCTCGCTTTCCAGGCCGTTCATCACCGAAAGGACGGTCGTCTCCTCGCCAGTCAGGGCGGCGATGTCGCCGACAGCGCCGTCCAGATGATGGTGTTTCAAGGCCACCAGAACGAGATCCGCTGGTTCGGGACGCAGGTCCGGGTGAACCACGGGGACATGATACAGCCGGTCGTTTACGGTCAGGGTTTGGTTTTTGAGACGCTCGTAACGCTCACCCCGAGCCACGAAGGAGACGGAAAAACCGACTGCATCGGTAAACATGGCTGCATAGGCTGCGCCCATGGCGCCGGCGCCCACGATGGCTACCGTTCGAATCTCCTTCATGCTCAATGCTCCTTCTTTCCCATTGTCCGCCCGGACCGCTTAAGGCCCCGGCAGCATCCAGGGTAACGAATCCGGCCGAAATCGGCGCAATGACATCCGCCGCCCGCCATGATCGGCAGTCAAGGCCCTGGACCTCGGGATTTACAACCTGTCAAAAAAATTTCCAATACAAGATTTACCCTTATCCTAAAAACGATGTGTTTTCAACGGGTTGTTTCTGGCACCCATTTTGTATTCTTCCAGATGGTAGCCGGTGCCGATGTTGCCGTTAATCGATGGGCACTTAAAATGATAAAGGAGGTCCCATGATTCAGTCACCGTGTCTCAATTGTCCGAATCGGTACAAGGATAAACGCCTTTGCATGGATACCTGCGTTCTGTTGCATCGCGTGCAGACATTACAGGCCGGGCGCCTGGAGCGGTCATTGTTTACTGCCGTGGACGCTGCGGATGAAGATCGCTATCAGTTGATGACCGCCCGTGACAGCCGCCAATCCGTTATGGACGGCCTGCGCCTCTATTGAGCGGCCAACCCGTGGCCGACCGTTGCCGGGCCCCGGTCCCTATCGGCCGGGCCAGCGGTCATTCCAGGGTCTTATCCTTTCATAGGCCCGGGCCGCCTGAAGGACGCGATCATCCCGATGCCGGGGCGCGACGATCTGAAGTCCTGCCGGCAGTCCGTTTGCCGTCAGTCCTGCCGGCACAGAGGCGGCCGGGTGTCCGGAAAGATTAAAGGGATAGGTAAAGGCCACGGCCCCCAGCAGGGGGATGGGCTGCCCGTCAATTTCAGCTGGCGGCGGTCCGCCGGCGGCGAACGCCTCGGTGGGCATGGTGGGGGTGAGCAGAATGTCGAATTTTTCGAAGAGCGCCTGCAACTCCCGGTTCAACCGGGCCCGCAGCTGTTGAAAGGCGGTGAGTTCCGCCACCGTAAGACGCCGGGTCCGGTCTACCACGGCGGCCAGGGTTCTTCCGATGTCCCCCCGGTCGGTTTCCAGCACACCGGCGAGCTGGGCGTAAATATCCGTGCCGATCAGGGGCGTCCAGACCTCGGCCGTATCCGGCAGGCGCCCGGTCCACCGTTCCACCCGATGGCCCATCTCCCCGAAGGCGTGCACCGCCTGTTCCACACACGATAACACATCATTTTGAACCCTGGCGTATCCCAGATCCGGGCTGAAGGCGATTTTCAGCCGGTCCGGAAGGTCGTCGATACCGGCCAGATAGGGCCTTGGCGGCTTGGGCAGGGAATAGGGGTCTGCCGGGTGATACCCTGCCACGCAGTCCATGTAGAGGGCGGCATCCCTTACCGTCCGGGTCAGTGGCCCCATCACGGTCATGGCGCTGTAGCTCAAGACCGGCGACGGCCCCACCGGAATCCGGCCGAAGGAGGGTTTGAGCCCGAAACAACCCGAATAGGAGGCGGGGATGCGAATGGACCCCCCGGCATCGGATCCCGTGCACAGCGGCACCAGGCCTCCGGCAATGGCTGCCGCCGCCCCTCCGCTGGAGCCGCCCGGAGTCCGCTCCCGATTCCACGGATTGCGGGTCATGCCGTGGAGCCTGTTTTTGGTGAAACCGGTAAATCCGAACTCCGGCACATTGGTTTTCCCCACCACAATGGCGCCCGCCGCCCTGAGCCGCGCCACCTGAACCGAATCGCCCTGCACCCGATTGTCCTTAAAGGGGATGGAGCCATAGCTGGTCACCATGCCGGCGGCATCCTCCAGGTCCTTGACGCCCAGGGGCAGGCCGGCCAGGGGCCCGACGGGTTTTCCTGCCGCTATTTTCTCGGTCATGGCCCGCGCCTCGGCCATGGCCGCTTCCGGCCGCAGCGAGACGAAGGCATTCAGGCCGGGATTGACCCGGTCCATCCGGTCGAGGGTGTCGCGCATGACTTCCAGCGGGGTAATTTCTCTTCTGGCGATGCGGGCGGCCAGCCGCCAGGCGGATTCGTGGCTGATTGGCTTCATCAAAGCTCCTTACAGGAGGTGAAAGACGAAGGCGCGGTCTGCGCCATGGTGCATTGGATTACATGATCCGCTGATGCCCGTCAATTCGGTTGTGTTTAATTCAACGCCGGCCTATCCGCAGGGCGTGCTTCGCTTCAGCCCGGCCGGCGGCTGGATTATTTACGGAATCCGATTCAGCAACTGTTGCGCATAAGGAAACAGAACCGCAATAAAAAATTGCTTGACATATGCTCGCCAGCGCAATAAGTTTCCAATCCGGAAACACTTCTTTAGTTCTATTTATATAAATATTACTTATAGTTGAAATTGATTGGCGTTGCATGAAATTTCAATCATGAAACTTGACGGCCCGGAACGGAGCCCTTTCGGTCGTCAGGTTCGAGCCATGGCCCCATACGGTCCGCATCGCCTTACCGCATCTCCGGCCGGGATCGACGTTGAAAAGGGAACCGCTGTCCCGGCAGTTGCCGGCCACAAGTTTACTGAACCAGTGGGAGGTGTGAATGATTCCGGAATCCCAGATCGGAAAAAACATCAAGGCCCTTCGCCTTTCCCGAAAATTCACCCTGGAGACCCTGGCCGGAAAAGCCGGTCTCACCAAAGGCTATCTGTCCAAAGTCGAGAATTCCAAAAAATCACCGCCCGTATCCACCCTGATCGTCATTGCCAAGGCGCTTGGCGTGACCCTCTCCCAGATCTTCGGAGAAGAGAAGAAGGCTGTCCGCTGTTCCGTTGTCAAGAAGGGCGAGCGTCAATTCATGGCCAAGACCGGTGCCGGCTTCGGTTACTCATACGAAACCCTGGCGCATAAATATCCCGATAAAAAGATGGAACCGTCCATTTTGACGATTCCGGCCGACTCCAAAAAAAGCCTGGTTTTCCAGCATGACGGTGAGGAGATGGTGCTGGTGCTCGAAGGCGCCATGCGGTTTTTCCATGGCGGGGACGAGTACCTTCTGGAAGCCGGTGACTGTGTTTATTACGACTCCAGCGTCCCCCATTATGCCCTTCCGGCCGATCATCGGGATGTGAAATGCGTGGACGTCATTTACGTTCCTTGAGCACATTCGGGAGAAACGGCAGGTCCGAGGGAAAAATGAAAGATGTCGGCATCCGGATTCCTGCCCGGCTGAACCTGTTTTCGCATCAAGCGGTCAATCCGGCTGTTTTTTTGAACTGAATCGATTCAGAACCGAAAAGGGAAAGGGGAAGCAACGAATGGGAAGCCCAACGCCACCGAAAGCGATCATCACCGCCGCCGTAACCGGCGCCATCCACACCCCGACCATGTCTCCGTATTTACCACTCACGCCGGAGCAATTGATCGATGACATCATGAGCGTTTACGACGCCGGGGGCGCCGTGGCACACCTGCACGTTCGCGACCCGGAAACCGGTCAGCCTAAAGCGGATCAGGAAATATTCCGGGAAGTGGCCGCCGAAGTCAAACGCCGCTGCGACATCGTCCTGTGCACCACCACCGGCGGCAGCCTCGGCGACACGGTGGAAAACCGGGCCAAGGTGGTTTCCAGCCTGGAGCCGGAACTGGCCTCCCTGAATGCCGGCTCCCTGAATTTTGCCCTGTTTCACGTGGTTCCCAAATATGAAGGCCTTTGGAAACACGAATGGGAAAAACAATATCTGGCCGGCACCGATGATTTCATTTTCCCCAACACGTTCTACACCATAGGCGAATTCACCGAACTGATGAGCCGGTACGGGACCAAGCCGGAATTCGAGATATACGACGTGGGCATGATCAACAACCTTGCCTACCTGATCAACTCCGGACAGATTCAGACGCCCGTTTATCTGCAATTCGTGCTGGGCATCCTGGGCGGCATTCCGGCCACCGTGGAAAATCTGGTCTACCTGGTCCAGACCGCCCGTCAGCAGATCGGCGATTTTGAATGGTCGGTGTGTGCAGCCGGCCGGGCCCAGTTTGCCATGACCACCCATGCCCTGCTCATGGGCGGCCATGCCCGTGTGGGGCTGGAGGACAACCTCTATCTTGAAAAGGGGGTCCTGGCCAAGAGCAGCGGCGAGCAGGTGGCCAAACTCAAACGCATTGCCGGCGAACTGGGTGTGGAGACCGCCACGCCAGCAGAGGCCCGCCGGATATTGGGGCTGAAAGGACTGGACAAGGTCAATTTCTAGTCCCCGGCCAGAAACGGCATCTGCAATCCAACCTTTCTGGACGACCACTTTATCGAAAAGGAGGCAGCATGAACGATCCCAAAATGCTCTGGCAGCCCTCGGCCGCCTTTGTCGAGAATTCCAACATGGTGCGCTTCATGAACGAGGTCAACCGGCGCCATGATCTCTCCCTGTCCAGCTACCGGGAACTCTGGCAGTGGTCCGTCGACCACATCGCCGATTTCTGGGGGCTGTTCTGGGAATTTGCCGGCATCATCGCCAGCCGGCCCTATGACCAGGTGGTGGACGACCCCGGAAAAATGCCCGGGGCCCGCTGGTTTGCCGGTGCCGAGCTGAACTTTGCCGAGAATCTGCTGCGCCACAGGGACGACCGGACCGCCCTGATTTTCCAGGGAGAAGGTCAGCCGCAGCAGTCCTGTACCTACAAGCAGCTTTACGAGGACGTCAGCCGCATGGCCCAGGCCCTCAAGGCCGCCGGGGTGACCCGGGGCGACCGGGTGGCCGGGTTCATGCCCAACATGCCCCAGGCCATCATCGCCATGCTGGCTGCGGTGAGCCTGGGGGCCATATGGTCCTCCTCCTCACCCGATTTCGGCATCAAGGGGGTGCTGGACCGCTTCGGCCAGATCGAACCCAAAGTGCTCTTCACCGCAGACGGCTATTTCTACAACGGAAAAACGTTTGACAGCCTCGAAAAGGTGGGGGGCATCCTGCAGCAGCTGCCCATGGTGGAAAAAGTGGTCGTGGTGGGCTATACCGCCGCCGAACCGGATCTGGCCAAGGTGCCCAACGCGGTCTCCTGGGACTCCTTCGTGGCCCCCTATTCTCCGGCCGAAATCGACTTTGTTCAGGTGCCGGCCGAGCACCCGCTTTATGTCATGTACAGTTCCGGGACCACGGGCAAGCCCAAGTGCATGGTCCAGAGCCATGCCGGCATTCTCACCAACCAGCTCAAGGAGCATCTGCTGCACTGCGACCTGCGCCGCGAGGACGTGCTGTTCTACTTCACCACCTGCGGCTGGATGATGTGGAACTGGCTGGTCTGCGGGCTGGGCGTGGGCGCCACACTGGTGCTCTACGACGGTTCCCCCTTCCACCCCGGTCCGGACGTCCTGTGGAAGCTGGCCGAAAGGGTGGGCATGACCATATTCGGCACCAGCGCCAAGTACATTTCGGCCCTGGACGAGGCGGGCTACCACCCCGGCAGCGACTGCAACCTGCAGCGGCTGCGCATGGTCTGCTCCACCGGATCCCCCCTGGCCGTTTCGAGCTTCGCGTATGCCTACCGGGAGATCAAGGCCGACATGCAGCTGGCCTCCATCAGCGGCGGCACCGACCTCAACGGCTGCTTTGCCCTGGGCAACCCCATGCTGCCCGTCCACGCCGGCGAACTGCAGGGCCCCGGGCTGGGGCTCAAGGTGCACGCCTTCAACGACGCCGGCCAGCCGGTCACCGACGAGACCGGGGAACTGGTATGCGCGGCGGCTTTTCCCAGCATGCCCGTCTATTTCTGGAACGATCCGGACGGCCAGCGCTACCACAAGGCGTATTTTACCAAATATCCGGGGGTGTGGACCCACGGCGACTTCATCAGTATCAGCGGCAAGACCGGCGGCATCACCATTTACGGGCGCAGCGACGCCACCCTCAACCCGGGCGGGGTGCGCATCGGCACCGCCGATATCTATACCGCCCTGGAATCGCTGGAAGCGGTGACGGACAGCGTGGTGGTCGGCCAGAAGTGGAACGACGACGTGCGGGTGGTGCTGTTCGTCACCCTGGCCAAGGGCATCGATCTGGACGACGCCCTGGTCAAACAGATCAAGACCACCATCCGCACCGCCTGCAGCCCGCGCCATGTGCCGGCCAAGGTGATCCAGGTGCAGGAGATTCCCTACACCATCAACATGAAAAAAGTCGAACTGGCCGTGCGCAACGTCATTCACGGCCAGCCGGTGACCAATCGCGACGCCCTGGCCAATCCCCATTGCCTGGAGGAGTACGACGGCCTGGACGAATTGAACCGATAGCCCTGCCCGCAGGGCCTGGATGGATCATCGGCCCGGGCGACCCCCCGGGCCCCGGTTTCCATTCGGTGCCGGAACTCGTGCGGCGCCGTCCAATGTCAATCTAAAGGAGGAGCACATGTTAAGTGGTATCGGAACGTTTTTTGCTGAGCGGTTTAGACGATGGTTGCCGGATTCCTTCATTTTTGCCCTGATCCTCACGCTCATCGCGGCGGTCTGGGCCTTGTTCGCCGTGGATGCAGGGCCGGTGAAAATCGCCGAGGCCTGGTACAAAGGCTTCTGGATCCTGTTGAAATTCGCCATGCAGATGGTGCTGATCCTGGTCACCGGCTACGCGATTGCCATCAGCCCCGTTGCCAGCCGGTTCATCGACTGGCTGGCCGGCCGGATCAACCGGCCGCTGTGGGTATACGCCAGCGTGGTTTTTGTCGGCCAAATTTTTACACTGATCTCGTGGGGGTGGATCGTACTCGTGGCCGTACTGGCACGGGAATTGTCCATGCGGGTCAAAGGCGTCGATTATCGGCTGGCTGCAGCCGCGGTGTATGCCTCCTTTCTGCCCTGGCACGGCGGCCTGTCCGGCTCCATCCCGCTGGTGCTCAATACCCCAGAGAATTTTCTGATCAAGGCCGGGGTGCTTTCCGGAATCATCCCCACGACGCTGACCCTGGGCAGCCCGATGAACATTGTGATCAGCCTGGGGCTGCTCTTCACGCTGCCCCTGCTGTTCATGCTGATGCGCCCGCAAAAGGAAAACGTGCAGACCTTCGATGATCTGCGAGCGGGTGATGCGCCCGTCAAACCGCTGAGTGTCGAAGAGGAGGCCAACAGCCTGTGCCTGTCGCAGAAATGCATCAGCGATACACTCAATTCCTCATGGATTATCAGCGTGTTGATCATTCTCATGGGCCTGTACATTATCGTCTCCCACTTCTGGGCCAAGGGATTTGACATCAACCTCAACATCATGAACTTTCTGTTCATCATCCTGGGCATGATGGCCCACAAGACGCCTATCCGCTACGTCGTGGCCATGAAGCGGGCCTGCTCCAATGTGTCCGGCATTATCATGCAGTTTCCCTTTTACGCCGGCATCATGGGCATCATGATCTACACGGGCCTGGGCAAACAGGTGGCCACCTCCCTGGCGGCCTCCACCTCACCGGGAAGCTTTCCCCTGGTGGCTTTTCTCACCGGCGGCCTGCTCAACATCTTCGTGCCCTCTGGCGGGGGTGAATGGGCCGTCGTGGGCCAGCCCATCGTCGAAGCGGCCAAGACCGTTGCCGCCAGCGCCGGCATGACCGTCGAGGCCACCCAGGCCTTCATCGCCAAATCTTCCATGGCCGTGGGCTACGGCGACAGCTGGACGAACATGATCCAGCCGTTCTGGACCCTGGCCTTCTTCCCCATCGTGGCCGCCGGCAGCAGCCTGCAGGCCCGTGACATCATGGGGTACACCTTCGTGGCCTTGCTGTGGTCCTTTGTTATCTTCGCGCTGGGGGTCACCTTCCTGCCCATGTAGCGTCGATCGATCTGACCGGGGGGGGCGTCTATGCCCCCTCGTTCTTCTCGAGCGTCCAACCGACGGCCCCCCGCTGGCATCCATGCAATTCAACAACGGGCAGGATCCTGCAGGCGGACGCATGCGTATCGGTTTCATTACCTTCCGCTTCCCCATTCCATAACGGCGCAGTCATCCTCAATGGCACAGCGCGCTCGGATGCCGATCCGCTTGCCTTACGGGCCGGTCATGCGTCGACGATCATCGAACCACCAGCCAGGTTCCCAGCAGCATCAGTCCCATGCCGGACAGGCGCGTCAGGTCGATGGGCCGCAGGTCGGCGCCCAGTATGCCGAAATGATCGAGGATGGCGCCGGTGATAAACTGGGCGGCGACGATGACGGTCATGGCGGTCACCAATCCCAGTCGTGCCGTGCCGTATCCGATGGCGCCGACGATCACCAGCCCCAGTACCCCGGCGGACAGTGCATACCAGGGCACCATCGGCCAGGCCGCCAGGTTCCCGCCCCGGTTGATCAGCATGGCCAGTCCGACCAGCAGTCCCCCGCTGCCATAGGTGATGAACATGCTTTCCAGCGTGCCGATCTGTTTGTCCATCAGGCCCATGAACTGGGCCTGGATCGCCACGGCGATGCCGCCGATGGCAGCGACGATGATCAGTGGATTGGATGCGCCCAATTCGGGATTCCTTTCTTCTGGGGGTCAGTGATGGCATTATGTGGGGGGCCGGCTGCAGGGGAATGAAAAACTGTCGCCTACAACCGCCGAAGCGGCGTGAAGAGATATTCCAGCCCGTTGACTTTGATTTCATAGACCATGCGAAGCATGTCGCCCAACTGCCCGGACGGAAAGCCCTTGTTGGACAGCCATATGACGTAGGCCTCCGGCAGGTCGATCAGCCGGCGGTCCCTGTACCTGCCGAAAGGCATGCGCATGCCGGCCAGCTTGAGCAGCACATCCGGATCCGGTTGACATTCCGTGTCATTCCCCATGGGGCTCCTTTCCTCAACGGGTAAACGAATTGAAGTGATTATCCGCACCACTGAAAAATGGCAAGCCCCATGTTCCCTTTTCCCATGCACGATTCGAGTGCATGCCGGCCTGGTCCTCCGATTGACCGGTTTCAGGCCAGTGTTTTCCCGATGGCCTGTCATGCTGAGTTTGAAAACCCGGATCGAGGCCTTATGTTTTCCCAACGTGCGTTCAACCTTATCCTGTCATCCGGTGTCCGGTTCTGATTGAATGCCAAATGTTCGATTTGCCTGCTGAGAGGAACGACAACCATGGCCCTGCTTGAAGCGCGCCACATCACCAAAACCTACACCGTGGACCACCGCACCATCACCGTACTGGAGGATGTGTCCCTGGCGGTGGACCCGGGGGAGTTCATTGTCATCGCCGGCAGCAGCGGCAGCGGCAAAACCACCCTGCTGACCCTGCTGTCCGGGCTGGACCATCCCACGTCGGGCCAGGTATGCATCGATGGCCGGGACATCACCGACGCCACCGAAGAGCAGCTGGCGCCGCTGCGCAACCGCACCATCGGCTTCGTGTTCCAGTCTTTCCACCTGGTGCCGTCCATGACCGCCAGGGAGAACATCATGTTTCCGGCCGAGTTGACCGGGGATACCGAAGCCCGTGTGCGTGCCGGGCAGCTGCTGTCCCGGGTGGGTCTGTCGGCGCGGGCGGACAACCTGCCCAGCCAGCTGTCCGGGGGGGAAAAGCAGCGCATCGCTCTGTGCCGAGCCCTGATCAACCGGCCCAAGCTGCTTTTTGCCGACGAGCCCACCGGCAACCTGGATTCGGAGAATGGCGCGACCGTTCTGGCCCAGCTGATCGATCTGAAAAACGAACACGGGGCCACCCTGGTGCTGGTCACCCACAATCCGGAGATCGCCGGTGCCGCCGACCGTGTGCTGACCCTCAAAGACGGACACCTGACAGGATAGCCGCCCATGCGTCACATGCCAACCATCCTCCGCCAGGTGCGGCGCTCCTCCCGACAGGCCGGACTGTTCGTGCTCTGCGTGGCCCTTTCCCTGAGCACCCTGACCGCTTTTTCCGGGTTTTCCAGGAGTGTGGGCCGGGCCCTGTTGAATGACGCGCGCAGCCTGCATGCCGCCGACATCGTTATCCGCTCCTACGATCCCATCTCGGCGGCCCTCTCCCGGGCCATCGACCGCCTGGCGGACCAGGGGCGGGTTGAGCGGGTCGACGTTCACGAATTTTACACGGTGGTGCGGGCGGCCGACGAATCGGCGTCCGTGCTGTCCAGCCTGAAAGTGGTCCAGCCGGGCTACCCCTTCTACGGCCGGGTGACCCTGAAATCGGATCGGCCGTTCGGCCAGGTTCTGGCACCGGGCACGTGCATCGTTGAACAGACCCTTCTGGATCGAACCGTGCTCCGGGTGGGGGGGCGGTTAAAAGTGGGCTACGCCGTGCTGACGATTGCCGACGTGGTGGTTGCCGAACCGGACCGGCCCCTGGACCTGTTCGCCTTCGGCCCGCGGGTATTCCTTCACAGTGCCGACCTGGACGCCCTGGGGCTGATGGCCACCGGCAGCCGCATCCAGCGCGTGGTGCTGCTCAAGGTTCCTGACCCGGTTCAGGTGGAATCCATTGCCGCACGCCTGAAACAGGCCGCACCCGAGGGCGGGGAGCGCATCGACACCTACCTGACGGCCCGGTCGGCCGTGAAGCGTTTTCTGGACAGTCTGCTCTTCTTCCTCAAACTGGTGGGGCTGTTCATCCTGATCGTGTCCGGGCTGGGTATCCAAAGCACCCTCATGGCCCTGTTCAATGAAAAACAGCCCACCATCGCCGTGATGAAAACCGTCGGCGCCGGCAGCCGGTTCATCACCGTCCATTTCATGCTCATGGTGTTTGTGCTGGGCGCCGCGGGTACCGCTGCCGGTATCCTGGCCGGTGCGGCCGTCCAGGCGGGTCTGGCCTGGATGATGGCCCCGCTGCTGCCCGGGCGCCTGGGCCTGTCCATATCCTGGGGCGGGGTGGCGGAGGCCCTCATGCTGGGGTTTGCCGTCGTCGTCCTGTTTTCGTTTCTGCCCCTGTACCGGCTCCGGCAGATGCGCCCCGTGGCCATTTTCAACCGCCGGCCGTCCGCCGGGATCAGGCGCTGGCCCTATTACCTGTCCGGCGTCCTGATCCTGCTCTTTTTTCTGGCCCTGGTGCTGTGGCATATGCGCGACATCCGTTTCGGCTTGTATTTCGCGGGCGCCGTGGCCGCCATGATCCTGGTGGCGGCCCTTCTGGCCCAGGTCCTGCTGGGGGCCGTCAAACGCCTGCCGGTACGCCACCTGGCGCTGCGACAGGCCATCAAGGGACTGTTTCGACAGGGCAACGCCTCCCGGGCCATCATGATCACCCTGACCGTCTCCCTGACCGTGATTTTCGGCGATTATCTTATCGAACGAAACCTGACCGCCACCTTTGTGCAGTCTTTTCCCGCCGACGCCCCCAACGCCTTTTTCGTGGACATTCAACCCGGCCAGACCGGCGCGTTTGCCGCCGCCATCGGAGGCCCGGTGACGTTTTACCCCATCGTGCGGGCGCGCATCACGGCGGTGAACGACCAGGCGATCGACCGGCGCCGGGAGGGCAAAAAGCGCCGTGACAACCTGTCACGGGTGTTCAACCTGACCTACCGGGAAACCTTGCTGGACGATGAGACCCTGGTCGACGGCGACGCGCTTTTTCGAAGCGACTGGACCGGGCCCCAGGTGTCGGTCATGGACACCGTGGTGGCCATGCGCGAGATGAAAATCGGTGACCGCATCCGCTTCAAGATACAGGGCGTTCCCCTGACGGCACGCATTTCCAGCATCCGTACGCGCGACAACCGGTCCCTGAGCCCGTTTTTCTATTTTGTGTTTCCGGAGGCGGTGCTGGCCCAGGCCCCGCAGACCCTGTTTGCCGCCCTGAGGGTGGATGCCGGCGGGCTGGGACCGCTGCAGACCCGAATCGTCGCCCGGTTTCCCAACATCAGCGTCATCGACATGTCCCAGACCATCACTGTTTTTGCCCGGCTGATGGCCAGGTTGTCACGGATCGTCCGCGTTTTCAGCTCGTTCAGCATCCTGGCCGGCATCCTGATCCTGGTCAGCGCCGTGTTCGCCACCCGCGCCGAACGGGTGATGGAGGCGGTCTACTACAAAATTCTGGGTGCCGGCAGGCGCTTCGTCCTTACCGTATTTGCGCTGGAAAACCTGATGCTCGGCATGCTCAGCAGCCTGCTGGCCCTGGCCATGGCACAGGCGGGCGCGTACTGGGTCTGTGCGTTTAAATTCGACATCGGCTACCGGCCTTTTCCAATGGTGTCGCTGGCCATGATCGGGCTCACCGTTCTGCTGACCGTCACCGTGGGCCTGGTCGCTTCGCGGTCGATCATGACCCAAAAACCGGTTTCTTACCTCAGGAATCAGCAAAATGAATAAAAACGGATCACAAAAAGGTCTTTTGGCCCAATCTCTGTGTTGGGTATGCGTTTTAAATCCTCGACATACTGCAGTATGCCTGCGGCTTGAAACACATCCCCGCCTTGACCTTGGACCAAAATCCTCTTTTTGAGACAGTTTTTTATCTGAAGGAGGATGATGATAAAAAACGGAATAACGGTTCTGGCATCACATCTACAACGTTGGCCAAGAGTGAGTGCAGGGGTTGCCCTGCTGGTGATCGGCCTGATTTTGTCCGGCTGCAGCCAGGAGCAGGCGGTTGAGGAAGCTGCCGTGGCGTCCCAACCGCCCGAAGCGACTTATGCCGGCACCATCGTGGCCATGGGGGACAGCCTGACCGCCGGACTGGGTGTGGACGAAGAGCTGGCTTATCCGGCCCAGCTGGCCCGCCGGCTGCAGGCAGACGGTTACAACTACCGGGTGATCAATGCCGGGGTCAGCGGTGAAACCAGCAGCGGGGCCGTGTCGCGGATTCAATGGGTGACCGCCAGCCTGTCCCCGGACATCGTCATCCTGGAAACCGGGGCCAACGACGGGCTTCGGGGACTGGATCCCGGCCTGCTGGAAGCCAACCTGGACCGGCTTGTGGGTCTGTTGCGGGCCGAGGACATCCAGGTGATCCTGGCCGGCATGCTTATGCTGCCCAACCTCGGCCCCGGCTACACCCGGGCATTCGCCGAGATTTACCCGCGGGTTGCCGCCAGACACGGGGTGCTTTTCGTCCCTTTTTTTCTCGAGGGGGTGGCGGGAGAGGCCAGGCTCAACCAGGACGACCGGCTGCACCCCACGGCCGAAGGCTATGCCCGCATCGTGGAGACGGTCTACCCCGTTGTCGTCACGGCCATCCAACGGCACGGGGCCCGGTAATCCCCTTTGGTCAGGACCCTTTTCGGATGGTGGCAATCGTGAATTCAAATATGCACCGATATGTGATAGAAAACCAACCGTTCATGGATTGAACGGTCGTTTCTCATCCAAAGGAGATCCAGCAACCGTGTCGTGGCATATGATCCGATCTTTTGGCGCGTCCGACTACCCGGCGGTCATGCGGTACCGGGATCCGGACACGGGGCAGTTCCGGTTCCGATCCTCGACCAGCCGACGGTTAACGCGGGAGATGCGCCGGAAAGACCGCTGGTATGTCGCCGGATGGAAGCTTCATCTGTCCATCTATCCGGCCGACTATGCCAGGGCCCTGCCGGCCCTCAGGCTGTTTGAAGACCGCGTGGCGCCGACCGGCCTGGTTTATAAATATGCGGCCTCCAAACGAATCTATGAAAGCTTCGTCGGCGAGGTGAGGGGTAAATTCGCCACGATATACTGCAGGGCGCCGTCGGAGATCCCAACGGCCATCTATCTGCTGAACCAGCTGTTCACCCAGGAGGGCATCACGCCCGTCGATCGGCGCACCATCGATTCCCTGGACGGACTGAAGGTCGAACTGCCCCTGCTCGGCGGGTACGGCTTCGTCCGCTACGGGGCCTTTTGCTACACCAACGGGATCCTGGACCCCACCGATGCCAGCCGGGAACCCATGCAGGACAGCCGGCAATGCCCGTTTCCCCGATTCAGGGACCCGATCCGGCTGGCGGAGGACATTGCCGTGTTCAGGGATCTTCTCCAGCCCGGTTTCCCGCCGGCGGGGCCAGAGGCGGGGGCGGGGTGAACCCATGGCCCGCCTGTCGCTAGTCCGGCAGGACATCGGCCGCCGGCCCCTGGAGCGGCACATCCTGCGGCGACGCATCCTTTAAGGCAACCCCGGACACCCCCCGTCGATCCGCTTCCGTCACCAGATAAATCAGCCTGGCCGCGGCCTGTTCACAGGAAAGCCCCCGGCCATGGATGTTCGAGATACAATTGCGATCGGCATCGGTGCATCCCGAATGGGGGGCATAGGTGACGTAAATACCCATGCTGTCCGGGCTGCTCAGGCCGGGACGTTCACCGATCAGGATCACCGCCAGGCGGCAGCCCATGGCTTCGGCCACCGGGTCGGCCACGGCCACACGGCCCTGTCGCACCAGCGCGACGGGTGAGCAGGTATAGCCCCGTCGCGCCGACAGGGGCATGAAGGCCTTCAAAAAAGGGACCGCGTGCCGCTGGATGGCGATGGACGAGAGGCCGTCGGCAACCACCAGGGCGATGTCGGCGGCGGTTCCCGCAACCGCTGCCTGGAGCAGCGCCCTGCTCCGGGGGGCCAGCTGCCGCCCCCGATCCGGGTACTGCAGATACTCGCTGCGGCTGCCCGCCAGGGTGTCCAGGCGCAAGGTCGCCACACCCGTTTCCTGCAGGCGCGCTTCCAGGGCATCCATGTCCAGCGGCCGCCGGACGGCATCCTTGGCCCGGGCATGGGCCAGCTGAAAATCGAGATGGGCCCGGGTGGGCAGGCTGCTGCCGGCCCGACCCAGGGCGATGCGCGCACCCGTAAAGCTGCGCAGCCGGGTCCACGAATCCCGCTGCAGGCCATCGGTGGGTTGATCCATGGGGCTACTCCTGGTGTGTTTTCAGTTGACGCATCTCCAGCAGGGGGGCGCGCGCCGGCGGGGGCAGCAGCCGGTTGTCGCCTGAGAAGATGCCGTTTTCGATCAGCCAGGCTTCGAACTCCGGTGCGGGCCGCATCCCGAGAACCCTGCGGATATACAGGGCATCGTGGAAAGAGGTCGCCTGGTAGTTGAGCATCACGTCATCCGACCCGGGAACGCCCATGATAAAGGTGCCCCCGGCAACGGCAAACTGGGTCAGCAGCATATCCATGTCATCCTGGTCCGCCTCGGCATGGTTGGTGTAGCAGACGTCGCAGCCCATGGGCAGGCCCAGCAGCTTTCCGCAGAAGTGATCTTCCAGGCCGGCGCGGATGATCTGCTTGCCGTTGTAGAGGTATTCCGGCCCGATGAAGCCCACCACCGTGTTGACCAAAAGGGGCGAGAATTTGCGGGCCACCGCGTAGGCCCGCGCCTCACAGGTCTGCTGGTCCACCCCGTGGTGCCCCCCCGAAGAAAGGGCGCTGCCCTGGCCGGTTTCAAAGTACATGACGTTCTGGCCCAGCGATCCCCGCTGGAGCGACAAGCCGGCCTCATAGCCTTCCTGCAGCAAGGCCAGGGAGACGCCGAATCCCTCGTTGGCCTTCTGGGTGCCGGCGATGGATTGAAACACCAGGTCCACCGGCGCACCCTGTTCGATGGCCTTGATGGTGGTGGTGATATGGGCCAGGACACACGACTGGGTGGGGATGGCGTATTTTCTGATGATCCGGTCGAGCATGGAGATGAGCTTGACGGCAGCGGACACATTGTCCGAGACCGGGTTGATGCCGATGACGGCATCGCCGTTGCCGTAGAGCAGGCCGTCCACGATGCTGGCCGCGACGCCGGACGGGCAATCGGTGGGATGGTTGGGCTGCAGCCGGGTGGACAGGCGACCGGCCAGGCCGATTGTATTCCTGAAGCGGGTGGCCACCCGGCATTTGGCCGCCACCAGTATCAGATCCTGGATGCGCATGATTTTGGAGACCGCCGCCGCCATTTCGGGCGTGATCCCCATTTTCAATGCCGCCAGCGCTTCGGCGTCGGCCGCATCGGACAGGAGCCAGTCGCGAAACCCGCCCACGCTCAGGTGCCGGATGGGTGCAAACGCCCGGCGGTCGAACCCGTCGACAATCAGACGGGTCACTTCGTCGACCTCGTAGGGAATCAGCAGTTCTTCCAGAAAACGATCCAGGGGAACATCGGCCAGCACCATCTGGGCCGCCACCCGTTCCAGGTCGTCGTCCGCGGCGATGCCGGCCAGGCGGTCCCCGGATCGTTCGGGGGAGGCCTTGCCCATCACGGCTTTCAGATCGCTGAAGTTGAAGTGGCGCCCGTCAATACGAATCGCATACGTCATTGGGTCCCCTGAGCCGTTGTCTGTCGATTGTCAAAAGACGGTTTGCCCGGTCTTCGTGGAGAGAAAAAGGAGACGTCAACCGCAGGCGAACGGCCCTGGACCAAATCGGCCAGGATCTCGCCCAGCACCGGTGCGAATTTAAAGCCATGACCGGCCAGTGCAACGGCAAAGACATTGTCGTTACCGGGAATGGCCCCCATCAAAAAGTGGTGGTCCGGGGTCAGTGTGTACATGCATGTATCGGATGTGATCGGCTGCCCGGACAGCGGCGGGAGGAACCGGGCCAGTGTCCTCCGGATGGCCGCCACCTCCCCGGCGGATGCCGGCGGGGCCGGGTGGTGCGGGTCGCCGTCGGCCAGGCCGTTGTGGAACGCCGCCTTGACCCGTCCGCCTGGCCCGATGGCCGGCAGGGCGTAAAACTCGCGATGAGGGGCATGGGGGTCGTCGGTCCCCTCCGTGGGGACCTGCCAGAAATTGACGGGAAAGGTTCCCAATGCATAGCCGGCCGCATCCGGTGGTTCAATCCAGTGGACAGGCACCCGTTTGGGCGACAGCATGGCGCCGGTGTCGCCCAGCAGCCGGCCGCTTCTGGCGCCGGCGGCGATCAGGACCCGCCCGGCGGAATAACTGCCCAGCGACGTGTGCACCTTGATGGCCTCGCCCTCGATCGTCCACCCGGCTACCCGTTCATCCGTGTGCAGTGTGGCCCCCGAGGCTTCGGCCATGCGCAGAAATACGCGGATGCATGTTTCCGGAAAAACGATCCCGGCCTCTTTTTCCAGGCCGCCGGCAAGGTCGTCGGAGGGCGCCAACGGGGGCCACCGCTTGCGGATTTGAGCGGCGGAGAGGCATTCATGGGGGATGCCGCCCGTTCGGGCGCTGGCCAGGAATCCGGTCAGCGCCGGTCCGTCCGGCGGTCCGATGGTCAGGTTGCCCGTGGTGACCAGCAGACGTTCCCCGGAATCGGTTTCCAAGCGCCGCCACAGGTCCCACGCCCGACGCGCCATGGGAAGGTACACGGAGCCTTCCAGATAGGCACGCCTCACGCTTCGGGATCGACCATGATGGCTTCCCATGGTATGCGGGGGACGGAACATATCCACCCCCAGAACCGACACCCCTCTTCGGGCCAGTGTCATGCAGGCGGCCGAACCGGCGGTGCCCAGACCGACGACGATAACGTCATAGCTACGCATTCCATCCGCCTTTCGGTTTGCCCGGCGGGTTCACTCCCCCGCCGTGACCATTTCGGGGCCAATCAGTACGCGCGCCCGGCATTGTCGGGCGATTCCCTTGAGCATCTTGCGGAACACCCATTGGTGGGCCGGGTACAGGCCGTACCAGTAACCCATGCCGAAAAGGCCCCTGGACAGGAAAAGAGACTGCAGCACCAGCTCCGTGTGGTCTGAGCGGGAGGTCAGCTGAAACACCATCAGTGCCCCGCCGGGGGCTTTCATTTTGGATTCGAGCACCAGGCGGCGCGGTGGCGTCACTTCCGCCACCCGCCAGAAATGAAAGGTTTCATCGGGACGCAGCCGGTCGCCGGGTTTCCTTTTCTTTTTCAGCCCGGGCCCGCCGATGAAGGCGTCCAGCGCCCCCCGTGCCATCCACAGCCAGCGGTTGCCGTAATACCCTTTTTTCCCGCCGATGGCCTCGACGACCTGCCAGACGGCTTCGATCTCCGCGGTCAGTGCGATCCGAAAGCCCATCGTCAGCGTGGTTCCCCCGGCGTAGTCCGCATCACCGCAGGCTTCCCATTCCGGGGGGGGAAGGGTGTCGGGGGGCAGGTCGCAGGCATCCTGCCCGGCCTGCGGTTCCCGGTTCAGGGCGATTCGCATTGTTTCCCTGCAGTCCTGCAGATCAACTGGAGCGACAGCTTGAATCCGTTTGTCGCGGCAGACCACGGGAATGCTCAACCCTTCTGCCAGTGGCCTGGCGATGACCGAGGGCACCGGCGTGACCAGGTGGATCCACAGGGAACTCAATCTGGGGGTCAGCACCGGCACGGGGAAGATGATGCGCGGCATCAGCCCGGCCGCTTCGGTGTAGACGTGGATGAGCTGGCGATATGTGAGCACTTCCGGCCCACCGATGTCGAAGGTCCCGCCGGTGGTTTCGGGCACTTCCAGGCACCGTTTGAGGTATTCCAGGACGTTGCTGATCGAGATGGGCTGGCACGGCGTGTTGACCCACCGGGGGGTGACCATGACCGGCAACCGGTCGGCCAGGTAGCGGAGCATTTCAAAGGAAGCGCTTCCGGATCCCAGGATCATGGCAGCCCGCAGGCAGGTAACCGGCACCGCACCGTCCCTGAAGATCTCCTCCACTTCATGACGGGAGCGCAGGTGCCTGCTCAGGTCCGGGTGATCCGTGTCGCCCAGTCCGCCCAGATAAATGATCCGGCGGACACCCCGGGCCGATGCGACCGCCGCCATGTTCAATGCTGCCGTGCGGTCCGCATCGGCGAACCCGCCCTTGCCGGCAATCATGGAATGGATCAGGTAGAAGACGACGCCGCAGCCGGTTACCGCCTCGGTCACCGCCCCCAGGTCCAGGGCATCCATGGCCACGGTCTCCACATTGGGGTGCCCGCTCCAGGGCCGTTTTTCCAGGCGCCGCGGATCCCGCGCACAGGCCCTGACCCGGTAACCAGCAGCCAGCAGCAGCGGAACCAGCCGGCCGCCCACATACCCGGTCGCACCGGTGACCAGGACGGGTTGGGAAGATTCGGCCATCGCCTGGGAGTTCGCATCCGGTTTCATTGTTTCTCCTGGAGGGGGGCCCTTGCAGAGGCGGCCGCCGTGATGGCGGTTGCGGACGTCTCGTTGCTCCGGCTGGGAACGCGCCGGAGGCGGCGGCTCCGGTCAGACCGCCACATTTTTCCTGCCGCCGTAGTACTTCATGAACTGCACCCGTTCGTATACGGACGGGTCCGTGCTTTTCGCCTGGCTCATTTTGCCTTTGAAGCTGTTAATTCCCATGAACCGGTTTTCCGTCATCCAGCGCTCCAGACCGCCCAGCATCTCCTCCAGGTAGGCCAGGCCGTTTTTGTACAGGCACGACGCCACCTGGACGGCGCTTGCTCCGGCCAGCAGCTGCTTGATCACCGCCGCCCCATCGTGGATCCCGGTGGAGGCCACCAGGTCGCAGTCGACCTTTTCCGCCATGATGGCGATCCATCGCAGGGACATGGCCAGGTCCGACGGGGTGCTGAAAACGAAACCGTTGGTGACCTCAAGCCGGTCGATATCGATGTCCGGGCTGAAATAGCGGTTGAACAGCACCAGGCCGCCGATGCCGGTCCGGGACAGGCGCTGGATCATCGGCCCGAGGTCGGTAAAATAATGGCTGATTTTCAACGCGGTGGGAATCGAAAGGTTTTTGGTCACTTCTTCGGTGACTTTAAAGTAGATGCTTTCCTTGTCGGCCCGGGTTTTCGTGAAATCCGTGGGGGGAAAGAACATGTTCAGTTCCAGTGCATCGGCACCGGCGGCCTCCAGATGCCTGGCATAGGACATCCATTCAACCGAGCCGAGAAAGCAGTTGATGCTGGCCATCACCGGGATGGAAACCGCTTTCTTGCTTGCTTCGATCAGGGATACGTATTTTTTGAGGTTTTCTTCCCGGATGACGTAGTCGTAGTACTCGATGGGGCTTCGGCGCCCGTCGTAATCGAAATACGGGGTCTCGCCGGCAACGGATTTGGCCGTTTTCATGAACTCGGCGTAGGCCAGGGCCACCTCCTCTTCGAAAATGGACTTGAGGACCACCGCACCGGCGCCGTGATGCTCGGCCTGTATGACCTTTTCGACCGAACCGGTCAATCCTGAACTGCCCACGATAATCGGATTTTTCAACTCGAGACCCAAATAGTGTGTGGATAGATCCATTTTCCCTCCTCAACCACGCTTCGTGTTGAACAGCCATCAGTCATGCAGCCCTGACGTGGCGGCGGCATGGGTATCGTAAAACCGAAAAGGGCAGGCGCCTGCTGTGAGGGCCTGCCCTTTGCCAATCGACCAACCAGTTATGATGAACATGAACGGTTTTCGTGTCCATACATGCCACCTAGTTTCTCATCACTGCCGGTTGCAGTAGGATCTGCCGTTTTTGTCAAAACAGCAGTTGTTGATGAAGTATTGCATCAAGGCCATCGTCTGTTCCAATCCGGTCATGGTGCATCCTCCTTTTATCTGATCCGAAGCGTCGCGCATCGGTTATTTTATGGCTGCAGTATACAATACTCGAAGAAAAATGCAATGTGAGCCGGTTGACTGCATGGTGGTAGGTTGAAGCTACAATGGCCGGGGGGGCGCCCGACGGCCCGCGGGATCATTTCGCCAGCGTCGCACGGATCGCTTTGGCAAGCGATTCGAGTTCATAGGGCTTTTTCAGGTAGGTTGCAAAGCCGATCCGCTGGGCCTCCCGGATGCGTGCGGTCTCGGCGTAGCCGCTGGCAATCACGGCCCTCTGGCCGGGGGTTGATTCGAGAATGCGCTGGTAGGTTTCCAGCCCATCGATACCCGGATCCATGATCATGTCCAGAAGCAGCAGTTCCACCGGCCGCCGGGCGACATGGTCAACCGCCGCTTCACCGCTGCTGACGGCCTCGGCCCGATAGCCGAGCTTGGTGAGCATCGCCGAGGCAAGATCACGCTGTTCCGCCACATCGTCCACGACCAGTACCGTCTCCCCTTTCCCCCGATGATTTCCGAGGCACCATCGGGCCGGTGCTTTTGCGGGCCTTTCGCACGTGGCCGGGAAATAGAGGGTGAAGGTGCTGCCGGCCCCCTCGCGGCTGCCCGAGTCGATGAATCCGTTGTGGTCCTTTACCGTTCCCCATACCACGGCCATCCCCAGACCCGTACCGCTGTTTCCCATGATTTTTTTGGTGTAGAACGGCTCGAAAATCCGCTCCATGTCGTCTTGGGAGATGCCGATGCCATTGTCCTTTATGGTCAGGGCGATGTGGGCCCCTGTCCTGGCAGCATCATCGTCGTCCGGAGGGCGGTCCACAAGGCGGCTTTCTGTCTGGATGCGGATGACCCCGCCCTCGGGCATGGCCTCTGCGGCATTGCTGACCAGGTTCATGACGGTCTTGAACAGATGGACCGGCGAGCCTTTTACATACATCGGGGTGGCCGCCAGACGGGTCTTTACCGATACCGCCGGATGGAACTGGATCAATTTTTCAAACTCGGGGCTGTTCAGGTAATCGGTCACGATTCGGTTGAGATCGAGTACCTTGAAGTCGGCGACACCGCGCCGGGCCAGGGTCAACAGGTCCTGGACGATGGCCGCCGCCTTCCGGCCCGATTGCCGGATGGTCAGCATCGGGTTGCGCAGCGGGCTGTCCGACGGCAGATCCTGGAGCAGCAGGTCAGGGTAGCCGACCACCCCCGAAAGAATGTTGTTGAGGTCGTGGGCGACGCCACCGGCCAGGGTGCCCAATGCTTCCATTTTTTTGGCGCGCTGCAGGCGCTCCTGAAGGCTGGACTTCTCCATTTCGGCGGTTTTCCGGTCGTCGAGTTCCTGTTGAAGCCGGCGGTTGGCCAGGGCCAGCGCGTCGGTGCGTTTTTTTACCAGATCCTCCAGGCGGTCCCGGTAGGCCTTGACCTCGGCCTCGGCGCGTTTTCTTTCCCTGATCTCCAGTTCATGGGCGACATTGGTGGCCTCCAGGCGTCGATGGGCGGAGGCCGAGCGCCTCGCCAGGATCATGGCCTGGGAAAAGACAAACAGGAGCATGCCATAGGGGATATAATGGCCGGTGTGAATCACTTCGTTGGCATACAGGACATCGTTGACCACGGCGGCAATGACCAGCACCAGGTTGAGCAGCATCGGCAATGCGCCGGAACGCCCCCGCAGGGTCGCCACCAGCAGCACCCAGGAACAATAGGCCAGCATCAGGACGATCAGGGGGCTGATCAAGGGGAACATGCCGGTAAACACCATCGGGGGGGCCAGCAGGGTCATCAATGCCAGGATCACCGCGACTGCCAGGCCTCCCCGGCAGATCCTGAAATTGCACTCACTGGGGAAACAGGCATGGACAAAGGCTACGGCAAGCGGGCCGCCGAGATAGACACACAGCCATTCCAGCCGGACGGTTATCCGCCATTCCAGGTCGGGGAACAGGACGAGCAGGAAGACCTCGCCGGTCAGCGATGCACGCATGCTGAAGAAGAAGCAGCAAAGGGCGAAATAGAGGTTGAAGCGGTCCGATCGTCGAAAGGCGAACATGGCCAGGTGGTAAATACCCATGATGAGCAGGCAGCCGAACACCATGACGTCCTTGACCAGCGCCCGATGCATGATTCCGGGTGCCTGGGAGGCGGCGACCAGCCGAATGGGGTCACGCATGCCCCCTTTGGCGTGCATGAAATTGGAGATCTGGAGGGTCAGGTCGACCGCCCCGTCAGTCTGTGTGTCGATGAAGACGACCCTGGAGCGGTACCCCGGCACCATGTGGTCGGCGCTGGTGCCCACCCGGCCCACGGCCACCGCCGGCTGGTCGTCGACCCACAGCCGGTAGGCGGTAAAGGCATAGGGGATGATCAGGGCCTGGCGCCCCTGCCGGGGGTCGATACGCAGGCGCAGCCGGAAGGTGGCAACGCCGACCCCGTCCAGTTGACGGCCGTCCACGGAAATACCGTTCCACACCGCCGGCATATTGAACCAGCCGGTCTTTTCAGGCGCGGCACCGGAACGGAAATCAACGGGTGAGAGCAGCGCCCCCCAGTAGAATTCCCATTGGCCGGCCAGCCGAAGGGGGCCGTCCCGGGCCGTCTGCCACCGGTCAAGGTCGAGCACGCCGCCAACGGCTGCCGGTGGAACGGGGCGCTGTTCCGCAGCGACGGGAAACGGACGTGCCAGCAGGCATGCACCGATAACGAAAGCAATGGGTAGAATCGATTTTTTCATAGGCGTTGGCAAAGGGTACCGACGCGGTGGCGCCGATGATCCCTGTCGATTACAGACTATCGGTTCATCGGCATTTTTCTTTATGGATAAAAATTGGACGGAAAAGGGGCGTTGATCTATTCCCGGCCGGCCATGAGCGCAGCCACATGGCGGCCGATGGCAGGGCTGGCGGTGGGTCCGGGGGATTCGATGCCGGCGTGAATCATCTCACTGTTGCGGCTGGCGGTCTCCTGTCCCCTCCCCGGATTCCGCTCCAGTAGCATTATCCCTTTGCGGATTGGGGACAGCTGCGCGGCAACGGCAAGCCCGACCACGCCAGCGCCGATAAGGGTCGTCGTGATTTCCATCCGGACTCCCTGGCCTTCCCGGTGGGGTTCAGTTTGCCGTTCGCCGAGACGGTTGCACCTTTGTTCAGCTGGTTTCCTCTACCATTCTGATCCCCAGTTTTTCAATTCCCTTGAGCACGGGATCATAGATCTCTTTTTTGATGGGAATCTGTACCCCGGTCAGGTCGATCCTGTTTTCAGCCATGAGCGTGACGGCGACGGCCAGGGGCAGGCTGACGGTGCGGGCCATGGAGGAGTCGCCATGGGGGATGCCATAGTCGATCAGCGTGGACGTCATCGTTTTCCTGGTGCTGTCCCTGTTTTCCACCTCGAACCGGTGACGAAGAATCAGCATGTCTTTTTCACCGTCCCGGTATTTCAGTTTTTCCAGAAGCCGTGCGCTCAGGATGTCCAGCCTGCTTTCGGCCTCGGGCAGGCGGTCGGAACTGAACAGACCCAGCCATTCAAGGTTTTGAACCACAAAATGGTCTCTGGTCAGGCCGATTTTGCTGGCAGCCAGGGTGACCACATCATCGTTTTCGCCGCAACCGATCAGGTCTGCCATCATTTTCCTGTAAGAGGTGCCCCCGGCGTAGGACACCGGCGATTCATCCACAAGCCCCAAGTCGATCATTTTTTTAAACGTATCGCACCAGCCGACATTGCGGTAGGTGCCGCGCATCACGGTCCGGGCGTCTCCGAGACCGTATATCTCCTTGTAGGGGATCGAGTCCCGGTTCGGATAGACTTCGAATTCACCCAGGGGGTCGACGGTTTCCAGTCGTTTGTTAAGGAAGAGGTCTTCTCCCCTGACCTGGACCACCCGGCCATTTTCCAGGAACCGGGCCGGGTTCCGCGACGCCAGGACCACACCTCGTGGACTCCAGGAAAATTTGTATCCGAAGGGGTTGTCGTTATTCTCCGGAGCCGGCAGACCGCCGCAGAAGGAGTAGAAGTGACGTATTTTACCGCCCTTTGCATGAACGGCATCGATGATCCGCATGGCGGACATATGGTCCACGCCCGGATCGATTCCGATTTCATTCAGAAAAAGCAGATTTTTTCTCCGCACGTCCGCATCGAGTCTGCGCATGTCGTCACTGACATAGGAGGTCGTTGCCATGGGTTTGTTGAATTTAAGGCAGGCCTGTGCAACTTTCAGGTGGTGAATCCAGGGAAGCAGACTGACGATGATATCGTTTTTCCGGACCAGCGATTCCAGGGTCTCCTTTTCTTCCACCAATAGATGCAAGGCCATTCCGTTTTCGTGACCGTGAACGATTTTTTCTGCCTTTTCAACTGTCCGTGAGGCCACCGTCACTGTAAATCCGACCTTCAACAAGTACTCAACCCCCGGTTTGCAGACAAGCCCCGCGCCCAACACCAGAATTTTTTTCATGACCATTCCTTTTAAATGTCCTGTTACCGGTTTCCGCCTGACCATCGCTGGCAACATGCGCCGCGGGCCCGACGCGCCACTGTATCGGCCCGTTGCGCCTATAGTTCAGACCGCCAAAAACTTCAAACAGTAATCATGGATCAAGTCCCTTATTCCCCGTCCGGTTTTTCAATCTCCGGTCCGTCTCCTGTTGACCGACCGGTAAGGCCGATCCGGCGCGGCTGCGACCTCGGCGCAGCGGCCTGAATCGGCCGCAGACCGACCGCAGGTGCCCTGATTGTCCCGGTGGAATGCCGGTATCAAGCGCTGATCCAATCGATCGCCCCGCAAAGTTGGCGCTTAATGTTTTTAACCGGTGACCGATAGCCTTCATGAAGGGCGGTAAGACCTTATGAAAAGGATCCACGTCAAATGAAAAGCCTGGCCGGTAAACTGACCGTTTCCATCGGAGTGGTAACCCTCCTGTTGGCAACCTACTTGTTTTACGCAACCTACCGCATGACCGATCAAAAACACAAGGAAGTGATCGTCCGGCAGGCCGAAATGGCCCTGCAGTATAATCTGGCTGTGCGCAAATACATCGCCGAAAAGGTTCGCCCGATGATGTATGACCTTCTGGGCAAAGATGAGTTTATTCCGGAAACCATGTCCACCTCTTTTGTGGCCCGGCGCATATTCGAAGACGTTCGCAAGGACTTTCCGGATTACATCATCAAGTTTTCATCTGACAATCCACGCAACCCCGCCAACCTGGCCGGACCTGAAGAACGGAAGGTCATCGACTATTTCAATGCGAATCCGGAGGTCAAGCGGTGGACCGGGCAGATAACGATCAACGGACGGGCCTATCTGGCCAAGTTCAGCGCCCGCCGAATGGCGCCCTCTTGCCTCAAATGCCATGGGGACCCTGCGGATGCGCCCCAGTCCATGATCGACCGATACGGCGACAAGGCCGGTTTCCATCGCCCCCTCGGGGACGTCATCGGTACGGATACGGTGGCCATTCCCGTTTCCAAAATGGCCGAAGCACTGTGGTCCGAATCCATCGACACGTTTTTGTTGATCGGTTTTTTCATTGCGATGTTCTTTTTGATGGTCACCGTCATGATCCGGCTTCAGGTCACCGGACCATTGTCTAAAATCAGGCGGCACATCTGCGCCGCCTCTTCCCGTGACAGCTATAAGTACATCGACCAGATAGACGTTCCATCACGGGACGAGATCGGCGACGTGGCCGTCAGCTTTAACGCCCTGTTTTCCAAATTACAGGATTATTATAGTTCGCTGGAGGAAAAGGTCGCCGAGCGCACTGCCGACCTGGAGCAGGCCAACCGGGAACTGATCCGCGAAATGGAGGCCCGGCGGGAAACCGAGCAATCCCTGAAGCTGACCCGGTTCGTCATCGATTTCCTCTCGGATCCCATCTTCTTCATCCAGCCGGATGCCCGTTTTTTGTTTGCCAACAAGGCCGCCAGCAAAAGGCTGGGCTACTCACATGCGGAACTGATGCACATGGGGATTCACGATATCGATCCCGGTGTCCCCCAAAGCGCCTGGCCTGCCATGTGGCAGGAACTCAGGCGGCAGGGATCCCTCTTAATGGAATCTCACCATGAAACCAAGTCCGGTGAACTGTTTCCGGTCGAAATCAGATCCAGATATTACAAGCACCACGACACGGAGTATAATTTTGCCATCGTGCGTGATCTCTCGGACTATAGAAAAGCCCAGATCGAAAAGAATATCCTTGAAAAGCGGCTTCGCCGGGCGCTGAAGATGGAGGCCATCGGGACCCTGGCCGGTGGTGTGGCCCACGACCTGAACAATGTCCTGTCCGGAGTGGTCTCCTATCCCGACATCATCCTGATGACGCTTCCCGACGACCATGAACTCCGGGGGCCCATCGAAACCATTCGCCGGTCCGGGCGCAAAGCCGCCGATATCGTCCAGGAGCTGCTGACCCTGGCCAGAAGAGGCGTTTCCCAGTTCAAACCGCTGCAGATGAATACCATCGTCGCCGACTACATCAACAGCGCCGAGTTTGAAAAAGTGAAGGAAGCGCACCCGGATTGCCGCATCAGTACGAATCTTGACCCGGCGTTGCTCAACGTCATGGGGTCCGAAGTCCATCTTGCCAAAACCGTCATGAACCTGGCCACCAATGGCCTGGAAGCCATGCCCGATGGCGGCGAATTAACGATTTCAACCCAGAACCGATATGTGGACCAGACCCTTCAGGATTACGACGATGTTGAAGAGGGGGATTATGTTCTGGTAAAGGTGGCGGATACGGGCAACGGTATATCAGAAGAGGACCGCGAGAGAATTTTTGAACCGTTTTACACCAAGAAGGTCATGGGCAGAAGCGGCACCGGGCTGGGCATGACCGTGGTGTGGGCTGCCGTCAAGGATCACCAGGGATTCATCGGCATCCAGAGCGCCGTCGGATCCGGTACGGCCTTCACGCTTTTCTTTCCGGCAACCCGGAAGCACATCGATGATCAGGATCCCCTGTTCGTGCTTGCGGACCACCAGGGCGCCGGTCAGACCATTCTGGTTGTCGATGATGTCCTGGAGCAGCGACAGATTGCCGCCGCCATCCTGGAACGGCTCGGGTACCGGGTCGTTGCCGTGGCCGGTGGCGAGGACGCCGTGGCCCACCTGAAGGACCACCCCGCCGATCTGGTCGTCCTGGATATGATCATGGATCCGGGAATCGATGGCCTGGAGACCTACCGGCGAATCGTTGACATGCGGCCGGGCCAGAAAGCGATCATCGTGAGCGGATTTTCCGAAAGCGCCCGCGTCAAGGCGCTTCAACGGTTGGGCGCCGGGCAGTACGTCCGCAAGCCGTACACCCTCGAGAAACTGGCTGAAACCGTGAAGCAGGCCCTGGACAGCTGACGTCGGTTCCGGGCGCGGCTGTCAATGGCCCGGATCGACGGGAATGATGGTCACCGGCACCGCTGAATGCTTCAGGACCTTTTCCGCTACGCTGCCAAAGCGAAAATTGCCTTTCTCGCCATGGCTGGCCATGACCACCACGTCCACCTTCTCTCTTTCCGCCAGCGAGAGGATTTCTTTGGCGGCATCACCCACCGCGACGTGCTTGATGTAGAGCGGGCAGCCGTCGAGATACTTGTCGCAGATCTGGCCCAGGCGCCTGGTTGCCGTTTTATTGGCGTGCGCCATGAGTTCTTCGACACGTTTTTCCTCAAAGGCGCCATACCAGCCGTCGTGGTGGGCGATATCCTCGATCACGTAGAGAACATGGATCTCTGCGCCGTATTTCTCGGTGAGCGATCTGACGTGCGGCAAGGCGCTTTCGGATATTGCTGAAAAGTCCGTGGGCCACAGAATCTTTTTTACGTCCATGAGTGAACCTCCTTGGGGTGTCTGGCGGTATTTGCCATGTCGTCGATTTGTCCTCTCCAGCATAGCGGGTAAACGCATGACCGTGGTCCTGCAACGCGTGGTCGCCGCCTCTTACCGGTATCGGGTGCGCAGGGTCGCCGGCAACAGCGGCATCGGCAATGTCAAGGTGGATCTTCTGGAGACGCGGGAAGTAAGCAGCGTTACCTTATGACGGAAACTATAGGGTCCGATGGAATGCTTCGTCAAGCGATTCATTTCGGTTCGGACACTGAAGATAACTGCGCAGGGGCCGTTTTTCACTTGAGGTGAACCCGGCATTTTCTGCGAGCCGCGTGACGGAGGTTGAAATATGATGCTGAAAGCAATAATTTTTACTGCTGTCCTGGGGGTGACGCTTTCTTTCGTCACCGCCGATGCCGCCGCGTCTGACCGGTTGTTGGAGAAAATCGGCGGCGGTGGTCATGTGATGATGATTCGCCATGCCAATGCCCCGGGAACCGGGGACCCTGACCATTTCCGGATCGGGGACTGCTCGACGCAGCGGAATCTGGACGACAGGGGACGCGCTCAGGCCCGGCGGATCGCCAATGGCTGCGAAGCCGGGGGATAGATTCGGCCCGGATTTACGCCAGCCAGTGGTGCCGCTGCCTCGAGACCGCCGCGCTCATGGAAATCGGCCCCGTTGCCGAGCTGCCGGCCCTGAACTCCTTTTTCGAACGACCCAGGGATCGCGAGCCCAACCTGGCCGCCCTGCGGGCATTCCTGGCCGGACAACCCGCGGACGGGCCGCTGATTGTGCTGGTGACCCATTTCGTGACCATATCGGCGATCACCGGCGAGGCCGTCTCCCCTGGAGAGGGCGTGGTGGCACGGTTAACGGGCGGTGGCGGTGTTGCGGTGCTCGGCCGGTTGGATTTCGATTTCTGACGTTTTTGGGGAAGGCAGGGTCGGTCTTCGCCGGCCGTCCTGCCGAGGGATCGTTCAGCCGTCATCCCGGAGAGCCGCCAGGAGAACCTCCGGCTCGGGATGGTCGGCGGGGTCCCGTGCAAAATGACTGAATCGGATGCGGCCGCCGGAATCGATGATAAACACTCCGGGGAGCTGGCGCACATCTCCTTTGGGAAGGCCCATGCCGTGGCCCCTGACAACGGCCGACACCCCCTTTGCGGCCATGCCGACGGACAACAGCCCGCCCAGTGAGGCCCGCTTGAGATGGAAGGCCGCGAAAAGCCGCTTCTGCGGATCGGCAATCATGTCAAAGGGAACCTTGAACCGCGCTTTGAACGCCGCGGTTTCCTCGGGGGTTCCCAGCCCGACGAGCACCACACGGGTGCCAAGCCGGTCAAACTGATTTTTTTCCCGGCGCAACTGCGCCACCTGGTCCCGGCAGAACGGTCACCCGTAGTGGCGCAGGAAAACCAGCACCAGTTTCCCGTGCTCCCAGAACCGGCTGAGGCGGGTAACGGTATGGTCCCACAACACCACGTCCCGATCCTGGACGCCATTGGCTTTTTCAGGCATTGTGCACCCCTCCTTGCTTGTGGATAACTATAATCAAAATAAGCACCGGGCGCCTGAAATCAAGGATCCGGAAACGCTTCTTCTCCCGCACAGGCATCTTCTGGGTCAGCCCTGATATCGCCTTCCCGGTTCCGATGAATCATCTTAAAATCAGAAAAGGTGCATTTTCCGGCAACGTATGCGCCTTACAGGCTCTCAGAAACCGGCAACGGGAATGACATAGAAAAGGATGGCAAAAAAGTGAAGGGCGCTGCCGGCCAGTACGAAAAGATGCCAGATGGCATGATGGAAACGAAGTTTGCGCAATCCATAAAAACTGATGCCGACGGTATATGACAGCCCGCCGGCGAGCAGTAATATCAGGCCGGCGGGGGCGATGCCAGCCAGCATGGGTTTGATGGCGGCGAGCAGGGCCCATCCCATGCCCAGGTACAATCCAATCGACACCGCGCGATATCGGCGCAGGGCGGTCAGCTCCAAAACGATTCCCAGGATGGCGAGCCCCCATATCACGCCGAACAGGGACCATCCCCAGGGGCCGTGGAGGGTCACCAGCGTAAAGGGGGTATAGGTCCCTGCGATCAGCAAAAATATGGCACAATGGTCAAGGACCTGAAGGATGGCTTTGGCATGGGGATCCCGGACGCTGTGGTAGAGGGTCGATGCCGTATACATGAGAATCAGCATGCCCCCGAATATACTGACGCTGACCATGTGCCAGGCATTTCCATAGATGCCGGCAAAAGCGGTCAGCACCCCCAGGCCCGCGATGGCCAGGATGATACCGATACCATGGGTGATGCTGTTGGCGATTTCTTCGCCGGGATTGGATCGTCTGGAGGTGGGTGTCTCAATCATCGGCACCTTGCGTCTCGTTTTTTTCCATTCTCATGGTCTATCGCAAGTGGCATGTCTGCTGTGAGGTTGAGTAAAAACAGATGCAAAGTCAAACCATTTTTCCTGCCGGGACCGTGCTTACATTTGTTTTACAAAATGGACTCACCCGATTGCAGGAGGGACCGGCACACAGTGGCAAGTTTTGCTTCAGAGATAAGGTCCGGTGCGGATACGGGGAAAAAGGGTGTGTGGGGTGATCGGTGAGAAATGACCGGCATGTAACAGCGGTGAAGCAGACCTCGCCCGACTGCCGGGCGAGGTCCGAAACAGGAGGGCGTGCATTGCATGGGCAATACCGGCCCCCCTGACAAGGAGTAAAGGGTATTCTAATCGGCCTGGGTGTGCTGGTAGAGGTGTACATCCCTTTGGGGGTAGGGAATGCTGATGCCTTCGGCATCGAACGCTTTTTTGATCGCTTCGTGAACGGCCATGTGAACGGCCCAATAGTCCGATGCCTTGACCCAGGGCCGAACCACGAAATTGACGCTGCTGTCGGCCAGCTCCACCATGGCAATCTGGGGTGCCGGTTCGGTCAGGATGCGCGGGTCCCGGGCCAGCACGTCGGCCATGATCTGCTTGGCCTTGTCGATGTCATCGTCGTAGCCGATGCCCATCACCATATCGACACGCCGGGTACCCTTCACCGTCCAGTTGACGATATTGTCGCTGGTCATGGCGGCATTGGGAACGATGACGGTTTTGTTGTCCGGCGTGGTCAAGGTGGTGGTGAAAATCGCAATCTCTTCAACCGTGCCGGCCGTGCCGGCCCCTTCGATAAAGTCGCCCACACGAATGGGGCGGAAAAGAATCATCAGAAAACCGGCGGCAAAATTCGAAAGGGACCCCTGCAGCGCCAGACCCACGGCCAGGCCGGCGGCACCCAGTACGGCGATGAAGCTCGTGGTCTGGATACCCAGCTGGCTCAATGCGGCCAGCACGACGAAAACCAGCAGGGCGATATAGGTCATATTGGCGACAAACTTCCGCAGGGTCTGGTCCACATCGGCCTTGCGCATCATTTTGCGGACCATGTTGCTGATGAACCTGGCGATCCAGCGACCCACCACGAAAATGACAATGGCGGCAATTACTTTGAGACCGTAAATGGTCACCAACTCCCATACTTTTTCCAACATCTGATTAATATCCATTTTTCTCAATTCCTCTCTCACGATCATGGCAATGCCGATCATGTGTTCTTTATGTGGTGGGCCTGTTCTTCCGTTTCAACATGGCTTCAGCTCAGGGCCCTGGAAAGCATCCCCTTGAGGGCCTCTCCTCCCTTTGCCTGGACAAAGGAAAGGAGAACGGGAACGAATTTGCCGATCATGCCGGAATCCATTCCCAGCTTGGAAAACCCGCCGGCAAGCCCGGCCAGGTTGCCCAGGCCCGCATTGCCGCCGCCAAGACCGGACGCCAGGCCCTTGAGCGCCGACCCCAGCATGCCGGATTCCGGTGCCGATTCGACCATGGCGTCGATGCCGGGAACCTGTTGGGCGATCTGCCCAAAGTCCTCGGGCCCCAATTTATCCTTGGCCAGTTGGAAAAGCAGTCCGGCCCCGCCCTGGGCCTGGTCCTGGCTGACCCCCAGTTTTTCGGTGAGCAGTTTGATCAATTCCATCGTATATTCCTCCATCGGGTGTTGACTTTCGCCCGGACATCACGCCGGATGCCCGGGCGAAGACCTATATTGGCCATCAGGTCTGGTCATCGATTGTCGCGTCCGGCGAATTCTTTTTAATCGATTCAATGGCAGAAACGGCGGACCGCTTCTGTTTGTATCCCTGGCTGGCGAACATGTTTTCGCCGTTGGAGGCTTTGAACCGGAACCTGAACTCGCCGGCATTGTCCCTGTAAACTTCGAATGTATAAGCCATTATCATTTTCCTTTTGGTTTGATTGTCTCGTTTCAGTCTTGACCCGATTAGGATCGCTACTGGATGGGTTTGAATTCTACCCGCCGGTTGCGGGCCCGGCCTTCCTGGGTCGCATTGCTGTCGATGGGGCGATCCGGACCGAACCCTTTGGTGCTCATCCGGGCGGCGTCGATTCCCCGGGATTCCAGATAGGCCTTGACCGATGCGGCCCGCTTCCGGGAGAGGTCCAGATTGTAGGCCCGGGCGCCGCTGCCGTCGGTATGGCCATGGATTTCCACGTTCAGTTCCGGATGGGCCTGCATGGCGGCCGTAATTTCATTCAAGATGGGGTACGCACTTGCTTTTAAAACGGCTTTGTTGTTTTCGAACTGGATGTCCTCGTAGCGCCAGGTGCCGGCAGCGGTCAGCTCACCAGGCGTGGCCTCAGCCCGGGGCATCGGGCATCCCTGGGCATCAACCGGGGTGCCCACCGGTGTGTCCGGGCACGCATCAGTGGTGTCCAGGACGCCATCCTTGTCACTGTCCAGGGGGCATCCGTCGGCGTCCACCCCAATGCCGCGGGGGGTGTCGGGACAGCGGTCGATGGCGTCCGCCACCCCGTCGCCATCACTGTCACTCCTGACGGTCAGCAGGACCTTGTGGACAAATGCATTCATGGCCGCTCCTGACTCGAGCCCCTGTGCCGTCACGCCCTCTCCGCAACCGGATATCCGGGCGAGCCGGTCCAGCAGGTCCGCGCCCTCGGCTGAGTCCCCCACTTGCACGGTATAGATGCACAGCCGGTCTCCGTGATCGGCTGCCAACGCTTCAGCGGCGGCACGGGTACCCGTTTTCATATCCTTGCCATCACTGATGATGACCATGGCAATCCGGCCTTTCTCGGGTTCGAGGGCCGTTCTTGCGTCGTCAAGGGCGCGGGCCAAAGGACTGATCCCGCCGGCTTCAGTCACTTTTTCAACCGCAGATGACAGTGCATCGCGGGAGTAGGGCTGTGCAGGCAGCATGATCGCGGAGGATGCCGTGGATACCGAGGGGGCATGACCGAAACTGTGCAGCGCCACGTCCACGTCCAGGTCGGGCATGGTGTGGTTGAAGTTATTGATTACGCCCCGGGCGACGTCCAGCTTCAGATACCCCCGGTGGGCCTCCGCCATGGAACTGGAAGCGTCCAGGACAAAGACCAGATGTTCGGTTTTTCTCTCATAGGTTCCCGGATCGACCGGATGGGCATCAAAATCGGGAAGCGGATGGCGAGGGGTCGCGCATGCAGAGATGAACGCAGCGGCCAGAAGAGATACGAACAGGTGTCGAACAGTGAATTTCATCATGAGTTTCTCCTTCTCCAGTTTAATGTCTTGCTCAGTGGTTGCGTTTTTATTCCTACCGCCATGTCGATGGCACCATGATGCGTTGCTCATCTTCCCTGGCGCGATGGCCTCTATGGATAGCAATCGCCTTGCCATTAGCTCCGGGATAAACCAAAAAGCACACAAACCTCTAAATTCATTGTTAAAATTTAGTTGTTTCGTCCGGATGCCCGTGAAGGCCCGAGTGAGAACTGCGGTAAATCCGCAAAGCCGTGCGCGATATCACGCACGCGCAGGTCGCCGGGTTTCGGCAAGGGAGACAGGGGTGCATCCATTCTTAGGAAAAACTGTACGTTATGGGGAAGAAGCTCGAGCCATCACGGTTTGGCGGGATCTTTGCTTACGGAAGACACAGGCGATCGGCGATGGCAGGCGATTTCCGGAACGGCCACCACAGAAAGGAGGTGCAGGCATGAGGATAGAATTGTTTTCTTCCGCCGGCAATGAACTGATTGCCGTGTTGGGCACCAGTGTCATACTGGCCATGATCATTTTCGCCGCCGGCCTGCTCGTCGGGTCTTTGCTCAGGAGCGGGCCCGGTCGTCTGGTGGCCGGCATCATGCTCAAAGCCGCCAGGCCCTTTCGTCTGGGCGACATCATTTCAGGGGGCGGGGTGACCGGAACCGTATCGTCCATCAGCTGGTTCAATACCGTGTTGGTCATGCCGGACAATGCCACCTTGCTGGTTCCCAACGTCAACCTGATGGAAGGCACCATTGTCAACCACACTGCCAAAGGGACGCGTCGCATCGACATCATGTTTGGCATCGAGCATGGCGGTGATATCGATGCGGCCATGGATATTATCGAAGAGGTGTTGTCCAAGGATCCCCGGGTTCTCGACATACCGCCTCCGCGCGTCGCCGTCACCGAGTACTGCACCTGTGGCGTGGTGCTGGTCGCGCAGCCCTGGGTGTCGGCCGGCGACTGCTGGCAGGTCCGTTCCGAAACCACCGCATCCATCCACAAGCTGTTTGATGCCGAAGGCGTTCATATGCATTGCCCCCGTGAAGACGCCCGCAAGTGCCGCCATGACGGCTGACACGGTCTCGGGTGTGCCGGATCAGGGAACGGGCATGGCGTTACAATCAGTTGGCGGTGGGGTTGACCTTGAAAACGACCCGTCGGTTGGTGGCATGAGTGGCGCGGTCGACATCCGGCGCGGGCTCCCCGGAGCCTGCGGCATGAACGGTGAGAACCGTCGGGTCGATTCCCGAGGCGATTAATGCATCCGCAACGGCCTGGGCCCGCTTGCGACTGATGGCGATGTTGAACATTTCATTGCCGGTATTATCCGCGTGCCCGATGACATCGATGCGCAGGGGCCGATTCAGCAATCGCGACAAGGCGGCCAGCCGCCTGACTGCCCCGGCAACGGCCTGCAGATGCTTATCCTGGCCCGCGGCCAGCTGGTTGTGTCCGGCCTCGAAATAAAAAACGGACTGGACGATGGTCCGGGTCACGGCATCCCATGCCTGTTCGTCGGCATCAACCAGGCGGGAATCGTCGTACGCCTCGATCCCCGGCAGGTCGGCGGTCTGCGTCCGGGCCCGTGCAATCCAGCGGTGGGAGGCGCTGCCGCCGGCGCGCAGGGTTTTGCCGTCCAGTGCCAATGTCACCGTGGGCGGCCTGTCCAGGTGCTCGTCGATGTCGACCACCTGCAGGTCCGAAAAGTGATCGATCCAGGGAACCATGAGGGCCAGGCGGCGGGCATCTTCAATCCACGGATGAAAGGCGGATCCCGACGCCTGCAGCAGGCCCTTGTCGAAGTCCAGGACGATGGTTGCCGGCGGATCGAAAAGGGTGGTGATCCGGCGCTGCGCAAACGCCGGGTGGGCGGACTGGTAAGGCTCCCAGTGAAAGACCACGGACTCCGGAGAGAGCCCCGCCGGAGCCACGAGTGCCGCCGGATCCGGTGCGTAGGGGTCTTTCAACCCATAAATGTGGCGGCGGCCATCCGTTTCTTCCATCCGGGTCACCACAATTCCGGGCTGGGCGTGCAGGCGCTTGGCAAAGTGTCCCCACCGGCCCGCATCGGCCATTTGCAGGAATATCACCCAGCCGATCAGGGCAAGGGCCACGGCAGCCGCAATCCATGGTCGATAGGAGGACTGCTGCTGCCTGTTGAACTGAATCTGCAACAGTCCGTCGAGGATGGGCCGGCAGACTTCAAACGGCTCGCCGTCTCCGTCGAAAGAAGCGAGCGCGTCGGATTGCTTCAGATGAATCTCGTCCAGTGCATCGCGCATCATCAGCCGAAGATCGACCGGCGGATTGCCTTGCAGGACCAGGGCCAGCATGGCATACGCGCCATGCTCGATCCAGATTTTGCGTTCGCCGACCTGAAAGGTCTCCAGCGTATCCGTCTGGGCCGCACCGAAGGAGTCTTGAACGAAATCCTTGATGGCCGTCAGCATTCCCGAGACCAGGTCCGGGTTCTGGGCGACGGCCGTTTTGGCAACCACATGCGCGACCAGCAGACCGGAGTCCCGGTGAATCAGGAACACCTGCTCCACCTGATACACCAGGGTGTTGAGCAAAACGACTTCGGCAAAAGGCCGCCGGGTGCGCAGCGCCTCCAGCCGCCAGCGCAGCCCCCTGATAGAGACACTGTGTTCCAGAAGCTGGTTGAAATTCTGAATCAACCCCTGAATGGTGCTGGCAATCGCCTTGCGAATGGCGGGGCCCATGACAGGAAAAAGGGCGTCCACCAGGATGCGCCGATCCTTTTTTATGGATGCGCGGATGGCGTTTTCCATGATCGGTTCCAGGGCGACGGCCAACCGGTTGTTTTCGGATGCACCCAGGGTCACGGCCCGGGGAAGCACGCGGCTGATGTCCTGTGCACGCTGTTCCGGATTGTCCAGGGCCCGGGCCACGCCGTCCAGCCGATGATCGGTTGGACCGACGATCAGGCTGCGCAGCGTCTCCAGCGGTTTGCCCGGGATTTCCTCATGCTGGCCGCCGGGGCTGCCCCGGCTATGGGATGATGACTCGCTCATAGGTCAGTTTGGCGCGTATGATGGCGGTTTACTTCGTTGCATCTGTCAGCCGGCCGGCCATTTCCACCAGCATCTGTGACAGGGCTTTACGGGCCAGCTTGGCATCGTCGAGTTCCCGGACGGCCTGTTCAAGATTGTCGGCGGCCTCCTTTTGCTGGATGTAGAGCCCGTCCGAGAGTTCCTGGGACAGTGCCGATAACTGCTCGCCCAGTGACTGCGTGTCCTGCGCCTGCTGGGCGGACAGGGCATCGATGGTCTTCGACAGGGTTTTCTCCGCTCTGGTAAGTTCCATGGAAAGCGATTTTCCCTCCTGCCCGCGTTTGGACTCCTCATCTTTCAGGCGTTCGGTGAGCAGCTCGTTCTGCTTTTGAAGCAGGTCTTTCATGCCCTTGAGCCCCTCGTCCGTTTCCTGGCGCAACCTCTCGATCTGGGACGCGATCCGGTTCTCCAAATCTTTGAAACGGGCATCGTAATCCGCCATCTGCTGGCCAAAAAGAATATCGCGGATTTTGTTGATGTGCCCCGCTTCCGTATCCATGGCGGCCATGGTGGAAGGATTGTCTTTTTCAACGGTTTCCAAGGGTTTTTCGGATGCCCGGTCAGGCGCTTTGGCCCTGGCGCTCTTGCGTGCTTTCGTCACTTTTTGCCCCCCCTGTTTGCACCTTTGGAATACTGACTTGAGGTGGATGATCGGTTAGATTGGTAAAGTTTAGTTTTTCATGCTATTTAAGTCAAATCCAAATTCAGTTCGTGAGACAGTATGACAATTGTCAGGCCGTTGGATATCTGGTGAGGCGTATCCTTGTTCCGGCCGGATGGCCGATGCCATTGATCCATCGGCTGACTGATGAAAATAGACTATGCGCCCATGGCCGGATCCAGCTGCGGCGGATCGTCGTCGTCCGGATCTGGCGGGGAGCCCCTCCAATCGTCTGCAAAAAAGAGATGTCCGATGGCTGATCCGCTGAACCTACTGCTGGCGCAAAAAGGCTTTGGCGCCCTTTTTTTCGACGGCCGGCTGCGATTGATCGAGGCCACTTCCGCGGCACAGCGGCTGCTGGCCCCGGCAGCCCCCATGGTGTCGCAGGCCCTGATCACCGATATCCTGCCGGAGCTGGCGGGGATCGAGGTGCAGCTGGCGCTGATTGTCGCCAAGCAGGAGTCCGCCTATCGCCTCGATCATGTCAACCGCATCGATGAACAGGGCCATGTACGCTTCCTGAACCTGCTGGTGCTGGCATGCCCCGAGAAAGATCGCGCCATGGTCGTCGTGGAAGATGCCACCGACACCGCCCTGGCCCTGCAGGCCGACAACCAGCAGCGATATGACCTTTACCTTTACCGAACCAGCATCGAGCATCGCAGAAACCAGATCGGCCGTTCGATCCTGGGCCAATCGGCTGCCATTGAACAGGTGGTCCAGACCGTTCAGCAGTTGAGTCATATCCCGTCGGCTACGGTACTGCTCATGGGTGAGACCGGAACCGGCAAAAATCTCACCGCCCGGATCATTCATGAAAGTGCCATGACGGATGACGCGCCTTTCGTGGAGATCAACTGTGCCGCACTGCCCGAGCAGTTGATCGAGGCCGAGTTGTTCGGCTACGAGAAGGGCGCCTTCACCCACGCCGTATCCGCCAAGCCGGGCCTGCTGGAAGCGGCTCACGGCGGCACCCTTTTCCTGGATGAAATCGGCGAACTGCCCCTCAATATGCAGGCCAAGCTGCTCTCCACCATCGAGTCGAAAACTTTTCGGCGTCTGGGCAGTACCCGCCAGCGCCAGGTCAACCTGCGCATCATTGCCGCCACCAATCGTGACCTTAGAATGGAAATTGCCGCAAAAACCTTCCGCGAAGATCTCTTCTATCGCCTCAATGTGGTGTCGATCACCCTGCCGCCGCTCAGAGACCTCAAAGAGGACATCATACTGATTGGCGAGCGTTTTGTGGACCTGCTGAACATCCAGTTCAAAAAAAAGGTCAAGGGCTTTTCCCCGGCCGCCCGCAACGTCCTTTTGGCCCACCACTGGCCGGGCAACGTCAGGGAATTGAGCAACTGCATCGAAAGGGCCATGATCTTCATCAAAGGCGATCAGATCGATATCCATGATCTGGTTTTGATGACACCCGCTGCCGATGCGGTCGAATCCGGCCAGCAGTGTTGGACGGTGCCTTCCTCGGGAATAAAACTGGAAGAAGTGGAGCGCAGCCTGATTCTTTCGGCCCTTGAACAGGCCGATAACAACAAGAGCAAAGCCGCACGGCTGCTGGGACTCACCCGCCATACCCTGCGATACCGCATGGAAAAGCACGGCCTCGAATAGGCGGCGGTGCGATACCCGTTGTCCCGCATTCGAGCACCGTTTAAAACGTTTCATCCTGACGCTCAAGCCTGAAGGCCGGCTATCCGGCCCCGCAAACATCTGCTGGCGGCCAGACGCCGGCAACAGGCAGGGTGCTGGCGTTGGGGATAAAAAAAGATTGCCAAGCCCCGTTGAATCGTCAACATCAATCCCTCGGTCGGCTATCGCATCAACGACCGGTGGTCGCTGGGTGTGGGTGTCAGCATCGAGTGGGCCGATGCCGAGCTGACCAGCGCAATCGATTGGGGAACCGCCCTCACGGCAAACGGCATTTCCGGTTTTACGCCGCAAGGCATTGACGGCAAGGCCAAGATTGAAGGCGACGACTGGGGCTTCGGGGCCAATGTGGGCCTGATCTTCGAACCGCTGGCAGGCACGCGTCTGGGGCTCCACTATCGTTCAAAGATCGACCACACCCTCGAGGGCGATGCCACCTTCAACACACCGGCCGCCGTCCTCGCTACCGGCGTACCCCAGGCCAGCGGTCGGGTCGACACCAGCGTCAAGGCCGACTTTGCCTATGGCCATCTGTTTGTGGACGACCCCGAGATCGACAAGGATGTCACCGAACTGGAGAATCGGCTGCGCGGCGCCCTGGTGGGCGAATATGACGCCAGTGTGGACATTATCAGTGCATCGGTGTCGTTCCGGTTTTAACGGTGTGCTCAACCCTCTTGCCGTGGAAGGGCAAGATGCGGATCGGGGCCGGGGAGAACCGGCTTCCAGGCGGCGGCCCGGACGCCTTGGACCGGTGACCGCCGCTCCTGCACGAAGCGCCGCTACACGTCGACCCACCCGGGTGCCCGGGCGATGAAGGCATTGATTGAATCTGTTTCGGGGTGTGGCTTGAGGTCCTCTGCGGTGCCCTCTGCTCCGGTCGGTTCCACCACAAAGGTATCGCCCTTCCGGTGCAGGCGGTGCCTGGCTCCGCAGATGCGGCAATAGGCGATGTCGCCGTCCCTGGCATTCCGGGAAACGGAAATCACCGGGCCGCATGATGGGCATACGACCATGGCCACGCCACGCTCACTGTGGCCGACGATTTCCTCTATCGCGTCCCCTTGGGCCATCTGGACGAAGACCTCCAGCAGGCGGGCATCGAATTGGGTGTCATGTTCAGTCTTCAGTGCCGCCACCGCGGGGAGAGCGGCCACCCCCCGGCGATAGGGACGGGTGCTCGTGAGGGCGTCAAAGGCGTCGGCAATGCTGACGATACGTGCAAAGATGGAGATCTGGTCGCCGTGGAGGCGCTCCGGGTAGCCCCCGCCGTTGACCCACTCATGGTGCTGATGGACGGCTGCGAGGGCCAGGTCGCCCAGGGGATGCTCCCGGATCAATGCGGCGCCGATTCCAGGATGGGTTTTGACCACGTCATACTCCGGTTCGGTAAGGCGGCCCCGTTTGCCCAGGATGCCATCGGGAATACTGACCTTGCCGATGTCGTGCAAAAAGCCGCCCAACCGGGACAGGAAAACCATTTCACCCGGCAGGCCGGCCGCCTCGGCCAGGCCCTGGCAATACTGGGAAACACGCCACAGATGCCCGCCGGTATAGGCATCCCGGGCTTCGATCATCGATGCCATCAGGGTCAGGGACTTGAGCAGTGGTTTTTCGATCTGTATTTTCATCGAGCACCCTCCCTTTTCCATATAAGCATGGCACCAGTTTCCCACAGGCTGAACCTCGGCGTCAATCCATAAGAATCGGAACCCCTGTCCATCCAATACGGGATTTGGGGCCGGGATAACGGCCGGATGATGCTTTTTCCCCGGGCTGCATCGACTATCCATGGGTGAGATGTCGGGCTCATTCCAGGACCCGTAAAAAAACCGTTTGGGGAAGGGTGCGGATTGGATTCATCCGGCCGTCGACCGGTACGACGATCAACGGTCCGATGGGGCCCGGGTCATCCTTTTCAGATAACTGTCGACCACATGCCGGGGGTCGATGTGAAGCAATTCGGCATAGGTTTTCAGAAACTGTTTGACGTAGATCTCGGCCGGCAGGTCCTCGTATTGGTCGGCCTCGATGCGTTTCAGGGTGGCGCTGCTGATTTTGGTGATGGCGTAGATTTCGTGGCGTTCGATGCCGTAAGCTTCTCTGAGTTGTTTCAGGTCTATACCGGAGAGGCGCTCCCGGGACAGGATGGCTTCGATGCGCTGCCTGATTTCCGGCTCACTGGCTTTTTTGTGCACCCATTGGCTGAGGCTCGTTTCCCTGGATGTACCTGGGGGGGCTGAGCCGGCCGCCATCTTTCTTTGGACCTGTCTGGAGAAAATGGCCGCATCCACCTGCCCGGTGTCGATGAGCATCTGGTTGTAATCGACCCTTTTCTTCTCGTTGCTCAGGGTGTCAAAAGCCGATTCAATGGCCTGCAGCAGGGCCTCGCGTTGTTCCGTTGAAAAGAGCGAGTAGGTGGCCACGCTGTTTTCTTCGTAGATGGCCACTGCCTCCCGGAAGGCGTGCCTGATTTCATCGGCGCCCGCATTGGGGCTCACCTGCAGGATCTGGTAGTAGTTTTCACCGTCAAAGGTTTTCATCGCGCCGGTTGCCGTAAGGATGGGGCCGGCTGCGTATGGGTGAGCAAGTCGGCAATTTGTTTCAATTCGAGGACGGTGGGGGTGGCCGGGCAGGTCTGGACATACAGTTTTCTGGCGTATATGGAATCCATGACGCGCTCGTCAAAATCAACCTGGCCCAAAAAATCAAAAGGAGAGTAAAAGTGGCGGTTGCACACGGTCTTTATTTTCTCACCCAGACGGATGTCCGCGTTTTTGCGAAACTGATTCAAGATCATTTTGAATTGAAACCTGCCGATGCGTGCTTTGAGAAAACTTTCTTTTTCAGGATCGTTTTTTAAAACGATATCAATGATGTCTCTGGATTTCAAGGTGTTGGCGCCCGTGTCCAGAATCGCCGCTTTTACCCGCCTGTTGAAATCGTGCCGTTTGACGAGCTGTTTTAATCGTCTCAGGTAAACCGCCTTGATGAAACGAAAGGCATTTTCAATGGCGGTGGGGTCGGGCGTGCAGACAAAAATCCCCTTGCTGGCGGTCAGGAAAAAATCGAGGGTATTGAAATGGGTCCCTGCGCCCAGGTCGATGAGCACGACATCGTAGGGCAGTTTTCTGATGGCGTTGATCAGCTTGATCTTCTGGGCATAAAACAGGTTGGCAATCTCCATGGAGCAGTTGCAGGAGCTGATGAAAAAGAGATTGGTGATCCGGGTGGCGACCGCCGCACTTTCAAGAGACCGTACGGTTTTATCGAGAAAACGGTTCAGCCCGTTTTCCGGTGCCGGCATTCCTAGAAACGTATGCAGATTAGAGCCCCCCAGGTCCAGATCGATGAGTGCAACCGTCTTGCCCTGTCCGGCAATTAAAGTGCCCAGGCTGGCGGCAACAAAGCTTTTGCCAACGCCGCCCTTGCCGCCTCCGATCGGATAGATCTCCGGACCCGGTTCGGTATTTCCGGAGGTCAGCATGTCAACCTTGATTCCCGGATGAGGACCAGACGGTTTTCGATGCCGGGGCCGGCCTTATGGGATGGTGCGTCTATGCGGAGTGGGGAGAGCATCACCCGCACCGTAGTCGACATGCATTAATCAGTCAAGTTGATAAGTTAAGGCCCCTTGCCGTCTTCCCGGCTGCCATCTGCCGGCACCCCAGCCTGAAACAGCGGGACCCCGGGGTTGACAAATAGGATTGATTCCTATTTAAGAGACATATGCAAAACACACGGACGGACCTGCGTGTGCGGCGTTTTTTAGAGACCTGCCGCCGCCATCAGTTGAAAATTACCCCCCAGCGTGTCGCCATATTCCGAATGCTCATTCAGTCGAAGCAGCACCCCTCGGCGGAGGTGTTGTTCAGGTCGGTTAAAAAAGAATTCCCGAATATTTCATTCGATACGGTCAACCGGACTTTGCTGACCTTCGCCGATATCGGGGTGGTGGCGGTGGTGGAGGTGTTCGGCGGCCCCAGGCGCTTCGACCCCGACATCACGGCCCACCACCACCTGCACTGCATGGCCTGTGGCAGGATCATCGATTTCGAGTACGCCGGCTTCGCCCGCCTCGACGTGCCGGAATCGATCACCGGAGGCTTCACGGTGACCAGCAAACGGGTGGTCCTCAAAGGCCTTTGTGACCGCTGTAACCTAAAGCGTAATGAACCCATAAACCAGCCAACAAGGAGAAAAAAATGAGCAAGACCACCGAGAATCTGAAAGCCGCCTTCGCCGGTGAATCCCAGGCCCGCAACAAGTACACCTTTTTTGCCAAGGTGGCCCGGAAAGAAGGCTACCATTACATTGCCAAGATTTTTGAAGAGACGGCCTTTAACGAAATGCAGCATGCCAAGGACCACCTGAAACTGCTGGGCGGGATCGGCGACACCCTGGCCAACCTGAAGGAGGCCATGGGCGGCGAAGACTACGAGGTGGAAAGCATGTACCCGCAATTCGCCAGGGAGGCGGAAGAAGAAGGGCAGACCCGGGCCAAAATCGCATTCGAACAGGTGGCCAAGATCGAGGCCCACCATCGTGCACGGTACGAACGGATCATCAAGATGGTTGAAGCCGGGACCGTGTACAAGCGCGAGCAGCCGATCAAATGGAAGTGCGGCGTATGCGGCTATATTGTCGAAGGCACTGAACCGCCTCCCGTCTGCCCGTCCTGCAAGCATCCCAGGGAACATTACGAACCGGCCAACATGGACATCTAAACCGGTGTCGACCTTTTAGGCAGGGCATGGCCGGATCGCCGCGGCCTGCCCTGCGCCGGTTGCATTTTTCAGGACAATCGTGACCCACCGGCGTCGTCGGCACACGGTTGCCCGTCGGCGCCCGGTATTACCGTGTGCGCTGCAACGGAAGAAACTGCCGCCCGAACCAACCCCATTCAGAACGGTCCTTTCCCGGGCGTTAGCCTGCTTGCCTTGGTCTGCAACCTCATTTATGATGACCGAAGATGGAAACACGCGTCGCAAGGAGGGCGGTCATGGCATACTATTTTGGAACGATTCTTTCCTTTGTCATATGGATCGGCGGCTGGACGATGCTGGGCCGGTGGGGCAGGCGCAAGGGCAGCCATAACATGGAGACGCTGGCATGGTTGATGGGCGGCATCTCCGCATTGATGGGCATCTTTGCCCTCCTCAACATGGAGCTTCGTTATCTGGAATACCTTAAATGACGGTTTCGTGAAAAAGACCCATTCGGGGTGTCCCGGTTATTCCGCGGGGACTACCGTCATGATCTCGATGACCTGACCGCCGTCCACCTCGGCAACCGCGCCGGTGACTTTGACCGTTTGGCCGATCATATCCGACAGGTCCCGACCGGTCACCACATAGGCCTGCGTGTCGGTGACGACCGCCAGGCCTTTTTGGGTCTGCATCAAGGTGCCGTCGATTTCGGCGGTTTCCGTCGAAGACGACGCCGCTTCCTGAGACAGCCCCTGCGTTTCCGATTTTTCGACCTGGGCTGCCGGGGCCGGCCGGTCTCCCGAATCGCCGGGTTTCGCCATGGCCACGGGGGTTGGGTTCTGGCCCGCATCGGTCTGATCGGCCTGTCCGATGGTGGCGGGTTGCTTCTCTGTGCAGGCCATGACGAGCAGGCATGCGAGGCCCAGAGCCGTCAACATCTTAAAAATTTTCATTGTTTCCTCCTTTTTTGGCAGAGATGGTGAACCCCTCCTGAGAATAAGAACCGGGGGCAGGGCATGGGAGGCCGCCATGGACCCCTGGCCTGTTATTGAAGGGGTTCCGGTTTATGCCGCGACGCCCAGGGCCTTTCGAGAACAGGACGCTGAATGATGGGAGGACCTGCCAAGAGCCGGGCAACAGGATGTGCCGATAGGGCCGGATTGGGTGCTGCTATGGTAAAAGCAATTTCGGTACCATTTTTTTAACCATTGAAACCATTATCAATATAACGGACCGGCCCCCAGTCCGGTATCGCCCGGTTACCAAAATTGCGCACGGGTTGGAAATAGAACCGGTAACAATTTTCGCCGGCCTTTGGTGCCGTGCGGCCTCGAAAATGGGGAGCCCCGGGTGCGTCAGTGCCGCCAGGGCCGGGGTGACGCCGCCTATTACCGCGAGGCTTTTTCAGTAAAGATGCCGAAGCGCCCGGACCGCACCGGGTCAGGACGGCCGGGCGCTTTTCCCGCTGCAATGGCGCACTTTTTCTCTTGGGCCACGGGCAGCGCGCGCCAGATACCCGCCGTGGTCCAGTTGGCGTTCACACGATCACCGTACGGGTGGCGGTTTCCTCATCATCGTCCACGTCAGTCACCCATATTTTTTGAGCGCCATCCAGCCGGTCTGGAGCGAGACGGTCCCCCCCTCCCCTGCCATGGGCGCTTCAGATTCTTCTTTTATTGACAGGCCTTGAGGCCTATCATTATCAGGCTGAAGGCCACGGCGATTGTCATCAGAATAATTTTTTGTTTAAAGTCGTAGGCTGTTTTCATCTCCATCTCCCTGCATGGGTCCACTGGATTCTTACTTGTGGTGCGCCTGACACTGCTGGCTACCGATTCACAATTAAAGCAAGCCGCCTGCCAATCTCCTTAAATCAGGGTTGATTGGCATATCCTGCAGCAATTACAGGCCTGCACCGGCGTCCCATTGCCGCCGCCCCCGCCATGATGGTCGTGACGTGCGGCAAACCGGCAAAAGGGTGCGCGATATCACGCCAACGCACCTGCCACGAAAGCCATTGCCCGCGAAGTAAACAAACGGTATCGTCGGCGGTGTTTCCGGTGGAGAAGGTGTTTCCCCTTGATGACGTCATCATTTTCAGGATATGACATGGCCCATGGTCGGTTTTGAGCCATCACTTTTTCAACACCCATCCGGACTTCCGGTTGAGCCCTTATCGTTTCCGTCTCGGGATTCACGGCTCACCGTTCAACGGTTCACGGTTTCATCATTAAGGTGAACGTGATTTTTCAGGGGCCATGCGCACTTTCAGCGTTCAGGCACCCATAAGAACCGGATGGCTATCCAATGGAGGGCATCCGATGAAACGACAACAACCGATTATAACGGCAGTGTACGCAGCGATCATCCTGTCGCTGGCAGTCCCTTCCGGTGCCGTGGAAAAATTCCCCTATCCGACAGTGGAATTCTCAGCCGACCTGACAATGACCATTCAGCAGGCGGGCGGGGACCAGCCCCATGTTCTCCGGGGCAAGATATACTCCATCCGAGGAAAGGAGCGGCGGGATATTGCCAGTTTCGGCCGCAGGACGGCCATCATCAATGACCGTGAAAACGATCGGATGTGGACCCTGATGCCCGATCAAAAGATGTACATGCGCAATCCGGATTCGGGGGCCGGGAAGGACCCGGAGCGCATGATCCGGGATGGGGAGCTCAAAATGACAGAAATGGGCACAGAGACGGTCAACGGCCGGAAAGCCACCAAATATAAACTCGAGTCCACCGGCAACGGCAGCGATGCGTTTTCCGGGTATGCCTGGTTAAACGAACAGAACATTCCCCTGCGTTTCGAAGGAACGGCCAGTGGAAGCGGCATGCGTCAGGATATCAAGATCGAGTACACCAATATTGTTGTTGCCCGGCAGGATCCGCAGTTGTTTGTCGTGCCGTCCGATTACCGCCCGATGAACGCCGGCATGGGGGCTTCCGGCCAGAGCGTGACCCCTGAAAAGATCAAGGAGCTGATGAAAAAGCTCAAGCAGCAAGAAGCCCAGTAGCCCCCCTTGGGATGGGTGGAAAATACGGTCCGTCGTTCAGGCGCCGGCCTGATTTTCATTGGGCCGGCGCCGAGAACCCGCATCGCCGCTCTGCGCGAATCCCCTGGCCGCTATGGCCTGACCTCCTCGATGGCCGCTTCGCGTTTCTCGACCCGCTCGAGGGCATTGTGGTAAATAACGTAGTATTTGTTGATGTTGCTGACGTAGCGAACCGTCTCCTGCCCGACGATTTTCAGCATGGCGATTTCCACATTGCGAAACCAGCGGTTGGGGTCCAGCTGCATCTCCCGGGTCATTTTACGGGCCCGGCGGATCCTGACCGGGCCGGCATTGTAGGCGGCCAGGCTGAAGCGAACCCGGTCCCGCGGGCGGATGGCGGCATCGTCAAAGTAGTGGCTGCGCAGGAAACCCAGGTATTTGACCGAGGCGTGGACGTTGTTTTCCGCCGAGCTGACGTCGGGGATGCCGATCTTGGGGTCGGCAGCGGTTTGGGGGCGGATCTGCATGATGCCCACCGCGCCCCGCGGGCTCACCTTGCGCTGGTCAAATCCGGATTCCTGGTAGGCCATGGCGCCGATCAGCCGCCAGTCGAATCCATAGCGTTCGGCGAACTTCTTGAACAGCGGCGCGTATGCGGCCAGGCGCTTGCCCGCGCTTCCCTCCAGGGGATTTTGGATCCAGGTCGTGTTCTCGTAGTAGCGGGTGAAATAGATGTTGCCCAGGCGGGTGCCTTTGCCGTGGCTCTTGACGAACCCGTCCAGGCTCGCCTTGAGTGCCGGGCTGGATTTGCGTATGGCCCAGGCGATATGGGCGCCCAGGCGAACGGTCACCGCTTGGTGCACCCGGATGTCGGGCAGGATTTTGGCCCACGCGCCGGCAATGTGGCTGTCACATACCGTGCGGGCGATGGCCCCGGAATTGACCAGTTCAAGGATGTCTTCGGTTTCCAGGTTTTCATCTGCACGGACGATTTCCACCGGCTGCTTTCCTTGTGCCAGCAGGCTTCGGTTAAGGGCCAGCAGGCTCTCATGATAGCTGCTGCTCGGGCGAACGAAGACGCTGGCGCCGGCGAGGTCGGCAACATCCCGGATGCCGGCAACCGACTTGTGGGTGACCAGCACCTCATCGATGCCGGTCAAATAGGGATTGCTGAAATCGACCTGTTTCTGGCGTCCCGGGGTCACCGTCAGGCCCGCAGCGGCGATGTCGCCGTAACCGGCGACCAGGTCGGGAATCAGTCGGTCCCGGGAAACGGGTATGAACTCGAAGACGATCCGGATCTCTTTGCGGGTGATGCCCCTGTTCAGGGTTTTCTGGTACTCCTTGAGCAGGGCATATTCGAAACCCCGGGGTTTTCCACGGGCCAAAAAGAAATTGGTGCGGTTATAGCAGGTCAGCACGCGGATGTATTTCCGCTCCAGCAGGGCCTCCAGGTCGCCGGTGTAACTTTCGGCCAGGTGGGCATCGAGGGGATGGCTTTCGCCGGCCCCCCACGCCCGGTCCGGAGTGAAGGCGTCCGGCCACAGCAGCAGCGCGATTGCGGCGGCAAGGATTCGGGTCATGGGCGGTCGTCTCCGTTTCATGGTTTCATCTGAAGGATTGGCCGGTGCATTCCGTCGGCCCGGGATCTTTTCACAGTCGGTATATCCACGGGCACCCTTCGTCGCGGTCAAGGCGGCATGCGCTGACGGGCAGCCGTTCATGGGCACCGGTCACCAGACATCCGCCGGGGACCAGCGCCGCCATGATCCGCGTCAAGGCGGCCTGAAGGCAGCGGCCCCGGTAGTAAGTCAGCAGATTGTTGCGCAGCAGGATCAGGTGAAAGGGATCGCCTTCGGGCGGCGGGTCCAGCAAATCATGCTGACGCCATCGGATGGGCGTCAGCCGGCCCGACCGGATCAAGCACTGCCGGCCGCCTTTTCGGGAATCAAAGTACCGATCCCGCAACCCGTCCGGCACCCGTTTGAGGCTGCTCGGGTTGTAAACGCCCGCCCGGGCGCGGGCCAGGCAGGCGCCGCCGGCATCGGTGGCCAGCAGGTCCAGCCGGGCCGGACGGCCCAGTTCCTCCCACACCATGGCCAGACTGTAGGGCTCTTCACCGCAGGCACAGCCGGCCGACCAGATGCGGATGGGGGCCGGAAACCGGTCGATCAGGCCGGGCAGGACCCGTGATTCCAGAGCCTGCCACAGCTCTCGATCCCTGAAAAATCGGCTGATGGTCACCCGGAGGCCCTGCTCACAGACCGCCCGGGCGTCCGGCCGCTGCGCCAGTTCCCAAAGGTAGGCGTCGACGGTTGAACAGCCCAGGCCGGCCATGTGGCGGCGAATGCGTTTCTTGACCCCTTTGCGAACCTTGCGGTAGCCGGCCCAGGGTCGGTCCAGGTGATGGAGCAGCTGGCGGAATTCGGTGTCGCTGAGCATGGTCGGCACCGCTTGATGGTGTTGTCATCGATCGTCGATGCGGCTTTTCCCCGGGCGCCCGGTCATCAGTCCGAATACAAACCGCTATAGGTGTCCCGCATGTCCCGCTTGAGGATCTTGCCGGTGGGGGTCTTGGGCAGGGCATCCACGAAGACCACCGACTTGGGCACCTTGAACCCCGCCAGTTCCTTTTTGCACAGGTCGATGATTTCCGCCTCGGTAATGGTTTCGCCCGCGCGGGGCACCACCACCGCCGTGACCGCCTCCACCCACTTGGGGTGCGGGGTGCCGATGACGGCCACCTCTTCCACGCGCTTGTCCAGATAGACCACCTCTTCCACCTCGCGGGTGGAGACATTTTCGCCGCCGGTTTTGATCATGTCTTTCTTGCGGTCGACCACCGAGATGTAGCGGTCGCCGTCCAATACGCCGATGTCGCCGGAATGGAACCAGCCGCCGGCCATGGCGGCTTCGGTCTTTTCCGGTTCCTTGAAATACATGATCATGGCGTGAGGGCCCTTGCCGCAGATTTCACCGGGGATGCCGGGCACATCGATGGGGCTGCCGTCCTCGTCCTCCAGCCGGGTTTCCATGTTCAGTCCTGCCATGCCCGCCGAGCCCAGTTTGTCAAGGGCGTCTTCAGCCTTGAGAATGGTGTGGTAGGGGGCCAGCTCGGTCTGACCGTAATAATTGTAGACCTTGCAGCCGGGCAGCCGCGCCATGAGTTCCCTGAGCACCTCCACGGGCATGATGGACGCCCCGTAGTAGCACTTGGTGAGGCATGAGAGGTCGTAGCGGTCAAAATCCGGGTGGCGCAGGATGCCGATCCAAACGGTGGGCGGGGCGAAAAACATGTTGGCCCGATAGCGGTCGATGGTCTTCAATATGGCGCCGATGTCCGGGGCCATGAGAATATTGGTGCCGCCTGCCCAGAAAACGGGATTGAGGAACACGTCCCGCTGGGCGCAGTGATAGATGGGCAGGGCGTTGACATTGATGTCTCCGCTGCTGTAGCCGCCGTCGATGATGGCCCCCATGTACTGGGCCATGAGGGCCTGGTTGCTGATGATCACCCCCTTGGGCAGGGACTCGGTGCCGCTGGTGTAGGTCATCTGGCAGGGATCCTCAATGTGCAGGATCACCTCGGGCTCTGTCGCCGGGGCGGCTTCCATCCAGCTGTCGAAGGCCAGGAAGCGTTGATTTGCCGGCGGCTGGCCGGCCCCCTGATCGGACCAGATCAGGTTTTCGACCGTGGGCATCTCCTCCAGCACGTCTTCCACCAGCGGGAAAAGGGCGTCCTCGACGATGAAGACCCGGCTCTCCGAATGGTTGATGCAATAGGTGATGTCCGGGCCGCGCAGCAGGTAGTTGATGGCCAGGTACACCGCGCCGATCTTGCAGCAGCCCAGCCAGACCAGCACGTGGTGGAGGGTGTTGTGGGCCAGGATGGCCACCCGGTCGTACTTGCCGACCCCCAGGCCGTCAAGGGCATTGGCCGTCCGGTTGGCGGCCGCCTCCAGTTCAGCATAGGTGAGCGAATGGTCGCCGAAGATGAGGGCCGTTTTGTCCGGGTGGTGGTAGGCGGTGCGCCGGATCATGTCTGCGATGACCCATCGGTTGACCCGGTTGTAGCGGTCCATGAGAAAATCGAGATTTTCCTTGTTCAGCTTGTTGAAACGGGCCTTTTGGGCTGCGGTCATGGCGGTGTCGCGTGGCGTCATTCCAAATCCTCCTAGTTGATGGTTATCCGGGCAGACGGTCAAATCGTCATTTCCCGCCGGTGGGCGCGGGATGGCAACGCATGATCCGGCCTTCTACCGGAAAGCGAACCCGCAGGCGCGGACAGAAACGATGCGGGTGGTGATGGATACGGACCGGAACTGAGAACAATTTGAACGGAAACGAAAAAATGCCCATAAAACGCCCCCGATGTCAATCCCGAAAGAGGACCGGGGCGGGAGAGGCCGTGGTTGATTGGCGGCGTGATTTGTGGTTTGATGGATGCCGCTGATGTCAACTGACGCCAACCGAGGGGCCCCGTAATGAAACATCTGAGCTTTGCCATCGTGCTTTTCTGCTTCCTGCCGCTGGGCTGTGCGGCCATTTCGGAGCAGGCCAGACTGGAGGAATACGGACGGACCATGGACTCCTATGAAACCGCCATGCGGCTGTCGGATTTCAACGCCGCCTGCCAGTATGTCGATCCATCCGCAATGTCCCGCAGCGATTGCCTGAACCGCTATGACAACCTGAAGATGGTCAGTTATGAGGTGCTCAGGATGAACCTGTCGAAGGACAATCGGGAGGTGACCCAGACCGTGGATGTGGAATACTATTTTCTCGACCGCTACATCGCCAAAAAACTGCAGTACGAACAGTCGTGGCGCTACCAGGAAGAAGAGAAAACCTGGGTGTTGAACACCGGCCCGCCGCTCTTTAAATAGCCTGCCGGCCAGACCGTTTTCGGATCCAGCCGGCGCCTCCGGTTTCGGCGGACTGCCGGCGGCGGCCGTCTCCAGAATGGGGGCGCCCCCTCGGGATGGCTGTTTCACGCCTCAAAAGAAACGTAAATGTATTCAACCGCCGTGGGGAACGGGTTCTGAAATATCGGCGACCTCGGCGCGGGAGACCCTGATCAGCTCCGCTGGAGACAGCCGCATCATGGCGTCGACGTCCCCGCCACCCCCGTATACCGTTTCCAGTCCGGCGGTGGCGGTGTCCACCAATGTGCGCAGCCGTTCCCGATGGCCAAACGGCGGCATGCTGCCCACCACATAGCCGGTGACCGCCAGGGCCTGACCGGCGGTGGCGAATTTTACCCGTTTGCGGTTCATGCCCAGACAGGCGGCCAGTTTTTTACGGTCCACCCGGGCCAGTCCGTTGTTGACGACCAGGATCGGCTCGGCCCCGGCCATGAATACCAGGGACTTGATGATGCGGTCGGCGTCTACCCCCAGGGCCGCGGCCGCCTCTCCTACCGTGGCGGTGTGCGCGTCCATGGGCATGATGACGGCACTCAACTGGTGGTTGTCAATGAAGGTCTTCAGATCGGTGCGGGTTAACGGGGTCGGCATGGTAATCTTCTCATCGGGGTCACCGGTTCAAATCCGGGCCCGGGTCCGTTTTGGCGCGCGGGCCGCTTTGATGGCTACGCGAAGGTTTTTCCGTTCCAGGCGAACCGGCTGGGCGGCAGGTCCGTGAAATCGATGAAGACCCGGTTCGGGTCAATTCCCAGTTGCAGGTGAATGAAGGCGCTGATCTTCTCGGCAAAAGCGCTGCAATGCGCCTCGGCGAGGCCGATGCTCCTGACTTCGATGAAGGCCGCCGGCTCATGGCTGCCGGCAAATGTCATGGCCGAGCCCGGTTGCAGGGACGTCATCACATAGGATTCGGGCTTTCCAAGGAGTTCGGCGGCAAAGGCCGACGCTTTTCGGGTCAAGGCAGTTACGGCTGAGGCCTCAAGCGTTTGACTGGTCCGAATCGAGAAGTAAGGCATGGTCTCCTCCTTTTCTGTTTTCTGGTCCGTGGCAAGGATCTGCCGATCCCGGTTTTGGCCGTGGACGCAGCACCCGGCAACCGGCAATCCGAAGCGGCCTGAGGCGCCGCGGAGGGTTACGGCCATGTCCGCTTCAGGTGCCTGAGCATGCTGCGCACAGCATGGCCGTGCGTGGCCAGAAAGATCGTCAGTTCCTCCAGATCGTACTCGCCGATCTCGAGTTCACTGGATTCGATCAGGTCAGCCAGTTCCGCGGCGGCATCGAGCGCGCGGTCCCATGCGTCGGCTTCTTTTTTGGAGATGGCGGCCATGGGGAGCGTTATTTGCCCCTGGGTTTCGCTTTGGCCGCAGGGGCTTTCTTTCTGGCCGCTGCGGCCGGAGGCTCCTTTTTTACCCCATCAGGCGCATGGGCGGGCGGCGCAAGGGGCTTCAGGCCCTTGAGTATCCGGGTGACCTCGGGGCCGTTTTTGGCCAGAAAGACGGAAATGGCGTCGATGGTTCTGTTGTCGAGGTCGATTTCCAGCCCGGCATCCTTGATGAACGCGGCCAGGTTGTCGGCGGCATCGAGCATCCTGTCGTAGGCCTCAGCCTCTTTTTTAACCAGAAACTCCTTGTCCAGTTCCTTTCCATTTCGAACCACCACATACTTGGTAATGACGGCCATCGTGAACGCTCCTTTGGTTAGCCGATTGTTCAGGATTTCATTTCAAAACGCCCGAAACGCCTTATATCGTCGGTGCTGATCGGCGCCGAGCGGCCGGTTCGTTTCAGGCTCCCCGGATTTAGGGTTGATGGTAGCCATTGGGCCAGCGATGGCCGAAACCCCAGCGCCAGGGGGTGGGCAGCCAGCCGTGGCCGCCGAGGCGAACGCCCCAGAACACCACGTGAGCGAGCACCGGACGCCCTTTGGCCGCGATGCATCGCCGTAACTGGTCATCGGCCGCCCGGCGCTGTTCGGGGGAACCTCCCTGCCAGTAGACCCGGTCGTGATCCACACAGCAATCGGCATAATCCAGGTCGGGAAAGCAGGAGCACCCGTCGCTGTGGAAAGGCTTTTCGGGAGGCGGCAACGATCCGGGAGCGCGATGGCACCCGGAGGTAATGATCGCCAGCAGACCCAGCAGAAGAATCCATTTCATTGCTGTCCCGAAACGTGACGTGATGGTTCTGGAAAGTTGCAAGGCCGGGGGATCTGGCGCTGCCACCGGGGCGGCGGTTATTTTCGGCGTCGGAGGTACCGGCGCTGAAGGTCATAGATGACCTGGGTGAGCCGGCGCCGCTCTTCTTTTTCCAGTTCCTTGAAAACGAAGGCGTAGCGGTAAAAACCGCGTTCCTGATCATGTTCGACCCGTTTGACTTCGGCCCGCTTAACGGTAACGGTTTCCTCCGGCGTATCCTTATCGCCCGGAAAGACCATGCTGACATTATAGACCTGCTGGTCCATTCTCAGCACCGGCCCCCGCATGAATTTAAAATTGCTTTTGATCAGCACCCCGTAGGCGCCCCCGAGACTGACATTGATCAGGTCGATGATCCCCTGGATTTTTTTCAGGGTGAAGTGCATCTGGGTGCCGGTTTCGGTGTTGACCCGAAAATTCCGGCGACGCTGCAATCGCTCCACATGCTCGGGAAAGGGGATTTTCAGGCCCTGCTCGCTGAATCGGCCGCCGCGGGTACTGAAGATGTACTCCAGCTGATCCGGCCCGTTGAAATTGAAGCGCAGGTGCCACAGGTCTCTTACCTCTGCCGCCTCCCTGAAATCCTCCGGTGGGTCAACGAGCAGGTGGCTGCCGTCCGAATCCGTCGTCATCCCGGTGATACAGGTCAGCCGGTCAAACCCGGCCCCGACCACATTCATGGAGATGATTGTTTTCTTGACGATCAGTTCGTTGAACAGTTCAATGAGCTTGTCACCCTGGACCTTACCTGCTTCCCCCATAATGGACTACCCTTGATCCCAAAACCAGTCTTTTGCGGTGTTTTCCCTAATCTTTTTTCTATATTCGGCGATGTCCGCCGATTCTTTAGCACGAACCCGGGTGCCCGGGACAATGGTTTTTTTCATGGTCGGCCCACGGAAATCCAACCGGGTCATTCGTCGGCTTCGTCCAGCCGGCGATGCCGCTCCTTCTGCTGCGTGTTTATTTCGCCGATATCGTCCTTCATCTGCCGGTAGCGCTCCAGGTCTTTTTTCCCGGCCATCTCTTCCACGGTATCGTCCACCTGCTCCCGGGTGTCGGTGCCCTCGCACCCGCCGGTCGCGATCGACCCGCAAAGCAGGAAAACGAGCGCCAGGCGGTACAGGCGCCTGCGGTCGCCCTCGTTCATGGGAATCTCCTATTCAAATTGTTGGCGAAAGGATTCAAACGCAGCCCTGAGGTCCGCCAATTCTTTTTTTACGGACGCCATTTGCGCTTCCAGTTCGGTCAGCCGGTCGGCGCGCCCGGCCGCCGGAGGCGGGGTGGCGGACCCGGGCGCCCGGGTGTCGTCCTCCGGCGCTGCACCGAGCAGATGCAGGTACCGGGATTCTTTGCGGCCGGGAAGCCGTTCCAGGCGACGCACATGGCCCCATTCGCACAACCGGTCCAGGGTCTCCTGCAGGGCCTCCAGGCTGTCAAAGACATGCAGCCGGTCGCAGCGACTGCGGATGGCACCGGGCGTCTGGGGGCCGCGGAGCAACAGCACGCAAAGCACGGCGGCCTCTGACGGCACCATGTTGTTCCGCCGGGAGAAGGTTTCCTCGTATTTGGGCACGCGGCCCACCGTGCTCCGGTTGGCCAGATCTTTTTTTTCGAGGCCGTCGACCGCCTCCTGAACCGTCGACATGTCCCAGTCCACCACCGGATCCCGGTTGGATTTCTGGTTGCAGGCATTGGTCAGGGCATTGAGGGACAGCGGATAGTACTCCGGCGTGGCCATCGCTTTTTCCATGAGGCAGCCCAGCACCCGGGCCTCCTGCTGGTTGAGCAGTTGTTCCATCGTTATTCCTCCGAACCTTGTCTGGTTCCCCGGCATTCCGGTCAGTGGCTGCCCGCGCGATGCCGGTGTCCCCTTACTCGATCGGCATTGAGGCAGGGGTCGCCCCGGCGTGTGATACTGCCATTGGCCGTCACCGTGCTTCTGGCAGGGTGACAGGCCTACTCGATCCGGTCCACCATGTCTTCGGACTTGTGGACCATCTCTACCTTGCCGGACATAAAATCGGGAATCTCCAGGAACGGGACGTCCACGATTCGGAAAAATTCCAGGGCGAAAGCCGCAATAATGACGATCAGGGCATATATGACCATTTTTGCCATGGGCGTTATTCTCCGTTGCGTGCTTCAACTTTCCTTCAAGGACGCTTGCAGTGCCGCCAGGGCGTCGTCGGGCATGCCGAAACTGTGTTCGGGAGCCGGGAAGGCCGCCGTCCGGACATCTGCTGCGTAGGCTTTGATGGCATCGATGATCGCCGGCCGGGTCCGGGTATACTGCTTGACGAATTTGGGCACAAAGCGGTCGAACAGGCCCACCATATCATGGGTCACCAGCACCTGGCCATCCACTTCCACGCCGGCGCCGATACCGATGATCGGCACCTTTACCGCTTCGGCGAGCAGCCGGCCCAATGGCGCCGGGACCGCTTCGGCCACGATGGAAAAGGCACCGGCCGCCTCGAGGGCCCTGGCATCGTCGATAATCTTGCGGGCCGCCGCCGCATCCCTGCCCTGCATCTTGAAACCGCCCAGGGCGCTGGCCGTCTGGGGGGTTAGCCCCACATGCCCCTGGACGGGGATGCCTGCCTTGACAACGGCCTGGACGACCGGGGCGAAATCCACCCCGCCTTCCAGCTTGACGGCGTCGCATCCGCCCTCCTTCATCAGCCGCCCGGCATTGATAACGGCGTCCCGGATGCCGGTGTTGTAGGACATGAAGGGCATGTCTCCGACCACCATGGCCCGTTTGCAGCCGCGCACCACCGCCCGGATGTGGTGGATCATCATTTCCAGGGTTACCGGCACCGTACTGTCCAGCCCCAGGACCACCATCCCCAGCGAGTCCCCCACCAGGGCCATGTCCACGCCGGCCTCATCGGCCATCAGTCCGAAAGGGTAGTCGTAGGCCGTCACCATGACCAGTCGACGGCCCTCTTTTTTGGCCTGAATGATGTCAGCCACGCTCACCTTGCCTTCACTCATGAATCGCCTCCTTTGCATATTGTTGAAGCGGCCGCCTTGCGCGAAGCCGGCCCCTGCCAATGTTGCACATCCCGGATTACCGGCACCATGCGAGACCATCAATAGTGGGCCTGCAGGGTTTCCACCAGCGCCGCCAGCGTCCGGTTCACCGGCACCGGCACCCCGGCCGTCTCCGCCATCCTTACGATAAATCCGTTGATGGCTGAAATTTCCGTGGGCCGGCCGTTGTCCACGTCCTGGCCCATGGAAGACCGGTTGCGGCCGGTTGCCGCCGCCACCTGGAAAACCTTTTCCACCGGGTCGCCATCGATGGTGATGCCCTGGGTGCGGGCCACGGCCATGGCTTCCGCGACTGCTTCGCGGGAAATCTGCCGGGTTTGTTCAAGCTCCAGCAACTGGCCGTTGCTGATGCCCGTCAGGGCGGTGACGGCATTGATGCCCACGTTGATCAGCAGTTTGGCCCACAGCAGGCGGCGGACATCGGGTGCCACCCGGGTCGTGATGCCGGCCCGGCATAACACCTCGGCAACCCGCTCTGCGCCAGGCATTCCAGCCGTTGACCAGGGCCCGATGATCGTCTCCCCTTCCCCGGCATGGCGGATGGCACCCGGCTTTAGAAAGGTGGCGCCGTGGGAGGTGGTCCCGGCAATAACCCGATCCGCGGTCAGGGCATGGGCCAGCGCCTCTGCATTGCCCATGCCGTTTTGCAGGGTCAGCACGAGGCCCGTTGCTCCGGCCAGCCGTGCTGCGGTCTGCGCTGCCGCAGCGGTGTGGGTGGATTTAACAAATACGATGGACAGGTCCGCCGGTCCGACCGTGTCAACGCCGGTGGTCGCCTGAACATGAACGGTGCGCCGGACGCCCTCTTTTTCGATGGTCAGTCCCCCGGCGTTGACCGCATCCACATGATCCCTGCGAATGTCAAGCAGGGTCACCGTTTCTCCGGCTTCGGCCAACCGGCAGCCAAAAAGGCTGCCCATGGCACCGGCGCCGATTACGCTGATATTCATGATACACCTCCATTGAGTCCGTTACCATCATTGAGCCAGCAGGCAACCCGGTGGTCTCCGTCCACCCCGATCAGCGTCGGCCGCCGGTTGGTGCAGATGTCCAGCCGGTGGGGACACCGGGGGTGGTAGGGGCAGCCGGGCGGCAGGGCGGCCGGGTCCGGGGGTTCGCCTTCCACCGGCACCGGCGGCAGGGTCACCAGCGGGTCCGGGCGCGGTACGGCGGCCACCAGGGCACGGGTGTAGGGATGGCGGCAACGGTCATGAAACCCGTTGGCGACGGCGACTTCCACCAGCTGGCCGGCATACATCACGGCGACCCGGTCGCAGAAATGCGTCACTACGCCGATGTCGTGGGAAATGAACAGATAGGCCAGGCCAAACTGCTGCTGCAGATCCTTCATCAGGTTGAGGATCTGGGCCTGGATGGAAACATCCAGGGCGCTGACCGGTTCGTCGGCCACCACCAGTTCCGGTCGCACGCAAAGTGCCCGGGCGATGCCGATGCGCTGGCGTTGCCCCCCGGAGAATTCGTGGGGGTAGCGGTCCAGGTCAGCGCGTCGCAGGCCCACGGTCGCCAGCATCTCGGCCGCCAGCCGCCGGCGTTCACCCCTGAAGCGTCTGGCCCTGTTGAGCAGCGGTTCGGTGACACTGGTCCCCACGGTCATGCGGGGATCCAGGCTGGCATAGGGGTCCTGGAAGATGATCTGCATCCGTTTGCGCAATGGTCGCATTGCCTGGCGTCCCAGGCTGCCGATCTCCCGGTCGTCGAAGCGGATGCTACCGCTGGTGGGCCTGAGCAGCCGGACCACCAGTCGCGCCAGTGTGCTTTTTCCGCAGCCCGATTCTCCCACCAGCCCCAGGCTTTCTCCCCGGTCCACGGAGAAACTGACGTCATTGACCGCCTTGACCCTTCCCCCGGACGGGGAAAAAAAACCGCTGCCCGCGGGAAAGTGTTTGCTCAGGTTCGTGACTTCAAGCAGGGGAGGGACGGTCATGACGGCGTCTGTGTTCCTTTCGGGACGGTCTGCAATAAAATCGCGTTTGACGGCGGACGCGTATGGATTCCAACGGCCATTTTCTTAACGCTCCTGAACTTAACACGCAACACTGATCCGTCGACCCCTTTTAAATGGTGCCACCCTGTCAATCAGAGGCCTTCTGGGGCTTTCGGAGAAGCGCCCAGTCTATTTCCGGTAAAGCCAGCAACTGACCCGCCGCCCGGGCCGGACGGTTTCCAGCGCCGGCGCGTCCTGCCGGCACCGGTCGAAAGCCGACGGGCAGCGCCCGGCAAAGGGGCAGCCGCGGATCGATCGGGTGGCGGCGGGCACGGTGCCGGGGATTTCATGCAGTCGTCCACGGCCTGCACCCAGCTGCGGCATGGATTCGAGCAGGCCCCGGGTGTAGGGGTGCAGGGGGGCGGCAAACAGGGGCCGCACCTCGGCGGTCTCCACCACCCGGCCGGCATACATCACCACCACCCGGCCGGCGGTCTGGGCCACCACCCCCAGGTCGTGGGTGATCAGCAGCATGGCCGTGTCCAGCTCGGCCTTCAACCCGGCCATCAGCGACAGGATCTGGCGCTGGAGGGTGACGTCCAGGGCCGTCGTGGGTTCGTCGGCCACCAGCAGCCGGGGCCGGCAGATCATGGCCATGGCGATCATCACCCGCTGGCGCATCCCCCCGGACAACTCGTGGGGGTACGCCCGCAGCTGCTGTACCGCCGCCGGAATACGCACCCGGTCCAGCCAACGGCCCGCTTTTTTCAACGCCTCGGTCCGCGACAGGCCCAGGTGGGCGACCAGGGGCTCGGCCACCTGCCGGCCGATGGTCAGCACGGGGTTCAGGGCCGTCATCGGTTCCTGGAAAATCATGCCGATCTTCCGGCCCCGGATGCGACGCAGGCTCTCGGGGTCGATCCGCAGCAGGTCCTTGCCATCGAAGTGGATTTCACCTGCCGCAATGCGTCCCGGCGGTGATGGAACAAGGCCCATCACCGCCAGGGCGGTAACACTTTTCCCGCAGCCCGACTCCCCCACCAGCCCCAGGGTTTCCCCGGGGGCGATGGACAGGCTGACCGATTCCACGGCCCGGCCGATGCCCTCCGGTGTATGAAAGTGGACCGACAGGCCCCGGATCTCCAGCAGCGGAGCGTTCACCGGGAGTCACCGGGATAGAGGTAGTGCAGGGCGGTGAGGGCATAGATGCGGGCCGTTTCCACCAGCTGATCCAGGTCCACCCATTCGTCCACCTGGTGGGGCACCGTGCGGTCTCCCGCGCCCATGGTGACAATGGGGATGTTTTTCAATGCCCACAGGAACGTGCCGTCGGTGGCTCCGGGCACCCCGGCAATTTCAGCCGTCCGTCCGCTGGCCTCACGGCTGGCCCAAAGGGCCGATACGACGATCGGGGCGTCCGCTTCGGTGCGGGTGCAGGGCCGGTCGGAAAGAAACCGTGCCCCCACTTTCAGGGTCCAGGGACGCCGGATGCCGAAACGGTCGTCAACCTCCCGGCAGCGGTCGTTGACCCGAGTGGCGGACTGCCCGGCCAGCCGGGACAGGGCCTGCCGGATGGCCTCGTGCGCCTGGCCGGGGATGGTGCGCACATCCACCAGAATTTCGGCTTCTCCGGGCATCACGTTGAGCTGGGGCGGTCCCTGGGCGGGCGCCTGGACGACGGTTGGGGTGAAGCTGGGCCAGCCGAGCAGCGGGTCTTCGCCGAAAGCGTCCACGGCCTCGGCTTCCAGATCGGCCAGCCCGTCGATGATCCGGGCCACGGCCGGGGCCGGGTTCAGTCCGGTCAGGGGCATGGCACCGTGGCTCATGCGTCCATGAACGGTAAAGCGGGCCCGCAGCGCCCCTTTCTGGGCAATGCAGACCAGCCCGTCCTGGGGTTCGCAGACCACCGCGGCCGTTACCCGGTCGGCATGGCCCCGACGGATGAAATCCTGCACGCCGGTCATCATGCCCTCCTCATCACAGAGGACGCCGCCCACCAATGACCCGGCCAGGGGGATGCCCGAGGCTTTCAGGGCCGCCATGGCCACCAGCATGGCCGCCAGGTTCCCCTTGGTGTCGTTGGTGCCCCGGCCGAACATGCGTCCGTTTTCGATCTGCGCCCCGAAGGGATCGTGGCGCCACCGGCCCGGATCGCCGGGTGTGACCACATCCGTGTGCCCCTCGAACATCAGGGTGCGCCGGCCGGGGCCGCCTGTCCAGCGGACGATCACGTTGGGCCGGCCCGGGGCCACGGTCTCCTCGGTCACGTCAAAGCCCCTGTCCCGGGCCCACCCGGCGGCCAGCGCCGCCGCATCGGCCTCACTGGTGCCGGCCTGGGGGTCCCATACCGAGTTGCACCTGACCAGGCGGGCGGTCAGATCAATGACGTCGTCCGGGTGGATGGCATTCAGGACGCGGGAGACTGCCTGTTTCGGTATCATGGTCGATCCTTTTTTCTCTCCATCAGCAAAAGATTTGCGGACCCTGCCGCGACCGGGTTCACCTGAGCCGCGGGTCCAGTATATCCCGCAGCCCGTCGCCCAGCAGGTTGAATCCCAGCACCGCCCAGGCGATGGCCAGACCGGGAAAGACAGCCATCCAGGGGGCCAGTTCCATGAACGTCTGGGCCTCGTTGAGCATCCGTCCCCAGGAGGGGTGCGGCGGCTGGGTGCCCAGTCCCAGGTAGCTCAGGCCGGCCTCGGCCAGGATGGCTACGGCGAACTGGACCGTGGCCTGGATGATCAGCGGTGAGAGAATGTTGGGCAGTACGTGGCTCCGGATGATGGCCCCTTCGGTCCGGCCGGCGGCCCTGGCTGCGGCGATATAGTCCAGTTTCTTGATCGTCAGGGCCGAAGCCCGTGTGAGCCGGGCAAAGATCGGAATATAGAAGATGCCGATGGCCAGCATGGCATTGACGGCCGACGGCCCCATGATCGACGTGATCAAAATGGCCGACAGCACCGCCGGAAAACCGAACAGCAGGTCTGAAAAACGCATGATGGCTTCATCGGCAATGCGTCCGCCCCAGGCGCTGATCAACCCCAGGACGACCCCTGCGCCCATGCCGATGGCCACGGTCATCAGCCCGACGACGATGGAATTCACCGCTCCCACCATGACCCGGGAGAGCAGATCCCGGCCATACTGGTCCGTGCCCAGGGGGTGGGAGAGGGACGGGGCCTCCATGCGGTGCCGGGCGTCCATGGTGGTGGGGCCGTAGGGCGTCCAGAACAGGCTGGTCAGGGCCATGGCCACCACCACGGAAGAGAGCGCCACACCCAGCCAGAAATTCAGGTTCTTGAAACAACGTGCCATGGCCGTCACCGGTCCGCCCTGATGCGTGGATCCACGACCGCATAGGAGAGGTCCACGAGAAAGTTGACCACGACCACGGCGGCGGCCATGAAGAGCACCACCTCTCGCACCACGGGCAGGTCCCGCTGGCCGATGGCCAGGAACACCAGCCGGCCCAGCCCCGGCAGGGTGAAGACATTTTCGATGATGATGGCCCCGGCCAGCAGCTGGCCCATCTGCAGACCGAAGATGGTCAGCACCGGGATCAAGGCGTTTTTCAGGGCGTGGCCGACCACCACGGTGCGTTCCTTGAGTCCCTTGGCCCGGGCCGTGCGCACGTAGTCCTCCCGCAGCACCTCAAGCATGGCGGAGCGGGTCAGCCGGGTGAGGATCGCCCCCCGGATCAGCCCCAGGGCCAGGGCGGGCAGAAGCAGGGCCCGGAGGGACCCCCACGCGTCCGCCTGCCAGCCGGGAAACCCGCCGGCACTGAACATCCCCCAGTGAACGGAAAAGAGCAGCATCAGCAGGATGCCCAGCCAGAATTCGGGGATCGCCAGTCCCAGCTGGGTGCCGACCATCACGGCCGCATCGCCGGGGCGGTTCTGGTGGCGGGCGGCGAAAATTCCCAATGGCAGGGCCACGGCCACGGCGATGACCATGGCCATGAGGGCCAGGGGGCCGGTCACCGCCAGCCGGGAGCCGATCAGATCGGCCACGGGCATGTCATAGGTGATGGAGTGGCCGCCGGTGCCCCTCAACAGGCTGCCGACCCAGCTGGCGTACTGGATCAGAAAAGGCTGGTCCAGTCCCATCCTGGACCTCAGGGCTGCCAGGGTTTCCGGCGAGGCATTCATGCCCAGGATGATCTGGGCCGGGTCGCCGGGCAGCACGAACAGTACCGAGAAGACCGTGAGGGAGACCATGAAAAGCACGGCCGCCAGGGCGCCCGCCTTTTTTATCAGATAACCCGTCATCGATCGGTGCCGGCCATGTCTACGGCTTCACCCACACCGCGGTGCAATCCAGGGCGACGGTGGGATAGTTCTCCCACCATCCCATGACGCTGGCTTTCATCACCGGCAGGCTGGGGGCGGAAAAGAGAAATCCGTTGACCGCATCCTCGGCAATGATTTCCTGGCAGCGTCCGAACCATTCCGCCTTGGCCGCCTCGTCGGGCGCTTCCAGGGCCCGGGCATAGGCATCCCGGAATGCCTGCGAGTCATACTGGAAATAATAGTCCGGGCGGGCGTAGATGCCGATGTCCCAGGCTTCCACATGGCCGATCATGGTCAGCTGGTACTCCTTTTTCTTGAAGATACGGTCGATCCACTGGCCCCATTCCACGATTTCAATGGTCAGATCGATGCCCACCTTGCCGAGCATATCGGCGATCACCTCGCCGGCCCGCCTGGAGTAGGAATAGATGGCCGGCAGTTTGATGGTGGCCGAAAACCCATCCGGGTAGCCGGCTTCGGCCAGCAGGGCCCTGGCCTTGTCCGGATCGTAGGGGAAACGGCCGGTGAGGTCCCTGTAATAAGGGGTAGAGGGCGACCAGTGGGAGCCGATGGGGGTCCCGTAGCCGAACATCACCAGCTCCACCACCGCCCGGCGGTCGATGGCATGGGCCATGGCCCGGCGCACCAGCCGGTTGTCGAAGGGCGCGGCCCGGTTGTTGGTGGACATGATCACCTCTCCGGTGGTGGTGCCCGAATAGACCCTGAACCGATCGTCCTTTTCCAGCATCATGGCCGATTCGGGAGCGGCGACATAACCGATGACGTCGATGTCTCCGGCTTTGAGGGCGGCGATCTGGGCGGCCGGATCGCTGATGAAGCGGAACGTCAGCCGGTCCAGGTAGGGCAGAAAGGGGTTCCAGTATCCGTCGAAGCGGGCCATCTCCACCCGGTCGCCGCGCACCCACCGGACGAATTTGAAGGGGCCGGTGCCGATGGGACTGGACTTGGTCTGCCCGGCGGCCGTCATGGGCAGCATGATTGCATCTCCTTCGGCCAGGTGCGCGATGAACAGGGCGTCCACGGCCTTGAGCCGGATTACCAGGGTGTGGCTGTCCGGCGTTTCGATGGCCTCGATGCCATTAAAATATTCGGGGTGGGGGTTGCCGTTTTCCGGCAAGGCGGCCCGTTCCAGGTTCCATTTGGCCACGGCCGCATCGAAGGCTTCCCCGTTGTGAAAAACCACTCCTTTTCTCAAGTTGAAGGTGTAGATCCGTCCGTCTGCCGATACCCGCCATCCGTTGGCCAGGCCGGGGAGAAAACCGCCGCCGCTGTCCACCTTGACCAGTCCTTCGAAAATATTGGCGTAGACCACCCGGTCGACGGCCGCAGCGGTATTGGCCGTTGGGTCCAGTCCCGGGGGTTCCGCCGGCTGGCAGACCGTCAGGGTGCCGCCTTTTACCGGTTCCTGCGAAAATGCGGGGGATGCCATGACAACCAGGGTGAGAATCAGCCAAAGCGGGCGGACGGTGATTTTCATCTTTTCTCCTTTCTGGGTGGAAGCGCCGGACAAGCAGTGTCTGTCGTGCTGTCTGAAAATCGCTATCGCGGATCGAGGAAGCCGGATTCGAACAGGTCGTCGGCCTGGGTGTCGACAATACGGGACAGGGCCAGGTAGCGTTCCATGAGGGTGTGGGCATAGGGGGTCAGGGTGGATCCACCGCCGGCACTGCCGCCCTGGCTTTTGACCAGCAGGGGTTTGCCCAGGGCATCTTCGGTCACCTTTATCTTGCCCCAGACCGCCCGGTAACTCATTTTGAGATCCTTGGCCGCCGCGTTGAGGGAACCGCATTTTTGAATGGCTCTGAGGATCCGCATCCGGCCGAGGCCAAAAATAATCCTTCCCTGGCGGTCTTCCAGCCAGACTTTGGATTTAACGCGGACTTTTTTGGTTTTTGCGGCCATTTCTCCTCCTGACATCCGGGCAGGGTTTCAATGAAACACAAAGAGGATAGCAGGCAGGCGAATCGTCAGCAAGGGAAAAATCAACCCGTCATCAAAGCCGGCAACCCGGCCCTAAAGTCCCCACCGGAGCCGGTAACCACAGCTGAAAAACGAAGCGATCGGATCTCTTTGTCGGGTCCCTGGCGTCGGGCCGCCGGCATTCAGGCGTTAAATGTCGAAGCTGATCCCCTGGGCCAGGGGCAGGCTGCGGCCGTAGTTGATGGTGGTGGTCTGCCGTCGCATATAGCCCTTCCAGGCATCGGAACCGGACTCCCGACCGCCGCCGGTTTCCTTTTCTCCCCCAAAAGCCCCCCCGATTTCGGCACCCGAGGTGCCGATATTGACGTTGGCGATCCCGCAGTCCGATCCCGCGGCGGAGAGAAACCGCTCGGCTTCGCGCAGGTCGTTGGTGAAGATGGCTGATGACAGGCCCTGGGGGACGTCGTTCTGGAGGGTGATGGCATTGGAGACGTCGCCGCGATAACGGATCAGGTAGACAATGGGTGCAAACGTCTCATCCTGGACGATGGCAAGGTTGTTTTCCACCGCGCAAATGGTGGGCTGGACATAGCAGCCCGAGGCATACTCCGGGCCTTCCATGACCCCACCGCCACAAAGGACCTGCCCGCCCTGGGCGACCACTTGCGCCAGTGCCCGTTGGTAATCTGCCACCGCGGCGGTGTCGATGAGCGGTCCCATGTGGTTGTTTTCATCCAGGGGGTTTCCGATGCGCAGGCCTGCGTAGGCCCGGGTCAGGGAGGCGGCGACCCGGTCGTATATGTCCGCATGGACGATAACCCGCCGGGTGGAGGTGCAGCGCTGTCCGGCGGTGCCCACGGCACCGAAAACGATGGCGGATACCGCCATGGGCAGATCGGCGGCGGGGGTGACGATAATGGCGTTGTTGCCGCCCAGTTCCAGGATGGTCCGGCCGAAGCGGCCGGCGACCACCTGGGCGGCGTGGCGCCCGACCCGGGTGGAGCCGGTGACCGACACCAGGGGCACCCGCTCGTCTTCCAGCAGGCGCTGGCCCACGCTGCTTCCGCTGCCAATCACCAGCGAAAACAGGCCTTCGGGGACCACATCGTCATTTTCCCGCAACACATCGGCCAGGATATGCTGCACGGCGATGGCCGACAGGGGGGCCTTGGATGACGGCTTCCAGAGGCTGGCATTTCCGCATACCGCCGCCAGCATGGCATTCCAGGACCACACGGCCACCGGAAAATTGAAGGCGCTCACGATGCCCACCACGCCCAGGGGGTGGTAATGGTCATACATGCGATGCTCCGGTCGTTCCGAGGCCATGGTGTACCCATAAAGCTGACGGGATTGACCCACGGCAAAATCACAGATGTCGATCATCTCCTGGACTTCTCCCAGTCCTTCCTGGAGCGATTTTCCCATCTCGTAGGAGACCAGGGCGCCCAGCGGTTTCTTGTAGATCCGCAACTGCTGGCCGATGCGGCGGACGATGTCGCCCCGCCGGGGGGGCGGTACCTCGCGCCACCGTAAAAAAGCGCGGCGGGCGGCCGTTGCCGCCCGGTCGTACTCGGCCGGTGTCGCGGTAAATACCCCGGCGATGGCATGGCCGTCCACCGGAGAGACCACGTCGATCATCGGTCCCTTCCCGCCGCCCAGCCACGTTAACCCGGTGGAGACGCCTCGGTTCTCTTTTTCGATGCCCAGTGTCTGTAAAAATTGCATGCTTTCATCTGCTCCCGGTTGCGGATTGATCTCATTTGGCTTCCATGAACGGATAGCGGTAATCGGTGGCCGGCAGGAAGTTCTCTTTGATGGTCCGCGGGCTGACCCACCGGTACAGGTTGAGGATGCTGCCGGCCTTGTCGTTGGTTCCTGAGGCCCGGGCTCCGCCGAAGGGCTGGCGCCCCACCACGGCCCCGGTGGGTTTGTCGTTGATGTAAAAATTGCCGGCGGCGTTCACCAGCCGGCGCCGGGCTGTGCCCACCGCCGCCCGGTCCCGGGCGAAGATGGCACCGGTGAGGGCGTAGGGCGAGGTCCGGTCGCACAGGTCCAGGGTCTCCTCGAAGGCGTCGTCCGCATAGACATAGAGGGTCAGCACCGGTCCGAAGATCTCTTCCTCCATGGTTTTGAAGCGGGGGTCGGTGGTCAGGATCACCGTGGGTTCGATGAAGTAGCCGGAACTGCGGTCACAACCACCGCCGGCAATGATTTCGGCGGCCTCGTGTTGCCGGGCATGGTCGATGTAACCGCTGATCGTATCAAAGGCGGCCCTGTCGATAACGGCATTGACAAAATTCTCGAAGTTCTCCGGCGGCCCAACCTTGATGGTTCCCATGGCGGCGGTCAGTTTTTCCCTGATCTGCGGCCAGAGCGATTCTGGCAGGTAGGCCCGGGAGGCGGCCGAGCATTTCTGACCCTGGTATTCAAAGGCTCCCCGGATCAGGGCGGTGACCACTGCCTCGGTTTCGGCACTGGGGTGAACGAAGATAAAATCTTTGCCGCCGGTTTCTCCGACGATGCGGGGATAGGTCCGGTAGCGGCCCAGGTTCTCGGCGACGGTCTTCCACATGTTCTGGAATACCGTCGTGGAGCCGGTGAAGTGAATGCCGGCCAGTTGTGGGCTGGCCAATACGGGGTGGCCCACCTGGGCACCGGGTCCCGGGATGAAGTTGATCACCCCCGGCGGCAGCCCGGCTTCCATGAAGATTTCCATGAGCATCCACGCGGAAAAAACGGCACTGGAGGCCGGTTTCCACAAGACGGTGTTGCCCAGCATGGCCGGCGCCGACGGCAGGTTCCCGCCGATAGCGGTGAAGTTAAAGGGGCTGACTGCAAAAACGAAGCCTTCCAGGGGCCGGTATTCCAGGTGATTCCACTCGGCCGGACCGGACCGGGGCTGCTGCCGGTATATCTCGGTGGCGTAAAAGGCGTTGAAGCGCAGGAAGTCGACGATCTCGCAGGCCGCATCGATTTCCGCCTGGTAGACGTTTTTTCCCTGGCCGAGCATGGTGGCCGCAGCCAGGGTCATGCGCCGCGGGCCGGCGATCAGATCGGCCGCCCGGTTAAAAATCGCCAGCCGATCGCCCCAGTCCATGGCCGCCCATTTTCCGGCCGCAGACGCGGCGGCCTCGATGGCCATGGCCACCTCTTTCTCGCCGGCCTGGTGAAATACGGCCAGCTGGTGGCCATGGTCATGGGGAACGACGCATCGACCCAGGTTGCCGGTTTTTACCGGCCGTCCGCCGATGATCAGCGGAATCTCGAGGGGCGTGTTCCTGAGCCGCTGCAGTTCGTCTTGGATGCGTGCGCGCTCGTCGCTGCCGGGCCGGTATTCAAGAACCGGCTCATTGACCGGCGGGTCTATGGAAAAAATGGCATTGGCCATGGCCAACCTCCTTGTTGGATTCAATCTGAAATATTCCGCCGCCAGGCACGGGATACATTTTTCCGGGGGGTCGCGACGAGGGGCAACGTGTCCGCCTCGATACGCACTGCCTGTGTGTCAGATTTTTCTGAAAACAGCGGGCAACGGCTATCACAGGACAATTAATGTGTCAATGAAGGCATAACGTAACCTGCCGCCTTGTATCCCAATACGTCTGTTCAACGCTAAGGTAAGGCAAAAGATATAGACTGCAAGGAGGGGATGCCAGCCGTTCAAAAAAAAGGCAGGGAAAATCGCTTTCCAGCAATTTTCCCTGCCACGCTTCTTGACTCGGCCTGAACCCGCATCCGGTCGGGGTCCTTCCCGGATGCAGGCAACTGAAACTGGCGACCCAGGCGGAAAACCCGCCGAAGCTGCCGGTCATAAAAAATATTATTGGTCCTGGAGTTCTTTCATGGAAAGCACATTGATTACCTTGGCGTCTTCTTTTTCAGCAACGGTGCCGGTAACGGTTACCTTTTTGCCCACCATATCGGCGGTTACATCGCTGCCCTCCAAAACATAGCTGCCGTCGGCGGCATCGAGAACGAGAACTTCGCCCTTTTCCGTGATGGTTCCGGTTATACTGTCTTCCGCCATTGCCATCCCGGAGCCGGCAACAACCACGAGAAATGCGGTCACCATGGTGACAATGATGTTTTTCTTAAATGCGTTCATCGTTATTTCCTCCCTCTTCGTGTTTTAGGTTGACCCCTCTTTTGCCCGGAGAGACCTGCTGGCCTCCCTTTTTCAACACACCCATGCTGACCCTTCAGCATTTCGGAACCGACCGACGGTGCGTTGTTCTCATTTCTCAGCAATGGACATGCCAACAAGGCAACTGTTTGTTTTAATTCCGATTTTAAAAATTGCCGTCGGATTGGTGAGTAGACGAAGCGTTTCGCTAATTGCACCGGGATGACGAAAATTGCGCACGGGCAGGATTTCTCCGGTCCCTGAATCCGTCGCCTGCGAACAGGGGTGCTAAGGATCGGTGGAAAAATGCCGATAGCACGGGTATGAATTCATTGCGAAGGGAAAGGATCGAAACCCGGGGCCTGACCCGGCGCCGGTTGTTGTGCCTGGGGGTGCTGGGGCTGGCCGGTTGGATGGCGTCGCCCATCCGTAACGTTGCCGCGGCGGTTCAAAATGACCTGGCCCTCGTGGCGGCCATCCCCCGGAAGACCCCGCGGGAAGCGCCCCTGCTGGTATTCAGGGATTTTGCGACCGATCCGGATGTCGAGGTGATACGGCACATCCGGCACGAACTGGGTCAGCAAAAGGACATGCTGGCACGGATCAGGCAGACCATCGGGTTTGAAAAGCGGGTAAAATTCTCCATGGAGGAAATCCAGGTCCGCCTGATGTACGTGCCCCAGTTGCAGGACCGCCATGCAGACGCCTATTACCGATATTGTCTGGACGTTACCGAGGCGCTCTTTCAAATGACCGGGATGGACAATTTTTATGATGTCATCACCTGTCCGAGAACACGCTTTCCGGCGGTATCGACAACCGGTAAATCGGCCTTTCTGGTCCATCGTCTGGCCAAGGCGTATCGGGCGGTATGCCGCTTCACCGCAGAATCCGGACGAAGCGTGAAAACCACCCTCAGCGGTGCGATCTTTTCCAATCACCTGGGCGCGGTCGACCTGGAGATCCAACTGATGGCGCCGGGGGAATACAGATTGACGCGCAGGCCCTTTACCATCTGGCAGAACGATACCCGCAACCTTTCCACGCTGATGTCCATCCCGGTGGAAGAAACGCTCCATTTTTACATCGGGCAGGCAACGGATCGTGAGATTGCGAACGCCATGGCGCATCATCCGCCGACAGACCTGGCTGCCGCGCAGCGCCTGGCCCAATCGTGGATGGCCGTGGAAGAGGCGGTGGTGGGCGGACTGGTGAATTCCATGCTGGCTGGTTACTGCACCCGGCGCCACGTCACGCTGCCGGGCTTTTACACCGGTGAAACCCACCCGGCCGTGCCATCACTGCATCGGTACCGGTATCGGGATCAGGGCATCCGGCTGGTGCGGGACCTTGGCTTTAAGGACGCCGTGTCCCGTTACATGGACAACCCGTCGGCATTCAGGGCGCAATTGCTGCGCCGCCCGGATGCCTGAGGTGCGTGGTCGGCGGTTTTCTGATTCTGATCAGAAACCGACTAAAAAAAGGAAGATCGCCCAGGCCGGCCGGTTGCCGGAGCGATCTTCCTTCATGCTTATCTCGAAGGGGCATCTTTATCAGCGGTTTTGGATTTTCTTCATGTAACTTTGCGCTGCAGGGTTGGTGCTTTAGGGGGTAGGCGCGAAGCATATCACGTTAAAGCGTTGCGCTCGTATCCGATTCCAATTCCCGTCCTTCGATCAGGCGGACGAGCCGCTCGGTCTCATCCCGGAGGATGGCGGTGAAGCGGCACCGATCACCGGCGTCCAGGCCCGGGTATTCCACCAGCAGGTCGGCCAGGGACCTTACGGATGTCAGTGAATTGACAAATTCGTGGGTAAACCATTGGTTCGTGGGAAGCCGGACGGTCACTTCGGGCGCCATTGAATTCATCCTCACAGGCTGAAAGCTGTTGTAAATGACAGCTAAAATTTAAATAAAAAATATCGATTGAATATGATTTATTGACATATGTAATCCAAAACATGTGCCATGTGGTAGTATGCTTAATAACTATTTGATTTTATACATAAAAAATAAGTGAGGCAGGTTCGATTATGATTGCGATGTACAATAAAAGTTGTATCGGAGCGGGTCGAAAATCGGCTTTTTGTCCGACCTGGCAGGCTGTTGGGCCTGGTTGAAGGGAGCTACAATAAAAGTTGTAACTACAAAAAAAATTGTTGCCCGTCAGGCCTCATCCGGCTTTTTTTTTCAGTCGTTTACTCAACGCCTGCTGGGAGATACCCAGAATTTTGGCAGCCCTGGACTGGTTGCCGCCGGCGCGTTGCATGGCCTCTTCGACCAGCAGATCCGTGGCTTGCCTGATGGTCGGAAGCCGGTGGGAAAAGGTGATCGGCGGGCCGGCATCGGCATTGGGCAAGGCCGGTACCGTTCCATCGGCCGACTGTTCACGGGCGATGTGGGCTTGGATGGAGTGCAGGGAGAGGGTTCCGGACCGGTGACGGCTGACGGCGTCAAAAATCATGGATTCCAGCTCACGGATGTTTCCCGGGTAGGCATAGCCGGCCATCATCGGCAGCAGTTCGCGGGGGACGGGCGGTATCGGCTTGTTCAGCCGGGAAGCGGCGTCGGCCAGAAAGTGGTCGAGCAGTTGAGGAATGTCGTCCCGTCGATCCCTCAGGGGCGGAATATAGATCCGATGGGTCTGCAGGCGGTAGTTGAGATCCTTGCGAAAACGCCCCTCGTCCAGCATCACGGACAGACGCTGGTTGGTGGCGGCGATGATTCGGGCGTTTGCCCGGCAGGCGACATCGGCTCCCAGTGGAAAATACTCACCTTCCTGCAGCAGTCGCAGCAGTTTGACCTGGGACGCCTGGGGCAGGTCTCCGATTTCATCGAGGAACAGGGTCCCGCCGTCAGCCTGTTCGATCAATCCGCCGCGGGGGGTATCAGCACCGGTGAAGGCGCCCTTGACGTGACCGAACAGGGTGTCTGAAAAAACGGTGTCGTCCAGACCGGCGGCGTTAACGGCCACGAATGCGCCCTTCAGCCCGCTCAACCGGTGGATGGTCCGGGCAATCAGCTCTTTGCCGACACCGGTTTCCCCGCGGATGAGAACCGGTTGCGACGTGGTGGCGATGGATTCCACGTACTGAAAAATCGTCAGCATTTTCCGGTTCCCGGTGATGATCTGGCGAAAGGCCTCCGGGTGTTCCAGGTCGTCGCGCAGCATGTGGCGGCGAAGCGACCGGTTTTCCCGCTGGAGTTCCTGAAAAGAGACCGCCCGGTTGACGGCCGTGATCAGCCGGTCCGCTTCCACCGGTTTGACGATGTAGTCGAAGGCCCCGGCCTTGATGCAGCGGACGGCGGTTTCCACGTCCACGGCGCCGGTGACGATGATCACCGGTACATCCGGGTAGTCACGGCGCACGTCGTCCAGCAGGCGGTGGCCGTCCACGTTGGGCATGTTCAGGTCCAGCAGCATTGCTTCGACCGGGCTGTCCTCCAGCAGGTCCATCACCCGGCGGCTGTCCTGGCAGGTGATCGTGTTGTTGAGCCCGGCCATCTGAAGGGTCGTGTCGATGGCCAGCAGGATGGATGCTTCGTCATCCACGATCAGGATCGGTTTGGGTGGGTTCAGGGAAGTACTCATGCTCGGCTGTCCGTATCTCCTGTCGATGAGGTTGGGGGCGCCAGCGGCAAGGTCACGCGAACCGTGGTGCCTTTGCCGGGGGTCGACGCAAAGCGCATGCTGCCGCCATGGTCGCTGACGATGCGATCGGAAATGGCCAGGCCCAAACCGGTTCCTCCCCGCTCCCGCCGGGTGGTGAAAAAGGGGTCGGTGATCCGTTTGAGCGCTTCGGCACGGATGCCCTGGCCCTCATCCCTGACCTCTACAAAGACCAGATCGTTGTCCCTATCGGAACCGGTGCTTACGGTTACGGAGCAATTCTTGTCCGGCAGGGCCTGGCAGGCATTGACCACCAGGTTGATGACCACCTGTTCAATACGCTGGGCGTTTCCCGTAAGGGACGGCAGGCGCGGATGGCAAACCAGGTCAAAGTGGCGGGTTGATTTTTTTATCAGGTTGGCGGTGAGTCCGACCGCCTTGCGGACCACCTCGTTGAGGTCCACGTCATCTTTCATGTCCGAGGGATTGTCCCGGGCAAAGTCTTTCAGGTCGGCGACGATGTCCCGAACCCGCCGGGCATCCTCGGTGATACCGGTCAGTATCGGCGGAATCCGGTCTCGGATCCGGCTGAAGACCGTGGCGCCCACCGGAAAGTCACCGACCTGCGCATGGTGGCGGTCGAGAATGGGCAGCATGTCCTCCCACATCCGGGTCAGGTTGGGGGCGTTGAGCATGACCGAGGTGATCGGGTTGTTGATCTCGTGGGCAATGCCGGAAACCAGGGTTCCCAGGGACACCATCTTGGCGGCCTGAAAAAGCTGCTCCTGTTTGACCAGCGCGCTCTCTTCGGCCAGCTTTTTCTGGCGGGTCACGCTGACGCCGTGCCAGACGATATGGACGGACAGAAGGATGATCAGCAAAAGAATCCAGCTGCAGATAAAGGTGGTCTTGCGGGTGATGGCGGAAATCTGGGCGTGCACGTCCTCCACGTAGATGCCGGTGCCGATGATCCATCCCCACGGGGCGAAGCCCATGACGTAAGAAATCTTGGGGACGATGCGGGTGGGATCGTCCATCCACTGCCACTGGTAGTCCACATATCCGGCACCACCGGTTTGGACGATTTCCACGCAGGCCATGAAAAGACGCTTGCCCGCCGGGTCGGCAAACCTGGAGATGTCCTTGCCTTCCAGGTCGGACCGGTAGGGGTGCATGATCATGCGGGGCTGCATGTCATTGATCCAGAAATAGTCCTTGAGGTCATTTCCGTAGCGCAGCCCCCGGATGTGGGCGATGGCCAGCCGCTGGGCGTCTTCCCGTGACATCAGGCCCCGGCGTTCCTGCCGGGCGTATGCGTCCAGGCTGCTCCAGGCCGAGGCCACCAGTTCGCGGATGACCTCCCGTTTGCCTTCCAGGAGGCGTTCTTTCATCTCGGGCAGGATAATCAGAAAGATGGTCATGATGAACAGCAGCACCGTCAGCATCACCGGCAGGAAAATGCGTATGGGAATGCGCCTGAGCATATTGTTGATATGCATCGTCACCATGTGAGCCCATCAGGATCAAGCCGACATCGAACGGAGAGCCAATGAAAAAAGCGTGTAGAACCGGTCGTACCAAGTTGCACCATACTCGATTGAGGACGAAAATCAATCGCAAACTTCAGGTTGCGGCGGCCGGCGTCCATGGGCGCGTCCGGAAGGATGGGCTTGTCCCCCATGACCGCTGATGGTATGATTCCGGGACAGCAGGCACCTGAACAGGAAACCCGCCGGTTTCAAGAATGTCCCTCCCGGCCTTTAAGCAGGAGACCCGGATGACGAACCACCCCTATCCCCATTTGTTTGAACCCCTGGACCTCGGTTTCACGACCCTTAAAAACAGGTCGGTCATGGGCTCCATGCATACCGGGCTGGAGGAGGCCCCCGACGGTTTCGCGCGGTTGGCCGCTTATTTTGCCGAGCGGGCCGCAGGAGAGGCGGGGCTGATCGTGACCGGCGGCTTTTCTCCCAATCCCGAGGGCCGCGTGGCCGACCACGCGGCCCAGCTGCACACCGCGGACGAGGCGGCCCGCCACCGGGCCGTCACTGCGGCCGTCCATGACCAGGGTGGCAAGATCGCCCTGCAGATCCTGCACACGGGCCGGTACGGGTTTCACAAAAAGCTGGTGAGCGCCTCGGCCCTGCAGGCGCCCATCAATATCTTCAAGCCCCGGGCGCTGTCCGAAGCGGACATCCTGGGCCAGATCGACGATTTTGTCCGATGCGCCCACCTGGCCCTGCAGGCCGGCTACGACGGGGTGGAGATCATGGGCTCCGAAGGCTACCTGATCAACCAGTTCATCGCCCCGGGAACCAACCGGCGCACCGACCGCTGGGGCGGCTGTTTCGAGAACCGGATCCGCCTGCCCCTGGAGATCGTCCGCAGGGTCCGGCAGCGGGTGGGACGGGAATTTATCATCATATACCGGCTTTCCATGCTGGATCTGGTTTCAGGAGGCAGTTCCTGGGAACAGGTGGTGGCATTGGCCCGACAGGTGGAAATCGCCGGGGCCACCATGATCAACACGGGCATCGGCTGGCACGAGGCCCGCATTCCCACCATCGCGAGCATGGTGCCCCGGGCCGCCTTCACCTGGGTTACCGGCCGGCTCAGGGGCGCGGTATCCATCCCCCTGATCACCAGCAACCGGATCAACACCCCCGAGGTGGCAGAGCAGACCCTGGCCGCCGGCCGGGCGGATCTGATTTCCATGGCGCGCCCGTTTCTGGCGGACCCGGACTTCATGCTCAAGGCGCGGCAGGGCCGGGCCGACGAGATCAACACCTGCATCGGCTGCAACCAGGCCTGCCTGGACCACATTTTCCAGGGCAGGGTGGCCAGCTGCCTGGTCAATCCCCGGGCCTGCCGGGAGACGGAATGGGCCATCACCCAGAGCGACCGGCCCAAACGCATCGCCGTGGTGGGTGCCGGCCCGGCCGGCCTTTCCTTTGCCGTCAATGCGGCCTCGCGGGGTCATCGGGTGACCCTTTTCGACCGGCAGAACCGCATCGGCGGGCAGCTGAACCTGTCGGTCCGCATTCCCGGCAAAGAGGAATTTGCCGAAACCCTGAGGTACTACCGCAGGCAACTGGCGCTGATGAAGGTGGTCGTGAGATTGAACACCCCCGTGGAAGCCGGCACCCTGAAAGCGGGGGCCTTCGATGCCGTCGTGGTCGCCACCGGAGTCGTGCCCCGCCGTCTGGATATTCCCGGCATCCATCACGCCAAGGTGATCTCCTACGTCGATGCCATTTCCGGGACGGCTCCCATCGGCGAGTCCGTGGCCATCATCGGCGCCGGCGGCATCGGCTTCGACACGGCCATCCTCGTTTCCGATGAGCGACCCTCCACCAGCCTGGACCGCGAGCGGTTTCTCGAGGAGTGGGGGGTGGACCGCGACTACCGCCAGCCGGGCGGCCTGCTGGCGGATTTTTCGGCATCGGATCGGTCATTCCGTCGTGTCACCCTGTTGCAGCGCAAGGCCGCCAAAATGGGTGCCTCGCTGGGCAAAACCACCGGCTGGATCCACCGGGCCACGCTGAAAAAACGCGGCGTGGCCATGCTCAACGGCGTGGTTTATGAAAAAATCGATGACGCCGGGCTTCATATCGTCAAAAACGGCACCCGCCGGACCATTGCCGCCGACACCATCATCGTCTGTGCCGGTCAGGAGCCGCTGCGCACGCTGGCCGAGGATCTTCAATCCGGGGATATGGCCGTTCACGTCATCGGCGGTGCGGACAAGGCCACCGAACTGGATGCCAAACGGGCCATCGACCAGGGGACCCGGCTGGCCCTGGAGATATAAGGTGACCCCACCCGCTGCCATGCTGGACCATCTCGTGGTCGCCGCCGACACGCTTGATCAGGGCTCGGCCTTTCTTCAGGCGCGTCTGGGCGTTGCCCCATCCGGCGGCGGCCGGCACGCCGCCATGGGCACCCACAACCGGGTATTGAAGCTGGGCCGGGACCGGTACATCGAGGTGATCGCCATCGACCCCGACGGGCGGCGACCCGATTCGCCACGGTGGTTCGACCTGGATGATGCGGACCGCCGGGCCCGGCTGAAAGACCGGCCCCGCCTGATCACCTGGGTGGCACGAACGGATGCCCTCGATGCGCTCGCAGAAGCGGTGTATGGACAGCGGGCTGACGTGCGGGCCATGCAGCGGGGTGACCTGAGATGGCGATTTGCGTTCACCATGGACGGGTCGCTGCCGGGCGATGGGCTGATTCCCCATCTGATCCAGTGGGCGGGTGATCGCCATCCCGCCGAATCCATGGTTGAATCGGGATGTACGCTGGTGGGCCTCGACGGAACGCATACCGACCCTGAAGCCTTTCGCAAAACAATCGCGTCCCTGGGTCTGGAAGGCACCCTCACCATTCACCCGGTTTCGGGACCACAGCCGCCGGGCCTGTCCGTACGGATAGAAACCCCTGCGGGTACAGTCATATTGGATTGAAGAAAAAAGATACCGGTAGAAAGGAAGCCGATCATGCCTGCCAACAACAGGAAGGATTCTGACAGATTGTCACAAGTGGTGGCCGATGCCCGCCGTCACATGAAGGAACGGGAAAAGACGTACCGCGAGAAGGCCCTCAAGATGTATCCGCACGTTTGCGGCCGCTGTGGACGCGAGTTCAGCGGCAAGGGGCTGCGGGAACTCACCGTTCACCACAGAGACCACAACCACGACAACAACCCGCCCGACGGCAGCAACTGGGAACTCTTGTGCATCTACTGCCACGACAACGAGCACGGCCGGCTGGAAGTGGCCGAGGCCTACGACGGCCAGTCCTCGTCCACGGCCCCTCCGGATTCTGATTTTTCTCATAAGCCTTTTGCCGCGCTGGAAGCGCTGCTGAAGGGTAAAAAATAGTACCGACGGTCATTTGATCAACCCCAACGCATAGGCGCAAAACCGTGACAAGGCCCCTTCCGGAGACCTTTTTTCCTGCTGTCGGAAAAATCATCCCTTCCGGCTGGTGCCGTCTGTGGGCTTTTGGGATCGTCTGCGGTTTTCTTTTACTGCTGGCCGGTGCGCTTGCGATCCCTTTCTACTTCGAATCCCCGTCCATCTGGTACAAGTTCGGAATGGAAAAGGTCAGCCTGCGGACGGGAAAATTGATGGGCATGGGGGGCGGCCTTCTTCTCCTTCTCCAACTGCCGCTGGCCGCACGGCTGAAGGCGCTGGACCGCATCTTCTCCCTGCCGGGCCTGATGCGTCAGCACCGTCTGCATGCCTGGATCATCGCCGCGGCGGCCCTGGTGCACCCCGTTGGTGTACTGCTTTCCGAAGGCACGTTTTTTGTCCCCCTGGAAATACGCTACTGGCCGGAATGGGTGGGGGCCGGGCTGATGGCGATCATTTTGATCCAGGTCGGCTGCAGCCGCTGGCGGCTTCGGCTGGGGCTGGCCTTTCACGTCTGGATGAACCTTCACCGTATCATGGGAGTATTGATCGCCGTTTTATTGATTGTCCACGTCCTTGCCGTAAGCGAAACCTTCTCCGAAGACGGACCGCCCCGCCTGGCCGTGTGGATTGCAGCCGGTATCTTTGCCCTTCTCTGGGCGTTGGTGCGCAGCGCCTGGGTCCGTGCAGGCCGAAGGCCCTATGTGGTTTCCCGCATCAAACCTGTCGGTGCCGACTGCACCGGTGTGACGTTGGTTCCGGTGACAGCCTTCCCCTTTCTGTACGCCCCTGGCCAGTTTGCCTATGTCTCCTTTCGCTCCCGGAAGGTTTCACGGGAACCCCACGCCTTCACCCTCTCCTCCACGCCCAGCCGTCCCGGCATGCTTCAGTTTACCATCCGTGCCTGCGGAGACTGGACCCGGCATGTGGATAGGATCCAACCCGGCGATCGGGCCCTTGTACAAGGCCCTTTCGGGCGGTTCGGCCACCTGTTTACATCGCCGGGTCGGCCCCTGATCATGATTGCCGGCGGCATCGGCATTACCCCCATGCTCAGCATGCTGCGCTTCATGGCAGACGAGAACGATCCCCGCCCCATTATCCTGATTTGGAGCACCCGTACCCCTGCGCACCTGATGTTCGGCGAGGAGCTGGATCTTCTTGCCGTCAAATTGACAGGCCTTCGACGGGTCCCTATGTTTACCCGTAATACGGAGGATGGGGGCCAGACCGGCAGGCTGAACCGCCAGTCTCTGGAATCGATACTTCACGGATGCGACCGCAGGTCCGCGGTCTTCCTATGTGGCCCGCCGCTGATGATGGACCAGGTCAGATCCGACCTCAAAATGCTCGGATTTCCGGCCCGGGCGATATTCAGTGAATCTTTCGGGTTCTGACAACCGCCAGTCGGCGGAGCGGACCACGCCCCACGGTTGGCCGGCGGCCAGCCCAACCCTACCACCGGACTGGAGGCGACCCATGAAACCATTTGTCCATTTTTTCCTTGTCCTTCTTTTCCTGCTGGCGGCTGCGGTCCCGGCACAGGCTGCGGCCCCGGAGTGGGAAATCGATCCGGCCCATGCCGGCGTCTACTTCAGCATCGATCATATTTACTCCACGACACGCGGTTATTTTGAAGATTTCAAGGGGACGGTGATGTTTTCTCCCGAGGACCTGACCGGCAGCCGTTTCGACTTCGAGGTTACGGTGAAAAGCATCAACACCGGGAACAGCAAGCGCGACGGTCACCTCAATTCCGCTGACTTTTTTGATTCCAAAACCTACCCCGTGATGTCCTTCAAGAGCACCGCCGTTAAGCATGTCCGGGACAACCGCTACGTTGTCGAGGGGACAATGAGGGTCAAGGATGTCAGCAAAACCCTGACGGTGCCGTTTACCTTGCTTGGGGTCAGGACCCACCCCTTTGACGATAATAAGGAAGTGGCCGGTTTCGAAGCCCGAATGGTCATCGATCGCCTGGCCTACCACGTCGGCGGCGGAAAGTTTTATGACATGGGGGTGGTCGGCAAGGATGTGGACGTGCTCATTACCCTCGAAGTGATCCGGAAAAAATAGATGACCACCGATACAATGTTACGGGGGGGCGGCCGCCCAAGAAGTCCCGGGTGCGTTCCGCGTGCGCGATGCCGCCATTTCAGGCCATGAATCGACGACTCACCCTGCCGGTCTTTCTGCTCCACGTCGGTTTGGCTTCACCGGCATGAAGCGATGCGCCCCCTGTGCCGGAGGCGATCTCCCTGCCGGCCGGTTTCCGCATTTCCATCTTTACCGACAGGGTCCCCAATGCCCGGTCCATGGCGCGGGAGCCCGAGGGGGTCAGAAAATCAGTCGGATTCGACTGGCGCCCCATGCGGCGGCACTGGGCATTCGCTTTTACACCGGAAAGAATTTCCCGCCCCAATACCACGGCCAGATATTCATTGCCGAGTACGGCTCCTGGAATCGGAGCCGGCCCATCGGTCACCGCATCACCCTGGTGCGGCTCAAGAACGGTCGGCCCGCATCCCAAGACGTGTTCGCCGGCGGGTGGCTCGGCGGTGACGGGGTCATCGGCCGGCCGGTGGATACCGAGATCCTCGCGGACGGCGCCATGCGGGTCTCCGACGACCTTGCCGGCAGGATTGACCGCATGGCCTGCCACCACTGCCCCGGGGATCCTTCGCCTGCTCCTTTTGATGCCCTCGTAAAAGGCTGCATTTCTCGGGATCCGAAATCCTTGATCCCGGCTATTTTTCGAGCCCGTCAATCTTTACCGAATCTTTATCCGATCTTTACCGAAGGTTCATCGCCAAGGGTTATCTTTCCTTCAGCGCCAACCGCATTGGACGCCTACCCAATGAACACCTGCGGCGGCGCGAGACTTTCAACCCTTGCTTTGGAAGGAGATCATCATGGAAAGAATTCTATTCAAGACACTGTTTGCAGTAATGGTCGGGACGGTCCTGACCATGGGGCAGGCCGTTGCGGCCGAGTTCAGCGTCACCGTGAAGAACCTGACCAACGGGATTTATTTCACCCCTTTGCTCATCACCGCCCACGACGGCGACAGGCGGCTTTTTGAAACCGGCGCGCCGGCATCGCCGGCCCTGGAAGCCATGGCCGAGGGGGGCGATATTTCCGGGTTGCTCAACATGGTGGGCGGCCCGGACCCGGACACGGTTGAAGATCCGGCGGGCGGGCTGCTGCCCCCCGGCGGCATCGTCAGCGACGTCTATTTCAACACCAACCGGACCCGCAACCGGTACCTGTCATTGACCGCCATGCTGCTGCCCACCAACGATGGCTTCGTGGGTCTCGATTCGCTGCCCATTCCCCGCATCCCGGGAACCTACCGCTACGACCTGTACGGCTACGATGCCGGCACCGAGGCCAACGACGAGCGGATCACCGAGATTCCAGGCGCCCCCGGCGGTCATGCCGGCACCGGCGGCAGCGGGGTCTCCGGACCCGATGACAATGCGACGGTACACATTCACCGGGGTGTCGTCGGCGATGCCGATCCTGAAGGCGGCATCAGCGACCTGGACAGCAGCATTCACCGCTGGCTGAATCCGGTTGCCGAAATAGTGATTGAGGTCCACCATCGACGACATGGCAGAGGCTACCCGTGGTAAGCTGACGGATGCATTGCCCGGGTCTGCTCCTGACAGCCATGATTCACTTACGGACCGTTGGGCCCAATATCACGCCTATCCAGAACATGGCGGCCGGATAGGCGTGCCGCTTTTCATCCACCACCGCTGCAACTTTCGCTGCGCCTACCGGATTGCCGCATGCTCCCGGCGGCGGGTCGCGGGGACGCGAAAATCCTCGATAAACTGATGGTGAACCAGCTGGGTGGACAGGATGCCCACCAGGGCCATATTCTCCCGCTCGCTGAGCAGTGATCCTCTCCCCTGGCTGCACTTGGCCACCAGTCGGGCCACCTTTTTCCCATCGAAGTACCCATAGCGCTTCAGCGTATCATCCGAGAGCATCTCGGAAACATAGTCCGGCTGCCCATCGCCGAAGAAGCACCGGCTGATGGGTGCCCGATAGGGCTGCTTGGCCCGGTCGATGAGCGGGTCCGGAATCAGGCCGCGGGCCGCTTTTTTAAGAATATATTTCTCGGTGAGCCCCCTCATCCGCAAACGGGAGGGGATTCTGGCAGCCGCTTCGAAGATGCGGTGGTCCAGAAAGGGGAACCGGCCTTCGATGGAATTGGCCATGGCCATGCGGTCCCCCTGGGAGGAGAGCAGGTAGTTGGACAAAAACAGGCGGCTTTCCGTATACTGGGCCCGGGTGAGCAGGTCCCAGCCCATAAATCCGTCGGGCAGGCTCTGGGCATACCTGTCGATGAAACCGGTCAGGCTGTCGGAACCGTTTCTCAGGTCGGCTGAAAAAAACCCCTTCAGCACATCGGTGTTGTGCCAGCGCAGCAGATGGGAATATGCCGGTGAATCCACATCGGTCAGGTTGCGTTTGAAAAAGGACTGCAGGAATGCGCCGGATTTGGCGTCCTTGAAAATATAGGGATAGAGGCGGGCCAGCAGGGCCGGCCGCATTTTAGAATCCGGGTGCCGCGCCCAGAATCGCCGGATTTTGGCTTCCTTGAAGATGTTATACCCCGCAAACACCTCATCGGCGCCTTCTCCGGTGAGCACGACTTTGAAGTCACTGTCGCGAACCAGTCGGGATAGCAGGAAGAGCGGCGAGGGTCCTGTCCTGAGCAGTGGGGTCTCGGCGTGCCAGACGACCCGGGGGAAAATCCGGCCGATATCCGCTTCGGCGCAGCGGACGGCGCGGTGCTCGGTGCCGAGTGAGTCCACGGCAATTTTCTGGAATGACGCCTCGTCGAAGCGCGGGTCCGTGAAGCCCACGGAAAAGGTATGCAGCCGGTTGTTGAAATGGCGTTTGACCACAGTGCTGGTGTAGGTGCTGTCGATCCCCCCGCTCAGATAGGCGCCGACCGGTACATCGGCACGAAGGCGGATGCGGGTGGCATCCAGCAGCAGCGCCCTGATCGTCTCCACCCAGTCCTCCTCGGTTTTGGATTCGTCCGTTTCGGCACCAAACGGCAGGACCCAGTAGGGCTGCAGGGTGAGGCCGTCCCGGTCGAAGCGGGCGAAGTGCCCCGGCGGCAGCTGATGGATGTCCGTGAATGGGGTCGCCCCCCCCATGGCGGTCCAGCAGGTAAAAATGTCCGACAGGGTCTGGGCGTCCAGGGCACGTGGGGCGTCCGGGTCGGCAAAGATGGCTTTGATTTCCGAGCTGAAGGTCAACCGCCGGTTTCCCCGGTGGTAGAACAGGGGACGGATGCCCACGCGGTCCCTGGCCAGCAGGAGGGATTGTTTCCGGCCGTCCCACAGGGCGAAGGCGAACTGGCCGTTCAGGCGGGCGAACATGTCGGTGCCGTGTTCCTCATACAGGTGGACCAGCACTTCCGTATCGGTCCGGGTATAGAACCGGTGGCCTTTTTCAACCAGGCCGCTTCTCAGTTCCGGGTAGTTGAAAATTTCACCGTTGAAGGTGATCCAGACCGTTTTGTCTTCGTTGTGTATGGGCTGATCGCCGCTGGCGGACAGATCGATGATGCTCAGGCGGGCATGGCCCAGCGTCACCGGCTGGCAATGGTAGATGCCCGATGCATCGGGCCCCCGGTGGGGCATCATGTCGAGCATCCGTCCCACCACAGGTGCCGCCGCTTCACGGTTGTTGAAATCAACAATGCCGGCAATACCGCACATAAATCCTCCATCCGTTGTGCATGGGAAGTCTCTTGACCGGTCAAAATAACAGAAGGGGCGCCATCATACAATAAAAACGGCAGCCCGCTGCTGGATCACGCAGGCTGCCGTTTCAGGAGGACCGATTATCGTCGGGAGGACGCGGTCACATCAGATGTCGTAGTACAGGTGAAACTCGTGCGGATGCGGACGCAGTTTCACGGGGTTGACTTCGTTTTCGGTCTTGTAGTCGATCCACATGTCGATGGCATCCTTGGTGAAGACATCGCCCTTGAGCAGGAAGTCATGGTCTTCGGCCAGGGCCGCCAGGGCTTCGTCCAGGGAGCCCGGTGCAGAGGGAATTTCGGCCAGTTCTTCCGCCGGGAGGTCATAGATGTTCTTGTCCAGGGGATCGCCCGGGTCGATTTTGTTCTGGATGCCGTCGAGAACCGCCATCATGATGGCGGAGAAGGCCAGGTAGCCGTTGCAGGACGGGTCGGGTGTCCTGAACTCGATGCGTTTGGCCTTGGGGGATGCCGAATACATGGGGATGCGGATGGCCGCGCTGCGGTTGCGGCTGGAGTAGGCCAGGTTGACCGGCGCCTCGAATCCCGGAACCAGACGTTTGTAGGAGTTGGTGGTGGGGTTGGTGAAGGCGCACAGGGCCTTGCAGTGCCTGAGGATGCCGCCCATGGCCCACAGGGCCTCCTGGGAGACGCCGGCGTACTTGTCGCCGGCAAACAGCGGTTTGCCTTCTTTCCAGATGCTCACGTGCGTATGCATGCCGGTGCCGTTGTCGCCATAGAGGGGCTTGGGCATGAAGGTGACGGTGTGGCCGGCGTTGTAGGCCACGTTCTTGAGCACATATTTAAACCACATGAGCTGGTCGGACATCTGCAGCAGGGGTTTGAAACGCATATCGATCTCGGCCTGGCCGGCGGTGGCCACTTCGTGGTGCTGGCACTCCACGTCGATGCCCAGGCTTTCGAGGACCAGCAGCATCTCGGAACGAAGATCCTGGAACTTGTCCGACGGGGGCACGGGGAAATAACCTTCCTTGTGACGCGGCTTGTACCCCAGGTTGGGTTCTTCGCAGCGACCGGTGTTCCAGGTCCCTTCCACGGAATCGATGGCGTAGAACGCGCCGTTTTTCTGGCTGTCGTAGCGAATGTCGTCAAAAATGAAAAATTCCGCCTCGGGGCCGATGAAGACGGTGTCGCCGATACCGGTGCTCTTCAGAAAGGCCTCGGCCTTTTTGGCGATGTTTCTCGGGTCGCGGCTGTAGGCTTCGCGGGTGATGGGATCGGCAATGTTGCCGATGAGCACCAGCGTGGGAACTTTGAAGAAAGGATCGATCTTGGCGGTGGCCGCATCGGGGATCACCAGCATGTCGCTGGCGTTGATCGGCTGCCAGCCGCGGATACTGGAACCGTCGAAACCGAAGCCGTCTTCAAAGCTGCCCTCGTCCAGTTCACCGATGGGCACACTGAAGTGCTGCCACATGCCGGGGAAATCCATGAAGCGAATGTCGACTACCTTAACGTCGTTTTCCTTTGCCATTGCCAATACTTTTTCGGGTGTCATAATTTCCTCCACAGTATAAGGTTTTTAGGTGTTTAGACCGAAGGCTGAAGAGTAATGCAGCTGTCGCTTTTCAAAATCGTTCTTTTCTCTTCTTCAGCCTAAACACCTTCAGTCTGTTAACCAGCTTTAAATTGCGTCCTTGCCCTTCTCGCCGGTGCGTACCCGGATGACTTCTTCGACGGAGAACACAAAAATTTTACCGTCGCCGATTTTGCCGGTGTTGGCCGCCTTCTGAATGGCCTCCACCACCAGATCGGCACGCTCCGAATCGACGATAATTTCGATTTTGACCTTGGGGATAAAATCGACCACATACTCGGCTCCCCGGTAGATCTCTTTGTGCCCCTTCTGGCGTCCGTAGCCCTTGACCTCGGAGATGGTCATCCCCTGGATGCCGATCTCGTTGAGGGCCTCTTTGACATCGTCCAGCTTGAAGGGTTTGACGATGGCCTCGATCTTCTTCATTTTATTCAACCTCCTGTGTTAAGTAGCCGAGAGAGCGATGGATGTCTCCCCGAATGGTAACATGCTTATGTGATCTCAAATCCGCGTTCACCGTGAAGGGTGTTGTCCAGGCCCTGGATCTCATCATCGCGTTCCACGCGCAGGCCGCCGGTCACAGCTTTGGTGATGTAGATCACAATCAGGGTCCCCACGGCGGTGAACGCGGCCGTGGCGACGATGGACACCACCTGGGTCCACAACTGGCCGGGGTTGCCGTAAAAAAGTCCGGCTTTCCCCTCGGTGATGGCGGGATTGGCGAAAAGGCCCGTGGCCAGGGCGCCCCAGATGCCGCACATGCCGTGCACACCGAATGCATCCAGTGAGTCGTCGTAGCCGATCTTGTGTTTGACGACGGCAACGAAAAAGTAACCCAACGAACCGGAAACCAAGCCGATAATCAACGAAGCAGGAAGGTTGACGAACCCGGCGGCCGGTGTGATGGCCACCAGTCCGGCCACCACGCCGGAAGCGATGCCCAGCACCGTGGGCTTGCCGGTGACGATCCACTCACAGAACATCCACACCAGGGCGGCCGTGGCGGCGGAGGTGTTGGTGACCAGAAAGGCCGATGCGGCCACCCCGTCGGCGGCCAGCTGACTGCCCGCGTTGAATCCGAACCAGCCGAACCACAACAGGGCCGCCCCCAGGGCCGTGAGGGTGATGCTGGAGGGGAACATGGCCTCCTTGCCGTAACCGACGCGTTTGCCCAGGACCAGAGAGAGCACCAGTCCCGCCACACCGGCGTTGATGTGGACCACATTGCCGCCTGCAAAGTCAAGGGCGCCCATTTCTCCCATCCAGCCGCCTCCCCACACCCAGTGGGCGATGGGGCAATAGATGAAGGTGACCCACAGGATGGTGAAGACGATCCACGAGGAAAATTTCATGCGGTCGACGATGGCGCCCAGCACCAGGGCCACGGTGATGCCGGCAAAGGTCATCTGGAAGAGGGCGAACACCAAGGTGGGAATGCTGCCGGACAGGCTGTTCACGCCGATGCCGGCCATGAAAAAATGGTCCAGACCGCCGATGATGCCGCCTTTGCTTGATCCGAAGGCCAGGGTGTAGCCCCACATCATCCAGATGACGCTCGCCAGGCAGTAGGAGACAAAGGTCATGGCCAGGGTGTTGAGCAGGTTCTTGTAGCGTGACATGCCGCCGTAAAACAGTGCAAGTCCGGCCGGGGTCATCATCATGACCAGGGCGGTGGCGACGATCATCCATGCCGTGTCGCCGGTATTCAGCCCATCTTCGGCCAAGGCCGGGGTGGTGATCAATCCGAGCAGCAATGTCAGCATAATTGATTTCAATCTCATGGTTGTGTCGTCCTTTTTTTTTACAGGAATGCCCGCCGGGCGCTTCCGTGGGTTCAACGCAGCGCAAAGGTTGCGGTCAGCCATGGATCGGATCTTCACCCGGGAGAATCTCCTGGATGGCTGCCTTGACGGCCGCGACCTGATAGGGTGCGTCCACCTTCTGGCCGTCAAAATCCCTTACGTAAAATACATCCACCACCTGGTCCACCTTGGTGGCAATTTTGGCGACCCAGATATCCAGGCCGCATTTGAAAAGCGCATCCGTCACCCGGAACAACAGTCCGGGATAGTCAAACGTCACCACTTCGACGATGGTAAAAAAGCTCGATGTTTCATTGTCCACCACGATCTCTGTGGGCCTTTCAGCCGTATAGGGCCGGATCGGCGCGGCGTCGTTTTCTTTGTGGATCATCTCTTTGGCGATATCCAGCCGGTCCGCCAGGGCATCCTCAAGGTTCCGGCGGGCCCGCTCCCAACGCTCCTCTTCGAAGATCGGATCCGGCGGCGGGGTGACTTCGAAAACGTCCAGGGCAATGTTGTTGCGCCAGGTAAAGACCTGTACATCGAGGATGTCGATGCTGTTGAGGGTGAACACGCCGGCAATCCTGGAAATCAGCCCGGGCCGGTCCCTGCCGCAGATGGTCACCGTGCGGGTGTCCGCACCCGGAGATTTTTCGATGTGCCACACGAATGGCCGTTCACCGAGGTCTGCGTAAAGATCGAGGTGCCTGGGAATGTTGGCCGCCGGCGTGTAGAGCATGTAGCGGGGCGACATGAATTTGAGCAGCATGTCCAGTTGGCCGGGCTCCATCTGCCCGGTCATGGCGGCGACCACGGCCTCCCGTTTCTGTTGCACGGTTCTCACGGCGCGGCCGGTGGCCAGTTCACCGTGTTCGAGAACGTTGAGCACCTTGAAAAACAGGTTGATGAGCAGTGAGCATGTCCAGTCGTTCCAGGCCTTGGGGCCGGTGGCCATGGAGTCGGCCACGGTAAGCAGGTAGAGCATTTTCAATAACTCCGCCTTCTTGATCGTCCGGGCCAGGGTGATCGCCGTTTCTTCATCGTTGATGTCCCGCCGGGTGGCCGTCTGGACCAGCAGCAGGTGATGTTCGACGAGGAAGGCGACGGTTTTGGCGTCAGCGGGGCTGGCGCCTTTCTCCAGGAGGATTCGTTCCGCAAGGATGGCGCCCCGTTCGGAGTGGCCGCTGGTGGGGTCTCCCTTGCCGATGTCGTGGAGCAGGGCCGCCCACAGCAGGACCTTCTTTCTTTTCAATTCCTTGTACAGGCGGTGGGCGAGGGGATCTTTTTCCTTGCCGGCATCGCTGTCGAAACCACGCAGAATTTTGATGGTGAAGAGCAAATGCCTGGCCACCGGGTAGAGATGATACTGGTCGAACTGGATCCGGTTCACGACCGATTTGAATTCGGGGATAAACCGGGCCAGAAAACCCGTGTAGAGCATCTGGTTGAAGACCTCGAATGTCCGCGGTGAACGGACCAGGATTCGCTCAAACAGCTGCACCACCATCGGATCGGGCCGGAATTCATCGTCCACCAGATGGACAAAATCCTGCACCAGGCGTTTGGCTTCGCTGTTGAGCGGAGCCCTTTGTGCGGCACTTTCCGCAAATATTTCCATCAGCAGGTGCGGATGGTTGAGGATTTTTTCCGGCGAGGTGAAATTGAGCATTCCCCGGTTGAACTTCAGCCCTTTGACCTGGGTGGTCTTGAGCCCTTTGTTCTTCCTTTTGAGCCGTTTTCTCTGCTCCATCTCGTACAGGAACATTTCATGCTGCTGCTTTACATACTCCATATGGCCGTGCAGCTGGCCCAGCAGGTGTTCCACGGGCAGGTGGCCGTTGACTGCCGGGATCCCCATGACGTCGGCCAGTTTGCGCTGCTGCTCCAGATGGATCTGGTCCCCTTTGCGATTCATCATCAGGTGAAACCGGTTTCTCACGTTCCAGATGAAGGACAGCGCCTCGGACAGGCGGGCGTAGTCATCATGGGAGAAATAGCCATAGTACTCCAGGTCCCGGCGTTGTTTGATGCCGGACTTGATCTTGGCGATCCACAGCATGGTGTGATAGTCCCGCAAACCGCCCTGCCCCTCCTTGAAGTTGGGTTCCAGCAGGTAGGAGGAGTCGCCGAAGCGCCGATGCCGTTCCCGGTTGGTTTCCACCAGCCAGGCGATGATCGCGTCGGGCTTGAGGTTGATGAACTTGGCACGGATCTGGTCCATCAACTTCATGAACAATGGCGACATGCCACAGATGAAACGGGCGTCCAGGATGGAGGTCAGCACCTCGAAATCCTGGCGGGCCATGGCGACGCATTCTTTGATGGACCGCGTGGCATGGCCCACATCCAGCCCCATGTCCCACAACGGGTAGACGATCTCGCGCACGAGGTCTTCGGCCACCCGGGGGACTTTTTTTTCGAACAGGAAAAGCAGGTCCACATCCGAGTATACGCACTGCTCCGCCCGCCCGTAGCCGCCCAGCGCCACCACCGCATAAGGGTTCTTGGCGATGTCCATTTTGGGGCCCACCACGCTTTTTTCGTAGCTTTGATGAAAATAATCGTCGATGAGCCGGGCGTTGTCATCGAGAAATCCGGGCGCCTTGCCCGCCAGGAGGTCCTCGATAAGCTGTGCCCGTCCCTTTTTCAGGGCCATGGAGGCATCGGCGTAAAGGTTGTGTGGGGCAGGGGCGGTCACATCGGTATCCTTTGGTTACTTGATGGCCATTAAGCAAAGCAACCCGTGTGCCATCTGGCAATTAATGTTAAATGCATCGTAAAAGCAATTTGTTATAAATTTTTAACTGTTTTTTTATTTTCTGTCAGGATTGCAAAAATGTAATTAAAAATTCCAAAAAATTACAAAAATGAAATTGTTGATTTGAAAACCGAAATGCTGCATGCCCGGCCGGTGAAAAATGAAAATGCACCCTGAAGCGGCAGGACCGGCCACTTCAGGGTGCATTTACAGGGAGGAACAGATGGCGCTGATGGGTTTTTAAATCCGGATGGTCAATCGTCAGCTACGATTGGGTTACCGGCTTGGCAGAGGGTGCATAACTGGTCAGGCCTGACGACGGTGTTCCTGAAATCGTGGAGATCCCGCCGTGGGTGGAGACGCCGAAGTCCGGATAGGCGATGCCGCCGTGCTCGGCATAGTCCAGTCCCTCCAGCTCCTCTTCCGGTGTCACCCGCAGGCCGATGGTCTTGTCGATGAGTTTGAACATCACGAATGCCATGGGGAATGTCCAGACGAAGCAGGCGGCGATGCCCAGCAACTGGACACCGATGATGCCGGCGGAGGTGCCGCCGATGTTGAAGATGCCGGCGGCCAGGGTGCCCCAGGCACCGCAGACACCATGTACGGAAACGGCACCGACCGGGTCGTCGATTTTGATCTTGTCAAAAAACATGACCGAGAAAACCACGATGATACCGGCAATGGCGCCAATAACGATGGAGCTGGTTGGCGACACATTGGCACAGCCCGCAGTGATGCCCACCAGGCCTGCCAGGGCGCCGTTGAGGCTCATGCCCACTTCAGGTTTGCCGAATTTCATCCAGGAGACGATCATGGCCAGACAGGCGCCCGCTGCGGCGGACAGGTTGGTGTTGACGAATATCATGGCAATGCTGGTATCCGCCGTGGTGGTGGAGCCGGGGTTGAACCCGAACCACCCCAGCCAGAGGATGAACACGCCGAGTGCCGCCAGGGGAATGTTGTGGCCCATGATGGGTTTGATCTTGCCGTCTTTGGTGTATTTGCCCAGACGGGGGCCAAGCACGATGGCGCCGGCCAGGGCTGCCCAGCCACCCACCGAATGGACCACGGTGGAGCCGGCAAAGTCGATGAATCCGAATCCTTCCAGCCAGCCGCTGCCGTTGAACAGGCTTCCCCAGGCCCAGGAGCCGAAAATCGGATAGATCAGGCCGGAAACAAAGATGCTGTAAACGATGTACCCGGTAAACTTGGTTCTTTCCGCCATGGCACCGGAAACGATGGTGGCGGCGGTGGCGGCGAAGACCACCTGGAACATCCAGAAGGCCAGCACCCAGGGGTCGCCGTCCGGGGCGAAGTCGCTGAGAAAAAAGCCTGTGGTGCCGAACCAGCCGGTGGCGGAGGCTCCGAACATGAGGCCAAAGCCGATGGCCCAGAAGGCAATGGATCCGATGGAAAAATCCATGAGATTTTTCATCATGATGTTGATGGCGTTTTTGGCCCGGGTAAAACCGGCCTCGACCATGGCAAAGCCGGCCTGCATGAAAAACACCAGGCAGGCCGCCACCAGCGTCCACAGGTAGTTGGCATGGGTCTGAACCAGGTCGATCGCTTCCTTATTGGTCAACACCGTGGGGTCGGGGTCGGACGCCATGGCAGCCGGAACACTCATCAGGGCAACGAGCATCAGCAGGATAAAGGCTTTCAATTTCATTTTTCTCTCCTTGTAAATATAAAATGGTGTAAATGATCACTGCTGGCGGTTTAAATGGCATCCTTGCCCGATTCGCCGGTACGGATGCGATACGCGCCTTCGATGGGCATCACGAAGATCTTGCCGTCCCCTACACTGCCGGTATTGGCGGTTTCGGTGATGGTGGACACCACCTTGTCGGCCATGTCGGAATCGACGATCAGGTCGATTTTGATCTTGGGGATGAAGTCGGTCTGGTATTCGGCGCCGCGATAGATCTCCTTGTGGCCTCGCTGGCGCCCGAACCCTTTGACTTCACTGATGGTCATGCCCGACACGCCGATGCGGTTCAGTGCGTCTTTGACATCGTCCAGTTTGAACGGCTTGATAATCGTTTCAATTTTTTTCATTGCTGACATCTCCTGGTAGCTAATAAGGTTGAGCGTCCCCGGGTATTGGCTGCTGTTCGAATGCTTGTTGAGCAACCCCTGTGCCATTTTATTCTAAAAACTGTATAACCATTTGTATTTATATGAATAAAAAATTTTTACCAACAAAAGGGTTCTTTCATTATGTTTCATTTATGTAAGATTAAAATTTATAATAATACAAAATAAGCATAAATAAGCATAAAAAATACAAAAATGTAATCAAAGGGGGGGTGCGTCATCTTGGCGGATCTGGCAAGAGGTTTCGCCTGTCGGATGACCAGGGCTTGATCAGCCTGCCCCGCTGTTTCCGGTTTCACAAAACCCATCGGATTTATACTTGATTCGGACGGGGCTGGGGGATTTGCGGATGAAGGGGCGAGATCCGCCGGCGCCGGGCCGGGACGTCACGGGGGCTGCAGCGGGGATCCATGCTTTTTACTGTTGCTTACAAAAATGTATGCTTTGACCCACCCCCTGCTTCACGGGGTGGGGCCACCCCCAGGGGGATCGGGCGCCGTCTTCCGACATCGAAATTATCGCTTGAATTTTATACAGGATTTCCATAAGTTACTCTTTCACTGACTGTCAGCCTGCAGCGCGCCGGTGTCTGGTGCGCGAAAACCCACCGCCGGAATTAAGCATAGGAGGCAAAACAGATGACCGTTGCACGCAAGATCAACGACATCATGGCCAAATCCTCGTGGATTCGAAAAATGTTTGAAGAGGGGGCCAGGCTCAAGGCCGCCCATGGGGCCGACAAGGTCTTCGATTTCAGCCTGGGCAACCCCAACCTGCCGCCGCCGGAAAAATTCAACGAGATCCTCCGGGACACGGTGGACTCGTGCGGGCTCGGTGATCACTGCTACATGCCCCAGGCCGGCTACCCCCAGGTGTGTGTGTCCATTGCCGACTACCTCACGGAAGAGCAGGGCGTTGCCATTTCCTGCGATGAAATCATCATGACCTGCGGGGCCGCCGGCGCCCTCAATGTGATCTTCAAGGCCCTGCTGGATCCGGGTGACGAGGTGCTGACGCCCACGCCCTGCTTTGTGGAGTACCGGTTTTATGCGGACAACCATGGCGGGGTTCTCAACATGGTGGGGACCCGGCCGGACTTCACCCTCGATCTCGATGCGCTGGGCGACGCCATCAGCGAGAAAACCAAAGTGGTGCTGATCAATTCTCCCAACAACCCCACCGGCCAGATATACAGCCGGGAAAGCCTGGATGAACTGGGGCGGCTGCTGACCCAAAAAAGCCGTGACTACGGCCATATCATTTACCTGGTTTCCGACGAACCCTACCGCAAAATCGTGTTTGACGGCGCCCAGGTGCCGTCTATTTTCCAGAGCTACCCGGAAAGCATCATCGCCACCTCCTACTCCAAGGATATTTCCATTCCCGGCGAACGCATCGGTTTTGCCGCGGTGAACCCCGCCGCCGCCCATAAGCCGGAGTTGATGGCCGGCATGGCCCTGACCAACCGGATTCTGGGGTTTGTCAATGCGCCCGCGCTGATGCAGCGGGTGGTCGCCTGCATGCAGGGAATGAGCGTGGATATCGGTGAGTACAAACGCAAAAGAGACCTGTTGTGTGACGGGCTGGCCGATGCCGGATACGAATTCACCACCCCGCCCGGAGCGTTCTACCTGTTTCCGCGCACGCCGATTGCCGATGACGTGGCTTTTGTCAAGGCGTTGCAGGAGGAATTGATCCTGGTGGTGCCGGGCAGCGGTTTTGCCGGCCCGGGGCATTTCCGGATCGCCTTTTGTGTCGACGACCGGACCATTGTCGATGCGTTGCCGGGGTTTAAGAGAGTCATGCAAAAATACAAATAGACATCCAGAAACGGCATTTTGCGGCCCAGACCGGCGTTCTCACATTTTTGCAATCCTCAACGTAGCGCAGCTACGCCTGCGGCTGCAAAAACGCTGCGGCCTTGGCCTGAACCACAAGCTACCATTTCTGGACGGAAACTAAGATTTTACTTTTGGATTTCGAATGCGGAACATTAAACAGTGGGAGCGACTTACAGCAGCAATATAAGATCGTCCAAAGCACATTCATCACAGCTGGAATTCGTTCCTCTGTGAATTTTGAATGTTGAGGGAAAAGCAAAGGGCATTTTTAGGTTTTCATTAAACCTTTATTCAATAGGAGGCGTGATTCATGAAAATTTTGAAGATCGATCATCTGGGCATCGCCGTGAACAGCATCGACGCCGGCAAGGATTTCTGGTCCGGCGTGCTGGGGCTGGATTTCGAAGGTGCGGAAACCGTTGCCGAGCAAAAGGTCACCACGGCTTTTTTCCCGGTGGGTGAAAGTGAAGTCGAACTGCTGGAATCCACCGCACCGGACGGACCGGTGGCCAAGTATATCGAAAAGCGGGGCCAGGGTATCCAGCATGTCGCCTTTCGGGTCGAAAATATCGATGAGGCCCTGGCCGAACTGAAAGAAAAGGGCGTCAAGCTTATTGACCAGCAGCCCAGAATCGGTGCCGGCGGCGCCAAAATCGCTTTTTTGCATCCCAAGGCCACCAATGGTGTCTTGGTGGAATTATGCCAGCGGGATTGATATCGGCGCGTTAATTTCCAGTGGTGCCTGCGGCACCCCATCATCCATGGAAGAGCCATGGGCAAGGGGTGCCGTTTGGTTTTAAACGCCTCCCTGTTGCCTGCTTGCCCGCCAATTTATTGGTTTGTACACAGCCCCTCCGTTTCGGCATTTATCTTGCTTAAGTTTTTTCGTTGATTGACTGCAGGCGGCGGTCATACCATTATTATCAGACCACCTCTCAAGCCCGAAACGCTTGCCCACGACTCTTCAAGGAGGACCTTCATGGAAAAGAAAAAGAACCCATCCGTTTCGTCTCACCCCATGCTCTCTTCCCTGACTCCCGACCGCGCCAAAAAAGGAAAGGTCGTGTCCGCCGAAGAGGCGGTCCGTATCATCCGGGACGGTGATACCGTTGCCACCGGCGGCTTTGTCGGCATCGGATTTCCCGAACAGATTGCCATGGCTCTGGAATCCTATTTCCTGGCGCACCATTGCCCCCGTGACCTGACGCTGGTCTATGCCGCCGGCCAGGGCGACGGAAAGGAACGGGGATTGAACCATCTGGGCCACCAGGGGCTGGTCAAGCGGGTGGTCGGCGGCCACTGGGGGCTGGTCCCCGCACTCCAGCGCCTGGCCCTGGAGGATAAAATCGAAGCATACAACCTGCCCCAGGGGGTCATTTCGCACATGTACCGGGATATCGCCGCCCACAAACCGCGCACCATCACCACGGTCGGTATCGGCACCTTTGTGGACCCCCTCAACGGCGGCGGCAAGATCAACACCCTGACCACCGAGGACCTGGTCGAGCGGATACAGTTCGATGGCAACGACTATCTGGCCTACAAGACATTTCCGATCAACGTGGCTATCCTGCGGGGCACCACCGCCGACACCGACGGCAATATTTCCATGGAGAAAGAGGCCCTGACCCTCGAAGCCCTGGCTATCGCCACGGCGGCCAGAAACTCCGGCGGATTCGTCATCGTACAGGTGGAACGTGTCGCCGAACGCGGCAGCCTGAACGCCAGACAGGTTAAGATTCCCGGGATCATGGTGGACTGCGTGGTGGTTTCGGAACCGGAGAACCACTGGCAGACCTTCGGCACCCGTTATGACCCCTCTTTCAGCAGTGAAGTCAAGGTGCCCGTTCAGTCCCTGCCACCCATGGAAATGGGCGCTCGCAAGATTATCGCCCGGCGGGCGGCCTTCGAACTGATCCCCAACAGCGTGGTCAACCTGGGAATCGGCATGCCCGAAGGCGTTTCCAATGTGGCCAACGAGGAAAAGATCATCGAGTACCTGACCCTGACGGCGGAACCGGGGGTCATCGGCGGACTGCCGGCGGGCGGCCTCAATTTCGGCGCCGCCGTCAATACCGAGGCCCTTATCGATCAGCCGTCCCAGTTCGATTTTTATGACGGCGGCGGCCTGGACCTGGCCTTCCTCGGTCTGGCCCAGGCGGACCGGGCCGGCAATCTCAACGTCAGCAAGTTCGGTCCCAAGCTGGCCGGTGCGGGCGGCTTCATCAATATCAGCCAGAACGCCAAGAGCGTGGTTTTCGTGGGCACCTTTACCGCGGGCGGGCTTGCCATTTCCGTCCGCGAGGGCAAGCTTTCCATCGACCGGGAAGGCAAGCTGAAAAAGTTCCTCAAGCAGGTGGAGCACGTCACGTTTTCCGGCGCCTATGCCGTCTCCAGGGAACAGCCGGTGCGGTACATTACCGAGCGATGCGTTTTTGCGCTCACCCCGGACGGCATGGAACTGGTCGAGGTCGCACCGGGAATAGACATTGAACGGGACATCCTGGCGCAGATGGATTTCAAGCCGGTCATCAAGGGGGAACCCTCATCCATGGACCGACGCATTTTCAGTCCCGGGATTATGGGGCTCAAGGAGGACCTGTTCGCCGTTTCGCTGGAAAAGCGCCTGGTTTACGACCCGCGGGAAAACCTGTTTTTCGTCAACTTCGAAGCCTACGCGATTCGCACCCCCGAGGATGTGGATGCGGTGAGGGCCGCCGTTGCCGGCGTTCTGGACCCTGTGGGCCATCGGGTCTATGCGGTTGTCAATTATGACAATTTCAGTATCCTGCCGGAATTGGTGGGGCCCTACACCGATATGGTCGAAGGGTTGGTGAGGCGCTATTACACCGGTGTCACCCGCTATACCACCAGCACCTTTCTGCGGATGAAAATCGGTGAGGCGCTGAAAGAGCGCAAGATGGCGCCCCACATCTATGAAAGCCGGGAGGAGGCGGAGCTGGCCCTCAGGGGAGGGGGCGGCGCCTCCGAGACATGATTCGGTTTATGTATCCGTTTTGATACATTCATCGCCTGCTGCCGAGGGCGATCGCGTGCTTTTTCATTTTTTTGTACAGCAGGGTCCGGTGGATGCCCAGCAGCGATGCGGCCCGCGCCTTGTTGTTGCCGGTCTTCTCCAGCGCGGCGACAATGGCCCTTTTTTCCGCATTGGCCTGGACTTCGCGAATGGGCGCCACGGCAACGGCATCCGGCGGGGCCTTTTCCCGCTGAAGGGCAGAGGGCAGGTCGGTCAGTTCGATCACATCCCCGCTCATGGTGGACAGGGCCCGCTCCAGTACATTGGACAATTCGCGGACGTTGCCCTGCCATGAATGGGCCAGCAGGGCATGGATCGCCTCCGGGCAGAGTCGGATTTCGCCGGCATCCGATGTCTGGGAGGACTGCCTGAGCAGATGCCGGGCAATGGGGATGATGTCTTCGGTGCGCGCCTTCAGCGGCGGAATGGTCAATGAAATGACATTGAGCCGGTAGAAGAGATCCTTGCGGAAACGTCCCTTGTCGATCAGCCGTTCCAGGTTCTGGTTCGTGGCCGCAATCAGCCTGAAATCGGATTCGATGACCGTGTTCCCGCCGACCCGCTCAAAAACCTTTTCTTCCAGAACCCGCAATAGTTTGGGCTGCATCGCAAGGGGAAGATCGCCGATCTCGTCCAGGAAGATGGTCCCTTGATGGGCCAGTTCGAATTTGCCCGGCTTGCCGGCCGACCGGGCGCCGGTGAATGCGCCCCGGTCATAGCCGAAAAGCTCTGACTCCAGCAGGTCCTTGGGGATGGCCGCGCAGTTGATCTGGACAAAGGGATGCATGCCCCTTGAACTGGCATGGTGAATGCTCTGGGCAAACAGTTCCTTGCCCGTCCCGCTTTCACCGGCGATCAGCACCGGATAGGTATTGGTGGCCGCCACCAGGGCCTCCTGCTTCAGGTCGGCGATGGCCCGGCTGTTGCCGATGATGCTTTCCAGTGTGTATCGGGTGGAACGCAGGGTCATCAATTCCTTCTTGTACTGTTTGACCTGGGATTCGAGATGGCGCAGTTTCTTGGCCAGTTTGACCACTTCCCCCACATCCTGAAACATGACCAGTCCGAAGACGGCGATGACCTTTCCCGACTTTTTCAGGGGAATGCGGTGCACGAGAATGTTCTGGCCCCGGATGGTCTGGGTCTGGTTGATTTCGGGTTTGCCTGTCCGGGCGACAATGTGCATCCGGGTGTTTTCCACCACGTCGGTGCAGTGTTTTCCGATGCTGCGGCCTGGATCGATGCCCAAAAACTGGGCATAGGGCCTGTTCAGGTGGGTGACGATGCCGTTGGCATCGGTCACCATGGCCCCGTTGTACAGGTTGTCGAAAATCAGGTGAAACAGTTCCAGCTGGCTGTTGATGGTCGTGGTACCGGAATGGTTGGCCATATCGTGATCGCTCATCCTTCGGCTGCGGGCCTTTCATCGGGACAACCGCGAGGCGCGCCCTGCAGTATGTATCAAAAATGGATCATGTATATATTTTGATACAACATGACCGGCGTTGCGTCCACCCCTAAAATGATCCCGCCACCCTTGAAACGCAATTAATCGATCGATAACAGCTACATAGATAGAAACGCGTCCAGGTTCTTGAATTGGTCCTGTAATTGCACCACGCAGGCCCATGGGCTCAGGTTCCAATGGTACCGCCATTTGAGCGCTACGCCCTCGAGGTGGGGCTTTTACCTCCCCGTCTCCGGTCGGCACCCGCTTTCTTTCCGTTGATATCGAAGAAGCCGATAAATTTGCGCCGCATGGCTGATGCGATGGGCTTGTCGTCTTTGAACCGGTATTCCGGACCATGGATCCGTTGCGGCGCCATCGGCAGGCCGCACGCTCAGGGGGTCGCGACGGATAGGGCGCCTGTTTTAAATGAATATCCTTCATCATCTGTACGAAAAATTTATTATTGACATGATCCGTCAGCTATAATATTCAAACCTATTATTGGTATGACCATTAACTCATTAAACATAAGACCATTTTAGCCAATCTACCAGATCGCTATGAAGGGGGGTGAGAGACTAATCTGTCGACAGGTTGTCGATGCACACAATCAAGCCGAGATGTTTTCAATCCATATTGACCTATCAGGGAGGAACCGTCATGAAAAAAGCGTTAACCACTATTTTTTGCATCGTCCTGGCCCTCTGTTTCCTGACCAGCGCATCCTATGCCAAACGTGAAAAATTCGGCAGCGATCCACGCCACGACGTTGCCAAACGGGTCAAATTCAAAACCAGTGACGAAAAAATACGCTGGAAGATGGTCATGCCCTGGAGCAAGGGCCTTCTGTTTTACGACATTGCCGTGCATTTTGCCGACAGCGTACGTCTGGCTTCCGCCGGCCGGCTGGACATCAAACCGTTCTCTGCAGGCGAACTGGTCCCCGCCATGCAGAGCTTTGACGCCGTCAGCAAGGGTTCCGCCGATGTCGGCCATGACTGGCCCGGCTACTGGAAAGGCAAAAACGAAGCCTTTGTGGCCTTTGCCTCCGTGCCCTTCGGGCTGGATGCCGAGGGTTACAACATCTGGCTGTACGAAAAAGGCGGTCTCGAACTGATGCAGGAAATCTACGGCCAGTTCAATCTTTTTGCCCTGCCCGGCGGCCAGTGCGGCCAGGAGATGGGCCTTTCCTCCAACAAACGCGCCACTAAGATGGAAGATTTCAAGGGGATGCGCGTACGGACACCCGGCTGGTATATGGACATCCTCAACAACCTGGGCGCCTCGGTCAGCCCGCTGCCCGGCGGCGAGGTATACCTGGCCCTGGAGCGCGGCGTCATCGATGCCGCCGAGTTCTCCTCCCCCGCCATCAACTACCCCATGGGATTCGACGAAATCACCAAATACGCCATTCAGCCCGGCGTGCACCAGCCCGGCATCCAGTGCGCCCTGTTTTTCAACAAGGACTCCTACAACAAGCTTCCTGAAGACCTGAAGTGGATCGTGGATATCTGCGCCAAGGAGACCCAGCTGTGGAGTTACAACTGGATCAACGGCCTCAATGCCGAAGCCATCCGCCGATTCAAGGAAAAGATCGAATTCGTCCAGATGGACAAGGAAACCCTCATCGAATTCCGCAAGACCACCAAAAAATACCTGGACGAAGTCAAGGCCAAGTACCCGGATGTCAAAAAGGTGCTGGACAGCCAGGAAAAGTTTATCGCGGATTTTTCCGACTGGCGTGAAGTTCGTTCCGGAGCGACGCCGTGGCCCTACGAAACATACGTCGGTGGTCGTATTACGGAATAGCGACCCATTCGCGTTTAATTCATTGAACCCAACGGTTGGGGGCCTGCATTCGGTTCTTGCAGGCCTTCAACCCATCTACGGATCCGGTGCCGTTTGAAAGGAAAGCAGGCATGCTGGAAAAACTATCCAAGGCAATCGACACGTTTAACATCAAGCAGGGCGAGTTCAGTTCGCTGCTGGCGCTGCCCCTGCTGGTGGTGGTGGTCTACGAGGTGATCATGCGCTACGCCTTCAACGCCCCCACCACCTGGGGGTTTGAAGCCACGACGTTTATTTACGGCGTGCACTACATGCTGGGGCTGGCCTACTGTGACGTTTACAGCGGGCACGTGCGGGTGGACATCTTCACCTCACGGATGCCGCTTAAACCCCAGGGTGCCATCGGCGTAATGACCAATCTGGTGTTCTTCATGCCGGTGATGGTCCTGATGACCATCGCATCGTGGAAATACGCCCTGACATCCATCGCCGGACGGGAACTCAACCCGACCAGCTGGGCGCCGCCGATTTATCCCATCAAGACCCTGATGGCCATCTCCTTTTCATTTCTGCTGATTCAGGGATTCTCCAATCTGATCCATAATATCCGGGTGCTGCAAGGCAAAGCAGAAGGGGTGAGGTAACCAATCATGAGTGTAGAATTTTTAACTGTTGCGATGTTCGTGTCACTGATTGCAGCCATTATTTTCGGTCATCCGCTGGCCTACACCCTGGCGGCCGTGGCGACCCTGTTCGGGCTCCTCGACAACGGGTTCAATGTCTCTGCCCTGTTTGACATGTTTGCCAACAACGCCTGGGGCGTCATGGAAAACTATGTGCTGGTGGCAATCCCGTTGTTTATCCTCATGGCCCAGCTGCTGGACCGCTCCAAGGTCAGCGACAAGCTTTTCGAAGCGCTGTACGTGGTGCTGGGCAGCATCAAGGGCGGCCTGGGGCTGGCGGTTGTCGTCGTCTGTACCGTATTTGCCGCCACGACCGGCATCATCGGGGCGTCCGTGGTTGCCATGGGCCTGCTGGCCACCCCGGCCCTGCTGAGAAAGAACTATCAGAAAGAGATGACCAGCGGCATCATCTGTGCCGCCGGCACCCTGGGCATATTGATTCCGCCTTCCATCATGATGGTGGTGTACGGCGGCCTGACCGGCCTGAAAGAGACCACCGTCGGCAACCTGTTTGCCGGGGCCATTTTTCCCGGCATGCTGCTGGCGGGTCTTTATTTTGCCTACATTTTCATACGCTGCAACATCAACCCGGAACTGGGGCCTCCGATTTCCAAAGAAGAGGCCGGCAGTTACACCGCCGCCCAGAAGTGGGGCATGACCCTGAAATCGCTGGTGCCTCCGCTGGCACTGATCCTTGCCGTGATGGGAACCATTCTGGGGGGCGTGGCGACGCCCACCGAGGCGGCCGGTATGGGTGCCAGTGGTTCGCTGATACTGGCATTGGCCAACCGCAAACTCACCTGGCCGGTATTCAGGGACAGTTGTTTCGCCACCCTGAAAACCACGTCCATGGTGATGATGCTCTTCATCGGCGGCAAATTTTTCAGTTCGGTCTTTTTGAGCATGGGCGGTGGCGACGTGGTCGCCGACGTACTCATCGGCTCGGGCATGAATCGCTGGCTGGTGCTCCTGATCATGATGGGCATCGTTTTCCTGATGGGCATGTTCATCGACTGGGCCGCCATTTTGCTGGTCACCGTCCCCATTTTCATGCCGATTGCCATGGAACTTGATTTCAATCCGCTGTGGTTTTCGATCCTCATGTGCGTGAACCTGCAAACCTCGTTCCTGACGCCGCCCTTTGGCTATGCCCTGTTCTACTTCAAGGGGGTGGCACCGCCGGAATACACCATGATGCACATCTACCGCGGTATCATGCCTTTTGTTCTGCTGCAGCTGGTGGGACTGGCGATCCTGGTGCTGTTTCCGGGTCTGATCACCTGGCTTCCGGCCCTGTTTTTCGGCAACTGATGCTCCTCGCAGGGGATGTCAACCTCCGAAGGTGAAATCCATGAAAACCCGAAAATATGCACAACGATCCGACACGGTCTATTTTTTTGGTACCTGCCTGATGGATGCCGTCTATCCCGATGCCGGGATGGCGGCCATCCGCCTGCTCGAATCCCTGGGGGTCACCGTGGTGTTCCCCCCGGGCCAGTCCTGCTGCGGCCAGCCGGCCTACAACTCCGGGTTCGTCCGGGAGGCCCGGGCCGTTGCCAGACAGCAGATCCGCGTGTTTTCGAAACCCTACCCCATCGTCGTGCCTTCCGGATCCTGCGCCGGCATGATGAAGCACCACTACCCGACGCTGTTTGCCGGCACCCCCGATGAAGCCGCCGCCCGCCGGTTTTCCGACCGGGTTTATGAATGGTCCGAATACCTGGCCACGGTGCTGGCGGTCGAACTCGAAGACCGGGGGGAGCCGCTGACGGTCACCTGGCACAGCTCCTGCCACGCCCTGCGCGAAATGGACGTCGTCCGGCACTCCAAGGCATTGCTCCGGCAGCTGAAAAACGTCACCCTGGTGGAACTGCAGCGCGAGACCGAATGCTGCGGATTCGGCGGTACCTTCGCCGTCAAGCAGCCGGCCATATCGGCCGCCATGGTCAGGGACAAGGTGGATGATGTCAGGCAGACCGGGGCCTCTACGCTGGTGGCCGGAGACTGTGGCTGCCTGATGAACATCACCGGCGCCATGGACCATGCCGGTGTGGCGGTCGCCGGCAAACACCTGGCCGAATTCCTCTGGGAGAGAATCAATGGGCAATGACAAACGGTTCGATTTCGAACACAATGTCGCCGGTGCGCTGGCGGATGATCAGCTTCGCAAAAACCTGCGCAACGCCATGGACATCCTGGTGGAAAAGCGCCGCACGGTGTTTCCGGACGCCGACGCTCTCGAGCAGCTGCGCTCGGCCGGCAATGCCATCAAGCGCCGTGCGCTGAAGCAGCTTCCCCGGCTGCTGGAGCAGCTGGAAGCCAACTGCACAAGAAACGGCATCCGGGTGCACTGGGCCGAAGACACGAACGAGGCCAACGGCATCGTGCTCGAAATCCTGCGACGCCACGATGCGCCCGAAATCGTCAAGGGCAAATCCATGGTCTCCGAAGAGATGCATCTCAACCATTTTCTCGAAGAAAACGGGATCGAGGCGGTGGAGACCGACCTGGGCGAATTCATCATCCAGCTCAATCACGAAACCCCCTCGCACATCATCGTGCCGGCCATTCACAAGAACAGGGACGAGGTGGCCGCCATCTTCCATGACAAGATCCCGGACACCCCCTACACCGAGGACGTGGACGCGCTGACGGCCATCGCCAGGCGTGTGCTGCGCAAGCGCTTTGCCAGCGCCAGGGTGGGGCTTTCCGGCGTGAATTTCGCCATCGCCGAAACCGGCACCCTGCTGCTGGTGGAAAACGAAGGAAACGGCCGCATGTGCACCACCGCGCCCGAGGTGCACGTGGCCGTCATGGGCCTGGAAAAGGTCGTCGAGAAGCTCTCCGACGTACCGCCCCTGCTGCGGCTGCTGACCGGATCGGCCACCGGGCAGGCCATCACCACCTATGTCAACATGATCAGCGGGCCACGCAAGAGCGATGAAAAAGACGGCCCCAGGGAGGTGCACCTGGTCATTCTGGACAACGGCCGCTCGCGTATGCTGGCCGACCCGGAATTTCGCCAGACCCTGTTGTGCATCCGCTGCGGCACCTGCCTGAACCACTGTCCGGTATACGTTCGCATCGGCGGCCATGCCTATGGGCATGTCTATCCGGGCCCCATCGGCAAAATCCTGACCCCGCAGATGGAGGGCCTCCGCCGGGCCGGCGTGCTGGCTACCGCATCGAGCCTCTGCGGGGCCTGCGGCGAGGTCTGTCCGGTAAAAATCCCGATTCCCGATCTGATCCGCCGCCTGCGCAACGAAAGCTACGATCAGGACAACAGCGCCGCGGTGGCAGGCGGGGGCTACAAGAAAAACCTGGCCGAAACGATGGTCTGGAAAGGATGGGAGCTGGCCAACCGATCGCCGCTGCTGAATGCCATCGGTACCCGCCTGGCCGGAAAAGTCGGCAAGCGCATGCCCAGGGTCGGTCCGCTCAGACAATGGACGCGCGTCCGGACGCCGCCGACGGTGGCCCGCTGCAGCCTTCACGAACGCGTGCGCAAGGAAGGGGTGAACGATGAGTAGCCACACTGCCCGTGAACGCATATTGGCCCGACTGCATGCCTCCGGTACGGAGCAAACCAGGGTTCCTGAGGCGCCGCCGCCGCCGGATTTATCCCTTGATCGGGATGCGCGCATCGAGCGCCTGGCGACCCAGATGACGGCCATCCGTACCGAGGTGCACCTGGTGGACGCCGACCGCTGGACGGACAAACTCAAGGCGCTGGCCCGGGAGAAGGGGTGGAGACGGCTTCTTTTCGGACCGGGGTCGCCGATCGGCCCGGCCATTGAGAAGGCGTGGCCATCGGACGCCGACGGATTGCCGGAACGGGTGGCCTATTCCTCGCAGGTGGAGACCTTCAAGGACGATCTTTTTGAGATCGATGCCGGAATTACGAGCGTGCGCGGGGGCGTGGCCGATACCGGCGCCGTGGTCCTCTGGCCTACGCCGCATGAGCCCCGGCTCATGTCCCTGGTACCGCCGGTACATGTCGCGGTGCTGGATGCCGACACGATATACAACTCCCTGTCCGAAATGATGGCATCCGAGAACTGGGCCGCCGGCATGCCCACCAACGCCCTGTTGATCTCCGGGCCGTCCAAGACGGCCGATATCGAGTTTACCCTGGTGTTTGGTGTTCACGGTCCCAAGGAGCTGATTTTAATAATAAAAAAATAGACAGTGGGGAATGCTTGACTCCTGGCTCCTGAATTCCGGATTCATTTTCATAAACAGCAAGGACCCTGACCATGATTGCTGATTCACTTGTCAAAAAATTCAAAGCCATCGTCGGTGACGACAACGCCTGGACCGATGCCACCGACCTGCACACCTACTCCTACGACGCCGCCGTTGTTGACCCGGTCCAGCCCGGCTTGATCGTGCGGCCGACCACGACCGAGGCGCTCGGTCGGGCGGTGCGCCTGTGCAATGACAACGGCCTGCCGCTGACCGTGCGGGGTGCCGGCACCAACCTGAGCGGGGGTACCGTGCCCCTGCCCGGCGGTGTGGTCATCGCGACCAACGGGATGAAGTCTATTCTCGAGATCAACGAGGCGGATATGTACGCCGTGGTGCAGCCCGGCGTGGTCACGGCCAAACTGGCCGCCGCCGTGGAAGCCAGGGGCCTGTTCTACCCGCCCGATCCCGGCAGCCAGGCCGTTTCGACCATCGGCGGCAACGTGGCTGAAAACGCCGGGGGCCTGCGCGGGCTGAAATACGGCGTTACCCGGGATTACGTCATGGGCGTGAGCTTTTTCGATGTTGACGGCAACCTGGTCAAATCCGGATCCCGGACCGTCAAGTGCGCCACCGGCTACAACCTGACCGGATTGATGGTCGGCTCGGAAGGCACCCTGGGCGTGTTCGCCGAAATCATTCTCAAGCTGATCCCGCTGCCGGCTCACCGCAAGGCCATGATGGCCGTTTTCGAATCTCTGGAAAAGGCCTCCGAGACCGTGGCCGCCATCATTGCCGAGCGGATCGTTCCCGCCACCCTGGAATTTCTGGACAACTTCACCATCCGGGCGGTGGAAGATTTCAGCAAGGCCGGCCTGCCCAGGGACGCGGCGGCCATGCTGCTGGTGGAACTGGACGGTCACGCGGCGCAGGTGGAAGAAGACGCCGATCGGGTGGAAGCGCTGTGCCGGTCCATGGGCGCGACCTCGATCCGTGTGGCCCGGGATGCGGCCGAGCGCGACCGGGTCTGGGCGGCCCGCCGTGCGGCCCTGTCCGCCCTGGCGCAGCTCAAGCCCACCCTGGTATTGGAAGATGCAACGGTGCCCCGCAGCCGTATTCCGGATATGGTCGCCGCCATCGGACGGATCGCCAAACGCTACGATCTCACCATCGGCACCTTCGGGCACGCCGGCGACGGCAACCTGCACCCCACCATCCTGACGGACAAACGCAACCATGACGAATGGGAGCGGGTGGAAAAGGCCATCGACGACATCTTTGATGAAGCCCTGGCCATGGGGGGAACCCTGTCGGGCGAACACGGCACCGGCCTGGCCAAATCCCGCTACCTGGAAAAGGAAACCAGCGCCGGAACGATTCTTTTTTCATCGCGGATCAAGCGCGCCATGGATCCCAACAACATCCTCAACCCCGGCAAGATCATCGCCGCGAAAGCATAGCAATATGGCATCAATGGAAGCACTCGCCCGCCTCATGCGGGAACTGGAAGATCAACTCGTCGTCTGTATGCGCTGCGGCATGTGCCAGTCGGTCTGCCCGGTTTTCGACCAGACCGGTCGGGAAGCCGACGTGGCCAGGGGCAAGCTGGCCCTGTTGAGCGGTCTGATGGAGTCCATGTTCGATGACCCGGAAGGGGTCTACCAGCGGCTGAACAAGTGCCTGCTGTGCGGATCCTGCTCGGCCAACTGCCCCAGCGGGGTCAGCGTGCAGGAGATCTTCATCAAGGCGCGGGCCATCCTGACCGGTTATATGGGGCTGCCCCCGGCCAAACGGCTGATCCTGAAAGGCATGCTGGCCCACCCGGCGCTGTTCGACCGGCTGACCGAATGGGGCGCCCGGTTCCAGAAAATTTTCACCCGTCCGGTCAACGACATCGTCGGCACCTCCTGCGCCCGGGTGATGTCGCCCCTGATCCAGGATCGCCATTTCCGGACCCTGGCCCCGGTGCCCTTTCACCGCGAGGTGCCGTCCATGGACCGGCCGGCCGGCCGGTCGGGACTCAAGGTGGCCATTTTTACCGGGTGTCTGATCGACAAGATGTTTCCCGCCATCGCCCACAGCACCATCAAGGTGCTGGACCACCTCGGGGTGGGCATCTACCTGCCGGACAACCAGGGCTGCTGCGGCATTCCGGCGCTGTCCAGCGGGGACCTGCCCACCTTCCAGAAGCTGCTGTCCCACAACCTGAAGCGCTTTGAAGCCGGTGAATTCGATGTGCTGGTCACCGCCTGCGCCACCTGCACCTCCACGATCCACGAAATGTGGCCGACGATGGCGGATGACGGCCACCGCGAGGCTGCCGCCCGGCTGGCCCGGCGTACCATGGACATCAACCAGTTCCTGATCGATGAGGCCGGGCTGCAGCCGCTGACCGGTTCGGCCGCAACCCCCCGGACGGTCACCTACCACGACCCGTGCCACTTGAAAAAGAGCCTCGATGTGTCCAGTCAGCCGCGTGCCGTGATTCACGCCGCCCCCGGCTGCACGTTGACGGAAATGGCCGAGCCCGACTGGTGTTGCGGCATGGGTGGCAGTTTCAACCTGCAGTACTACGACATCTCCAGAGGCATCGGGCAGAAAAAAGCGCTGCAGATCCAGGAGACCGGTGCGGATACGCTGGCAACGGGATGCCCGGCCTGCATGATCCAGATTTCCGACATGCTGTCCCAGGCCGGCGCGAAGGTCGCCGTGCGGCATCCCATCGAACTTCTGGCGGAAGCCCTGGGCGAATGAAAATACGGCTGAAACCCATCAATCCCAAGCGCATTTCCGATCAGGTCTTCGACCAGCTGCGGGAGCTGATCTTCCGCGGCGACTTCCAGCCCGGCCAGAAAATCATGACCGAGCGGGAACTGGCCAAGGCATTGAATGTCAGCCGGAACTCCGTCCGCGAGGCGATCAACAAACTGGTCACCCTTCGTTTTCTGGAGCAGCGCCAGGGCCAGGGGACCTTTGTGCGGTCGATGGACGAAGCGGTGAGGATACCCCTGGCCACCGTCATGGAAACCCAGGATGCGAGCCTCATCGACCTGATGGAAATGCGCATGGGAATCGAGTGCAACGCGGCTTCGCTGGCAGCCCTGAGGGCCAATGCGGACGATCTGGAGGCCATCGAAAAGGCCATCGTCGAGATGGACACCGATACCCGTTCCGGCGGACTGGGCACCGAGGGGGATCTCTCCTTCCACATGGCCATTGCCTCGGCGACCAAAAATCCGCTGCAGATCTACATCATGAAAAATGTTTCCGATTTCCTTCATGTCGGCATCCGCGAAAACCTGCTGCATCTCTACCAGGATCCGGATAACATCGTGGAGATCCTGCGACAGCACCAGGCCATCTACCGGGCCATCCGCAGTGGTGATGCCGAAGCGGCCTACACGACAATGAGAAATCACATCAACTACGTGATCCGCTTTTTCAAAAATTTCGAATAGACTGCCTTTTCATCGCTTTGCCGCGTCTCTGCAGCGGCTCATCCGCTTTTTCGACCTGCCGCAACATAGCCTTTGCACTGAAATTCATGTATACCCGTTTTCCGATGGGAACCGCCTGTTTCCGGGCGGGGGGCGAACCCTTTCCCCGCCGTCACATCACAACCGCAAAGGAGAGACCTGCCATGGGTGACATCGAGACGTTTCAACAGGAGCGGAAAACGCTCAACGAACTGGTCATGAAGTATGCCGGGCTGGGCACCAAGCGATACTACAGCCTGGATTCTCAAGCGTATCGGGAGGGGGCGCTGCCGGTCAAGACCAAGGAACTGCTGGGTCTGGTGGCCAGTTTTGTGCTGCGATGCGACGACTGCATCAAGTACCATGTGATCCGCTGCCACGAAGAGGGCGTCACCAGCCAGGAATTGGAAGAAGCGCTTTTTATCGGCCTGATCGTGGGTGGAACCATCACCATTCCCCACCAGCGTCGAGCCATGAAGGCGTGGGATGAACTGGTAAGCAAGGATGCCGATTGATGACGGGGCGTCACCCTTTTTACGTATCCGTCGGAAATGCGACTTTACCTGCGTCCATCAATTTTTTCTATGGACAGGGCTTGCCGGATCGTTTTTAGCAATTTGATTTCCACCCCTTTCACGATTACTCTCAACCGATCGAAAGGATGGGAAACCAAGATGTCACAAAACGCGCCGGCTTGCATTGATTCACGAATGACGGTATTGGATATCGTCAGTTGCCACCGGGCGACCGAGGCGGTGTTCAAGGCCTGGGACCGCCGAGCGGGTGCGTGCATCTGTTGCCAGGCACTGTTCGATCCGCTATGGCAGGTGGCCGATCGCTACGGCCTCGATCTGGACCGGCTGGTGGCCGAGCTCAACGCCGCTGCCCGCCTGCCGGGTGCTCCGGAAAGGGCTGACGGTTCCGGCATCCCCATCGACCCTAGACCCCGGGAGAAACAACATGGCTGCAAATAACCCATCCCCGTCCCCCCTTCGCCTGACCGAAACGGTTAAAGGGGCCGGCTGAGCGTCCAAACTGCCTCCAGGGGACCTGGACAAAGCCTTATGCGGACTGGATTTTCCAACAGACGCCAATGTGCTGGTGGGCCTCAACCGCGCAGACGATGCCGGTGTCTACCAGGTGTCCGAGGATCTGGCCCTGATTCAAACGGTGGATTTTTTTACCCCCGTGGTCGACGATCCCTACTGGTTCGGACAAATCGCCGCGGCCAATGCCCTGAGCGATGTCTACGCCATGGGCGGGGAGCCTAAAACGGCCATGAACCTGGTGGGATTCCCCCTGAAGCTGATGGACCTTTCCGTGCTGCGGCAGGTGATTCAAGGGGGGATCGACAAGGTCAGGGAGGCGGGCGTGGTCCTGCTGGGCGGGCACAGCGTGGAGGATGAGGAGCTCAAATACGGGCTTTCCGTGACCGGGTTCATCCATCCCAACCGGATACTCACCAAACAGGGGATCAACGTGGGCGATCGCCTGGTGCTGACCAAACCCCTGGGTACGGGCATCGTCAATACGGCCATCAAAGGCAAACTGGCCTCGGGAGAGATTACCCGCAAGGTCACCGCCATCATGGCTGCTCTGAACCGGACGGCCGCCGACGTGATGCGCGCCTATCCCGTGCATGCCTGCACCGATATCACCGGTTTCGGGCTGATCGGCCATCTGGCCGAGATGATGCAGGGGACCGGGCTGGGGGTGCGGATCGTACTCGAAAAACTGCCCATTATCGACGTGGCGCTGGGGTTTGCCTCCATGGGCATGGTGCCGGGAGGTGCCCACAAGAACCGCAGTTTCCGCGCCTCCATGGTGGATATGGACGAAGGGGTGGACCCGGCCATGCAGGATATCCTGTTCGACCCCCAGACATCCGGCGGGTTGTGCATCGCCGTGGCACCCACCTCGGCCGACGGATTGGTGGAGCACCTGCATAGTGAAGGGGTCGAACATGCCGCCGTCATTGGCGAGGTGGTGGATTATCCGGCTGGCATCATACAGCTGGCGTGAATGGGAACAGAAGACAGAGGCCGGATGACTGAGGTCGGACATCCGACCGCCGAATGCTGGATTGAGGGATTAAGGGCTTGCAGGAGCGGCTTCCAGCCGCGATCTGGCTTCCGGCTTCCGATCGCCGGCATCCAATTTTTGAATAAAGGAACCACACGTGAACAAGATCGATGCGCGCGGCCTTTCCTGTCCGGCACCGGTGCTGGAGACCAAGGCGGCAGTGGAAAGCCGGCACCCCGAACATATTGAAGTGCTGGTGGATAACGAGCCGGCCCGGCAGAATGTGGTCCGGTTTCTGGAGTCCCAGGGCTATCAGACCCGAACTGGCCGGGACGGCGGCTCCTTTTCGGTTGTCGGCACCGGCGGAGACCCGGCGCCTGAGTCCAAAGCGGCTGTACCGTTGACGGATGGTGCCGGAAAGAAAATTATGGTGATGGTGGCGGCGGACTGCATGGGCAGCGGCGACGACGAACTGGGAGCCCGGTTGATGATCAACTTCATCAAAACCCTCAAGGAGATGGGCGACGAGCTGTGGCGCCTGGTGTTCGTCAACAGCGGGGTCAAGCTGACCATCACCGGAGCCGGCACTCTGGAAGATCTCAAGGCGATGGAAGACGCCGGTCTCTCCATCCTGGTGTGCGGTACCTGTCTGGATCACTTCGCGTTGCTGGAGAAAAAGCAGGTCGGCCAGACGACCAACATGCTGGATATCGTTACGGCCATGCAACTGGCCGACAAGGTGATCAACATTTAACGGCTGAAACCGGCAGCCCCTTTTACCTGACCGCGACGGGATTTTGCTGCAGGATGCCGTTTGATCGATTGGCGGTGGTCGTTATCCATCGGATCGCCCCTTTTCCATCTCACCCAATACCCGCCGCATCTGCCGGAGTCCCTGGCGGATGCGGTTTTCGTTTTCCACCAGGGCCAGACGCAGGAATCCGTCCCCCTCCTCGCCGAAACCGGCGCCGGGGGTAACGGCGACATTGGCCCGCTCCATCATCTCCACGGCAAACTTCACCGAACCCATACGGCACCAGGGTTCCGGAATCCTGACCCAGACGAACATGCCCGCCTTGGGCTTTTCCACGGGCCAGCCCATGCGCTTCAGCCCTTCGCACATCACATCACGCCGACTCTGGTAGAGCCGGGCCTGGGCGGCGATGTCGTCTTCGCAGTCGCGCATGGCCACGATACCGGCGATCTGGATGGGGGAGAAGATGCCGTAGTCGTAATACCCCTTGATTTTTCCCAGTCCTTCGATGATTTCAGGGTTGCCCACGCAATAGCCGACCCGCCAGCCGGCCATGTTGTAGGATTTGGAAAAAGAGCCGAACTCGACGCCCACATCCATGGCTCCGGGCACCTCAAGGAAGCTCGGGGCGATGTAGCCGTCGAAGGTCACCCGGGCATAGGCAAAATCATTGACCACCATGAACCCGTAGCGCCTGGCCAGGTAGACGATGCGGGTGAAGAACGCCTTTGACGCCAGGGCTCCCGTCGGGTTGTGGGGATAATTGAGCATGAGCAGGCGGGGCGCCGGTGTCAGGGATTCGCACATGGAGGTGATGCGTTCCAAAAACGCCTCTTCCGAGGATATGGGCACCCGGATGACGCTGGCACCGGCTATGACGGCCGCATAGACGTGAATGGGAAACGCTGGTGCCGCCACCAGTACCGTATCGCCGGGACCCACCAGGGCCAGGCACAGGTGTGAGATGCCCTCCTTGGAACCGATGGTGCAGATGACCTCTTTTTCCGACTCCAGATCCACCCCATAGTTGCGCCGGTAGTACCGGGCGATTTCCCGGCGCAGGTTGCGCATCCCGCCGGCAACCGGGTAGCGGTGGGTCTTGGGATCCTGGGCCACTTCGCACAGCTTGCCGATGACCGTATCCGGTGCCGGGTCGACGGGGTTGCCCATGCCCAGGTCGATCACATCCTCGCCATTCCAGCGTCTCTCCATTTTCATTTTGTTGATCATGCCGAACAGATACGGGGGCAGCTGGGACATGCGCTCCGAAAATCGGATGGGTGTCGGGGTCTGCATTCTTTTCTCCTTATCGCGGTTCCTGAAGCGCCGTCATCATCGGACCTGAAAACAAAAAACCCCCGGACCGTCCGGCCCGGGGGTTGCAGCAAATGGGGCCGGTGTGGGGTCCGGCCCGGTGATGTTCGGTGGTTCAGCAGTTGGGTGTGCTGCTGCTGCCGACCGTCAAGGGACCGAGTCCGTTGCGGCCGCCGCAGCATTGATCGTCTGTGTGTTCACGGCATCTCTCTTTTTTACGGATAGCCACTTCTTTAACAAAGCGGGGGCTGTGCTGTCAATGATTCTGACGGGTACGGTTGCAATTGACCCGGGATTTTCAATTGGCGTATAATAGATTTTACCAAACCGTCCGGAGAAAAGATGCCGTTGATGTTTGAATTTAAAAAAATCGTTACCCCGCTCATACTCCCACCGGGTATTGTCGTCGTGCTGATTGTGCTGGTTTCAATGATGATGGGGTACCGAAAACGCTGGAAACTGGCCCTGGTCAACCTGACGGTGGGGTTCTTGTTGTATGCCCTGTCTACCGGGCCGGTGGCCACTTTTTTGATCCGGGGGCTGGAATCGGATGTCTCCATCCCGGAAAATCCGTCCGGGGATGTGATCATCCTTCTTGGGGGCGGCATCATCGACCGGGTGCCGGACCTCACCGGTACGGCGGCGCCCTCGCCGCTGATGATGGGGCGCATTGTCACCGCTGTCCGGCTGTACCAGCGGCTGGGGTTGCCCATCATTGTCACCGGCGGAAGGGTCTCCGGGGATGCCGAGGTTGCCGAAGCACCGGTGGTCAGGCGATTTCTGGTGGACCTGGGGGTTCCCGGAAATCGCATCACCCTGGAGGATCGGGCTCGCGATACGGCCCAGAATGCCCGGCTCACTGCCGCGATCTGCCGGCAGCAGGGGTTTTCCAGGCCGATCCTGCTCACCGCCGCCTACCATCTCAAGCGGGCCGGCATGGCCTTCGACGCCGCCGGTATGACCTATACGCCGTTTCCCGCCTATTATTTAGGGGCCAGAAACGCTCCTTACACATGGCGTCGCCTCCTGCCGGGCGCCGGCTTTCTGTCGACCTCCGCCAATGCCCTTCATGAATACATCGGCATCGTCTACTATCGGATGGTACAACTGTGATCCCCGTTTCGGCGGCGTTCCATAGACCGGGGGGCCATCCATCGGTTTCCTGCATGATCCTGAACCGGAAGGCTCAAAATGAAAAATAGTCTGGTACTTGCAATGGTGCTGGCGCTTTGCGGACTTCATGGCTGCGCCGCATCGCCGGAGGTGACATCCTCCGCAGATGGCTCCGATCGCGGTGATCGGGAATTGAAACGGGGAATCCACTGGTATCAGAAGGGATGCACCCGCAGGGCCATGGATCATTTTTTTGCGGCCCATGAAATTTATTCCATCAGCGACCGGCAGGCGGGTGTGGCCCGCAGCCTGAACAGCCTGGCGAACGGGTACCGCCAGACCGGTGACGTGGCCAATGCGCGTTTGTTTTACGATGCGGCCATCACTGCCGCCAGGCGCTGCGACGACCAGCAGGTGATCGCCCAGGCTCTGTCCAACAAGGCCTCGGTGCTCATGGCCGAGGAGGATCTGGCCGGTGCCGAGGTGCTCCTGGACGAGGCGCAGCTGCTCTCCCGGGAGACCGGTCCGGTGTTTGCCATGGTCCTGAATCATCGGGCCGTGCTGATGATGAAGGCCCGGCAATTCGATGACGCATTGACCCTGCTGGATCAGGCCGATGCCATGGCGGATGGCGATGGCATCACGGCCGCCGCGACCCTCCGGTTCACCCGTGGCCGGCTGATGGCAGAAATCGGGAACGTCCCGGAAGCCATGACCTTTTTTCATCAGGCCCTGGAACTGGACCGGCAGGCCGGGTTTTCCCGGGGCATGGCCGACGATCTTTCCGCCATGGCCGGCATTCATGAGCAACTGGGTCAGGATGAAGCCGCTCTGGACTGCCTGGACCGAAGCATAAAAATTCACGCCCTGGTCGGCAATCGTCAAAACGTTCTGGATAATCTGGACCGCCTGGAATTGCTGGCGCAAAAAACCGGAACCGACGTCAGGGTGACGGTTCACTTTATCAACCAATGGCTGGCGGGTGGATCGGTCGATGGCATCTGCCACTGACGCCGGCCGGCTGCTGATCACAGGTGCCAGCGGCTTTTTGGGGTGGCACCTGTGCCGCCAGGCCAGGGCGGGATGGGCCGTTTACGCCCTCTGGCGGCATCACCCGGTAACCGTTCCCGGTGTGATAACGGTGCAGGGGGACCTGACGAACGCCGGGTTCATGGAATCTCTTTTGCGGGAAATTCGACCCCAGGCCGTGATTCATGCGGCGGCCCAAAGCAGTAACGGTTTTTGCGAGTCCCATGCCCACGACTCCCTGCAGATCAATGTGCTGGCCACCGAGCGCCTGGCGGGGCTGTGCCGCCGGTTGACCATTCCCTTTGTCTTTACATCCACCGACATGGTGTTCGACGGCACCCGGCCGCCCTACGCCGAGAATGATCCGGCGGCCCCGCTGTCCGCCTACGGCCGGCAAAAGGCGGATGCAGAGCAACGGGTTCTGCATGGCCACCCCCGGGCGTTGATTTGCCGCCTTCCCCTTCTGATCGGCCTTTCGGGTGGACACGGCAGCACGTTCAGCCTGAAGATCATCGAGGCCCTGGACGGTGGCGCGCCCGTGTCCCTGTTTGCCGATGAGTTCCGGACCCCCGTGGACGGAGAGAGTGCGGCCGCGGGCATACTCATGGCCCTCGGGCGCGGGACCGGCGTGCTGCACCTGGGGGGGCGCACCCGTATCTCCCGGCTTCAAATGGGGCGCCGTCTGGCTGCCATCATGGGGGCTGGCGAAGATGGGATCCGGCCCGCCAGTCTGGATGACACCGCAGCGGGAACCCGGCGCCCGCCGGATGTTGCCCTGGACAGCCGCCGGGCCTATGCCCGGGGATACGACCCGTTGGATCTGGACCGCGCCCTGGCGCGGTTGGTTCGGCTCCACCGCGAGGGCTGTTCATGACCCTTTCCCGTCTCAAACCGGCTGTGCCCAAGTGCTGGCTGTTTGCCGCCTCGGGTGTGATGTGGAGCGCCGTGGGCCTGATGATGTGCCTTACCGGTATCGGCTGGCTGGTTCCGGAGGGATTCGTCCGGGGCGCGGGCTTTGAACTGCTGGGCCTGCTTCTGGCCTGGCTGGCCGTGCGCCGGGGGTTTGGCGGCATTGCCAGGAAAAACATCCGGCGCCTGCGCCGGCTGCCCGATCGGGGCTGTTTTTTTGCGTTCCAGGCCTGGAAGAGCTATCTGCTCATCATGATCATGATTGCCCTGGGGATCGCCCTGCGGCACTCACCGGTTCCCCCGCCGTTTCTGGCGGTCGTTTACACCGCCGTCGGCGGCGCTCTTTTTCTGGCCAGTTTCCATTATTACCGGCATCTGGTCCGGTTGATGAGGACCCTTGCCCGTCGGCGTGCCGGCCGTCGTCCTTTCTCTTAATCGAAGGTCAGCGACGATTTTTCAATGTCCACGATGCGTTCCCCCTGCACATAATCCTTGGTCTCGTAGCGGGTGATGCCCATGAGCTTCTGGGTAATGGCGCCCATGCGCTCTACCTGGGATTTGATCTTGGCGATTTTCGGGTAGACGGGGCTGTCGTTTTCAAGGGTGTCCAGGAGCAGTTCCGTATGGCCCGAGATCGCCATCATGGGCTGGTTCAGTTCGTGGCAGATCGCCCCGGCCGTTTCCAGGACCGCCTGGAGCTTTTCGCGGTAGATCCGTTCGTATTCGCTGCGATGGCGGTGCAGGGCAATTTCAATGGAGACCATGAGGCTGCGGGTCTCGAAGGGTTTGACGACGTAACCGAAAGGTTCCATTACCTTGGCCCGCTCCAGGGTGGCCGGGTCGGTATAGGCAGTGAGGTAAACGACGGGAACGTTGAACCGGTCCCGGATCACCCCGGCGGCTTCGATGCCGTCCATCTCGCCTTTCAGCCGGATATCCATGAGTACCAGATCCGGTTGCATTTTTCCGGCGTGGGCGATGGCTGTCCGGCCGTCATGGGCCACGGCGCAGACCGCATAGCCGCTTTTTTCCAGGCGGCTTTTGATTTCCTGGGCAACGATGCCTTCGTCTTCGACCACCAGTATGGTCGCCTGTGTCATGTCAACAATCCTTTCCGGGCTGTGCCGGTGTGTTCAATGTGATGCTGAACCGGGTTCCGTTGTCCGTTGTGACGGCCAGGGCGCCATCCAACTGGGTGGTCAGGGTGTCGACGAGTCGCAGTCCCAACGATTTTTTTTCAACGTTTTCAGAAGGTTCAGAAATTCCGATGCCGTTGTCGGCCACAAGGATGTTTATCCGCCCGGTCTCCAGGGTACGAATGACGATATCAACCTTCCCCGCGTCCTGGGGCAAAAAGGCGTATTTGAGAGCGTTGGACACCAGTTCATTGATGATCAGGCCGCAGGGCACGGCCATATCGATCCCCAGGGCGATGTCGTCGGCCCTGACATCCAGCCGGATACGGGCCGGGTCGATGCCGTAGGCGTCCAGCAGGTTGGTGGCCAGCCCTTGAATGTATCGGCCGAAGTCGATTTTTGCCAGGTCCTCCGTGCCATAGAGCTGCTCGTGAATCAAGGCCATTGATTTTACCCGGTTCTGGCTTTCTCGAAGAATATCAATGCCTTTTGGGTCCTGCATATAATCTTCCTGCAGGTAGAGCAGGCTGGAGACGATCTGCAGGTTGTTTTTGACCCGGTGGTGAATCTCCTTGAGCAGCGACTCTTTTTCCGTCAGCGATTGGCGTAGTTGCCGATCAGCGGCCAGCAACTCCTTTTCCGCCATCTGGCGTTCGAAAAGCTCCCGTCTCAATTCGGCGGTTTTGCGTTTAACCATCCGGTTTTGCTGGAGGTAGCCGAGAGCCACGGCCACCAGCAGCACGACGATCCACAGCGCCACCCAGAACAGGTTTCCATTCACGGCATGGGCATTGCCGGCGGCGTGGGCCGGTGCGGCGACCATGAGCCCGGCCGATATCCCACAGCGGCTGCCGGCTAGGGCAATGACGCGCAGAAGGATGGCGTTATGATCGGATGTCATCAGATCAGCGACCCCACCTTTCCCGCCAGGTCGTGGACGGCCCGGGCAGCTTTGCTGCCGGGTGTCTGTTCGATGAAAGGCACCTGGTCCAGGACTGCCTGGCGGACCGCCTTGTCTTCCGGAATGCTGCCCAGATGGGACAATCCCAGGTTGAGAAACCGTTGGGTCACCCGCTTGATCGTTTCAACGGTATGGTTGCCTTCACGAACGCCGCGGACGAAATTGAGCACCATATTGAATCCGTTGATTCCCTGATCCCGCGATAACAGCTTGATCAGGGCATAAGCATCGGTCATTGAGGTGGGGTCCGGGGTCAGGATGAAAATGCTATGGTCGGAAAACCGGTTGTACCACAACACCGACGACCCGATTCCCGCCGCCGTATCGATGATCACGTAGTCGAAGTCAGATGAAATCTGTCTGATGAATCCGGCCAGCCGATCCTGATGGCGCTCCCCTAAGGACACCATCTCCGGAACACCGGAACTGCCCGGCAGCACGGCGAGGTTGGGTCGTGCGAAAATCAGTGCCTGACGAGGATCCGCGCCACTTTCAAGGATGTCCCGGATATTGTTTTTAACCGATAATCGCAGGAGTACATCCACGTTGGCCAGCCCCATGTCACCATCCACCACCAGGACGCGGTTGCCGCTTCGGGTAAGGGCGATGGCGAAATTCACCGTGAAGCTGGTCTTGCCGACGCCACCTTTACCGCTGGTCACACAAAGGGTCTGCGGCATCTTTTTACTCAAGGTCATATGGGTTCCATTCGGGGCTTATTATGGGTTATTGGAACTGTTTCCCACAATATCGGCCTCTGGGAAACATTCTTTAACATGCGCGAGGGATAAAAACCATGGTCGATCAGATTCGCCGCACGGCGGCTTCCCTCATCATGCCTGAACATAAACCGCGTAATCGATGGGCCGTTTTCAATACCTTCCCGTCCGGCCGGCGCCGTCGAAGTCGGTGGAAACGATGAAAACAGATCCTGATCCGTCACCTGGCGTCAACAGGGCTCCAGTCTGAAGCCGAATGGATACGAATCGTTACCGGTTGATACAATTTCGAAAAGGATGGCCGGCCGGATGCCTGTATCATCGGGTCCGTCTCTCCTGCCCGCCCGAGCGGGACTTTTAAATTTATAAAACTAAATATTAGAAAATCTAAATATAATGTTGACAAAAAATTAGATAGGCTTATATTTCAGCCTCCCCAATCCGGAAAGCGACCATGTCGGAGGCGTATATGACAGATCAGAATGCATTGGCCAGCGCCCGTTATATTTTCACCACCGGGCGAATGATACATGACCACGTCCAGCGGATCACCACCGGGGCCTGCATGCAGGAGGGCAAGGACAACCGTTTCGGAGAACTTTCCGCCCAGCAGATGAACATGATCATGATGGTTCGTGTCCGCGAAGCCGTTTCGGTCACTGAACTGGCGGCATTGCTCGGCGTCTCGCCGCCTTCCGTATCGACCATGGTGGAGCGGCTGGTGGAACGTGGCCTGCTGACCCGGACCCCGAGCAATCGGGATCGACGAAAAGTGGTGATCCGGGTTTCCCCTGAAGCGATCGAAGACATTGCCCGGGTGGAAGCGATCATCCTCGGCTCTTTCGTTGAACTGGTGGAGGCGTTGGGGGCGGAGACCGCCCAAAAATGGTGTGAGGTGCTTGAAAAGATAAAGGCGGTTCTGGATAAAAAATAACCTTCAGCTGGATTCAAGGCGACCCGATGGAACCCATTGAAAAAAAACGACAAAAAAAACATGTGCTCGTTCGAATCGTTATCTGCACGCTGATTCTGTTGATCGGTTGGGCGGGGATGAACGGATTGGCAAGCCTGAAACAACCGCCCGCCGAGGCCAAAACCGAAGAGCGGGCCATCAAGGTGCAGGCCGCAACGGTTCACCCACGGGATTATCCGGTGTCGATCACCGGATATGGTGAGGCCAGGGCCCTGACAGTGGTGACCCTGGCCCCGGAAGTCTCCGGCCGGGTGATAAGCACCCACCCGACCCTCAAGACCGGGCAGATCATTCCTGCCGGCGACGTGATGTTCCGGATCGATCCGGCTGATTACGAGGCCGGCCTTCTGGAGGCCAGAGCCGGTGTGGCCCAGTGGCAAAATTCGGTGGACCGTCTGAAAAAGCAGTTTGCCATCGACACCCGGCGGGCCAAAACCCTGGCGCGAAGCGCCCAACTGGCCCGCACCGAATTCGAACGGATCCGGCAATTGTTCGAGACGGACCGGGTCGGCACCCGATCCGGGGTGGATCAGGCGGAACGTGCCTATAACAGCGCCACGGACCAGGCGGACCTGATCGCTCAAGCCGTCAGCCTTTACCCGCTGCAGATCCGGGAGGCCGAAAGCAGCCTTCTGTCGGCAACAGCCCGTCTCACGCTGGCCGAAACCAACCTCTCCCGCTGCACGGTCAGGGCGCCCTTCGATGCCCGGATCAAATCGGTTTCGGTGGAGACCGGCCAGTATGTCTCTCCCGGTCAGAACGTATTGACCCTGGCCGACGATTCGGTACTGGAAATTCAGGTCCCCCTGGACAGTCGGGATGCCCGTCATTGGCTGCAGTTTGAAACCCCGTCCAGCGACCGGCCGCCCAGCGCCTGGTTTGCCCGCCTCACGCCTGTTGACTGCACGATCCGCTGGACCGAAGACAAGACCGGATCAGCCTGGACCGGCCGCCTGAACCGGGTGGTCAAGTTCGACCAGCAGACCCGGACGCTCACCGTGGCGGTGCGTATCACCGCCGAATCGGCCATGGGCAACGGCGACCGGACGCTGCCGCTGGTGGAGGGGATGTTCTGTACGGTTGATATTCCCGGCCGGACCATGCGGGACGTCTACCGACTGCCGCGGCAGGCCGTGAGCTTTGAAAACAAGAGTTACCTGGTGAACGCCGACAACCGGCTCCAGACGGTCGACGTGACCGTGGCACGGATCGAGGGAGAGTCCGTTTATGTGGGCCGGGGACTCAATCCGGGTGACACGGTGATCCTTACCCGACTCATCGACCCGCTTGAAAATGCCTTGCTGGAAATCGCGACGACCACGGCCGACGGGGAGCAGCGATCATGAAACGGATACTTGCCGCCTTTGCCAGGAATACCGTTTTCGCCAATATCCTCCTGGCGCTGATTTTTATTGCCGGCTATATCGCTTCGTCCAACATGATTCGTGAGACATTCCCGGAATTCTCCCTGGACATGATTACCATCTCGGTGCCCTATCCCGGCGCCGACCCGGAAGAGGTCGAAGAAGGCATCAGCCGCAAGATCGAAGAGGCGATCGAGGGGTTGCAGGGCATCAAGCAGTATACCACCGAGTCTTCGGAGGGATTTGGATCAGCCAATATCGAAGTCCGTGAGGACTACGACCTGGACGAGGTGCTCGACCGGGTGCGGACCAGGGTCAACGCCATCTCCACGTTTCCGGTCGATGCCGAAAAGCCGGTGATCAGCGAACTGCTGCTCAAGGACGTGGTGACGCTGCTGTACCTGTCCGGGGACATGTCCGAACGGCGGATCAAGGAATGGTCCGAGCAGATCAAGGACGAGATCCAGCAGTTGCCGGATATTTCTCAGGTGGAGACCTTCGGGGCGCGGGATTACGAAATCGCCATCGAAGTTTCCGAAGAGCGGCTGCGCCAGTACGGCATCTCTTTTTCCGAGGTGGCCGGCGCCATCCGCCGAAGCAGCCTCAACCTGGCCGGCGGGACCATACGCACCCGTGAGGAGGAGATCCGGGTTCGTACCATGGGAAGAAAATATACGGGCGAGGAGCTGGCCTCGATCGTGGTCCTGGCCCGGCCGGAAGGCGATGTGGTCACCCTGGACCGACTGGCCCGGATCGATGACGGATTCACCGAGGATCCCATTGCCGCCTCCATCAACGGGGAGCCGGCCGTCCTTCTGATTGTATACAAGACGCCGGAAGAAGATGCCCTCAAGATTTCCAGAACCATTGAGCGGTATATCGATGAAAAGCAGAATCAAACGCCCGCCGGCGCCACCATTGAAGTGCTGTACGACAACACCGACATGCTGCGTGCACGCATTGACCTGCTGCTGAAAAACGGCATCATCGGGCTGTGTATCGTTTTTCTGCTGCTGTGGTGTTTTCTCAATGTCCGACTCTCTTTCTGGGCAGGCATGGGGATACCCATTTCCATCGCCGGTGCGCTGGTGATCCTCTGGGCCATGGGCGGAACCATCAACATGATTTCTCTTTTCGGCCTCATCATGGTGCTGGGTATCGTGGTGGACGATGCCATCGTGGTGGGAGAGGCCATCTACGTTCATCGCAAGCAGGGCAAGACCGCCCTTAAGGCCGCGGTGGAAGGCGTATCGGAAGTCGGTATGCCGGTAATCGCCGCCATACTTACCACCATTGTGGCTTTCCTGCCGCTTTTTTACGTGGGCGGCATCATGGGCAAGTTTATCTCTATTCTTCCCGCCGTGGTGATCGCCTGCCTGGTGGTGTCGCTGGTGGAGTGCCTCTTTTTATTGCCGGCCCATCTGAGCCACCTCCCGGACCCCAACCGAACCAAGGATCAGGATCCCCGGCTGATCCGCCGGCTTACTGCGGTCCAGCAGACCACCTCCCGTTGGATGGAGCGGTTCGTTGCCCGCGTATATCTGCCGTTTCTCAGCAAAGCCCTTCACTGGCGGTACATCTCGCTTGCCACGGCGATCACCGTGCTGATGTTGACCATCGGCCTGGTGAGAAGCGGCATCATCAAGTTCGAGGTGTTCCCGAAACTGGACGGGTTCATCATGACCGCCACGGCAGAGTTTCCCAGCGGCACCCCGCCGGAGACCACCCGGCGGGCCATCCGGGAAATTGAGGCGGCGTTGATGCGTCTGGAAGCAAAAACCCAGACCCGTTCAGGGGCGCCGTTGGTGGAGGACCGGTTGACCCTGGTGGGACAGACCCTCAGTGAGATGCCCAAGGTGGGCCCCCACTATGGCTCCGTCCAGGCCATCCTTCTGGATTCGGAAGTCAGGGGGATCCATGCCGAGGAACTGATGGTGCAGTGGGAAAAGGAAATCGGCATCCTTCCCGGCATCAAATCACTGACCTTTGCGGGTATGGAGGCCGGACCGCCGGGTGATCCCATCGAGGTGTGGCTGCAGGGCCACGATATGGGCGATATCCTTGAAGCGGCCGATGAACTGATGGACCGGTTGAGAAAATTCGAAGGCGTATACCAGATCCGTACTGATTTCTCTCCCGGTAAGAACGAGATGCGGTTAACGCTCAAGCCAGAAGCCAGGGCGCTCGGGCTCACCGTTGAGGACCTGGCCCGGCAGATATACGCCGGCTACTACGGAGACGAAGCGCTGCGACTGCAACGGGGCAGAGATGACATCCGTGTCAAGGTCCGCTATACGGCTGACGAGCGCAGCCGCCTGTCCGACCTGGACCGGGTCCGCATCCGCACCGCCGGCGGGGTCGAAGTTCCGCTTATGTCCGTTGCCGACGTCACCTTTGCCCCCGGCTACTCCACCATTACGCGTACCGACGGCATGCGTCGGGTGGCCGTGAGTGCCGGTGTCGACACCAACAAGGCCAACGCCAACGAGATTTTTGCGGAGTTGTCGGCCAATTATTTCCCCCGGCTGAAGAAACGCCATCCCGGATTGTTCGTTGATCTTCAGGGGGAACAGAAGAAAATGCGCGAATCCTTCGGCAGCCTTTTCATCGGTTTTCCCATAGCGGTCCTGGGTATCTTCGTTGTCATCGCCACCATGTTTCGCTCCTATGTCCAACCCTTCGTGATCATGTTCACCGTCCCCTTCGGAATTATCGGTGCCGTGTTCGGCCACCTGCTCCTGGGCTACGACCTGTCCATCATGAGCATTTTCGGTATGGTGGCGCTCACCGGGGTGGTGGTCAATGACGCCATCGTGCTCATCGAACGCATCAATGAGAATCTTGCCTGCGGAATGCCTTATTTTGAGGCAATCCTTCAAGGGGGTGCCCGGCGCTTCCGGGCCATCTTCCTGACCACGCTGAGTACGGTGGGCGGGCTGTCCCCTCTGATCCTGGAAACCGATTTCCAGGCCAAATTCCTCATCCCCATGGCCCTTTCCATCGCCGCCGGCGTGGCTTTTGCCACGGTTCTCACCCTGGTGCTTATCCCCAGCCTGCTGGCCATCCTGAACGACCTGCGGTTGGTGGTCCACCGGGTCCGGCACGGCCGATGGCCCCGGCGTCTTGACGTGGAACCGGCCAGGACCCGGCATGACGATCCACTGGCCGACGGTCACGGGCAACGGCCCTCACCGTCTGCCGATGTGTGCACCTAGTCCCTTAAAACCAAGTCAGGAGAGAATGGCAACGATGAAAAAACGCACTTTAGGCTATGCCCTGCCCATGCTCTACTGGATGCTCGCCCTGTCGCTGGCGGGTGTTGCCCAGGCACCCGCAGCCACGGGGGCTTCCGTCAGCGGACCTGCCGGCCGGGACATGACGGTCGACTGGGCCGCCATGTCCGTCCTGGACCTCGACGACGCTGTGGCCATTGCCATGGCCGGCAACCCCGGGCTGGACGCCGCGGCGGCGCGCGTCAGGCAGGCCAAGGCCCAGGTGGACCAGGCCCGATCCACTTACTGGCCACGGCTGGACGCGAACGCGTCGGGGGCCCGGGTGGAGCTTTCCGGGAACAGCTACCGGCAAAATCTGGCCAGCGCCCGACTGCTGAATCCGTCCGCCACCATCGCGGATCCCGAGGAATACTACAATGCTGATCTGACCGCCTCATGGACCTTGTTTGACGGGTTTGAACGAAAATTTTCCAATGCCGCGGCCCGCTATGGCGAGCAATCCAGCACCGCCGCCTTGAATGATGCCCGCCGGTTGCTGATTTCCGCCGTGGCCCTCTCCTTTTTTTCCGCCCAACTGGCCCTGGAGAACATTGCCATCGCCAGAGCCGATGAGGCGTTCAACCAGCGCCAGCTGGACGATGCCGAGGCCCGCCAGCGGGTGGGAACCGGATCGTTCAGCGATGTGCTTAATTTTCAGGTGCGTAAAAATCAGGCCAAAACCACCCGCATCAATCAGGAATACCAGTACGAAATTGCCCTGTATGGGCTTGCCGCCCTGATGGGGCTGCCCGAATCCCGGTTGCCGGCGCACGTGCAGCTGGCCCATTTGTCTCCGGAGACGGCCGATGAACTGGCCGCCCCGACCGTGGACCCATTGATTCTCGGAGCCATGAAGCATCGTCCGGACATCCAGCAGGTCCAGTGGCAGATCAAGCAGGTCGAGGCACAGGTCAAAATTGCCCGGTCCGACTTCTATCCAACTGTTTTTGTCACCGGCAGCCTGGACGGTGAACGGACCGGGAATCCAGATTTGGGACGGGACGATTTCGGCAACCGTGTGCAGGTAGGGCTGTCTTACAACCTTTTTTCCGGAGGCTTCACCCGGGCCCGGGTCCGGGAGGTCCGGCAGCAGAGAATTGAGCTGGACAAGCGCCTGGAAGAGCTGATCCTGTCCGCTACCTCGGACATCCGCAGCTCCGCGGCCCTGGTGACCACGGCCCAGGTGCAGGTGGCCCTCCAGCGGGAAAATGTGGATCTGGTGCAGCTTACCCGAGACCTGGTGGAAAAAGAATACAACGCCGGGCAGGGGTCCCTGGTGCGCCTTAACGAAGCCCAGCGGGACCTGACCACCGCCCAGAGCAATCTGGCCCTGGCCCTGGTCGGGCTGCGCCAGGCATGGGTGGAGCTGGAAACCCGATCGGGAACCCTTCTGGCGACCTACGGCATTTCCGAAACACCCTGATATCGTTGTCACCGCTTGTCACCGCCGTTCATTGGTGATAGACCCGCCCTTTCAACGAACCATCCTGACACAGGGAGCCGTCACCGTCGTGGACCATGTCAAAAAAAATCCCATGTTTCTCTACCTGGTGGTGCTCACCATCGGCTCCACGGTGGGGCTGCAGGCGTGGACGACCCTGTTCAACAATTTTGCCGTCGAAGTGGCCCGGCTGGACGGCGACGGCATCGGGATGATCCAGTCCATCCGGGAGATCCCCGGCTTTCTGGCCCTGCTGGCCATTTTTGTCATTCGTCTCATCCCGGAACACCGGCTCTCCGCCCTGTCCATTCTGCTGCTGGGGGTGGGCATTGCCGCCACCGGGTGCTTTCCCTCCTTTGCGGGCCTGGCCCTGACCACCCTGGTGATGAGTTTCGGGTTTCACTACTACGAAACCACCAATATGTCCCTGACCCTGCAGTATTTCGACAGGCACACCTCACCGTGGGTGTTCGGCAAGCTGCGCAGCATCTCCGCCGCATCGAGCATTGTCGTGGGGGTGTTTATCTTTTTCATGGCCTCGGTGCTGGACTTTTCGCGCATCTACCTGCTTGTCGGGGGGGGCATCTCGGCGGTGGCCCTGTGGGGGTTTTCCCGCCGGCCCGCGAGTACTGACGTCGTTCCCCAGCGCAAGCGGATGGTCCTGCGAAAACGTTACTGGCTTTATTATTTTCTCGCCTTCATGGCCGGCGCCCGGCGCCAGATTTTCATTGCTTTCTCTGTGCTGCTTCTCGTTCAGAAGTTCGGGTATTCGGTCCAGGCGGTGACCTCTCTTTTCGTGCTCAACAATTGCATCAATTTCTTTCTTAGCCCCACCATCGGCCGCGCCATCATCCGCTTCGGCGAGCGCAAGGTGCTTACCGTCGAATACACCAGCCTGGTTGCCGTTTTTTTAGCCTATGCCTTCACCGACTCCAGATGGGTGGCCGGCGGCCTGTATATCCTTGACCACATATTTTTTAATTTCGGCATGGCCATCAACACCTATTTCCAGAAGGTGGGCGACCCCGGCGACATGGCGCCCACCATGGCCGTCGGGTTCACCATCAACCATATTGCCGCCGTATTTCTGCCCGCCATTGGCGGTTATTTCTGGATTATCGATTACCGCATTCCCTTTATCGCCGGCGCCGTCATGGCTTCGATCTCACTGATTGCCGTCCAGAAGATCCATACCCCGCCATCGTTTCCGGCTGCAGCCGGTTCCCTGAAAAACACCCCGGGACGGTAATGTTTTTGACCTGAAGGGCCAATAACGGTATAGCATCACCATGACGCAGCGCTGATGGCGACTGTCATCTGCCGAAACGGCGGTTCCGAAGCGGCGAATGGCGTCAACACCGCTGCACCAGTGTTTATCGGCGGGGCGTTGTGCACCGTATCCACCAACGCCTCAACCAGACATTGCTGTTGTGAAAATTGCAGTGTCCGGACGGAAAGAACATCCGATGCGCATTCTTGCCCTTTTCTTTTTAATACTGCTTCGGGTCGGTCTGCCGGCAACATGGGCACATGACATCGTTCTCGTGGCCGACCCATGGCCGCCGTTCAACATGGAACCGGGCGGTGACCGGGAAGGCTACCTTATCGATGTGGCCCGGGCGGTGTTTGAACCCGCCGGTTACACCGTGACCTACCGGACCGTTCCCTGGAAACGGGCGATCGAGGGTGTCCGCACCGGCAGGTATACCGGCGCCGTCGGGGCCTCTAACACCGATGCCGCCGGTTTTGTCTTCCCCGATGAAGAATTGGCCCGCAACACACTCGCCTTTTTCACCCGGGGCGACCATCCGTGGGTATTCGATGGCCCGGCGTCCATCGAGACGGTCTCGCTGGGCGTTGCCGCCGGATACGATTACCGGCAGTGGCTCAACGGGTATATCGCCGCACATCGCAACGATGAGCAGCGGGTCCAGGTTATTGCCGGCGTTCAGCCCCTGAAGCAGAACCTGAAAAAGTTGCTGCTCGAGCGTATCGATGTTGTCGTGGACACGGAGGCCGCCATCCGCTATACGGCCAAAGAGATGGGGATTTGGGAACAGATCAAGTTTGCCGGTCACGGGGTGGAACCCGCCTACATCCATATCGCTTTTTCACCGGCCCTGGCCGAGTCTCCCGAGCTGGCGGGCCTGCTGTCCAGGGGCATCGTCAACCTGCGGCGCAGCGGACGGCTGAAGGAGATTCTCGACCGATATGGGTTGCATGACTGGAAGTGATATCGGCTTGATCCCCTGTTGGCCACCTCCTTTCGGAGCGAGGGGGCGGTGGTTCCGAATGGGTCATGACGCACCCGGCCGGCGACCCCATCAGGGACGTGTCCGTTTCGACCGTTTCATGAACGGCGGGCTCCCGATCATCATATTGTTGGCATGGGCAACCGCATTTTTTGTTTTTTCCCCCTTCGTTTCAAACGGTCACGCATCCACCCCCGCCGCCGTATTGATGATCAATGCCTACCATCCGGGATACCGCTGGAGCGATCAGCTGGTCCAGGGGGTTCGCGACACCCTCATGGCGGCGGCGCCCCAGACCCGGCTTTACGTGGAGCATCTGGACAGCAAGCGGCTGTATTCACCCCCTGCTTTCGATCGTCTGGCCGACCTGATCGGTGAAAAATATCGCCACATCTCTTTCAATGCCGTCATTGCGGCGGACAACAATTCGATCCGCTTCCTGAAAAAACACCGCCAATCACTGTTTGCCGGTATACCGGTGGTCATCTGCGGCGCCAACGATTTGAATCCGGCCGACCTGGATGGCATGGCTCCCGTCACGGGCGTCAATGAGGCGGCCGATGTGCGTGCAACCATTGACCTGGCCCTGAAATTGATGCCCGCGGTGCGGCGCATCGTGGTGGTCAATGACACCACCCCCACCGGCCGTCAGGTCCACCGTGAAATCCAGCGGGCCAGTGAGGCATTTTCGGACCGAATCGCCTTCGTCTATTGGGATGACCTGCGACGGGAAGACCTGATCCGGCGGCTGGCCGGTTTGAATCACGGCGACATGGTGCTCTATACGTTTTTGTTCAAAGACCGTTCCGGTGATTATTTCGCCTACGACGACAGCGCCCAGCGCATCTGCAGCGCTTCGCCGGTGCCTGTTTTCGGCCTGTGGGAGTTCAACCTCGGACACGGCATCATCGGGGGGAAACTGGTCAGCGGTGTCACCCAGGGACAGGCGGCGGGTAAAATGGTCCTGCGGATCCTCGGCGGCGAAAAAACCGATACCATTCCCCTGTTAATGGAAAGCCCGAACCGGTTTGCATTTGATTATCGTGTGCTGGAACGTTTCGGCTTCCGTGAATCCGACCTGCCGGCAGACAGCCTGATCATCAACAGGCCGACGTCCATCTACGAGGCCTACCGAGCGCTGATCTGGTGTGGCATCGTCGCTTTTGCTGGAATGATCATTTTGATCCTTTTTTTGCTGGTGAACATCGACAAGCGCAGAAAAATGGAACGGGATCTTCGGGAAAGCCGTCAGAGCCTCAAAAGTATTACCGACAACATCCCCGGTGTGGTCTATCAGTTCCATGCCGCGGCCGACGGGCAATACGGACTTAATTATGTAAACGACAAAGCATCTGACATCTTCGACCTGCAGCCGACGCCGGACACCTTTTTCGAGGCCTTCTCTGCCCGTATCCATGAGGCTGACCGTGAACGATTTTTCACCTCCATTGCAGATGCCGTTGCCGCCGCCGGCCCCTGGCATTTCCAGGGCCGATTCGTACACCCCTCAGATGGGGTCATGTGGTTTTCAGGCAGCGCCGTGCCCCGAACAGTGAACGGCCAAATCATTTTCGACGGGGTCCTCATGGACATCTCCGAGTTGAAAAAAGCTGACGCGGCCTTGACGGATGCCAACCGAATGCTGCGGCTGGTTCTGGACACCATCCCCGTGCGCGTGTTCTGGAAAGACAAGGCATGCCGCTACCTGGGCTGCAACCAGCCGTTTGCCGGCGATGCCGGGCGGTCACGCCCCGACGAACTGATTGGCAAGGACGATTTTTCATTTCCATGGGGAACGGATCAAGCCGATTTATATCGCCGGGATGATCTGATGGTGATGCGTACGGGAAAACCCAAGATAAATTATGAAGAGCCCCAAACCACCCTGGACAATCGAACCATCTGGCTCCAGACCAGCAAGGTTCCCATGCGTGATGCGCAGGACAACGTCATCGGCGTTCTGGGCACGTACCAGGATATTACCGAGCGCAAACTGGCCGGAGAAGAACTCCGGAAACTGCGCAATTACCTGACGAATATCATCAATTCCATGCCATCCGTACTGGTGGGGGTCGACACCCAGGGGCGGGTGACCCAGTGGAACAGGCAGGCCGAACAGATGACGGGGATGACTTTCGAAAAGGTTCGTTCGCAGCCGGTGGCGAGGGTTTTCCCCCGGTTGATGGACGAAATGGACCGTATCAGAACCGCCATCACGGACCGCCGGGTCCTCAGGGATTTAAAGATTCCCAGAACGGAAAATGGGGAGACCCGTTTTGAGGATGTGACCATATTCCCGCTGGTGGCCAACGGTATTGAGGGGGCGGTGATCCGTGTGGACGATGTCACCGATCGGGTGCGCATGGAAGAAATGGTGATCCAGAGCGAGAAAATGCTTTCCGTCGGCGGACTTGCTGCGGGCATGGCTCACGAAATCAACAATCCCCTGGCCGGTATTCTTCAGAATACGGCCGTTCTGGAAAATCGGCTCTCCGGCGATCTGCCGGCCAACCGGAAAGCCGCTGAAACCGCCGGGACGACCATGCCGGCGATCTGTCATTACCTGGAACTGCGTCAATTGCCCGCCATGCTGGACAACATCCGGACCTCCGGAAACCGGGCGGCGGCCATCGTCAAGAACATGCTCAGCTTCGCCAGAAAAAGCGACCGCATCACATCCAGCCATGAACTCACATCGCTGCTGGATCAGACCATCGAACTGGCCCGGACGGACTACGACATGAAAAAGCGCTATGACTTTAAACAGATTCACATCGTCCGGGAGTATGACGACACGGTCATACCCGTGCCTTGTGAAGGCAGCAAGATTCAGCAGGTGTTCCTGAATATCCTCAAAAATGGTGCCGAAGCCATGGCCGATCGGAAAGTTACACAGGCGCCGCCATTATTTGTCCTGCGGGTAAAAGAAGAGGGGGTGTGGGTTCGGGTTGAGATCGAAGACAATGGCCCGGGGATGGATGAGAAAACCCGCCGCCGCATCTTTGAACCCTTTTTCACCACCAAGCCTGTGGGTGAGGGGACGGGGTTGGGGCTGTCTGTCTCCTACTTCATCATTACCGAAACCCATGGCGGAAAGATGGATGTCCTGTCGACGGACAGCGGCGGAACCCGCTTTGTCATAAGTTTGCCAAAAGCGGGACCGTCTTGACCGCCATGTCGACCGCTGAAAGCGCCTGTCATGCAGTCCGTCTGGCCCGGGCACCGAGCATGACCGCCGGGGATGATCAAAAGGATCCCCCGTTTAACTAGTGTCCGTCCAGAAAATAGGTAAATTGGCCTTTTATGGATGGGCACTGTCTAAATTTCCATTCCCGCCCGGTACCCCTGGTGAACGGCATCGAAGGCCAGGGCCACCCTGCCGGCGTCACCTGCCACCTTGAAGGCGATGCCCAGGTTTTCCACCACCTCCTGCAACGGATTGTATGATGCGGCCCCGGCGGCGATCACCACCGTGTCGGCGGCGATGGTCTCCACCCGGCCGTCCTTTTCCACCTTCAGCCCCTGCGCAACGATTTCCACTACCGTTGCCCGGGTGACCGTGGCTACGCCGATGCGTGACAGCTGCTGCATCATTCCCCAGCGCGTGGACTTGCCGATGTCCTTGCCCACCTTGTCGAGCATCTCCACCAGGGTCACCTGCCGGGTGCCCCGGGTGGCCATCTCAAACAGGGTCTCCGGGTCTTCGGCGCGATTGACCAGCAGAAACTTGACGCCCTCGGCAGACAAGGTGCCTTTTTCGGCCAGGAACAGGGCGGTCTCCACCCCGACGGCACCGCCGCCGATGATCGCCACCCGCTGTCCGGTGGCCGCCCGGTTCATCAGCACATCCCAGGCCTGAACCACATGGGGCCGGTCGCTGCCGGGAATGGGCGGCGACAGCGGCCGGGCACCCGTGGCCAGAACCACCGTATCGGGGGCTTCCCTGCGGATCAGGGTTTCATCGACCCGGCAATCGAGCATCGTGGGGATTCCCGCCACCTCTACCTGCCGGGCCAGGTCCGTCGCCAGTGAGGCAAACTCGGCCCTTCCGGGAGGAGCGGCGGCCAGATGCAGCTGGCCACCCAGCCGGCCGGTTTTTTCAAAGAGCGAGACCCGGTGGCCTCGTTCGTGGGCGGCCAGGGCGGCGCTCATTCCCGCCGGGCCGCCGCCTACCACCATCACTTTTTTCGACGGCGATGCTTTTTTGACTGCCCCGGCGGTTTCGTGGCCGGCCCGGGGATTGCACAGGCACTCCACGTGCTTGAGCTGGAACAGGTGGTCGAAGCATCCCTGGGCACAGGCAATACAGTGGACGATATCCGCTTCCTTTTTCTGACGGGCCTTTTCCGGCAGCCTGGGGTCGGCAATCAGGCTGCGGCCCATGGCCACCATGTCGCACATGCCGTCGGCGATCATCTCCCGGGCCGTGTCCGGGGTGTTGATGCGGTGGCTGGCGATTACCGGCACATCCACCTGCTCCCGTATGGCCTTGGCCAGGTAGGCGAACACCCCCCGGGGTACGGCGGTGACAATCTGGGGGACCCGGGCCTCGTGCCAGCCCACATTGATGCACAGGGCATCGGCCGGGCCTGCCGCCAGGGCCCGGGCATAGGCCTGAAGCTCGAGGCGGCCGTTGCCGCCGGGCATGAAGTCGTTGCCGTTCATGCGCACGATCAGCGGGTAGTCGTCGCCCACGGCGTCGCGCACAGCGGCCATGACCTCCAGTCCGAAGCGCATTCGGTTTTCCAGGCTGCCGCCGTAGCGGTCGGTGCGCTGGTTGGTCAGCGGGGAGAGAAATTCACTGATCAGATAACCGGTGCCGCTGAGTACCTCCACGGCATCGAACCCGGCTGTTTTTACCCGCAGGGCGGCGGCGGCAAAGGCCTCGATGGTTTCGCCGATCTCCTCGATGGACAATTCCCTGGGGGTTTCCCCGGTCATCCGGGACGCCACCGGAGAGGGTGCCACCGGTTGTTTGCCGTCCATGAAAAAAGAGAAATTATAGCGGCCTGCATGGTTGAGCTGCACGGCGCAGCGGGCGCCGTTGTACTTGATTGCCGCCGCCAGCCTTTCGAGGCCGGGAATGAAGGCGTCATCGTGGGCGCCGATGTTCTGGGTGTTGCCGGACAGGTCGTCCACGGTGGCATAGCCCACGCAGATCATGCCCGCACCGCCTCTGGCCCGTTCGGCATAAAACGCCTCCAGCTGATCGGTCACCTGATAGTCCACGGCCATGCCCAGGTGCATGGCGGGCAGGTAGATCCGGTTGCTGACCTCGAGTCGGTTGAGTGTGATGGGTCGGAATAAGGGATCCTTCATTGGGTTTCTCCTGTCTCACGGTTTTCGATTTTTGAGCCCTTTAAAGTCGATGAGCCGTTTCTGCATGATGCGGTCGATGACATAGGTTCTCAGCCCCCGGGCCATGCGGGTCAGCTCCAGGGTCAGGGCGGCGTCTTTTTCGAAGGAGAGCGGTCCGGTGATTTTCTGACGCAGGGTTATTTCCTCTTCCACCATGGTCTCTGCCAGCTTCGGGTAAAAGGATAAATCCGGGATCGTCATGCCCATGTCGAGCCCTTTTTTGAGCAGCCGGCCCATGGCCTGATCCTCCCTGTCGAACTGCCCGTCGGCCAGGGGAACAAGGATACGGGCTTTACAGAGGGCGGTCACCTGCTCGCCGCTCAGGCCGGTGGCGCTGCAAAAGGCCTGCCTGCCGATCCGTCTGCCCCGGGAACCGAACAGGGTGGCCTGGAGCTCCACCAGGGGGCCCACGTCCCGGCCGTTGTCCATCTCTTTGAGCAGGCCCTTGATGGCCGCCAGGGGCAGCCGGTGACGGGCCTGGGCCTGTTTGATAAATCCCACCCGCTCGATGCATGACGGATGGTAGTAGGCCATGTTGCGCTGGGTGCGCACCGGTTCGGGCAGCAGGCCGGTGTTCACATAGAGAAGGAGGGTCGACTTGGGCACGCCGCTGGCATCGACCAGTTCCTTCATCTTCAGATAGGGGCTGCCGCTTTCGGTATGGGGTTTGCCATGGGAAGATGCCACGAGGCGCTCCGGTGACGGCCAGATTTCTGAGAAAAAAGTGTTAACTGTCACTTCACACTGTTGGCGTATACCTGTTTTCTGCCGTCCCTGTCAATATCCGAATCGTTTCCGGGGCCACGGACCACCCGTATGCAGCCCCGGCTTTTGGGCTTGACAAGGCGCCGGCCCCTGGATTAGAAACAACCTAACGACCGGTCGGTAAAATTTCCCTTTCCTTCCTTTCCGAAGACTGCTCCGGTCATTGCCCGTTGAATCAGGAGCCGCCATACCCATGGGCGACATGAAGACGACCATAAAATCCGTATCCATCGATCTTTTTTTCGAAAAAGGATATTTCGCCACCAGCATCAGCGACATCGCCAGGGGCAGCGGCATCCAGAAAGCCAGCATCTATTATCACTATGCCAGCAAGGCGGACCTGCTGTTTCGTATTATGAGCGCCACCATGGATGATCTGACCACCACCCTCAAAGAGCGCCTGGCGGCGGCCGGGGGAATCGAGGTCCAGATGCGGGCGGCCGTGCGTGGCCATGTGTGTTTTCACCTGGAGCGGCAGAAAGAGAACTTCATCGCCAACAGTGAGCTTCGGGGCCTCAGCGCCGAACATTACCGGGCCATCGTCAGGAAGCGTGACGAATATGAATCCATTTTTCAGCAACTCATCCATCAGGGAACCGTGGCGGGTGTGTTTGCCGATGTGGACGTCAAGATTCTTTCCTACGCCATTTTGACCCTGTGTACGGCCGGTGCGACCTGGTACAATCCCAACGGCCGTTTGACGGTGGATGAAATCGCCGATATTTACGAAAATTTTATTATCAGCGGCTTAAAGCAGGGCTGCCTCACCCCCCTGCCGGCAGCTGAAAAAGGTATTTTCAACGGTACTCAATAGTGGCTGCAATGCAACCGTTGATGCGTTGCGGCCGGCCCCGCTGTTGCGGAAAGGAGGTCCTCGTGGATTTTGACTTGACCAGAGAGCAGGAGATGATTCGCAAGGAGGTCCGCAAGTTTGCCCAGAGCGAGATCGCCCCGGTGGCAATGGAACTGGATGAGGCCGAGGCATTTTCCTGCGACCTCACGCGAAAGATGGGTGACATCGGATTGTTCGGCATGTTTGTCTCCGAGGCTTACGAGGGGCAGGCCATGGACTACATTTCCTATATCATTGCCGTGGAGGAGATCGCCCGGGTGGACGGCTCCCAGGCGGCCACCATTGCCGCGGGCAATTCTCTGGGAATCGGTCCCCTGTATTATTTTGGCAACGAGGATCAAAAAAAGAAATATCTGCCCGCCCTGTGTAACGGGGAGGCCCTGTGGGGGTTCGGGCTCACCGAACCCACCGCCGGCTCGGATGCCGGCGGTTCCAAAACAACGGCGGTGCGCGACGGCGACGACTGGGTGATCAACGGCTCCAAGATCTTTATTACCAACGCGGCCAGTGACATGACCCTGGGCGTGACGGTCCAGGCCATCACCGGCACCCGGCCCAGCGGCAAACCGGAATACACCTGTTTTATCGTGGAGAGCGGCACCAGGGGGTTCAAGGCCGTGCCCATGAAAAAGAAGATGATGTGGCGCTCCTCCAACACGGCGGAACTCTATTTCGACGATGTGCGTGTGCCGGCCAAAAACATCCTGGGCCAGCAGGGCGACGGATTTCACCAGATGCTCCAGACCCTTGACGGCGGCCGCCTTTCGATCGCCGCCATGGGCCTCGGGGGCGCCCAGGGGGCCTATGACACGGCCTTGAAATATGCCCGCAACCGGGAGCAGTTCGGCCAGCCCATTTCCAAGTTCCAGGCGGTGGCCTTCAAGCTGGCGGACAGCGCCATGGAGATCGAATGCGGCCGCAACCTGCTGTACAAGGCCTGCTGGCTGCGGGATCACCGGCGACCCTTTGAAAAAGAGGCCGCCATGGCCAAGCTCTATTGTTCCGAACTCATGGGGCGCGTGGCCAATCATGCCGTGCAGATTCACGGCGGCTACGGGTTGATGAAAGAGTATGACGTGGAGCGGTTTTACCGTGACCAGAAGCTGCTGGACATCGGCGAGGGCACTTCGGAAGTCCAGCGTATCGTCATTTCACGCTATATCGGCTGTTAACCCGAAGCCTTTTCAAGGAGGGCGGCATGAACGACCCTATCCTGTTAACCGAGCAAGCGAACGGGGTGGTCCTGATCACTTTGAACCGGCCCGAGGTGATGAACTCCTTCAATTTTGATCTGCTGCATGCCTTGCAGGCCCGAATCGCCGACATGCGCTTTGACGGCAGTGTCCGTGTGATCATCATCACCGGCAGCGGTGACCGGGCTTTTTGTTCCGGGGCGGACCTGAAGGAGCGGGCCACCCTGTCTCCCGTCCAGGTCAAGGAGTACATCTTTACCATCCGCAACCTCTTCACGGCCATTGAAGGGCTCAACAAGCCGGTGATCGCCGCGGTCAACGGCGTGGCCCTGGGCGGTGGCACCGAACTGGCCCTGGCGTCGGACATCCGCATCGCTTCTGAAAGCGCCACCATGGGGCTCACCGAAACCCGCCTGGCCATCATCCCCGGCGCCGGAGGCACCCAGCGCCTGCCGCGTCTGGTGGGCAAGGGCAAGGCCAAAGAGCTGATCTTTACCGGTAAACGCATCGACGCGGCCGAAGCGCTGAACATTGGCCTGGTGAATAAGGTCTGCGCGCCGGAGGCCCTCATCGACACCTGCCGGCAGATGGCCGCCGAAATCTGTGAAACCGGTCCCGTTGCCATCGAGCAGGCCAAGTATGCCATCAATCATGGCATGGAGACGGACCTGGCCACGGGCCTGGCCATTGAATCCAACGCCTATTGGGTATGCATTCCCACCGAAGACCGCCTGGAAGGGCTGGCGGCGTTCAGGGAGAAACGCAAACCGGTTTACCGGGGGCGCTGAACCAGATACCGCGCCTTTCCATCACCCAGAAAACACAGGAGGTATCATGACCGAATATGATTACTGGAAAATATTTCCGCGGATGCCCAGAAAAGTGACCCTCGGCGACATCACCGTCCGGGACGGCTTCCAGCATCTGGAAAAGTTCATTTCCACCCGGGCCAAGATTTTTTACGCCGAAGAGATGATCTTTGCCGGCTGTCGCAACATCGAGGTGACCAATCTGGGCAACCCCTACCTCATGCCCCAGTTCAGTGACGCGGAACAGCTTCTGGCGCACCTGCGCAGCGACCGGTTCAAGGCGCGCTGCCGGAAGCGGGGCGTCAACCCGGACGACATTACCATCACCGCCGTGACCATCCGGGAACCGGGGGTGGACCGGGCCATCGAACTGGCCAAAAAAGGTGTCGGACCGGACCGCTGCCTGATGATGGTTTCCACCGAGGAGGAGCACCATTTCGCCAACTCGGGCCTCAGCCTTCCCGAATACTGGAAAGAGTGCGAAAGCGCCATCCGTAAATGCCGGGATGCCGGACTTCAGATGTGCGGTACAGTCAGCACCATCTGGGGCAGCCCCATTGCCGGCGCCACCGAACTCAAAGACGCGGTGGAATTTACGAAGCGATGGCTAGAGATCGGAGCGACCGACATCGAGCATGCCGACCATGACGGCAGTGCGTCGGCACCGGAGGTCTACCGTTATTTTTCCATGATTCTGGACGAAATCCCGGACACCTCGGTGCACATCGCCCACTTCCACGAAACCAAACGGGTGGCTTCAGCTTCGGTGCTGGCGGCGCTTCAGGCGGGTATCTGCCATTTCGAGGGGACCCTGGGCGGTCTGGGCGGACAGCCGGCCAACTTCCTGGACGACTGTCCGGTGCCGGGCACCGGGGAGTACTACTACGAGGATCCCCGCTATGTGGGGCTGACCTGTTTTGAGGACATGCTGGTGCAGATCGATGAAATGGGCATCGAACACGGCTACAACGTGGATCGCGTCCTGTGGCTGGGCCGCCAGCTGGAACGAACCGTGGGGCAGCGCCTGCGGAGTGAAGCGGTAATCAACGGAAGAACCCTCCAGGAAGGGCACATTGAATTTGCCCGGCCGGGGTTGAAAAAACTCAAAGAGAAGATGGGGGAGACGCCCGGCCAGAAACTGCCTTCCCAATGGGCGGAAAAAGCGGTGCTGCCGGAGCGTTATCGTCCCTGACCGGTTTGAACCGTCTGGGGAGCCGGGGACGGGCCAACACGTGACCGTGGCCCTTCCACCCCTATCAACAGGAAAATCGGGGCCAGTCCCCAACCAGGAGTCCAACCAGGAGTATTGCCATGGAAACAGGCCAGAAGAAACCTCACATCAACGTGGATTATTTTGAAGACCTGACCGGACAAATCGGTGAGGGGACCTGCAGCCAGCCGGAGGGCGGCCAGGAGGATATCGGTCAGCGGATCAAGGCGATCCGTGAAGCCAAAGGCATCTCCCTGGACGAGCTGTCCCACCTGACCGGGTTTGAGGTGGAATTGCTTGCCCGCATCGAAAGCTGCGAGGTCCAGCCCCAGCTGGGGACGGCCATCAAATTGTCCAAAGCCCTGGACAGCGCCTTCGGCCGACTGGTGTCCGGCGTGGGGGAGAAGCTCTACGCCATCACCCGCAAGGGGGAGCAGAAAATCGTTTCCCGCTCCACCTCGCTGAAGGGGAAGAAACAGGCATACATTTACCGCAGCCTGGCCCCGGAAGTAAAGGGACGGCACATGGAATCCCTGATCGTCCAGCTGGAGGAGGCGCCGGACGGAGAGCGGTCCGTTCATGACGGCGAGGAATTCATCTATGTGCTGGAGGGACAGGTGTCACTGGACATCGGGGACGACCATTTCGACCTGGAACCCGGGGACAGCGCCTATTACCTGTCTACGACGCCTCACCTGATCGCCGCCACAAGGGATACGGCCACGATCCTGGCGGTGCTTTACGGCGGGTAGGGTCTCCCGAGGTCGGAAGGCAGAGGACCGACGGCCGAAGCGAAACTTGCACGGGCGTGGTCTTACTCCGGGCGATCATGACGAGCGGAGGCGGCACTCCGTCAACTGTGATTTCCGTCAAAACTGATTGATAACCGTTACGCCGGTGTGATCGAAGCGGTCCATGACGGTCAGTTGCGCGATCCCTTCCTCTAAGTCGACCACCTGCCCGATCAGTTTTTCCGGTTGCAGTTTTCCCGCAGCGATCATGTCCAGCAGCCGGCTGTACGCGAAGGCCTGGATGCCGTGGCTGCCGAGAATTTCCAATTCATGGGCAATGACCCGGTCCATGGGGATCGGCGGATGGCGGTGTTCCGTATCCAGAATGCCGATTTGGATGTGTTTGCCCCGCTTTCTCAGGCTGGCGATGGCGTCGAAACAGGTCTGGGGACTGCCCAGTGCGTCCACCGACACGTGGGCCCCGCCGCGGGACAGGTCCCGGACCGCTTCCACCAGGTTGCCCGTGGACCGGGCGTTGACCGTCTCCGATGCGCCCACGGATCGGGCCAGCGCCAGTTTGTTGTCGGTGATGTCCACGGCCACCACCCGGGCGCCCAATGCGTTGGCAATCATGATGGCGGACAGGCCCACACCCCCGCAACCGAACACGGCCACCCACTGACCGGCGCCCACCCGGCCCTGGGCGGCGATGGCCCGGAAGGCGGTCACGAAGCGGCAGCCCAGGCTGGCCGCGGTGACATCGTCCAAGGCGGCCGGCAGGCCCACCAGGTTGACGTCCGCATAGCGGATGGCCACATATTCGGCAAACGATCCCCACCCGGTAAATCCAGGTTGAAACTGATGGTCGCAGACCTGGTGGTTGCCCGACAGGCACTGGGGACAGCCCCCGCAGCCGCAGACGAACGGCAGGGTCACGCGGTCCCCGGGTTTCCAGTTGTTCACCCTTTTCCCCACGGCTTCGACGACCCCGGCCAGTTCGTGGCCGGGCACATGGGGCAGGATGATATCCGGGTCGTGCCCCTTCCAGCCGTGCCAGTCGCTCAGGCACAGGCCCGTGGCCGCCACTTTGATCACCACCCCGTCTTCGGGAGGGGTCGGGTCGGGCAGGATTTTTACCGTTACCGGGCCTTCAAATTCTTCATAATAGGCGGCGCGCATGTATAATCGCTTTCATCGGATGGCTAAGGCCAATTTCCCCCTTGGGGCTTCCGAAGAAATGGTGTTGTGATCGAAAAAATGGCTGCCGGGGAAACCGGCAGCCATTTGATGGCATCTCAGTTGACAGACGGGAGCAGGTTAATGTTAGTCCAACGTGCCGATAATGGTAAGCGATTCGGTACCGTATGACCCGTCTACGGTTACCGTTAGTGAAATGGTTTTCGGCGCATCGGTATCGTCCGGGTCATCGTCAGCAATAATGGCATCGTATTCGATCTGAGCCAAATGGCTGGTATAACTTCCAGTTGCACCTGGTAAGTAGCTGTTGTCGGCCATTTCAACTGAATCGGCATAGATCTTCCCGCCACCATCCGTAGAAATGGATATGGTGGTGCCCGCACTGAGGTAATTGAGGTTGCGATCGGCAACGACAAAGGTGAATCCCTGGGATCCGCCATTGGGAATATTGAATGTCGTCGGGTTGATGGCGATAATCGGTTCGCCGGTAATCAGAAGCTTGAAATTAACGAAAATATCCTTCTGGCTGTCCCAAGAACCGTTTACACTGTCCCAGGTTCCTGAACTGTTGACGTCATTGAAAATTTCAGTGGGGTCGTCGCCCAGGGAGGTATATACGTTATAGACGCCATTGTCATTATAGTCGATGAAGGGATCATCATGGGTGTCCAAAAAAGTTTCACCGGCATCATAGAGGCCGTTGGCGTTCAGGTCGTCGAAATGCTCTTCTCCCTGCGTATAAGCCAGCACGGCGACTTGACCGTCTCTAGGCGTCGTTTCCCCTGTCCAGCCAGGGTTTGGCGCCATATAGTCTGGATAGGTTGTATTCATGTAATCCAGCAGGTCTTCTTCCCAGTCGAACGGGGCAACGTCTTTCCCCCCCAGATTCATATCAAGGGACGGGTGCTGGGTGCGTGCACTTACGGTGGCCAAGCCATCGGCATTTACGGTGGCCACGGAGGCGTCGACGGCCAATGCCGGCTCTGACCAGAAGGACACCGTGGTCCCTTCCAGAATGTTATAGTTGCCGTAGCGGTCTGACATATAAGCAGTGATTTCAGTGGGTACGCCATTGCGGCCCAGGCCGGGAATGTTCAGCACACTGGCGGAGACGCTGAACCGAGATGCCGACGGGACACCGCCGCCGATGGACACCACCGACGAATTCGTCCGGTAGAACACGCCGTCCCTCTCGACTGTCGCTCTGATCGTCACCGGGCCGGGGGTCAATCCGCTTCGCAGGGTGACGGTGGCGATTCCATCAGCGTCCGAGGCGACTTCGATTTCTTCAGGAGTGCTGTCGTTGTCAATGTATTCGCCCCCATTGGGTCCGCTTTCAATATTCATTAAGACACTGATGCCGCTTACTGGGTTTCCGTTTTCGTCGACAACAATGAATTTAATGTCCGAGTATTCCTGTCCTCCTGAACCGGCAAGGGCAATTCGTTGCGGTTCGGCGGAGGAAAATTCGATGGACGCCGGTTGGCTCTGGTTGATCAGGATGTCGACGCTGTTGTTGATGTTGCCGACGGAGACCTCGATAGTAGCGGTGCCCGGTTGATTAGCAGCGATAAAAGATGCATTGGCAAATCCGTTAATGGTCGTGTCTGCATCCGAGGACATGCTCCCGAAATTGGTGTTGCTGACCACAAAAGAAACCGACGTGCCGTCGGGCACCGGGTCCCCGAATTGATCAAGGACCTCGGCACGAATGCTGGCAGTCCCTTCAACCAGCAAGGTATTGGGCGTTGCTGTTAAATTGATCGTTTCGGGGTTTACGCCTGACAAGATGGATACTGTTCTTGCATTACTGTTCAGGTCCTGGGCGCTGGCCGTTATGGTTAGTGTGCCCTGCTGGTCCCGGGCAGTCAGCGTGGCACGGGCCACGCCACTGCTGCCTGTCGTGGCCGTACGCGAGATGGCGGCTAGGGAGGGCTGATCAAGAGAGAACCCAACGACGACACCGGAGACTGGACTGCCGCTTTCGTCATAAACGGTTGCCGTTACATCACTTTCTTCCAGAACGTTGATCGAATCGGGATTGGCATCGACGACAATTTCAGAAATAGTAGGTTCAGTCGTTTCATCACCTCCGCTGTCTCCGCTGTCTCCATCACTATCGCCGCCACCTGAAGAACATGCAACAACAAAAAAGAGAATCATTGCTAATGAGAAGAGTCGTATTGGTTTGTCAAACCGCAGTTTCATGAAAAGCCTCCGAGAATAGATGTTGGATCCTGTATCTTGTTGATGATTCCCATAAGTCGTCGAAGCAATCTGAAGGTTGCCAGCGGACGCTGTTAATATAATGGGTTACCGCTGTTCCAGTTGAACAATTTTGGGGTTCATGAAAATCAGCAGCTCATTGCTGTCCGCATCCTCTATATTGCTCTGGAACAGCCAGCCGAGCACAGGGATCTTGTGAAGTCCCGGAAATGCCGTTTTTGCTTTGGTCGATGTCGACTTGATGATGCCCCCGATGACGATGGTATCGCCGTCGTTGACCAGAAGCTGCGTGGTTGCCTCGTTGGTGGAAATGACCGGCACCCCGTCGACAAAATTGGTGACGTCGTTTTTCTCGATAACGATGTCCATGGATATGCGGTTGTCCGGGGTGACGTGAGGTGTCACTTCGAGCAACAGGTCCACGTCCTTGAACTTGACGGAAGATCCGCCGGCCGAATCCCGTTCCAGGTAGCCAATTTCCTGGCCCTGCTTAATCCTGGCCTTTTTGTTGTTCAGGGTCGCGATTTTCGGTGCCGAGAGGATTTTCCCGTTGCCGTTGGTTTCCAGGGCGGTCAGGGCCGCATCCAGGGTAAAGGGCGTGCCGGCAATTTTCGCATAGTTCAGCTGAAAGCCATTGGTACTCGCCGATGGGTAGTTCATGGCCACGTTGGTCGTATATTCTGACCCGCCATCATTTATGGTGACCGGGCCGACGCCCAGCTCCCAGGAAAACCCCAATTCTTTGGAGTATGACTCATTGACTTCAACCACCCTGGCTTCGATGATCACCTGAGAGGTGACCTTGTCGATCTGCCTGGTGATTTCCTCCGCCTGGGCAATGATATTCGCCGTGTCGGTGATGATGATCTGATTGTTTTTGCCATCGACGGATACCGAGCCGCGTCCCTTGGTAATGATATTTTTGATGTGGGGGAGGACTTCCGTGCCGGCGTCGGAGTAGCTGATCGGAATATAGCGTGTCTCCAGCGGTTCCAGCGCTTTGATCTGTTCCTTTTCTTTTTGCAGTGCGGCGATTTGTGCTTTGCGGAGATCGTTTTCCTTTTTCAGGGTTGCCAGTGTGGCGATTCTGATAATATCACCTTCGACGATCATGCCGAGCTGGTTCATCCTCAGCACCAGATCCATCACCTGATCCCATGGAACCGGTTTGTCAAGCGTCAGGGTGACCTTGCCGTTCACATCATCATCGATGGCAAAGTTTTTGCCGCTGACCTCCCGGAGGATCCGGAATACATTTTTAATATCCGTTTTATAAAAATCCAGGGCGATCTTCTCACCCCCGTATTTTCTGGTGCTTTTTTTAAGGACCATGGCCTGGTCGGCGCCAATCGTCACCTCAGGCGATTTCGGGCCGGGCCGGTCACCCATGGCCGGTTCGTCAGTCAACGGGTCGGCCTGGTCGGGGCTCAGGCCGGAGGCCTGTTTGGCGTATGGCGCCGTTGAAAGGATATCGGCGGGGCCGATGGTTGCTTCAAGTGCCTTTTTCCAGGCGGGAAGATTGGTTTCGTCGGCGGGCGCCGGTGGAACGGAAGAGGCTTCAAAATGGACCAGCAGCAATCCGCCAACCTGCTCCGTGTAATACGCGACCGGTTCACGCAGTTCGATAGAGAACATTGAAAAATCTTTCATCGACGGCAACTGGATGGGCATAATCCGGTTGACGGCGCTTTCAAAACGGGTCGTTATCAACGGGCGCTGTCTGAATTCGGCGATATTGGCATTCATCAGCCGGAGCTCAAGGAGTGTGCCAGAAATTTTTTGGAGGTTGTAATCGATCTTGGTCGTTGTTTCGATGGACAGGGTTGATCGTCCGCCGGTTTCACCGAGAAAGTCAATGCGATTGACCCATATCTGGTCTTCTTTTCCAATCTGGGTGCCGGTTCCCTGATACGTTCCCGAGGGTTGAACAAACGATGTGGGTTCCGGTTGTAATACTTTCGACGGTGTCACTTGCACGGCTTCGTCTGACGGGGCTGCAGGCGCGTTGCCGCTGCCTGAAGATCCGGAGGCCGTTTTGGTAAATTTTACGACCAGGGAGGTGCCGTCTTGTACCACGTTGTAAGGGGCATCCGAGGCGGTAAGGATTTCGATGCGGGAGGTGTTGTCCTTGTTCTCGATCTGGCCGGCATGAACGGAAATGACAGGGTCGCCGGAAGACGTTACATCGGTATTCGCAAGGTTCAAACGCGTTTTTGGGAAATAGAGAACGACGCCAAGGGGAAGCGGCTGCCTGACCGAGGTGTAGGTTAACGGCTCGGTCCCGGCAATCACCACACTGGTGGCATCCGTCTCTTCAGACAATCCGATCGCAGTGATTTCCGTGGATGGGGAAGGATCAATGTCGGCCACACCGGTTTTGAGACCGGAATCCTGAGTTGCGCATCCTGCAAAGAAAAGGGCAACAGCCATTCCAAGGCAAAAAACGAGTGTCAATTTTTTTGAAACTATGATCCTGAAGTTGTGCATATCACTCTCCAGCTGGTTTCTGAAGTTTTATTTCCGTATTTTGAAGAATAAGTTCTCCCATCAGGTTCTCTAATTCTTCTTCAACAATCACGCTGTCGGCGTTGATTTGGGTCACAATGCCTGAATTTAAACCGATATAGGTTCCATTTTTAATGATATACCCTTTACCGCTATTATCTTCTACAAGTCCCCGGTTCCCTGTGGAAGCGCGAATCACGGCTACCAATTTAAGTTGATTGATGCTTACCCGTTCCAAAGGCGTTTGGGGAATTCGTTTTTTCTTTTTCTTTTTTCCGGCTTGGTCGGCCACCGTCTCTTTCTTGTCGGCTTTAAACAGGGGGGTAAACGGGTTCAGCCGCTCCTTCGGGTTGTAGATTCGCTGGGCGACGCTTTCAGTTGTTTTTTCTGAACCCTTTGCTTCGGCGCTTTCAGCCGGTGAGCCCGCTGGGGCAGGGTCGCTTTTCTTGTCCGGTTTCGGCAGTTTTTGTACAGAAATTTTCTTGCTGATGACAGGCGCTTTGGAGGCCTCTTTTTGATCGCCACAATTCAAAAGAAAGAATGGAATCAGCAGAAACAATAGTACATTATTTAAAAATCGTTTCAATTGCATTTGCATGGCTTTACCGCTTTTTCTTCCTTTTAGACTTTTTTGACTTTCGACTTTTTTTCGTTTTTGTTTCATCAACTTCAATGAACTTATACGTTACTGCCGTACATTTGGTTTTTAGCGTTTTGCCTTTATCTTCGGGCGACATTCTGATGTTTCGTATGTTGACAATGCGGTTCAATCCGGCGACACTTTCAAAAAATGTCGCCACGCCATGATAATCTCCCGTGACTTCCATTGCCACCGGGATTTCTGCGTAAAAATCCTTTTTTACTTCGGCTTTGGGCTTGAACAGGATGAAATTCAGGCCGGAACTTTTTCCCGCTTTTGAAATGCCGGTCAGCAGGGTCGGGATTTCTTCTTTTTCCGGCAACGCCCGCATAACAATCTTAAACTGCTCTTCAGCATCCTGCATCTTTTTTCGATAGGCATTCAACTGTCGTGCATTCTTTTTGGCAACCTCCAACTCCTTGGTAACCTTTGTCAGATTGGTTTTCAGCCTGTCGATTGTTTTTAATTTAGGAAGATATGAAAAGTAGACGAAGGCAGCGATAAGCAAAATCAACAGACCTGCCCAAATAGCAATCCGCTGGATTTTGGAGAGCTGCTCTAACTTATCAAAAAAGGGATTGACTTTCTCAATGGGAACCGCTTTGCCCTGCTTCATTTCTTCGAGACCTTTTCAGGTTGTTTTTTGGGATTCGTTTTCTGAAATCTGATATCAAACTTCTTCAGATTCAACCCTTTTACAGAAGTATCCTGGTTGATTGACAAAAGCTTGACATTGTCATATTTCGGAGACGACTCGATCCGGGTCATATACTCAGCGATGGTCGGATTGTCCAAGGCGATGCCAACGACCTTATATTTACCGGCGTTTTCCTGTATCTCGGTAAGCCACATCTGTTTCTCGACAACGATCCTGGACATGTCGTCAAGAAATTCCACGGGGGCATTTCGAGTAAGATCCAAAGACTTGATGACTTCAATCTTTTTGTTCAGAATCTCCAGCTTCTTCTTGATTCCCGCAATCTCTTTGTTGATTTTGTTGTACTTGTCGACCTGAGCCTTGGTATCCGTAATTTGTTTGTTCAGCGATGTGATTTTTCCGGATAAAATGAAGTTGAACCAGGCGGCAACAATAACAACCAAGACAAGTGACAACAAAAAGATGGACACCTGTCGCCTGATATTCTCTTTTTTTCGTGCGGCTCGAAATGGGAGTAAATTAATGCGTATCATTTATCATCAACTTTTCTCGTTGCCAGCCCCATGCAGATGGAGGCCTGGGGGGCGATTCGTTTTAAAAATTCCACATCAAACCGGTTCTCATCTATATTTAACCCTTCAAAGGGATTTATGGTTGCCACTTCCGCCGAGGTTTCGACAGACAACAACTGTCTGAACTCTTTTATGTTTCCCCCGCCCCCGCTGAGAATTATTTTTTTAATCTGATCGTCGGGATACGTTGAATAAAAGAAATCAAGAGCCCGCCTGATTTCCGTGCACCAGTCTGAAACGACTGACGAAACAATGTCGGAAAGATCCCCTGCAGTTATTTTTTCCGACTGCTCACCAAATTTGATCTGCTCGGCGTCTTCAATGGAACAGTCAATCAACGATGCGATTTTCTGGTTGATTTGCCCGCAGCCGAGTGAAACGTCTCTCATGAAGACTGAGGATTTGCCTTTTAAGATATTAAGTGACGTCTTGCTGGCGCCAATATCGATAAGCGCGATGTTTTCACCTTCAGCAGGGGCGTAATTGAATTCGTAAATGTTCTGAAGTGCAAAGGCGTCTACGTCAATGATGCATGGATTCAATCCCGCCATCTGGGCAAGATTCACGTAATCATTGACCATCTCTTTCTTGGCCGCAACCAGCAGCACATTCATCTGGTTGGGATTGCTTTCATTCTCTCCCAGGATTTGAAAATCCAAATTTACGTCGGATATATCAAATGGAATATACTGTTCCGCCTCAAACCCGATCGTCTCCTGAAGCTGCTCTTCCGGCATGGCCTGAACATTGATTTTTTTTACGATAACCGAATAGCCGCCTACGGAAAGAGCAACGTTATGACCTTTGATGCCATAGTTTTTAAACATCTGGCGGACGATGTCGGCAACTTGCTCGGCATCTTTAATGGCGCCGTCTTCGATAAGGCCCGGTGCGATATCGATGATGCCGAATCGTTCAAGGGTATTCCCTTTTTTCGTTTCGGAAATTTCCGCTGCTTTAATGGATCTGGACCCGATGTCAAGGCCAATGAGTCTGTCTTTTTTTCCAAAAAACATGGTTAGCTCTTTTATTCACCAAAGATTTTTTTACTGTCCGAAAGGCTGTACCCGAGAGCCAGCAGTATTTTTCTTTTGGTCTCCAGCCGGCACGGTTTTCCCTCTTCGATCCGCGTAAGCGTAATGGGAGAGACGTTCGCTTCTCTCGCCAATTCCGATTTGCTCATCAAAAGGGATTCCCTTATTTGTTTTAATGAATTCTTCACCATTTGAACCATCGTCTTCTGGCAATCAAAAAAGTCATTGCAATGTTAGCTTGTCAAAGAGAATACTGGGTTGGATGCTTTTTCAATCCGTCGCATTAGCCGTCGCCTGATTGTGATTCAAGTCCCAAATAAAAACGTTGTCAAGTAAAATTATATGACTTTTATGCATAATTTTGCTTATTTAATCTATATTGTGGTTCTGTATCATTAATTACCGCTATCTTGTATAACGCCGGATTCAACATTTTCTGGTTCATATCGAGGATCTTTTCATCCGACACTTAAGGGTCGTTTTTTTATGGGCAACCGGTCCATGACCCCGGAGCCGAACCTGAATCGGGACCGAGCCCCTGTTTCCCATGAATTCCCGATGCGCAGCTCCGTGAAACCATGTCTGTTGTCAAAACACACCGGGAGCGGTGGGGCGTTAAACCTGCAGCACATTGACAGGATCCTCAGCTTTATCTATATGGCAAGACAATGTTGTCGCTGGTTCACCCTTCAATTCGGCACCACCGGCAGAAACTTTAGTGCGATCTCATTTCCCGGACCAAAAATAATCGAAATGGGACGGGCCAACCCTGTAACGCAATGCCAGATGGTGATTCCACGTCGACCCAGTGGCAAATTGCAATTGATAGCGGCAGTGTAACGCGATGAAACCGTCCAATGTCATAGAACGGGCCAAACCCTTTCGGCTGGTTAAATATTTTACGTTTACCAGCCTTGTCGTTATTTTTATCGGTACGATCATTCTTTCCGTGCTCAACACCCACTGGGTCCGTTCGATGCAGTACCAGAAAAGTGAAGATTACGCCCTGCTGCTTATCGAAAACCTGAACCATCAGGTTTTTTTGCAGTTCATTCTTCCCGTGGGGTTGAAATACGGGAAAATTGAACTGAGAAATCAGGAGCAGTTTGAAAGAATGGACAGTGTTGTCCGCAGTACATTGCACAGTTTCAATATCGAAATGGTCAATATTTACAGCAAAAAGGATGTCATTGCCTACAGTTTTTCCTCCGAACTGGTGGGGCTGGAAAATGTCGGGGGGGCTTTCTACAAAAATGCGCTGGACGGCAAGTCGTCCTCCAAATTGGTTCAAAACGGCGCCTTCTGGGAAATTCTATTAGGGATCCCCAAAGAAATTAAAATTGTCACGTTTGCCCCTTTGAGGGCTGAAAAACCGTTGTCACCGATTTCCGGTCCGGTATTGGGTGTCGTCGAAATCAGACAGGATCTGTCCAGCGACTACCGGAAAATTTTTAAATTTCAGGTCCTGGTGATCTGTACCATCAGCATCGTCATGGGGATTTTGCTCCTGACGTTGATATATGTCGTGAAACGGGGCGAGGGGATCATCGAAAAGCGGGCTCTGGAGCGCATACGGCTGAAGGATCAGCTGGCCAAAGCCAAGCACCTGTCCTCACTGGGGGAAATGGTTGCCGGTGTCTCCCATGAGATCAGAAACCCGCTGGGGATTATCAGCAGCTCAGCGGAACTGCTGAAAAAGAAAATGGATCCCCGGGACAGCCTCAATGCAATCGCCGACATCGTTGTGGCGGAGGCACGGCGCCTGAACAATATCATTACCGATTTTCTAAACTATGCGCGTCCCAAAAAACCCAACCGAGGCCCCTGCCGCATTGATGAAGTGATCACCAAAAATATCAATTTTCTTGAGCATCAGATGAACGCGAACGGTTTTACGATCAGGACATGCTTCGCTGACAAGATTCCCGTCATCATGGCTGATGGGGACATGCTTTACCAGGCGTTTCTCAACCTGCTGATCAACGGCATGCAGGCCATGCCCGGCGGCGGTGCCATTGATGTGACCGTTGAAATCGGCGATGATTCCCTGTGGCTCTACGTCGAAGATGAAGGGGACGGCGTCCCTGCGGCGGTGCTGGAAAAAATCTGGGACCCTTTTTTTACCACCAAGGAAAAGGGCACCGGACTGGGACTTGGGATTGTAAAAAATATTATTGAAGCCCATGATGGAATGATCCGGATTGACAACCAACGGGAAAGCGGGTGCCGGGTTTCTATCAAATTCCCGTTACGCCAGGAGTCAAAATAATGGAAACCATCCTCATTGTTGACGATGAGAAAAATTATACGCTCATCCTTGCAGCGGTTCTGGAAGACGAGGGGTTTGAGACGCTCACGGCCAACAGCGGCCCCGAGGCGTTGGATATTCTTTCCGATTCCGATGTGGATCTGGTTCTGACGGACATGAAAATGCCGGGTATGGACGGCATCGACCTGCTTGAGCGGGTTAAGAAGGAAGACGCGGATCTTCCCGTAATCATGATGACCGCGCACGGCACGGTTGAAAAAGCGGTGGAGGCGATGCAGAAAGGCGCCTATAATTACATTCTCAAACCTTTCGACAATGAGCAGCTTGTTCTTTATGTCGGCAAGGCGGTTTCCATGTACCGTGTGGTCAAGGAGAACCGCCAGCTCAGGAGTGCGGTCGAGAGCCGTTACAGCTTCCATAACCTTATCGGTAAAAGCAAAGCCATGCAGGATGTGTTTCAGATTATCCGGAAGGTGGCACCGGCGATGGCGACGGTCCTCCTTGAGGGGGCCAGCGGGACGGGAAAGGAACTGGTGGCCAATGCCCTGCATTTCAACAGTCCCAGAAAGGATAAACCACTGGTGGCCGTCAATTGCTCCGCGTTGGCCGAGTCTCTGTTAGAGAGTGAATTGTTCGGTCATGAAAAGGGCGCCTTTACCGGTGCGGTGTCCAGGAAAAAGGGGCGGTTTGAGCTTGCTGACGGGGGGACGCTGTTTCTGGATGAAATCGGGGAACTCTCCCCAGGCCTTCAGGTGAAACTGCTTCGTGTTTTGCAGGAACGGGTGATCGAACGGGTGGGAGGGGTCAATCCGATTCCCGTCAATATCCGTTTGATTGCAGCAACCAATAAATCCCTGAAGGCGGAAGTGGCCGAGGGAAATTTCCGGGAAGATCTGTTTTATCGGCTCAATGTGGTTCCCATCACCTTGCCGTCACTGCGTGAACGCCTGGAAGACATTCGTCCGCTGGTGGGTCATTTTATCAGTAAATACAGCGACCAGCGGTATACGGGACCGCCGGTGACCGGAATTGACCGTGACGTGGAGCGGCTGTTTTATGAATACGACTGGCCGGGAAATGTCCGGGAGTTGGAAAATGTCATCGAACGGGCGGTGGTGATGAGTCCGGAGGAAATTATTCAGGTGTCCGACCTGCCAAAGGATTTTATCGACAATGCCCACAGTACCCTGCACATGGATGGTATCCCTGTGGATGCCAGTTTATACGACACCCTGGCGCTGGTGGAAAAGAACATGATCATCCGGGCGCTGAAAAAAGCCAACTATGTGCAGGCCCACGCGGCAGACCTGCTGGGCATCGGCAAGAGTGGGCTGAACCAAAAAATAAAGAAGCATAAATTGTTCGAGAAAAAAAAGCCCGGGCCGGCGCAGTAACTCCTCGGATATCGGAAAAACGAAGGCGGGGCGTGCCCTTGTCCCCTCCGGCGCAATCGATGATAATTTGAGGGGCGTGGCCCCCTATTTTCCCTTCAACATGGCAGGACTTGCCCGGGTGCCGGTTCAGCTGTTTATTTTTTCCCTTACCAGGTCGCCGTACATGGTCTCCGGGAAATCGGCCAACAGCTGCTTGTACAATGCGGTGCTTTTGGATGGGTCGCCGGTGGTTTCATAAAGCCATGCCAGATTGAAGAGCGCTCCGCTTTTCAGGGTCGGCTCCTGGCCTGCCACAATCATTTCAAAATATTGAATGGACCGGGGGTATTCATTTTTCAGGGCATGCGCATGGCCCAGGCCGCTCAACACGATGTTTTTCAATGCCGGGGATTGGTCAAAATCATCCAATGCCCGCGTGTACATGGCAATTGCAGTATCGGCATCCTGGGCATTATAGCTCATGTCCCCATAGATGATCCGGGCAATTTTCACAGTATTTTTTGAGCCGTAAGCGTCAAAAATAGCATCGAAATCGGTTTTTACCCGGCCATAGGCTGTTTTCGGATCGGTATCTTTGAGGGCGGCTGAATATTTGGCCACGGCCTTTTCAACCTGCTCAGAGGCCCGTTTTTCATTTCTGTCGGAAACCTGGCGCACCGTTGCGACAACCAACAGCAGTGCAAGGATGCTTCCCGCACAGATCAGAATCGTTTTTGAATGGGTTCGTCCGAAGGCAATCAGTTTCCCTGAAAAAGTGATAAACTGATCGGGTTCTTTTAGCAGTTGTTTGCGTGTTGCAGCCCCTCTGGCCATTATTCCTCCAGTTCCTCTTTAATTCGCATCCATCCATCGGCAGGGATGTCGGCACCGACCACCTGACATACCTCATAACCGCACGCCGAAGCAAGCCGGCCGCTCTTTTCGTGGGGATAACCGTTCACGAGACCATACAAAAACCCCGAAGCCCAAAGATCTCCGGCCCCGGTGGTGTCTACGGCTTGTCCCGAACCCTGTGCCGGGATGCGGTAAACCTGATCCTTGTTTTGAATGAAACTTCCCCTGGCGCCGATTTTCAGGGCGGCGGTATCCACATGACGAGCCAGTCGGGCCAGCGCCCGGGCTTCGTCCCGGAGGCCGGTATAGGCCCGTGCTTCGTCTTCATTGGCGATGAGGATATCTACATCGCGCCTGATGATGTCCTCGAGAAGGGTTTGGGATTGCTCGACCACGGTAAAACTGGCCAGATCGAGAGACACCTTTGCCCCCGCCTTTTTGGCGGCATTTAACGACGCCGCCATCAAATCCGGATTGAACAGCAGATAGCCCTCCATGTGAACCACGGCGCTGTCGTGAAAGCATTGCGCCGTGATTTCTTCCGGTCGGGTGTCGGCCGATGCCCCCAGGTAGGTAATCATCGTGCGTTGGGCATCGGGGGTGATGATGGAAAGCACCCGCCCGGTGGGCAGGTCCGATGTCATCAAAAAGGGCTCAACCCCCCGTTCAACCAATGCCTTTTCAAAAAACCGCCCCAGATCGTCGTTTCCCCGTTTCCCCACAAAACGGGCACAGCCGTTTAGTTGTCCGACGCCCACCGCCGTATTGCACGCCGATCCGCCCGGGACCTCGATGGGCGCCCCAGAGACCTGGTTCAATATCTTTTCCAGCGTCGGCATGTCCACCAGGGTCATGCCGCCTTTTTCCACACCGATGCGTCTAACAAAGTCATCGCTTTCGTGAACCAATATGTCCACCAGTGCGGAACCGAGCCCCACGATCCGGGGCGTTTTACCCTGCGGTTTCAAATCGACGCCTTTCTTCCCGCCTGTCACCAGACCAGCCTTCGGTGAATCCACCCCTGATCACCATCCGCGTGGGCGACCTGAAGCCAGTCCCCTTTTTCCCGGAGCACCTTGAAGGGCACACCTTTGTCCACGGTGAACCGGATGTCGTTATCGGTTCCCGGCCCCGAACGGACGTTGCACCTGTCGTTTTTTACAATTACGGATTTGATTTTCGCAAGAAGGGAGTCGTGAATCCACCCGCGATCACCTTCAAAATCTTCGAACAGACACCAGCGGCCTTTTTTGGTGATCACCTTCAGGGGGTGATATTTTTCCACCTGCCAGATGACCGCATCACTGGTATTCGGCCCGGAACGAATGTTGGCGATGTTGGCCTTCACGCTCAGCCGTTCTGCCTGCGCAAGGCCTGCACCGGCCACGATCCAGGTGACAGCCAGAAGAATGGGGATGAATTTGTTCATTTTCCAAAGTTTGGCAGCGTAAAACGCGCCTGTTTCAGTCGGGTGCCTGTTTGGCCTGCCGGTCTTCATTCGCCAATCACGGCTTTTTGGTGTTGACCTGAACCAGCAGCTTCTGTGCCAGGCCCCGGCCGAGTACGATTCGTTTGTAATCCACTCCGATAACCAGCTGCCCCTGTCCTGAATTGGTGATCACGTCCACTTCGTCTCCGACCCGGAGGCCCATGGCCATCAAGCGCGCTCGCGCCATGGGGCCGCCGTCCAGCCGGGCGATCACCAATCGTTCTCCTCCCGGTGCATCGGAAAGGGGGAGCAGTTTTCTTCGCTGGGACATGCATTGCGAGCAGATCCCGTACATCTCCATTTTGTGCTGGAGCAGGTGGAACCCATGCCGCTCAGCGGCCTGAACCTGAAGCGCCTCCAGTTGAGGGTCTTCAAATTCGACGATTTTTCGACATTTGGTGCAGACCATGTGGTCATGATGCTGCCCCAGATGCAGATGCTCATACAATATATCGCCGTTGTCGAACTGCCGTTTACTGGCGAAGCCATACTGACACATCAGTTTCAACGTGTCACGGACAAATTCCGGTTCCAGCCGGTGGCCCATGTCGTTGAGTCGTTGGATCATCTGGGCCGAGGAGACGTGCCCATCGATCTGCATAAACGCTTCCATGACCGCAAACCGGTTTTCGAAGTCTGTGATCTGATCCTGTTTGAACAGTTTGCAGAACTGTTCCTTTTCCTGCTTGTGCAATGTCTGCAGCATGGGGGTGACCTTAGCGATGCAATGGAAAGACAGCCAAAACGGAAGCCAGGTTGGTGGCCCTATGCCGGCCCGGGGATGGTGTAGGTGGTGCAAGAGCCAGAACTGCAGGTTCGTGTCTGGGTGCTGGCGCCGGAACCGGAGGGCTGCCCGGAACCGCCACCCGTGATCGTGTGATTGGTGGAGGACAGGATTCGTTCCAGGTTGCCGGATCCACATTTGGGGCAGGCCAATTCCACCTCCTCCTGCTTGTTCATCACCAAAATTTCCAGGAATTCGTCACAGTCCAGACATTTGAATTCGAATATGGGCATCTTGATCTCCTTATGAAAAAATTTTGCAAAAACTGGCCATCATCCGCTAATTGTCAAGCGCGGGATGTTCTCCGTCATTGGCCATCAGGGCGCGGGCGTGTTCAAGGGCCGTCGGGGTGATCCTTTCCCCGCCCAGCATGCGAGCGATTTCATGGACCCGTTCCTGTGGGTCCATCCGACGGATGGTGGTGGTGGTTCGGCCGTCCTTAACCTGTTTTTGTATATAGTGGTGGCAATTGCCGAAACGCGCAATCTGGGGCAGGTGGGTGATACAGATCAGCTGGTGTTTTTTTGAGAGCGCTTTCAGCTTTTTCCCTACCACGTCGGCCACGGCGCCGCCAATGCCCGCATCCACTTCATCGAAAATAACCGTAGCCACCGCATCGGATTGCGCCAGGATCGCTTTGAGCGCCAGCACCACCCGGGAGAGTTCGCCACCCGATGCGATGGATGCAAGGGGTTTTAGCGTTTCTCCCACATTGGGGGCGATCATGAACGCTGCCTGGTCAATCCCCGTGGCCGACAGCAGGCACCCGTCCACACAACGCCACGGGGACTGATGTTCATCGCAGGGCGGTTGGTCAATACGGACACTGAACCGGGTCCCGGCCATCATGAGCCCATCCAATTCTGTTTCGACGCATTGGGCGAATTCCGTGGCCACCTGTTTCCGTTTTTCAGACAGTCGACGGGCCTGCTCTGCCACCCGGCCGAAAATATCGCTCAATTGGGCTTCGCTGCGCTGAATATCCTCATCCAGATTGCTGATGGCACAAAGTTCCGCTTCAATGGCATCACGCTTTTCAAAAAGCGCCTCCATGGACCCCCCGTATTTGCGAATCAGGCGGTTGATCAGATCCAGGCGGGATTCCACCGAATCCAACCGGTCGGCTTCGGTGTCCAGCGTTCCCAGGTAGGACCGCAACGTTTGGGTGACATCTTCGAGGCCGAAAAGGTGGTCGGAAAGTTCCTGCACGCCGGCCAGCAGTCCATCGTCAAGATCCGCTGCCTTTTCCAGGTTTTTGCGCACTTCACCCAACTGCTCCAGTATGGCGCCGTCGGCACCGTGAAGGGCCTGGATGGCGTCATATACAGACCGCTGGAGAAATTCGGCGTTTTTGAGGCGCAGACGCTCTTTTTCCAGTGATTCGTCTTCACCCGGCAGGATACCCGCATCGGCGATCTCCGCAGCCTGGTACCGGAGCAGATCCATCTCCTTTTCCTGGTTTCTTTTTTTCGTTTTGAGGGCGTCAAGCGCCAGGGTCAGCGGAACCATTTTTTCATACTGGGCGGCCAGTTCCCGGACCTGTGGGGAAAGGCCGCCAAAACGGTCCAGTATGGCGAGGTGGGTATCTTCCTTCAGCAGGCCCTGGTGGGCATGCTGGCCGGATATGCTGGCCAGGTCCACGGTGATGGCGGCCAGCATCTGCATGGTGGCCATCCGGTCGTTGATGTAGATGCGATGGCGGTTATTGGCGGCGATGACCCTGCGCACCAGCAGGCCATCGTTGATGTCATAGCCGTTTTCCGCCATGATGGCTTCGGCCGCGGATGCTTCAGGGACGTCGAACCAGGCGGACAATTCGGCACTGTCATAGCCGTCCCGGATCATTTTGGCGCTGGCCCTGGATCCCAACAGCAGGTTCACGGCCTGGATAATGATCGATTTTCCGGCGCCGGTCTCGCCGCTCAGGATGGTCAATCCATCTTCGAAGCGGATGTTCAGATCTTCGATAATGGCAAAATTTTTTATTAACAGCTCTTTAAGCATAGTGCACTCCACCGCATGGTCGCAGCCATCATAAAAAAGGCGACCGGGGGAATCAAGCATTATCGTAACGGATGATGGGTCAGGAGGGCGGTTCTTCCGGATACCCGGTGATGGCACGAATTTTTTTATAGAGCGGCTTGAGGCGGCGATACATCCGCTTGTACACCTCATGGTAAAGCGCATTGTAAAGTCGGTGGGTTGACGGGTCCGGTTCAAAGCGATCGCCGGGTCGGGTCATGGCTTTTACGGCCGTTTCGAAGTCAGGGTGAAGGCCCAGCCCGACGGCCGTGTCGATGGCCGCGCCCAGGCCGGAGGTTTCGTAAAGGTGGGGCCGGACCGTGGGCAGACCGAACACGTCGGCCGTCAGCTGCAGGGCCAGGTCGCTCTGGCTTCCTCCCCCGGAGACCCGCAGACCGGTGATGGGGGTGCGGCTTCGCCGTTCAATGCGTTCTTTGCCTTCGCGCAGGGCATAGGCCAGTCCCTCTAAAATCGACCGGTACACGTGGGCCCGGGTGTGGACGTCGCCGAAGCCGATGATGGCGCCCTTGGCTTCTGGCCCGGGCGTGCGGATGCCCGGTGTCCAGAAGGGCTGAAGCATGAGGCCCATGGATCCGGGAGGGACATCCTTGATCAGGTCGTCGAATAAATTCTCGGCGGCCACACCGGTTTTTTCGGCCGCCTGCTGCTCCGGGAAACCGAACTCTTCCTTGAACCAGTTGACCATCCAGAAGCCACGGAACACCTGGACCTCAACGGTATGGTTCCCGGGAACGGCGCTGGGATAGGCCGGCAGCAGCGGGATGGGTTCGATGTAGCGGCGGTGGGTGACGTTGATGGTGGCCGTTGTGCCGTAGCTCAGGCACCCCACCGACGGGTCGAGACTGCCCGAGCCGATCACTTCGCAGGCCTTGTCCGCCGCCGCGGCAATTACCGGCAGTCCTTCCGGGATGCCGGTTTCCCGGGCAGCACGACGGCTCACGGTCCCGAGGACCTGGCCGGGTGCCGTCAACTGCGGAAGTTGATCCGGGTCAACCGGCACGCAGCGCCATTTCCAGTCCCAGGACCGGGCCCACCGCAGTCGTTTGTAGTCAAAGGGCAGATATCCCACCTGACTGCCGACGGAATCCACATACTCGCCGGTCAGGCGGAAATTGAGATAGCCGGACAGCAACAGGAACTTGTGGGTCTGGGCCCAGACCCTCGGCTGGTTTCTGGCGATCCAGTTGGCTTCGGTTTCCGACTGGATATAAGCCAGGGTGCCGGCAAGTCCGGTCGCCTTGAAGAACAGGCCCCACAGGCCTCCCAAGGGCGGCATACCGTGGCATTTGCGCTGGTCCAGCCAGAGGATGGCCGGCCGCAAGGGGCGGCCATGCCTGTCCACGTTGACCACCGTGCCGCGCTGGGTGGTCAGGGAGACGCCGGCGATGCGGGACCGTTCAATGCCACGGGCGTTGAAAATTTTCCGGCAAGCATTGCACAGGGCGTTCCAAAAGACCGTGGGGTCCTGCTCGGCCCAGCCGGGGTGTGCCGAAAAATAAGGCGTGAACAGCACCTGTTCCCGGGCGATCAGATTCCCGCCGGCGTCAAAGATCAGTGCCTTGAGGCTTTGGGTGCCGTTGTCGATGGAGAGCAAAAGGTCTCGTTCAGCCATTTTTCTCGATTTCAGGCAACATGCCGGTGGATCCGTCGGCCCAGCCGATAGAAAAAGGATTTCACCCGCCCCCGGGATGCCGCATGGCGGCCGGGCAGGCCATGGGCGAACCGCCATTGGTCGCGGTAATCCCGGATTTCTTTTTTCCAGCGGGCGGCGTCCCAGTCCAGTACCGGCTCGCATAGATGCCGGATGCGTTCCAGATGGGCCCGCCCGCCCTCCTGCGTCACCAGACCTATCCGGACGCGCCGGAGGAGAAGATCCGGCAGGTGACGGATCTTTTCGCGGGCGGCACCGTGTACAAGCTCCGACCATCTGTTTCGCGTACCCGGAATCACCGCAAGGTCCGATGGCGAGGCCGTCCTTGCAAGGGTTGCGGCCGCGTTGCCATAGCGCCCGAAAAGGGTTTCCCAGGTCGGACCGGAAACGGGTGCCGGCAGGGCCGGCTGGTTTTCGAATGGACGAAATACCGGAGATGTGTCCTCGACAGCGACCGCGATGGGTAAAAACGGCCTGGCCGCTTTCAGCGCATCCAGCGCCAGCTTTCGAAACGTGGTCAGTTTGCCCCCGGTGATGGTCACCAGACCCCTGTCCACCCACATCACATGCTTCCTGGATTCTTCCGACGGGCCGCAGGCGCCCTCGCTGAGCACCGGCCGTACGCCGGCCATGGTCGCCAGGCAATCCCTTGCCGACACGTCCAGCGCCGGAAAAAGCGCATGCAGGCCGTCCAGCAGGTAAGAGACTTCCTCCTCCGTAATGCGAGGTTCGAAGGAGAGGCTTTCCCCATGGTCCAGATCGGTGGTGCCCGCCAACACGGCGCCTTCCCAGGGTACGATGAAGACGGCCCGCCCATCGGTCGGATGAATGGTGCTGATGGCCTGATTCACCGGGAGCACATGGGACGGGAAGATCAGGTGGCTGCCACGCAAGGGACGAAGACGGCGGTTTTTTTGCGGACATGGGTGAAGTCGCTCGGCCCAGCAGCCGGTGGCGTTGATGACCGCCGTCGTGGAAAGGGTTTGCGTCTGGTGGGAGTGGACATCTTCGAGGGTCACACCGTTGACCCGGCCTCCTTCATCCCGGCCCACGGCAGCCACGCGGGTGTAGTTGAGGGCCGTGCCGCCATCGGCCATGCCTTCAAAAATCAGACGGAGTACGAGCCGGGCATCATCGACCTGGGCATCGAAAAACCGGAACCCGCCGATCAACCCTTTCCGGTCGATGTGGGGCGCCAGTTTGATGAATGCGTCTGTATCGATATAGGCATGCCGGCGTCGTTTGGCGATCAGATCATAGATGGACAGGCCGGCCTCCAGGGTCCAACGGCCCGGCCCCCGATCTTTGTACACCGGAACCAGAAACCCCATGGGCAATACTAGGCCCCTGGCATCGTTGAGCAGTCGCTCCCGTTCGCGAACGGCATCCCGTGTCAGGAAAATTCGGCCTTCTTTCAGGTAGCGAAGGCCACCGTGGATCAGCTTGGATGAACGGCTGGAGGTTCCCCATGCAAAATCCTGCTGTTCCAGCAGCAGTGTTTTCAGCCCCATGTGGACCGCCTTGCGGAAAACGCCGGCACCGGTGATGCCGCCGCCGATGATGATCACGTCCCAGCTGTTGTCCAGATCCATCATGGTCATGCACCGTCAAGGGTTTTCCACAGGGCGACGCTTTGATTCATGGCCGCCATTACCACGGCCTCCACCCGGCGGCCGCCGGCCGGTATCGCCGAACTGAGGTTGCGGTAATAGTTACGGGATGCCGCCCTTGCTTCCGGAATTGCATAGTAGGCCGTCGCGAGGCTGTCGAACATGGTGGAAAAATCGTTGAGCATTAATTTGTAGATGGGATTCCCTGACTTGGTGGCCATGAAAAGCTGAAGCTGCCAGTCAAAATCCACAAATGCATCGATGTCGTCATCCAGCCTTTCGGCATTTTCCAGAAATGCCTGGACCTCATCAGGGGCCTGGTCCACGGCCAGTGCGGCGATAACAGGCAGCAGGCGGCTTCTGACCTCCATCAGATGGATGACAAACCCTGCCGGAAGGGTATCGATGTATTTGGCCAGGGTGCCCAGCAGTCCCATCCCGCCTTTTTCCCAGTAATCGTTGATCCGTGTCGGTTTGCCATGGGCAATGGTCAGCCAGCCTTCTGTGGCCAGCCGGTGGAGGGTTTCACGAAGGGGGGGCCTGGCCACACCGATGGATTCCGCCAGATGACGTTCATTGGGAAGATGGGTGCCCGGTGGATAGGAGCCGTTCAGGATGCCGGTAATAATTCGGTGCTCAACCAACCGGGCCGGTCGGGAGGGGGGTATGGCCGGGGACGTTACCTTCATGATGGCCTCCTTGAATTAACTGGTAAGAGGTCATACCAGTTGCCCTTGCGCGCTGTCAACCCCGCCGGTCATCACCGAAGGTCTGCCGGCCTGCAGGTCCCGGGCCAGGTATTTCGGGTTGAACTTTGGCAATCAGGTGCTATACTCAATTAGTGGCAATGGAATTCTCATTCTGATGCACCCGCAGCAACAGTCGGCTTTTTTTCCTCGCTCACCTTGTGTTGTGCCTCCTTCCATTGCATCCGGGCCCTTGCCGGCGAAGCACCCGGTTCCCGGGTCATGCCGATTCCTGTCAGAAACTCGTCCTGCGCAGAAATCCTCTCTGATAGCGGACCTGGAAGCCAAACGGTAACGTCTCATCACCATTCTCCTGTTGCGGTTGAAACAACAGGCGGAAGCGATTAACCGGTTTCACCATCTCCTGTAGTGGTCATTTAAAACATAGGGGGACACCATGACCAAAAAGAATTCGTCGGCGCTTCACCAGCATCTGGTCCAGGTCAAGGAGGGAAAACGCTGTTTTGAGAACGCCTTTCAGGGCGTGGCCCGAATGATTCTGGAAAGCGACATCACCAAGGTGGTGGTCAACGGTAAGACCACCTACGATTTCAGTATCTTCAGAACCGGAAAAAAACACATCATCGGCATGTATGACGAGATCAACAGCTTTGTCTCCTACGTCAAGGATGCGGCCGAAAACGGGTCGTCCAAGGAGATGGCCTTTGTCCTGGTGGGGGAGCCGGGAAACGGAAAGACGTTTCTGGTGGATTTTGTCTGCAACAAGTACAGGGAATTTTTGTCCCAGGAAACCAACCGCAAATATTCCTTTCGATTCACCGGACTGGACAGGATCGGCGGGTATGGAAAAATCACCGCCATTGAATCCCAGACCTATGAGGATCCGATGATCCTCGGGATGAACATCACCGATGAAGCGGACAAAAACCGTGAATTTTTATCCCGGGAAATCGGATTTTCGGATAACGAGATCGACACTCTGTGGGTGGACTACCGTCCCCTGGGGGCATGCAGCGCCTTCATCTGGAATGACATCAGGAACTTTACCAACGGCGATCTGGCACAGATGCTCGAGTTCATCCAGATCATTCCCGTTCCCATGACCGAGAGCCTGGGCACGGTCACCGGCAAGTACCCGGCAAAGGATAAGATCACTTCCTCGGCGGTGGACCTTCTGGGCGAGGAGTCCATCCAGCGACTGCTGCACATCACGGAGACCAACAATCCCTACCGGTTTGATCTGCGGCGGGGCGCGCTGGCGCGGGTGGCCGGCGGCGGCGTTCATTTTTCCGATGAAATATTCAAAAACAAGAAGGATCTGGTTCAGGTCTATTTGGGGGTGATTCAGAACCGGAATATCGAAATCGACGGCTACAAATGGCCCATCGACACCCTGATTATTGCCACCAGCAACAACTCCGAGTTCAACCGGTTTCTGGCGGAAAAGGAAGAAGCTCCCATTGTCGACCGCTGCCGCATCTGTTACGTCTCACACAATACCAACTACAAGCTGCAAAAAGACCTGACCATATATGCCATCGGCAACGAGACGCGCACCACGCTCAACCGCGAATACCTGCACCAGGACCCCAACCTGAACCATGCCGCCTCGGTTGCGGTGGTGCTCAGCCGGCTGGCCCGGACGGAAAAGCTCACCCCCATCGAGACCATGAAGCTGGCCGCCGGTGAAGTGGCCGGAGAGAAGAGCATCAAAACGCTGGCCGAGGTCATCGACACGCTCAATCAGAATCCGGACATCACCAAACGATTCGGTCAGAAAGGCCTGGGGCAGCGCAACCTGGGGCGGGCCATGCAACTGCTCATCGAAAGCTCGGAAACCAACGAAGGCAAGTGCATGTTTGCCTACGATATTTTCAAGGCGCTCGATCGTATCATCCTGGACTATGTGACCGATGCCAATGACCGTGCCAAGTACCTGGACGACATGAAGACCGCCAAGGGGCTCTACCGTGAGCGCATCATGACGGAGATGTTCAATGCCTACATGGATGAACCCCTGGCCATTCGCAAGGACGTGATGAACTACGTGAACATGATTATCGGCATCGATGCCGAAAACCTGGGGCCGGACAAGATGTGGAAATACAAAGACCCCCAGACGGGCGAGCTCCGGGCCCTGAAGATCGACGAACGCTATATCAACAGCGTGGAGGAGCGTCTGGGACTGAAGACAACGGAACAGCGGGAGACCTTCAGGACGTCGATCCGCAAAATATACGGCCAGAAGATATCCGTGGATCCGGATTACGATTTCATGGACAATCTGGAGCTGGTCAAAGCCGTCACCGACGTTCGGTTGAAATCGGATATCGCCGGCGCAGGAAGCCTCATCGGCGCCCTGGCCAACCGGACCAACGAAGAGAACCAGAAACTGTACGACCGTATGGTCGACACCATGCTCAACAAGCTGGGGTACTGCCAGACCTGTGCGCAGAAGACGATCGAGTATTTTTGCACCCAGGAGGATGAGAATTAATCGGAGGAGACTCAAAAATGCCTTCTGGCCCAATCTCTGCGTTGGCGTTTGCTCCCAAATCCTCGACATACTTCAAGTATGCCTGCGGGTTGGAAGCAAACGCCGCCTTGGCCTTGAACCAGAATCCTATTTTTTATGACCAACATCAAAAAGGATTGTAACAATTTAAAATGCTTAACTCTAACATAGAATGGATCCTTATTTACGGGCTTTGTGCTATTGTTGCTGTCCTTTTTTGGATGATTTTAACAGGTTGGGTACGTGGTTATAAGTCAGATAATTGGACTCCTTTTGAAAAGGCACTTACTCTTTTGGCCCTGCTTCTTGGAAACCTGCAATACTGGCAATTATTCATAGCAAACATTGGTGAAACGACTGATGCGCCAAAAACTTGAAAAACTATACTCCGAACTTAAAAAAGCCGGCCTTACGCCCGAGCAGGAAGCAAAAATCCTGCTGGAAGTCAACGACGACCGGACGCATGATCTGCCGGTTATCGGGGGAAACATGGCGGTGGTCGCCACCGGCGACGGCGAGATCCGTCTGCTCAACCTGTATGATTACCATGATCTGATGACCCTGCAGGCCATGAGCCAGCCGAAAGGATCCTATGTCAGCCATATCCGCTCCATCGATGAACTGCTCGAAAAGGACCGCCAGCGGGAGAAGGACGGCTTCCCCCGCAAAATCCGGGTGGGCAAAATGATCAAGCCCGGCAAGGGCGGCAAGGGCAAGGTGGTGGTGGTGCCCACGACCGTGGAGGAAAAATTCATCCATGATCCCAACTTTGCCGAACAGGAAGAGAGCCAGGGACAGGGCGGCAGCGGTGATGGCGAAGAGGGTGAGGTGATCGGCGAACAGCCGGTGCGGGACCCGGATCAGGCCGGCGCCGGAGGGCCCGGCGAAGGAGAGGGCGGTCAGCACGAAATAGAGTCCTCGGCATACGACCTGGGAAAAATCCTCACCGAACAATTTGAGCTGCCCAACCTTCAGGACAAGGGGAAAAAGCGCTCATTGACCCGGTATACCTACGATATGACCGACCGAAACCGCGGTTTCGGCCAGGTTCTGGATAAAAAAGCCACCTTGAAGGAGATTGTCGAAACCAACATCCATCTGGGCAACCTCCCCGATGCGAGTGAAATCGATTCGACCCGGTTCATTATTTCCCCCAAAGACCGGATTTATCGGATCCTGTCCAAAGAAAAGGATTTCGAATCCCAGGCCGTGGTCTTTTTTCTTCGGGACTACTCCGGGTCCATGGCCGGCAAGGCCACCGATCTGGTGGTCACCCAGCATGTCCTCATATACAGCTGGCTGCTCTATCAGTACGCCAACCAGGTGGAGTCCCGGTTTATCCTTCACGATACCGAAGCCAAGGAGGTCGAGAATTTTTATACCTACTACAACTCCAAGGTCGCCGGCGGCACCCAGGTGTTTTCCGCCTACGAGTTGGTGAACCGGATCGTGAAAGAGGAAAATCTGGCTGCTGACTACAACATCTATGTTTTCCATGGCACCGATGGCGACGATTGGGACACGGAGGGAAAGAAAGCCATCCCGGCCCTGAAAGAGATGCTGGGTTACACCAGCCGGGTGGGCGTGACGATTGCCGAGCATGCCGGCAGTTCTCAAAACCATACGGAAGTCGAACGGTATCTTAAAAAATCAGGCATTCTTGAAAAAAATCCCAAGCTCATTCGTCTGGACATCATCGACGAAAGCACCGATGAGCCCCGCCTTATTGAAGGCATCAAACGGTTGATCTCCTGAATGCCGCACCGCAAACGCCCTGTGCGCCCACTATCGGCGGGGGACGGTGGCGTGGCTTTTCGCTTCAGCCGCCACAGGCGGCATACTCGCCCTCCCCGAGCCTGTGCGACCGGCAGCGTTTTAAAGACAGGCGCCGGATTCGAGGGCGGAAACGGCAGGATCTATGGAACTGATTGACCAGCATACCAAGACGATCATGGAAGGCTGTAAATTGCGGGCCCGAGACGCCGGTTTGCGTTTCGAAGATGAAAGCCTGGAGTATATCGTCACCAACCGGGATCTCATCGAACTTTCTCCCAAGGTGATGATCCCCACCCTCTACGATTATTGGGTGCACGACGTGGATGTGCTCAAGGAGAAGGGCAAGTATGAGCTGTATCCGGGCAATCCATACGAAACGGTAATCAATACCCGGCCGGCCATATCGTTTTACAACGACAACAACCCGGACTGGCTCAACGTGATGATTTTTTACCATGTCATCGGACATATCGATTTTTTTCAGAATAATCTGTATTTTCGCCATACGTGGGAATACGACTTCAATGGTGAAGCCCTGTCCGATAAACGCACGATCGCCAAGCTTCGCACCGAGCGGGGACGCTGGGTGGACTATGTGATCGAATTTACACGGGGCATCGACAATCTGGTCGGCTACCACAATCTCCTGTCCAGGATGTTTTCGGTACCCGACAGCGGCATTTCAGACAAGTTGAATTATTATTTCGACGTATACCTGCAGGATATCGCCAAGATTAACGTCAGTGCCTATATCAAAGAACTGGAACGCTACAATACGAGCCTGAAGGACGATCCGGTCATGGGCGAGCAGGCTTTTTTTTCGCGAATCGACCAGCGTCATCCGGAATTTGGCAGCCTGTTCAAAAAGCATCTGGCCTCAAAAAAGCAAAAACCCCGGGATCTGCTGGAATTCATCATCGAACACTCCAAAATGCTTCGCCGGGAAGAGAACCAGTGGATGCTGATGGTGATCCAGATTATTCGAAAAACCGCTTTGTTTCTCCAGCCCCAGATCCGTACCAAAATCATGAACGAAGGCTGGGCTTCCTACTGGCACGAAACCCTTTTCATGAATGACGATCGCATCAAGGGGCACGAGGTTGATTTTGCCCGGGTCAATGCAGGGGTTACGGCCATGCCCCGTGTGGGGCTGAACCCATACGCCCTGGGGATGCGCCTTTTCTACTTTCTGGAGGAGCTGGCTGAAAAAGGTCGGATCTCATGGGAATACCAGCATGAGGCGGATGCCGGCCGGCGCCAGGCATACAATGCCAAAACCGGCAAGGGTCGGGACTATATTTTCAAGGTGCGCCAAAATTTTTCGGACTTTACCTTTATCCACAGTTTTGTCGATCAGGACTTCGTCACCGCGAACAATCTATTCGTGGCCGGTAAACGGCTCAATGAAAAAAAAATGGTATGGGAATATTACGTGAAAAGCCGGAATGCCGGCCAATACCGGGATATGCTCATGGGGTCCTTGTACCATCCGCCGCACATTGAAGTCGATTTGGAGAAAACCGAAGACAATTCCCTTTACCTGACCCACCGGTTTGAAGGCAAACCGCTGTTGGCCGAATATATCCCCAATACCATGCTGGGGATTGAATACCTGTGGGGTGGTCCGGTGCAACTGGAAACCATGGAGGTGGCCGCAAGGCCGCGGGAGCCAAGAACGCCCGCCATTCCCGGGTTTTCAGCGCCGAAGACCGACGCAGTCAAACCGCGGGAAATAAAGTGGCAGCGGGTGCTTTACACCATGAAAGAGCGAAAACTGAGTAAAAAGATCCTCTAATTGGCCCGATCGGGGCTGAACCAACCGGGGGTCGGAGAAGGCAGTCTATGGAAAACATCAAAAAGGCCATGAGGCATATCGATACTGGCACCGCCGGGGCAACCCGCCGCAAGCCCATCCCTTTTTCGGATTTTCTGCAAGTCGTGCTGGATACCCCCGTTGCTACGATTCGTAACGTTTTCCAGGTGTTTCACGATCTGTTCAAGGCGCATGTGGGCGAAGGGGTGGATGAATATCCCAACGACCCCGAATCCATCCAATACGTGAGCTATGACTGCAGCCGGCTGTTTGTTGAAGGATCGGACCATCCCTTTTTTGCGGACCGCCTTTTTGCCAACCGGCTGGTCAATCATGTCGAAGCCCTTCGAAGTGGTGCCCAGCAGAATAAGATTTATATTTTTGACGGTCCCCATGGCTGCGGGAAAAGCACCTTTTTAAACAATTTGTTGAAACGTTTCGAAGAGTACGCCAATACGGACGCGGGTAAACGTTACGAAACCATATGGCGCCTGGACCGGCGACAACTGGAGCACGAGGGGGACAACGAGACCGCCTCCATCCTGGAGAGTCTTTTCCGGATGCAGCAACATCCTGACAAAAAACAGTTCGAAAAGGTTCGCACCATGGCCCTGCCCGAGGCGGACGGCCAATTTGTGGAGGTGCCCTGCCCCTGTCATGACAATCCGCTGTTGTTGGTCCCCAAATCCCGGAGGCGGCAATTTCTCGATGATCTGTTCGAAAACAACGAATTTAAATACACCCTTTTTACCGACAAGGCATTCGAATGGATTTTCCACGAGGAGCCGTGCACCATTTGCGGATCGCTATACGATGCACTGCTCGCCCGATTGAAGAGTCCGGCAAAAGTGTTTGAAATGGTCCATGCCGTTCCCTACACCTTTAACCGCCGTTTGGGCAGGGGCGTCAGTGTGTTCTCCCCCGGAGATCGCCCGGTCAAGGAGATCATTCAAACCAACGAATACCTCCAGCGCTTGATCAATCGACTTTTTTCCGACAGCAATCAGGTTCGCTACATATACTCCCGGTACGCCAAGACCAACAACGGCATCTATGCCCTGATGGACATCAAGTCCCACAACATCGAGCGCCTCATCGAGCTTCACAATATTATCAGCGAGGGGATACACAAGGTCGAGGATATCGAGGAGAACGTCAACTCCCTGTTCCTGGCCCTGATGAACCCGGAAGACAAAAAGAACATCAAGGACATCCAGTCGTTCTCCGACCGCATCGTCTATATCAATATTCCTTACGTCCTGGACCTGAACACGGAGGTCGAGATTTACCGCAATATTTTCGGGGCGCATATCGATGGCACATTTCTGCCCCGGGTGCTGCACAATTTTGCCCGGGTTATCATCTCTTCGCGCTTGAGCCTTCGTTCCGAGGCCATGCTCGAGTGGATCCCGGAACCGGAGAAATACAGCCGCTATTGCGATAAGAACCTGCAATTGCTCAAGATGGAAATCTTTACCGGTCATATCCCCGGATGGCTGTCCGAGGAAGACCGCAAGGCGCTCACCGCCAAACGCAGGCGGCGGATCATCGGTGAATCTGACAATGAAGGCCGGCAGGGTATTTCGGGGCGCGATTCCATAAAAATATTCAACACCTTTTATACCACCTACGCCAAATCGGGCGAACTGATCGATATGGCCATGCTGTGCAAGTTCTTTCACGGGCAGAAAGACCTCAAAGCCTCCATCCCGGAAGGTTTTCTCAATTCCCTGCTGCTGATGTACGATTTTTCCATCCTCCAGGAGGTCAAGGAGTCCCTGTATTACTACAATGAAGAACAGATCCACCGGGAAATTCTGCATTATATGTTTGCCGTCAATTTCGAGCCGGAGGCCACGGAGGTCTGCAATTTTACCGGCGAGAAGGTCCACATCACCGAAGAACTTCTGGATGGATTCGAGCGCCGCGTGCTCGGGGAAAAGGTCGAAAAAATCAAATTGCTCAATTTCAGGAAAGACACGCAGAAAGAATACACCACCCGGACCCTGACCCAGGAAATCATGGTGGCCGGCACGCCGCCCACGCAAACCCGTCTGTTTGAATCGTTGAAAGAACGGTACGTATACAACCTCAAGGAAAAAGTGTTCGACCCATTCCTGGAAAACGAAAATTTCCGCCGGGCCATCAAGGATTACGCCCAGGAGGATTTTAAGACCTATGATAAAAAGATCCGCGATGATGTCACCTTTTTGATGGACAACCTCATGAAACGATACCGGTATACGGAGCAAGGGGCCAAGGCGGTCTGCATATACGTCATCGACAATGACCTGGCCGGCAAGTTCACCAAGCCGTGACCAGCGCCTTGTTTTCTGGCAGGGTCCCGGTCCATCGTGTCTTCGGAAAGGGCTCAACCGGATTCAACTTCTTACCTTCAGGGGCGGTCCATGAAAGAAGGCCATGTCCGTTTTTTGTCCGGTGATTGCAAAATGGAAGGGTTGTATCACCCCGGCCACCCCACCACGGCTGCGGTCATTACCCACCCCCACCCCCTTTATGGCGGCGATATGTACAATCCGGTGGTCGAGGCCATTGCCACCGCGTATCAGAAGATCGGATTTGCCACGCTCCGGTTTAATTTCAGAGGAACCGGAAAAAGTACCGGCACCCACGACCAGGGCCTCGGCGAAAAGACCGATGTGGTCGCAGCGGTGGCCTTCTTGAAAGCCGATGGCTTCCGGGAGATTCACCTGTCCGGGTACTCTTTCGGCGCTTGGGTGAACGCCATGGCCGTCCAGGCAGGGTTGTCGGTGCAGGGGTTCACCATGGTGGCCCCACCGGTGGCGTTTATCAATTTCAAGGACGGGCTTCGTCTGCCGATGCTGTCGGCGGTAGTCGCCGGCAGCCGCGATGAATTTGCCCCGCCGGACCTGATTCACCCCTGTTTGGGACAGTGGAATCCCGATGCCCGCCTGGACATCATCGACGGCGCGGACCACTTTTTTTTCGGATTTTTGGATGAGGTGGTCCGCAGACTGGTCCAGCATACCCGTCCAATCCCATAGCCGGCCGTTCACCCATGTCATTCATCGACTGCCTGCTTGACATCAAACCCGTCGTTGCATACAATTTTTGTAGCAACCGTTGAGTCGCCCGGTGCCTATACGGGAAACTATCTCCTTTCGCCTGCCCCATTCTTCCCGACGTTCCACGTTCCAACCGCTTGTTTGACGAATGCGCCTTCGACCATCTGTAACGCTCCTGATTCGGTTCCCGTGGCCCATCACTGCCGCCGCTGCGCCGATGCCATCGGGCAAATTGAGGGCTGGCCTTTAACCCGCAACCACAAGGAGGCGCCATGAAAGCCATTCATCAACTCATTGAAGAGCAAGTGCGACGGTGGGAGATTCTTAAAAGGGAAACGCGTGAGGCCAAACCCATTCCGGTGATTACCGTGTCCAGGGAACCGGGCAGTGGGGGTAAATTTGTGGCCAGGGCCGTGGCCGAACAGTTAGGCCTGGATATCTTTCACCAGGAGATCATTAACGCCATGGCCGAAAATGCCGATGCCAGCACCCGCGTTATCCGGACGCTGGATGAAAGAGGGCTGTCCATGATCGAAGACTGGGTGTCGGCCGCCATCAGTGATCGGCATTTGTGGCCGGATGAGGTCTCCCGGGTTCTGATGCAGGTCATTGGAACGATCGGCCGGCATGGACGTGCGGTTATCGTGGGACGGGGGGCCAATTTTGTCCTGCCGCCTGAAAACCGGTTCCGGGTCAGGATCATTGCCCCTTTTGAAATGCGTGTGAATTGTGTGGCGGAAGCCTATGGCGTATCCAAAAAGGAGGCCAAACGACACGTGCTGCGTACCGAATCAGACCGTCAGGCCTTTATCAGGAAGTATTTTCACAGCGACATCGCCGACCCGGCCAACTACGATATGGTGTTGAATGCAGGATCGCTCTCCGTTGAATCGGCTGCCGCTGCGATATGCAGCGCGGTCGGTTGATCGAGACAACTGCAGAATAAAACGGTTGATGATCGGACGCTTCAATAATTTATCGATTGCAGGGACTGCCAGCGGTTTCGAACGGTCCGTTGAAGGCCCTCGCGCCATGGATCCGCAGTCGTTGACCGCCCGCCTGGAAGATCGTGACCGGCCAGGGGGTGGTTGACGGGAGCGGTCGCACGAACGGCGCCGTCAGATCCGGCAGCTGAAAAAGCGGGACCGGGAGGTAAACGTCCATGTACGCGCCCCTGCCGCACCGAAGCGGTGGGGCCGGTTCCCGTCGTCACCGGTCAACTGGACCGGCTCCGCGCCCGCTAATGAAGGGAGCCGGATGGTCCTTCAGGTTTGACCACCAGTCCGTAAAGCTGGGATAACAGCATCCCCGAAAACATCAGACCGCACCCCATCAAGCCCCTTCCGGACATCACTTCTCCTAAAATCAGCCATCCGCCCACGGCGGCGAACACCGCTTCCAGGCAAAGCAGGATGGCGGCATGGGCGGGGTGGGCGTGACGTTGGGCCACCACCTGGAGGGTATAGGCCACCCCTACGGAAAGGGCGCCGCCATAGATGATGGGCAGCGCCGCGGCGGCAATATCCCCCACGGCGGCGGTTTCGAAAACCACGGCGGTAACCAGGCTGGCCATGGCACAGACCATGAATTGTACGAACGCCAGCCGCAGGGAATCGGTTTTGGGAGAGAGCCAGCCGATCAAATGGATATGGCAGGCCCAGAGCACGGCCCCGATTAATTCCAGCAGATCCCCGAAGGCGATGGTGAAGTCTTCGTTGACGCTGAGCAGGTACATGCCGGCGGCTGCCAACAGGGCGCCGCCCCAAGTGCCCGGGTTGGTGCGCTGGCCCCAGAGCAGCCCCATGATGGGTACGATCACCACATACAGGCCGGTGATGAATCCCGCCTTTCCGGCGGTGGTGTAGACCAGTCCCACCTGCTGGAGCGAGGCGCCGGAGAAGATGGCCAGTCCGGCCAGGCTGCCGTAGGCAAGCAGGCGTGTATTCTGGATGGGGCGGATGCCGTCCGTTTTTGCGGGTTGATCGTTCCGGCTGCGATAGATAAAGGGAACCAGTACCAAGGCACCGAGTAAAAAGCGGATGCCGTTGAAGGTGAACGGCCCCACGTGATCCATGCCCATGCGCTGGGCCACGAAGGCGAACCCCCAGATGGTCGCGCTGAGCAGGAACAGGAGGTCGGATTTCAGGTGCCGGGCCTGCATTTACTGGTTTCCGAACCCGTTCTGGCCGCCGCAGTCCGGGCACTGCCAGGTAATGCCGTTGCAGGACATGCCCCATACATTTTCATACATGCACTCCTGGCAGATCATGAATCCGCAACGGCAGCGCCAGCAGAAGGGAACTTCTTTTCCACAGCAATGACAGATCTGCGGGCCTTTGTGCCGCCGGCGAGACCGGCGAAGCGGTCGGGTTGGGGTGTCGTTCATGGCGTATCGGAAACCGGCTGAAGTCTTGTTGTTTTAGGTGGTTAATGCTACCATACAGCGCCAACGGGTCAAAGCGATACTAACTAATGCAGGAGCAACCTTGTGTCAACGCAAATTGAGCTGAACCGGGAAGAGGAATTCCCGACGCTGTACCTGATCGACGGCAGTGCATACATTTACCGGGCTTACCATGCCGTGCGGGGGTTGTCCAACAGCACCGGCCTTGCCACCAATGCCACCTTCGGATTCACCCGTATGCTGATCAAGCTGATGCAGGATCGGGCCCCCGGTTACGTGGCCATGTTTTTCGATGCCAAGGGCCCCACCTTCCGCCATGAGCGCTATGCATCCTACAAGGCCAACCGGCCGCCCATGCCCGAAGATTTGGTCGAACAGCTGCCCTGGATCCGCAAAGTGACCGAGGCGTTCAATATTCCCGTTTTTGAACAGGCCGGATTCGAGGCCGATGATCTGATCGGCAGCCTGGCCCGCCGTGCCGAAAAAAACGGGTTTCGTGTGGTCATGGTCACCGGGGATAAAGATTTCATGCAGCTGGTCACCGATCGCTGCACCATCTGGGACCCTATGAAAGACAAGCGTATCGATCCGGCAGCCATCCGCGAGGACTTCGACCTGGAGGCCACGCAGATGATTGACGTGATGGGGCTGTCCGGTGACACGGCGGACAATATTCCCGGTGTTCCCGGTATCGGCCAGAAAACGGCCGTCCGGCTGATCCAGACATTTGGCAGCATGGATGGGGTTTACGCCGGCATCGAGAGCATTACTGCCAAGAAGCAGAAAGAAAAACTGCTGCAGTTCAAGGATCAGGCCATGCTCAGCCGCGAACTGGTCACCATTGACCGGAACGCGCCGGTTGACTTCGATCCGGATCATCTGAAACGCAAAAAACCCGATGATGAAGCGCTCACCCGGCTTTTTGCCGAACTGGAATTCAGGCAGTTGCAGAAGACCTATGCGTCGCAGGGTGAGTCCGTGGCGCGCCGTTACGCGGCAATCATGGATAAAGCGGCCCTGGATGAACTGGTGGCCCGCCTGGAGCGCGCCGACCGGTTTGCTCTGGATACGGAAACCACCTCACAGGATCCCATGCAGGCGCGTCTGGTGGGGCTCTCTTTTTCACTGGTCCCTGCCCAAGCTTGGTACATCCCAACGGGGCACAACTACCTGGGTGCGCCGGAGCAGCTGTCCCTGGATGTGGTGCTGGATCGGTTGAGACCGGTGCTGGCCGACCCGGCAATCGAAAAGATCGGTCAGAACATCAAGTATGACTGGATGGTGCTGCGACGTCATGGCGTGGAACTGGCCGGTGTCGATTTCGATACCATGGTGGCGTCTTACCTGATCGACCCCGGCAAACGGGCCCACGGCCTGGACCAGATCGCCCTGGATTACCTGGGCCACAAAAACATCAGCTTTGCGGAAGTGGCAGGCAAGGGGAAGGCTGCCGTGACCTTCGACCAGGTGACCATCGACAAGGCGATCCCCTATGCCTGTGAGGATGCCGACATTACCCTGGCCGCCCACGATGTTTTTGTTCCGCTGCTCGAAGCGCGCGGGCTGACCGATCTGATGAAACGGGTGGAGATGCCCCTGCTGCCGGTTTTGCTGGGCATGGAAATGACCGGTGTCTGTGTGGACCGGGACCGGCTCCATGATCTTTCCAAATCCTTTGCCGGTCAGCTGAATACTCTGGAGCGGCAGATCTACGACATGGCCGGTGAGACCTTCAATGTCAACTCTTCCCAGCAGTTGGGCCATATTCTGTTTGAAAAGCTCAACCTGCCGGTGCAGAAGAAAACCAAGAAAAAAACCGGATATTCCACCGACGTGGAGGTGCTCACGAAGCTGGCCCGCAGCCATGAACTGCCGGCCCTCGTGCTTCGCCACCGTACCCTGGCCAAGCTGAAGTCTACCTACGCCGATGCCCTGCTGGACATGATCCATGCGGAAACCGGGCGCATCCACACCTCCTTTAACCAGACCGTGGCCGCCACCGGCCGATTGAGCAGCAGCGACCCCAACCTGCAGAACATCCCCATCCGCACCGAAGAGGGCCGGGAGATTCGTAAAGCCTTCGTTCCCCGGGAGGGCTGGACCTTTCTTTCAGCCGACTACTCCCAGATCGAACTGCGGATTCTGGCGCACTGCTCCGAGGATTCGATCCTCATCCAGGCCTTCAAGGACGACGAGGATATTCATACCCGGACCGCCACAGAGGTTTTTCAGGTTTTTCCCCAGATGATCAACGACGACCTCCGGCGGCAGGCCAAGGCCATCAACTTCGGCATCATATACGGAATGAGCGCTTACGGCCTGGCCCGGGAACTGGAAATCAGCAACAAGATGGCCCAGACTTATATCGATCATTATTTTGCCCGCTATCAGGGCGTCAAATCGTTTATCGAAAACACCATCGAAGCGGCCCGCGACACCCGCCGGACCAGCACCCTGCTGGGTCGTCTCCGGCAGTTGCCCGATATCGCCAGCACCAACCGCAATGTGCGCCAGTTTGCCGAGCGCACCGCCATCAACACGCCCATTCAGGGCACTGCCGCGGATCTGATCAAGCTGGCCATGATCAACGTTGATCGGGCGTTGCGCCAAAAACGCATGCAAACCACCATGCTGCTGTCCGTTCACGATGAAATGATTTTCGAAGTCCCCCCCGATGAGATGGACGATGCCAAAGCCCTGGTCCGGGAGGAGATGGAGCATGTGTGGGAACTGGCCGTTCCCCTGAAGGTCAACGTGGCCTGCGGACAGAACTGGGCCGAGGCGCATTGAGAATGAATTGCTCATCCCGTCGACGCTTTGCCCTTTCGGTCGGCACGGAAAAGAGGATTGGAGCGCTGTCATGAGGAAATCGGCAGGGATGCTGGCGTTTGTGCTGCTCATCATGTTTTTGCCGGGCTGTTCCGGCCCCCGGATCACTTTGTTTTCCGATGCATCCGATCCGCTCCAGGAGGTCATCCTGGACGGCACGGCCGACGACAAGATCCTGGTGATCCCCATCACCGGCGTGATCAGCGATGCCCCCAAAAGCAGGATCATGCGGACCATGCCGGGTATGGTGCAGGAGGTCGTCTCCCACCTGCGGCTGGCGGAAACGGACGATCGCGTCAAGGCGGTGCTGCTAAAGATCGATACCCCCGGCGGCACCACCACGGCCAGCGACATTCTTTATCACGAGATTGTTTCCTTCAAACAGCGCACCGGCAAAAAGGTGGTGGTCTGCATGATGAACCTGGCCACCTCCGGGGGGTACTACGTGTCCCTGCCGGCCGATGTGATCATGGCCCACCCCACGACGGTGACCGGTTCCGTCGGTGTGATCCTGATGCGGCCCGAGGTGTCGGGGTTCATGGAAAAGATCGGCATTGGCGTGCAGGTGAATAAATCCGGTGAGAACAAGGACATGGGGTCGCCGTTTCGGCCCACCACCCCTGAGGAGGAAAACCTGCTGCAGGAACTGGCCGATGCATTGGGCCGGCGGTTCGTCGATCTGGTCAGACAGCACCGGGGCCTGGACGGACAGCGCCTGGCCGCCGTTGCCGATGCCCGGGTGTTCCTGGCCGATGCCGCCGTCAGCGCGGGCCTGGTCGACAAGATCGGCTATCTTTCCGATGCCGTCGACGAGGCCAAATCGATCGCCGCGCTCGATGCCGATGCCCGGGTGGTGGTCTACCGCCGAACCCACTATCCCGACGACAATCTATACAACACCCTGACCAGCGGCGCCCGGTCCGCGCCAACACCGCTGATGGACCTGGGCCCCTTCTCCGACCTGATGGCCCTGGATGCCGGCTTTTACTACCTCTGGCCCCAGGCATTGGGCTCGCCCTGATCCATTGTTCGAACGCGTCCTAAAGATGCCGCTGCAGCGGCCGATATCCGTTTTACAGGATAACATAAAAGGAGGCGTTTAGAATGAACCCTATCGCAAATCAGCAATCGTTCGCCCCGTTCTCCCGCGGGGCCTTCGCCGGCGGCAGAAGCTTCCAGGCGGAGCAGACCCGTGTCGGCACCGTGTCCATGGCCCAGAATACGGACCTTACCATCACGACCGACGAGGGTGACACGGTTACCATCAGCCTGGCCTCGGCCATGGAGGCCACTGCCGGAATCTACCGCAGCCGTTCATACGAAGGTGGCCGCGCGGCATCATCCCAGACCGCATTTTTCGAATTCTCCGGCAACCGGAACATGACTGTTGCAGTGGATGGAACTCTCAACGAAGGGGAACTGGAGGACATCCGGGAGGCCGTGAGCGCCATCGGTTCCATGATCGATGACTTTATGAACGGCGACCTCCAGGAGATGGCCGAAGACGGTGAACTGTTGAAGGAACTGGACACCATTTCCAGCCTGGAAGCAGCCTTTTCCTATGAACGGCAGGTCATGCATGGCCAGCAGGAAAAGGTCGACATAAGCGGTTCCGCACCGGGAAAGGGGCGCCATGCCCGTCGCCATGGCCAGGGACGGCTCCAGCGCCTGTTGGACCGCATCGACCGGATGACCGACGACATGGCCGAACAGGTCAAGGGGTTCCGCGGCCGGCGCAGGCAGCTTGCCACGTCGGTCGAGGATCTTTTCGGCCGATATCGCAGCGGTGAAGCCGGCAACGCGGCCGGAGACGAATTGGGCCGTGATGTGATCCGGACCATGCAGTCGGCCTTTGTCCAGAAAATACAGACACTGAACGAATCGGCCAGTTTCAACCTGACCTACACGAGGTGACCGGGACGCGACAACCAATTCTATCGGGGGGCGTCGATCAAGGCGCCTCCCTGTCACGGTCGTCTGCTGTTTCCGGCGCGGCCGACTGCTTCACGGTTTCATCCACCGCCCGGTAGATGGACTTGAAGGCCTCCGGAAAGCCCGTCGGTGATACCCTCCCCGTCTCAATGAACTTCACCACGATTTCCTTGGAGGCCCTAAGAATCTGCTCGTCCTGATTGGTTTTTCTCATCTATATTCGCCTTGTATGAACAAATTATTAAATATATTCAACTGTTAACAGGAAAGTGCCTGGAAGTCAACCAGGGCTTCGGGATCGGGTGGCCTGCCCCCCGAAAGGCCGGGGACAGCAGAACGTTTGACACGCTTTGCACGATCCTCTAATAAAGAGCCCAACAGAAAACCACCGGAGAGACCCATGAAATCATATGACCATACCGTTCGTTACACGGTGGACAAGCCGGATATCGTCACGACCGATGTGCTTGATCCCATCGAATACCATTATCAGGGCAAGCGGGATATCGTCATCACCATCGCTCAACCTGAATTTACCTCGGTCTGTCCCATGACCGGACTGCCGGATTTCGGCACCATCAACATCCGCTATACGCCCGACCAGTTTATCGTTGAACTGAAGTCGTTGAAATATTACCTGCTTCAATATCGCAACGTGGGGATGTTTTACGAACATGTGTCCAACCGTATCCTCGACGATTTGGTGCTGGTTCTCAAACCCAAGATGATGGAAGTGACCGGGCAATTCACATCACGGGGCGGCTTGACCACCAACGTTTGCGCCCGATACGAGGCCGCTTCATGATTGCTGTTTCCGGGCTTAAAACAAAACTGCTGTTGTTGCTTGTGCCCATTCTGGTCTGCGGATGCGGTACCTCCACGTCCTACCGGCCGGCTGACCAGAAGACCATTCGCGATTTTACCGGCGGCAGCGGTTACCGTAAAACAGTCGGCGTGATGGCCCTTTTAAATACCACCCGCTTTACCAGTGATCAGGTGGCCTTGCCGTTTATGACCGTGTTCCTGTCCAGCATGGAATCGACCGCTTCCGGTGCGTTGCTGGACGTGCCGGGTAAAGCCGGGGCACCGCCTTTTTTATGGAATCCGCCTCGACTTGCCAACGGGGACCTGGATGTTTTCACCCTCTCCGGGCTGGTCCGGGCGGAAGGCATGAACGCTGTGGTCAGTCCCTTGCTGCTTGATATCCGGGTCCGAAAGCGGGACACGGGGTTCTGGATTTTCAAGGATGTGGCCTACAGCCTGCAGATTCAAACCGCTGCCGCAATATATGATGGCATTACCGGTGCCCGGCTGGCCCTGGGGATTTTGACCGATGAAGTCGATATCGACGAGTACGAAGCGGGGTTGATTCGAGAGGGGCAGGAACTCCAGGTGCCCGATCTGGTTGAAGTCGCCGAGGAGATGGGCGAAGCGCTGGGTGAACGGATGGGTGATGCCATCAGCGATAGCAGTTGGCGCGCGTCTGTACATTCGATTGAAGACGGGGCCTGTATTATTCAGGTCGGCGCCGAGGCGGGCATCCAGGCCGGAGACCGGTTCACGGTGCTGGATGGCAGCCGTGTGCTGACCGGCCTGGACGGGCAGCGTTATATCGTACCGGGTGCAAAAATAGGCGATATCTCCATCGGCCGGGTGGGCCCGAGGCAGGCGGCGGGCGTCACCGAAACCGGAGCGGTTCCCCCGGTCGGCAGTATCCTGGTTCCGGGTCAATAGATGACGGGTTCGTAAAAAAACGATATCCGCGTTACGGGTCATCCCTCGTCACTGCGGGGCACCGCCGGTACATTGCCTGAGGCTCCCGCGACAGCGGTATTCCCGGGATGGACCATCAATGTTCGCCGTAAGGATCTCCAGCGGTTTTACATTCGATCGCTCGATCTCGCTTTCGCGGCCCGCAGGCCTTGATATCGGCTATCTTAAGAGGGGCTCCAACCGAGCGTGTGTCTCTCGCCGGGCCTGTGGTCTCCGGGGTCAGTTCTCCGTGCAGGCTGAAATCGAATCCGCGTATCGCCGAATCAGGTCGGCGGCCTCCTGTTCCGAGGCGATAAAACGGATCGCGTTGCGGAACTGGCCGGCGTTGCGCATGCCTTTTACAAACCAGCACAGGCGACTGCGCATCATGCGGCAGGCCGTTTTTTCCCCGAGGTAGTGCACCGAATCCCGCAGGTAGCCGAGCATCATGTCGATGCGTCGGCCATCATTCATTGCGGTCGCCGGCAGGCCCCGGGCTGCCGCCAGGATCTCAGCGAAGATCATGGGATTTCCGATGGCGGCCCTCCCCACCATCACCCCGTCGCAGCCGGTTTCATGCCGCATGCGCAGGGCGTCCGCCGGTGTGGTTACATCCCCGTTGCCAATGACGGGAAGTTTCAGGACTTTTTTGATCGCCCGGATGACCGACCAGTCCGCCTCTCCCCGAAATCCCTGTGTGGCCGTGCGCGGATGAACGGTGATGGCATCGACACCACAATCCTGGGCCAGCCGTGCAATTTCCATGGCCTGCTTGCCGGTCGGCTCCCATCCGGTCCGGATTTTGATCGTCAGCGGGATGGTTATCGCCTGACGAACCGATTCGAGAATCCGGCGGGCCAGCACCGGGTCTTTCATCAGGGCTGAACCCGAGTTGCTTTTCAGGATTTTTTTGACCGAGCAGCCGAAATTGATGTCCACGATGTCGGCACCGGAATCCTGAACAATCCGGGCCGCATCGGCCATGATCTGTGGATCGGAACCGAAAATCTGCACCGAGAGGGGCTTTTCATCAGGGATGCTGTCCAGCAGCGTCACGGTTTTTCCGGAGCCATACACCAGACCGTTGGAACTGATCATTTCCGAGCAGACCAGGCCGCAGCCGGCGCTTTTGGCCAGCAGTCGCATGGGCAGGTTGGTGATGCCCGCAAGTGGCGCCAGAACGGTGAAATTACTGGTTTCAACGGTTCCGATTTTCATTCGACGCGCCTCCCGTCGCAGGCGGGGTTGGCATAACAGAACAGGCAGTTATGGCGGCAGGGGTGAAGGCTGTAAGACCCGACATCCACGGAAACGGTGCAGCCGCAACCCGCCGATTTTCGCTGGCCGGAATCCTGTCGAAGGGATACCCTGCCGCCGTGAACCGCCATGATCCGCCGTCCCGAAATACATGCCCCGGCGCTGACGGCAGATTTTTGGGGAAGTTGCTCCAGGGTGTCTTTTTCACAACACAGGGTCAGTTGGATGCCCAATGGGCGCAGGGTCTGTTCCATGTTTTCGAGAATCCTCACGCGTTCGGCCGGTGACGGTTCAACAAAGGTCAGTCTGTCGCGGACTCGCCGCTCAATTTTGCGATAGTGATCCATGAAACTGGTGGTGCAGGTGCCGATCCCGCATTTTCCGGCGCTGGCGGCAATGGTTTCAAAATCATCGAGATTGGTTTCGATACTGCCCCCCTGCCGGGTGAAGTGGCAGATGGGGTCGAAGCGCCACTGGACCGACGCGGCGCCAAACCGGCGGCAAAGCTGTCGGAGCTGATCCAGTCGCCCGTCGAGTGCCGGAACCTCCGGTTCGAGGTCCGGGGATCGTGAATTGACGGTGAAATTGAAAAACAGGTGGTACCCCATGGCCTGGAGCCGCTCTCCGTATCCGTTTTCCAGGAAGGGCCCGAAGTTTTTGGACCAGAACACCATGGTGTGAATCCTTTTCGGTGTGACGGCCACCTGCCTGACTTTTCGGTTGAATGGATTGACCACCTCGACAACCCCGCGGGATACCCGGTCCATGAACCAGGGCATATAAAACGCGGGAATGTCCGTGCGCCTCGATACGGACAGGATTTGCTTCGGTTCGTGTTTCATTGTCGACCAAAGGGTGAAGGCTTATCGCTTCAACTTGTCGGCCAGGCTGATGACCGTGGCCTTGCCGTCGGCAGGGGGTGAGACCGACTCTGGGCCGTTTTCGGGGCGTTCATTCCCGTCCGGAACGGTTTCCGGGCAGACAATCCGCTCCAGGCGCATGCGTTTGCCGTTCATGGTAAACTCGTCACCCATGATATACCGATCCCGCAAAATCCAAGTGACCACCTGCAGCGGAACCTGAAGCATCAGCAACTTCACATGATACCAATCCGGTTTGTTGTCGGGAAGAATCTCTTCAACTCGGGCAAACCCCAGGGGTTGATCTTCAAAATGGATCAATACGATGTCGTTTTCTTTCGCCATTTAGCCATCCTCATATCGTCAGCTCCAACGATCAGCTGCGTCTCTTGTGGATACGGGTATCTTAAACTTGTGACCCCGTCATTGAATGTCAAATGAAGGCATGCGGCAGGTTTAGGAATGAAAACCGATCCCGGCCTTCGGGTGTCCTTTGGCAACGGACATTTGCCTTAAAGATTGGATTCGTGACGGCAAATGGGCCGTCATGACTTCAATAGTCCCACCATACCTGTCTTGGGGCTCTTGTATAGGGGGCCCGGGAAGCGCTGTCAACTCGGGAAAGGCACGCCCGCCAAAACCATTGACCAGAAAAAGCATATGCCCTAAAATTAAACTGCCATGCACTGCTAAGATGTCGCCCTGTTCTTTTTTCCACTGTCTTTTCCAACGACCAAGGAGACCGACCGATGACAACATACCGCATTCATCCCATCGTTATGGGTACCAAGCAGTTCGATAAGGGCATGATGACATATCAACACGATTACGGAACGCCCTATACCATTCCCATATACTGCTGGTACCTGGAAGGAGGGGAGCGCACCATCATCGTGGATACCGGCGAGATGCACCCGGTGCAATCCAGCGATCGCGAGCGGGCCATCGGCGGGCCGATTTATACCTTCGAAACCGGGCTGGCCCGGCACGGCCTGGCGCCGGAGCAAATCGATACGGTCATCCACACCCACCTGCACAACGATCATTGTGAAAACGACTACAAATGCACCCATGCCGAATTTTTCGTCCACCCGAAAGAAATGGCACGCATTCACGATCCTCACCCCCTGGATTTCAGGTACGTGGAAGATTATATCGAAGAGGTGGAAGAAAGGGGTCAGATCCGACTGGTGGAAGGCGGTGAACAGATTGCCGATGGCATCCGGGTCCTGCATACGCCCGCCCACACCGAAGGGGGGTTGACCGTAATGGTGGAGACGGCTGACGGCACGGCGGCCATCACCGGTTTTTGCGTGATCAACGAGAATTTTTTTCCACCGCAGCAGATCCGGGCCATGGAAATGGCGGTGGTGCCTCCCGGTACCCATGTGAACGCCTATGACGCCTACGATATCATGTTGCGGATCAAAAAAGAGGCCGATATCCTTTTGCCCCTGCATGAACCGGCCTTCGCCGACGGAAAACCGATACCCTGACTGAATATTCATTCATCAATTTTAAAAAATGGAATCCTGGCTGTCCAACGGTTCCGTCCGCTGGACACGAGTTGACTTGCCTGGCCATCGTCGATGGTTTTGAAAGAGGGCCGCTTCTGTAACCCCGGTCATACGCGGGCGATGCAACCCGATGGGTTGCCGGACGCCCAATTGGGGATAATGAATTTTTATTCATTCGTCTGATTCCGACCCCGTTCCTCTTTGCAGAATTGGAAATATGATGGTCAAGGCACCATTTATTGACCTGTCCTACTGATATAACACCATTTCATTTGCGACCGGCGAGATTGGTGTCGTTTTGGGGTTGACAGCCGCTTTCTTCCTCTGATAAATGAATGAGCGTTCATTCATAATCGGTTTCAGTTTCGCTTCCCCTTGTCCGGATTCATCGAGGCCTTGGTAATTAACAAAGTCCATAACTGTATCCAGAATCCAGCATTGTGTCCGGGATCTTGTGTGAACCGGGCAGGGGAGAGCGAATCCCGGGTCGTCTCCGGTGCCGGCCATTATGTGGCAAAACCGGTCTCAGGCGGCGCCGGAGACCACCCCCAATTTGACGTATGCGTTCAACGTGGTAAACGACCTAAACAGGTGCAACTTAAAATTGCAGGAGGGTATTATGACCAGGAAAATCAGGAAGGCTGCGGTCATCGGTAGTGGCGTGATGGGCGGCGGCATCGCCGCGCTTCTGGCCAGTGCCGGTGTGAAGACGCTGCTGCTGGACATCGTTCCGTTTGATCTGAAAGAAGAAGAAAAGAGCGACCCGGTGGCCCGAAACAGAATCGCCAAGGCTGGCTTGGATACGGTGCTCATGTCCCGACCGGCATTGCTCATGCATCCCACGGACGCGGATTTGCTCAGCATCGGCAACCTGGAAGACGATTTTGACAAGTTGGCCGAATGTGACTGGATCGTTGAAGTGGTGGTCGAGAACCTGAAGATCAAACAGGATCTGCTCAAGCGCATCGAACCGGTCAGAAAACCCGGTTCCATCGTTTCTTCCAACACCTCCGGCATTCCGCTGAAGAGTATGAGCGAGGGATTGAGCGACGAGTTCAAGCAGCATTTTCTGGGCACCCATTTTTTTAATCCGGTCCGTTATATGAAATTGCTGGAAATCATTCCTGGTGAAGACACCCTTTCCGACGTGCTTGCTTTCATGGCGGATTACGGCGAGCGGGTTCTGGGAAAAGGCATCGTCTGGGCCAAGGACACGCCCAACTTCGTGGGCAACCGCATCGGCGTCCAGGGCATGGTCAAAACCATGCAGCTGATGCTCGAAGACGGTTTGACCATCCCCGAAGTGGATGCCCTTTTCGGACCGGCCATGGGCCGCCCGAAAACCGCCATGTTCAAGACCGCCGACCTGGTGGGCCTGGATACACTTTTTCACGTGGCCAAAAACACCTACGACCTGGTTGCCGACGACGAGGCCCGGGACGATTTCGTCATGCCTGCCTTCGTGGGCAAGATGATCGAGGAAAAGATGCTCGGGAAAAAGACCAACGTCGGTTTTTACAAGACCGATCTGACCCCGGAATGGAAAAAAATCCGTACGGTCATCGATCCGGCCACCCTTACCCATGCCGAATATGGCAAGGTGGAACTGCCCTGCCTGGCTGCCGCAAAGGCTGCCAAATCCCTGCCGGAAAAGATGAAAGCCGTTGTATACGGTGACGACAAGGGTGCCCAATTCGCATGGAAGGCCATTGCATCCAACCTGATTTACGCGGCCAATCGGATCCCGGAAATTTCCGACACCATCGTGGAGATCGACAACGCCATGCGCTGGGGCTTCAACTTCGAGATGGGGCCCTTTCAAACCTGGGACGCCATCGGCGTGAAGAAATCCGTCGAAAAAATGGAATCCGATGGAATGCCCGTTCCCGAATCCGTCAAAGCCATGCTGGCGGCCGGCAACGACAGTTTCTACAAACTGGAAAACGGCAAACTCTATTTTTACGATCTGGCCTCCGGCAGCTACCAGGCGGTCAAGATCAGCGATAATATCATCTCCCTGGCCGGACTCAAGGCTGACGATAAGACCGTTAAAACGTGTAAATCAGCCTCCCTGGTGGACATCGGCGACGATGTTTTCTGCCTGGAATTTCACACCAAGATGAATGCCCTCAACGGTGAAATTGTCGACTTCATGGCCGAAACTCTGGATTACGTGGATGCCAACGGAACCGGTCTGGTGATCGGCAACCAGGCTGGCGGCATGCCCGGCGCATTCTCCGCCGGCGCGGACCTGGCTTTCATGGCCGGACTGGCCAAAGCCGGAAAATATGCCGAAATCGACGCGTTTCTCAAAAAAGGCCAGAGCGGTATGCAGAAGGTTCGCTATGCCAGTTTTCCGGTGGTGGCAGCGCCCTATGGCCTGACTCTGGGCGGCGGTTGTGAGGTCTGCCTGGGTGCGGCGGACAAGATTGTCGCCCACAGCGAACTCTACATGGGACTGGTTGAAATCGGTGTGGGCCTGCTGCCCGGCGGCGGCGGATGCCTGAACCTGTGGCGCAAGATGACCTGCAGCATTCCCGGACCGGTGACCGATGTGGATCTGGCCAAATTTTTTATTCCCACCTTCATGGCCATCGCCATGGCCAAGGTTTCCATGTCCGCCGCCGAAGCGCGGGCCAATGGATTCCTCGGCCCCCGGGATCGCATCGTGTTCAACCGGGATTACCTCATCGGCGAAGCCAAGAAAGAGGTTCTCAAGATGGTTGACGAGGGCTACGCACCGCCGGTCAAACGGCCCATCAAGGTTTTCGGCGCGGCGGCCCAGGGCATGATCGATGCCGAGCTGTTCAACATGCAGTCGGCCAAATATGTCAGCGAATACGACGTGTTCCTGGCCAAACGGATCGCCTATGTCATCAGCGGCGGCGATGTGCGTACCAACAGCGCCATTGACGAAGAGATTATCCTCAACCTGGAAAGAGAGGCGTTCATCGATTTCTGGAAACAGGAAAAGACCGTTGCCCGGGTCGATCACATGCTGACCACCGGCAAGCCCTTGAGAAACTAATCGATCCGATTGCCTTATCGTAAAGGAGGAATACCCATGAGAGATGCATATATCGTAACGTCCGTCAGGACCCCCGGCTGCCGCAGAGGCAAAGGGGCCCTGAAAGATACCCGGCCGGAAGACCTGCTCTCCTTCATCATGAAGGCCGCCGTCGAAAAAACCGGAAAGATAGAACCCAAAGACTTTGACGATGTCATGATCGGCTGCTCTTTCCCCGAGGCGGAACAGGGGTTGAACATCGGTCGACTGGCCACCCAGATCGCCGGTTTCCCGGTCACCGTGTCCGGTGCGACGGTCAACCGGTTCTGCTCCTCGGGACTGGAAGCCATCGCCCTGTCATCATTGCGGGTCATGGCCGGCTGGTCCGAAATGACCATGGGGGGCGGCGTCGAATCCATGACCTATGTGCCCATGGGCGGCAACCTGCCCCGCCCTCATCCCGAACATTCACGGGCCCACGCCGACCTGTACGCGTCCATGGGCATCACGGCCGAAAATGTGGCCAACCGGTACAATATAACCCGTGAAGACCAGGATGCCTTTGCCTACGAATCTCAGATGAAGGCCGTCAAGGCCCAGAAAGAAGGGCTGTATACCGAGATCGTGCCCACACCGGCCGCCAAGTATGTACTTCAGGACAACGGCACCTACAAGAAGGAAACCTTTCTCCAGGATTTCGATGACGGCGTCCGGGCCACGACGACCAAAGAGGGGCTGGCCAAGCTGCGTGCCGTGTTTGCCGTCAACGGGTCGGTCACCGCCGGCAACTCCTCCCAGACGACTGACGGCGCAGCCGCAACCATCATTGCCAGCGAAGAAGCGGTCAAAAAATATGGACTGAAACCCATTGCCAAGCTGAAGATGTACACCACTGTAGGCTGTGAGCCGGACGAAATGGGAGTGGGGCCCCGCTATGCCATTCCCAAACTGCTGGACCTGGCCGGAATGAAACCCAGCGATATCGGCTTGTGGGAAATCAACGAAGCCTTTGCCTCCCAGGCCCTGTACTGTATCCGGGAACTGGGCCTCGTTGACAGCATGGACAAAATCAACATCAACGGCGGCGCCATCGCCCTGGGACATCCCCTGGGCTGCACCGGCGCCAAACTTTGCGCCACCCTGCTGGCCAACATGCAGCGCAAAGGCGTGAAATACGGTGTCGAATCCATGTGCATCGGCGGCGGCATGGGGGCCGCAGCCCTGTTCGAACTGTGCGACTAAGCCTTCGGTGAGATCGGCAGGTTGACCGACACCAATTTAAAAGGCCGCCAATCCTGGCGGCCTTTTTCTTAGGGTTTGCATCTTTTGGGGCCCTATGCTAAAGGTTCAGGTATCCAATGAAAAGGTAACCGCAGCCATGCACAAAACGGCAGTCACCCGCGCAACTTATTTCGGCTTTTATTTTTATTATAGCCGAGGTGCGCCTGTGGTCTGCTGACCCCCGATAGCAAGGATTAAGCAAGAAGCCGCAGGCGAAACCGCCTGCGGCTTCTTTGTTTTCGGATGACAGTAAAAAACAATTTTTTACCGGAAAGGAGAACCAGCATGGAAAAGACGTATGATATTCGCGTGGAAAAGTTCGATCCTCTCATTTCACCAGACCGGTTGAAAGAACAGCTTCCATTGAATGACATGGCTCACCGGACGGTCGTGGAGGGGCGTCGGGCCATCTCCAATATCCTGGAGGGAAGGGACTCCCGGCTGCTGGTGATCGCCGGCCCCTGCTCCATCCATGACGAACGGGCGGCCCTGGATTATGCCCGCCGGCTCAAAGCGCTGAGTGAAACCGTTGCCGATACCATGCTGCTGGTGATGCGGGTGTACTTTGAAAAGCCGCGCACCAATGTGGGCTGGAAAGGATTGATCAACGATCCCTGGCTGAACGGCAGTTATGACATCAATGCCGGGCTTCAGCGGGCACGAAGCCTGTTGCTTAAGATCACGGAAATGGGGCTGCCCACCGCCACCGAGATGCTCGACCCCATCGTCCCCCAGTACATTGCCGGACTGGTCTGCTGGGCGGCTATCGGTGCACGCACCACCGAATCCCAGACCCACCGGGAGATGGCCAGCGGCCTTTCCATGCCCGTGGGGTTCAAGAACTGCACCGACGGGGATCTGTCCACGGCCATCAACGCCATGATCGCCGCTGCCTCGCCCCAGCATTTCCTGGGCATCGATCCGCAAGGCCAGACCTGCATCGTCACCACCACCGGAAACCCGCACGCCCACATCGTGCTGCGCGGCGGATCCAGGCCCAACTACGATACCGTCAGCATCAACGAAGCGCGGGCATTGCTCGAGGCCAGGGAACTCAACAGGGCGATCCTGGTGGACTGCTCCCACGACAATTCGAGGAAGAATCACAGCCTTCAGGGAGCGGTGTGGCAGGATGTGATCAACCAGCGCATCGACGGTAACGGGAGCATCATCGGAATGATGCTGGAAAGCAACCTGAAGGCGGGAAATCAGAAGAACACGGGTGATCTGGAAACCATGGAATACGGGGTCTCCATTACCGATGCGTGCGTCGACTGGGAGGCTACCGAGCGGCTGATCGTTTCCGCTCACGAGCAGCTGGGCAGTCTCGGCGAATCCGGTTTGAACGATGGGTCACGCCGGTACAGGGTAGGGTAATCGCTTGCTGAGGGGGTTTTCTGAAGAAGCGGTGCGCCGGTTGCCGGCATCCGTGCGCATGCACGGCACCGGGAGTGGACAAGCCGGAGCGGCCGCCTGCGAATTGGGTCGCTATTCCTGAGATGGGTAAGACCCGGCTGCTATGGTCCTTCGGCATGCCTCAACAGGTTCAGATAGCCTGTCGACCAGTTCCGCGGTTTCATTCGGCAAATTTTGCTTTTTGAGCCGCGTAACGATTGCGGCCATCTGCTCTACGTTCTCCCTGAGTTCTTGGTCGTCCGTGTTGAAACGATCGATGATGGCGTTTACCTGCTTCGGTTGTCCGGATTGCCTGTCATGATCATTTTATCCTTTGGGCCAACGGCCAGCGGTTATTGCAGAGGGTAGTCGTAGGTCGGTTCAGCGCTTGTTCGATAATACACCGCTTTTAGATTTTGCATCCAAATTGTGCCACCACCCTGATCCACGTAGTGAAAACTGAGCCGATAGGCTGTCCCATCCATGTCAACGTAGCGGATGTGGACGCTTGTGCCATTCTTCGCCGGGGCACTGTCAAGCTTGTCGATTGTATAGGCGCCAGCGCCCCCTTCCCCCCAACCGAAGGTGATCGTCCGGTTGGAAAATTGAAGAAACCGATCCAGGTAATTGGGGTGGGTGGTGGTCCAGACCCCATGCAAGTCGGCTATGGAGACCGGGTTAAAATGCCGTTCTTTATCTGGGGCCAGAAGCCAGTATATCAATACGATTGTGATAATAAGCAGCATGAAGTCGCGAATCGTATTGATCAGTGTGCATTTTTTGGAGGGGGTTTGCTTCATATTTTCTTTGGTGCTGTCCAGCCGACAAACGGTTTTATGCTGCCAGCTCGGACTTTTTTTCGATCAATTCCATAAACGCCTCCACCACGGTGGGATCAAGCTGACGTCCGGCTTCGGATTTTAAAATGGAGAGGACGCGTTTCAGATCCATGCCCGTTCGATAGGGCCGGTCCGATGTCATTGAGTCGAATATGTCGGCGACGGCAAGGATGCGTGCCTCCAGTGTAATAGCATCGCCAGACAGGCCGTCGGGATACCCCTTTCCGTCCCAGTGTTCGTGGTGCTGACGGATCATGGGAATGATCGACTTGAATGCTTGGATGGGTGTGAGAATATTGCCCCCGATGACCGGGTGCGACTTGATGATGTCGAACTCTTTACCCGTCAATCGGCCTGGTTTGTTCAGAATTCCCGACGAGATGCCGATTTTACCGATGTCGTGCAGCAGGGCGGCCTGTTCCAAGCGGTCGATTCTTTTCCGAGGTAACCCCATGTGGCGGCCAATGTCCATGGATATCTGCATGACCCGGGCCGAATGGCCGGCCGTCCATGGCGACTTGGCATCCACGGTGCGGGCCAGGGCCTGTATGGAACCGATGGTTAACCGCCGAAGTTCTAAAATCAGGTTGACATTTGACCAGGCCACGGCCAGATGGTCGGCGATCTGACGAACCAACGAAAAGGTCTCTTCATCGGTACAATCTCCCGAGCTGCAACTAACGGACAGCAGGGCAAACAGCTTTCCCGTAATATAGACGGGAAAGAAGACAACCGTTCCGGCTGGTGAGAGAAAGTCAGCCGGCAGATAATGGGAAATTTCTGTGGGGTCATCCACGATCACCCACGGCCGATCCCTGTGAAATCGGCTTAGATGTTTTTCAGAAACATGGAGGGGCTGGCTGGTCAGAACAAAGTCAGGCGTCGCCCGATGACCCACAAATATCCGTGCGTCTTCTGGGTCATCAGCATTGACGCGGGTGATGCCAACCCGTCTGAGGCTGAAATCTTTCAGTAGGCGTTCAATTGACAGACCGGCAATGTGGTCGAAGTCCTTGCCTGACAAGGTTGCGTGATCAATTTCCGCTCGTGTTGCCAAAAAACGGAATTGCCGTCCCAACTGGCCGGACATGGTGTTGAAGCTTTGCGCCAGTTCCTGGAACTCATCACGGCTGGAGACATGTACGCGGTGATCGAAATCTTTATCTGCTATTCGCCGTGCACCATTTTTAAGGGAATCGATGGGTTCCAGGGAACGGCGAAGGTTGAAAAGGCTCATTGCTACAACCATCAACAGGGCCAGAACCGCAACCAGGATGAAAATGAGCTTGAAGCGGGCAATGGGGGCCAGCACATGGGCTTCCGGTTGAAGCACGGACAGGGACCAGCTGTCGCTACCGAATTTGGGTTTGAGAAATAGGGACCAGTTGGCGACAAACCAGTCGGAACCTGACAGGTGCATCCTGACCTGCTGTCCTGCCATCTGCGTGTTAAGCACCTCAGACGGTGAGGGCCAATTGAACGAGCGATACAGAGGCAGACCGGATTCGGTTGCCACTGCGAATTCAGATAGGGGCGGCAGGTTGTTTCCCTTTTCGATGCCCCACAGATAGTTGCCTCGTATCGTTCCCATGAGGATCACCGGCGCACCGCTTCCGGCATCAACGTAGCGGACAAGAGTAATGTCGGTGTTGCCGTCTCTGGAGACAACCAACAGGGACTTGCCGCTATTCAGGTGGGCCTGTTCCGCTGGACTGAATTCGATGATGGGAATCGGATCGCCCAATATGGCTTCGTAATGGCCGTCGGGAAGCCGCCGGCCGACGGCGATGAACTTTTCCCGTTGCGGGACACTATCTGTGCGGGTACGAAGATCAACCAGTTTCAACTCGTCTTCGCAGAACATGAGGTGCTCGTAAATCGAGAGCCCGTGACTTTTAGCGGCCCGGCGGAGACGCTGGTCGGCCTGTGCCTTTAACTGGTCGCTAACCTGATAGAGGGAGAGGACGGCCAGGAGGATTACGGGAATCATGGCACAGGCGATGAAAGTGGCAAAAATCCGCCTTGCCAGCCTGCTGTTGAAACCATTGAATTCCAATTTCATCGGTTGCCTGCCTGTTCCAGGAGATCAAATATCGGAGACTTTGCCATAAAAACCGCCGTTATAGGCCCGTACAATATCGTCCCGGCTGGCCTTGGCGGTAAACGGCGATGTACTCGCGCCATCCTTGCCCATGCTGTATAAGTCAAAATCCGTGTTGACCGGTACCATGAAGTGGTCCTTGCGCTGCTTTCCTTTTCCTGTGACATCCCCACCATCGATCCTGAGATACGCATAGGGATTGCCCCACGGATCACGGAAGTTGTCCAGGCCAACCTGGGCCAGCGTGTCCGGCAGGGCGCTATTATTGCTGAAGAAATTGAAGATGGCCGTTTCGATGGTTTTCATGTCGGAGATGGCGACAACCACGCGGGCCCTTTCCCGGTAGCCGATGTAAAAGGGCGTGGCGATGGCGGACAGCACACCGATGATGCACACGGATACCATCACTTCGATCAGGGTGAATCCGAGGATGTTCGCTTTTGGGACGGTGCGGTAGCCTTTCTTGGTGTGCTCCCAAGTTGACCGGTTGGCTGATGCTATGGAAGTGCGAATTGCCATCGTGTAATATTTGCTATGCTACCGGCTGCCTTCTGAACCAACAGGTATCACATTTCAAGACCATATTAAAGTATCGGCCATAATAGCTAACTCCTAAAGTCGGGTGTTGTTTGGGCCCAGATAAGCGGTCTCTCGATAGCGTTGAAACGGTAACCCGTTTGAGGCCGGCGACGGGTGGGTTGCATACAGGGGAGGGGAAGTGGTGACAGACCATTCAGTTTAGGTGAGGTCCTCCCACGCTGTCCGGCTATTTTATAACCTTGACACTAACAAAGTTGGGACGAACGGTGATGATTTCCAACCAGATGCCGGCCACTTCGAAGCCGTTACCTGCCTGGGGGAGGCTGATTTTGAAGGGGTAGGGGTACTGCCGGTCGATTTCGGGTATGATCACGCCAAAGAGGATGTGGTCGTTTTGGCGGCCTCTGAAAAAAAAGGTGCGGTCACCGATGGTTCTGCCGAGGTTTCGCTCAAGGACATACTTGTCTGTCGAGAGCAGGGATCCGGTGCCTTCGGATTTTGGCAGCGTCATTTTTCGCCCCCAATAGGTGTCCGGCGCCACATTGCCGGCCGCCAGATAAATCATCGATATCGTGAAGATGATTCCCACGACCCCAAAGAAGAGGATGACAACCCATTTGTGGGAAAAGGACTGTTCCATGGCGGCTCCTGTCGATCGCAACCGTTCAAAATAACCGTTACGTATAAATGTACATAAAAAAGTACATAGCCGTCAACAGGAAAGCGCAATAAAAATATCTGCCCAGCAGGTCGGCTGCGCTTTTTGTTTGATTCCCATCCGTTTTCAGCGCGACAAACCTTGTTAGTCGGTTGGCGCGCAGGTATGCCTTCCGACCGGCGGGACCTCCGGCGTGACGGTGCGGGAATAAAAAACAGGTCCGAAATGGCGTGTGGCGGTCAGCTATACGAAAAGTTTTTGCATGCCGGACCAGGCGAACAGGCAGGAGAATACAATCAGGAAGATGGCGCAGGTGCCGATCAGAATTCGGTATCCTCGGTCGGAGAGCAGGCGTCGGCCTTTCCAGATGGCGGTCGACACCGCTGCATACCAGAACAGGTCCCCCAGGATGTGGCCGGTGAAAAAGGCCACCACGCCCATGGTGCCCGCCTTCATGCTGTGGAGGATGTAGCCCAGGCCGATGGTGGCCCACCAGATGCTCCAGTAGGGATTGACCAGGCTCATGAGGATGCCGGACAGGATCAGGCTCCTTCCTCCCAAACCGCTGCCATCGGTAACCAGGGTCATGGCCGGCAGGGATTTCAGCATGCCCACACCCATCCACAGAAGGACGGCAGACCCGGCCAGGGCGATGAAAATAAACACCGGTTCCAATGTCAGCAGCGGTGCCAGGCCCATGAGCAGGGCCACCACCAGGGCCAGTTCCAGAAGGGCATGGCCGGCGATGAGCAGCGGGCCGGTCATCAGGCCGCGCCGGGAACTCTCGCTGATGGTCACGGTCAGCAGGGGGCCGGGCATGATGGCCCCGGAAAGGGCCACCATGAACGAGGTTGCAAACAGGGTGATAAACAGGGTCATTCGGTTATACCCGAATCCTCTCTGTTCAATGGCGGCGAGGCTTGTCTCGGAGTGAACAGCGCCTTGATTTTTGCGGCCAGCATCTTGATGCCGCGCCACAATTTGGGCAACAGCCAGATCATCAGCAGGATGAAAATGGCCATCAGCACGAAAAACAGCCAGGGGTGGTTGACCGCCGCCCAGATACCGCCGATCACCATGATATCCTCCACGATGGAGGCGGTCCAGTTGGTGAGGGGTTCGGGGGAGGTGTTGATCAGCAGCCGGGAACCGGCTTTCATGCCGTGGGTGCCGGCTGCCAGGGTGCCGCCTAAAAGGGCGGCCGCCAGGCTCACCGCGGGGTTCAACTCGCCCACGGCACCGGCGGCCAGCAACGCACCTGCCGGAATCCGGATAAAGGTATGGATCGTATCCCAGCCGGTATCCACGCCGGGCATTTTGTCCGCGATGAACTCCACGGCAAACATCAGGCAGGCGGCGCTGATGACGATCGGATTGGCCAGCACCTGCAGGTCCGGCGGCAGGGTCATGTTGCCGGTTACGCTCAATATCCCCAGGGTGGCGATGGCCGCATAGAGGTTGATTCCGGCAGCCCAGGCCGCCCCCATGGTCAGGGCGATGATACGGGTGATCTCGTTGACTTGTTCCATGCTCCATAACCTCCGAAGGTGTCAGCCGTTTTTCTAAACATCCACAAGCAGCCGGTTGGCAGGGGACCGTTCCAGTTCAGACCGCAGGGCCGCCAGGGTTTCGGACAGGGTTTCCGCCTCCGGCAGATGGGCCAGCGGGCGGCCGTTTTGGCCCACATCATCCAGGGCGGCAACGACGCTGTTGACCGTCAGGAGCCCGATATCCCGGGCGGGTTGAATGGCCTTGTCATCGTCTCCATTCCGGTCGATCCGTACCAGAACCTTACCTCTTACCAGAAGATCGGACAGGTTGTCCACCAGCGCCGGGGAAAGCGCCAGTTCGTCGGCAATCTGGGTGGTCGTCTGGGCCGGCTTGCCCTGGTGAAACAAACGGACCACATGGCGGCAGACGGTCAGTGCCAGGAGCCTGCTGTGGGCGATGCTCAATTCCAGGCCGTCGGTCGTTTCATCCACATGGTCCGAATGCTGATAGGCGTGGGAAATCTCCGCGCCAATCAGAACGATCAACCAGCTGATCTGCAGCCACAGCAGGAACAGGGGCAGGGCGGCGAAGCTGCCGTAGATGGCATTGTACTTGGCCACGATGATCTGAAAATAAATATAGGCAGCCTGGACGGCCTGGTAGGTGCTGCCGGCGATGACGCCGGCCAGCAGGGCGCCGTCGAAGCGTACCCGGGTGTTGGGCATGATCATGTAGGTCAGGGTGAACAGCACCCAGATCAGGGTGTAGGGCAGCAGTTTGAGGCCCACGTAAATCGCCGGGCCCACCATTTGCAGAAGTTCGAACCGGCCGGAGATGGCCGATACCTGGGACGTGATGAAGACCGTGACGCTGCCGGACATAATCATCAGCACCGGGCAGATGAGCATGATGGTCAGGTAGTCGCTCAGTTTTCGGATGAAGGTCCGCGAACGAACTCCCCAGATGTGGTTGAAGGCATTTTCGATATTCCCGAGCACCTTGATCACTGCCCAGAAGAGGACGACGATGCCGATGCCGGCGATCATGCCGCCTTTGGTGTTGTCGAGCATGTTCTGGGCGAAGCCGATGACCTGCGCGACCACTTCCTGCTGGGCGGAAAATTTGTCCAGCAGTTCCTGCTGGAGTCGTCGTTCGAACCCGAATCCTTTGGCGATGCCAAACGCCATGGCGGCAACCGGTACCAGGGACAGCAGCGTGAAAAAAGTCAGCGCCGACGCGCGCAAAGGACCCTGGTGCCGGGCAAACCCCTGGACCGATAGAATCAGGGTTCGCACCAGCCGGATCAGCAGCCAGCCGACGGCCGATCGCTCACTGCGACGGGCGTGCCAGATGGTGCTCTTGAACAATCCGACGGGGCGGGTCAACAGCGTCCTGAATTTTTCCATAATGGCCTGCCCGGTATGGGTTGATTGGATGACCGTTGAATACGGTTTATCGAGTCAACTGGCGGTATTTGATGCGGTGGGGCTGGTCGGCCGCGACACCCAGACGCTTTTTGCGGTCTTTTTCATAGTCGGAATAGTTGCCCTCGAACCAGACTACCCGGCTGTCGCCTTCGAAGGCCAGCATGTGGGTGGCGATGCGATCCAGAAACCAGCGGTCATGGCTGACGACCACGGCGCACCCGCCGAAATTTTCCAGGGCCTCTTCCAGCGCCCGCATGGTATTGACATCCAGATCATTGGTGGGTTCGTCCAGCAGCAGCACATTGGCTCCGGATTTGAGCATGCGGGCCAGGTGCACCCGGTTGCGCTCCCCGCCGGATAGCATTCCCACCTTTTTCTGCTGATCGCTGCCGGAAAAATTGAAACGGGCCACGTAAGCCCGGGAGTTGACCTGCCGATCGCCCAGTTCGATGGTGTCCTGTCCGTCCGACACCATTTCCCAGATGTTTTTATCCGGGTCCAGCATGTCACGACTCTGGTCCACGTAGGCCAGGCTCACGGTCTCGCCGACGGTGATCGACCCGCTGTCCGGCTGATCCTGCCCGGTGATCATGCGAAACAGGGTGGTCTTGCCCGCTCCGTTGGGGCCGACCACTCCCACGATGCCGCCGGGGGGCAGTGAAAATTCCATGTTTTCCGCCAGCAGTTTCTCGGCGTACCCCTTGGTCACCCCGTCGGCCTGGATCACCACGTTTCCCAGCCGGGGGCCGGGGGGGATATAGATTTCCAATTCCTTGGCCATCCGTTCGCTTTCCTGTCCCAGCAGTTTTTCGTAAGAGGTGATGCGTGCCTTGGATTTGGCCCGGCGGCCCTTGGGGGCCATGCGGATCCACTCCAGTTCCCGTTTGAGTGTTTTCTGGCGGTCGCTTTCGGATTTTTCTTCGTTGGCCAGGCGGTTCTGTTTCTGTTCCAGCCAGGAGCTGTAGTTGCCCTTCCAGGGAATGCCGTGACCCCGGTCCAGTTCCAGGATCCAGCCGGCCACATTGTCGAGGAAGTACCGGTCATGGGTGACGGCGATGATGGTGCCGGCATATTGCTTCAGGTGCTGCTCCAGCCAGGCCACCGATTCGGCATCCAGGTGGTTGGTGGGTTCGTCGAGCAGCAGGATGTCCGGTTTCTTCAACAGCAGGCGGCAAAGGGCCACCCGGCGCCGCTCACCGCCGGAGATGACATTCACCGGCGTGTCACCGGGAGGGCAGCGCAGGGCATCCATGGCCATTTCCAGCCGGGCGTCAAGATCCCACGCGTCCAGGGCGTCAAGCTTTTCCTGGACTTCTCCCTGCCGCTGGATGAGCTTGTCCATCTCATCATCGGACATGGGTTCGGCGAAGCGTTCATTGATCCGGTTGAATTCCTCGACCAGGTCAACCTCGTCCTGGACGCCCTCCTGGACGATTTCCCGGATGGTCTTGGATTCGTCGACCAGCGGTTCCTGCTCCAGGTAGCCGACGGAGTAGCCCTTGGAAAGGATGGCTTCCCCGTTGAATTCCGTGTCCACACCGGCCATGATTTTAAGCAGGGTGCTTTTTCCCGAACCGTTCAGGCCCAGAACGCCGATTTTGGCACCGTAAAAATAACTCAGGGAGATATCTTTGATTACCGGCTTTTTGTCATGGAATTTGCTGACGCGCATCATGGAATAAATTACTTTATTGGGATCGGTGCTCATCGATCATTCCTTTGTGAATTGGGTTCTGTCGGGTAAAGATGAATAGTCAGTCCGCCATTTTAGCACATTTTTTGCTGGTTTGAATACGGATTTTGCACCGGAAAAAATGGGGGCGGTCAGCGGGATGGGATGGCCCGTAAAAAAAGCGCCGGGCCCGCAAACGACAACGGACCCGACGCTGGTTTTATCTGCTTTGAAAACAGTGCTTTTTACCCTTCGAACATCCCGGCCCGGAAGGCCTTGAGGTAGTTCATGCAGAAGTTGTCCTTGCCGGCCAGGGCCTCGGCGGCGATGATGTTGGCCATCATGCGCTGGTCCAGCGGGTTGATGATCGCCCCGTCCAGCCCCTTGGCAATGGCCATGGTCATGAAGGTCTGGTTCATGAACTTGCGCGCCGGCAGGCCGTAGCTGATGTTGCTCAGCCCGCAGGCCGTGTGAATGCCCGGATAGGTTGCGACGATTTTTTCGATGGTGTTGATGAATTCCACCCCGAAGGTGCCGTCCACCGACAGCGGCTGCACCAGCGGGTCCACGAAGATGTTCTCCACCTTGACGTTGTTCTTCAAAAGCCCGCCCACCAGCTCATCGGCGATGCGCATGCGGTCGCCCACCGTCTGGGGCATGCCCGCGTCGCTCATGCACAGGGCGATGACCTTCATGTCCGTATCGGCGACGATGGGCATGAGTTTGTCGTAGCGCTCCTTCTCCAGTGAGATGGAGTTGATCATGGGGGTGCCCTGGTGTACGGACAGGGCCGCTTCGATGGCGACAGGATCCGGGCTGTCGATGGCGCAGGGCCTGTCGGTGACCTGCTGTACGGTCTCGACCAGCCAGCGGAGGTATTCGGGCTCCTTGCCCACGAAGATGCCGGCGTTGACGTCGATATAGTCGGCCCCGGCGTCGGCCTGGTCCGTGGCCACCTGCTGGATGGCCGCGGCATCCTGGGTTTCGATGGCCGCCTTGATCGCCTTGCGGCTGGCGTTGATCAGTTCTCCGATGATGATCATGGTATCTGCTCCGGGTTCTGGGTTCAATTGATCGCGGCTGGAAGCCGCTCCTATCGGTCTTCTGCCTTCAGCCTGAAGCCTGCGGTTACGCCACCAGCTGCTTGACCAGCTTGACCGCCCCCGGGGCGTCGGCGCTGTATCCGTCGGCGCCGATCTGGTCGGCGAAGGCCTGGGTCACCGGGGCGCCCCCGATGATGGTCCGGGTCGCCATGCCGGCCTCTTTCACCGCCTTGACCGTGCTCTCCATGGACGGCATGGTGGTGGTCAGCAGGGCCGACAGGGCGATCACGTCGGCCTTCTTTTCCGCCGCCGTTTTGACGAAGGCCTCGCTGTCCACGTCCACCCCCAGGTCCACCACCTCGAACCCGGCGCCTTCCATCATCATGGCCACCAGGTTCTTGCCGATGTCGTGCAGGTCGCCCTTGACCGTGCCGATGACCACGACCCCCTTGCTCTGGCCCTGGCCCTCGGCCAGGTGGGGCTTGAGCAGCCCCAGGCCGGCCTTCATGGCCTGGGCCGCCATGAGCATTTCGGGCACGAACAGTTCGCCGGCGGAAAAGCGCTCGCCCACCTCGTCCATGGCGCTGATCAGCCCGTCGTTGAGAATGCTGTCGATGGCCGTGCCGGCGTCGATTTCCGCCTGGGTTTTGGCCGTTACCGTGGCCTCGTCAAAGGCCAGTACTGCGTTGAAAATGTCCTGGGTGGTCATAATGGATCCTCCTGCTGAATGTGATGGATTTAACTATAATCAGACCATTGCTGTATTAGTGCGACCATATAATATTTCAATTAAAAAAGTTGAAGCTTGTATTGAGGCCGACCCATAGGTCAACTGATGGTTGCCGTCAAGGATTATTCTTGCGTTTGGCGATGTAGGCCGACAACGCCGTCTCCACATCCAGATCGATGGGTGGCTTTTCATAGGCGGCCAGTCGCTGGCTGAGTTTTTCGGTGGCTGCCTGATCAATTCGTTTGGCCCCGGCAGCCTTCCAGCCGGCATGATTCTGCCGGTTGAAAAAGTCGGTCATGTAAAATTCCGTGCGGCACAGTTGGAATGTTTTGGGCTGGGTCAGGTACTGGCCGCCGATGCCAACGGCTTTTATCATTTCCACGTCGATGGCCGCTTCGGAACAATCCATGGGTTGGATCAGTTTGCGGATGATACTGCACATCTCTTCGTCCATCAGAAATTTTTCATAACTCATGGCAATGTATGCGCCCAGGATGCCTGCCGAGTGCAGTATGAAATTAACCCCGCTGCGGGCGGCGGTAGACAGGGCCAGGGCGGACTCCCCCGCCGCCTGTCCGTCCGGGAAGTGGGCATCGGTCAGGCCGCCCCCGCTGCGGCTGGGAAGTTTATAGAACCTTGCCATCTGTGCCGTTGCGGAAACCACCATGGACAGTTCCGGGCAGCCGATGGCCAGTCCGCCGGTGCGCATGTCCATGGCGGACGATGTGGATCCATAGATTACCGGCGTGCCGGGATTGACGAGTTGCGCCAGGGTGATGCCCGCCAGGATCTCTGCGTTCTGCAGGGCCAGCACCCCGGAAAGGGTCACCGGTCCGGAGGAACCGGCCATGATCAGCGAGGCGATGACGCAGGCCTGGTTCGCCCGGGCCAGTTCGATCAGGGACCCGGCCATCTCATCGGAAAACTGAAGCGGCGACAGGGAATTGATCAGGGACACGCAGACCGGCCCCGCAGCGGCCAGTTTGTCCGGACCGCCCCAGAGAATGGAGGCCATCTCGATGCAGTCCCGGGCACCCTGCCTGGATACCGGGCTGCCCATAAAAGGTTTGTCGCATAAAACAATACTGGAGAACATCATGTCCAGGTGGGCGGTTTCGGGCGATACATCACCGGGTTCGATCATCATGAACCCGTTCATGTCGATACTCGTGGAGGTTTGGACCAGTTTGCAGAAATTATCATAGTCCGTCATGGTGGCCTCCCGCTGGCCGCCGTCGGGCAGGGCAATGAAAGGGGCGCCATAGCCGGGCACAAAAACGAAATCATCCTCTCCGACAGCCACACTTTTTTCTGGGTTCCGGGCCGTCACCATGAATCTCGAAGGGGCGGTTTCGAGCGCTTTTCGAACCTGCGCTTCGGTCATGAAAACGGTTTTTCCATCTATCCGGAATCCGTTGGCGGCGAAGATTTCCAAGGCTTCAGGCTCATTGAACGCCACCCCCACATCGGACAGCAATTCCATGGATGCATCATGAACCCGGGTCATCTGGGCCGTGGTGAACGTCTGCATTCGGTCATACATGTTCCAGTCTCCTTCTTGTTGTGGTCAATGGCGACAGGTGGTTTTGTTTTTCGTCGCTGCCGACCGGCATCACCGCTTGCCTTCCCTTTAAACCGAAGGGGCAGGCCCGGAAGCAGCCGGTGACGAGTAGAAAGACCGTCCACGGGGTACTTGGACCGGATTCAAAGCAGGTTGTATGCCATCGGATATTCCTGTCCTCATCGTGGCAGCCGGGTTTTCCTGCCAGTGTGGTGGCTTTGGTGATTCAACCATCCAACATTTTGAAATGTAAGGTGTATTGAGTTTGCGCCAGAATGAGGCCGAGGCGATGACAGGTGCAGGCGTGGGGATGGCATGTCAGCATGGACGGATAAAACGACAAAAAATATTACACAATATTTTGAAAAAATGTTTTCATCGACCAAAAATTTTACATATATTCAATTGTGATGATTCACTTCCCATAACGACCATCCATGGAGGCCCACCTTGCCCGATCTGCCCGCAAATCGATCCCTTCAGCCGGAAATCGGCCATATGGACTTCTTGCCGGTCTTCGATGCCTTTGATGAAGGTGTCATCGTGACGGATACGGACGGCCGCATTCTTTTCTACAACGAATCCCAGGCGGCGATTGACGATCTTCGACCGGGAAACGTGATCGGGAAACAGATCGCGGAGGTCTATCAGCTGGATTGGCACGACAGCATGATATTCAGGTGCATGGAAGCCAACGCCCCCATCCTCGGCAGGCTGTTTTTTTACCGGACCTGCAAGGGGAAACTGGCCAATACCATCCACAGTGTCTTTCCGCTGCATGTCAACCACGCGCTGGTGGGGGCCATCTGCTTCGTCAAAAATTACAACCTGCTGGAAAAGGTCCTGTCCGGCGTTTCCAGCCTGTCCCCGCCCGCCCACCCGGAAATGGCCAACGGCACCCGCTACCGCTTTACCGATATCGTGGGGGCGGATGAGCGTTTTCTGCAGGCCCTGACCATGGCCCGGCTCGCTGCGGAGAGCCGTTCGCCGGTAATGCTTTTCGGTGAGACCGGTTCGGGCAAAGAGATGTTCGCCCAGGGCATTCACAATTACAGCCCGCGAAAAGAAAAGCCCTTTGTGGGCATCAATTGTGCGGCGATTCCGGACACGCTCTTGGAAGGCATGCTTTTCGGAACGGTAAAAGGGGCCTTCACCGGAGCCATGGACAAGATGGGACTTTTCGAGCAGGCCAACGGCGGCACCCTGTTTCTGGATGAGATCAATTCCATGCCCATTGCCCTCCAGGCCAAGCTGCTGCGGGTTCTCCAGGAAAAAAAAATCCGGCGTGTCGGGGCATCCGGTGAGGTGCCCATCGCCGTGAAGATCATCAGTTCGGTGAACATTCCGGCCCACCAGGCCATCCGGGAACGGCAATTGCGCATGGACCTTTTTTATCGTCTGGCCGTGGTTTACATCGCGATCCCCCCCCTCCGCGACCAGCCCGCAGGCGTCGATACCCTGACCCGCCATTTCATTTACAAGAACAATCTGGCCCTGAACAAAAAGGTACAGGGGGTCAGCGAGCCGGTCATGGATTTTTTTCGAAGTTATCACTGGCCGGGGAACGTCCGCGAACTCGAACACCTGATCGAGGGGGCCATGAACACCATCGGGCCGGACACGATCCTGCGCACCGCTCACCTGCCGCCGCATCTGCTCCTCCATCAGATTCGCGATGAAGATCCGCCATTGCATGTATTGCCCTTAGATGGGTCTGCCAATAAAATGGCTGGGGCCACCGGCCGTTCCGGTGTCGGCCTGACCGCTCCCGGCAGCGGGGTCCGGGACCTTCGCCTTCAGCGTCAGGGGCAGGAAGCGAAGCTGATCGATGACGCCCTGACGGCTGCCGGCGGTAATGTGTCCCAGGCTGCCAGGATGTTGAATGTATCGCGTCAACTGGTGCACTACAAGATGCGCAAATATGGACTGGTCCGGGATCGGTACCGGGGAAAAAACAGGACGCCCCGATAAAGCCCGGCCATGTCGGTGGGCACGATTACCGGGACGCGCCCATTGAGCCGCTTTCAAGGGTCAGGGTGTCCAGGTACAGGGTTCGCGGGGCAGGCAGGCTGACGGCAAATAGATGGAACCCGGTGATCTGTTTCAGATCCATTTTACGACCCGAGGGCGCATCCTCCACATCTTTCAGGGGGACGCGGATTCGGTTCCATCCTTCCTGTATGAGATAGGACCGGTTGAATCGGTCATGGTAACGGTACCCGGAGACATCATGGCGGTGATCGTGGATTTTACAGGTCAGGCGAACCGGTTCGGTGTCCGGGTTGAACACGCTGAAGGAGATCCACGCCCATCCCAGCCAGTTGCCGGGGAAATAGCGCAGTGCCGGGCCGGAATATTTGTCCGTGTTGAGATCCATACGCAGCGACGCCCGGCCGGAATGGGCGAGCGTATGATCGATGGTCAGACCCGTATGGCCGGACCATCGATCCCTTTCAAAAGGGGTTTCGAAATCGGCAAGAACCGGGAAATCCCGCCGCGCGGCCCACTCGTCCACCAAGGCCCGGGCGACCGGAATCAGGGTGATCAGGAGAAGCCCGAGGGTGGCTGCCTGGAATATCCGGCGCCGGCGTCGATTCACAAAGGCGCGTTTGGGAAAAAGAAAGAACAGGGCCAGAAGGCAACCGACTGCATTTCGACCCATATCTCCCCATGCGGGATAACGACCGCACAGCCCCTGTACAACCTCCACGGACCCACCCACCGCAAAGCAGCACAGCAGCACCACGACGGCCTGTTGACCGAATGATGCAGCGGCCAGCCACGGCCAGTTGCCTATCAGCAGCAGTGCCCAGACGGCAAATGCCGCGATGTGCCCCAGGTCCCAGGTGTGTTTGAAAGATCGGGAATCAACCAGGTCGGGCCCGCCGACAAACAAGAAGACCACGCAAATAACGGCAACAAGCAGCAGGCCTTTTTGCTTGAGCGTGGAGGCGGGGGGCATGCCTACCAGGTCAGGCTCATCATCGAGCAGTTCAGGCCGCTGCCGATGCCCATGAGCGCCACGTGATGGCCGGGATGAAGGCGGCCGGATTCGGCGGCCTGGCTCAAGGTGATGGGCACGGCCGCCGGACCGATGTTGCCCAGGGTGGGAAAGTTGAGATGGTGCTTTTCCGGGGTCAGGCCCAGTTTTTCGTTGAGCACGTCCATATTCCGCTGGCTCACCTGGTGGGGCATGTAGGCGTCGATTTCGGCATCGCTCCAGCGGTTCAGGGTGCTGGTGGCCAGGTCCCAGGTTTTTTTTGCCAGTTCCACGCCGAAGATGAGCACCTTGGAGGCATCGGCGGTCATCCGGTCCCGCTGGCCCAGGCAGAGGCGGCAGTGGCGGGTGGCGGCCCGGGTCACCGCGCCGTTGGCCCGATGACCGGATGTGGCCAGGTCCCGCCGGCACAGGATCATGGCCACCGCTCCGGAACCCAGGGTGAGGGTGGCGAACTGGTCCCGGAAGGATTCCGGACCGGCATCCGGTTTTTGCAGCCGTTGGATGGTGGCCTCCACCACTTCCCTGGAGTTCTCCCCGTCAACGATGAGGCCGTAGTCGATCAGTCCGGCATCGATCATCATGCCCACACTGGCCATGCCGTTGACGAAACCCAGGCAGGCATTGCCCATATCGTAGTTGATGCAGTGGTCGGCCAGTCCCAGGTTGCCGTGCACCAGACTGGCCACGGACGGCTCGATGTAGTCCTTGGAAACCGAGGTGCTGATCAGGCAGCCGATGGCCTCCCGGGGGATGCCCGTTTTCTCCAGCACCTTTTCGGCTGCCAGGGTGGCCACGTCGCTGGCCTGTTGGCCGGCATCCCAGAAGCGCCGTTCGCGGATGCCGGTGAGCCCTTCGATGAGCCCTGGCTTGATGCCCATGCGCTGCATCGGGCCGGAAAGCTGTGCTTCGATTTCGGCGGAGGTGATCACGGTGGCGGGCAGCACACATTCCACCGCTTCGATAGCGACATTGTTGAAAAACAGCGGTTTCATGATTTCCCTTTCCATGCGATAGCAATTCGCGGGCAGGCGACGCCTGCGGAGCCTTTTTCCTGTTCCCATACCATGGTTGATGCCGCCGGAAAATACCCAAGGCCATAATTTGCCATGGGTGTGAAGAATCCGCCGCAACGATACGAATGCACGGAGATATCGCCGGGGCCTTTAATTCGGGGCGAAAATGGGATAAAAATTCTTTTAGGTTTGTCGTTGCCCTAACCCGACAGCATCCGGTGGACGCCTATCATGAACCGTTTAGAAAGCCTTCCGTATCTCCAGCCGGTGGCCCCTCGTATCTATCTGGCCGCCGGGCCCGCCAATGGACGGTTTCCCCATTGCAATGGTTTTCTGCTGCTCGGAGACCGGGCCGTGCCGATCGAATTCGTGAGATCGATGGCCGGAGGCGCATCGACACCCTGATTGTCAGTCACTCCCATCCCGATCACATTTTGTCCTGGCATGTGCTCGACGATCGGCAATTGGTTCTACCGGCCCAGACACCGTCGTCGGTGGGCGATCTGCGATTGCTCGGGCTGCGATTCGTGGAGGCGCGGCAGGATGCGCACTATACTGCACGCAGGTGGCGGAGCGGCGGCTGGGGATCCGGCCCCTGCGCCGGCCGGACCGCCGATTCGATGCCGGCGATGTGCTGGATTTTGGCGCCATTCAACTCCTGGCGATTCATGCGCCGGGCCACCTGGACGATCATTATTGTTTTCTGGAAACGAAGACGGGAACGCTCTTTTCCATCGATATCGATTTCACCGGGTTCGGTCCCTGGTACGGCAGCCCGGAAGGCGATATCAACCGGTTTCGCGAGAGTGTGACGATGCTTCGCAGCCTGACCTTCTACCTGATCTGCGCATCCCATAAAACGCCCATCCCCCGGGCCGATGCCGATGATTATTTCGACCGATACCTGAATGCCTTTGACCGGCAGAAAATGGCGGTTTTTGACCTGTGCCGGCAGAGGGGATGGATTTAGAGGCGATGGTGCGAAACTCCCCCTTCTACCGAAACCGGATGGCTGACGGGACCCTCCAGCGCATTTTCGAAACCCAGATGATCCGCAAGAATCTGGCGAAGCTGGCCAATGAGCATCGTATCGTCCGGGGAAAAGGCCGCTATCGCGCCGCCTGATCCGGATTGACGGAACTACCGCCGCAACGCGCTGTCCATGTCCCCGGCCAGTTTGCGGGCGGCGGCGCGGGCATCTTCTCCCAGGGCTTCCGGGGGCGGTGCAGAAGGGGATGACGGTCTGGTTCACGACCCGGGCCTTGCAAAAATTGCTCATCCGCCGGAAGACCGTCTGGATAACATCGGCGTTTCCTTCCACCGGACCGGCGCAGGTCACCAGCAGGGCGGTGGGTTTGCCGGCGATGAGAGAGCGGTGGCGGGGGGTCCCGAAACCGGCGACCAGACACACGTGGCGATCGATGAGCGCCTTCATCTGGGCAGGAAAGTCCCAGCAATAGAGCGGGCTGCTGTAAATCAAGGCATCGGCGGCCATCATGCGTTCGAATACGGCATTGGCGTCATCCTCCTGCACGCAGCCGGGCCGATCCGTTTTTTTCCGGCAGACCTCGCATCCCTGGCAGCCGCTGACCTTCATGGCGGGAACGACCAGCCGTGTCACCTGATGCCCATGCCTGGCGACCCGTTCCTTTTCCACCATATCCAGCACCCTAGCCGTGTTGCTCTTTTCACGGGGGCTGCCCAGCAGGGTCAGGACATTCATGCATTTTCTCCCCCGTAAAGGGCCTTCACCGCCGCCCGGTCGATGCGGCCGTCGGTTTCCGGCAGGGATTCCACGAACTGCACGTATTGGGGCTTTTTGAAACGGGCGATGCGCCCACCGACAAAGTCGATCAGCTCCTTTTCGGTGAGTTGCATGTTGGCTTTCAACACACAGACCGCTTTGATGCCTTCTTTCCATCTGGGATCCGGAACACCGAACACCATGGTCCGTTCGACCGCCGGGTGGTCGAGAATGACTTTTTCCACCTCGGCCGGATAGACGTTTTCGCCGCCGGGCTTAATCAGCTCTTTTTCCGGTTTGCGGCCGGCGTACCACAGGAAGCCGTCTTCGTCGAAGCGGCCCAGGTCGCCGGTGTGATGCCGCCCGTTGCGGAAGGTGTGGGCATTGTCTTCCTCCAGATGCCAATAGCCTTTGAACACCATGGGGCCCTTGAGGGTGATTTCACCGACCTGACCCGTCGCCACGGGATTGTCAGCGTCATCTACCAGGGCCACCAGGCCCATGGGAATGGGGCGGCCGGCGGAACCGGGCCGGTCATCATAACGGCCCATGGTGGTGAGGCAGGAGGTCTCCGTCTGACCGTACATGTTGTAGAAACAACCCCCGGTCGTCCGCTGGTATCGTTCGATGGTTTCCGGTCCATCCAGTCCCATGACCGCCCTCAGGGACGTAATGTCGTCCCCGGATTTTTGCTGAGCGTCGAGGATGGCGCCCAGAATCGGTGAAAAATCGAATAACACGGACACTTTTTCAGACTGGATCAGGGAGACGGCCCGTTCAGCGTCAAACCGGCTCATATTGACGTTCAGGGCGCCGGCGTGAAAGGCGTTGACGGCCATGAACAGGCCGGCCACGTGGAACAGGGGCAGCAGGTTCAAATGGACGTCGGAATCAGACAGACCGAAACAGTGGTTGAGGTGCAGGCTGGCACACAGCAGGTTGGCGTGGCTCACCAGCGCACCCCGCGGCCGGCCGGCCACCGCAGCCGTGTGGATGATCACCAGGCCGGCATCGGCGGCGACGTCGGTGCCGGAAAAGGGCGTGTCAACCATCAGCCCGGCGAAACCATCGAACGGACCGGCGTCGGTCAGGTTGGCCATGCGCCTGACCGAAGGTAGCGAACTGCGAATACCTTGCACCATCTCAGCGAATTCATCATCGACAAACACCATGGCCGGTGCCCCATCACTGAGATTAAAGGCCACCTCGTCTTCAGAAAGGCGCCAGTTGACCGGCAGCACAATGGCCCCCAGCGCGGCGGCGGCACCAACCACCTGGAAAAAGGCCAGGCTGTTTTTTCCCACAACGCCAATCCGGTCTCCGGTTTTTATCCCGGCCTGCTGCAGGCCTGCAGCCAGTCGATCCACCCGGGTTTTGAACTGTTCAAAGGTGACGGCTTCGCCGGTATCGGACTCAAGCCATGCCGTCCGGTTCCGGAAGCATCCGGCGTTGCGTCGGATCAGATCATAAAGGGAAAAATCATAGAGCCCCATGGGTTTCGCTCCTTGTGCTGTTTTCAACAATCCTGCATCGCCGCCCGTTTTATGTGGCAGGAAGAACAGCCCGCCGCCATGAGGAGGGGGGCTCCCCTTGCAGGCAGCGCCTCCTCATCCACCGTTTGCAGATGCATTGGCCGGATGGGGTTGCAGTCGCAGGTTATTTGATGGTGGTCACCGGGCAGGCCGCTTTCAAAATGATGTATTGTGCCGTTGAGCCGAGAAGCAATTTCCGGGTCCTGGATTTTTTCTCGATGCCCACGAAAATCTGGTCGATATGGTTCTCCCTGGAAAAAATAACGACATCCTCCCCCGGGGAAAGGCCTCTTGCCATCTCGTTGACCTCGTGGTCGACGCCAGCCGCGTCAAGCTGTTGCCGAACCCGTTTCAACTCCTTGTTTACCCGCGCGATGTCTTCCGGTTTCTCGCTGTGGCCGCCTTCCATGCTGGTGATGACAAACACCTTGGCACTGAAGGTCGATGCCTGTCTGATCGCCAGATCAAGGGCCATCTTTGATTCTGTCGAACCGTTGTAGGCAACGAGAAATTTCATAGTTGTATGCCCTTTCTCCATCGGCGTGGCGCAGTGATCGGTACCGGTCACATCCAGCGCTTTCGCCGCTTATAGGACTTGACTTCCTTGAATGATTTGCGGCCACCGCCCTGGGTGAGTCCCATGTAGAATTCCTTCACATCCGGATTGTCCTGGAGCGCTTTGGATGTTCCCTCCAGGACAATCTTGCCCGACTCCATGATGTAGGCGTAGTCGGACATTTCCAGTGCAATTCGTGCGTTTTGTTCCACCACCAGAATGGTGGTGCCCATTTCCCGGTTGATGGTTTGCACGTTATCGAAAATCTCTTTGACCAGCAACGGGGCCAGGCCAAGCGACGGTTCGTCCAGCATGAGCATTGTCGGGGCTGCCATCAGTGCCCGGGCGATGGCGATCATCTGCTGCTCGCCGCCCGAACAATATCCGGCCAGGCGGTTGGTGATTTTGGACAGCCGCGGGAAGTGATCATACATCAAGCGGTGATCGGCCTTTATTTTCTGTGATCCGTCCTTGCGGGTGATGGAGCCCACACGGATATTTTCATCCACGGTCAGATGCTTGAATACCCGGCGGCCCTCGGGCACCATGACGGCGCCCAGTTTGACCACCCGTGTCCCCAGCACATTGGTGATGTCCTGCCCGGCAAACTTGATGTAGCCGTCGCGGATGAAGCCGTTTTCCGGCTTCAGCAGGCCGCTGATGGCCCGCAAGGTGGTTGTCTTGCCGGCGCCGTTGGTGCCCAGCAGTGCGACGATGCTCCCCTGCCGGACATTCAGGCTGACACCGCGCAGCACCTGGATAATGTCGTTGTAGACCACTTCGATGTTGTTGACTTCCAGCAGGCGTTGGTTTTCTTGTTTATCCATAGCAGCGTTTTGTTAGACGGTCCTGAACGGTTTTGCCCGCATTGCCTGCGGGTGTGGTTGCCGCCCCTTTGCTGCCGCCGATGCCCGGGCATCGGCGGCAGTAAAAAAAGGAGGCGAGCAAGAAACGTGCTGGACGGCTATTGGATCTTGCCGGTGTACTCGGGAATGAACGGTGCCCCCACCGAGTGGAAGACGCCGTCTTTGACCGCGTACAGCTGCAGGGTGTCCACGCCGGCGCGGTCGGTCTTGGAATAGGTCACCGGGCCCACCGTGGTGACCGGATAAAAGGCATTCATGCCGTTCATGGCCAGCAGTTCCGCATAGAGGTTTTCTTTCGTGATCTTCACGCCCTTGGCTTTGGCGCGCAGGATACATTCGGCGGCCACCTGGGCCACCATGACCCCGTTGGCGTAATTGTGCGAATTGGCAGCCTTGTCATCGCGTCCGTACTTCTCGGCCAGGGCGATCTGGGCATCCGTTCCCACACCGGGCTCGGAGGTAACGATGTAGGATGTCGTCCAGTAGAAGTTTTCTGCGGCCGGTCCGGCCAGGGATACCAGGTCGTTGCCGCCCGTGTAATGGCATCCCGTGAAAGTGATCTTTCCCTTCTCTCCAAAAGCGGTCGCGACCAGATCCAGGCGGCTGGCATCCTTGAGCAGGGTGGCAACCGGGGACTGGATGGTCTGGCTGATGACGTACTGGACGCCTTTGCTCTTCAGGCGCTGCAGCGTGGCGGTGTTGTCCAGGTCTTTGCCGTGCTCGACCACTTCGACGATTTCCATGTCGAGGCCGGCGGCAACCGCTTTTTCCACATCAGATACAGGGCCCCGGCCAAAGGCCGACGGATGAATGTACATGGCCACTTTGGGGGTGCCCCCCTCGTGATGTTTGACGATATATTCGGCCAGTCCGATGGCCTGGGCCGAATAGGAGGCAATGGGCAAAAAGATATAACTGGAGCCTTCCAGGTTGCCGGCATGGAAGGAGGCCGGGATGGTGGGCATTTTCTCTTCGTCAAAATCTTTTTTCAAGGCCAGGGTGCTGCCGGTGGAGTAGTTGAGATAAAAAACAATGTCCTGATCCAAAAAATCTTCGAAATTCCGCTTGGTGACATCGGTTTTGTACTGGTCGTCCCGGATGGTGCATTCGATTTTGTCATTGCCTAAAATTTTCATGTCGTTGACATAATGGAAATAGTCTTCGACGCCCTTTGAATAGGGATCGCCTGCATCAGAGGTCGGTCCGGTGATGGCCAGGGACAGGCCCAGTTTGTACGTCTCGGCCTGAACCTGGACGGTAAATGCAAAAAAAACCATAAATGTCAGTGAAAAAACAACGGCCATTCTTTTCCTGTTTCCCATTTTCCCCCCCTTTTTTGATGGTTGAGCGTTTATTTGTGGGCTGAACAAACCGGATATGTTCACGTTGGATCAGTATCGGAACGGCCAAAGCTTGGTATAGGAGCGGACGATGCGCCACCAGTTCGCGATCCCCCTCGGTTCAAACATTAAAAACAGGACGATCACGAGGCCGAAAGATAACGGTTTCAAGGCCGTGGCCAGATTCCAGTCTGACGGCAATATCTTGCCGGCATGCTCGGCAAGGGTTTCCACCTGGAGCTCGAGGGCGATGATCGCCGCCGGGCCCCAGAATGACCCGTTGAGGGTTCCCAGGCCGCCCACGATGGCCATGGCAAGATAGGTGATCGAATGGTGCAGGGTAAAGGATTCAAACCCGACACCCCGGTACACATAGGCGTGCAGGGCGCCGGCCACACCTGCAAAAAAACCGCCCAGACCGAATGCATATACTTTGGTCAGGCCGGGATGCATGCCCATGGCATCTGCGGCCCGGTCATTGTCCCGCACGGCACTCAGGCAGCGCCCGTAGCGGGTCCTGAGAAGATTTCGCACCAGGAATCCCGAAATGACCACCACCACCAGAAGCACATAATACCAGAAGAGATAGTGATCCTTTCTTCCCAGTTTGCCGGTAAACCAGAAGACTCTGCTGATCGCGATCGTCTGCCCCTGGTTGAAGAACTCCAGAAAATTGATGGTCCAGGAAAAGATCATCTGGAAGCTCAGGGTGGCGATGGCCAGGTACAGATGTTTCAGCCGCATGGCCGGAAGGCCGACGATGGCCCCGAAAAGCGCGCCCATCAGCCCTGCAAGAACAATCATCAGCGGCCAGGCATGGGTTAAAATGACGTGGCTGTCACCCAGGGTCCTGGAAAAAGAAGCGACCGTGTATGCGCCGATACCCACAAAAGCGGCATGACCGATGGAGATCAGGCCGGCAAAGCCGGTGACGATGTTAAGGCCGATAATCGCAACCATGGCAATGAGGATGTTGTCGATGACCAGCATGTATTTGTTGCTCAAGCTGAAAAGCAGGGGCCAGGCAAAAAGCAGAAACAGAAACAGGATGAGGATGGTCCGGTCCAAATGCGTAAAGAATATTCTCTGTTCGTCCTGGTATGACGTGAAATAGTTGCCGGTGGCTAACCAACGATTCGTTGACATGATCTATACCCGTTCGATTTCATGGATGCCGAACAGTCCGTGGGGCTTGAAAAGCAGGATGATTAACAGGATGATATAGGGCAACACTTCGGCTGTGCCGTTGAGTCCCCAGTTGCCGTCCAGGTAGCCGCTGGCAAACTGCTGGATCACCCCCATGATGACACCGGCAACCACCGCGCCCATGATGGAGTCCAGGCCTCCCAGAATGACGACGGGGAAAACTGTAATTCCAAAGGCCTGAAGGGTTTCAAAGTTGAGCCCGGTGATGTTGCCGATGATGGCCCCGGCAGCGGCGGCACTCAACCCGGCCGTGGCCCAGGCCAGGCCGAAGACCCGCGGCACTGAAATGCCGACGGACATGGAGGCAAACTGGTCATCCGATACGGCCCGCATGGAGATGCCAACGGTGGATTTTTTAAAAAACCATGAGAATCCGCCGATCATCAGGGCGGTTACGATGACGCCCACCAGCTGGGTCCAGGAGATGGACACGCCGCCAAAAGAGATCAGGTCCTGGGGCAGAAATTGGGGAAAAGAAAAGTTGACGGAGCCAAAGGGCGTCAGAAAAATCAGACCGTCGAGGATGGACATCAGCCCGATCGTGACCATGATGACGGAGATGATCGGTTCACCGATCAGCCGGCGTAAAAACACCCGTTCCACGCTCATCGCCAGGCAGAAGGTTATGGCCATGCTCAGCAGGAAAGACAGGTAAATCGGGATTCCCACCCATCCGGTCAGGGCGTAGGCGATAAATGCACCGGCAGCAATAATCTGCCCGTGGGCAATGTTGAGCACCTTGCTCGATTTGTAGATCAGGACAAATCCCAGCGCCGCCAGGGCATAGATGGAACCGACCACGATGCCGCTGACCACCAGTTGGAAAAAATAACTCATCAGACCCCTTCCATGGTATAAAAGGATAGTTTGGTTTTCACGGTTGCCGTCTGGCCGTCCTGATACTGGAACAAGGCCTCAACCTCCTTTTCCGAGAGGCCTTCGTCGTAGAGCGCCTCGTACAGGTTTTTGTATTTCTCACTGACAAACTGCCGTCTGATTTTTCCGGTTTTGGTCAATTCGCCGTCATCCATGTCCAGCAGTTTGTACAAGACGGCGAAGCGTTTGATCCGGAAATGGGGTTTCTCGGCCTTCTGGTTGATTTCGGCCACCTGCCCGTAGACCAGATCGGCCACTTCCGGTTTGGCCGAAAGGTCCATATAGGTGGTGTATGATATGCCCCGGTCCTCGGCCCATTTGCCCACCACGATGGGATCGATGTTGATCAGCGCCGATACGTACGCCTGCCGGTCTCCAAAAATGACCGCTTCTTTGATGTAGGGACTGAATTTCAGTTTGTTCTCGAGGAACATGGGGCTGAACATCTCCCCCTCCTGGTTGTGCATCACATCGGCAAGGCGGTCGATGACCACCAGATGGCCGTTATCGTCTATGTAGCCCGCGTCGCCGGAGTGCAGCCAGCCGCCTTCGAGCAGTTCGGCGGACTTCTCCGGCAGGTTCAGGTATCCCGGAGTGACCGAGTCCGATTTGGAGAGAATTTCTCCTTCCGGTGATATTTTGCATTGGGTGCCCGGCAGGGGCTTGCCCACCGTATCCGGGCGGACATCCCCATCCCGGTGCATGTAGGCGATGCCCACAATTTCGGTTTGACCGTAAATTTGCTTCAGGTTGACGCCGATCGCCTGGTAGAAGGTGAACAGTTCCGGCCCCAGGGCCGCCCCGCCGGTATAGGCCCGGCGCAGCCGCAGCAGGCCGATCTGGTTGATCAGCGGGCGAAACATCAGCTGGTAGCCGACCCATGCCTTTATTTTCAGACTGAAGGGCATGCGTTCACCCGACATGCGGAACTTGGCCGCTTTTTCGCCGATTTTGATAAAGTACCGATAGAGTTTTTGGTTCAGCCAGTAGGATTCATCGATTTTCAACCAGATCTGGGAACGAATGGTCTCGTAAATCCGGGGGGCACCGAACATGAAGTGGGGGCCGATCTCCTTGAGGTCCTCCATGGCGGTTTCCACCGATTCCGGAAAATTGATGGTGATGCCGGTCGCCATGGCCACCCCGAAAGAGTTCATCTGTTCGCCGATCCAGGCAAAGGGGAGAAACGAAAGATATTCGTCTGTATCCGCCAGGGGGTCGGCCTCGGCCAGCTGCAGGCCCATATTGATGTAATTCTTGTGGGTCAGCATGGTGCCCTTGGAAAGGCCCGTGGTGCCGGAGGTCAGGCACAGATGGCAGACATCATCGGGTTTGCCCGCGTCCACCAGTCCTTCGAAGTCCTCCGGGCGCTCCTCGTGGGCCGCCGCCCCCAGGCGATAGACATCTTCAATGTCCATGAACCAGTCATCCGCGGCGTAGTCGCGCATCCCCCGGGGGTCCTCGTAGATCACTTTTTTGACCAGCGGTACGCGATCCCGGATCTCTACGATTTTATCCACCTGTTCCTGATCGTTGCAGAACACCATGCTGACCTTCATGTAGGCCAGCAGCTGGGCGATTTCATCGGGCATGGTCGTCTGGTAGATGCCGGCGGAAATTCCGCCTACCGACTGGGCGCCGATGGCGACGAAAGGCAGTTCCGGGATGTTGTCCCCGATCAGGGCGACGGTGTCACCCCTGGCGAAGCCGCACTTTTTAAGACCCAGACCGGTATTTCTCACATATTCATAATACTGCTTCCAGGTGTAGCAGCGCCAATAGCCAAACTCTTTTTCCCGAAGGGCCACCTTGTCGCCCGAATGGATTACCCGCCAGCGCAGCAGCTGGGGGATGGTCAGGCTCAGCAGATGATCCTTGTTCTTAATGCCCGGGTTTTCCATATCCAGCTATTCTTCTCCGATATAGGCTTCGATCACTTTGGGGTTGGTGGCGACCTCCTCCGGGGTGCCCGATCCGATCACCTCGCCGAAATCCAGCACATAGATGCGGTCTGAAATGTCCATGACCACGCCAAGGTCGTGCTCCACCAGCACAATGGTGGTGTTGCGGTCTTTTTTGATGTCGATCACAAATCTTACGATATCTTCCTTTTCCTCAATATTCATGCCTGCCATGGGTTCGTCGAGCAGCAGCAATTGGGGGTCCAGGGTCAGGGCCCGGGCAACCTCCACCCGTTTCTGGATGCCGTAGCTCAGGTTGCCGACAATGTTTTTGCGATAGGGTTCGAGTTCCATGAAATCGATCACATCCTCCACAAATGCCCGGTTCTCAGCCTCCATCCGCGAGGCTTTGCCAAAATAAATACAGGCCTGGATGAAATTGTATTTCAGGTTGGTGTGACGGGCCAGCAGCAGATTGTCCAGAACGGACAATCCACTGAACAGCTCGAGGTTTTGAAAGGCCCGGGCGATGCCGAGTTTGGTCACCTGATGGGGGGAGGCATGGGTCAGCGTCCTGTCCCTGTAGACGATTTCTCCCTCGTTGGGGTGGTAGAAACCGGATATGCAGTTGAGCAGGCTGGTTTTTCCGGCTCCGTTGGGACCAATGACGGATGTGATCAGGCCGGGTTCGAACCGCATGTTGACGTTTGCCAGGGCATTGAGTCCACCGAAGGTAAGGGTCGCGTTGGAGATGGTCAGAGGGTTCATGTCTTCAATTGCCCGTTCGGGGTTCCATCGTATGAGGTTTTCAGGGTCAGGGCGTCACGGCAAGTTGAACGCTCAACAGTCACAATGCCGATATATTTTTTGTCGTTAAGATATTTAATGAAGATAATTCATTTTTTGTTTATAAACTTATGAAATATTTTTCCTCTGAAGTCAAGGATAAATCCGGGAGACGGTTCATTCGGCAATCATTTACCGGTTCATGGCGATAGCGGGTTCGGGGAATGCCGATATCTCATTGCCATAGTCTTCTCATCGCTGAAATCGTCTTTTTTTCATTCATTTAACACCCCCCTGCCGGGGGATGTCAAGTTGATAAAATAGCTGCTAAATAGCGGGTAATAACCACTATTCATCATAGGACAGGAGGTGGGATCTGAGGTTGATTTTTTTATTTCTCAATCCCAATTTGGTCCGGATGTGGTGGCGGTGAAATAAAACGGTATTCTTTGAAATCAATAAGAATTCGGCAATTTCCTTATTCGTCTTGCCCTCTTTGATCAGGTTGGCCACCCGGATCTCGGCGGGCGTAAAATTTAGGTAGCGTGAACTGATTTTGCTGATAAACGGCGAGATGATATTGTCCAGGTTGGACTGCAGGATTTCCACCAGGGTCGCCTGGTGAGGCTCCAGCCTGCCCCTTTTCAGGCGGGCCAGGTATGGCGAGACCAGTTCCTTGACGTTGGACAGGACATTTTCCTGTACTTCCCGTTTGTCCTCTTCGCGCTTTTTAAGCAATACCCGCAGTGCCGTATTCACCTCTTCCAGGTGGTTGGACTGGGCTCGCATGGCCGCTTCCGCACGTTTGCGCTCATCGATCTGCTGCTTCAGGCGACGGTTGGTGTCGGCCAATTCCGCGGTACGTTCCTGAACCAGTTCTTCCAGTTGGCCGTGATACTGCTGAAGGGCTTCTTCGGCGCGCTTGCGGGCGCTGATATCCCTCAGGGTGACGATATTGCCGGCCGGCCGGCCGTTTTGATCCTGAAACAGGGTGGAACTGATCTGGACGTCCAGCACCTGGCCGCCCCTGGCCAGGCGCCTGGTTTCGAACATGGTGATTTTCCGGCCGCTGAGCATGCGATCAATGGCGGCCTTGGTCTCCGGCCAGCATTCGGGCGGCACGAAGTCAATCTGTTTGCCCAGCAGTTCATGGCGGGAGAATCCGAAGGTCTGCTCAAAGGCGGGGTTGACATAGGTGGCTTCCCCCATCATGTCATAGACGACGATGGGGTCAGGCGACGATTCCAGGAAGGAGAGGTACCGCTGTTCGCTCTCCCGGATGCGGGCCTCGGCTTTCTTTCTTTCGGCCAGTTCGCGGGTGACCTCGCTGTAGAGGCCCGCCTTCTCGAGGGCCAGCAGGGCAAGGGCTGCAAAGCGTTCCAGTACGACCACATCTTCCTGGTCGAATCGTTTGCGCGGTTCCACATGGGCAAGGCCGATGACGCCCTGGACCTGCCGGTCGGACTTCAGGGGGATGCCCACGATGCAACGCAGGCCGTCAAGGGAGGAGTCGTCCAGCCGCCCCGGCCAGCTGCTGTAATCCGGCACCAGCACCGGCACTTCGGCCTGCCAGACACATCCGCCCATGCCTTCCCCCATCCGGACGGACCGGCCCAGCTGGCCGGAAAAAAAGCCTTTTCCCACGCGCATCTGCATGACCTGCCGCTCGGGCTCCAGCAGATAGATGTAGCCATGCTCGGTTCCGGTGAGGACGGCGGCCCGTTCGATGATGGTTTCCAGCAGTTCTTTTTTGTCGATCTTGTCCAGCAGGCCCAGTGCCGTCTCGTGAAGCGCCTGTAAAGACGCGTTGTGGCGCTGCCCTGCCGGGCCCGCGTCCGCTTGACCAGGGCCCCTGGCACGCGGCGTTTCCCCATCGGTTCGCCTGGCGGTTAAAGGTCGGGTGTTATCCATCGGTGGCTGGGTCAAACAACGAGAATTTTCCTGACGGTGCTGACAATTTCTTCGGGTTCATCCAGCACCTGGATGATGCCCATGTCTTCGGGAGAGATGAGGCCCTGGGTCAGCAGCTGGCTGCGGATCCACTCCAGGAGGCCTCCCCAATAATCGGATCCGACCATGATGATGGGAAAGGGACGAATCCGGCGGGTCTGAACCAGGGTCATCACCTCGAACAATTCGTCCAGCGTTCCGAAGCCGCCGGGCATGACCACGTAGGCCGCCGCATATTTGATGAACATGACCTTGCGGATGAAAAAATAGTTGAATTCCATCTGGAGGGTGGCATACGGATTGGGTTTTTGCTCGAAGGGGAGGCGGATGTTCAGGCCCACTGAGGTGCCTCCGGCTTCCGCGGCGCCTTTGTTGGCCGCCTCCATGATCCCGCCGCCGCCGCCGGTGATCACCCCGAACCCGTTTTTGACGAAACGGGCGGCGATGGTTTCCGCTTTCCTATACTCCGGGTTGTCCGGCCGGGTCCGGGCGGATCCGAAAATGCTGACTGCGTTGCCGAGATCGTGAAGGCCCTCCACGCCTTCAACGAATTCCCCCATGATTTTAAACAGCCGCCAGGATTCTCCCAGTTTCAGATCATCGATTAAAAACTGTTTTTCCATTCGGCTCCTCTTTTTAGCGCGCTTGACTGACGTGCAGCCCCGTCATGGGGCCATTTCCTTTCGCGATGGCGGCCTCCAGCCGCCGGGTCAGACGGATCACCCCTTCCCCTGGTAGCCCACGGTCACCATCTCTCCGTCGACAATGACGGGAATTTTTCGCTGGCCTTTGGAGTGCGCCAGCATCTGTTTCAGTGCCCGGGGGTTATCGATGACACTGACGTATGCGACCGGTTTGTCTGCTTTGGCGTAGGCCTCACGGGCTGCCAGCGTATGCGGTCACGAATTTTTGCCGAAGATGGTCACCGTTGCAGTCATGGCGCTCTCCCAAGGGCCCGTGTTGATGGATCGGTTGGCAAGGGGGATGGATTCTCGCTGAAATTATTGATAATCAGCATATCCTCATGGGCCCTGGTTGTCAATGTTTACGCATTGACATCGCTTACAGCGGTTGATAAATAAATTAGGTTCTAATAAAGGGATCATTCCCTTTTTTTGTTTTTAAGCGGGCTTGGCCGCCGAGGGTGCCATGGGCACATACAGAGACAACATGAAAACTGACCTATCCAGACGGCTTCGTATCGTCAACGATCTGGGGCTTCACGCCAGGTCAGCCGCCAAGCTGGCCAAGTTGGCCGGAGAGGCCGATGGTGGTGTCTGGATCGTGAAAAACGGCAACACGGCGGACGCCACATCCATTCTGGACATACTGGCGCTGGCCTGCCCCAAGGGGTCCGAGATCACCGTCAGTATCGATGATGAGTCAGACGTGGATATCCTGGATCGCATCGCGGTGCTGGTTCGTTCCGGGTTTGGAGAATAATTGTTCATGAAAGATCAGGAATTCCAGGAAACCATCCTCAAGGGGATCGGCGGATCCCCCGGGATCTGCATCGGCAAGGCTTACCTTGTGGACAAGGAGGGGGTGGATGTCGTCAAAAAATATGTGGTCCCGGCCGAATCCCTTTCCGGTGAGGTGGGCCGCTTCAAAACGGCGGTCAAAAACGCCCGGGCAGAATTGCAGCGGATTATCGACAAGACGCCGCAGGAGCTTCGCCAGCATGCTCAGATTTTAGAGACCCATATGCTGCTCCTGGAAGACAAGATGATCTATGACCGCACGATCGATCTGATCGAAAAGGAGCGCGTGAACGCGGAGTGGGCGCTGAAAAAGGTGGTTTCGCTGGTCAAGCCCATGTTTGAGAGCATGTCCGACGATTACCTCAAACAGCGGGCCGAGGATATCACCCATGTTTCGGACCGCATCATGGAAAATCTGGTGGGTGCGGACCAGGTGAATATTGCCCGCATCGACAAGCGGGTGATCCTGGTGGCACGGGATCTGTCGCCGGCCGAGACGAGCCAGATCCAACTGGAACGGATCAAGGGCTTTGTCACCAACCGCGGCGGGCGCGCCTCCCACACCAGTATCATCGCCCGGACCCTTGAGATCCCTGCTGTTTTAGGGGTGGGCAACGCCACGTTGACGATCAAGAATGACGACATTATCATCGTGGACGGAAAGGCCGGCATCGTGGTGGTCAACCCCACCGAGCAGACCCTGCTGGAGACAGAGGAGCGCCGGGAGCGATATGACATCCAAAAGGCGATGGTGGCCCGAAGAAGCCATCTGCCCGCCCAGACCCGAGACGGCTCCCGGATTTCGGTCATGGGCAATATCGAGCTTCCCGAAGAGGTGGTATCGGTCCTGGACCACGGCGGCGACGGCATCGGTCTCTACCGGACGGAATTTCAATACCTCAGCCGGCCGGATTTCCCCGGCGAAGACATGCTGTTCGACAACTACAAGGACGTGATCGATGTGATGGGCACCCGGCCGGTGACCATCCGGACACTGGATATCAACGGCGATAAGGCGGTCAACTATATCCGGGACAGTCACGAGCTGAACCCGGCGCTGGGCCTTCGGGCCATTCGGTATTGCCTCCAGAAGCCCGAAATCTTCAAAACCCAACTTCGGGCCATCCTGAGGGCCGCGGCTTTTGGAAACGTTCGCATTCTTATCCCCATGATTTCGGGGATTGAAGAGGTGGACCAGACCATCCGCCTGCTGGACGAGGCCGCCCGTTGCCTGGAACAGCAGGGGGTGGCCCACAAACGGGACATCCCGCTGGGAATTATGATCGAGGTGCCGTCCGCGGTGGTGGCGGCGGACATCCTGGCCGAAAAGGTAGATTTCTTCAGCATCGGGACCAATGACCTGATCCAGTACACCCTGGCCATCGATCGCGGCAACCGGCATGTGGCCCATCTTCACCAGCCGCTGCACCCGGCCATCCTGAGGATGATCAAGCGAACCTGTGACGTGGCCCGGGAAAAGGGCATCCCGACCTACATGTGCGGTGAAATGGCTGCGGAACCGCTCTATGCGCCGATTCTTCTCGGACTGGGGGTCGACGAATTGAGCATGAACCCCCAGGCGATCCCTCTGGTCAAGGACGCCATTCGGTCCATCGATTCCAAGGATATCGACGATTTCATGAATGCGGTCATGGGCATGACCACACCGGATGCCGTCGAGGCCCTGCTGGCGGAAACATACGGTGCCGTTGTGAACAAGATCGAGCACCTCAAACAGGAGTAACAGGCCCGTGGAGAAGAACCACGTCAAACTGGTGGCGGAAAACCGCAAAGCCCGGCACGACTACCTCATCGAAGACAAATACGAAGCGGGCATGGTGCTGGTCGGCACCGAGGTCAAATCCCTGCGGATGGGCAAGGCCAACCTCAAGGATTCCTACGCCCGCATTAAAAACGGCGAAGTCTTCGTCTATCAGATGCATATCGGCGCCTATCCCTTTGCGTATTACAACAATCACGACCCCCTGCGGCCGAGAAAGCTGCTGCTGCACAATCATGAAATTAAAAAGCTATACGGCAAGGTCAATGAAAAGGGATATTCACTGATTCCCTTGAGGCTCTATTTCAAGGCCGGCAAGGCCAAACTCAGCCTGGCCCTGGCCAGGGGCAAGCAGAGTCACGACAAACGGGAAACCATTCGGCGCCGTGACCAAAAACGGGAGCTGGACCGGGAGCGCAAAAACAATCGATGAAACCGGAAGCAATACCCTATTGGCCCTCATCGACCCGGATGTTTCAGGTCCTGCCGACAGGGACGGTTGCCAAAGCCATGAAGCCAACGCGCGTGCGCTACAAAAAAAAACCTCCCGTGTTTACGGGCCCCAGGGAACGACTCAGCCAGATGCTGGTGCGCATGCGCCAACTGGAGGGCAATCCCCATTATATTGCCCTGGGCATGGCGGTCGGTATCTTTGTGTCCATTACGCCCATCATTCCGCTACAGACCCTGGTTGCCATCGTTCTGGCATTTATGGTTCGGGGAAGCAAATCGGCAGCGGCGCTGGGGACCTGGCTGAGCAATCCCCTGACCATTCCGCTGGTCTATTTTGCCAATTACAAGCTGGGGTGCTTTTTGCTGGGTTACCAGAAGAAGCTGGACAGCATTGCCTTTGACTCCTTTTCCCAATTGATGGAACTGGGCCTTGAAGTGACCTGGGCCATGATTGTCGGCGGGTTGGTCATCGGCGCCGTTCTGGGCGTGGTGGCCTATTTCGTTACCTTTCGCGTATTTGCGACCATCCGCCGCCGGTCCCGTCAGGCCCAGGCCGATCCGGAGGCGCGGTCATGACATCCCCGCGGGCCCTGCTCACTGCCTGGAACATCCGGGCGAAGAAGCAGCTCGGCCAGAATTTTCTCAACGACCCCAACATGGCCCGTGCCATCGTGGACAAAGCCGGCATTGACGACGATGATGTGGTGCTGGAGATCGGACCCGGCCTGGGGGCCATCACCGTTCCCGCCGCCGCTGCCGCCCGCCGGGTCATCGCCGTGGACAAGGACGGCCGTATCACCGGGCTGCTGGCAACGGAGCTGCTGGCCGCCGGCATCGACAACGTCGATGTCCGGGAAGCGGACATCCTCCGGGTCGACCTGGCGTCGATATCCGATGAGGCCGGACAGCCGCTGGTGGTATTGGGCAACCTGCCCTACAATATTTCATCCCAGGTGATCGTCCAGTTGATCCATGCCCGAAGCGGGATTGACCGGGCAGTGCTCATGCTTCAGAGGGAAATGGCCCAGCGCATCTGTGCCGGCCCCGGCTCTAAAGAATACGGCCGGTTGTCCGTCATGCTGGGCTATTGTGCGCAGCCCCGGATGCTGATGCAGGTGCGCGCGTCCCTGTTTTTTCCGGCGCCCAAGGTGGACTCCACGGTGGTGGGCATCCGGTTTGCCGATCCGCCGGTCTTTCCGGCCCATGATGAACGCCTGCTTTTTCGCGTGGTCAAGGCCGCATTCGGCAAGCGTCGCAAAACCCTGCGCAACGCGTTGTCCCAGAGTGACCTTGATCTCGACCCGCCTACCTGCGAACGCCTGCTGGAATCGGCCCGAATCGATCCCATGCGGCGGGCGGAGAGCCTTTCCGTATCTGGCTTCGTCCGCTTGAGCAACATCATCGGCACCCATCGGCAATCGCTTGAGACATGCGGTTGACAAGAGAAGAGTGCCCCCGTTTCAGCTGACAACGCCCCCCGGCTTTCGCGCCTCTGAAAAAAACGACGGGCCGATTCACACGCCTTCCGGGAGCGCCGGCGGGTCGGCGGGGACCTCGATGGTATGGACGACGATGGTGTCCTGCCGATGCGTCCAGCGCACATTGACCCCATGCAACCGCACGCCGAACTCCGTTCTGGCGTGCCCGTCCATATAAGCGGGCCTGGGATCGGCGCCGAGCACCTGGTTTAACAGATCAACGAATCCCGGATACGTGCTTTCCAAAAGGGCGCAGGCCTGACGGGCACGGTCCGTATATTCAATGGACGGCCATGGTCGGGGGGGGGCGGCCGCAAACCCGCCGGTTGCCTCCGGGATGATGTCTGAATAGGGCAGGTACGGCTTGACATCCAGCACGGGGGTTCGGTCCAGCAGGTCGATGCCGGATAATTCCAGCAGCAGCCGGCCCTGGTGCCGGTGTATCTCTTCCAAAACGACGGCGGACATACCGATGGGATTGGGTCTGAACCCGGACCGGGTGGCAAAGACGCCGGTTCGCCGGTTGCCTCCCAGACGGGGCGGCCGGACCGTGGGGCGCCAGCAGCCTTTGGGGATGCCGTGGAAGACGAAAACGAGCCAGAGGTGGGAGAATGCCTCCAGGCCGCCGAAAGCTTCATCCTGGTCATACGGCGGGAAAATTTCCATCGTGGCCCGGGCGGCCGGTGCCAGCCGCGGTTGCCGGGGAATACCGAATTTTTCGGAAAAACATGACCGCACCATGCCGATGGGGTTGAAGACGAAGGTATCATTCATGCAAGCGCTCCCGTGATGCCATTTACTCAAGGAATGGTTTAGATTCGACAGTCAATCCTAACACAGGCCCCGGACCCTGAACAACAGGGGCGCCATGCCCATATTTATCCTTGACAGGGCACCGGCCCTCCTTCAGAATTTGGTCCGGCAGCCATCGACTAATTTCTCAATCATCAGATGAGACGGGGAGGAGATGATGTTCAATCCTGAAAAACTTCTTGGCGGACTGCTCCGCAGCAGTTCCCGGGGCGGTCGGGGCGGGTTGGGCGGTCTGGTTTCAGGCGGCGTTGCGCTGGGAGCTCTGGGTGTGGCCATGGAGGCCGTCGAGCATTTCATGAATAAACCCCGGAGCGCGGGCCCACCACCGCCGGCGCCCGGGCCGCCATCATCCATTCCAGGCTCCGTACCCCCTCCCCCGCCGGTCAGGGGCGGGGCTGCGGCTGCGCCCCCGCCACCCCCGCCGATGCCGGGCAGTGCGTCGCCGGTGGCATCCGGACCTGCCGGCAGCCAGGACGCCGTGCTTCTCATCCGGGCAATGATTGCGGCGGCCAATGCCGATGGCGTCATCGACGAGGCGGAGCGCAGCAACATCCTGAAAAGACTGCAGGCCGTTGACCTGTCCCCGGAAGAGCACGGCTTTATCGTTCGGGAACTGCTCTCTCCGGCCGACCTGGACACCATCGTTGACGGCGTCAAAACTCCGGAACTGGCCCGGCAGGTGTATGCGGCCTCCTTGATGGCCATCGATGTGGACACGGAAAGAGAGCGCCGGTATATGACATCCCTGGCCGGTCGGCTGGGACTGGACGGATCGACGGTCGAGCAGATCCATCGCAGCCTGGAACCGGCATGATGGCAGCCAATAAGGGTTCAATGGGTTGAGGGGGCGAGAGACGATCAGGAAACCTGTCGTTTTATTGATCGACATCGAACAGCGAATCCCGCCTCTGACATTCGTGGAGGGATGCCGGACATTCCGGGCTCCGCCATTTTCTGGTCCTCTTGATCCCGATAGTTCTCGAATCCTTTTTAGAAAACAGGGGGAAATCTAAATGACCCAATGGTATCTGAGTTTTGACGGCAATCAGGCGGGGCCCATGGATTTGTCCACGGCCATCGCCCAGGCCCGGCAGAATCCGGGGGGCTTTGCCTGGCGGGAGGGGTTTGCCGAATGGCAGCCCATTGCCAGCATCGCCGAACTCAACCCGGCGGCCGGTGCTCCGGTGCCCACCCCGCCGCCGGCTGTTGCTTCCGGCGCCGGTGCGGACGAAATCGACTTTAAAGTCTTCGGCGCCGAGATGCAGTTCGTAGAAGTCGAGCTGGACCCCGGCGAGAGTGCCGTGGCCGAAGCAGGCGCCATGATGTACAAGGACAGCGCCGTCGACATGCAGACGGTTTTCGGTGACGGCGCCGCGCCTTCCGGCGGCGGGTTCATGGACAAGCTCATGGGCGCGGGAAAACGACTGCTCACCGGTGAAGGCCTCTTCATGACCGTGTTCACCCACACGGGCCAGGGCAAAGCCCACGTGGCCTTCGGCGCCCCCTATCCGGGCAATATCATCCCCGTGCCCCTGCCCAGCGTCGGTGGCTGCCTGATCTGTCAGAAGGACAGTTTCCTGTGTGCCGCGAAAGGGGTTTCCATCGGCATTCACATGCAGAAAAAAATCCTCACCGGCCTGTTCGGCGGCGAGGGTTTTATCATGCAGAAACTGGAAGGGGACGGTATGGTCTTCGTCCACGCCGGCGGTACGGTGGTGGAACGCGAACTGGCACCCGGCGAAGTGCTGGATGTGGATACCGGCTGCATCGTGGCCCTGGAGAAGAACGTCAATTTTGACATCCGTCAGGCGGGCAACATCAAAACCGCCATGTTCGGCGGCGAGGGCCTCTTTTTTGCCACCCTGCACGGGCCGGGCAAGATATGGCTCCAGTCACTGCCCTTTTCGCGACTGGCCGGCCGCATGCTCCAGGCCGCTCCCCAGCGCGGCGGCAGCCGGGGGGAAGGCTCAATCCTGGGGTCCCTCGGCGGTCTTCTCGACGGTGACAACCGGTTTTAATCTCCCTGTATCGACGTGTTGGTGTGCTGACGGCCGTTCTCCGGAGCGGGTGGCCGGCCGTCTGGCTTTTTTCCCCGGATGGCAGGGCGCCGGGCCGTGCTATGGCGCCAACAGTTCCCCAAAGTGAAAGGCGGACAGAAAACAAATGCTGCTGTCAAACTTGCTGTCCGACGGCGGCTCATCCGGCTCCGTGGGTGGTGTTCCCAGCTCCTCGGAAACGTTCAGGTAGATGTGGTTTTCAGAACCTCTGCTCTGGTAATAGGTGATGTAGACCTCATCCGAGTGACTGGCCGCCAGCCGGGGAAGCAGCGCGTTCCCGCCCGTCCCGGCATCGATGGGGGTGGCGTCGGTGAAGGTGGCGGTCCACCTCTCCGCATCCTGATTCCAGATTCCCACCAGGGGCGATGACGGGGCGGAGGTGTCATCATATCGGCTCATGTATACCCGGTCAGCCGTCCCGTCATTTTGATTGAAGGCAATATAGACCCTGTCCTGGCTGTCGACGGTCATCTCCGGTGAGCGGGCGTCCCTGCCGGTGGCCGCGTCTATGGGGTGCCCCTCGGCCGGCGTGGCGGTCCACCCTGGCGCGTCGGCGTCCCAGATCTGCATATTGCCGCCATTCCAGCGGCTCAGGTGAATGCGGTTGCGGCCATCGACCAACTGGCCAAAGGCAACGTAGATGTTGTTTCTGGAATCGACGGCCACCCGGGGGACATCGGCCTGTGCGTCACCCGTGTCGATGGGCCGCGCCTGTTCAAAACGGGTGGTCCAGGGGGCGCCCCATATCTGAACCTCGGTGCCATCGTACCGGGTGAGGAAAACCCGGTCGGTCGCCGTATCCTCCTGTGCATAAGCGATGTAAATCGCGTCGTTGGCATCGACTGCCAGGTCGGGTCCCAGGGCATCGCCCGACGCACCGGACAGGCCGACGGGATCCCCGTTGGAAAGTGTCGTTGTCCATCCGGCGGGGAAATCGGTGTTCCAGATTTGTACCCCGCCGGTGACGCTGAAACGACTCAGGTAGACATTATAAAAGGCCCCGTCGTTCTGGCGATAAGCCACATAAACGTTGTCCAGAAAATCGATGGCCAGGCGCGGGTTGTCCGCTTCCCTGGCCAGTGTGGTGTCGATGGGGTCCCCATTGGCAAAATTAAGGGTCCAGCCGCTGGTGTCGACATCCCAGATGCGGACATCGGCAGAATTGAAGCGGCTGAGATAGATATGGCTGGCCAACCCGCTGTCCTGGTGGAAGGCGATGTAACCCTGATCGTTTGAATCGATGGCCAGTTGGGGCATCCGGGCGGATCTGCCGGTATTGGCATCGATGGGGCTGCCCGCGCTCAGGTTGGTCGTCCACACCCCCAGACCGGCGTAAATCTGCACATCGGTTCCGTCATAGCGGCTCAGGTAAATGTGATCGCGAATGCCGTCACTCTGGGCAAAAACCACGTAAACCCGGTTTCGCGAGTCGATGGCCAGTTGCGGGCTGTGCGCTGAACGCCCGGCAATACCGGTATCGATGGGGTCGCCATCGGTCAGGGTGGTGGTCCATGTCCGGGTCTCACGGTCCCATATTCCGACCTGCCCGGAGGGTTCGTACCGGCTCAGATAGATGCGGCCGATGCCGGTGTCTGCAGTGTCCTCCTGATTGAATACCACGTAGGTCATGCCGCCGGCGTCGATGGCCACGCGGGGGGTGACGGCGTCTTCCGCAAGGGTCGTGTCGATAGGGCTCCCGTCGGTGAGGGTGGTGGTCCACGCCAGGTCCGAGCTGTCCCAGATCCATACCAACCCATGTGCGGGCCGGATCGATGCGAAAACGAACAGCAGGGCCAGCATCCCGGCGACATTCCCAAACAGGCCATATCCACTTCCGCCCGTTCTCATTTTTCCCCTCCTTGAGATGGCAGCCCCCAACCCCTCAATCGCTGGGCGAAGCGTTTTCAAAAGTGTCAACCATCACCCGTTCATACCACCCGTTAAGGCGCCATCCTTCCAGAAAACCGTTATGTCCGCCATAGGGCTGAACGATCAGCCGGGTCGACTCGCTGGTGTGCAGGTCGTAAAAATCGGCCACGGGAATGATGGGGTCGTCCCTGGCGGTGATGATCGTGGTGGGAAGGGTGATATCCCGGAGGTCATTGTTGGTGAGGGTATATCCCCGGAAATAGGTGCCGGCGCTGTCGTAGTCGCTGTACCGTGCCAGGAGCCGTTCGGTCATCTCCCGGATATTGTCCACATCCATCAGGGCGGAAAAATCATAGCGGCCCGGGAAAAGTTGCTGCTTGACCGCCAGGGACCGGCGCCACTTTTTAAGAAAGTATTTCAGGATCAGCAGGCTGTCGTCGATTCGGTCGGTGGCCTTGTCCGGGTCCAGGACCGGACTGATGCTGACCACCTGCTTCAGACCGTTGATGGGCTGTGCGGCGCATTGGCGTGCGATCCGCAGGGCGAAGTTGCCCCCCAGGGAAAATCCGGCAAGAAAAACCGGGTTGGGGTGTTCGGCGTCGGCGATCTGGCGGACGGCATCGACCACTTCGTCCAGCAGCACGGCATAGAAAATTCCGGTATTCAGGTGGTGGCTGGGGCCGTGGTCACGGAGGTTGAGGCGGAATACATCAAATCCGTGGCTGAACAGAAAGCGGCCCGTGGTGCGGATATACGTGGATTCCGAGCTGCCCTCCCAACCGTGCAGCAGGATCACCAGGCCTTTCTGCCGGGGCCTGGCCTGGCGGCTCATGTAACCCAGCAGGCGAACACCTTCAGCGGTGGTCAGGATGGTTTGCCGGGCAGCATCGACCATGGCGTTTCTGCCCAGGGCCCGCAGGCCGGCACTGGCCAGCACGGTTTGAACACCGGCCGGTCGCAACCAAAAGGGTGGATTCAAACGCAAGGGGTCCATCGCTGGACCTTATCAAGGTTGAAAATTAAAGGTCAATACCCATTGCGTTTCCCCGCAGCAACCGTCGGATAGAATGTCCGGACGGGCATTTCTATTGACAGAAACATGGTTTCCGGCGTAAAACCGGTTTCCGATGGCGACCGGAATGGTTTTCGGATCATTCCGGCCGGTTGTTGCCGTGACGGTCCGCAACCCTGACGCTATTTCCACCAAGGAGGAACGTAAATGAAACCGAAGAGCATCATCCTGACCAAAGATCAGATTCCGAGAAAGTGGTACAATATCCTGGCCGACATTAAAATGAACCCGCCCCTGGGACCGGATGGAAAGCCCATCAGCCCCGAAATGCTGGCGCCGGTGTTTCCCATGAACCTGATCGAACAGGAGGTCAGTTCGGATCGCTGGATCGATATTCCCGAGCCGGTGCTGGATGTGCTCGCCATCTGGCGACCGGCACCCCTGACCCGGGCCACAGCCTTCGAGAAAGCCCTGGGTACGCCGGCCAAAATTTACTATAAAAACGAAGGCATGAGCCCGCCAGGCAGCCACAAGCCCAACACCGCCGTCCCCCAGGCGTATTACAACAAGGTTTTCGGCATCGAGAAGATCACCACCGAAACCGGGGCCGGCCAGTGGGGCAGCGCACTGTCTTTTGCCTGTGCCCAGTATGGCCTGACCTGCAAGGTGTACATGGTGCGCATCAGCTTCGACCAGAAACCCTACCGCAAGGCCATGATGGAAACCTGGGGAGGCAAGTGCATCGCATCCCCCAGTCCGGAAACCAAGGCCGGCCGGGATGCCCTGGAAAGGGACCCGAACACGCCGGGGAGCCTGGGCATTGCCATCTCCGAAGCCGTGGAGGCGGCGGTCAGCGACACGACCGGCAAGACCCGCTATTCCCTGGGCAGTGTGCTCAACCACGTGATGCTCCACCAGACGATCATCGGTCTGGAGGCCCGAAAACAGTTTGAGATTGCCGGGGACTACCCCGATATCGTCATCGGCTGTGCCGGCGGCGGCAGCAATTTTGCCGGGCTGGCATTTCCCTTTGTCCAGGATAAAATCAACGGCAAAGCCATCGAGATATATCCGGTGGAGCCCAAGGCCTGTCCCTCCATGACCCGGGCACCCTTTGCATACGACCACGGCGATACGGCCGGGTATACACCCCTGCTTCCCATGCACAGCCTGGGGCACAACTTCGTTCCGGCACCCATTCATGCCGGCGGTCTGCGCTACCACGGCATGGCGCCCACCGTCAGCCAGTTGATCAACGAAGGCCTGCTGACCCCCCAATCGGTGGGGCAGCTGGCTGCGTATGAAGCCGGTGTTCTGTGGGCCCGTACCGAGGGATTCATCCCCGCTCCGGAAACCACCAACGCCCTGGCCCAGGTGGTGAAAGAAGCCAAACAGGCCAAGGAAGAGGGCAAGGAAAAAACCATCGTCGTGTGCTTCAGCGGGCACGGCCTGCTGGACCTGGGCGCTTACGACAAATACCTGTCCGGTGAATTGTTCGACTACAGCCTGGACGATGCGGAGATCGAAAAATTTACGCAAGTCCTCGACAGTTATCCCAAACCCCAGGATTTGAAGAGCGTCTGATGGATCCGGAACCTCTTGAACGCAGATGCCCCCGGCTGGGGGGTGATGTGGCCTTTGGGTACTGCAAGGTTTGCGGCAAGGGAAAAACACCCTGCTTCAAGGTGTTCGATTGCTGGTGGGAGCGGTTCGACGTGGTGGCACACATGCGCGCCTGCTTGTCGCCCGACGAATTCGATGCGCTCTGTGCCAGCCGTCCCCGGCCGAAAATGGCCAGTCTGCTGGAAGTGATCCGGCAGGCCCGGGAACGGGCGTCGCAGGGATGATACGAGCGCTCAACCCTTTCGACGGATAAGGGCACGCCACTATCCCAAAGGGACGAATTCTTTTTTCCAATTGCCGGGTGCTGCACGCGGATGCCAGAACTTCAGGTCGGGGACCGGGGCGACAGGGTTTAACCCAGCCTACACGGGTGACTCTGCAGCGGGGACTTCACCGGTTTTTTCCCAGTGAACGGCATGGCGCACCAGTTCGTTGGCATGCTTCAGGTTGAGCTTCTCTTTGATGCGTTCCCGGTAGGTGCCGATGGTTTTGATGCTCAGGTGCAGTTTGGAAGCGATTTCGCGGGTGGAAAATCCTTTTCCGATCATTCGGAAGACTTCCAGCTCGCGGTCCGTCAGCCGTTCGATGGAGGAACGGCCGTTGCCGGCAGGGCGATCGGCCAGGTTGAAGAGGATCTGATCCTTGACCTTGTCGTTGAGGTAGATCTTACCCGCCAGCACCTGGCGAATGGCCGTGACCACCTTCTCCATGGCCTCCTGCTTCATGATGTACCCCCGGGCGCCGGCGTGAAGGGCCCGTTCGGCGTAGAGGAACTGATCGTGCATGGAGAGGATGAGCACCGGCATGTTCTTATGGCGGCGGCTGACGTCTTTGGTCAGGTCGATGCCGTCGCTGTTCTCCAGGGTGATATCGGCAATGATCAGGTCCGGGGCCAGGCGTTCGATTGCCTTCCATGCGCCGGCTGCGCTGGTGGCCTCGCCGCACACCACCATGTCCGGTTCCTGATTGATCAGTTCGCTCAGGCCCCATCGGAAGATGGGATGGTCCTCGACGATGAGTATCTTTTTGGGGGCATCTGTCATGGGCCAACGGGTGTCGTTACTCGGGTGCTCAGTGAAACTTGAACCACGGTTCCTCCATCTTCGTGCCCGCCGATGTCCAACGCGGCATGAATCATATTGGCACGAAAACCCATGATGCGCAAGCCCATACCCCGGGTCTCCAGGTCGGACGGGATGCCCCGGCCGTCGTCATGGACCGAGACGGTCAGGCGGTCCCCATCGACGCGCATGGTGATGGTGATGGCCGTGGCCTGCCCGTGGCGCACCGCATTGTTAACCGCCTCCTGGACGATGTGAAAAAGGTGGGTGGCCACCAGATTGTCCTGGATGGGCACCGGCGTCTCGTACAGGAATCGGCAGGCCACTCCGAACACCGATTCCGTATTGGCGGCCAGTTCCCGAATCGAGGATTCCAGGCCGTGGTCCACCAGAAAGACCGGACACAATCCCCGGGCCAGGCGGCGGGTTTTGGTAATGGCATCCTTGACCAGGCCGGTGATCTTTTCCGCCAGTCCCGCTTCTTCAGGTGCCTTGTCTGAAAGTTTGCGCACCAGCACCTTGCCCAACCCTTCCACGCCGATCAGATGGGGGCACAGGTCGTCGTGCAGATCCTGGCCGATCTTCTGGCGCTCGCGGTCGCCGATATCCATCACCTGCTTTTCCATCCGTTTGAGGTCCGACACATCGCGGTGGATGATCACGCTGCCCACCTGTCGACCGTCAGGGTCCCGATAAACGGCGCCACGGGTGCTGACATCGATGATCTGTCCGCTTTTGGTCAGCCGCCGGGTCTCAACGCTGGACAGGGGTTTGCCCGAGGTGATGGTCTTGAGTCCCTGGCGGGTTTCCTCCCAGTTTTCCTCAGGTACGAAATGGTCCAGTTTCCGGCCCAGACATTCCTCGCTGGTCCAGCCGAATACGTCGGTAAAGGCCGGGTTCAGGTAGGTGACCCTGCCTTCCATGTCGTAGACCACCATGGCATCGGGCATGGCCTCGATCACCGATCGATATCGGTTCTCACTGTACCGCAGGGCCACTTCCGCTTCCTTGCGCTCCTTGACTTGGGCTTCCAGGTCCTGATTGTACTCCTGCAGTCGCGCCATGAAGGAGTTGAAATACCGGGCCAGGCGCCCGACTTCATCTTCAGAGTGCCTGTCCAGTCGCACCGACAGGTCGCCTTTGGCACCCTGTTCCAGGCGTTTGACCAGTTCGGCCAGGGGGTTGGTGATGGAGGCGCTGATCATCGCGGTGATGGGCAGCACCAGCAGGATACAGCCCAGCACGGTGAAAATGATCACATTGCTGACTTTATCCAGGGGGGCGTAGAATTCGTCCAGGTAGCTCGAGGAGGCCACGATCCACTCGTATTCAGGCAGGTAGTTGAAGAGCACCAGCTTGTCGCGCATGCGGTCTTCCCCCGGATTTTTCCACGGATAGACGATCTTGCCGCTTTTTTCTTTCAGCATGGTATCCAGCGGGTAGTTGGGAAAGGCCTTCTCCTCGATGACGTTGACCCCCTGAAGGCTGGGGTGGATGATCGCGTTTCCCCGGTTGTCGGTGATAAAGGCATAACCGGTTTCACTGAACTGGAGTGACAGCACGCTGTCCCTGAAATCGTCGATGTTCACCAGGGTGCTGAACTCCCTGCGGTAGGAGGAGACGGCAATGATCCAGTCCCAGGGTTCGAAATAGGCCATATACATGGCCTTGGGGCGGGTCCGGTCCTCTCCGGGATTTCTCCAGTCGTACTCGATATAGCCCTGTCGCTTTTCGCGCATCTGCCGGACGAATCCGTAACGGTTGATGTCCTGGCCGAGCCACTCGGCCTCAGGGTGGACCACCATCACACCGCCGCTGGAGACACAGGCGATGTATCCCGTGGTGCCGATGCGCTGGCTCAGCAACAAGGACTCGGCCAGCTGTTTGGCCTTGGCTTCGGTTAATTCACCCTTCCGGGAAAGGCTGTAGAGATGGGAAACCATCTCCAGATTTTTTTCGGCCACGGCCCGCAGGTGGTTTTGAATGGACACCGACACGGAGGTCTGGACCATGTTCAGCATGGCATCGGTGGCGTTTTTCAGCTCACTTTCGATGTTGGCCTCGATGGTTTTTCGTACGATGGAGTAGATGACGCCGGAGCCCAGAGAGAAAATCACACAAAAGGTAATCAGGTAGCTGAAGAGCAGTTTATAGCGGATCTGAATGTTTTCCAGAAAGCGGACAGACGTCATGATGCATGCCTTTCATCCGAAGTGGCTACAGGGCAATGGCCGCGCGCGTGCCGTGTCAACCGGTGGCTGGCGCGGTGCGTCATTGCCTGCCACCCTTTCCTGGCCCGTGGCTGGCTAATGGCCGAAATAGTTCATCCAGGGAACGTGAAACCCTTTGCTCATCCGCTTTTGCAACTGGGCGACTGCAGACAGGGCATCTTTCAGAAGAAGGGTCTCGCTTTTGTTCAGAGTCCCGGGATCCAGCGTGTTGTCCGGCGGTCGCCCATCGCGAACCCGTTTCAGATTTTCCCGGATGCGGAACATCATGAGGGTTTCGAAGCCGGCCCGGTAAAAAGCGGCATCCTCGGCACTCAGATCGTGGCTGTCGACCAGCCGGTCGAGCCGTTCAAGGGTGGATGGCGTGCTGATCCCCCTGCGAAGGGCCAGCAGGCGAACGGCATTTACCATGTGAACCAGCGCAGCCGTTTTCAGGTTGATGCGTCCCTTTTTCGGGCCGCTTCGTTCGGTGGCGATCTTCCCCAGAATGCCGATGGGCGCCACCAGCTTCTGATCGTCCCGGGAAAGCATATGCCCGGCACTCATGGAACCGGAAAAGGCATCCACGATGTCGTCCCACAAGGTGTCGGCCAAACTGTTGTTGCCCCAGACGGACCGGTAATCCAGCAGAATGGTGAGCGTACGGATGTCTTCAGGCTCCATGGAGACCATCCAACCGGCCACGCCGCGTCGCCATTCGGAGAGCGCCCGGCACCATTTGGGCTTGCTCGCCATCACCCCACCCGGGCAGCGTTCAAATCCGCAGCGATCCAGCCCGTCGACAACCCGTTCGGCCAATCGTTGAAAATAGTCGAATGAAGCCTGCCGGTCGCCATCCTCAGGGTCCGCATAGATGATGGCATTGTCCTGGTCCGTCCGCAGAGTCTGCTCGTAGCGGGCAGCGCTGCCCATATTGATCCAGCAGTAGTCAACCGGCGGTGGACCCCAGCCATCCCCTTTCATCTGAACTTCGCTCAGTTCGATCACCTTGCGGGTAATCCGGTCATTCAGGCGGGACATGATCTCCATGGTTTCCTGCACGCCTGCCCGTTCGGCCACCAGGGCATCCAGCACCCGATCGATGCCGGCGCTCAGGTCGGCCAGTCCGTCCATGTCGTTCTGATCGGCGATATCGTGGATCAGCATCAGGCTGTCGGCCGACTGGGATCGCACCAGATCGGAGAAAGCGACCACCCCCACGGGCAGGTCCCGCTCCATGACCACCAGCTGCCGGCTCCGGTTCCGGATCATGGCCGCCAGCGCTTCGCCCAGATAGGCTTCCGGGGCAATGGCCTTCAGGCGCGGATCCATGAGGCGACCCGCCGTGCAACGGCCCACCGGGCAGGTCTGTTCGGCAATCAGTCCACCCACCAGGTGGCGCTCGGTGAGCGTGCCCCGGAAACGGCCGGCAGGATCCACGACCACCAGGCATCCCACCTGCCGTTTCACCATCTTTTTCGCGGCATCGGATACCGGATCGTCTTCCCGGCAGGTCAGCACCGGAGCGGACATGACCCGGCTGACCTGCTTTCGAAACAGGAGCGCAGTGCTGCTTCCGGGGATGGTGCATGCCCGGTCGGAAAGGTTGCGTTCGTAGATCAGCCGCATCCGCTCGGCCAGCAGGGTGTTGAAGAATCCGGAAAATTCCGGCTGGCTGTATATCAGTGATTCCAAATCGTTTCGGTGCAGACGCAGGCAGGTCAACGCGCCTTTGGCCCGTGCCGATCCCGGGTATCGCTGGCCTGAAAGCACCACGGTTTCACCGAAAAAATCGTGCTTCCTGCGGAGCCCCACCACCGACTCCTCCCGGCAGTCGTCTTCAACGAGAATTTCCACCAGGCCGTGGGCGATGATGAAAAGGCAATCGCAGCTGGGTGCACCCTGGCGGAAGACATAATCCCCCTTTTTGAAGGTGCCGAGGGTGATGCCGCGGCAAAGGGGGGCAAGGACATTCCGGTCCAGAAGGGCAAACGGGTCGGTACGTTGGAGAACGGCTATCAACGCCTCGTTATTCATCATCTTACCTTCACAGCGGCTGACCGGCCGGGGCCGGTGCTTAGTCCTATCGGAAGAGATGCAAGAATAAAGTCATAGTACATCCCCCGGGCAAATATCAACCACCGGCCGATACAACCTCGTGAAAAGTCGCTGCCGGTATGCTATGAAGGGGACCTCGTCGAGCCGCGCCGTGATTGCATCGCAGGGCCTGCGGGCCCCCTGCGGGCGGTGCCATGGACTGCCAGAAGGCGCGTCGGATGAAAAGGCATGTTCACTGTGCGGCCGTATTTCTGTCGTTGCTGATGGGCACCCGCACCTGGCCACTAACCAGGATAGGGTGTGCCGGCACCGCTTCAAACACCGGTTCGGGGGGCGATCCGGTGACTGTTTTTACCTTCGGCCACCGGATGCCCACCGGAGGCGATTCCACGGGCATGCTGATGGGGCAGGATTCATCCTTGCCCTTCGATGTTTCCCGATGGGAGTATTTCCATGAACCTGACCTGCCCTGAATGCCGATCAGTTTTCAAGCTCGATCCTGGAGAGGCCGGCACTGAATCCGCCGGGGTCCAGTGCCCGGCCTGCGGTCACGCCTACCAGGTGGTCCTTTCGGCCCAGCAGAACGATATGCCGCAGGAATGGGATTACCTGGAAAATGGTATGCCCGTGGAACCCGAGGCGCCGGAATCAATGGCCGCGGATTGGGATGACCCGGCACCGGTCCCTCCGGCATCGTACAGAGATATGCCACCCGAAACGGTCCTCGATACGGTGTTCGGCTACCAGACGTTCCGGGATAACCAGAAAATGGTTATCGATACGCTGCTTGCCGGGCGTGACGCCTTTGCCCTCATGCCCACCGGCAGCGGCAAATCCCTGTGTTTTCAGATCCCCTCCCTCATCCGGCCCGGTGTGGGCGTGGTGGTTTCACCGTTGATTGCCCTGATGCAGGACCAGGTGACGGACCTGCGCCAGGTTGGGGTCCGGGCGCATTTTCTCAATTCCAGCCTGCCCGCCGCCGAGGCCGCCCGGGTGGAAGCCATCGCCGCCGGCGGGCAATGCGACCTGCTCTATGTCGCCCCGGAGCGCCTGCTTACCGATCGGTTCCAGAGGTTGCTGTCCAATATGAAGCTGGCGCTGTTCGCCATCGACGAGGCCCACTGCGTCTCCCAGTGGGGACACGATTTCCGGCCTGAATACCTTCAGATCGCCTCGGTGACCCAACGTTTCCCGGGGGTGCCGCGAATTGCCCTGACGGCCACCGCCGATCCGGCGACCCGCCGGGATATCGTGGAAAAGCTCCATCTGGCAGGCGCCGTCCGGGTGGTTGCCAGCTTTGACCGTCCCAATATTTTTTACCGCATCCGGATCAAGCAGAACGATAAACGGCAACTGCTCACCCTTTTGCGCGAACGACACGGCGGGCACGCGGGCATCGTATACCTCCGCACGCGCAAACGGGTCGATGCCATCGCCCGCTGGCTCCGGGAAAAGGGCATTGCGGCGCTGCCCTACCATGCCGGCCTGGATGCCGAGGTCCGGCGTCGCCATCAGCAGCGGTTTTTGATGGAAGACGGATTGGTGATGGTGGCCACCATCGCCTTCGGCATGGGCATCGACAAGCCCGATATTCGTTTCGTGGCCCACCTTGACCTGCCCGCCAGCATGGAGGCGTATTACCAGGAAACCGGCCGGGCCGGCCGCGACGGTCAGCCGGCCGAGGCGTGGCTGTTCTATTCACTGGCCGATGTGGTGGCCATGCGAACCCTGCAGAACCTTTCCAGCGGAAACGAGGCCTTCAAGTCGGTCCTGCAGCGCAAGCTCGGCGCCTTTCTGGGATTTTGTGAAAGCCCCGAATGCCGGCGGAGAGGCTTGCTGGGTTATTTCGGCGAGTCCTACACCCCGCCGTGCAACTGCTGCGACAACTGCACCGAACCGGTGGACACCTGGGACGGCACCATCGCCGCCCAGAAGGCCCTGTCCTGCGTGTATCGCACCGGCCAGCGTTTCGGTGCGGTCTATCTCATCGATGTGCTGACCGGCCGGGCCTCGGAGCGGATGGAACGCCTGGGCCACCATCGCATAAAAACCTTCGGCGCGGGGCAGGACCTGGAACCGAAACAGTGGCACTCGGTGTTTCGACAATTGCTTGCCGCAGGCTATCTGGACGCGGATATGGCGGCCAGAAGTGGCTTTCGCCTGAACGAAAGCAGCTGGAATATACTCAGGGGCGAACAGCCGGTACGATTGAAAAAGGATCCCGAACCGGTCAAGGCGACAGCGGGAAAGAAATCGGCGAGGGGATCGAGGGTCACCTTCAGCGACGCGGCATCGTCAGCCTTATGGGAGCGACTGAGGCAGCTTCGGCTGGATATCTCAAGGGAATTGAACGTTCCTCCCTATGTGATTTTTCATGACCGTACCCTTGAGGAGATGGTGGTCTGCCGACCTTCCAGCCATTCGGATTTGCTGAAAATTTCCGGTGTCGGCCAAAGCAAGCTTGACCGGTTCGGCGACCAGTTTCTGGCGGTTATCTCGAGTGGCGGGGACGGGTAACGGCCCACGGGGGTTGAAAGCGGGGCCACAAAAACCGGGCCGGACAGATTTGGTATCCTGCCGGCCCTTTTTAAAACGCATGCTGAATACGCTGTCGCTCAGGCTTTTTTATCCTCTTCGATCTCCTCCGGGGCATCGGATTCCGCCTTGTTGGAGGCGTCCTTGAAGTTGCGGATCGCTTTTCCCATGCCGCCGCCGATCTCCGGCAGTTTGCCCACACCGAAAATGATGAGAATGATGACCAGGATAATAATCAATTCCGGCATTCCGATTCCAAACATGTCTTCCTCCTGTGGTAAACCGCGTTAAAACGTAATTTCCTGACCGGCCTGTCACTGCACTGGTTCGGTTTCAGATCAAGTCGGGTTCGGTTTCAATTCATCGAGCAGCCGCTCAAACTCTTTTGACTTCAAGTAACTGTCAACGGCGCCCTGGTGCTCGATCCAGGTGGCCCACACCTTCATCCAGGCGTCGTTATGCCAGTAAAGCGTCTCGTCTTTCTTGCCCTTGAGTGTTTCGATGTATTCGATATACTCTTCCGAACAGCTGTCGCAAAATGTATAGGGGACCCTGAATTCCGGCACTTCCGGCCGGTTTTCCGCCCGAATCTGGACGCCGCACTTTTCGCATTTGGACACACAATGCGTGCACCGGAAAATATTCCTGACCGCCAGGAGCTTTCTTTTCCGGACGAGGGCGTCCTTTTTTTTCCGGCTGCATTTAAGCTTTTCGTCAAGGCAGATGATGTTTCCCATGACCCGTCCACCATAACCGCGTCGAGTGTTCAATGGTGGACCAGACAATATCATCGTGTCTAATAGGTGTCAATCCGAGCCTTATCAAAAGATAACCTAAAAAAAAGGAATTGTGCGGGGTCCCGAAACGGGGATTCAAGGAATTCTCCGGGTCGCCGCCTGCCGACGATCGTCCGGATCTGCACGGCCGGTGAGAACAACCCGTGGCGGCTTACCGGTCCACCGCCACCTCACGCTTGTTAAAGCGCCGCCGCCATGATAAAAAGCAACACCTCCCAACACCAACATGAGGATTTACCGATGCTTCAGACCTTGACCCCCGACTGCCTGCCGCTGCTTATCGGCAGTATGCCCATGAACGACCACGCAGCAGCCTCTCGCCTGATCATGGATTATACGCCATCCATTCCGTTGTGGGTTCAGCTGCCGGTTTTCCCCGAGGAGGGCATGGTGCCGCAATTTTTACCGGGCATGCCGGCCGTGGTCCAAAAGGACGGAAAAATGTTCATCGACGCTGCCGGCGAGTCATTCGACGACGACCTGCTCGTTTTTTTCGAAGCGTACATGGCCGTCAGCGAGGCCCCGGACCTGCTGCCCGGTTCCCGTTTCGCCCTGGGCGAGGCCACCGGCAGGGGGGTGGCTGCCCTGCTGCATACACTGGACCGCATCAAGACGCCGCCCGTTGCGGTCAAGGGACAGGTCACCGGCCCGGTTACCTTTGGCACCGGTGTCAAGGATCAGGATGGCCGGGCGATTTTCTACAACGAGACCTTGCGCGATGCGGCGGTCAAACTTCTGGCCCTCAACGCCCGCTGGCAGATCCGCAGCCTTTCCGGGCCCGGCTGCCCGGTGATCATTTTTATCGACGAGCCGGCCCTGGCCGGCTTCGGGTCGTCGGAGCTGATCAGCATTTCCAAAGAAGAAATCCTGGCCTGCCTCCGGGAGGTGGTGGCCGGTATCCACGCGGATGGCGGACTGGCCGGCATCCACGTATGCGCCAATACGGACTGGTCGCTGGTGTTGGAATCCGGCGCGGATATTGTCAATTTCGACGCCTACGCATATTTCGACCGGTTCATTCTCTACGGTGATCCGATCAGGGACTTCCTGAAAGGCGGTGGGCTGCTCGCCTGGGGCATCGTGCCCACCCTGGAGCCCGAAGCGATCCGGCGGGAGACCGTCGATACCCTATACGCCCGATGGCAGGCGCAGTTTCGGCAGGTCGAAGCGTTCGGGATTGCCCCGGCAACCCTGCGTGCCCAGTCCTTCATCACGCCCAGCTGCGGTGTCGGCTCCCTGAGCCTGGACCTGGCCAAGCGGGTGCTGGGGTTGACCCGGGATCTGTCGGCCACCATTCGCGATCGTCTGTAATTGATTATTATTTTTACGTTAAGAGGTGTTCATGACCGTTCAGCAATCTGAGGCGTCGTTCAGCGGCGCCACCCGCTATGTGTTGGATGAGGAACTGGCCCAGATCGTCAACATCTCCATGGCTCTGGAGATGCCCCTGCTGCTGAAGGGGGAGCCCGGTACGGGGAAGACCATGCTGGCCCACGCCATTGCCGAGAGCCTGAACATGCCGCTCATTGTTCTCAACGTCAAATCCAGCATGAAGCTGGTGGAGGCGTTATACCAGTACGATACCCTGACGCGTCTCAACGACAGCCGCTTCGGCGACAGCCGGCGGGATGTGAGCAACATCGAAGAATACATCAAGATGGGAAAGATCGGTCAGGCCTTCGCGGCCGACGCGCGGACGGTGCTGCTGATCGATGAGATCGATAAGGCGGACACCGATTTCCAGGACGACATGCTGGATGTGCTGGACCAGATGGAATTCGACATCATCGAGATCGACAAAACCGTCTCGGCCCGGCACCGGCCGGTGATCATCATTACCTCCAACGCCAAAAAGGACCTTTCCGATCCTTTTCTGGGCCGCTGCAATTTCCACCATATCGCCTTTCCCGATCCCAAGATGATGCGCCGGATCATCGGCGTGCATTTTCCCGACATCCACGATGCACTGGTTGAGAACGCCATCGCCGCTTTTTACCACATGCGGGAGTTGGAAGCCGTCGAAAAACGACCGGCCACCCGTGAGCTGATCAACTGGATCCGTGCCCTGAACGCCGATCCGGATTTCAAACCCAAGCGGCTGACCAAGGGGGACGTGCCCTTTCTGGGGGTACTGTTCAAAAAAAGCGGCGATTACCAGCGGGCCAGTTCCTTTGTCAACCGGCGAAAGATGTTCTGATCATGTTCCTGGCCTTTTTTTATAAGCTCAAGGAGATGGGGATACCGGTCAGCCCCACGGCCTTTTTGACTCTTCACCGGGCCCTGGCCGACCGCCTTATCGCCACGCTCGACGAGTTTTACACCGCCTCGCGGACCATACTGGTGAAAAGCGAGCGATACTTCGACCTGTTCGACCAGGTGTTCGCCCACCATTTCCAGGGGGCCGAACTGCCCGACGTGGAGGGCCTGGAGATCGATGAAATGGCCCGGGCCATGCTGGAACAGTGGCTCCAGGACCCCAAGGCCATGGCCGACGCCCTGGGCATGGATGAAGGCCAGTTGAACCGCATGACGCCGGAAGAACTCCTCGATTACTTCAAGCAGCGGCTCAGGGACCAGGATGGCCGTCACGACGGGGGCAGCAAGTGGATCGGCACAGGCGGCACATCGCCGGTGGGCCACTCCGGCTTTCACCCCGGGGGCATGCGGGTAGGGGGGGTGTCGCGCAACAAGTCCGCCGTCAAGGTGGCCATGGAACGGCGCTACAAGGATTATTCCCTCTCCGGCCCGCTTACCCAGGCCATGGTGGGGGAAGCCTTAAAACGGCTGCGCAACATGGTACCCGCCGGCCCCAGGGACCAGGTCAATATCGACGAGAGCATCTACCGCACCATGAAGAATGCCGGTGAAATCGAGATTGCCTTCGACCGGCGCATGAAGGACCGGCTCAAGGTGATCCTGGCCATCGACAACGGCGGATGGTCCATGGATCCATACGTATCCGTCGTCCAGACCCTCTTCGATTACGCCCGGGCCCAGTTCAAGGAGGTCCGAACCTTCTTTTTCCACAACACCATCTACGATACCATCTGGCGGGATGCGGCCCGCTATCGGCAGCCGGTGCGCATGGCCGAGCTGGCCCGCATGGACCCGGACACCCGGCTGGTGGTGGTGGGGGATGCCAGCATGGCGCCCTATGAACTGATGTCCCGGGACGGTTCCATTTATGTCCAGAACCGGAGCGGCCGGCCCAGCATCGAATGCCTGCGCATGCTCGTGAACACCTTTGCCCACAGTGTCTGGCTCAACCCGGTCTCCGCCGCCATGTGGGACTACACCCGCACCATCACGATGATTCGCCAGATTTTTCCCATGTTCGAACTGTCCATTGACGGCCTGGAAAAGGCCGTTCAGCACCTCATGGCCGATTAGTCGGCGCCCGTCCGGATGCTCCGTCAGCTTGCCGACGGATCGAGGCGAAACAGCCGGCAGCTGTTGCTCCAAACCTGTTGGGCCAGTGCCGATGGATCTTCCCGGCGGACTTCGGCAATTTTCAACAGCACCTCGCGAACGAATGCCGGCTCGTTTCTCCGGAATTTGTTGCGCCGGGGGGCAGGCGTCAGATAGGGGGAATCCGTCTCGATCAGGAGTCGATCCGCCGGAATGGACGGAATCATTCGCCGTAGGGATTTTCCCCGCCCGTTGATCGTGACGATACCCGTGATGCCGATATAAAACCCCATGTCCAGATACCGGCCCAGTTCGTCTTCAGTTCCGCTGAAACAGTGAACCACGGCTGATCGACGGTTGTTGGGGACAGCCTTGAGGAGTTCCAGCAGACGTCCGCGGCTGTCCCGCTCGTGGAAAATATGCGGCAGGTTCAGTGCCCCCGCGATCTCCAGTTGGCGCATGAAGCACTGCTCCTGGTCCTTTTGAGGGGTATACATGCGGTAGAAATCCAGCCCGATTTCTCCCCAGGCCACCACCTCGGGGGTCGACGCCAGCGACCTCAAATGCGCCAGGACCTCATCCGAGCAGGCGCTGGCATCATGGGGATGGACCCCTACTGACGCGTACATGCCCGTATTCGTTTTCGCCAGGGCCACCGCCCGTTCCGATGTGGGCCGGTCGATGCCGACAACCAGCATCCGGTGCACCCCAGCGGTGGCGGCACGGTGCACCACCTCCTGGAAATCGGGTTCAAAGGATGGATCATCCAGGTGGCAGTGACTGTCAAACAGGTTAAGTTTTTTCATTTTTTTCAGTTATTTGATAGTATTATGGTGATTCAAAAATTACCATACAGAATATTTACTGGGTTTGTGTTTTGAGCTTGATTTCAAAATTCGGGTGTGTATATTAGCCAGATTCAGCATATTAATAAAGGATATGTTTTGCGGCAGAACGGCTGCAACGAAAACATTAGACGTGGAGGACGCACATGTTCAAGATCGTAAAGCGGGAGGAGATGGCCGAAGGGACCGTGATATTAAATGAGATCGAGGCCCCTTTAATCGCAAAGAAAGCAAAGCCCGGACAATTCGTGATTCTGAAGGCCAACGAAGATGGAGAGCGTATCCCGCTGACCATGGCCGATACGGATCCGGACAAGGGCACCATTACCATTATCTATATGGTCGTGGGAAAATCGACAGCCCTGTTCAAGACCCTCCAGGAAGGGGATGCATTTCAGGATGTCATCGGGCCTCTGGGAAAGCCCACCCACCTGGAAAAGGTGGGCAAGGTGGTGTGTGTGGGCGGCGGTACCGGTGTGGCCGTATTGCATCCCATCACCCGCGCCCTGAAGCAGACCGGCAACGATGTCACCTGCATCATCGGTGCGCGGACCAAGGACCTGCTGATTCTCGAATCGCAGATGAAGGCGGCATCCCATGACCTCAAGGTCTGCACGGACGACGGGACCTACGGACATCACGGGTTTGTCACCGATGTCCTCAAAGAGGCGCTGGAGGGGGGAGACGTCCGGTTGGTGGTGGCCATCGGGCCGGTGCCCATGATGCGCGCCGTGGCCAATCTAACCCGGCCTTACGGGGTTCAAACCCTGGTGAGCCTGAATCCCATCATGATCGACGGCACCGGCATGTGTGGGGGATGCCGCGTTACCGTCGGTGGTGAAACCAAATTTGCCTGCGTGGACGGTCCGGAATTTGACGGCCACCAGGTCAACTTCGATGAGTTGATGCTGCGCCTTCAGGCCTATTGTGAAGAAGAGAAAGCGTGCTACGAGGAGTTTTGCACCCTTCAGGATGCGACCTGACCAGTCGGCGGACATGACCAGTTGAAAAAAGATACCACCCGATGCGGTGGGCGACCGGTATACCGACCGGCGCCATAGAATTGTCGAGATGGAGGGATTGAGATGACGGAAAAAGAGAAGAAAAAGGGCAAAGCGCCCCGTGTGGCGATGCCCGAACAGAAACCGGAGATCAGAAAACGCAATTTCGAAGAAGTGCCGACGGGGTACACCGTGGCCATGGCTCAGGAAGAGGCGGCCCGCTGCCTTCAATGTAAAAAGCCCGGATGTGTGGAAGGCTGTCCGGTGAGTGTGGACATCCCCGGGTTTATCAACCTGATCGCCAAGGGTGACTTCACCGGCGCCATTCGCCACGTGTGGACCAAAAACGCTCTTCCGGCCGTATGCGGCCGGGTGTGCCCTCAGGAAATCCAGTGTGAAGGCAAGTGCATCGTGGGCAAGCGGGGCGAACCCGTGGCCATCGGCAACCTGGAACGGTTTGTGGCCGACTGGGAACGGGAAAGCGGCACCGGCGCCCTGCCTCCCCAGGCACCTGCCAACGGCAAGAAGGTAGCCGTGGTGGGCTCCGGTCCCTCCGGCCTCACCGTGGCCGGTGACCTGATTCAAAAAGGATATGAAGTCACCGTTCTGGAGGCGTTTCACAAGCCCGGCGGCGTCCTGGTGTACGGCATCCCCGAATTCCGTCTGCCCAAGGCCATCGTGGCCCAGGAAGTCAATTTCCTGGAACGCCTCGGGGTCAAGGTCGAGGTGAATTCCGTGGTGGGACGCACCGTCAGCCTGGACGAATTGTTCGAAGAGGGATACCAGGCCGTCTACCTGGGCGTGGGAGCCGGTCTGCCCCGGTTCATGAACCTGCCCGGCGAAAACCTTATCGGCATCCTTTCGGCCAATGAATACCTCACCCGGGCCAATCTGATGAAGGCCTACCGTTATCCGGACGTGGACACCCCGATTCCCAAGGGCAAGAATGTGGTGGTCCTGGGTGCCGGCAACGTGGCCATGGATTCGGCCCGCACCGCCATGCGCCTTGGGGCCGACAGCGTCAAGATCGTCTATCGCCGATCCCGGGATGAAATGCCCGCCAGGGGGGCGGAGATTCATCATGCCGAGGAAGAGGGCATCGAATTTTTCCTGCTTACCAATCCCACCCGGTTCAAGGGCGACGACAAGGGGCGCCTCACGGGCATGGAATGCCTGAAAATGGAGCTTGGCGAACCCGATGATTCCGGCCGGCGTCGCCCCATCGCCATCGAGGGCTCCGAATTTCACATGGATACCGATCTGGTCATCGTGGCCGTGGGCTCCGGTGCCAACCCCCTGTTGACCCAGTCCACACCGGACATGGCATTGAACCAGTGGGGCTACATCGTGGCGGATCCGGAAACGGGAAAAACCACCAAAAAAGGGGTATGGGCCGGCGGCGACATCGTTACCGGCGCTGCCACCGTTATCCTGGCCATGGGTGCCGGGCGCAAGGCGGCCGACTCCATCGACCAATACCTGTCCTGGGGGTGGTAAATCTGCTGCAGCTGTTCAGCTTTGACGCCGGCGGGGAAGCGACTCCCCCGCCGGCGGATCGCTTTTGCTGCCACTGACCCTATCCCTCTTGCCGGCGTGCCCATCGGTGCGTGGGTGCACGCCTCTCTCCCTTGAACTGCGAAAGCCGATCCCACGATGGAATCGGCTTTTGTCTGTGTGTTGTCGGATCCGCCGTGACTCAGGTAAAGAGGTCAACCGCCTTTTGGATGGCCTGGTTGGTAATGGCGGTGTGGGTCTGCGCCAGCTGCTCGGAGGCCTGCCGGGCGATTCGGGCGGCTTCATCTTCAGAAAGCGCCGCCGCTCTCCCAACGCCGCCGGCCGCCCGGGTGCCCGCCGGCCCGGAAACGGTTGACTCGGCAGGACCGGACAGGCTGACCCGGTAATCCGGATTCTTTTCGGCCTGAGATGCCTGCCGGTCCGGCGCTTCGTCTCTTTCCCGATTGACCCTGCTGATTTTCTGGGTGCGCCCGGGGCCCTGAATCCCCTTGCCCATTGGATCACTAGTATTGATTTCCATTGTGCCCCTCCTTTTAACGCATGCCCGATGGCATCTCCAGTACCTGACTTTCCGTACGATTTGAACTGGTTGACGATCGTCCGCCGGTATGGTCGGAAGAATTGTAAACTGCCCGATGTATATATCGGCGGCCGGCAGGGCAACTTTAATCTTTTTTTATTTTTCTTTAACGGCTGATCAATGCGTTTCTGCTGGCGCCGCCGGGGCGCCGCGCGTTCCACGAGATGACATGCCACTTCGGTTGACAATGTCCAACCACGCCTTAATTTAACCGCTGGCTGCAGGGTGCCGGACTATATCAACTCCCCGAATTCGATCTTTCGACAACCACCATGGAGGCATGTAAATGGCTTTTGAAACCAAAGAAGAAGTGCTCGAGAAAATTATGGCTATGGAAAAGCCCGCCTGCCCTCACTGCAATGCGCCGATGAGCATCTGGGAGGTGCCTTCAATCAACGTCGGCGACGGCTTGGGGTGGGGAACGCCCTACCTGTTCATGTGTTTTAACGACGAATGTCCCCTTTACACCCAGGGATGGGACAGCATGATGGAAAACTATGCCCATCATGCCTCTTACCGCTGCATGAACTACCCGGGCACCGACCAGTTTGAATTGATGCCCGTTTTCAGCCCGGTCGGGGCAACCGGCCAGGTGATCGACGACCAGGTGATTGCCGAGGAAGAGGTTCTCAAGCAGAACATCAAAAAAGGATTCTCGATACTGGCAGACTGCTACGTTAACCAGGATGGCGTGTCGATTCTGAGGTTGCTCATGGATTCGGCCGAACCGGTGCGGGTTCGCATGAAAGCGGCCGAGATGATAGGTGATATCGGCGAGCTTGAGGCCATCGAGCCCATCCGCAACCTAAAATTCGGCAACCCGCGCCTGCAGGAGCAGGTGGACAGTGCGGTCCAGAACATTCACAAACGCTTCTTCACCCGCGAATGCCCTTTTTGCGCGGAAATAATAAAAAAGCGGGCCAAAGTCTGCAAGCATTGCGGCAAGGATGTGGCCGGCCAGTAGACCCCATGCCGCCCCACCTGACCCGGTGCGCCGTTTCCAACGCCCTCGAGGGACGCGGCGCAGTTCTTGCGCTTCCCCGTTTTCCCCGCTACAATACCTCTATGATCCCCTGCCAGCCTGACAGGATGTCGAAAATCATTGTGCTCGGCGTGTTTTCAACATGATGTGAAACCGTTTCGCCGGTCCCATAGGATGCCTGAAAACGATCACCATTTGAATTCTATGCTGTCCGCCATGGATCAGATTACGGCGGACATGGAGGATTATCATCCCAAGGCCCTGCTGCTGTTCGGCTCCCTTGCACGCTACCTTGCCGGTGACCCGGGTGACCACCCCCCCAACGATGTCGATCTGCTGGTGGTGACCAACAACACGCCGTTTCTGGTGATGAAAACAGATTACGGATGCGCGGTCGAGTTGCACAGCTTTACGGTGCAACGGATCGTCGGCATTGCCAGGAGCCTGCGCTATGACAGCCGACCGGCTGCGCTTTCCAAGTTATACGGGCGGGTGCTGGCCAGGGAGCATGCCATCGATATCATTGCCGCTGCGATGATGTTGGGACCCGGCTACGGTGATTTCGGCATCGAACAGATCGAGGTCAACGGCATCGGCGACACCCGGGATTATTCGATTCATCGCGTGCTGATGGGCGATTCATGGTGGGGGCGCCTGTGTCGCTACGCTACGGAGCGTCGCGGCCCTTGGATGCGATTTACCGACAAGATGGCGCGCAATTATGATTTTGACGGGTGAGTTCCGCTGGAGATCAACTGCTCCGGCCGCGCACGTTGACGTTCATGGAATCGTAAGAACGGAATACCAGCCGCTCCCTGGGCAGTCGGTCGGGTGCGATCGGCGGCAGCGGCTCCGCCCGGGCCAGGCCGATCGCTTCGGTGCGATCGGGAATGGCCGCCAGGCCCGATGCTTTTTGCTTTCCGGTGGCCACATCCAGAACCGTTGCGTCGGAGCCATCGGATACCACCGCCAGCGGTAGCGGAGTCGTGCCATAAAGCCGCGCCGCCGAAACGATTTCCCGCTCCCTCGACCCCAGTGACCCGGCGGCGCATTTAACGGCAATCAAAGGCCTGCCGTCGATCTGCACAATCAGGTCCACCGTGGATCGGTACACCTCACCGTCGATATCCACATCAATCGGGGCATCCACCGTCACATCTTCACGCCGGTAGCCTTTTTTTTCAATCAGATAGCGTTCCACCTGCTGGCGATTGGCTTCGGGCCCCACATGGGGTACCGCTTGTCCGGTAATAAAATCGACAATGACGTCTGCATCGGTGTTTTTTTTCATCGGATACTCCCCAGGGCATTGATGGCTTCAATCGGTTGCTGCATTTCACAATCGCCGGCCATTGTCAAACGGTCGTCCGTCGGGACATGGCCGCGATGGTGGTGATCAGGATCACCGTCCCTCCGGCAAGGGTGGGGGGCGACGGTGTTTCGTCCAGCAGCAAATAGGCAAAAACAATCCCATAAACCGGCTCCAGGCAGGCGATTACGGATGCCAGCTGGGCGCGGATAAAGGTGAGCCCGCGAATGAACAGGGCGTGGGACAGGGCCGTGCAGACCACACCCAAAAAGGCCAGCATCGCCCATTGGCCGGCTCCCAGGTGCCCATGGAACCCTGCCAGCATCGGCATCAGCAGCAGGAAAGCAAATCCATTCTGGTAGAAGGCGATAACGACCGGGGGATGTTCCCGGACCCATTTCCGGTTCAACAGGGAAAGGATTGCAAAGGTGAATCCGGAGAGGATCCCCCAGGCGACCCCGGAAAAAATCTGTCCGCCGAAAGGGGACGGGTAGACCATGATGCACACCCCCACCATGACCAGCAGTGCCGTGATCCCGTCGAATGCCCGACGTTTTTCTTTAAACCACCAGGGCTCGATACAGGTGATGAATACCGGAAAGGTGGAAAATGCCAGCAGGCCCACGGCGACGGTGGAGACCTGAATGGCCAGGAAAAAAAATATCCAGTGTACTGCCAAAAGGGCTCCCAGCAGGGCGAAGAGCAAAATAGTTTTGGCGTCCCGGGGCATTTTCCCGGGTCCGGCGACAACCATCACCATGCCCAAGGCTGCCGTGGCGAAACCGGTGCGGCCCAGGACGATGGTCCACGCGGGAAGGTCCAGGTATTTGCCAAACAGTCCGGCAAGGCCGAAAAGCAGCACAGCCGCATGGGTTTCGAGAAGTCCGGTGGTGTTGATGTTTTTCAAGTTGATTCTTTTCTGGAAAGAAGGGACACCATGCGGCTTGTACACCGAACCCAGCCGGCGATCAATGGTTTAATGGCGTTCCCGGATATGCTCCTGCGCTAGTGAGATCAAGAAGAACGCATGCCCGGCCAGCGGCTTGGCCGGGCTGACGAGGAGATCATGCAGCCTGGTTCCGGCCGGCTTTTCGCCGGTGGCCGGTGTCGGGGATATCCTCACCGGCCGAACCGGTTGACAAAAAAACGGGAACCGTAGTATGAAATACCCACATTTCATTTCATATCTAATGGTTAGGCAATGTCGCCGAGATGGTGTCAGCCCCGGTTCTCCGTTGGTTTAAACGGTCAGCCGGAGTGATGCAGATACAGAACAACGCAGGTGACAGACATCAGAATGAACAGGTGGGAATCGCCTTCACCCGAGCACGGCGCCTCCCGTGGAAGACCGGCAGAACTGAACGATCGATTCACCGGCTGGCTGACCATGCCCGATTGATTCCTATCGGTTCAGCCAGCGACTTCCATCATTTCATCGACACGGGTCAATCGATGGATTGGCCCTGTTTCACAACGGGGAGGCCAGACAGCCCATGAGCATACTCTGCAGACGCCTGATCCTTCTCCTGTATTGGTCCGTCGTCCTATTTTTTGCCGCTTCCATTCAAGGGCCTGCGTCGTGGGCAGCCGATCCGCAGCAGACGTCGACCGGCCATCATGAAATTCAGCCTCACGCCGCCGCGAACGCCAAAGGGGACCATCTTGAGGAAGCGGGGCACCGCGATGCTCAGCAGGGGGGGCACCACGGTCATGAGGAACTGGGACCCGTTCTGCCGCTGTGGAGCTGCATCCCTTTCGCCTGCATGCTGCTTTCCATTGCCCTGTTCCCTCTGCTGGCACCGGAATTCTGGCACCATCATTTCGGCAAGGTCTCCGCATTCTGGGCGGTGGTGATGGCCGGACCGTTTCTTTATGCCTACGAGGGCACCGCCCTGTATGAAATCATCCATATTCTTCTTGCCGACTACGTGCCTTTTATCATTCTGCTCTGGTCGCTGTATACCGTATCCGGCGGCATCCTTTTGAAGGGATCGCTTCGGGGCACACCGGTGGTCAACGTGGTCATCCTGACGCTGGGGACCCTGCTGGCTTCGTGGATGGGAACCACAGGGGCGGCCATGTTGCTGATCCGTCCCTTTCTACGGGCCAACGATTTTCGAAAAAATCGTACATTCATGGTGGTTTTTTTTATTTTTCTGGTCGCCAATGTGGGCGGTTCCCTGACCCCGCTGGGAGACCCGCCGCTTTTTCTGGGGTTTTTGCATGGCGTCTCCTTTTTCTGGACGTTTAACATTCTTCCCCACATGCTCCTGGTGGCCGGAATTCTGCTGGTGGTCTATTTTTTCCTGGATCTTTACCATTTCAGGAAGGAAACCGGGCGCGTCCCGGCGGAGGAGGCGGAGAAGACGCCGCTGCGGCTGGAGGGGATCCATAATTTCATCTTTCTGGCCGGCATCATCGGCGCCGTATTGATGAGCGGCATGGCAGACTGGGGGCAGGTCAATGTGATGGGGGTTCACCGCGGTCTCCAGGACTGGGTCCGGGATGGATTGCTGGTTGCCATGGGGGTCCTTTCCATGGCCACCACCCGTGTGGAAATCCGGGAAGACAATGACTTCACCTGGTTTCCCATCATCGAGGTGGCTTACCTGTTCGTGGGGATCTTCATCACCATGATTCCCTGCCTGCTGATCCTCAAAGCAGGTGCCAACGGCCAGCTGGCCTTTTTGATCAATGCCGTCAAGGCCCCGGTCCACTATTTCTGGGTGACCGGCGCCCTCTCCGGTTTTCTGGACAATGCGCCCACCTATCTGACCTTTTTCAATACGGCCCTGGGCAGCCACTATCCGGGGATGGCCGAATCCCAGGCGGTTCCGTTGCTGATGACGGAAAACGCCCTATACCTGAAGGCCATCTCCGCCGGAGCGGTTTTTTTCGGTGCCTGCAGCTATATCGGCAATGCCCCCAACTTCATGGTTCGCTCCATTTCTGAGGAGGCCGGGACGCCCATGCCCAGTTTTTTCGGTTATATCCTGAAATATACCGTTGTTTTTCTGTTGCCGACGTTTGCGGTGGTAACCCTTATTTTCTTTTAGGGACGGGAGATCGACCATGCGATTCGAAACCCTGCTTTTTCACACCCGGTTCAGGGAGCTGGCCTTCAACTCCCTGAAGACCGTTCTCGAATTGAAAGCGGCCGGACTCAAAAAAGTCGTCCTGGCCCACGTGATTCCGCGGGAGGATGTGGCTTTCGTGCCATATGGCGGAATGTTGAAGGAAGACCTGAAACGCATGCGCGAGGAGGCACGAATCAAATTCGAGGACTGGATCCGGACCATCGACGACCCGCAATTGGAATTTCACCAGCGTGTCGTGGTCGGGGCCACCAATGCCCAGATTCTGGACATGGCCAAGGCGGAACGGGCCGACCTGATCATTGTGGGGCGCAAGAAACGATCGACCCTTGAAAAGATATATGTGGGCACCCACGTGCTCGACATCCTGCGCCGCAGCAATGTTCCGGTGCTCATGGGCAAATACATGGTGCCGTACCAATGGCAGGGAGAGTCCCAGATGCGCACCAACGAAGGAATCTGGAAACGCCCGCTGCTGGCATCGGACTGGTCGGAACCTTCCCGGCGGGCCCTCGGCGCAACACTGGCGTTGAAGGGGCTGGTGGAAAAAATTATCGTCATCCATGTACTGGGTGCCCGACGCGTGAAGAATCTGGAGCCGCCGGCAGTCAAACGCCTTGAGGACGAAAGTGACAGGCGCCTCCAATCCTATTGCCGTCAGATTGAGGACGCCGGCATTCAGGGTGAACCCCATCTGGCCATGGGCCGCACGGTTGAAGAGATCCTCCGGATGTCCAGGGACTATGGTGCCACCATGATCGTTTTGGGTCGAACCGGAAAAGACTGGTTCCGTGAGTATTGGCTGGGGGGCGTTTCCCATCGGATCGCCGAGTTGAGTGAGCTGCCGGTATTATTAATTCCTTGAAATAAAAAAAGAAAAGTGTTTCGACCAAGGTTTCCATGATCCGTAAAGTTGAAAATGCCAAAATTGCCATCGTCGGCGGAGGCCGGTTCTGCGACAAACTGCTCCGGCACCTGCTGGGTGATGGTTTCAAGGGCCGGCATCCGGAGGTTCTGGGCGTCGCCGACCTCAACGATCAAGCAGTGGGTATGAACTATGCCCGGTCTCTGGGTATCCACACGTGCAGTGACTACCGTGAAATTTGTCGGCTGGAAGGACTGGAGACCATCATCGAGGTCACATGGGATCTCGACCTGGCCCACATCATATCACAGGCCAAGCCGGCGGCGGTCGAGCTGATCGACCACCAGGATTCCCGGTTTTTGTGGGACCTGCTGCAGCTGGAAACCATCCGGCAGGAGGCCCTGGATTCCCTCGGCACCGAAACGGTTACCGTCGAGACCGTCAAGGATAGAATTCATCAATGCTTTCGAAAAGCCGCGGATATCGTGATGCAGCGCAACCGCCGGTTCAAGCAGATCGAAACGGAACTCTACGAAAAGGAGAAATCCCTTTCCCAGATTATCCAGGGCAGCACCATTCCCACCTTTGTCATCAACCGCGACCATGTGGTGACCCACTGGAACCATGCCGCAGAAGTTCTTACCGGCTACCGTGCCAACGATATGGTCGGCACCCGGGATCACTGGAAACCTTTCCGGAAAAAAGAACGGCCGATCATGGCCGACGTGATTCTTGACCAGCTGGAAACCGGCGAAATCAACCACTACTATGGCTCCAAATGGCAGCCGTCCACGCTGGTGGACGGGGGCTATGAGGCCGAGGAGTTTTTCGGGCATTTAGGCGACGGCGGCCGGTGGCTTTTTTTTACGGCCGCGCCCATCAAGGCGTCGGACGGTACCATCATCGGCGCCATCGAAACGCTCTGGGACAATACCGAAAACCGGCTGGCCGAAGTTGAACGCCGCAATTATACCCGCCGGATCGAAGAGAGTGAAAGAACGCTTTCCCAGATTATCCAGGGCAGCACCATTCCCACCTTTGTGCTCAACCGGGATCACGTGATCACGCACTGGAACCATGCCCTGGAGCGGCTGACCGGCTTCCCCGCAGCCAGGATGGTGGGTACCCGGCACCAGTGGGAACCCTTTTGGGAGAGCGAACGGCCCACCATGGCCGACGTGATCATGGAAGAGCACAGTGAAGCCGAGCTTGGCGGGCTTTATGGCGAGTATTGGCGAAAATCGACCCTCGTCGAAGACGCCTACGAGGCCGAGGTTTTTTTTCCCAAGCTGGGCAAAGCGGGGCGATGGTGCTGGTTTACGGCAACACCCTTGAAAACATCGGATGGCACTGTCGTCGGGGCCATCGAGACATTTTGGGATACCACGGAAAACAAGCGGGCGGAAACGGAAAGCCGCCGGTATGTCAAGGAACTGGAGGAGACCGAGCAGGCCCTTTCCCAGATCATTCAGGGAAGCACGACACCCACGTTCGTCATCAACCGGAACCACATCGTGACCCATTGGAACCACGCTCTGGAACAGCTCACCGGCTATGCCGCCAACGAAATCGTGGGAACCAGCCACCACTGGAAACCGTTCCGAAAAAAAGCGCGCCCCATTATGGCCGACGTGATTCTCGACCAGCTGGAGACCGGTGAAATCAGCCAGTATTACGGGGCCAGATGGCGACCGTCAACCCTGGTCGAAGGGGCCTATGAGGCCGAAGAGTTTTTCGAACATTTAGGGGATAACGGCCGATGGCTGATCTTTACCGCCGCTCCCATAAAGTCCTCGGACGGCACCGTGGTGGGTGCCATCGAAACACTGTGGGACACCACGGACAAAAAACGGATCGAGGCCGAACGCCGCCGGGATCTCATCCGGATCGAAGAGAGCGAGAACCGGCTCACCCAGATTATCCAGGGCAGCACCATTCCCACCTTCATCCTCAATGAGGAGCACGTTATCACCAACTGGAATCATGCCTTGGAAAGGTTGAGCGGCTTCTCGTCCATGAAGATGGTGGGCACCCGCCACCAGTGGGTTCCCTTCTGGGACAAAGAACGGCCCACCATGGCCGACGTCATTCTGGACCAGCGCAGCGAACCGGAACTCTGGGAGCTTTACGGCGGCAAGTGGAAAAAATCGGACTTGATCGACGGTGCCTACGAGGCGGAAGTTTTTTTTCCCAAACTGGGACAGGGGGGCAAGTGGCTCTTTTTTACCGCCGCACCGATCCGGGCCACCGACGGCAGTGTTATCGGCGCCATAGAGACCTTCTGGGACACCACGGAGAAAAAAGAGGCCGAGGCCCAGCGAAGGCGGTATACCCGAGAGGTAGAAGAGAGCCGGCGGGCATTGTCCCAGATCATTCAAGGCAGCACCATTCCCACTTTCGTTCTCAACCAGGATCATGTGGTTACCCATTGGAACCGGGCCGTGGAACAGCTGACCGGGTACCCGGCATCCCAGATGGTCGGCACCAACCACCAGTGGGCCCCTTTCTGGGACAGTGAGCGGTCTACCATGGCCGATGTGATCCTCGACCAGAAGAGCGACCAGGATGTCTGGGAGCTTTACGGCGGCAAATGGAAAAAATCGGACTTGATCGACGGTGCCTACGAAGCGGAGGTCTTTTTCCCAAAACTGGGCAATGGGGGCAAGTGGTGCTGGTTTACCGCGGCCCCCATCAAGGCTGCCGACGGCACCGTGGTGGGAGCCATCGAAACCCTGTGGGACACCACGGACAAAAAAAGGGCCGAATCAGACCGCCGGCAATACACCCGCAAACTGGAGGAGAACCAGCGTACCCTCTCCCAGATCATCCAGGGCAGCACCATTCCGACCTTCGTATTAAACCGGGACCATACGATTACGCACTGGAACCAGGCCCTGGAGAACCTTACCGGCCATCCCTCGTCAGAGATGGTGGGAACCAACCGCCAGTGGGCGCCCTTCTGGAACAGCGAGCGCCCGGCCATGGCCGACCTCATTCTGGACCAGAAGAGCGACCAGGAGATGTGGGACCTGTATGGCGGCAAGTGGAAAAAATCGGCCCTTATCGACGGTGGGTACGAGGCCGAGGTCTTTTTCCCCAGACTGGGCGCCGGCGGCAGATGGTGCTGGTTCACCGCGGCCCCCATCAAGGCGGCCGACGGCACCGTGGTGGGGGCCATCGAAACCCTCCTGGACACCACGGCGGCCAAACAGGCCGAGGATGAGCAGCGCCGGCGCAACCTGGAACTGACCACCTTGTGTTCCATCTACACCGCCCTCAACGCGCCGTTGACCCTGCAAAAGCGCATCGAAGGCGCCGTGTTGGAAATCCGTGATTTCATGAAGGCGGAAAGTGTCTGTCTGTACATGGCTGAAGCGGGGGGGCGGTTCGACCTGCGCTATTTCAACACCTGTTATGCGGATCCGGGATACGGCCAGGCCGGGCCCGAATCGGAAGGGGAAATTATCCGCAAGGTGTCCCGTACCGACAAGCCCGTCATCTATAACGCGGGGGACCACCGGGGGCGTTTTTCGAATGAGGCGGAAATGGAAGGGGCCACCTTCGCCTATATTCCCATCAGCGCCAAGGAGACCAAGGGGCTCGGTGTCATGCGCATCGAAAGGGAGACCGAACGGTTCTCTTCGGAGGAACTGCACCTGCTGGACCTGATGGGCAACCGCATCGGGGCCACCATTGAAAATGCACTCCTGCACGAGGAGATCACCCGAAAATCCAATTTCCAGGCCAAACTGATCAAAAGCGCCAACGACGGGATCATCGCCACGGACGATGACTGGAACACGATCATCTTCAACCCGGCTGCCGAGCGAATTTTCGGATACTCCGCCGATGATGTGGTGCCGAACAAAGATGCCAGGGATTTTTTGCCGCAATGGGTGCAGGAGACGCTTGCCCGGACGGGGCTTGGTGCGGATGTCGATGAACGCTCGCCCTGGGCGGAAACCGAAATCAAGGCCAGTACCGGCGAGTCGATCCCGGTCAGATTCTCCGGGTCGGTCCTGCGGGAAAAGAGAAAAATGATGGGCACCGTGGCTTTTTTTCAGGACCTGCGTGAGATCAAGCGGCTGGAGCGGGATCTGGTGAACAGCGAGCGATTGGCGGCTGTCGGCCAGACCGTTGCCGGCATGGCCCACTGCATCAAAAATATCCTGCATGGTTTCAAGGGCGGCAGCTATCTGGTTGATGTCGGGCTGTCCCGGGACAACACCGAAAAATTGAAAAACGGCTGGGAGATGATTCAGCGCAACATCACCCGGACCTCAGACCTGGTGATGGACCTGCTCTCCTATTCCAAGGAGCGGGAGCCCGAGTACGAGCGCTGCAATCCCAATGATATCGCCGACGATGTCTGTGAGTTGCTCAACACCGTTGCCCTGGATAACGATGTGGCGCTCGTTAAACAGTTTTCCGATGAAATGAAACCGTTTTACATGGACCCGCGCACCGCCCACCGCTGTTTGATGAATCTGGTGACAAATGCCATCGATGCGTGTATCTTTGATCCCGGTGTCGATAAAGCTCACCGGGTGTCGGTGGTCACCGGCATTGAAGCGGACGGTGACCTTCGCTTCGAGGTGAAAGACAACGGGTGCGGCATGACCGAGGAGGTCCGGTCCAAGCTTTTTTCATCTTTTTTCAGTACCAAGGGGGTGAAGGGGACCGGGCTCGGGTTGCTGGTGACGGCCAAATTGGTGGAAGAGCACAAGGGGACCATCGATGTCGTCTCCACGGAAGGCGAGGGGACCGCGTTCATCCTGAGGTTTCCCGCCCAGTTGCCGGACGCGCTCAGCCTGGCCCAAACGACCGGCCCATGATGGGTTTCAATATCGGGGTAAACCTTCAAGGAGGGATAAGATGAGTAAAAAAGTGTTGATCGTTGACGACGACCCGGATGTGCGATTGTTTAACACGACGGTCGTGGAAGAGAGCGGCCACACGCCCGTGGAGGCGGCAAATGGTGAGGAAGGGTTGAAGATCATCCGTAAAGACCCACCGGACCTGGTTGTCCTGGATGTGTTGATGCCCAAACAGAGCGGTATACGGCTCTATCGGGAACTCAAGTCCGATAAAACCCTGATGAAAATTCCCGTGATCATCCTTTCCGGGGTGGCCAAGCGAACCTTTCTGCGTTCGCAAAAGGCGCTTACGGAATTCGGTGACAAGCCGGTGCCCGAGCCGGAAAACTATCTTGAAAAACCGGTGGAGCCGGACGAACTGGCCGCGGAAATCAAGAAGTTTTTGGGATAGCATCCGCTCGGTCGGGAACTGGAATGATCGATACGGCGGGCAAGGATAGGATACCATGGAGATAAAAAAACTACTGTTTGTCACCCGGTTCGACAAGCTCCGTTTCGATGCGTTGCAGTCTCTGATGGACCTGAAGAAGGCCGCCCTGAACCACGTGGTGTTCCTGAATGTCATCGAGCGGGACAAGGTGGCCATGCGGCGGGGCAAAGGCTACGAGAAAAGCGCTGAAATCAGGCTCCGGGAGAAAGCCAACATCCGGTTCATCGACTGGGCGGAAACCCTTTTCGAGCAGGGTATGGAGGTGGGGGTCTACATTGTCGTCGGGAGCTTCGCCGGCCAGGTGATCCAGGCCGCCGAGAAGGAGTCGGTGGACCTTATCGTCCTGAGTCCGGAGAAGAAAGGGCGTATCGAACAGCTCTACTCCGGCTCCGACATCACCGAGATCGTTCACCGGTCCGCGACCCCCGTGCTGGTCTACAAATACCTGTCGCGCAAGGGACCGCTTGCGGAAAATCCTTTTGAAAAACCGCTGCTGGCCACCAACTGGTCCGACGCCAGCCGGCGGGCCATCGATTATCTGAAATCGCTGAAGGCCGTGATTCGGGAGGTCGATGTGGTCCATGTGGCCAGTGAGAGGGATTTAAAGGAAACGTCTGCCATGGGCATCCAGAAAACCCGCAAGGAAAACCGCAGGAAACTGGAGGTCCTGTGTGACGACCTGGAAGATGACGGCATCATGGCCAAATCCCATGTCTATATCGGGGATACGGTTTCGGAGATCGACAAGGCGGCACGGGAATGCCAGTCATCCATGATCATTGCCGGCTCTCCGCGCAAAAGCCTGTGGAAGGAGCGCTGGGGGACGAGTATCAGCAAAGGACTGGCGGAACAGTCGATTTTTCCGGTCCTGCTCATTCCCCCCAAAGAGGGGTAACGGCCGGAGCAGCAGTGGAAAACGATTCTAACCCGCAACGAGATTGAGGAGGCACCTATGGCGGTCATCACCATTTCGAGGCAGTTCGGCGCAGGCGGTATCACCCTTGGCAAAATGGTTTCCGAATCCCTGGGTTACACCTTTGCCGACAGTGACATCATCCAGCGCGTGGCCAAAGAGGCCAATGTCTCCACCAACTGGGTCGAATCCTTTGAAAAAGAGGCCGGCAGCAAGCTGTCCAGAATGATTTCCAGTATGGTCTCCAAGCGGTGGCTGGACCGGGTGCTCGCCGATGAGCGCGGCTATCTGGACGAACAGATCTATCTCGATTACCTGGTGCTGATTATTGCCCAGTTCGCGGATGAAGGCGACGTGGTGATACTGGGGCGGGGGAGCCAGTATATCCTCAACGACCATCCCGATGCCGTCCACATCATGCTGGTGGATGAATTTGAAAACCGGGTCAAGTTCATGATGGAGCGCTATGACATGCCCCGCAAGAAGGCCGAACGGATGGTGGCCAACGAAGACCGCCGGCGGGTGAACCTGTTCAAGCGGCTGGGTAAAAGCGACTTTGAGAATCCACACCTATACCATATGGTGCTGAATATGGGGCGGCTGGATCTCGAAGCAGCCCGGGACATGGTCTGCAAGCTGGTGGAAAAAAAGGCGGCCTCGCTCCCGATCTGATCGATCTCAAAGGATTTCAAACGCTTGCTGTCATAGGGAAACCGTCAGCCGGCGGCATGAATCGTCATTGTCCCCAAGCAAAGCCGGGTTCCGGCTTTGCTTTTTTATAAAACGATGTCATTATTGACATTTTTTGACATTTGCTCTATTTCTGGCCTGCCCGATCGTATTGCCCGGCTTTCATTGAAATGCACGGGGCACAGGTCGATTCGGCATCGGCGGCCAACGGTAATAAAAGGAAATTGTCATTCATATTTTTCGCACCATCAGCCGGATGCGCGCTTTTTCATCCGGCCTGCACCGTTCGGGAAAGACCATCGCCCTGGTACCGACCATGGGATTTTTACACCAGGGACACCTCTCCCTGATGGAAAAAGGCAACGCCCTGGCCGACCATGTGGTGGCCAGTATCTTCGTCAACCCGACCCAGTTTGGTCCCAACGAAGACCTGTCCGCCTATCCCAGAGACGAGGCCCGCGATCTGGAGATGACCCGCCGCACCGGTGTGGATGCGGTTTTTATGCCCGATGTCCAGCAGATTTATCCCCATGGCTTCCAAACGACGGTATCACTGAAGGTTCTGCCCAACCACTTATGCGGCCTTTCGCGTCCGGGCCATTTTGACGGCGTGGCAACGGTGGTTGCCAAACTGCTGGGTATCGTCATGCCCCAGGTGGCCATATTCGGCGAAAAGGATTTCCAGCAACTGGCCATTATCCGCCAGATGGTCCGGGATCTGGATATGGGCATCGATATTGTGGGCGCGCCCATTGTCCGGGAAGCCGACGGGGTTGCCATGAGTTCGCGGAATATGTATCTCAGCGCCGATCAGCGACGATCCGCCAGATGCCTTTATCGGGCACTCAAGGCCGCCCGGCAGGCGGTCGCGGACGGCGAGACGGATGCCGATACCATTATCCGTTCCGCGACTTCACGTATCAGCGCCCATCCGGAAGCGCACATTGACTATATCACCGTTTGCGACCCCCGGACCCTTGACGACATGCCGGTGATCAACGGCCCGGCACTGATGGCCCTGGCAGTTAAAATTGGAGCCGCACGACTCATCGACAACATGATACTCACCCCGTGATTCAACGCGGGTTATTCTTTATGGAAAGAAGGAGACCACCCATGACCAACCGATTTCTGTTTACCTCCGAATCCGTTACCGAAGGCCATCCGGATAAAGTGGCCGATGCCATTTCCGATTCGATATTAGATGCCATCATGGGCCAGGACACCCGCTGCCGCGTGGCCTGTGAGACCCTGGTCACTACCGGCCTGGCCTTTATCGCCGGGGAGATCACGACCGAATGCTACGTGGACATGCCCCAGATCGTCCGGGACACCATCAGGGACATCGGCTACCATTCCTCACAGATGGGATTTGACTGGCGCACCTGTTCGGTCATCACCAGCATCGACCACCAGAGCCCGGACATTGCCCAGGGAGTCAACACCGGCGAGGGGTTGTACAAGGACCAGGGGGCCGGAGACCAGGGGCTGATGTTCGGATTTGCCACCGATGAAACGCCGGAACTGATGCCCATGCCCATCATGTACGCCCACAAGCTGACACGGCGTCTGACCCAGGTGCGCAAAAACGGGGCCATTGACTTTCTGCGGCCCGACGGAAAATCCCAGGTGACCATCGAATACGAGGACGGCCAGCCCAAGCGGGTGGACACCATTGTGGTTTCGAGCCAGCACAAACCCGATGTGACCCATGAAAATTTACGGGAAGCGATCATCGAAGAGGTCATCAAAAAAGTCATTCCCGCCGATATGATCGACGGTGATACCCGCTATTTTATCAATCCCACCGGGCGTTTCGTGGTGGGCGGTCCCATGGGCGACTGCGGGGTTACCGGACGCAAGATTATCGTCGATACTTACGGCGGTCAGGGAAGCCATGGCGGCGGGTGTTTTTCCGGCAAGGATCCCTCCAAGGTGGATCGCAGCGCCTCCTACATGGGGCGGCATGTGGCCAAGAATATTGTGGCGGCCGGCCTGGCAAGAAAATGTGAAGTCCAGATCGCCTACGCCATCGGCGTGGCCGAACCGGTATCGGTGATGATCGACCTCATGCACACGGGAAAGGTGCCCAAGGAACGGGTGGAGGAAATCGTCAAGGAGGTCTTCGACCTCCGGCCCGCGGCCATCATCGAATACCTCGACCTGCTGCGCCCCATCTATAGGAGCACCGCTGCCTACGGCCATTTCGGAAGGACCGAGCCGGAATTTTCCTGGGAGCAGACCAATATGGCCGACATTATCCGTGAAAAGGCGGGCTTGTAATCGACCCAACATGGATTAATATTACCATTTAAAACCAAGGGGGCCGACGGCCCCCCTCATTTATGGAGGAACAGCGATGACACGTGCCGAAAACGTTGTGGCGATTGATGGCCCAGCGGCTTACGATCCGGCCCTGCCCTATAAGGTTGCCGACCTGGCCCTGGCCGACTTTGGCGACAAGGAGATGCAGCTGGCGGAAAACGAAATGCCCGGCCTGATGGCCGTTCGGGAAAAATACGGGCCGCGTGAACCGCTCAAGGGGCTGAAGGTGACCGGCAGTCTGCATATGACCATCCAGACCGCCATGCTTATCGATACCCTCAAGATTCTCGGTGCTGACGTCCGCTGGGCTTCGTGCAATATTTTTTCCACCCAGGATCATGCGGCCGCGGCCATCGCCCGTAAAGGGTCCGCCGCCGTCTTTGCCTGGAAAGGGGAAAATCTGGCGGAGTACTGGTGGTGCACCGAACAGGCGCTGATCTGGCCGGACGGCAGCGGGCCGGACCTGATCGTGGATGACGGCGGTGACGCCACCCTGTTCGTCCACCAGGGCGTGGCAGTGGAGAAAGACCCGTCCCTGCTGGAAAAAACCTACGATTCCGACGACATGCGCCTGTTGATGGCCCGTCTGGAACCCGGTACCGGAAAGGAACACGGGTTCTGGACCCGAATCGCCCGATCCATCAGGGGGGTTTCCGAAGAGACCACCACCGGTGTTCATCGGCTTTACCAGCTGGCCCAGAGCGGCGACCTGCTTTTTCCCGCCTTCAACGTCAACGATTCGGTCACCAAATCCAAATTCGACAATCTGTACGGCTGCCGTGAGTCCCTGGCCGACGGCATCAAGCGGGCCACGGATGTCATGATGGCCGGCAAGGTGGTGGTGGTCTGCGGATACGGTGATGTGGGCAAAGGCTGTGCCCATTCCATGCGCGGTTACGGTGCCCGTGTCCTGGTTACGGAGATCGATCCCATCTGTGCCCTGCAGGCGGCCATGGAGGGCTTCGAGGTGACCACCATGGAAGATGCCGCGTCCCAGGGTGATATCTTCGTGTCGGCCACCGGTTGCTACCAGGTGATCACCGGCGCGCACATGGAGCAGATGAAGGACGAAGCCATCGTCTGCAATATCGGTCATTTCGACAACGAGATCGAGATGGGTTATCTGGAAAAAAGCGCCGACTGCAAAAAAACACCCATCAAGCCCCAGGTGGACAAATGGACCCTCAAATCCGGACGGTCCATCCTTATCCTTGCCGAAGGGCGGCTGGTGAACCTGGGATGTGCCACCGGTCACCCCAGCTTTGTCATGAGCAACAGTTTTACCAACCAGTGCCTGGCCCAGATTGAACTGGCCTCCGGCGCATATGAAAAGAAGGTCTATACCCTGCCGAAAAAACTGGATGAAGAGGTGGCGCGTCTCCACCTGGCCCGGCTGGGTGTGAAGCTGGGAACGCTGACCCAGGTCCAGGCTGACTATCTGGGGGTTCCCGTAGACGGTCCCTTCAAGCCGGACCACTACCGCTATTGATTTTGCGGTTCAATCCAAACGATATGGCGGTGGCATACAGCGGCGCCGGTGGAGGTGAGCAGGGGACCCGTGCTGTGCCGATACGGATCCAGGGACGGGCCCTCGAATAACACGTGGCGTGAAAATCAACGGGGCAGGGACGTCGCCCCCTGCCCTGTGGCGTGTTCAGCCGATATCCGGCTCCTGAGTTGGTCGTCAGTCCTGCGCTGTCGCGCGCATTTCTTCCAGCAGGTTGAATCCCTGATCCACAGCCCCGGTTTCTTCCGGCGTGTCCGCCAGTTCTCTGGCCAGGTTCAGAATTTTCAGTCCGCCATCGATATCCCCCCGATGCCCCTTGACCAGGGCAATGCCGATGTACGCGGGGGCATAGGCATCGTCCAGGATTTTGGCCCGTTCGAATTCGGCGCTGGCGGCGTCAATTTTTCCGCGGGCCAGAAGATTGTGTCCATTTTTTACATGCTGGTCGGGGGTATCCAGCGCCGGTCGGAGAAAAATGGTATCCGGGCCGCAGGCCCCCAAAAGCATCAAGGATAGAACCAGCAGGGCAAGACGGATGCACTTGGCCATGATATCTCCTCGCTTGCGTCCATTCAGGGATCCGGTTTCAGATCCATCACGATGCTTACCCGGCACGCTTTCAAGAAATTCAGATGGACCACCGAACTTCGTAACCGTGCCGCATCGGTTTTAGAGACCACAATGTCCGTTTTTCCCGTAGAACGGGTCCGAAGGGCCTTGATCACCAGGGGGTGGTCCCCCACCCGCTTGTGGCTGCGGGCTGCCGCCAATGTGGTGGCAAAGCCGCTCATGCCGCTGGATACGGCAAATTCCCGGCTGACAAAGGCCGGGCCGTAGACCACTTCTTCGGACTCATCGACGACCACCGGCACCAGGGACGGTGCGGCGCCTATGCCGGTGGCATCGATGATCAGGCCCGTGTAGGGGCCGCCCTCAGCCCCATCCGTCCGTGCTGGCGGCTGATTCGCATCGGGCATGGCAGAGGACATGGTGACCACCGAATCCACCTGGCGGATTTCTTCCGGCAACACGAACTGCCCGAACCCTCCGGTCAGCTTCATGGTCAATTCAATTTCCACCGTCCCGTCGGAAAGGTATTCCTGGCGGGTAATCGGCGCGTTTCGGGCAAGTGCGACCAATCCTTCCTGAAAATCAGGGTTCCGGGCCGCCCGGTCCGCCACCCGGGACACGGCATTGATACGAATGGCGTTTACCGTCTGCAACAGGTTGGACTCGGCCATCCGCCGAGCGGCATCCAGGCGTCCCGACAATTGTCCGGGCAACTCGCTGTCATCACTGTCCACGGGCGCGGCGATACCGTTGACCCGGACGATTCCGATGCTCCAGTTAACGCAGCCGCTGTCCAACTGCTGAATCAGCATGCCGTTGGCGGCCATGCCGGGAGCGGTCCGGGACAACACGAGCAGCAGCGTGAGCCCCACGATAGTAGAAAAGGTAAATTTTGCTTTCAATTCTTGATAGTTAACCCTATGCTATTGACCCACTCGGATTATATATTGTAAGAATCCCGATAAGTCAACAAGGGGCCATTTCCCATCTTGGCAAAGAAAACCCGAGGCATCATGAAACGTTTCGTCGGCGCGCTGGGCAGGAAAACCATTCAATCCGTCAATCGACTGATGGATCTGTGCGCGCTGACTTACCGCCTGGCCGGCATCGCCTTGCCGCTGCCCCGAACCGGCAGGGTCCTGATCAGGCGCGTGGTCGTGGAACAGGTCTATTTTACGGCCGTTCAGGCGTTGCCCGTGATTATTCCGGTGGCGCTGATCATCGGCACCATGATGATCATTCAGTTTTCCCAACTGTCCGGCCAGGTGGATCTGGGCAAGCTGGTGGTGCTGCTGATATTACGGGAAATCGGCCCGCTCATTACCGCCATCATCGTGATCCTGCGCTCCGCCACCGCCGTGACCATCGAGATGTCCTACATGAATGTCCTCAATGAGATAGACGCCCTGGAGATGGCCGGTATCGACCCCCTTCACGCCCTCTGTTTTCCCCGGCTGGTGGGTATCACCTCAGCCATCGTCAGCCTGATCCTGGTGTTTGACCTCATGGCGATCATCGGAGGCTACGCCATCGTCAAGGGGGTCACCATCTTGCCGGTGGAAGGCTTTTTTCAGCAGATTGCCAAAGGGGTCGTGGGGTCTGACATCACCGTCGGAATATTGAAGGGAATTTTTTTCGGGGTCACCATCACCGTGACCTGCCTCTACCACGGACTCTCCCGGAAAAGCCAGATTACCCAGGTGCCGGTGGCCACCTCCCGTGCTGCCGTGGACTGCTTTTTTTACTGCCTGGTGATCAATATTTTCATTTCGTTTATTTTTTATGTGTAAAGGGAGTCGCCCTTGTTGCCGATTATTGAAATTACTGAATTGGCACTGGCGCTGGCGGGCGCACCGGGGCACTTTGCAACGAACCGGCTGGCGATTGCGCAGGGTGACGTGGTCGCCGTTGTATCCGACCCGCCGATCGATTGCCGGCATATGCTGCGCGTTCTGGCCACACTGGATCGGCCGGACCGGGGAACCTACCGGTTTAACGGCGACATGGTGAGCCTGACGGATTACCGGCGAAGTCTGGCCGTCAAGCGCCGGATCGGGTACGTGGCCGCCGATGCGGCCATGATCAGCAACCGGACGCTTTGGGAGAATTTTCTCTTAACCCGGTTTTACTACGAAAACGACCTGACCATCGATATCGATAAAACCACCGAGGCGCTGTGCCGGGATGCCGGTTTGTTTCCCCATCTCCACAGCCGGCCATCCGAGTTGAGTGACAGTGAGCTGTTAAGGGCCATCACGATTCGGGAGATGGGTAAAGAACCTGCGGTGATGCTGATTGACCGGCCTGAAAATTTTTTGGAAATGGTGGACGCCGATGGAATTTTTAACCATCTCAAAAATATGATACAGTCCGGAATGCCGGTGGTTTTTTCTTCTCATAACAGCAAGATGAACGACCTGGCCAACCGCCGCTTGACGCTGGCTGGCGGTGAGATTCGGAAATGGCCCCTCTGATGGTGCGATATCAGCCCACAGCAGACAGGTGACGATCGGATGGAAACCAGCTATTCGCGCGCGGAAAAAAGTGTCGGTCTATTTGTCATCGGCATCGCGGTTTTGATGCTGACCACCGTGGTGATTCTCGGCCGGGGAAAGGACTGGTTTGCCGAGGAAGTGACTTTTTACACCAGCTTCAAGGAGAGCTACAACCTGCAGGTCAATGCGGCAGTCAAGCTTTTCAAGGCCGACATCGGCAAGGTCAAGCGAATCTCGCTGGGTGAGGACAACGTCAATGTTCAGTTGGCCATCCTGGCCAAATACGCTTCCCGCATCCGCCAGGACTCGGTGGCCGTGGTGGACAGTCCCACGCTCATCGGGTCGGAATATATCTCCATCGTCCCCGGCGCGTCCAACTCCCAGAAAATTCCCGTTGGTGGCATGATTCCGTCCATAGAAAAAAAATCCATACCGGATATACTCAAGGAATTCGAAGTTGAAAAAACAGCCATGCTGACCGTTCGGACGATCCAGGACCTCGCTGGGCTGGTGACCCTCATGAAAGACCCGAAGGGTCCGTTGCTGACCACGTTGGCCAATATCAAAAAAACCACCGCCCATCTTGAGCAGATTACCCGTGGCATCGGACAGGGGCAGGGCTCGCTGGGCTCGCTGGTGGCCTCGCGGGAACTGGTTGACGGCGTTTTGTCAAACCTGGAACGGGTCGACGGCCTGCTGGATGATCTGCGGCTCACCGCCGGCAGGGGACCGGTGCTCATGGATCAGGTCAGTGACAATCTGGCCACGATCCGAACCGCCGGCGACGGAGTGGTGGAGAATGTGCGAACCCTGAAGGATATTCTGGAGGACGTCCGGGGCTCCCTTATAACCACCCGGGCCATTTTGGCAAACCTGAAGCAGGGCAGCCAGGACATCCCCCGCGTCACCCTGACCGCCAGGGAGGGAATCCGCGAAATCCGGGAGGGGGTGGAGAATATCGACCGGGTGGTGCAGAGCCTTCAGCGCAATGTGATCATCCGCTCCAATCTGCCCGACGAGCCCTTGTCGATGGACACCGACGCCGGCGTGCGTCCCTGAGACCGCCCCCGGTCTTTCATTCCAAGCTGTCCAGCAGTCCCTTGATGCGCTCACCGGCGGTCATGCCGGATATCCAGGGGTCGGGGATGGCCGCCATGCCGTGGGCGGCCCCAAGCATCATTCCCGCGATCATTCCCCGTGCCGACGAATCCCCGCCGGCCATCACGTTTTCCACCATGGCCGTCTTGAAATCGTCGGCATGGCGCGCGATAAGGTGAATGGCGCCGGGCAGACCCGCTTCAACGCTGCACATCTGACCAAAATCGGCAATGGTGTTCCGGGTGTTCCGGTCACGGCTTTCCAGTCCCATGGCGACCATGGATGCGATGGCACTGTCTGAAAAATGCGTTTCCAGGGTCGCTTCCATGGCCGTGATGGGCGGTGTTCCCCCGAGCACGGCAAATACGGACCGGGCAAAAAATTCGGCGCTCTGGATCACCCGCTCATCCCTGTGGGTGATGGCGGTCTGCCTGCACGCCGATTGGACCAGCTGGTCAAGGTTGTCGGCAAAGATGGATACCAGTGGCGCCATGCGTGCGGCACCGGCCAGGTCATCGGAATCCGAGCCGCTCTCCGTCAGGCTTTTTCCGGCATCCATGTTTTCCAGCGTCGCTTTGGTGGCCTGGTCGAAATAGCCGCCGTAGCCGGAGAAGAAATCCCGCCACTGTCCGGCGAAACGCAGGCCGTCGAATGGGCTGCCGCTATCCAGTGATTTCAGCAACACCAGCATCTGGTCCCCGTAATGGGTGAAATCCCCGGCTTGCTTGCCCTTGTGGTAGGACGTCAGGGGGTCGTGATACCCCTCCACCCGCCCGAATTTTTTATCGATCACCCCGGTGTTATAAACCCAGTGAACGCCAAGGGATAGGGCATCGGCAACAAATGCACCCACCACAGCCGCCTTTTTGTGCGTCGTCATCGGTGTCTCCTTTTTTCGATTGGGATCAGTCAATCCTGAACGATACCATAAACCACCTCAGCGGCATTTTCAAACCATAGCCACGAAAAGCGTCCGGGTCCGCTTTACGTCGAATCCTTTCCGTTTGGCCGCTTGCGCTAAAGTTCTCCGGGGCGCGCGCGATATAAAGGAAGTGGGCGATAGCCCGGGACCGACGTATTAATTTTCAATCCGAACCGGAATGACGATGCCTTTTTTATCCATTGACCAGCTTGAGCAGGGAATGATCCTGGCGGCCGACGTGACGGATACCAACGGTCGCCTTTTACTGTCCAGAGGGCAGCCCATCGCCTCCAAGCACCTGAATATTTTTAAAATGTGGGGTGTTCCCGAAGTGCAGATACAGCATGCCGAAGGGGGCGATCCGGAGGCGGGGCCGACGGTGGATCCGGAGGCGCTGCGGCGGGTGGCCCAGGCACTTCAACCTGTATTTGCCGACAACGACCTCGCCCATCCGGCCGTTGCCGAGATTTTTCGTCAGGCGGTGATACACCGGAGTCGGCGACCCGTCGACCCCAAGCCGGACAGGTGGGCTGCACCGGCCGGCGAGGCCCCTTCACCCGCCGCCGGCCGGGACCTGCGTAAAAAAATCCGCAACCGGGACATCAAACTGCCCGAAGTGCCATCCCTTATTTTCACCCTCAACGATACCATTGCCGATCCCTTTTCATCGGCCGATGATATCGCCCAGGTGATCAGCAAGAGCCCCGGCCTGTCCGCTCTGCTGCTGAGGATCGTCAACAGTGCGTTCTATGGCTTTCCTTCACGGATCGACAGCGTTACCCGTGCCGTTACCATCATCGGGTCCAAAGAGGTCTCGGCCCTGGCCGTGGGCATTACCACCATGGAGATTTTCAAGGACATCCCCAAAGCGGTGTTCGACATGCAGGCCTTCACCCACCACAGCCTGGCCTGCGGGGTGCTGGCCCGCATCCTGGCGGCCGGGGGAAACATCCGAAATACCGAGCAGCTGTTCGTATCGGGATTGCTCCACGACATCGGCAGGATGGTGATTTTCAAATATTTTCCCGGGCAGGCCGGTCTGATGATGTCAGGTGCGTCCCCTGGCAAGTCCTCTCTTTACGATATGGAAAAGGCCGTCCTGGGATTTCGGCACACCGACCTCGCTGCAGATCTTTTTGAAAAATGGAAATTTCCCGTGGCCCTGAGTCAGAACGTGGTTTGTCATCATCGGCCGCTGGCGGCTCAGGACCCGGCAAAAGCGGCCATCATCCACCTTTCGGATATCATTGCCCACAGTCTGGGTGAAGGCAAAAGCGGCGAGTGGCGGGTGCCCGCGCTGGATACGACGGCCTGGGACAAACTGCGGATTTCACCGCAAACCCTTTCCACGATCATTCCCCAGGCGCTTCATCACCTGGGTTTTCTGATGACCATCTTCAACGGCGGTGATTGACATGCCGACAGCAAGCAGCGTCGAAGCACTGAATGCCCGTATCGACCACCTGGAAAAGAACCGGCGCTACATTCAAAATGGGCTTGAGATGGTGCTCTCCCTGGAAGATTTCTATGCGGAAGTCGGTGGGGACAACTACAGCCTCGAGACGCTGCTGCCCGAAGCCAAGCGCCGCATCGACGCGATCTTTCCTTTTGAGGTGCTGGCGTTTTACATGGTGGAGGAATCGGATTTTTCATTCCAGCCGGCCTTCTGTCATCCGCAGGAACTGGCCGATATCGTCCAGCAGGAAGTCGATTTCATGATCGATGAGGGCTATTTTGCCTGGGCGATCCGCGAGCGCCGCGGTGTGGTGCTCTCATCCAAAGACCACTCCCGCCAGTATCTGCTGCACGTGATCGCCAATCACAACCAGGTCAGGGGGATGTTCGGCGGGCTGCTGCCGGCCGGCCGGACCGCGTTGCCCGACACGGCCATGACCCTGCTTTCCATTATCCTGCTGCATGTGGCCAATGCCTCAGAGAGCATGGCTTATACCAGCCTGCTGAAAAACCAGAGCCGGATCCTGGAGCGTCAGGTGGCCGAACGGACCCGGGCGCTGACCTTGTCCCAGCAGGAGCTGCAGCAGGCCATGGAGCGGTCCAACGCCCTGGCCGAAGCCGCACAGGCGGCCAGTCTGGCCAAAGGGGAGTTTCTGGCCAAAATGAGCCATGAGCTGAGAACACCGCTCAACGGAATCATCGGCATGACCGAGGTGGCCCTGTCCACCTCCCTGGACGACAACCAGCGCCGGGTTATCCAGATCATCGGGCGTGAATCCTTCTCATTGCTCCGACAAATCAATGACGTGCTGGATTTTTCCAAAATCGAGTCGGGGAAGATGGAGCTGGAACGGATCGGATTCGATCTTCGCACCCTCATGGAGGAAATCGGGGAGAGCTTTGTTTTCCAGACTTCCGAAAAAGGCGTCGAACTCAACGTTTTTGTCGCGCCATCCCTTCCGACCCAGCTGGTGGGGGACCCGGTGCGTCTCCGCCAGGTCCTGTTCAACCTGGCGGGAAATGCGGTCAAATTCACCCACGAGGGGGAAGTCTGTATTCAAGCCGAATCAGACCGGCAGTCGGGTGATCGTATCGTCATCCGGTTTTCCATCGTGGATACGGGCATCGGCATCGACCCGGAAAAGGTGGCGCGGGTGTTTTCCAGTTTCACCCAGGCCGACGATTCCACCACCCGCCAATTTGGCGGCACCGGTCTGGGAACGACCATCAGCAAGCAGCTGGTTGAACTGATGGGGGGAGAGATCAGTGTCGACAGCCGACCCGGAAAAGGCAGCACCTTCCGGTTTACGGCGGACTTCGGCTTACAGCCCGGCCAGCCGCCGCCGCCGCGAGACGACAGGTTCCGGCCGGCCGCCATGACCCTTCTGTTGGTGGACAATTGCGCCACCACCTGCCGGATACTCTCCGCCTATCTGGGCCACCTGGGTATGTCAGCCGTGACGGCCGCTGACGGAGAAGCCGCGCTGTCGCTGCTGGCCCAAAGGACCGAACAGGGGAGGCCGATCGATGCCATTATCACGGATGCGCGCATGCCGGGCATGAATGGGGTTACGCTCAAAGACCATATCCGGCGAATGCCCCCCTACGAAAAAATACCCATCATGGCCGCCACGAGCCTGAAACAGATGGTGTCCGGAAGGGATTTTCTCTCTCTGGGCTTTGACGGCTCTTTTTCCAAACCGGTCAAGCTCGGGGATCTGAAGGCGGTCCTCGACAAGGTGACGGGGGGCGCACCGGACGATCCGCCGAAAATCAATGCCCCATCGGAACCCACCGCCATCGAAAAAGACAATTACCGGGCTCCCGGGCACAAGGGGCACATTCTGGTGGCTGACGACTACCTGACCAATCAGCAGGTGGCTTTTATGCACCTGACAGCGGCCGGCTTTGCCGTGGACCTGGCGGAAAACGGTCAGCAGGCCGTGGATGCGTTTTCCAAAAAGCCCTACGATCTGATTCTGATGGACATTCAAATGCCGATCCTGAACGGTTTTGACGCCACCGGCAAGATCCGGATGCTGGAGGCCGCCACCGGCAGCGCGCGGCGAACCCCCATCATCGCCCTGACGGCCAACGCCATGAAAGGCGATGAAAAGAAATGCCTGGATGCCGGCATGGACGGCTACCTGACCAAACCGGTTCACCGGCATCAGCTGATCAAGACGGTGGACAATTGGCTTGGCCTCAGCGGCCGGCCGGGCAAGCGGCAACCATCACCGGCATCACAAGGGGCCATGACCTCCGGAACGGCCGACCGGGCCGTCATGGACATCGCCACGGCGGTCGACGAGTTCGGCGATGCGGAGACCGTTAAAATTGTCGCCCGCCAGCTTGTCGAGAACGTGGACCGGCAGCTTCAAACCATCCGGGACGCGATCGCCAGGGGAGACCGGGATCACATTCGAAAAGAGGCCCACGCCATCAAGGGGGGGGCGGCCACCATGGAAGCGGCCGCCCTGTCCGGGGCGGCCTCACATCTGGAAACAATCAGTCCCGAAGGCCCCGCGGCGGCACTTGACGCCGGGTTCGGCGATCTGGAGGCTCAATTTTATCGATTCAGGGAGTTTGTCTCCCAATGGAAAGGGAACGGATCATGAGAATTCTGTTGATTGATGATGAACCCATCGCCTTGACGAAACTGGAACTGATGTTGACCAACGTGGGAAACTGCGACTCGGCGGCCAGCGGTGTTGCGGCCACGGAACGCTTTGTAAAGGCGCTCGGAGACGATCAGCCCTATGACCTGATCACCATTGATATCGAACTGCCGGATATCACCGGTCTGGATCTGTTGAACCGATTCTGCCTGCTGGAAAAAAAGAACGGCATTGCCCCGGCCAAAAAAATCATGGTTACGGCGCACAGCAATGTGGACTATGTGGTCAAGGCCCGGGGGAAATGCGATGCCTTTGTGGTCAAACCGCTGCGCAAAGGGACGCTTCTGGAAAAAATCAACGAGTTGTTCCCGCCTGAACGTCGCCCCTCATGACCGGTCAGACCTGCGGATACCCAGTTCCTCCCTGCAAAAGCGGACACTGCGACGGATGGCGTCGATCTCCATGTCGAGGGCCGCATGCATGTCGTCCAGGGGGGTTTCCAGCTCGGTTTCAATGTTGATTCGATCCATGGGCGAATGGTCCCGGATGTGTTCGTAGGCCCGGCGCATATCGATGTCCCCTTCCCCCACGGCGGCGCCCACCAGCTTGAATCCCCATCGCTGAAATTCAATGCGGTCGTCCCGGAAATGGTTGGTGAAGGCCCGGGGCGCCAGACGTTCGATGGCGGCCATGGGGTCTTCGGTCACGTGCAGGCCGTTGACCGTGTCGATGCAGGCCCCGACCACCGGGCTGTCCACCCGGTCCAGCAGCCATATGATCTCCTCGGAAAAGCTGTCGCAATGGTTTTCCACGGCCAGCCGGATGCCGCAGTCGGATGCCAGCGGCGCCGCCTCCGTCAGCAGGCCGGCCACCATCTTCAGCTCCGCCATGACCTCGGGATGAAAGCGGCTGGCGGCAAAGGGCCGGGGGCGGCGAATGTCCATGCCCACTTTGACGATATCGGCCCCGAGGTGCCGGGCGGTGGTGATGGCCCCGGCCAGGTCATTCTGGACCCCGATCCCGAACCCGCCACGGTCCATGGAGAAATTGTACTCCAGATAGAGCCCGGCGTCCCTGGCTGCCGATCCTGCCTCCTGCAGGTATGTCGGATCCAGCCGTTCCAGCACCCCATCGTCGAGATGAACCCCTTCCAGGTCAAGGTCAACCATGAGGTCGAACAGCTGGAACGTGGACAGTTGGCGGGGCCAGGGGCTGGTGAACCCCGCCCAGGCCTGGCCGATGCCGTGCATGTTCAGGCTGTAAGTGTGAAGGCCAAGTTTCATGGCTGCCGCTCCTTGAGCATCTTTCCCACGACGGTCAGGCCGCCGGTTTACTCTGGGGAACCACGGGCGCCATCGCCGCCAGCTGTTCGACGGGAATGTGGCAGAAAATGCGGTGCTCCCCCTTGACCTTCTGCCACGGAGGCGGCTGCAGGGCACAGATGGCGCCGTTGTCCGGAGCCATCTCACGGCGGGGGCAGCGGGTGTGAAACCGGCATCCCGGCGGGGGGTTCAAGGCGCTGGGCACATCCCCGGAAAGCCTTATCTGGCGCCTTCTGGCGAGGGGGTCAGGGACCGGTACGGAAGAGAGCAGCGCCTCGGTATACGGGTGGTAGGGAGGCGGATAGATCCGGTCAACCGGACCGAACTCCACGATCTGGCCCAGGTACATGACGGCAATATAGTCGGAGATGAAGCGGACCACGGAAAGGTCGTGGGCGATGAAAATCATGGTGGTGCCGAATTCCTCCTTGATTTCATTGAGCAGGTTGAGCACCGCCGCCTGAACGGAAACATCCAGAGCGGACACCGGTTCGTCGCAGATCACCATGTTGGGGTTGCTGGCCAGGGCGCGGGCAATGCCCACGCGCTGTTTCTCGCCGCCGGACAGCTGCCGGGGGTAGCGGTCGTAGTAGTAGCCGGCCAGCTTCACGGACCGCAGCAGACGCTCCACCTCCTGGCGCACCGCCGCCCCCTGGCCCGTTTTGAACCGCCGGATGGGCCGGCCGATCTGCTTGCCGATGGAAAAGGAGGGGTTCAGGGTGGAATCGGGATTCTGAAACACCATCTGAAGCTCTTTGATCAGCGACAGATCCCGCCGGGATACGGGATCGGAGATGTCGAGTCCCATCAGTTGGGCTTTTCCGTCGGTGAGCCGTTCGAGCCCGATGAGCCCCTTGACCAGCGTGCTCTTGCCGCATCCCGACTCACCGACCACCCCCACCGTGCAGCCCTTGCGGATTCGCAGTGAAATGTCGTCTACCGCCTTGACGTAGCGCTTTTCCCCCATGCCGAACAGGCTTTTCAGGGAACTGCTTTCCTGTTCGTAGTAAACCTTCACATTTTCCAGACGGCTCAGCGTCTCCTCGGGAAGTTCGTCCGCATCGTTGTCCGACACGGCCAGGGTCCGGCGCTTTCCGCGGGAATATTCGCTCAGGGAATGCGCCAGCGTCTCTTTTCCCCGGAAGCATCGGGACTGATGGTCCGGGGAGATGTCCACCAGTTCGGGGTGTGACCGGCTGCACTGCTCGTCGGCCCAGTCACAGCGGGGCTGGAAAATGCAGCGGTCGGCGGCACGCTCGGCCGGCGGCGGCACGCGGCCGCGAATGGACCATAACTGGGTATAGGCCAGGTCGTCCGTCAGCCGGGGAATACAGCAGAGCAGGCCTCGGGTGTAGGGGTGGGCCGGTTGGGCGAACATATCGCCGATGGGGCCCTTTTCAACCATCTCACCGGCATACATCACGCACAGCCGGTCGCTGACACGGGCCACCACGCCAAGGTTGTGGGTGATGAAGATGATCCCGGTGTTGAAATCCTTTTTCAGGTCTTCGATGAGATCCAGCACGGCCGCTTCCACGGTGACGTCCAGGGCGGTGGTCGGTTCGTCCATGATCAGCAGGGCCGGGTTGTTGAGCATGGCCATGGCAATCACCACCCGCTGCTGCTGCCCGCCCGAAATCATGTGCGGGTAGCGGTTCATGACGTTGGCCGCATCGGGCATGTATACCCGGTCGAGCATCTGAATGCTGCGCTGCCAGGCCTCATCCAGGGTCATCTCCTGGTGGGTGGTGAGCACTTCGGCAAGCTGCCGGCCGATTTTCAGGGAGGGGTTCAAGGCCTGCATGGGGTCCTGGTAGACCATGGAAATCTGGTTGCCCCGGATGCGGCGGAGTTCCGCTTTGGGGCGCCCCACCAGTTCTTCTCCATTGAAGCGGATGCTCCCGCCCACCACCTTGCCGTTGGTTCCCAGAAAATCGAGGATGCCGAAGGCGATGGTGCTCTTGCCGCAGCCCGATTCGCCCACCAGGCCTACCGTCTCCTGCCGGCCAACGGTAAAGCTCACCCCGCGAACCGCGGGGACGTCACGCTTTCGTGTCTGGTAGGAGATGGCCAGGTCTTTGACTTCCAGGATCGGCGGTGTCGTGGACGGTCCGCTTGGGGTCATGGATCACCTTTCCTTGTAAGAGGGGTTCCACATCTTTCGTGCATATGCCGGAAGAGGCGTTATGGCTTAAACATACAGGTCCCTTGGTCGGCCTACTGGTAGCGCATGGCCTCTTCGCGCAGGCCGTCGGCCAGCAGGTTCAACCCCACGACGAGGGAGGCGATCGCCAGAGACGGCCACAGGGCGGCCCAGGGGCTCCCGATGAGAATGAACTCACGGCCCTTGGCCACCATGGAACCCCAGTCCGGCGATGGCGGCGGCAGGCCGAGACCAAGAAAACCGAGGGTGCCCATGGCAAAGATGGCGTAACCCACCCGCAGCATGGCATCGATGATGATAGGTCCTTTGGCGTTGGGCAGAATTTCCGTGAACATGATGTACACATCGCTCTCGCCCCGGGTCTCCGCCGCCCGGACATAGTCCCGGGTGCGGATGTCCAGCGCCAGGCTTCGCACCAGCCGGGCCACGCCGGGCGTTCCCACAATGGCAATCGCCAGCACCACGTTCACGGCCGAAGCACCGATGGCCGCCACGATGATCAGGTAGAGCAGGATGATGGGCACCGACATCATGGCGTCCAGAAAACGCATGATAATTTCGTCGATCCAGCCCCCCCGGTAGCCGCCCAGAAGTCCCAGCGTGGCGCCGAAGAGCAGAGAGGCAAACACCCCCCACAGGGCGGTTCCACCGGGGAGCCAGAAGCTGTCGGTTACCGGCAGGATGACCAGCACGATGCGGGCGCCGTAGGCCAGGCGCGACCACAGGTCGCGCCCCAATTCATCCGTGCCCAGCGGGTGGCTCCAGGAGGGGCCCTGGTTGGGCGCCTTCCAATCCTGGTCGGTGGGCCCGTAGCTGGTGACATAAGGGGCAAACAAGGCGGTCCCCACCCAGAACATCACCAGAACCAGTCCCACCAGGGCGGTTTTCGAGGCAAAGAGAACGGCCATCCCGTTTCTCAGTTTTTCAAACCGGACCCCGTCTGACGGAGGAGGGGCGTCGCCGTCCGGTTCATCCGTCTTTTGCACGTTTGAATCACTATGCATATCGAATCCTTGGATTGAGGAAGGTGTAGATGATATCGGCCACCAGCTGGGTGGACACCGCCATGAGCACCATGATCATGGTGCCGGCCTCCAGGGCGTTGATGTCCTTGTAAAGCGCTGAATCCAGAAGGTACTGGCCCAGACCCGGGTAGCCGAAGACCACCTCGACGATCACGATGCCGCCCAGCAGCCAGTTGACATGGAGCATGATGACGGTGATGGGGGCGATCAGGGCATTGCGGACGGCGTGGCCGGCCACCACCTTCCAGTAGGGCAGACCCTTGAGGAAGGCGGTGCGGATATACGGCGAGCGCATGACTTCAGACATGCTGGCCCGGGTGATGCGCAGTACATAGCCCAGTTCGATGAGCGTGAGGGTGAGCACGGGCAGCACCAGCATATCCGGTCGCTCCCAGGGCGCCTTTTCACCGAAGACGGTGGCGCCGGGGACCAGCTGGAGCCAGTGGGACACGATGAGGATGAGGAATATACCGGTGGCGAATTCGGGGATTACCGAGAACATCATGCCGCTGATGGATAGAAACCGGTCCTTGATGGATCCTTCCTTGAGGCCGGCAATGATACCCAGGACCAGGGCCAGGGGCATGACGATGACAAAAGCGATGCCGGCCAGCACCAGAGAATTCCTCAGCCGGACGAACATGCTTTTGCCCACCGGCCTTCCGGTTCGCAGGCTGACGCCGGGATCGCCGCGAATGAACCCCTTTTTCAGCGGGATGTACTGGGCGGGGCCGCCGGAGGACTTCATCCACCCCTTGCCCACCACGAAACTCCATACTTCGCGGTCGGCCCCTTTTTCCCAGAGCACGGCGTGGTTCTGCTTGTCTATGCCCCAGAAAATGTGCTTGCCGTTTTTCTGGTCGGTCCAGCGCCCGTTGTCGACCGATTCGGTGACGCTGCCATCCGGTCCGCGAACCAGGGCCACCAGGTCCTCTCCTTTCATGACCCAGCGGACCAGACGGCCGGATTCATCTTCCGCCCACCACTCTTCGTACCCCTTGTCGGTGATGATTTTTTTAAGGGGGAGCCCTACCTTTCTCGATGCGTGCCAGTCGCTTCCCACCAGCCAGTAGAGGTAGCGCTGCCAGGCGGGCTTGTCCAGCCCGATCTGGGCGAGGAAAGAGGCTTCCTGCTCCGGGGTGATGAACGCGCCCAGGATATTTTTGGCCACATTGCCCGGCGATGCTTCGGCAATCAGAAACACCGCCATGGAAACAAGGAACATGGTCAGCAGGAGTAGAAAAAAACGCCTTAGAATAAATTTGGCCATTGAATGAGGTCCCTGTCGTGTTGGTGAAAATGCGATGTCCACGGTGTCGCTGGCGGGGTCGGGGTGGACGGATGACGGGCAGGTGATGGCTGAATCGGACCGCAACGGGGTGATGTCGCCGGGAAACACGGGCGAAATGCGCCGCCGGCCGACGAACCGATGATGATGTCGGCCCGGGATGCAACCGGTTGAGGTGCGTTGAATTCAAGCATTTACAGCAGGGCGCTTTTCCTTGGCGCCGGTGGGAAACCATCGCGGATTTTCAGTCCCGCCTTGTTCCGCGGTGACCCAAACGACGTTTTCCAACCAGCCCTTGATTGGGGCGGAGCGGACAGGATGCCGTCCCCTCCGCCGTGGGGTTCAACTGGTCACAGGCATGCTGCCTAGCTTATCCAGACATCGTCGAGTTTCAGGTAGAGGCTGGGATGGGCTTTGACGCCCTGGACCGGTTTCCTGGAAATGGTCCACACGTTGATCCAGAAGGCATTGCCGATGGAGCCGCGTTCCTGCTGGATTTTTTCCAGCTTGCAGAAGATCTTGCGCCGGGCCTCCACATCGAGGGTGCCGTTGGCCCGGGTCAGCAGTTCGGAATACTCCTTGTCCACCCAGCGGGTTTCGTTCCAGGCGACCGGCTTGCCATTTTCGTCTCCCACATAAGCCAGGTTGGGCACCATCGTGCCGACCGGGCGGTGGGCCCAGGTGGTGATGCCCAGATCGACTTCGGTCCATTTTTCCCAGTACTGGCTGTTGGGCATGGTCTGGATGTTGATCCGGAAACCGGCCGGCGCCGCATCCTGTTTGAGGATTTCGGCGTAGCGCACGATTTCGCTCCAGCCGCTTCCCACGGCCAGATTGACGTCCAGCCCGTTGGGATAGCCGGCCTGTTCGAGCAGCTGTTTGGCCTTCATGGGGTCGTATTCGGGCGTGTCGATGGGGCAGTACTCGGGATGCTTGGGGCTCACATGCACATCCTGGCCTTCCATGCCCTGTCCGAAGTAAGCCAGCGCGAGGATCTTTTCGCGGTGCTGGCACAATTTCAGGGCCGAGCGTACCCGGTTGTCGGACCACGGTTTCATGTCCACCCGCATCCTCAGGATGCGGGTCTGGTTGGTGGTGGCCGCCAGCACGTTGACCCTGGCATCGCCCTTCAGGGCCTGGTAGGCTTCCGTGCCGCCGATATCGCTGAAATCCAGCAGGTCGATCTCGCCGGCCTGGATGGCGGCGATCATGGGGCCCATTTCGGTGCCCATGTCGATAAATTCAAGTTTGTCCAGGTAGGGCAGGGGACTGCCGTCGGCCCCTTTGTTCCAGTAGTCCTTGCGCCGTTTCAACACGCAGCGTTCGCCTTCGAGATAGGTTTCGATGGTGTAGGGGCCGGTGCCATGGGGCGCCTTGATGAAGTCGCCTTCAAAGGTGCGGTGGTTCAGCACCATGGCCGGATAGTGGAACAGGTGCTCGGGTACGGCGATCTCCGGATTTTTCAGGTGGAGCTTGACCTGGTAATCGGACACCTTCTCGATATTGCCGGCATCCAGGTAGCTGAGCATCCCCTTCATGGAAGATCCCACATCCTTGTCCAGCCACTGGTTGAAGGTAAACACCACATCATCGGCATTGAACAGGTCGCCATTGTTGTGTCTGATCCCTTTGCGCAGGTTCAGGGTCCAGGTTTTCAGGTCGTCGCTGGCCTGCCAGTTCTCCAGCAGATAGGGATGGGTGATGTTGTCACCGTCGGTATAGGTCAGGTACTCGGCGACCTGGCGCATCTGGTTGGTGGGCGAGATCCAGGAAAACTGGGCCGGATGGGTGACCTTGTGAACCGGCGAGGCCACCCTCAGGGTTCCCCCCCGCTTGACGGAACCGGCCAGCACCTTTGCCGGGAGGGCCAGGCCGGCCAACTGGGTGGCGGCGGCGGCGGATACGCCCAGGAGGGTGGAAAATCGGATAAATTCCCGTCGGGTCATCTTGCCTTTCTGTAAATCGTTTTTAAGCTCCCTGACTGCTGAATGCATCTTTTCTTTCATGTCTCCTCCTCGCGTGGTTGCGGTACGCAGTTGGTCTGGCCTGATATTCATACCGTGAGTTCTGCAGACATCCTGCCGCTGATAAAAGCTCCGGGTGAAAAGGTTGCATGCTGAAGGTCGGGGGCACGACAACATCCAGATCACACCCGGTGGAAAAACAAATTATTTAATATCACTCAATATTATTGTTATCAATAATAAATCTTAAAAAGGTGCCAACACCATAAATTGATATATCAATCACGGTTGGTCTGCAACGGCGGTTTTAAGCATGCCCAGGCGGCTGTCCACCCCTTCCGGTGGTGGTGAAAACGTATCTTCGAACGCGTACAGATCGCTGCGCATATGGTAGATCACGTAGGAAACGGGGCGGTTGTCGCTATACAGCCGCTGGTGCATGCAAAATACCGGAGCCCCGGTCGGGGAATCCAGCTCCGCAGCCATGGCGGCGTCAAGGCCGGTTGCCTCCAGGCGCTGCCAAACCCGGGAAACGGGCAACCCCAGCTGCATCGCCAACAGGTCATGGACGGATTCCACCGCCAGATCCTCATCGAGGATGGTTGCGCAAAGATCGGCCCGTAAATATCGCAGTTCATGGCAGGCCGGCTGTTCGTCGAGGTAGTGGATCCGGCGGAGGAAAACGGCCTCTTTTCCGGGCAGCTGCGCATCCAGTTCCGGCGGAAGATCGACAATTCCTGCGCGAATCAGCCTGGAACGGGTGCTCACATTGAAGAATCGGGCATTTTCCGAAAAAGGATGGATGCGGAAATAGGCCTGGGTGAAATTGCGTTTTTTCAGGAAGGTCCCCTTGCCCGGAATCCGCCGGGCAACGCCGTCGCGAACCAGTTCGTTCAAGGCTTTGCGGGCGGTCATGCGGCTGACGCCATGGCGCCTGGCCAGTTCATTTTCGGACGGCAGGCGATCATGGAAACGGCGCGACGCCACGCCCTCGATTAGATCATCCTTGATAAGCGCGTATTTGGGTGCCGTTTTTAACATGTAAGTCAGGTTTCACGAATCGTATGAGCACATGGCCATGCACTGGAAGTTGTTCAAAGACATGGCATATCTGGTTGCAAAAGTCGAGGCAAAATCTGCTTGACATTATTGATGGGCATGAATAATAGGGTTGTGCTGTATATACAGGTGAAACCCTCTAAAAACAGGTCTGCCACGTGTATTGAAACCTGAAAACCGCCCCCGGAAATATTAATGCCCGAGGAAATGGAAGGGATTTTGGACCGCAATCGGAAGACGCCATTCGGTGACCTGCTGGAGGTCGATCTGGCTTCGGCCACCTGCGTCCGGCGCCCCTTTCCCGGTGACACGATCCGTCGGTTCCTGGGGGGGCGGGGGTTCAATGTGGGGTACCTGTTCGAGCATCTGCCGGCGGGTGTCGACCCCATGGGACCGGAAAACCTGCTTGTTTTCTCATGCGGCCTGCTGACCGGCACCCGGGCACCCGCGGCCTCCCGCCTTCACATCAACGCCCGGTCGCCCCTCACCGGGCTCATCGGAAGTTCCAATGTGGGCGGCTATGCCGGCGCCTGGCTGCGTTCCACCGGCATCCTCAGCCTGGTGATCCGGGGCCGGGCATCGAAGCCGGTTTACCTGTTCCTTTCCGACGCCGGTGCAGAAATCAGAGATGCCGCCGCCTATTGGGGGCTGGATGCCTTCGACGCCCAGGATCGCATCGCCGCCGATCTGTCCCCCGGCAAATTTCAAATCCTGTCCATCGGCACTGCCGGTGAAACCGGCGCCCGTTTCGCCTGCATCGTTACCGCTAGAGACCATGCGGCCGGCCGAACCGGCCTCGGCGCGGTCATGGGGGCCAAAGGGCTCAAGGCGGTGGTCATCCAAAAGGGAGGTGTCAGGCCCTTCGAGGATCGTCGACCCTTTATCGGCAGCGCGGTGGACGACTATGTCAGGAAGATCAAGGCCTCGCCGGAGTTCGACACCTTCTCGCGCTTCGGCGGCGCCGGGTACATCAAGTGGGCCGACGACATGGGCGTCATGGGGACCCGAAACTACCGGCATCAACGCTTTGAGATGGTCGACGGGGTGGATGGCCGTAAACTCATCGCGGACAAGCTGCACTCCAGCGGCTGCTACCGGTGCCCGGTCCAGTGCAAGGCCGATCTCAAGTTCAAAGAGGGGTCCATGAAGGGGAAAACGGCCACCCGTCCGGAGTTTGAGCCCATGATCAACCTGGGTGCCAAGTGCGGGCTAAGCGACCTGCAGGCCGTGGTACACCTGGACAACCTGTGCACCCGACTGGGACTGGATTCCACCTCGGCGTCCACGGCCATCGCTTTTGCCATGGACCTTTTCGATCGCGGCATCCTCACCACAGCCGATACGAACGGCCTGCGGATCGCATGGGGTGACGCCGCGGCCATGGAGACCCTCCTCCGCCAGATGGCGGCGGGTATCGGACTGGGCGGAATCCTGGCACAGGGGGTCCGCCGGGCCGCCGCCATTTTCGGGGGCGATGCCGGAAAATTCGCCGCCCACGTCAAAGGACTGGAGCTGACCGCCTACCACCCGGCCGGCATGCTGGGCAGTGCCCTGGGGTATGCCGTCTCCAGCCGTGGGGGCGACTACAACAACGTATACGCCTCCATGGAGCACCGCTGGCCGGCGGAAAAGGGCGCCGAGGCCTTCGGTTCTGCCGAGTCGGTAGACAGGCATCGACCCGCCGGCAAGGGGCACCTGGTCCGCCGGGCCGTTCTGGTGAACATCATTGTCGACAGTCTGGGGTTGTGCAAGGTGCCGACCCTGTCGCTCCTGGGCACCTTCGACCTGGAAAACGAAGCCCTGCTGGCCTCGGCCATCACCGGCCTGCCCCTCGATGCCGATGAATTGTTCTGCATCGGGGATCGGGTGGCAGCCATGGAACGCCTGTTCAATCTCAAGCATGTCCCCGACATGGATGAAGACCGCCTCCCCGACATGTTTTTTACCCATGGCGACACGGTACTGACGCCGGCGATCATGGCCCGGATGCTCTCCGAATTCTACGCGGCCATGGGCTGGGATAAACACGGTCGCCCCCTGAAGGAAACCCTGTCCTCCCTGGATATCGACACCATCGCCGCCGAATCCTGAACGGGCCGCGCGGAAGCAGCTATTTGATCAACAGAAAAGGAAACTCGACCATGAACGATCCCTCCAATGCATTCACTCCAAGGCTGACTTTTTTATCGGAAACCGACAAACAGAAAATCTATCATGCGGCCCTTCAGGTACTGGAACACACCGGCATGACGGTGCAGCACGACGATGCTGTCAGACGGCTCAAGGCCGCCGGCTGCCGCCAGGATGCCAGCGGGCTGGTCACCATTCCCGCTGCCCTGGTCGAAAACGCGGTGGCCAGCGCGCCGGCCAACATTCCCATGTTCAACCGCGACGGCGACCACGTGATGGACCTGGGAGGCCGGCGGGCCTATTTCGGCACCGGCTCCGATCTGATGTACCATGTCGACGGCAAGAGCCTCGAACGGACACGTACCCGGCTGGAACACATCTCCCGGGCGGCACGGGTCTGCGACGCCCTGACCAACATCGATTTCATCATGTCCTTTGCCCATCCACACGAAATCGATGCCCAACGCGCCTACCTGGAAAGCTTTGCCGCCATGGCGGCCAATTCGGTTAAACCCATCGTCAACACGGCGGACCGCAGGGACGACCTGTCGGCCATGTGGGAGATTTCCAAAATTATCAGGGGCGGTGAGTCCCAGCTGCGTGAAAAACCATACTGGGTTCAGTATGCTGAGCCCATCAGTCCGCTCAAGCACCCCTTCAAGAGCCTTGACAAGCTGATCTTTTGTGCAGAGACGGGCATGCCGGTGATCTATTCACCGGCCCCCATTGCCGGCTCCACCGCACCCATGACCGTTGCCGGACACGTGGTGCAGGGGCTGGCGGAATGCTTCCTCGGCATGGTGGTCCACCAGCTGACCGCACCGGGCGCCCCTTTTCTCATGGGCATGGGCGCCGCCGTACTGGATATGGCCACCAGTCAGTGCTCCTACAATGCCCCCGAATACCTCATGGCCTACATGACCATGGTGGAGATGAGTCACTATTTCGATATCCCCAACTGGGGCTACGCCGGCACCAGCGATTCCCAGATTCCCGACGGGCAGGCCACCTTCGAGGCCGGGTTGCTCACCTACATGTCCGCCGCCGCCGGTTCCAACCTGAACCACGATGTGGGCTACCTGGACTTCGGCCTGACCGGCAGTCTGGAGATGGTCGTGATCATGGACGAGGTGATCGACCAGATCCGCCGCATCCAGAAAGGGGTCGAGATAGACGAAGACCATCTGGCCGTGGAAGTCATCAGCCAGGGGGGGCGGCAGGGACAGTTTCTCACCCAGCCCCATACTTTGAAGCACCTTCGCACCACCCAGTGGCGACCGAATCTCCTTTGCCGGCATGGCTACGAGCAATGGTCGGCAGAGGGCCGAACCAGCCTCGTGGACCGCGCCCATGATCGCTTGAACCGGATTCTGGGAAGCCACACGGCAAGCCCCATCGATGCAAAGATGGCCGGTGCCATCGACAGGCTGGTTGACGGCTTCAAGTAAAAGCAGCGGTTGTGCAGTCCGTTTGGAAAAACCATAATTGACGGAGACCTACCATGATCCAAGCCTCGCGAACCAAAGCCTGCAGCGTTGGTATGCGTGTCCTCACCGATGACCAGATCTGGGAAATTCGCCAGGCGGCTTTTGAGGTGATCGAAAAATCGGGCTTCAAATGCCTGCATCCCGGTGCCCGGAAAATGCTGGCCGAGGCCGGTGCCATCGTCAAGGATGAACGGGTCAAGATTCCCCGCTACATCGTCGAGGGCTGTCTGAACACGGTTCCTAAAGGGTGGACCATCTATGACCGCAACGGCTGCCGGGCCATGGAGGTGGAGGGCCGCAAGAGCCACTACAGCACCTCAACGGCCAGCCCCAATACCAAAGATGCCCTCACCGGCGAATACCATGAAACCCGGGTGCGGGACATCGCCATCGGCGCCCGGGTGGCCGATGCGCTGCCCAACATTGACTTTGTGATGCCCATGGGGTCCGTCCAGGATGTCGACGGAACGGTTGCCGACCTGCACGAGTTTGAATCGGTGGTTACCAACACCACCAAACCGATGGTTTTCATCGGTTACACACCCACCGGATGCGAATATGTTTTCGAAATGGCGGCGGTGGTGGCCGGCGGGCCGGACCGTCTTCGGGAACGACCGTTTCTTATGCTCTACCCGGAAGCCATTTCACCCTTCGTGTTTCCCCGGGAGGTCGTCGACCGGATTTTCATCGCGGCCGACCGGTTCATGCCCCAGGTGCCCGGGGCCACGGCCCAGCCCGGGGCCACGGCGCCCATGACCCTGGCCGGCACCGTGGTTCAGATCACCGCCGAGTCATTGATCCATATTACCCTGGCCCAGCTGCGCAAGCCCGGATGCCCCGTGTCCATGAGCGGCAATGTGGGCATTCTTGACATGGCTACCGCCCTGATGGCTTTTGGCGCCCCTGAGGGGAGTCTGGGCCTGGCGGCCCAGGCCCAGGTGGCCCAGTCTTTCGGCCTGCCCACATGGGGCCTGGCCGGTGCCACCGACGCCAAACGCCTGGACGCCCAGGCCGGCATCGAGAGCACCTTCGCCATTTTCAGCCAGGCCCTGGCGGGACTGAACCTGATCCACGACGTGGGGTACATGGCCAGCGGAATGGCCTGCTCCTGTGAGCAGCTGGTCATGGGCAACGAAATTATCGGCATGACCAAACGCTTTGTCGACGGCATCACCGTTGATACCGACACGCTTGCCCGTGACGTGATGGACGCCGTGGGGCCGGGGGGCAATTATCTGGCCCAGCGCCACACGGTCGATCATCTTCGCAGGGAGCTGTGGCATGCCCGGTTGCTGGACCGCCAGCCCATCGCGGCCTGGCAGGCGGCCGGCGGCCCCACCATGGAGGACCGGGTCCGCGAAGAGGTGCGTAACATCGTTGACAGCCACCAGCCCGAGCCGATGGACGGCAAGGTTCTCGACGAGCTGGCCCGGCTGAAAAGGGATGGGGAGAAGGAGATCCTGGCACGGCGGGAAAAAGACTGAACGGGCACCTTGGCGCCGCGGGGCTTTCAAGCGGTCGGGGCCGCCACGCAGCGGCTGTGGTGCAGACATTGCGTGGATTCTGTGATATCCAGAGGACCCGGGTCCGGACCGGGGCGGCCTATTCCACTGATGACGGAAAGATATTAAGCCATGACCAAAGACGAGAGAGAACAACTGGCAGGGCTGATCCGTGACCGCATCGACGCGGTCACCGGCGACATCGATGCCTTCAAAGCCGCTTCCATGCCGGTTTCGCCGGATAACGCCATCGGCCGCCTCACGCGCATGGCGGCCATCGACAGCAAGGGCATCAACGAGGCGGCCCTGGCCAAGGCCCGGGCCACCCGGGCCCGGCTGGAAAAGGCCCTGCGGACAATCGATTCGGAAGATTTCGGCCTTTGCCGGGATTGTGAAGAGCCGATTGCCGTTGCCCGGCTGATGGCCATGCCGGAGGCGGCTTTGTGCGTGGCCTGTGCGACCCGGCGTGAATGAACCCCAATGCAGCTGGACCTCAAGGAGCCATTTTGAAAAAATATACCATCGAGGCGATCAGCCGGGCGGTTGGCGGTAAACTGAGCGGCAATCCGACGATTGAGATCACGGGCGTGGAAGAGATCTCCAGGGCCGTGAAAACCCAACTGACCTTTATCGGGCAGAAGAAATACATAAAATTATGGGACCGGTCAGGGGCGTCGGCAGCTATCGTCAACCAGCGTCTGGACGTCGATCCGGGGCAGGGCCGGGCAACCGTCAGCGTTGCCGATGCCGACCTCGCCATGGCCCAGGTCCTCAACCTGTTTGCGCCGGCGCCTCCCGCATGTGAAGCGGGCATCCATCCGGCGGCGGTGGTCGACGCCACGGCCAGCATCGGGCCCGGCGCCGCCATCGGGGCCGGCTGCTACGTCGGGCCCGGTGTGGTTATCGGCGCGGGTTCCACGCTCTATCCCAATGTCACCGTTCTGGACCACACCCGCATCGGCAGCCAGACGGTCGTCTGGTCCGGAACCGTCATCCGGGACCGATGCCTGATCGGCGACCACTGCATCATCCACCCGAACGTGACCATTGGCGCCGACGGTTTTGGTTATCGGCCGTCGCCCGACGGGCGCGGCCTGGTCAAGATTCCCCAAATCGGTACCGTGGAGATTGGAAACGGCGTCGAGATCGGCCCCGGCAGTTGTGTGGACCGGGGAAAGTTCAGTGCCACCACGATCGGCGACGGCACCAAAATCGACAACCTGGTTCAGATTGGCCACAATTGTACCCTGGGCCGATCATGCGTCATGGCGGGCCAGGCCGGCCTGGCCGGGTCCGTTACCCTGGGCGATGGGGTTGTCATGGGAGGCCGTTCGCTGGTCAAAGACCATGTCACCGTCTGCGCCGGAGCACGGATCGGCGGGAGCGCCGGCGTTGTCAGCGATGTGCCCGCGGGGAAAACCGTTCTGGGGCTTCCTGCCGAGGATCATCGGCAGACGCTGCGGATATGGGCCGCCCAGAAACACCTTCCCGATCTGGTTAAACAGCTGATCAGAAAATAGCCGTTCCGTGAGGACGGTTGCCCGCCGGATCCCGGTCCGTTCATTTGGGTACGGATTGCTTCCGGGAGGCGCGGGCCACGGGGTCGATGAAGGAGCAGGGCACGGTGGCGGCGCACTTGCCGCACACATCCGCCAGCCCAAGGTGTTCATGGCGGCGTGCATTTTCCAGCAGCCGGTCGTAGCAGGCGTGGCGGCGAAAGGGGGCCTCTCCGAGCGCCTCGGCCGGGCAGCGGTTTTCGCATTTCCGGCAGGACCCGTCGTATTTGAAGAGGCAGCGTTCCCGGTCGGTTCGCTGCGTCGGCGCGATGCGGGCATCGGTGACCACGCTTCCCAACCGTCCACAGCAGCCCTTGTCCGTAATGAGCATGTGGTGGTGCCCGAAACTGCCGATACCGGCAATATAGGCCACGTGCTTGTGGGACCAGTCGCTCATGAGCTGTTCTTCGTCAAAATTGTGGGTGGCGGGCAGGCGGGTGCCCCGATATCCCGCCAGCTCCAGAAGGGTGTTCATGCGGTCGTTGATGCTGGCAATCAGCCGGTTGGTCTCGATATAGGCGACGGCCCAAGCCTCGGAACTGAACGCGCCGCGGTGGTTGGACCGCGCGATGGCCGGATCGAAGGGGAGAAAGTAGGCGATCACCGTCCGGGCGCCCGGTAAAAGATCCCCGGGCAGGGCATGAGAGGGGCGGATCGCTTCGGGCAACTCGTCGAAGAGCGGATCCCCGGCATCGGCAAACCCCACCAGCGGTGTTTGCCAGGCCGATGCGATGCCGGCCTGCCGGTTGGCTTCATCCACCGCCGCTTCAATGGCCGCGACGATTCCTTTCCTCATGATCCCGTCCCCACGTGCCAATGGGCTGCCTCTTCTTGCATGATCCTGTCCATGATGGCTTTTCGGCTGTTGCGGACCTCTTCAACGATCGCCTTTCTGGCTCCGGCCACATCGTTGGCTGCCAGCCGGTCGATCAGCAGCCTGTGGATGTCTTCCAGATGTTTACCCGCCTTGCGGATCACCATGAAACGGGCCAGCCGCTCGTGGAGGCCCCGCAGGGCCAGGGCCAGTTCCTGGTTGCCGGATGCCTGGGCCAGCAGGTAGTGGAAACGCATGTTTTCATCGGTGTAGCGGGTATAGGCCCGGTCGTCGTCTCCGGTATATCCGGCATGGACTTTTCTAAGGGCCTCCAGTTCGCCTGCTGATATGGCCGCGGCGGCCCGTTCGACGGCGGCCACCTCCAGAATTTCCCTCAGTTCCAGCATGTCCCGCAGTTCCTTGAGGGTGACCTGGGTGATAAAATAACCGGAGCGGGGCTTGATGGTGATCAGGCCCTCCTGGCTGAGCATCTGCAGCGCATCGCGCACCGGCGTCACACTGGTGCCGAACCGGGCCGTCAGGTCATTGATGGCCAGCCGTTCACCGGCCTTGCGATGGCCCAGAATAATTTCACTTCGCAGGGTCGTGTATATCTGGTTTTTGGATGCCCGCGCGGTTTTTTTGGGTGACATCAATGGCTCCTCGGCAAGCTGTTCCCGAAAGATGGTTTTGCTGTCGCATGGTAATGGATCTTTTTAATACCAGTACGGGAAAAAGGTGCAACAATAAAATTGACTTTTGGTTCCCCATAAAATAAAAATTGATATAAGAATAATAATTATTGATATATCAAAATGAGGTGAGCAATGATACCAACCCACGAAAACCGTATGGCCAGTGCCCACTATTCCCGCATGGGGCACCAGGAGTGCGACCGCATCCACATGGCTACGCTGGAAATACTGGAACGGACCGGCGTGGATGTCCACGATGAAAAAGCGCGCCGGATCCTGGTGGCCGGCGGCGCCTCGGTCGACGGCATCCGCATCCGCATCCCCGAAACCATGGTGACCCGGGCCCTGAACCTGGCGCCCCGCCGGCTGACCCTGTACGACCGCAACAAAAAACCCGCCATCCGGGCCTGGGGCCACAATACCTATTACGGCGGGGGCTCGGACTGCCTGACCGTTCTGGATCACCGGACGGGTGAACGCCGCGACCCGCTGCTCGACGACGTGGTCGCCGCGGCCCGGGTGATGGATTCGCTGCCCGAGATCGATTTTGTCATGTCCCTGTTCCTGCCCAAGGATGTGGACCAGCGCATTTACGACCGCTATCAGATGGAGGTGATGCTCAACCACACGACCAAACCGATCGTGTTCGTCTCCCCGGATTTCGAGGGGTGCGTGGCGGCGGTGGAGATGTGCGAGGCCGTGGCCGGCGGTGCCGGCGCCTTCCGGCGCCATCCCTTCGCCACCTGCTACATCAACGTGACATCCGGGCTGGTCGCCAACGAAGAGGCGTTGCAGAAGTGCATCTACCTGGCCGAAAAGGGCCTGCCCCAGCTGTGGATTCCCTTAAATGCCGGCGGAGTGAATTCACCGGCCACCATCGCCGGGTGCATGGCCTCCATGAACGCCGGCATCCTGCTGGGCGTGGTACTGTCCCAACTGGTTCGGGAAGGGGCGCCCATCGCCGTGCCGGGCTGGAACGGCGGACCCTACAACCTGAAGACCATGGTGGGCAACTACGTGCTGGCCGACGAGCAGGGCGTGCCCACCAGCATGGGCAAGCACTACGACCTGCCCGTATTCGGCCTGGGCGGCGCCACCGACGGCAAGGTCCTGGACCACCAGGCCGGCATGGAATGCACCATCAGCCTCATGACCGCCCTGCTCCACGGCGCCAATATCGTCCACGACGTGGGCTTCATGGATTCGGGCCTCCAGGGGTCCCTGCAACTCCAGGTGATGGCCAACGAGACCATCGGCTTCCTGCGGGCCGCCACCCGGGGCGTGGTGGTGGACGATGAAACCCTGGCCCTGGACGCCATCGACGAAGTGGGCCCCACGGGCAGCTTTCTGCAGCATGCCCACACCATGCGCCACTACAAGGAGCCCTTCTACTCGACGCTCTTCGACAAGGGGCCATACTCGCAGTGGGAAAAAAACGGACGCCTGACCCTGGAAGACAAAGCCGCCAAGGTGGTGGACGAGATTATCGAAAAACACACCGTCGCACCCCTGCCGGAAGATGTTCGGCAGAAGATCAAGGCGATTGTCAAGCGGGAGCAGGAGTGGATCGATCGTGCCCATCCATAAATGGTTATTTGGCCCGATATCTGCGTTATGCCAAAAATTTTATCCTCGGAATATCATCAATATGCCTGTGGTAAAATTTTTAGCATGCCTTGGTCTCGACCAAAATCTCTCATTTCTGAACAGACACGACAAGGAATAATCCCTTACGAATTCGATTTGGGAGCTATCTCAACGTTATACAATAATTGTGGTTATTAAGACTGATATGGAAAGTAGTATTGATAAGTAAGAACTCAGAATAATGACGTCGCCTTCGGTTCGGTAAAATTAAAATGCGTAGGAGCGAAGCGACAACAATGCTATTCTGAATGCTTGCGACTGGCTACTGGATTCTTGTTGTTTTTCATCGCAACTCATCTTTTCGATGTTTAGATGTTTAAAGGGAGGCCCTAATCATGTCCGATGACAATCATTTTTTTCTCAGGGATCCCTGGGTTTACGATAAGGATGCATCCCGGCCCGGGCGTGACGATGCCGGCCGCGGCTTCGATACCCGGTCACTGCATGCGGGCTTCGATCCCATGACGGACCAGGACAACTTCAGGTCCTTCACCCCGCCTTTGGTGCAGTCGGTCACCTTTCCCTACGAAACCTTTGACCGGATCCCCTGTCCGGTATACGGCCGCACCCGCACGCCCACCAACACGGTGCTGGAGGATCGCATCGCCTCCCTCGAAGGCGGCGAGGCCTGCCTGACGGCCGGCTCCGGCTCCCAGGCCCTGTTCAACCTGATTTTTACCATCGCCCGGCCCGGGGACAACGTGGTCACCTCCCTGAATGTCTTCGGCGAAGGCTACAAGCAGGCGGCCTCCATTTTCCCGGAACGCTGTCATGTCGACTTCCGTTTCGTGGCGGATCCGGCCGACCCGGCCGCCTGGGACGCGCAAATCGATGGTAAGACCAAGCTGGTGTGGGTGGAAACCCCCTCCAACCCCTGCCTGTTCGTCACCGACGTCCGGGCCGTTGCCGACGTGGCCCACAGCCGGGGGGTACCGCTGATGGTGGACAACACCACGGCCACGGCCGCCCTGCAGCGCCCCCTGGAACTGGGCGCGGACATCGTGCTGCTGTCCATCTCCAAGTTCATGTCCGGCAACGCCACCATCCTCGGCGGCGCCCTGGTGGGGCCGGAACCGCTGATGGAAGACATCCGCTGGAACACCACCGAATTCGTGGGGTCCATCATTCCGCCTGCCGAGGCCTGGAATACCCTGCAGTACCTGGAGACCCTCTCCATGCGCATGCAGCGGCACAGCGCCAATGCCCTGACCGTGGCCCGCTACCTGGACGACCACCCAAAGGTGGAACGGGTCAATTACTCGGGCCTGGACGGTCACCCCCAGCACGCCCTGGCCTGCCGGCAGATGTCCGGGCACAGCGGTCTGCTTTCCTTCGTGGCTCCCGGCGGCAAGGTCGGTGCGGCAACGGTCATGAACCACTTCAAACTGGTGGTTCACGCGGTGACCTTCGGCACCAGCCGCTCCATCTGCATGCACCCGCCCACCATCACCCACGAACACATGACCCCCGACGAGCGCCGGGCGGCCGGCATCGATGACGGCCTGATCCGGTTTTCCGTGGGGCTGGAAAACGCTGAAGACATCATCGCCGACCTGGATCAGGCATTGGCCAGGGTGTAGTTCTCGAATTAAAAAACCCTTCGGGTGCCACTTGCCAGGTACCTGAAGGATCTGTCGATTTTTAGTTTTCCAATTGCGATTGGCCGGCAAGCGAAACCAACACGTTCCAGGCGGTTGGCCGCTGATGCCTACCCGGATTGCCTGCGATCCTCATCGATCACCCGCAACCACTGGCGTTCCACCCAGGCCAGGTGGTTCTCCATGGCCCCGCCTGATCCCGGTACATCCCGGTCACGGATGGCCTCAAAAATGAGACGATGGTGGTCGACCACCACCGATAATTCTTCATATCCCCGGCCCAGACGCGTGTGCACCCGCTCCAGAAATTCATTGGAAATATCGAAGAGGTGCTGCATGATGTGCACCCTGAGAAAATTGCGGGTCGCCCTGGCGACGGCCATATGAAAATCGATGTCATCGGAGATGGAAAAGGCCCCCGTTTTCAAGTCATTTTCCATGTTTTTGATCGGGGCCAGGATGGCGGCGAGATCCTCGTCCGTCCGCCGCTGGGCGGCCAGTCGGGACGCGGCGATTTCAATGTCTTTTCTCATTTCATACAGATAGGGCAGCATGCCGCGGTCTTCTTGAAACACCCGGCAAAGCGGATCGGAAACCAGCGAAGAACCGATATTTTTCACAAACACGCCCTGGCGTTTCCGGATTTCCACGATGCCCAGCGCCTCTAAATGGTTCAGCGCTTCCCTTAAGGTGGGACGTCCCACACCCAGCAATTCCGCAAAAGCCCTTTCGGGCGGCAGTTGTTCGCCGGGCTGAAGTCGGCCTGTTTTTATCAGGGTTTTAACCTGGCCGACAATTTCGTCCGACATCTTTCTGGGTCGAATGCGCTGGTAATTATCTTTATTCATGGCGATCCCTGGTAATACCAATACTATCGTCAAGGTATATTTCATCTGTTTATATAAAGATTGTGAAAAGGGGTCAAGGGGCCTGGTCTTGACACAAAGAACCGGTTCTGATAGCCGTGGTATTACCATGGAGGCAGGATTATCCACCCGTAACCCGATTTGACGCCTCCGACACGCTTTGTCCCTTCGCGCATAAAACGTCAGCCATTTAATACCTTTTCCCCGTCATCGGCGGCGGCGGACATAGACTCGAAGAGAATTACGCCGGTCAGGCTTTTTTTATCGTCGTGACACACCGACCAGCCCAACGTGCAGGAATTAAGTGCGCCTATTCATAAATACGCTGGCATTCGATTGCTGCTGCATCACGGCTCGCGGTGTTGCTCGGCGTGTAAATAGGCTTTGGCTATTCACGCTTCTCGCGCCTTGCGATCCGGGTGCAGCAGCAATATCGGTACTTCTCCGTATTTACGAACAGGTGTACCAAGTGCCACCCAACCCAAGAAGGAGGGGATTATGAAAAAGCATTCGGTTTTCAGCATCGGTCTTTTGCTCATGATCATGGTTTGTCTGTTGGTGGTCGCACCTGCATCTCACGCGGCAAAAACACTAAAAATCGGAATCGTCGACTGCTATTCGGGCCCGGCCAGCACGTACACCAACGACGTACGCGACGCGTTCAACATGGAGGCGGAGAAAATCAATGCCGCTGGCGGGATATTGGGCCGCCAGGTCGAGGTCCTCACCCGGGACAGCAAATTCAAGGTCGATATCGGCCTGTCCGCCGCCAAAGAGTTGATCTACCGTGAGAATGTCGATGTCCTCATGGGGACGATCAACAGCGCCCTGGCCCTGGCGATCTCCGATATGTGCAAAAAAGAGAAGGTCCCTTTTTTCGCCACCTTTTCCAAAAGCGCGAAAATTACCGGGGCCAGGGGACACCGGTATGTTTTCTCGATCACGGAAAATACCGCCCTGGCCGGAAAAGCCGCGGCGGTTGGCCTGGCCAAAAAACCCTACATGAAATACTGGATCGCCGGTGATGATTATGAATACGGGCATGCCATTGCGGACGGTGTGTGGAACAACCTGAAAACGCTGAAACCCGGGGTCGAGCGCCTCGGTGAATCCTGGTGGAAAGTGGGAGAACCCGATTTCACCCCCTATATCACGGCGATTCTTTCCGCCAAACCCGATGCCGTCATCGTCGCTACCGGCGGCCGTGACTGTGTCCCCTTTCTCAAGGCCGCCAAAGCCACCGGTTTCAACGAGCGGGTTCCGTTTTTCATGCACACGGCCACCGAGCTCTCCACCCTTAAACCCCTGGGCCTCGAAGCCCCGGAAGGGGTTATCGGAACCTCCAATTACTTCTTTTATTATCCGGAAACGCCGGCCAACCGGGATTTCGTGAAGAATTTCGAAAACGCTTATCAACGCAAGCCCGCTGTCGGGGCCGTCTACGGTCTGCTCACCGCGCGGTATATTTTTGGTGCCTTCGAAAAAGCGGGGGCAATCGACACGGAAAAATTTATCGACAATGTCGAAGGAATGACCGTCGATAGCCCCATCGGCAAGGTGACCATGCGCGCCTTCGATCATCAGGCCATGCTGCCCATGTACATGGGGGTGACCCGAAAAAAGGCCGGATACGATTTCCTGGTTGCCGACGAGATCATGACCATACCGGGCGACGCGGTCATGCCTTCGATTGAAGAGATCAAAAAGGCCAGAAAGCAATAGCGTTATAGCCATGGAATTGACCGCGAACATAACCCTGGCCGCTCTGCTGCAGCAGGTCCTGGTCGGTCTGAGCCGCACCACGATCCTCTTTATCGTGGCCTCGGGCCTCAGTCTCGTGCTGGGCGTCCTTCGAATCCCGAACGTGGCCCACGGCTCCCTGTACATGACCGGCGCCTTTGTGACCTATACCGTGGCCACGCTGTTCGGCCAGAGTTCCGTTGGGTTCTGGCTGGCTCTGGTCGTCGCCCCGGTGGTGGTCGCCGGGGTAAGTTTTCTGGTGGAGCGGGCGGTGTTCTGTCACCTTTATGAACGTGAGCACATGATGCTCCTGCTGTTCACCTTTGCCTTCTCGCTGGTGATCGGGGATCTGGTCAAGCTGGTCTGGGGATCGGATTACCGCAGCCTGATCGCCCCGCCATTTCTGCAGGGATCATTTTCGGTCTCCGGCTTTCCTTTCCCGCGCTACAACATGTTCCTGCTGATTGTCGGGCCCCTGGTGGCAGCCGGCCTGTGGTTTCTGACCAACCGCACCAAAATCGGAAAAATCGCACGCGCCGCCGCCGTTGACCGGGAGATGGTAGGGGCCATCGGCATCAATGTCAGCTGGGTGTTTGCCGCGGTATTCGTTATCGGCTGCTATCTGGCGGGACTGGGGGGGGCGCTGGTGGCCCCCACCCAGAACATCACCCAGGGCATGGATCACGCCATCATCATCGAGGCCTTTCTGATCGTCATCATCGGGGGGCTCGGCAACATCTGGGGGGCGCTTCTCGGAGCGCTGATTTTCGGCCTGACCGATTCGATCGGGATTCTGATATGGCCCCAGTTTGCCATCGTCTTTCCCTACGTGGCCGTGGTTACCGTACTGCTTTTTCGGCCGAAAGGACTGCTCAAATCAACCTGGTAGAGGGGATCCTTGTATAAAGCCCTGTTCGACATGAAGACAACCTTCATCGGCCTGGTCCTGCTGGCGTTACTCCTGATGCTGCCCCAGTTCCTGCCGCGGTTTTACGTTTACCTGTCGGCGCTGATTTTTGCGATCGCGCTGCTGGCGACCAGCCTCAACCTGGTGCTTGGCTTCGGCGGCATGTACCAGTTTCATCATGCGGTTTTTTACGGATTCGGCGCCTATGCCTTTGCCCTGTTTGCCACCAAATCCGGCCTGCCCCTGTGGCTGGGCTATGCCATCGCCCCGTTTTTTTCGGCTGCCCTGGGGCTGGTGCTGGGGCTGATCACCGTGCGGTTGAACCAGCTTTATTTCGGCATGCTGCAGATTTCACTCGGTTCCCTGGTGTGGGCCATTACCTATCGCTGGTATTCCTTTACCGGCGGGGATGACGGCATTCACGGGATCCCCCTGCCGGACCTGGTCGGATCGTCTGTCGGGGCATACTATTTCAACCTGACCGTCGCCGCGGTCTGCCTGCTGTTGATGTATGCCATCGTCCATTCTCCCTTCGGCCGGGTTTTTCAGGGAATCCGCGACAATCCCGAACGGTGCCGGGCCATCGGGGTCAATGTCCAGCGGCAGCAGCTGGTCGGCCAGACGATCGCCGCATTTTTCGCGGGGGTGGCCGGCACGCTCTTTGTGACCGTCGAAGGATCCGTGTTTCCGGACCTGATGTTCTGGACCCTTTCCCTGGAGATCCTGATCATGTGCCTGCTGGGCGGCTGGTTTATCTTTCTGGGCCCCGCGCTGGGCGCCGCCATAATCATCTGCCTGAGAACGTTCGCAGGGATTTACACGGAATACTGGACCCTGATACTGGGCCTCGTTTTAATGCTGCTCATCTTTTTCCTGCCCGAGGGTGTCCTCGGCCTGTTTCTCCATAAAGCCGGTCCGGCCGCAAGAAGGGAGCGGTAGATGCTGCAGGTCGAAGCCTTAGAGAAATCCTTTGATGGATTCATGGCGGTCAACGGCGCCACGCTCAAGGTCGAAAGGGGTGATGTGGTTGCCGTGATCGGGCCCAACGGCGCCGGCAAAACCACCCTGTTCAACCTGATCACCGGCCAGCTGCCGCCCACCGCCGGAGCCATCTGGTTCAAAAAAGAGAATATCGCCGGCCTGGCGCCCCATCGTGTTTGCCGCAAAGGGATCAGCCGGTCCTATCAGGTGGTCAATATTTTCAACCGCTTGACCCTGTTTGAAAATGTGCAGGTCGCCGTTTTGTCCCGCCGCAGGAAAACCTTCGACCTGTTCAGACCGGCCAAAACCATCGCCGTCGACGAAACCCGGCGTATCCTCGACAGTGTGGGTCTGCTCGACAAATGGGCAATGACCAGCGGCGCCCTGTCCCACGGCGATCAGAAAGTCCTCGAGATCGCCATTGCCCTTGGCAACCGCCCCGAGCTGCTGATCCTCGACGAGCCCACCGCCGGCATGTCACCGGAAGAAACGGCGGTGACGCTCCGGCTGATGAAACGGTTGTCCGGAGAACTGGGGCTGACGATCCTCTTTTGCGAGCACGACATGGGCATGGTGTTCTCCATCGCCACCCAGATCATGGTCATGCAGCAAGGACGTACGATCATCCAGGGGCCGCCGGATGAGGTCCGCAACAACCAGCAGGTTCGTGACGCCTACCTCGGGGGGGCAGACGAATGCTCCGCGTAGAAAACATCCATACCTATTACCATCTGAGCCACATCCTTTTTGACGTCTCCCTCGAAGTGGACCAGGGGGAAATCGTCTGCCTTCTGGGGCGCAACGGGGCGGGCAAAAGTACCACCATGAAAAGCATTATGGGCTTAACGCCCCCTAAAAAAGGATCTATCGAATTCAAAGGCATGGTCTGTACCGGCCAGAAGCCCTACCTGATGGCGCGCATGGGAATCGGCTTCGTTCCCGATGACCGGCGTGTTTTCGCCGACCTTACCGTCGGCGAAAATCTTGACATCTCCGAGCGGAACATCCAGGAAGGCGGGTGGGACAAGGACCGGGTGTATGATTTTTTTCCGGCGTTAGGAAAGATCGACGGCCGGCGGGCCGGTTTTCTCAGTGGCGGTGAACAGCAGATGCTGACCATCGCCCGGGCGCTGATGACCAACCCGGATTTCATTTTGCTCGACGAGCCGACCGAAGGATTGGCCCCCCTGATCGTGAACATGCTGGAATCGCAAATCGCCCGCCTCAAGGAGAGCGGTCTCACCGTTCTTCTGGCGGAGCAGAACCTCGAGGTGGCCCTGCGGCTCAGCGACCGCGGCTACATCATTGACAACGGAGCCATCCGGTATCAAGGGACGAGCGATGATCTGAGATGCAATGAAGCGGTTCGGGACAAATATCTGTGTGTCTGAATTTATTATCTGGAAGTCTATCCCATGCGCGTAACCCTGTTTGTGCAGTGCCTGGTGGACAGTCTCTACCCTGAAGTGGGCGAGGCCATGGTTGCCCTGTTCAACCGGCTCGGCATTTCGGTAAGGGTCCCCACGAACCAGACCTGCTGCGGACAGCCGGCCTTCAATGCCGGGCATCGCAAGGCGGCCGGAAGGGCGGCCAAACGATTTATAACCATTTTCGAGGACGCCGAGGTGATCGTGTGTCCCTCCGGTTCCTGCGTCGCCATGGTCAGGCACCACTATCCGGAACTGTTTGCAAACGATCAAAAATGGCTGGGCCGGGCCGCAGAGGTCGGCCGCAAAACCTTTGAACTCAGCCAGTACCTGGTGGATGTCCTCGGGATCGACGATGTGGGAGCCTGCTACCCCGGCAAGGTGACCTATCACGATTCCTGTCACCTCTTAAGGGGACTGGGGGTGGCCGAACAGCCGCGACGCCTGATACGAAACATCAGGCGTTCGGAACTGGTGGAGATGAACGCGTCCGACCGTTGCTGCGGTTTCGGGGGCACCTTCGCCGTCAACTATCCGGACATATCGGTGGCCATGGTCGACGAAAAAATAAGCAACATCATCGCCTCCGGTGCCGATACCGTTACCGGCTGCGATATCAGCTGCCTGATGAACATTCAGGGAAGACTGAGCCGCATCGGGTCGCCGGTAAAAACCCTGCACCTGGCACAACTGCTGGCCGGTTGACAAGGGGCCGCCCTTGACCGGCAACCGCGGATGTCCGCTGTAATACACACCCCTGTAGAAAAAGGAGCCGATTGAAACCGCGACCATACCCAGTCAGCGCGCAGGCGGCGATAAAGGATCCGGTCCTGCAGGCCGCCCTGGCCAACCTTCAGCAGCGCCTCGGCCAGGGGGCGGCCGCCGGCTACCAGCGATTCCCGGAAGGCCCGGAACTCAGGCTCAAGGGCCATGATATCCGCCTGAACGCCATCGACAACCTGGATATCCTCCTGGAAGCGCTTGCCGATAAAATAGGGCAAAACGGGGGCCATGTCCATTTTGCCCCTGACGCGCAGGCCGCCGTCGACCATTGCATCGCGATTGCCCGTCGTCATGATGTCTCCATGGCCGTCAAGGGCAAGTCGATGCTCACCGAGGAGATCGGGCTCAACCCGGCCCTGGAGGCCGCCGGCATCGAAACGGTGGAGACCGACCTGGGCGAATACATCGTCCAGCTCGCCGGTGAAGCGCCGTCCCATATCATCGCCCCGGCCATCCATAAAAGCCGGGAGGCGGTCGGCCGTCTTTTCAGGGACAAACTGGGCATCCCCTACACGGATGACCCGCCCACCCTGACGCTTGCGGCCAGACGGGCGCTGCGCAAAAAATTCCTGCAGGCGGATATGGGAATTTCGGGATGCAACCTCGCATGTGCCCAGACCGGACACATCACCACCCTTTCCAATGAAGGCAACATCCGGATGGCCACCACCCTGCCGCGGGTCCACGTGGCCTTTATGGGCATGGAAAGAATCGTTGCCGACCTTGCCGACCACGACGTCCTCTTAAGGCTCCTGTCCATGGGCGCGGCAGCACAGGACATGGCCGGCTATGTGAGCTACATCGGCGGCCCGGCTGAAAAAGGGCGGACGGACGGTCCCGACGCATTTCACCTGATCATCGTCGACAACGGCCGCAGCCGGATCCTGGCGGATCCGGACTTCCGGGAAGTGCTCTGCTGCATCCGCTGCGGGGCCTGCCTCAACATGTGCCCGGTATACGGAAAAATCGGCGGGCATGCATACGCGTCCGCCTATTCGGGGCCGGTCGGGGCGGTGGTCACCCCGCTTCTCACCGGCATCAACCGGGCCAGTGACCTCTGCCTGGGAGAGTCCCTGTGCGGGGCCTGCATGCCGGCCTGCCCGGTCAATATCGATCTTCCCCGCATGCTTCTTCTGCTGCGCGCCAAACTGGCCGAAGGGGATGCGTCCTGGGATGTCAGGGTCAGGAGCCGGGCGGAGCAGGCCGCATTCACCGCATGGTCCTACCTGATCCGCAACCGCTTCGTCTACGACCTGTTCCTCAAGGGCGCCGCCATCGGCCAGCGATTGCTGCCCGGAACGCCTTCCATGATCCGTCGCCTCCCCTTTGCCGGCAGGGGCTGGACCCACGGCCGCGACCTGAAGCGGCTGGCCGCCCGCAGTTTCATCCAGCGCTACCGCAACGAAAACGAACGCAGGAGCATGAAATGAGCGCATCCGGGCGGGTTGAATTCATACGGACGATCAGAAGGGCCCTCGACCGCGGCGATTCCGTCCCACGGTCGCTGGATGATATTGTCCCGAATGAGCCGGATACCGATAGTCTCCGGCTTCTTGAAACCATCGCCGGTCGGGACAGGACCGCTCATCTGGCCTTGCTGGATCGGCTCATGGAAGCCGGCCAAGGGGTGAATGTGAGCGTTCTGACCGCAAAAGACGGGCCTGCGGCCGCCTCCGTGATTACCGGGATTGCTGCAGAGAAAAGCGCTGAATGGGGCGACCGCAAGGAGGTGGTGGCATGGGATCACCCGCTGGTTAAGGGCATGGCGCTTCCCGCCTGCCTGGCGCCCCTGGACATTCCGGTCTATTTCCCGGACGCCGGCCCCGTTGCCGCCGGCCGGCAGTCAGCCTTTCGCAGACACGCCGAAGCGGCGTTTATGGGTATTACCTCGGCGGACTATTGTATTGCGGACACGGCAACCCTGACCATGAAAACCCGTCCCGGGCAGCCCCGCTGCGTCTCGTTGCTGCCGTCCATCCATATTGCGGTGATCCGGCTGGACCGGATTCTCACGACCTTCGAGGAACTCTACGCTCTGCTGAAGTGGAGCCCCGCAGAACAGGCCGAAGGCATTACCCGCTGCATGACCTTTATTACCGGTCCCAGTAAAACCGCGGATATCGAGGCCACGCTTGTCCATGGGGTCCACGGGCCGCGGGAGCTGTATGTTTTTGTGCTGACCGGTTGAGCGCATTCGTCTCAAGGGTGTTGCCGCCAGCGCCGGGTAATACGGTTTTTGACAAGGCTGCGTGTTCTGAAGTATCCTCAATCCAACAGGCATAAATGGTATCCCCACCCACACCATTTTGCACCTTGCAATAACATCCATACGGGGTCAAAAGGGGACCGGCATGTTCGCCCGTGATTTCATGGACACCCGTTTTCACACCCTTTTCCCGCAGCAAAGCATCGCCGAGGCGGTCTCCGCCTTTCAAAAGGCCTCGCAGCGCGAAGGGAAAAAAATCTTCGGCATGATGGTCACCGACGGCGACGATCGGCTTGTCGGCATTCTTTCCATGACCGACATCCTGAACTACGTGCAGCCCAAGCATGTGGCCATATTCGGGGAGATGGAGGACCTGGACCCTGCTGAGGTGTACAGGGACCGTCTGGCCACCATCCGGTCGATTCTCGTTGACGACATCATGACCACCGAGGTGGTTACCGTCCGCCCGGACACCCACCTGATGGTCATTGCAGAAATCATGATCAAAAAGCACATCCGTCGCCTTCCGGTCGTGGCGGACCGGACGGTGGTGGGCATCGTCTATGTGTCGGACGTGTTCTATCGATTGATGTCCATGTTTTCCCCGGATATGGGGTGATGGTATGGTTTTTCAGGCAGCCGTAATATTGCCGCACAACATCCGGGAGGGCGCCGGTCATGCCGGTCGTTAATACCCTTGGGGTGTTGAGCGGCATTCCCGTGAGCCGGGCCATGCGGCAGCAGGTCGTCAGCCTTCCCCGTTCGGCCGATATCGGACAGGGCATCCGCACGATGATCCGGTACAAGGTCAATGCCGTGCTGCTCACCGACAGCGGCGCCCCCTGGGGTGTGGTTTCGAAAACGGACCTCATGGGCGCCATGTATGCCGAGCTGCCGACAGCAATGCCACTGGGCGACGTGATGGGCAGCCAGCCGATCGCCTGTTTTCCCGACGATCCGGTGGAAGACGCCCTGGAGATCATGGGGGCCGCCGGTGTGCATCGGCTTTTCGTCACCGGTGCGGACCGGGAGGTGGTGGTCGGTACGGTGGCCTACGCGGACATCGTGGGACTGCTCTACCGCTACTGCCGGGCCTGCGAACGCGGGACCGCCAGGAAAAGGATGCGGCGCGCCGGGGCCGATCCGTCCGCACGCCTCACCGTGAGGGACGTCATGACCCGGACCGTGCGGCGCTGCCGGGACACCGATCCGCTCTTCACGGTCATCGACACCCTGTCCACCCATCACATGGGGGCCGTTCTCGTCCGGGACGAGTCCCGGTCCTCTCTCGGCGTCGTTTCAAAAACAGATCTCATTCTTGCCTACCACCACGGCGTCTCTCCGGAAACCGAAGCACGGGCAGTCATGAACACGCCGGTTCACGCCATGGCGGCCGAAGCGCTTTTGTCAGCGGCACTCCAGCAGATGCTGGTCAGGGACGTCCAACGGCTCTTTGTTTATGACGACGCATCCAGGCCTGATCGTCTCACCGGTGTGCTCGCCCTCTCCGACGCCGCCCGCTTTCGCTCAGGTTCGTGTCGCGCCTGCGCGGCAGGGCGGATCTTGATCCGATAGGGATCGCTCTCGCCGGAAGCGCCTTTTCCGCTGAGTTGATGCTCAAACGCATTCTCGGCGCGCTGCCATTGGAAATCTCAGCGTTTGACAGCGTCCGGATCCCTGATGGGTTCCGGGCCGTTTTTCAGGGCGGTCTGAGAAATGCTTTGATATCATTACGGTTGTATTTTTGGATAACCAGAAGTAGTCTCCGCCGGCATGGAAGTGATTCGCATCTCCCTGGAAATGACCGCCCAGCTGGTGTTCCGGATGGGCACCGTGATGTTTGTCAGCCTGTTCGGGGTGGAGCTGCTGATGCAGCTGGGCGCCATGGCATACCTGCGTCCCGTCGGCAGACCGGTGGCTCGGCTGGCCAACCTGCCGTCGGAAAGCGCCCTGAGTTTCCTGGCGGCGATCGGCTCCATGATCGCCGCCCACACCATGGCCGCCCGTTATCACCGGGACGGGGCGATCACCGCCCGGGAGCTGACCGCCACCGGCGTGCTCAATACGGTGCCGTTTCACTTCAAGGAGACCTTCACCTACCAGCTGCCCGTGGTGCTGCCGCTGCTGGGCCTTGAACTCTGCCTGATCTACATCACCGTTTTCTGGCTGACCGGCCTGATTAAAATCGGTTTCGTCATCGGCTACGGCCGTCTGCGGATACGCACACGGGTCGGGCGCAGGGACGCTTTTGATGGCCTGACGTGCAATCCGGAGGAGACGGACTGCAGCCCGCGTTCCTGGCGACAGGTGCTGGGGGACACCTGGGCCGCCCGCCGCAGCATGTTCGTCAGAATGATCCTGATGCTGGCAACGGTCACCCTCATCGTGCAGCTGCTGGTCCATCAGGGGGCAATGGCGGTGTTCGAAAATTTTATCGTTCCCCTGACCTCGCTCTTCGACCTGCCGTCATCCCTGGTAGGGCCCATCAGCGCCTATCTTTTCAGCCCCACCGTGGGCATCACCTACATGTCGAACCTGCTTGCCCAAGACCGGGTCACCGCGTATCAGACCATTGTCGCCCTGCTGGCCGCCAGTTTGCTCATGATCCCGCTCACGCGCCTGCGCCGGACCCTTCCGCGCTACATCGCCATCTACGGCATGCAGCCGGGTACCCGGATCTGCGCCCTGACCAGCGCTTTCAGCATGCTGTCGAGGGTGATCGTGCTGTGCCTTGTGCTGTTGTTCTTTCGGGGATGACCGCGGTCGGGGAACAGGCGCTGCGCATCACTGCCAGTGCGGAATGTACCGCCGGTACGGCATCGACGAATGGCGGATTGCGTCCGTCATGAAGGGATTTCTCTTATTGTCGCTGGAGAACACCGTCGTCCGGCGATTCGTTCAGGGCACGCCCGCAGCGATCAGCGCGGCGCCGATGGCACCGTTGACCTGGGCCTGGGCAGAGACATGGATGGTTTTGCCGGATTTTTTCTCCAGCGCCCGGACCACGCCGATGTTCTTGGCCACCCCGCCGGTCATCATCACCGGTTCGACGATGCCCACGCGGTTGGCCATGGCGATCACCCGGGAACCGATGGATTCGTGGATGCCGGCAATGATGTTCTCCCGGCGCTCGCCCCCGGCGATCAGGGAGATCACTTCCGACTCGGCAAAGACCGTGCACAGGCTGCTGATGGCCGCCGGCCGGTCCGCCTTCAGGGACAGTTCGCCGAAGGCGTCCAGATCCACTTCCAGGGCCCGGGCCATCACCTCGAGGAAGCGGCCGGTGCCGGCGGCGCATTTGTCGTTCATGGCAAAATCCCTGACCCGGCCGGTGGCGTCCAGGGCGATGGCCTTGCTGTCCTGGCCGCCGATATCGATGACGCAGCGGACTGCCGGGTCCTGAAAATGGGCGCCGGCCGCGTGGCAGGTGATTTCGGTCACGGCTTTATCCGCCAGGTCCACGCTGTTGCGCCCGTAGCCGGTGGCCACGATGCGATCCACCGCATCGGATTGAATCCCCAGTTCGTTCAAAAGGGCAAGGAATACCTTTTCCCCTGCATTGCGGGCGTTGTATCCGGTGAGGATGACCTGTGCTCCCACCAGCCGGCCGTCCTCTACCAGGGCTGCCTTGGCGCTGATGGACCCCACATCGATGCCGACGGTAATCATATGATCGCTCTCCTTGAAATCATTTCGGTTGCTTACGAACCCGTCAACACCTCCATGAACGCATCGATGCGCGTCTCGACCTGGCTTTCGGAAAAGTTGCGGGCATCGGTCATGTCGGCTTCGAGCATCAGGGCGGGGATGCCGCGCTCTTGCTGGACGATGCGCTGGATGTCGTACTGGCCCAGGCTGTATGGCTTGCAGCTGCGGTTGGAATGGATCACCAGGCCGTCGGCGCTGTATTTGTCGATCATGTCGAGGACCATGTCGGCCATCTGATCGGTGCCGATATTGATGTAGATGCGTGAATACCCTTCGGCCATGGAGCCGAAAAAATCGTTTTCATCCAGGTATTCGAGTGTCCCGCACCATGACGAGGTGTAAGTGTCCGCCACCAGGCAGGCGTCGTGGGCGGCAAATTTGTCCGACAGCCAGCGGGTGCGGTACCACACCGGCAGGTTGTCCCACAGCAGCCGGTAGCGTTCGCCGGGCACGGCGGCGATGCCGCCGGCCACGCGCGCCTTCATTTCGTCGAGCAGTCCGGTGTAGTAGTCGACCACGGTCCGGGTGCCGCGCAGGGTGACGATCAGGGCCAGGTGGAAAAAGGCGTCGAAGGCGCTCATGGGCGCCGGCCGGTGGACCGTGGTGTCCAGTACCTGCTGCCAGAGCCGCTGGCCGGCGATGGAGAGCCGGCCCACCTCGGCCAGGCGGTCGTGGTCGAAGGGTTTGCCGCAATGGGTTTCCAGGAAGGTGATGTACTCGTGCAACTGGTCACGCACGTAGCTGTGGGCCGCGATGCTGTATTGCCCGTGGACGACGGGCGTGTCCAGGATGAACAAGGGCACCTTGAAATAGCGGGCCTGCACCTCGTACCACTTGAGCACCGTGCCGCAGATGTTGTTGCAGCACACCAGCATGTCCGGACGGGGCAGCCCGCCGATGGGGCCGCCGTCCACGGTGGCGCAGGCGATGTCGGCCCGGGCGTAGGAGCACAGGTCGCTGGCGTAGCCCATCGCTTCGGCCTTTTCGCACAGGTCGACGCCCATCTTGGCGGCGCCGATCATGGCGCCGTGGTTTTCCGGGTAAACCGGGATCACGTCCATGGCGATGAGCGGTTCCACCGGCCCGCCGCTGGTGATCCAGGCCACTTTCCTGTTGTTCTGCCCGGCGGTCTTGGCGTCGATGTAGTAATGGGTCATGATCTCTTTCATGCGCCCCACCGACTTGATCTTGCGTTTTTCCTTTTCGGGGTCGACGGGTTTTTGCGGATCGTTCATTAGGTTCTCCTGTATCTCACCGGGATGACAACAGCGTATGTTCTTGATGATGATGAACAAGTAAAAAGCATCTTCGACGGCTTCGTAAGAAGCCTGAAATCAAGTCTTGCGGGCCGCGATAGCGAGCTTGAGCGAGCGAACGGCACATCGATCATTATTCTTTCTGCGAACATTCATGTTCCATCCCTAAAAACGAGGCGTACATGCAAGTACTCCGCAGTGACGAGGGATGACGCGTAACGCAGATATCGGGTTTCTTACGAAGCCGTTATATTTACAGCATTTCCATGAACGCCTCACACCGGGTCTGCAACTGTCCCAGTGAAATCGCCTGCTCTTCCAGCTCCACCAGTAAACTGGGGATGCCGGCATCGTCGAGCATGGATTTGAGATAGGGGTAGTCAAACGCATGCGGATCGCAGAATTTGAGGAAAATGAAGATGACCCCGTCGGCCCGGTGCGCCCTGGCCAGACGCACCAGCTCATCGCCCCGGCTGGTGATGCCGCTGTGCTTGGCCGGGCAGACGGCCCGCCGGGCGTAGCGTTCGGCAATGGCCGCAACGGGGTCTTTGTCGGTATCGATCGTGCCGGTCAGGCCCCGCGAACCGGTGCACAGATCGTCCCCCACCACGCTGCCGCCGGCCGACGCGATGGTGCTGTACACGTCGGGCAGGTTGCAGACCCCGCCGGAGAGGAAGATGCGCCTGGCGGCGGGATTGTCCGATGACGGGCCCAGTCGGTCCACCACCCGGGTCAGGTTGTCGAGAAAGTCCCTGCGGTCCATCACCATGGATGCGCGCACAATGGTGTGAACGTCACTGCCCGAAATGGCTTCCGGCCGCTCGGCGCGCAGGGTATACAGCCGCTGCATGGTTGTGCGGATGCCATTATAGATGTCAATGGCCTGCCGCAGACCGGCATCGCTGATGGGCCTGTCCAGCAAGGCCTCCAGCTCGGACCGGGCGTTGGCCATCACGGTGGTCATGTATTGCCGGGCGCTGGCGGTGTCGAGTTTGACCGGCAGGACCACATCCAGGTGAAAGCCGGTCTTGGCATTCATGCGCCAGATGTCCGACAGCCGCTGGATGGAGTCGCAGGTGTGCGGAAAGACGGCGCCGTCGAGGAAATCGAGCTGACCGTCCAGGGCATCTTCCAGGGCGCCGCGCACCAGGCTGCAGCTGTAGGCCTGAAGATGGGCATCGGCCCTGGAGATGCCGCCGCTGCCGCCGACAATGCGATAGGCCAGGGCGCTGCCGGCCAGGATCAGTTCTTCGGGGGCATAGGAGCACAGGGTGCCGACCACCTTGCCGCCGGTTTTCTGCCTCCATTTTCGTGCGTAGGCTTTGGGATCGGCGGCAATAGCTCTCAACGCTTGGATTGCGTCCACATCATTCTCCTGACTGTTTCAGTTGGGGTCGTTTTCCATCTTACAGATGTCGGCCGCATCACCCAGCTTCTCGATCTCCTCGGCGGCCAGCTCGGCAAAGGCCACCTTGCCCACCAGGGTCAGGGGCAGTGCGGTCCTGAATTCGATTTCCCGGGGGCAGCTCCAGACGATCAGGTCCCGGCGGCAAAAGTCGATCAGTTCCTTTTCCTTCGCCGGCCCGGCTTGGTCCGGCGCCTTAAGGACCACAAAGGCCTTGACCCGCTCCACCTGTTTCGGGTCCGGAACCCCGATGACACAGGCGTCGAGCACATCCGGGTGCTGGTACAGCCGTTCCTCCACCTGGGCCGGATAGACATTCATGCCCGAGGACTTGATCATGCGCTTCTGCCGCAGGCGGAAGTAAAAAAAACCGTCGGCGTCCATGGTGCCGATGTCCCCGGTGTGCAGCCAGACCCGGCCGTCCGGGTGGGTCTGCAGGGTTTTGGCCGTTTCTTCGGGGTTGTCGAGGTAGCCCATCATCACCGCCGGCCCGTGCAGGCAGATCTCGCCCTCTTCGCCGGGGGGCAGTTCTGCGGTGGTTCCGGCGCCGACGATCTTGGCTTCCATGTCCGGGAAAGGAATGCCGACACTGTTTTCGCGGTATTCGGTCATGGGCATGGCCATGATGGCGGTCACCGCCTCGGTCAGCCCGAAGCCTTCGCGCAACTGGGTGCGGCCGCCCTGCTGATGGACAATCGCTTCGAAGCGCTCCTTGACGCAGCGCGGCAGGGTGTCGGCGCCGGAAAAGGATGCCTTGATGCAGCTCAGGTCGGTTTTCCGGAAAAGCGGGTTGCGGTTGAGGGCCTCATACAGCGTGGGCACGCCGATGATGAAATTGGGGCGCTTGGACCGAATCAGCCGGGCCACGGTCTCCGGCGTGAACTGGGGCACCATGATGCTTTTGGCGCCGCCCATGAAGGCGGCATTGATGCAGACGCCCAGGCCGAATCCGTGGAACACGGGCAGAATCGCCAGGATGGCATCGCCCTGGGACAGATTGCCCCAGGCAGAGACCTGCATGCCCTCGCAGATGAAATTGCGGTTGGAGAGCATGATCCCCTTGGGCTTTCCGGTGGTGCCGCCGCTGTAGAGAATCACCGCCAGGTCTTCGAAGCCCGCATCGCTTTTGGGGGCCGGCGGATGGCTGGCAGCCATCATGGCCTTCCACCAGATCACCCGGGCCTCCGGCGGCACGGTGGCGATTTTTCTGCCCTTGGTGAGGTTGAAGCCCAGGCGCTTGAGCCAGCCCAGGTAGTCGGGAATGCGCGCCAGGATCAGTTTTTCCAGCCCCGTCTTTTCGCGGATCTCGGCAAATTTCCCGTAAAAAGCATCCAGGGTCAGGGCGAAACGGCTTCGGCTCAGGTTGAGGGTGAAGGCGACCTCCGTGGCCGTGGAGAGGGGATGGATCATGCTGGCGACACCGCCCAGCTTGTTGACGGCGTAAAAGCAGACCACGGCCTGGGGGCAGGTGGGCATGGCGATGGTCATGCGGTCGCCCGGCTTCAGGCCCAGGGCAGCCAGGGCATCGGCACAGTGATCGATCTCGTCGGCAAACTGCCGGTAGGTGGCGGTGGTGCCGAAAAAGTCCCAGGCCAGTGCATCCGGGCAGCGCGCGACGGTGCGGACCAGCGCTTCGTACATGGTGACCCGGGGGTAATCGATGGTGTGGGGAATGTCCGCGTAGTATGCGAGCCAGGGTTTGTCAGGGGTCATCACCGTTTCTCCTTCCCACCTGTCCAGAAATGTCCAGTTTGTCCGCTGCCTGTGTTGTGCTCAAAACGATGGTCTTGGATGGTTAACCCTGCGAGCGCCAGGGGGGCTTCCTGTGGAACGCCTGCGTGATTTTATTCCCCGTGCCGCATCGCAGCCCTTCTGCCCGTTTCCGGGGGGCTCAGGGCCCCTATTATTTCGGATCAGGGTCGGTGTTGCATGTATTGTTCTTAGTATCGAACGGTGGTCGACATGTCAACCGATAGTTGCAAGACTGACCGAATGATGATAACAAAGCGGGTATTATGGTAAACGATACCCTTAACAGACTCAAGCGGCAGGAACGGCAAATCCGGGAAGACCTGATCATCGATGCCGCCCGGTCGGTATTCGGCACCAAAACATACGATCAGGTCAGCATGAACGAAATCGCCAAGGCGGCCGGCATCGCCAAATCCTCCATCTATACCTATTTCCCCAATCAGGAAGCCCTGTTTGTGGAAACCGCCTTCCGGGATACCCAAAAATTCATCGCGTTGCTCCAACAACGGGTACAGAAGACGGATCGGATTTCCCTGAGCGCATTCATCAACGACTACCTGGATCATAATATCGAAAATGACGCCCATTGGCGCATGATCACGCATTTCGCCCTGCACGGGAACATCGGCGAGGCATCGGCCCGAAAGCTCAACCGGATATCCATCCAGGTCATGGACCTGCTGGAGACCGTGATGCAGAAGATCGGCTGCCAGGGAGATACCCGGCTGTTGGCCCATACCCTGTTCGCTGCCCTGAGCGGCATCATGATCAGTTTCCGCAAGTATCCGGGACGTTCCGAAGCGGAACGCATCGCCCATATGAAGCGCATTGCCGGCATGGTGGAACAGATGCTGCTGATTTTTATTCAAGAAAAGGGAATCGCCCCATGAAGCAACGGCTGCCCGGCCGGATGCCCCTGATGAAAAGCCGCGATGTCCGGGAAGGCATCAGCGCCTTTATCGAACGGCGGGAGGCCTCCTTTACCGGCGAACAGGGACAGTTGACGGCCGGCGAGGATCCTGTTACTGACTTTTACCCGGTGCCGGTTGCCCCGGGTCCCTGTCAGGCGCTGGGGCGACGCGGCTGACAACGGTGATGGTCTCTTTTGAAGGACGTGCCTATGTTCGGCATTCACGATTTTCCTTTGTTTTTAATTTCCTGCATCCTGCTCAACATCACGCCCGGCCAGGATACCCTGTACATCATCGGCCGCAGCGTGGCCCAGGGCCGGCAGGCCGGCGTCATGTCGGTGCTGGGCATCATGACCGGCGTGCTGGTCCACACCCTGCTGGCGGCCCTGGGGCTGAGTGTGATCCTGGCGACATCGTCGCTGGCATTCGCCGTTATCAAGTATGCCGGCGCCGCCTACCTGGTCTGGATCGGTATCGGATTCATCATCACCCGCCACGACGGCGCATCCCTGCCCGATGCGCCGGCCTCGACGCCCGATCCCCGCAAAATTTTCCGGCAGGGCGTGCTCACCAATGTGCTCAATCCCAAGGTGGCGCTTTTTTTTCTCTCTTTTCTCCCCCAGTTCGTTTCCGCTCAGACGGATCTGGTATTTCTGCCGTTTATGGTCCTGGGCCTGGTTTTTTTCACCACGGGAAGTCTCTGGTGCCTGTTTCTGGTTTACGGCGCTGCATGGCTGTCGGCACGTTTCCGCGGTCGGTCATCCGCCGGTGGTGCGCTCAAAAAAATCACCGGCGCCCTGTTCATCGGCCTCGGCATCCGGCTGGCCCTGTCCCAGGCCCGATAGCCGCTCTGGTGAACGACACCAGGTCATCAACCCACACCAAAGAGATTTTAATCATGCCGGACACTTTATTTGCGACCCTTCTTGAAACGCTCGGCGGTGCATCGCAGCGCACCCCCCTCCAACTGCCAGAAGACTGGATGCAGGGGCGTGCCGGATACGGCGGGCTGGTGGGCGCCCTGGCCCTCAAATCCATGCGGGGGCACGTTGCCGCAGAGCGCCGGGTGCGCAGTCTGCTGACCTCGTTTGTCGGCCCGGTCGGCCCGGGTGATTTTTCGATTCACACCCGGGTGCTGCGTTCGGGCAGGGCGGTCACCCATGTGGAGGCGACACTGGTCCAGCAGGACGCGGTGCGATGTGTGGCCCTGGGCAGCTTCGGCGGCGACCGGGACTCCGCCATCCACATCGACCCGGCGCCGCGGCCGGAAATGGCCGCTCCGGATCAGGCGCTTGAACTGCCCTATATCGAGGGGCTGACGCCGGCCTTCACCCGTCACTTCTCCTATCGGTGGGCACTGGGGGAGTTGCCGTTTTCCGGCAGGGGGGGGCACGAGATCGGCGGATGGATCCAGTTTCGCGAGCCGACCGATTGCCTCACCGAAGAATGGCTGGTGGCCCTGGCCGATGCCTGGCCCACGCCGGTATTGTCCATGCTGTCCGCCCCGGCGTCGGCCAGCACCGTCACCTGGGAGATGGGGTTCGTCCACCTGGACCGGCAGGCCTGCACGCCCAATGACTGGTGGGGGTATCACGCAACGGCGGCCAGTGCGGAAAACGGCTATGTTCATGAGCAGGGCGCCGTCTGGGACCCGGACGGGCGCCTGGCGGCGTACAGTCGGCAGACGTCTACTGTTTTTGCCTGAAACAGGTTTTTCATTCGAATAAGGGTCATGGAGTTCATCGTAATTACTTGAAGATATTTAAAAAATTCCCATAACCCAAAAAACAAATCCCCAACCAATCCCAATTTCCAATGTCCCAAACTACAAACAACTGCTGGTCTTGTTTAGGATTTGGCAGTTGTATTTTGGAACTTATTTGAAATTGGGTGCTTGTAATTTGTTAATTGTGTGGTGCCGCATGGTCTGATCACCGTCTCCGGTTTTCGGACTTCGGACTCCAGTTCTCAGGCCCCGGAAAATCCGTGCCGGCGGGCCAGCCGCTCAAACATCTGGGTCAGGCCGGCGCCCAGTGAGAAGACGGAGCCGATGTCCAGATTGCGGTCGGCGGTTTCGTCGAAGAAAATATTGAGGCTCGAGCCGAGCCCTTCGTCCACGCGCCAGTAGCAGATCATGACGGGAACCTTGGGCAGGGGGTGCAGCACCACGGAGATGTCGGACTGAAACTGCCGTTCCACCTGCCTGCCGGAAAACAGGTGGACCACATCGTCGAACAGGTCGGTGTAGGTGTCGGCCACCTGTTTCATGGCTTCCTCGCAGCGTTTTTGAAAAAGCGGGTAGCGGTCCTTGCCGTTTTTCAGCTCACGGAAGGAGGCCCATCGGCCGGTCGGGGCAACGCCCAGACCGTTGATCACGTAATCGAAAAAAGGGGCTGCCACCCAGGGGTTGACGTGAATGTCCGAAAAGAGGTTGCCCTGTCGGTCGACGCTGAAATCCTTGCCGAGGATTTTCAGGGTCAGCCGGCCGTTGTTAAATCGGCCACCGGTTCGCCCGGCCGCGGCCAGCAGATCGACGCCGGCCATTTTTTGTTTCACCATTGCCAGGAACGCCTCCCGGTTGGCGTCGAGGGTGTTGACTTCGTCGGGCGCTCCGGAAAAGCGGTCGACAACATCAGGGGCCAGTCGGGGGCATTGGTCAATTTTTTTCTGGCCCCGGTACACGGCTCCGGCAAAGGCCAGACAGGTTTTTTCACCGCAGTCACGGCAGTTGGATTTGTCCAGCAGTTTGAAGATTTCCATGGCATTTTTCGGTGCGGGCATCGACAACCTCCCCATTTTCAGTCATGCAAAGTGTGGGTCAACATAGCCGTACTATAACGACAGACCCGTGGTCTGTCATCCCTTCATCGATGCCCATCGGGGCAACGGGCCGCGACGCCGGGGTAAACGGATGACTTGGCATCCATCGATATCAGGAGAACAACCATGAGTGTCTGCGTCGAGGGAAACATTCTCGAAGAACTGCTCAAGCTTCTGAAGCTGGAGAAAATCGAGGAGAACATCTTCCGGGGCCAGAGCCAGGACCTGGGCTTCGGCAACGTATTCGGCGGCCAGGTATTAGGACAGGCCCTGTCCGCCGCGTCCCAGACCGTTCCCGACGGTCGGTATGCCCACAGCCTTCACGGGTATTTCATGCGGGCCGGCGATGCCGGCAAGCCGATCGTTTACACGGTGGACTGCATCCGGGACGGCAAAAGCTTCACCACCCGGCGGGTGGTGGCCGTGCAGAAGGGGCGCGCCATTTTTTCCATGGCCGCTTCCTTCCAGATCGAGGAACCGGGCTTCGACCACCAGGATGAAATGCCTGCGGTCATGGGGCCCGACGGGCTGGAGCCGGAGAGGGAGACGGCCCGCAAGCTGGCCGAGCACATACCCCCGGGCATCCGGGAAAAAATCCTGTGCGCCAAACCCATTGAAATCCGCCACGTCAATCCGGTCAATCCATTCAGGCCGGAAAAACGGACGCCGGAAAAGTATGTCTGGTTCCGCGCCATCGGACCCATGCCCGGAGAGATGGCCGTTCACCAGTACCTGCTGGCCTATGCCTCGGATTTCAACCTGGTGGGCACCAGCCTTTACCCCCACGGGCACACCTTCTGGGAACCGGAGATGCAGATGGCCAGCCTGGACCATGCCATGTGGTTCCATCGGGATTTTCGCATGGACGACTGGCTGCTCTACGCCATGCAGAGCCCCAGCGCATCCCGGGCCCGGGGGTTGGCCATCGGTCGTATCTTCACCCGGGACGGCCGGCTGGTGGCCACCGTTTCCCAGGAAGGCCTGGTGCGCTATCGGCCGCGTAAATAGCGGTTGACAGCCATGGCGCCGGTCTGAAATAATCGATCTTACAAGGTGCCCCGCATGGGGTGTAATAGGGAATCCCGTGAAATTCGGGAACGGTCCCGCCGCTGTAATCCCGCTTCGACGCTGATTCGAAAACTTTTTCGGCAATGAGAATGCCACTGCCCCCCCATGGCGGGCGGGAAGGCTGCCGCAAAAGGCGGGGAAGTCAGAAGACCTGCCTTGTAACGATCATCCCTGCGTTGCGGTGATTCAACTTCAGGGGTGAGAATGATACGGCCTCCGGCCGTTTCAGATTCAGGCAGAGGGTGCCGAAAACGGGTGCAGCCTTTTGAACCGGCAGGTTCACAAGGCTGTTTTGTTTCGAAGCGGTGTCATGGTCCGGTATAACGCCCGGGGCAGTGTCGCGGGCTTTTTCAAAATGCTCACATGCACTGAATATGCTGCGCTGTTTCATCAGCCGGCGCCTTTCCCTTGAACGCGATCCAGGGCCATGCGAACCCCTTCGCGGCACTGTGCGGGACCGTTTAGGAATCGTGGGATTGCCTTTCAACAACCGGAAGCGATCGCGACATGCAATGTCGAGGTGACTTCTGTCAAAAAAAGGAGATTCCGATGTCGAAGGTGTATCGCACAAAGGACGCAGGCATGGCAGATGCCCCGGATTACGTGATCCGGGACGGCAGGCTTTACCGGACGGTCCACCACCCGGCCGGCTGGTCGGATGCGGCCGATTTTGAGATCCGCAGCGACGGCAAGATCTATGCGCTGGGGGAAGGCGGCGAACACGCCCCTGTCTATGAGTTCAGGGAGATTATGCTTTACCGGACAGCGAGCCACCCGGACGGGCCGGGGACGCATCCGGACTATTATATCTTCGATTAATTCCTGAACGGCGGATTCGTAAGAAACCGGTACCTGCGCTGGGGCCGTGTTTCAGGTCCTTGGCAGTCGTCCTGACGCCTGCGGATAGAAACACGGTCCTGCCTCCATCGAGAGCCCGAAACCTATTTTCCGGGATTGCTTCCTCCCTGCATGCCGGCCCCCTTTATTTTGGGGGGGCTTTCGGCATGGGCGGCACCAGCAGGGACGGATCGAGGCGGGTTTCGAACCAGTTCATGCCCCAGTGCAGGTGGGGACCGGTGACGCGGCCGGTGGCGCCCACCTGGGCGATGACGTCGCCCTGTCCGACCGGATGCCCTTCCTTGACCAGAATTTTATGCAGGTGCATGTAGACCGTTGAAATACCGTGGCCGTGGTCGACGATCAGGGTGCCGCCGGAGTAGAACATGTCCTCGTGGGCCATGCTCACCACGCCGTCGGCCGGTGCCTTCACCGGCGTGCCGGTGGGCGCGGCAATGTCCACGCCGTAGTGGGGCCTTTTGGGCTTGCCGTTGAGGATCCGCTGGCTGCCATACACACCGCTGATCCTGCCGGTCACCGGCCAGATGAACGTCTGGGCAAAATCGGTTCGGGGCTCGTCCTTTTTACGGACTTTTTTAACCAGGGCGATATCCGCGTAGATGCGTTCCAGGTCCTCGGGCGACGGGCTGACCTTGCGCGGGGGCAGCCCGTCGATGCGCTGGATCCGGTAGGTGCGTTTTTCGATATGAACCGGGTGTTTTTCAACCGTTCCCGAGGACGCATGAAGTTCGATCTCAGACGCGAGCGCCGCGTCCCGGGCAAAACCGATGACGAAAAGGCCCTCCGGAGAGACCCGGACCGATTTGCCCTGGTAAACGACGGTGGCGCCGGGATCGGTTTTACCGATGGCCATGCCGCCTTGAACCAGGTTTCCCTCCAGTGTCAGCGCCCGGGCCGGCAGCGGCAGGCAAAGGATGGCGATGATGATGCCGATAAGGTGTCGTTGCATGAGCAGCAGCCTGTCTGTTGAATGGTTGGTTTTCATTTCGGTGGCGATGAATTCCCTTTAACGGAAAACCGGCGCCGGTTTCGCAGCCGGTCGCAACCTGTTGAATCGGCAGTTGAAGGAAACACTTTAACATGTGTATAGGGTACTATCAACTGAACTGACGACGTGCAGCATACACGGACTGTCATCAAGATAATAGGGGCGGGCCGGCAACCGGCCCGGACCCTTCGCTGCCATTCGGGAGGGGCATGATGCGACAACGACGGCTTGGCAACAGTGGTCTTCACGTATCCGTCATCGGTCTGGGGTGCTGGGGCATGTCCCATGCCTATGGACCGGCCGAGGAGCGGGAATCGCTGGCCACGCTGGAGAAGGCCCTGGACCTGGGGATCAACTTTCTGGATACCGCCGACGTGTATGGCCACGGACACAATGAACGGCTGATCGCCCGTGTGCTCAAAACCCGCCGCCCGGAAGCGGTGGTTGCCACCAAGTTCGGTTTCGTGGGCGAGGAGCACGGCGCCGTGGGCGTCTGCGGCCGGCCCGACTATGTCAGGACCGCTTGTGAAGGAAGCCTGAAACGGCTGGGCATCGATGTCATCGATCTTTACTACCTGCCCCGTCGGGACCCCGGGGTGCCCATCGAAGAGACAGTGGGGGCCATGCAGCGCAACCGGAGCCTGATCGACCGCCTGAACCGCCTCTCCCGAACTTGCGGCCACTCGCCGGCCCAGCTGGCCCTGGCCTGGCTGCTGGCCAGGGATCCGTCCATCGTTCCCATTCCCGGGATGAAGCGCAGGCCCTACCTGACGGAAAACGCGGCCGCCGCCGACCTCCGTCTGCGGCCGGAGACCCTGGCGGCCCTGGATGCGCTGGGCGAGGGGGTGGCCGGTGAGCGCCACAATGCGCAGAACCTGCGATTCGTCGAGAAGTGACGGTTTTTTAATGCCCATTGTTACCCGGCCAATTTGTCGGAGCAGTATTCAAGGCCCATGGGCGGGGTGCTATTTCTCACTCCTGGCATGGTTGGCCTTGAACCGGTTCAGGGCCACGGCGCTGCCGACGATCAGCAGGCCGCCGGTCCAGAACCGCCACGAGGCCGGATCCCCTAAAAAGGCGATGCCCACGATGGCGGTGAAGATCACCTCGCTGGACATGAACACGCCGCCCTCCCATCCCCGGCAATAGAAAAATCCCTGATTCATGGACAGCTGCGCGACGACCGAGGAAAATACGATGCCCAGGACCATGGCCCAGTCCATGGCGGTTGCGGGAATCAGGGGGGCCATGGCAAATTGGGGCAGCGTCACCAGCATGCCCATGGTGCAAAAGTATAGATAGATGATCACCGGGCCGTTTTTCTCACGCAGGGTTTTGATCAGGGTCACGGTGAGGCCGGCAAAGGCGCTGCCGGCAAGGGCCATGGCCTGGCCGGCCAGATTGCCGGACAGGCTGAAATCGAAGAGCACGCCGATGCCGACGATCACCATGACAATGCATCCGATTCCCTCCCTGGAGATGCGTTCCCCGTAAATCAGGCGGGCAAACACGGCGGAAAAGGCCGGAAAGGCGTAAAAGATCACCAGGGCCGTGGACACCGGCAACAGGCGGATGGCCGTGACGACGCACAGAAAGGCCGCCGAACCGGTGAATCCCCGGATGATCAGCAGCCGGGTATTATGGCCCCGATAGGCATTGCCGTGCCTGCCGAAAATCAGCAGCAGTACCACCACCCCGCCAAAGAACCGATAAAAACCGATGTGCCAGATGGTGTAAGCCGGGCCGATCTGTTTGACGATCAGGTTGAGCAGGGTGAACAGCAGGGCGGCGGCCAGCATGAACAGGGGGCCGGCGACGGCGGCATCCAGCTTGACCTGTCGGGACGGGGCGGGTTGTGGCATCGGATCGCCTTTTCAATGCGGGTTGATCACTCATGAGAGTAGTATGGCAGATTTCACAAAGTCTCAATAGCAAACATGGGGATGGGATTGGGGGATTAAGGGGGTTGGAACGGATGGCTGTTCGCTCAGCGGTCCTCATGTGGACGGGCACCCGTGTCGGGCATCCGTGGTTTCAGGCTGGTGGGCAGCAGCATGGGGACGGTTCGCTGGTAGGTGCGGTAGGCATCGCCGAAACAGTCCACCAGGTCCCGCTCCTCCATGGTGGCGCCGATGACGATCCAGACCGTCCAGAGGCCATTGTGCAGCAGCCGGTCCATTGTGAACACCGGGCCCGCCCAGATGATCACCAGGCTGAAGAGATAAAGGGGGTGGCGTACCCAGCGGTAGGGGCCGCGGACGGCAAACGGGGTGGCGGTTGCCGGTTTGTCGCTGTCGAACGCCTGCATGGCCGGCCTGACGCCCAGGGCATCGAATTCTCCCAACGACCGGGAACCCCACCAGGCGCCGGCACCGGCCGCCAGGAACAGTGCCAGCATGGCCCATCGGACCGTCCCTCCCGGGTGCCACCAGGTCAGGCCCACCGGCTGCCACAGGCCGACCACCATCAACAGGCAGCCGCCGGATGCTGCCGCATAGAGGGCGCCGTGAAAATCGGCGCGGACGGTTCGCGTCAGCCAGAGGCGAAAATTGCGCCGGACCATGATGCTGTGCTGGATGAAAAACAGGAGACACAAAAGCGTGTCGAGCATCAGGCCGCCGGCTATGCCGAGGCCCAGGTTTACAAGTACCGGCGGCCCCATGAGTAGAAAAGCCAGCCATGCCAGCATACCGCCGCCGCCCAGTACATAGGCCGCCGCCACCAGCAGGAGGGCTCCCGGTTTTTTTGAAATCAGCTGCCCGCCGGCCCCGTGGGCGGCCTGGGCCTCGTCTACGGCCGACAGCTTGCAGGAGGTGTCTTTTTCATGAACCATGGCGGGTTTTCCCCGGCGCCCGTCCAGAAATGATCAATTGGCCCGATATCTGCTTTTTGCCAAAAATTTCATTCCCGGAATATCGTTTATATGCCTGTGGTGAAAATTTTCGCATGCTTTGATCCCGACCCAATTTGCCTATTTCTGGACAGACACTCACGGTAGGAGGTCGGACCGATTGCCTGAACAGGTTTCTTTTTTCAGATGATAACCCCGAACATGCCGTTGTTCAAACCAAAATGATCGGCCATGCTCTTTTCAGCACCTTGATCTTATGGCATGATGAACCTGTTTTAGCTGCCGTCCTTCCCGATTTTTAGCGAACCAATCGGCACCAGATGTCCAACTGCAAAAGGAGCGCTACCATGGCCGACGCATCCCCACACCCCCTGTTCCGGTTTCGCTGGCTGATTTTTTCCATCCTGGCCCTGGCGTATTTCTTCGTTTACTTTCATCGCCTCTCTCTGTCGGTCGTGGCCGACAGCCTGGTCGCGGATTTCAACGTTTCGGCCGGTACCATGGGGCTGCTGGGCTCCATTTACTTCTACTGCTATGCGGCCATGCAGTTGCCGGCAGGACTGCTTTCAGATTCCGTGGGGCCGCGGCGGACGGTCACCGGGTTCCTGGTGGCCGCATCCATCGGCAGCATCCTTTTCGGGATGGCCCCCAACATCGAAACCGCCTTCGTGGGGCGGATCCTGGTGGGGTTCGGGGTCTCCATGGTCTTCATCCCCACCATGAAGATTCTCTCCCAGTGGTACTACCCCCACGAGTTCGCTTCCATGGCCGGTATTCTCAACGCCGTGGGCGGGGCGGGCGTCATGGCGGCCACCTGGCTGCTGGCCATGATGACGGTGGCCTTCGGCTGGCGGATCTCCTTTGAATTGATCGGCGGGTGTACTTTCGTCATCGCGCTGCTGGTGTGGCTGATCATCCGTGACCGGCCCCAGGACAAGGGCTGGCCCGCCATTGCCGACCTGGCCGGTAAAGCCGGCGCCCCCGCAGCACCGGTGCAGACGATTCCCCTGCTGGCGGGGATGCGGCAGGTCGTCGGCACTGTGCACTTCTGGCCCCTGGCCCTGTGGTTTTTTTTCGACTGTGGTATTTTTTTCGGATTCGGGGGGTTGTGGGGCGGGCCGTACCTGATGCACGTGTACGGGCTGTCCCGGGAGGCGGCCGGCGCCGTACTGAGCATGATCGCCTGGGGCATGATCATCGGCAGCCCCCTGCTGGGCCTGGTCTCCGACCGTGTTTTCAAGAGCCGAAAAAAACCCTTTATCGGCTGTACCGCGGTGCTGGTGGTCGAGCTGGGCGTGCTCTACCTTTTCCCCACCGGCCTGTCGCTGCCCCTGCTGTACGTGGCTTTTTTCATTTTTGCCGTGTGCGCGTCCTCCATCGTGGTGATCGGGTTCACGGCGACCAAGGAACTTTTTCCCGTAGAGATTGCCGGCACCTCCGTCGGCACGGTCAACCTCTTTCCCTTCCTCGGCGGCGCAGTCTATATGCCCATGCTGGGAAAGATCCTCGATGCCTACCCGCGAGACCCTTCCGGTGCCTACGCGCTGGAGGGGTATACCACCATGCTGCTGGTCCTGCTGATCTCCGCGGTCGTCGCTTTAGGGTGCGCATTGACCATGAAGGAGACGTATAAAGGGTAGGAGGCGCCGCCGCCCGTGCCGGGCCACGGGACGGCAAGGCTGCCATCGGATGACGGACCGGGAAAGAACGATGCGTCGGACGCCGTCTTTCCCGGTGGTTGCGATCAGGTGGCGCTCGGATTACAAGGGCAGGTGCAGATAGGCAAACACGCCGGTCATCTTCAGCCCCATGTAGAACATCACCACCACGAACAGGGTTTTGAGCTGTTTACCCGGCAGCAGGTGGGCGGCCCGGGCCCCGACCATGGCCATGGGGATGCTGCAGCCTGCCAGCAGAAGCCACTGGAGCCAGTTCAGGTAGCCGGTGGAATACGGCGGCAGACCATCCACGCCCAACCCATTGATCAGGTACGATATGGCCCCGCCCACGGCCGTGAAGATCATCAGGGCCGTTGATGTACCCACCGCCCGGTGCATGTCGAACTTCAGGAAAAAGACCAGGATCGGGATGATCAGCACGCCGCCGCCGATACCGATGATCCCGGAAACCACCCCCAGCGGCAGTCCCCACAGGATGTAGGGCAGGATGTCGGCCACCGGCCGGTCTTCAACGGCTGGCGGTTTGGCGGTGACCATGCGAATGGCGCCGAGGATGATGGCCAGGCCGAAGGCGACGGTGAGCACCCTGCCGGGCAGATGCGAGGCGATCCAGGCGCCGCCGAAGGCCCCGACGGCCCCGGTGAGGCCCAGAACGATGCCGGCCTTCCAGGCCACGGCGCCTTTTTTGTGGTGGGTGGCCGCACCGCTGATGGCGGTGGGCAGGACCACCAGCAGATTGGTGCCGAAGGCGATCCGGATGGCGATGGTCGGATCGACCCCGATGGCCTTCAGAGCCCAGAATTGAACCGGCACCATGATGAAACAGCCCCCGACACCGAGCAGGCCGGAGGCAAACCCCACGACGGCGCCGGTGGCCAGCAGGGCGATGATATGCATCGTTTCAAATGTCATTTTTTCTCCTTTTCCAAGTGGTTGTCGTTAGCGCGGGTGATGGTCGATTGGAAAAGAGAAAGTCCCTACCTGCCGTGCCACCAGCATTGACAGGGTTTTCTTTTATTGGTTTTTCGCTTTTGCATGGGGCCTGTTTCTGCCTGCCATGAACGTTTGCCACGGCGGCGGGGTTATGAAAATTTTAGAGTATATGCCTATAATCAGGGGGTGTCAAATTCATTTCCGGGACTTTAACGGCAGCGGGTGAATGGAAGGGCTTCCGGGGGAAGCACACCAGCGGGGAACGGGCCCGGCAGCGTACAGACGATGTCCCCGTCGGCAGCGTCCGTGGATATCAACGTTGGATGCCGATCAGAAATTGCTCAGGGGCATCAGGCCATAGGTGGCTCTGGCCCGGTCGCAAAGCGGATTGAAGGTGTTGTTTTCCCCTGCAGATAAAAACTGTCGACAGGTCGTCGGTCGCCGATCATAGATCGCACAGTGGACGGACATGCCGATGATACCGATCAGGGCCGCGCAGCGGATCGGCCTTTTCTCCGTGCCCTTCATGGCCGATCGCGTTCCATTGAGCGCAAAGACCAGGTGAAAAGGAACAACACCGCCCCGAAAATTGTCCGTTTCATGGCAGTCGAAGGAGACCCGGAAAAGGGCGCAGCAGGCGCCGCACCGCATGCATGGATTCATGGGTTACCATCTGATTGTGAGGGGGTATGGCTCGCAGTCGTACCAACTGCCGCCGAAATCAGGTGGTGACCCGGGACGTCAGGGGATTGGGGTCAGGCCGATTCGGATGTATCGTTGCCTATGTGCACCAGGAACGATAGGACATGTCGTGCGCGAAAGCAACCGGTTTCACCGCCGTCGCGGTGATCGGGGCCGGTCGGTCTGAAAGGACGCGATATGCAAATCCATCAATACTTATGGCAGGTAATCCTCCCGAACCGGCGAAAAGACCTCGATGACGACCGAGTCCGCCAGCGCGGTGACCGAATGTTCGACGCCGCCGGGCAGGCACCAGCTGTCGCCGGCTTCCACATCCAGCACTTCGCCGCCGGCGTTGAAGCGCAGCCGGCCGGAAATCATGATCCCGGTCTGTTCGTGGGGATGGGAATGGGCCGGGATAACGGCACCCTCGGCTAATTTGAACCGACCCATCAGGGTCTTGTCTCCGTGGACCAGGGTCGTTAACTCAACACCATCCAGCAGTTGCCGTGACGTTCCGCTGTCTTTTTTTCGAAACATGGATAATCTCCCATCGCGTAATAACGATCATTGTTGACGTTTCATGACGGGTTAGCGCAGGCCGCGGTAAGGAATGCGCATGCTGAGCCGAATTTTAACGGCGTATGGCCGAGCGCAGCAGGTTTGCAACACCCTGTTAAAGCAGCCCGCGGTAGTTTCCACCGTCGACCAACAGGTTCTGGCCGGTAATGTAGCGGGCCTGCATGCTGGCCAGAAAGGCGGCGGCCGCCCCGAAATCGGACGGGTCTCCGATGGTCTGGGTGGGATTGGCCAGCATCATTTCCCGGATGATGTCGTCAGGCGATTTATTCTCCTGGTCGGCACGGTGCCGGGCCAGCTGGTCGATTCGCGATGTCTTGTGGGTGCCCGGGAGAAGCGCATTGACAGTGATGCCGTCGGGGCCCAGTTCCGTTGCGATGGTTTTCAGAAAACCGGTCAGTCCGGCCCGGGCCATGTTGGACAGCAGCAGCGTGCCGATGGGCTGCTTGACGGAGATTGAGGTGACGGCAATGATCCGGCCCCAGCCGGCGGCCTTCATGGCCGGCGTCACGCCATGAATCAGATGTACGGCGCTCATCAAGGTGAGGTTGAGGGCTTTTTCATACTCCCCGATGGCGGTGCTGGCGTAGGTTCCCGGCGGGGGGCCGCCGGCGTTGGTCACCAGTATTTCCGGTTCTCCCATGGATTGGCGGACGTTTTCCAGCAGGCGGTTGATCGCCCCGGTTTTGCCCACATCGGCCCCAAAGCCCAGCACCTGCGATCCGGTTCGGGACGAAATGGTTTCGGCAGCCTGTTTGACCGCGTCGCTGTCGCGGGAGCAGATCGCCACCCGGCATCCCTCCGCGGCCAGCTGTTCCGCACACCCCCGCCCCAGCCCCCGGCTGGCGGCGGTCACCAGGGCAATTTTGCCACCTATTCCAAGATCCATATTGATACCTCCTTGATCGTGCAGGGTGAACAGTAATTCCCCGGGGCCCGCATCCGGAGAGCTGTCGAAAGGAGCAGCATTTCCGATGGGGTTTTCCCGGCAGGATCCCATGCGATCCGGGGAGAACGATGTCCTCCATTTTTCAAAGGACCGGATGGACAGTGGGCGAAGTTTATTTTGGACCCCGCCTGAAATCAAGCCCTTTTGCTTTGTGGATGCGCGCCTTTAAAATTATGTGGGATCATGAGTTGCCGTGTGCCGGGATGCCGTTTCAACCCGGCGGCGCAATCCATCCCGTTTTTCGGAACCGTTGGGAGAATGCGGTCACGGACCGTCCTTCCCAAAAGGGAATGATCTTATCCTTGACACGCTTTTGGTTTTTTGCGGAGATGCCAAAGGCGGTTTCAACATGCTGCCGTCTGGCCAGAATCAGGGGCCCGCGATCATTCCGACCGGAGGCATACACGAAGCGCTCCGGGGATAGGAACCGTCGCCCGACGCAGATATGGGTCGAAGCAGGGCGTTTTGAAATGGCCTCGCACGCCAGGCCAATCAGCAATTGTCATACATCCTGATGATTTCTCCGTTGCCGCTGCCCAGGACGCTTTTTACATAGCCATTAACCACTTTTTTCATCGGGATGGGGTTGTGCCCCGGAAAATAGGATTCATACTTCTCCACGGCATCCTCGACGAGTCCCGATGAGACGACGTTGATACGCATACCGTTTTGCAACTCCAGGGAGACGGCTTTGACAAAACTGTGAATGCCGCCGTTGACCATCGCGGCACTGGTGGTCATGGCCACGGGATGGTCGGCCAGGATGCCGGTGGACAGCGTAAACGAACCTCCCGGGTTCACATAATCCCTGCCGATTCTAACCATGTTGACCTGGCCCATCAGTTTGCTTTTCAGCCCGATATGGAAATCGTCTTCGGTCATGGCGGCAAACTCGGCCCATTTTGCGTCTCCGGCAATACAAACCACCGCATCGACCTTCCCGATGGTTTCAAACATGGTTTTTATCGACCGGCTGTCTGTCATGTCGACGATCACATCGCCTGACTGTCTTGCGCCGACGATCACCTCGTGATTTTTCGAAAAATGTGCACTGACCTTCCTGCCAATGGTACCCTTGCCTCCGATGATCACAATTTTCATGATATCCCCTTTGGTGTAATTCGTTTCTTAATTGCTTGACGGGCAAGATAGGCCTGTTAAAATCATTTGTCCAATGAATAGTTTTGATATAAACAATCAAAAAATGTGATTATTATGAATCTGCAGACGGATTATTTGAGAACGTTCATTGCCCTGGCCGAGACCAGAGGATTCACCAGGGCGGGGCGCCAGGTCAATCGGTCGCAATCTGCCGTAAGCATGCAGATCAAGCGGCTTGAGGACGAAATCGGAAAGAAGTTGTTTGAACGAATCGGCAAGACCGTCAAACTGACTGCCGAAGGCAACATTCTGATCAAACATGCCATGAGAATTATAAAGGAGCATGACGATGCCGTTCGGGCCTTGTCCAAACCCGACCTGGAGGGGTTCGTCCGGTTTGGTTCGCCGGAGCATTACACCATCGGCGTGCTGCCGAAGCTGCTGGCGCGTTTCGCCGCGGCCTATCCGGATGTGGTCGTCGAAATGCGATGTGAAAACAGCGATGAAATCAAAGCAGATATCGAGCGGGGAGAGCTGGACGTCGGCATCTGCACCCAGATCAGCGATGGCGGGCAGGTGATCTCCCATGACCCGGTGGTATGGGTGGCCGATCCGGGATTTGTCATGCAACGCCACCAGACGGTATCCATTGCGGTCTTTGAAGAGGGCTGCATCTTCCGGACCTGGGCATTGGAGGCATTGGAAAAATCCGGGATCAGCTACCGGATCGTCTATGTGAGCCGCAGCATATCGGGGCTCATCGATTCGGTAAGAGCCGGGCTTGCCGTGGCTCCGATCATTCGCAGCAACGCGCCGGCCGATTTGAAAATTGTCGGGCTGGAAAATGGCCTGCCCGTATTGCCGGTCTCAAACATCGTTCTTCATAAAACCAAAAAGGTGGCATCGGAAATTATAGAATGCTTTTCCGAGCACATTATCCAGTCCTTCGGAGAAAAAGCCCAAGCCTTGCCGTAAGCGTCAACAGGGGGCCGCATCGGCTTGGCTCTGAACGGCCCCCGGTTGTGTTTGCCGCCGCAATCGTCTAATTAGAAGGCATGGACAGTTCCCAGATCAAGCGGTTGTTCCCCGACGTCGATCCGGCCTCGGTCTCCCTGGTCGATGTGCTGGCCGATTTTCACGAGGGAATCATGATCACCGATGCCGAAGGCGTCGTCCTTTACATGAACGCCGCCCAGGCCCGCATCGATGACCTGGAGATCGATGCCGCCGTCGGCAAAAAGGTGACGGACCTGTATCGCGTGGACGAAGGCTTCAGCCCCACCATGGCCTGCCTGAAGGCCGGGGCGGCCGTAAAGAACCTGGCCTGCTACTACCGCACCCACCTGGGGCGGGTGGTCAATTCCATCCACAACATTTACCCGATTACCTCGGGGAAACGGGTGGTCGGCACCATCTGCTACATTACCGATTACCGCAATATCGAGAACACCTTCGATACGGTGATGCAGTCGACCCCGCCCCGCTCCGTGCCCACTTACGGGATCGCCCAGCCCGTGGATGCGGCCAAACCGAAAAAAAACGGGACCCGCTACACTTTCAGGGATATCGTCGGCCGGTCGCCGGATTTGCTCACGGCTGTCAAAGCGGCCAAACTTTCCGCAGAATCGCCGTCCCCCATTCTCATTTATGGAGAGACCGGCACCGGCAAGGAGCTTTTCGCCCAGGCCGTCCACAACCGCAGTCCCAGGAAAACACATCCCTACATGGCCATCAACTGCGCCGCCATCCCCGAGAACCTGCTTGAGGGGATCCTGTTCGGCACCTCCGCCGGCGCCTTTACCGGTGCCATCGACAAGCCCGGCCTGTTCGAGAAGGCTGCCGGCGGCACCCTGCTGCTGGACGAAATCAACTCCATGCCGCTGACCCTGCAGGCCAAACTGCTGCGTTTTCTCCAGGAACGCAAAATCCGGCGCATCGGTGCCATGGGGGAGATCGATGTGGATCTGAAGATCATCAGCTCGATCAATGTCCCGCCCCACCGGGCCATCGAATCGGGAGGGCTGCGGTCCGACCTGTTCTACCGCCTGGCCGTGGTGTTCATCCAGATACCGCCGCTGAGGCAGCGCATGGGCGACCTGAACCGGCTCGTCCTGCATTTCCTGGCCCGCAAGAACCGGAAACTGGGCAAACAGGTCTCCGGCATCGACATGAAAGTGATGGAGGCTTTCGAACAATACGCCTGGCCGGGCAATGTCCGGGAACTGGAGCATGTCATCGAGGGTGCCATGAACCTGGCCGGGGCGGCAAAGGTGATCGAACTGAGCCACCTTTCCGTACCATTGGATAAAAAAGGCGGCGGTCATGCCCTGCCGCAGCAGGCGCCCGGGGGATCGCGCGGCCGGATCCGACTGCGATTGCCGGCGGCCCGTGAAGGAGAAACCCCAGGGGGGAAAACCCTTGCGGAGATGAAGACCGACCAGGAGATGGTTTCGATCGTCAGCGCCTTGCAGGAAACCCGGGGCAACGCCGCCCGGGCAGCCCGTAAACTGGGAATCTCCCCCCAGTTGATGAATTACAAGCTCAAGCGGTTCAACATCGACCGCAAAGACTATCGATGACCGGAACGGCCCTCCTTCTTCGGCAAAAATAAAATTTTTTTTATAAAAACCCGCAATATTTTTTTCTTTACATACAAAATATTTTATTTTTGCCTGTCCCTATTTCTCGCCGTTAAACACTAATAGTACCTTAAAACAATATATTGTGTCGATTTGCATTCATGCCAAAAAGCGATGGCATATCATTTGCTGAATGTAGTTAATTGTTTGGCGAGACACCTTTTTCCCATGTACGCTTTACAGCTGAGTAATCCACAGGAGGACGCGTGAAAACCAATCAATTGCTTTATCTGAGTCAGGACGATGTGGCCAACGTCGGCCTCACCATGGCGGAGATCGTCGATGCCGTCGAAAGGGGATTTGCCGAAATGGGGCACGGCCGCGTGGAGATGCCGCCCAAGCCGGGAATTCACCCGGGCGAAGGAGGAGACAACTTCATCCACGCCATGCCGGCCTATATTCCGGCCATGCAGTCGGCCGGCGTCAAATGGGTCAGCGGCTATCCCGGCAACCATGCCAAGGGGCTGCCCTATATCACCGGTCTGCTGATCCTCAACGATCCGGATACGGGCATTCCCAAGGCGGTGATGGATTGCGCCTGGATCACCGCCATGCGCACCGGCGCGGCCTCGGCCGTTTCAGCCAGGTATCTGGCCCGGCCCGCCTCCTCGACTATCGGCATCCTGGCCTGCGGTGTCCAGGGGCATACCAACCTTGAAGCCATGAATGTCCTTTTTCCGCTGGAGAAGGTATTCGCCTTCGATCCCAACAAAGATAACGCCAGTGACCTTGCGGATTTTGCCCGCCAGCTGGGACTGAACGTCGAAATCGTCGACGATCCCAAAAAGGCGGTCGCCGGCTGCGACATCGTGGTCACTTCGGGGCCGATTCTGAAAGTGCCCCATGCCACCATCCAGGCCGGATGGGTGGATCCGGGCACCTTTGTCTCCCTGGTGGATTTCGATTCCTTTTTCTCCCGGGAGGCGTTGGGCGAGGCGGCCAAGTGGACCACGGACCACATCGGTCAGTACAACTACTACAAAGATGCGGGCGGCTATTTTCAGGACTGCCCCGAGATTTATGCCGAACTGGGCGAATTGGTGACCGGAGGAAAAACCGGGCGCGAAAATGCGGACGAAATCACCATGGCCGCCAATCTGGGGCTGGCCATGGACGACATGGCCGTGGCGCCCCTGATTTTCCAGCGGGCCGTCGAGAAAAGCATCGGCACCTGGCTGCCCCTGTGATTCGGCTGGCAGCGATACACGCTTAAAAAATCTTCCAAAGGAGGAGAACCATAATGGGAATGACAACCGATGAATTATACTTCAAACCGCGCCTTCAGGTCGTCAGCGAAGACCAGATCGCCCAGATCCATATGGCCACCCTGGACGTGCTGGAGCGCACCGGCGTCAAGATCACCCACCCCAAGGCCCTGGAAATCCTTGCAGGTGCCGGTGCCGCCGTCAACGGCGACCGGGTCAGGATTCCCGCCTGGCTGGTGGAAGACGCCATTCGCAAGGCGCCGTCGCGCATCGTGTTGGGCACGCGTACCGGCGAACGCAACGTGTTCCTGGAACGGGACAAAAGCTATTTCGGTCCCAGCCTGGACTGCGTCGACTACCAGGATCCCAGGACCCACAAACGTTCACGGTTCATCAGCGAGCACGTCAAAACCACGGCGGCCCTGTGCGACGCCCTTCCCCACTTCCAGTGGTGCATGACCATCGGCATGGCCGATGATGTGCCCGCCGACATCGCCGACCGGATCATTGCCCGCAACGTGTTCGAAAACTGCGTCAAACCGCTGGTGTTCTGCTGCAAGGACACCAACAGCATTAAAGACACCTACGAGATGGCCCTGCTGCTGTGCGGCGGCAGGGAGGCGTTCGACGCGGCCCCCACCATCGTGCATTATTCGGAACCCATTTCACCCCTGGTCTATTTTGACCCGGCCATCGAGAAGGTCATGTACTGCGCCGAGAAGGGCATCCCGCTGATCAACTTCCCGGCGCCCCAGTGCTGCGGCAGTTCTCCGGCCACCTTCGCCGGCGCCCTGGTCCAGGCCAGCGCCGAGTCCCTCAGCGGCCTGGTGGTGCATCAACTGGTCAACCCCGGTGCGCCTTTCATCTACGGGGCGTTCACCACCATCATGGACATGCGTTCCACTATTTTCTCATACGGTGCCGTGGAGATGAGCCTGATGACCGCGGCCATGGCCCAGATGGCCCAGAGTTATGGCCTGCCCTTTTTCGGCACGGCCGGCGCCACCGACGCCAAGTTCTGCGACGCCCAGGCCGGTGCCGAGGCGGCCCTGCAGATCCTTTCCGCCGCCGCCGCCGGTTCGGGCCTGGTCCACGACTGCAGCAGCTGGATGGATCACGGCTCCGTGGCCTCGCCGGAATTCATGGTGCTGGTGCACGACATCGTCGATTCGGTCGATCACTACATGCAGGGCATCCCGGTTACCGAAGAGACCCTGGCCCTGGACGTCATCCACCGGGTGGGGCCGGGTGGGCACTACCTCCAGGACCCCCACACCCTCAAGCATTTCAAGACGATCAAATATTCCGACATCTTCGAACGCATGGTCTACGATCAATGGAAGACAGCCGGTGCCAAAACGTTTGAACAGCGGCTCCAGGCGGAAACCTTGAAGAAGATGGAACACCGGCCGGAACCGCTGCCTGCTGATACCATCAAGCTGCTGGACGAGATGCAGGCCGGCTGGGAATAAGAGGTCTTTTTAAAATCAGAACCGCCAATTCACACAGGAGAAAACATCATGACCACCCAGGACATTTTCAACGCCGTGCTGGCCTTTGACGAGGCCACGGTAACGGCCAGAACCCAGGCGGAAATCGACGCCGGCACGGCCATCGACACCATATTGAACGACGGCCTGATCAGCGCCATGGACGAGGTGGGCGAGCGCTTCAGTGCCGGCGAACTCTTCGTGCCCGAGATGCTCATGGCGGCCCAGGCCATGAAGGCCGGCCTGGGGCTGCTCAAGCCCCACCTGGCCGAGGGCCAGGGCCAGAGCAAGGGGGTCGTGGTCATCGGCACGGTCAAGGGCGACCTGCACGACATCGGCAAGAACCTGGTGGCCATGATGATGGAAGGCGCCGGGTTCGAGGTGGTGGACCTGGGGGTGGACGTGGACAGCGAGGCCTTTGTCCGGACGGCGGCGGAAAAGAAGGCCGACGTGATCGCCCTGTCGGCCCTGCTGACCACCACCATGCCGTCCATGGAGAGCACGGTCAAGGCGGTGAAAGAGGCCGGCATGGCGACCCGGACGATCATCGGGGGCGCCCCGGTGACCCAGGCCTTCGCCGACCAGATCGGCGCCGACGGATACAGCGCCGACGCCCCGGGGGCGGTCAAGCTGGTCAAGCAGCTGGTGGCGTAACCGCAGGCTTCAGGCTGAAGACCGATAGGAGCGGCTTCCAGCCGCGAATCTTGAACCGTTAACGATGGGTTTGTCGGCCGTAAGAAAAAAGAAGAACCAATGGGGATACTATCGTGCGTGTGACGGTTTCAGGTATCATCGCCGTGCTGCTGGCCGCCTCCTGCTGGGCCCTTTCCGGGATCTTCGTCAAGCTGATTCTGGCCGGGGCGGGAATCTCCTCGCTGGCCCTGGCGTTCTGGCGCGATACGATCTCCTTTGGCGCTTTTTTCTTATGGGGGCTCGCTGCCCGGCGGGACCGCATGTCGATCCGGCGGGCTGACTGGCCGGTGATGGCCGGTATGGGCATCTGCCTGGGCGTATTCCACGTGGTCCTGAACCTGGGCTATCAGCTCAACGGCGCCGCCGTCACCACGGTGCAGCAGGCGGCCATGCCGGCCATCGTACTGATCGTTGCCCGAATGGTCTGGAAAGAGCCGCTGACCGGACCCAACCTCTTTTCCTTGTTCCTGATTGCATCGGGAACCGTTCTGATATCCGGGCTTCTGCAGGCCGGGGCACCGGATGTCAGCGCGGCCGGTATCGCGGTGGGCTTTTTCGTTCCGGCCCTGTATGCCGGGTGGAGCCTTTTCGGCAAGGCGCTGCGCAGCGGGTACAGCCCCGTGGCGACCCTTGCCTGGGCCTTCGGCATCGCCGCCCTGGTGCTGCTGCCCTGCCAGGCCGTTACGGGCAGCCTGATGCCCCCTCCTGCGCCTGCCCGCACCTTCCTGTGGTTTGCCGGTCTGACCGGCATCTCCACGGTTTTCGCTTTTTTCGCCTATACCTTCGCCCTGGGGCGCCTGCCAGCCGGCATCGCCTCCATCCTGGTGATGTCGGAAATCGCTTTCGCCGTTGTCTATGCCCGCATCTTTTTAGGTGAGGTCCTCGACGCCATCGAGATCCTGGGCGCAGGCGTCGTGGTGGGCGGTGTCCTGGTGCTGCTGGCGCCGAAGGTGGCGGCCATGTCCGCTAACCCGGCCGCGAAACGTCCACCCGCTTCGGGTTCTAACTGACAAAATCGTTCCGTTTTGAGCGGAAAAGCTTTTCCCTGAGGCGTCTGTATTCCACCAGGGCCCCCAGCGCCCGGGCGGCCCGCTCCGGGCTTGGCAGCACCGGCACACCTTTATCCTGGAGCCCCGATATAAACTGATTTTCCCGGGTCAGAAAAGAAAAACCCAGCACCGGCTTGTCATGGGATGTCATCAGGGCGGCCATGGACGCACACTGTTCGTCGACGATCTTTAACACCTGGTCGTCAATCTCTTCCTCCGGAACGCTCAGGCCGGCCAGGGCCCGGCGGATCATGGCCGCCGAGGCCAGGAAATAGACGAGCATGCTGTCCGCCCCCTCTTCTTCCAGAAGGATCCTGGGGATGGCCTGGAAAAAATCGAGCGGGTTCTTGGTATAGGTCAGGTCCACGGGATTGTTCACACTGCCGGTGTGGGGAACATACGGTCCGAGCTTCTCCAGGGTCACCGTGGACAGGGCGGGCAGTTCGATGCCGGATCGGTCGCAGGCGTCGGCAGCGGCCGCGCCGGGTCCGCCGGAATGGGTCTGGATCACGGCGCGGTTTCCCTTCGGCACGGGACAGGCGCCCAGGGCATAGCAGAAATCGAACATCTCTTCCACGGACCGGGCCCGGATGATGCCGCTCTGTTTGAATACGCCGTCATAGAGCCGGTCCGGGCCGGCAAGGGATCCGGTGTGGGAAAGGCAGGCTTTTTTGCCGTTCTCCGACCCCCCCACGTAAAAGGCCACAATGGGTTTGGTCCGGGAAACCTCCCGGGCCGCTTCGATGAACGCCCGCCCCCTGCGAATGGACTCGATATACAGGGCAATGGCGCGGGTATTCGGACAGGCGCCCAGGTACCGGATGCAGTCCACCATATCGATATCGGCCTCGTTGCCCAGGCTGAAACCCGTACTGAACCCCCGTCCGAAGCGGGTGCCCAGGTAATCGAACATCTGGGTGATGAAGCTGCCGCTCTGGGAGGCCATGCCGATGAAGCCGGGCCGGCAGGTGGAGGGAATGAAGGTGGCGTTCAATTTCATGTGGGCGTTGACCACGCCGATGCAGTTGGGACCGGTGAACCGGATATGGTATTTCCGGGCAATGGCCTTGATCTCTTCCTGCCTGGCCATTCCCTCCGTCCCCACCTCGCTGAACCCGGCCGTCACGATGACGGCACGGCGAATCCCCTTTTGCCCGCAGGCACGCAGGGTTTCGGCGACGATTCTGGTCGGCAGGACAATATAGGCCATGTCCGGCACCCGGGGCAGATCACCAACCCGGGGATAGGCCTCAATGTCCATGACCCGCTTCTCTTCAGGGTGGACCGGAAAGATCCGGCCTTCATATCCATCGCCGAGGATGGCGTTGAGGATGCTGGATCCCATGGCGGAAAAATTATTCGAAGCCCCGAAAAAGGCAATGCTCTCGGGGCAGGCGATCTTGTACAGCGGGCTTTGGGTAATCGTGGACATCAACACCGTTTTTCTCCTTCCAGAACAATCAGGGCGTCCACCGCCGTGACGGCGCCGTCCGGGGAAATGATCAGGGGATTGATATCGATCTCACCGATTTCAGGTCGTTTTATGCCGAGGTGTCCCAGGGACGTGAGAATCCGGCAGAGGGTGTCCGAATCGGCCGGAGCCTGGCCCCGGAACGCATCCAGCATGGCCCGGTATCGTAAATCCCGGATCATGTCCATCGCTTCGACCTCGTCAAAGGGGGCCACCCTGAACACCGTATCTGCAATCACCTCGGTCATGACCCCGCCGAACCCCAGCATGACGCAGGCGCCGAACTGGGGATCCCGGCTCAGCCCCGCCACCAGTTCCCGGCTGCCGGCAACCATTTCCTGAACCAGAATGCCCTCTATGGGGGCATTTATCTTTTCACGGATCCGGCCAAAGGCCTGCCCCACCTCATCCGGTCCCGACAGGCCCAGTTCGATGCAGTCCAGTTCGCTTTTGTGCATCAGGTCCCTGGCACAGGGCTTGAGCGCCACGGGATATCCAATCTCTTGCGCAGCCGTTTCGGCCTCCTGGATATTTTGGACCAGTGCTTCCCGGGTAACAGGGATGCCCCACTCTTCCAGCACCTGTTTGGAGGTATGTTCGGATAATGAGGTCCACCCCTTTTCAACTGCCCTGTCGATGGGATCCATAGGTTTTCCCGTCCTTTGATCTGACAACATTCAACTATATGTCCATGTCCCGGATGGCTTTCAGCCCCCGGATCATGGCAGCCATATCTTCTTTTCCCACAGCCTTTTCAATCTCTTTTTCAAGGGCTGCCCCCGTGGCCAACAATTCAGGGGACAGTGTCCGGGCCCTGGGGGTCAGATTCAATACATTCAGGCGGCCGTCCGTGGGATTGGCGGCTTTGGTGACCAGATCCATGCGTTCCAAGCGTCGGATCATGGTCACGGCAGCGGCCTTGCCCATGCCCGCCCGCCGGGCGAATTCTCCCAGGCTGATTCCGTCCTCCTGCCAGAGCACCCCAAGGGCCATTGCCTGCTGAGCCGTAAACCCCAAGGGTTCAAAAGCCCGGTTATAGTAGGCGACCATCCGGCGGACAGCCCGGGTGGCAAACGAACAGATAAAATATTGTGGCTGATGGTTTTTCATTAGTATGCGAACGTTCGCTAACAAACTAAAATTTCTCTGTCAAGTTGAATTTTCTTCAAATGGGCGTGCCCTGATCAGTTTCCCTGTTACCCCTTTTGATGTTTGCTGTAAAAAATCCTCTATGGGCCTTGCTGCCCGTTCTGTTTTTTTCTTCATCGATTCACATCGAATTTACGGACACCAAACTGAACGGCAGCGTTGTCCTTTCATCCTGCTCCTTTGCGATACCTCAACCGGTGTCTGGATGATTTTTCTCCGAGAAAATATAAAATAGCGTTTAGCGTTCGCCATCGTTGCCATGGTCGTGTACGGAAACGATGGCGAACGCTATAAAAAACCCATCTTTACTTTGCCACCATCAGGGCAGTATCAGTCCGTCTGCTTCCACGGAGGCGGTTGCGCCCGCCGGAACGCTGAAGGTCCCATTGCTGCCAATCCAGATCCAATCGCCATCAGAACCGTCTATCGAACCACTGATAGCGCCGTATTCAAACGTCAGCGCAGATGCGGGGGACGCAACCCACACCGTCACGCCCCAGATGTTGTCGCCGGCCACGGCATCAGAAGGCTCGTGCCCGCCGGTATTCCAGGGACCGTCATCGTACAGCATGGGGAAAGGCCCAGTCCATGAACCGTCCAGGGTCAGGATCCGTGTGGTCGAATTAAAGCTGAACGAGCCTTTCCAGGCATACCCCGGGTCTGTGATCGGACTGCTGGTGTCGTCTATCCTGAAATTAACCAGAACATGCCCTGAAGGCGGTGCAAAACCGGCTGTGATGGTCACCTCATCGGCCACACTGTCTTCGGTGCCGTCGTTTACGATCAATTCAACAATATATTCTCCTGCCGTATCAGCGGTGAAACTCGGCTGGCTGGCCGTCTCATCGAGAATAACCGCGGCACTGCCCGTGGGAATACTGACCATTGTCCAGTCATACTCAATCGTGTCACCATCCGGGTCGCTGCTGGCTGTGCCGTCTAGGGTCACGACATCACCGATATTGACGGTCCGGTCCGATCCGGCAATGGCCTCCGGTGGTTGATTGGCTTCTCCAGATGAATTGTCGGAGGAATTGCTGCTTCCACATGAGATCAACCCAATAAAAAGACAACTGGTCAAGAACAGAGCTAAGCCTCGGCGCATTACCCACTCCTTTCAGAAAGATGAACCATTACAGACAAAAAGCCTGAATCAATACCAATATTCAGGTATTGAGGCTGGCAGGAGAAAATGATTATAAAATTATATGAGAAAAAACAACTGAATATGAGATAAACTCAAAAATATCCGGAGCGGTATGTGAATGTAAATATTAGATAGTGTCGATCCAAAAACACCAATGATTAACACGTTCAGCGATCAAAAAAATTGGTGTTACTTCTCATCATCAAGTCATTCTTCATCGTGAGAAGAAATTTAGAACAGAAGTTCGTATGGGCCGTTTTGCGACACACGAATCCAGCAAAATACGAGTGTGCCGGCACCATCCGCAATCTGGTTTGGCGCAAAGAGCTTAAAGAAAACGTCCACTACGTCAAGTCAACGTCCCATCCTTCAGGACAAACTCAGCGCGGTGTGGGCATGGATATATCGACCGAATCACAACATCTGAGAGGAAAAGGCCAACCACTATATGTTGTGGTTGGCCAAGTCTTCCAAAATTATTCAAATAGTAGATATCTACATTGAGCCCTGTTCGGCTTCGTTCAGACAATCCGCATATCTCTGGTCGTATCCAAAGCAAATGGACGCGGCCTATTTTAAACTCAAGACCTCTGTGTGCCCAAAGCGATTTTTAGATTTTGTCCAGGGGACTCCTGACACCATCGAAATTGACGGATGCAACGTGGGTATAGAGCATGGTCGTTTTCAGGCTGCTATGCCCAAGCAGTTCCTGAATGGTTCGAATATCCGTGCCGTTTTCAAGTAAATGGGTCGCAAAACTGTGGCAAAGCGTTTGGACGATGACCCTTTTGGAAATGGATGTCCTTCTTACAGCTTTCCGTAGGTTTCTCTGCAAATTGCTGAGGTATAGGTGATAGCGCCGAATAATTTTTGTCCGGGGATCCATAGACAGCGATTTCGAGGGGAAGACCCACTGCCATTGCCATTCTTTGCCGGCGTTTGGGTATTTCCTTTCAAGAGCATATAGAAGATATACGCCTGGAATTTCGTTTTTTCGGTCTTGCAGATAAATGTCCCATACACGTTGTAGATGGCGATGAAGATCCGCGCGAACCGATTCCGGTAAGAGGGTTTCCCTATCCTTGCCTCCTTTTCCATTGATTATCGATACCCGATTCCTTTTGAAATCAATATCCTTTATTCGAAGGCCAAGGCATTCCTGCAGACGAAGTCCCCCACCGTAAATGACTTTGGCCATAAGCTGATTGGCACCCTTCATCTGTTTGATCACCGTGCGAACCTCATTTTGGGTCAGCACAACGGGCAATCTTTTCTTTCTACGAGCGCGCATTGTGTTATCGAGATCTTCGATCTCTTTTTCGAGAATATGGCGATAGAAAAATAAAATTGCATTGAAAGCCTGGTTCTGGGTGGACGGTGATACGTGGCGATCTGCTGCAAGATGGGTAAGAAAATCTTTAACGTCCTTACAGGTAAGGTCTTCCGGCGATTTTGGCATAACGAAACGGAAACAGGATCGCAACCATGTGAGGTAGGTTCTTTCGGTATTTATTGATAGCTGTTTGAGTCTGATCATTCGGACCATATCATCGGCATTGAGTTTCCATTTCTCTTTTGATGAGGCATCTTGTAATTCTGGTGCAATCAATTTTCGCCTACGGAAAAAGAAAAATAGTTGTATGGCTTCGCCTGCCTGCTCTACCTGCCATTGCTTACAATTTTTTGATAGTTGGGTTAGAAAAGTACTGATATCCTGGTCGTTTATGTAGGTTTCTGCAGGCTTGTCATGGTAGTGATAGAGCTGTTGGACCCACTTCACGTAATAATGGATTTTTTTTGTTGGATCACTTTCTGGGTGGACAAATACCGCTTGAATTCCTGAATCATATTCACCTCCATTTAGTGTTGTAATGCTCACCGCAAAATACGATGAGCAACCCAAATTGGGCTCTAACCAGGCTCTTTTTTGCAATTTGCAAAAGTTTCAGTTTAAGGCAGATAAAGGAAAAATCATTTATTTATCAAGGAGATATGGTAGGTAAAAGGAAATTACGGTAGAAATTAATATTTTGATCATAAGACCTAAAAAAACTCAACCCGCTGCTCATCGTATTGCGGTGAGTAACTAATGTTAGACCCCGATGATAATTATGAAGAGTATCCTCTTCACACGTAAGAAAAAAATCATAATCATAGCGATAGTATTATTGTCTATTCTTTTATTAAGAAAGCGACATACGATAATGAGGAGTTCCTTGTAATTATAGCCGAAGGATTTGACGATCCGTCATTTGGATATTTTTTTGTTCTTGAGAGGATCTACAAGATAGCCGAAACGAAAAAATTGAAGATACCTTTGCCGAAAAGATTCTTAAAAACGAAAATTCACATTTACATGGGCAATATTTGAGAATTTGCGGTGTAATCGGCAAATCAGATTCGACCGATTTTTTGATTAAGATATTCAATCAGAATTATAAAGATAGGACGCAATGGAGAAATAAAAACACATGGGGAATTCTATATGAAGCTATAGATTCAATGGGCATGACCGGTAATCCCGCATACGTACCTTATTTAGAAGAAGTGCTTAATGAAAAGGGCTCATATCATCCGTTAATATCGCAATTCCAAGTGGCTCGCTCTCTATATCTAATAACGGGGGAAAGGTACAAGATCGAAAGCAATGATGGGGGCAAGAAACCTGTGCACATCTCAAGTGATGTTCAAGCGGCACGAATTGCAATAAAGATATCAAAACACAAGAGAAGAGATTTAGAAAACATGCTTGTTATTGACAACATTTTAAGGGCTCCAAATTTCAAAAACAAGGTCTAACATTTCGCTGGAGATTCGACGGGAAAACGCTGGCGCGTTTCCCGCGTCTCAGCTCCGCGTTAAACATCATCAAATATGAGAATTTCTAAAATCATTACACCAAAACTTGTATCTATTCTTGCCCTGATATTTATTTCTGTCGAAGCAGTCCCAGATATCTGGGACAAGCCAAATTTCATTCTTATTTTCAAAACACTTCTCTGGGTTATTGCCTCTGTCTTTGTTTGGTTGAATAAAGATTCGGCTCTAATCCAAAATCCCCCGTAACAATGCGTTAAAATATTCAACGACACGGTCATAGGACTCTCTTCGCATTGAATCCTGGCTCAACACATTCATCGCAATTTTGTGTCCTTGCTCTGAGGCGGCTTCCCGTTTTAGTATGTTGATAAGCTTTGTTTTAGTTGCCGGACTGGCCATTTTCACAATGTCTCTTCCAAGAAAACGCGCAGAAGCCAGATCATAGTCGGATGCTTCCTTTTGCAGGATGTCATCCTGCTCTTCAAAGAAACGTTCCATATTTCCGGCTTCAATGTAATTTCGAATTATGAAATATAGGTCGGCCGCGTCCTTGCCGCGCCTTTCTACGTTGTCATCCCAGGATACGATTTTCAGAATGACCAGTCCCGCCAAGCTTGCAACCTTGACCACACAGTCTGGATTTTCGCGAATCAGAACCGAAATTGCGTGTTGGTAACAATCCTGGAATCCGACCACGCTCATTTCAAAATCATACTCAGGTGGCCATGATATCGACCCATCATCTGAAGAGATTTTTCCAAAGGGAACGATATCGACGGGGAAGCTTTCTTTGTAAAGCAGGCGATGCGTCTCTTTAGAAGCCGTAAACAAATTGCTGTTTAACAGCTCATCCTTAAGGGCCTGAAACCGGTTCCAGTCCGACACTGATACACCGATATCAAGATCTATCGTTGCCCGAGTCGAAGGAAGGTCATGGGCATGCTGCAGTAGGATATCCCGTGCTGTGGCACCGACGACAAAAAAAGGAATTTCCAGATTGTTCGCTATCTCATTGAGGGCAGATAAAAAATTGATGATGTTGCTGTCGAGCTTTCCAATCAAGCTATGCGAGATAGTTGTCATAAATAATCCCAGCTGTTTCAATATTTCGATCATCGCCGGTTGCCATCAAATCGGCATAAACCAGAAGCGGCGGCACAATTCCTTTGTCCGTGAGAACATGGGCAAATTTCCAGAATGGCTCTAAGAATTCGATTTTTCCCGCATCGGTTTTACGAAGCTTATTTTGGATAATCAATTTTCCGGGTAGTTTTCTTCCGTAAATGATGATCTTTTCGGGCTTTAGGTGCTGGGTGAGGTTTGCCGCAGCCACTTCACCACCCCAGCAAATTCCGTAGTCCATTGGGTCGATGGTTTTCCACCATTCGGGATTGTCCGCATTAAACCGACCGATGATGAGCTTGGGTCGCAATTGATCAGGATAAGCCTCGACCCATCTTTTTTGCAGGTCTTCCAGTTTGAGGAGCTTTCTCTCCCGTTTATCCATTTCAATTAGAAACCCCATCTCCTTGAGGTCTCGAAATATCCATTCAACCGTTCCCAATGCCACATCGGTCATCTCAGCGATCTTGCGGTAGGGAAGGTTGGCAATGTCCGGCGCATTCAACAGTGTGAATATGACCTTTAATCCGGCAGGCTTGAATAAACGTCTTGTTGTGGGAGCCCTTTTTCTTTTATCAGGGAGAGGATTCCCTTTGATAAATACAAATAGCGGCGGCTTGTTGATGTACGCATTGCCTGCCGTATCCATGAAGAACATGCCTGCCCTCTTCATCAGATCCGCCAAAGGGGGTGTTACATAAGTGGTAACCAGAAGGTGGTCTTTCTGTGGGAGAAGGGGTTGTACCTTTTCTAAAAGGACAGCGGCCCGAGTCAAATTTTTCTTAACCTGCACGGCAAGTTCAATTGGCGCAGCCTCATGATTTATCTGTATCCAACCATCAGGACATTGATTTTTTTCTCTTCCTGGGTTCCGGAAAATTGCTTTTATTCCTGTCTGCTGGTAGAAGAATTCCGTCGCGTTATCAATCAGTTTCTGGATTTCCGGTTCCATTCTTAATTCCATTTGTTCAAATATATTGAATGTTCATATTTTATGAACATATTATAAAATTGAACAAATGGCAATATGCTTTGGACCTTTTTGTACAAAAAACTTAAATGTTCATAATTTATGAACAAAAATAATTATTGTACACTGCGGATTGTTTTTCGGCAGAATCAATAGGGAAAAAGCGGGGGTGGCAGAGTAAAATAGGTGGTCCGTGAGTGAGGTCGAAATCGGATCACCAGAAAAAAACTGTGCTATCCAAAAAAATCTAAAGTTATGGATCGAAGTGCCGGTAATAAAAGTCCCGGAGCTGATTCCGGGCTTGATGTAGTTAAAAACGCCCTTTCGGGGGATTCATATTTTCTTACTATGCAACGCCTATAGGTCTTCCCTGAACTTCAGGGATAACGGACACGCAAAAGCATCTTTGCGGAGCCCGAGAACCATCAGACAGATGCGGTTTGTTGGCGGATCTAAATTCCCTTGATCCGGTCCAACGCCTGATGTGATGCTGCTGGCTTTGGCCTGGGAGATCGTGTCTGTCTCGGAATGGGGATTTAAGAATTGCGGGAGTCGTGTTGTGGGCTTAAGTGCGCACCTATCTTGACGACGACCGCAACCAAGAAACCTCGTCATTGATATTTCAACGGCGGGGAACATGTACCGGATTGGTGCGCCATCTGGCAACGAAGCATACGGCAGAACCTGGGCAAGGTCTGCTTTTTTTTGTCCCGATGGTAGCTCAACCGGCATGTCAGATTGTAAGACAGGCGAACTGCGTGCAGCCTTCTTGATGCTGCAATATCCAGTTTAGCCGGTGTCGGCCTGGCACCCCCTGTCAGGCAGGGCATCTACAGCTTGTCCGAATGCATCGCCAACCAACCGATGCGTTTTGCGGATGCTTTAAGAGGCGGTATTCTCCGCCGTTCCAGTTAATCCATTCAAAAATAAAAAAAATGGCCGCGGTAGCAGCGCATGTGTCGTTGCGTAATCCGGGCAGCCCCGGTAGACGGGTCTAAACTCGACCGGCGGTGCCTTATGGCACTGCTGCGGCCGTATGGCCCGGTGCGGTATCCGGCAGGAACACTACGACGGGTTCATGGCCCACATCACCAAAGGGCGGAGTCCGTCAACGGTGAAGGATTGGAAATGTGCGCTCGCCGAGTTGGTGCAGCGGGCTCACCTCAACATAACGGTCCAGACCTCACCTGCCAATCAGCAGGCCAAACGGATCCAAAGGACCTACCGGCGCCTGGCCGGTCACTTTGACGCGGAGACCGCTAAAAGAATCGTGTCGCTATTGGAGGGACTCATATGATGGCAAATCGGAATGATCGCAACTTCGGCAACGGTAAGACCCTGAACGCCTTTACGACCCGGAAGGGCTCGCTAATTCCTTCGGGAAGCACTACAAGGCGTTCAAATCATGGGCTTACGATCAAGTAGAGACTTTCCGGAACGTTCGCGTGTACCGACATAGTACAGACTGGCGCTGCGGCTGGTTCTAAGTGGTAATCGTCAAGCCAGTTTCCGGGTCCAGGGGATTGAATTTGCTTGGCAATATGAACTGGGGGTGTCAGAAATAGATTTGATTTGATTCAAATTAGGCTGAACAACCCGAACAACATCCGAACAACAAAAAAAGGATGTCAAAGTTAATTAACATCTTGGTTTTATTTTTAAATAATGGTGGAGGCGGCGGGAGTCGAACCCGCGTCCGAAAATATTCCACACGGATATCTACATGCTTGTCCTGATCTCTAAGTATCGCCTCTGACAGTCTCCATCAGGCAGGGTAATGCAAAGGCTATCCTGCTAAAGTTTCGCCGCTGCTGTAGCAGGCATTCAGCATCGGCTATCCCACTAGTCGACGCTCTATCCAGGTCCGCGGGAAAAACCCGGTAGAACGGTAGCACTAAGCTGCTACGGCGTAGTTATAATCGTCAGCGATTATATTTAGTTCCCACCAGTTTTACGAGTCGGTGAGAGCTCGGCATGCAATCAATGCTTCTTTATCCCCGTCGAAGCCGTTTCGCCCCCAATTTTTTAAAGAACAATCTTAGCTGTATACTAACTCTCCGGCCTATTGATGTCAAGCAATGCCGCAAATATAAAACGCCCCTGAAACCCTTTTTAACAAAGGGCTCAGCGGCGTTTGGGGCTTGGTTGATGAAGTCGGAAAAAACACATTCCAGGCGGATTCGTCAGTTATTCGCCCAGATAGGCTTTTCGTATCTCCGGGTTGTCGAGCAGTTCCTGGGCATTATCCTCCAGGGTGATGTTGCCGGTTTCCAGCACGTAGCCCCTCGAGGCGGCCTGCAGGGCCAGGTTGGCGTTCTGTTCCACCAGCAGGATGGTGGTGCCCTCTTTTTTGTTGACGTCCTTGATGATATCGAAAATCTGCTGCACGATCAGCGGGGCCAGGCCCAGCGAGGGTTCGTCCAGCAACAGCACCTTGGGGCGGCCCATCAACGCCCGGGCGATGGCCAGCATCTGCTGCTCCCCGCCGGAAAGCGTGCCGCCATGCTGTTTGTGGCGGTCCTTGAGGATGGGGAACAGGTTGTAGACGTGCTGGCGGTCGGCTTCGATGGCCTCCGTGTCCTTGCGGAAAAAGGCGCCCAGGGTCAGGTTTTCGTCCACGGTCAGGCGCGGGAAAATGCGTCGCCCCTCCGGGACCTGGCACAGACCGGATTCAGGCAGGGCCTCGGCCGCTGTCCCGTGAATCGCCTTGCCGTCGTACCAGATTTCACCCTGGTCGATGGGGATTACGCAGCAGGTGGTCATCAGCGTGGTGGATTTCCCGGCACCGTTGGCGCCGATGATGGCCACGATTTCCCCCGGGTACACCTTGAGGGAAATCCCTTTGAGGGCCTTGATGGAGCCGTAGCTGGAGTAGACGTTTTTCAGTTCAAGAATCGGTTGGTCGGCCATCGATCACTCCTTCTCCTCGCCCCGGGTGCCCATGCGTTTGGCCGGGATGAGACCGGCGGGCCGGAACAGCATCATCACCACCATGGACATACCGAAAACCAGCATGCGGTAGGTTTCAAATTCACGGAAGACTTCCGGCAGCACGATCAGCGCGGCCGCGCCCAGTATGATGCCGGGGATGGAGCCCATGCCGCCCAGAACGACCATGCTCAACACCATGGCCGATTCTAAAAAAGTGAAGCTCTCCGGGCTGACGAATCGCATGCGGGCACAGAAAAAGGCGCCTGCCAGGCCGGCGAAAAGCGCGCCCATGGCGTAGGCCAGCAGCTTGAGCTTGAAGGTGTTGACCCCCATCAGTTCGGCGGCGGTTTCATCTTCGCGGATGGATTCCCAGGCCCTGCCGATTCTGGAAAAATTCAGATGTCTGACCGCGATGATGGTGACGATGGCCAGGGCCAGGGCGATGTAGTACAGGAAGTGCAGTTTCTTCAGGTAAAACACCTCGAAACTGATACCGCCTTCAAAACTGGGGATCAGGATGCTGGGCGGTTTGACACCCAGAAGGCCGTTGGGGCCGTTGGTCAGTTCCATCCAGTTGTTGAGCAGGATGCGCACGATCTCCCCGAATCCCAGGGTCACGATGGCCAGGTAGTCGCCGCGCATGCGCAGGGTCGGGTATCCGATGATGCAGCCGGCGGTCAGGGCCAGGGCGGCCGCAAAGGGCAGGCAGACCCAGAAGGACATGCCGAAATGGATATTCAACAGGGCGTAGGTGTAAGCACCGACTCCGTAGAAGGCGATGTAGCCCAGGTCCAGCATGCCGGCCAGCCCCACGACCACGTTGAGCCCAAGGCCCAGGCAGACATAAATCAATACGTTGGTGGCCACGTCCTGGGCGTATCGACCGGTCAGGAACGGGTAGCAGAAGGCCGCGGCCAGCAGGAGGACGATCCATACCCAGGTGGGCACCTTGCCCGACGCCTCGCCGACCGTATCCCGAAGCCCGGCCATGGGCCGGCTGACGGCGTCCAGGCTGCCGCTTTTGTTCATGATGTAAAGCAGCAGGCAGGTGGTGGTGCCGGCGGCGATGTAGAGCCAGACGGTAAAGGTCGTGCCGAAGGACAGGGTGCCGTCCGGGTGAATGCCCAGCAGGGGCCACAGCAGTCCCAGCAGCCACAACAGGCCGATGGTGTAGGGTTTCCAGACTTTTTTAAACTCGTGTATCATCGATATTCTCGCCCATGATTCCAGTCGGTTTGAAGTACAGCACGGAGATCAGGATAATAAAGGCGAACACGTCTTTATACTGACCGGAGATGTATCCCGCACCGAAAATTTCTACCATGCCGATGATCAATCCGCCTAGCATGGCGCCGGTGATATTGCCGATTCCGCCCAGAACGGCCGCGGCAAAGGCCTTGATGCCGGGCAGAAATCCCATGTCGTAGCGCACCGAACCGTAGTAGAGGCCCACCATTATGCCGGCGGCGGCGGCCAGGCCTGCGCCGATGGCAAAGGTCAGGGAGATGATCCGGTTGCTGCTGATGGAGACCAGGCTGCTCATGACCTTGTCCTGGGCCGTGGCCCGCATGGCCATGCCGATCTTTGTCCTGAACACCAGGATGTTGAGTCCGATCAGCAGGAAGATGGTCATGCCCACGATCATCATCTGCAGGTAGCCGATGGTGATGTCTCCAAAATTGACACCGCCCTGGAACAGCTCACCGGGGTAGGCTTTGTCATACACCCCCTGGGTCAGCATCAGCCCATTGGACAGGAAGATGGACATGCCCAGCGCACTGAGCAGGGCGGCCAGGCGTGACTGTTTGCGCAGGGGTTTGTAGGCCACCTTTTCGACGCCCACGGCCAGAAAGGCGCAATATCCCATGGTGAGGACGAAGGCGCCCGCCAGGCAGAGAATGGGGTGGGTGTCCATGTATCCCAGTCCGGTAAAGAAACTGAGCAGGATCACCCCCACATAACCTCCGGTTGCAAAAAATTCACCGTGGGCGAAGTTGATCAGCTGGATGACCCCGTAGACCATGGTGTAGCCCAGCGCGATCAGGGCGTACAGTCCTCCCAGCGTAATTCCGTTAATCAATTGCTGTATGAAGTATTCCATAGAATCGCTTTTCACATTGACGTATACAGTGGACACGAAACCCGTGGCGGCCCGGCCATCACGGCCGGGCCGCCACATCACATCTGCGGTTTATTTGAGCAGTCCCTTTTCAGGATGCCAGTAGGGCTTGAACTCGCCGTTGGTCACCTTGAAGGCGATGTAGGACGATCCGGAGTCGCCATTGGCCTTGAACTTGATGCGCTTGGCCACACCGTCGAAATCCATTTTCATGATTTCGGCCTTGATCTTGGCCGGATCGGTGGACCCTGCGGTCTTGATGGCCTGGAGCAGAACGGTGGCCGCATCGTAGGCGTAAGTGGCGTAGGCGGCGATGGGTCCGTACTTGGGCACATAGATTTTTTCGAAGGCCTTGTATTCCGGCGTGGTCTTGTCGGTAAAACCGTAGGTCAGGTAAACGCCTTCGGCGGCATCCTTGGCCACGTCCATGAACTTGGGCTGGAACATGGCGTCCTGGGTGACGATCTGGGAGGTCATACCCAGCCGTTTGGCCTGCAGTGCCATCAGCGCGCCGGGGGAGTATCCCTGCAGGGACATGTAGAAAACATCGGCCTTGGCCTTTTTGGCCTTGGTCAGCACGGCGGCGAAGTCCTTGTCGCCCTGGTTGACATGGTCATGGTCGACCACTTCCATCCCCAATTCCTTGGCGGCCTTGCTGACGCCGTCGGCCAGGCCCTGGGAGTAGGTGGTCTTGTCGTCGACGATGAAAATGGTCTTGGCCTTCAGGGCTTCTTTCAGGAACTTGGCGGCAGCCGGGGCCTGGTCGTCGTCACGGCCGCACAGGCGGAACATGTAGGGCAGGCCGCGGTCGGTCACCTTTTCATTGGTGGAGGCCGGGGTCAGCATGGGAATGTCTTCCTCGTCCAGGGTCTCGGAGCCCGGGATGGTGGAAGAGGAGCAGTAGGCGCCGACGACGCCGGCGACTTCCAGGTTGATCAGCTTGTTGGCGGCGGCCACGGCCTGTTTGGGATCGCAGGCGGTATCCTGGGCGAACAGTTCGATCTTGTCATAACCGGGGATGCCGCCGGCTTCTTCGAACACCTGGATGGCGGTCAACACGCCGTTTTTAATGTCCGTTCCGTCTGACGCATAGGGGCCGGTCAGCGGACTCATGGAGCCGATCTTAAGGGTTTTTGCCGTTGCCGTTCCCATGATAAAGGGGACGATCATCAGGCCACATACCAGTGCGACGAACAGTTTCTTCCTCATTTGACGCTCCTCCTGCTTGTTAGTGTTTTTGACTTGCCGGTTGACCCAGGTACGCCTCGATCACCTGGGGATTGGACTGGATTTCTTCCGGCGTTCCCTCGGCGATTTTCACGCCATGGTCAACACAGACAATACGATTGCACACGCCCATCACCACTTTCATATCGTGCTCGACCAGCAGCACGTCGATCCCGAGTTCACAAATCCGGGAAATATCTTTCATCAGGGCCGAGCTTTCCGACGGGTTCATGCCGGCAGCCGGTTCGTCCAGCAGGATCACCTTGGGCTGGGAGGCCAGGGCCCGGGCGATTTCCAGACGCCGCTGCAGGCCGTAGGGCAGGTTGGAGGCCACGGTGTCCGCATATTCGTCCACACCCATGAACTTGAGTGCCTCCAGGGCCTTGCCACGGATCTGGCGTTCTTCCCGGCGTTGGGAGAGGGTGCGGAAGATGGCGCCCACGACTCCTTTTTTTGAGCGGCAGTGCCTGGCCACCATGGCATTTTCAACCGCCGTCATGGCCGAAAACAGGCGTATGTTCTGGAAAGTGCGGGCCACTCCCTTTGAAAAAATCTGGTGGGGCGGTTTCCCCAGGATGCTGTTGCCTTCGAAGCGGACATCGCCGCTGCTGGCTTTGTAGACACCGGTGAGCACGTTGAACACCGTGGTCTTGCCGGCACCGTTGGGACCGATGAGACCCACGATCTCACCCGTATTGATTGAAAAGCTCAGCTGGGACAGGGCCACCAGCCCACCGAATCTCACCGTGATGTTGTCCAGTTCTAAATGCGCCATAACACCAAACCATTTATCCCGTTGTCGTATTGAAACCTATATGTTGCCCGATGTTCTGTCCGCGGGCGATCCGCGCATTATTTTTCATGCTGCTGTTCCCGGATTTCCATGTACCCGTTGAATCGCCTCACATGGGTCCGGGCGATCTTGCCGGCCTTTTGTATGTCTCCCTTTTCCATGGCGGCCACCACATCTTCAAGGTCAGCCAGATTTTCCCTCATTTCCGGCTTTTCCATCACTAAAAACGCGTCGTAGTAACGGCGGATGTTTTCGTGGATGGTTTTGAGGATGGAAATATAGATGGGATTGCCGGTCATTCTGGCAAAACAGAGATGGATGTTTTTATCGGCGTTGAGAAAATCGGAAACCGCTTCATTCCCCCGCGTCGCGCATTGGCGGGCGTCGTCCAGCAGCTTTTTGAGGATTTCTTTATCCGATTCCTGCATGCGCGAGGTGGCCAGCCGGACCACATCTTCCTCAACCCGCTCGCGGAATTCGGCGATGTGCCGCAGGGACACCTGGTGGGACCGGATCAGCAGATCCAGGCTTTCGGTCACCAGATCCGAGGAGACGGCTTGGACCACGGCACCTCCGCCCATACCCAGTTTGATCTGGATGAGGCCCTTCTGTTCCAGTACGCGAAGGGCTTCGCGAAGGGTGCTGCGGCTGGTTTGAAGCATCTCCTTGAGTTCACGTTCGGCGGGCAGCCGGTCTCCCACCTTCAGGTGACCGTCGATGATGGCCTCCTGGATCTGTTCGACCACATCCTGGAAGATCCGATTTTGTTTGGCGGCACGAAACAAATGGGTCATCGATCAGCAGCTCGATCCTGGGTGAACATAAAATTGGAAAAGAAAAAAGTGACTGAATTCGTTATTCCGGGTGGGCACGCAATTGTTTTCGGAATGGTCAGACCATTTATTATAATCGATTTCATCTGTCAAGACGAATTTTTTTTCAAAATGACATTTAGTATATATGGTTCAATAATCATCGGGTCGGATGTCATGTCGGCCACAGTCCCTTGATTGAAAATGGGTTTCAAATCAATTGTCGTGCCAATGCGCAGGAGGGAATTTATATAATATGAAAACGGGTGGTTGCGTTTACTCTAAGGGGAGGTTTGGCTGGGGTGATTTATTACATTTGTGTAGTTTTAAGGCCAAAATTATGCTGTTATTGTCATTTCGGCTGCCAGTCATTGGCTTTTGAAGGATCGTCCGGCCGCGGCCCCGGACCGATGCCATTCGCGGCCCGGCGTCCGGGTCGAGCGCATCGTCACGGCCAGCAACAAAAGGTCTTTCCGCCATGGCGGAAAGACCTTTTGGGTCCCCGGTTTGAGGATAATGGCGGGTGCCGTTCTAAACCCGCTAATCGGCGATCAGGGTTTCAACAGGCGTGTATGCCATGCCGAACGCCTCGGCCACGGCCCGGTAGGTGACCTTGCCGTCGATCACGTTGGCGCCCGGCTTGATTTCGGCGTTCTCCTGCATGGCCCGCTTCCACCCCTTGTTGGCGATCTCCACCGCATAGGGCAGGGTGGCGTTGGTCAACGCCAGGGTCGAGGTCTTGGCCACCGCACCGGGCATGTTGGCCACGCAGTAGTGCACCACCCCGTCCACCACGTAGGTGGGGCTGCCGTGGGTGGTGGCCCTGGAGGTCTCGAAACAGCCCCCCTGGTCGATGGCCACATCCACCAGCACCGACCCCTTCTTCATGGTTCCCAGCATGTCACGGGTCACCAGCCGCGGGGCCTTGGCCCCGGGAATCAGCACGGCCCCCACCACCACGTCGGCCTCTTTGACCAGCTTGCGGATCGTCGCCGGGCTGGACATCAAGGTGAAGCAGTTGGCCGGCATCACGTCGCTCAGGTAGCGCAGCCGGTCCAGGTTCATGTCCAGCAGGTAGACCTTGGCCCCCAGGCCGCAGGCCATCTTGGCCGCGTTGACCCCCACCACGCCGCCGCCGATCACCACCACCGTGCCCGGGTCCACGCCGGGAACGCCTCCCAGCAGCACCCCGTGGCCGCCCTGGGCCATCTCCAGGTACTTGGCCCCCTGCTGGATGGCCATGCGACCGGCCACCTCGCTCATGGGCGTCAGCAGCGGCAGGCTGCCGTCGGCCTTCTGGATGGTCTCGTAGGCGATGCTGACACTGCGGCTCTTGATCAACGCCCGCGTCTGGGTCTCGTCGGCCGCCAGGTGCAGGTAGGTGAACACGATCTGTCCCTCCCGGATCAGGTCGTACTCGGGGGGCAGGGGCTCTTTGACGTGCATGACCATGTCGGCCGCATCGAAGATCTCCTTCGGGGTGTCGACGATACGGGCCCCGGCCCCGGCGTAAGCCGCGTCGGCAAAGCCGCTGCCGGCGCCGGCGTCTTTTTCCACCAGTACCGTGTGCCCGTTGTGGATCATCACTTCCGCCCCCGCCGGAGTCATGCACACCCGGTTCTCTTCCGTCTTGATCTCCTTTAAGATGCCGACAATCATGGTCCCTCCTTTTCAAATCCAGTTAAATGGTTAGGTAGTGTTCATCCGGAAATAGGAAAATTGGGTCGAGATCAAGGCGCGCGAAAAATTTTACCGCAGGCATATGGCTGATATTCCGAGGATAAAATTTTGAGCGCAACGCAGATATCGGACAAATTGGCCATTTATGGATGGGCACTAGGCAGCGGTCAGTCGCTGGAGCATAAATCCTTATAAACAGCAAGATGCCTGCCAAGTATAGGGCTGCCGGCGATCGATGTCCTGGCTGACCCCAGTCTGTCGGGCGGACGTCAGATCATGGATAGGACGAATTGGATGAAAATCTAAGGGGTTGGATCTGTTGCCAGCCATGTTCAGACGGTGAGGCAAGGGCCACGGATGAAAACAGCATGGCTGGATGCCTGCACAGGGTAATTCCTCTGAATGGTAATATTTATTTCCAAAATATGTTCAAAAATCTACGTAACAATTTAATATATATGTTTAAATAAAATTTTGGCAATAATTGTTTCAATAGAACGATATGTTTCCATTTTAGTGTGCCCCGGCATGAAGCGAAGGCGGGAAGATGCCTCCAGGGTCATCGCTGCCGGTGTGCATTGGACGAGCGCCCGGCATGCCGGGCAAAATCCCCAAAGGCGCTTCGGCTGTCATATCGGTAGGAAAACTTGGTCCGGTCGATAAACCGTTGGGGGGAGGCCATCCGTGAATAGCGAAACAGCCCCAGGGCAACGCTGGGAAAGCGGGTGATAAAATGAAGCCGCAAGGTCCAGGCGATGTGATTCAGCGGGTAGAGGATCCGGCTGGGCACCCATGCCGGCCGGTTGCCCATGAGGCCACCCATGTCGTCCAGCGGGATGGTCCCTTTACCGGCAATGTTGAACGCTCCCGCCACTTCAGGATTCTGGGCATGGGATGCCGTTGTCAGGCGCTTTTGACCGGGCAGGGCAATCCGCCGGCAAGGGCAACCGCCACGGTCGCCCATGACGTCGTCTGCCTTACGGATCGGTTTTCAGATACGCGGGGCGGATTCGGTCGACGTCCCCGCTTCCGGTTCCAGGGATGGCTCGCTCCCGGCCGGCCTGGTTTTGCGGCGCCATTTGATCGGCTTCCACAAGCAGGTTCTGGAAAAACATCCCCACCCCCAGCGCAGCCATGACACGAGGCTGAAGGCCAGCCAGATGGACCAGGACAGCATGAGCAGGCGATAGGCCCACAGGGGCGCGCTCACCACCCAGGGCCTGGGCAGGGTACCGTCGATACGATCCTGGGTCCAGTTCAGTTCCATGCGCGTGGAGTGGTTGCCGGCGATCTGCATGTCCGGGATGCCCAGCAGGCCGCGTTCGATGGCGCTGTAAAGACCGGCCAGGGCCGCCAGGGTAATGATGACCAGAAGCACCTGGATGAGGTTGAATGCCACGGGGGTGTGCGGTTGCTCCTTCCGGCACCGGAAACCCAGGGCCAGCAGCCAGCCCACGATCAGGATGGCAATCCCCGCCGGTACCTGGGTCAGGCCGAGGCCGAGCAGCATCCACTGGTGGGGCCTGAGCGGCGTCACGTCCGTTTTTCCCAGGCCCGTCGCCGCGATGATCACCACGATGACATAGCTCCAGAAGAGCACTGCCGGACCCAGCTGCGGACCGCCGGCAAAAAGAATCCACCGCTGGTCCGGCATGCGGAAGGTGACGGCGGCATTGACGGCGGCCGCACCGACATTCACCACGGGGCCTCTGATCAGGTTCATGGATTCGTTGAGCTGCAGCCATTCGGCACCCACCGTCTGGGCCCCCGGCTCCAACGGAACCGTCACCAGACGGCCATCCTGGCGAATGGGCAGGTTGCTGCCGTTGACCGTCACCGCCTGCAGGTTGGCCTGTTCCGGCAGTTCGATCTGATGGTGTCCGCCCTTGCTTGACCGGAGCCCCAGGATCAATGCCACCCGGGAAAGGCGCTGTCCCGGCGTCAGGGCCAGTCGGGCGCTGTCCAGGGTGATGGTCCGGCCGGCCACCGGTTCGGGCCGGCTCACACGGATGGCGACCTGCTCTCCCGGCCAGGGGCGCCATTGCGGCTGCCAGTTGCGGTCGGCATCCTGGTGATGCACCACCGTCAGGCCGGACGTGACGCAGCGCCATATCGTGGCGGCATCCAGGGTCCAGGTTTCCGTCCAGGGAACACCGGTTGGCGCAGTCAACCGGATGGTGGCACCGATGGGGATGACGGTTGAAAACTGCGCTTGCATCTCCTGCGGACCCATAGAGAGCTGGGCCGCTCCAGCTTTCACCGTGATGCCGGCCGTGGTGAGGGATGCATTTTCCAACAGCGGGATCGCAAGTACCGCCGGTTCTCCCGGTGCGGTGAGCCGTCGGATGCGCGTGGTCACCGACCACTGGATCCCCAGATGAAGGGTGCGGTCCACGTGAAAAAAGGCCGGTATATCGAGTTTCTTGACTTCTACTGCGGATGGATTGCTTTTTAGAACACGGGTCAGGGCAATGCTTTCGCTGATTCTGCCGTCAGGTTCAATCCCGCGGGCCCGCCACCCCACGCCGGCGTAGGTGCCGATGCGGGGAACCATGGGAAAGGCGAGGCGAATCTCATCGGCCCGGCCGGTCGGTCCGGTCATCTTGACCTGATGAACGCCGTTAGGTACAACCATCCACAGGGCGCCCCGGTTGTCCCGGGAGAGGCTTTTTACCGGTTCGTTGTCCATGGTGATGCGATCCGGTTGCCAGGTTTCCCGGGCGGCCGGCAAGGGGATGGCCGTGTCTGTCTGGGCATGGACCTGCATGATCAGGCGAAGCTGGTCAGGTGTGGCGGCCAGCTCCAGGCGGCTTACGTCGGCGCAATGGGGAAGGCAGGGCGGTGGCTCGAGCAATCGCTGCTGGAGATCGTTTAAAAGGGATGGGGGCGGAAAGCCGTCGCCGCCGGTTTCGGCCCGGGCCTGCTGGGCAGGTGGCAAAAAAAACAGAATGCAAGCCAGTGCCATCGCTCCGGCCGCTGCCGGGGCGGGCAGGTGGCGGCGCCAGTTGCGCAGGTCGAGGAAAACCACGATCAGCACAACCAACAGGGCGACGCGGGCCAGTCCGAGGGCCCGGTTAAGGGTCGGTGAAATCAGCCACAGGCGAAGTTGCTGGTTGCGGTCCACCGGCCCGTTCCAGTGAAGTCTGGCGGAACGCCATTGCCAGGACGGCAATCCGGGGCCGGTCTGGATCAGGGCATCGGGGTCCGCTGCCAGCCGTGGACGCCGGGGCATCGGTTTCTGTTGCTTCAACCGGGTCGTGCCAACCGCTTCCATCGCCTTTTTGCCGATCGAAGCGGGCGACGGTGCGGCAGCTTGCTGTTCATCCTCGACCATGCTGCGTTCCGGGACCGCCGGCCGGAGGTAGCCCTTATCGATATGCTGTGCCAGCTGCGGATAGATGGCCGTTCGGACCTGCTGTACCATGAAGGGAAGTGCGATGACGGCCAGGGCCGTTACCGCACCCGCCCCCCACAGTGTGACGAGTTTTCTGAACCAGCCGCCGGGAAGGTATTTCAACAGCGCCCCGACTGCCAGCAGGTGAAGCCACACAAGACGTGGTGCACCCGGTTCGTGGAAGGTCAACACCAGCGTCAGCAGGGCCAGCAGGCCGGTCGCCCGGTTTCGTATTTTGCAGGCACTGACGGCCACCATCAGCACCAGGAAAAAATCCAGCAGGGTCCAGCGCTGGAGCCAGGCCCCCGGAGGCACATCCACGCCGGTGGTGGAAAACAACGTCCATCCCGGGGGAAGGTGGAGCACACCGCGCACGCTTTGGAAGCCGTGGTCCCAACCCACGGCCGGCAACGCGGCGGATGTGCGTTGCAGGCGACTGTCCGCCTCGAGGGAAAGGCGGCCGCGGCGCAGTTGGACACCGGGGGTCGGCCGATCTCCCTGCAAGGTGATCAGCTGGTCGCGGCCATCCACCGCCACCCGCCCCAGCTGCATGGGGCTGCCCATGGACAGGTGCCAGGTCCGATTCAGTGTGCCGCTGATGCGGTCATGGACGGTAAATCCCGTTCCGTCGAAATCAAGCCACCAGGACCGTTCCAGGTGCAGTTGATCAGGTGCCGGATCAGGATCCCCCCTGCGAATGACCTCGAAGGACAGCGCCTTGCCGGGTTCGAGCAGGTAAGCGGGGAATCCTTTCCATTCCTCCGGCATCCGGGTTCGCGACGGTTCGATCGTCGGCGCCCCCAGTACTTTCACCATTCGCAGGTGATTGAGGGCCTTGAATGACCAGATTTCATCTCCATAATGGCCTTCGCCCATGGACAGGGATGTAACCGGTCCGTCCAGCCGGACCGTAACCCGGACGTCCCATCGGCCGGGACGGGCCTGGACGAGCAGGTCCCCCGTTCGGGTCATGCGGACAGGCAGAGGGCTGTCGAGCCGCATCACGGCGGCGCTGTCGGGCAGCAGGCCGTCGATTTGAATCTCCCGGGGGCGTCCGGCGACCTGCAATATGATCCGGGTGACCACCCGCATGGGGATATCGTCCTCGATGAGCCGGAAAACGGTGGCCGTCATCGTATCTTCCCGCCGGACGTCACCGCCGCTGCCATGGAGTCGAAGCCGGCCCTCGCCGTCCAGGTCCGGTTCGAGGATCTCCCGGCCGTCAACGGTCAGAGAAAGAAGACCCGTTGCCGCCGGCACCCGGATGGTTTCAGGCAGCGCGTTCCAGACAAAAGCGCCTTTGATGGTGTGCTCACCCGCTTCCAGCCAGAGGCATGGGCGGCCCTTGCGGCCCGCCACCGGAGCCGCCTTGTCTTCGATGGCGACGGATTCCGGCCAGTGGGCCTCGCTGCCGGGCAGGGTGATCCAGGCGGGCGCAAACACCGTCACCTGCTGTTTGAACAGGCCTCCCTGCTCACCGACCTCCAAGGCGAGCCGGGAGGGCCACCAGCAGCGGCGAACCGTTCCATCGTCAAAGTGAGCCGGACAGTGCCGGTCCGATTGATCGTGAAGTACCCATTCGGTCCAGGGTGCCAGCGGGGCGGGTATATCCGGCATCTGGGCATGCGCTGCGGTGTTTGCCCAAACGTTTGCAAGAAACAGGGATGACAGGATAACGACGACCGATACGGCTCGGTTCATGGCACCTCCTGGCTGGTGGCGATAGCGTGGGGCGCCCTGCCCGCCAAATGCCTTTTTTTCGGGTTCCCGCACACGCCCAGAGGCAACATTCAGAGGCGGCGATCACGTGAAGGCCTGTTATCGGGCCGCGTTGCCGTATTTCAGGGTGCGTTCGGGCGGTCGATCCGATACCGATCCTTTACCCGTGGCGGGACTGGCCCGGTAAGTACGAGCCTGGCGCAAGGCAAAAAAATCAAATAACGGTAACTTGTTGGGCAGAATTTTGCAATTTTAAAAGACGGGTTCGTAAAAAAGCCGATATCCGCGATACGCTTCAACCCTCGTCACTGCGGCGCACTGTCAGTAAGCCGCATTCCTCGGGCCTGGCAAGCCCTGACCCCGAATTTTTTACGAATCCGGCGGAAATGCGAATTCTGGCTGGGGCCGCCTGATTCGGGCGTCCAAAAAAGGAAACGGTTAATCGGGATGAAGCCGATTAACCGTTAAGGAGGAGAACAGATGAAAAATTATTAGGTTGACTATCCAAAAAGCAAACACCTTGCCAAAATCAGTTTTCCGTCGTCAAAAAACATTTTATTTTAAGAATACGTCATAATTCAGAATGGATATAAATGATGCCGGCCATCATGCGGTTCGTTTGGCCGTCGGGTTGAGGGCTCGACCACCGGGGGAAAGTTCAAAATTATAAACCCTCTGTTTTTTTATTTGAAGCATATTATTCTGAAATCGTTTAAAAAATAAGCATATTCCGGCAAAGTTCAAAATTTTGAACCGTTTTCCGGGAGGCGCGTTATTCATTTTTAACTTCCCGAAATAGAATGAAATATTAGAGTTTTTATTTTTGAACCCCGCTATTGAAGCGGTCTCCATTTCCGGGCGCATGTCGCTTAGGACCATTGATGCCGGCCTTGGACCGGAATATCCGGGTACAGGCGGTGGGCAAGCGGCGCATTTTTGTTATTTCAACCGGTTCCCCTGCCTTGACAAACGGCAAATCGCACCCATAATTGTTCATCGTTGAGGTCGAACTAATTATAACCATTGATAAAAGCTTGATCAAGGAGCATTCAGGAGAGCCCATGGAAGCAAAGCAGGAAACCTATCAGTTTAAAACCGAAGTGCAGCAGATTCTCAACCTGATCATCAATTCCCTCTATTCAAACAAGGATATCTTTTTGCGGGAATTGATTTCCAATGCATCGGATGCCATCGACAAGGTCCGATACAAGGCCGAGACCGAGCCGGGCATCCTGGGTGACGATACGGAATTCAAGATTCAGTTGAAGCCGGATGCCATCAAGCAGACCTTCGAAATCTCCGACAACGGCATCGGTATGACCTACGATGAGGTGCTGGAGAATATCGGCACCATCGCCAAAAGCGGCACCGCCGGCTTCCTGGAAGCCCTGGAACATGCCAAAGGGCAGGAGACGCTCATACCGGAACTGATCGGGCAGTTTGGTGTTGGTTTTTACAGTGCCTTCATGGTCGCCGACAAGATCACCCTGGTGACCCGGGCTGCCGGGGCGGATGCCGACCAGGCCGTCAAATGGGTCTCTGCCGGGGACGGCTCCTACACCGTCGAGGCGGCCGAGAAAGCGAACCGTGGCACCACCATCACCCTGGATTTGAAAAAAAAGGAGAAGGACGACAAGGACTTCACCGAGCAGTGGACGATCCGTAACATCGTCAAACAGCATTCCGATTTCGTCAATTACCCCATCACCATGGAGGTGGAGCGCGACGAGCCGCTGCCCGATGAAGAGATTATCAAGGATAAGGATGACAAGCCCATCGGCGCGACAACGCGCAAGGTGATGCGTGAAGAGACCCTCAATTCCATGAAGGCCATCTGGACCCGCCATTCAAGTGAGGTCAAAGATGAAGAGTATGAAGAATTCTACAAGCATTTGAGCCACGACTGGAATCCGCCCATGGAGCGGCTGCACCTCAAGTTCGAGGGCACCACCGAGTACGATGCCCTGCTCTACATTCCTTCCAAGGCCCCCTTCGACCTGTTCACCCCGGACCGCCGCCATGGGATTCACCTCTATTCCAAACGGGTGTTCATCATGGACGACTGCAAGGAACTGATGCCCGAATATTTCCGTTTTGTGAAAGGCGTGGTGGATGCATCGGATCTGAACCTGAACGTGAGTCGTGAAATCCTGCAGCAGGATCGCCTGGTTCTCAATATCCGCAAGAATCTGGTGAAAAAGCTTTTCGACCTGCTGGGAAAAATGGATGCGGAGAAATACAATCCGTTTTACGATGAGTTCGGCGCCGTGTTGAAGGAAGGGATGTACACCGATCCGGCCAGCAAGGACAAGATCGCCCCCCTGGCCCGTTACAAGACCACCAAGTCCGACGGCAAGTGGGTCTCTCTGGACGACTACGTCAAGAATATGAAGGCCGACCAGAAGGAGATCTTCTACATTACCGGCGACAAGCTCTCCGCGCTGCTCAACAGCCCTCACCTGGAAAAGTTGAAAGAGAAGGATTATGAGGTGCTGCTGATGACCGACCCGGTGGACGAATGGGTGGTTCAGTCGTTGAACGAATACGACGGCAAGCCCCTGAAGAGCGCCGAAAAGGGAGATCTGGACCTGGACGCGGTGGACGACGCCAAAAAAGAAGCCTACAACGCGCTGTTCGGCTTCATCAAGGGGCATCTGGAGAGTGACGTCAAGGAGGTCAAGCCCTCATCGCGTCTGAAAGATTCCGTGTCCTGCCTCTCCGGGAACAGCGGGGACATGAGCGCGTACATGGAAAAACTGCTCAAGGCATCCGGCCAGCCGGCACCCGACGTCAAACGCGTCCTTGAATTGAACATGGACCACCCGGTGGTGGAAAAGATCAAAACGCTTTTTGAAAACGACCGGGAAAATGCCGCGCTGAAAGATTACAGCCAGCTTTTGTTTGATATGGCCGTGGTGGGCGAAGGCGGAAAGCTGGACAACCCCGCCCGTTTTTCGAAGATGGTGGGTGATCTGATGTCCCGGGCCATGGAATAATCGACTAAGCTACCGGCCAGCCGGCCCGATATCGGGCCGGCTGGCCGGCTCAAATCCCTTCACCGCAGGTGCTCAGTCCGTGACATACTTGAAAGAGAGATTTACACGGGCTCGAAAAGCGGTCACTTTCCCCCCTTCCACCTTCATGTCGAGTTTTGAAATTTCCGCGACCCGCAGGTCCTTCAATGACTTTGAAGCGGTTTCCACCGCATTTTTTGCCGCCTCCTCCCAGGATGTGGGGCTGGTTCCCACCAGTTCGATGACTTTGTAGACACTCTCTCCCATGATTTCCTCCTTTAGGTTACCGGTTAATGAAATGGAGATCCGCTGAAACCATCCGTGGGTCGACAACGATGGTCCTTTGGCCAAACAAGAGATGGACACGGCATCAGCGCCTCAGACGGAGCGGTTCACGGGAATCGCAACAATGGAAATCGATATACAGGCTCAAAAAAGCAGGAAGGAAAAGGCTGTATATAGCCTATTATGGGCGGGTCGGCCGGTCAAGCATATTTCCTGTTGCGGCCTTTGCCGCCGCATTGAAATCTGCGCAAAAAAACGGTAATATCATTCGTCCGTATCGGCCTCGACCGATGTGGCCCGCTCGCCGCGACCCAAAAATAATAGGGTTTCCCATGAAGCAGGTGAAGTGGCTTTTTCATCCCATACTGGTGTTTGTTTTCTCCGTCACCGCCCTGGTGGCCTCTCTTTTTTTATATATTTACTGGTACATCGGCGTAAGCAGCGGTCTTCGCTCGGCCATGGAACGATTCAACCTGGAGCAGGACCAGGTGTTTGCCGCCGACACATGGGTGGTGATTCTCGTTCTGAGCCTGCTGATCGGTACCATTTTGCTGGGCATTTTCATTATTTTTGTGTTCAGCCAGAAAACCATGCAGCTGTATCGGATGCAGAACAATTTTATCAACAACTTCACCCATGAGCTCAAGACGCCGGTGACATCCCTCCAGCTTTATCTGCAGACTTTTTCGAGGTACGAATTGTCCCGGGAGGATCAACTGAAATACATCGGGTACATGCTCACCGATGTGAACCGGCTGACCGAAAACATCAACCGCATGCTCAACCTGGCCAAACTGGAAGGCAAGAGCTACATGGGCGAGTTTGTGGTGCGTGATATCGTCAAGACGGTGAACCGGTTTCTGGAAGAAAATGCCCACCTCTTCAACGACTGCCGAATCAGCGTCCACAATGAGGCGGACGGCGTCGTGTACCAGCGAATCAACCACCATCTGTTTGAAATGCTGTTGATGAATATCCTGACCAATGCCCAGAAATACAATGCCGCTGAAATGCCGCAAGTGGATATTCGTATCGAGGCCAAACACCGCAAAACGCACATCAGCTTCGCGGATAACGGCATCGGTTTCGACCACAAGGAAATGAAAAAGATTTTTCGCAAGTTTTACCAGATAGGCCGGTCGGACAACATGACGGCCAAAGGAAGCGGATTGGGCCTGCACCTGGTGCAAAACATCGCCCGTCTCCACAGGGGAAAGGTGCTGGCCGAAAGCCCGGGGCGGGGTCGGGGATCGACCTTCACCCTGATTCTGCCGGCCCTGGAATAGTGCCCATCCACAAACGGCATCTTTCGGCCCAGGCCGGCGTTCTCGCTGTTTTTAAATCCTCAACGTAGCGCTGCTACGCATGCGGTTTAAAACGTGCTGCGGCCTTGGCCTGAACCAAAATCTACCATTTGTGAATAGGCACTAAACAGGCGTTAATACCGTGCAATGTAAGTTATATGGATGATACAGGAGCAACCATTATGGGAACCCCCAAAAAACGCATTCTCATCATCGAAGACGATCGCCACATTGCCGAGGGCGTCCAGCTTAACCTCACGCTTCAGGGGTACGAGGTGATCATCGCCAGCGATGGCGTGGCCGGCCTGACGAAATGGAAGGAGACCGGACCGGACCTGGTCATCCTGGATATTATGCTGCCGGGCATAGACGGCCTGTCCATTCTCCAGAGCATCCGGCTGGAAGATGAACGGCTGCCCATATTGATCCTTTCGGCCAAGGGCGACCCCGACGACCGGATCAAGGGCCTAGCCTTCGGGGTTGACGATTATCTGACCAAGCCCTTCAACCTCGAGGAACTGCTTCTTCGCGTCGAGCGCCTGCTCAAACGGGGCGGCTGGAACCAGGAAAACGGGGCACCGATCCTCCCATCCTTCGACACGTATCAATTCGGTGACAATTACATCGACTTTAAGACCAATACGGCGCGCTGCCAACTGGGTGAGATTTCCCTGACCGAGCAGGAGTCCAAGGTGCTCAAACTGTTTATCGCCAATCGGGGCCAACCGCTTTCCCGTGAAAAACTGCTGCAGATCGGTTGGGGGTATGCCCGTAAAACCACCACCCGCACCGTGGACAATTTCATCGTCCGTTTTCGCAAATATTTTGAGTCGGATCCCCGAAGCCCCATCTTTTTTAAAAGCTTGCGGTCCATTGGCTACCTTTTCGACCATGACCATTGATTCGCCTGCCCCCCTGTCAGGGCCTGGCAGGCACCGGTCAACTTCTGTCCCAGGGCTTTTGTATCAACGGCAATGATGGGCCGGAAGACGGCTGCGGCGATGCGGGATGAGGGCATAAGAATCGGTTGGCGCCATGGCGGCGGCCGTCGGTTTTCTGTCGAACGCATGCTTTTGCCACGTACCGTTTGACAAACGGGACGGCAGCCCATTAAAAAGCAACTGGCATGGGATCGGAGTTTGCACCTCTGATTTCCCGGCGCCATCTCAACCAGTGAATGCCGGTACGATTTCGGCGGACCGTCGGTCCGACCTGCAGGGGGCTGCATCAGTGGGCGCGTGGTCGATATCCGGCCGACAGGCTATTATTGAAGCGGTTGCCACCACTGATCTGACGCAGAGCGAATCATGCACTGGATGACCCATCCCTACACGGTTTCGTTGTTTGCCGCATCCTTGATTTCGCTTGTTCTCGCCGGTTCGGCATGGAAATCAAGAACCACGATCGATACCCGGTCCTTTGCATTACTGATGCTGGCCGTGTCCGCCTGGGCGTTCATGCATATTTTTGAGCTGGCCGCCTCGACCCTGCAGGGCAAAATCTTTTGGGCCAATCTGCAATTTTTTTGCATCGTTTCGGCTCCCCCGGCGCTATTGAATTTTGTCATCAGGTATACCCGCCGGGATCACCTGATCACCCCCTTTCGAACTGCGCTCGTCGCTTCCGTTCCCCTTCTCATCCTCCTCCTCGTCTGGACCAATGGATTTCACGGTTGGGTTTTCAGCGGGGTGGAGATGGTTCACAGGGCCCCTTTCACCCTCCTCTATCGGCATTTCGCACCGGGCTTCTGGCTGCACACGGGGTATTGTTATACGATGATGATGATGGCGACCATCCTGCTCGTGCGGTCCCTGGTTGCCGCCCCCGCCGGGTATAAAGAACAGGCGATCTCCCTGCTGATCGGGGTTGCCACGCCCTGGATCGGCAATGTGTGCTATCTATTTGATATACCACCGTTTTCTGATTTCGATATGACCCCGGTCGTGTTCACGGTCAGCGGTATCGCTTTCGGATGGGGGATCTATCGATACCGGCTCCTGGATATCGTTCCCATCGCCTATGATTTGATGCTCGACAACATGCAGGATGCGGTATTTGTTTTTGATCGCAATCAACGCGTTCTGGACCTCAATCCCGCCGCCGCCCGGTTGACCGGACAGAATCGAAAGCAGGCGCTTGCCATGCACGCCGACCGGTTGATTCCCGAATGGTCGGGTATGGTTGTCCAGATGGGAAAAGACGGCGGCCGGCAACAGGTGCGTCTTACCAGGAATGATCAGGATCGTTATTTTGACCTTGTCGGCACGCCCCTGAAACATGATGATCAGCTTTTCGGCTATCTGGCGGTACTTCGTGATATCACCCGATACCGCCACACCCAGCTGGCGCTGGCGGAGAGTGAAAAACAGTTCAAGTCCCTGAATGAAAATGCGCCTATCGTGATCTGCACCCTGGATGCCCGGGGCCGTTTTACCTATGTCAACCCGGAGTGGGAAAACCTTCTTGGCCATTCGCGCAAAAACACCATCGGCCGACATTTTTCAGATTTTGTACCACCACACCACATTGACCTGTATGAACGGTCTTTCCGGCGGGTCAGCGACGAGATGGAAATCCTGTCCGGCGAACCGGTTAAATTGCGCCACAATGATGGCTCAGCGCTTTTTTTCAGCCTCAGCGCATCACCGAACCCGGATGGGAAGCGTGATATGAATAATGTCATCTGTCTGTTGAAAGATATGACCGGGGAGCGGGAACTGCAGGCTCAGTTGTTCCAATCTCAAAAGATGGAGGCCATTGGTACCCTGGCGGGAGGGATCGCACATGATTTCAACAATCTGTTGATGAGTATACAGGCGAACATCTCCCTGCTGCGCATGGAAGACAATCCAAACAAAACGTTCGTCCGGCGACTCGACTGCATCGAACGCCACATCCAAACCGGTGCATCTTTGACCCGACAGCTTCTGGGATACGCCCGGAAAGGGAAATACCGCCCGATGCCCCTGGATTTGAACCCGCTGATTCGGGAGGCGCTGGCCACCTTTGGCCGGACCCGGAAAGCGTTGACCCTTCATTCTGAAATTAGGGAGGACCTGCCGAGAATTCAGGCGGATCGGGGACAGATGGATCTGGTCTTGCTCAATCTGTTGATCAATGCGTCAGACGCCATGCCGGACGGCGGCGTGTTGACTGTCAAAACCGATGTGTGCACGATTCCCCCGACCGGAATGCCATCCCTGTCGCTTGCGCCCGGCGACTACGTTCACCTGCGGGTCACCGATACGGGTATGGGCATGGATAAAACAACACAAGCCAGAATTTTTGAACCATTTTTTACCACCAAGGCAATGGGGCGGGGGACCGGTTTGGGCATGGCGTCGGTCTACGGCGTGGTAAAAAACCATAAAGGCGCCATCACGGTTTCTTCGACGCCGGGGGAAGGAACTGCATTGGATCTTTACTTTCCGGCGGTAAGGGATGCATGTGATGCTCCTGCCCGACAACCGTCTTTGCATACCGGAAAGGGTCGCATCCTCTTTATAGATGATGAACCGGACCTGCTGGAGGCGGAAGCCGAACTCATGGAGCGTATCGGCTATCAGGTGGTATGCAAGAGAAGCGGGTTCGGGGCGCTCAAGATTCTGACTGAAAATACAGATTTGTTCGATCTGGTCATCATGGACATGGTGATGCCCGCCATGGGAGGGCGGGAGTTATACGGTTACATTCGCCGCATCACGCCGGAAATGCGGATTCTGTTGTCCACTGGTTTCAGTGATGCTCCCGGAACGGCAGACCTGTTGTCCCACGATCAAACCGAGATGATTCGCAAACCCTACACGGTTGAAGCCCTTTCAGAAAAAATTATCGACATGCTCGAGGGTGATGACGCCCAAGCCATGGTCTCATGTCCCGGGTCGCCATGATTGGGCGCACCGCCTTTTTTTTGGCCGCCGGCCTTTTGTGCTGGGGCCGTCGTTCGATTGAGAACTTTTTTCATATGTGGAAAAAAGATTACCCATTCCCCTATTCATTTTTTTCATACTTACATTTTTTGCCGAATCGATATGGCGTTATAAAACATTGAAATAAAGGCATATGTGAAAAAATTTGATGCCAAGCGCGATTCTTGCATGATATAGTAGATTGGCCGACTGCAGCCTGCGCCGGGCAGATGCAACCAACAAGGATCCCTGGCGGGATTGTTCTGATTCCGCCACAACCGCGGGTTCACCGGATTCAGATGAAGAAGATGACCGTTTCTGACAATGGTGGAAGGCGTTCCGGGATAGACCGCCGGCGGTTTGCCTATGCGGTACATCTCCCTGAGCGCCGCAGCGGCAAAGAACGCCGCAGCGGCAGGGACCGCCGGCAGCCCCGGTAATCTGCCGGGACGCGGCCCTTGACCGCGCTCCGGCCCCGGGATCGCCGCGTTCCGCCCGTCCTTCGGTTCCATTCTGCCCGAGACAATGCCTGCTATCGGTTTGGTGTTCCTGCCGTTGACCATCGTCTTGCCGGTGAGCAGGTGCCCCCGGCAAAAAAAGGCCGCGCTGCCATCTGTTAAGGACCGCGCGGCCGAAATCAGATAAGCGATGGTTCGCTTCCCGCCTGACCGGAATTCCCGGCTGATGGTGTTACGGAAGTATCGCCACCAGATGGTCCAGAATGAAGGCGTCCCTTTTCTCCACCATTTTTTTCAAGGCGATAAAGTCGTCCAGGGGCATTTCTCCTGTGCCGATATTGACCATCTGAACCGGTTTTATCTTCGATTTGGCCTCAACGATGACGCTGCGGCCGGCGACCTTGTCCCGAAGGGCTTCAAAATCTGCCCGGGCCATTTCCACCATGCCGTAACGTTCCGGGCGGTATAACGGCGTTGAAACGGCAGCGCTGCTGCTGGATTGATTTCCCTGGACCATTGATTTCAGGGCCATAAACTCGGAATGTGCCATCTGGCCGGTTCCGATGTCCACCATTTGTGCCGACGCACTGGTGACTGCCATTACCACCACGATTGCGACCCCCGCCGCTAGTATTGAATTTTTCATCATTCCTCCCTTTTCGACCTCTCTTTAATGTGAATGTGACGTTTTGTTCGCGTTATTGCAAAATATGAACTTCTATTCAGGTTGTCAAGAAAAAATATGAACTTTTATTCAACTTGAGGGCTGGCAGAGGGGGGATGGCAGGTTACGGAGGGTTCACAGGTCCGGTGACCCCGACTCGAACCGTTTGGATATTGAAAAAAAACAGACCTGATGCATTCATGCACCAGGCCTTGGGTGTACCGCTTGGTTCAATCTCCGGGGGTGTGCCGGTTGTGGCGGCACGCGACTACGGACAGATAAAATTGAAGCCGCCACTGCGGTTGGCGCTGTTGCTGGCCACCAGTTTGTTCAGGTCGCAGAACTCACTGGTTGCCATGGAGCCGGTGCCTATATCCACCATCCGGCCCTCGGATGCGTAGGCGGTTGCCGGTCCCTGGTCGCCTGTGTTCACCATGGCCTGCCGGATGGCATCTACAACGTCCTGGTCGAATTCAGCGATCCGCGTTTGCCGGGGTTTTTCTGTGGCGGCACGCGCAGTGGGTTGAAACGTGCCGTTGACCATCTGCCGCAGTGTGTCAAACTCGGACTGATCCATTCTTCCCAGGCCAATATCAACGGTTCCCGCCATTGCCACTGCCGCCGTCATGACCATCGCCATCGTTATCGTCGCCATAAAATGTAATTTTTTCATAGTACCCTCCGTGTGGTTTCAGATCAGAATGCCACTTTGTGGTATTAATATTTATAATTGGTACGAATGACGGCGTGTCAATCTGAATTCGAACTTTTTTTCGCTTTTATTGACCGGGCTGCGGGAATTGGGTATGAAACCCAGGCACAAGGAGGGATAGAAATGTCAGAGATGGAGCCAAAAGTCCGAATTCCCCAGCAAAAGCGGAGCATCGAAACCAAAAACCGTATCTTTGTGGCGGCCAAGGACCAGTTTGCAAAAAACGGTTTTCACGGTACCAACACCAAGGAAATCGCATCGGCGGCCGGCGTCTCTGTGGGCAGCTTCTACTCTTATTTCAAGGATAAAAAAGAACTGTTCATGGCGATTTTCCGGGAGCACATCGAAGAGAAGATCGTACGGATTCTGGGCGAGCACCAGGTCGACCCGAACAATCGGAAAGAGAGCGTCTACCGTCTGATCAAGGCCATGCTCGAGGCCCATGAGCCCTACCCCCAGTTCCACCGGGAAGTGCTTGCCATGCGCTATTCCGACCCGGAAGTCGATGCCGTGTTCACCGAAATGGACCAGCACAGCCTGGGCCACGTGGTCCGCTTCATCGAGCAGTTTCGCGATAAACTCAGGATTGAGGATATCCATACCGCCGCCCGCATCATTTCCGCCGCCGTTGAAGAGATCATCTGCTCAATCACCATATTTGGCGAGGACGGGGATGCCGATCGGCTTATCGACGGCCTGGCGGATATGATTCATCGCTATCTTTTCGATTAGACGGCGCTGGCTGCCAGCAGGGCGCCGCATACGGCCAGCACAATGGCGACCATCCTCGGGAGGGTGACCGGCTCCTTGAGAAAAATGGCAGCCAGAACAAAAGTGAAAATGGTAGACAGCTGGTTCAAGATGGCCGCTACGGAGACCAGCGTGTATTTGAACCCCGCCAGCCAGGCCAGCATGGCCAGGTAATTGCCCACGATGGATGCCGGCAAAGCGGTTTTCCATTCCGGAGACGGCTTCAGCGCCCCCAGAATCGGCCCCCTTTGGGGATGAATCAGGGCGATGATCAGCAGCCCGGCGACGCCGGCAAGGAGCCTGGCAAAACTGGCCCACAGGACGTGCGTCTGTTCCAGAAGCGGTTTGACCATGACGATGCTCGCCGCGATCAGGGCCACGGCCAACACCCCGTAGAACAATCCGACGATAAAATCATGCCGGGATATCGCCACCGCTGGACCGGACCAGGAACCGGCGCCGATGGCAGCAACCACCAGCAGGGCGCCCAGCATTCCCTTCAGCCCGATGGCCTCATCGAGAAACAGGGCGGATATGAGGATAATCAGCGGGAGGTAGAGGCAGTCCACCACGGCCCACAGGCCGGCGCCGAGCCGTTTGAGGGCCATGAAAAAAAAGGTGTCGGCCAGGGTGATGCCCAGCACGCCCGAAATGCAGAACATCATCCAGTCGTGGGAAGGGCGCAAGGGGAACAGCGGTACGCCAGCAATCCAGAGCGTGGGCACCAGTAAAATCAGGGTGACCACGCCTTTGAACAGGTTCAGGGCCATCGGAGAGAACGACTCGCCGCTTTTCTTGAACATGATCACGGCGGAGGCCCAGAACAGGGCGGCGCCTGTCGAGCAGACGATGCCGATCAGTTGCATGAAGGAACCTTACGGTTAATGATCGATTCAGGACCGGAGCAGAAAAAGATGAACATGGCGCGGGTCAAGGTTGCCGGACCGAACCGGCGCCAGTTCGTTTTCCAGTTCGTCGAAAAGGGCCTCGAATACCCTCCCCAGGCGATCGGAGAGATCCGCGGGCGGCTGACCCGACGCCCGGGCTGCCCAGTGCAGAAAATTGGCCTTTTTTTCATCGCCAATCACCCGAAAGCCCTGCCGGTCGGTCCACAAGGCCTTGAAAAAGTGTCTGAAATCGGAAAGCGGAACGGCGATGCTCCGCGTTTGTCCATCCATCGGCGGCAATTTGAGCGACGCCCTGGCCCACAGGGTGAGCAGGAGGTTTTTGTAGGTCACCAGACGCTCCTCCTCGATGCCGGCCATGGGGGTGTCCATGTCCGCCAGAAGTCCATCGATGGCCGCCACCTGATCCAGACTTCGACCGGTTGCCCTGATTTCATCCTGGGTCTGAAAATCGCGGTAATTGGACCCGGTGCTTGACGGGTCGTAGAACTTCGGGGCATCGATCAGCAGCCCTCCCAGCAAGCCCAGCCAGGCCTCGTCCCAGAAGGTGAGCGCCACCTGCTGGGCCTGGCACCAGCTCTTTCTGCGCCAGCGGCCGGCCCGCCATTTAAGCTGCAGGGCGCCGGCGAAACCGGTCCTGAAGATGTCAACCAGCAAATGGCGCCGCAGCCGTGCCGATGCCTCCATTTCGAGAACGCCACCGGCGTTTTCAGTCATCACCTCAAGCCCGATGGACAGGTAGCCGGCGACCTTGGCCACCACCGCCTTCAGCTGATCGCGGCCCCGGATGACGGTCTGGTCGGCCGAGATGACCTGGTTGCAGAGGCTGGCCAGCTCGATCTGGAGCTGCTGGACCACATGGGCGTCGCGGATCGTTTTCAGGGCGCGCACGAAGAGGCTGTCCCCCTCTAGAAAGGTGTCGGTAAACTGGGGCACCGGAAAAGGGACCCCCTCCGGCGACACAGGGGGCATCGCTTTTTTTCCCCTGGTGGCCAGGTCTCCCGGCCTCAAGGGTTGATAAACGCCGACTGCCTCGTAAAAAGGCAGAAACCCTTTTTCGCCAAGCCGGACATTGCGCAACCGGAACAGCTCCTCTTCGATTTCACCCGGAATCACGCTGGCCGCCTCCAGCAGCAGTCCCTGATAGCGCGGATGATCGAAAAGCGACAGCCGCCGAAGCAGCTGGGAAAGCATTTCATCGCGCCTGCGTTTGACCGTTTCCTCTTCCGGGGTGGCGACGGGATAGTCCACGAAGCGGACGTAGAAGGTGTCGTCATCGGTAAAAAAACCGTCTCCCAGATCCGATGGGGCCTGGTCCGCCTCCCTGACCCGCAGTTCGATATTTCTGAACAATACTATTTCCAGGAATTCAAGTTTTTCGTCAAAACACCACTTGACCAGCCGATCAGGGTCCGCCTGCAGCATCAACTGCAGCCAGGTGACCGCCTGCTGATAGTTCAGCTGATCTTTATTCCAGACCTCCATGTCCAGAAAATAGTCCCACTGGCGGTTGGAGGCCAGGGCAACCAGCGGGAGGGCATCCGCCGGGCCGATGTCATGAATCAGAAAATGCAGGTCCTCTTCGGGAAACGAATGGACAAGCGCTGCCGGTTGGGGGTGGCCGAGAATCGCTGCTTTCGCATGCTCTGCAGACCCGGACAGGATGCGACGGCGTTCGTCGGCCAGCTGTCTGAGCCGATCGGCATGGGTGCGGACGGGGGGTTGGTGTGGCGCCACGGGATGGGTGTTCCTCCTGGTTGATGGTTTGGCCTACAATAATCAGAAAAATATAAAAAACAAGCGGTTCAATGGGCGTCAACTTCGGGCCCGGCCGGTAATGCGCAACAGCAGCAGAAGGCCGGGGATGGCGATCAGGGTGCAGAAGATGAAAAAGCCCTGCCAGCCCATGAGGGTGGCCAGGTAACCGGTGGGAGCTGCGGCCAGGACCCGGGGGATGCCCATCAGGCTGGTCAGCAGGGCGTACTGGGTGGCGGTAAAACGCTTGTCCGTGATGCTGGCCATGTAGGCGGCATAGGCCGAGGTGCCCATGCCGCCGCTCAGGTTTTCGAACGCGATCACCGCCGACAGGGCCGCCAGGCTCGGGCCGATGGTTGCCAGCAGGAAAAATCCCGCGGTAGAGAGGGCCTGAAGGATGCCGAAGATCCACAGGCTGCGGACAATGCCCAGGCGGATCATGGCAATCCCTCCGGTAATGGTGCCGCCCACGGTGGCCCAGAATCCGAACAGCTTGACCACGGCTCCGATCTGGGTTTTGGAAAAACCGATGTCCAGGTAGAATGGGGTCGTCATGGCCGCGGCCATCGTGTCGCCGATTTTGTACATCAGGATGAACGCCAGAATCCACAGGGCATGTGAACGACTGAAGTATTCCACCAGCGGATCCACCACGGCGGCCTTGAGGGAGACGGGAAAAGACGGCACCCGGGGTTCAGGCGTCAGCACCGTGGTGATCACCCCCGGCAGCAGGCACAGGGCCATGATCAGGTAAACCAGGGAATAGGGGATGTGGTCGGCCAGAATCAGACCCCCTCCGGAGGCCAGGAGCATGCCGACCCGATAGCCGTTGATGTACAGGGAGGACCCCAGGCCCAGCTCCCGGTCGGGCAGGTCCTCCCGCCGGTAGGCATCCACCACGATGTCCTGGGATGCACTGAAAAACGATACCGCCAAGGCGGCCAGGGCCAGCAGTTCGGGGTGAGCCGCCGGATTGTTGAATCCCAGCCAGACCAGGGAGGCCATCAGCGCCAGCTGCGAAACCAGCAGCCACCCCCGCCGGCGCCCCAAAAACGGAAGCGCGTAGCGATCGAACACGGGCGACCAGAAAAACTTGAGGGTGTAGGGCAGGCCGACCAGGGACATGAGCCCGATGGTGGTCAGGTCCACCCCGGCCTCCTTCATCCACGCCTGAAGCACGCTCAGGGTGAGCAGGAGTGGCAGGCCGCAGGAAAACCCCATCACCAGCGCCACCAGCATGCGCCGGTTGATTACGGTGGTGGCGAGTCGCTGTGGGTTCATAGAATTCACATGCCTTGGGTATGATGTAAAAAGGGCGGCAGAAAGAATCTCAGCCGCCCTTACAACTATCTTCATAATATGGTTTTGTTCAAGTATTCAGGTTTTGGGGGTGCTTTCTCAACTGATGGAAGAACAGCAAAATGATATTCAGCTCTACGCACCCAACGATGAAAAAGTTAAGAATGACAAAATGGTTTGGGGCCAAATTCTTATAGAACGAGATCCCGGCGATCATTCCAAGGATGACCAAGCTCAAAAAGCAGCTGCTGGCGAATGTAGCCTGACGAATTACCGAAAAGGCCGTTTGAAGCGTTCTTTTTTGATCGTTCATCGGGTACCCTCCTTTCAGTATTCATCAGTAGTTTTTACTTTTCAAGCTGCTCCGGCGTGACGACGGGGCCGAATTGGGTTTTCAGGGCGATCAAGCCATCGCGCTGTTCCCGAAGGACATCGAACAATTGTCCGGGTATGTTTTCCTCCCTGCCGTAGGCAGCGGTCTGAAGGTCGATTCGGGCCAGGATGTTATCCACGTAAAGGGAAAATTGCTGGTCGTAGAGCGTTTTGGGGTAGGGTTTGTCGATCAGGGTTTCAAAAAGGGCCTTCAAGTCGTCATAGCGGGGAAGGAAACCGATCGGCGTCTCGATGGCGTCCACGTCGCCGTGGGTGCGCCGCTCCAGCCAGCCCAGCCAGACCTTGACATCCTTTTTTTCTCCCAGCAGTTTTCTGCTGCTGCCGCCCCGGGCTTCATGAGTGAGAAAATAGTTCAGCCCGGCCAGGATCGGCCGTTTGTCGTCGGCAATGGCGGAACTGCCGAAAAAATCGAATTGCGCCTTCATGTAGTCGCCCAATGCGCCGGGAATAAATGGCGCGTTGGCCCATGGCGCCCGTTTCACGCCGCTGGCGCCCACTTCCGTGGCCGTGGCCGCCGAGACGATGCAGGCCCCGATGACGACGCCATGCTCGGCATTTTTTGCGGCCCATACCGGCGGCATGGTGTCGCTGTCCCGGCCGCTGTAAGTGATCACGCGGGTTTCCACGCCTTCCGGCGCTTCGGTTTTCTCCGAGTAGTTGGCCAGGGCGGTTGAGGAGATGGTGCACCGGGCGTTGGGATGGGAGATGGGGATCTCATTGCCGCCGGCATCCTTCAGCCCTTTTTTCCAGGGGCCTTGAAAATTGCGGCCACGGATGGGTTGGGCCTCGCCGTTTCCGGTCCAGTGGGGGGTGCCGTTTTCATCGATCAGCACGTTGGACCAGATGACTTCGGAACCGGGATTCCTCAGCCGGTCCATGAGCATCGGATCGCCTTCCCGGTTGACATCTTCCACGATGCCGAAGATGCCGCATTCCGGGTTGATGGAACGCACACTGCCGTTGCTGTCGATCCACATCTGGGCCAGGTCATCCCCGACAAAATGGTTGCCGGCCATGGCGGTCGTGGTTTTACCGCAGCCGGACGGTGCGGCGCCGGCCACCCAGGTCACCCGGCCGCCGGGGCCGCTGATGCCGGTGATGAACATGTGTTCGGCCAGTTCTCTGCCGCCGCCTTCATAGACCGCTTTGTCCACCGAAAAACGGTGGTTGCCTTTTTTCAGGAGCAGGGTGTTGCCCGCATACGTGCAGTTGAACGAGTAGGTCGTGCGGTGGCTCCGGTCCATGAAAACCCGCGCATTGGGCAGGTCCTCGGGGCGGTTGAGGCCTTCACTGTGGACGTTGGTGTAAAAATGTCCCAGCCGTTCCACCTCCTTTTCGAAATCCGAAAAAGCATTGCGATAGAGGATTTCGGCACTGTGGGAGACGTATGCGGAACTGGTGATTTCAAGGGCGGGATTGGATGCTGCCGCTCCCACGGGGCCGCGGATATAGAGTCCCACCACCATGGTACTGCCGGCCATGATGCCGCCCATTTTTTCCCGGACGTCAACCAGGGCATCCTCCCTGAGGATTTTGTTGGCCAGACTGCTGATTTTTTCATCGGGGTTGGCGATGTAAAAGGTGCGGTCGATGATGCGGCCCTGCTCCTCTTTCAGGTCATGGTGAATCGTATGCCCTTCCATGGGCAATATGGCCTCTTCACCCTTGTAAAGGGCCAGCCGGCGGATAAACTGGCAATCCGCTTCGGACCCCGTGTTGATAAAAACCCGGGCCGGATCACACATGGCAATGGCGTTGGCGATTTTTAACAGGATCTCCGGGTGGCTCAGGGTTCGTATGCGGGACAGGTGCTCCCCGTCCAGCCTTTTTTCGAACAGGGCCTGGGCCTGTTCGATGGTCTGGATCCCCCCGATCTCACGTACAATGTCAATCCCCTCATTTTTTTTCAACATGCCGTTCATCCCTTCTCGACGGTAAACAATTAAAAACCGGCGCTCACGAAGTCAGCCCTGTTGCGATGGGCTCTGGCAACCGACAATTTCCGGCGCCGGCATTTGCTGGTCAATCCATTTCAACACCTTGTCAAACTCGTCTTGAACTTCACGCAGCGCCTTGCCCCGGTGGCTGACACGGCTTTTTTCGGCCATGGTCAACTGGGCGAATGTCTTGTCCAGCGGCGGATAAAAGAAAATCGGGTCGTAGCCAAACCCATTGGTGCCGGCAGGCGCATGGGCGATCGTTCCTTCGCAGCGTCCCTCATAGGTCAATGCCGGTCCGGTGGGAACGGCAATGGAAATCACACATTCAAAAGCGGCCGACCGGTCGGGTTGGTCTTCAAGTTCCCCGAGCAGTTTGCTGCAACGCTGGGCATCGCTGGCATCGGGACCGGCATAGCGGGCGCTGTGGACACCCGGAGCGCCGTCTAACGCCGTTACGACCAGTCCCGAATCGTCCGAAAGGGCCGGATAGCCCAGTACCCTGGCGGTGAAGCTGGCTTTCTTGTAGGCATTTTCATCAAAGGTGTCACCGTCTTCGACAACTTCCGGGATGGGACCGAAATCATCCAGATTTTTGATGCTGATCGGAAAGGCGTCCAGCAGATCCCGGATCTCGGCAGTCTTGCCTTTGTTGCGCGTGGCAATCACAAGTATCCTGTTTCTTTTCATAATACCTCTAATCTGGTGGGAAGAAACTTAAATGCATTAACACAAAAGCGGGTAAACATCCAGCACTATCCGGCCGGCCGGAAGGGCCCGTCGAGCCACTGCGGTACGATGGCAAAACGCCGTTTGATGATTATCATTTTTATGATGGATCGCAGGCGCGGCCCTTGTTTTTCCGAAAGGGGACCCGCGTTCCATCGACCGGTCAACATCGTTTTCCGGAACGCCCCAAATCATCATGCGCCCCGGAAGAAGGGGACTGTATGGCACATACAGGAGGTTTCATCATGTCCGAAAAGAGATCCGACGAACGAAAAACGGATGGCAAGAACAGGTCGAATCCCGGCGACCATCGCGTTGCCGATAGCTGCGGTTGTTTTTACGTGGTCGACCCATGCGGCTGCCGGGTCGTGGATCCCTGCGGTTGTTATGTGAGTCAGTGCTGTTCTTAGCCACCCTTGCCGTTATTGATGGCATATCCAAATCCTTAGGGGCTTGTCCATCGGGCAGCCCCTTCCATTTTCAGGGGATCAACACGGTGCTGGCCGTGGTTTTGCGATTCTCCAGATCCTGGTGTGCCCGGGCCGCGTCTTCCAGCCGGTAGGTCTGGCCGATAGAAATCGTCACCGCACCTTTGCCGACCACGTCAAAAAGGTCCCTGGCATGGTCCAGCAGATCCTCCCGCCTGGCCGTGTATGCCATCAGACTGGGCCGGGTGAGAAATAAGGACCCTTTTGCCGCCAGCACCCCGATCTCCAGCGGCGCCACGGCGCCCGATGCCTGGCCGAAGGAGACCATGGTTCCCATGGGCCGGAGGCAGTCCAGGGATTTCATGAACGTGGCCTGGCCGATACTGTCATAAACCACGTCCACACCCCGCCCCCCGGTAATGTCCTGAACCTGTTCTGCAAAATCGACATCCCCATAACGTATGGGGTGGGCGCAGCCATTCGCTTTGGCAATCTCGGCTTTTTTCGCCGAGCCCACGGTGCCGATCACCTCGGCGCCCAGGTGGCTGGCCCATTGGGAGACAATGGCGCCCACACCGCCGGCCGCCGCATGAATCAGGATGCGGTCGCCGGCTTTTACCGGATAGCAGCCGAACAGCAGATATCTGGCCGTCATGCCCCGGAGCATCATGCCTGCCGCCTGCCGGGTGGTGATGCTGTCGGGCAGCCGGACCAGGCGGTGGGCCGGTATGCAGCGCACCTGGGCATAGGCGCCCGGCGGAATGCCGGCATAGGCCACCCGGTCTCCCGGCTTGACGTCGGATACACCGGCGCCGACCGATTCCACGACGCCGGCGCCTTCCAGTCCCAGTACGCCGGGCAGTGCGGGCAACGGGTAAAGCCCCGTGCGGTGATACACATCGATGAAATTGAGTCCAACGGCCTCCTGGTTCAGCCGCACCTCCCCGGGGCCCGGTGCACCCGGATCATAATCTTCCCACCGCATGACCGCGGGACCGCCCGTTTCATGAATTCTGACCGCCTTGAACATGGTGACCTCCTTGTGTTCCATTGCATCTGGGGGGTGGAAATATTTCCCACTATAAGCATGAGCCCGTTGAATTCAAAAAACGATATGACTTCAGTGGAATTCAGACAGTCCGGGAATACCATCTCCGGGTGTCCGGCTTTCCAGGCGAAGCCGTCGGGGGCCAGCAGCTCGGGCGGCCCTGTTGAAAACAGGGCGCCCGGATCCGGGCCGGCTGTTCCGGTCAATCCTCATCCCGTTTTATTCCGGGGATTGAAATCGATAGGCAGGGGCCCATGGAAATGAAGGGCAGCGAACCGGCAATGGAGGCGGGAGGCGCAAGCGGATCGGGGAGCCTTTTTGTACGGCCCCATCCGGCGCTTCCGGGCCCTCCCGTCAGCAGCGAAGACGTCCCGGCGCAGTCACAGCGGGCAGGCCTACAGGTAGTCTTTCCAGGACCAGCAGATCAGGCCCTTGGCGTTGTTGCGTTCCAGGTATCGGTTGTCGACGGCAAATTCGATGGCCGCCCGGATTCGCGTCTGTGGGTGGTCAAGCTCCCCGGACACCCGGCGGATCAGCCGTTCGACCCCACGGGCGTCCGCGGTATCCGATGCCCCGGCCCGCCAGAAACCTTTTTTTTCGACAAGGCCTTTCATCATCAAATCGTAAATCACCACCGTGTGCTCCAGCCGGACCAGGGGCCATACTGCTACGTCGGTGGCCTCTCCCGTTTCACGGCGTCGGCCGATATCCGCCAGCCACCGGTCGAATTGCCGCTCGCCGTCGATCACGATGGCGTCCATGGTCTCCGGGGCCACGCCGGCCGTACGGATGATGGCGCGATTGGCATGGTATTGCCGCCAATCGTCGGACAGAATCGACAAGTCGTAGTCATCGATCCGTTCCCGGACGTCGGTACCGGGGAAGGGGGCCAGAATGTGGAACCCATGGTTGACGCCCATGGCCTTGAGGCGCTCGCCGAATGCAAGCGTTTGAGCAAGGGTTTCCGGGGTTTCACCGGGCAGGCCGAGGATAAATGACGTGTGGGGGTCGAGGCCGCAGTCCAGGCAGAGCTGAACGGCCTGCACCACCTGGTCCAGGGTGATGCCTTTTTTGATCCGCCTGAGCATCTCGGGGCTGCCGGATTCCACGCCGAAGCTGACCGTGGTGCAACCGGCCCGGCGCATCCGTTCAAGCGTCTGGCGGGAAACCGTGTCCACCCGGGCAAAGGAGGTCCAGTTGACCTTCAGCCCGCGCTCCAGGATTTCGTCGCACACCGCCAGGCAGTGCCGTCGATTGGCCGTGAACAGGTCGTCGGCCAGGTTGATCTGGTGAAATCCCAAGGTGCTCAGGCCTTGCATTTCGTCCACGACCCGAACGGGATCGCGATAGCGGACGGTTGCCCCCACCATTTTCCGTCCCACACAGAAGATGCACTTGAACGGGCATCCCCGGCTGGTGGTCATGCTCACCGGCATGCCCAGGGCCCGATAGCGCCCCAGCGCGATCAGGTGGCGGGCCGGCGGTGCCAGTTCGTTCAGGTCTGCCAGCGGCGGCAGGGCCGTCATCTTCAGCTGCCTGCCTTCACGGAAGGCGATGCCCGGCACCTGCTTCCAGGGAACTCCGTTCTCGAGGGCCCTGACCATGGCCACAATGGTCTCCTCACCCTCGCCGCAGGCCACCACGTCCACCTGATTGCAGGATTTCAGGATTTCTGCCGCGCGAAAGGTGGCGTGGGGGCCGCCGATCATCGTGGTGACGGACGGATCCAGCGCCTTGACCCTGTCGAGGACGTCGAGGGCGTGGTCGACCGTCATGGTCACGGCGGTGGCCCCGGCCAGATGCGGTTTGAATTCCCTCATCAGGGTCGCCAGAACGTCCTGGCTGAAGGGAAACACGACGCAGTCCAGAATCTTGACTTCGTTTCCGGCCCGTTCCAGCGCGGCGGCCAGGAAGGCCAGACCCAGCGGCGGGGACGGTGTCTCGGAGATGGGGTAAAAGGGATTGATCAATACGATGCGCACGGATGAGGGTCCTTTGTCGGTACCGCTTGGGGTCAGGGACGGTTGGCGAAGTCGGCCAGAATCACCTCGTACAGTTCCTGGCCGATGGCAATGCCCATGTCGATGAACTGTGGGCCGAATCGTCGGCCGGTGCGGGATCGGAAGGTGTTCCGGATTTTCTTTAACAGGGCCATGCCTTTGGGGTAGTGGTTCATAAACGTGTCCAGGGTGGGGTTGAGAAAGCCGACCATGTCCCAGATCGTGTGGGTGAAGTTGTCCGGGCCCCAACGGAACTTGTCCGCATCGTAGAGGCAATCGGATATCATGCGGGCCTGGGGTGTTGGCGGCCGGTCCAGGCGGGCAAAGGCTTCGTGGTTGCGAATCGCCGTGCAGACAAGACCGATTTCCCTGGAAACCAGCGGATAGGTCCCCAGGATCTCCCGGGCCCTTTCGGCCCCTTTGTCGGCATGGGATTTCTCTTTGCGGCAGATGTCATGCAGCAGGCCGGCGCACTGGGCCAGCATCAGGTTTCGTCGGGTCCGGTCATCCGTCTGGTTGGCTTGCCGGCTTTCGATAATGACCAGTGTGCCGGCGTCGATGGCCACTTTTTCCACGTGGCCCATCCCGTGGCCGAAATCGTCATCCAGGCATTCGGCCATGTCCTTGCGCAGTCTGGTGATGGTGGTGTCGGAGCGGTAGAATTGTCTGGCATCCCTGGCCTCGGATGGATGCGCCGTGTAAAAATCGGGCCGGGGATACCGGGCCACGATTCGGCGGGCAACTTCTCGAATTTCCAGGTATACAGCGTCCATCGGCAGACACCATCGCCAGGGTGCAGACATAAAAGCGCCGGTTCCACGATGGGGTGAAACCGGCGGCGGACGATCATTATGAAGTTGACGGGGGCGACAACCATGCCTGATCAGGCGCCGCCATTTTCCCGTTGTCTTTTTTCAAGCGGGGTTCCGCTGGCTAAACCTCCGGAGAAAGGCCGTAGGGGGCGCCGCAGACTTTCCACTTGCCGTCCTCTTTGATCAGATCCAAGGTTCCTTCGAACGTGTTGGTCCGGCCCAGCTGAAACAGTTTGGCCACATAGGCGAAGACCGGATGGATACAGGTCCGGCTGTACCCCTTCAGGTGAATGGTCGCGGACTCGGCGTCCTGGGCCAGGGTTTCCGTTTTTACATGGTAAATGGTCTGTCGCACCATGCCGGTGCCGAATCCGCGTTCTCGGGCCTCGTCGGTCATGGTCAGGAGATAGGTGGCTGCCGCCGATTCATCCGCATCGCCCGCCAGGTCGCTGCACATATACTTTTCCATATCGGGGTCCAGGAGGAAATAAGCCCTGGAAAAGTCGACGGCCGTTCCCGTGGCCGTCTGTTTGCAATCTGCAAAGACAAACGCCACCTGAAGACACACCGCCAGAATTACCACCAGAATCCACACTGAATTGCCGCTCCGGTTTGCCATGCTCAACGCCTCCTTGCCAAATCGTCCCGGCCGCCTGCAAATTGCATTGCCCGCGTCCATTGGTCGTATCCGAATTTCAGGGAATTGAATGAAAAGGTCAGAGATGGCTGATACCACGGATCACATGATTAAACAAGTCCAATATGCTTGTGGCCGGGGCGCGGCCATGCGACTTGACAGCTTTTGGACCATTGGTATACAACTGATAAAACTTAAAGTGTACTTGCGTTGAGAATCTGGCGCCGACATGCCCCATACCGCCTTGAATCCTACCCCCCGGCCTGGAGTCGAGATCTGTAGGCGTCCGGGCGCCACGTGTGCATGCGGGTTTGCGGCCTGGTTCCAGCGCAGAATCGCTGCTGCGGCATTCTTTCGGGGGGGCGCACAACCATGGATTCGCGGCCTTGTCGGGGTGCCATGCGGCGGCCATGGGGCGGAGACCCGCGGCCATGATGAAGGATGATCCCCATTTTCATTGTCGTTCTCTTGTTTTTAATGGTAAATCAGGCTATTGAAAGTTTTTAAACACCATTTCATCCATGTGTCGCATTTCCTTGTCGCCATTGGCACAACCTGATTGAAAAAGAGGGGAAAATCCATGACCAAACATGAAGCGATTGAATTTGACGTTTTGTTCGTCGGCGCCGGACCCGCCAACCTGGCCGGCGCCATCCGGTTGATGCAGCTGGCTGCGGAAAAGGGCCGGGAACTGGAAGTGGCGATCATAGACAAGGGGGCCGCCATCGGCTCCCATGCCATCAGCGGGGCGGTGATGAATCCGGTGGCCATCGCCGAACTCTACCCGGACTATCGGGAGCAGGGGTTTCCCGTCGAACAGACCGTGCGCGGCGATGGCTTCTTTTTCCTGACCCAGGGCCGCAGCTTTAAAATGCCCCTGGTGCCGCGGCAGATGCACAACACCGGTTTTCCGATCGTCAGTCTCGCCAGGGTCTGCCGCTGGCTGGGAGATCGGGCCGAAGCCCTGGGCATCAATATTTTTCCCGGGTTTGATGGTAAAGAAATCCTGCTGGCCGAGGACGGCATTACGGTGACAGGCGTACGCACGGGGGACAAGGGGCTGGACAAGGACGGCAGGCCCAAACCCAATTTCGAGCCGGGTATCGACCTGCTGGCCAAGGTCACGGTGCTGGGCGAAGGCGCCCGGGGAAGCCTGATGAAAGAACTGGCCGGTAAACTGCCCATCCGTTCGAACCGTCTGCCCGAGGTGTTTGAAACGGGGATCAAGGAAGTGATCCAGCTGCCCGAAGACCATTTTTTCACCGGCAGTCCCTTCAACGATATTCACACCATGGGATTTCCCCTGGACCTGGACACTCCCGGCGGTGGTTTTGTCTATGAGATGGCCGACAACCGTATCGCCCTGGGGTTTTTGGTCGCACTGGGCTACGAGAACCCGTCCCTGGATCTTTACGACACGTTCATGCGTTTCAAGCGTCACCCCATGATTCAGCAGATCATCCGGGGCGGCAAGGTGGTGGAGCAGGGGGCGCGGGCCGTCTCCACCGGTGGCTGGTTCAGTATGCCCCAGCTGGCCGTGGACGGTGCCCTGTTCACCGGAAACGGCGCCGCCATGCACAGCACACCGGCCATCAAGGGCATCCACCTGGCCATGAAATCCGGCATGCTGGCCGCCGAGACCATTATGGACGCCCTCGCGGCGAGCAGCACCTCGCGCGGCACACTGGAGGGCTATCACCGGCGGCTCGCTTCCAGTTGGGCCGGTGCGGAACTTCGTGAAGGCCGCAACTTTGCCCAGGCCCTGGCCAAGAAGGGGCCGCTCAAATGGATTCACCTGGCCGCCCAGTATGTCTCCAAGGGCAAGGGCCTGGTCGATCGACTGCCCGCCGTGGACGATGCCGAAACGCTCGCGCGCCTGCACCCGGGAGACCCGGCCGCTTCGGCGGAATCGGAAAAGCCGGCCGCGGACGACCCGGCGATGGTGGATAAACTCACCGGTGTATACCTGTCCGGCACCCTGCACCGCGAGGACCAGCCCAGCCATGTCCTGATCCATGACCAGCGGGTCTGTGTGGAACGCTGTTATCCGGCCTATGGCTGCCCCTGTACCCGCTTCTGCCCGGGCGATGTTTATGAAATGGAAGGCGGTGAGGGCGGCAGCGGCATCAAGGGCATCAAGTTGAATTTTACCAATTGCCTGCACTGCAAGACATGCGACATCAAAGACCCCTTCCACAACGTGACCTGGACCTGTCCGGAGGGCGGGGAAGGGCCGAACTACAAACAGGCCTGACCGCTTCGGGCCACCCCAAGGAGAATGCCAGACCATGGACAGCAAGCAGCCTTATGACGTGATCATCGTCGGCGGCGGGATAATGGGTTCCACCACCGCCTTTTACCTGACCCTAAAAGACCCCGGGCTGCGCGTGGCGGTCATCGAGCGTGATCTGGCCTATACCCGGGCGTCCACCACCCTGTCCATGGTCAATGCCAGGATCCAGTTCAGCCTCAAGCAGAACGTCCGGATTTCGCAGTACGCCTTCGATGTGCTGGAACGCTTCGAAGACGACATGGCGGTGGCCGGCAACCGCCCCAGCATCGCCTATCACCGGGAGGGCAACCTGTTTCTCCATGATCCCGCGGCCGTGGATGATGCCAAAGCCCAGATGGCCATGCAGCAGGGGTTGGGGTGTCAGGTTGAATGGTGGACGCCGGACCAGATCAAGGCCCGCTATCCCCTCTATGCACCGGAAGGATTTGCCGGCGGCACCTTCGGTGGGCAGGACGGGCATTTCGACGCCTACGCCGTGCTGATGGCATACAAGGCCAATGCACGGGCCCAGGGCGCCGTTTACATCGAAGACGAGGTGGTCGAACTGATGGTGGACAACCGACAGCTGACCGGCGTCAGGACCCTTTCCGGCGAGGTCTACACGTCTTCCGCCGTGGTCAACTGCGCCGGTGCCTGGTGCACCGAGCTGGCCCGAACTGCCGGCGTGGCGCTGCCCGTCGACCCGGTCAAGCGCCAGTGCTTTTGTGTGGATACGGCCGTCAAGCCCGAAGGGCCGCTGCCCCTGACCATTCTGCCCTCGGGGTTTTACTTCAGGACGGAAACCGGCGGCATGGTGCTGATCGGCAAATCCCTGGACGCGGACCCCGTGGGATTTGATTTCACCTGGGACCAGAACCGGTTCATGGATGAGCTGTGGCTGGAGCTGGCTGAATTCGTGCCGGCCTTCGAGCGCCTGAAGCTGGTCCGGGGATGGGCGGGGCTGTATGCGGTCAACCGGCTGGATGACAACGCTATTTTGGGCGAATGGCCGGAACTCAAGGGCTTCTACCTGGCCAACGGCTTCTCCGGCCACGGCCTTCAGCAGGGTCCGGCCGTGGGCCGCTACATGAGCGAACTGATCCTCGGCGAGACACCGGAGCTGGATCTGTCGATCTTTCATCCCCGGCGTATACTCGAGGGTAAACCGATAGGGGAGGTGGGGATTGTTTGATCGATCCAGGAATGATGGATTTTTTTGTTTACACTGCGATCCATTAGGTGTTTAAAACCATGCCGGATGATGTTTCGAGGCATTTCAGGAAACAGACAGGGCGGTGTCATTGCTGACCGGGTTGGGACCGCCGGACATCGTCGGATCCTTACATTGCCTCCTGTTGACGAGCCATTGCCGGTCTCATCGCGGATCGGCATACCTGTTGAGGAAATAGATCGATCATGGAAACTCCGATTGCCGGCACTATCGTCCGGGACAAGATTCGTGAAAGCAAACTCGCCTGCGTGGGGCTGGCCTCCATTCGAGAACTGAACCGCCTGGTCGGTGAAATCGAAGAGGAATCAGGCCAGCGGTTTATCCGTATGGAGATGGGCATTCCCGGACTGGATCCCCCCGAAATTGCCGTGGACGGCGAGATCTGCGCCCTGAAAAAGGGGGTGGGGGCCATCTATCCGCCTTTTGACGGCATTGCCTACCTGAAATACGAGATCTCCCGTTTCGTAAAGCGGTTCCTGGACACCGACGTGCAGCCGGCCCACTGCCTGCCCACCGTCGGGTCCATGCAGGGGTGCTTTCTTTCCATGATGATGGCCGGCCGTCGCATCAAGGGCAGGGACGGGATTTTGTTCATCGATCCGGGATTTCCCGTGAACAAGAAGCAGGCTCAGGTGCTGGGGCTGCCCCGGGAAAGTTTTGACGTCTACGATTATCGGGGCGACCGTCTGCACGACAAGCTGGAACCCTACCTGTCCACAGGACGAATTGGCGCCCTGATGTACTCCAATCCCAACAATCCCGCCTGGATCTGTTTCACGGAAAAAGAGCTGGGCATCATCGGCGAGCTGTGCACCCGCTACGATGTTATCGCTCTCGAGGACCTGGCCTATTTCGGCATGGATTTCAGGCAGGACACCTCCCGGCCGGGGACGCCGCCCTTCATCCCGACGGTGGCGCGCTATACGGACAATTACATTCTGCTGATTTCCAGTTCCAAGTCCTTCAGCATGGCCGGCCAGCGCATCGGCATGACCGCTATTTCCGATCGTCTCTTCGATTCGACCGGCGACGGTCTGGCCACCTGGTTCGGCAGCGACCGATTCGGCTACGCGTATATTTTCGGAGGCATGTATTCGTTGAGTTCTGGGGTCTGTCACAGCAGTCAGTACGGGCTGGCCAAACTGCTCGAGGCGGTCAACGACGGCCGGTACAATTTTGTCGAGGCCGTCAAAGAATATGGCGATCGGGCCCGAACGATGAAGCGCCTGTTCACGGAAAACGGGTTTTCCCTGGTCTACGACAGGGACGAAGACCAGCCCCTGGCCGACGGTTTTTACTTTACCGTTGCCTACCCCGGTTTCACCGGCGCCCAGCTGGTGGAGGAACTGCTCTACTACGGCATCAGTGCCATTTCCCTGGAAACCACCGGCAGCAGCCGCACCGAAGGCGTGCGGGCCTGCGTATCGCTGACCGGAAAAGACCGCTTTGAGGAACTGGGGGATCGCCTGGCCAAGTTCGATGCCGACCACCAATGCGGTCGACGTGCCATGGGTTGAACCGGTCTGATCGGGGGACATGACTGCCGGCTTCCGCCCGGGGCCCCGGTCTTGCATCGCCCCCTAAGAAATAACCTTCCTTTGGCGTCGCTGGCGGGCTCCGGTCTTGGGACCGTCAGCGGTTTCCCCGCTTTACAACCGCCCCTCTTCCACGCCATGACAGGCAACGATTACTTTGTTTTCAACGGTTCGTGCCCGGGGGGGGTCCTCGACACAGCGCTGGTTGGCGTGAATGCACCGGCCGTGGAACACGCACCCGGTGGGCAGGTTGATGGGGGTGGGCACCTCGCCTTTGAGCCGGATGTGATCGCTTTTTTTTCGGCCCAGGCGGGGGATGGCGGAGAGCAGGGCCTGGGTGTAGGGGTGCCGGGGGGCTTCGAAAAGGGCCCTTGCCGGTGAGAGTTCGCACAGGGTGCCCAGGTACATCACGGCCACCCGGGTGCTGATGTGCTCCACCACCGACAGGTCATGGGTGATGAACATGTAGGTGAGGCCCCGCTGGGCCTGGGCGTCCATGAGCAGGTTGAGGATCTGGGCCTGGATGGAAACGTCCAGGGCCGACACGGGCTCGTCGGCCACGATGAACTCGGGATCCACCATCAGGGCCCTGGCAATGCTGATGCGCTGCCGCTGGCCGCCGGAAAACTCGTGCGGGTAGCGGGTGGCCCACTTGGGGTCGACGCCCACCTGGGACATCACTTCCGCGACGCGTTCCTTCACCTGGTCCGACGAGATGGTCGGGTTGTGAAACACGACCGGTTCTTCGAGTGTTTGCATCACGGTTTTGCGCGGATTGAGGGATGCATAAGGATCCTGGAAAATCATCTGCATCTTGCGGCGGAAGGGCAGCATTTGCTGGGCGTTTTTGTTGTCGATCCGTTCTCCGCCGTAGAGAATTTTCCCGCTGTTGGGCGGGTAGATGCCGATGGTGGTGCGGGCAAGGGTGGATTTGCCGCAGCCGCTTTCGCCCACCACGCTGAACGTCTCGCCGGGGGCGATGGTGAAACTCACCTCGTTGACGGCCTTGACGGTCGTTCGGCGGCGGGTGAGCTTGCCGTTTTCAAATCGAATCTGGTCCAGCAGGCCTCCGGAAATATCGAAGTGCTTGACCACCTTATCGAGGGTCAACAGCCCGTTATCGTCGCTTTTCATCTGTGTTGTCATTTGGTTACCATGTGGCAGGCCACTTTGCAGGCATCATCGCCGACGGCCTTCAAGGGCGGTTCCTGTTCCCGGCAGATCGTGTCGCAAAGACTGCACCGGGGATTGAAGGCGCAGCCGGGCGGGATGTCTGTCAGGGTTGGCATCATCCCCGGGATCTGGTTGAGTCGAGCGCCGGGCTGCAGGCTGCCGGGAAGGGCCTTGATCAACCCTTGCGTATAGGGATGTCGGGGGTTGCTGACCACCCGGTCCGTAGGGCCCGTTTCCACGATTTTGCCGGCGTACATGACCGCGATTTTTTCGGTGACCTGGGAAACCACCCCCAGGTCGTGGGTAATGAGGATCAGACCCGTATGTTCGGATTCGCACAACTGCTGCAAAAGGTCCATGATCTCGGCCTGGATGGTAACGTCCAGGGCCGTGGTGGGTTCGTCGGCAATGATGATTTCCGGATCGGTGAGCAGGGCGATGGCAATCACGATGCGCTGGCGCATGCCGCCGGAAAATTCGTGAGGATACTGGGCCAGGCGTTTTTCGGGTGAGGGGATCTGCACCTTTTTCAGCTTTTCAAGGGCGATGGCCTCGGCTTCGGCCCGGGTGATGCCGCGGTGGGCCAGCAGGGTTTCGACCATCTGGGTGCCGATGGTCAGCACCGGATTGAGGGTCATCATGGGGTCCTGAAAGATCATGCTGATCTGATTGCCCCGGATCTCGCGCATGGCCTCGTTGGAGAGCGTCGTCAGGTCCCGGCCGTTGAACATCACCTGGCCTCCGGAGATGAATCCCGGCTTGCTGATCAGGTTGATGATGGCAAAACCGGTGACCGATTTACCGGCCCCGCTTTCGCCCACCAGCCCCATGCGTTCGCCGCGATCCAGCGCGAAGCTGATGCCGTTGATGGCGGTCAGATCCCCGAATCGCAGGGCGAATTTGACTTCAAGATTGTTGACTTCCAATAAGTGAGACATAGATAAACCAAACAGTGTCAAGTGTTAAGTGTTAAGTTTAAAGTGTTAAGTTGCGGTGTTCCTCTGTCTCTTAACCCTTAACACCCTTTTCCATTTATCCTTTGTACAATTTGGGGTTCAATACATCCCGCAGCCAATCCCCCAGCAGGTTGATCACCAGCACAAAGACCACCAGCCAGATGCCCGGAAAGACCGTAATCCACCACGACCCGGAGAAAAAGAACTCCTGGCCGGCCCGGATCAGCGATCCCAGGGAGGGTCTGGTCACCGGCATGCCCAGGCCCAGAAAAGAGAGCGCCGCCTCGCTCATCACCGCATTGGCCACCTGAATGGTGGAAATGACCATGACCGAGGTCAGGGAGTTGGGCAGGATATGGCGGAAAATAATGGTCCAGGTGGGCAGGCCGATGACCCGGGCGGCCTCCACATACTCCTTGTTTTTCTCACCTATGACCGAGGCACGGATGGTCCGGGCGAACATGGGCCAATTGGACAGGCCGATGATGACGATCAGCAGGGGCACGGCCAGGCGCTCAAAACTGCCCAGGCCGAAGGCCACCTGGAAGATGGCCGACATTAAAATGGCCACCATCAGGTAGGGGAAGGAGAACTGGATGTCGGCCAGTCGCATGAGGACGGCATCCATTTTCCCGCCCATGTAACCGGCAAACAGGCCCACGATCACCCCGATGATGCCCTGCAGGGCCACGGCGCCCAGGCCGATGACGATGGAGGTCCGCAGTCCATACAGCATGGTGGAGAGCATATCCCGGCCCTGGTTGTCCGTTCCCAGGAGGAATTCGCTGCTCCCCTCCTCCATCCAGACCGGGGGGATCTCCGAATTCATGATGTCTATATTGACAGCGTCATAGGGGTCCATGGGGGCCACCCACGGCGCTGTTACGGCCAACAACAGGAATATCGTCAGGACAATAAAGGAGAAGATCGCCACCTTGTCCCGCTTGAAACTGTAGAGGAAATACGACGCTTTGAATTTCTGGAATTTTGTTCTCATTTTGTACCGGCGATTCTTACGGTGGGATTGATAAAGCCGTAAAGGATGTCAACAATCGTATTTACAAATGTGAAGATGGTGGCCACCACCACGAGATAGGCAATCAGCAAAGAGATGTCGGCACGGTGGACGGCCTCCAGAAACATGAATCCCATGCCTGGCCACTGGAATACCAACTCCGTGAGCAGGGTAAAGGCGAACATGATACCGATCTGCACACCGAAGACCGTGATCACCGGCAGCAGCGTGTTTTTAAAGGCATGCACCATCCACACCCTGGCCGGCGACAGGCCCTTGGCCCAGGCGTATTTAATGTATTCGGTTTCCAGCACCTCCATCATTTCGGACCGGATCAGGCGGATGAACAGCGGCAGCATGAGGGTGGACAACGATACACAGGGCAGAATCAGATGCATCAGGCCGTCTATGGTGAGCATCCCGGTCTCCCACCAGCCCAGGCCGAAGAGGTCCACGGTCTCTCCCCTGCCATAGGATGGCAGGATCTGCCATTGGATGGCAAAGAGAAAGATCAGCAGGATGGCCGTCAAAAACACCGGCATGGAGACCCCCAGGGTGGAAAAACTCATGGTAAAGCGGGAGAGGATGCTTTTGGGCCGCAGGGCGCAATAGACCCCCAGGGGCAGAGAGACAACGATGATAATCAGGGCGGTACCGAAAACCAGTTCAATGGTGGCCGGCGCATGCCCGAGAATGACTTCCAGGTTGGGTTTGTTGTACAGGAAAGAGCGCCCCAGATCCCCTTTGGTGACGGCGTTTTTCACAAACCGGAAATACTGGATGAAAAAGGGGTCATTGAGCCCCATCTGTTCAGCGATCTCGGCCCGCTCCGCAGGGGTTACCCGCTCACCCACCAGGTCTCTGACCGGATCCCCGATCTGATCCTTGATGGAAAAGCCCACCAGGCTGATGATCAGCATGACAAAGATGGCCTGGACCAGTCTGCGTACGATAAATACAACCATTTGTATTTACATTTCTTTTATGAATCGTCCCCCGAGCCGTGGGGCCCGGGGGACGATGGTTGGATGAATGCCAAACGATACAACCCCCTACTTGATGACCAGGTCTCCAAAGTAGGGGAAGTTCATGGAGTTGAGGATCGGCTTGATCATCAAATTCTGCTTGGCGCCATAGGCGTGGTTTTGCCAGTGAAACGGCACGAAGGCCGCATCGTCATAGAGGATCTGCTCAACTTCCTGGAGAATTTTGGCGCGCTTGGCCAGGTCTGTCTCGGACTGGGCGGCAATCACCAGTTCATCCACATCGGGGTTGCAGTAGCCGGAGTTGTACTGGCCGTATCCGGTCTCTTTGTTTTCGCACATCATGAGGAATTCAGAGAAGTTGCCGGAGTCTTCGGTGTCGGAGTGCCAGCCGATCATCATCATGTCGGCTGCCCGGGCGTCGAACTCGTTCCAGTACTGGGCCTTGGGCATGGTCTTCAGGTTGACCTTGATACCGATCTTGCCCAGCATCTGGGCGGTGGCTTCGGCGATTTTGGCGTCGTTGACGTAGCGGTTGTTGGGGGCCATCATGGTTATCTCGAAGCCGTTGGCAAAACCGGCCTCTTTCATGAGGGCTTTGGCTTTTTTAAGGTCGTACCTGGGTACCAGGCTCTCTTTGTAACCGGCGTAGCCCTTGGGGCCCTGCTGGGCGGCGAGGGTCGCCTTGTTCTTCATGATCTTTTTGACGATGCCGGCGTTGTTGACCGCGTGGACAATGGCCTGGCGTACCTTTTTCACCCGGAATTCGGGACGGCGCTTCTGGTTCATCTGGAAGGTAATGATGCGGCCGCCGTTGATCATAACCAGTTTGAGTTTGTTGTCTTTTTCAATGCGGTCGAAATCCTGGGGGGGAACCGGAGAGATAAAATCCACGTCGCCGGAAAGCAGGGCGGCCACTCGGGTGGCGTTCTCCTTGATGGGGGTCAGGATGAACTTGGTGACATTGCCCGGCGACTGGGTATCCCAGTAGTCCTTGTTTCTTTCCATCTCAAGAACCACATTGTGTGCTCTTTTGGTCACGATGAAGGGACCGGTGCCGGAGGCGTTGTTCAGGGCAAACGATTCCCCGATTTTGAGGATCATGTCCTTGGGCTGACCGTTCTTATCGGTGCCGGTGTAGAACTTGGAATCCATGGCAAAGAAGTAGGTGGCCATGTTCAGGACCAGGGGGTAGGGTTTTTTGGTTTTGACGTCGACGGTATAGTCGTCAACGATGTAGCAACCGTCGAAGGGCTCCAGCAGGCCTTTGAAGTCGGCCGATTTTCTCATGCGGTCAAAGGACCATTTGACGTCCTTGGCGGTAAAGGGATTGCCACTGTGGAAGCGCACCCCTTCGCGCAGGTAAAAGCGCATGGTCAGGTCGTCGAGACGCTCCCAGCGGGAGGCCAGACGAGGCTCGAAGGTCATCTCCTGGGTCCAGCGGACCAGGGGATCGAATACCCAGTGGGAAAGCTGCAGCATACCACCGGACAGCTGAACCTGGGGGTCCAGGGATACCGGATCAGCGTCCAGGCCCACCTTTAGGGTGACGGCATTGGCAGCGGTGCCAAATCCGATAAACACGGCAAGGGTCAAGATTACTGCAAGACATTTTTTCATTTCACTCCTCCTCCTGGTTGTGTGATGTTGAAAACGGCAACGTTGACGGTTCCGTATACAGTCCGACCCGCCTGAGGCCAATCTATATAGCGTTTCCATTCATTCCTCATCACGGGGAACTAGGGTCACTATGCCTCATTTCCGGTGGATTCGTAAACCTCGATCTCGGACCGGCTGCGAAATCGTCCATGTTGCGATGTTTCATGGGTTCCTGAACGCGGCAACCGGGTGCCTCCACCGGTTGCCGCTTCACCTGCACGGTCATTGCAATTGCATCCGGCCGGACGTCGACGTTCAGATGGATCCGGGCCGATGGACGCCTTCCATTGCCACCGGGCCGGCAAGGTCCGGCCGTTCCATGAACGATTCAAACTTCCGGTCACAGCCGTAGGGGGCGAACAGATTTTTGAAATAACCAATCAGGTTCTGTGGATAATTTTGTTCCAGCTGCGGATCAATGGCGCTGCGGCACAGCCTGGTTTCATTTCTGAAGAGCTCGATCATGGACGATGAATCCGAGGTGAATCCCTGCAGGTTGATCTGTTGGCTGGAGGCACCGTAATCATGCTTTTTTTTGCCGAAGAAGAACACCTTCGGATCCTCGCGGTCGTCGCCCTGGATCATGTAGTCGAACCAGGGGCAGCGCTCCATGATCCACGTCCGATGCTGGTCGGGGGTGGCCCGGATGGCCGCCGCCGCATTGGCGAAAAATCGCAGCACCAGTTCCTGTTGCCCCCCCTTGCCGGCAGCCATCGCTTTTTTTACGTAGTCCTCCAGACAATCGCGGCAAATAAAGGTTTCGAAACGGGCGCCCGCATCGCAGCTTTTTTTAAAAATAGCTTTGCGCTCCCTGAAAAGGGCCCGGGTAAAGGCCCGGTGGAAATTCTTGTCCGGCGGATCAGCCGGGTCGGCTCCGGGTTTGTATCCCAGATAGAATTCGTCGGGCATGAACAGAACCGACGGCGCTTCTTTCACCAGAATCTTGGTGCCGCCCATGCGCTCCATGGGGGACAGCAGCAGCTTGACGTGGATGTCGTCATAGAGCGACAAGGTGTTTCCCTGGATTTTCCGTTTTCGGTTGTTCTCCAGTATTTCCGGAATATCCGGCTCATCCAGCGCCTGGTAATCGTATCCGGCCAGCACCGTGTTGATTTCATCAATGGAGTGGTTCAGGGCCAGCATGATGGAGGCGATTTTGTCCTTGCCCGGCCGGTTGATATGGTCGTTCACCAACTTGGTCAGGTAGGTGTGGGAGATGCCGGAGCTCTTGCTGATGGTGTTCAGCTTCAGCCCGCTGCGTTCAATGATGCGGCGGATGATGTTTTCAAAAATGCGCATGCGCGATGTGGGGGCTGACGGTTTGCCGTACGTTAATTAATGGTGAGACGGCTATAGCTAAATTGCAATAAAGTTGCAATAAGATTTTTAATTCGAGTTGGAATATTAATGAAACAATGGTGTGAAAATAAAATTATCATTTTTTGGTGAGGGCATGCCATCGTTGGTGGGCGGCTCCCGGCGACCCGGATCGCTGCCCGGGACCAGGAACGCCCGGCAATCGTTATCGTCGAATCAAAAAAAACTAAAGTCCGGGCCGGAAGGTGCCGATGCTGGTTTTACAGCGGCACATCGGGGGATTGTCGCTGGAAAGAAAACTCCTCTTCTTTCATCCAACTCCTTCTGCCTGCGGGGCGGTCATTCGACCGCCCCGCATCTTTACAGGTCCCCTTTTGTCCGTATCAAGGTGTAAAGCAGTTCCAGGCGGTTGCTCCGATAGCCCGGTTTTTTGTCGATGATGACCTTCCAGGACGAGTGTTCCTCCAGTTTCCACATCATTTCATGTATTTTTGCCAGAACGCCATCAGTCTCGCCTGCCCTGGCGTTGATCGATTCCGATTCCTGGAATGAAACGTCGTCGTTTTCATTGGTTCCGGGCCCCAGCCCAACGAGCACGGAGCCCTCTCCGATATCCACCAGCGCGCGGTTGATGGCGGCTGACAGCCTGGGGGCAACGGGTGACAATTCCATGTGGATCAGTTTGGCCAATTCATAAGGGGTCATCGTTCAAGTCGCTCCTGTATTTTAATTTCAACCGGCCCGCCCTTCAGAGAACTGCCAGCAGGCCGTAAATATTCTCCTTGCGGGAAAAAAAATCGGACATGATCCGGTTTGCCGCCGCCTCTGACATGCCGAGTTGGTCGCAGATCCGATCATAGTGGGCGTAATGTCCACAAAAAAGGTCTCCGTTGATGCCGGACATGGAACACATGCTGTCGGCCAGATAGACCATCGCGGCTGCCTCGGGAATATCGTCCACCCCATCGGTTAGATGGTGATTTTGGATCGTGCCGACCAGCGCCCGGCTGAAGTTCCAGTTGCCGGCAATTCGGCCGCCCAGATGCGCATGATCGATACCCAGTGCCAGGCGCTCGGCTTCGACCAGGCTCAGGCCCTCGGCCGCCATGGCCCTTCGGATGGTCGGCATGGCCTCACCCGTGTGCCGATCCAGTACGATAACGCCGATATCTTTTAACAGGGCCGCCGTGAAAACGATGTGTTTTTCCGAAACCCCGACTTTTTCGGCGATGGCCCTGGCCATGAGTGCGCAGGAGACGGATTGTTTCCACAGTCGGCCCGTTTCGAGTCCGTAACCCTTTTGGGCTGCTTTGAGCGGTTTGGTCACGCTGTTGAGCAGCACCATTTCAACCACCCGTTTGAGCCCCAGCAGAACCACCGCATCATGAACCGAGTCCACTTTTTTTTTGAACCCGAAAGCGGCTGAGTTGGCCAGTTTCAGAAGGTTGGCGGTCACCACGGGTTCGTAAAGAATCAACTCCGTGATCTCCGAGACAGGGACTTCCGGGTCGTCGGCCAGATCCATCAGCTGGTGAATCACCTGGGGTACCGGCTCGATCCGTTCGCTTTCTTTCAGTAACAGATCCAGTGACAGCATGCCGTCTTTCCTTTTTTTTACCTCTACCCTTTTTCGATCATCAGTTCAACCTCAGTCCATGGCGGTGACCCGTATTCGACGACGCTTCCCGCAATGAGCCGGCCTGTCCTCCCGGACCTCAAGGGGTAAAAGGCCCTCGGCCAGTGATAGAATGACACTCCTAAATCCTCCCCATCCGATTGCAGTTGAAACATGCATCGAAGCCCTTACCCTATTGCTATATCTTCATTTCTTTTCATTTCGTGGTGTGCGCGAAGCGGACGCATCACACGAAAGCAGCCATTAACGTGTGGCGTCCCGGCTTCAGCTTTTCACGTAAACCCAAAAACTGAGGTTGGCGGCAGACGCGGCGAAGCAGGGAAACCGACCCGGAATGATTACGCGTCGAGGGAAGGTGCGGATTCGAAACAAAGGGGGGGCGTGCATGATCGATGATACACCTTATCTCATTGTGGACAATCAGAAACTTGTACCCGTCAACCGCAGATCGGGAATCAGCCGGACATCTGCCGACTTTTCAAATCCGGCGGATCTGCCATTCGGTGTGGTCGATCGGGTCACGATCTCAAGGGAGGGGCTGGAAAAAATCAGGCGGCAGCGAACCCTTTTCGAAGCCGAGCCGTCCCCGTTGTCGCCCGCATCCGGGAAAACGTCAGCTGCCGGGATTTCCCTTCCGGCAGAGGCGAGGAGACCGCGTGGCTGACCCATATGGCCCTGCCGCCGGGATACGACTGGCCCCGATGTCCCGGCCCATGGAGGCACCCCCGGGCAATGTCCGCCCCGTGGACTTCCTTCGCGCCCCGGTTCTTTTTCCAAAGTGTAAAAAGAGCTGACATCGGGCCCATGGTTCAGCGGGGGCCTCGCTCCTTGAAAGCACAAAAAAACACACAAAACCGGATAGATATATTCATTCTTATCCTTGGCACAGCCATTGCGATTCGCTTGGTAATGACCGTTGGTGGCAGCACATTCATTTATATGTGAACAGATAAAGGAGGTCGCCATGGCTGGAAATTACGTTCCGGGAACCTATGCCAAGCGAAAACCCGGCTCCGAAAAACTGGTGGGGCATTATGTCCGCCAATGGGAAAAACGGCAGTTGGCCCTAAATGCATCCGAACAGGCGGCTGCGGCACCGCTTGAACTGCCGCCCTGTATTGCCTTTTCCAGGAAGATTGGTGGAGGCGCGCTGGAGATTGCAGACATCGTGGCCGAAAAGCTGGGATACCGGGTGGCGGACCGGGAACTGATCGAGCAGATTGCCAGCCAGTCCAACATCAGCGAAAAGGCCATCGCCTATTTTGACGAACGGTTTCCGGGATACGTCAACCGGACACTGAAATACCTGTTCGGTGAAAAGGCGTTTATCGACAGCGACTATTCCAGGCATCTGATCAGTGCCGTCATTGCCATCGCGGGCCTGGAACCGACCATATTCGTCGGCCGGGGAACCCATCTGATTCTTCCGCGTGAACGGGTTCTGGCCGTGCGCTGTATCTGCTCCGATGCACGCCGGGCCGGTCGCATCGCCGATATCATGAAGATCGGCAAGGCTGAAGCCGAAAAAAAATTGTCCGGCATCGACAAGGAGCAGGCGGCCTTTTTCAAAAAAGTGTTCGGTAAAAAAGCGGCTTCGCCATACGAGTTTGACATGGTGATGAACCTGGATCATTTTTCAAGACCCGGGGATGCGGCCGACATCGTTGCCCTGGCATTCGATAAAAAATTCAAGGATGCCGGTTGATCGCCTCCCGCCGGAGAGCCGTTCCGCCCTGACGGCAGTGACCACCGACGAGGCCATTTCGCAGCGCGTCGCCACCTGGTTTCCGAGTCTTGCCGATCGCCGCCGGTACCGGTGCCATACCGATGCCACCGATTTTTACCGGGTGGATTACGGCGATGTGCTGATCCTGGACGGTCGTCCCTATCTGATCCTGAACAATGCCAAAGAAGGCCGTTTTGGGCTGGATGACCAGGAAAAGTTCTGGGTAAAGCGCGCCGTGGACCTGGAAAGCGGTCAGCGAAAAATAATCAAGCTGGTATTTTACGAACAATTCACCGCCCACATCGGAAACATCGCCTTCGACTGCTTTCGCAGCCCCCGCAAAGAGGCGCGGATCCTGGGCCGGGTGGCTGGCCATCCTCATTTCATGCAGGGCTTCGCCACCTTCGACAGCCGGGGAAACATTATTCGTGTGCTGGATTTCATCTACGGGAAATCCTTATACGACACCATCGAAGAGATGGCCGGCAGTCACCGGACCTATTTTTATAATGACTTCCCGGTAATTTTCGATCGGTTCAAAGCATGTATCGAAGCGATCGGCTATCTTCACGCCCGGGGAGAGAAGCACGGCGACATCAGGCGGGATCATATCATTATCGACCGTGAAAGCGGCCATTACCGATGGATCGATTTTGATTTCAACTACCGCCCTCGTGAAAACATATATGGGTACGATCTGTTCGGCATCGGCAACATCCTGATCTACCTGACCGGCAAAGGGGATCTGCTTGTGCCGGACCTTTTTCGACGGGCCCATCCGTCCATCGGCAGGCTCACCTCCCGGGACCGCAACATTGTCTTCCATCATCGGCTGGCCAACCTGAAAAAAATCTATCCGTATGTGCCTGAATCGCTGAATCGCATTCTGTTGCATTTCTCGGTGGGCGCCAACTGGCATTACGAACACGTCGATCAGCTTCTTGAGGATCTGGCCCGGGTTTCTCTTTGAGCGGTTATCGGCGGGTCAAACCCGTTTTGAGGACGTTGAATGGACCGTTTAATGCGCCATCATATGGTCATTGCCGTAGACGGATCGGAAAATTCCCGGCGCGCCGTGGAATATGTCGGGTCGTTCCTGGGCGGGCTGGCAGGATATACCGTAACCCTGCTGAACATCATTCATGCACCGGAAGGGGATTATTTTTCATCACCACAGGAGCGCGAACGCTGGATCGGGGCTGGCCGTGAGAAAGCGGAAAAATGGCTGGCCGGCTATCGGGACCTGCTGGTTGCAGAGGGGTTTTCTCCCGGTGACGTGGCCATCCGTATCGCCCAGCGGGACGGTCCTTCACTGGCACGGCTGATCCTTGAGGAATTGGCGTCGCTGGATGCCGGAACCATCGTTGTGGGCCGACAGGGTCTGTCTCCAAAGGAGGAGTTCCTTTTCGGATCCGTTTCCAGGCAAATTGTCAGCCATGTCCGCAGGCGCACCGTTTGGGTGGTTCAATAACACCACCTGGCATCACTTGTTTATTGGTTCGCATTGATGATATCCTGCCTGCCATCTTCTTTGCATTTTCAGCAGGATTGCCTGCAAGGTCTCACAGCCATGAATATCGAACTTGATCTCACCCGCCATTGTATCGAAACGGCACTGAAGCGCCGCAGCAATGCCGCCATGTCCCGCTATTTCAAGGCGAAAGCCGGGAAGATCAACCTGGAAAAGGAACTTGAACTGCTCGAACAGGCCCTTCTCGCCTTTGATTTTCAACAGTTGAGAAGCCGGTGGCCGGTTCTTTCCGGCGGCAGTGACGCCCGCGTTGTTCTCGCCCGGGATGGCGCCGGACAACCCGGTCTGATTTTTGAGAACACCGTCATCACCCCGCCGGCCACCCTGCGTTGACCGGCGACGCCATCACCCGGGATGGTTTTCCACCGCCGGTTCCCGTTTCGAAAAACCGATCTGGACCGGCCGGGGGATGCCGCCCCTGCGACGGTACCCGCAGGGGGGGGGGCGATGGGTTGTGCAGGCTTTCCCGGCAGGTCCAACGGCGACCCGCCGATGGGCAGATATGGCCCGGTTGGGCAAGAACGACCGGGGAAAAAAAACAACCCGCCGAAAAAACCGGTGTCGTATCTGCTTTTTTAACAAAAATTTTAAGTGGTTATGATTTTGTGCCGTGTGTGTACGGTAGTTGCATGTAACCTCTTGGTTCTTAATTTTAAATGGTATGAAAGCCAGAACATGTCGGAATCCACTGCACTGGTGCCCGTCCCCTTTTTTGCCCCGGTTCGGGCCGGCGCCGATTCGTCTTTCAAGTTCGGTGAACCCACCGGCGGCCCCTTGCTGCTGGAGCAGGGGGGCCGCACGGTTGCATCTGAACCGGACGATGGAATGGCCTACCGACGTGACGGCCGTCTCGTCGGTGATGCCTGCATCGGCATGATCGTCAACCTTTATGTTTGAGCCGACGCAAACCTTTTCCGATGCGCGTCGGCGATTAGCGTTGACCCCGCGTTTCATTCCCGCTATTAAGCCCACGATTTCGGACGCTGTCCCGCTGACCAACCTCTGAACGGCATCACAGGCTGTCAATGGAATCCTTGTCCCTTTATGCACTTTTCTGGCTGTGGCTTGCCGGCCTGCTTGCCGGGTTCGTAGACAGTATCGCCGGCGGCGGCGGAATCATTTCCCTGCCGGCGCTGCTCGCCGCCGGCATGCCGCCCCACCTGGCCCTGGGCACCAACAAACTCCAGGGCACCTTCGGCAGCATGACCGCCGCCTTTACCTATTCGCGCAAGGGGCTGGTCAGCCTGCCTGAAATTCCCGCGGGCGTCATCTTTACCGCCCTGGGCGCACTGGCCGGGACGGTCACGGTCCAGGTGCTTTCCCCGGATTCCCTCCGGCACATTATCCTGATCCTGTTGGCCGGTGTTTTTCTCTACACCCTGTTTTCACCGGATCTGGGCCGGCTGGACCGACGGCCATCCATGGCCGCACCCGTTTTTTTCGGCTGTGCCGGACTGGTTCTGGGGTTTTACGATGGATTTTTCGGTCCGGGAACCGGGGCGTTCTGGACGATTGCCCTGGTCGCTGTCCTGGGGTTGAATCTGAAAAAAGCCACCGCCCACACCAAAATATTCAACTTCACCAGCAACATCGTGGCATTGGGGGCTTTTTTTGCCGGTCATCAGGTGGTGATTTCCGCGGGCTTGCTGATGGGCGCGGGGCAGATGCTCGGGGCTTTTGCCGGATCCCGGCTGGTGATCCACAAAGGAACGGGGTTTGTGCGCGTTTTTTTTCTGGTTGTGGTGGCGGCCACCATCATCAAGATGGCCCATGCGACCTATGCCGCCCAATGAGGGCCAGGACGTCCGAACCAGAACAACATCTGCCTGGCTTCCCTGTCTCTATGGGCTGATCCTCAGCCGATGGCCTGCCTGCCGATCATTTTCTGCCTCGAATTGAATCACGCCGGCGTTATTGAAAAAAATTCATGTTGGGCCGGACAACCGTCTCCGGATTCCCGCTGAAAAATGAATCCAGTTCTCCCCGCAACGCCTTTAAATCGGCTGCATTGCCGATGCGTTTGAAAAAACTGTGGGCGAACTTGAAATTGGCGCTGTAGTAGAGGGCGAATTTTTTGTACCGCCGCAGCGCCCGACGGGCATCGAAATGCCGCTCCATCAGATCCAGCAGCGCAATGGCCGTGCGCCGGTAGATGCCGGGATCGGGAACCCGCACCCCGGCCATCTGGGCCATGATCCAGGGGCGGGCGATGGCCATCCGGCCGATGGCCACGCCGTCGCACCCCGTGGACGTCAGCATGCTCAGGCAATCGGTTTCATCAAACACGTTGCCGTTGCCCAATACCGGAATGGATACGGCCTTTTTGACCTGCCTGATATAGTCCCAGCGGGGCGGTCGGGAGCGCCGATCCGGGGCGACCCGGGGATGAAAGGTCAGGGCATCGGCCCCGGCACGCTCGAACCGGCGGGCCAGTTCCACCGGAATGGCCGGGTCGTTCTTCCATCCCGTGCGAAATTTGACGAACAAGGGGATCGATACGGCCCGGCGTACCGCGTCCACGATGCGGGCGGCCTGGTCCGGCGACTTCAGCAGGGCCGCGCCGCACTGCTGTTTGCAGATGGCGGCCACGCTGCAGCCGAAGTTCAGGTCCACCCCGTATACGCCGTTGTCTTCGACAATGCGGGCCGCCGTGGCCATGATCGCCGGGTCCGCGCCGAAGATCTGCATTACCAGATGGTGACGCTCCGCCTCCCGCCAGCGGAAATAGGCGGAACGGCCCGGTGTTTCCCGGGGGATTCGGCGCGCACTGCACATCTCCCCGAAGAGAAGGCCATACCCGCCGAAACCGGCCAGCAGTTCACGAAAGGCGATATGACCCAAAAAGGTCATGGGCGCCAGAACCAGCCGGCGATCAATGGTGGTCCCCGCGATGGCCAGGGGGCGATTGAGTCGTGAAACCAGCTCTGTCATCATCGTCGGGCCGGCCCTATTGCGGCCAGGCCAGGCGGTGGGGATGGCAATAGACCATGAGGCTGTCGTCTTTTCCCAGCGAGGCCAGGGTCATGTTCAGCGCCTCGGCCAGCCGGACAGCCAGTGCGGTGGGTCGTGAAATGGCCAGGATAACGGGAATTCTCGCCCGGGCGGCTTTTTGAACCAGCTCGTAGCTGATGCGTGAACTGAGGGTCAGCAACCGTGCCTGATCGAGATTCCCGTCGAGAAAAAGGCTCCCGATGGCTTTGTCCAGCGCGTTGTGACGGCCCACATCCTCGGCGACGGAAAGCGGGTTGAGGGCATGGTCATAGATAGCGGCGCCATGGGCGGCCCGGGTTTTATCCCGCAAGGGCTGGTGGTCGCCCAGCCGCAGCAGGCAGCCCAGCGTCCCCGTGCCGTCCAGCGGGTCGAGGTCCGCCACGGGGGAGAGCGCCTGGACCAGATCGGCGACGATCGTTTTGCCGCAGATGCCGCAGGAGGTCTGGCTGATATAGGTTCGCCGATCCAGATGGTCGGCGATGCGCCTTCGCCTCGCGTCGGTCACGGTGACGGTGACCACATTGGTGTCTTCACCGTCACAGAAAGCAATGTTGGCCAGGTCCCCGGGGGCGTCCACGATGCCTTCTCCCAGGCAAAAGCCGGCCACGTGGGGCTTTTCGGCGCCCGGGGTGCGCATGACGACGGCATAGGGCGACCCCTGGACACGGATGGACAGGGGTTCTTCGCCCACGAGGGCGATGGCTCCGGATTCGGTCCGCCCGTTTTTTACAATGCGGATTCGGCGATCATGACTGTCCACCATAAGATTTTCCTTCAGCTGTGTGGGGTTGTTGCCGCCGGTCGCCGGCTGATGGTTCCGTCTTTCCGGGCAGACCCTAATTATAAGGATTCACCCATGGTTGTCCACGTCTTTTGCCAAAAGGGCCCCGCACAGTTTTTTCTTGACAACGGGATGGGAAAGTTTAATATTTCTTATTTTTTGAATTCAGGATGATGGATTTGGTATACACAGGAGGGCAGGAACATGTACGCAGTGGTTGCCACAGGCGGTAAACAATATAAGGTCGAGGAAGGTGACATTCTCAGGGTTGAAAAGCTCGCCGGGGACGTGGGGTCATCGGTCGATTTCGACAAAGTCCTTATATTTTCCGACGGCGAAAATGTCAAGATCGGCCAGCCCGATGTAGACGGGGTAACGGTTCACGGGCAGATCGTGGCCCAGGGCAAGAGCAAGAAAATCATTGTTTTCAAATATAAACGCAGAAAACGGTATCGCCGCAAGCAGGGTCATCGCCAGCCGTTCACGGCCGTTCGCATCGACCGCATCGAGGCGTAATTCTTTTTCCGAAACACCTGCAAGGGTTGCCGTTCGATCGTCATTCGGTTCGGCGCCCTTTTGTTATTGAGGAGAAAACCATGGCACATAAGAAAGCAGCCGGTAGTTCCAAAAACGGTCGGGATAGTAACTCCCAGCGCAGGGGAATCAAGCGCTATGGCGGGCAGGATGTTCTCGCCGGCAATATTCTGGTCCGCCAGGTTGGCACCCGGATCCATCCCGGGGTCAATGTGGGAATGGGAAAGGACTACACCCTGTTTGCCCTGATCGACGGTGTCGTTACCTATGAACGGAAAGGCCGGGACCGTAAACAGGTCAGCGTCTATGCCGCGTGAAATTCATTGACGAAGCACGCATTACCGTCCAGTCGGGCAACGGCGGCGCCGGATGCGTAAGCCTGAGGCGGGAAAAATACATTCCCAAGGGCGGACCGGACGGGGGTGACGGGGGGCGCGGCGGAAATATCATTTTCAGGCCGACCACCAAAAAACGCACCCTGTACCATCTTCAGTTCAACCGGCATTACAAGGCCAAAAACGGGGCCGGCGGGCAGGGAAACAACCGGTCCGGCAAGGGCGGTGATGACCTGATCATCGAGCTGCCGCCCGGCACCCTGGTGATCGATGCCGACACCGGAGAACTTCTCAAAGACCTCGTCGACCCTGACGAGGTCTTTGTCGTTGCAAAAGGCGGCCGGGGAGGGCTGGGAAACGCCCGATTCAAATCATCGACCAACCGGACGCCGCGCTTCGCCCAGCCGGGTGAGCCGGGCCAGACGCTGAACCTGCGGTTGGAGTTGAAACTGCTGGCAGACGTGGGGCTCGTGGGGCTGCCCAACGCCGGGAAGTCAACGCTGGTGTCGAACCTGTCGTCGGCCCGGCCCAAGATTGCCGATTATCCGTTTACCACCCTGACGCCGAATCTGGGTGTGGTCCGGACCGGCCGCCGGGAACCCTTCATCGTCGCCGACATTCCCGGGCTGATCGAGGGGGCCCACACGGGCACGGGCCTTGGCATCCGGTTTTTGCGCCATGTGGAGCGGACCCGCATTCTGCTGCATCTGGTGGATGTGGCCGCTGTCAATCCGGACCATCCGTTGAAAGACTTCGAGACCGTCAACCGGGAACTGCATCGCTACAGCCCGGCCCTGGCCGAAAAACCCCAGGTCGTCGTACTGAACAAGATGGACGTGGACTGGGCGGAGGATGCGGCCACATTTTTCAAGCACGCCTACGGCAAGGATGACCTGATCCGGATTTCCGCCGCCACCGGCCAGGGTCTCGATCATTTGACGGCAACCCTTTGTACCCTGCTGGATCAACTCGATGAAGCCGAATCGGAAGAAAAAGACTAACGCCATTCAACGGGCCGTGGTGAAGGTGGGCAGCAATGTGTTGACCGCCCGGGCCGGTCTGAACATCGATGCCATCGCCTCCATCTGCAGCCAGATCTGCCGGCTTCTCGACCAGGGCATCCAGGTCATTCTCGTCTCTTCGGGGGCCATGGCGTCGGGCATGAAAAAAATGGGTTTTTCCACGCGACCCGAAGCCATCCCCAAGCGTCAGGCCATTTCCGCCATCGGTCAGGCGGGGCTTATCCGGGAGTGGGAGAAGGCCTTTTCAAGGTTCAACCGCAAAGTGGCCCAGATCCTGCTCACCAGCGATGATCTCACCAGCCGCAAACGTTACCTGAACGCCAGGAACACCATGAACACCCTGCTCGAATGGCAGGTGGTGCCCATTATCAATGAAAACGACACCATCATGGTGGAAGAGATCAAGCTGGGCGACAATGACAACCTGGCCGCCATGATCGCCCTGCTGCTGGATGCCGACATTTTCATTAATCTTACCGATATCGACGGCCTGTACGACAAGGACCCCCGGGTCTGTCCGGACGCCCGGCTGATTCCCCGGGTGGCCACCTACAGCAAGCGCATCGAAGCATATGCGGGAGACATTCCCGGCGCCCTGGGTACGGGGGGGATGCTGAGTAAAATCAAAGCCGCACGCAAGGTTACCGCCTCGGGGATTCCCATGGTGATTGCCCAGGGCTACCGGCCGGACATTCTGATCCGTCTGGCAGCGGGTGAGCCCCACGGCACTTTTTTCGTTCCCCGGGAGCACAAATTGAACCGCAAGAAATGCTGGATCGGATACACGGTCAACCCCCAGGGAACGCTCCGTGTCGACGACGGTGCGGCCGCGGCCTTGCTGAACAACGGAAAAAGCCTGCTGCCCAGCGGCATTGTCGAGGTCCGGGGGCAGTTCCCCGTGGGCGCCGTTGTCGCGGTCGTCACCGACGGATCCCAGGTGATCGGAAACGGGCTGGTGAACTACAATGCCGACGAGATTCGAAACATCATGGGGCTCAAGACCAGCCAGATCAAAACCCGCCTGGGCCAGAAAACCTACGACGAAGTGATCCACCGGGACAACCTGGTCATTACCGGGGAACCGGAAGCTGCCTGAAGCGCGACCCCTTTGGAAAGGAATTCGAATGGATATCCACCGCACCATCGGACAAATGGCCCGGGATGCCCGGCAGGCCGCCGGCGTGATCGGCCGGAGTGATGCGGCTCGAAAGAACCGGGCCCTGACAACCATGGCCGATCTGCTGGAACAGCAGGCGGAACGGATTTTCCGTGAAAATCGCAAAGACCTGCAGCGGGCGGAGGAAACCGGCCTTTCCGCTGCCATGGTGGACCGGCTCACCGTCACGGAGAATACCATTTCTGCCATGGCCGGCGGTCTGCGGGAAGTGGCCGCCTACCCCGACCCGGTGGGCACCATGGGCGAAACCCGGGTCCGGCCCAACGGGCTGCGGGTCTCCAGGATGCGCATCCCGCTGGGCGTGATCGGTATCATTTACGAGTCCCGGCCCAATGTCACCATCGATGCCGCCGGACTTTGTCTGAAGTCCGGAAATGCGGTCATCTTGAGGGGCGGGTCCGAGGCGCTGCATTCCAACCGGGCCCTTGCCGGTGTCATTGCCCAGGCCCTGGAATCGGCGGGTTTGCCGTCCCGGGCCGCCCAGGTGGTGCCCACGGATGACCGGGCGGCGGTCACCGCCCTGCTGGCCCAGGAGGAATTCGTGGACCTGGTTATTCCCCGCGGCGGTGAAGGGTTGATCCGATTTGTGGTGGAAAATGCCAAGATGCCCGTGCTCAAACACTACAAAGGGGTCTGTCATGTCTTTGTGGACCAGACGGCCGACCTTAAAATGGCCGAGGCGATCTGCTTCAATGCCAAGGTTCAGCGGCCGGGTGTGTGCAACGCCATGGAGACCCTGCTGGTCCACCGGCAGATGGCCCGGGAGTTCCTTCCGGCCATGGCCCGGCGGTTCGATGCAGCGGGCGTGCAGTTGCGGGGCTGTCCGCTGACCTGTGACATCCTGACCGGCATCACCCCCGCCACCGATGCGGACTGGCCCCAAGAATACCTGGACCTGACACTGGCGGTCAAAGTGGTCGCCGATATGGAAGCGGCCATGGCCCATATCGCCCGATACGGATCGCTTCACACCGAGACCATTGTCACCAGCGATTTCGGCCGGGCGCACCGATTTGTCCGTAACGTCGATGCCTCGGTGGTGATGGTCAACGCATCGACACGGTTTAATGACGGCGGCCAGTTGGGCCTGGGTGCTGAAATGGGCATCAGCACTTCCAAATTGCACGCCTTCGGCCCCATGGGGATCAAGGAATTGACCACTCAAAAGTTCGTGGTACTGGGCGACGGGCAGGTCCGGGAGTAGCACCGGCCCCCTCGGTAACCGTCAGGCACGGGAAGCATCCATGCGAGCAGGACTTTTCGGCGGAACGTTCAATCCGATCCACCGGGGGCATCTGATGGCCGCGGAACGGGTTCTCGATCATTTTTCCCTGGATCGGCTGTACATCATTCCCTGCCGGGTGCCGCCGCACAAATTCCCCGCCTACCTGGCCCCGGCCGGGGAGCGGATGCGGATGATCCAGCTGGCCCTGCCTGCAGACCCCCGCTACCAGCTGTCGGATGTCGAAATCCAGCGCAGCGGCCCATCATACACCATCGACACGGTGGTCCATTTTCGCACCCGGATCATTCCCGGCGCCGAGCTTTTCCTGATTACGGGGATGGATGCGTTTCTGGAGATCCACACCTGGAAAAACCAGCGCCGACTGCTGGAGTTGATCCAGCCGGTGGTGGTTTCCCGACCGGGGAGCGGCCCGACGCCAGCCCGCGACGATGCCGGCCGGCTGGACGGCTATATCCGGTCCCGGTTGTCAGGCGTTTATCATTATTGCGAGCTGGGGACGTGCTGGCGGGAAGCCGGCGGGAGCTGCATCCATCTGCTGCCGACCGCTCCGGTAGACATCTCCTCCAGTCGGGTACGTCAGCGGATCAGGGCGGGAAAAACCATTGGTGACCTTGTTCCAGACACGGTAAACGCTTATATTGAACGAAAAGGACTTTATCGATGACAGAGACGAGTGACGCCGACCTGGACATTTATGTCAAAGCGGCTTTAGGGAAAAAAGCCAAAAACCCGATCCTTCTGGATGTTCGCCACCTCACCAGCCTGGCGGACGCCTTTCTGATCTGCCACGGGACCTCCAACCGGCAGGTGAGCGCCGTAGCCGAACATATCCAGCGTGTTCTTAAAAAGCAGGGCATCCATGCCCTGAGTGTGGACGGCCTCAAGGAGGGCCACTGGGTGCTCATGGACTACGGGCATGTCGTGATCCATGTTTTTTACGAAAGCACGCGCAGCTTTTACGACCTGGAGGGGTTGTGGTCGGATGCCCGCCGTATCCGTACGGAAAGCCTGGCGCAGGCGGCCGACTATCCGGATGAGGATATGGATGTCGACGAATCGGTTTTCATCGAATAGCCGGACAGGCATCGGAGCGATGGTTTCAGCGGCATTATCGGTCGTCGCAGCAATAATCCAATTTTGGGGGAAAGATGAGGCGGAAAAAAACCCACATGCTGATCATCCTTGATGGATGGGGGATCGGTGCCGATGAACCCACCAATGCCGTCCTGATGGCCCGTACGCCCTTTCTGGACCGGCTCCAGGCCGCCTGTCCGTCGACACAGCTGCGCTGCTCGGGCCAGGATGTGGGCCTGCCCGCCGGCATCATGGGCAACAGTGAGGTGGGGCATATGAACATCGGTGCCGGGCGCGTCGTCTACCAGGACCTGATGCGGATCGACACGGCCATCGACGACCGGTCCTTTTTTGATAACGCGCCGCTATGCGGCATCATGGATACGGTTGCCGGCCGTGGCGGGGCGCTGCACCTCATGGGACTCGTCTCCGACGGCGGTGTTCACAGCCAGCTGACCCATCTTGTCGCCCTGCTGGACATGGCCCGTCAAAAGGGGCTTTCCAGGGTATTCGTGCACGCCATTCTCGACGGCCGGGACACCCCGCCGGACAGCGGGGCCGGCTATCTGAAGCAATTGCAGGACCACATCCGGACGACCGGTAACGGATCGGTCGCCTCCGTCTGCGGCCGTTACTACGCCATGGACCGCGACCTGCGCTGGGATCGGGTGGAAAAGGCCTACCGGCTCTATACCGAAGGCCGGGGCCGGCCGGCAACCGATCCGGTGGCTGCCGTCAAAACCGCCTACGGCCGCGGGGAGACCGACGAATTCGTCGAGCCGGTGGCGGTTGTCGGGGAAGACGGCCAACCGGTGGGAAGGGTGACGGACGGTGACGGTATTGTCTTTTTCAATTTTCGTGCGGACCGTGCCCGGGAGATCACCCGCGCATTTAACGATAAAGATTTTGCCGGATTTGAGCGCCGGATGGTTCCGGCGCTTTGCGGGTACACCACCATGACCCTTTACGACGAGGGGTTCGACCTGCCCGTGGCTTTTGGCCCCGTTCATCTGGATAATATTCTGGGGGAGGTGATCAGCCGGCAGGGGCTCCGCCAACTGCGCATTGCCGAAACCGAAAAGTATGCCCATGTGACCTATTTTTTCAACGGCGGCGAAGAGACCCCGTTTGAAAATGAAGACCGCTGCATGATTCCCTCCCCCCGGGAGGTGGCCACCTACGATCTGAAACCGGAAATGAGCGCCCCCCAGGTGGCCGACGAAGTGGTCGCGCGGCTGGATGCGGAGAAATACGATTTTATCGTGCTGAATTTTGCCAACATGGACATGGTTGGGCATACCGGCGTGATGGCCGCCGCTGTCAAGGCCTGTGAAACCGTGGATCGCTGCCTGAAGAAAGTGATCGACACACTTCTGGGGCAGGGCGGCGTGGCCCTGGTCACCGCCGATCACGGCAACTCAGAAAAGATGGCCGGTTCGGATGGAAAGCCCTATACGGCCCACACCACCAATCCGGTCCGCCTGCTGCTGGTGGACGACCACCTCAAGTCGGTCCGGCTGAGGGAGGGCCGTCTGGCTGACATCGGGCCTACCCTGCTGGAACTGATGGGTGTGGACAAGCCGGCACAGATGACCGGCCGGAGCCTGCTCGAGCGCTGATCGATCCGCGCCGGTCAGGTTCAATCCGCTGACAGGGCGATATCGACGTTCAGGCTGTCGGCCACGGCCGACAACCCTTTCTCCACCGCATCCAGGTCCGTATCGGTGGAAATCTGAACCAGAATGTCCATCACGTACAATGCCGTGCCGCTTTGCGGCGAGGCCGTGACGGTGGATTTGAGGTCGGCGATATTGATGCGCTGGTCGGCCAGAAAGCGGCTGATCTTGTAGACGATACCCGCCTGGTCCAGCCCCTCCACATGCAGTGTCCGGGAGATGAACCCGTTGCCGGACTTAACCGTTTCCTTCGGTTCGATGGGGCGGAGAAAAGCGGAGATGCCTTTTTCCTGTTCCAGCCGGCGGCAGGCCTTGAACAGGGGGTCCGCCACGTCTGCCGACCCGGCCGTAAACAGCAGGATCAGGGTGAATTGACCGGCCAGCAGGGTCATGGAGGTCTCCTCCAGGTTGCAGCCGTTTTCATACATTATCTCAGTGACGTCGGCGGCAATTCCGGGCCGGTCTTTGCCGAAGGCGGTCAAAATGAATCGCTGTCCCATAAAGGCTCCTCTCTGCGGGGATGGGGCACCCCCTGGCTGTGCCAACCCGCCGATTCGATTGATTACCGGGGTTGGCCGTTAATTCCATGAAAAACGATCGTCTGCGACAATCTGACAGGTCTTCGCGCCAGGCCGCCGCCGCTGCCCTGGAGACGGCTTTCCGGTTGCTGGCCCGGCGGGACCATACCAGCCGGGAACTGGCGGTTAAACTCCGGCAAAAGGGCTATGGCCGTGTCGCCATCGACGGCGCCATGGCACGATGCCGCGAACTGGGGTACCTGGACGACATGAAAACCGCCACGGCCATGGCCGGCCACCTGGTCCGAAGCGGATACGGCCCGTTGCGGGTTCGCCAGACGCTCTCCCAAAAAGGACTGGATGACCAGGTGGTCGAAAATGCCCTGGGCTGCTGCGGGGACGAAGATGCCCAGGTCCGCCTCGCCGGGCGCGTGCTGGAAAAAAAAAAGCCCCGCCTGGCCCGTGAGGCCGATCCGTGGAAGCGGCGCCAGAAGGCCTATCGGTTTCTGGCCGGCCGCGGGTTTGCCCCCATCGTCATCAACCGGGCCATCGGCGACGTCTGAAGTCCGTCGCTCAGCGGCGCAGGTAGGTGAAACCGGCGTTCGGCCGGCCCACGAAACAGGAATGGCTGAATCCGTAGCGCCGGATAACGGACAGGGCCCGGCGTGCCTCGGTTTCGCTTCGGACGAAATCAAACAGCCATCGCCGGCCGGACAGGATCTTCCAGCGGCCCTGGATTTTGCTTACCTTCAGCGTTCCCGGATCGAAGGCCACGCAATTCTCACCGGCCATGGCGCCCGATGGGCTTCCGCCTTTGGCCAGCATATAGGTAAATGAGGCCTGCGGCCGGCCAACGACGCAGGATCGGTCGAAACGGTAGTGCCTGATTACCTTCATTGCCCGGCGTGCTTCGGTTTCACCTCGACCGAAATCAAACAGCCAGCGACCCCCGTCAACGATTTTCCATCTTCCGTTCACGTATTGAACGCTTGCCGTGGCCGGGTTGAATCTCGTGCAGCCATCCTTCCCCGAGGGCTTCAAGGGGGGAAGCGGCCGGCTGCCGGCGGCTTGCCCTGCCAGGCGGGTCCAGCGCGAACCCACGAATCCGCCTGTCTTTTTTATGATCCGCAGGGCGTTCCCCTCTTTTCCAATTTCCAGTTCCAGGGTTCCTGAACCGGCGGCTCGTCCCTTGGGCACATCGGCCCAGTGGCCCTTGATACGGTTGCCGCTCGCCTGGCCGGAAAATACATTTGACCATGCCGGTTTAACCTCGGTGGATTCCCCGAACCAATACACCCGGCTGCCGGTCTGGCGCAGATAGTAAGTGCCCCCATCGTTGCCGGACCACCTTCCGGTCAGGTCGCCCCGGGCATGTGAGACCAGCACGGCAACCAGAATCAGGCCTGCACCTGTAATGGTTCTCATCCGAAGCCCCGCACCACGGGACAGGGAATGCCGGAGGAGGGGTTTCAACCCGTTACCTGCCGGCATGCTGCCGGTTTATCCCAGCGGATAACACCATGGTTTCCAATGCCGCGTAGGACTGGGCGCCCACCAGCCGGTGGTCATCCAGAACAAAGGTCGGCACCGCGGTAATTCCCATCCGGCGGGACCGGCGCCAATCCTCGTCCACGGCCTCACGGCAGGAGCGTTGATCGATTACCGCCTCTGCGGCCGCCGGGTCCAGGCCCACGGCGGCGCATATCTGCAGTAAGACCGGTTTGCGGGCGATATTTTCCCCACGCTGGAAATAGGCCAGGAACGCGGCGCGGTGAAAGGCATCGCCGCACCCCTGGTCCTCGGCCCATTTCCCCAGTTCTTGTGCCAGGCGGCTGTTGAAGGTCATTTTTCGATCCCCGAAGGGCAGGTCCAGCTCCCGGGCCACACCCCTCAGGCGAGCCAGCATCCCTGCAATGTCCACCGGCTGTCCGGCAAACAGTTCTTCCAGGGTCTGGCCCCCTTCGGGCGTTTCCGGGTGCAGTGGAAAAGATGTCCATTTCACGTCAATGGGAAATGCGGTCTGAAGCCGTTCAATACGCCCGGTACTGAAGTAGCACCAGGGTCAGATGTAGTCGGAATAAACTTCCAGGGTGGCGCGTTTCATTTTTTCGGCCTTCCTTTCCTCCACTTGGCGGCACGGCCTCGTGGTTTGCGGTCGCCGGCAGCGCTTACACCGGCCGGCGGATGTACGTGCTGTAATCCTTGATTTCCTGCTCATAGGCCCTGTTGAAACTGGGGCTGGAGATGATGAAGTCGGCCGTGGCCCGGTTGCAGGCGGTCAGGATATTGTAGAGAACGGACATCCGAAGCAGGGCCTTGACATCCACGTCGTGGGGCTGGGCGGACATGGGATCCCAAAAAAAAACGAGCACATCCAGATCTCCCTTGGCAATCATGGCCCCGAGCATCTGGTCACCTCCCAGGGGGCCGCTTTTCATGCGGCTGATGGAGAGGCCACACTGGTCGGCCAATAGCTTGCCGGTCGTTCCGGTGGCGAAAAGCTGGTGCCTGGCCAGGGTGGACGTGTTCCGGCGGACCCACATCAGAAGGTCTTCCTTGCGTTCGTCGTGGGCCACCAGGGCAATTCGTTTGGTTTTTTTCATGCTCGTTTTCCAGGTTGTGGACGGTGGGAAGGCATCTTATCCGTTGAGCCGTTTCCGGAACCGCCCATCACCGTTTTGACAATCGCATCGACACTGAATCCTCTATTTTTTCAACAGAATCGATTTGAGGATGCTGTTGACAATCTTTGGATTTTCCTTGAGGCGCCGGGTCGAGTAGCCGAACCAGTGGCGGCCGTAAGGCACATACACCCGCATGGTGTGTCCGGCCTCGATGATGGTGCGTCTCAGTTCTGGCGTGACCCCGTACAGCATCTGGAATTCGTAACCGTCACGGGCAACCTGGTACCGGTCGATCAGTGCCAGGGCCCCGTCCACCAGGGCGCGATCATGGGTGGCGATGCCCGGGTAGACACCGTTTTGGAACATGAACTCCAGGTCTTGCAGAAAATGGGCGTTGATTTCATCGCGGCGCTGGTAGGCAATGCGGCCCGGTTCTGCGTAGATGCCCTTGCAAAGCCTGAAATTGAGCGGTACCGACGGGGTGTGAAGATCCATGAGCGCCTTCAGGTCGTCGCGGGTGCGGCGCAGGTAGGCCTGGAGCACCAGACCCACATTTTCCGGGAATTCGGTTTTCAGCCGGCGAAACACGTCCAGTTCCAGATCCACGCAGCCGGAATCTTCCATGTCGATACGGATAAAATTGCCATGACCGGCGGCCCTGGCCACGATTTCCCGGAGATGCCCGTAGCAGGATTCGGCGTCGATAAGGAGGCCGAACATGGTGGGCTTGACCGAATAGTTGCCGTCAATGCCATGTCTCTGGGCCACGTCGATGAGGGCCAGGTATTCCTCGCAATTTTTTTTGGCCTCATCCATGTTCCGGATGAACTCACCTAAAATATCAATGGTTGTCTTGATGCCGGCTGCGTTCAGGTCGGTGCATGCCGCCATGGCATCATCAACCGTCTCTCCGGCAATATAGGATCGGGAAAAGAGCCAGACAAAGCGTTTGGGCAGCAGGGGCAAGGTGCCGGCGATCAATCGATTCAACATTTTTTCGTTTCCTGTTGCCTGATCATGCCGGGGCATCCGTTTCTGCATAACGGGTCTGAATGGCGCGAATGAAGGCCAGCCGGTTCACAAAAATTTCGACCAGTTCAGGATCAAAATGGGAGCCTGCTCCCCTGCTGATGATCTCGATGCTCCGGGACTCGTCCCACGGCTCCTTGTAGCTTCGCTTGGAACTGAGCGCATCGTAAACGTCGGCGATGGCGACGATGCGGCCAAGAATAGGAATCTCTTCTCCCCGTTTACCGGGCAGTGTCCCGTCGGTGCCTCTTTCGTGGCCCGGCATCGGCTCTCCCGTGGCCGGATTGACGTGGCCGGGGTAGCCGGAACCGTTCCATTTCTCATGGTGATTCAGGGCAATGATGGCTGCGGCCTCATCGTAATCCGACTGCAGGTTGGAAAACAGCCGGGCACCCTGGACCGTATGCTGTTTCATGATTTCGAACTCTTCAAAGCTCAATTGCGCCGGCTTTTTCAGGATCAGGTCGGAGATGGCCACCTTGCCCACATCGTGGAGCATGGCGCCCATGCGCAGCACATCCCGGGTTTTGTCGATTTCCTTTTTGTCGATATTTCGCCGCTTGGCCCAGTGCTCGTAGATTTCAAGGGAAAACCCGGCCACACGGTTGACGTGGGCACCGGTCTCCTTGGGGTCCCGCATTTCCGCCATGCGGATCATGCGCAGGATCATGGCGCGGGTCATCTGGGCCCGTTCCAGCGCCACGGCGGCGATGCCGGCAAAGTGGAGCATGACCTTTTCGTCGGTCTGGCTGAAGGCCCGAATCCGATTTTCCTGGTCCTGTGCATTGATGATCTGAAGGATGCCGAGCACATCTTTTTTGGAACTCATCAACGGGATCGTGAGCATGGACCGGGTGACATACCCCGAAGCCTTGTCGAATTTTTTGCTGAAATGATAGCTCTTGGCAGGCGACAGCTGATAGACGTCAGGGATGCTGAGCATTTTTCCCGTAGCGGCCGCATAGCCGGCGATGCTGGTCTGGTCGATGGTTACCGAAAAGGTCGAGTAGATCAGTTTTTCTCCCGCAGGAAGCCGTTTTTGCAGGGTGGCATTCTGGGAATGGGCGAAATTCAGACGATCACCTTCACGGATATAGATGGAACCGGCATCGGCGTTGACGAACTGGCGCGCCCTGGTGAGCACCCGCTCCAGAAGAATATCCAAGTCGAGGATCCGGTTCAATTCGATCCCCAGCACCATCAACGTGTCCAGTTTCTGTTTTTCATTGAGCATGGCAGCGTCCGTAAGAGTAGATTACACGCTAATCTATACGGCTGGCACCCTGCCCGTCAACTCTAAATAAGAACAGCGGTTTCAACCCGGCGGGCTTCCCGGGCCGGCCCATACGATGAAAGCGGTCATTTGTAATTAATCGTTGCTTCTGGTTGGTTTCGGTCTTTTTTGCGCAGGGGGGGCAAGGAAAATATTGACAGCCCCACATACGGCTCTTAATAAGTAGACCTTTATGGTGAAGATTTCCGTTGCCGAAAACGCCGTTGATGAAGGGGACGATATGACCCAGATGCTTTCCACCAAAGAGGTGGCCAAATTCCTTGGGATCAATGAAAAAATGGTTTACACCCTGATTTCCGAGAAAGGCCTGCCGGCATCCAAGGTCACGGGCAAATGGATTTTCCCCCGGCATCTGGTGGAACAGTGGGTGGAATCCAATACGGTCAATTATCCCCAGAACCACAAAGTATTACCACCCTATGAGGGGTTGCTGGTCATTGCCGGCAGCAATGACATCCTTTTGGAAAAGACCCTGTCCCTTTTCAACCTCCGCCATTCCGGACATTTGGCCGTGTTCGGAAATTTAGGCTCCGTGGGCGGCATCAGCGCCCTGCGGCGGAACCTGTGCCATGTGGCCACCAGCCACCTGCTTCAGGAGAACGGCGACGAGTACAATTTTGATTTCCTTCAGCGCCAGTTTGACCGCATGCCCGTCGTTGTGAATTTCTGCAGGCGGGACCAGGGGATCATTCTTCCCAAAGGAAATCCCAATAATGTCAGGGCGGTGAAGGACCTGGCAAAAGAGGGCGTACGGATCGTCAACCGGTCGCTGGCCACGGGCACCCGCCTGCTGTTCGACCGGGAATTGAAGCAGGCGGGCATTGCCGGCGAACGGATCATCGGTTACGATCGCGAGGTGGGTCGGCACATGGACGTGGGGTTGGAAATCTTGAGCGGTCGTGCCGATGCCGGGCCGGGCATACGGCCGGTGGCGTCCCTGCTGGGCCTGGATTTCCTCCCTTTGCGGCAGGAACGCTACGACCTGCTGGTGACCCGGGAACGGTTTTTTGACCAGGGGATCCAGTACTTTCTGAGCCTGGTCCACGAAAAGGCCTTCATCCAGTCGGCGGAAAAACTGGAAGGATACGACGTGTCCACCAGCGGAAAAATGATTTTTCCCCATGAACTGGAAGCTGAAGCCGAACGTAACCCCTCCTGAACCCGTTTATGGGGCCCGGCACCACGCGGGCCTTCCAGCACACTGAATCAACAATCGAGGAGAAACCATGCAGAGAAAAAAAGCAGTGATAAGGGGATGTGCCATCATGGCGTTAATCGTCTCGATGGCATTTCCCGCGGCGGCTGCCGACAAGGTGCTGATGATGGCCACCACCACCAGTACGGACAACACCGGCCTGCTGGATTATCTGGCCCCTTATTTTACCAAGGCCACGGGTATCGAGCTCAAATGGACCTCGGTGGGCACCGGAAAGGCCCTTAAAATGGGAGAAAATTGTGATGTGGACGTCCTGCTGGTCCATGCACCGCCGGCGGAGAAGGCCTATGTGGAGAAGGGCTTCGGGATCAACCGCCGGGAGATCATGTACAATGACTTCGTGATTATCGGCCCCGGGGCCGATCCGGCCGGCATCAAGGGGAAAAACGTTGTCGATGCCCTGGGTGCCGTCCGCGCCAAAGGGGCCGTCTTTGCCAGCCGGGGCGACAATTCAGGGACCAACAAAAAGGAGATTTCCCTGTGGAAGGCCGCCGGTGGGGCCGTGCCGGAGAAGGACGCCTGGTATGTTCAGACCGGTCAGGGCATGCTGGCCACCATTAACATTGCCGCCGAACGCGACGGCTACACCATGACCGATCGCGGTACTTACATCAAGTACGCCGATACCATGAAGGGCAACCCGCCGTTGAAGGTCCTCGTGGAACAGGACCAGATTCTGCTGAACCAGTACAGCGTGCTGGCCATCAATCCGAAGCGCTGCCCGAAGGCCAAAATTGATCTGGCGACCGCTTTTTCGGACTGGCTGGCCGGCGCCGAAGCCCAGGGACTGATCCGGGATTTCAAACTGTTGGGCAAAGCCCTTTTCGTTCCCAACGCAAAATGACAATCAGACGATAGCGCAAGCGCTAAACCACAACGATACCGTTGCCTCCGTTTCCCTCCAGGGGTGGCATGGGCGATGGTGGGACCGGAAAAGGGGGCGGATGCCCCCTTTTTCGATCATGCTAAGGTCAAATGGATTTTATCTTTGCCGGTTTCATAGAGGCGATCCGACTGCTGTGGGGAGGGGACGGCCAGACCTGGTCCGCAGTGGCCGCCACGCTCAAAGCGTCCTCCGGTTCAATGGCCGCCAGCCTGACCCTGGGCATCCCCTTGGGATTTCTTCTGGGCTATTTTGATTTCCCGGCCAAGCGGCAGGTTCGGCTGCTGGTGGATACGGCCCTGGCGCTGCCGACGGTTTTTATCGGGCTGGTGGTCTACGCCTTTATCTCCAGTCGGGGGCCCCTGGGAGAAATGGGGTTGCTTTTCACCATTCCCGGCATCGCCATCGGGCAGACCATTCTGGCCCTGCCCGTGGTGATTGCCCTGAGCGCCACTGCCGTGGAAAGCATGGACCGCCACCTCAGAACACTCCTGATTTCTCTGGGGGCCAGCCGGGGTCAGCTGCTGTTGAGCAGCTTGTGGGAGGTGCGCTACGGTGTGCTGGCCGCCGGGCTGACTGCCTATGGGCGGGTGATGACCGAAGTGGGCATTTCCATGATGGTGGGCGGCAATATCAAGTGGCACACCCGTACCATCACCACCGCCATCGCCCTGGAGACGGGCAAGGGGATGTTCGCCACCGGCATCGCCCTTGGGCTGGTTCTGGTTGCCATCGCCTTCGGCGTCAATGTGGGGCTCTCTTTTTTAAGGAAAAAATGACGGCTTCGTATACCGTCCAATAATTGACTATTAACCGGCACCACGAGAACTGATGGGAGACGTCCACCGTGCCCCCCTCCATTTACCGGATTGAAAACCTGGTCCATCGCTATAACCGCCAGCCGGTGCTGACGGTGGACCGCCTGGACATCGAGCCGGCATCCATTGTGGGGCTGGTGGGACCCAACGGCAGCGGCAAGAGCACCCTGCTCAAGCTCATGGCGTTCATCCTGCGGCCCTCCGAAGGGCGCATCCTGTTCGACGGGCTGCCGGCGGCGCCGTTCGACGATTCGGTCCGCTTCCAGGTGACGCTGCTGACCCAGGAGCCCTACCTGATGAAGCGCACCGTGTTCAACAACATTGTGTACGGGTTGAAGGTGCGCGGGGATCGCGGGCGTTGGCGCCAGCCGGTACGTGATTCCCTGGCCATGGTGGGGCTGGATCCCGATGCCTTCGTCCGGCGCCAGTGGGATGAACTGTCCGGCGGCGAGGCCCAGCGGGTGGCCCTGGCAGCCCGGCTGGTGCTGAAACCCCGGGTGCTGCTGCTGGACGAACCGACCGCCAGTGTGGATGCCCGCTCGAGTGAACTGATCCGGAACGCTTCCCTGCGCGCCCGCAGTGACTGGGGCACCACCCTGGTGATTGCCAGCCATGATCGGGAGTGGCTCTATGATGTCTGTGACGACGTCCTTCATCTGTTCAGGGGGAAACCGGCCGGCACCGGAAGAAGCAATATGATTTTCGGTCCATGGGTTCCCCGGGCCGGCGATCGCTTTGGCAAATTGATCGGCGACGGCAGCTATCTGGACGTGTCAGCGCCGCCGGGTGAGGGCGCCACCGCCTTCATCGACCCGGCCGCCATCCGTATCCTGGCCAAAGGGGAGGTGACCGTCAGCGCCGACACCGTGACCGTCGACGGCAGGGTCACGCGCCTTTCCCTGGAACGTCAGAGCGGCGACCTGTTCGCCGACGTACGTGTCGGTCCCCTCACCCTGGTCGTCCGGGTCGCTGAATCCCACCTCGCGGCCATGACCCTTCACCGGGGCTGGCCTGTCACCCTGGCCTATCGGCCGGACAGCATCCGATGGCGATAGACGTTCAGATAAGGCATTTGGACTGCGTTATCGGTCGTCGCAGTACCCATCATACGGCTTCCTCCCCCTGGCCTTTCCAAATGAATTATCTTAACGCCTATGTCACGGCTTAATTTCTACACCCCCATCTTTAGGTTTGACTTCAAACTATTGGGCAGGGATAACCTTTTTCCGCAACCCATTGAACTGGAGCCCGATAGATGATCGATCGCGACAATCTGTTCACCTGGCCCCCGGCCGTATTTTTCTGGGCGCTCGTATGCGCCCTGCTGTGGGGCAGCGCCTTTCCCATGGTCAAGACCGGGTTCGTCATGCTGGACATCCAGCACAACACCGGCGGCAAGCTCTATTTTGCCGCCTACCGGTTCCTCCTGGCCGGGCTGATGATATTCGCCGGTGTGGTGGTTTCCGGGAGATCCCTCCTGCTCTCCCGTCATCGCGATTACGGTGCCATGGTCCTGACGGGCCTGCTTCAGACAACGCTGCAATACACCTTCTTTTATATCGGGCTGTCCAACACCACAGGGGTGAAGGCCTCCATTATCATCGCTTCGGGTTCTTTTTTTCTGGCCCTGTTTTCCCACCTGTGGTTCAAGGACGACCCCATCTCCGTTCGAAAAAGCACCGGGCTGATTCTGGGCTTTCTGGGCATCGTCCTGGTCAACATACGGGGCAGCAGCCTGGATTTCCACATGACCCTGACCGGAGAAGGCTTTATCCTGCTCACGGCCCTGTCCTCCACCCTGGCCCTGGTGGTCGTCAAGAAAACCGCCCTGCGCGTCTACCCGCCGCTCATGTCTGCCTACCAGCTGGTTACCGGCGCCGCGGCATTGTTTTTATTGGCCTTGTTTTTCGAATCCCCGACAGTGCTGACCTTCAGCGGCCCGTCGCTGGTGCTGCTGCTGTATCTCAGTTTTCTTTCGGCCGCCGCTTTTTCCTTGTGGTACCTGCTGATCAAGCACAACCGGCTTTCCAGCATGGCCGTTTATCGTTTTCTCATACCGGTGTGTGCGGCCCTGCTTTCCGTTGCCATCATCGACAGCGAGCACCTGCAATGGCCGGCTCTGGCGGCCCTGGTCATGGTCTGTCTGGGCATGGTGCTCACCGCCCGTGAATAACCGTCCGTGGCCATCTGCCCTCGTTTAGAAACTGTACCCGATGGACAAATGAAAGCGGCCGGCCGGCTCGTCTTCCTCCCGGTCCAGCTTGTGGCCGTAGAGAAGCCCCATGGGGCCGATAGGAGTGATGTAGCGCAGGCCGACGCCGACGGACGAGCGGAACCGGTCCGAGCCGTCCGGAACCAGGGCGTCCTGGACGCTGCCGATGTCGAAGAAGGTGGTCAATTCCAGGTTCATTCCCAGATCGATTCGGGCCTCCAGGCTGCCGGTCAGCGCTGTTTTGCCGCCCACGGGATCACCGGCGCTGTCGAAACGCAGCAGGTTTTCCTTAAACCCCCGGACGTCCCGGATGCCGCCCAAAAAGAACAGCTGGTCATCGGGAACCAGATCGCTGTCCGAATAGGGGAGCACCTGACCGACCCGGACCATGCCGGCAAGCGTGAGCCCTTCAAGGGGGGTGCGGTAGTAGCGGGTATCGAACAGATAGCGTACAAAATCATCCAGCCGGTTTTCGACGCCCCTGGACACGTCCACACTCAACGATGAGAAGACACCACGGGTCGGCCGGACGAAGGAATCCCGGCTGTCATAACGAAGGTAGGGCGTGGTGACGAAGATGGTCCGGGTCTCCTCTTCCGCCCGGGTGGCCGGGCGGTTGTCGACGCTGAACTGGTCCCGTCTTTCCAGGCGGAAGCTCAGGGCCGATGTCAAGTGCGTTCCCAGACTGCGGCCGAACGCCAGCGAGCCGCCGGTGGTGCGCGTGCCGAAGGGCTGGTTGAATTCAGTCAGTTCTTCGGTAAAGGCGCCGATGCTGGCCGTCGTGCGTGACCCCAGAAACCGGGGCTCGGTCAGCCGGGTTTCCACCCGGTAGCCGGTTTCGCTGACTTCCCCCCCGGCCCACAAGTCCTTGTTCAGCCCGAACAGGTTGTGGTCGCCGATCCGGATACGGCCGAATCCGCCGCTGTCCGATTCGTAGCCGCCGCTGGCCTGGGCATAGTAGGGCTTGTTCTCTTCGATCTCAACGAACAGGTTTACCGTCTCCGCCTTTTCCTTCAATCCGAAGGTGCGGTATTTCACCCCGTGGAAGATGTCCAGATCTCTCAGTCTGCGCTGGCCGTCGTGAAGTGCCCGCAATGACAGCGGCATACCGGGCTTGACTTCCAGTTCTCGGCGGATCACTTGTTCCCGGGTCCTCAGGTTCCCGGAGATAAAAATTTCTCCCAGCGTCACCAGCGGGCCGGGATCGACGTCGAAGACGATATCCGCCCGGGTGTGATCCATGCTGGTCGTGACTCTGGCTTCGACCGTGGCGTGGGGGTATCCTTTTTCGGAGACCAGGCTGGCGATGGCTTCTTTTTCAACCGCCAGTGCCGCGTTGCGGAACGGGCCGCCGATGTGGTGAACCAGCACCTGCCTGGCCGTTGCTTCCGGCAATACGGCCAGGCCCGTGATGGAAATGGAACGGACCGTCGTCCGGGGCCCCTCGTTTATGTTCAGGGACACGGCAGCGGCGGTCTTGTCCTGGCTGAAGGTCACTTCGGAATCCACGGTGCGCTCACGGAAACCCTGCTGCAGGTAAAGGGTGGTGACGGCGTAGGTATCCGTATCCAGTGTCTCGGGCACAAAGGCGCCGTCGTGGAAAACCGCAGGTGGACGCGTGAGCAGCTGTTTTTTGATTTCCGCTTCGGCCAGGGTCCGGTTGCCGGCGATGGTGACCTCCTCGACGACGGTCCGGGGACCTTCGTCGATGGCGAGTCGCACCTGGCGGACCGTTTCACGGTCGCCCGGGGCATCCGTTGCCGCCACCTCGATCCGGGTGTCGAGATAACCCGCCAGCCGATACCGGTTTTTAATGTTCTGGATACTTTTTCGCATGCCGATGTTGTTCCGGTTCCCTTCGGTGAAGAGGGTCACCTCTTTTTTCAGGGTCATGTCCCAGAACCGCCGGTTGCCCTCGAAGTCAATCCGGTAGCGGTGCCCCTCCTGAATCCGGACGGTCACGTTTACCCGGTGGGACTCACCCGGATCGTCAATGCGGTAGGAAAGCGCTGCATCTGCAAATCCTTTGCTGCGGTAGTACGATAGCAGCGACTCCATGTCTTTTTTAAGGCGGTACTCACTGAACCGCCCGATCCCCGGTATCAGTGCCGTTCGCCAGACACCCATCCGCCATTGAAGGGCACTCGAGGAAATCCCCCGATTGCCCTCGAAGGTCAGTTCGCCAAGCATGTAATGGGGGCCTTTTTCGATATCCACGAGGATCACGGCGTTTTCCTCGCCCGGTTCCGCCAAGGCCTTCACCGATACCCGGGGGGTGATGTAGCCTTCTCTCCGGTAGCGTTTCACGATGGCTGCCGCCTGGGCGGAAAGTTCCTCACGGGTAAAGGGGTCGCCCGGGTAGAGCGTCATCTGGTTGAGAATATCCCGTTCGAAAAGCGGATATTTGCCCCGGATACGGATATCCCTGACGGTTTGACCGGGCGTCAGGCTGAAGGTCAACGCTTCGCCATCGGGTGCGGTGCTGGAATCCACATGGATGGCCGAAAAACGGTGGCTGGACTTCAGGGCTGCGATCGCGGCCTCGACTGACGTGTCGGTCAGGCGGTCCCCGGGGCGGATGCGGATCAGGTGATTGGCTACGGCGGCATGGGATGCCTGCCGGTCCGGCGATGCATCGATGACCACGCGCACGCTGCTGACCACGGCACCCGTCCGGGCCGGGGCCACCGCCTTTTCTTCGGCAATGCCGTCCGCGGCGGAGGCCGGGGGCATCGGAAAAAAGAGAATGCCGAGAAGAAGTGCCAGCAGGCCGATTTTATTTTTTTTGTGCAATGGCTTCATCTGAACTCAATGCGAAAAACCAGTTCCGACCCGTATATGCCCTTGGTGTCCTGAAACCCACTGACCAGAATGTGTTCCAGCAGTTTATACTCCGTGATGGCCCGCTGGGTGATTTCGCCGTCTTTGGTTTCCACGGCGTACTTGACGGTCATCCGATCGGACAGGTGCTTGCCCACGGTCACTTTCACGCCCTCGGAATCCTGGCTGTCGTCGCTGCCGTTGGTTTCCATCTGCAGAATGTCGACCCCCGTTGCCCGTCTGATATCATCGCCGAGGGTTTCGGCAATCATTTCGGCCATGATCTGACCCGTCGTACGCTGGGCGCCGCCTTCACCGGCGGTCAGTTCCTGGGCGGTTCTGCCGAATAAAATCAACGAAAGAATGTTCGCATCGGTTTCCTCCGGTGTCGATGACAGTGTGATGTCCAGGTTGTCCGGTGTTCCCTTGAGCGCCAGGTTGATTTTCCAGGACCGAATTTGCGTCTGGCTTTCGATGTCGATCTCTGCTTCGGTCCGGTAGGGATTGACGAAATCGATGACGCCCTTTTTGACGTCGAAGGTTTTTTTCTGAAAGGTGACGGTGCCGGTCTTCACCTGGGCCCGGCCACTGACAATGGGGTGGGCAAGGCGGCCGCCGATTTTCAGATCGGGGCTGATTTCAAGCTGGGCCAGGTTGTTCTGCACCATAAAGGGTTCCCGGTGTCCCACGGCGATGTCCAGGCTGATGGTGTCGAAAAAGGGAACGGATGGGGGGCGGGTCGCCGGGGCGACGGCCCGCTGTCGCGTGGCGGCCATCTGCAGCAGGTTGATGTTCACATCCTTGTAGTACACACCCCCCAGCAGGACAATTTCTCCCCTGGCATGGGCAGACCGGTCCCTGCCCGTGATGCTGACATCGCCATTGAGAATAACGGTCAGTGTGTCGGGAACATCCAGCTGAAGGGATCGGGCATCGATGGCCAGATTCATCCGCCTCAGGGTGAATTGCTCATGGCCCAGGGTGCCATCGACGGAGAACGATCCCGGGCCCAATTGGCCGCGCAGGGCCTCGATGCGAATCGTGTCGGCCGTCAGGTGGATGCGGCCGTTGAGATTGTGAAGCTGTTGAACCAATCCGGGCACCGGCATGCCGATATTTTCCAGTTCGATCCGGGCATCGATCAGCGGAGCGTCCGCCCGTCCGTGTACTTCTCCCGCCAGGGCAACCGTACCGGTACTGCCGGCCCATTGATCGCCGAACCCCCTTGCCGCCGACAGGGGGATGCGGCCGTCGACGGTCATGTCGAGGCGGCCGCCGAGGCGGGCGTTGCCCTCCAGCCGAAGCCGGCCTGAATCGAGCAGCGCCATCTCGACCCCGGGAAAGGACAGTTCCCCTTCGGCCAGGCGGGCAACGATCCGGTCGGATCGGACCAGGGAGCTGTCTTCGAACAACAGGTGGAAGGCACTCAGGTCCACGCTGGCCGTCGCGTTGGCGGCGTCATGGATGCTGCCGGCGGCTTCCACCCGGCCGGTCAGGGTGCCGTGAAAGCCCGGTTTTCCCAAGGCCTTGAACCAGCCTGCGGTTTCGGTGCGGTCAAATGCCAGGCGGGCATCGAACGTCCCCTTGTTCAGGTCGCAGGCGGCATCCACGTCAAAATTCAATTTGCCCGTGGTGCGGACCTGCATGTCATGAAGGCTGAAGGAGAGGTGGACGTCATCGATGGGTTCGTCATTGATGAGCATGTCGGATACGGTCAGGCGACCCTCGATGTCCGGGTTGGTCATGTTTCCCTTCCCGGTGGCGTCGATGTGCAGCGTGCCTTCTCCGGGGAAAAAATCATGCAACCGCTGGATGCGGGCGGTGGAGACACCGGTCGATTTGACGTACAGGTCGATGCTTTTATCCAGTCCCACCGATCCGCCACCCGCAATCTTTTCGCCGGGGGCAACCGTCACGATGAACGGGTCCAGCCACAGGCGCCGGTCCTCCATGCGGGCGTCGAGGGCGATGGTTTCGATCGCCTGGCCGGCCAGATCGATCTGCCTGCCTTTGAGGGTCAACCGGCCGCCGGGCGATTCAAGACTGCCGTTCAACAAGGCGCTGAAGGTGAAATCGCCGCTTGCCCCTTCGAAAAAGTCTCCCGGGTCCAGGTGGTCTGATTCGGCGCTGAAGTCAATGGACGGGTCTTCGACCGGGCGCAGGGTTCCGGGGGCCAGCAACTGGATGCCGCCTGCCGCCTCGAGCGTGGAGGCCCGGTTGCGCAAGTGAAGTCGATCCACGTAGACGGTGCCGGCGTTCAATCGCATGCGTGCATCAGCATCGCCGATACGGATACCATCTGTGCCCAGGGCCCTGCCGCTGAGGGAAAGCGCGCCGGTCAGCATGCCCAGCGGGCCGTCCATCTGCAGACGGCCGTCGAGGGTGCCGCTTATCGCCGCGGATTTCAAAAAATCCCCGGGGGACAGGGTCTTCAGGGTGAGGGCCAGCGTATTGGCAAATTGGGGGTCGATGCCGCCGCTGCCGGGCAGCAGTCGAAGACGGCCGTTTCCTTGGATCCGTGAATCTCGATTCTGCAAGTTCAGGGTGGACAGGTTCAACCGGCCCTCATGGTCCATGCTGGCGTTGACCCTCAGATCTCCAATGACAACGGTATCGATGGTCAGGCCTTTCGATTCCAGGTCCACCGAAAACTGTGGCCGGTTCAAGCTGCCGTCCACGGTCAGTTTCGCCTCGCAGGCCCCATTGACGGACGGCATCCCCGCCACGGCCAGCACCCGGGAGAGGTCCTCCGCCGTCAAGGACAGTTTTCCGGCAAGCGTCTTTTCCGCCATCTGAAAGCGGCCCTCGCCGGACAGCTCGATACCGTCGGCAGAGAGGTTGAGGGGGGATATGGAAATCATGCCGCGCGCCACCCGGGCCGACAGGTTCATGTCGGCATCGACCGGGCGTTCCATGCCGGGGGCGAACAGGCCGCGTACCGATTCTGCCATTGTCATCCGGGCAGAGATTTCCGATGGGCGGATGCCGTTTCCGCTCACCAGGAGCCTTCCGGCCATTTTTCCGCCGATGTCGATATACGGTTTCAGCCATGGGTTGAGATCAGGGATGTTCTGGTCCAGTGTGATGGCGTAGGCGACGGCGTTTGCATCTGAGAGCGGCGCCAGGAAGCCGTTGGGAAAGGCTTCGCGCAGGTTTAGCGTTCCATTCAGGTTGACGACACCCTCGGCTAATTTCAGCGCTGCCGGTCCGATGGTTACCTGCCGGTCCTCAATCGCCATGGTCAGCTCAGCGTGCTCCAGCGGCTGACCGGCAATCCGACCGCCGCCAACCGCCAGGACAAGCCTGGCATCAGGATTGGCCACGGCGCCCTTCAATGTGAGTGTGGTGTTCACGGGGCCGCTGTGGTCTCCGGCAAGATTAAAAATGGCCTTTAGCTCCGCCAGGTGGCTTTCAACAGAAAGAAGGCTGTCTATCCGTGGTGTCGTATACAGCCTTTCCGCTGACCCGGATAGCCGCAAGGTGGTCCGGCCGGCAGTGACATCCAGGGCGGGCAGGCTCAGTTTGTCGCCATCCAGATGGGCCCTCAGGACGATGCGGGCCGGTTCCGGACGGATGCCGGCGCTGCTGAACCGGACACGGTCTGCCGCCAGTTCAAGGTTGCCGGACCGGGCCATGAGATTGCCGTCGGCACTGAGGGTGAGCCCGTTGACCTCCAGGTGCATGGCCGTGTCCGGGGAGCTGAATGTGAAGCGGCCATCGCCCAGCCGGGCTGATTCAATAACCACATTGAAGGGCAATCCGGCGCTGTCGGGCGCCGGCACTTCAGTTTTTTTGGCCCGATCGGGTGACACCAGGGCGGCGATCAGATTGACGCCGGTGGCCTCATCGACGGCCAGGTCCGCCCACGGGGCCTGAATCAGGGTGTGTTCCAGCCGGATTTCCCGGCGCCACAGGGACCATCCGTCGAGTTGCACGGCGATGTGGTCAACACCAGCCAGGGCAACCCCCTCTGAATCATGGAGCACAACCCGATACAGGTCCAGGCGTTGGCGGACGGGCGACAGCCGGTGCCTTAGGATGGTAATTGTTCCGGGGATTGCCGTGTTGATGCGCGCCTGCACCCATCGAAGGCCGTGGCTGGATTGGATCCAGAACAGGGCGCTGCAGAAAACAATGGCTGCCCCGGCCACCAGGACGGCGGATATCAGCAGTATGGATTTCAGCCCTGTTTTCATTGGGTAAGGAAATACCGCCTTTGGGCGATAAGGACAACCTCAAAAGGCGGTATGCGGGTATGGCAAAGGCGGTAGATGCACGACCGGACTATGCACCGGATGCGGCCATGGCCGACTCGATGCCCTTGCTGAAATCGGTGGGCATGTTGGCTGCCCGCCCGGCCAGTTCCCGATCCAGCATCATCAATCCCTGGGGGTTGTCCTTGATGAATTTGAGTTGGGCGATGATATCGTTGTCGTTTTCCTCTTCCTCCACCTGCTCGGTCACATACCACTCCAGAAAGATCTGGGACGCATGGTCTTTCTCGGCAATGGCCAGCTCCATGAGGTCGTTGATGGACCGGGTGATGAATTGTTCGTGGGCCAGGGTTTTGGTGAACATGTCCAGCGGGGATTCGAACTCAGCGGGTGGTTCCTTGATGGCGGCGAGTTTAACCCGGGCGCCCTGGCGCTGAATATACTCGTAAAACTTCATGGCATGAAGCATCTCTTCGTGGTACTGGACCATAAACCAGTTGGCAAAGCCCTTGAGCCCTTCCTGGCTGCAGTGAGCCGACATCGCCATGTAAAGGTAGGCCGAATACATCTCCCGGTTGACCTGCTCGTTCAATGCCCGGGTCATTTTATCACTGATCATGGATTCCTCCTTGTACGTTGGTCGTGTTTTTCCACGACCGGACCTGGTCCGGCCGGACTGGTGGGCGGACGTTCGTCCATGCAGGCTTTTCATTCCTGTCAGGTCAGGAGAATGTAATCACCGGGGGCGATCACTTCAAGAGCAGAGGAAGTTGCCGGTCGATCAATGCAAAGAGGAGAGTCATGCCTTTGCCGGCATGCCCCGGTTCCGCCACGGGAATGCCAACGGCAAAACGGAAAGGATTTTCGCGGTGGGGGTGGCGCGTCCCTGTCAGATGACCCCCTGGTCCAGCATGGCATCGGCGACTTTGACGAAGCCGGCGATATTGGCTCCGAGAAAATAGTTGCCCGGCCTGTCGTAGGCCTCGGCAGCGGCCAGGCAGGTGTCATGGATGCCTTTCATGATGATCTTGAGACGATTGTCCACCTCTTCGCCCAGCCAGTTGAGGCGGATGCGGTTCTGGGTCATCTCCAGCCCGGAAACGGCCACGCCGCCGGCATTGGCTGCTTTGCTGGGTGCATAGAGAATCCCCTTGTCCAGGAAAATATCCCGGGCTTCCAGGGTGCAGGGCATGCTGGCACCTTCGCACACCAGCTTGATGTTGTTGTTGATCAGGTGGTAGGCATCCTGTTTGTTGATCTCATTCTGGGTGGCACAGGGGAAAACGCACTGGGCGCGATGCTGCCACAGGGGGTTGGACGGCTGCTCAGGTGCTGCCGGCGTAAACACGGCGTGTGCATATTGGTCGATATATTCGCTGATTCTGCCCCGCCGCACATTTTTCAGGTGTTTGACGAATTCCAGCTTTTCCGCATCGATTCCCTGATCATCGAAGATGTGCCCCGATGAATCGGAGAAGGTGACCACGTGGGCCCCCATCTCGATCAATTTCCGGGCAGTGGCCTGGGCCACATTGCCGGACCCTGAAATCAGGCAGGTCTTTCCGGAGAGGCCGTCACTGCGGGTGGCCAGCATCCGGGCGGCGAAATAGACGCAGCCGAAGCCGGCCGCTTCAGGTCGGATCAGGCTGCCGCCCCAGCCCAGGCCCTTGCCGGTGAGCACGCCGGTGAATTGATTTCTCAATTTCCGATACATGCCGAACAGGTACCCGATTTCACGCGACCCCACGCCGATATCTCCTTCGGGCACATCCGTGTTTGCGCCGATGTGGCGGAACAGTTCGGCCATGAAGCTTTGGCAAAAGCGCATGACTTCTCCATCTGATTTCCCCTTGGGTTCAAAATCCGATCCACCGGCACCCCCACCCAGGGGCAGGGTGGTCAGGGCATTTTTGAAGACATGCTCAAAAGCTAAAAACTTCAAGATACTCTGGTTGACCGAAGGGTGGAACCGGAGTCCGCCTTTGTAGGGACCGATGGCACTGTTCATTTCTATACGGAATCCCCGGTTGACCCGAACCCGGCCCATGTCGTCCATCCAGGGCACCCGAAACGTGATAATGCGCTCAGGCTCCACCAACCGTTCGACAATGCCGTGGCGGCGGTATTCCGGGGCTTTTTCCATTACGGGCGCGACGCTGGTCATCACGTCGCCGACGGCCTGGATGAATTCATTCTCCTGATAATCTCTGGATTGGGTGCTTGGCGGAATGTCGGTCATATCGATACCCTTCGGGCCATAAAATGGTTTGGTCTGCTGAGCCTCGGACTGGCTTTGTTTTAGGCCATTGGTGTTGATTCTGCAAATCTTTTTTGGACCGGTCCGGTGTCGCGCGCACCTTTGAAAAACCAACCAGGTGGAGCTTCAATATCAAATAAATCAATGGGTTGAAACTTTTTTTGAAAAAAAACTATTGTTTTGCGGAAAAGTGGCCAATAATATAGTCATAAAAGTCCAAAAAGGAGTCGACCACATGAACATAAACGGCAGTGATCTTCAATCCAAACTCAACGTTTACCAGACCGCTCAGGTGCAGGGGAAAGAAACGGGCGCGGCTAAATCCGAGAACGCCGAAACGATCGCACCCCAGCATGACCGCGTCGCCTTGAGCACACGGGGCCAGTCTATCGCCGATGCCCAGAGGGCCGTCGCCTCAATCCCGGATGTGCGTGAATCGCTGGTCTCCCGGATCCAGACCGATATGCAAAATGGCACTTACGTTGTTGACAACCAGAAGGCGGCCGAAGGCCTGTTAAGGGAATCCATGGTGAATCAGGCAGCCATGGTGTAATTTTTTCCACCCTGTTCTCCAGCCATTGATAAAGGGAGACGGCCGCCAGGCCGGCTCCCTTTTTTTGGGCCCCGGTCACTTTCTATGTCGTGCCGCGGCTTTCGGGCCCGAAGGTCAGTTTTCTCCGGCCGCTTCAGGTTCATGGGCCGCTCAGGTCAGACACTCTGGAATGAAACCGTCTGCGGGTATCCGCGGCCGGTGCTCCTGCGCATCCGGTGATGACGATTCCTGCCGGCAAGCCGATGGTGTCCAGCGACGGTGCATCAGGCCGCATTGCTATCGCCAGCCGGCGGGTCATCACCGCCATGAAGGCGTTTCGGATTGTAGGTCTCGAAATCACCGGTGCCATAAAACGGGTACGGATGATCCTGGTCGTCCACCACCGTGATGTTGTAAAGGGTGCCTGGCGCTTCCGTTTCCGCCTTTGCCCGGGTGGCCTGCCACAACTTCCAGGCATAACGCCAGGCGGTCACATCCGAGTTCAGCGGAACCGCCTCCAGAGGGGGTGAGTAGACGGACTCGATCCCGGTTTCGGTCTGCCTTTGAAACTTGACACGGAAGCCCCTGGGTTTCCGAATCCATCCGTTCTGGATCACTTTCAGTCCCTCGGTAATTTTCATCTGTTCACCTTGTCAGGATTTTCTTCGTTTCCGGCCAATAAAAAATCGTTCCTCATTTCGTCGGCCGCTGCAATCGGAGCGTTCTCTGGATTGATGTGCAGGTCCAGCTGCGGGAAGGCGAAGCGGATGCCTTCCACGTCAAAGCGCAGCTTGGTTTTTTCCAACAGGTCACAGCGCGCCACCCAGTAATCTTTGTTGGCTACCCAGCAGCGTCCTCCCAGATCCACGCTGCTGTTGTTAAGGTTCATGACATACACCATGGGACCCGGTTTGGTGTTTACCCGTGCATCCTCGGTCATCACGGCTTCCATTACCCGCTTGGCTTTGATCAGATCCTGGTCGTACCGGATACTCACGTCGATTTTCACCCGTCGGGTCTGGGTAAAATGGTAATTGATGACGATGTCGTCGAGAATCTGGCGGTTGGGCACGAAAAAGGTCTTTCCGTCAAAAGTCCTCAAACGCGTATTGAGAAAGGTGATTGCCTCCACTTTCCCCAGCAGGTTGCCTGCCTTGACCGTGTTGCCGACTTTAAAAGGCAGTGCCGGGATGAAAGGCCGCAGAAAGATCGATATACCGGTGATGATGAGGGCGATAATGGTCAGCAGCCGGAGCAGGTTGATCGGTTTGGCCCCGAACTCCACCGCAGCGCCCATGATCACGGTGACGACAATAATGATGTAAAGCAGGTTGCACATCAGCGGTGCAAGCTTGCTTTCCGGGTACCATTTCCGCAACCCCTGACGTAACCGGTTGTGAATCCACCTTGCGGTCAGGAGGCCGAGGATCAGTATCGCCAGCGACAGCGCCATTTGCGTCCCGTGCTGTGTCATTGTTTCGCCGAGCCTCTGGAGTCGGGATAATTCGTTTTCCATAAAGGGTATTCTCCTCGGTGGTTGATGTGCTCTAAAATGCAATGATACGATGGTGGTGGTTCCGGCGGACGCGATTCGGCAGATAATGATGGATCCATTGGTTCGCTGTCAGGGCTATCCCTGGCAAATCTACTCTTTTTTCGATAGTTTAGAGATATTTCAGACGCAGGTCAAGATCTGGCTGAAATATAATGAAGCGGGTGTGCGGGATGGATGAGAACTTCAGCCCCGGTGTCAACCGGCGTCTTTGATGACCGTACGAAGTGTTTTCTGCAGCGCTTTCATTTGGAAGGGCTTGTGAATGAACCCGTCCGGAGGATCGATGTGGGCAAATCGGTCTTCGATATCCTTGCGTGTGTATCCGCTGGAAATGATGATTTTGGCATCCGGACGGATGATTCTGACCTGTTGCATGGTTTCCAGGCCATTCATGCCGGGCAGGGTAAAATCCAGCAGCAGGCAGTCGACGTGATCGGGATCCTTTTTAAGCATCTCCAGTGCTTCACGGCCGCAGGCCGCCTTTTTGACCCGGAATCCCAGGCGCTTGAGAAACTGGCTGCCGATATCCAAAACCATGGCATCGTCATCCACGATCATGACCGTTTTGTCGCCGAGCACCGGCGTTACCCCGGTGGATTCCGGCGCAGACGGCCTCGTGGAAATCCCCTGGATGGGGAACAGGGCCGTGAACACCGACCCTTCATTTTTTACGCTGCTGACCCTGACCGCACCGCTATGGGACCGGATGATGCCCATGACCGCTGCCATGCCCAGCCCGCGGCCGGTGAACTTGGTCGAAAAAAACGGGTCGAAGACGTTGCCCAGGGTTTCCGCGTTCATGCCGCAGCCCGTGTCGGCCACTTCCACATACGCATACATGCCTTCGGGCATCTCTTCCTCCAGGTAGGTGGTGGCCAGATAATCCCGGTCGCAGTGCATGGAACCGGTGGAGATGCGAACCCGGCCTTTTTCTTTTTCCAGCGCTTCGATGGCATTGGTGATGAATCCGGATATCATCTGTCGCATCTGGCCGGCGTCTGCAATCACCAGCGGCATCGGGTCGGCCAGGTCCAGATCCAGTTCCACATTGGCCATGTTGGTTTCGTCCATGTTTTTCAATACCGCATTGACCGTATGGGAAAGGTCCACCGGGCTGCTCTCTTTTTTCAACTGGCCGACATAGGTCAGCATCATGCCGCTCAGATCGGCCGCCCGCTGGGAGGCATTAATGGCCCGCTGGATGTTTTTGACGGAGGGCGACGGATCGGGCAGCTCTTCTTTGGCAAGCTCCAGATTGCCCAATACCACCATCAGCAGGTTGTTGAAGTTGTGGGCAATGGATCCGGCCATGGTCCCGAGGCTTTCCATCTTTCTGGCCTGCTGGAGCTTGTTTTCGATCTGGGCGCGATCCTGCTCGGTTTTTTTCCGTTCCGACAGGTCCCGGGAGATTCCCAAAACGGCGCGTGGACTGCCGTTCTCCTCTGCCATAAAGCCGGCGGTGACCTCCACGGGGATGAGGCTTCCGTTTTTGTGGACCTCTTCCAGTTCAAGGGTCATTGAATAGTTCTCGGGGTCGATGGTGCCGGCCATCACCCCTTCCATCGCCTCGTCCACCGTGCTGACCGCCCGCTGAAAGGCGTCCGGTGTCAGGTGCTGGTCGATGGTCATGGCCATGATTTCTTCGGGTGTATAGCCGGTGACCTTTTCCACGGACGGGCTGATATACTTCATTGCAAAGGTCTGGGCATCCATGATCCAGATTACGTCCATTACGTTTTCCGCCAGCAGGCGGTAGCGTTTTTCGCTTTGTTGTATCTGCTGGTAGGAACGGGCATTGACGATGCCGGTGGCGACCTGTGAGGCGATACCCGTGAGCAGGTTGACATCGCTGGCGGTGTGATTCCTGGCGCTGCCCCTGGCGTCTACAAAAAGAAGGCCCAGCGGTTTCCTTTTATGAATCAGCGGGACACAGATCAGGGAGTCGACCGACAGTTCTTCGATGATGGCGAGGCTGTTGGGCGTCATCTCATCGAATAGTTGACGAATATCGTTGACATAGACAGGCTTTCCCGTGTTCATCGACCTGATGAAGATATCGGACGCGTCGGAAACTTTGATGGGGACATCCAGGTCTTCGAGGAATCGGAGTTCCGCCGGTGAAAACCCATAGCTGTCGACGTAAAAAAGGCGGCTGCGGTCTTCGTTGCACAGGGCGATCAGCCCCCGGGTGAAATCCAGGTTTCGCGTCATGGATGCCAGAACGGTTTCGAGGAAGGTGTGCTCATAAGGGATGTCCGCCCCCGCCTGGCCGATCTCCTGAACGAGCCGGGCCCCCCGGTATCGGGCTTCGACCTCTTCCAGCAGGTGGCCGGCCGAATCACCCTGCTCCTTGAGAATCCCGGCCAGCTCTTTTTTTTCCAGCCGGCTGCCGAACAGGAAGATGGACAGGCACGCCATTGCCATGGCCTGGATCAACAGCGCCCAGGAGACCGTTGGCAGAAATGCAGCGCCTCCGATGGCAAGCAAGACGGAAATTGCCCCGGCATAGGCACCCGCCCGTTTCCAGACGGCTGAAGGCTGCTCCCGCCAGGATATCAGGTATCGGCAGGCGCCATCCCCGCGGTGGATGCATGCCGGATGGGTCACCCGTGCCGGCTGGCCGGTCAGCACCTCGCCCATTCCTTCGAATATGCCCATACGGTTTTCACACTGGAAAGGTTCTTCACGGATACCCGGCTGCACGGTGATGGTCACTTCCGCCTGCCCCTTGCCGGTGATGGTGGTTTTGCCGGAATGGGCTTTGGACCATTTGGGGTAGAGACGGTCGACGGCTTTGTACATGGCTTGGGGGGTAATGAACTGAAGGCCATAGTGCTTCAGCGTTCCCGTCGATTTCACCTGCAGCGCGTGCTGACCGACCTTGTAGGAAATTTTCGGGTCCCCCAGCGTGTCGTCCAGACATCGGTGAAAACGGTTGATCTGTGCCTGGGATAAAAAATGGCCTTCATCGTTGATGTGCAAACGGGTGAGTCCGCTGCAACCCAACAATGCATCGACGTCGACTTCCGCATGATGGGATTCCAGGTAGTGAATATAGTTTCCCAGAACGGCGCTGTTGTAAATGGGGGTCCGGTGGTCGATGCCGGGATGGTGCGGTGATGTGATGGATCCTGTCAAGCTCACATGCTCCCTTGAACGAATACGTCCAGCCGACCGCACCCGAAATGTGCGATCGAACCTCTGTTATCGGCACGGTGGCTGGAATCATGAGGAAAAATGAGGGTCTTCGGTCGAGCGGGAGGGGCCCAACGCGGGCCGCCGGCCGGTGCCGACGGCCTGCCCCGGCTATACGCTGTGAAGGGAAAGCGCCCGGCCCGCCAGCTTCCGGTTGGCGGCTTCAAGCAGGTCCCGGTTTGAAATGACGGCCACCGCCTGGCTGGTCCCGGCGGTGTCGAAATATCGATCGGCGACCGCCATTATCCTTTTGCGCGTCAGTTTCAGCAGCTGTTCCTTGTTGCGCATGCGCGTCTCGTCGGACAGGCCGATGATCCGGCGGTAAAAGGCTTTGCGGGCAGCCGGGCCCGGCGGGTCGGGCCGGTCAATTTCCGAGCAGACCTGCAAAATCGCCTCTTTGACATCCTCTTCGGAGAATTCCCCCGTGCGGATAAAGTCGGCCGCCCCCCGGTAGGCTTTCAGGGTTTCCACGATATGGGGATCCCGGTAGGAGCCGAAGCTGAACAGCCCGTCTTCTGCGTTGTACAGGGCGAATCCGCCGTAAGCGCCCCCTTTTTCCCGGATTTCCCGGTGCAGGTACATGGAACGTAATATCTTGGCAATTACCGACAGGGCGGGGCTGTCCGCATGGTCCAGGCGGACAGTGCGAAACGTCTGGGCCACGAACGAGACGGCCGTCGAGGTGCCCCAGCCTTCATTGGGATGGCCGGCCGCCACGCTCAACCGGGGCGCGGCGGTAAAACCGTCCGTTCCCCCGGCGGCCAGCGACCGGGTCAGGGTGCTGACGGGCTTTACGGCATTGTTCAGCATGGGCGCATTCCCGATCAGGGCGATGCGCACGTTGTCCCGGAAAAAAAGCGCACTGCCGATGGCCTGCAGGTCCGACGCCAGTTTCTGCATGTCGCCGCCGGCTGTGTCTGCCGCCACCTGTTTGATGGTGTGCAGCTGGTGGATGCCGCCCCACATCTCCTGAAGGTGGTTGGCGGGGGAGAAGTTCCGGGAGGCCATGGAGATGGCCAGGCGGTGGCCGTTATGGACCACGGCCGCCTCGAGACCGGCCCGGTACTCCAGGACCAGCTGGTGCAACCGCGTGCGGTCGGAGAAGTCGACCCGGCTCGTCAGTTCCTGAAGGATGTCGAACATGCGGTCCTGGTTGCGCTCCAGGCATTTGCCGGAAAAAGAGACGAAGGGCAGACAGTCGCCGCTGTCGTCAAACCGGGTGCGGGCGTTGGCGGAAAATCCAACGCCGCCGGTATACAGGTCCATGCGTCGGGCGATCCGGGTGTAGTCGCAGTCCCTGGTGCCGACTTTAGAGACGGTGTAGCAGAAAAAGGGCACCAGGGGCATCAATCGGCTGTCAATGTCGCCGGCGCCCAGTCCCCCCGAAAAATAAAAAATGCCCGATGTGGGTTGGTCGTAGGTCCATACCGGCGGCTGAAATGGCCCCGGCGATGGCTGGATGCGCTCCACGGCCGGGGGGATGTCCTCGCGCTGCAGGGTGGGCAGGCAGTCGAGGCTTTCCTGGGTTTCCTGAAGCTTTTCCAGGGCCGCCGCATCGTTCCGGATTCGAGCCAGGTCGGCTTCGTCCATGTCGGCCAGCATGCGGGTCAGTTCAGCCGCCACCCGCTGGTTTTCCCGTTCCGTCATGGACTGGTCCGGCGCCAGGGTGAAGCGGATCCGGTGGGGGTTGTCCAGAAAACTGCGCCGGATGCGATCCTCCAGAAACCGGCCGCCGGCCAGCGCCTGCCGGAGGCGCTTAAAATCCGTATCCAGCTGGAGCATCCGCTCCGGATCACCCCCGTGCATCCAGCCGGCCGATACACCGATCAGCAGTTTAATGCCGTACGGGTACGGGGTGTTGGTGATTTCTTTGCGGTGAAATTCGATCTGGTGGATGGCTGATTCCACCAGTTCCGGGTCGATCCCCTCCTCGGCCAGGGTGGTCAGGACATCCAAGACAATCGCCTCGACTTTTTCGGCGTCCGTTTCGGATACGTCTTTCAGGCCCACCGAAAACATGGTGTCCCGGTTCTCGGCGTCATAACCGGTGCCGTCGGACAGGGCGGTGCCCAGCTGGCTGTCCATCAGGGCCTTGCGCAGCGGCGATGCGGCGTTGCCGATGAGGACCTGCTCCAGCACCGCCGTCACCAGCACCTCGTAGGTGTCCTTGATATCGGCCAGCAGCCATGCCATGCAGGCCTGGTATTTTTTTGCGGGGTCTTCGCTGCGATCCAGCGGATAGGGATAGGTAACGGTCTTCGGTGCCGTCCACCGCGGTTGTGCGGGTACATCCGTTCTCGGATCGATTCGTGAAAACCGGGTCAACACCCGTTTTTCGATGACGGCCAGGTGCGCTTCGAGGGGCAGATTGCCGTAGGTATAGAAAAAGGCGTTGCTCGGGTGGTAGTGGCGCGCATGAAAATCCTTGAGCTGCCGGTAGGTGAGCGTCGGAATGACAGCCGGGTCACCGCCGGAGTTGTTGCTGTAGGTGGTATCCGGATAAAGGGCGTTGAGCATGGCGCGGACCATGACCTGGTCCGGCGACGACATGGCGCCTTTCATTTCGTTGTACACCACACCCTTGTAAACCAGCCGGGCGTCCGCCCCTTCGCCTTCCAGGTCCAGCCGATGCCCCTCCTGCTTGAAACTCAGCTCCTCGATGCTGGGGAAAAATGCCGCGTCCAGGTAGACGTCCATGAGGTTGTAGTAGTCCTTGCGGTTCTGGGTGGCGAACGGATACATGGTCCAGTCCGAGGCGGTGAAGGCATTCATGAACGTCGACAGACTGCGTTTGAGCATGGAAAAGAAGGGATCGCGTACCGGAAACCGTTCGGATCCGCAAAGGACCGTATGCTCCAGAATGTGGGCGACGCCCGTGGCGTCCGACGGAACGGTTTTGAAGGCGACGCCAAAGGTGTTTTCCTGGTCCGTATTGCTGATATGGAGATGCCGGGCGCCGGTAGCTTCGTGCTCCAGCTGGTAGAGCCAGGATTGGATGTCCGTGAGGTAGGCTGCTTTTTTTATCGTATACCCGCCCAGCCGGTCTCCGGCGTCGATGCCGGGGTTGTTCGCGTCCGTTTTGTGGTCCATAGAGATCTCCAGTGCCTGTGTTTGGGTTTTGGCTCGTCGGGGCGGGAACGCCTATTCCACGGCTTTGTAACTGCCGCGGCTGACCCGCGTGATTTTTCCCATTTTGTTCAGTCGGAAAATAATATTGCGCAGCTTTTTGTCATCGTAGCCGGTCTGCTCCCGGATCGCGGCAATGCCGATGCCGTTCTTGCTGCGCCGGATAAGCTCCAGAACGGTTTCGGTGGCGCTTTGGGGTGCTGCGCCGTTGCCTTTTCCCACCGTGCGCCGGTTTCTTGGAGGCAATGCTTTAATGAGCTTTTCCAGCCGGTCGAGTCGACCGTTGAGACGATCGATATCCCGTTTCGTGGGTATGTTGTAGTTGTGCATGAAAAATTTGACCATGGCATCAAAGCTTACCGGTTTTCCTTTTCTTTTGGTCATTGCAACCTCCATGGGCACATCGGGATGGGGACGGTTATCAATTTTATCGACATGGGTTTCCGTGGTTCCGTTTTTTACATCCATCCGCCTTACAGGCGAAACCACGACCGGGCAGATGGTCTGCCTTCCGCAACCCTGAAACCCATTTGGAGACGTGGCGCACAAATGACTGCACGGTCGGATAAGACATGCAGGCAAGCTAAGGGATAACAGCACCAAAGTCAATGGACAGGTCTTTTAATTGGCCGTGAATGCCAGATAATTAATATTATTCCAATATGTTGTCGATATGGTCGTCGGACTGCCGGCGTGGCCGGTTTTTCCGGCAAGCAGGCATCGGACACGCTGTTGTTCCGGACGTCATCCGGGTGGATTCCGGGGAAATCCGCAAGAAGCGGGACCGAAATGATATCAGGTGGTCTGAAGACCTGAATTGATGTTGCCTTTGGCGGCCGTCCTGATATAATGGCGGCCGTCACAGGTGAGGTGGCAGTCCTTCCAGACCCCGCACGCGGAGAAACGGCATGACGGTCGGCACCATTTTTAAAATCAAACGCTACGCCCTGCACGACGGGCCCGGTATCCGCACGACGGTTTTTTTCAAGGGCTGCCCGTTGTCATGCCGGTGGTGCCATAATCCCGAGGGGATCGATCCACAGGCCCAGACGATGTCGCGCCGCACAGCGTCCGGTGACATCGATGAAACCGTGGGAACCGTCATCGGCGTGGAGGCTCTCGTCAACGTGATCGAAAAGGATGTGCTCTTTTACGACGAATCCCGAGGCGGGGTCACCTTTTCCGGCGGAGAGCCGCTCGGCCAGCCCGCCTTTCTGGATGCGCTGCTGGCGGCCTGCAACCACCGGGACATCCATGCCGCGCTGGATACCAGCGGTTTCGCTCCGGCCGCCGTGGTGGACCGGGTCCTTCCCCGGCTCCAGCTGGTGCTTTTCGATCTCAAGATCATGGATCCGGACCGACACCGGCGCTACACCGGCGTATCCAATCGCATCATTCTCGAGAACCTGACGCGCATCGCCGGCAGCGGGACGCCGGTGAGAATCCGGATCCCCGTGATTCCCGGCATGACCGACGGAGACGGTAACCTGACGGCCATCGTGCGATTTGCAAGCACGCTGAAGGCCCTCGACGGCATCGATCTGCTTCCCTTTCATCGGATCGGTGAGGGTAAATACCGGCGCCTGGGGCTGGTGGACCCCATGGCCGGGGCGGCGCCCCCGTCACCGGCCCGGATGGCGGAAATCAAAGATTTTTTTGACCGTGCAGGTGTGGCGGCAACCATCGGAGGATGACCATGAACGAGCGAATCAACCGCCTGAGAACCCGGAGCATCGAGGCCCGACCCAGCCTGTCGGCCGAGCGGGCCCGGCTGCTGACCCGTTTTTACAAAAGCGGCGTTGCCCGGACCGCACCCGTTGCCGTGCAGCGGGCCATGGCCTTTGCCGCGATCATGGACAGCAAGCGGATCTATATCGGACCCGACGAACTGATCGTGGGAGAACGCGGACCGGTGCCCAAGGCCACGCCCACCTATCCGGAGGTGTGCATTCACAGCCAGCAGGATCTGGATATCATCGACGGGCGCCGGAAGGTGGCCTTCGCGGTTGACGATTCCGTTCGCCAAAGCTACCGCGAGGAGATCATCCCCTTCTGGAAGGGCCACTCCATCCGGGAGACGCTTTTCACCCACCTGCCGGAGGACTGGCAGTCCGCCTATGCCGCCGGCATTTTTACCGAGTTCCAGGAACAGCGCTCCCCGGGGCACACGGCCTGCGGGAACAAGATCTACCACAAAGGGATGCTGGACTTGAAGGCCGAGATTCGCGAATCGCTGGGCCGGCTTGATTTTTTCAACGACCCTGACGCGATGGACCGCAAAAACCAGCTGACGGCCATGGCCATGGCCGCCGACGGGCTGATCGGCTTTGCCCGCCGCCATGCCGAAACGCTCGATCAGATGGCCGATTCGGAACCGGACCCGGCGCGTAAAACCGAACTGATGCAGATGGCCGCCATTTGCCGCCGGGTGCCGGCCCATGCCCCGCAGACGTTCTGGGAAGCGCTCCAGGCGTACTGGTTCGTCCATGTGGGGGTCATTACCGAACTCAACCCCTGGGATGCCTTCAACCCCGGACGGCTGGACCAGCATCTCTTTCCGTTTTACGAGAAGGATCTCGCAGAGGGACGGTTGACCCGTGAGCAGGCCAAGGAGCTGCTGTGCGCCTTCTGGATCAAGTTCAACAACCATCCGGCCCCCCCCAAGACCGGTGTCACCGCCAAGGAGAGCAATACCTATGTGGATTTTGCCCTGATCAACATCGGCGGGGTGACGGCCGGCGGCCGTGACGCCGTGAACGAGCTGAGCTACCTGATCCTGGACGTGATCGAGGAAATGCGTCTGCTGCAGCCCTCGTCCATGGTGCAGCTCAGCAAGAAAAACCCGGACCGGTTCATCAAGCGTGCGCTCAGAATTGTGAGAACCGGGTTCGGGCAGCCCTCGATTTTCAACACCGATGCCATTGTCCAGGAACTGGTACGCCAGGGCAAAACCGTGGAGGACGCCAGGGAGGGCGGTGCCAGCGGCTGTGTCGAGGCCGGCGCCTTCGGCCGCGAGGCGTATTTTCTCACCGGTTACTTCAACCTGCCCAAGGTGCTGGAGATTACCCTGAACAACGGGACCGACCCGCGAACCGGCAACCGGATCGGTCCGCTTACCGGGGACCCGCGTGAATTTGAGACTTTCGAGGCGCTGTTCGACGCCTGGACCCGTCAGCTCCGGTATTTCATCGACATCAAGATCCGCGGCAACAACATCATCGAGCAGATCAACGCCCGCCAGATGCCGGTGCCGTTTCTCTCCCTGGCCATCGATGACTGCATCGCGACGGGGCGGGACTACAACGCCGGCGGTGCCCGCTACAACACGTCCTACATTCAGGGGGTCGGCCTGGGATCCGTGACCGATGCCCTCACGGCCCTCAAGGTGCACGTGTTCGACCGGCAGACCATCGGCATGGGTGAATTCCTCAAGATACTCGACGAGAATTTCGACGGCCATGACGATTTCCGTCGTCGGCTGCTTGACGAGACACCCCGTTACGGCAACGATGACGACAGGGCCGACGGCATCATGCAGATGGTCTTCGAGGCCTACTACACGGCGGTCAACGGCCGGCCCAATACCCGGGGCGGGGTGCACCGGGTCAATCTGCTGCCCACCACCTGCCACGTCTATTTCGGCAGCGTCATCGGTGCCCTGCCCGACGGCCGCAAAGCCGGGGCGGCCCTGTCCGAGGGCATATCGCCGGTGCAGGGGGCGGACCGCAACGGTCCCACGGCCGTGACCCGTTCGGCCGCCAAGATAGATCACATCCGCACCGGCGGCACCCTGCTCAACCAGAAGTTTCTGCCCCAGGTGCTGGCCGGCGACACCGGCATCACCAAGCTGGCCCACCTGGTGCGCACCTATTTTCGAATGGACGGCCACCACATCCAGTTCAACGTGGTGGACGGCGAGACCCTCAATCAAGCCAAATTGCATCCGGATGACTACCGGGACCTGATCGTCCGGGTGGCCGGGTACAGCGACTACTTCGTGGATTTGACAGAAGACCTCCAGGATGAGATTATCCGGCGCACCGGACATGAGGTGTTCTGAGAACATTTTTTGTTTGGTTATTGTTTTCTTCCATAAAAACAAACAGTTCAGAGATGAGAAAATAAATTGGCGTTCGAGACTATTCGCAAAAGCAGTGCACCGGAAATGGTGGCCGAACAGATTATCGAAAAAATTACCGCCGGAGAACTGGCGCCCAGCACCCAGCTTCCCTCCCAGCGGGACCTGGCCCGGATGCTGGGGGTGGGTCGGTCGTCGGTTCGCGAGGCCATCAACGCCCTGGTGGTGATGGGGTACCTGGAACCGCTGCAGGGCAAGGGGACCTTCATCAAAAAGGTGCTGCCCGACCATGACCCGGGTATCGAAAAACTCAAGTCCGCTTTTTCCGCCGGTTCCATTTTCGATCTGATGGAGGCGCGTGAACTGCTCGAGTGCCGTTCTGCCGCCCTGGCGGCAGAACGGGCCGATGCCGCCCAGATCCGGAAATTGAAAAAGGCCATGAGACAGGTGGCGGGGACGGAAAAGGATTACGCCATCTTTCTGGATGCGGACATCCGCTTTCACCAGGCCGTGGCCGAGGCGGCCAACAATGTGGTGCTGTGCGAACTGACCAAAGTGGTGCTCGAAAAAGTGGTTGCCCATCACCATCGCTTGAAAACGGCCCTGCTGCCGCCGGCCTACCGAGAGGTTTCCATCCGCACGGCTGCCCGCGTGGTGGACGCCGTGGACGTCGGCGATGCCAGGGGGGCCAGCCGCTGGATGGCCCGGCACCTGGATGCCATCCGGGATGAACTGAAAAACATTATTTCCTGACGGCAGACGGATGCCAGATGACCGATGACGGAAGTCGGAAGACGTCATTTTTAAAGGGGGCATTCAGGAATTGAGGAGTTGTCGGAGCGGCTACCAGCCGCCTTTGTTTTTCCGACATCAGGCATCCGTTTTCTGGCCTGCGACCCAAAAGAACCCGACGAACTTGGTAGTCTCACAAAAAAGGAGAAATTTTTCTCATGAAAATTCGTGTTCTCACGGCCGCGGACGTCCGCGCGGCCCTTCCCATGGAGGCAGCGATCGACGCCGTGGCCTTGGCATACGGACAGCTTTCCGCCGGCAAGGCGACCATGCCCCTGCGGTCCCGGTTTCACACCCAAAAAGGGGTGACGCTGCTCATGCCGGCCCATCTCCACGAGAGCGGCGACTTCGCGGTCAAGATCGTCTCCGTGTACGGGGACAACCCCAGGCTGGGGCTGCCTACGGTGGCGGCGACGGTGCTGGCCCTGGATCCGGAGACCGGCCTGCCCCTGGCCCTGATGGAAGGGGACAGCCTCACCGCCCTTCGCACCGGGGCGGCCGGCGGCGTGGCGGCGCGCTATCTTGCCCGGGCGGATGCCGCGACCGTGGCCCTGTTCGGCGCTGGCGTCCAGGCCCGCGCCCAACTAAAGGCGGCCATGGCCGTGCGTAGCATTGAGCGGGTATTGATTGTCGATCCCTTCGAAACCGCCGCCCGGCGACTGGCCGACGACATCTCCGGATGGACCGATGCACCCGAAGTCATCCTGGCGGAATCTCCCCAGGCGGCCGTGACCCGGGCCGATATGGTGCTGGCCGCCACCACGGCCACCACGCCGCTTTTCGACGGCAATGACCTGAGACCGGGCACCCACGTGACCGGTGTCGGCTCGTTCACCCCCCAGATGCAGGAGATCGACGCGGCCACCATTGGCCGGGCGCGGGTGGTCGTGGACCAGCGGGATGCGGCCATGGCCGAGGCCGGGGACATCATTATCGGCAAGGCGACCATCGATGCGGAGATCGGTGAGATCATCAATGGCGACCGGCCCGGCCGGCAGGACGACCGGGAAATCACCTTCTTCAAGTCCGTGGGACTGGCCGTGCAGGATGCGGTGACCGCTGCCGCGGTGCTGAAGGCGGCGGAGGAGAAGGGGCTGGGGACGGTGATCCAGATGTCGTAAGAACAGAAAGTCGGAAGACAGAAGTCCGTATCCGGAAGAAGATGATGTCGCTGCGCTTATCCTGTTTCAGACCACGGATTGTGCCAAAGGCGAAATCTTCCTTCTGAATTCTGGCTTCTCCCTTTTTCCCTGGGATGAACCCGGAACCCAAAAATGGAAGCAGAACATGCTAGAGAAAATGCAACAATGGAGAGCCCCCGACGACTGGCAGCGGATCACCACCATCGATGCCCACACCGGCGGTGAGCCCTTTCGCATCATCACCGGCGGCCTGCCGGCGCTGGAGGGCGACACCATCCTGCAGCGCCGGCGGTTCATGACCGAGCACCTGGACCACCTGCGAACGGCGCTGATGTGGGAACCTCGGGGCCACGCCGACATGTACGGCTGCATCATCACCCCGCCGGTGTCGCCCGAGGCGGACATCGGCGTGCTGTTCCTGCACAACGAAGGCTACAGCTCCATGTGCGGCCACGGCATCATCGGCGTGGCCACCGTGGCCATCGAGACCGGCATGATCGCTGCGGTCGAACCGGTCACCACCATGCGCATCGACGCCCCGGCCGGCCTGGTGACCGCCCATGCGCGGGTGGAAAAGGGGCGGGTTAAAAGCGTATACTTCCATAACGTACCCGCTTTTGTTATCACCACGGACCGGACCGTGGATGTTCCCGGCCTGGGCCCCGTAAGCTACGATATCGCCTACGGCGGCGCATTCTATGCCTTCGTGAAAGCGGATGACCTGAAGGTCACCACCACACCGAAGGACTTCAATGCCCTCATCGACAGGGGCATGGCGGTCAAGCGGGCCGTCATGGCCGCCGGTCCCATCCGGCATCCTTTCGAGGCCGACCTGAGTTTTCTCTACGGCACCATTGTCATCGGGCCGCCCCACAGCCACGGAGCCCACTCCAGCAACGTGTGCATCTTTGCCGAGGGCGAGGTGGACCGCTGCCCCACCGGTACGGGCGTCAGCGCCCGCCTGGCACTCCACCATGCGCGCGGGGAAATCGGCATCGACGACCCCATCGTCATCGAAAGCATCCTGGGCACCCGGTTTGCCGGACGGGTAGTATCGACGACCACCTTCGGACCCCACGAAGCCGTCATCCCCGAGGTCGAAGGCAGCGCCTGGATCGTGGGACGCAGTGAATTTCTCATGGACCCGGCGGATCCGTTGAAAGATGGTTTTATTTTTCGTTGACATGCAGGCCGTGATCCTAATGGATCACCGTGAACCCCCAAACCAGGAGTCCGTTATATGTCCGATCTGATGGCCCACGCCCCCCGGGTCAGTGAATCAGACGCCGTTGACCTGACCCGGCGGCTGTTCGACGTAAACACGCAGGCGACGGCGCTGCCCAGCGAAAGGGACCAGAACTTCCGGCTGCAGGATGAGAAGGGAGACCGGTTCGTCCTCAAAATTGCCAATGCCACGGAATCCCGTGAGGTGCTGGAACTGCAGAATCTGACCATGGCCCATCTGATCGAAGCCGGCAGCGGCCTGTTCGACGGATTCGATCCCTGTCCGCGGGTCTGCCATGCCCCGGGAGGAGAAGACATTCTCACCATCGACGGGCGCGGCGGGGCCAGCCATTTCGTGAGATTGCTCAGCTACCTGCCGGGCCGACCCTTTGCCGAGGTCAACCCCCACGACGGCGACCTGATGTTCAGCCTCGGTTCCTTCATGGGCCGTATCGACCGGGCCCTCGAGGATTTCGATCACCCGGCCGCCCGGCGGGCGTTTCACTGGGACCTGGCCTGCTGCGGTCGAGTGGTGGCTTCCCGAATGGACGCATTGGAACCCGGGTCGCGGCGGGAACGGGTTCAGGCCCTGCTGGACCGCTACCGGAAGGATACGCAGCCCAGACTGGCCGACCTGCGTACCAGTGTGATCCACAGCGACGGCAACGACCACAACGTGCTGGTGTCGCCCTGGGGCCGCTGGCACAACCGGGTCAGCGGGCTCATCGATTTCGGGGATATGGTCCACTCCCACACGGTCAATGAACTGGCCATCGCCTGCGCCTACGCCCTCATGGGCAAGACGGATCCCCTGGCGGCCGCCGTCCGGGTGATTGCCGGGTACCATAGTGCCCTGGCACTGGAGGAGGCGGAACTGGCGTTACTCTTCGACCTGATCTGCATGCGCCTGTGCACCAGCGTCTGCCACAGTGCGCACCAGATCCGGCTGGCGCCCCGGAACGACTACCTGCTGATTTCCCAGCAGCCGGCATGGGCTCTTCTCGACCGGTTGTCCGGCATCAGCCCCGAGTTTGCCGGAGCCCTGTTCAGGGATGCCTGCGGATTCGACCCGGTGCCCCGGCGGCACACCGTCGTCTCCTGGCTGAATGACCACCGGGACGCGTTCGCCCCGGTGGTGGACCCGTCGCTTTGGGCCGGCGACCCCGTCGTCCTCGACCTGAGTGCGAGTACCCCGCTGCTGGGTGCCGGACCGGAGAAGGACGATGCGGACGCCATGACGACCGTCATCTTCCGGGAGATGGAAGATGCCGGCAGTGCCCTGGGCATCGGCCGCTACGATGAAGCCCGGCTGATCTATACCTCCGAGGCCTTCAGGGTGGAGACGGATACCGCCCCCGAATACCGCACCGTTCACCTGGGCGTGGACCTGTTCGCCCGGCCGGGTGAACCGGTTCATGCCTTCCTGGACGGCCGGGTCCACAGCTTTCAGAACAACAGCGCCCGCCAGGATTACGGCCCCACCATCATCCTGGCCCACCAGACGGATGGCGGGGTTCCTTTTTTTTCCTTATACGGGCACCTGGCGGCCTCGTCGCTGGACTCGCTGGAACCGGGCATGACCATCCGCGCCGGCCAGGCGATCGGCACCGTCGGCGCCCGGGCGGAAAATGGCGGCTGGCCGCCCCACCTGCATTTTCAGCTGACGGTCGACCTGCTGGGACTGGCGGGAAACTTTCCCGGCGTGGCCCGGCCCAGCCAGCGGCGGGTGTGGACCGCCCTGTGCCCGGACCCGGCCGTGGTTCTGGGATTGGCAGCCGCGCCGGCGGCGGCCAACGTCCGCCCGGCCGATGAGATCATGGCCATCCGTCAGCGGCACCTGGGAAAAAACCTCAGTGTGGCCTACGACTCACCGCTCAAGATCGTGCGGGGCATGGGCGGATTTCTCTACACCGAAACAGGGCAGCCCTTCATGGACGGGGTCAACAACGTCTGCCACGTGGGCCACTGCCATCCCCGGGTGGTGGCGGCCGGCCAGCGGCAGATGGCGGTACTCAACACCAACACGCGCTACCTCCATGACCATATCGTGGAGTACGCCCGGCGGCTGCTGGACACCTTTCCCGATCCGCTGAGCGTCTGCTTTTTCGTGTGCAGCGGCAGCGAGGCCAACGAACTGGCCCTGCGCCTGGCGCGAACCTTTACGGGGCAGCGGGATATCATCACCGTGGACGGGGCCTACCACGGCAACACCCAGGGGCTGGTGGACATCAGCCCTTACAAGCACGACGGTCCCGGCGGACGGGGCGCGCCGGACTGGGTGCAGACGGTCGTCATGCCCTGCGGCTACCGGGGGCCCCACAAGGGCACCGGGAGGAAGACCGGCGCTGCCTATGCCCGCTATGTCAAAACGGCCGTCGACTGTATCGAAGCCGGCGGGCGCAGGCCGGCGGCCTTTATCTGCGAGAGCATGCTGGGGTGCGGCGGACAGGTGCTGCTGCCCGACGGCTACCTGTGGGCCGCCTTCGAGCACGTTCGGGCCGCCGGCGGGGTGTGCATCGCCGACGAGGTCCAGGTGGGTTTCGGCCGGGCCGGCACCCATTTCTGGGCCTTCGAGACCCAGGGGGTGGTGCCGGACATCGTCACCCTGGGCAAGCCCATGGGCAACGGCCACCCCCTGGCCGCGGTGGTGACCACGCCCGAGATTGCCGGGGCGTTTCACAACGGCATGGAGTACTTCAACACATACGGGGGCAACCCCGTTTCCTGTGCGGTGGGCATGGCCGTGCTGGATGTGATCCAGAGCGAAGGCCTGCAGGAAAATGCACGAACCGTCGGCGCCTACCTGCTGCAACGGTTGTCGGCCCTGAAGGAAACGTCACCGCTTGTCGGTGATGTGCGCGGGCTCGGGCTTTACCTGGGGGTGGAACTGGTGACCGACCACGAGACCCTGGCGCCGGCCACGGATCATGCCGCCTACATCTGCAACCGCATGAAGGACTACGGATTTCTCATCAGCACGGACGGGCCCCTGCACAACGTACTCAAGCTCAAACCGCCCATCGTTTTTTCCAGAAAGGATGCCGATGCCCTGGTCGATGCGCTGGAAAAGGTGTTTGCGGAAGACTGCCTCCACCGGTAGCCGTTGATGTCATCGCTTGCCAATTACGGGCGGAGGTGCGGCTGCTGCCCCTGCCCGCGCTGGAAGATCGAGAGGTAGGTGGCCGTCCCCAACGCGACGGTGTTGCGGCTCACAAAACCGAAGGGTTCCAGTAAACCGTTCAGTTCTTCCGCGGACAGGCGCACCTTTTCCGGCGGCCCCGGCGGGCCGGGCATCTTCTTGAATTCCACCACGGCCAGCCGGCCGGCCGGCTTCAGGACACGCACCATCTCTTCGAGCGTCTCCCGGTCGGTGCCGTCTTCGACCAGGTCGTGGAGCACCGTGGCCATGAGGCAGATGTCGACGCTGCCATCGTCCAGTGGCATTTTTCGGCTCACGTCACAGACGGCCGCCTCGATGTTGTCCAGGCCCAGCGAGCCGGCCCTGAGCCTGAGTTTGTCGATCCCGGCCTCCCACAGGTCCAGGGCAACCACCCTTCCCGATTCCCTGAGCTGGCGGGCGATTTCGATGGCATAGCTGCCGGCCCCGCAGGCCATGTCCAGAAGGACAATCGGACCGCTTAAATCCAAGGCGTTTACAAAAACAGTAAAATCGATGAGGTCGAAACTGCTCTTGCCGGCGGAAACGGGTTTGCGTGTCATGGTTCTCCTTTCGTTATTTGGACCACCACATCCCTGGGCAGCGCCAGTTTCGCGGCGACCTGCATCGCCTTGCAGATGGCCGCCGGCACCACGCACGCCTCGCAGCACCCTTTTTTCTGCAGGACCGGGCGGCAGACGGACAGGACCACGCTCTCGGCAACCGGCGTGAGTTCCTGGTAGGCGTCGATCGGGTTTCGTGCCTTGAGCAGTCCGGCCAGCTCCTGGATGGTTTCGCAGTCGCTGCCTATCCGGAGTTCGACGTTCATCCCGTCCCGGGTTTCGGCCGTAACCTTGGTTTTAAATCCGCAAACGCCTGCATCTACCTTAGCATGTGCTTTCATCGAAATCTTCCTTCGGTCTTGGGTGGTGAGTGGGGAACCCGTTCATGCCTGGCCTGGATGCACCCTATCGCGCCCGGCTGTCAAGATTATTTTAAACGGCCGCGGATCCTCAGGTGCCGAATACGGATCCGGCCGGCGCGGGTCAATCGAACACCGGTCACTTTTGGTCAGAGATCGTTGCTTTTGGAAAAAGTAACGAAATATAGCCCAAAATAATTTGACTCCCGGGAAGGGGCCCTTTAATGATGACAGTTTAAACGTCGGACCCTTATCCGATAATTTATCGACCTGTCATAAGGAGGAGAATCAATGCATTCGTCTAATTCAACACGCCTGTTCCTGCAAATCCTGACTGCCGTTGTGCTGGTTTTTTCAGTTACTGCCGCCACCGCCGCGGAAAAGGTGATCATCTTTCATGCCGGCAGCCTGACGGTACCCCTGGCCAGGATCGAAAAGGATTTCGAAGCGGCCAACCCGGGCATCGACGTCCTGCGCGAGGCCGGCGGCAGCACCAAAATGGCCCGCATGATTTCCGAACTGGGCAAACCGGCGGACATCATGGCGTCGGCCGACTTCAAGGTGATCGACAAAGCCCTGATTCCGGGTCACGCGGACTGGAACATCCGTTTCGCCACCAACCAGCTGGTGCTGTGCTATACGGACAAGAGCCGTGGCGCCGACCGGATCAACGCCGGGAACTGGACCGACATCCTGCAGAAAAAAGGAGTGGTCTGGGGGCATTCGGACCCCAACCTGGATCCCTGCGGGTACCGCAGCCTGATGGTCCTGCAGCTGGCCGAAAAATATTACAACGACGCCGGATTGTACGACCGGCTGATCGCCAACCGTCCCCAGAAAAACGTGCGGCCCAAATCCGTCGAACTGGTGTCGCTGCTCAAGACCGGCAACATGGACTACGCCTGGGAATACCTCAGCGTGGCCGTTCAGCACGAACTGAAATACGTTCAGCTGGACGACCACATCAACCTGGGCAACTACAAATATGACCCGTTCTACGCCCAGGCCCAGGTCAAGGTCACCGGCAAGAAGCCCGGCACCTGGATCACCCGCACCGGCAAGTCCTGCACCTACGGCATCACCCAGGTCAAGGACGCCCCCAATGCCGCCGGCGCCACCCGTTTCCTGGAGTACATGCTCTCCGCCGACGGCGGCCTGAAGGTGCTCGAGGAGATGGGCCAGCCGCCGTTCGTTCCCTGCCGGGTGACCACCCCGGCCGTGCGGGATGCCCTGCCCGGCAGCCTTGGCAAGCTGGTGGAGGTCCGTGAGTAGTCCGGTCCACAGCGCAGCCCTGCCCGGAAGCCGGCCCCGTCGCCAGCGGGGCCGGCGGGACCCGTTTCTCTGGCTGGCGGTCGCCAGCAGTGCCGTCATCGTGGCCTTCATCCTGGTTCCCCTGGTAGAGATGATGACCCAGCCGACCCTGGCTTCCCTCAAGGAATCCCTGATGGACCGGGATGTGGTCCGGTCCATCCGCCTCAGCATCGTCACCTCCGGGTCCGCGGCCCTCATCGCCCTGGTGTTCGGCACGCCCCTGGCCTACCTGCTGGCCCGGCGCCGGTTCCCGGGCAAGAAGATTCTGGAAAGCGTGATCGACCTGCCCATCATGATTCCCCACCCGGTGGTGGGCATCGCCCTTTTGAGCATCGCCGGCCGCAACCATCCCATCGGCCGGGTGATGCAGTCGGTGGGCATCGAGATCATGGGGACCGTCACCGGACTGATCGCCGTGCTGACCTTCGTGGGCCTGCCCTTTTACATCAACACGGTCAAGGCCGGCTTCGAGGAGATTTCGCCGCGGCTGGAGCATGTCTCCCGCAGCCTGGGGGCCTCGGCCGGCGGCACCTTCTTCCGGGTGACCCTGCCGCTGGCCTGGCGGCACATGGTGGTGGGCGTCATCATGTGCACGGCCCGGGCGGTCAGCGAGTTCGGCGCCGTGGTGATCGTGGCCTACCACCCCATGACGGCGCCGGTGATGATCTACGAACGCTTCACCGCATACGGCCTGAAGTACTCCCAGCCCGTGGCCGTGTGGCTGATCCTGGTCTGCCTGGTGCTTTTTCTGCTGCTGAGAATCTTCTCTCTGAAAGCCAGGAGGGGATCATGATCCGGATCGAGCGTCTCAGCGTCCGGTTGCCGGGCTTCTCTCTGGGGCCGGTGGATCTGGATGTCCGGCAGGGGGAGTTCTTCTGCCTGCTGGGGCCCACCGGATCGGGCAAGACGCTCATCCTGGAGTCGGTGATCGGCATCGTTGCGATTTCCGGAGGACGCATCCGGGTTTCGGACCGCGACGTCACCGGACTGCCCCCGGAACAGCGCGGCGTGGGCATTGTCTACCAGGACTGCGCCCTGTTCCCCCACCTGAGCGTGGAAAAAAACATCCATTACGGCCTGCGCTATCACAACGGTTCCAATTCGGACGGGCATGCCCGCTGCCGCGATCTGGTCGAGCGCCTGGGGCTGGCCGGTCTGCTGGACCGCTCGGTGACGACCCTCAGCGGCGGAGAAAAACAGCGGGTAGCCCTGGCCCGGGCCCTGGCCACGGCCCCCTCGGTCCTGCTGCTGGACGAACCCCTGGCATCCCTGGACCCCTGCTTCCGGGAGGAGATCCGCGACCTGTTCCGCAGCCTGCACCGGGAAACCGGGATCACTGTATTGATGGTGACCCACGACTTCACCGATGCCCACACCCTGGCCGAGCGGGTGGCCATCCTCCACGACGGCCGCATCGAACAGACCGGAACGGCGGACGCGGTGTTCCGGCGGCCGGCCACCGTCTTCGTTGCCGATTTCGTGGGCATGCGCAATGTCCTTCCGGCCCGCCGGCAAAACGGCGTCCTGACCGTCGACGGCCTGAACCTGGCCCTGCCCGCCCCAAACGGCAGTCATTGCTATGCCGCCATCCGGCCCGAGCATGTCCACCTGCAGCCGGAGAACCATGAAAACGGAGAAGCGGGGATTGCGGGCCGCATCCGTTCCATCGTCAACCAGGGCCTGTTTGCCGAACTGGCCGTGGATGCCTCCGGTGTGACCGTAAAAGCGGTCATGCTGACCAGTTCCCTCATGGAATTGGGATTCCGCCAGGGAGCGCGCGTCCATCTGCGCATCGATCCGGCGGATGTTCATTTGATCTGAAAACGGTTTCCCGCCGGAAAAGATAGCACACCAACAGGTACCACCAACTCATTCGAGATATACGCAGCTTTATTTTCCTTGCGCTGTCGCCGTATAGTTGTATTCTGTCGTCATCTGGACAAACTCGTGTTCATAATATCATATGGCACTGGGGGTGATAATATCACAAGCAATATCGGTGAAACCAAAGATTATCGATCAGTACAGGAACTCAGTCTCAAATTGATCGCAGCTGGTCTCAATAAGATGTCTATGGCTGATATCAAACTCTGGAATTGCAGTAGCGGGGCAGATTCAGGACCGAACATTTCCTACGCAAAGAAATTTGCCAATGATATGAGAAGTCGAGGTTATAATCTCTGCAAATTTTATGGGTACACTCAATCCATTTCTAGCTTTTATGAAGAAGGGCACAAGCGTGCGATTGGCCATAGATCAGGCGTGCTCAACTGGTTGTTGGGCCGGGGGGGACGATATTCTATGGGTCGCGCCAGCGATTACCGGGTAGAGGTATAGAAAGGTACTTCGATACAGGATGGCTATTAAAGTTTTGGGAGATTTTGCGGGACGGTCATGAAATTATGCGTTTCCATAGATTGCGCCCTGTACGGCAGTCGCAAACGGCTACAAGATCACCACATCGAAAACGACCCATATGTCCAGGTCAACGTCCTGATGGTCTGCGCTCATATTGGAGATTGAATCTTGAATCGGGTCGTGCTTAACTGAACACCTCTATTTATAAAAACGATGGCATTCGATCGCCGATGCACCCCGACGCGCTGCGATGATCGGGCGCCCCAACAGCGCAGCGATTATCGCTTCTCCCTCCTTGTCCGGGCTGTGGCCGATACCCGGACGGTCCGCAATGACGCCCGGTGGAGATGAAGCGGTCCATGAGGTGTTTCGCATACCATTTTAATTCGATCAGCAATCCATATCATTCTTCCGACGGCCTGCCCGCGCACCCGTTGCTGTCGATGGTCAATGGGGGACTATGGATCCAGTAACGGTTCAGAGTAAAGGAGGCGTTATGTTGTCACGAAATCTCGGACAATCAGGAATTTCAGTATCCGCCATTGGACTTGGATGCATGGGGCTTTCCGAGTTTTACGGGAAACCCACGCAAGCGTCGGAGGCCATCACACTGCTCCACCGGGCCGTCGATCTGGGCGTCACTCATTTTGATACGGCGGAAATCTACGGCCAAGGACACAATGAGCAACTACTGGGCAAGGCTTTTGCCGGACGTTGGGACCAAATTGTTCTGGCGACCAAGTTTGGTCCCCAACGGGACCCGGCCACGGGCGCCTTCGTGGGGGTGGACGGCTCTCCGGCCAATGTCCGGAACGCCTGCGAAAAAAGTCTTAAGCGTCTGGGTACCGAAAAGATTGACCTGTATTATCTCCACCGTGTTGATCCGGCCACGCAGATCGAGGATACAGTGGGTGAGATGGCCAGGTTGGTTCAAGAGGGCAAGATCGGGGCTGTTGGCCTGTCAGAGGCTTCAGCCAAGACGATTGAGCGGGCACATGCGGTTCATCCCATTGCCGCCCTTCAGACCGAGTACTCGATTTTCAGCCGTGATATTGAAAAGGACATACTCCCCACATGCGTGGCGCTTGGCATCAGCCTGGTGGCTTACTCCCCCTTAGGCAGGGGAATGCTGACCGGCCGCTACACCTCGGCCGGCGATCGACCCACCGGCGAGGATGATTTCCGGGCCCGGATGCAGCCTCGGTTCCAGCCGGGAAATATCGAGTCTAACCTCAAACTGGTGGCGGCGATCAAGGGGATTGCTGCCCAAAGAAGGTGCGTGGCCGCCCAGGTTGCCTTGTCCTGGGTGTTGGACCAAGGAGATCATGTTGTCGCCATTCCGGGCACGACCAAGCTCGCCAATCTCCAGACCAACCTGGGGGCACTTGAGTGTCGCCTCACAGAGGAGAATCGAAACACGCTCAATGAATTGGCAGATCAGGTGCTCGGGGATCGATATTCAGCTGAAGGAATGGCGTCGGTCAACCAGTAACGGTTGTCGGGAAAAAGTGGATCGGGCCATGGCAAAAAAAAGGGGGCAGGTCTTAACATCTTATCTCGCAGGCGTCGATAGCATTAAACCGATCGTCCGGAATAGGGCAAATCGCCGTGGTTGGCTGCTGCATGCGGCTTTTGAAAAAGAGAAGCACCGGCACGAAAGGCTATCGGTTTCGTGCCGGGGCAGATGTAGGAAGGTACTAACAGAACGGAAGCCGTAAGTTGCTTTTATTTTACACAAGCGGCATGCCAATTTTTATTACCGAAAGAGCCACATCGATTAAAGATAAATCACTTCTCCGGTATGAAAGTCGTAGAAAGCGGCAACAATTTTAACTTTATTATCCTTGACCCGGTCTGCTATTATTGGTTCCGAAGTTTCTATTTTCTTCGCCATTTGCCTGGCTAATTCTTTTGATGCGTTGTCAATGTCATTTCCTTCGGATTCCTTGACATGCTTTATGGCAGATTGAATTGCGGGAGTCAGCGTGGCAATATGTCCTTCCAGGGCAACCCCGCTGGCGACTGCCCCGACTGCGCCGCAACTGGCATGTCCCATAACGACAACAAGTGGTGTATGCAGATGAGAAACCGCGTATTCTATGCTTCCGAGCGTGTGATCACCAATTATGTTGCCCGCAACACGAACGACAAACAGATCCCCTAACCCCTGGTCAAAGATATCTACGGGGGGGACCCGGGAATCAGCACAGGTGAGCACTGTAGCGATGGGTTCCTGATGTGACAACAGTCTTTCCCGACTCTCCTTGCAGTGATTGGGATGTTCCAATTCTTCATTAACGAATCTTTCGTTTCCCCTCTTCAGTGTTTTGAGTACTTCATCTGCATTCATTCTTTTGGTTTGGAAGTCAGTCATTTTATACTCCATCGGATAAGCTGTAAAAGGATTGCAGCGCCAGAAGATCGTTATCGAGTCGAGTGTCATCACGTGGAAAATATTTAATAAAAACAAGGTATGGCATTCTTGAAAAAATGCAATTTTTTATTTTTTCCCGGCAATAACAGGGACGATTGTGCTTTCATGCCTGCGGCTGGACGGGGTTCGACCCGGCTCGATGACAATTGGTAAGGGGTTAGGTCAAAAACCGGGGTGTTTTTCGGCCTTAAATCGTTTTTAGGGTCGAAAATGAGCGGTTTAAGAAATCAGCGGCTAAAAGTCCGAATAAAGGGGTCTCGACATTTGACATTTTTAACTGTGGGGTAGTAGTTTGCAACTACTTGCCGCAATTGAAAGATGTGCCGGTGGATAGAACCCAAAAACAGATCAAAAACGGGTCATGTTGAGACCGGATTCCGTGGAGCATGTAAAATCTGCCCGTGGACCGGCCCAAAGCCCCCTGAGTCTATCCGGCGCGATAATAATTTTTCGCCCGCAAAAATTTTAAGATATAATCAGGCGGAATTGATTTTTGAAAATGTAAAGGGCTGCCCAAATAAGCAGTGCCATTTAAATTCTTCAGAAGGTGCTGAATATGAGCGAAAACATACCGACCTCCGTTAAACGATTCTCTCATACAATGCTGCCGGTCGTGGAAAAAACGGTATTTCGCATGGGCGTCGCCGGTTCCTACGGCATTGATTCCACGGATATCCGGTGGGCCGCCGAACATGGTGCCAATTACTGGGTCTGGGGACGGGGGTTCGGCAGGGTTACAGACGGAATCAGGGAGGTCATCCGGCATGATCGGGAAAACCACGTGGTCAGTATGCTGGGGTGGGGCTTTTTCGGATGGCAGGTGCGGCGGAGCGTGGAAAATGCCCTGCGAAAGCTGGATACAGACTACCTGGATGTCTTCAAACTGGGGTGGCTTGGGAGAACATCGATCTACAGCCAGGGAATCATCGATACCTTGTTGAAGCTCAAACGCGAGAAGAAGATATTGAGCATCGGTACCAGCATCCATGATCGGAAGCGGGCCGGAAGGCTGGCGCTGGACTCGGAGATCGATCTGTTCATGATCCGCTACAATGCCAAGCATCCTGGCGCCGAACAGGATATCTTCCCTCACCTGTCCAAGCGAAATCCAGCCGTCGTCGGCTATACCGCATTGGCCTGGGGACAGCTGATCAAACCGTTAAAAGGCACCGCCATGCCTTCCTGGCCGGGCAGGGTGGACTTCAATGGGCCGCCTCTTTCACCGGACCTTTGTTACCGGTTCGTGCTGTCCAGTCCACATGTCCACGTGGTGCTGACCGGACCGCAGAACCGGGAGCAGCTCCGCCGGAATCTGGATGCCATGGAGCAGGGACCATTGGCGCCGGATGAAATGGACTGGATCCGGCAGTACGGTCAATTGGTCAAATCGAAGAAAAGGCTCGATTACGTGAAATAGTCACAGCTTCATTATGTTCGATACCGATACCGATACCGATGCTGGGGTACACAGGGGGCATGAAGTTGTGCGTTCCCATCGATGGTGCCCTTTCCGGCAGTCGCCAACGGCTGCAGGATCACCCAATCGAAAAACGATCCATTCCTTATCGAAAAAAGTTTCATATCGACGCGACGCGATCCCGTGAAAAGTTGCCGATGTCCGGACCAAAACCCGTTCGTCAGCCCCTTCCAACCCTTATCATGAGCTGTGGGAAGAATGAGCATGGCCGAGAAAAAGACCACTACAGGCAAAAAACGGTCGCGGGGCATCACCGAGCCCCTGCAATACAAGATTGATCTCATCGGCCGTCTCGTGCGGCAGGTGGTGCGCCGGCAGGCCGGCGCCGACACCGCCCGAACGATCGAGGACCTGATGGATCTGTGCGAGGCCGCCGCCCGCTCGGATCAGTGGCGGACCCACACCGGCCTGCAGCCGCGCATCCAGGCCCTGGACCTGGATCAACTGGTCTGGATCTGCCGCGCCTTCACCACCTTTTTCCACCTGATCAACGAGGCCGAGCGTCAGGAGATCACCCGCATCAACCGCCTGGCGGCACAAAAGGAGACCCCGGAGCGCCCGCGCAAGGGGTCGATTCTCGAAGCGGTCCATCACCTCAAACAGCAGGGGATATCCGAACCGGACATGGATCTGCTGGTCCGCGAACTGGATATCGAACCGACCCTCACCGCCCATCCCACCGAGGTCCGCCGCGGGACGATCCTGTTCAAGCAGAACCGCATCGCCGGGTTGCTGGCGCGCCTTTCCCCGGACCGCGTCCTGTCCGGGCGGGACAGGGCCGACACCATCGACCGCATCGCCCACGAGGTGGCCCTGCTGCTGGTGACGGACGACGTGCGCCCGGATCGGCTGCGCGTGCAGGACGAGGTGAAAAACGGCATCTACTACCAGACCCATGCCATCTGGGAAACCCTGCCGCGCATCATCGGCGATCTGCGCGAGGCGCTGGGCACCTATTTCGACATCAGCGACCAGGCCCCGCCCTTTCTGCGTTTTCGGTCCTGGATCGGCGGCGACCGGGACGGCAACCCCTTCGTGACCCCCGCCATCACGGCCCGGACGCTGGATGCCCACCGCAATGCGGCCCTGGACAACCACCGCAAGGCCCTGGAGGCGTTATGGCAGGAGATGAGCATTTCATCGCTGCGGGTGGCCGTGCCCCACGCCCTGATGGAAGATATTCAGCACGAGGCCGATACAATCGCGCTGGATCCGGATGAGGTGCACCGGTACCGCTTCGAACCCTTCCGGCTCAAAATCGCCTGCATGCTGGAACGCCTAAAACAATTCAAAACCGACCCGGCCGGCGGTGCCTACAGCGTATCGCAATTCCAGGACGATCTCGCGCTGTTGAAAAACAGCCTGACCCACAGCGGGCTCGGGGCGCTTTCCGCCTACCGGAGCCTCTCCGATCTGATGGTCCGCAGCCGGGTGTTCGGTTTTCATCTGGCCGCGCTGGACATCCGGCAGCACAGCCGCGTCCATGAAGCCGTGATCGCGGAGCTGTTGAGGCTGTCCGGCGTCAGCGAGAACTACCCGGCCCTCGCGGAGTCGGAAAAAGTCGCCCTCCTGGAAAAAGAGCTGGCCAACCCGCGGCCGCTCTACCGCAATCGGGAAGACCTGTCGGATCAGACCGTCGAGCTGCTGGATGTGTTCAACCTGATGCGCCGGGAGATGCGCAGGGATGAAAAGGCCGTCGGTGCCTACATCGTCAGCATGACCCATACGGTGAGCGATCTGCTGGAAGTGCTGCTGCTGGCCAAAGAGGTCGGCCTGTGGCGTATGAAGGGCGGCGTGGTCACCACGCCGCTGGATGTGGTGCCGCTGTTTGAAACCATCGACGATCTTGAAGGGGCCGCGCCGCTGATGGCGTCCCTATACAACCATGCGCTCTACCGGCGTCATCTCAAGGCTCGCGGCGACTTCCAGGAGATCATGCTCGGCTACTCGGACAGCAACAAGGACGGCGGCTTCTGGATGGCCAACTGGGCGCTGCACAAGGGCCAGGAACGCCTGTCGGACGTCTGCCTGCAGAACAACATCAGGTTCCGCTTCTTCCACGGCCGGGGCGGCAGCGTGGGACGCGGCGGCGGTCGCGCCAACCAGGCCATTTTCGCCAACCCCGTCCAGAGCCGCAACGGCCGCATGCGCTTTACCGAACAGGGGGAAGTGATCTCCTTCCGCTACGCCCGGCCCTTCATCGCCCGCCGCCACCTGGAGCAGATCGTCAATGCCGTGCTGCAGACCGCCTACGACACCGAGTGCGACGTGGGCTGCAGCCCGCCCATGCAGGCCCTGATGGCGCGCATCGCCAGCCAGTCGATGCAGGCCTACCGCCGGCTCATCGACGATGCTCAGCTGTGGCAGTGGTACAAACAGATCACGCCCATCGAGCACATCGGCAGCCTGCCCATTGCCTCCCGGCCGGTCTCCAGGGTATCGGCCAGCGAGGTGCAGTTCGACGACCTGCGGGCCATCCCCTGGGTCTTCTCCTGGACCCAGACCCGTTATAACCTGCCGGGCTGGTACGGCGCCGGCACGGCCATCGCGGAGGAAATCGCCCACGACCCGAAAACCCTGGCACTGTTGCAGGAGATGTGGCAGAGCTGGCCCTTCTTCCGCACGGTGGTGGAAAACGTGCAGCTGGAACTGGCCCGCACCCGCATGGAGATCGCCCGGGCCTACAGCGGCCTTTCGGAGAAGCCGTTCCACGACATCATCGCAGCGGAATTTGAAAAGACCCGGGCGGCCGTGTTGAAGATCACCGGCCAGGAAAGGCTGCTGGACAACCACATGGCCATTCAGCAGTCCATCGTCCTGCGCAACCCGTACACCGACGTGCTCAACCTGATCCAGATCGAACTGCTCAAGCGCTGGGCCGCCAGTTCCGACAAGCCATCCATCCCCCTGCGCCAGGCCCTGTTTCTCAGCATCAACGGCATCGCGGCGGCCATGCAGAGCACGGGGTGAGGCCTGAAGGCGAACGGGGAATGCTGAAATGGCGTCGAGCCGCGGCAACTCCGAAACAGGCAAGAATACAAAAACCAGACGGTCAAGGGGGCTTCGGGTGTCCCGACGTTTCTTTCGGGCTTCAGTTCACAACCCCCTCGCTTGTCCGTTGGATGCAAGAAAGGAGTTCATACCGATGATCCGAAGATTGGCATATCTGGTTGCCATCGGGTTGATTCTCTCGGGCAGTAATACCTTGGCGGCAGATTCAAACAAGGAACTGCTCGCTCTTTCCGCCGCGGAACAATGGCTCACCATGGTTGACAGTGGAAAATATGACGACAGTTGGAAAGAAACCTCAGATTTATTCAGAAATGCGGTTCAGCTCGATCAGTGGGTGCAATCGATGCAGGCGATCCGAAAGCCGTTGGGTAAGCGTATTTCAAGAATGATGAAGACAACCGTCTACCAGTCCACTTTGCCCGGTGCGCCTGACGGTGATTACGTTGTCATCCAGTTCGATACCTCGTTTGAGAACAAAAAAGCAGCAGTTGAAACGATTACCCCGATGCTGGAAACGGATGGGGCCTGGCGAGTATCGGGATACTACATAAAATAAAAACCCAACCGGCCATTGCTGCGTATAGACGTTATTGGCGTCGTTTGAATTCGGTTACCACCCATGAAACGTTCAGCGTTGAGTCGCAATTGAATACCCAATCTTTTTATCTGGCATTGAAAAATTGCCGGGCTGGAATAACAACCTCGAACCTGTCGACCGGGTCAACGTCTTGATCGTCCACGTTTGTTTCGGAGATTGAATTGATCATAAGAAAAGATACCATTGCGGATAGTGAAGCCATTACCAGCGTCACCATCGCGGCGTTCAAAAACCATCCGGTCAGCAATCAGACCGAGCAATACATCGTCCATGCGCTGCGTGCCGCCGATGCCCTGACCGTATCGCTTGTGGCGGAGATCGATGGGCGGGTCGTCGGGCATATCGCTTTTTCACCGGTCGTCATTACCGACGGCACAGCCGAATGGTAAGGCCTGGGGCCGGTTTCCGTCCTGCCTGAACGACAGAAGCAGGGCATCGGCAAAGCCCTGATCAACGAAGGATTGTCCCGGTTGAAACAAATGGGCGGGCAGGGATGTGCGCTGGTCGGTGATCCGAACTACCATAATCGGTTCGGCTTCCGGAATTTCCCGGAACTTGTCTATGGGGGCGTTCCCCGGGAGGTTTTCCTGGCCCTGCCGTTCAACAAAGCGGTGCCCGAGGCGCAAGGCGCGGTCGTGTTCCATGAAGGGTTTTCGGCAACCGGCTTCCATTCACGGAAATGTTAGGTCGTGTTCATCCAGAAATAGGCAAATTGGGTCGAGATCTCCCGCTGGAAACCAGACGGGACAGGAACGCGCGCGAAAAATTTTACCGCCCCGTATAGATCACGGGATGCCCCACAGGCATATGGCTGATATTCCGAGGACAAAATTTTGAGCGCAACGCAGATATCGGACAAATTGGCCATTTATGGATGGGCACCAGGTAACCGTTACGCATTCCGTCTCCTAATCCAACCCATTCGGTCGAGGTGACACGATGTTCGCTGCAGTCGCTATTTCCATCGTGTGTGTTCTGTGCGCGATCATCCCATTGCATCGCGGCCGGAAGCCGCTCCCAGTGCGCCCGTGAGCGCACGATGTCAAAGAGGTGCAAGTCCTCTTCAGGCCTATCGCTCTCCGGGCCTGTAACCGAAGGTAACTGCGTCGCCGTGAGGCGGGGTGGGAAGCAACCGGAGGTGAACGACCAGTCCGTAGGATGACGAACTCGATTCGGCCGGGCGTTGCCGGCGAGCCTGCTTGGAGAATGGCGAAGCCTCTACCCGAAGAAAGGGGACCTGCCGAGCTAAGGGGTAGCGTGTTAAAGCTGGGACAGGGGGACGTCAGGTGGTTGGAGATGGAATGGTCGGAAGGCGTCGTGGGTAAAGCGGGGAGACCTGTCTGTGGGGTGATGTGGACAGGAGTCAGAGCCTTCATAGTACTGCAGCGGCGACTGTCGTGAGAAGCGCGGAGAGCAAACCCGTGCCGAGGGAAGGGAGGCAGGAAGGTGGATGTGTGAAATCCAGTAACAGGCAATGCACAAGCTACGTGTCGCCAGTGTCCCGTCGCGGCGGGACTAAACAAGGCACAGAAACCCGAAGTTGGGTGGAAGCCTCGATCTGGACAGAGCGCATGTTGGCGGCGCTGGAAAACGGCGTCAAAGGAGGCACATGGTTCAGCCTGATCGACAAGGTTGCCCGTCAGCGAACCCTTGAAATCGCGTGGCAGAAGGTCGCCGCAAACAAGGGGGCGGCAGGTGTGGACGGCCAGAGTATCGAACGGTTTGGGTACAAGGCGTCGGCTTACCTTGAGGAATTGTCGGAGTCGTTGAAACCGGGAACCTATCGCCCCCAGCCGGTCAAGCGCGTGGAGATCCCCAAGGGACCGGGTAAGACCCGCCCACTGGGAATTCCGGTGGTCAAGGACCGCATCGTGCAGACGGCGTTGAAGTTGGTGATAGAACCGATTTTCGAAAAGGAATTCGAGGAGACGAGCTTTGGCTTCCGACCGGGGCGCGGTTGCAAGAGCGCCCTTCGAGAGGTGGACCGCCTGATTAAGAATGGCTGCACCCATGTCGTGGATGCGGACCTGGCGAGCTACTTCGACACCATTGCCCATGACCGGTTGATGGCGCTGGTGGAAACGCGCATCAGCGACGGGCGGGTTCTCGACCTGATTCACGGGTATCTCAAACAGGATATCATCAGCGAGCTCAAGCGATGGACGCCGATTGGTGGCACGCCGCAAGGTGCGGTTATCAGCCCGCTGTTGGCGAACCTGTACCTGCATCCGCTGGACCGTCTGATGCGGTCCAAAGGGTACCGCATGGTGCGTTATGCCGATGACTTTGTCGTGATGTGCCCGAGCCCGGAGACGGCTCAATCGGCGCTGGCCGTTATAAACGCCTGGGTAGCGGCAAACGGTCTGACCTTGCATCCGGACAAAACCCACGTGGGGGATTGCACGGTACCGGGGCAAGGCTTCGAGTTTCTGGGATATCGGTTCGAGGCTGGAAGACGATGGGTCCGCCGCAAAAGTTTGAACGCCTTGCGGGATCGCATTCGGACCAAGACCCGGCGCACGCGAGGAAACAGCCTCAAACACATTATTGAGGACCTGAACCCGATGCTGCGTGGGTGGTTTGGTTATTTCAAACATGCGAATTCCAATGAGTTCAAATCGGTCGATGGATTTATCCGTCGTCGGCTTCGATCGGTGCTACGGAAACAGCAGAAGCGTCCTGGAATGGGTCAATGCCGTAAAGACCATACCCGCTGGCCGAATGCTTTCTTTGCTGAGCGTGGGCTTTTCACCATGACCGAAGCCCATGCACTGGCAAGCCAATCACGATGTTGAAACCACCGACTGGAGAGCCGTGTGCGGGAGAACCGCACGCACGGTTCGGAGGGCGGGGAGGGCGACGGCCCTTCCCGACCCCTATCGAATAACCGACCTGATTGAAAGATGTTTTCCCAGACGTTGAAATTTCCCTTTTCTGTTGTCGCCCACGTGACGTTATCCTGCCGTTTACCATGGCAAACCGGTTGTCTGCGAGATTCCCATGCTGACCTTTCGGGGTTGCCAAAACCGGCGATCTGTCGCACTATAAGGTCATCTTGTGCCGTGGGGAGGATTTCCCCGCGGTCTGACCGACAGTCCCATGCAATCCTCAAAGGAAATTCAATGCGCACATACATCAAATGGCTGATGATGGGGATCCTGTTCGCGCTGGTTGTCAGTGGCTGCGGCTACAATGCGCTGCAGCAGATGGAGGAACAGGTCTTCCGGTCCTGGTCGGACGTGGAGAGCAACCTGCAGCGGCGGGCCGACCTGATTCCCAACCTGGTGGCCACCGTCAAGGGATTCGCCGCCCATGAACGAGAGACCCTCCAGGCGGTGGTCGAGGCGCGGGCCAGGGCCACCAGCGTCCAGCTGTCGCCCAAGGATCTGGGCAATGCCCAGGCCATGCAGCAGATGCTGGATGCCCAGGGCGGGCTCTCTTCGGCCCTGTCGCGCCTGATGGTGGTCGTGGAGCGGTACCCGGACCTCAAGGCCAACCAGAATTTCATGGACCTGCAGAACCAGCTGGAAGGTACGGAAAACCGGATCAACGTGGCCCGCCAGCGCTACAACCAGGCGGTCGAGGCATTCAACGGCAAGATCCGCAGCCTGCCATACAGCCTTACCAACAGCCTGATCCTGCACCTCGAGCGCAAGGAATACTTCAAGGCCGAAACCGGTGCCGCCCAGGCGCCCAAGATCAATTTCGAGTAACCCCAGCGCCATGAACGCTCACAGGCTCCTGAAAACATGTGCTGCGGCGCTGCTCGCTGTGCTGCTGGCGTTCCTCACGGCCATTTCCGCCACGGCCCTTGACGTCCCCCGCCTCGAGGGACACGTCAACGACTACGCCGGCATGCTCAGCCCGGCCAGCGTACGGCAGCTGGAGGCGCTGCTGACCGACTTCGAGCAAAAGGAGTCGACCCAGATTGCGCTCCTGACCATTCCTTCCCTCAAAGGCGATTCGCTGGCGGATTTCTCCATCCGGGTGGCCGAGGCCTGGAAAATCGGCCAGGAGGGCCTGGACAACGGCGCCATCCTGCTGATCGCCAAGGCCGACCGCAAGATCCGCATCGAGGTCGGATACGGGCTGGAAGGCCGTCTGACCGATCTTCTCGCCGGGAGAATCATCCGCAATGTGATCGCCCCGCACTTTAAGGCGGGCGCCTTTGACCAGGGGATCGCCGCGGGCATCTCCGCCATGATCGATGTCGTGCGCGGAGAATTCTCAGCAGCCGAAAGCCCACCGCCGTCCCGTCCGAAGCGGACGGGCATTCCCCTTTTGCCCCTGTTGGCGATCTTCTTTCTGCTCAATGCCCTGGGCCGCGCCAGCCGAACGTTAGGGGCCGTGGCCGGCGGCGTCCTGGCACCGGTTGCCGGCGGGCTGTTCTTCGGCCTCGGCCCCCTGTTTCTTCTGGCGCTGATCCCCGTGGGTATCGCTGCCGGCCTGCTGGTCAGCCTGATCGGCGGACCGCTGTCCATGGGCCACGGCGGCATCCGCCGCGGCGGCGGGTACTGGGGAGGCGGGTTCGGCGGTGGCGGCGGGTTCTCCTCCGGCGGGTTTGGCGGTTTCTCGGGCGGCGGCGGGGGGTTCGGCGGCGGGGGCGCATCGGGCGGATGGTAGCCGGAGGAGAGTAAAAATGAAAAACCTGGCCGACATATTTTTATCCGAAGCGGATCACGGTCGCATCCGCACCGCGGTGGCGGCGGCCGAGAAGAAGACGGCCGGCGAGATCGTCTGCATGGTCGCTTCTTCCAGCTACCACTATCCCCTGGCCAACGTGCTCGGGGCCACGGCGACCGCCCTGCCCGTGTCGCTGCTGGGCACCCATTTCCTGGGGGCCTGGCTGTGGATCGGCAGCCAGAACATGTGGCTCTTTCTGGGCCTGTTCACCATCTGCTTCGCGCTCTTTCACTGGACGGTCGAACGACTCCCCGGCCTCAAGCGCCGGTTCATATCCCGGCGAGAGATCGACGAAGAAGTCGAAGAGGCCGCCATCAACGCCTTTTTCCGGCAGGGCCTCTACCGCACCCGCGATGCCAGCGGCGTGCTCCTGTTCATCTCCGTTTTCGAACACAAGGTGTGGCTGCTGGCCGACCGGGGCATTCACCAGAAGGTGCCCCAGGCCGAATGGGATGACCTGGTGGCCCAGGTCACCCGCGGCATTCGTGAGGGCCACCGCACGGATGCCATCTGCAGCGCAATCGAGGCCATCGGGCAGCGTCTCGAAGCCCATTTTCCCGTCAAGCCGGACGACGTCGACGAGCTGAAAAACCTGATTGTCGAAAAGCGGTGAAGCTGGACCCGATTTAGGGGTTTTCGAGCAGATCCAGCGCCGCCCGGCAATACGTCTCCACACCGGTGATCAGGATATCTTCGCTGAAGTCGAACCGCGGACTGTGGATGCCGGCATAGGCGTCGTTGCCGGCACCGAGGCAAAAATAGCAGCCTGCGGCTTTTTCCAGGAAAAACGACATGTCTTCGCCGCCCAGTGTCGGGTCCGGCACGACCACCCGGTCAAGGCCGACGACTTCGCCGGCGATCCGCGTCATCCGCTCCGCCATCCCGGCATCATTGATGGTCGGCGGGTAGCCCTGCTCGAATGTCGCTTCGTACCCGGCCCCCATTGAATCGCAGACCCCCTTGACCACCGTTTCGATGATATCGGGCCAGCGCCGCCAGGTGTCCGGCTCGAAGGTTCTGGCCGTCCCGGACAGGCGGGCCGTCTCGGGGATGACGTTGAAGGCGGTGCCCGCCCGAAAGCGCCCGACGGTGACCACCGTGGGCCGCAATGGATTCATCTGCCGGCTGACGATGCGCTGCAGGGCCGCCACCACCTGGCAGCCGACGTCCAGGGCGTCCACGCACTGGTGGGGCAGGGCACCGTGGCCGCCCCGGCCCTTGATGGTGATGTCAAAACTGAACATGGCCGCCATCAGGGCGCCGGCCCGGATGCCGATGGTGCCTTCGGGGATATCGGGCCAGATGTGGCAGCCCAGGGCGTAATCCACCCGGGGGTCGTCCATGACGCCGGCGTCGATCATGGGTTTCGCCCCGCCGGGCCCTTCTTCCGCCGGCTGGAAGACAAACTTGATATTGCCGCCGATCCGGTCCTTCAGCCGGTTCATGACCGAGGCGGTGACCAGCGCCATGGCCGTGTGACCGTCGTGCCCGCAGGCGTGCATGACCCCGGGGTGCTCGGACGCGAACGGCAGGCCCGTTGCTTCGTGGATGGGCAGGGCGTCCATGTCCGCCCGCACCAGCAGTGTCGGGCCGGGGCGGCCGGTTTCCAGGGTTGCCGTCACGCCGGTGCGGGCGATGCCGGTGGCGACCCGCAGGCCTTCTTTTTTAAGGTAGTCGGCCACATAAGTGCCGGTCTTCTTTTCCCTGAATCCCAGTTCCGGGATGCGGTGCAGGTCGCGGCGGGTGGTGACGATCCGCTCCCTGTACGAGTTAACCTGATCGGTGATGTTCATGGCAATGGGTTCCGTTTCCGAATATGGCGGTTGAAGGATGGCACGGGGCGTTTTCAGGTTGCGACAGGTCTAATTCAGAAACAACCAGCAGGCCAGGACGGCGAAGATCACCCCGGCCGCATCCGCCGTCAGGGCGGCGGCCATGGCGTGCCGGATCCTTCGCACCTGCACCGCGCCGAAGTAGACCGCCATGACGTAGAAGGTGGTTTCCGTGGATCCCTGCAGGGTGGAGACCAGGACACCCGTATAGCTGTCCGGACCGATGGCCGGGTCGTTGATGATCGATGCGAGGATGCCGTAGGCGCCGGATCCGCTCAGGGGCCGCATCAGGGCCATGGGCAGGGCCTCGGCCGGCAGGCCGAACCGCCCGGTGACCGGCGACAGGGCGCCCACCAGCAGATCCATGGCCCCGCTGGCCCGCAGCATGCCCACGGCCACCAGGATGGCCACCAGGTAGGGAATGATGCGCAGGGCCACCTGAAAGCCTTCCTTGGCCCCGTCCACGAACACCTCGTAGACCTTGACCCGCCGCACCGCGCCGAAGACGAGAAATCCTGCCATCAACCCCGGCAGGATCCATGGGGAGAGGGCCTTGCCGAAAAGGATGGCGCCGGGAATCAGCGACGCCAGGGCGACCAGCGCGACGATGCTGACCCAGAGCGGGTAGGCGCCCTCCGCCGCCGCCAGCGTGGATGCTTCCCCGGAATCGGTCACGGTGGATGTTTTTACCGAATCCGTTGCCCGCGATCGCTCCATGGGCACCAGCCGCTGGTAGAGTTTGGCGGCCACGATGGCCACCGCGGTGGAACCGATGGTGGCCAGCAGGGTGGTGGGCAGGATGATGGCCGGGTCGGCGCTGCCCGCCGCGGCCCGCAGGGCGATCACACCCGTGGGCAGCAGGGTCACACTGGAGGTGTTGACGGCCAGGAACAGGGCCATGGCGTTGGTGGCCGTTCCCGGCTGCGTGTTGAGGCGTTCCAGTTCCTGCATGGCCCGGATGCCGAAGGGCGTGGCGGCGTTGCCCAGCCCCAGGGCATTGGCGGAGAGGTTGAGAATCATGGCCCCCATGGCCGGGTGCTCGGCGGGCACCTCGGGAAAGAGCCGCACCATCAGCGGCCGGATCAGCCGTGCCAGGATGACCAGCATGCCCCCCGCCTCGGCGACCTTCATCAGGCCCAGAAACAAGGTCATGACGCCCACCAGGCCGATGGCCAGGTCGACCGCGCCGGCGGCCGATTCCACCATGGCGGTGGAGAGGGCCTCCATGGGCGAGGTCAGGTCCGCCGCCGGCTGGAAGGAGAACTGCTTCCAGCCGGCGAAGAGCACGGCGGCGAGGACGATGACCAGGAAGATCCGGTTCACGCGGCCGGACCGCCCTTTTCCGCATCACCTGACGGTTTGAGCAGAATCCGGGCGTCGACGACGCTCAGTCCCTCATGGTGAACGATGACCGGATTGAGATCCATCTCTTCGATCTGGGGATAGGCTTCGATGATTTCCGAGCAGGTCAACAGCAGGTTGATCAGGGCTTTTTTGTCGTGGGGGGTGTCGCCCCGAACGCCGTCGAGGATCGGGTGGGACTTGGTGTCCTCGATCATCATGCGTGCGGTCAGGCGGGTGATGGGCAGTACGCGAAAGGAGACATCCTTCAGTATCTCCACCATGACCCCGCCCAGTCCGTACATGATGACCGGGCCGAACTGGTCGTCGATCTTGGTGCCGATGATGACCTCTACGCCCGTCTGGACCATCGGGCAGACCAGCACGCCCTCGATGCGGGCGTCGGCCTTGAACGTCCTGGCATTCTTGATGATTTCCCGGAAGGCCTTTTTGACTTTTTCCTTGCCCGACAGGTTCAGCAGGACCCCTTTGGCGTCGCTTTTATGCAGGATGTCCGGCGAGGCGATCTTCAAGGCCACTTTGCCGCCCATGACCGCTGCCGCATCCGCTGCCTCCTGGGCCGTTCCGGCCAGTACATCCCGGGTGACCGCCGCCCCGTGAAGCCCGAGCAGCCGCTTGGCTTCGGGTTCGAGCAGGGCGGTGCGGCCCTGCCGGTAAACCGTATCGATGATCTTCCGGCCATCGGGCTTGGCTTTGGCGCCCCAGTTGAATACGAAGTTGGTTTTGGCGTGGTAGCCTTTCAGGTATCTGCCGTATTGGGCCAGCACGCCGATGGACTTGCAGGCCACATCCAGGCTGCCGAAAACGGGAATGTCATAGTAGCGCAGCAGGTCCAGGCTGTGGGGTTTTTCCGAATTGTAGAGGCTGTGCACCACGATGGCTTTTTTATAACGCCTGACCATTTTTCCCATCTGGTGGGCGGCATCTTCCTCCATCATGGCCAGGCTGGCGGCAAAGCGGATGCCGTAGCCGCCGAACAGGCCGACGATCAGCAGGCCGCCCACGTTGGGGTCGTTGAGGATGATCCGGGCGCAATCGGCGAAGATGGCCGGATTGTCGTCGGTGCCGCCGGCCACGTCGATGGGATTTCTCACCGCGGCGCCGCCGGGGAGAATGGCCCGCAGCTTGTCCTGGGTCTTTTTCTCCAGCTCTGGAATCTGGACTCCCAGGTCGGTGAGGGTGTCCGCCGCGATGGTGGCGTGTCCCCCGCCGTCGGCCAGGATGGCGATCCGGTTGTTTCTGATGGGCGGCAGACTGGAAAGGGATTCGGCGGCCGGGAAGAGTTCGTCCGAGTTCTCAATGACGATGATCCCGGCCCGCTCGAAGGCGCCCTTGGCCACCCGGGACATGCCCGCCAGGGCCCCGGTGTGGGAACCGGCGGAACGTTTTCCGGTGGAGGATCGCCCGCTTTTGAGCAGGACCACCGGCTTTTTTTCGGTGGTTTTGTAGGCCGTCTGCAGAAACTTGCGGCCATCGCGCATGCCTTCCACATACATCAGGATGGCCCGGGTGTCGGGATCATTTCTGAAAAACTCCAGATACTCGTGGAAGCGGATGTCCGCCTCGTTGCCCACGCCAACGTAGTAGGTGAATCCCTTGCGGCTTTTCAGTTTGGCTTCGGTGATCAGGGTCAATGCCATGTTGCCGCTCTGGGTCAGCAGGGCGATATCCCCCCTGGGGGAATCTTTCAACCCCACCAGGTTGAGGTTGTCTTTGAGGTTCATCATGCCGGAGGTGTTGGGGCCGATCAGGCGGATGTGATTGCTCCCGGCCGCCTCCAATACCCGGTTTTCCAGGGCTTTTCCCGTTGCCCCGGTCTCGCCGAATCCGGTGGCCAGGATGACGGCGCCCTTGACCCCCTTCTTGCCGCAATCCTCCAGGATCGCCGGAACGGTCCGCGCCGGGGTGGCAATGAGGGCCACATCCACATCACCCGGGATCTTTGAGACGGCGGTGTGGCACGCCAGTCCCATGATGCGGCTTTCCTTGGGGTTGACCGGGTAGATGGCGCCTTCGTAGCCCTCGTCCAGCAGGGTTCGAATGGTCTGGTAACCGCGTTTGGTGGGCACCTTGGATGCACCCACGACGGCGACGGATCGGGCGTTGAGGACATGTTCGAGAGACATCGTATACTCCTTTTGCAAGTGCCGTTTCACAGCAGGCATCTTTTGGCCCAGGTTGGGGAGAAATGGAAAGAATTCAGAAGTCAGGAGTCAGAATCCAGAATAAGGATTCCGCCGTTGGCTCAATCCTTATTTTTGATACGAAGAAGCGAAGCGACCGCAACATTCTTCTGGCTCCTGTTTTCTGACTTCTGAATTCTGTTATTCTTTCTTACGGTCTTCGAATTCTTTCAGCGACGACTGCCGCTCCTTGGTGGAAACGCAGGCCAGGCAGGCCTCCACCTCGAAGTCCATCAGGGCTTCCAGGCTGGTTTCGCCCATTGCCATGTTCAATCCCTTCTTGATCATCTTCAGGGAAAAGGCCGAGTTGGCGGCAATTTTGGCGGCCATCTCCATGACGGTTTCCATGAGCTCTTCCGCCGGCACGGCCCGGTTGACCAGCCCGATGCGCTGGGCCTCCGTGCCGTCGATATACTCACCGGTGAAGAGCAGTTCGCGTGCTTTCCCGGGCCCGATCAGATCCTGGACCAGGCGAAACGCCCCGCCGGTGACCGACGAGGTGACCTTGGCCTCGGGGCTGCCGATCTTGGCCGCTTCGGCGGCGATGCGGATATCGCAGGCCAGGGCCAGTTCATACCCGGACCCGATGGCATAGCCGTTGATGGCGGCGATGGTGGGTTTTTCAAACCGGATGATGGCCCGGGACGCCTCCTGGAGCGACACCAGGTAATCCCGGTAGTCCTCGATGGAGCGGGTTTTGGACTCCTTGAGGTCGGCGCCGGTGGAGAAGGCGCGCCCCTCTCCGGTGACGACCACCACCTTGATCCCGTCGTCGGCACGGGCATCGTCCAGGGCGGCCTGCATATCCAGCCATAGCCGCTTGTTCATGGCGTTGAGCACCTGGGGCCGGTTGAGCCGGATGACGGCCACGCCTTCCTGTTTGTGGTAAATGATACATTCGAGATCCATGGGTTACCCTCGGGTTGATATTGCTGTAAAAAAAAAGAGTTTCCGTTCATGGAACGTTGAAACTATAAATTAGAAATTTGGTCTTCATGCATTTTTTTTACTATTAGTTCCTGAACTCGTTTCATCTCTCCCCAATTTCTACTTTCCCATTTCAAGTTTCAATCCATGAACAGTTATAAAAAGGATTACAAGATGCGGTCTCCCTTTGCGCAAAAACACCCAAGGGTCAAGAGAAATCCATACCCTGGCATGAAAAAAACAGGTTGTTCAGGCCAATTCGCCGATTGCTTCTTTCATCAGCCGGGCGATGGGCAGCCGGCGGGGGCACCTGGCCTCGGCAACCGAGAAATCCGCCTGCGCCAGCTGCCGCCGGACGCTGTCGGGGATGGCGGCGAACCGTCTCCGGGCGTCATGGCTGTTCCCGTAACTGCGGGCATACATGAGACAGCGCATGACGTCGCCCACGGGAATATGGCCGGCGACGGCATTTTCGCAAATCCGGGTGCAGCCCGCGCAGTAGTGTGAGAAGGTCTCCCGGGCATAGCGCTCCAGGAAGTGGCGGTCGCTGCCGGTGAGCGAGGTGCGGTCCACGGCCGCGGCGATATTGGCCATGAGGATCGGCATGGTGGGCATCTGTGAACAGATGGCTGAAATCCTGGGATTTTCCCAGATCGCCTTGAGTTTGGCCTGCTTGTCGGTAAAGCCGCGGGTAACGAAGCGGCCGGCCAGTTCCAGATCCCGGGATGTGGCCGTGCCCACGGCGCCGCCGCCCTGGGTTTTCATGGCGGTCAGTCCGATGCCGGCGTCGGCGCAGGCCTCGACCGCGGAAATCATCTTTTTTTCATGCATCAGCCTGAAGTTGTAGGTCATCATGATGCCGTCGATCCAGTCCAGGCGGGCGGCGTCCAGCAGGCAGTTCTCCATGTTGGAATGGGTGGAAAAACCGAACAGCCGGATCCGGCCTTCCGCTTTCTGCTCCCTGGCCCACGCCTGCATGCTTTTGTCCATGGTGTCGGCGTCACGGATCGCGTGGACGAAGAACAGGTCGACATAATCCGTGTTCATCCGTTTCAGGGAGGTGGCCAGGTCCCGGCTCATGCCCTTTGGGTTGCGGGCGGTGGATTTGGTGACCAGGAAGATCTTCTCCCGGTGTCGGGGGTAGGCCTTGAAATACTGCCCGATCCCCTCCTCGCTGCGCCCGCCGCTGTAGATGTGGGCCGTGTCCCAGTAGGTGACCCCCCAGCGAATGGCCTGCTTGAGCATGGTCTGGTTGGAGGGGATGTCGAACATGCCCCCCAGGGACAGAATGGGGACCTCGACGCCGGAACGGCCGAAGGGCCGCGTGGGCATGCCGGCGGGCGCGGCGGCTTCGGCCGGGGCAGCGGCCCGGGAGTCGTTTCCCGGGACCAGGGGGGCCAGTGCGGCTCCCAGTCCGGCGGCGCCTGCGGACTTGATAAAGGATCGTCGGGAGAAACAATTCGGTTTGTTTTTCATGGTGTTACCTCCATGGATCAGCTTATCGCCATAAGGATTGGCAGTATTTTTCCTGCCAAGTCCGGACAAAAAGGAAAAACAAGCTCCAAATTTCAAATAAATCACAAGATAAAAATCTCAATTAAGATACAAAGCAACTGTTGTTTGCCATCATCGATAGTCGAATTTGTATCTGGCAATGGTGTAATGAAAATCCAAACCCCTATGGCGAATTGGAATGACCTTTCTTCAAGATCACAGGTTTAGGAATTTTGAATTTGGTCATTGTTATTTATTGGTGGCTTGTTTTTTGGGTATTGTAATTTGATCACCTGAACGTTTTCAAGCTGTTCACCGGTCATTGTTTTTCATATTCCTTCTCTCGTTCGTTGACCTTCGGTTATCACAGCAGCAGGCGATGGCGCCTCTGGCGGGTCTCGTTCTCCGCCGTCACCCGGATGGCCCGGCGGCCCTTGACCGGGCATTCGTGTTCGCAAACCCCGCAGCCGATACATTGGGCCGGGTCCACGTAGGGCAGCTGCAGGCGAACCAGCAGGGTCACAGGGTCTCCCCGGTTGGCCGTCTCTGCCGGCGGGGTGTCCGCCAGGGTGAGGCCGCCGGGACCAATTTCCGTGATTCTTGCAGGCGGCGTTCCGTGGCGTTTGCCCATGGAAATGAAGTAATCCCCGGTCGCAAACCGCTCGGCCGGCAGCGCCGGGCCGTCGACCATCAGCCGGCTGCCCGTCATGCCCAGGAAGCGCAATTTTCCGTCCAGGCGAACCGGCCGGAATGTTTCACGGGTGAAGATCGCCTTGGGGCTCACCGGGCAGTTTTCCTGGCAGACGATGCAGGGGCGGTCCATGGCCCAGGGCAGGCAGCGGCCCCGGTCGACAAAGGCCATGCCGATGCGGATGGGTCCCCGGGATGTGAAGTCGCCTTTTCCCAGCCGTTCGTCCAGGGAGATCGGCCGGATGGCGGCGGTGGGGCAAAGGTTGCCGCAGGCGATGCAGCCCTGCTGGCAGCCGCTGGTGCCCATGCGAAAGTCGAGCATCGGCGTCCAGAAGCCTTCCACCCCGGCTTGAAGGCCTGCCGGGTGGATCACGTTGGTGGGACAGACGCGCATGCACTGGCCGCACTTGATGCAGCGTTGGAGAAATTCCGTTTCCGGCAGGGATCCCGGGGGACGGATTACCGCCGGGTTCCAGGCCTCGCCGGTCATGCCCTCCAGCCGGGCCAGGGGCGCGGCAGCCAGGCCGGCCGCCAGGGCGGCCACAAATTCTCTTCGGTTGAGGTCCGGCACGGCCACTTCGCCGGCAGCCGATGGATACGGGTGATACCCCATCACGTCGTGACGGCAGCTGTCCATACAGTTCATGCACAGCACGCACTCGGCGGAGCGCATCACAGTCGCCGGTTCACACCCGCCTTCGCAGTGCCGGTCGCAGGCGCCGCAGGCCGTACATCCCTTGGCCCGCTGCCCGACCCGCCACAAGGCGTTTTTCCCCAGCAGCCCGAACAGGGCCCCCAGCGGACAGACGAAGCGGCAGTAAAAGCGGGGAACCGCCAGGTTGAGAAAAATCGTCGTCCAGAAGAGGGCACCCATGACGACGGCACCGGGGTAAATCCGGCTGGTGGTGGAGAGGGAGACCAGGCGCCCGTCCACCAGCGGCAGCAGGGTCAGGTTCACCGACCGGCAGAACAGGGGGACGGGATCCAGCAGGCCGGTCTGCAGGGATGCGGCCAGCCAGCGGGAGCCGTCGGTGAAAAAACCCAGAACCAGCCAGACCGCGGCGGCAACGGCAACACCGGTCACCCACCGAACCCCGGATATGGTTCTCAAAAAATGGACAACGGTGCCCACCAGCAGCAGGGCGGCAACGATTACGACAACCACCCATGGTGCGCCCACGGACAGGCGCAGCAACCGGCCGATCAGGTCTCCGGACGCGGCCCCGAGCAGAAAGACGAGAATTGCGTATTTGATGCCCTGGGCACGACGATACCGGTTGGCCGCAATCATTGCAGCGGTCCTGTGACCCCGGTTGGCCAGCCATCCCACGGCCTGGTGCAGGGCCCCGAAGGGGCAGAGCCAGCCGCAGAAAAAGCGGCCCAGCACGATGGTCAGGACCACGGTCAAAAGGCCCCACAGCAAACCGGCGTAAAGGGTGCCGGTGGCCAGCAGGGTGCCCAGGCCCACCAGGGGATCCAATTGGATCAGCCAGCCCACCGGCCATCCGCGCAGCTGCCACCATGCTTCCCCCAGGGTGGAGACGATGCAGAACCACAGGAAGAGGATGAAGAAGAAGATCTGGCTGATTCGTCTGGCGGTGACTATTCTCATAATAATGGTTCTACTATCATGAATGGAGTCATAAACGGGTTAGAGCGAAGATCCAATGTCGACCAAGGAACCGCAGAATGTTGAAGGAAGGAATTCTGTCTTCTCAAAAAACGATATCGCGAAACGATTCATTCCTTTAAAATTCGATATTCTGCGGTTCTTTTTTTGTAACTAAGTTGAGTTGTATACTCCCCGTCGGGGATTCAATCTTAATCGACAGCATTCCTTTATTTGACATTTTTCATTCGGCCTTTGTCATTGCTATACCTGTATCTCCTTTAGCGTCAGCGACCGGTAGTCGGCCGTGCCGGCGCCGATGCGTTCCGCCTTGGCGATAAAGGGCAGGTCCGCCGCCGTCCGGCCCAGGAGTCCCGCGCCGACGGCGTCGGCAGCCACCGGATCGGTGCTCACGATCAGGGTGCCGGTGGGTTTGAGGTCGGACAGGGATCCGCCGGTGGGCCCGTTGGTGGTCATGGATTGGATGCCGTCCAGCACCACCACCGTGGGCCTGATCATCATGGCCAGTTCCTGGATGACGGTGTGGACATCCTGGTGAAAGATGTTGCGTCGTCCGCCCAGCAGGCCGTACCAGTTTTTCAGGGTCATGGATGCACCGCTGCGATGGTGGTCTTTGACCGGGGCCATACCAATGAGGCGGTCCACCCGGGCCAGCGGTGCGTACAGCACCGGCCAGTCCCGGATCAGGCGGCCGCCTTCCAGGCTGAAGCGCCGAAACAGGGATTCACGGGGAAGCACGACCTCGGCCCCGGCCCGTCGTGCCGCCGCATCGATCCCGGTGAGGGCGAAGCAGGAGGTCGGGTCATTGATGGGATTGTCCGTCACGGTCACCGCGGACGCACCGGCATTCAGACAAAGCCTCACCAATGCTGCGACCAGGTCCGGATGGGAGGTGGCGCCCAGGCTTGGCGGCGAGGCAAAGGCGGCGTTAACCTTGAGCAGGACGCGTTCGCCGGGTTTGACAAACGCCTGCATGCCGCCCAGGGCCGCGAAGGCCTGCTCCACGGCGGCCGCTCTATCCGCCCCGCGGGCGATGCAGAGCCTGCCTTTCCCTTCGGCGATGGAGAAATCGGGGATCTGTACCGAAGACCGGTCGCCGGGAACCATTTCGGGTGCCCTGGCGTCATAAAAACCAATACCCAGGGCTCCGGCGGCAGCCACGGAGAGCCCCGCCCGGGTGCAGCGCCCGATGAACTCGCGGCGGTTGATCGTCGGCTCGGTCAAGATCGTCGCCCTCCCCCAGTGGCAGCGTCGGTATCGAAAATCACGTTTATATGCCGGGTGACACGGTTGTTGGGTATCTGGAAAGCAGGAATCATTAAATTCTATGTGTCAGGGACCTGCTGGTTTGGCGATCCCGATTCCGACCCGGTTTCCGTTTATCGTTACAACTTTTCCAGATGCGCAGCCAATCGTTCGGCCAGCGTTATGGCCGCTTCCAGGCTGCCGGCCTCGTGAACCCCAGCCAGGTAGCGGCCCCGGCTGAAGACGATTTCATGGGTATCGAAAAACTGCATGGCGGCGGCACCCTCGATGGGCACGGGGCCGGCAACGGCGATGGCGCCATAGGACAGTAATGTTTGCGAGTAGTCGGCCGCCAGGGCGGACGCGGCGTCACCGTCTTCCCGTTCGGAAACGAAGGCCGTCAATCGTATTCCGTCGATCAGGTAGTCACACCTGTAAATTCGGTTCAACTGCCCGTACCCGAAGGCATTGGCCGCAATCAGCCGGAGGCTGTCCGCTGCGAGGCCCGCTTCGGGGAACAGGCCGGCACCGGGTGCACGTGCCGTCGCCGCCCCGCCGTGAGATTCGGCGAAAGCCCCGGCCAGCCAGTTGACGGCCCGTTGAAGATCTTCGGATGCGTCCGTGCCGATCAATTCCAGGTAGAAGCGCGCGTGGGCCATGAACACGGCGTTGTCCGTTCGGTAACCATTGGGGATCCCGTCGGTGGCCCGGGCGCCCGTCCGGCGCTGCATGCTGAAAACGGAAAAAGCGTTTTCCGGCGTGCCCATGTCGTAGATGAACACTTCCACCCAGGCGCTGGCGGCGTCGTTTTTCAGGGCAAACCGCTGGGTATTCAGGGATACGAACCCTGAAGAGAGGTAGAGATCCGCACGTCCGTTGATTTTTTCGTACAGCGTGTCCGCATTGAACCGTTCCGGGGGAGAAAAGGGGGTGATTTCCGAGCCGGTGGTGTCGATGAGTGCCGGTTCATCCCGGACCCGGGACGGTTCGCGTCCATGGGATTCCGGTCGGAGGGCGACCACCGCCGGATTGATCTCAGACTGGCGCATCAGTACACCGGCGCCCACCACCACGAGAAGGGCCAGGACAGCCATGGAAATCCGGGTTTCCATTTTTCCCGGTTTTTTGTGTGCAGCGGTTTTCATGGGAATTACCAGGGTGGCAGACAGAAGCTTGCCGACGCCGTTCACCCTCCAATAGAAAGATTTTCAGGGCGTTTGTCAATGCAAGAAAAAAATAAGATTTGGAATGCCTTAAAATGGTCTTATTTTTTCGATTCAAGCAGTAAACCACGCACACTGGAGCACGGGCGAATCGGCTGGCGTCAACGCACTTGAAAAGGGGAACACCGGCCTTAAGCGCGGTGCGCGCCTAAAAGGGCACGGGGTCCTGCTGAAAAAGACAGCCGGCCCGCAACCGATCGCCGTGAGAGCGTCCATACCCGGAAAACCGACGGCGCTGATCCGGGCAACCTGAGGGATCGTGTTGCCGGTTGGCCTGGCATCCGGTTGACTCGGAGGTGAGATGACCCGCTTATTCGATCCGGTTCAGTTGGGAGAATTGTCACTGCCCAACCGTATTGTCATGGCCCCGCTTACCCGCTGCCGCGCCGGTGAAGGGCGGGTGCCGAACGACCTGATGGCCCGCTATTACACCCAGCGTGCCACAGCCGGGTTGATCGTCAGCGAAGCCACCTCGGTGGCACCGATGGGCGTGGGCTATCCCGACACGCCCGGGATCTGGTCGGCGGAACAGGTCGAGGGGTGGACGCGGGTGACGGATGCGGTGCACCAGGCGGGTGGCCGGATGGTCCTTCAATTGTGGCATGTGGGGCGCATTTCCGATCCGCTTTACCTCGGCGGAAGGCGGCCGGTCGCCCCAAGCGCCATTGCGGCCAAAGGGCATGTCAGCCTGGTACGTCCGCAAAAGCCCTATGTCGCGCCCCGTCCGCTGGAGGCCAATGAGATTCCCGGCATCATCGAGGCGTATCGCAGGGGTGCGGAAAATGCCCAAAAAGCCGGTTTCGACGGCGTGGAAATACATGGCGCCAATGGTTATCTGCTGGATCAGTTCCTGCAAAGTTCCACCAACCGGCGAACGGACGATTATGGCGGCAGTGTCGAGAATCGGGCCCGTCTGCTGCTGGCGGTCACCGATGCGGCCATTTCCGTCTGGGGTGCCGGCCGGGTCGGTGTGCATCTGGCGCCGCGGGGGGATGCCCATGACATGGGTGACGACGATCCGGCCGCCACCTTTGGTTACGTTGCCCGCGCTCTGGGGACCCGCGGCATCGCCTTCATTTTTACGCGTGAACACTTAAATGCACCCACCTTGACCCCCGCGTTGAAAAAGGCTTTCGGCGGCGGCCTCATCGCCAATGAACAGCTCACCAGGGAGACAGCGACGGACCTGCTGCGAAAGGGCGTTGCCGATGCTGCCGCCTTCGGCAGGGCCCACATCGCCAACCCGGATCTGGTTGCCCGTTTTCAGCAGAATGCGCCCCTGAATCGACTGGATACGGGGACCCTGTATGCATCGGGTCCCGAAGGGTACAGTGACTATCCGTTCCTGGAATAATTTTTGGGTCTCCCATGAAGACGCTTGCCCGGGGCCGACCCCGCTGTTTCGGGGCCGCGCGGTAAGACGCGGCACGCCGATCCTTGCGCAGGCTCCCGGAAAAATACGCGGTGTTGAATAAAACGCTCCTCCCCTGAAGCTGCCGGCGGTTGGAGATGCTTTCCGCTGCCGTTGGTGGGGGTGCGCCGCCTCAAAACCAGGCCCTGCCAGGAAGTCAAACCGGCTGCCTGATACGCAGTTGTCGTGTGGAAGGCGGATGCAAACAGGCTCCGGAACGACAACATCTCTGTCATTGCGGAGCCTGCATGAACCTGAAGACGATCACCGTGACGGGGTGGTTGTTTCGTCAGGCCTTAATAAGAATAGCGTATCACATACAAGACGCGTTTCGTCGTGTTTCCGGCAGTATCTTCGGCAGTGAGGGAAATGGCATTATAGCCGACGGCAACCGGCAGGGAGCCGACCGACCAGGAGGAAGTGCCGATGGCCGTTCCGGAACCGCCCCGTGAGTTGCTCCAGGATATGCTTTTGACGCCAACGTTATCGGAGGCGGTTCCCCGCAAGTCGATGGCGGAAGCTCTCGTGTAGATGGCATAGGACGTTGCGGGTGACGTGACGCTGATCACAGGCGGCGTGGTGTCGTCTGTATCCTGGTCATAGGCCAGCACCGTTACATCCACCGTGTCCGAATCGGTCGCCCCTTGTCTGTCCGTGACCGTTAAACGAAAGGTGAGTGTTTCGCTGCCGTTCACCCGGGGGGCTCTGACAACAGGGGTGGGTGAGGTGGATGAACTCGAGTTGTAAAGCGTCACAGGGCTTCCGGCGATTTGAGTCCATTTGCACCCGGCAAGTCCATCATCGTTGTCGAAAGACCCTCTGGCATCGAGGGTGAAAAGGGAATACTGCAGCACCTGCTGGTCTTCTCCGGCGTCCGCGTGGGGAGGCTCATTGCCCGAAGCGACATAGACGCTTACGTCAACGGTATCTCTTGCACCGTCATGGTCGGTGACGGTGAGGGTGAAGTTCAGCTCATCGCCTGCTGCGGTATCCGTTGGGGCCTGAAATCTCGCCCGTGACGAGGACGCATCCGACAGGGTGACCGGTGGGCCAAAGGTCTGACGCCAGTGATAGGCAGCGATGCCGCCATCGGTGTCGTATGACGATGCCCCATCCAGGACGACCTCGGTTCCGGCAGTGGCATCCAGACTTTCTTGATCCGCTGCGGCAACCGGCGGCCGGTTCACCCCGCGGATATTCACGATGCAGGCATCGGTCGCGGTTAACCCCCCATTATCGGTCACGGTCAATTCGAATTGGAGCGATACGCCGTCGACGCCGGCGGAAGGAACCTGGAAGGTGGGCCGGGCAGCGGACGGGTTGGGCGACGTTACCCTGGGGCCGTCAATCTGCTTCCATTGATAGGTGGCGATGCTGCCATCGGGATCAAATGAGTCATCGCCGTTTAACACCGCAGTCGCGCCCGCGCTGATGTTTTGATCCTCACCGGCGAATGCCTGTGGCGGTTCATTGTTCCAGGAGACATTGACCGTGCAGGTGTCCGTAGCGCGCATCCCTTCCTGGTCGGCCACCGTCAATTGGAAGACCAGGGTGGCGCCGGAGGACGATACCTCTGGTGCGGTAAACGTGGTCTCCTCGGCATTGGAATCCAGCAACGCCACGGCGGGGCCTCCAATCTGTTTCCAGTAAAAGGCGGAAACAGCACCGTCCGAATCGGTCGATCCGCACCCGGAGAGTGTTACCACGGCATTCTGCCCCACCGATTGATCAGGACCGGCGTCTGCCTGCGGTGCGATGTTCAGGGGATTGGATTCCGGGTCCCATCGGACTTCATCGGAGTCGGCGCTTTCGGCGCCCTGGGTATCGAACGCACGGACAACAAAGTAATGGGTCTTCTGCTCATCCAGACCGGGCAGGGTGCACGTCGTGTTCGTGCCTTCCCAGCACGGCTGCCTGTAGTCATAGGCGCTGCCGGCTTCACGCGTGAAAACCCGGTAGCCGGCAAGCAGGCGTTCAGAATTGGCATCCCAGGCCAGGCTGACATCGATCGATGCCCAAAGGCTCATCGGAAGAAGAAAAAGGGTTATTCCCAGGGCGAGACAAAACCAGGTACAACGGAATGCAGAAAAGAATCGTGACATGTTTTCCTTTTGTATTTGCAGGCAATTGGATTATGGGTTTCAACTGGTGACTGCACAAAGCAAGTGGCATACCAGTTTTCTGCCTGGTAGAAAAAGGGGCGCAGGAAAACAAGAACCTGTCGACATCATACTGCAATTCGCTGAATACGTTTCCCGGCGGGAAAACGCTTCCGGTCCATCATCGCCTTCGCCGGCACAAAAATGTAATCATCTCCGAACGGTGGGAAAAAATCGTAACCGCCGGTGCTGAATCGTCATGCTTTGAAAACCGGTTGTTTTTTGGGCTGACCTCAGTCGTTCAGCAGCAGGGGAAGCCAGGGCAAAGTACTGCCTTTCCGTGCCGGCGGCAGCTTTTCAAAAAGGGCCTCAATGGTATGATCCCGTTCAATATGGTCCAGCGTGCAGTTTTCGATCGGACCCGCGGATTGGCCATCGACCAGCACGTCCGCGATCCGGTATCCCGGGTCGGCCACGATGGTAAATACTGCCCTGGCGCCTGATTCAACGGTCACGATGCCCGAGGGTGATATGCGGCCATGGGGCCCCGCAACGGCCGAAATGGAATATCGCTGAACCGCATCACAGGCAACCACTCCCTGTCTGCGCCCGAAATCCTGGGTCCAGTAGTATCCATACCTGCTTGCCGCCGAATAGGCCAAGCCGACACCGATGTCACAAAAACTGCTGCTCAGGATGTTGGCCCGATGGCCTGCGCTGTTCATCCACCCTTCAACAACGGCGGCCGGGGTTGAATAGCCGGCCGCTATGTTCTCACCATAGGTGTACAAGGAATAGCCGGCCTGCGTAATTCGCTGCCCGGCGCTGCGCCCGTCCAGGCTCGTATGGCTGAAGTAGTCGTTCCGGGCCATGTCTTCCGAATGCCCGAGGGCGGCCGCATGCAGGCTGCTGTCCCACTGCAGCGGGCCGAGGTTGTAGATCTGGCGTTCGAGATTGACACCGGCCAGCACTTCTTCTTCCTCGCTCGAAGACCCTGCCAGCGCAGTCATGGCGCGAAATTCGATTTGCGGCGTGAGGATTTCCCTGACCAGATGCAGATCGCCCTCGATGTGGCGTACCTGATAGGCCAGGTTTTCCAGTTGAACCGTGCCTGTCAGCCGATTGTCCTGCAACACCAGTGTGGCTGTACCGCTCCCACCGGATGCAACAGATCCCATCCAGGCAAATCCATCGGCGCCATCGGCCTCGACACGATCCAGCATGACGGTCACCCCCACGTCCTCAAAAAAATTGAGTGACAGTGAACCGTATTGATCCGGGGCGAGCTTTTCGAATTGGATCCGCACCGGTCGCTGGCGGGCGACGATAGTGGGGTTTGCTGTTTCCCATGCGAAAGGGATCGGGATGGTGCTGTCGACGAAAAGATCCGCATCGCCGGCCGGCACCACGATTGGAAGACTGATCAGAAGCACCGGCAGAAGAATACACACTAATTTTTTTTTCATGGGTAGCGTCGCACTCCGGTTAATTGAATGGTCGCCGTTCTGAAGGCGATAAATGAACGCAGACAGAACACGTGAAAGCAAAAAATGCGCCTTTCCTGTGCTTGAAGGACAGGCCGGTGCGACGTCATGCATGACCCCGGAAAAAAGAAAGCTTGCAGAAAATGATTGTTGCCTTGTAGACTCCTATCCATTCGAATCGACCATCCGGGTGAAAACTGAACCGAATCGACCTGAACGTCAGCCGTGCCATCTCCTGTGCACTGAATCTCTTTTCCGCCTGGCCGGTATCTGCGATGCGCTTGCCGTAATACGTAAAAAATAAAAAATAGTACGATACTTGGTTCCGGTGCTGTCTGGCCTTTGACGACTCATCCAATCCGGTTTCGACGGGGGATCCCATGAAAAGGAAGCTGTCCTGCGGCATTCTCGTTGTTGGTATTCTTTTTTTGTCCAGTTCATGGAGCCTGGGTGCAAAAAAGCATTATTTACCCCATATGGAATCCGCCCGGTTACGGTTCAGCGCGCCGCAATCCGTTTCTTCTGCGGACCTGAGAGACGTTCTTGGCCTGTCTGCAAAAGGGCGCCTGGAATTACTGCAACAGATCGAAGATCGACGCGGCCGCTCCCACATGCGATATCAGCAGCTGTATAATGGAGTACCCGTATGGGGGCATCATATTCTTGTGACCGAAGATTCCGGCCGGCGGGTCAACAGCCTGCACGGCACCCTGGTCACCGGGATTGCCGATGATGTCGATCATCATTTCCTGCAGTCCATGCCATTCACCGCGCAGGAAGCCCTGGCGGAGATGAAAACCAGGCACGCGCAGCACCATTTGAAGGCAGGGGCGTCATGGCAGTTCAAGAATGAATCCAGCGAGAAAATGATCTTTGTCGATGACTCCGGTGATGCGCGTATCTGCTACGTCATTTCTTTCTTCGCCGATGTCCCGGAAGGAGGCAGTCCTGCCCGTCCGACCATTATCATGGATGCCATGACCGGAGAAATTGTCAAGGCGTTTGATGCCCTGGCCTATGCTGCCGCCGGCGGCCCGGGAGGAAACCTGAAAACAGGAAGATACGTCTACGGACAGGATTTTCCCCATTTTGAGGTCTCGTCGTCAGGCTCTCAATGCACCATGGAGACCGACGATGTGAAGACATGGGATATGAACCACGGCAATTCTGCACCCATCGTCCATTCATTCCAATGCTACGAAAACACGTACAAAGAAATAAACGGTGCCTTTTGTCCTTTGAACGATGCCCATTATTTCGGAGGCCTTACCCATGACCTGTGGGTCGAATGGTTCGGAAATCCCCCACTGCCTTTTCAGATGGTGCTGGGCGTTCATTACGGGAACGACTTTGAAAACGCTTTCTGGGGGGGAGACGCGGCTGTTTTTGGAGACGGCGCCACTTTTTTTCATCCCCTGGTCGGATTGAATGTCGTCGCCCATGAAATCGCTCATGGGTTCACGGAGCATCATTCCAACCTGATATACGACGGCGAATCCGGGGCCATCAACGAGGCGTTTTCAGATATGGCCGGCGAGGCCGCTGAATATTATCATCAGGGGGTGAATGATTTTTGGGTCGGTCATGATATCTGGAAGGGACCCGGGGCCTTTCGATACATGGATGACCCGCCAAAGGACGGGTGGTCCATCGACAGTCTCTATGATTATTATGACGGGCTGGCCATTCACTACGCCAGCGGATTGTTCAACAAAGCCTTCTACATCCTGGCGACCATGCCGGGATGGAGCACCCGGATGGCCTTCGAAATTTTTGCCGAGGCCAATCAATTCTACTGGGAACCCCTGACCGATTTTCATCAGGGGGCCCAGGGCGCAGTCGATGCGGCAGCTGCTCGGGGATATTCTGTCCAGGCGGTGAAAGACGCATTCGCGGCCGTCGATCTCTTCATCGATGCGCCGGCCCGGCCGCATGCTGATTTTTCATATGAACTCGACGAATTGACTGCCGCGTTTACCGACACGAGCACCTGCACCGGCTGTTCGATCCTCAACTGGCAGTGGGATTTCGGCGACGGCCGCAGCGCCTCGGTGCAGCACCCCGAGCACGTGTATGCGTCGGCCGGGACCTACACGGTAACGCTGACCGTCACCGACGGCAACGGGCAGCGGGACAGCATCTCCCGGGTTCTGAGCGTGTCGGACGACAGCGCGGATTACTGCCCCGCCGCCGGCCAGATGTACCAGATCCAGTGGATCGCCAATGTCCAGGTGGGCGGTTTTGAACGGGCGTCCCAGGCCAGCGGCTACTCGGACTTTACCGCCGATGTCATCGCTGTCCCGGCATCCGCATCCATACCGGTTGTGCTTTCCCATGGTCCTGCCGGATCGCTGTATTTCAGATCCTGGCGGATATGGGCGGACCTCAACCGTGACGGGGATTTCGATGACGCGGGCGAGCAGCTTTTCGAGGGGGCCGGCACCGGCCGGATCACCGGATCGATCACCCTTCCGGCCTGGGCGGCCGACGGGCGCACCCGCCTGCGGGTGGCCATGAAGCTCGGCGGGTTTCCCGACGCCTGCGGCACGTTCAACGCCGGCGAGGTGGAAGATTACACCCTGGCGATATCATCAACGGGTCCCGTGCCCACAGGACCGACGGCCGCGTTCGCTTACACGACGGCGGGCCTGTCCGCCGCCTTCACGGATCAGAGTACGGCCGTGGACGCCGGCATCACCGGCTGGCAGTGGGATTTCGGCGACGGCCGCAGCGCCTCGGTGCAGCACCCCGAGCACGTGTACGCGTCGGCCGGGACCTACACGGTAACGCTGACCGTCACCGACGGCAACGGGCAGCAGGACAGCATCTCCCGGGTTCTGAGCGTGTCGGACGACAGCGCGGATTACTGCCCCGCCGCCGGCCAGATGTACCAGATCCAGTGGATCGCCAATGTGCAGGTGGGCGGTTTTGAACGGGCGTCCCAGGCCAGCGGCTACTCGGACTTTACCGCCGATGTCATCGCTGTCCCGGCATCCGCATCCATACCGGTTGTGCTTTCCCATGGTCCTGCCGGATCGCTGTATTTCAGATCCTGGCGGATATGGGCGGACCTCAACCGTGACGGGGATTTCGATGACGCGGGCGAGCAGCTTTTCGAGGGAGCCGGCACCGGCCGGATCACCGGAGCGGTCACCCTTCCGGCCTGGACGGCCGACGGCCGCACCCGCCTGCGGGTGGCCATGAAGCTCGGGGGGTTTCCCGACGCCTGCGGCACGTTCAACGCCGGCGAGGTGGAAGATTACACCCTGGCGATATCATCAACGGGTCCCGTGCCCACAGGACCGACGGCCGCGTTCGCTTACACGACGGCGGGCCTGTCCGCCGCCTTCACGGATCAGAGTACGGCCGTGGACGCCGGCATCACCGGCTGGCAGTGGGATTTCGGCGACGGGCGCAGCGCTTCGGTGCAGCACCCCGAGCACGTGTATGCGGCCGCCGGGACCTACACGGTTACGCTGACCGTCACCGACGGCAACGGGCTTCGCGACACGATCTCCCAGGTTCTGAGCGTGTCCGACGATATCACCGGTTACTGCCCTGCCGCCGGGCAGATGTACCAGATCCAGTGGATCGCCAATGTGCAGGTGGGCGGTTTTGAACGGGCGTCCCAGGCCAGCGGCTACTCGGACTTTACCGCCGACGTCATCGATATCCCGGCATCCGCATCCATACCGGTTGTGCTTTCAGCGGGCCCCGCCAATTTCCTGTATTTCAAATCCTGGCGGGTGTGGGCGGATTTCAACCGGGACGGGGATTTCGACGACGCGGGCGAGCAGCTTTTCGAGGGGGCCGGCACCGGCCGGATCACCGGATCGATCACCCTTCCGGCCTGGGCGGCCGACGGGCGCACACGCCTGCGGGTGGCCATGAAGCTCGGCGGGTTTCCCGACGCCTGCGGCACGTTCAACGCCGGCGAGGTGGAAGACTACACCCTGGCGGTATCTGCTGCGGGCCCCTGACCGTCAGCGCACCGGGAGACGGTGCATTCAGCCGGGGGCCATTAAAGAAGAATCCTGTGCTTCGTTGCATCAGTGAAGGGATGTGCCTGCGAGGGGAAGGGAAGAAACGATTTCCCCTCGCAGGCGTTGCCGGCAGAATGGCAATCAGCCATCAATTGCTTCTCAGCTGCCGGTCTGGAGGCAGAAGTTGCCATAGTAATAGGTTCCGACGATGCCGATGTACTTCAGGATGATGTTGTCCGGACCATAGAAAATGTCGGTCGGGTTGGGGTTGACATAGATCTTCACCTGCATGATGTCACCCTGTTTGAGGGCGTACATGGTCTCACCCTGGGTGTTTTTCACACCGGTCTCGGGCATGACCATGATGACTCCCTCGCTCCACAGGGCCTTGGAGGTATAGAAGGCCTCGATCAGCGGAACGGGCGGATCCAGTCCGGGAAGCGGACGGGCATCCATGGTGAAGGGGGCGGTGAACCCCGGGGTGGGGTATTCGCCCGGCCAAGCGCTGACGCTGATGACGGGGTTCTGGTTGGGGGTGAAGAAGAGCTGTCCCCAGGGCGCCCGGTAGCGGCCGGTCTGCTCGGCGCTTTCCCACACGTCAAAGGTGTTGTGTTTCAGAACGCAGTCGTAGATGTTGAGGTTGATGTCGCTCTCGGGCTTCATCTGCAGGACGATCCGCCACTCGTAGGTGGCTTCGTTCCAGGCATCCGTCAGGGCGCTCAGGTAACCGAATTCACCGAAGCACGGATCCGGAAACCCCTGGCCGGCGCTGGTGAAAAACATTTCGCTGGCGCAGTAGGGGCCAAGGCAGGCAAATCTGAAATCACTGTAATCGTTGATCGGTCCGTACGGGCCAATATTGTTGTTGATGACCTGGCCGTACTGAATCGGGTTGTTAATGGCAAATACGTTCAGGGAATCGCAGCCGACAGCATCGAATTCGGGAACGTTCCCCGCCCACGCCGGCATGCTCAGTGCCAGTGCAGCAATTAATAATATGGTTAACTTGGCAACCTTCATCTTGTTCCTCCTTCTGGTAGACAGTTACGTGCTCACAAATTAAATGGTACAGCCCATTTGGCCTCTTACAGTTGGTTTACCACCTCCTTTCTTCACCTGAAAACGCTGCCGCTCACCTGGGTGACCGGCAACCGCTCAAATTTCCAGATACCCACCTCCTGTTATTTTTGAAATTCGGACCCGGCGGATGTCTACCGGTTCACCGGATGCCGAAAACGCCCGTGATTGCGTTCACGTCCTTACCTGTCTTTAACAGACTGAAAGTTACCAATAGATTACTTAACGGTAAAAATTAATTGACTACCAGGTATTTATTAAGCAGCAGATCCAGTTGGTCCCGCTGGTGTTCGTTGAGAGTCTTGAATGCCAATCCACAGCATCTTGTTTTCCGGCCCCCTTTTCGTTCCTCCCCATCAATTTCAAAAATTTTCCGGCAGGGCAGACCGGACAGATAATACCGGTCGTATTCGTATGAAAAAAGATCGATGACTTCCGGATCAACGACGGCGCCTTCCTTGTAGAGAAATTCAAAAGACACCCCGCCTTCGCTCAGGTCTTTTATCCAGCCGACCTTGGCTGAAAAGTGGTTGAAGAGGAATACTTTTCCTCCCGGCACGTTGAATCTTTTGAATTTTCGCTTTTCTTTCACTGTCAATATTTAAAAATGGCTTCGTGATTTTTAGGGATTGCTTTTAATTTTACCTGCAGGGCCGATGAACCGGCTGTGCAGGTAAAACGCGATAAGGATAAATAGAGAATCCGTCACATAAGCGCCGATGCTGAACGCCGGGCCTGGCTATAGTTTCAGCCGTGCTGTTCTGTGGTCGGACAGGGGGTGGTTCATTCGTCCAGCAATAGCAGGTGCAGCCACGGGGCCGCCCGACGCTCGGATATTGTCGCTTGCAGGGTGAACGGGAGGTTTTCCGTCCCCAGTTGAAAACTGCCGTCGATCACCCCCTGGACCTCGCCGTCAGCGAGGGTGAAATTGACGATGTCGCTTTCGAGGTTCAGCGTGATCTTGAGCTGGTAGCTGACCGATTGCTGGATTTCATTTTCAGGCCTGAGCATAACATTTTTGAGGACATTGGCATTGGAGGGGGTTAACGAGAGCGGGAAACCAGGCATCATCTGAATAATCCCATCGGCGATCTCCTCGAGCGTCACTTCGCCGTAAACGGTGTAGCTGGCCTTGTGGTAAGGGCCACTCTCAAAGTCATCAAATTCGACCTCCCCGTCAAGAACAGCGCCGAGTGAACGCTGTCCTTCCCGGTCAACACTGAAATGCCGGGAGACCCAGACCACGACCTTCTGTTCGGCGATTACCCCGTGATCCTCCGATAAATTAACCGGAGTGGCCTCTAAATAGCCCTGGACCTTCAACCCGTCCGATGGACTTACGCCATCGTCCGGACCCATTGCCATGGCGTCCAGAAACAGATTGCCCGGAGCGGAAATGGCAAATGCTCCCAGCTCGCCGACCGCCACGCAGTCATAAGCGTCGAGAATGCTCTGGGTCGGGCTGTACCGGCATTCGTCGGTATCCGATAAAGAGGGCTTAAAATAACCTTCCGGTTCGTAAAGGAACGTCCCGCCGTTTTTTTCGATGGCAAACCGGAATTCATCGAACTCGCCATCCCAGAGAATCCCAGCGGCACAGATGGCGGGAAGGCTCACCGACAATAGAAACACGAGGGAACAAAGGGATCGAAGAAATATGTTTTTTCTGGTCATGTTTGTGGCATTTCCTTTGCGCTGGCATCAACATCTCGAGGGCAACCGGTCAGAATGCAAATTCAAAAGATTCTTCCACGCTCCACGCGCCCCTCGAGACCGGAATTTCGGAACAGCCTGCCGTTACGGTCCAGTAAAACGTCCCCGCTTCAGCCGCCGAGAAATCCGCCCGAAAGGCGTTTGAACTTGCCGTCACTTCCGCATAAGTGAGGTCTCCTGGCGGCAGATCCTTTACGTTCTCGACGGTTCCAACCCTTATGACATAGTAGGGTGCGCATTCGACCGACGACCAGGTGAAATCGACATACGTGTTGCCAAAATCGTCCTCTTCGATGGCGAAGGCGAGGTCCTCCGGTGCGGCCAGGTTGCAATCGTCGGCAATCAGTTCGTCGCAGTCTGTCGGCTCTGTGACCGGATCGTCATCTGAAAGAAGAAGAAGGGGGATCCAGGGCATGGACATCCGTTTTACAGCCGGAAAATCATCGGGGTCTGTGGGGTCGGTCTCCCCCCTGTATTCTTGGAGGTTGGTCCAGCCGTCGCTATCGGCGTCGAGGTCGGCATCGTCGGCCAGGTATGGGTCGAGCCCGTATGTGGTTTCCCACTCATCGGGCATGCCGTCATTATCATCGTCCGGGTCACTGTTGTCACCCTCTCCGTCCCCGTCGAAATCGGCCCACTCGTCGGGGTCGTCCGGAAACGCATCCAGACAGTCGATGACGCCATCCGTGTCGGTGTCGGTGTCCGAATCGACAACCCCGCAGCCGCACAGTCCGGGCTCCGTTTTCTCAGGATCGTTGGGGCAGTTGTCTATGCAATCCGGCGTGCCGTCCGTATCCGAATCCGTGTCGGGCACACCGCACCCGCACGCTCCGGGGTCCGATTTGTCCGGATCCTGGGGGCAGCCGTCGCAGGCATCGCCGACGCCATCGCCATCCTCATCCGCCTGGTCGGGATTGGGCTCGTCCGGGCAGTTGTCCAGGCTGTCGGGCACCCCGTCTTCATCGCTGTCCTGACCATTGGGATCGGTGAAAACCGCACGCAGTTCGATGGGCGCATCCGACGTCCCCACCTGGTAGTGATCATCCAGAACGCCCTGGATGGAATAATCGCGTCCTAAGAAATTGTCGACTTCCGCTTCCATGGCTAACGTGACTCTTAACTGGTAGCCCACGGCCTTGAAAAGGTCGGTCTGAGTGGCCAGGGCCACCTCGATCGTCTGGCTGGGATTGCCCAGGCTCAGTTGAACCGGAAATCCCGGCATCATTTCATAAAGGTTGTCGTCGTAGACCACCCGCTCAAGGGATACGGCTGCGCTGATGGAATAGAACGCGCGATGGTCGGCCTGGTTGTAAAAGGTGTTGAAACTGTCCGGCAGGCCGGACAGGCCGGACAGAAGCGTTTCCAGGGAGTAGACCCCATCGATATCCACTTCGAATTTACGGGTGACGAATGTCAGCACCCGCTGTTGAATATCCACCCCATGCTGAAGCTGCCCCCCGGGGTTCAGGTCGGCCGATGAAATCTCCAGAAAACCCTGAACCGAAATGCCATTGGGCGGGTTCTGGCCGTTGTCGGGCCCTTTGGCCATCGCGTCCAGCTGAATCTGGCCGGGCACCGTCTCAAACTCCAGCAGGGTTCCCCGGGCAACCGAATCGTAGCTGTCATTCAGGCTCTGGGTCGGGTTATAGGCAAATTCAGCTTTCGCCTGGGCGTTGGTTTTAAAGTACAGCCCGTCCGGATAGTAAAATGCCCCTCCGTTCTGCTCTATCGCAAAACGGAATTGTTCGAAGTCCTCGCCCAGCCAGTCGATCCCCGCAGAAACCGGCTGCGTCGATAGGACCATGATGGCCACAACCGCCAACGTAATGAGTCGTTTCATCGTGATTTCCTTTCCGATTAAACCAGAATCCTTGCCGTCTCATCGAGAGAAACCCTCCCTCCAGAGGATTTCCTGGTGGAACCGAGCGGTCGCCGGTCAGTTGCCGGCGCTGAATTCCGTTCCCACAATCCCCAGGTATCGGAGCAGAACGCTGTCCTGGCCGAATCGGATGTCGGCAGTGTTGTTGGGAGGAATGTGGACAGTGATTCGGATCCGGTCTCCGGAATGGAGGGTGTACATGGTTTCACCGGCACTGTTGCTGGCCCCCTGTCTGGGATTGACCATCAGGATTCCATGGTTGATAAAGGCCTGAACGGGAAACGGGCTTTCGACAAGCGACACCAGTTCGAGACCCGGAAGCTGGCGGGCGTCAAGGGAGAACCCGCCCACTGGAAACCCCTGTTCCGCGTTGGGCCCGGGCAGGGCCCGGACCGTGATCTTCGGGTTGGCTTCCATGAGAAAAACCAGCTGATTGGGCGCCCATGGTGTCCGGTACATGCCGGTCTGGCGGCCATCTTCAAGGATGTCGGATGCCCCGCTGGACAGAACACAGCCGTAGGCGGCCAGCCAGATATCATTGGCCGGCTGCATCTGTAAAACGATCTCCCATTCATAGGTGGCTTCGGACCAGCTGGTGGTCAGTGCCGAAAAGAAGGTGTCCGAACCGGTCGAATAGCAGGGGTCCGGAACCACGTCGCCGGCATTGGTGGAAAAGTATTCCGTGGATGAGAAATCACTGTCGTCGTTGATGCGGGCATAGGTGCTGTCGCGGCTGAAATCGATAATCCGTCCCATCAACGCGTCCCGGAAGAAATTTTCGCTGTCATCCCCCGCCGCGTCGAATTCCGGGCGGTTGATATCATATACGATCTGGGGGTAGCGGCAACGGGACGCATTGTCCTGGAAGTCCGTGGCTTCAATCGCCGCGCTGAACTGAAGGCTCGTGTTGATCTGGGTGACGGTAATGCCGACAGGATCGATCGTGCCGGGCACGAAAGGCGTGATGGACACCGTTGCATTGGATACCTCCGTCACGTCAACCGACGCGAGTCCGCTCTCCAGGTCCTGCACTTCGAACAGGACCTGCGTGGGGGGGCCGGGGATCGTTGACACGATGCCGCACACCGGTGGGGTTTCGTCCAGGGCCGCGTTGACGGAGTAATTGCAGGCGGACTCCGCTCCGGCCGTGTCCGTGGCCAGGAGAACCACGCGCATGTCCGCATTTTCGTTCACCCGGGTCGCCGTTCCCTGAACCGGACCGGTATATCCCACCGAAAAATCGGGGATGTCGACATCGGCGTTGGACGCCTCCAGGACGGTGATCGACTGCAGGCCGGTGTCGCTGTCCCTGACGGTGAAAACAACACTGAGCGGCGGTCCCGGGTTTTCACTCGACACCGAACATACCGGCGGCTCATTGGTGGGTGTGGCGGGCCTGGAATAGGAACACCGGTCCGAATTGCCCAGGGTGTTGGTGTACTCAAGAACCACCCGGAAGTCCATGTTGGGGTTGATGCGGGTGGCCGTGACGGTCACGGCGAAGGGCGTGCCGATCGGAAAGGTCGGTATATTGACGGATGCGTTGACGGCTTCGACAACACCGATCCCCTCCAGCCCATATATCGTGCCGCCATTTTCCTGGATACGGAACTGGACCCGGAGCGGCGGACCTTCGCTGACGTCGGCGATTTCGCACCCGGCCTCCACCTGCGCGATGCCCAGGAGAAAAAAGGAGCCAACGACCCCAAGGATTAAAAAGCTGGCAAGTCGCATTGCGGTTTTCATCATCCCCCTCCTTTGGGTTTGACAGTCGGCTCCGGTCGGCAGTGGCAGATCCATCAAAATCAGAGCCGGTTTTTATAGATTTCTATTTGTGCGTCCTTTTCTATGACTCCAACCATATCCTGGTACGCCTGGGCGTCCTTTTCCTTTGTCAGGGCGCCCTTTATCTGTTCGCGCACTTCTTCATAGGGGCGGTGTCTGTTCCTGAAAATCTTATCGACCTGCAAAATATGATAACCGTATCGTGATTTGACGATGTCGCTGTGTTCGCCCTCATCGAGTACGAACAAGACCTTTTCCAGTTGAGGAAGGCTCTTTCCCTTTTCGATGGTTCCCATGCTGCCCCCCTCGAGTGCCATGGGCAGATCGATGGAGTAGGTTTTGGCCAGTTCGGTAAAATTGCCGCCGTTTTTAAGCTTGCCCAAAACCATCCGGGCATCCTCCTGGCTTCTCAGAAGGATGTGACTGGCCTCGACCGTGGGAGGTGCCATGAACTGGTTGATATGGGCCTGGTAGTACTTTTTCATCTCATGATCGGTGATTTTTAGTTTGCTGCCGATCTTTTCGTTCAGATAATACTGAAGCACCATCTGGTCCTCAAATGCCTTCACCCGCTGCCGGATGATGGGCGTTTTGCGGATTTCGGCAATTTCACTCTGGCTCAGTATCAATTTGCGGCGAATAATACCGTTGAGCAATTCCAGCTTTTCATTGTCATCGATGCTGAGCTGGTGGGTTTTCTTTTTGTACTGCTCGATGAGGGCCAGCAGTTCGGATTGCTGGATGGGTATGTCGTTGACCACGGCAACCACGGTGTCAACGGGTTCATCCGCCACCGATCCGGAGACGGGTCCAAACAGCATCAGCAGTAAAATCGAACTGGACGAAAGAATGAACAGGGGGAGTATCGCTTTGGAAATTGGTTTCATGGGCACACTTTCTTTCTATGACTGAGGAATTCGTTGATTGATGAACTTTATGGAAATTTCCGCTTGCTGGCTGATGAACTGGTCCTCGTGTTCCGTGGCCTTCTGCAGGTCCGCCAAGTCTGATTCGTCAACGAAGATCGAGGAAAAAAAGAAGGCTGTCCTTCTGATTTTTTCGTCTTCACTGTACCAGAGCTCCTTGAGGGGTTTGTAGGTGTCCGGTGTGGCGTACTGGGCAAACGCATACAGCGCCGCCTCCTGGACCAGGATGTCGCTGGAGTGCAGTTTGGGCTCCAGCGCTTCGGCCAGGTTCTCTTTGGCGCCGACGTCTTTCAGGGTGTCGATGGCCGCTTTCTGGATTTCGGGGTCGCTGCTGTCCAGCAGGGGCAGGACACTGGCGGCCACGCTGCTGCGGACGCTGCCGCTTGCATTCACGGTGTTGGTCGCCAGGATGCTCAACATGTTGATCTTATCTTCTTTGGGAATGGCTTCGTTTTGCAGTGTGCTGCCATAGATCTCGCTGGCCGCGGGGCTCTGGGCCAGGACGGCCAGGGCGGCGCCGGACAGCTTTCCTTCCAGCAGTGCATTGGCCAGCAGTTCATTCTGGCGGGGATCATTCTGGCGGGACAATGCCCACACCCCTGCGGCCTGGGTTTCCTCTGCCGGCGCGTCCAGGCTCTGGGCCAGGATCTGGAACGCTTCAGGGGTATCAATGGTGGAAAGAATGGCCAGCGCGTTTTTCTGGGTTTTGGGGTCCTGGGACGTTTTAACGATGTCGTCCAGCAGCGAAACACTTTCGGGTGTGGCGGCAAAAGACAGGGCCCGGGCCGCCATGGCCTTGCTTTCCTCGTAGGGTTCCGCGATGAACTCGGCGATGAGGGGCAGCAGCTTCTCTTCGTCGCCGATCATGGCGGCGGTCACCAGGGCACTTCCTTTCTGGTTAAAATCGGGATCCCGGGCTTTTTCGGCCAGAATCCGGAAAATCTCTTCTTTCAGTTCATCATCGCCGAGCGCGATGGTCCCCAAGGCATCGATGGCCTCGGACAGGAGGGCCGGGTCGTCACCGTCCAGGAACGTGGCCAGCCGGGCAACACTCTCTTCGGTCGCCTGTTTGCGAAGACTCAATATGGTTTCAATGCCGGCCGCGGTCGTATCCTCGGCTGCCGGGCCGGTGTCCCGGGTGTGAGAACCGTGCTGGTCTCCCTTGGCGGTCTTCGCCATGGATGGCTTCACAACGGCGGGTGGTTCTTTAGTTTCCGCGGTCTGCCTGTCGGCCCCTTGCGCCGGTGACGCATCCGATGAGGCGGCCGACTGTTCGTTGTTTTGAGAGGATTGATTGTGGGCCCAGAGGCCGACACCGAGTAACAGGCAGATACTAAGAACTGCGAACACACCGAATTTAAGAGTCTTTTTGTCGCTCATGGTCAATCCTCCAAACTGTCGTCCACCTGGGTATGAATCAACGAACGCTCTTTTATAAAGGTCGGGTGAATACCCAGGATGAGAAAACCTTTGAAAACCGGCTCAGGTCGTCTGTAAAACTGAACCCCACCATCGCAAAGAAGCGATGTGCCCGCGAAGGGAAACAACCATTTCCCTTCGCGGGCCTTGCCGGTTGGCAATCAACGGTCAGTATAACTATAAGAAGTTATAGTAGTAAGTTCCGACGATGCCGATGTACTTCAGGATGACGTTGTCCGGACCGTAGAAAATGTCGGTCGGGTTGGGGTTGACATAGACCTGCACCTGCATGATGTCACCCTGTTTGAGGGCGTACATGGTTTCACCCTGGGTGTTTTTCACACCGGTCTCGGGCATGACCATGATGATTCCCTCGCTCCACAGGGCCTTGGAGGTATAGAAGGCCTCGATCAGCGGAACGGGCGGATCCAGTCCGGGAAGCGGACGGGCATCCATGGTGAAGGGGGCGGTGAACCCCGGGGTGGGGTATTCTCCCGGCCAGGCGGTGACGCTGATGACGGGGTTCTGGTTGGGGGTGAAGAAGAGCTGTCCCCAGGGCGCCCGGTAGCGGCCGGTCTGCTCGGCGCTTTCCCACACGTCAAAGGTGTTGTGTTTCAGAACGCAGTCGTAGATGTTGAGGTTGATGTCGCTCTCGGGCTTCATCTGCAGGACGATCCGCCATTCGTAGGTGGCTTCGTTCCAGGCATCTGTCATGGCGCTCAGGTAGGGACCTTCGTAACCGAATTCACCGAAACACGGATCCGGAAACCCCTGGCCGGCGCTGGTGTCGAACAGCTCGCTCAGGCAGTAGGGGCCGAGGCAAAAGCCTCTGAAGTCACTGTAAAAATTGATCGGTCCGTACGGGCCGACATTGTTGTTGATGACCTGGCCGTACTGGATCGGGTTGTTAATGGCGAATACGTTGAAGGAATCGTCGCCGACGGCGTCAAACTCCGGAACGTTTCCCGCCCACGCCGGCATGCTCAGTGCCAGTGCAGCAATTAAAAGAATGGTAAATTTGGCAATCTTCATTTTGTTCCTCCTTCTGGTAGACAGTTACGTGCTCACAGATCAGAATATCCAATCAATTTGCCTCTTACCGTTTGGTTTACCACCTCCCTTCTCCACTTAAACCGTGGCCAACCACTTGGGTTTACAACAACCGGTTGAATTTCCTGCCCATTGCCTCGTTGTTGAGCAGGAATTCATCCATTCTTCGTGAAACAAAACATATGTCGGCGTTCTCTTTTCAATTTTTCATGTATCCCTGAATATGACGGGGAAACATCTTTGACGCCTTATATGCATTCTTAACAGACCGGGTATTACAAATAGATTACAAAACCTGTTTTTTCTCAACATTGTCCCTGCAAGTACTCTCCACTGGCTGCGAAGGCATGGCCCGTTGCCATTTCGCCCAGGCCCCCGAAGTAACTGACGCTACAGGGGTGCTTCCATGATGCAATTTTTCAAGACCTCGGTTTCTTTCGAAGGCCGCAGTCCATATCCATATGACAGAACCGTTTTGCACCGCCTGTAGGTGGAAAGCGCTTCGGATTTAAGGCCCAGCCTGAAGTAGCAGGCCATCAGCCGCCTGTAGGCTTCTTCATCCATCCCGTCTATTTCCAGGCTTCTCTGATAGCATTCCACGGCCATTTTAAGATCATCCGCTTCTTCAAGATAATGGCCGAGCTTGCCGACACATCGCATGTACTTGCTTCTTATCCTTTCGCGCAGCACCACGGTCCATGGTTCCTGACTGTCTTCTTCCAGAAAATTTCCTTTGAAGAGGTCAATGGCTCTTCGCGACGTCTCGATGGCGTGTTCCCTCTTTCCCAGCTCCCAAAACCGGTCGGCATTTCCACACAGTCGTTCAAACTGCCAGACATCGACGGCGCAAAGATCCTGGTTCAGGGCCAGACAGCCACGCTCAAGCAGGATTACTTCCGCCTTCCCCAAAAGCTTGCGAAGCCGGTGAAGGGTCGTTGCCAGGTTTTGCAGCGCCTTGTCCCCCTCCGAGTCCGGCCAGAGCGCATCGGCGATGGTTTCTTTCGGAACGCCGCGGCCGCCCATGGAAATAAGGGCCTTGGCCAGGAGTATGGGCTGGTTCCTGGCTTTTCTGGCAAAACTGACCGGCGTGCCATTTTTCACCAGAGAGAATCGGCCTAATGTGAAAATTTGTATGTACATGTTGCTTTCATCCGAGCCATTCGTAGCTGTTAGAATCGTCGGTGCATCGCTTCAGAAAACCGTCCTCGCGGGACCTGTGAAACAGTTAAAAGGTCCGTGAAGCAATGGCCTGCGGTTAATTTCCAGTGGTTCCGCGAAAGGAAAAATAAAAAGAAGATGCCTCATTGCCATTAATGGCGCGCAACAGTTCCGGTCCTAACAAGCTGCACAACTTGAATCACGCACCTTGCGGAGACATCCAGGCACAACGCAACGGCCAGAGGGCGCTGGTGAAGTTGATCGACATACTTAAAACCGGAGGAGGGGTCGCTTATTGGAAAACAACGGTCGCATCAGTGCAGACAGAATCATCAACTTCCCCAAACGGCTTAGCGGTCTCGCTGGCCGAAAGGTTCTATGGATCATCACACCATTTTTGCCCAGCACAACCGGCAGTCGCGGGGCTGGTTTAATAAATTGAACAAGTAATAGAAGTATTGTTTTTCATCTGTTGTACCAAAATTGAAACGGGAGAACTGCCGTCGGTGGGATCTGGGAGCTGTCACGCAAGATGCTCCAACTTTGGTAGGAAGTGTTATAGCATAGTATATGCCAATAGAGAAGATTAATTGGTATGGTGCCTTGATTCTGGCTCGTCTTGAAAAAACCGTGCTTGAAAAATAAAAAATTTCAAAACAATACAGTATGTTGAAAATCAGATGCAGAGGGGGAAGGAGCCGTCGTCCGGAAGCCGGGCAATGGAATTGATCTCTGATCGAATAAAAATATATGAAAACTATGTAATAAAAATGAAAAAATATACATAGTTTCTGTAACCTTTTTGTAATATCACTCTCCTCCCGGCCACTGCTCTGACATGGCCTTTGATTTTTTTTTGTCATCGCGGATTATATTGCTCAGTCCATTTTTTTACCGGACCTTCTGCAATCGCAACGCATGGTTTTCCGTTGCCTCCGCCTTCCCGGGAAGACGTCCGGCCAAAGACCTGCTGCCTGTTCGATTTGCTTGCAACATCTGATAATTAAATTGAAATATCGCCAAAAAAGAACGAAAGGGGGCGTTTTGTGGTCCCTGCCTGCACCCCATGGACCTGATGGCCGGCCTTCCGCCGGACGAGAAAAACTCAAACGAATCACTGAAAACCTTAAACCGTTTTTCTTTTTGGGCCCGTCACCTCCGCAGGTTCTCACCAATAGGGTTTGCACATTTTTTGCTTCCCTATTCAGTATTCATGCTCGCAAATAACCTGCACGCACTTTTTCCTGGCTGGTCACCGTAAAATCACACTGTTGCTGTCTCCGTTCCCTGAAGGATTGCGAGTACCCTGCGACATCAAGGACCCCAACCGGTTACCATGATAGAACTGGCTGAGATATTGTAAAGGAATCAGGCCCCCGCAAGCTGGAAAGACTTCGGCCCTGCTTCTTCGGGTTTTTTTGCTCCAGCAGGGTCTCGCTGGCAGCTCCGACACCGTGGCACGGTTTATCCTTCATCTGCGTACGACGGATGGAAGATTATTGAAGGTAATTGATTTAAAGCGAATCTGTCTTTGCGAGAGGATGATACAATGAAAATGACCTTAAGCCGTATCTTGCTGTCGACGGTTATTATTCTTGTCCTGGCGACAAACGGACTGGCCGTCTCCTTTTTTCTTGATGATGACATTTCAGACAATCGTCTGGTATCCAATCGGGAATCCCTATCCGGATCATTCGGGATTCCATCGTCATGGTCGCAATTTGCACGCCCGGACGCCAGAAAAAATTTGACGGGGGGGACCCTGCATTTTTCATTTACGGACAACGACGACTTGATTAACGCCGGGTTTTTCCCTCAACAATGGGAAAGAACCGTCGAGGAAGACACCGTCCTTTTTGGAAGGAATTGTTTCGAGACGTTCAGGGACAGTTTTGAAATGGTGCGGGTTGACGCGCTGGGGAAAAGGGTATCCAGGCAAACCGGTTACCGAACTCAAATCACCAACAGCGACCGGCCGGATGACATTTTGGTCTATGAAACCCGGGGCCCCTTCGACTATGTGTATCAAACGCAATATTTCAACCGGACCATGGGCTGGGGCGGTGATATCGATTTTTCCATGAACGTTGACAGCTACTGGTTGGGACAACTCCTTGACAACGGATTTTTACAATACAACCTGAGCGCTTATATGGGCGACCTCATTTTCAAGTCCGCCCGCCTGGAACTCGACTTCGCATCAGACCCGTCTCCCGTTCCGGAGCCATCGACATTCCTTCTTCTCTCTGCCGGGTTCCTGCTGCTTGGAAAGGTCCGGGCCGGGGTTCGCCGAATTCCAGGAAAGCGGGGTTGTAGGCGTTCACAGGGTGCCGCATCCGCTTCGTTTCCGGCCATTTGAAGTCCCATTCGTACGTCTGCATGCCTGAAGCCTTGCCTCTACGGCACCCTGGTCGGCCCCCGTCCGCCTTCCTTTGAGATCGATCCCAGTATCAATGAATGGTCGGTTTGTCGCCATCATCGTTGTTCTTGCCGTTGATGACGGTGAACCTGCCACGCTGTTTTTTCTGGCGGTGCCGGACCCATTTCCAGCGCCACCAGCCGGCGTCCAGCCATCGGGTCGGCGCACGGAAGTAAAGCCAGGCCAGGCCGATGCCGCCCAGGTGATAGGCCCCGTGGACATTGGTCCGGGCCAGGAAGGTCAACGCGGTGACGACCAGGGTGCCGTAGCTGAGATACTTGGCTTTGACGGGCAGCACGAACATCAGCAGGATGGTGGACTCGGGCCGCAGCAACCCGAAGACAACGATCAGTGCCAGCAGGCTGGGCATCATGCCGGCGTATGGGGCGCCAAAGGCGGTCAGCCCGCTGAAGGCCAGGCCGGCTGCTGCGCCGCCCACGGCGGCGATGATATACAGCCGCAGAAATCCGCGGGTTCCCAGTGCCGATTCGATGGTGCCGGCAAAGAAATAGAAGACCAGGCAGTTGATCAGAAAACCGATGGGCGCCCCGGGGTCGTGGATGACCGGGTGGGTAACCGGTTGCCAGATGTGGAAAAAACCGCTTTTAAGCGGGCTGAGCGCCAGCCACTGATAAACCGGTATGCCCATCCAGTGTTCGCCGATCAACTCCAGAACATAAATTGCCGCATAGACGATCAGCATGATTTTGCCGACCGGTGTCAGTGAACTGCCGAACCCGATTGTCTTTCGATGGTCGTGTGCAAACATGATTGGTGATGCCTGTCTCTTAATGGTTGAATGGAACGAAAACTTCATGAGCCGTCGAGCTGCGACTCTCGGGCGGATTATCTTCTCTCAGTCTTCTGTGTCCTTATCAAAAGAAACGGTCAGCGCATAGGCGCCGTCCTCGAAACGGCTGTGGACCGGATAGCCGCCCCTTTCAAATACCTTGATCATGGCCTGGTTGGTGGCCAGCACGTCGGCCGTCATGCCCCGGGCACCGCGCTGACGGGCCAGGCGGGCCAGCATCCGGTAAAGATAGGTGGCAATGCCCAGCCCCTGGTAATCCTCATCCACGACAAAGGCCACATCCACGTACGGCTTGTCCTTGTGGCGGGCAAAGCGGGCTTCGGCGATGATCTGCCCCTGGCCCGGCGGCCCCACCAGGCCGACCACGGAGAGCACATCCCGGTAGTCCACATTGACGTAGGCCTGCATTTTGGCGTGGGGCATGGTTTTTATGGGGGTGAAGTAGCGGTAGTAGATGGCCTTGTCGGAAAAGCGGTAAAAGAGTCGGCGCATCCCTTCCTCATCGGACGGCTTGAGGGCCCGGAAACGGACTGCAGTGCCATTTTTGAACGTGTGGCGCTCGGTAATCTGCGAGGGATAGAGATGGGCGCTTTCCGCCAGAAAAATCTGGTCCCGGTAGATGATGTTTTCCGCCTTGGCCTCGTCCACCAGACCCGACCGGTCGTCCGGGTGGGCAATCTCGATCAGGGCCTGGGCCCGCTCCCGCAGGGTCCTGCCGGACAGGGAGGCGATGCCGTATTCGGTGGCGATCATGTTGACCGAATCGGGCAGATTCAACTGGTTGGGCATTCCCTCGATGGAGATGCGGATATTGTTTTCTCCCTCGAGGTTGCGGCTGGGCAGGGCGAAGATGGTATACCCCCCCGGCGATATCTCGGCACCGTTTAAAAAATCCATGGCCTGGCCCGGCCCGGAAGTGACCTGACCCTTGCCGGCGTACATGGCGATGCGTCCGGACAGGTCCACCTTGCGGGCCGGGAAAATGGCCACGAATCGTGGATTCCTGCCGATTTCCATCGGATTGAAAACGTTCTCGATGCTCTGGAATTCAACCAGGGGGTTGCAGTCCAGCCAGCGCATCAGTTCCATCGAGCCCATGGCGTAGCAGGAGAGCGATTTGCCGCGGAAGGTGCTTTTGCGGCGGTTGGTGACCGCCCCGCTTTTAACCAGGGCCATGACCGCATCGGTGATAAAGGGCGTGTGGACGCCCAGGTCTTTTTTACCGGACAGGTGCCGGGGCAGGGCTTCGAACAGGGGGCCGAAGGTGAACCCCAGGCAACTGCCGTCCTCGATCACCGAGGCCACGTTGGCCGCCACCCGGTCGTAGACGTCGTCCACCGGCCAGCAGGGAAACACGGGTGCCGGCTCGCTGCTTTCCACCAGCAGGTCGAATTCATCCACGGAAACGAAGGTATCGCCGTAGGTGCGGGGGATGTTGGCGTTGACCTCCCCGATGACCACGGATGCCTGGGCCATGACCCGCCGCCCCACATCCACGGCAATGCCCAGGGAACAGAGCCCGTCGGCGTCCGGAGGGGTGACCTGGATGATGGCCACATCCACCGGCAGCTGCCGGCCTTTGATCAGCCACGGAATGGCGGAGAACCGGCTGGGAATCAGATCGACCCGGCCGGCGGTGATGGCCTCGCTGGCCACCCAGCCGGAAAAGAAGGTTTTCAGCCGGTACTTGTTGGACCGCAACTCCTCCAGGGAAATGGCGTCCCCGAAGCTCAGGAGCTGGATCAGGGTCAGGTCCTGGAGGTTCAGGGCGTCCGAGGCCATCAGGCGTTTGACCAGGGTGCGGGGTTCGGCCGCACCGGTGCCCAGGAAAATGTTCATTCCGGGTTCGATGCGGGCCAGGGCCTGGTCCGGCGTAACCCGTTTTCCCTGCCAGTCGGTTTTTGGGGTTGCGGTCATCGCTGCTCCACTGGTTGGACGCTGAAAGGGTTTACGTTTCGGGCGTCGCCGGTTTGTCGTTACAAGGATCCGGGGATTGCAGGGGGCAAGAGGCCGAGTCTTGCGAATCGTATTCCTGATCATTGCGGCGCACTTCCCTTGACCCCTGAAACACTCCGAATGTAACCATCAACATTGAGAAAACAATCGACGCCGGGCGGATCGGGTGTTATGAGACCCCCTGCTGGCTGTTGAACCTTAAATTTCCAGATCAATGAGGAACCGCACCATGAAATATGATTTTGACCGGGAGATCAACCGTAAAGACACGCAAAGCGCCAAATGGGGCGTGATCCAAAACCCCGATAACCCGTCTCGCTGGCATGCCACCGATGCCTATTTCGGTGAAAACCGGATTCTGCCCCTGTGGGTGGCGGACATGGATTTTCCTGCGCCCCGGCCGGTGGTGGATGCCCTGGTCCGGCGGGCGCAGCACGGCATTTACGGATACACGATTCGAACGGACAGTTACGACCGGGCCGTGGCGGCATGGATGAAACGGCGGCACGGCTGGGAGATCGATACCGGGTGGATCGTCTCCACGCCCGGGGTGGTCCCGGCGGTCAATTTTCTGGTCCAGACCTTCGTGGAACCGGGTGAACGGGTGCTGCTCCAGCGGCCCGTCTACTATCCTTTTTTCAATGCCATCGAAAACAACGGTGCTGAAATTGTTTCCAGCAGCCTGATCCTCAAGGATGGGCGCTACGAGATGGATTTTGACGATTTCGAGAAAAAGGCCTCGGATCCGGCCGTCACCTTCTTCATCCTCTGCAGCCCCCACAATCCGGTGGGCCGGGTGTGGACCCGTGAAGAACTGACCCGCGTCGGGGAGATCTGTCTGAAGCACCGGGTGCTGGTGGTGGCCGACGAAATTCATGCCGATCTGATTTACCGGGGGGTCACCTTCACGCCCTTTGCCGGCATCAGCGAGGCCATGGCCCAGAATACGGTGGTTTGCACGGCTCCCAGCAAAACCTTCAACCTGGCCGGCCTGCACACCTCCAATATCATCATCCCCAACACCACCCTCAGGCGACGTTTCCAGCGGACCCTGGACCGTTGCGGTATGGGCAAATGGGCCAATCCTTTCGGTGTGCTGGCCTGCGAGACCGCTTATCGGGAAGGGGAGCCGTGGCTGGAACAGGTCATGGCCTATATCGAGGGAAACCTGGATTTCCTGCAGGCGTTCATCGACACCCAACTTCCGGGCGTCCGGGTCATCCGGCCCGAGGGCACCTACCTGGTGTGGCTGGACTGCCGGGAACTGGGGCTTGACAACCGTGCACTCAAGCGCCTGATGCTGGAAAAATCGCGGATCTTTCCGGATGAGGGCTTCATCTTCGGTCCCGAAGGGGACGGGTTCGAGCGGATCAACATCGCCTGTCCGCGGTCGATTCTCAAAGATGCGCTGACGCGGGTCCGGAAGGCGGTTACCGGTTGAACATCACAAACCCCGCCACAATCAGGGCCATGCCCGCCAGGTGGAAGGCCTTCAGGGATTCCCCCAGAAAAATGACTGCCAGGGCGGCCGCGAAGACGGGAATCAGGTTGATGAACAGGCCGGTTCGGTTGGCCCCGATGACCGCCACCCCCCGGTTCCAGCAAAAATAGGCCACGATGGACGGGAAAATGGCCACGTAGCCGATGCTGCCGGCAACGCCGGGCGTCAGCACGAAGGTTCCCACGGCCGACATCTCCCACAGGTAGAACGGCAGCAGGCCCAGGCACCCGAGACCAAAGGTGTAAGTCAGAAAACTCATGGGATGCATGTTCGGCCGTTTGGGCAAAAGGGCCGAATAGAGGGCATACAGGACTACCGCCACGACCATGATCAGGTCTCCCTGCACCAGCGCCATGTCGACCAGCGCCTGCCAGCGGCCCTTGAGGACCACCACGCCGGCGCCCACCACGCACAGGGTTACGCCGGCGGCCTGAATCCAGGAAACCCGCTCGCCGTATAGGATCATGGAAATGACGATAATGACCGCCGGCATGCTGGTCTGGATCAGGGCGCCGTTGATGGCCGTGGTGGTGTGCATGGCCATGTAGAGCAGGGTGTTGAAGCTGGTGACGCCGAAAAGGGCGAGCAGGGCCAGGATTCGCCACCCGGCCTTGGCCGTTTTCCAATCCCGTCTGACGTAGGGCCAGGTCAGCGGCAGGAGAATCAAAAAGGCCACGGCCCACCGCCAGAAGGCCAGTGCTGCCGGGGGAATCAACGTGGCCACCCCCTTGGCCAGGACGATGTTGCCCGCCCAGCACATCGGTGCCACGGCCACCATGAGAAAAGCGGGCAGGGTCGATTTGGACGTTGCATTCATGGTGGCTGCCGATCTCCGTAGAAACGGGGTATGGGGAATCGCCAGTCGATACCCGGTAACGGTCACGCCGTTGTACCCGAAGCCCCCCCGTTTTGCAAGGTGGCGGAGCGCCGTACCCTGTCCTGGCCGCGGGTCTTCCTGTCCAATCCAGTTTGCCGGTCATCCGGTGATGGACGGCCGGAAATACCGGTGCCCGCCTGATAGACGGAATGCCCCTGCCTGTCAGTCGAAGCCAGTTGCTGCGCGTACGGCTGGACCGCCGGACGTGATCCATTCGACCGACTCTGGACCAAATAGAGGATAAGAATTATTTTTTAGTTTAGACTCTTTGATAAAAAAAAGTTGCACAACCACCATTTATCATTTTATTTTTTGGTCTTATGCGCTTTAACCTGGGTCGGCCACCGCCGGTTTGTGCCTGTGTCAACGCTTGACAGGGGGTGGGTCCTTTCCTAAATTTATAGACAATCTCTATCTGCCACCATCCGTTGATTGACAATCACGATGATTCCCAGACCCATGCCACCATTATAACAAAGGAGGATCTTATGACTGAAGAGATGGCGGTCGGCTGTTCAAGGCCGACCGGTGGACCCGTTGGCGAAGAACCCGATCAGGAACCTGAAACCGCCGCGCCGCAGGCGCCCAAGGAGGTGAACTCAATGATTCATGTCGGCCAGAAAGCACCGGATTTCGTAGCCTCCGGCTATCAGCAGGGAAAATTCATCAACACCAAACTTTCCGATCACCTGGGCAAATGGGTGCTGGTCTGCTTCTACCCCGGTGATTTCACCTTTGTCTGAGCGACGGAAATTTCGGCAGTTGCCGAAAAATACGCTGATTTCAAGAAACTGGGAGTCGAGGTCATGTCCATGAGCATCGACAGTGTGTTTGTCCACAAGATGTGGGACGACCACGAACTCTCCAAAATGGTTGAAGGCGGCGTGCCCTTTCCCATGCTCTCCGATACGGGCGGCAAGGTGGGCAAGCTTTACGGTGTGTTCAACGAAGAGGCCGGTGTGGAAAACCGCGGCCGGTTCATCATCGACCCCGACGGTGTGATCCAGGGCTACGAAGTCCTCACCCCACCGGTCGGGCGCAACGTCGAGGAGACCTTCCGCCAGGTCCAGGCCTTCCAACTGGTCCGGGAGACCAAGGGCGCCGAGGCCACACCGTCCGGCTGGCGGCCCGGAAAAGAGACGCTCAAGCCCGGTCCCGACCTGGTGGGGAAGGTGTGGGAAGTGTGGAAGACGAGTATGGCCTTTGATTGAATCCGGTAACTGAATCGATTCTTTTGCCGTGGTGGGTGATACTCCGCTGTCCGCCGTGGGGTATCGCCCATCCGGTCAGAGGATGCTCCCTTTGTCGTTTTTCCTCACATCCGCCCATTTTTAACCCGTTACCATCCAAAATACCGGATCCTGGAGAAAAGAGAACCCGCGTAATTTCGAAAAAGGAATGCCGCCGGTGGAAAGTCAGCATCGCTGTTCCGGTATCCTATTGTTGCCCGGCGATGTGCGTTGACACCGAACCGGGATTACGGCATAACACCGTGAGTGCCATCCTTTTTGCAACCAGCCACCAATCAAGGGAGGAAATATCATGAAGCAGGGCAAATGCCCCAAGTGCGGGTCCGCGAATATTTACGCTTCCGAGGACCTGCCCCTGAAAAGCGGTCCCTTCGGCAGCAATTCCATTCCCGTCAGCCTGACGGCCATGGCTGCGCTGGACAATTTTGTCTGTGTGGACTGCGGACTGGTGGAAAGTTATGTGGCCGACAGGTACATGTTAGAGAAAATTGCCAAGAAATGGAAGCCGGTCAACGAAAAGGCGGATGACGAAGAGTAGCGTCTTTCAAGAGAATACATAATACAGGCGTCGGGATATAGAAGCAGGAGTCGCCTCGGGCTCAGTCATTCTTAAAAAACAGCCGGCGCGAAGCGACATCAATTCTTCCTTGCTTCTGGCTTCTGTTTACTGAATTACTGGACACACCACATACAATTGCCCATTGTCCTTTGGGCCAGGCGTCTTTATTAAAAAAGGTAATCCCATGTCGTTTCCCTTTTCCAGCAATCGCATCCGCGGTATTCGCCATTTCGGCCTGATCTCGCGTGTGCTCATCAAACACGGCATGGGTGAGATCGCCGATCGGCTGAAAGGACGAACCGGCACCAAGATCAAGTCCGGACTCCCCGATCCGGTCCGTATCCGGAAAACCCTGGAGGAGCTGGGCCCCAGTTTTATCAAACTGGGCCAACTGATGAGCACCCGCGCCGACCTGTTTCCCCCGGAGTATATCGACGAATTCACCAAGCTGCAGGACCAGGTGCCGCCGGTTCCCTTCGACGGGATTCGGCGCCTGATCGAGGCCGAACTGGGCCAGTCTCCTGACCAGCTTTTTGACAGCATCGACGAGACAGCCATGGCGGCCGCTTCGGTGGCCCAGGTGCACACCGCCCGCTTGAACACCGGGGAGAAGGTGGCGGTGAAGGTGATCCGTCCGGGGATCGAAAAGCGCATCCGCAAAGACATCCAGCTCATGTACTACTTTGCCGCCCGGTTCGAACGGGCCTTCGACCTGGGCCGCATCGTGGGGGCCGTCAACCTGGTCAAGGAGTTCGAACGCACAATTTTCCGCGAACTGGACATGCTGATCGAGGCCGGCAACATCGAGCGCTTCACCCGCAGCTTCAAGGATATCGACGAGATCTATATTCCCAAGGTGTATTGGGATTACACGGCCAAATCGGTGCTGGTGATGGAGCATATCGAGGGGGTCAAGATGGACCGCGTGGACGACATCCGGCGCCAGGGCATCGACCCCCAGGACGTGGCCATGATCGGCCTGCGCTCATTTTCCCGCCAGCTCATGGCCGCCGGCATCTTCCATGCCGACCCCCATCCGGGCAATACCCTTGTCATGCCCGACGGCCGGGTGAGCCTGGTGGATTTCGGCATCGTGGGGTACCTGGACGAAGAGACCATGATGCAGATCGCCCACCTGTTCCTGGGCTTTGCCGAACACGATTACGACATGGTCATGGAGGCCTTCGAGGCGGCCGGTCTGGTGGATCCCCGGACCATGGACCTGAAACACTTTCGGGTGGACCTCAAGGATATGGCCGAGCCCTTCTACGGCCGCTCCCTGAAGACCATTTCGGTAAAGGACGTCTATGATCAGACCATGCGGCTGGTGTTCAAGTATCGCATCCGCATGCCCCGCAACCTGCTGCTGCTTTTTAAAACCTTCATCCAGACCGAGGCCCTGGGAAAAATTCTGGGATCGGACGCCAGCCTGCTGGAGGTAACCCGGCCTTACGCCAAGCGCCTGCTGCAGCAGGGCTACGAGGCCCACAAGGTACTGAAGAACATGGGCCGGGACATGAAGCTGTTCGGCGGCTACCTGCGCCAGATGCCCCACCTGGCCCACGGCCTGTTCAAACGCCTGGCCACGGACCCCCCCCGCATCGAGTTGCGCCACACCGGTCTGGATGACTCCTCCAAAAAATTCGAAAACGGCATCAATCGACTCACCCTCGGGCTGGTGACCGCCGCCTCGCTGATCGCCGCCTCCCTGATTCTCAACTCCACCCGTAAAGTGCTGCTCTTCGAAGTTGATTTTTTTGGCGTGCAGACCCTTTCGATGACCGATGTGCTCGGATTTACGGGCTACGTCATCGCCACCCTGCTGGGTCTGTGGCTGGTATATTCGATTGTGCGATCGGGGAAGTTATAAACTGGCGACTGGCGGGGCTTTCCGCCTGCGGGTATAAAATGCCGCGACCATTCCCCGCAACTTCAGACCGTTTCTCCTGATGGGCCTGCCGGGACAATGACCCCGGCCTGGCCGGCAGTTGGCTTCAGCGACCCGGATTTCAGGAATGGGGGTGACCATGCTGCTCCGCAAGAATGTGATGATTGTGGACCCGTCTCCGATTTTTCGTCGCAGTCTGAAAGCCGTCATCGAGACGAATGAAACCCTGGTGAACGTTTCCGAAGCTGAAAACGCCGACCAGGCCAGAGACATCCTCGGCAGTCAGCCGCCCGATGTGGTTTTTCTCGATATGTTGCTTCCGCTGGAGACGGGCCTCGGCTTGATCGCTTCCGTCAAGGCGGTGGCTGCGGATATCCGTCTTGTCGTGCTGACCGGTCTGGACGCGCCGCAGGTCAAAGCGGCCGCCTTGGAACAGGGGGCGGACTATTTTCTTTCCAAGGAACACGCCACCGGGTTGCGCCTGATCGATGTGATTCATGAAACCATCCGGCGATAATGATCGCCATGATCGCTGAAAATCCGTCGCCACCGTCGGTTTTTCTCCCAAAAGGCCGAATAGCTGTCAAACCGCCTGCGGCAGCGACTTCAACGTGCGAAAACTCACCAGCCGCTGCTTTGCTTCATCCCAGAGGTTCAGCTTCAGGCACTTGAGGCTGCCGCGCAGGGTCAGTGGTTGGACGGCCTTAAGGGCCGGGATGCCATCGCAGCATTGCTGCAGATGGTAATTGGGAATCCGGGGCCGTACGTGATGAACGTGGTGCAGTCCGATATTGCCGGTGAACCACTGCAGCACCTTCGGAAGCCGGTAATAGGAACTGCCCTCAAGGGCCACGCGCATGGGGTCCCAGTTCTCATGGCGCGCCCAGTACACCCCTTCGAACTGGTGTTGGACGTAAAACAGCCACATGCCGGCACAACTGGCAACCAGGATGATGGGCAACTGGATCAGAAGGTAGGTGCGCAAGCCGATGGTCAGCCCCGCCAGGAGCAAAACCGCCAGGATGGCCAGGTCCGTGAGGAGTACGCTGATGCGGTCGCGCCGCCTGGCGCCGGCGGTGGGGAAACGGTTGAGGACCAGGAACAGGATGAGTGGCCCCGGTCCGAACAGGACCAGGGGATTGCGGAAAAAGCGGTAGGCGAACCGCTTTCGCAGGGATGCTGCCCGGTATTCCGCCACCGTCATCGTCCAGATATCGCCGGTGCCACGGCGATCCAGGTCGCCGAAGGTGGCGTGATGCCTCCCGTGGGCGCGTCGCCAGTCCTCGAATGCGGTGAAGACCAGGATGCCGGTGACAAACCCCATCAGGGTATTGGCTCGCCGTGAGGCGAAAAAGGAGCCGTGGCAGCAGTCATGGAAAAGGATGAAAATGCGCACCAGCAGGCCCCCGGCCAACACGGCCAATGCCAGCGTCATCCAGTAGGGGGAGCCGTTTCGAATCATCAGGATCATCAGGGCCCATAGGCCGGCATAGGGCACCATGGTGTCGATGATCTGCCACGTTGCCCGGCGGATATCGGGCTTGCCGTATTTCGCAGTTGCCGGGTACCAGTCAGGCTTGGCCCTGGCGGGGCCGCGGGCGGGGGCATGGGGGATGGGGTGCATTGCGTCCTCCTATCGGCTTGATCAAGGGCCTCAAAGCATATCAATGCGCCTGCGCTGTCGAAGAAAGGGGGGAGTCAGATCAGAAGAAAACCGGCGGTCATGCCGGGGCCGGTCAGAGCGGGTAAGCCACCCTTGAAAAAATCATCACAAGCCTTAAACCTCAGTATACGCTTTCCCACCGGATCTGTCCACAGGACCGCTTCTTCTTTCCCGCTCAAACAGGAGGGCCTGAAGGCGGGGGCCTGAGTCGGTGGGGCGGCATGCCCGCCAGTGCCATGGAACCCGCCAACGACGACCGGTTGGCTGGTAGATCTTCAGCAGGTTCCATGGTGAAAAGACGGCTAAACCTTGAAACGTGAGACCCGTGCGTCGAGCTGTTTGGCCAGATCGGCGAGGCCGGCGGCGCTTTGCTGAATATGGTCGCTGCTGGCGGACATCTCCTTGGAAGCGATGTTAACCGTCTGGATCTCCTCGGCGATCCGGGTGGAGACCGCTGAACTCTGGGCAATGCTGCGGGTGACATCCTGAAGGCCGGCGTCGGATTGGGCCACATTCTTCGCAATCGACCGGGTTGTCGCCGCCTGTTCTTCCACCGATGCCGCTATGGAACCCACCAGATCGTTGACGGAGCCGATCACGCCGGCGATCTTTTTTATTTCTTCCACGGTGCTTGTGGTTGAATTCTGAATCCCTTCGATGTTGGTTTTGATCTCCCGGGTGGCACCGGCCGTCTGGTTGGCCAGGTCTTTGATTTCGTTGGCAACGACGGCGAACCCTTTGCCCGCCTCGCCTGCACGGGCCGCTTCGATCGTGGCGTTGAGGGCCAGCAGGTTGGTCTGTTCCGAAATCTCGGTAATCACTTCGGTGACTTTGCTGATCTGGGCGGCGGCAGCGCCCAGTTCGTTTACCTCGCGGGATGTCGCCGTGACCTTGTTGACGGCATCGCCGGAAACAGCGCTGGCTTTACCGGCGTTCCGGGCGATTTCGGATACGCTTGCGGACATTTCCTCGACGGATGCCGCCAGCATGCTGATGGCTTCCGCGGCTTCCCGGGTGGCGGCCGTCACCGTATCCATGTTGGCACTCATTTCGCTGGCTGCCCGGGATACCCGGCGAGCCTTCTCCCGGGTCCCGGTGGATCCGCCGGACATCTGGTCCGCCGTATTGGACATTTCGTCGGCCGCGCCGGTCAGGCTGGCAGCCTGGGCGCTCATGTCCCTGATAATGCCGCGCTGCTGCTCCACGAATGCGTTAAAGCAGGTGGCCAGTTCGGCAATTTCATCCTTGCCGACCACCGCCAGGCGCCGGGTCAGGTCGCCTTCGCCGCTGACGATATCCTTGAGGCCGGCCGAAACGCGGCGTACCGGGGCGACCACCAGCCGCTGGACCAGGACCCATACACCGGCGCACAGGATCACCAGCACCACTGCCGTCATGCCGATCAGTTCGTTGCGAAGGGTCCGCACCGGTGCATAGACTTCATCCATGGGGGCCGTGACGCCCATGCGCCATCCCGAATCTCCGATAGGGGCCACTCCGGTGATTTTCTCCGTTCCCTCGTAATGGTATGAGAAGGCTCCCAGGTTGGTGTCGAGCATCCGGCGGCCAAAATCGAATTCTTTCAAGTCAAACTTCATCAATTGGCTTTTATCCGGATAAGCGAAGATGATGCCCTCCTCGTTGAACATGAATCCGTAGCCGGTTTCCCCCACCTTGATGGGATCCACAAAATTGGCGCTGATGTCCGCCAGATTGATCACTGCATAAAATACCCCTTCAATCTTCCCGTTTTGTATCACAGGCGCAGCGGTCGTGAAGATCGGCTGTCCACTGGTTTTGCTGATCAACAGGCCTGAGCGGTTTGGCTGGCCCAGCAAGGCTTTTTGAAAATACCCCCGTTGGGCCACATTGGTGCTGCCGATGGTCTCGGGATGCGACGATGCGATCACCAGGCCTTCGCTGTTGGTCAGGCGGACGCCGGCGATGTGGGGGTAGTCCTGTAAAATTTCCGTCATTTTCCTGCTTGCACTTTTACGGGCGCCCTTGGCCAGCATGTCAGCCCCCAGGGCGATGCGGTAGATGCTGTCCTGGCTCCAGCTATGCAGGTCCGCATCGTTTCGTTGCAGCCAGCTTTCAATAAACGCCGATTGGTTTTTAGCAATCGCGATCAGTTCGTCATGAACCTCATGTTCCAGGGCCGACGAGGCGCTCATGATGGAAACGGTCAGGGAAACGATCATACTGATCATGACCAGAAGCAGCGTGGGGATCAGGAACTTGGTGCGAAGTTTCATATAACGTGCATACTCCTTCAATGGTAAATTCGGGTTGGCGTCGCTGTTCGGAACCCTGTTATCGAACCGGCGTCACCAAACTTTAGCCGTTATCCGGCGTCGCAGGAAAAATGGGCCCGCCCCCCGTTACCCCCCAAAAAAAACAAATTATCCTTTTGAGCACGGCTGACGCCTCAAGTTTCCGCTTATGGGGGCGATCTATCTACATAGATCATGGAAATGCCGGTTAAATGGTCTGCGAAGGGTTTGTTTAAATCAACCTTGAGGAAATGAAATGATTGACGTCTCAGTCGATGGAAAACACAAAAACACATGGATTCATCTTGTGATGTCTCTTCTTGCCGCTGCCGTGCTGCTCTGCCTTTCCACACCCGCTGGCGCCGAAGAATTGGACCTGACCGGAATGAGTCTCGAAGCGTTGATGGACGTCAAGGTCACGTCGGTCAGCAAGAAGGAGCAGCATCTTTCGGACAGTGCCGCGGCCATTTTTGTCATCACCAATGACGATCTGCGCCGCTCCGGCGTTACCACCATTCCCGATGCCCTGCGCATGGTGCCGGGGTTGAACGTGGCCCGTATCGACGCGAATAAATGGGCGGTCAACAGCCGGGGTTCAAACAGCCGATTTTCTGAAAAACTCCTGGTGTTGATCGATGGGCGCAGTGTCTACACGCCCTTTTTCTCAGGCGTTTACTGGGAAGTGCAGGACGTCATGCTGGAAGATGTGGAACGCATCGAGGTGATTCGCGGTCCCGGCGCCACCCTCTGGGGAGCCAATGCGGTCAACGGGGTGATCAACATCATCACCAGAACGGCGGCGGATACCCAGGGCGGCTTGGTGTCGCTGGGCGGGGGCAGCTTTGAAAACGCCTTTGCCGCCGCCCGCTATGGCGGCTCAATGGGGGAGAACACCCATGCCCGCCTGTACGCCAAAGGCTTCGATCGGGATGCCTACGAGTATCCGGACGGCAGCGATGCAGGCGACGACTGGTCGATGCGCCAGGGCGGATTCCGCATCGATTCCGAACTGACCGCCGGTGACAGCCTGACGGTTCAAGGCGACATCTACCAGGGGGATATCAACCAGCAGCTTGAGCTGCCCTCACCGGAGATGCCCTACCTGTCGCCGGTGGACGATTCGGCCGAGGTGGCCGGCGGCAATCTGGTGGCACGCTGGCAGCGCATCCTGTCATCGACGTCCGAGTTGACCTTTCAGGCCTACTATGATCGCAACGACCGCCGGGAGGCATGGACCGACCAGGAGCTGCACAGTTACGATATTGACCTGCAGCACCATTTCAGGGCGGGAGATCGACACGATCTCGTCTGGGGCGCGCGGTACCACGGTACCCGGGACGATTTCAACAACACATCCATTGTCAGCCTTGATCCGACCCATCGCAGCGACGATTTGTTCAGCGCTTTTTTTCAGGATGAAATCACCATGATAAAAGAGCGCCTGTGGCTCACCCTGGGCACCAAACTGGAGCATAACGATTACACCGGAAATGAATTCCAGCCCAGCACCCGGCTGTTCTGGGCGGTGGATGCGACCCACAAGGTCTGGGCCGCCGTGTCCCGTGCCGTGCGGACCCCCTCGCGAGTGGAGACCGACGGCCAGGTGGTCAACGCGGTCATCCCTCCCGCCAACATGTTCATGCCGCCGATCCTCCTGGCGGCAACGGGAGACGGCAACTTTGATTCGGAACGCCTGACCGCATACGAACTGGGCTACCGATTCATTCCGGATCACGCCATTTCCCTTGATATCGCAGCCTTCTACAATGACTATGAAAACCTGCGCACCATCGAGGACGGCCCACCCGTTTTTCAGGGAACCCACATCCTGCAGCCCCTGGTATTCACCAACGACTATTCAGCCCACACATACGGGGTTGAACTGGCATTGGCCTGGCAGGCATGCGACTGGGCGAGGATGGATCTGGCCTACAGCTATCTGGACAGCGATCTGGAAGCGTCCCAACTGCTGGGAACGGCACCCCGGCACCAGGCTTCCCTTCGCTCGGCCATCTCACTCCGGGACGGTCTCGACCTCGATATCTGGTTCCGCTATGTGGACGAGGCGACGACGGTGTATGCTGATTCCGCCAATCCCTTCTATCCTATTGACGACCATATCTCCCTCGATCTTCGCCTGGCCTGGCGACCCATTCCGGACCTCGAACTGTCCGTGGCCGGCCAGAATCTGCTGGACAGCAGTCACCTGGAATTTGTCCAGGAGGCCTATACCCGGCCCACGGAGGTTCAACGCAGCGTATACGGGAAGATCACCTTTCGTTTTTAGGGATATCGATGCAGGGACGCCCGCATAAAATAAAACGATGCAGCCGGATCTGCCGTTTCTGCACCATTCTGGTGTTGCTGGGGCTATGCCTCCCGAGGATGGGAGCGGCCGGCGCCCCAAGTTTGAAGGCGGATAGCGTCAAAGCGGCCTTCGTATTGAACTTTGCCAGGTATACCCAGTGGCCCGATCATTCGTTCTCCAGTCCAACGGCCCCCATTGAACTTATGGTTATTGGCGGCGACGCTACGCATCAGGCATTCGCCGCCATCAACGGAAAAGTCATCGGCTCACGGAAACTTCGTCTCCGATTTATGAAAACCGCGGAAGTGGCCGATAGTTGCCATATGATGTTTATCAGCCGGGATGTGGATCGATCGATGCTGTCCGGTGCGCTGGCTGCTGCCGCGAACCGGCCGATCTTGACCGTTGGCGACATACCGAATTTTATCCGGGATGGCGGCATCATCAATATCTTCAACAAAAATAACCGTTTTCATTTTGAAATACAACCGGAAGCGGCACGACGGCAAGGCCTGAAGCTCAGTTCCCGGCTGTTGAAACTTGCCATCATTGTCGGTGATTGATGAACAAGGTATCCATGCTGCCCAACCCAAAAAATTTCTCCATCAGGAAAAAGCTGTTTATTCTGTTGAGCCTGACAGCGGTGGTGACACTGCTTCTGGTCACCACCGCCCTGATTTTCAACGAAAAATGGAGTACCCGTGAAAACCTCGTGCGGGAACTGCGGTCCATGGCCGATGTGGTTGCCCTGAACATCGGTGCCGCCCTGTTGTTCAACGATGAACAGACGGCCAGGGAAGATCTGGCCTCCCTGGCTGCCAAACCCGAGATCGTCGCGGCCACGTTGTTCGATAAGGACGGGAATGTTTTCAGCCGGTTCGGCAAGGGAGCCGGTGATGGGGCCGCCCCGGTGGCCGCCCTGAGAGAACGCTTCCCCGACCCGGAGCTCTTTTTCAGAAAGATGGTGGCCGATGGGGGAACCTTTTTTTTCTCAGGAGGCCAACTGCATGTGCTCCGGCCGGTGATGGTCGACCGTACGATGGTCGGGGCCATACTACTGGTCGACTCCATGCGGCAGACGCATGAACGGCTGAAAACGTTCTACATGGTCGTGTCTTCGACGGTCTTCATTACGCTCATCATTGTCCTTTTTTTATCCGCCCGGCTGCAGAAAATATTTACCGCCCCCCTGTTTGGCCTGATGCAGTCCATCGATGCGGTCATACGGGAGAAGAATTATGCGGTGCGGGTCCGGAAACAGAGCAATGACGAGTTTGGCATCCTGATCGATCGTTTCAACGGCATGATCGACGAGATTCAACACCGTGATGACGACCTCAAGGCCTACAGCGCCGACCTTGAAAAACGCGTCGAATTGCGCACGGCGGACCTTTCCGCAGCGAAAGGCGAACTGGAAGCCGTGGTCGTTTCATTAGAAGCCGCTAAAGCGGCGGCTGAAGATGCCAGCAGGGCCAAATCCCAGTTTCTGGCCAACATGAGCCATGAAATCCGCACGCCCATGAATGGCGTGCTGGGCATGGCGGGGCTGCTGCTCCAGACAGACCTGACCGCCGAACAGCAGCGCTTTGGGACGACCATCCAGAATTCGGGTGAGTCGCTTCTGGCAATCATCAACGATATCCTCGATTTTTCAAAAATCGAAGCCGGAAAACTCGAGCTGGAAAATATCAATTTCGATCTGCGGATGCTGGTGGATGATGTAATTCAACTACTGGCTTCCAGGGCGCACAAAAAGCGGCTCGAATTGGCCGCATTTATCCCCGAGGGTACCGATATCTATTTGAAAGGCGACCCCACCCGGCTTCGGCAGGTGCTGACCAACCTGGTCGCCAACGCCGTGAAGTTCACGGAACAGGGGGAGGTCGTTGTCAAGGTTTCGACCACCCGCCGCTCGGGAAATTTCGTGACCCTGAAGGTTTCCACCCGGGATACCGGCATCGGGATCAGCCCGGCCGACCGTCAGCGGCTATTCAACCCATTTTCCCAGGCCGATGGCTCCACCACCCGCAAATATGGCGGCACCGGTCTCGGTCTGGCTATCTCCGCAGAACTGATCGTCTTGATGGGAGGCGTTCTGGATTGTGAAAGCGAGCCCGGGAAAGGATCCAACTTCTTTTTTTCCCTTGAACTGGAGCGGAGCCTGGAAACGGAACATAAAAAAAACATTTCCGATAGGACCGGGCTGGATGGACGGCGGGTGCTGATCGTCGACGACAATGCAACCAACCGGGAGATCCTCGTGCGCCAGACCGCTTCATGGGGGATGGACAGTGACAGTGCGAGCCGGGGGGAGCAGGGGATAGAAAAACTGTCCGCAGCGAGCCGGAAGGCACAGCCTTTCGACCTGGTTATCCTTGACAGGGATATGCCCGGAATGGATGGGATCGCGGTTGCCCGATGCATCAAAAACGTTCCGGCCATTGCCGACACGCCAATGATCATGTTGACCTCGGTGGGGTTGCACGGTGATGCCCAAACGGCACAAGCGTGCGGCATATCCGCCTGTCTGACGAAGCCGGTCTGTCAGTCCGAGCTTCAGGCCACCTTGCTGAATGTCATCGGCGAGGGGGGGGGCGAGCCGCAGCAGTTCGATACCTGCTGCCGTCCGGCAGAAGCGATGGGACAATTTGACCGCCATGTGCTGGTGGCCGAAGACAACCCGACCAACCAGGACGTCGCCCAGGGCATGCTCAGAAAATTCGGTTGCCGGGTCGATGTGGTTTCAAACGGCCACGAGGCGGTCCAGGCTTTTTCCAAACGCACCTACGACCTTGTTTTCATGGACTGCCAGATGCCGATTCTGGACGGTTATCAGGCAACTGCCGGTATCCGCCGTCAGGAACGGGAAAACGGCGCGGTCACCCGCACACCCATCGTCGCCTTGACCGCACATGCCCTTGAGGGAGACAAAGAAAGATGCCTGTCGGCGGGGATGGATGATTACATGAGCAAACCGTTCAAGGCCGAGCAGATAGCGGCGGTGATCCGGCGATGGACCGGCCACCGGTTCCCCGGGAATGAAAAACAGCCCGGACCGGTGCACGAAACGCCCCCGGACAAGGATCGGGGGGCATCCGAAAAGCACCCTGCGCCCATAGACAAAAGTGTTCTTTATACGCTCAAGGAGCTTCAGGTCGAAGGAGAACCCGACTTTCTTAAACGGGTGGTCATGACTTACCTGGATGGCTCCCGCCCCATGATCGGGGAACTGGAAACGGCGTATGCAATAAAAGATGCCGACAGCATGCGGCATATTGCCCATCGGCTGAAATCAAGCAGCGCCAATGTGGGCGCCCTGCGGCTGTCCGAATTTTGCCGAATGCTGGAAATAGACTGTAAAAACAATTCCGGTGAAGATGCTGAAATGATGGTTTCCGCCATTGTCAGCGAATTTGAAGCCGCAAAGAAGGTATTGGAATGGGAGATAAGCAACGGATGACGGGAAACGATGAATCCGGGGTGAGGCCGTTGGCGCTGGTGGTTGACGATGACCCCTCCCTGCGGCTCTACATGAGCGCGGCCTTGAAAAAATCGGGTTTTAATGTGCTGGAGGCGGAAAGCGGAGAGGCGGCGCTGGGTCTTTTCACAACCGGCCGGCCGGATCTGATATTGCTTGACCTGGTGATGCCGGGGATGGACGGGTTCGAGACCTGTCGGGCCGTTCGCAGGCTGCCCGGGGGGCGCTACACGCAAATCCTCATGGTGACCGGATTGGATGACAACGATTCCATCGAGACGGCCTTTGACGCCGGTGCCAATGATTTCGTATCCAAACCGATCAATTGGACGATCCTCGGCCACAAGGGGAAATACCTGCTGCGGGCCGGACAGGCCTTTAAGGAACTGGACCGCAATCGCAGGCGTCTGGCCAAAACACAGGAACTGGCACGGTTGGGGAACTGGCAGATCGACCTGGTCAGTTTCGAGTTCAGCTGTTCGTCCAAAGCATCCCGGCTTCTCGGATTCGATGGCTGGGGGCAGATTTCCTACGATGATTTTCTGTCGGCGATAATTGCCCGCGAGCGGGATATGGTGAAGGAAAAGATCGATCAGGCCGTTCAGTCCAACCAGAATATTGTCCTCAATTATCCTGTCATTCTTCCCGATGGTACGCAGAAGCATATTTTGAATCAGGGTGAGATTCTATACAAAAAAAATGGCGAGCCGGAACTGATGCTGGGGGTGATTCAGGATGTTTCCCGGCTGAAACAGGCGGAGGAAGAAATCCGTTTGCTCGCGTTCTATGACAGTTTGACGGGGCTGGCCAACCGTGCACTGTTTATGGACCGGCTCGAGCAGGCCATTGCCAGTGCAGGCCGCACCCGCCAAAAATTTGCCCTGCTGTTTCTGGACCTCGATCAGTTCAAGCTGATCAATGATACCCTCGGGCACCAGATCGGTGATCTGCTTTTAAAACAAGTGGCCGCCAGGCTTAAAACCAATATCCGAAAAAGTGACACCGCCGCCGCCCCCGGCATGGATTCCCCGGACTCCGTCATTGCCAGGCTCGGTGGTGATGAATTCACGGTTTTACTCTCCAATATCGATGAGCCGGAATCCGCCGCCAGGGTGGCTGCCCGCCTGATCAGGGAAATCGCCGACACCTATCACCTCGAAGGGCATGATGTGGCAATGACCACGAGCGTCGGCATCAGTGTTTTCCCGGCAGACGGGACGGAATCCAGCACCCTTTTAAAAAACGCGGATTCCGCAATGTACCATGCCAAAAAAAACGGGCGCAACAATTACCAGTTCTACATGGAATCCCTCAATCGGGCGGCGACAGAACGTTTTTCCATGGAGCGGGACCTTAACAAAGCGCTGGAAAACGAAGAATTTGTCCTTTTTTATCAACCGCAGGTCGATCTTGCCTCCCGCCGAATCGTGGGAGCCGAGGCATTGATCAGATGGATTCACCCGCTCAAAGGAATGATTGCACCGGACACGTTCATTCCCATTGCCGAGGAATCCGGCCAGATCATCGATATCAACCGCTGGGTGCTGCAGGCGGCATGCAACCAAAAGCGCGATTGGCTCCATGCCGGCCTGAAAGCGATCCGTGTTGCGGTCAATCTCTCGGGCTACAAACTTTCCAGTCAGAATATCATCGGCACCATCAAAGAAGCCCTTGGTAAAGACAGCGCCGACTACCAGAACCTCGAGCTCGAAATTACCGAAAATGTGCTGATGCAGGAAACCAGGGAGACCTTGTCCACGCTCAAGCAGATCAAAGCCCTGAAACTCAGAATCGCATTGGACGACTTCGGGACGGGATACTCCTCACTCAGTTACCTGACGTCGTTTCCCGTGGATGTTATCAAAATCGATCGCTCTTTTGTGATGGGATGCATCACCGAACCCAAAAATCTGATCATCATCAAAGCGATCATCGCCATGGGGCACAGCATGGACAAACGGATCGTCGCCGAAGGAATCGAGACTGAAGAACAGTTTTCACTGATGAAAGCACTCGACTGCGACGAGGGGCAGGGCTATTTTTTTAAACATCCGGTTCCCGCAGCGGATTTCGCGGAGTTCCTGGCAAAAGAAAAATTATAACGCCCGGTCCTTACAGGATCGATACTGAAAACCCTTTAATTCTCCCCGGCCTATGGATGTCCTGACCATTTACCTGATACCGCCGATTCCGTCCCTGTGGTTCAGCCTGACACTGGCCGGCATCGCGGTCCGTTCCAGACCAAGGACGACGGAGCGAAAGCTGTTTTCGGTCCTTCGCCTCTGGTAGGGCCTTCTGGCACCCGCTTTCATCAGCCTTCACCTCCTGGACCGCACCGCACAGATTCTGGCCATCGAACGGACGATTCATTTTTTTATGTTTTCCTGCCGGCCTTGAACATCCTGTTCGTGCACCATCTCCTGTGCATCCGGAACAGTCCAGTCGTTCCCTGGGCGTTTCTGTTGAGCGGGTTGCTGGCCGCCACGACACCTTCGGACCTGCATATCCACGGGTTGCACCACGATGACCGGGGGGGGCATCGCCAAGGGGGGCGTCTTTTCAGGCCTTCGGCCACTATGGCATGGCAACGCTGGTATATCTGGTCTTCCGAATGGTGCGACGGATAAGGATGGCGGACAATCTCGTCCGCATCAGGAAGCGGACCTACCTTATTTTTTCTTTCTGCATGTCGGGTTTCCTGACGATTCTGAATATTCCGTCAATGCATGGATACGATCTGTATCCGGCGGGCAACTTCCTGTTTCTGCCCCTGCCCGGCCATGGCGCCGACCTGTCGCCGGACGAAATGCTGCTGCTGGACCGGTTGTCGGTGGCCGGGCTGGCCTTCTCCAATTCGGCCACCTACAAGAACATTGCCGACCTCAAAACCAATCTCGAACAGCGTACCGCCGAATTGACCCGGGACGTGGAGGCGCGGCAGCGAATCGAGGAGGTCCTTCGAGCCAGCGAGGAAAAGCACCGGCTCATGGCCGAGAATCTCAAGGATGTGCTGTGGACCCTACCGTATGCCATCGAAAAATTGGGGCATGCGGTGATGTGCGCCCTGGCGTGAACACGTTTCGCAGAAAAAAGATCCCCATGCGGCGTGATCGGCAACCTCTCCGAGAGCCCAACAGGGACCATTTTGGCCCGGTTGGATACAGGTCCGGGCGGTTTGGACCGGGTCCGTTTCCCTGCGCCTCGCCGTGTTTATTGGGAGGGGCCGGAGATGGGTGAGCAGCGGGTCTCCATGAGCGACCGAATCACCTGCTTTTGCTGCAGGGTCAACTCTTCGAAACGGAGCCCGATTCCCTTGGGGTCCCGGCGGACCACCGTCCCGCTGATGGCGCAGGTTTGCTCCAGCACGGGGGATGAAAGGGACATGGTGAGCCGCTGGCCCACTTTGACGGGCTGTTCGGTCTCGATGTAGGCGCCCCCTTCGCTGATGTCACGCATATAGCACTGGTAGGTCCAGTCGCTGATGTCGTAATCCACGCCAACCAGGCAGTCGTATCGGCTGTGTTTCCTGAAATTGGGCCGCTGACTCTGTTTTTCGTCGACAATCCGGCCGCTTTCCAGCAGCAGGTTCATCAGGGGCGTGTCCATCTCGCGGGTGATCTGGCCCGGGGAATAGTCGATGTCGATCAGTACATTTTCCCACGTGAGGATGTGCAGGGCGGCCGCCTTGCCTGCGAGCAGTCCCATTTTGGCTGCCACGGGTTTGCCGTTGGCGATAAAGATGGTTCCCTGCTTCCCTTTGGCGGTGACGCGCAGGGCGCAGGAGCGCCCCTCCAGTTCCAGCATCTGGAGAAATGAGGAGAGTGTGATTCCGCGGACTTGCCCACCGTAGTCAATTTGCAGCTCGGTAAAGATCCGCTTGGTGAGCATGCTGATATCCAGGGCCTGGTCGAAATGGATGACCGATGCCATCTGCTTGATTTTGGCGCGGAACATGGCGGAGGCATTGTTGGTCATGACGATGACGCGGGTTTGCGGGTATTTTGCCCGCAGCAGCGACAACAGTTCAAAGGCTTCCATTTCCGACATGTGCATGCCGGTGATCAGGATGTGGACCTCCTCTCCGGCAAGGGTTTCCATGGCCGCCTGGATATTGGCAGCGGAGAGGATGCGCAAAAAGCCGCCTTGGCTTTTCAGCAGTCCCACGAACGTGTGCAGCAAAATGGGATCGTCGTCGACGACCAGGATGTTCTTCATCGGATGCGGCCCTTGTCGGTACTATCGGTCGTTGGTGTTTATTCGGGATGCGCGCTTCGTCGTCATCTGCTGTCAGGGTCTCTGTGTCAGGTTGAAGGAAATGGTTCCCGGGTATGGGAATCGATCCGTTTTGCGGATGCCGAGATCCGCCATCTCCGGGTAAAAAGAGCATTTTTCTGCGGGAAAAACAAACAGTTTTTCAAAACCAGCGAAGGTGGCCTCATAACCAAGCGGGGCAAAGGCCCGGGTGACGGCCGAAAAAACGCCGGCCGCTTTCCAGCGCTCCCGGACGATGTCGTAAATCCGTTGCTGGCTGAACCCACCGGGGTTCTTGACATAGTCCTCCCAGGGGGCGTAACCGCTGAAGGCCAGGATGCTTTTTTTCTCAACCGCCTTGATTCCCATGAAACGGCCGGCCCCAAGGCTTTCCAGTTTGAGATCGGGCCCCAGTCGGCCATAGAGCGCGTTGATCATATCGGCCAGCAGGGATTCGAACATGGGTGTCGTCAGTAGCGGTTTGCCCACCACCGTGCCGGGGTGAAAGGTCAGGTGGGCGCTGAGAATGCACACCGACCCTTCTGCTTCACGTCGCTGGCTCAATCGCAGGGAGACCCGGCGAAATCCCTTTTTAACCGAAACGGTGTGTTCGATCAATGTCCCGGAATCAAATGTTTTTTCTATTTCTGCAGGCATGTCGGTCGAGGCCAGGGCGGCGGGACCGTTTGGCTGGGCCGGAAACAGAAAAATAACTGCAGCCAGGGAGGCAATCAATTTGAGGATCATGGCGACCTCCATCTTTGGTTATCGGTCCGGCGAGGGGAGATGGATTTCAATGCCCGGCACGGGAAACGAACGCCCGATCCGATTGGGTCCGACGGGCAAGGTTTGGATGCCGGTTCCCGATAACGGCATTTTTCGGCCGGCAGGAACACCACCACGGAGGCCGCCGTCCGTGCCTCCGTGGGTGATCCTTTCGATGGGTGTCTGCAAAGGCCAGTAGGGTTTCATTCAACAGATCAGGCATCACCCCCGACGGCAAAACCGCTGGGGCCGATACCTGTTGAGGACGGCGTGCCGGCGATTTTTGCCAGGTACACGTTGCCCAGTTTTTCGATGTGGTCCTTGATGCTGTCAAAATAGTTGAAATGCATCTGCTCCTCATCGATAATCTGCTCGAAGATTTTCATGCTGACGCTGTCCCCGTTATCCCGGCAAACGAGCAGGAACTGGTTGTAGATATCGATGGTGTTGTCCTCGAGGCCGGCATCGAAGGGGTAGATGGCTTCGACCGCCTGACCTTTCTGGACTTTCTGATCGGGTTCCGAGGTGGGTTCGCCCCCCAGTTCCTTGATCCGTTCGGCAAAGGCTTCCGCGTGGCGCATCTCGTCGATGCCGATGAGCTTCATCTTGGCTGCCAGTTCTCCATAGTCCATGTCATCCAGATTGTAATGCTGGTTCATGTACTGTGAGATGGCCGCCAGTTCCATGGAACGGGCCCTGTTCAGTACGTCGATGACCTTTGCTTTTTTCTCTTCTCTTTCTGTTTGAGCCATATGGTCCTCCTTGGTTTGAATGTCTCGTAAGGCAGCTGCCTTTTTTAAAGAATATGAAACATGACTTCATAATGGTCAAAGGGCGGCATGATGCAGGCACCGGCAAATCGATGCCGGGCAGCGGCCAGCATTTCCCGGGCATTGGCGGCCCCTTCGGCAACCGGGTCGGCCGCATCGTGCATGCGCTGCCGCAGCAGCTCCGGCACGGCGATGCCGGCCACTCTGGTGTGCAGGAATTCCGCGTGCCGGGGGGTGCGCAGGGGCAGAATGCCCATGATTACGGGGATGCCGATATCCCGGGTGGCGCCCGCAATCTCATCGGCGCCCGCTTCGTCATATAGGGGTTGCGTGACGGCGAACTGAGCGCCGGCATCCACCTTTCGCTTCAGGTGGTCGGCCGCCCTGTTCAGCCCGTCACTCTCGGGGTGGGAGTCGAAGACCACGCCGGTGTGCAATCCTGCCTCGCGGGCCATGCCGACCAGGCTGTAGATGTCGGCATCGCGAACGGTGGTGGTGTGGCCCCGGTCCTTCAGGGCCACGAAATCACCGGTGGCCACCAGGACGGTTTCGATTCCCATGGCCCGGGCACCCCACAATTCCCCCTGCAGACTCAACCGGTTGTGGTCCCGGGTGGTGAGGTGCAAGATGGCGGGTTTCATCGTTCGCTGCTGGATCATGGCGCACAGGGCCATGGCGCTCATTCGGGGTTTGGCCACGGGGTTGCTGGCGACGCTGAAACCGAAGAACGGAAGCCGGGCCACGGATTCCAGGGCCGCCAATACCTTCGCCGGATCCGGCCCTTCCGGGGGGACGACCTCGATGGTGACCGTGAACGGTTCGTTAAGCATGTTCATTCCTCGATCGATTGAAAACCACCGCCTCTGCAACCGGACACGGGAAACACTGCTTCCGCTTTCCAACGGCTAACTCGGCAGAACGAAGAAAACGGCGGTGCCCCTTTTTGGGGATGTGGTGGCAATCACCCTTTCACCCGGGGAATGTCCCGCCAGAGCACTTTATGGAGCCGCTTCCAACTTTACCGGATGCTGATGTTGCGCCTTAAAATTGCGGTCAGGATCCGTTCAATTTATCGTCTCCACGATTTCAGGTCAAGAACGGATGCATTCTATCGCAGTATGCCTTCCGACAGGTGAAGTTGCCTGTATTTAAGGCGGATGGAGACAGGCGGCCCCATTTACACCATTGAAAACACCGGCGCCCTTGAAAAGACAAAAATGGTATATATTTCTATTTTTAATTCAAAAATGTACTTTGCGTGTCTTAATCGGTTTATGCATGAAATAATGGATAAATATGTTATGTCAGATGGTTAGATGGCTCTTTCTGATGATGGCACACGGTTTGAAGATACTTATTTCAGATTGAAAAAAAAGAGGTTAAAATATGATATCGATCAACAGCATCAATCGGAATGGAGAAATCTGGCGAAAAATTCTCAACAGTGTCGCCGGAAAATATGACTGCGGCGTTAATTTTACAATCAGTTGCGGCCAATTGAAATACGAAGGCGACCGGGATTGTGCCGAAGAGATCGTCCGGGAGGCGATGGCGCTGTTTAACGGCAGCGGCAGTTGACCCGGTTTGGCAACGAACCAGGCCGTTCCGATGGCGCCGCGCGGTTCGTTTGCGTGCCCCAGCGGCCTGGTTCCGGATCAGCGCGATGGGCCGGCAAGGTCGATTTCCCCTTTTTCGCTCACATGGATATTGGGCCGAAACCCGCCCAGGTCCAGTTTGGCTTCCAGGTCATAGGCGATGGCGTCCGGCTGCGCGCTCATCAGGTCGGCGAAAAAACGGATGCCGCTCAGCAGGCTCGTGGAAGCGATCAGCGTGACATCGCCTTCTCCATAGCCGTCAATGGTTGGCAGTTCGTTGGCCACGCCCGTCAATATTTTGTGCCCGTCGAGCTTCAGGCTGTAGGCGATACCCTGTAGCGTCAGTGCGGCCCGATTGGGGTTGATGATGTGAAGACCGATTTCGAACCGTGGCGTGATGCTTTCGGAGGGCAGGGCCCGGATGGCGGTGACGGTCACCGTTGGCGTCTCGAACTCCGGGTGCAGGGTGGCGCAGCCGGTTATCCATGCAACCGCAACAAAGATGATCAGGGTATAGGTGCGTCGGGCCATGGGCGTGAGCCTTTCGTATCGTGGGATTGGAAGTCGGATTACCTGCCCAGTATCATGATCAACGGAATGAATACCAGCCCGGCCAGGGCCAGGTACAGGCCGTTCAATACCCGTTGATATTTGTAACGGAGCGTTTCATCCGTCTCTTCGCGGGTCAGTTTTTTATACCTGCGGTAGTCGTCGAGCCATCCCGTCATCATATCCACATGATGGCCTTTGTCCTTCAGGGTCATTTTGATCTGCTGGAAGGAGTGCAGGGTGAAAACGATGGCACCGATCAATCCAATGTGCAGCCAGCTCATACGCGTCGCCTCCCGAAGTAACTTATTCCTTGCTGTTATGGGTTGCCTGGGGCCGGGCTGACGGCCCGGATGAAACCCGCAGGTCATACTTTCCTTTGGTTGCTGCCAGTTCCCCGGCTTCCCCCTATTCGCGGATGCCTTCGTCCACGATCTGTTTCAGTTCGAGTCCCCGCTCGTTTTTGGTAAGCATCATGTGAAACGGTTCGGCGGGCTCCTCCGGAATGCCCTGACAGGCCAGATCCGGAGGGTTGATAAAGGCCTTGCCGATGACCTTGAACCCCATCAGAATTTCCAGGCGGTCGATGGAGAGATCGCAGCGGCCGGTGAGCAGCTTTTTCACCAGGCTGTCGTAATCCCGGGCGCCGGTGTCGATCTGGTCTGCCGCCAGCCCGAAAACAATGTCGTTGTCGCCGAGGATTCCGCAGACCCGGTGTGCGGCCAGAAGAATAAAAATCAGAAAAAAGGACCTTGCTGCAGTCATCGGTTCGGCCTCCCATCACATGCCGGCCGGAAAGATGGGATAACGTAAAGCGTTTATTACCACACATTCATTCATCGGGCTACCGTTCAGTTCGACTTTCTCGGTCGGGCCCGGGAGGTGGGGGTGCTGCCCAGGGGGTCCTCCGGCCAGGCGTGCCGCGGGTAGCGGCCCTTGAGTTCTTTTTTCACCTCGGGGTAGCCGTTGTGCCAGAAGCCGGCCAGGTCCCGGGTAATCTGGGCGGGCCGGCCGGCCGGCGACAGCAGGTGCAGCATGACCGGCATGCGGCCATTGGCGATGGCCGGGGTGGCGGCCGAACCGAACATTTCCTGGATGCGTACGGCCAGCACGGGAATCGGTTCGCTGTAGTCGACGGGCAGGCGTGAGCCGCTGGGGACCCTGATATGTGTGGGTGCCAGTGCTTGCATCCGCCGCTGTTGTTTCCAGGAGAGGCGATTTCGAATCGCGTTGGAAAAATCCGCTGCCCCCAGATCCTTCAATCGTTTCATGCCGGAAAGATAGGGCGCCAGCCAATCCTCCAGGGTGGCTTCGAGAGCGGTGTCGGAGATGTCCGGCCAGGGACCGCCCTCCGCCTGGATGGATCGCAGCAGCATGACCCGTGCCTGCCAGACGCGCAAGCGCCGCGTCCAGGGCAGGATGGCGATACCGGCGCTGCGGATGCCGGCGATCATGGCGGCCAATACGGCTTCCGGGGCAGGGGTGCCCAGCGGTTCGGTTTCCAGGGTAAGCGCCCCCAGAACCAGCTGGCGATCCGCCGATACGGCCTTTCGCCTGTCGTCCCAGGACACGGTTTCCCGCCATCGCATCCGGTGGGCGAACTGGTCCATGAGATGTTCTTTATCGATGGCCGCCGCCATGAAGATGCGCGCCTCCCGCCGGTCGCCGTCCAGATGGGCCGCGACCAGGAAGTCACAGGCGCTCAAGGGCTCGGGCGTGTCGAAAAAGGCCCCGCGGCCGCTGGTCAGTAAAAAACGGCCCGGACGGCCGGGGCGCTGCCGGGCAATGCGGTCGGGGTAGGCCCAGGCCAGCAGGCGGCCCGGTTCAGGCGGCACATTGCTGTTGCGGTGGGGGGCCGACTGCTTTTCGAGCACGGCCGACACCTTTATGAGGTGGTGCATGGCAGACCGGTCGACCTGGCAGCCTTGATGTCGAAACGGACGTCCGGCCTTGAGGGCCTGCAGGGCATCCAGCCGAAGCCTGAGATCGGCATCCCGTTCCCGGCCGGTAAAATGCAGAGGATCGCGTTCACTCAAAATGGCGGCCATTTCACAGGCCGTGACCCCCATATCCATCTCCCGGGCGGCCAGTATCATGTGGGCCAGGCGGGGGTGCAGCGGCAGGTCCGCCATAAGGCGGCCGTGCACGGTAATTTTACCCCCTTCATCCAGGCCGCCCAGATCCAGGAGCAGCCGGCGGGCGAGGGAGAATGCGGCGGCCGGCGGCCCGTCCAGCCAGCCCAGGGCATCGGGGGCGTCAAGGCCCCAAACCGCCAGTTCCAGAGCCAGTCCGGTCAGGTCGGAGTCCAGGATTTCCGGCCGGTTGTAGGGCACAAGGGCATGGTGCGCGGCTTCGTGCCAGAGCCGGTAGCAGATGCCCGGCTCCAGGCGCCCGGCCCGCCCCCGGCGCTGGTCGGCCGAGGCCTGGGACACCGGCAGGGTCACCAGCCGGGTCATGCCGCTGACCGGATCGAAGCGCGGCGCGCGCTGCAGGCCGCTGTCGACGACCACGCGGATTTGTTCTATGGTCAGGCTGGTTTCGGCGATTGCGGTGGCCAGGACAATCTTGTGCCGGCCGGCGGGAGGGGGTGCAATGGCCGCATCCTGGAGATTTCGCGGCAGGCTGCCATACAGGGGCGCAACCATCCATTCCTTCGGCAGACGCCCGTCATCAAGCAGCCGTGCCACGCGCCTGATTTCCGGTGCACCCGGCAGAAAGACGAGCAGATTGCCCTCATCGGCGGCCGCCGACTGCCGGATCACCCCGGCCACGGCCCGCTCCACGGGGCGGGACGGCGGCCGGTCCACATGGCGGGTCTCAACCGGAAAGGTCCGGCCCTTGCAGCGGATCAGCGGCGCATCGCCCAAAAGGGCGGTCACCGCTGCCGGGTCCAGGGTGGCCGACATCACCAGCAGTCGAAGATCTTCATTGAGCACCCCCTGGATGTCCCGGCACAGGGCAAGGCCCAGGTCGGCATCCAGGCTGCGCTCATGAAACTCATCGAAAATCACCAGCCCCACCCCTGCCAGTGACGGATCGTGCTGGAGCATGCGGGTGAGCACGCCCTCGGTGATCACCTCGATGCGGGTCTCCGGCCCCACCCGGCTTTCCATGCGCACCCGGTAGCCAACGGTGCGGCCGACCCTCTGGTCGAGAAGGTCCGCCATACGGTGGGCCGCCGCCCGGGCGGCCAGGCGGCGGGGGGCCAGGAGCAGCATGCGCCGGCCGGACAGCCAGCCTTCGTTCAGCAGCACCAACGGCACGGCGGTGGTCTTGCCGGCCCCCGGCGGTGCCACCAGCACGGTTGAAGGATGACGACCGAGGGCCGTTTTCAGATCGTCGAAAATGGCGGCCACCGGGAGACGGCCGATGGGGTCAGCAGGGGTTCCGGAGTTCATGATACCCGCAGGCATACCATACTTCACCGTCAAGTTCATCAGGTGAACGGCGAGTCGGCGGGGTCCTGTCGGCGGCGATTGCCGGTGGGTGGACGGGGGCCGCCCTCAACAGGTGCCCCCGATCGACAGTATCTGTTCGAGAAACCGGCCGGTGTGGCTGTCTTTTTCTTCGGCGACGGCTTCCGGCGTTCCCTGGGCCACGACACGGCCGCCGCCCTTGCCCCCTTCGGGGCCCAGGTCGATGATCCAGTCGGCCGTTTTGATCACATCCAGATTGTGCTCGATGACCACCACGGTGTTGCCGCCGTCCACGAGACGCTGGAGGACGGCCAGCAGCATTTGGATGTCCTGGAAATGAAGGCCCGTGGTGGGCTCGTCCAGGATATAGAGCGTGCGGCCCGTGGCCCGTTTGGCCAGTTCGCGGGCCAGTTTGATGCGCTGGGCCTCGCCGCCGGACAGGGTGGTGGCGGCCTGGCCCAGCTTGATGTAGGAGAGTCCCACGTCCATGAGGGTGTCCAGGATGCGCCGGATGCGCGGGTGGTTTTTAAACAGTTCCCGGGCCTGAACCACCGAAAGGTCCAGCACGTCGGCGATGGTGTGATCCTTGTACCGGATTTCCAGGGTGGCGTCGTTGAAGCGCTTGCCGCGGCAGGTTTCGCAGGGCACGTAGACGTCGGCCAGAAAATGCATTTCCACCTTGATGTAGCCGTCGCCGTGGCAGGCTTCGCAACGGCCGCCCTTGACGTTGAACGAGTAGCGCCCCTTTTTATATCCGCGCATGTTGGATTCGGGCAGCTGGGCGAAGAAATCGCGGATGTGGTCGAAGACCTTGGTGTAGGTGGCCGGGTTGCTGCGGGGGGTGCGGCCGATGGCCTTCTGGTCGATGTTGATTACCTTGTCCAGGTGGGTTAACCCGCGAATGGCTTTGTGACTGCCGGTTTCCAGCAGGGCGTTGTGCAGTTTGCCTGCCAGGGCCGGGTAGAGGATCTGGTTGATCAGGGTGGATTTGCCCGCACCGGAGACGCCGGTTACCGCCACCAGCAGCCCCAGGGGAATGTCCACGCTGAGGTGATCCAGGTTGTTTTCGGTGGCATCGATGATGGATATGCTTCGTTTGCCCGCCGTCGCGGGGCGTCGGCGGGTGGTCGGTGTTTCGATCTCCTCCCGTCCGCTCAGGTAGCGGCCGGTGACGGACGTCCTGCGGCGCATGATCTGCCTGGGGGTGCCCTGGGCCACGATGTCGCCCCCCAGGTGACCGGCGCCGGGGCCGAAGTCGACGATCCAGTCCGACGACGCCATGGTCTCCCGGTCGTGTTCGACCACGATGAGGGTGTTGCCGATGTCACGCAGGTGGCACAGGGTGTCCAGCAGTTTGATGTTGTCCCGCTGGTGCAGGCCGATGGAGGGCTCGTCGAGGATATAGAGCACGCCGGTAAGTTCCGATCCCACCTGGGAGGCCAGGCGGATGCGCTGGGATTCGCCGCCGGACAGGGTGGGGCCCTTGCGGCTGAGCGACAGGTAGTCCAGTCCCACATTGACCAGAAAGCCCAACCGGCCGGTGATCTCTTTCAGCAGTTCATCGGCGATGATCCTGCGGTTGCCCGCCAGCTTCAATCCGGTGAGAAAATCCCGGGCTTCCCGGATGGTCATTTCGGTGACGTCGATGATGGATCGGCCGCCGACCTTCACGGCCAGCACTTCGGGCTTGAGGCGCCGTCCGTTGCAGGACGGGCAGGGCCGGGTGGAGAGGAAACGCCCGTAATACCGCTTGGCGTTTTCCGATTCGGTCTGCTTGTAGCGGCGCATGAGCGTGTTGAGCAGGCCCTCGAAGGTCGTGGTATACGATCCCTGGACCTTATCCGCGCTCCAGCTGACCGTCAGTTCACGTCCGCGGGAACCATACAGAATCAGGTTTTTCTGCCGTTTGGGCAGCCGGTTCCAGGGCCGGTCAAGATCGATTCCCCACTGGGATTCCATGGCCCGGAGCTGTTCGGCGGTCCAGGATCCGTTTAACTTGCCCTTGCCGGTAAAGTGTCCCTGCCAGGGGATGACCGCGCCCTGCCGGATGGTGAGCTTGCCGTCGGCAATGACTTTGTCCGCGTCCATGGCCAGGCGTGAGCCGATGCCGTTGCAGTCCGGGCACATGCCCAGGGGAGAATTGAAGGAGAAGAGGGGCGGGTCCAGTTCCGGATAGGCGATGCCGCAACAGGAGCGGGCCTCGCTCATGGGGATGTCGCCCTGGTCCATGCGGTGGACAATGATGCGGCCCTCTCCCAGCTTGAGGGCGGTTTCCACCGAATCGGTGAGCCGTTTTCTAAAACTGCGATTGCTGGATATCTTGAGCCGGTCAACGACTGCCTCGATGCTGTGCTTCTTGTACCGGGCAAGGGCCTGGACGGCTTCGATCTCCTGCACGACCCCATCCACCCTGACCCGGGCGTATCCCTGCGCCTGAAGCCGGGCCATGACTTCCCGGTGTTCTCCTTTGCGGTTGTCGACGACCGGGGCCAAAACGAGGATTTTGGTGCCCTCGGGCATATCCAGGATGCGGGAGACCATGCTCTGGGCGTCTCCCTGACCCACGGGCCGGTTGCATGAAATGCAGGTTTGCTGGCCGATGCGGGCAAAGAGCACCCGCAGGTAGTCGTAGATTTCAGTGATGGTGCCCACCGTGGAGCGGGGGTTCTTGCTGGCCGACTTCTGTTCGATGGAGATGGTGGGCGACAGCCCCCGGATGGTTTCATACCGTGGCTTTTCCATCTGGCCGATGAACTGGCGGGCATAGGCGGACAGGGACTCCACGTAGCGGCGCTGGCCCTCGGCGAAAATGGTGTCGAAGGCCAGGCTGGACTTGCCCGAGCCGGACACGCCGGTGAAGACGATCAGCTTCTTCTTGGGCAGGCTGAGATCGATGGATTTCAGGTTATGCTCCCGGGCGCCTTTGACCTCGATGGTATCCAGTTCAATGGTCTTTTTTTTCTTTTTCGGGGACCGGGTGGAGGCCACCGGCGCGATTCCGTTGGGGCGGTTTTTCATCTGTGCATTCCATTTCCATTTTGATTTCAGTTGGTTTGACCGCATCATGCGAAAAACCGGTTGCCAAAGGGCTGCCGGCTGTCATAGGATCCGGAAAAAATAAGTATGGAACCCCTCCTTGTCCACGCAGACGAACCCAAAGTGAAACAACCGCAGCCAAGAGGATACGACAATGCCTGCAAACGACACCGATTCGGTCTACGATGCCACCTATCAACACTATCTTGAACAATTGAAAACCATGCGGTTCGAGGGCAGGGAAGCGGTGCTGGGCATCCGACGGGACGGCGATGCGGTGGTGATTCCCTATTTCGGCCGGCCGATCCGATACACCGGTGACGGACTGGCGGATGAGGGCGGGCGCCGGCCGGCGTTTTCCGACTGCGTCGTGCTGTGCCGCTATCTGATCATGTGCCCGCGGGTTGCGCCTGCGCAGAGGGAATGGATGGCCTTCCGGGATTTCCCTGACGCCGGACCGCTGACGGTTTTCTGGGCCGACACGGTGGAGGGGCCGCTGGTCAGTGCGTTTTCAGGGGCTGTCGGCAAGCTTGAAAAGGCCTGCGATGCCCTGGGCGGCGCCATGCCGGAAATGGAAATTGCCTGCGACCTGTGCCGGCAGTTCACCCCATTGCCCCGAATGCCCCTGCTGCTGGTGTTCAACGATGCCGACGACGATTTTCCGGCCTCGGCCTCCCTGCTGTTCGAACGGCGGGCCTCCGCCTACCTGGACGCCGAGAGCCAGGCCATTTTGGGCCATGCCCTGTCGGATCGGCTGCTCAAGGCCCGATGGTGACGGCGTTGTACAAAGCCCGATATCTGCGTTACGCTTCACCCCTCGTCACTGCGGCGTACCATCAGTACGCCTCATTTCTCGGGATTTGCAAGCCTTGATCTCGGGCTTTGTACGACGCCGTCTGAAATAAGAATTTTACCCGCTGTATCAAATGGTGACTTGTCGACCATGCCGACCGCCGCCACCGTCATTGATTACCGCCGGCGCATCAACCGGGTGATGCTGCACGTGGACCGGCACCTGGACCGGCGTTGTCGGCTCCATGATCTGGCCGACGTGGCCTGCTTTTCCCCGTTTCATTTCAACCGGGTGTTCGAGACCTGCATGGGGGAAACGCCCCACCGGTATGTTCATCGTAAACGCATGGAGCGGGCCGGGTTCCTGCTGTTGACCGACCGCCGGCGCATCATTGATATCGCACTGGATGTCGGCTATGAAACCGCCAGTGCGTTCTGCAAGGGGTTTAAAACGTTTTCCGGACGCTCCCCCCGTCGGTTCAGGGATACGGTCCCGACGCACTGGTTTAAAAAAACCAACCGCCCGTTTCACCCCGCTGCCCATCGCCGAAACCGATCCGGGCCGCGGCTCACAGCGCGGATCCGGACACTCCCCCCGTTGATGGTGGTGTACCGGGAAAACCGCGGCATCGTAAACGGCAGTTTTCTCGAGACCGGCCTCAGGTCCTTCAGGCGGCTGACGGCCAGCCTGGTGGAAAATGGCCTGGATTCAGGGGTGCAGGCCTATGTGGGCATCTATCCGTTCCGATTCTTCAGCCTCGAAGATCTAACGGCGCTGAGCTACACCGGGGCGGTGGTCGATGACCGTTTTCCCGTTCCTTCCCACATGGCCACCGTCGTGCTGCCCGGGGGGCGCTATGCGGTGTTCAGCCACCATGGCCCCTATGCGTTTCTGATGCAGACCTGGAACGCGATTTACCTGAAATGGCTGCCCTGGAGCGGGAACACCCTTCGGGATGCGCCGCCGTTTGAAACCTACCTGAGCGCCGAATCGCCGGCCGACCCGCTTCAGGCCAGTGCGTGGGTCTTTATTCCCATTCACTGAATCGCCTGCCAACCGCACCTCTTAATCCGCAACATCGGACAAGTTTTCACGGCGTGCCCGTGATAGGGATGGCAGACAGCACAGCCACTTCCAACTTATTCCGCAGACAAGGAGGTCGCCATGAACACCCCACAGCCGAGCGCAACGGCAATCATCATGGCCTTTCACCGGGCCCTGGAGATGCTCTTCCCGGAAGCTGAGCGGGTGTGCCGGGACCCCCTGGCCGTCAAATTTCTTCCTCCGGACTGGGCGGGGGTGCTCGAGGATCGGGACCGGTTGACGGCCTTGATGGGTGAAAAGGCCCAGCAATTTCCCGGTGTAAACGGTGCCATCGTCAGCCGCGTCCGGTTCATCGATGACGTGGTGAAACAGGCACTTTCGGATGGTATGCGACAACTGGTGATAATCGGTGCCGGATACGACTCCCGGGCCTACCGCATGGATGGCATCGGCGGCCGGGTGACCGTGTTCGAACTGGATGACCCGGCCACCCAACAGGACAAACGGGGCAAACTCGAAGCGGCCATCGGTGCGCCTTTGGACCATGTGAGATACATTGCCATGGATGTCGGGAGGGATTCAATCAAAGAACGGCTGGCGGATAATGGCTACGATGCGGATAAAAAGAGCCTTTTCATACTAGAGGGGCTGGTTCCTTATATTTCCGCCGAGGCATTGGCCGGACTGCTCGGGTTCATCGCTGCCGGCCGGCGACATGCCGTGGTTTTCGACTACCTGCCCCCGTCGGTGGTTGACGGCACCTGCCGGTGGGTGGAGGGGCGCAACATGCACCGGGAGGTTCTCTCCCACGGTGAGGCCTTCCGCCTGGGATTCAGCCATGATGAACTGGATCGGCTGCTTCGGGACCGGGGATTTGATGTCGTTGAAAATGTAAATGCCCCCGACCTGAAAACGCGCTATTTCCACGGGGCCAGTGCCCGGCGGCCGGTTACACCGGTGTTCTGGTTTGCCCATGCGGTGGCATCCGGCAGCACATGAGACGTGACCTCAGCCCGTTTCCGAAAAGGCCTCCGGGTGACTGGCCACGACCTCCTGGAGTGCGGGCAGGCCGAGGATGCCGCCGGGAATCAGGGGCAGCCGGGAAAACGATTGTTCGGGAAAGGCGCGGGCAATGTCGTCCCCCGTCTCTTCCGGCGCGACTTTATTGACAACGATTCGGGCGATCTCGATGGGGATGGCGGCAAGGTGCTTGTGGATGCGCAGGGCTTCGGAGCGGCTCAGCCGGTCGCCGTTGACCACCAGGTGGATGCGGGTATCCGGGGACATGAAGTGGGCTTTCAGGTGGGTGTGCGTGCGGATCAGCTCCTTGAGCCGCCCCTTGACGCGATCGGTTTCGAATTCCTTTTTGCCGAATTTGATCTTGGAGATGATCTCCTTTTTCTCACAGATTGATTTTCTCAATTTCATGAGCTCATCGAGCCAGACCAGGGTGATGGTCGGCAGGGAGAAAAATCGGAGCGACAGGGCCGTGGGGGCCATGTCGAAGACGATGGCATCATGGCCGTTGGACCCGTGGACCACATTTTCAAAGGCGAGCAGCAGGGCATACTCTTCCAGGCCCGGGGAAAACTGCAGGATTTTGAAATGATCCTGCAGGTTGAAGGCGCTCTGGTAGGTATAGGTGCGCTGGATCTGGTCGCGGGTCTGCTTCAGGTATCGCTTGATCCAATAGTCGGTGTCGATTTCCTTGACCGACAGTCCCTCGGCCACGGGCCTGGGTTTTTCGGAAAAGGGCGTGTCGAAGATGTCGCGCTGATTGTGGGCCGGATCCATGGAAACGAGCAGGGTCCGACGGCCCGCGGCTGCCAGGTGAACGGCTGTCAGGGCCGATGTGGTGGATTTCCCCACGCCCCCTTTGCCGATAAAAAAGTATAGTTGCGGTGTGGTCATGGATCTCCTAGTCGATGTCGAGAACGGAAAACAACTCGCCCAGCGGGTCGTGGGCTGTGCCGACCTTGTCCAGCATCACGCAAAATTCATGTTCCATGTCGGGCATCAGCTCCAGGGTGATCTGGACCGGCGGGGAGGGAATACCCACGAAGGCCCCCAGGACCAGCAGGGCAAAGATGTTGTCCAGCTCCCTGACCTCGTATTCGATGGTATCCACGGCCTTGTCCCGGGCCACTTCATCCATGCTCGCCCAGAGCTGGCGGATCCGGTGGCCGATGGCGGCGATGATGGATGGCGGGGCCGGTATCATCGCACCCTGAAAATCCGCCGGTCGAAAACCAGCCGCCGGGCTGTCGGGAAATGGTAGTACAGGGCATAGAGCATGGCCAGACCGGTGCCCGCCAGGTAAAACCTGGGAACGGCCAGGATATAGGCCGCCAGGGCCAGGTACGGGGTTGCCATGACCACCAGAAGCTGAAGCCGCTGGAACCGGAGAAACGCTGCTTCCGAGACGTGGTGCCGATGCCGCATCCGGTGGGCGAAGAGGGTCCGGATCAGGATGGGGGCTGCCGCGGCGCTGACCACGGAAAGGACAAACAGCACCGGTGCCCAGCGATCACCCGCCGGTCGGATGGGGCCGAACAGCCCCAGCATTCTTGAACACCACACCCCGGCGAGGCCGACCAGGGCAGGGGCCAGCATGAGGGTAAACCGTTTTTGCATGGTTGTTGTCATCAGGCTCACTTTTTTCCGTCCGTTTTATGTGAGAATCCGTTCCCCGTGTCCGGCCCCGGGTGATTTCTGCCAATGCCCGGGACCGGACATGGATTTTAGGATGAGCTCACCGGTTGGGCATCATCCAGGGGGACGTCATCGTCCGAGAAGAACTTGATCAAGCCTTCGATCACGATCCACACGGCGATGATGATAATCACGAAATTGATGGTCTGCAGGAGCATGTTGTGCTGGGTGCCGAATTTGAATTGGTTCATCACCGCGGCCCACAGGGTCATGACGGACATGAAAACGGCGGGAATGCCGCCGACGAGCCATTTCAGGCCGCCCTTGGTTTTCAGGTACAAGGTGATGACGATCAGCGCCAGGGCTGCCAGGGTCTGGTTGACCGCGCCGAACAGGGGCCAGAGCTTGAGGGCGCCCTTGCCGCCGGCGCCGGTGGCGAAGGCCAGGATGCAGGCGGTGCTCACGGCGAGGAACGTGGCGGCATACTTGCCGGTCAGAAAGTCCAGCTTCAGGCTGGTGAACAGCTCGGACAGGACGTATCGCTGGATCCGGGTCGCCGTGTCCAGGGTCGTACCGGCGAAGGAGGCCACGAAGACCGCCATGATGGCCAGGGTGAACTGTTTGGGGATGCCCAGCATGTTGATCATGTTGGCGGCACCGTCGACAAAGGCGCTGATCTTGGAGCCCAGACCGGCTGCGGCGGCCCATGATGAATAGTGGGTGGTCCAGGCGGCAACCCCGGTCAGGGTCTCACCGGACTTGGTGGTGTATCCCATGCCGATGCCCGCGGCCACGGCGATGATCACCAGGGTGGCCAGGGCGCCTTCCATGAGCATGGAGCCGTAACCGACGAACAGGGAATCGTCCTCGCTGCGCACCTGTTTGGCCGAGGTGCCCGACGACACCAGTGAATGAAATCCGGAGATGGCTCCGCAGGCGATGGTGATGAAGAGGAAGGGCCACATGGGCGGTGCCTGGGCCGGTGCCGACTGGACGGCCGGGGCGACGATTTCCAGATTGCCGCTGAAGCTGGCCGCCAGAACGCCGAGAATCAACAGCGCCATGGCGATGACCAGCTGGTGGGAGTTGATGAAATCACGGGGCTGCAGCAGTGTGGTGACCGGCAGGACGGATGCGAAAAAAGCGTAGACGAGCAGGATGATGGTCCATACGCCGGTGGCCGGAATACCGGCAACTGCCGGCATCTTCATGGGAATGTACGGCCCGAGGAACACGAAGACGTACATGAGCAAAATGGCCCAGATGGAAAGCGCCATGACGCTCTTGCCCTTGCGATAGACGAGGTAGCCGAGCATCATGGCGATGGGGACTTCCACCCATACGGCGGCCACCGACTGGGGGTACATGGCGAAGATGATGGCGATGACCAGTCCGAATATGGCGATAACGATCCACAGTTCCAGAAAGACAATCAGAAAAAACAGGAACCGCGTGCGGCTGTTGATATACTTGGAGGTGTAATCCGAGATGGATTTGCCCTGGTTGCGCATGGAGATGATCAGGGCGCCGAAATCGTGAACCGCCCCCATGACGATACTGCCGAGGAACACCCATACCAGAGCAGGCACCCATCCCCAGATGATGGCGATGGCCGGGCCGACGATGGGGCCGGTGCCGGCGATCGAGGTGAAATGGTGGCCGAAAATGACCTCTTTTTTGGTGGGTACATAATCGACCCCGTCTTCAAGGGCAACCGACGGGGTCTGTGCTTCCCCCGAAAGGGCGAAGATTCTCTTCCCGATATACTGCCCGTAAACCTTGTACATGATGAGGTATCCGGCAAACGCCAGAATCATGATTACCAGTGCGTCCATTACGTCCTCCTTTTGCGCTGACTTCCATTAGTAGAGTTATGCCGGCATTCCGGCGATGGCCTCACGACCGTGGCTGCCTGTTTCCAGAACGGTTGCCCGTCGGGTCCTTGTCGCTGTGTCTGTTCCTCCTTTCCATTTCAGAATCACGGTTGGTTTCCGCCTTGTCCCTCCATCAGGCGAGAGAGCGCATCTTCAATGTCCCGCATGTCGAAGGGTTTCTGGATATAGTCGTTTATGCCCGCCTCGGCGGATTTATCCGCCAGGGCGTCGTCGCCGTAGGCGGTGATCAGGATTTTGATGGCTGTGTGGCGGGCGTCCCGAATCCGGTTGAAAAAGGCCAGACCATCCATTCCCGGCAGTCGATAGTCGCTGATAATGATGTCATAATCCCGGATCCGAACGAGGTCGATTCCCGCTTCGGCGGTTTCCACTGCCTCGAACAGGCATCCCTCGCTGTCGAAAAAAGATCCCATGGAATCCCGGATCCATTCGTCGTCGTCGATTAACAGTATTTTTTTATGTTTCAGCCGGGTGAGCAGATCCATATCCAATCCTCAGCGAAAAGCGATGATGCCGGCCAATCAACCGGTCTGCAAAAGGCATAAGCAGCATCTATTCCAATGGTGGATAAAAATAAAATTAATAAAAACAAATAGTTCCATGTATGCTCGGGGGCGTGGCGGCCAGGTGTTAGAAAAAGTTAGAATCCGTTTTCGAAAAATTGCGAAAACGGCGTCTGGCGGCATCGTGTGAATAGAGCGTCCAACGTTCGGATGGCGTTTTATTGTTCTTTGCTTCCTTGGGGAAAGGAATCAGCCTGTTGGGGGGACTTCAGGTGTGTTGGCACTCCTGCCGGGTCACCTTTCCACTCCAATCACACCCGAGGAAGGGAAAGCGAAGGCTCAATAGATCGATTTTACTTCCTCAAGGACAAAGGAACTGCGCGTGGCGTTCACGCCCGTCGCGTTGAACACCTCCTGCAGAACGACTTGAGCGTAGTGCTGCATGTCCCGGGCAACAATTTCGAGCATCAAGTCAACTTCGCCGGACACCGCAAATACACTGACGACGCCCTCTATTTCTGCCAGCTCGTGGGCGACCGTTTCCCAACCCACATTCGCTTCACGGATGACACCGCAATAGGCGCGAACGGAAAGCCCGAGTTTCTGACGATCCGTCAGGGCGCGGTAGCCGACGATGACCCCCTCCCTTTCAAGCCGCGCGATACGGCGTGAACAGCTTGAGTGGGACAGGTTGACCCGTTTGGCAACATCAATGTTGGAAAGTCGTCCGTTGGTTTGTAAAGCGGCAACGATCTTCCGGTCGTAGTCGTCTAATTTTGTCATTTGCAAAACCTTTGCATTCGTATTCCTGATATTGACCGGGTTTGGTAGACTGCGGCATTATTTGTAAATATTTGCAAATATATTGCGTTTTGAGTCATTTATAATAAATATTATTGCAAAAAATGAACAAAATGTCTATTTCTAAGCGCGTGGCGCGATCATTTTCCTGCGCCCCGTAAGACGCATGGAAAAAACGTCAACTTCACTCAGGAGACAGATGGTGCCGAGGACAGGCTTTTACAGGAAACAGGGCGTTGGTCACCGGGTCGCCCGGTTCATCATCGTCAGGGGATCAGAGCCATGACACCCCCTTCATCCCCTGCCGGATCAACCATCCTTAAAGACGGGTTGAATGCCGGATGGCCCATCTGCCTGGGCTACCTGCCTATCGGTATGGCATTCGGGGTGTTGGCCCAGAAGGCGGGGCTCACCCCCCTCCAGATCGGCCTGATGTCGATCATGGTCTTTGCCGGCAGTGCCCAATTCATTGCCGTCTCCATGATCGCCGGCGGTGCCTCGGCCCCGGCCATCATCACCACGACCTTCGTGGTCAATTTGCGCCATGTACTGATGAGTTCCGCCCTGGCTGTCTATCTGCGGGCCGCCCACCGGGGAGCGCTCGCCCTGTTTGCCTACGGGGTGACGGACGAGAGCTTTGCCGTCAACCTGCCCCGGTTCAATGCCCGCAGCTGGAGCCTGCCCCGGGCGCTGGTGGTCAACCACGCGGCCAACCTGACCTGGTTCGTCAGTACCGTCGCCGGCGGCATCGGCGGCCGGTTCATCCCCGAAGGCGCGCTGGGCATTGATTATGCCCTCGTTGCCATGTTTATCTGCCTGCTGGTCTTCCAGATCAGGAAACTGATTCACCTGCTGACGGCCCTGGTCGCCGGTATCGTCGCCGTGGGGCTGGCCCTGATGATTCCCGGCAATTCCTACATCGTCATCGCTTCCATTGTTGCCGCCACCATCGGGGTGATCGTCCAGCGGCGGTTGTTGCGGAGCAATTCCAATCATGGCTGATTATCTGCTGCTGCTCATGGGGATGGGCCTGGCGACCTACCTGCCCCGCTGGCTGCCCCTGCACTATCTCTCCCGGCGGTCGCTTCCGGAATGGTTCATCCAGTGGCTGGAACTGATACCGGCTGCCATTCTCAGCGCGCTGCTGCTGCCGGCACTGATCCTCGACGGGGATTCCGGACATCTCGACTTCCTGCGGCCTGAATTGTGGGTGGCCCTGCCGACCCTTGCTTTTGCCTGGTGGACGCGATCCCTGGGAGGCACGGTGGTCGTGGGGATGCTGCTTTTCTGGTTGGCGGGACAGCTGGACCCCCGGTGGTTGGTATGGCCGGGATGAAACACAGACAGAAAATGTGCGGCCAACGGGGATCGCGTGTCGGGGGGTCAAGGGGGGGCGGCCAGATACTTTTTGCGGCGGTAGCGGAAGGTGTGGTGGTTGAGGTGAAGCAGGCGCGCCGCCCGGCTCTCGTTGCCGCCGGCCATTTTAAGGGCCGCTTCGAGGTAGAAGCGTTCCATGGCCTTTTCCAAGGCGGTCAGGTCCATCCCTTCCGGGGGGATGGGGGCAAACGGTGCGGGGGCGTCCGCTGCATCCGCCGCCGGTTTTCCGGCGGGGCGGTCCAGCTCCAGGTCCTCGGGGGTCAATAGCGGCTGGCTGCCGACCAGCATGCCCCGTTCAATCACATTTTTCAGTTCGCGGACATTTCCTGTCCAGCGGTGGGCGACCAGTGCCTTCTCCGCCGCCGGCGTGAAACCGGTGACGGGTTTGCCGAATTTGTCTGCAAATTCCATCAGGAAATGTCGCGCCAGGGGAAGGATGTCCGCCGTGCGTGCGTTCAATGCGGGTATTTTTACTTTCACCACGCCCAGCCGGAAGTAGAGGTCCTTGCGGAAGCGGCCATCCGCGATCATCAGATCCAGGTCCTTGTTGGTGGCCGAAATGACGCGGGTTTCGATGATTTGCTTCCGGGTTCCCCCCACCCGGTAGAATTCTCCCTGTTCGAGAAAACGCAGCAGTTTGGCCTGGGCATTCGGGCTGAGGTCCCCGACTTCATCCAGGAACAGGGTGCCACCGCCGGCAGCCTCCAGAAGGCCGCGCTTGCCAGCGGCGCCGGCACCGCTGTATGCGCCCTTTTCATATCCGAACAATTCGCTTTCCACGAGGTCCGTGGGAATGGCCGCACAGTTGATGGTGAGAAACGGCCCCTGAAAATTCGGGCTCTGGTAGTGAATCGCACTGGCGATCAGTTCCTTGCCCGTGCCGGTTTCTCCCTGGATCAGCACCGGGGTGTCGGGGCTTTGGGCGACCTGCCCGACGAAGACCATGACATCCTGGATGACATCGCTGTGGGCGATGAAGCAGGGGATGTTGTCCTTCAGGACCTGTTGCTGGAGCGAACGGACCTCCTTGCGCAGCCGGATGGTCTCCAGGGCATTGCGAATGGTGGCTTCCAGCCCGTCCATCCGCAGCGGTTTGACCACGTAGTCGTAGGCACCCCGCCGCATGGCCGCAATCACCGTATCGAGGTCCTCGAAGGCCGTGATCATCACGGTCAACAGACCGGGATGGCGCCTTTGCATTTCCTCGAGGGCCTGGATACCATCCATACCCGGCAGGCCGATATCCAGCAGGACCAGGTCCGGCGGCTTCGTTTCCATGGCGGATATGGCCGGCTCGGCCGCGTCAAAGGTCTCGATCCGGTAGACGTCTGCCAGCGCCATGGCGATGCTTTCACGGATGACGGTTTCATCGTCGATGACATAGATGCGGTAGTCGGTCATCTTACGGCGCGCTCCCCGGGTATCGGCAGATCGATGACAAATTCCGCTCCGCTGTCGATGCCCTCCGGGTTGATGTACAACCGGCCGCCATGATCGGCGACGATACGCTGGCCCATGCTCAACCCGATGCCGGTGTTGCCGTTCTTGGTGGTGTAAAAGGGGTCGAAAATGACGGCGCCCATGGACTTGGGGATACCCGGGCCTGAGTCGGACACGGTGATTCTGACGCTGTCGGGCTGCAAGGCCGAGGTGATACGGATTATTTTGTCGCCATCCGTTGTTTTCATGGCCTCGGCCGCATTGGTGATCAGGTTGAGCATGACCTCTTCGATCAGTGTCGGGTCGATCAGGCATTCCGGCAGCGCTTCAGCGGCCTGGATCTGGAGCTGGATGCCGCTTTTTTTGAGGGTGACCTGGGAAAGGCTGACGGCTTCCCGGATCGGCCGGTTGGGGTCGCAGGGGGCGAGTTGCGGGGCGCTCGGCTTGGAAAAATCCATGACCCGTTTGATCACCGATTCGATTTTTCCGGAGGCGGATTGCAACTGGCTGAGGATCTTCACGACTTTTTCGTCGGGATCCCCCCGGTATTCTATTTTTTCCAGCGTGTTGAGATAAATATTGATCCCCGACAGGGGGTTGCGGATTTCGTGGGCAATCCCTGCCGCCACCCGGCCCAGGGAAGACATCTTGTCCCGGACGCGCAGCATGTGTTCCATTTCCTTGGCCGAGGTGATGTCCATCATGTTGACCAGCAGGGCAGGTCTGCCCCGGTATCCGGTGGTCACGGCCCGGCAGTGAACCCATTTGATGCTGCCATGGGCCTGATCGGGGTCGTGGGGGAAGAAGCGGAAATCAATGTCTATCGGAACCGAAAAGCCCTGCAGGGCCTGGCGGTAGTAGGCGTCGACCTTGCCGGCGTCTTCCGGGTGAATGCTGTCCCGGTCCAGCAGTTTGTTGGACCGCGGCAGGGGGCCGAGCAGTCGTTCCTGCTCCGGGTTCTGGTAAACCACCTGGTCGTCCTGCACAATGGAAATGCCGGTCAACGAGCCCTCCACCAGGGATTGGAAGCGGTTTTCGCTTTCCAGGTAGGCGGCTTCGGCCTGCTGCCGCTCGATCATCCGTCCGACCAGTCCGGCGACGACGCCGATGAGCTGGCGTTCCTCCTCAAGGAAATGGTTCGATCCGGATGCACAGGGCGCTTCCACATAGCCGAGTTCCAACAGGCCGACATGGTGCTGGTAGACCGTAATGTCGTCGCGGATCATCCATGGGGTCGACAGGAAATTGTCGGTGGCGTGCAGGGCTGACTCGAGGCGGATGCCGGCACAGGCGATTTTCGGGAATCGAAGGGCCGCCGGCAGTTCACGGACCACCTGGTCGAGCAGGCGCCCCAGGGGAAGCTGGCTCTGGTTGGCCATCTTAGATAGGGTGAACAGGCAGTCCAGTCCCCGGTTCAACCATTCGCGTCGGGATGTGTCCATCCGTTTTTTTACTCTCCCTGGAATAATAGGCCGCCAAATGGGCTTGTGAGCGCCTGCATGTCAGCTATCCTCTGGCGGGCCGGATGTCAACGCATGTTTTCAATGTCCTTCGCTGCAGGACCGGTCTTCCCGCCGCCCGAAAGCGCCTCTTTCTGGCGCCAGGGTGATTGCTGCCGTCCTGTCACGACCGTCATCTCGGAGGGAGTGGTCGTGTTGACGTTATTTTTGCCCTTGATTCTTTTCCTGAGTCTGTTTAACATCCGTTAAAAAGATAGTAAACTGCCTTGCCTGCGTGACCTTGCCGAACGTTTCCGTTTTTTGGGAACCCAGTTTCTCTTCATCTCGATAGGCCCGATAGTTACCCCGACGCGCTGTCTGCCGGAACCCGCTGCAGGCAGGAAAGGGTTGCACATGACCATCCGAACCAAAATCGTGGCCACCATCGGCCCGGCTTCGAATTCCCCGGAAATGCTACATAAGCTGGTTTCAGCCGGTATGAATGTGGCTCGGTTGAATTTTTCTCACGGCAATTACGAAGCGCATTCCGAGGCCATCCGCCATATTCGGTCCATCTCCCGTGTGCTGAACCGTCCGGTGGGCATCCTGCTGGATCTCCAGGGCCCCAAGATTCGTGTGGGCAAGCTGGTAAACGGCGAACCGGTGCGGTTGAAGCGCAATGCCCGATTTTCCATCACCTCTTCACCCGTCTCGGGTACCGCTGAGATGGTTTCCACCACCTACCGGAATTTGCCTTCCGACGTGCACTCAGGAGACACGATCCTGCTGGACGACGGCCTGATCCGGCTGCAGGTGGAATCCAAGACCCGGGACACCGTGACCTGCAAAGTGATCAATGGCGGCATGCTGAAGGAAAACAAGGGGATCAACCTGCCGGGCGTCAAGGTCTCCGCACCGTCGCTGACGGAAAAGGATGTCCGTGACGTGAACTTCGGCATCAAAAACGGGGTGGATTTTTTTGCCCTCTCCTTCGTGCGGACGGCCGACGATCTGGCGACCATCAAATCCATCATGAAAAAGCAGGGGGTGGCCATCCCCGTGATTGCCAAGATCGAAAAACCGGAGGCCGTGGCGAATCTGGATGCCATTCTGGATATTGCTGACGGGATCATGGTGGCCCGCGGCGACCTGGGGGTGGAAATGCAGCCCGAACTCGTGCCCATCATCCAGAAACAGACGATCTTTGCGACGGTCCGGAAAAACAAGCCGGTGATCACGGCGACCCAGATGCTGGAATCAATGACCGTCAACCCCATACCGACGCGCGCCGAAGCATCGGATGTGGCCAATGCGATTTTCGACGGCACCGACGCGGTGATGCTTTCCGGAGAAACCGCTTCCGGCAGGTATCCGGTTAAGGCCGTTCGGATGATGGATAAAATCGCCCAGGCGGCCGAGGGCTCTCCATTCCTCAAAGTCAATGTGCTTCACGATTCGGATCCGGTGGACCCGGTGACCCACGCCGTGGCCCGCAACGCCGTGAACATTCTCCAGGAGGTTGATGCCCGGTGCATTATCGCTTTCTCCGTTTCCGGCAGTACGTCCAAGCAGATCTCCAAGCAGCGCCCCTCAAAACCCGTATACGCGTTCACATCGCGGATGGATACCTACAACCGGCTGAGCCTGCTGTGGGGAATCACCCCCATGTTTATTGCCGATATCGAGAACGCCGCCCGTCTGGTGGAATCCAGCGAAAGGCTGCTGATGGGAAAAAACTGCGTCCGGCAGGACGATCTGGTGGTGCTGGTGATCGGCATGGGACTCAAGTCCGGTTCAACCAATATCATCAAGCTCCACCGTGTGGGGCATGAGGACTGATTCCTGAAAACAGGAATCCATTTGAAGAAGGGAGGAAGGGCAGATGACCATTGAAAGAAAGGATTACAGTGAAGTCCGCACGATGATGAAACCCGGGGACGTGATCGCTTTCGGCGGTAAAGGACACTTCTCGGAACTGATCAAGTTTGCCACCCGTTCCGATGTTTCCCACGTGGGCGTGATTCTCCAGACCCGGGTGGTGGATGACACGACCGGGCGGTTTTTCAACCAGATCATCGAATCCACCTCGCTGAACGACTACAGCGGTGTGGTGATATCACGGCTCAGCGACCGCCTGAACACCTACGACGGAGAGATGTGGTGGCTGCCCCTGAACGAGAGCCTGCGAAGCAAAAAGTTCGATTCGGAGCGGTTTTACAACTTTCTTTTCAACCAGGCCCGGGAGCGCAAAGGGTATGACGTGCCCCAGGCCCTTCAATCGGCCGTCGATGTTCTGGATGACCTGCCGTTCGGCCTTCACGGCCCGGGATACAACCGTGAGGATTTCAGCCGGTTTTTCTGCTCGGAACTGGTGGCGGCCGGCCTGGAAAAAGCCGGCACGGTCGGACCGGTGAACGCATCGGAGGTCACTCCCATCGACCTGTGTCGATGGAATATCTACGCCGGCACCTATTACCAGCTCAAAGGGCAGGCCGAGAAGCAGATCTCACGCTATAATGCCCTGGATCCGGCGGCCTGGAACGTATAGGCGAACCGGCCTGAAAAAATGCGGAGGACCCGCTTGAATGGTCATTTCTGAACGGTTTTCCATGGATGGCATCAAGCGGTCCCCGTCGCCGGCGCACGCTTGATGCGGGGTGGGCCCCGTTGGGGCAGCGCTCCGGCCCTGCGGTTCGGTGCTCAGGATTCGGTGATGCGGGCCCGAATTTTGTTTTTGAGCCGCTGGAACCAGCTTTCTTCAGCGGGCGGTTGGCTGTCCGGTGCAATACAGGCCCGTTCGAGGAAGCGACCGAATTCCGGATTGATTTTTCCGAACTGGACAATCCTGTCAATGGACAGCAGGTTCTCCAGGGTCGGTGGCGTCATTTCAATGTCCGATTCCCGGCGGATGCTTTCCATGGTAATGGACAGGGCGTAAATGGTGACGCTCTCGGCCAATTCGCCGGAAGATAATTCCGTGCCGTTGCCGCGGTTGTACCGGAGTATTTCATGGACGCACGACACCAGCACGGGGTCTCCCATTTCCAGCGTTTCGGTGCATTGGTCGATGGCAAAATTGTTGTCGAGAAAATCCTCGGAAAGTTTCTGGAGCCTTCTCAGCCAGTCGATGCTCAAATTCTGGGGCAGAACGGCGCCGGAACCTCTGGACAGCACTTCATTTGAAAACCTGGACAGCATGTACAAACTCCTTGTGGTTGAAGGTCGGCCATTTTTAACATACTTCAGCACTCCTGCCCACCCCAATTTCAGCGGTGAGCGCTGATGGCAACCTTCCATGATTGCACCTGACGTTGATCTCCATGACACCGACACGGGTTTCAGGCACATTCCCCGGGGGGGCTTCCCCCAGGCTGCTCGGCCATCTGCCCAGGCATCTGTCTCAAAGTGCGGCGGCGCTGGTCCTCTCCGTCCTGGCTGACCAACTTGTTCCGATATACGGGCAAGGGGGCCGGTCACGACAGGCCCTGGCGGCTGGCTTCAATCGGCGGATGTGCATTTGCGCCGTCGATGACGATCGCATCGTCGGCATCCTGGGCATCCAGACCGAAGCGGCGGGATTCATGGATATGCGCTTTTCCACCCTGCAGCGATTCTACGGCATCTTCGGCAGCCTCTGGCGGTTGGCCCTTCTGGCCTTTTTGCATCATTCCCCCATGGCCGGCGAAGCCCATATCGACGGGGTGGCCGTCGCACCCGCCTACCGCGGGCGGGGAATCGGCACCGCCATGATCACCGCCCTGGCGGCATGGGCCGCAGGGCAGGGGCTGTCGATGGTGTCCCTGGAAGTGGTGGACACCAACCCGCGGGCGCAAACCCTCTATCGGCATCTGGGTTTTCGTGTCGTCCGGGAACAGACCGTGTGGCCTGTGGGCAACCTGTCCGGATTCCGATCCTCCACCGTGATGATCAAACCCCTGGCGTGATCCCTCTGCCTCCCCGTCCCGGAGCAGGCGTTGACATGGGGTGGACCAACTGGTAAGACCTCTTACCAGAAGGCTGGCATCAGGCGATTGTGCCGGCAGACATTCCCCTGCGCATCCGGGGGCTGCGGCCCTGATTGACCATGTGTCGTGGAAAACCGCCGGTGATGTGCTTGTTGTCTCGGATCAATGGTTTTGGATAAATGCTGGGAGACGATGATGGGCGCCAGTAAAGGGGCTGCACCCAACTGGATTGAAACGGCGCCGGCAAAGGGGTCTTACCGTTCCATTTTCAAATGGGGCGATCCGCATGCATACAAACACCCCAATGCCAAGCTGGTTCAGTTGCTCAAGGAGACCTTCGGGCTGGGGGATGATCATTTCAAGGTGCCGGTGAGCCACGGGAACCGGCCGGTTGCCCACGGTCAGCCATCCCGGGTGATCACCCGGGATCACGCCGCGGCCATCGCCCGGATCGTCGGTGATGAAAACGTGTCGGTCGACGACTACGACCGGTTGAAATTTGCTACGGGAAAGACGCTCGAGGAGTCCCTCAGACTGAGGCAGGGGGAGGTTCGGGCAGTGGCCGACCTGGTGGTCCACCCCCGCCACAAAGACGATGTCCGCCGGTTGGTCGGCTACTGCGACCGCGAGCAGATCCCCGTTTATGTATACGGGGGCGGCAGTTCTGTAAATTTCGGTTTGTGGCCCTCCAGGGGGGGCGTCACCCTGGTGATGGGCACCCATATGAACCGGGTGGTCCGCCTGAACGAAACCAATCAGACGGTGACGGTTCAAGCGGGAATCATGGGCCCGGACTACGAAGGCGCGTTAAACGACGCTCCCCGGCGATACCATTCCCGGCACCGCTATACCGGCGGCCATTTTCCCCAATCCTTCGAATTCTCCTCGGTTGGCGGCTGGGTGGTCACCCTGGGCTCCGGCCAGTTGAGCTCCTATTACGGTGACGCCTGCGACCTGGTGGTCAGCCAGGAGGTCGTCACGCCGGTCGGTGACCTGAAAACCCTTGATTTCCCGGCAACGGCCAACGGCCCGTCCGTGAACCGCATGATGATCGGCAGTGAAGGATGTTTCGGTGTTCTGGTCGAGGTCACCCTGAAAATCTTTCGCTGTCTGCCCGAAAATCGACGCTATTTCAGCTTTGTTTTTCCATCCTGGACCAAGGCCGTGGAGGCGGGGCGCGAGATCGCCCAGGGCCAGTTCGGCATGCCGGCCGTATTCCGCATTTCCGACGAAGAGGAAACCCATATCGGATTGAAGCTGTACGGCATTGACGGCACCCTGATGGACCGGCTCATGCGTCTGCGGGGATTCCAGCCCATGCGGCGCTGTCTGATGATTGCCTCGTCGGAAGGGGAGAAACGCTTTGCCGGGAACGTCAAAAGGTGCGCCAAGCGAATCTGCCGACGGTTCGGGGGCATGTCCCTGACCGGCTACCCCGTCCGGCAGTGGGAGCCGGGCCGGTTCACGGATCCCTATCTTCGGGATGACCTGAACGACTACGGCATCCTCATCGAAACCCTGGATACAGCCGTCACCTGGGACCGTCTTCACCCGCTGCACCAGGGGGTCAGACGGCTGATCAAGGCGCGGCCGGAAACCCTGTGCATGACCCATGCGTCCCATTTTTATGCCCAGGGAACCAATCTGTATTTTATCTTTATCACCCGGGCAGCGGATATCGATGATTTCGTGGCCTTCCAGGAAAAGATCCTGCACGCCTTCGAGCAGTTCGGCGGCTCACCCACCCATCACCATGGTATCGGCAAGCTCTTCAGTCCCTGGTTGCAGCCCCACCTGGGCGACGCCCAGATGGCAGTGCTCAGGGCGCTCAAAGGCCATTTTGATCCCAACACCATCATGAACCCCGGTGGACAACTGGGACTGGACACCGGCGGCAGGCACTGGCGTGACATCTGCTGATGGGACCCGTGCATGCCTGGTGACCCCAACCGCTTTTACCAGTTGGGGGCGAAGAGTTCGAAATAGTTCGAAGGGCGTACGCAGGCCGGACATTTTTCCGGTGCCCGCCGGCCTTCGTGGATGTATCCGCAGTTCATGCAGCGCCACACCTTACCGGTTTCCCGGCTGAAGGCCCGGTCGGTTTCCACGTTGTGGGCCAGTGCCCGGAATGTCTTCTCGTGCTGCACCTCGGCAACCGAGATGGCGTCCCAGACCTCCGCCGCGCGATTGAATCCCTCCTTGCGACCGATTCTGGCGAACCCGGCGTACAACTCGCTGTGTACGTATTTTTCCAGATCCGCAGCAGCCATCAGGTTGTCCCGGGTGGCCCTGACCACGCCAGTGAGAAAACTGGCGGTCACTTCCAGTTCGCCGCCGTTGAAAAATTTGAAAAAACGCAGGGCATGCTCGCATTCCTGATCGGCGGTTTCCTTGAAGATGGACGCCACCTGGATGTATCCATCGCGTTTGGCCTGATCCGCGAAAAATGTGTAGCGGGTCGTTGCCTGGGATTCGAATGCATAGGAAATCAACAGATTTTTTGCGGTTCGACTTTCTCTGAATGTGCCCATTCACGCGCCTCCGACGGTTAACATCCGTGGATGTCAAAAAATCACTTCACGAATGCGCTGGCTGCTCAATCCACCAAAAAAGCAGGAGCGGCGCTTCGCCATGCCGGGAATGGATGGCGGAGCCGCTCCCCCGGATCAGGACAGCTATCGTAAGAAAAATGAGGTGGCCGCGTATCAGCCTTCAATCACCTCGATGGCGTCCGCGCCGCACTCGCTGGCCGCCTGGCGGACCAGGTCTTCGAATTTTTCGGGGATGACATCGAATTTGACCGTGGATTGCAGCTGGTCCTCGTCATATTCGAAGACCTCGGGGCAAAGGTTGTTGCAATTCCGGTCTCCCATGCACTGGCTGGTGATTTTGACTTTCATGCGAATACCTCCTTCTCGATTTGGATGTGGGTGCCTTGCCAAGGCGGTGGGGTGGCTGAGACTGCTGCCTGCCGGGTGAGGGCCCCGATCGGTCAGGGCAAAATTCCAGACCCGGCGGGCTGATCCAATCCTACCGGTCGATGTGACCGGCTGCGGTCAACGCGCTGGTGCTACAAAATCCGATAGCGTACCGCCAGGGGATGGTCCGGGTCGACTTTCTGCCCCAGGCCGATCAGGCCTTCTCCTTCCAGCTCGATGGCATCCCGTCGCAGCAGCTTGGGATCTTCGTCCCGTGTTTTCAAGAAGGTGCCATTGGTGCTCTGGTCGATCAGCATGAACCGGTTTCGCTGCAGTTCGATACGGGCATGCATGCGGGAAACCAAAGGGTCGTTGATGACCAGATGGTTGGCGACCCCCCGGCCCATGGTCAGAATGGGGCGTTCGTGATCGACCAGAATGCGGTTCTGCAGGTGACGAATCTGGAGGAAATCCTTTTCCGACGTCAGCGACGCGATCATCTCTTCGGTGAAAGAGTTGGACATGGTCATCTGTTCGGGCTTTCCCCAGATTAACTCATGGATCTCCATGACATCGTCTTTGCCTCGAACCCGCGTTCGGTCCACGATGCGTGCCCGGCGTTTCAGGGGGAGCTTCAGCAGCTTCAAGGTTTCCTTGTTGGTGATGATCTGATCGCTTTTGGCCAGGGCCACCATTCGTGCAGCCACATTGACGGCATCACCGAAGACGTCTTCGGGTTCACAGATCACCTCTCCGTGGTGGAATCCGATTCTCAGGTGAATGTTGGCCTGGACCATTTTCGGGTCAAAAGAGATTTCTTCATGCATTTGCCGGGCAGTTTCGGCGGCGTCGTTGGGGTTCAAAAAGGTGCAGAGCACCTCGTCGCCAATGGTTTTGATGACAGACCCGTCGTTCTCCACCACCAGTTCTTTCAACTGGGACAGGCAATCTGAAATCAGTTCCCTGGCTTTGAAATCACCAAACGTGTCGTACAGGCGGGTGCTTCCCGCAATATCGGCAAAAAGAATGGTGGTCAGGTTGGTGGGGAGGGCGCTCATGCAAAGAATCCGTTCTACGGGTAAAGGTTGCCAGAACCCCTGCGGCGACACCCTCGCATGGCCGCCATCGGTTGTCACGGTGTTGACGTTCTGACAATAGAGAAAAAAATGGGGTTGCGGGCGTTTTTTCCGCCGGAACAGTACTGCCACCATCTTTTTATACCACCGGCCTTCTGTATGGCAACTCCTTATTTTACCGATTGCCCTTAAGGGCGCTGTCGGGAATGGAGATGATTTCGCTGCAGCCGGGGCATTTCCCGGTGAACATGAATTCCTTGTCGACCAGCCTGGCATGGAAGGTTCGCGCAATTTCATTCAGGTTGATGAAAAACCGGCAATGTTCGCAGGCATAGCCAACCCGGGATGGGGATTGAAATAGATTGCGCTGGTGTGCCAGTACCAGCAGAAACAGGAGTTTGAATCCGATCAGGCCGGCCAATGCGCCTTTTACCAGCCAGCCCGGCATTGGTCCGCGGGTCGAGATGGAAGCCGCCTGTTTGACCATGGCGGTCCCGGCGGTCTTGGATGTTCCGGCCTTTCCCGCCATGAGCGCCAGCTTTGCCAGGGGTAAGAGATGAATGGCCATCATGACTCTCCTTTATCCGGTTTGCGTTTAATTCCGACACCGGGACGTCTTTTTCAGCCGGTCTTCATGTTGAGTGCAACAATTGAACTTTCATTTACTGCTGCTGTTCTTTTTTTTGCACACAACCGATTTTCCATTTACTTCCATGCGCGCCTTGATCCGGAAAACAGATGTCCCCAAAAATAAATAAATTATAAGGTGTTGAACGCTCAATGATACATTGTCTCGATAGTTGGCACTTTCTTTGCTGAAGGACAGTTAAGATAGATGATGCCGAACTGCTCGATAATGGCAAACCGCCCGAAAGAGTGGGACGCAAAGCCACTGGCCTAAATCTTCTGGATCGCAGAGGACAAGGTAGCAGGGCCGCCGAAGGCAAACGGTTGCATCCTCCAGGGATTCACCGGTTGTCAACAAATAAGAATCACGGAGGATGGTCGTATGTCATCATGGTTGTATAACCCCATCAGGACCCTCATCGTTTCAGCGCTGGCCGTCAGTGCCCTGTTTCTAACCCCGACCCTGCTGATCGCTGCCCAGGCAACGCTGGCCTGGGATCCCAACGATCCCGCACCGGAAGGCTACTGCATATATCAACGCACCGAAGGGGCTGCCTATGACTACAGCCAGCCCTGCTGGACCGGTGCCGACACCACCGGTACCGTCCATGATCTGGCCGATGACACCACCTATTATTTTGTCGTGCGAGCCTATGCCGGTGCAGAGGAGAGTGCGGACTCCAATGAGGTTTCATATTATTCCCCGCCGCCGGTAATGCCAACCTATATTATTTCTTCCACCGCCGGCGAAAACGGGAGGATTTCCCCCGAAAACACGGTTGCCGTGGAAGAAGGCGCCGATCAAACGTTCCTCATTTACCCGGATGCCGGTTACCATGTGGCCGATGTCCGGGTGGACGGCGTCTCCAAGGGGGCGCTGGCCTCCTATACATTCGACCAGGTCTCGGCCAACCACACCATCGATGCCGATTTTGCCATCAAGACCTACACCATCTCCGCATCTGCGGGTGCAAACGGCAGCATCTCTCCGGAAGGAAATGTCAGCATTGATCATGGCGGCAGTCTAAGCTATTCAATTACCCCTGATGCCGGCTACCATGTCGCGGATGTAAAGGTGGACGGCATATCCAAAGGATCGCTCACCGCTTATACCTTCAGTCAGGTCTCGGCCAACCGTTCCATCGAGGCCCTTTTCTCCAAAGACACATACACCATACCGCAAACTGCCGAGGCAACCCTGGCCTGGGATCCCAACGATCCCGCGCCGGACGGCTACCGCATCTACCAGCGCACCGACGGCCAGGCCTATGACTACAGCCAGCCCGTCTGGACGGGCGCCGGTACGACCGGCACGGTCTACAACCTGGATTATGACACCACCTACTACTTTGTCGTGCGCGCGTTTGCCAGCGGGGAAGAGAGTGCCGACTCCAATGAAGTCTCCTTCTCTGCGTCATCTCCACCACCGGCCACTCACACCATCACAGTGGTGGCGGGCAGCAACGGCGCCGTTTCTCCGGGAAGCACGGTCACCGTCGCCAGCGGTGCCGATCAACAGTTCATTATGTCTCCCGACGCCGGGTACCATGTGGCGGACGTACAAGTGGACGGCGTTTCCCAGGGGGCACTGTCATCTTATACTTTCAGCCAGGTCTCTGCCGATCATACCCTTTCGGTTGCCTTTGCCATTGACACCCATACCATTTCCGCTTCTGCCGGGGCCAACGGTACCATCTCCCCTTCGGGAAGCGCTGTCGTGAACCACGGTGCGGGGCAAACCTACGCCATTGCAGCAGATGCCGGCTACCGGGTGGCGGATGTCCGGGTTGACGGGGTGTCGAAGGGAGCCCTAAAGACCTACACGTTCGACAATGTCGTCAAAGACCACACCATCAGCGCGGTGTTTGCCGCCAAGACCCATACCATCGATGCCACTGCCGGCGCCAACGGCACCATCAGTCCTGCCGGTTCCACTACCGTTGCCGATGGCGGCAGCCAAGTATACACCATGACGCCCGATGCCGGCTACCATATCGCCCGGGTGACGGTCGACGGCGAGACGGTCGGGACGGCAGCGACCTATGTGTTCTCCGATGTTACCGGGGACCATGAGATCGTCGTCAATTTCGAGATGGATGTTTTCACGCTGACTGCTGTTGCCGGCGAGGGCGGGTCCATCTCTCCGGCCGGCACGATCACGGTCAACAGCGGGGCCAGTCAGACCTACGTGCTCACGCCGGATGAAGGTTGCGAAATCCAGGACCTGCTGATCGACGGACAGTCTCAGGGGGCCAAGGACAGGTATACCCTTGAAAACATCTGCGCCGATTGTACCATCGAGGCGCGTTTTAGCCCCGTGAATCAAATCCCGACGGCAGACGCCGGGCCGGACCAGACGGTGGATGAAGGCCTGGCGGTTACCCTCAGCGGACTCAACTCCATTGACCTCGACGATGGCATCGCCGCATTCCGGTGGCGCCAGGTTCAGGGCCCGGAGGTGCAATTGAACGCCGCGGACCAACCGGAAGCCACGTTTACGGCACCGGACGTGGATGCATCGGGAACCGCACTGGTTTTTGAATTGAGCGTGACCGACTACAGCGACCAGACGGCCCTAGACACCTGTATTGTCAATGTGACCTGGGTGAACCTGCCGCCCACCGCCGATGCGGGCGAATCCCAGACCGTCAGCGAAGGGACCACTGTCGTTCTTGACGCGGGCAATTCCATCGATCCGGATGACGGCATCGCCGGATACCATTGGCAGCAAATGCAGGGTCCTGCCGTCGCTCTCATCGGAGACCGGTCGTCGGTTGCATCTTTTAATACACCCGATATCGGGCCTGAAGGGGCTTCCCTGATCTTTCAGCTCACGGTTACCGATGCCGGTGGACTGCAGGATACCCACACCTGCCTGGTCACGGTTGCATGGGTCAATACGCCGCCACTGGCAGACGCCGGACCGGACCTCCAGGTGCATGCCGGTGACGAGGTTACACTGGACGGTTCCCTTTCAACCGATTCCGATGGAGACACCATCGTCGCTTATCGCTGGCGCCAAACCGACGGCACCCCTGTGGAATTGTCCGACGCCACCGCCCGGCAGCCCATTTTCGAGGCCCCGGTGGCGGGCAGCGAGGGGGAGACCCTCGTCTTTGAGCTTACCGTTACGGACAGCGGGGGAATGCTGGACATGGATACGTGCCAGGTCGTCGTGACCGGGCAGGTTGAGGCGGAAGACACGACGGCCCCCGCACTGGCCATCGAAGATCCGATGGGCGAAATCGTTACCCTGAGAACCTTCAGAATCAATATGTCCGGCAGTTCCTGGGACGATCGGGGGGTGGAGACGGTCGTCTGGAAAAATAACCGCGGCGGCAGCGGTGTGGCCGACGGAACCACCCAGTGGCAGGCCGACAACATCCGGTTGTCCTATGGCACCAATATCATTACGATTACCGCCACCGATGCGGCCGGCAACACCACCACCGTTTCCAAGACCGTCGTCGTGCAGTTCAGGTGGTGGTCCTGGTGGTAAGCCCCAGACCGGCATTCGTTAACCCGGATACCGCCGGTTAGCGGTCAGCCGGGGGCAAGGCGATAGATAAGCGGCCGGGGAGGCACCTCCCCGGCCGTCTTTTTTCGGGACGCCACGTCATGCGCTATTTCGCCGGAACGTCTATATCATCTCCAGTGCACAGGCCATCGACACGCCGCCACCGCCGCACAGGGTGGCCAGACCCAGAGATTTTTCCCGGTTTTTCATGGCGTAAAGCAGGGACACCATGATCCGGCAGCCGGTGGCGCCCACCGGATGCCCCAGGCCGATACCGGAACCGTTGACGTTGGTGATGTCGCGGTTCAGGTTCAGGTCGCGTTCGCAACCGATATACTGGGCGGCGAAGGCCTCGTTCAATTCCACCAGTTCGAAATCGCCGATCGACATGCCGTGCCGGTCCATCAGATTCCTGACCGCCGGTACCGGCGACAGTCCCATCACCGACGGGTGGCAGGCACCGCGGCCGGTCGCCACGATCCTGGCCAGCGGGGTCAGTCCCAGTGCCCTGGCCTTGTCGGCAGACATGATTATCATGGCGGCCGAGCCGTCGTTGATGCCCGAGGCATTGCCGGCGGTCACCTTGCCGATTTTGGGTACGAAGGCTGGGGGCAGTTTTTCCAGCTGTTCCATGGTCAGGCCGGGACGGAAATGTTCGTCCCGGGTGAAGACGATGGGGTCTTTTTTCCGCCGGGGGATCTCCATGGGCACGATCTCGTCCCTGAACGAACCGTCGTCATTGGCCCGCTCTGCGTTGTTCTGGCTTCTCAGTGCCACCTCGTCCATCTCCCGCCGGGAGATGTCCATGTGCTGGGCAATGAACTCGGCGGTCTGGCCCATGATGTAGGGCTTGCCAACGGACATGCTCAATGGCGGCTGGGTGGCATCCACCGGGCCATCTTCCGGGTGGGGGATGATGTGAGAACCGCAATGAAGGGCATGGATCATGGCATCCACGAAAACGGTGTCCTGAAGGCGGCAGCCCCAGCGTGCATTGGGCACCTGGTAGGCCACCCCGCTCATGTGTTCCATCCCGCCGGCCAGGATCACGTCGGCCATGCCGGCCTGGATCATGGCCATGCCCGAGATGACCGCCTCCATACCCGAGATGCACACCCGGTTGATGGTGACGGCCGTAACGGATTCGGGAATGCCTGCCAGCAGGGCCGAAACGCGTGCCACGTTGAGCGCGTCAGCCGGCTCCATACAACAGCCGTAGCGCACATCGTCGATGATATCCGGGTCAATGCCGGCACGGTTGATGGCTTCTTTCATGGTCACGCTGCCGATGACCGCCGCGTTGGAATCTCTGAGCGTTCCGCCGAAGGCCCCGATGGCGGTTCGGCAGGCGGATACGATGACGACCTCTTTCATATTCCTCTCCTGTTTGGTGGGTAGTTTCGCTGACTCATGCGTCGATAAGATAATTCCCGACCCCTGATGGTTAATTTACTGGACCGACCATTGACTACTAAAAGACTGAAATCAGAATTCAGGGGCAGGTGTCGCCTGCGGCTAAGTCTTTCATCTAATGCGCCGGCGCAAAGCGCCACCGTTTTTCTTCCGGACCCTGGCGCCTGGCTCCTGAATATTTCATCCTGTGCAGAAGAAGGTGGTTCAAGCCGGGCCTTCTGATTCGGTTAACCAGACGGCTGTGCAGATTGCCCTTACAATCCGCCAAACCCCCTTTCGGTAATTTCCAGTACGGCATCGTCGCCCGTGCGAATGGCCGCCAAACGACCCAGCGTGATCGGCAGGACCGAATTGATGAAATAACGGGCACTCTGGATCTGGCCGCTGTAGAAGGCCGCATCTTTGTCTTTTTCGAGCTTATCGATCTTTTTCCTTTCCTCCAGGCCGCCAACCCGTTTTTCAAGCCTGGGGGCCGATATCGCCGCCCGCCACAGCAGCATCCATCCCATGATCACGTCGCCCATGGCCATCATGAACGGATGCGCATGGGCGAATGCGGTTTTAAATGCCGGGCTCATGGCCTGCCTGCCGATACCCATGGCTGTTTCTGCCAGTTGATCGACGGCCGTCTCCAGAGCCCTGGACAACGGCTTGAGACTGTCGATGCCGTTGGCCTGTTCGATGGTCTTTTTTATTTCGTCCAAAACGTCCATGAACACGGCGCCCTTTTTCATGCCCAGCTTGCGTCCCAGCAGATCCATGGCCTGGATGCCGTCGGTGCCCTCAAAAATGGAGGCGATCTTGCAATCCCTGGCCAGCTGTTCGACCGGGTAGTCCATGGTATAGCCGCAGCCTCCGTGCACCTGCATGGCCTCCGTACAGACCTCGAACCCGCGTCCGGCGCAGTAGGCCTTGATCAGCGGGGTGAGCAGGGCGATACGGTCGTCATTGCGCTCCCGCTCCCCTTCATCGGCGGAGCATTCGGCCAGGTCGAAGCAGCGGGCCACATAATAGATGAAGCTCCTCATGCCTTCGACATGGGATTTCATCCACAACAGCATGCGGCGAACGTCCGGATGCCGGATGATGGGAACGGAGGGCGCATCGGCATTTTTGCCGTCGGCCAAATCCCTTCCCTGGATGCGCTCCCGGGCAAAGTTGACTGCGTAAAGGAAGGCCGCCGTGGCATTGCAGAACCCCATGAAACCGACATCCAGCCGCGCCTCGTTCATCATGTGGAACATGATTTTCATGCCCGAGTTTTCTTCTCCGAGCAACAGCCCCCGGCACACCCCTTTGCTGCCCATGGACATGGCGCAGGTGGCGCTGCCGTGGAGGCCCATTTTCTCTTCGGTCCCCGTGCAGACGATATCGTTGCGTTCGCCCAGGCTGCCGTCGTCATTGACCCATATCTTGGGAACGATGAAAATGGAAATGCCCCTGGTCCCCGCCGGTGCGCCTTCGATACGCGCCAGTACCGGGTGGATGATATTTTCGGTGAGGTCGTGTTCTCCGTTGGTAATGTAGATTTTGTTGCCCGTGATGGCATAGGTGCCGTCGTCCAGGCGCCTGGCCGAAGTGGTCAGGGCACCGACGTCCGACCCGGCTTCGGGTTCGGTGAGATCCATGGTCCCGCCCCATTCGGCAGTGTAGAGTTTTTTGAGGAACAGTTCTTTTTGTTGCTCGGTGCCGAACAATTCGATCATCTTGCCGGTGCCGTGGCCTTCCATGGCATAGATCACCATGGCATAATTGGCCCCGATGAAGTACTCGCCTGCAGCGCGCATCACCATGTGCGGCAGCCCCTGTCCGCCTGCAGCAGGATCCTCGGTGAGAGATGTCCAGCCGTTTTCAACCATCAGCCGGTAGGGGCGGCGATAGCACTCGGGAACAAAAACCTTCCCGTTTTCAAAAGAAACACCGGTCGTGTCGCCTTCACCATGGGTGGGCAGAACCTCTTTAATGCCGAACGACCGGGCTTCGGTAACCACCATGTCCACCATTTTTTTGTTCAGGTCCCGGTGCTTTTCGGTTTTAAACAGCTGTTGGACATCCAATTGTTCATAAAGGACAAAGTCGATATCCCGGCGGTCTGCGATTTGCTGCGTCATGTTTCCGCTCTCCCGTTGCTTGAAAATGAATTCATCGTTTTCTGCCGTGTGTTTTTCGGGGCCGGCGATGGCGCTGCAGGCAGGTGTGTCCCATGCATCGCCCCTCACCCGAGTCGCACCGGCAACCCGGTCCGGAACAACCGGGACGGGGTCCTGCGCGATAGTGAAAAATGTCATAACGACTTATGGTTGATGGAAAGGATGTGGCGAACCCCATTTTTGTTAGTATAGGCATGGGACCTTGTCAAGCAGCGCTGGCCGTGAATTGCAAGTAGTTGTTGAACCTTGTTCAACTCCCGATTGCCGGAGCGATGCGAAAAGCGGCAGGGCGGGAAGACCGACCGTTTTTTTCCATGAACAGGGCCGTTGCAGCGAGTGCATTTTAATTGCACTCTTAATATGAATCATATTCGAATAAATAATTAAGTTCATATAATTCTTGACAAGGGGTGTGCGATCTTTGTATTGCTATGTTCAGTGATTGAATTAGATTCGAATAAATAATTGAATTCAAGTTGCACCAGCGGTTGCCAGCGCCGGGCAATTATCCACCGGGTGAAGGGGGGCGAAGATGGATTTCGCGTTCACCAGAGAACAGCTCATGTTCAAAAAAGAGGTGATCCGGTTCGCCAAAAAGGAAATCGTTCCCCGAGTGCGGGAGCACGATCTCCAGGAGGCGTTCGATTTCGAATCCTTTCGAAAAATGGGGGATTTCGGGCTCCTGGGGCTTCATTTCCCCACGGAATATGGGGGGGAGGGCGCGGACGTCGTCACCACGGTACTGGCAGGAGAAGCCCTGGGCGAGGCGGGTGTGGATGGCGGCCTGACGCTTGCTTATGGCGCCCACACCTTTCTTTGCGCGGACACCCTGTTTCGCAACGGCACGGAAGCGCAACGCCAGCGATATATTCCCAAATTGGCCTCCGGCCGGTGGATCGGCTGCATGGGGTTGTCCGAGCCGGATGCCGGGTCCGATGTGGCCGCCATGGCCACCACGGCAGAAAAATGCGGTGACCATTATGTGCTCAACGGCACGAAAATGTGGATCACCAACGGTCCCATCTCCGATGTGGCCGTGGTTTACGCCAAGACCGATCCGGAACAGGCCCATGCCGGTATCAGCGCCTTCATTGTCGAAAAAGGCACCCCCGGTTTTTCACCCGGACCGCCGTTGATCAAGATGGGGGTGCGAACCTCCCAGACCAGCGAACTGGTCTTCAAGGACTGTAAAATTCCTGCCCGGAATCTGCTGGGCAGGGAGGGCGATGGCTTTTTGTACGCCATGCAGACCGTGGAATGGGATCGCAGCGCCCTGCTGGCGCCCTTTGTGGGGGTCACCACCTACATGTTGAAAAAATGTGCCGATTACGCCAAGGGGCGCATCCAGTTCGGCCGGCCCATCGGAAAATTCCAGGCCATCAAGCACAAGTTGGCCGACATGCGGATTTTCGGCGAGGCGGCCCGGACCCTGGTCTACCGGATTGCCTGGTGCAAGGACCAGGGTCGCCCGCTCAACCATCTGGAGGCGGCGGTTGCCAAACTGTTCATCGGCGACTGGAGCCTGGCCGTTACCAACGATGCGGTCACCCTGCACGGCGGCTATGGCTACACCCATGAGTTCGACATGGAACGTATTTTCAGGGATACGCGGCTGGCCCCGATCGGCGGCGGTACTTCCGAAATTCAGAAAATGATCATTTCGAAGCTGATGTGAGACTGGGTTGAGCATATCATGCATGGGGGGATTGGGGCTTGCGGTTTCCCGGTGCGAGGAGAACGGCATGAACTTTGATTTTTCTGACCGAGAAAAGGCGTTTTTTTCTCAGGTTAACGACGCGATGATCGACTATGCCGGCAGCCGCGACCTGGAATCCGGTGATCTTTCGACGATTCACGGTCACCTGGACGGGGCGCTGTCAAGGCTCGGCCCCATGGGATACCTGAAACTCGGTATCAGCGCCGAAGGACAGGCGGTTTCGGGATCCCTGGCCATGATGGCCGCCATGGAGACGCTGTCCGGTGTTTCTGCTTCCATTTTTCTTTCGGTGGAGATGGCTGCCCGTTTTTTTGGAAGAATCCTGACGTTATGGGATTTGAAGGAAGATAAGAAGGCGTTGTTGAAGCGGCTGACGGACGGCGGCCTCATCGGAGCCGTCGCCCTTTCCGAGTCGGCCATGAATGTCGAAAACGAACCGCTGGCAACGGTGGGCGTTCGGGACGGCAGCCGCATCGCGGTCAGCGGGGCCAAAGGGTATGTGGTCAACGGCCCCGTGGCGGACTGGTATGCGGTGGTGGGATGCCTTGATGGACGGGTGGTGGCCTTCCTCATCGAAAAAACAGCGCCGGGGCTGACCCTCACCGGTCGGATCGCCACCATGGGGTATAATGGGGTGGCCATCTGCGGTCTGGAACTGGACGCCGTAAGGGTGCCGCAAAGCCGCGTTATCGGACCTTTTGAAACCCGTCATTGGCTGGATACGCTCAAGATGTGGGAAAACCAGATCCTGATCGTTGCCGCTCTGGGTATGATGAATCGCAGTTTTGAGACGGCGCGGGATTTTGCCAAAACCCACCACTCCGGCGGAAAGCCGGTAATTGCCTACCAGGAGGTGGGGTTCAAGCTGTCGGAGATGCTGACCCTCTACCAGACGGCTCAGTTGTACGCATACCGGGCGGCCTGGATGGCCGACGACGATCCCAAGGCGGCCGGCGTGATGACCCTGTGCGCCAAAGTGTTCTGCACGGAAGCGGCTGAAACCGTCGCGGGTAAGGCGCTGCAGGTTCTGTCCGGCGACGGATACCGGTCCGGCAGCGCCGCGGAGCAGGCATACCGGTGTGCCAAGTACGGTCAGATTGCCGGCATCTCATCGGAAATTGCCCGGGTGAAGATCGGGGACGCGGCCCTGGGCCGGCTTTAATCGGAAGAAAAGCGTTTGTGCCCATATGGAATTTCAGATACAGAGTCCATGCGGCACTGGCTGTTCCGGGCACGCGTTGCCCGGTTCATGGCGTCCCTTCGTTGAGGGGCATTTTTGGGCAGGACGCGGTTCAAGGGCCCCGAAATATTGGAGAGGAGATGAGTAAAAAGAAAGACAGGCGGGAAACGACGCCCCCATTATCCAAAAGCGCACTCCGGCGGCAGCGGGAGCGTGAACAGCGCCTGGAAACCATTCTGGGCGCGGCACAGACCCTGTTCGCCGCCGATGGCTACCACAAAGCCAGTATGGAGAAGATTGCCGATACGGCGGAAGTCTCGGTGGGGACCCTTTATTTTTACTTCAAGAATAAAGAAGATCTGCTGGTCAAACTGCTTGGCCAGATCGGATTTGATCTGCGCAACATGCTGGGCTCGGCTTTTAAGAACGCGGACCTTTCCCTGGCGGGCATCCGTGAAGCCGGCCGGATTTTTTTCGAGGACTTTTGTCCCAACCATCCCGAAAACATCGCCATTTTCTTCAGAGAATCCGTGGGGCAGGGAGAGGTGGTGGAGGCCCACCGGAAAAAAATTTTCGACAAACTGATCGATGATGTCTGCCAGGCCCTGATGCGGGTTTGCGAAAACCAGGGGGGCCGGTTCCAAAGTGATCTGTCGGCCGAGGTCATGGCCACGAGTATCATGGGCATGTTCGAGCGTCTTGCCTACCACAACCTGATCTGGCAGGACCGCTCAGCGGAACTGAAGACCATCGGCCAGGATGCGATCGATTTCATCATCGGCGGTATCGAACGCCTGGTCAGGTAGCCGTCATGCATCTCAAGGGCGCATTGCATGTGCACACCACCTGTTCAGACGGCACCTTGTCCATCGACCAGGTGGTTTCCGTCTATACCGGGCTGGGCTTCGATTTCATCGCGCTGACCGACCATGACTACCTGGTCCGAGGCGGCTGTTACGACCGGGTGGAACGCCTGGATACCGAGATGATCGTTTTCACCGGGTTGGAGATGACCGTTTTTGAAAAGGGTTACCTGCATGTCAACCGCATCGACGGGGATCGGGAAACCCTGCACATCTTCAACCATCCTGCGGAACTGGATCTTCCCCTGGCCAAAGTGATCGCGCGCATCAATGCCGTGGCCCGGCGATTGCCCATTGATGCGGTTGAGGTCACAACCAAAGGTTTCCGGACCCCCGAGTACGAGACCGGCGCGATTCCTTTTCCCAAGGTTGCCACGGATGATGCCCATACCCGCCAGGGGTGCGGGCGGGCCTGGATTGAAATGGACTGTGCCCGGGACAAGGACAGCATCATCCGGGCCGTCCGGAACAACGCATTCTGGAATTGTTACGCCGGCAACTGACGGCGTGTGCCGGAACGACGCGTATAACGAACAGACGGGATGCCGGTGCCGCGACCCATCCTATCTTCTCATACAATTCTCACAACTTTTTTGATTGTGTTTCTTTCTTCCGGAAGTATTCGGATTGAGGTGCGGCTGGTCAAGGCGCGTTAATTCCCCAACGCCTCAATTCCCCCAAAATTATATTCCAAGGAGGATCGTGGCTATGGCAAGACGAGTGGGCATCTGTGCGGTGGCGCAAACCACCTATGAACCGGACAAATGGAACGAGCGGTTCCAGGGCATGGCCCTGGAAGTGCTCGAATCAATCCAGGCGCAAACCGGTGTAGATTTCTCAAAAGGTCGGGGCATCGACATGTCCATCAACGTGTCGGATGACATTTTCGATGCCCGTACCATTTCGGACAACGCCATGACCGACGTCCTCGGGGCCCATATGGGATGTGAGGAGAAGGTGGCACAGGAAGGCATTCAGGCCCTTTACTACGGCCTTGCCGCCATCCAGTCGGGACACGTGGACGTGGTCCTGGTTGTCGGTCACTGCAAGGAATCCCAGTGCAGAAGCCGCAACATGGTGACCCATGTCGCTTTCGATCCCTTCTATACCCGACCGGTGGGGCTGGATTTTTGCGCCGCGGCCGGACTCCAGGCCCAGGCGTATATCGACCACTCGGGCATCACCGAGGAGCAGCTGGCCGCCGTGGTGGTCCGATCCCGCCGGAACGCGTTGAAAAACGACCGGCTGCCTGCCATCGAGGCGGTGACGGCCGAACAGGTCATGACCTCGCCCATGCTCGCCGACCCGATCCGCCAGCTGCATGCTTACCCGGTTTCCGACGGTGCCGTGGGCATGCTGCTGGCGGCTGAAGAGCGGGTGGGCGCGTTTACCGATACACCGGTGTGGATTACCGGTGTGGGCAACTGCATGGATTCCTTTTTTCTGGGAGACCGGGATCTGGCGTCCAGCTTTGCCCTGAAGGAGGCGGCCCGGCGGGCCTACATGCGGGCCGGTATCAGCGACCCCAAAACCGCTTTTGACCTGGTGGAGGTGTCTGATCTGTTCGCCTACCAGCAGCCCATGTGGCTTGAGGGGCTGGGCATCTGCGATGAGGGAACCGGCGGTCTGGCCGTGTGTGCGACCGGCAGCGATTCGACGGCGGTCAACCCCTCCGGGGGGACCCTGGCCGGGAACCCCATGATACTCGGGGGGCTGGTCCGGGCGGCGGAAGCCTCCCTGCAGCTCATGGGGAAGGCCCATGGCCACCAGGTCGACGATGCGTCCACCGCCCTGGCCCATGGGGTCATGGGGCCGGCCGGACAGTTTCATTCCGTGGTCACACTGGCGCGGGCATAAAGGAGGAAACCCATGAAGAAAAACAGAAATGTCGGCATCATCGGCGTCGGGCAGTCGGTATACTCCAGCCACCGCGAAGAGGTGAACCAGCCGGAGATGATTCAGGAGGCGGTGGCCGAGGCATTGGCCCATGCCGGAATTACGCTGGACGATGTGGACTGTATCGTTCACGGCAACATGGAGCTTTTCGAGATGGTCCATCAGCCGGATCTGTGGCACACCATCGGCACGGGTGCGTTCGGCAAGGAGTGCCTGCGGGTGACCACCGGCGGCACGACCGGTGCGACCCTGGTGTGCGCGGCGGATCATCTGGTGGCGTCCGGCCTTCACGACGTGGTGATGGCCATCGGTTTTGAAAAACTCCAGGAGGGACATACCACCGGCGGAATTACCAATATGGCCGATCCCCTGTGGGGCCGGCAGTTGCAGACCGGCGCACTCACCGGGATGACCGCTACCCAGATGATCGATGAATTCGGTGAAGATCGGGCCAAGCGGGCGGCCATGAAATACCGTATTCTCATGGACAAGCACGCCATGAAAAACGAAAAGGCCCACCGTCGGCTGGGCCTGGAGTTCGACCAGGCCGATGACCTGGCCGTCAATTCCCCCGCCCTGGTGGGCGAACTGCGTATGATCCATATGTGCTCCCAGAGCGACGGTGCCTGTGTCATGATTTTCGCCTCTGAGAAAAAGGCAAAACAGTTGTGCGATCAGCCCGCATGGATCAAGGACCACGTGACCGCCCACCGGGAAGAGATGTTCTGCATCTTCGGCGATGCGCCGGTGCTCACCACACACCGGTATGCGGCCGAAAAACTGTTCGAACGATGCGGTATCACCCATCCGCGCGAAGAGATCGACCTGTTCGAGATGTACGATCCATCCAGCTGGTGGGGGCCGGACTGGCTGCGGGAATTTCTTCTTCTCGATGGCGACGAACACCTGAAGATGATCGAGAACGACGAGATTGCCATCGACGGCGCCTTTCCCGTCAATCCTTCCGGCGGCGTCATCGCCTCCAACCCCATCGGGGCCACGGCCATGGTTCGTGTGGCCGAAGCGGCGCTGCAGATCATGGGCCGGGCCGGCGGACACCAGGTTCCCAAGACCGTCAATCAGGCCCTGGCTTCCGGCTTCGGCGGCACCATGTGGACGGTGCTGACGTTGCTGACACGGGCGGTGCCCTGGTGATGACGGGGGGCGGATGCCGGAGAACCGAGGTCGGAAGGCGGAAGACACAAGACGGATTCAGGAGCGGCTTTCAGCCGCGATCCATACACAGATAATAACCGTTGGAGGAATATCATCATGAACCTGGGAACCTATCTGGATACGGCCGTGGAACGCTACACGGACCTTCCCTATCTCCAATTCTATGACCAGACGGTAACCTACGGCGACTTCGGCCGTCAGGTCAACATTCTGGCCAATGCCCTGAAAGGCCGGGGCTTTGAAAAAGGCGATTTTATACATGTGCTGGTGCAGAACAGCCCCCAGACCCTGGTGGCCTATTTCGCCATCCAGAAGATCGGGGCCGTGGCCGGGCCGGTGAACGGCTGGTGGAAGGCGCCCGAGGTGCAGTATCTGCTCAACGATTCCAGGGGGCGGGGATTGATCATCGAGGACCAGTACCTGCCCATTCTGGATGAAATCAAAGGCCGTTGCCCTCACCTGGAAAAGATTATCGAGGTGGGCGAAAAACCCCGCCCTGAACACATCGACTTCGCGGCCCTATTGGCCGAAGGCACCGAAACGCCGGTGGCTTGCGAAAGTGAAGATGCGGACACCGCCTATATTTTCTATACTTCCGGTACCACCGGCAACCCCAAGGGGGTGCTGCTCTCCCACCGGAACGTGCTGGCCGACGTAGACGGGGTGACCCGTGCGCTGAACCTGGAAGAGAAGATGACGGCGTTGATATGTCTGCCCCTGTTCCACGTCAACGCCATGCTGTCGTGTACCTTTTCCCTGGGCATCGGGCTGCAGATTGTGCTGCGCCGGCAGTTTTCGGCCAGTGAATTCTGGGAAGTGGTCGACCGCCACAAGGTCAATTTTTGGTCGGCCGTTCCGGCGGTTTACCAGATTCTGCTGTCCGACCCCACCCGACAGAAATACGACCTCAGCAGCCTGCAGTTCGGCATCTGCGGCGCGGCGCCGTTGACCGAAGAGACCATGAAGAATTTCCAGGAGGCATTCGGTATCCCCATCGTGGAAGGCTACGGGCTCACCGAGGCCACCTGCGTGAGCACCATCAACCCCCGTGACAGGGTGAGAAAAATCGGATCCATCGGTTTGCCGCTGCCCGGCCAGGACGTCAAGATCCTGGCCGAAGACGGCAGTGAATGCCCCCGGGGCGAGTCCGGAGAGATCTGCATCGGCGGCGACGTGGTCATGAAGGGCTACTTCAACCGCCCCGGGGAAACCTCGGAAACCCTTGCGGAGGGCTACCTGCACACCGGCGACGTGGGGATCATGGATGAAGACGGATACATCTTTATCGTCGACCGTATCAAGGACATGATCATCCGCGGCGGTGAGAACATCTACCCCAAGGAGATCGACAACCTGCTGGCCACCCACCCCATGATTCAGGAGGCGGCCACGGTCGGCGTGCCGGATGACACCATGGGCGAGGAAGTCAAGGTGTTCGTCATCCCCCTGGACGACGGCCTCACCGAGCAGGACGTGATCGACTTCTGCAAAAAGCACCTGGCCACTTTCAAGGTGCCCAGATACGTCGAGATCCTGGAAGACGATTTTCCCCGCAGTCCCATTGGAAAAGTACTCAAAAAAGAATTGCGCAAGTGGGGCCTGACCCCGCGACCCAAGAAGGCCAGGGCGTCCCAGGCCACCGTGGCGGACATTTTCGGCACCATGGAGAGCCGGGTCAACTCGGAGGGGGTGGCCGGCGTCACCGCCAATTACGGCTACATCCTCACCGGTTCGGGCGGCGGGGAGTGGACCGTGTGCGTGGCCGACGGGGATGTGCAGGTCAGGGACGGCCTTCACGATCCGGCCGTGACCACCACCTGCGCGGCCAAGGACTGGATCGCCATCACCTTGGGCAAGCTGGACGGCATGACCGCCTTTACCTCGGGCAAGCTCAAGGTGGCGGGTGATATGGGGCTGCTGACCAAGGCAACCCGGTTTTTCAAGAAGTACACGCCCCCGCAGCCCGCCCCGGCGGTGACCGTGGCCGATATTTTCGGCACCATGGAGAGCCGGGTCAACCCGGAGGGTGTGGCCGGGATAACGGCCGACTACGGGTACATCATTACCGGCTCAGGCGGCGGAGCGTACACCGTGTGCGTGGCCGACGGCGATGTCAAGGTCCGGGACGGTCTTCACGATCCCGCGGTGACCACCACCTGCAGCGCCAAGGACTGGATTGCCATCACACTGGGCAAGCTGGACGGCATGACGGCTTTTACATCCGGGCGCCTCAAGGTGGAAGGGGACATGGGCTTGCTGACCAAGGCGACCCGCTTCTTCAAAAAATACACGCCGCCCGGGCCCGCCGGACCGGAGGAAGAGAAGGAAGAACTGCTCCGGCTCAGCCAGGTCCTCTCCATCCCCCAGCGGTTTGCCACCGGGCCGGTGATGGGAAAATTTCTCAAAGCATTCAAAGAGAAAAAGATACTGGCCAACCGGTGCCCGGCATGCGGCCGGCTCCAGCTGCCCCCGAGAGAGGTATGTGCCGAGTGCAAGGTCCGCGCGGACCAGTGGGTGGAAGTGGGGCCGGAAGGCGTCATCGCCACGCCGGACATCACCTATTATGCCAGTCCCGATCCGCTCACCGGGGAGAGCCGCGAGACACCGTATATCTCGGCCCATTTTCTCCTGGACGGCTGCAAGGGGCATGAAACCCTCTGGCACGAACTGGTCACCGATGATTTCTCCAAGGTCAGACGCGGGGTGCGGGTTCGACCGGTATGGAACCAGAAACGCATCGGTGCCATTACGGATATCAGGTATTTCGAGATTGTGGAGTGAGGTGGTGTGCTTGCCCACTCGACAAACAGCAGGAGACGCATACACGTTTGAAAAGGGTTCAAGGGGTCGAGACGTCAAGGCGTCAAGGATTCAAGGGATTGGTTAAGGATGTTTCACTTGACCCCTTCCTCCCAAAGGAGATCACATGGATACCCGATACAATGACAGCTTTGTGGTGGAGGGCAAACTGGCCCTTCCCTACCAGTACTTTGCCGGTAAAACGGGCAGCCGGTTTATCACGACCATCAGGGATAAACAAAAGATCATGGGGCTCAAGTGCGACAGCTGCGGCAAGGTTTTCGTGCCTCCCCGCTCCACCTGTGAGCGCTGCTTCGTGGATATTTCCGACAACTGGGTGGATGTGAAGCACTCGGGAACGGTGACCGGTTTTACGGTGATTCGCTACAAGGAGCCCCACCAGCCCCTGGACCCGCCCTATATCCAGGCACTGATTCAGCTCGACGGCGCCGATACCCCGCTGGTCCACATCGTCAGGGGCGTTCCGGTCAGTCAGATGAAAAAAGGTCTGCGGGTCAAGGCGGTGTTCGCCAAAAAGACCACCGCCACCATCATGGACATCGACCATTTCCGACCCGAAGTGAAGGACGCCGTTCAACTGGGATACACCTATGAAGAACTGGAAATCGGCATGACGGCTTCGTTCACCAAGACCATCACTGAGACGGATGTCTATCTCTTTGCCGGCATCTCGGGGGATTTCAATCCCATGCACATGAACGAGGAATTCGCAAAAAAGACGCCTTTCGGCACCCGCATCGCCCACGGGGCCCTGCCCCAGTGCCTGTGCGCCCCGGTGCTGGGCATGAAACTGCCGGGCCTGGGCACCGTGGCTTTGGAAATCACTACCCGCTTCAAGGCGCCCACCTACTTCGGAGACACCATTACCTGCGTGGGCGAGGTCATCAAGAAGTTGGAAGACCGCAAGTGGGTACGCATGTCGCTGACCTGGACCAATCAGGATCAGAAGCTGGTGGCGGAAGGAAAAGCCCTCGTTATGCCTCCTCAATCTTCGTGATTGAGAAACCGAGGAATATAATACCAGATCTTTCCGGCAAAAAATTCCAAATCCCAAATGACAAATAACAAACAAATAACAATATCAAAATTTCAAACCATCGGCTTTGGTGCTGTTTGAAATTTGAGCATTGAGCATTGAACTTTGGAATTTATTTGGGATTTGGTGCTTGGAAGTTGGTTTTTTCGACCAGCAGCGTCTGTGATTGGTCTTTTGCCACCCTTGTAATGGAGTAGATACCAATGACCATGGAATTTTCGGAAAAGGCCGCCTGCCAGCAGTATTTTACCAAGGCCCACGACATGGTGCGCCGGTCGGTGAAGGAATTCATCGACAAGGAGGTCAAGCCCTTTGTCGACGAGTGGGAGGAGGCGGGCGGTTTCCCAAAAGAGATTTATAAGAAGGCTGGTGACGTGGGCGTCCTGGGAATCGGCTATCCCGAGGATTGCGGCGGCACCCCCGGCGACATCTTTTTCACCGTTGCCGCCAGCGAGGAACTGATGCGCTCGGGGTCCGGCGGGTTTGTAGCCGGTCTGGGATCGCTGAACATCGCCCTGCCGCCCATCGTCTGCCGGGGAACCGATGCGCAGAAAGAGAAATTCGTCAAACCGGTGATCGCCGGCGACCGCATTGCCGCTCTGGCCATCACCGAGCCGGGCGGCGGATCGGATGTCTCCAACCTGGCCACCACGGCCGTACGCGCCGGCGACCACTACATCGTCAACGGCAGCAAGACCTTCATCACCAGCGGCACCCGGGCCGATCAGGTTACCTGCGCCGTACGTACCGGCGACCCCGGCGCCCACGGGATCAGCATGTTGGTGATCGAGTCCGGGACCCCGGGTTATTCGGTCTCCACGCCGCTCAAGAAAACCGGCTGGTGGGCCTCGGACACGGCCGAAATCTATTTCGATGACTGCCGGGTGCCGGTGGCCAACCGGATCGGTGAGGAAAATCAGGGATTTTACGCCATCATGGAGAATTTCCAGGGCGAGCGGCTCTCCCTGGCGATCATGGCATACATGACCGCCCAGATGGCCCTGGAAGCGGCCCAGGGCTATGTCAAGGCGCGGCAGACCTTCGGCAAGCCGCTGATCGGGTTCCAGGTGACGCGGCACAAACTGGTGGATATGGCCACCCTGGTGGAAGTTGCCCGGGAGTTCACCTGGCGGGTGGCCGCCAGGATCGATGCCGGCATCGACCAGATCAAGGCGGTCTCCATGGCCAAGAATTTTGCCTGCAGCGTCAGCGACCGGGTGACCTACGATGCGGTGCAGCTGTTCGGCGGGTATGGTTACATGCGCGGCCATTTAGTGGAGCGGCTCTACCGGGACAACCGGATTCTGTCCATCGGCGGCGGGACGACGGAAGTTATGAAGGAGATTATCTCAAAACTGATGTGACTTCCACTCACAAACGGCATCTTTCGGCCCAAGCCGGCGTTCTCGCTCGTCTGAAATCCTCAACGTAGCGCTGCTACGCCTGCGGTTTCAACCTCGCTGCGGCCTTGGCCTGAACCAAAATCTACCATTTGTGAATGGAAGCAAGATCGATTTGGGATTCGGGGGGTTAGGAATTGAGAAGACTTAAAATTACAATGCTAACAACACAAATTACAAATAAATCCCAATAATTCAAATCTCAATCCCTCAAACCGTTGCGATTCGGAGTTGTTTTGTATTTTGAGTATTGTCATTTGAGATTTGGTGCTTGTTATTTGTAATTTTCGGTTTATCCGGTATGAGAAATGGGAGCTAAACAAAAATGGCATTGGAACTGGCGGAACGCCGCGACGTGGATTTCGTATTATACGAACAATTGGGACTGGACGAACTGATCAAACATGAACGCTTTGCAGCGTTCAACAAGAAGACCCTGGACCTGATTATCACCGAGGCCCGCAGGCTGGCTGTCAAGGAACTGCTGCCCGCCAACGGTCCCGGAGACAAGGAGGGCTGCACATTTTCCGGCGGCACGGTGAAGGTGCCCGAAGCCTACCGCCGCATCTTCGAACTCTACCGAGAGGGGAGAAGGACCTGACCGAGAACATCATCCATCCGGTGCTGGCCCGCACCAAGGGGGCGCCGGAAGGCACCAAGGGAATTTCCCTGTTTCTGGTTCCCAAGATTCGCGTCAATGCCGACGGCAGCCTGGGCGAATCCAACGACGTGGTCTGCACGGGCATCGAAGAGAAACTGGGCATCCACGGCAGCGCCACCTGTTCGCTTACCCTGGGCGGCAAGGGCCGGTGCATCGGTACCCTTTTGGGTGAGGAAAACAAGGGCATGATGGTGATGTTCCACATGATGAACGAGGCCCGGCTGGGTGCGGGCATCCAGGGGTTCGCCATGGCCAGCGCCGCTTATGCCTATGCCCTGAGTTATGCCCGCGAGCGCAAGCAGGGGAGAAATTTGATGCAGATGATGAACCCCGAGGCCCCTTCGGTACCCATCATCCAGCACCCGGACGTGCGGCGAATGCTCATGTGGATGAAGGCGTATGTGGAGGGCATGCGCAGTTTCGTCTACTATCTGGGCAGTTGCTTCGACCGGGTGGCCCTCGCCGGGGATCACGTCGATCGGGATCGCTGGCAGGAGCTGATCGAACTGCTCACTCCGGTGGTCAAGGCCTATTGCTCGGACAAGGCCTTCGAGGTGTGCACCCAGGCGGTGCAGATCTACGGCGGATACGGCTACATCATGGAGTACCCGGTGGAGCAGTACCTGCGGGATGCCAAGATCACCAGCATCTACGAAGGCACCAACGGCATCCAGGCCATGGATTTTCTCGGCCGCAAGCTGGGGATGAAGCAGGGCAAGTATTTCATGGAGCTGCTGGGCGAAATGCGAAAAACCGTGGCAACGGCCAGGCAGGCGGAGACTTTGAAGGGCATTGCCGTCAAACTTGAAAAAGCGGTCAGCCGGCTGGGGGAAACCGCCCTGACATTTGGCGCCACGGCCATGAGTCCGAAGGTGATGACGGCCTTCGCTTTTGCCCAACCGCTGCTGGAGGCCACCGGTGATGTGATCATGGGCTGGATGCACTTGTGGCGGGCAGTGGCCGCTGTACCGGGTCTGGAGAAGCATGCCGGCAGCCTCGATCCGGCCACCCGCATGAAAAGGGTGGAGAAGAATAAACATGCCGCCTTTTACGAGGGCAAGCTGCGGACGGCCGAATTTTTCATCCACACCCTGCTGCCGGCCACCAACGGCAAGATGGACGCCATCAACAGCACCTGCGATGCGGCGGCTGAGATGCCGGAGCGTTCTTTCTGGCTGTAGATCCCGAATGTGTTGCGTATTGGTGGCTTCAGGGATTAGGCGCTTTTCCGGTATACTTCCAAAACAGTTTTGGTCTTTTCATTCATTGGGGTAGGAGAATCAGGCGGCCTTCCTTGATCAACCTTTGGGAGTTCCCTCACGTTTCCGGGCCAGTAATAACTTTGGAGTTGCTTCAGGTTTGCGGAAGACAACCTCGGCAGGGTGCGATTTTCCCGCTTTTGAAGCAACATTAGAAAATATCCGGCCAGCAGGGGGATATCTCCTTTTCGAAACCACAACGGAGCGACCTCGATGGGAAACACATTCAGGCGGCAGAAGAGGTCCTGGCGGAAATGTCCCCTGGCGACTTCCTTTTTCAGATTCCGATTGGTTGCAGCGATAATGCGCACATCCACCTGCCGGGTCACATCTTCGCCGACGCGTTCGTACTGGCCTTCCTGAAGCACCCGCAGGAGTTTCCTTGCAGATCGATCGGTATTTCTCAGACCTCATCAAGGAAAAGGGGCCCACCGTCGGCAGCTTCGAACCGACCGGCGCGATCCGTTAGCGCCCCGCTGAAAGCCCCTTTTGCATGACCGAAGAATTCACTTTCGTACAGCTCCCTGCTGATGGAGGCGCAGTTGACTTTTATCATCGGCCGCTCATGGCGCCCGCTGCGATTGTGAATTTCACGGGCTACAAGCTCCTTGCCCGTTCCGGATTCACCGAGAACGATCACGTTGGCATCTGTGGGCGCCACCAGGTTCACTTGCCTCAGAACATTTTTCAAGGCTTCGCTCTGACCGACAATCGATCCGAAGGCGTGGGCTTCCTGTACCTCCTCCCGCAGGTAGGAGCACTCCAGTTCCAGCTGCTCCCGAAGCTGTTGGATTTCCTCATAGGCCCGTGCATTGACGATGGCGGTGGCGGCGTGATCGGCGATCATACGCAGCCAGATGATTTCTTCATGCATCATCGGAATGCGGGTGAAAACAGCCAGGACTCCCAATACCTCCCCCTTATACAGCAAGGGTTGGCCGCCGAAACCGATAATCCCTTCCCGTCGCGCCCATTCGGGCCTGGCGATCCATTTGTCATCCATTCCGATGTCATTCACATCAACCGCCTTGCCGGTGGCTGCGATCCATCCGACCTTTCGTGACCCCAGCGGAAACCGGCTGAATTCTCCATCGAGGCGGGACCAGTCAGCACGGGTGTCTACTGTCGAATGCCCTTGGCTGGCTGCCAGATGAAGGCAGGCCGCCTGATCGTCGCAGGCCAATCCTTCGGCCGGGCAGGGACAGTTGCCTTTCCGGAGCAACCAGATGCGTGCCAAGGCCACATGCGGACGCTGGGCGAACTGCCGTACGATCATCTTCAGAAGTGGTGCAACGGCGTGCTCCTGTGCCATTTCCAAGAGCAGCATCTTCAGGGACGCGTCGTCCAGTCCGTATTCGCGGTCATTGTTCATGGGGAAAAATAAGCGAAGTTTCGTGGTTTGGCAACGAAATATCGTAAATAACGAAATATCGTTGGTAACGAAGTATGCTCAAATGAATAATAATTCAATTGATAACAAGTTGTTATGGTTTTTTTAACCAATTGGAACGGACTTTGTAGTGGTCTTGGACAACGTCAGCGCAATCAACATGACGTTTCGATAATGAGGAAAATTGGAAAACACGCAAACCATAAAGGAGGTCGCCATGGCTCTTCCAAATCCCGGCATGACAATCGACATCAATCATACGGCACTGGTCATTACCGACCCTCAGAACGACTTTTTGAGCCCCGAAGGCGTCACCTGGGGCGTGGTCGGAGAGAGTGTTGAAGAAAACGACACGGTGGATAATATCGAAACCCTTTTCCGTACCGCCAAGGCGGTCGGATTGCCCGTCTTCGTATCGCCCCATTACTACTACCCTTCCGACCACGGCTGGCAGTTCGAGGGAACCCTGGAGGCTTTGATGCACAACATCGGCATGTTTGATCGTAAAGGGCCCCTGAATCTCGAGAATTTCAAGGGCTCCGGGGCCGACTGGCTCGATCGCTACAAACCGTTCATCGAAGATGGCGCAACCGTGGTGGCCAGCCCCCACAAGGTATACGGCCCCGAGTCCAACGATCTTGTCCTGCAACTTCGCAAACGAAGTGTGGACAAGGTTGTTCTGGCCGGCATGTCAGCGAATCTGTGCGTGGAATCCCACATGCGCGAACTTTTAGAGCAGGGGTTCGAAGTGGCTGTCGTAAAAGATGCCACCGCCGCGGCAAAACTGCCCGAGGGGGACGGCTATCGGGCTGCGATGGTCAACTTCCGGTATATGGCCAATACGGTCTGGACCACGACCGAAGCCGTTGAGGCCATCCGGAGGAGTGGCGGAGCCTTACAACCAGCCGCTTAGACAACAAAGTTGAAAGCGTCCGGGCCGAAGCCGCGGGCGGTCGGGCCGGACGATCAGGCAGGCAATGTTACCAAGAAGGAGACGTCCAATGAAAAAATTGATTACCGTCATAACCGTTTTTACCCTCATGCTTTTCGATTACACCTTCGACCGCCTGGCCGATGTGATGAATGCCTTTATAGAGAAATTGAACCTGCAGCGGTATAGCCTATACGTCATGCACTACGGCGCCCCTATCGGCTTCCGGCTGGCGATGCGGCATCCGGAGCGGGTCGAATCGCTCATCATCCAAAATGGCAATGCCTACGTAGAAGGCCTGCGTGAATTCTGGGATCCCGTTCGTAAATACTGGAATGACCGTTCGCCTGAAAATGCGAAGCCGTTGGCCCGCTTCATTTCACCGGAAGGCGTAAAGTGGCAATACACCCATGGCGTGAGAAACACGGCTTCCATCAGCCCGGACAATTGGAACGTGGACCTGCGCCACCTCACCAAAAAGGGCAACCCTGCCATCCAGCTGGCCCTGTTTATGACTACCAAAACAATATCTCCCACTATCCGGCCTGGCAGGCCTATTTCCGCCAATATCAACCACCGACGCTGATCGTCTGGGGGAAGAACGATCATATCTTTCCTGCTGAAGGCGGCCATCCGTACAAGCAGGACCTGACGAATATGGACTTTCATCTGCTGGAAACCGGTCATTTTGCGCTGGAGGAGGATGGCGTTCTGATCGCCGATTTGATGTGTAAATTTCTCAATCTGCAACTCGCCTCAAAATAGGTGCAGGCATCTGCAGGACACAGGTAAATCGAGCGTGAAGGCTGTCTTTGCCTTCTGTGACAGCCCTCATACTCGCTGCAGCAGAGCGGTGAGGAAAGCCTGCAACCGATCGAACGTATCCAATTCAGCCGAGGAGGGTAACATGCAAATCGAGATTCCTAAGAGACGATTGACGGGCTGCGTAAGATTATCGTGGAAAACGAGAGCGCCTTCATGGCGCAATTTTCCCCCCGATACTCAGAACTGTCCGATCGTCATCGAGGCTTGACTGGAGATTGAAAACGGCGGCATCACCGGCTTGATGGCCGGCGGGAACGCCCGCGTCGGCAAGATAAAGACGATCGAGGTATAAAACCATACTTGGACCAAGGAGCAACCAATGAACCATACACATCCACTTTCAGGAAATATTCCATTGATTTTAGGCGGTACCGGCAAGACCGGCCGGAGGGTGGTGGAGCGGCTTCGAGCGCTCAATTTACCCGTTCGGATCGGTTCCCGTTCCGGCGATCCCGCGTTCGTATGGGAAGAGCCGTCGACCTGGCCGGCCGTATTGAAGAACGTATCCGCCGTCTATGTGGTCTACTATCCGGACCTGGCTGTAACGGGAGCGCCCGATGCCATTCGTGCTTTCACGGATTTGGCAGTGCAAAATGGCGTTCGCCGGATAGTGCTGCTTTCCGGTCGGGGGGAGGAGGAGGCCCAGCGCTGCGAACGCATCGTACAAAATGCCGGTATCGACTGGACCATCGTACGAGCGAGCTGGTTCCACCAGAATTTCAGCGAGGGGGCCTTTCGAGAGATGGTTCTCGCCGGGGAAATCGCCCTTCCGGCGGGCAATGTCGGTGAGCCGTTCATCGACACCGATGATATTGCCGATGTGGTCGTGGCAGCCTTGACGAAGGAAGGGCACTCCGGCCAGGTGTATGAGGTGACCGGACCGAGGCTGCTGACATTTGCCGAAGCAACGGAGGAGATCGCCAAGGCTGCGGGCCGCAGCGTCGTGTATCGTCAGATTTCAAATGCGTCATTTGCTGCCGGGCTGGCTTCACGGGGGGGGGCGCCGGAAGCGATAGCCCTGATGCGCTATCTTTTTGGTACGGTCCTCGATGGCCGCAATGCCCATCTCAACGACGGTGTTGAGCGTGCGTTGGGGCGTCAACCGAAAGATTTCACCGCATATGCGCAGCAGGCCGCTGCCGCCGGTGCCTGGGGGGCGGAATTCGCGGCCTGAAACCGTCTTCCGGCCTCAGCCCTCCGAATTCCGTTCCGTGTACGCCGCACGCATCTCCCGCTTGAGCATTTTGCCGGCCACGTTGCGCGGAAAGGTATCCATGACGACCACGTCCCGGATGCGCTGGAACTTGGCGTCCACGCGGCTGTTGGTCCACGCGACCAGATCCGAAGCGTCGATTTCCGCACCGGGCAGGGGCACCACGGCGGCAATGGGCACTTCGCCCCACTTCTCATCGGGGACGCCGAAAACGGCCACTTCGCTGATGTCCGGATACTGGATGACGATCTCCTCGATATCCTTGGGATAGACGTTGACGCCGCCGGAGATGATCATGTCCTTGATGCGGTCCACCAGAAACAAAAACCCGTCCTCGTCCACGTAGCCGGCGTCCCCCGTGTGCAGCCAGCCGTCGACGATGGCCTTTTCGGTCAGGTCGGGCCGCTTGTAGTAGCCGGGCATCATCATGGGGCTCTTGCCGCAGATTTCGCCGATCTCTCCCGGCGCACATTCCTTGCCCCCGGCATCCAGGATGCGCATCTCCATGAAGGGGGCCGGTACGCCCACGGAGCCGACCTTGCGGATGGCGTCGTGCTTGTCGAGCACGGTCATGAAGCCTTCGGTGAGCCCGTACAGTTCGTAAAAGCGGCCGGGCAGGGCCTCGTTGAGGCGGTGCTTGTACTCCAACAGCAGCGGGGCGCCGACGTTGTGGATCATCTCCAACGAGGCCAGCTTTTTGGGGTCGAAGGACGGGCTGTTCAGGATCGCCACGATCTGGGCCGGCACCATGACGATGTGGGTCACCTTCTCCTTTTCGATGTCGGCGATGACCGCCTCCGGATCGAATTTCTCATGCAGGATGTATTTTGCGCCCAGATACATCCATGGCATCAGGTCGAGCATGGCGCCGTTGAAGACGATGGCGCCGGAGTGCAGGCACACGCTCTCGGGGGTCATGCGCCAGCAGGTGGCGTAAATGGTGCAGTACATGGCCCGCACGTAATGGGTGTGAACAATCCCCTTGGGCGCGCCGGTGGTGCCGGAAGAGTACATGATGTTGTACATGTCGTGGTCGTCGATGGAGACCTCGGGCGGGTTCTCCTCGCCGGTCGGGCCGACGAAGTCATCGTAGCTGACAAAGCCCCGGCGCTCTTGCTCCAATCCCACCAGAACGTACCGATCATCGGCGATACCGGGCAGATTCGCGCGCAGCCGGTCAAGGACATCGGCGAAACCGGCCTCGGCGATCACCAGCGCGGTATCGGAATTTTCCAGCAAGGTGGCCAGACCGCCTTCGTTGAGCATGGTGCTGCTGGGCACGATGACCAGTCCGGTTTTGGCGGCGGCCCAATAGGCCGCCATGAGCTGGGTGCAGTTGGGCAGGACCGTGGCGAACTTGTCCCCTTTGGTCAGCCCGCGGGCCAGCAGTGCGTTGGCCAGTTGGTTCACATAGGCGTTGAACTCCCGGTAGGTGAACCGCTTTTCACCGCAGACGAAGGCCGGATGGTCGGGGCGGTAGCGGGCATGGTGAGGTAGCAGGATGCCGATGTCCATGGATCTTCCCTTTCGTGTGCTGAGGCTGAAAAAAGAAATGGGGCTTCCCATTCCTTTTGAATCATATTCAGGGAAAAATCAACTGCGGAGAATCATGGACCGGCCATTAGATTTGGACCGTGACGCCTGCCGCCCCATCGTCAGTACTGAAAACCGGCCGGATAACATTCTGGCGCGCCTTTTTCAGCGCCCTTTGATCTGCTCGAACGGCTTGCCCTCATCATTGCCGACCCACTTCACTGCACCGGTCGCCGTGTCGATCACGAACAGGTCGGGGAAGTTGCCCCTGACCACGGCCGTCAGTCGGTATCGACCGATTTGGGTGGTGTGATCGATCGTGGCGGCTCCGGTCAGCATCAGGATCGCGAGGACAATGGATATGCCCAAAAAGAGGTAACTCATTTTCTGCCGGGTGTCCTGGGTTTTCATGTCGTCTCCTTTATCGGTAATGATGCGGGCAAAGCGTGTTGCGCGATGAAACCGGCAGACCAACCGATTGAGCAGTTGCTCAGACTGATTCCCCGAATCGCTAAGCAAGCCGGTCCGTCTGGCTGTCCCGTGTTTGAATGGCTCGCGGCTGATCAATACAGATTGAATCGGATGGTACGCTGAAGGTAGGCAATAAAAAAGGATTTACAAGCCATGATGCCTGTAAATCCTATATTGTCGTGGTGGGCGATACAGGATTTGAACCTGTGACTTCCACCGTGTGAAGGTGGCACTCTCCCGCTGAGTTAATCGCCCCGAAAAGTGACCCTACATATAGAAGGGGAGGGTGTTTGAAGTCAAGGGTTTTTTCTTTGGACAATGAACCATGGGTTGAGCAGGTTCTCCTTGTTGTAGGCCAGGGGCCTGCCGTCATCATGGCGGATCACCCGGGCACCGGCGGCCACGGCGATGGCCTGGCCGGCTGCCGTATCCCATTCCATGGTGGGACCCAGGCGCGGGTAGACGTCCGCACGGCCTTCGGCCACCCGGCAGATCTTCAGGGAACTGCCCGATGAGATGAACGCCACACGGCCATGGCTGCGCCGCATGGCGTCCACGTAGGCTTCCAGTTCGGGTGTGGCGTGGGAGCGGCTGCCCATGATCGTGAAGGGGCGGTCCCTGTCCTGTTCAAGAGGCAACCGGGACGCGTTTGCCACCAGCGATGCCAGGCGATTCTTCCCGTCACCGGTTTTTCTGTCGATGCCGACCGTCAGACCGTCATCGATCCTGAACGCGCCCATTTCGAGATCGGCGAAATACAGGGTGTCGGCCACGGGGACATAAATGACGCCCATGGTGGGGATGCCCGCTTCCGCCAGGGCGATGTTCACCGTAAATTCCCCGTTGCGCTTGATAAACTCCTTGGTGCCGTCCAGCGGATCGACGATCCACATGCGCGGCCACCGGCTGCGCTCGGCGAAGGGGATCTCCCGGCCTTCCTCGCTGAGAATCGGGATGCCGAAGCTGCCAATGCCGGCCATGATGATGTCATGGGCGCGCCGGTCGGCGCGGGTCAGGGGGGAGTCGTCCGCTTTTTTCTCCACCTCAATGTCCGGTGATTCATATACGTCGAGGATGGCCCCGCCTGCCGACATGGCACTGGCGATGGCGGCAACCAGGCCGTCCGATCGGTTCTGCATGAGGTTTAATCCTTTATCCGAGTGGGTTTCGGTTGGGCCGGTGCAATGGCATAGAGCCGAACCGGCGATGGCGCCCCTTTGAGGGATGCCGTGAACCTGCGGGTGACGGTGATACGTGAGGTGACCATGTCGAAAACCGACCTGGAGACCACCACCTCCCCGGCATCGGATTGCCCCTGGATGCGCTGGGTGGTGTTCACGGCAGAGCCGACGATGCCGTACTTTTTCCGTTTTTCCGATCCGATATTGCCCACCACCACCGGACCGCTGTTGACGCCGATGCCCATATTCAAAACCGGCAGATCGAGGGCCTCCAGCTGCCGGTTGAGAATTCCCATGGCCGCATGCATGTCGAAGGCGCAGCGGACACACCGGTGTGCGGTGGCCGGCAGGGCGTCGTCAATGGGTTCGAAAAAAACCAGGATGGCGTCTCCGACAAAATCGACGATAATCCCCCCGTGTTTCTGGACCAGCGGGATGATGGCGGAAAAATAGCGGTTGAGGACGTCGATGGTTTTTTCCGGCGACAGGAATTCCGCCATGGGGGTGAAACCGCGGATGTCGGCCATGAGGATGGCCACCTCCTGCCGCCGGCCGCCCAGTCGCCCCGTTTCGGGCTTTTTGAGCAGGGCCCGGGCAAAAGCCGGGTCCACATACAGACCGAAGGTATTGCGAATGGCGTCCCGTTCTCTCAGCCCGTCCACCATGGTGTTGAAGCTCTCCGCCAGCCGGCCGATTTCGTCATGTGCATGAACCGGTATTTTTTCCCCGTAACCGCCTGCGGCCAGCATTTCGGCCTGGCGGGAGAGGCTGCGGATGGTTCCGGACATGCGGTCAACGTTAAGCCGAATGATCCCGTAGACCAAAAGAATCAGGATGGTCGCGCCGATGATGAATCCGTTTCTGAAGTTGATGATGGGGGCCAGGATGCTTTTGCCGTCGGCGAATACCACCAGCGACCAGGGAAAGACCTCCAGCCGGTGATAACCCGCCACCCGCTCCGGGGGCAGGCCCGGACCCAGGATCGTGCCAGCGGATTTCCGGTCGATCTCTTCCAGCAGCCGGGCCTCCAATGGATCGTCGGTTTCACCCAGCGTCTCCCTGCCCTGCATGGGGGCGCTGGTCAGAATTATTTTGCCGGTTGTCCGGTCGGCGATACAGGCCACGGCGGTTTGCCACCAGACGTTGGTGGTGATGTCGGCAACCAGGTAGTCGAATTTCAGGACGATTTCGAGATTGCCCACGGGCGTGTCGTAGGTATCCAGGAGCACCATGGTGATGGATACGGTCATTTCGTCAATGGTGCTGTCCACCTTGGGCGGTGAGATTTTCGTAAAGGCGCCCCGTTGAAAGCGTATGAACCGGCCCCTGTCCGTGGCGGCGTTCCGGTTTTCCCGACCCCGTCCGCCGGTTGCCGAGAAATGCCAGTTCACGTTGGTGCGAACGACGCCCTGCAGCGTTTCCATCTCCCGGACGATCGCTTCCAGAAGACTGGCATCCGGCCTGTCCGCGCCGCTTTTTGAGAACATCTCCATCAACTCAACGGGCCTTGCCAGCCGCATGTCGATTTCGTGGGTCGCCCGTTCCAGCTTGAGCATGACCCCCTGGTTCCATTGATCCAAAAGGATATCGCGGACATACAAAAAACCGGAAATGCCGGCAACCATCAGGATAAGCACCACAGGCGTTACCAGCAGGACCGTCAGCCGGGCACGCAGGGTTTTGAAATGATATGGGTTCATAGTCGCCGTCAGCCTTGAATGGTGCACTTTATCCATCCGGCGGGTGAAGGTCAATTGGTAATGGTGATTTCAACACCATGAATTGGCCGGGGCCGCAATTTTTTACAAGAAAAGAAGGCGGTCTCATGATACAAAGGTCGGCATCACCGATCGAAGTTGCTTTATACGCGTAAGGTGGATGATCGCCATGAATCCCAGGGAAAAGGTTGCCTTCTGGCGGGACATGAAGGTTGAGGGCGTCGAGATATGCCGGGTTGACGGAAGCCGGCACGTTTTCCCGGCCCATGCCCATGACGGTATTTATGCCATCGGCATGATGCTGTCCGGGGGCAGCTATTGTCTTGGACCGGAGAACGCCTCTTCTCTGGTATCCCCGGGGCAGATCGCCCTGATCAACCCGAGCCAGGTGCACTCCGGCGTTCCGGTTTCCGGCAAACGGATTTCCTACCGGATGGTCTATTTCGACCAGAACCTGATGGCGGCGGCGGCCGCCGAAATGGCCGGGAAAGACCGGGCGTTCCCTGAATTTGCCTCCATGGTGGTGGGGGATGCGGTCCTGTGGCGTCGCATGCAGCGGTTCTGCAGGGTGATCCAGGGACCGGGCGGTCGGCTGGAAAAGGAGTCCGCCATCCTGGATGTCCTGGCGCATCTCATTTCCCTGTGCGGCAACGTGACGCGGGGGCGATACTGCCGGCGACGCGGCGGCCAATCGATCCGATACGCCACGCAGTTCCTTTCGGAAAACCTCGACCGCAAAATTACGCTCGAAGATGTCGCCCGGGAAGCCGGATTGAGCCGCTATCATTTTCTACGGATGTTCAAACGGGAGACCGGCCTGCCGCCGCACCTGTTTCGCATCATGCGGCGGATCGACCGGGGCAAGCAACTCCTGCGCGGCGGTCTGCCGCCGGCCCAGACCGCACTGGCGGTGGGCTTTTCGGATCAAAGCCATTTCGCCAACACCTTCCGCAAGTACACCGGAGCAACCCCGGGGCAGTACCTCTCCGAATCGCCCCGGTAGCCCGCCGCAATTTCCTGCAATACCTTTTCAGTCCAACCGGGTAAACCGTTGACCGAAATGAAACCGACACCATGTCCCAATCGTGAAAGCGGGGTAGGATGAAAATTGCTCAGATGGCTCGGAGCCTGAACCGGCCCGGCGGCGGGGTCGTGATCCATTCAGGTGGAATTCTCCCGGTCGCCGCCCTTTTTGCCGCCGTCCTGCTGTGGGGCGGCTCATTTGCCGCCATGCGGCTGTCGGTCCAGGCCATGAGCCCCTGGTCCGTCATGTGGCTGCGCATGGCCATTGCCCTTGCGGTGATCCTGCCGTTTGCCGGCCGATTGAAAATCGATGCCTATCGCCGGGGGGACTGGAAGCTGATCGGCCCCATGGTCCTTTTCCAACCCTGTTTCTATTTCCTGCTGGAATCCAACGCCCTGTGCTACACCACCTCTTCCCAGGCCGGTGTCATCAGTGCGTTCGTACCCATTCTGGTGGCCGTCGGCGCATGGGCGATTCTTGCCGAACCCCTGGGCAGAAGGACCCTTGCGGGGCTTTTTCTGTCCGTGGCCGGCGTGGCGATCCTGAGCCTTTCCGGCCGGCCGGGTGCGGCCGCGGCCAACCCGCTGCTGGGCAACGTCCTGGAACTGGGCGCCATGGCCTGCGCCGCGGTGAATATCATCATGGTCAAGCGGCTGTGCGAGCGCTACAGCCCCTGGCTGCTCACGGCCTTCCAGGTGGCTGCCGGCACCCTGTTTTTTTCTCCGGGCCTGGTGTTGCTGTGGCGTCAGCCGGGTGTCGTGTGGACGGTCCCGCTGATTTTTTCCATCGTTTTCCTGGGGGCACTGGTGACCTTGGGGGCCTTTGGCCTTTACAACTGGGCCATGAGCCGCATTCCGGCATCCAGGGCCTCGATGTTTATCAACCTGGTACCGGTGACGGCCGTGGCCATCGGCTGGATGGTCATGGGTGAGTCGTTGAGCGGGGTCCAGTGCGTGGCCGCCGCTGCCGTGGTTGTTGGCGTCGGGATCAGCCAGAAGGGCAGCCGTCAGGCGTAATACGCCTCGAGCACCGATTCCCTGATCTTTCGCATGCCGATGGCCTCCTGGGGACAGCCGGTGGCACAGAGCCCGCAGCCCCTGCACAGGGCGGTGTCGATGACCGGTGTCGATGGCGGCAGGCCTTTTTTCTTTTTCTCCTGGGAGATGGCGCCGAAGGGGCAGCGGCGAACACATCGACCGCAGCCGTTGCATGGCTCCGATGCCAGTTCGGCCAGGTAGCGGCTCAGGGGCCAGATCTTCTCGGCCTGGCGTTCTCTGGCCAGCTGGTGGGGAAAACAGCAGTCGTTGCAGCAGTTGCACAGGGCGCCGTCGAACCGACCCTGGCTGTCTACTCCCAGTTCGGCGCTTTGCATGAGGCCCTGGCGATTGGCTTCACGAACGATGGACAGGGCCCGTTCCCGGGAGATCTCCCATCCGATGCCGCGGTCGTTGGAAAACCGGATGCAGGTCAGCCGGGGCAGTCGGCATCCCCGGACCATGGCGCGGCAGTTGCACGGCCAGAGGTAGAAGTGGGGGATGCGGTCGAACAGCCGGGCGACTTCCTCCAGCAGCAGGTATTCGGGGCAGACTTCGGACGCCCGCCTCTGTCCGCCGGCCTTGAGCGATTCCACTGCTTCACGGTGGCCGGCCTCATAGTGGTCCAGTTCCCATCGGTTCAGCCGGTTTTTGATCTCCTCCGGCAGGTCCTGCCACCCTTCGAACAGGGCCCAGCTTTCAAAGCGCACATGAAAATTCGCCGGGGCGATCCGGCCGTCTTCCAGACGGCGTACCACGCCCCGCCGCCAGGCACGGTCGATCAGCCCGTCGGTTATTTCCCCCCCCAGGGTTCCAATGATGTCGGACGGCGTCATCGCACCGCGTTCCAGGGCCGTCAGCAGGTCGATCTCCAGCGGCGTGTAGAACCGTGCGATCCATGGTTCGAGAAAGGCCGGCATGCCACAGATGTCAAACAGATGGGTCATGATCGTTGGTGTCCTGTGTCAGATGATGTTGGTCGTCCGGCCCGCCATCGAAAGGGCCCCTGATCCGGTGAATTCAAATCGTGCTTGAAAAAACCAGGTGACCGGATGTACCATTCCCCACCCATAGTGGAAAGCAAAAATGAACGAAATTTTTCCCGCTGCAACCCCTTCTCACATCCGGATCATTGGCGACCTGTTCCGTGAGTACGAACAGGTTTTGCAGGTGGACCTCTGCTTTCAAGGCTTTGAGGAGGAACTGGCCGGCCTGCCCGGCAAGTACGCCCCCCCGCAGGGGGCCCTGCTGCTGGCATTCGCGGCCGGCCGTCCGGCAGGGTGCGTGGCCATGCGGCCATTGTCGCCGGGGGTGTGTGAGATGAAACGGCTTTATGTCCGGCCCGCCCATGCAGGCCGGGGCCTGGGCAGACAGCTGGCCCTGGCCGTGATCGAGCGGGCCGTGGCCGCCGGCTATACGCGCATGCGTCTGGATACCCTGGAACGGTTGCGGCCGGCCCTTGGCCTGTATGCCGGCCTCGGCTTCCGCAGATGTGCGCCCTACTATCAAAATCCGCTTCCCGGGGTGGTGTACCTGGAGCGGGATCTATAGGCGGTATTGGCCTTCAATCGGCTTTTCCCGGCCCGGAGCGGTGTTCCCGCTGTGTCGAAATCCGCCATGTGGCGCTGCTGCCCCGGCCGGAGTCCCGATCGGCCGCCGTCTGACAGGAACAAGCGCTGCCGCATTGGATGGCAATGGGGGGGCAGCCGGCTACGGGTTGGCCTTGAGGTACCTTTGGCGACCGGCCTCCCGGGCCGCCTGAACATCCTGGCGAAGGACGTCGGCCTTGCGGCCGGACCAGAACATGGCTTCTTCCCTATCCTTGCCGTAAACCCCGCACCACATCATGCCGGACATGGCCCCGGCACCCGCCGGGTTGATGCTCAGCGAGGTGAGAAATGCGCCCCGTGCGGCCTGATAATCCCGGTTGCGGTAGCGCGCCCAGCCGTAAAGATCCTGAGCCATGAACGATTCGGGTGCGGCGGCGATCGCCTTTTTGAAGGCTGACCCATCCAGCGGCCCCTGGCCGCCATAGGCCGAGTAGACGTAGAACACTTCCAGGGCCCGGCCCACGGCATCCAGGCCATCGCGGCTGATTTTTTCGGGCCACAGGGCCGCCTGGACCTGCTCTTCCGGCAGGGGGAACCCCCTGGCCGCCAGCCACTCGACAAACCGGGTGCGGAACCCGATCAGGTGGTCATCGCCGTAGATGGCCAGATTTTCCGGCGGATGCACGGCGTCCGGCATGCGGGCGTCGTAAAGGGAGAGCATGAGTGTCTGATCCGAACAGTTGCCATACAGCCACAGACGCACCTTCTGTTCACGGCTGACCGCGGTCAGGTCCAGGGTGCTGGCCGCATCGCGGCAGTAATCCTGAAACGACTGCCTGTCCGCAAAGATTTTTTTCACCCGCCAGCCGAACCACATCTCCTTCAGCCCGGTATGCAGCACCAGCACATTGCCCAACAGGAAATGCAGGGCCAGGCCGGTGCCGTTGAACGGCTGGTGCCTGTCGGTGTGAAAGGGAAGGACGATGCACTGGTCTTTGGGCGCAGACGCCATGGGATACCTCCGGTGTGGTTGGGATCAGAAGGAAACGCCGGAATGATTACCACATCCGGCGGGCCAATGAAACACCGGCGGTCAATGGCCGAAGCCGAGGCCGGGGGGCGGCTCGGTGCGGCCCGGGGCGAAGGTGTCCTCGAAGGCCAGTTCCCCCCGGATGAAGTACTCCACGAAGGTGACGGGGGTCTCATGGGTGAAGGTGGTGCGGAAGATATGAAACGCCGGATGGCCGACCGGTTCCCCGAAAACGGCGGCGGTTGCGGTGTCGAGGGTTACGGCGGTGATATGCTGCCATACCCGCGTCAACGGCAGGTCGAGCCGGTCAACCAGCAGTTCGTGGATGGACACCGCCTCCAGGTCTTCAAAAAGGACGCTTGCGCACAGGTCGCCGCGCAGGTGGCGGATCTCGTAGCGTACCGGCTTGCCGTCGAAGCAGTGCAGGCGCCGGGCCAGAATCGTCATTCCATCGTAGCCCAGGTGTTCGGCAACCATCGGCGGTGGTTTTTCCAGTGATCGCAGTTCGATAACCCGGCTGGTGTAGCTGACCCCGAGCGTTTCCGCATGCCGCCGGGAGGGTTGAACGATAAAGTAACCCATGGCCGGATCGGGCTTTTTGACATAGGTGCCTTTTCCGCGGATTCGTTCCACCAGCCCTTCTGCTTCCAGTTCCACCAGCGCCCGGCGGGCCGTCATCCGGCTCACCCCGAACGCCGCGGCCAGCTGGTTTTCCGACGGGAGCCGGTCGGTGAAGCGTTTGGTCCGCATGCCCTGGATCATCTGCTGTTTGATGAACAGGCATTTGGAGGTGGCCGGCGGGCAGGAGGATGATGGCTTGGATGTCAATGTTGTATAGTGAACGCGCTCAGGGTTTAAATTCCGGGGTCGGCCCATGCCCCATTTCATCCATGGATGAATGACCGTTTATCACATTCCTGATGCGGATTGTCCATATTTTTCTTGACAGGCGAATCACTTCCTTTTATGGCTCAATACATAAATGTATATACAAGCTTTCCGTGACCTGCAAAAAAGGATCATGCCATGCTGACCGATACGGATATTTCCGAGGCCATGCCCATCCATCTGGACGGCCCTCTGCCGCCGATGCCTGAGTGTAAATCCGGTGTCCGCCGCGCCCCGGACCGGGGCTTCCGGCTCAGCCGCAGCCAGACTGCCGTGGCCCTTAAAAACGCCCTGCGCTACGTGCCTGCCCGGCATCACGCCGCCCTGATTCCCGAATTTCTGAAGGAACTGAAAACCCGCGGGCGCATCTACGGGTATCGTTTCCGGCCCCGGGGCGGAATCCGGGCCCTGCCCATTGACCGGTATCGGGGCAACTGTCTGGCCGGGCGGGCGTTTCAGCTGATGATGGACAACAACCTGGATGTCGACGTGGCCCTCTACCCCTACGAACTGGTCACCTACGGCGAAACCGGCAGTGTCTGCCAGAACTGGATGCAGTTCCGGCTGATCAAAAAATACCTTGAACGGCTGACCGACGACCAGACCCTGGTGGTGCAGTCCGGCCATCCCCTGGGGCTTTTCCGTTCCGGGCCGGACGCCCCCCGGGCCGTCATCACCAACGGCCTGATGGTGGGGCTGTTCGACAATCCGGAGGACTGGGAAGTCGCCGCCCAGATGGGGGTTTCCTCCTACGGCCAGATGACGGCCGGCGGCTGGATGTACATCGGTCCCCAGGGCATCGTCCACGGCACCTATAATACCCTGCTGGGGGCCGGTCGCAAGATGTGCGGGGTGCCGGCCGACGGCGACCTGGCCGGCCTGCTCTTCGTTTCCTCGGGCCTGGGCGGCATGAGCGGCGCCCAGCCCAAGGCCGCCGACATTTCCGGTGCCGTGTCCGTCATCGCCGAAGTGGACGGTTCGCGTATCGATACCCGTCACCGCCAGGGGTGGGTCAACATGGTCTCGGCCGACCTCGACGAGATTTTCAGGGCCGCCCTGGCGGCCAGGGATGACAAGCGGGCCCTGTCCATCGCCTACCACGGCAACGTCGTGGACCTGCTGCAGTATATGGTCGACCGGAACATTCCCGTGGACCTGCTGTCGGACCAGACCTCCTGCCATGTGGTCTATGACGGCGGCTATTGTCCCCAGGGGCTCAGTTTCGAGGCCCGTACCCGGATGCTGGCCGAGGATCGGCAGGAGTTCCGCCAACGGGTGGATGCCAGCCTCAGGACCCACATCGGCCTGATCCGGACGTTGACCGACCGGGGCACGTATTTTTTCGATTACGGCAACGCTTTCCTGAAGGCTGTCTTCGACGCCGGGGTAACTGAGGTGGCCAGAAACGGGCGGGACGTGAAGGACGGTTTTGTATTCCCCTCCTATTTCGAAGACATCATGGGGCCCATCTTCGACTATGGATACGGACCCTTTCGCTGGGTGTGCCTGAGCGGCGATCCCCGGGACCTGGAAAAGACCGACCGGGCGGCCATGGCCTGCATCGACCCCGACCGGCGTCCCGAGGACCGCGACAATTACGTGTGGATCCGCGATGCCGGCAAGAACCGCCTGGTGGTCGGCAGCCAGGCGCGGATTCTCTATCAGGATGCCCAGGGGCGCATGCGCATTGCCCTGGCCTTCAACGCCATGGTGAGAAACAAGGAAGTGGGACCCATCATGCTGGGCCGTGACCACCACGACCCCGGGGGCACCGATTCACCCTTTCGCGAGACGGCCAACATCGCCGACGGCAGCAACGTGACCGCGGACATGGCCACCCACTGCTTTGCCGGGAACGCCGCCCGGGGCATGTCCCTGGTGGCGCTGCACAACGGTGGCGGCACCGGCATCGGAAAGGCCATCAACGGTGGCTTCGGCCTGGTGCTGGACGGCAGTCGGCGGGTGGATGCCATCGTCCGCTCCGCCATGAACTGGGATGTCATGGGCGGGGTCGCCCGGCGCAACTGGGCCAGAAACCCCAACGCCATGGAGGTGGCCGCCGCCTATAACCGGGACAATGACAACGGCGACCAGATTACGCTTCCCTTTGTCGCCGACGGCAGCACCGTGGATGCGGCGGTGGCGGCCTTATTTGCCGACGACAAGGCGTAAACCCCGGCGGGGTGCCGGATTCAATTTCATGACCAATCATGACCAGGATATGCGGAGAAGATCTATGTCCACCCAACCATTGCTGCTGGATAAAGAAAAAATTACGGTCGATGACCTGGTGGCGGTTGCCCGATCCAATCGTGAGGTTGCGGTCTCCGCCGCCGGAGAAGGGCGGGTGGCCACAACCAGTGCCCTCATCGAGCGCTGGGTCAAGGAAAAACGGGTGATATACGGCATCACCACCGGGTTCGGCGCACTGTGCAACGTCACGATTTCCGAAAAGGATACCCAGCGGCTTCAGGAGAATATTCTCATGAGTCATGCCGCGGGGGTCGGCGACCCGCTGCCCGAAGCCGTCGTCCGGGCCATCATGGCCCTTCGTGTCCACGACCTGTGCCTGGGCTATTCCGGCTGCCGCATGGAGACCATTCGATACCTGCTCGCTTTTCTCAATCACGGGGTGGCGCCAGTGGTGCCGGAGAAAGGCTCGGTCGGTGCCAGCGGCGACCTGGCGCCCACGGCTCACCTGGGGCTGGTGCTCATCGGCAAAGGCGAGGCGTTTTTCGGTGGCAGCCGCATTTCCGGGGCCGAGGCATTGGGACGGATCGGGCTTGCACCGCTGGCCCTGGCCGCGGGAGAAGGGCTGGCCCTGATCAACGGCACCCAGGTGATGACCGCCATCGGCGCTCTGGTGGTGCACGATGCCCTGCGCCTGTCCAAGATGGCCGACATCGCCTGTGCCATGACCCTGGAAGTGCTCATGGGGTCCAACAGCGAATTCGATCCGCGCATCCACCAGGTGCGTCCCCACCCGGGGCAACTGGCGACCGCGGACAACATGCTCCGGCTTACCGAGGCCAGTGAGATCATCTCCTCCCATGAAGGATGCGCCCGGGTCCAGGACGCATACACCCTGCGATGCGCCCCCCAGATCCACGGGGCCAGCAAGGATGCGATCGCCCATGCCCGCCGGGTCATCGACATTGAAATCAATTCGACCACCACCAACCCGCTGATTTTTCCGGATACCGAGGAGGTGCGGCTGGGCGGCAATTTCCACGGCCAGCCGGTGGCCATGGCCGCCGACTACCTTTCCATGGGGCTGGCGGAACTGGGCAGCGTGTCCGAGCGGCGAATCGAGCGCCTGGTCAACCCGCAGCTCAGCGAACTGCCTGCTTTCCTGGTGAAGCAGGGCGGGATCAACTCCGGATTCATGATCGGCCAGTACGCCGCCGCCGCCCTGGTGTCGGAAAACAAGGTGCTGGCCCATCCGGCCTGCGTGGATTCGATCCCCACCTCCGCCAACAAGGAGGATCACGTCAGCATGGGCACCATCGGTATCCGACAGAGCCGTGAAATTCTCACCAACGTGGAAAACGTCATCGCCATCGAACTCCTCTGTGCCGCCCAGGCCTATGATCTGCTCACCGAAACCCATCCGCTGACGGCCGGCAGGGGCACCCGCGAGGCCTACCGGGTGATTCGTCGTCATGTGCCTTACCTGGAATCGGACCGGGAACTGCACAAGGACATGGAAACCATGGTAAGCGTGCTGCGATCCGGGGAAATCCTCGACGCGGTGGAGGCGGCGGTGGGGAGGGTCAAGGTGGAAATATAGGTCGGGGCCATCCTTTTTCCACCGTTGATATGCCCCGGCCCGGGGTGACAAAGCCGCTTGCCTGTTTTATGGTTGCCACAGCGTCGACCTCGCGCGCGTTTCCATGGGGGGCCGCATGTCGATCCGTCAAGGTCGGCGTCAGCGCCGGTTTCCCTGACGCATGCGATATTGCACCGTCACCAGAAAACTCCGGGAGGCAACTGTGAACAGCATGTTTTATATCAAGTTGTATCTGCTGACCGTCCCCGTTTTTTTTCTCATCGATATTCTCTGGCTGGGTTGGCTGGGGCGAGGTTTTTACAAAAAACAGATCGGCTTCATTCTCAGCGACCAGGTCAACTGGCCGGCGGCCATCGCTTTCTACCTGATTTATATTGCCGGCATTTTGATTTTTGCCGTGGTTCCCGCTCTGGAAAAAGGGCTGGTCGCAAAGGCCGTCCTGTGGGGTGCCCTGTTCGGCTTTTTCACCTATGCCACCTATGATCTGACCAACATGGCCACCATCCGGGGCTGGCCGATTGCCATGGTGGCCGTGGACATCCTGTGGGGAACCCTTTTGTGTGCCCTTGTGGCCACCGGCAGCTTCTATGCGGGGCGTTGGCTCATGGGTTGACGGACTGCCCCTTTCCCTCATGGTCGACCACGACCATCCGGCTGCATCAGCGATTTCTCCTTTGTTTTTCTTTTTCCAAAGGGACGCCGCCACGGCCGCTTCTCTGCCTGACCCTCGCCAATTCCGTTGACAGCCTTCGAATCAGCAGCTATATCAAGGCGGGCTGTCCGTGCTCCACTTCTCGTATCCAGAAAAACATGGTCATGGGGACACCCATTGCAGGGGGTTTCAACTCCGGCCATGTCTCAGATCCGGTATTCGACAATGCCAAAGGAGTCGTTGAAATGAAGAGCCAATGGTTGCGCATGGTAATGGGCGGGGTGCTGCTCTGTTTGATGGCGGTTGCCTCCGCCTCGGCCGGGCAGGTGGTCACCGAGAAGGAAAGACGCTGGGCCCGTCAGGCGCTGGCGCAGGAAGTGGCACTCGAGGCCGCACGGATGCCCGAAAACAGTGTTTCCGTGCTCTATTTCTCCAATTCGACGGGGAGGCCGGACCTTGACGCGCTGCAAAAGGGGCTCGCCTACATGCTGGCCACCGACCTGTCATCGATCAAAAGCCTTCTGGTGGTGGAGCGGGTCAAGCTGCAGGCCCTGGTCGAAGAAATGGACCTGGGTGTCTCCGGCCTGGTTGCGGCGGACTCGGCACCCCGGGTGGGGCGTCTGCTGGGCGCCCGGTTCCTGGTGAGTGGCGATCTGTCCAATCCTGCCGGGACAGGGGGGGCGGGCGCCGCTTTGGATGAAGGCGGCATTTTCCGGGCACTGGAAGCCCGAATCCGGATCAATCCCCGCCTGTTGAATGTTCCCGCCGGGCAAGGCACAGCGGTGGCGGCGGCAGATGGCCTGGTCAGCGCCTTATTCCAGCTCGAGAAAAAAATTCTCTTTTCTATCGTCGAGCAACTTGAAATTTCCCTGAGTGAGAAAGAAAAAGCGTCCCTGAAGGTCCCCATGACGCTTAACGGCCGTGCCCTCTTCTATTTTTTCATGGGTCTTAACTACAGTGATATGGGCAGGTATGACCAGGCCGGCAGTTTCTATAAAAAAGCCAGTCAGGCCGACCCGGGTCTGCAGCCGGCAGTGCACGCCTTGAAGGAGCTCCGGCAACTGGGGCTCTATAGCTCCCCCAAAAAAACCATGTCGCTGCTTCGTTCCGTTCGCAACCGGACGTCGCTGACCAGCAGCATCGCGCCGGCCGAAACGGTCAAACGGGTCCGGACGCCCGCCGATGTCAGTCTTCGCCAGAGCCGCAATCAAACCCGCCCGGATCCCATAGACCCGCAACCCGTCGACCCCGATGATATCGATAACGACGGCGACGGTTTTACCGAAAACGGGGGGGACTGTGACGACACCGATTACTCGATCAACCCATACGCCGTGGAGGACTGCTCCGATATCGACAGAAACTGCAACGGCTACCCATACGACGCACCTGACGGGTGTTGAGACATGGTGTTCCCACAATGCCCTGCGGCCGTTCTGCATGAGAAGAACATCCCACAGGATAACAATCCAATGGCGAAAGGACTGTTTTGATGAAACCCCTCAGATGGATAATGCTGACGACCCTGATGGTCAGCATGGGAAGCGTGGCGCCGGCCATGGACGTCAGCGTGCAGACCGGTATGAACACCAACTTCTGGGACAGCGATTCCAATGACCGGGGCAGCCAGACCTACGTGCCGGTGACCATCGATGCCGCCCATGGGGATTTTTCCGCACGCGTGCTCTCCGCCTTTGTCAGCACCCGGATCGACCCATCGGATGCCTCGAAAAACAGCATGACCACGGCCATCGACACCAAGGTGAACCTTTCCTACGCGGTGCTGGAAAAATTTCCCGTGGATATTCTCTTCGGTCTCGACCTCAACCTGCCCACCGGCCGGACCGACCTGGACAGCGAAGAACGCCGCATGCTCCTGGATCCAGATCTGGTGACCATCTCCCGATATGGGGAGGGGTTTAACGTCAATCCCACCATCACCATGGCCAAACAGGTTGACCGGTGGGGCGTCGGGATCGGAGCGGGCTATCTGTGGCGGGGCGAGTATGACTTCAGCGACAGCGCCGAAGATTTCAATCCGGGGGATATTTTCAATGTCACCGCGGAAGGCATCTACGCATTCACCGATAGATGGCAGGGCCGGCTTTTTGGAGAAATGGCCTGGTACGGTACCGATGAAATCGACGACCGCGATTACTACCGGGAAGGCGACTACATTTTAGCGGGCATCGGTGTGGATTATGCCCGCACCCGGTGGGAAGCCGCGCTCGGCGCACAGCGTATATACAGGGGGAAATGCGAATTCCCGGCGGACAGCCAGCAACTGGCCACCGAGGACCGGGCCGGTTACGGCGATGAGTATCTGGCCGATCTGACCCTGCGATACCTGATGAACACGGAAACGACCCTCAGTTCCCGGTTGTACTACCTGATGGTGACGGAAAACGACTACGATGCGGACGATCCCGCCTTTATCGATGAAAAACAGAAAATATCACTGTCGCTGTCGCTGAAGCACCGGTTTTCCGCCCGGACCGCCGGCCGAATCGGCCTGGAGGGGTACCTGCTGGAGCAGGGCCGCAACTGGTATGTCGACGAAGACCGGGATTATCGCGGTTTTATCGTTGATTTTTCCCTGACCCGGGCGTTCTGACAAGGATCTGTTTCCCACACAGGCACAAGGCTCGGGGGCAGGGGGATCCGGCGACACCGCCTTCCGGCACCGATCAGCTGGGGGACAGCAGATCCCGCGTGGCCGCCTCAGCAGCCCGGAGCCATGCAGACAGGTTGCCGGCGGGAACGGTTTTCTGTGAGGCCCTGACCAGCCTGCCGGTCTCCACCTCCACCAGCCGAAGGTCGACCCGCACCTGGGAGGCCACCACCTGATAGGCGCCGAACAGCATCATGCGGGCGCCCAGCATCCGCCCGACGCGCAGGCCGGTGGCATCCTCGGCCAGACTGCCGGATCCCAGGTTCAGTTCCTGCAGGATGGCCAGCAGCTGCTCCCTTTCCACCAGGGCGTAGCCCTTAGAAGCCTCGACGGTTTCCATGACACGGGCCGTCATCAATTCCGCCAGATCGACCCCGGTGGTTCCGGGCAGGCTGAGATCTTCCAATGTCCAGACCGCCAGAGCCGGCGGCCCGGCCGGCGCGGGAACCGGCGCGGTGGCGCATCCGGTCGCCAGTGCGCCCAGGAGCAGAAGCAGCCCCCATGTGCCGGTCACCACTCCGGCCAGCCGCCTGACCTGATCAAATCGGTGACGAATTTTCCCTGACTTTGTCATCTGTTTTCAAATCCCGTTCTTTTTTGATGATTCGGGCGTGGCACAGGTCGGTCTCCACGCTCACCACTTCCAGCCGGGCCACGACCTTGGGCAGCCCCTTCAGCGTGCGGCCCTTGTAGACGATCGGCTTGGTCATTTCGATCACATCCAGCCGGGTGCCCTCCACCATGCCCTGGTCGGCACCCAGGTTGATCAGGGCCTGGTCCCCTGTGGCCTGCACAACGTAGCCCTGCAGGGGGTAGCCGTCCACGAGGGCGGCCAGAACCTCCCGGTTCAGGCGCAGCAACGCCTTGTTCCAGCCTGACTCGGGCCCCAGTTCGCGGGTGAGGGTTTTGGCGATGGCCGACGTTTCCGTGTCCACCAGGCGCAGACTCACCAGCGTGTCGCCGGGCATGGTAAACAGGGTGCCGGTGGCCATGATCCGGGCGGCCATGACGCGCCCCAGCCGCAGGGTGGTGTTGGGATCCGCCAGTTCCGAAGACCCCAGGTTGAGTTCCGACAGCAGCCGGTCCAGCACCACCCGGTCGACGACCTTGACCCGGCCCGAGGCGTTGAGGTGATCGGCCAGCTGGGCGGTGAGGATGGTTGACATGCCGTCCCGGTCCGCCAGTCCGCCTTTTTCCTGAACGTCAACGAAGGCAAAGACCAGGGGCCGGGAGGTCCATTCATCCGTATCGGCCGAAGGGGCGGCCTGCTGTTTCCGGTAGCGCTCGGCCAGGTCCTTGACCAGCCTGTCGATCTGCCGGCGTTGGTCGGCATCCTTTTGCAGTTCGATCATCTGCTGGGCTTTTTTGGCCAGCAGGGCGGTAAATGCCTCTCCGGCGCCGATCCCGGACGCCTTCGAGTAGGCGTCCAACGCCTGATCCCACCGGCCTTCGCGCTGGTAGGACATGCCTTTGTTGGATGTGGCTTCAACGAAGTAGGGATCCACCGCCACGGCCTGGTCGTATAATTCACGGGCTTTTTCATGCTTGCCGACGCTGGCGTAAAAACGGCCGTATTTGTTCAGAGCGACGGCTTGCTGGTGGGGTGAGGACGCCGTTTTGCCCACGGCTTTTTTTAACTCGTTCCCGGCTGCCGTTTTCTGGTTCCGGCGATAGAGCACGTTGGCCTTCACCACGTGGGCGAACCCCCGTTTGGGCGCTTTGCGGGTCACCTGGTCGGCCAGGGCCAGGGCTTTGTCATCTTCCCCCTTCTGGGCGTAGACCGCGCTCAGTCCCTCCTGCCCGACGACTTCGCCCGGTCCGGGGCTGGCGGCCACCTCCTCGAAGATGGCTTCGGCTTTTTCGAGGTGGCCCGATTTGATTTCCGCGTATCCCTTTACCGCCCGGGCCTCGATGTTTTCCGGGTTTTTGGCGATAACGGTATCGGCCATGGCTTTGGCCATGTCGTGTTTTTTGCGGCTCAGGGTCCGCTCGGCAAGGCGAACCAGAAGCACCTCCGTGGTTTTTCCGCCACCCTGGAACACATCCAGGACGTTTTGGTCCGGACCCATCACGAAGACGGTGGGAAGAATTGCCGTGGCGCCGTATTGGTCGCTGACGTCGCCGGGGTCCAGCAGGATCGGAAAAGCCGGTGCGGCTTGTTGGGTATAGCGGGCCACTGCATCGGCGGGGCTCCTGCTGATGGCCCAGACCACCAGACTGTCGTCGGAGAATCGTTTTTTCAGGCTGTCGAGGTAGGCCAGCCCTTCCTGGCTCGGACGGGATGCCGCATCGAAAAAGTAGAGCACCGCCATCTGGTGATTCTTCACCTCGGACAATACATAGGTGGTCCCTTTGGCGTCCTTAAGGGTAAAATCAGGCCCCGGCTGGCCCGCGGATGGCGGTGCGCCGGCTGAAGCGATGGTTGACCAGACAAGGGCGATGACCAGACCGGTCACCCCTTTCGGTAACATGGTGTTCGCGTACCGCATGATGCTCCTCCTTTTCGTTGTGCCTGGGGGCCGATATTATCGTTCGTTTTCGTCCAGTAAAAAGGCAATCATGGTTTCCAGCGGCGTCAGAAAACCCACCGTCGTGGTTCCGCGGTAGCGCCCCTTGACCATGGCCACCAGCCGGCCCCGGTCGTCGAAAACCGGGCTGCCGCTGCTGCCGGGGTAGATGTCCAGTTCCACCTGCCACATGGGCTGGTCGCCGACCAGCCGGGGGGGGCCGCTGATGGTGCCCGCCGCCAGGGTGCCCCGCAGGTTGTTGGGGCATCCGATGGAAAATATGCGCTCGCCCATTCCCAGGAGGTTTCGTCCTGCGGAGATGGAGACATGCGCCTGTGTATCCCGGGAATATTCGACCAGTGCCAGGTCCCGGTGGAGATCAAGCCGGGCAACGACACCCGGTACGCTGGTTCCGTCATAGAAGGTCACGGTGACGCCCTGAAGACCCGTCAGATCGTGGGCCGTGCAGAGCACCAGACCGTTCGGATCGACCACGAAACCCGAAAACTGGACCTCCTGGCGATCTGAGCGGGCACGGATGCAGACCACGGTTTCGATTTGGTCCAGCACCACCGTTGGGATCGACCGGCGTCGGGCCTTTGTGCGTAAGGGGGGACGGACCTCGGCCCCGAGCAGGTTGCCATCGATATAATCCCGCAGCCTGCTGCAGGCCTGCCGGGGCGGCATCGTCCCCGCATAGACCATCGTGGCCGTCGAGGCCAGGGCGGACCGGGGGCTGACGGTGACCTCCCATTCATCCTGCGCCTTCCAGGCCGCCAGATGAATGGTTCCGGGCCGCGGTGAATCCCGTTGGACCGCATATCCCTGGCCGGTCAGCCACTCGGCGATAATTTCCACCACTTCACTGGCCGGTGCGGGGAACGGTTTTTCCCCATCGGGACAGCCGCTGCCGGCCCAGGCACCGGTGGCGCCTGCCAGAAGCAGGGTCAGGTAGCACACCATGATCAGGCGGTTCATGATCCCCCGATGCTCGCCATGGCTCCGGTCTCCAGTTCATTTTCGGGATTGGCGGGTAACGATCGATTGGGGCGGAATATCGGCTTTCTACGGGCCGGGCAATCGCGATTGCCAACGGCCGCGTGAATGCACACCAGAAACGATCTATCCGAAATTACATAGAAAATCAAATGAAAAGAGAAGTTATGTGAGAAAATTCACCTTTTCGGCCGGTGGCGCCCCCCGCAGTCCCCGCGGTCATCGATCCAATTGCTCTTCTCCATCGTCAGGACCGAAAGACAGGCCGGTCGGCGATGTTCCTGCCGGCTGTCGCGCCGTCAGGGGGCACGGGACAAAGAGGCTCGATGCGCCGGTCTTCGCGGCAATATTGACATTCTTCCCGCCTTTCGCTATCTGAACGGTGGTATCCGGCGGCCATTCTGCGGGTGTCCCAGCCGTGGAAACAGTGATTGCATGAGGTTTTGCAGACCGGTCACCCTGTCCTGCCCACTTGGCCGCGATCGTCGATGTCCCATCAAGCCTGCATCATTGCAAACCGGTGGACCGGTTCATCTTGGACCCGCCGCCAGGAAGGGCAACCATGCGTTTGGTCACCAGGTGTGTTTTTTTCGTGTTGGTATGGCTGACGGCGCTCAGCCCCATTTCGGGAGAGCTATTGCGGGCGGACGTTTCGGCGCCATTGCCGGACGACGGCCTGGTGGACGTGATGTTTGTCATCGACAATTCCGGCAGCATGCGTAAAAATGACCCCGCGTTTCTCATGCCGGAGACGGTGCGCACGTTTTTGGAGCGGTTGCCCGACACCACCCGCGCGGGCATGGTGCTCTTCGACGAGCGGGCCCGCATGCTCCAGGCCCTGTCCGACCTGTCCCTTCCCGAATCAAGGCGACGGCTCACGGGCAGCCTGGACAAGGTGGATTACCGGGGGAAATTGACCGACAGTGCCGCCGGTATCGAGCGGGCGGCCTATGAACTCAAAACCGGCGGGCGAAACGAGGCCCGCAAGAGCATCATTTTTTTGACCGACGGCATCGTGGACACTGGCGACCGGCAAAAAGACATGCAGCGGACCCAGTGGCTGAAGACGGACCTGGCCACCGACTGCAGCGCTTCCGGCATTCGCATTCTGGGCATCGCCTTTACCGAAAACGCCGATTTTCCGCTTATCCAGGCCCTGGCATCGCGCACCGGGGGGACCTATTTCCGGGCTGCCCGGGCCGAGGACCTTGCCGACGTGCTGGACCGGATCCAGGCCCTGCTGCCACCCCCGCCTGACCCGGTGACGGCGGCGCCGGCGCCGCTGGCGGCCGTTCCATCGTCCGGACCGGCGGCCACCCCGGCGGCGGCCGAGGCCCCTGACCCGGCCAGGCCGGCCGGTGAGACGGCGGCGGCGCCGGCCACCGGGGCCATGGCGGAACCGGACGGTTCGGGAAGCGCCTGGACGTTTTATCTGCCCCTGATTTTGATTATTTTTGTTCTCATGGGGCTGGTGGCCATGCTGGTGTTCAAACTTTTCAGCCTGCCGGCCTGGCTGGGCGGCCGCAAAACCAGCACGGCCCCAATGGCGGCCATGAACCTTCCCGCACCGCCGGAATGGGAATTGCGGGACCAGAATGAAGGCGGCGGAAACATCCATCGTTTCGTCAAGGCCCGGGCAACGGTGGGCCGGGATGGCAAGAATGACCTGATGCTCGCCACGCCGACGGTATCCAACCTGCACGCCATCATCGAATACCGCGAAGGGGCCTTTTTCCTCGAGGACCAGCGCAGCACCAACGGCACCCGCCTCAACGATCATCAGGTGCCGGCCGATAAGCCCATGCGACTGAAGAGCGGGGACCGGATCCGTTTCGCCAACCTGGCGTTCAAGTTCGTCCGGTTGGACCAGATTGTCAGCGGCGATACGGTGATGCTTGAAATCACCACCATCGACACCCTGCCGGACGAGGCGGACGACCTGACCCGCGACCAGGCCTCGGAAAAAAGCCTGCAGCGATGCCTTGAAGGGCACGTGGACCAGATCCGGCTGCTGGGAGAGAAATTCAAGGCCTTTGCCGATGCCTGTTTCCCCGGTGAGATGTGTTCGGCCATCGCCATTCAGGCCTGCGAGAACATGGAACACAGCCGCGCGGACCAGGGACAGCATTGCTCCCCGCTGATCAAGGGCAATGCCTTTTATGTCATCTGCACGCTGCCGGTGGCCGCTTCTGCGGCCGTCGGCTGGTTCGGAGAGCACCACGGCGGGTTCAGCCGGTTCATCCTTTCGTGGATCAGGTCCGACGGATACGACGTGACGGCCTGTGATCAGTTTTGTGTCATCACCTTCGGTACCGATATACAGCCATGGGTCAGCATGACCGTGGTACCTACCCATGAAGACCCGGATCCGGTGGAGATCATGTCCGTCAATTTTCTTACGGATGAAGAGAAAGCGGACCTGGGACTGGCATTCGACGACCATGGACGGGTGCTCTGAGGCGGATGACGCACCGCCGGCCCTGCCCCGGAATCCCCGGGTTCCCGCTCCCCCCCTTGCGATCGCCCCTCCTGGCGAAAGGCTTTATTTTTAAAATATTTTAAATAGATAGAGCCGTCCTGCGGGGACTTTTCGCCGGAGCGATGAACCATTAACCTGTTGACCCCCCCCGCAGTGATTGTTATGGATAGTTAATTGATTTTCGTTCGCACCAGTTGGCTTTATTCATAGCTCAGGATAATTCTCCGGACATGGAAGACACCGACCATTCCCCTTTCGTGCTGCAAAATGAGACCCCCAAGCCAGTTACGACCGAAAACGGATTCCCGGATCGCTATTCGGTCAAATCGGTGGGAGCGGATCGGGTCCTGACCTGCCTGGAAACCCCCAATCTGCAGGTGATCATCAAGGCCGGCCTGACCGTCAGCGCATCTGCCGCCCGCAAAGCGCCTCCGGGAACGATCTACCTGGACGGGGTTGCCCAGACCGAGCCCTTCCTGGATCATGACAAGAAAGTTTACAATCTGGACCACCACGAGGGGTGTGTCCGTACCTTCACCCTGGCGACCTGTGAGCAGGCCCTGGTCATGTGCGTGAAGGGGCTGGATCTGCGGGACCGGGAATGGAAAATTTTCGCCAACGAACCGGACCTGGACACGATCCTGTCCATCTGGATTCTCCTTAATCACCAGCGGATCAACAACCGGGAGGCCATCAATCGGCGCTCCCTTTTCGCCCTGGTCCGGCTGGAGGGGATCATCGATGCCCTGGGGCTGGAACTTCGGGAGCTGAGCGGCCTGCCGCTGGAGTTGCTCCAGAAGCTGATGCGGGTCATCGACCGCCTGCGTTCCGAAGAACTGGAACTGAAGAAAGCCGGCGAGTGGACCCGGACCGATTACCTGGACTATACCATCGGTGTGCTCCGGAAATTGGACCAGTTCCTGATTAAACTGGGCGAACTGGATGACTTCAAGGGGATCGAGGAACTGGCCCGCATCGAGTTGACCAACAATCGGATCGCCGTGGTGGTGGCATCGGATCTGGGCATTTACGAACTGGAACCCCACCTGGCAAAGCTCTACGGCAACCGGTTGGGCTGGGTGTCCTTGCGCCGCGGGGAAAAGGACTACACCCTGAGGCAGATGGACCTGTTCATGCCGGTGAACCTGGAAGATGTGTATCAGCGCTTGAATTTCATGGACCCGGCGGTCAAGGGGCGCATGGGGGTCAGTCGCTGGGGCGGCTCCGGGGATATCGGCGGCTCGCCCAGAGACCGCGGGACCGCGCTTTCTCCGGCAGAAATTGTTTCGGCCTGCCGCGATGTCATCGAAAAACGCAGCGACATTCGCCATGTGAAACGTTTTTTAACCAGTGCCGCATTGTCCATGTGCATCGTTATCGCCGCCATCGCCACCGGTCAGAACTGGCCGACGGCTCCATGGCCGGGCGGTGAGGACCTGGGCGTATATGCCCAAAGCCCGATTTTTGGATTTCACACAGCGCTTCTGATTTTTTCCCTGATCGTGCTCGGCGTCGTGGCCTTCCGCCGGCCATGGCAGTTCGGGATTATGCTGCCCGCCGGCAAGGATTGGTGGCGCCTTCTGCCTTTTGCCATCGTCTGCGGATTCACCGGGGATCTGCTGGTGCCCGATACCAGGGTGTTTGCCGCCGATCCCGTGGTTGCCTGGACCATTGCCCTGGTTCTGATTCCGCTCTCCCTGGAATTGCTTTTCAGAGGCCTGATACACGGCATGATGGCCCAGTTGGCCTCCATTCAGGACTGTGAAAGCCGATGGTTTTTTTCCGGGCCCACCATTGGCTCATCCCTGCTCTACGCGGCCACCATCGGTTTTCAGATGGCAATGCTGTCCGGCGACCCCATGGCGACCCTGATCAGCGGCACGCCGATAAAATATACAGTGGTTGCCGTCATTTTCGGACTCGGTGCCGGCATGATCCGCGAGCGGTCGCACAGCCTGCTACCGGCCTGGCTGTTCCATGCGGCGGCCGTGGCCACGTCCGTGATTGCCTTCGGACCGAGTTGAGGACTGCCGACCGTTTACCGCCACCCCCGGGCCCCGGCGGCCCATGCGATTACACCTTTTTTTCTTAAGCCTTCAACCTGACCGGGAGTCGCGTCGATGAAATTGAAAACGACCCCCGTTGTCCTCCACGGCAACGATGGAGATATCCGGATCCTGAGAAACGAGCACGGTATCCCCGACATCACCGCGGCGACGACAGCGGATTTGATGCGGGGCCTGGGTTGGGTTCATGCCAATGACCGCCAGTTGCAGACCCTGCTCACCCGCATTCTTCTTCAGGGCCGTGCCGCTGAACTGCTCAAGGCCGATGAGGCCCTGGTCGCCATCGACACCTACATGCGGCGGATGAACTTTCTTCCGGATCCCCAGGCGCAGCTCGACCGGCTGGAACCCGCCACGCTCCTGGCGGTGAACGCCTACGTCGGCGGATTCAACGACTGGATGCAGGACAACGGACCGGTTTTTGAATTCAAGCTGGCAGGATACCGCCATCCGGAACCCTACCGGGTGACCGATTGCCTGCGGCTGGGCAAGGTGTTCGGCTTTCTGGGGTTGGCCGACATCCAGGCCAATATGGAGAAATTTCTCGTCCAGCTGATCCAGAAGGGGGTGCCCGAAGAGAAGTTATCGGAGCTGTTTCCCTACCTCACCGACCCCGTCGATGCGGATCTGATCGGCAGGATCCGGCTTTCTCCGCCACTCGTTCCGGCGGCAATTGAATGGCTGAACCGGCTCCCCCGGTTCAATGCCTCCAACAACTGGGCCGTCTCCGGTCGCCATACCCGTTCGGGGTTTCCCATCCTGTGCGGCGATCCGCACCTGGAGGTCAACCGGCTCCCCAATGTGTGGCAGGAGGTCGTCCTCCGCCTTCCCGGCAACACCCTGATGGGTGTCAGTATTCCCGGTGTCCCCGGACTGATTATCGGACGAAACCGCTACCTGGCGTGGAGCGCCACCTATGCCTACATGGACATGCTGGACTACCGCATCGAACGATGCCGGGACGGCAGCTATTATCGCCGGGACGGCTGGAAGCCCTTTGCGGTTCGTGATGAGGAGATCAAGGTGAAGAACCGGCCTTCGGTCCGGATCCGGGTCTACGAGAATGAGAACGGCCTGCTGGAAGGCGATCCCCACGCAGAGGGCCACTATCTGGCGCTGGGGTGGTCCGGCGCCAGCGGATGCGGGGCCGGCATCTTCAATACCATGGTCAGGATGCTCGATACCCGGAATGTGGAGACGGCCATGGCGCTGTTCCGCCAGGTGGAAGCCGTTGCCATGAACTGGGTGTTGGCCGACACCCGGGGAAACATCGGCTACCAGATGAGTGGCCGCCATTTCCAGCGGCCCGAGGGGGTCAGCGGACTGCTGCCCCACGCCGGATGGGATGAACGGTTCGATCATAAAGGATTTAACGATCCCGCTGCGCTGCCTCATGTGCTCAATCCTCCCGAGGGGTTGATTGCTACGGCCAACCAGGATCTCAACTACCTGGGACGGTCCAACCCCATCAACCTGTGTATGGGGCCGTACCGGGCCGACCGCATCGTTCAGCTCCTGGAAAGCGGCAGCGATCTGGACGTGGCCTACATGAAGGACATGCACTACGATCTCTATTCGCTGCAGGCCGAGCGCCTGATGAAAATCATCGGACCGCTGCTGCCGGACACCGACAACGGCCGCACCTTGAAGGTATGGGACCTGCGCTATCACGCCGATTCCACCGGGGCCATGCTTTTCGAATCGGTGTACCGCGGCATTATCGATGTGGTGTTCGGGGACCACGGGTTCGGGCGCGATGTGCTGGACCACGTTTTTTCGGAAACCAGCCTCTTCAACGATTACTACGCCAACCTGGACCGCATTCTGGAAAACGAATCATCGGCCTGGTTCCAGGGGCACTCGCGGGATGCGTTGTTTGCGCTGGGCATCGACGCCGGTCTCGATGTCAAGCCGGTTCCCTACGGACGATCCCGGACCGTCACCCTGGCCCATCTGCTGTTCGGCGGCCAGCTGCCCAAATTCCTGGGATTCGATTACGGGCCCCTCGCCCTTCCGGGATGCCGGGCCACGATCACCCAGGGACAGATCTTTAAAAATGCCGGCCGGTTGACCACCTTCAGCCCGACTTACCGCTTCATCACCGATCTGTCCACCGATGAAATTCACTCCAACCTGGCCGGCGGGCCATCGGACCGGCGTTTTTCCAAATGGTATGTCAGCGACCTGAAAAACTGGTATGAGGGCAATTACAAGGTGTTGAAATGAGACCATTGAAACCGCTCTCCGGCAAAAGAGGGGACGGTTTCATCAGATTCGGCAACGATTGATTCACAAGGAACGGGTGGCCATCGGTGAGAAAAACCAATCTGATTCTGATCGGCATGCCCGGCGCCGGTAAAAGCACCGTCGGCGTGCTTCTGGCCAAGCGCCTGGGGGTTTCTTTTATCGATACGGACATCCTGATGCAGACGGGCGAGGGGTGCTACCTGCAGGAAACCATTGCCGAGCACGGCATCGACGGATTCCGCCGCATCGAGGCGCGCTATCTGCTCAGCGTGCCGCCGGACTGCGGCGTTGTGGCTACCGGCGGCAGCGCCGTTTACAGCCGGAAAGCCATGACCCACCTCAAATCCCTGGGGCCGGCGGTCTACCTTAAAATCGGCCTGGAGGCCCTGAAAAAAAGGCTGGGGAACCTGGACAAAAGGGGGGTGTTGAGAATGCCCGGCCAGACCATCGACATGATCTATGAGGAGCGCCGCGCCCTTTACGGCGCCTATGCCGACATTATCGTTTCCACGGTTGGTGTGACCCCGGACCAGGTGGTGACGGCGGTGCTGCGTCAGCTGTAGGCGGTAACGGCGGCACGTGATCGGTAGAAATAACCGATTCACGACAGTCGGTCCGGTGATAGATAGTGCCCATCCATAAATGACCAATTTGTCCGATATCTGCGTTGCGCTCAAAATTTTATCCTCGGAATATCAGCCATATGCCTGCGGTAAAATTTTTCGCGCGCCTTGATCTCGACCCAATTTTCCTATTTCTGGATGAACACTAGATAAAAACGATGGCATGAAATTTTATCGCCGAGGAATTGTACCGGACCACAATTGAGTCCATACGGATATATCAGAAGCTTGCAATTCACTATCTCGTAATTAAGTTATTCCAATATCTGTTTTGTACTGAACATATGGCCCAAGGTGTTGATTTACCAGATAGAATACCTTCTATGGCTTGAATTCATCCTGCTATTTTTCCATCTCCCCAATCGCCTTGAGTGAACATGGACTGGTATTCTCCAATGATGAACAACCAGCGCCATCAACGACGAAAGCATAGTAAGACCCAATGAAAGCACGATCCCGGTTCCTGTTTTTAGGTGCTGTATTACTGATTTTTTCTGCCTGCGCAACAACGCAGCCGGAACCCGTCGCTACGGGAAAAGCCGGGCAGCCGGCCGGCCAGGAAGTTTATGAGAGCTCAACTGAGAACTTGAATCCTTCAACAAGCGACAACCAGCCGCAACCTTCCAAAAAACGACAATTCGAGCATCTTGGCCGGTACCCGAACCAATGGTAAAATCGTTGTCGCCGGGAACGATGAAACCCGTGTTTATCCTCTGTTCATAGGGAGTAACCAATGAGAAGCTACCGAAAAGAACTCTGGTTCGAAGTGCCTACCCGTCGGGCATTCGTCAACATCACATCCGACGTGCAGCAGTGCATCGACGACAGCGGGATCAGGGAAGGGCTGGTGCTGGTCAACGCCATGCACATCACCGCCTCGGTCTTTATCAACGACGACGAAAGCGGCCTGCACCACGACTACGATGTCTGGCTTGAAAAGCTGGCGCCCCATGCCCCGGTATCCCAGTACCGGCACAACGTGGGCGAGGACAACGCCGATGCCCACATGAAGCGCCAGATCATGGGCCGGGAGGTCGTGGTGGCCATAACGGACGGGCGTCTGGATTTCGGCACCTGGGAACGGATTTTTTACGGTGAATTCGACGGGCGGCGTAAAAAACGGGTGCTCGTAAAAATCATCGGGGTTTGAGCGGCAACGACGGGTACCCCTGAAACCGGGGTCGTGGCCCGCCGGCCGACTTTGTTCCTGCAGCAGGTGATTTTCTGATTTGCGGCATTATTATATTGGGACATAACGATGCCGGAGGTGCGCATGGACGATGGGTTCGTCTTTCAATGGCCGATGCTGGTGGCTATCCTGGCCGCGCTGATCTATTTCGAGGTGATGCGCCGGCTGGACAGATACTGGGCCAACCGAACCCCCCTGACGGATGAAGAGCGCCTGTGGAATCATGCCCGGACCATCGGGGTCAGCGAGCATGAAATATTCAAACGGGCGGCTGCCAACTGGTCGCTGTCTGTCGACCATGCCGAAGCGGATTTCAAGGCGTACCTGAAAAAGGAAATCCTGCCGCACTACGTCCGCGATTACCTGCGCAGGCTGAACGCCTCTTAGACCTGGCGGTTTACCCGCCGCAAACGACAGGAGACGCACCACATGGCCGGTGTATTGAGAACACCCGATGAAAGCTTTGACGCGTTGCCCGATTTTCCGTTTGCCCCCAATTACGTGGACAACCTGGACGGTTTCGAGGGGCTTCGCCTGCACTACCTCGACCAGGGTCCTGAAGCGGCTGACGCCACCTTTCTGTGCCTGCATGGCGAACCGACCTGGAGCTACCTTTACCGCCATATGATCCCGGTCTTCACCCGTGCCGGGGGGCGGGTCGTCGCACCGGATTTTTTCGGCTTCGGCCGGTCGGACAAACCGGTCGACCCGACGGTATACCATTTTGATTTCCATCGCAACGCCGTGCTGGCGCTGATCGCGCATCTGGACCTGACACGCATCACCCTCGTCTGCCAGGACTGGGGCGGCATTGTCGGTCTGACCCTGCCCATGGCCATGCCCGAGCGGTTTTCACACCTGCTGGTCATGAATACCACCCTGGGCACCGGTGATTATCAGCTCTCGGAGGGGTTTCTGGCATGGCGGTCCTGGGCGAGGAAGAATCCCGATATGCGTCCGGGCAGGCTGCTCCAGCTGACCTGCCCCCACCTTTCCGCGGCCGAATGCAGGGCCTACGATGCCCCCTTTCCGGAGGCGTCCTACAAGGTGGGTGTCCGGCGATTTCCGGAAATGGTGCCCGACCACCCCGATGCGCCCGGTGCCCGATTGTCCCGCGATGCCCGCAAATGGCTCGGCCAATCGTGGCAGGGCCGGTCGTTCATGGCCATCGGGATGCAGGACCCGGTGCTGGGTCCTCCGGTGATGCGGGCATTGAAAAACGATATCCGCAATTGCCCCGACCCGTTGGAAGTCGAAGAAGCGGGACACTTTGTCCCTGAATGGGGCGAGGGCATCGCCCGGCGGGCACTGGCCGCATTCAATTAGCGCAATACAACGACCGATAACCACCACCGGCCATCGCCGGCGCCCGGCCGGGCCGCCCGATGGCCGTGATCCATATGCCGTCAGGCGAAGGGACGCCAAGGATGAACCTTCTCGATTCAACGGATTTTATCGCACCCGGCCAGGCCGCCGCAACAAGGCGGGGAAGCCTGGGAGGCCTGCATTTTGACAACCGTTTCACCCGTGAGCTGCCTGGCGACCCGATCACCCTGAACCGTCGCCGCCAGGTGTCGGGGGCCTGTTATTCCCTGGTCACGCCGACGGTGGTCGCGGCGCCGCAGCGGGTGGCGTATTCCCGGGAGGTGGCCGATCTGCTGGGACTTTCAGTCCATACCTGCGAATCTGAGAATTTTGCCCGGGTGTTCACCGGCAACCGCCTGTTGCCCGGCATGCAGCCCTATGCCATGTGCTATGGCGGTCATCAGTTCGGCAACTGGGCCGGGCAGTTGGGCGACGGGCGGGCCATCAACCTCGGTGAGGTGGTCAACCGGGATGGAGCGCGCTGGGTGCTGCAACTCAAGGGTGCCGGGCCCACGCCCTACTCACGAACGGCCGACGGCCTGGCGGTGCTGCGTTCGTCAGTGCGCGAGTTTTTGTGCAGCGAGGCCATGTTCCACCTGGGGGTGCCCACCACCCGGGCCCTGAGCCTGACCCTGACCGGCGAGCAGGTGGAGCGGGACATGTTTTACGACGGCCATCCCCGACTGGAACCCGGTGCCGTGGTCTGCCGGGTTGCCCCGTCATTCATCCGATTCGGCAGTTTCCAGATTTTTGCGGCACGCGGTGAAATGGATGTGCTCAAGCAGCTGGCGGACTACGCGGTCCGCACCGACTTTCCCCATCTGGGCGAGCCCTCGCCGGACGTCTACCTGCAGTGGTTCGAGGAGGTCTGCCGGCGCACCGCCGATATGGTCGTGCACTGGATGCGCGTGGGGTTCGTTCATGGGGTGATGAACACCGACAACATGTCCATCCTGGGGCTGACCATCGATTACGGCCCCTATGGCTGGCTGGAAAATTACGACCCCGACTGGACGCCCAACACCACCGACGCCGCCGGTCGGCGTTACCGTTTTGGCCACCAGCCGGCCATTTGCCAGTGGAACCTGGCCCAGCTGGCCAATGCCATCTATCCGCTGATCGGCCAGGCCGAGCCCCTGCAGGCGGTGCTGGACGGCTACGCGACCGTCTACCGGGAGGGGTGGCAGCGCATGATGGCCCGCAAGCTGGGCCTTGCCGCGTTCGATCCGCATACGGACGACCTGCTGATTGCCGAACTGCTGGCCATCCTGCCCCTGGCCGAGACCGACATGACCATTTTCTTCCGTCGCCTGGCCCGGCTCGGGGCCAATGATCCCTCTGCGCCGGCCGCCGGGGAGGACGCGCTCATGGCTCCCCTGATGGACGCCTATTACGTCCCCGGGCAGCTGACCCCGGCACTGCGCCGCCGAACCGTCAGCTGGCTGCGACGGTATCTGGAACGGGCCGGCCGGGACGACATACCCCACGAGATCCGGGTTCGGCGAATGAATGCCGTCAACCCCAAATACGTGCTGCGCAACTACATGGCCCAACTGGCCATCGACAAGGCCGAACAGGGCGATTTCACATTGATTCATGACCTGCTCGAACTGCTTCGCCGCCCCTATGACAAACAGCCTGAGAGCGAGATCTATGCCGCCAAACGGCCCGACTGGGCCCGCCACCGGCCGGGTTGTTCGATGCTGTCGTGCAGCTCATGAGGCGGTGAACCCTACTGTCCTGATGTCATTCCCATACAGGAGAGGGGACCGCAGTCGATTGCATCGCTTTGGCGACGCATACGTTGTCGGCATTCGATTCCCATCTGAAGGAGCGCTATATGAACCAGTCAACCGAAACCACCACTCCTTCCGCGGATTTGAAATGCCCGACTTGCCGAGCTCAGCTGAAACGCCGCCGGTCCCGCCATGCCGATGACTGTGAGAGGGTTTGCGGCGGATGCGGGCAGACATTCGATGTGTGCGATAGGGATACCCTGTCCGAGCTGAAGAAAAAGGCGCCCTGAACGCCCCATCTCCTGTGTGACGGATATCGGCAGGCGCAGACGGCTTATTGAGCGGGAAGGTCCAGGTCCGGATAGTGGGTCCGGGCGCAGTCATTGCAGATGCCGTGGCTGAATTCGGCGTCGGAATGCGCCATGATATAGGCCTCGATCTGGTTCCAGCACCCCCTGTCATCCCTGATTTTTTTGCATACGCTGCAGATCGGCAAAAATCCGCGCAGGGTTTTGACCTCCGAAAGGGACTTCTCAAGCGCGTCGATCACGCGGTCGCGCTCTTTTTCGGCCTGCTTGCGCATTTCGATTTCCTGCTGGGCGAGTGACAGCTCAACCTTGATTTCGGCCACCTGCTTCAAAATGGCCAGCACCGGCCGCTGGCCGATTTCAATGCCTTTCTTTCCGCTTTGCCACTGCAGGTAGGCATACAGAAAGGGCAGGGCGAAAATGGAAACAACCAGTCGGCTGACCAGCGTTCCCTTCATGATGCCCAGGTAGTCGGGCGTTCCCCAGAAGGCGCCGGTGGAAAAAAGGATCACGTCCAGCCACATCACGCCCAACAGCGTCAGGAAGGCCCGTATCCACAATTTTAAATTCAGGTTCGGTTTGCCCAGATACTCCCATGCGATGGCCAGGAAAACCAGATCGACCATCGTGACCATCACCGAGGCGGCGTTGATCCGCAGGCTGGGCAGGGGCACGAAGGCAATGCGGGCCGTGCCGATCATATCCATCTGCATGTGAAGGGCGGCGGCGACAGCGGGCATCATCGCGGAAACGCCCACGATGGTGGATATGGCGATTCGCGTGGCCCGTGGCCCGTCGAACACATAAACGACGAACACGCCCAGCAGCAATGACGTGTAGAACACCGTCGAGCCGACGACAAAGGTGATGCCGCTCACATCAACGGCCACACCGGCGTCGGTGACCCATGACATGATCGCCGTGATACCGCCGATCAGCGCATAGAAATGAACCGGTCCGAACCGGTGGCGCAGGGAATGCGCCCCCAGAACCAGAAAATAGACCACCATGGCTTCCACTATCAAAATCAAGGCATCGTTGCCCATGGCCAGGCACCTGCAACCAGACGGTAAAGGGTTAGTCCCGGTCCTCACTACAGTGAATCGGGAGAGACGGTTTCAATCCTTTCACTATCGCCCTTTTTCAGTATTCCATTAGCCGGCGGAACCCGAAACGTTAAACGGTGTCCCCACACCCGGGCTGGCCGCCGCCGCATCGCTGCGCCACCCGCTTGCACGCGTTTGGAAAAGATAGCGCGCCGTGGAGCCAGGATGTTTACCGATAGGCGACGGTTCAGGTGCCGAGCGGAACGCGGGCACCGGGCCGGTTGGCCTTGGGGGCTGGTCATCAGGTCAGGGCCGACCATGGGCGGCCGCCGGCATCGAAGGGGAAGGCGCCATGCCTGCGCTCCGGTGAAACCGGCAGGCGGCAGGCACAGCGGGGGTGACGTGATTCAGATCATCCCAACAGTTCCAGAACCATTCGGCAGTAGGCCTCCACGCCGGTGAGCAGCACGTCTTCATTGAAATCGAAACGGCAATTGTGCAGCGGTGCGGACCCTTCCCGTCCGGTGCCCAGGAAGAGGTAGCAGCCCTTGGATGCCTCCAGGAAAAAAGACATGTCTTCCCCGCCCATGGTGGCTTCCGGAACCACCACCTTGTCTTCGCCGACCACCTCAATGGCGCAGCGCCTGGCCATTTCGGCCATTTCGGCATCGTTGATGGTTGGCGGATATCCCTGCTGGTAGTCCAGTTCATAGGCGGCGCCCATGGATTCGCAGACGCCGCGGACCACCGTTTCCATTCGCTCGGGCCACGACATCCATACGTCCCGGTCAAAGGTCCGGGTCGTACCGCTCAGTTTGACCGTATCCGGGATAATATTGAACGTGCTGCCGCCATGAAAGGTGCCAACGGTCACCACCGTCGGATTCAGGGGGTTCATCCGGCGGCTGACGATCCGCTGCAGGGCGTTGACCACCTGGACCCCGGTATCGATGGGATCGATGCACAGGTGGGGCATGGCACCGTGGCCGCCCTTTCCCGAGATGGTCAGGTCAAAACGATCCATGGCCGCCATCAGCGGGCCCGCCTTGACGCCCACGGTTCCCTCCGGCAGGGCCGGCCAGAGGTGGCCGCCGATGGAATAATCCACGTGGGGATTCTCCATCACGCCCTCCTCGATCATGGGCTTGGCGCCTCCCGGGCCCTCCTCGGCGGGTTGAAAGAGAAACTTCACCTGCCCGTTAATCTTCTCCTTGAGCGTGCTCAGCACCCGTGCCGCGCCCAGGACCATGGCCATGTGCCCGTCATGGCCGCAGGCATGCATGGCGCCGTCGTGGGTGGAGGCAAAGGGCAGCCCGGTTTCTTCTTTAACGGGCAGGGCATCCATATCCGATCGCACCAGAACGGTTTTCCCGTTGGTCGCTTCCGGTGTGTCCCCGGACATGAGTCCCACCACCCCGGTCCGGGCAATGCCGGTGGTAACGTCCAGTCCGAGACCGGACAGTTGCTCGGCGATGAACGCCGACGTTTTTTTCTCGGTGTAGCCGGTTTCCGGTATCCGGTGCAGGCTGCGGCGCCAGTCGACGATGGCCGCCTTTTGGGCTGCAACGAGGCGTTTAATATCTGTCATGATGGTATCCCATTGGGTTGACTCGGGTTTTCAGTTGACGGGGCGGCCGGGACAGGCCCTGCAAACTGCGGCCGGTCCCGGTTCTTACATCCGTGTGTCCGCTATAACTCGACGAACTGACGCACATGTTTTTTATCCATGGGTTTGGTCAGCAGCGAGACAATCACCAATACGACAAGATTGAGCAGCAGTCCCTGAAGGCCGGCGTGGATGCCGGCGAATTTGGGGATCAGCTTCAATACGATGGCGTAGTTGAAGATCACACCGGTGAGCACACCGCAGATGGCGCCGGCCCGGGTGGCCCGGGGCCAGAAAAACGTGGCGATGGCAAGGGGCAGCAGCTGAACAATCGAACCATAGGCGCCCAGCAGCAGGGAAACGAGGGTCTGGCCGCCGAATACGGCCACCAGGTAGGAGACCAGACCGAAACCCACCACCGAGACCCGTATCCACATGGTGGCTTCCGCTTCGGTGTGTTTTTCTTTTTTGAGCGCTTCCACCAGGTCCTGGGCAAATATGGATCCGGCCGCATGGGTGATGGTGTCCTGGGTGGACATGGCTGCGGCCAGGGCAGCCGCCAGGACCAGGCCGATGGCCAGCGGCCCGAATTCCATGTTGGCAAACATCCACGGCAGAATACGATCGGGCGCGCCGAGGACGTCCGGGTCCACCTGCATGATACCGGCAAACCCGATAAAGAGCACCGGCACCAGAAAGATGGCAAAGGACGGGTACCAGACGATCGTACGCTTGAGGACGCGTTCACTCTCCGCGGTATAGGCCTTCATGAACAGGTGCGGCCACATGGAGAAGCCCAGCACGGAAACCAGCAGGGCCGAGGCATAGGTCATGTACACCATTTTGGTGCCGGGTCCCACCAGCAGGTGGGTGGGCATCTTGGCGGCGATCTGGGTGAACATGTTGGTCGGTCCCCCGTACAGGGAGAAGGCGAAGTAAAGACCCAGCACCCAGGCCGTGACCACCATGAAAACGCCCTGAAACACATTGGTCCAGGCCACGGCGCGCACACCGCCGAACAGCACGTACCCGACCACCACCACGTAAGCGATCAATGCCCCGGCCCAGAAGGGGATGCGTCCCTCGGACGCGATCTCGAATACATAGGCGCTGCCCTTCATCTGCAGGGTGATATACTGGATGAACGCCAGGATCGACACCACGGCGATGATAACGGAAAGCGCTTTGGACTGGAACCGGTCGGCGAAGAGCTGGGCCTGGGTGACGTATTTGAATTTTGCACCGGCACGGGCTGCCCGCGGCCCCCAGATCCACCAGGGCACCAGGCCCAGGGCGCAGTAACCCAGAATGTAAAATGCCGCCGCACCCTTGGAATATGCCCAGCCCGGTCCGCCCAGGTAGGCAAAGGCACTGAATATGGCGCCGCCCATCAAAAAATAAAGCACCACAAAACCCAGGTTCCGGTTGGCGGCAATGTATTCCTGTACGGAGCTTTCTCGCCCGCGACCGGCAAACGAACCGATGCAAAACACGATAAACAGGTACACCACGATAACCGACAAGGTGATCATCCAGCTCATGCGGCACCCCCTTTCCCGGCATCCGCTTTGCCCTCGGTCAGGTAGAGCGCCGCCAGCACGACGAACTGAACGAAGCCGTCGGCAGGGAGAGAAAACGCAACCTGATCAACCAGCTGGGCCGCTATGACATGCATCACTACATCAGCAGACGCGCCCTGGAAGATTATGTGCTTGCCTGCCGGGATCCCGAAGAGCGCCGCTGGAAGGTCCGCCATCTCAGGGAAATAATCGGATTTGTCCATAAATATGAGAAGTTCCGGTACTACCTGACGGATGTGGACAACGGATTCAATTTCCTGCTTAAATTTTCGAAGGCCGGTAACGCCGCAGAATGGGTTTTCTTCTACTCACATGATCTGTTTCTCATGCAGGGGCAGCTGAGCGACCAGCTCATCGGGTTTTATACCGGAAACAAGGTCCTTGTCGAGCAGTTTAAAAAAGATACCGATATCGTAAAATCCCATGTCCTGGATGAATACCGGGACCCGGCCAGCCTGGAGCGGTTCATCCTCGAACTGGCCGAAAAAGCCGCCGGTTGACCCTGAGTCTCAGTCGATTACCGCGTGGTAGCGCTGGAGGGACCGCACTTTCGGGGCGCCCTGCCGCCGGGCGGCAATCCCCTTGGCCGCGGCAATGGCCGCCGCGGTGGTGGTGATGTAGGGAATCTTGTACTTGATGGCGGTTTTGCGGATGTTCGAGCTGTCACGGGAGCTTTTGCCGCCGCCGGGTGTGTTGACCAGCAGCTGGACGTCGCCGCATTTGACGGCATCCACCAGGTTGGGCCGCCCCAGGTCGAGCTTGGAGACGGGCGACGTGTCGATGCCATGCGCCTTCAGGAAACGGTGGGTGCCTTCGGTGGCCAGGATCCTGAAGCCCAGCTCCCGGAAGCGGCGCACGGGTTCCAGCGCGGCCGTCTTGTCCCGGTCCGCCACGGTAAACAGCACGGTTCCCTCCAGGGGCAGGACGGACTGGGTGGCTTCCTGGGCTTTGAAAAACGCCCGCCCGAACGAGTGGGACAGGCCCAGCACCTCGCCGGTGGAGCGCATCTCCGGCCCGAGCACCGGATCCACTTCGGGGAACATGTTGAAGGGGAACACCGCCTCCTTGACGCCATAGTGGTGAAATTGCCGCTCTTTGAGATCCAGTTGCGCGATGGATCGTCCCAGCACCACCCGGGTGGCTTCGCGGGCCATGGAGAGGCCGCAGACCTTGGAGACGATGGGCACGGTGCGTGATGCCCGGGGGTTGGCCTCCAGCACGTATACCGTATTGTCGTAGATGGCGTACTGGATGTTCATCAGCCCCACCACATTCAGCGCCGTGGCGATCCGGCGGGTATACTCCCGGATCGTGTCGATGTGCCTGGGCGCCAGGCTGATGGGCGGGATGACGCAGGCCGAGTCCCCGGAGTGGATGCCGGCCAGTTCGATGTGTTCCATCACCGCGGGAACAAAGGCATCCCGGCCGTCGGCAATGGCATCGGCCTCGGCCTCGATGGCATTGTCCAGGAATTTGTCAATCAGGATCGGCCGTTCGGGAGAAAGCTCCACGGCGGCATTGACATAGCGTTCCAGCATGGCGTCATCGTGTACGATTTCCATGCCCCGGCCGCCCAGGACGTAAGACGGGCGGACCATCAGCGGGTAGCCGATGCGCCCGGCAATGGTGCGGGCTTTCTCCAGACTGGCGGCCATGCCCGATTCGGGCTGCAGGATGCCCAGTTCCTGCATGATCCGCCGGAAGCGGTCCCGGTCTTCGGCCAGGTCGATGGTGTCCGGGGGGGTGCCCAGGATGGGCACGCCGGCCTCGGCCAGTTCACGGGCGATATTGAGCGGCGTCTGTCCGCCGAACTGGATGATGACCCCCTCGGGTTTTTCCTTGGCGTAAATGCTCAGGACATCTTCCACGGTCAGGGGCTCGAAGTAGAGCTTGTCCGAGGTGTCGTAATCCGTGGAGACCGTTTCCGGGTTGCAGTTGACCATGATGGATTCATAGCCCGCTTCCCGGATGGCCATGGCGGCGTGGACGCAGCAGTAGTCGAATTCGATGCCCTGGCCGATGCGGTTGGGCCCGCCCCCCAGCACCATGATTTTGGGCCTGTCGCTGACCGTGACCTGGTCGGCGGCGTTGTAGGTGGAGAAGTAATAGGCCGCATCGTCGACCCCGCTCACCGGCACCGGCTCCCAGGCTTCCACCACGCCCATGGCCGTTCGCCGGTCGCGGATGGCGGCCTCGGGAACGCCGAGCAGGCCGGCCAGGTACCGGTCGGCAAAGCCGTCCTGCTTGGCGCGCTTCAACAGGTCCCCGGGGAGTGTCTGGCCCCGGTACGCCAGGATCGTTTCCTCCAGTGATACCAGCTCCTGCATCTGTTCGATGAACCAGGGCTTGATGCGGGTGAGGCGGTGGAGTTCGTCCACGCCGGCGCCCTTGCGCAGCGCCTCGTACATCAGAAACTGGCGTTCGCTGGTGGCCACGGCCAGCCGTTTCATCAGGGTCTCCAGGGGAAGGTCGTGAAAATCCCGCGCAAACCCCAGGCCGTATCGGTTGATTTCAAGGCTTCGGATGGCTTTCTGGAAGGCTTCCTTATAGGTCTTGCCGATGCTCATCACTTCGCCCACGGCACGCATCTGGGTGCCCAGCTGGTCGTCGATGCCGGCAAACTTCTCGAAGGCCCAGCGCGGGAACTTGACGACCACGTAGTCTCCCGAGGGCGTGTATTTTTCCAGGGTGCCGTCTCGCCAGTAGGGAATCTCGTCCATGGTCAGTCCGCCGGCGAGCAGCGAGGAGACCCTGGCGATGGGAAACCCGGTGGCCTTGGATGCCAGGGCCGAGGAGCGGGATGTGCGCGGGTTGATCTCGATGACCACCACCCGGCCGGTATCAGGGTCGTGGGCGAACTGGACGTTGGTGCCGCCGATGACCTCGATGGCCTCGACAATGGCGTAGGAATAATCCTGCAGGCGTTTCTGCAGGGCGGGGGCGATGGTCAGCATGGGTGCCGTGCAGTAGCTGTCTCCCGTGTGGACCCCCATGGCGTCGACGTTTTCAATGAAGCACACCGTAATCATCCGGTTGTTGGCATCCCGGACCACCTCCAGTTCCAGCTCTTCCCATCCCAGGACCGATTCCTCCACCAGCACCTGGCCGATCAGGCTGGCGGCCAGCCCCCGGCCGGCAACCACGTGCAGTTCCTCCACGTTGAACACCAGCCCGCCGCCGGTGCCGCCCATGGTGTATGCCGGACGGATTACCACCGGATAGCCCAGCCGCCGGGCCACGCGCTCGGCGTCGGCCACACTGTCCACGGCCTCGCTGCGGGGCATGTCGATGCCCAGTCGGGTCATGGTCTCCTTGAAGGCGGTGCGGTCCTCGCCGCGCTCGATGGCTTCCAGGCTGACGCCGATCACCCGGATGCCGTATTCCTCCAGCACCCCCTGGCGGTGCAGTTCGGAGGTGAGGTTCAGGGCGGACTGGCCGCCCAGGTTGGGCAGCACGGCGTCCGGACGTTCTGCGGCGATGATTTCGGTAAGGACTTTGACGTTGAGGGGCTCCACGTAGGTCACGTCCGCCAGCCCCGGGTCGGTCATGATGGTGGCCGGATTGGAGTTGACCAGCACGATTTCGTAGCCCAGCGCCCGCAGGGCCTTGCAGGCCTGGGTTCCGGAATAGTCGAATTCACAGGCCTGGCCGATGACGATGGGACCGGAACCGATAATCAGAATTTTGTGGACATCCTCGCGCTTGGGCATTTCCCCTCCCGGGTTGGTGGTTGGCGGTGGCCGATCATGGGCGGTCATGGGGTCATTGAAAATGAACAATGATAGCTAAATTAAGTCGGGATAAAAATCAAGTGGCGGTTGCCGTTGCCAGGACAGTCGGCGGATCGACCGACGGGGCAGACGGGGAAAGACCGTGTAAAATATTTGTAAAAACAACAATATACTTTGTGCCTCCGTCATCGATGACCTATACTCCATCGAATTTAACAGAACAAGTCTCAAAGCCAACACAAACGATCGACGGCCAACCCGCATGGTGCGGACATTCGGCGCCCCTACGCCCCCGATGGCATGGTTTTGAAAGGTGTTCAAACTTTCGGAAGGTGAAAACCATGACTATCCATGAGACGGTTCTCGTCCGCTCCCTGGTGCGCTGGCTGGCCCTGATGTTCTTCAAATTTACGGGATGGCGAACCGAGGGCCGGCGGCCGGCGCTTTCCCGCTATGTCATTATCGCGGCCCCGCATACCTCCAACTGGGATTTTATCTACACCCTCTGTGTGGCCTTCATCTACCGACTCAATCCGGTTATCATGATGAAAGACGCCTGGTTCCGCTGGCCGTTGGGACCTGTGTTCCGCTGGCTGGGGGCGCAGCCCATCGATCGGTCCCGCGCGAATAATGTCGTGGGCCAGTCCATCGCCAGATTTGCCCGGTGCGACCGTCTGGCGCTCGTGGTGCCGCCATCGGGCACCCGCAAGCGTGTGCTGTACTGGAAGACGGGTTTCTATCACATTGCCAACGGTGCCGGTGTGCCCATTGCGCTCGGTTTTCTGGACTACCGGCGCAAAGTCGGCGGTTTCGGCCCCATCGTGCACCCCACCGGTGACATTGACGCCGACATGGCCGTGATCCGCGATTTCTACCGTGATATCTCGGGCAAATACCCCCTCCAGGAAAGCCGGCAGTGTTTCGCCCCGTCAGTGTCGCCGCCGGCTTCCGGTTGAAGCCCGTCCCGGGGAATGCCTATAAAATGATTGCCAAAGCCATTTGACAAGGCTATAAGCCGCTTCAACGGTAAACCGGAACACATGTCGGCCACGGATCCCGTCCGGCCGGCAACCGGTTGCCATACTGAACATGTGACGCCGTCCGGATTCACTCGGGCGGCGTTTTTTATGCTGCCTAAAAGGAAAACGACAAATGAATTTCAAGGAAATCGGCCTGGGTGCCGAACTGCTGCGGGCCCTCGATGATCTGGGGTTCGACTCACCGATGCCGATCCAGACCGCAGCCCTGCCCGAACTGCTCGATGGCCGCCGGGATTTTATCGGCCTGGCCCAGACCGGCACCGGAAAAACCGCCGCCTTCGGCCTGCCCCTGCTCGATCGGGTCGACCTGGCCCGGGCCCGTCCCCAGGGCGTGATCCTGTGCCCCACCCGGGAGCTTTGCCTGCAGATCACCGACGACCTCAAGGGCTATGCCCGCTACCTGCGCAAGATTCGCGTGGCAGCGGTTTACGGCGGGGCCAGTATCGCCCACCAGATCCGCCAGCTGCGCAGCGGCGCCCAGATCATCGTGGCCACCCCCGGCCGCCTGATCGATCTGATGCAGCGCCGGGCCGCGGATTTGTCCGCCGTGGCCACCTGCGTGCTGGACGAGGCCGATGAAATGCTCAACATGGGCTTCCAGGAGGATATCGACCGGATCCTGGCGCGGATGCCGGCCGATCGTCGAACCTGACTGTTTTCAGCGACCATGCCCCCGGGCGTTGCAGCCATTGCCCGCAATTATCTCGACGATCCGTGCAAGGTGTCGGTGGGCGGACGCCGGCGCATGGCCCCCAATATCACCCATTCATGCTACCTGATGAACGAGCGCCACCGCTACCAGGGCCTGAAACGCATCATCGACGCAGCGCCCGGGATTTTCGGCCTGGTGTTCTGCCGCACCCGCAGGGACACCCAGACCGTGGCGGAGGCCTTGATCCGGGAAGGATACCGGGCCGATGCCCTGCACGGCGACCTGAGCCAGGCCCAGCGCGACCATGTGATGCGCAAATTCCGCTGCCGGTCGGTCCGGATCCTGGTGGCTACCGACGTGGCGGCCCGCGGGCTGGATGTGGACGCCATCTCCCATATCATCCACTACAACCTGCCCGATGATCCCGAGACCTATACCCACCGCAGCGGCCGGACCGCGCGGGCCGGCCGTTCGGGCGTTTCCATGGCCCTGGCCACCCCCCGCGAAGTCGGCCGGCTGCGCCACATCGAACGCACCAATGCCATGCGTTTCGAATTTGCCAGATTCCCGGATGGCCGGGCGATCTGCAAGCAACAGCTCGACGATTTTGTCAATCGGATCGTGGAGACCCCGGTGGACCGGGAGGCCTTTGCCGACTTCCTGCCCGCGGTCAGCAAAGCCCTGGCCGGCCTGGACCGGGAGGAATTGATCCTGCGATTCATGGCTCCGGACTTCAGCCGTTTTGTGGACCATTACCGACAGGCAGGTGACATCAATGCGGTCGCCCGTCCGCCCAGGGCCGGCGGGGCCGGGAAAAACCGTCCGGAACGCCCGGGTTCACCGGCAGGAAAGCGCCCGGTTCGCCTCAATGCCAAGGGGTCCCGACGGTTTTTCATCAATGTCGGTCGCCTGGACAACATCAATGAAGGGGCCATTGTCCGCCTGGTATGTGACCATTCCGGCATCCGTTCCCACCAGATCGGCCGGATCGAACTCAAGCGTGAATTCTCTTTTTTCGAAGTGGCCCGCAGTTCCGCCGACAAGGTCCGGCGCAGCCTGAAAGACGTCCAGCTCGATGGCCGGCGGGTGCGGGTCAGCGATGCCGGATACAAGAAAAAAAACGGTAACGGGGTCCGGCGTGCCGCCGGTTGATTTCCCGGCGCTGCAGAAATTCGAATGTCGACTTGCCGTCGGGATCAATTTTGATTAAAATAAACAATCAGGATGCAGGTCTTCTGCCATGCCCGTCGGTGTTGCCCGACACGTTGACGTGCCTGTTCTAATCCCCCCTCGATGGAACCCATCTTGCTGCCGGATCTGTTCAGCGATCATGCTGCCCCATCGGTTCGCACAAACGGCCTGACACGACCTCCATACCTTTCGTTTCAGCGATCCCATACCCTGGGTGGCCCTTTCGACAGCCAAAGGAGGAACTCAAAATGATCGGCGCAATAGCGGGCGACATGATCGGCTCTCCCTATGAGAGCTGCCCGATCAAGACCGTTTCGTTTCCCATGACGGTGGATGCCTTTACCGATGACACCGTCCTCACCGTCGCGGTGGCCAATGCCATTCTCACCGGTACGGACTACCGGACCTCGATCAAGACCTATGCCCAGCGATACCCCAACCTGCCTTACGGGGGGTCATTCTGGCACTGGATCTGGGACCCGAACAGCATTCCATACAACAGCTACGGCAACGGATCGGCCATGCGGGTGTCTCCCGTGGGGTTCGCTTTCGAAACCATCGAAGCGGTTATGCTGCAGGCCCGCCGGTCGGCTGAATTGAGCCACAATCACCCGGAAGGCATCAAGGGGGCCCAGGCGACGGCCCTGGCCGTTTTCCTGGCCCGCAAAAACGAGGATAAAGCGACCATCCGCAGGCAGATCGAAACCCGGTTCGCATACAACCTCGGCTGCTCGATAGATGATATCCGGGCCGGTTACTGTTTCGATGTCACCTGCCAGGGCTCCGTTCCCGAGTCCATCATCGCCTTCCTGGACGCCAGCGATTACGAAACCGCCGTGAAAAACGCCATTTCCCTTGGCGGCGACGCGGACACCATGGCCTGCATCGCCGGCGGCATCGCCCAGGCCTTTTACAAAACCATCCCGGCCGGTATCGTGTTGCAGGTCAGGGAAAAACTGCCCGAAGCCCTGCTGGCCGTGCTGGACCGATTCTGCGATAAATTCAAATGCATCTATTGACGGGATGCTTCCCGCATGGACTTGACATCCGATCTCCAATGGCAAAAATATGGCTTGTACGGCTACAGAAAAAATTCCTTGATTGGATGTTAACATTCCGTGATAATTAGTGAATGTGCTTTCCTACGGTTCTTGCGCAGATAACTGCCACAGCAGGATGACCAAACATGACCCACAATAGAATCAAATTGATGCCCAAGCCCTCTGAAAAAAAGCGGAAACGGCCTGAAAAACTGTCCTATTGGCGTTCGTCGCATCAATGCTTTTCAATCGATTACAAGGGGATCATCACCGAGATCTGCAAAGGTGACCTTGGTTATGGAGAGATGGACCGCCTGGATGGCGTCTTCCATGCCGCCATCGGGTGCAAACAAAAAGGACGCAACGCCTGCCACCTGCAGGAAGCCTAAAAGGATCGATCAACGGTATCGTCGATGACCCGCTCTAATCTGACCGACGCCCATGCCCACCTCTGCGACGCCGTGTTTGACACCGACAGGGATCGGGTACTGGCGCGTGCGCAGGCAGCCGGTGTCGGGGCGGTCGTCACGGTGGGCGAAACCCTTGCCGATGCCCGCAGGAATTTAGATCTGGCCGCCGCCTTCCCGATGCTCAAGGCGGCGGCCGGACTTTATCCGACAATCCTCGACCCGGATCAGGCGGACGAGATGATGGCCTTCATCCGCCACAATCGCCGACACCTGGTGGCCATCGGCGAAGTGGGGCTGGATTACTGGGTGGTGAAAGCAGATTCGGAAAAAGCGCTGCAGAGGGAAATATTCACACGGTTTGTCGCCTTATCGCGGGAACTGGATCTGCCGCTGAACGTTCACTCCCGTTCGGCAGGACGCCACGCGGTGGCCCTGCTGCTGGACAACGATGCCACCCGGGTCCAGATGCATGCCTTTGACGGCAAGGCCGGCGCCGCCCTGCCCGCGGTGGAAGCCGGCTACTTTTTTTCCATTCCCCCCTCCATTGTCCGCTCCCGCCAGAAACAAAAACTGGTCAAACAGCTGCCCCTGTCCTGCCTGCTGGTCGAAACCGACAGCCCGGTGCTGGGGCCCGAGGGGCAAACGCGCAACGAACCGGCCAACCTGACGGTTTCCATAGGGGCGATTGCGCAGATCAAAGCCGTTTCTGAGGCGGCGGTCGTGGAAGCGGTCGTGGAAAATACCCGGCGCCTGTATGGAAAATTCTGACCGGGCATTGAAAACCGGCTGTGCATGGCACAGGGGGTGAGCCGCGGGTTGCCCTGCGGTTGATCATCCTTGGTTTCCTTTCGTTGGACATGCATCAACCAGGCATTGGCCAATTTTATCCACCGGCCCCGTCGTCGTTTTTACGGTTACCATGTTCCTTTGTCGTTCCCGCCTTTCAATCTAACTTTCTTAATTTACAACTATTTTTAATTTATGCCACTCCGTTGCCGATGCCGGGACGCTGGCCGGTCAGGTGCGCGGCCTCGTGGTTAAACAAAGCGGCCCAATGAACAGATCGGCGGCAGCACCCTTCATCCGCTCACTACAGGCAGTTGAAGGTCCGTCGGCAGATGGAATCGCCTGCTGCCTATGCAATAAAAATATCCTTTGGTTTTTTGGAATAAGGCCGATAGCAGTTTTGCGAGTAGATTCGAACAGGCGAACGCGGACTCACTCGTCTGAACCGATGCCGTCAGTCCTTTTGCCACTGTGATGGATTTGGGTCCGCTTGGTTTTCGATAGGTGTACACTTTTCAAGGTGTCACTTTTTTTGCCGGTTTTATGCTAACAAGTTGTATTTATGAAAAAAGTGCTACAGGCGTGGTTGTCTCGCCAGTGCCGGATGGTGCCCGGATCGCTGCATGGTATCCTGCTGTCGGGGCCTCCCGACGAGGGGCCCTATGACCGGATCCTTTCCTGGCCGGAAGAGGGGGGTAATCATGCCCCACTATCACAGGTGGTCCGGGCTGCACTGCGCAGCCGGCAGGCAGTGATAAAGGGCCGCAGCAACACGGTTTCCAAGACGGGCGAGCCGCTGGATGCACTGGCCTGTCCGCTGTTCTTAAGCGACCGGCTGATCGGCGTTGTCGCCATCGAGATGACCCATCGCTCCCAGCCGATGCAGCGGGCAACGGTACAGCAGATTCAGGCAGGGGCCAAGTGGCTGGAAACCATGGTCCTGCTGAACGGGGCAACCGCCAGGGATCAACTGGTCAATCTTGTCGACCTGGTTGCCGCCGGACTGGAAAATGAGCGCTTCAGGGTCGCCGCCACCGAGGTGACCAACGAACTTGCCGCGCGCTTTGCCTGTCACCGGGTGAGTATCGGCTTTATGCGTTACCACCGGATAAGGGTCGAGGCGTTGTCCCACAGCTCCCGGATCGATCAGCATTCGAACCTGGTTCGCGCCATCAGGGATGCCATGGGCGAATCCCTGGATCAGGCCGCCACCGTCGTTTACCCGGCGGCATCCGACGATACCGCTTTGGTTACCCGTTTTCACGAGCATCTGGGCCATTCCCAGCAAGGGGCGGCGATCTGCACCCTGCCGCTGGTAAAAAACGGCAAAGCGGTCGGCGCCCTGTTGCTCGAGCGTGCTGCGGACAACCCCTTTGACGCGGAAACCGTGGCTCAGTGCGAGCAGATCGGGCTGCTGCTCGGACCGGTGCTGGAAAACCGAAGACGGGAAGAACGCAGTTTGCCCGCCAGGGCGCTGGACGCCCTGCAATGCGGATGTGCCCGATTGCTGGGCCCCCGTCACCTGGCCTTGAAAGCGGGTTTTTCGTTGACGGCCGCCCTTCTGGCCTGGCTTTGCCTGGCAAGTGGTGCCTTCCGCATTTCCTGCGATTCCGTGCTGGAGGCAGGCGTCTGCCGGGCCGTGGTGGCGCCGCAGCAGGGCTATATCGCCCAGGCCCACGTCCGTGCCGGGGACCGGGTTCGTTCCGGGGACGTGCTGGCTACCCTGGATGACCAGGAGCTGCGGCTCGAACAGCGCAAATGGCAGAGTCAGCGAGCCCAGCTGATCAAGGAATACCGCAAGGCGTTGTCCGGAGTCGACCGTGCCGAGGTCGCCATACTGAAAGCCAAGCGCGCTCAGGCCGAAGCGCAGCTGAGCCTGGTCGAGCAGCAGATGAAACGCACCACACTGACCGCTCCCTTTTCCGGACTGGTGGTCAAGGGGGACCTCAGCCAGGCCCTGGGTTCACCGGTAACAACGGGCGACGTGCTGTATGAAGTGGCGCCGACCGATGAATACCGGGTGATCATGAAGATCGACGACCGTGATATCGGCCTGATTGCTATGGGGCAGCGGGGGCATTTGAAATTGTCCGGCATGCCCGATCAGGCCATCGCCCTGACCGTCGATCGTCTGACGCCCGTCGCCATCAGCGAAGGCGGGCGCAACTATTTCAGGGTCGAAGCGGTCATGGCGGACCATTCCGACCTGATGCGCCCCGGCATGGAAGGCATCGCCAGGATTGAAATCGGCCGGGAAAAGCTGTTCAGGATCTGGACCCGACGGCTGGTTGACTGGCTGCGATTATTTGTCTGGCAGCGGATGCCGTGATGAAGGGCGAGGAAATACCAATTTAAAAACTCAAAGCGTAATCGTTATCGGTTTACAGTTTTAGGTTCACGGTAAAAAAAACAGAAGGTAGAGGATAACTAGGGCTCTTCTTTTGAGGATTTAAATGTTTGAAAAAACTTTGAACTGTAAACAGATAACCGTGAACAGATACCTAAAAAACCCATAACGCAACCCTCAACACTGACAACCAATGACCGAATCCTTGTTCAGCACATACTGGTACCGCGTCGCCAAGCTCAAACCGGTGCTGCGCGATGCCGTCAGCATTTCCCGGCATGTCTACCGGGGGGCGCCCTGGTATGTGCTGAAAAACCGGTTGAACGGCCGCAGCCACCGGTTCAATGCGAGCGCCTACCTCCTGATCGGCCAGATGGACGGAGGGCGCACGGTGGAAGCCATCTGGGAGAACGCCGGTGGCCAGTCCGACGATGCCGCTCCCACCCAGGACGAATTCATTCGTCTGCTCGGCCGGCTGCACGACGCCGAGCTGATTCAAAGCGACATCCTGCCCAGCACGGTGGAACTGGTCAGGCAGTTTCGCGGCAGCCCCAGCGGCTGGAAACAGCGCGCCGCCAACCCCTTTTCGCTGCGTTTCCCGCTTTTCGACCCGGACCGTTTCCTCGATAGATGGCGTTTTCTGACATCGCCGCTGTTTACGCGAGGGGTTTTTTTTCTCTGGCTGCTGATTGTGCTGACGGCCATGGTCCTCGCCGGCCTTCACTGGCCGGAGTTGGCCGGCAGCCTGTCCGACCAGCTGTTTTCACCGCGCAATCTGGTGCTGCTCTGGCTGGTCTATCCGCTGGTCAAAACCCTCCACGAATTCGGGCATGCCTTCGCCGTGAAGAAGTGGGGCGGCGAGGTTCACGAGATGGGAATCATCCTGCTCGCCCTGACCCCTATTCCGTACCTTGATGCCTCCACCTCCGCCTCTTTTACCGATAAACAGCACCGCATCGCCGTGGCCGCCATGGGAATGGCGGTCGAAATGCTCTTGGCCTCCCTGGCGCTGTTCGTCTGGTTGAACGTGGAAACCGGCCTGATCAGTGCGATGGCCTACAACGTCATGCTGATCGGCGGGGTGTCGACCGTATTGTTCAACGGCAATCCCCTGCTGCGCTACGACGGATACTACATCCTCTCAGATCTGATTGAAATTCCCAACCTGGGGAAACGATCCACCCGCTATCTCGGTTATCTCCTGCAGCGCTACCTGCTGGGGATGGAAGCGACAGCATCACCGGTTACCGCCCCTGGAGAAAAAGGCTGGTTTCTGGCCTATGGGCCGGTTTCCTTCTGCTACCGGATCGCCGTCCTGGTCGGTCTGGTGATGCTGGTGAGCAGCCGCTTCTTTATCGTCGGTATCCTGATCGCCCTGTGGGGGGCCGTCAGTTTGTTGATCCTTCCGGCCATCCGCACCGTGACGCAGTTTCTGAACAGCCCGGCGGCACGCAGCCGGCGGGCTCGCCTGACGCTGGTCGGAGGTACATTGGCGCTGGTTGCCGTCCTGTCGCTTTTCATTCTTCCGATTCCGCTGTGGACCGCCACGCAGGGGGTGGTCTGGCTGCCGGAAAAATCGGCGATCCGCGCCGGGACCGATTGCGAGGTGGTCGATCTGTTGGTGCCCGTGGAGCAGTGGGTAGCCAAGGACAGACCCCTGATCCGCGGGGTCGACCCCCTTCTGGAAACCCAGATCGACATTTACCAGGCGCGCCTGGCGGAACTTTATGCCAGCTACCATGCCCAGCCGTTGCACAAGCGGGTCGAACGCAATCTGTTCATGGAAGAAATCGATCGGGTCAAGGGAGATCTGCAGGACGCCGAACAGAAACAGGAGAAACTGACGGTGCGCAGTCCGGCGCAGGGCAATTTTATTCTGATCGATGAACGCAACCTGCCCGGTCGTTTCGTCAAAAAGGGGGAGCTGCTGGGCTATATCATCGCCGATCACCGTCCCACGGTGCGGGCCGTGGTGCGCCAGGCCGAGATCGGCCTGGTTCGTGAGCACATCACCGGGGTGGCGGTGCGCCTGGCCGAGCAATCGGCAACCGCACTACCGGCAGAGATCGAACGGGTGGTCCCGGCGGCAAGCCTCGATCTGCCGTCGGCCGCCCTGGGAACCGGCGGCGGCGGCGCTATTCCGGTCGACCCCACCGACCCCGACGGCCTGCGGGCGCTGGATACGATTTTTCAGCTCGATATCCGTCTGCCCGAACAGGTGAAAAACCCGCATATCGGCGGCCGGGTCTACGTTCGGCTCGAACACGGCACCATGCCGCTGGCCATGCAGTGGTATCGCAGTCTTCGGCAGCTATTTATACGGAAATTTTTTGTGTGACGGTTGGAAAATGGAAAGTAGAAAATAGAAATTGGAAATTGGAAATTAGGGAAGAACATGCGTTTACGAATGGATGCCTGTAAATTGGCAGAAGCGCTGACAGGCAGGGTCTGTAACACGTTAATTGGTAGGATTAAAAAGACAGTTGGAAATTAGAAAGCGGAAAATTGAAATTAGAAACTGGGGGATGACGACACGCGTTTACGAATTGGATGTCTGCCAAATTTCTATTTTCTAATTTCCAATTTCTCCTCCAGGTACCTTTATGTTTACCAACTCAATAGCAACAGGCGCGCACACCCTGCGCCCCGGCCTGATCGCCGGATGCTACCCCGAACGGGGCGATCGCGAAAACGGATGGCTGGAGAACGCCTTCGCTGCCGTGCGTGGCAGGCTGATGCGATTGACCATCCAACGTCAGGGCGGGTTGCGCAGGATTGCCGCGGCGATCGGACGCCAGGAAGCGGCGTTGACCAAACTTGACCGCACAGGGATAGACCGGCAACGGGTTGACCTGCGTCGACGCTTCCGCAGCCACGGGTTGAGTGACGCGCTGTGCATCCGGGCTTTCGCCCTGATCCGCGAGCTGTCCTCCCGCACGCTGGGCCTGCGTCATTACGATTCACAGCTGATGGGCGGCTGGACCCTGCTGCGGGGACAGCTGGCGGAGATGGAAACCGGTGAAGGCAAAACCCTGACGGCGACCCTGGCCGCAGCCACCGCAGCCCTGGCGGGAATTCCGGTGCACGTGCTGACCGTCAACGATTACCTGGTGGAACGCGATGCAGCATCCATGGGGCTGCTTTACCGGGCGCTCGGTTTGTCGGTCGGCACCGTCACCCAGCGCATGGACCTGGAGCAGCGCCGCGCCGGCTATGCCAGCGACATTACCTACTGCACCAACAAGCAGGTGGCCTTCGATTATCTGCGGGACCGATTACTGCGGGGCAACGACCGCAACCGGCTGCGCCTTCAGTTGAACGCCTCATCTGCGGACGACACACGACAGGAGCGGTTTTTGCTGCGCGGGCTCTGTTTCGCCATTGTCGACGAAGCGGACAGCGTCCTGATTGACGAGGCCCGCACCCCGCTGATCCTGACCCGCGCCGTCGACAGCACCGACGAGCACGCGGTTTATCGACAGGCCCTGGCGTCGGCCCGGCAGCTGGAAGCGGGGCGTGATTTTTTTATCGATGCCGCCTGTCACGGCATCCAGCTCAGCCGGGCCGGGCAGCGCCGGCTGGCCGGTCTCCGGCCCGGCGCCAGGGGACTCTGGCAAAATGCCCGGCGTCGTGAGGAACTGGTCGGCCAGGCCCTGCGCGCCCTGCACCTGCTGCACAGGGACCGCGATTACCTTGTCCAGGATGACAAGGTGCTGATCGTCGATACCAACACCGGCCGGACAATGCCGGACCGCTCCTGGGAACGCGGCCTGCACCAGCTGGTCGAAGCCAAGGAGGGTTGCGCCCTTACCGATGCCCGCGAGCAACTGGGGCGCTTGACCTATCAGCGCTTTTTCAGCCGCTATCTGCGCCTGGGCGGCATGACCGGCACGGCCCGCGAGGTGGCTGCCGAGATCTGGTCGGTATACGGGCTTCGTGTGCAGCGGATTCCCCTGCATCGGCCCGGCCGGCGACAGGGACGTACCCCGCGGTTCTTTTCAGGAACCCGCCAGAAATGGGACGTTCTGGCCACCGAAGTGAAACGCCTGCAGGCCAGGGGGCAGCCGGTGCTGATCGGCACCGGATCGGTGGCGGACTCCGAGACGATCAGCCGTTGCCTGACGGCTGCGGGGATCGCTCATCAGGTGTTAAATGCCCGTCAGGACAAGGCCGAGGCTGAGATTGTCGCTGGCGCCGGCCAAAAGGGACAGGTGACCGTGGCCACCAATATGGCCGGGCGCGGCACCGACATCCCCCTGGGCCAAGGCGTCGCCGAAATGGGGGGCCTGCATGTCATTGCCGCCTGCTGCAACGATGCCAGACGGATCGACCGCCAGCTGATCGGTCGCTGCGCCCGGCAGGGGGAACCCGGCAGCTACCAGGTGCTGCTGTCACTGGACGATGCGTGGGTCCGGCTGAACTGCCGACCGATACTTATCAAATTGCTGCGCCGCTTTACGACAACGGACAGTCTGCTGCAGCGCCGGCTATGTCGAGCGATCATCAGGCGCGCCCAGCGGAGCGTCGAGCGCCGGCATCGGGAAGCACGCCGGGCGTTGCTGCAGCAGGAGCGCCAGACGGACCGGATGTTGGGGTTTAGTGGGAATAGGGAATGACCAGGAAAGATAAATAACAATAATCAAAACCCAAATAACAAATAAATTACAATAACCAAAAGACAAATCACAATGGTCAAAAATCAAATGACAACAAAATATCAAAAACCGTAACCATCAGCGGTTTGAAATTTGAAATTAGAAATTGGGCATAGATGAAAAGGGTTTACGAGTTGGATGTATACAAATTAGCAGAATCGTTATCAGATATGATCTGGCACGATTTTGATAAGTGGAACAAGAAAGTTCAATACACGGTGGGCTATCAAATAATTCGATCATCCGACAGCATCGCTGCCAATATAGCGGAAGGGTATGGTCGGTATACTCCCGCTGACAGGAAAAAATTTTATCTGTATTCCAGAGGTTCACTTGAAGAGACCAAAACGTGGTTGCGAAAACTCATCCGAAGAAACGTTTTATCCGAGTCAACCGCGAAAGAATACAAAACAATAATTGATAAACTTGGCCCAAAATTGAATGCATTCATCAATAGTACAAAAGCATGAAAACCAAATTTCTAATTTCAACTTTCCACAAACGTGTGCATTTGGAAATTGTTTTTTGTAATTTGTTAATTCCGTTTCATCCGGAATAGGAGATAGTACGATTATGTTCATTCTAAATAAGAAAACCCTTTTTATTCTGACGCTGTCCATCTTCTTCCTCTCCGCCACCCCCGCCTGGTCCGAAACCGCCGAATACGACGGCCTGATCGAACCCTGCGAGGTCGTCGAGATCGGCGCCCCGGCGGAGGGGATTGTCGCCAGGGTGATGGTGGAGCGCAGCAGCCTGATCAAGCAGGGGCAGGTGCTGGTGGAGCTGGAGTCCTCCGTGGAGCGCGCCGCGCTGGCCAAGGCCCGCACCATGGCGACCTTCGACGGGGAAATCGACCTGCAGCAGGCCCAGCAGGCCTTTGCCCGGCGGGTTCATCAGCGCGTCCGGCAGCTATCGGTGATTTCGCCCCAGGAAAAGGACCAGGCGGCCACCGAGATCATTCTGACCGGCCATCGTCTTCAAAAGGCCCGCGAGAATCGGATCCTGGCCGAGCTCGATCTGCAGAAAGCACGGGCCGCGCTGGCCCGGCGCTCGATCAAAAGCCCGATTTCAGGGGTGGTGGTGGATCGCTACGTGTCGCCCGGTGAATATGTCAACAACCAGCCCCTGCTGCGGATCGCCCAGATCGATCCCCTGCGGGTCGAGGTGATCGTCCCGGCCCGCATGTTCGGCCGCATCAATCCGGGAATGGTCGCGACCATCATTCCCGAGTTGCCGAAATACGGGGAACTGACCGCCACCGTGACCATCGTCGACAGGGTCATCGATTCGGCCAGCAGCACTTTCGGGGTGCGCCTGGAACTGCCCAATGCCGACCAGCAGATGCCCAGCGGGTTGAAGTGCCTGGTGCGGTTTGAGATTGAGGAGGGGGAGGGGATGAAAATGGCCGCAGCTGGAGAAGGGGTTGATCAGACAAAAAATTGAAATCAATTAGTAAAATAGCGGTTTGCGGTTCACAGTTTTCGGTTCACGGTGAAGAAAAACAGAAGATAGAGGATGACGATGGGATCTTCTTTTGAGGATTTAGAAGTATGGAAAAAAGCCTGCAGGTTATCTGTACGTCTTTACAAATTATTAGGAAACTGCCGCGATTATGGGATGAAGGACCAAATGCTGCGCTCATCTGTATCGATTCCGTCGAATATTGCAGAAGGAAGCGAAAGGAAAAGTTCTCCGTATTTCCAAAGCTTTATCAATATTGCACAAGGATCGGCTGCAGAACTGAGAACACAGGTTTATATCTCACGCGAAGTCGATATCTTGTCTGATTCAGATGCGAAAGAATTAATAACGGAATTGAAATCAATCTCCAAAATGCTTCAATCATTGCATCGTTCATTGAACCGGCCGTGAACTGTAAACTGACAACCGTGAACAATTAGCGTTTTTGCCATTTGTAATTTATTTTTTCCGTTTTATCCGGATTAAGCAATACCGTTCAAAGGGAGCTACCCATGTTAACCAAACTCACCAACCTGTTCGGCCGGCGCAACGCCAGGAAGCATCCTGAAACGCTCCGCTACGAAGAGCTGGAACCGCGGGTGCTGTTTTCCGCCGACCTTGCCCCCGGGCCGGATACGCTGGCTGTTGAGGAACAAGTGGTAGCCGCAGAGGTAACCGAAGATACCCCCATCGAGAATCCCGCTGAGACGGAAACGGCCGAGCCGTCGGCTTTGCAGGCGGGCCTGGAGCTGGTTTTCGTCAACGATAACGTAGCCGGGTACGAGCAGTTGATTGCCAACCTGCAGCAAAGCGACGACACGCGGATCATTGATGTCGTCAAGCTCGACGCCGACCGCGACGGCATCGGGCAGGTCAGCGATATCCTGTCCGGCTATTCCGACCTGGCTGCCGTGCATTTCATCACCTATGGGGCCGACGGGCAGATCCAGTTGGGCAGCACCTGGTTGGACGGCACCGGCCTGAATCAAAACAGCGATGCCGTTGCCGGTTGGGGCGACGCTATGACCGACACCGGGGATATCCTCTTTTACGGCTGCAATTTCGCCGCCGGCAGTGATGGGCAGGGCCTGCTGAACACCATTGGTGCACTTAGCGGTGCTGATGTTGCCGCTTCGGACGACCTCACCGGCCATGCCTCCTTGGGAGGAGACTGGGATTTGGAATCCAAGGTCGGTGACGTGGAGACCGGGGTCATTGTCACCGACATTGCCCAGGACCAATGGGTGGGTGCTTTGGATACCACCACGATTACCGTGACCAATTTCGGTTTCGAACAGCCCAACACCGCTAAACAGAACGACTGGGAAAGCGTTCCCGGTTGGAGCAGCGATTCGGTGGCTTCCGCTTCGGGCGTGGAGGCCGTGGCTACCACCGAGGGAACCTGGCGAGGATACCTATGGAGCACCGATCCTTCCGTTTGGCAGTTGACCGACCATGACATTCTTGCCGGCAAGACCTATGAGCTGAACGTCGATTCAAAAATCAGCAGTGTGGCGGGCGAACTGACCATGCGCCTTTACTACGACGACGGCGGCACAAGAACCGAGATTGCCAGTCAAACGATCGACACCCTGGCAACCGACATCATGAACACCTGCACGATCTCTTTCGATTCGGATGATGTACCCGCCGCCATTGGGCAAAAACTCGGGATTGAATTCGAAAATACGGTTGGCACAAGCGGGTGGATCGGGCTGGACAATGTGCAGCTTGCTTATTCGGCAGCCAACAATGCCCCGGTACTGTCTGGCGCCAACAACCTGACGACCATCGACGAAGACGATTTCACCAACAGCGGCACCCTGGTTTCCGATCTTATCAGCGACCAGGTGACCGATGCAGACAGTGGTGCGTCCTTGGGCATTGCCGTGATCGCGGTCGACGACACCAACGGCACCTGGCAGTATACCACCGATGGCGGCAGCAACTGGTATGCCTTTGGTACGGTGGACGATGCTAACGCTCGCCTTCTCGCCGCCGATGCCAATACCTCTGTCCGTTTTGTTCCCGATGCCGACTGGAACGGCACAGTGACAAATGGCATCACATTCCACGCCTGGGACCAGACCAGCGGAACAGCCGGCGGCACGGCCGATCTCACCATGACCTACACGGTGCGCGACGAGTTTTCGACGGCTTCATACAGCAACAATGACGGTTCGGCCAGCTGGGCGTCCAGTTGGATCGAGGGTAATGATGACAATGTGGCCACGAGCGGGCTAGTTCGGATTACCGGTGACGCACTGCGTTTAGAAAGTGACGTCATCGATGCTGGCTCGGAGAGCGCACAACGTGCAGCGGACTTGTCCACAGCGACAAACGCCACCCTGACTTTCGACTTTGAAACAAATTTAAGTGTTGATCCCTCCGATTCGATCGTGCTCGAGATTTCGGACAACGGCGGTTCGAGTTGGTCCACTCTGGAGATCTTCACTGGTATCTCCGGCAGAAGTACCGGGTCACGCAGTTACGATATCAGCGCCTATGCCACGGCCGACACCCAGATCCGCCTGCGAATCGATAGCGGCTATAGGGGCTTTGCAGAATACTTCTTTGTGGATAACGTCCAGGTCGAATACACCGTTGTCATCAATGTTGGCGGCACGAGCGCCTTCAGCACGGCTACTGCCAGCAGCAGCGTCACCGTCAATTCTGTCAACGACGCGCCCGTTCTTCTCACCGGCAGTGTCGACAACCTGACCGTCAACGAGGATTCCGGATTGACCTCCCTCGGCCTTGGAAGCGTCACCTATGGCCCCGGTGGGGGCGGCAACGAAAGCAGCCAAACCCTGAGCTACGCGGTGACCGTCATCCCGCCGCCCAGCTTTGGCGATATTTTTCTTGCTGATGGTACCACGCGCGTAACGACCGGTTCCTATACCCTGGCCCAGATTCAGGGCATGCAGTTCAAACCGGCTGACGAGCAGAGCGGGTCGTCAGCCTTTCAGTTCAACGTAACCGACTCGGGCGGCACCACCAATGGCGGATCGGACAGCATATCCCAGTTCATGACCATTACGGTGGATGGGGTCAACGATGCGCCGACGTTTGACATGGGCACCTTTGATATTTCTTCGGCGACCGTTGCAGAGTCCTTCTCGGTCGGGGGGGAAGACGGGTTGCCGTATGGCCTGTCATTCAGCCCGGACGGGTCAACCCTGTTTGTGCTGGGCAACAGCAGCGACGCAATTTATGCCTATTCCCTGCCGGCGCCGTTTCAGCTGGTTGTGGCCGGTATGTCGGCCACCCATACGCAGACGCTGTCCATTGGAAGTGAAGAAGCCACACCTTTGGATTTCGCGTTCAACAACGATGGCAGCAAACTTTTCCTGATCGGCAATACGGATGATGCCGTTGTCGAGTATTCGCTTTCGGCCGCATTCGACCTGACAACAGCGACATACAGTGGGGCATTGGAAGAGTTCAACGTGGCGGCGCAAACCGGTTCACCGCAAACGGTCACTTTCAATGATGACGGCACCAAATTACTCATCTCCAACAGCAATGACGGTGTGTTTGGATATGATCTGTCCGTAGCATTCGATGTCTCCACAGCGGCTTACTCCGGTGAGACGACAACCCTGTCGGGTCCCACCGGCATTCGCGATATACAATTCAATTCGGATGGTACAAAATTATATGCCGTCGATTCCGGCCTCGCAACAATCTTTGAATATGATTTGAGCATTGCCTTTGATGTGTCGACGGCCGTTTATGCCGGCGTCGGTGAGGCCCTGAATGTCAGCGCTGCTGCAACGAATCCCCGGGCAATGGCCTTCAGTGATGATGGGTCACGTTTGTTCGTTGCGGACAGTGATGCCGAGGCCATCATCGCTTATGACCTGGCCACGATGAGTTCCTTAAACGGCAATGTATCTTTTACCGAAGGCGGGGCCGCAGTGGTGCTGGATGTGGATGCCCATATCAGCGACGCCGAGCTCGACGCCCTCAGCGGTGGCCTCGGCAACTATGCGGGTGCCAGCCTGACGCTGGTTCGCAACGGCGGGGCTTCGTCGGAGGATGTGTTCGCGTTCAACGACGGCAACGGTATTACCCTTAGCGGCGGCAACCTGAGCAACGCTTCCGGGATCATCGGCACCTTCGACATCACCACCACACCGGGTCAGCTGGTCATCAGCTTCTCCGACGCGGCCGAGATCCCGACCTCTGCGGACGTGGACAAGGTGCTCCAGCAGATAACCTATGCCAACAGTTCCGATGTACCACCGGTTTCAGTGCAGATCGACTGGACCTTTACTGATGGTAACACGGGCAGTCAGGGAACCGGCGGGGCGCAGCAGGCGACGGGCAGCACCGCCGTCACCATTACTGCCGTTGATGGTCATGCACCGGTTGCTGTCGATGATGCATTCACCATCTCAGCAGGTGTACCGATTACCGTTGACCCGCTTGCCAATGACAGCGATGTGGATGGCGATATCCTGACCGTCACCCAGATCATCGATACCACCAATGGCAATGCCGCAACCAATCTGGTCAATTCCGGCGATACGGCCACACTCGCATCTGGTACGGTTATCGAACTGCGCGCCGATGGCCGCCTCAAGGTAACTGCAACCAGCGCGGGCAGTGAAAGTTTTGACTATGTGGTGACAGACGATAAAGGCAACAGCGATACGGGAACTGTCGATCTGACAGTGGGCGATGACCAAGCGACGGCAGAAACGATTGGTTTTGTTACGACTTGGAATACCGAAAATTCCGGTGCATCTGATAACACTACGATTACCATTCCAATTGGCTCCGGCGATACAAACTTCATCGTTTATTGGGGGGATGGTTCTTCATCAACCCACAGCGCAGGGCCGGTCAGTCACACCTATGGCTCAGCAGGTGAATATACGGTAGCCATTGTGGGTGACTTGCCTGGTATCAACTTCGACGGCGGCGGTGATGGGGATAAGTTAACGTCGATCGAGCAATGGGGCAACATCGCGTGGCAGGATCTTGACGATGCCTTCGACGGGGCGAGTAATCTCGTTATCAATGCGACGGATGCCCCCGATCTATCCGGAATAACAGATCTCTCTGAAATGTTTAAGAACGCGACCAGCATCAATACAGATCTGAGCAATTGGGATACGTCCACTATTACCAATATGCAGAATATGTTCTATGGTGCCTCATCGTTTAATCAGAACATCAGCACATGGGATACGTCAAATGTCACTGATATGAGTGGCATGTTCTATGGTGCTTCATCCTTTAATCAAGACATCGGAGGGTGGGACACCTCCAGCGTTACAGATATGGACTTGCTGTTTCGTGACGCCAGTGCCTTCAACCAGGATATTGGCGGCTGGGACACCTCAAATGTCACCAGCATGGTACAGATGTTTATGGAGGCAACGACCTTTAATGCTGACATCAGCGGCTGGAATACCTCCAATGTCACGACTATGGAATCTATGTTCGAAAACGCCCAGGCTTTTAATCAGACCATCGGCGGCTGGGATACCTCCAGTGTCACGACTATGAGTAGAATTTTTGCGCTTGCTGATTCCTTCAATCAGAATATTGGGGCGTGGGATACCTCCAGTGTCACCGATATGCGGGATATGTTCTTGGATGCCGATGTATTTAACCAGGATATTGGGGCGTGGGATACTTCCAGTGTCACCAGTATGCATGGCATGTTTGCCCGTGCCTATGCCTTTAACCAGGATATTGGCGCCTGGGATACCTCCAATGTTACGACGATGCAGTCTACATTCTGGGCTGCCATTGCTTTTAACCAGGATATTGGGGGGTGGGACACCTCTAGTGTTACGACGATGAGAAATATGTTCCGGTCCGCCTATGCCTTTGATCAGGACATTGGCAGCTGGGTTGTCAATAACGTAACGGATATGAACTACATGTTGAGGTCTTCAGGTTTGTCGATCGCTAATTATGATGCAACCTTGATCGGTTGGGCGAGTCAAGATGTGCAGACCGGTGTGACGCTGGGCGCGACCGGCCTGGAATACAGTGGAAACGGTATCGCGGCCGTCAACACCTTAACCACTACTTATGGCTGGTCCATTATCGGCCACACGTTGACGAACACTGCGCCAACATACGATGGCACCCTCGATGGCAATCCAAACTATGTCGAAAATGGCGCTGCGGTGGCGCTGGATGCAGACATCAACATCAGCGACGCCGAACTCGATGCCTTCAACGGCGGCCTGGGCAACTATGCCGGTTCCAGCCTGACCCTATTGCGCAACGGCGGCGCCAGCAGCGATGATGTCTTCAGCTTCAACGATGGCAACGGCATTACCTTGAGCGGCGGCAACCTGATCAAGAACAGCCAGGTTATTGCCAGTTTCGACGTCACCACCACCGCCGGAGAAGTGGTGATCACCTTTACCGATGCCAACGTCGAAATTCCCACCTCGGCAGATGTGGACAATATTCTGCGCCAGGTCACCTATGCCAACAGTTCCGATGCACCACCGGCTTCAGTGCAGATCGATTGGACCTTTACCGATGGCAACACAGGCAGTCAGGGCACTGGCGGTGCGCTGCAGGCTGTCGGCAGCACCACGGTGAGCATTACCCCCGTCAACGATCCGCCGGTGATTGGCGGAGTCGATACCGGCAGCGTCACCGAGGACGTGGATCCGGACGCGGATGGCCTGCTGGAGAGCGGCGCCGCCCTTACCATTGCCGACCCGGATACCGGCCAATCCAGCTTCGTGGCCGAAACCGTCTCCGGCGCCTACGGCAGCCTGACCATCGATGCCGCCGGCAACTGGCGCTACGCGGCGGACAACACCCAGGCCGCCATCCAGCAGTTGGATGCCGGCCAGAGCGTCACCGACACCCTGACCGTGACCACGGCCGACGGCACCACCCAGACCGTCACCATCACCATCAGCGGGGCCGAAGATTCGCCTTTCGTTGCCAATGTCATTGCCGACCAGAGTGCGGCCGAAGGCGTCGCTTTCAACTTCACTTTTGCGGCCGACACATACAATGATGTCGATGTGTCGGACAGCCTGACATACACGGCCACCCTGGACGACGACTCCGTCCTTCCTGCCTGGCTGGGCTTCGATGGGACCACGCGCACCTTTTCCGGTACACCGGCCGGTACGGATGTCGGAACGATCAGCGTCAAGGTGACGGCAGACGACGGAAGCAGCGCGGCTTTTGATATCTTTGACATCGTCGTCAATCCCAATAATGTGCCCGTGATCGGCGGCCTCGACACCGGCAGTGTCACCGAGGACGTCGATCCCGATGCCGACAGCCTGCTGGAGGCTGCCGGTGCCCTGACCATCGCCGATGCGGATGCGGGCGAATCCAGCTTCGTTGCCGAAACCATCACCGGCGCCTACGGCGATCTGACCATCGACGCGGCCGGCAACTGGAGTTACCGTGCCGACAACTCACAGGCGGCCATTCAGCAGCTGGATGCCGGCGAAAGCGTCAGCGACACCCTGACGGTGATCACCGCCGACGGATCGACCCATGATGTCACCATCACAATCAACGGCACCGAAGATGCGCCCATTGCCCGGCCCGAGGGTGTTTATCTTACCTTCGACGGCGACGATTTCATCCAGGTTGCCGACGACCCCAGCCTGCAGATGACCGACAATGTCACCATGGAGGCCTGGATCAATCACAGCGGCAGCGGCACGGGCACCCAGATCATCGTCAACAAGGAAGGGGAGTATGAGATGGGGGTTGTCGCCGATACGGGTGAGATCATCCATGCCATCGCCGACGCCTCATCGAACTGGACATGGCACTATACCGGCCACTTCGTGACAGCGGGGGAATGGACCCATGTCGCCGTCACCTTCGATGGACCGGCCGGCGAGATCAATACCTATGTCAACGGCGCACTGGTGGATACCTGCAGCCAGCCCGGCCCCATGGGTGATGTCTATACAGCATACAACGATCTTTTTATCGGTGGTCGTGAAAATGCTACCACCCAGCGGTTTCAGGGTCAGATCGATGACGTCCGGATCTGGGGGACCACCCGGTCCCAGGCAGAGATCCAGGCGACCATGAACGGGCCTTTGACGGGTCTGGAAGCCGGTCTGGCCGGCAACTGGCGGTTAAACGAAGGCAGCGGGGGAATCGTCGTCGACGGGTCAACCAACGGCAACAACGGCGTCCCCGGCGGAATGGAGGGGCTTGCTGCCACCCCGACCTATCAAGGCTATATCACGAACGAAGATACACGGCTCACCATTCCCGCAGGGTCGGGGGTGCTGGCCAATGATGTCGATGCCGATGGTGATTCCCTGTCCGTGACCAACCTGAATACCACGAGAATGCGGGGAACCCTGATTTTGAACGCCGCCGACGGCAGCTTTACCTATGACCCGCGCGGTGTATTCGATTCGCTGCGCGCCGGCGAGCATCTGGTCGAGACCTTCACCTACACGGCCAACGACGGTTCCGCCGACAGCATCCCGGTCACGGTGAGCATCACCGTAACGGGGGTCAACGATGCACCGGTGGCAGTGGCCAACAGTTTCACGGTGGGTGAGGGTGGCACCACCAACCTGAACCTGGCCGGCAACGACAGCGATGCCGACAACGGCCTGGACCTGACGCGTATCACCATCGTCTCCGGTCCCGCCAATGGCACCATCGACGCCATCAACGCCGACGGCACCGTCGATTATACCCACAATGGCAGTGAAACGGCGGTCGACAGCTTTACCTACACGATCGATGATGGCAGTGGTGTGGTTTCCAACACGGTCACCGTTACATTGACCATCACGCCCCAAAATGACCCGCCGGTGGTCAGCGCCCCGGCAAGCGCGCTGAGCGCCACCGAACATGTCAACCTGTCCATTCACGGAACAGGCTTCGGCGTCACCGACGCCGATGACGCCGGCAGCGGTGGTACGGCCACACTTAGGGTTGGCGAGGGCGCCCTGACCGTTTCAGCAGGTGATTCGGGCGTGACCATCGACAGCGGTAACGACACGGCAACGGTTGTGCTCAGCGGTACCATTGCCCGGATCAACAACCTGCTCTCCGGCGGCGGTACCGGCACCATCTCCTATCTGAACAGCAGCGGCACCCCCTCGGCCTCGACCACCATCATTGTGACGGTCAACGACCAGGGTAGCACCGGCACCGATCCGGGGACCAGCGGCGACGGCAGTTCAGAAGAAGGCCGCGCCAGCCAGACCATCAATATCACGGCGGTCAATGACCCCGCCACGGTCAGCAGCGCCAGTCAGGCCCTGACCGAGACCGATGCGGCGCTTACTGCCAGCGGAACCCTCACCAGCACGGACGTGGATAACCCGGACGATGCCTTTACGGCCGACACCATTGTGGGCACCATCGGTACTTGCACCATCGATTCGGCCGGGGTCTGGTCCTTTACCGCCAACAGCGCCTTCGACAGCCTGAACGTCGGGGACAACGTCAGCGAGACATTCACCGTCACCAGTATTGACGGCACCGCCAGCACGGTCACGGTTCAGATCAACGGCACCAACGATGTGCCAGCCTTTGATTCAGCCGCGATTACCGGCGCCACCCAGGACCTGCCATACAGCGACACAATTGCAACCAGCGATGTGGACGGCGACGACCTGACCATCAGCGCCACCACCCTGCCGGCCTGGCTGACCATGGTGGACAACGGAGACGGTACCGCCACCCTGTCGGGTACTCCGTCCCAGGCGGAGATCGGCAATCACGACGTGGAGCTGGCCGTCTCCGACGGCTTTCTCGCCGGTACGCAGCGTTTTTCCGTCCAGGTGGCCGGCACGAGTGAGCCAGACCCAGACCAGGACGCCAACAGTGGTTCCGGGCAGGATTTCGAAGATTCCGACACAGATGAAGAAGATGGCCCGGTCATCCAGGATCCGTCAGACCAGGCGCCTGTCGATCCCCAGATTGAAGATGATCCGGTTTTGCCGACTGACGACAATTTGACGCCCGATGATTCTTCAGACGTGGCCAATCCGTCGCCGGGAACGCCGGGTCCGAAAGCTGAAAACCCGGAGAAAATTATTTTCCTGACCGATGAAAACGATTCGGGCCAACGGTCTGAAAGCCGCAGGGACGATCGTGCCTTCACCTATTTCGACAACGATCTGTACAAAGATATCGCTGCTGAAAATTATTTGCCTTTCAATGACCAGGCGGCTGAACATACCCCGGTGAACTATGAACTGGCAGATATGGACGGCATAGATTTTGCTGATAACGCTTGGGAGCAGTTTGTTGACAATCCGGATTACGATCTGCTGCGAGAGGAAATCGACGGGACATTCAGATCGGAGCAAGAGGCCAATGCGTTAAAAACGAAAATCGTCACCGCATCCATGACGACCTTCACCGTCGGTATCGTCAGTTACCTGTTGCGGGCCGGATCCATGGTTGCCAGCATGATGTCGACACTGCCGCTCTGGCGCGGCTTTGACCCGATTATCATTCTGTCCGGGAAGAAAAAAGATAAAAAAGGCAAGGATGAGATGGCCGAGGGCACGGAACAGCGACCGGAAACCATTTTCGACAGCGAAACGGAATGATTTTTAAATCGCCCGCCATACGGCTCAGCTTCGCACTGGCGATACTGACGGTCAACCTGCTGTTTCTGGCCGATCTGATCGGACTCGTTCCCGACGGGACCGATTCGGCCTTGGAACTGCGCAAGGGGCTCAGCGAGTCCCTGGCATTCCAATTTGCTGCCGCCGCCCGGAAAAATGATTTTCAAACCATCCGGAACACGCTTCGGGGGGTGGTGGAACGTAACGATGACATCCGCTCTGCTGCCATTCGCACCGAAGATGGCGAGTTGATCGCCCTTGCGGGTGAGCACCTGGGCCACTGGATGCCTCCGGCCGACGGCAAATCGACGCCCACCCACATCAACGTGCCCGTGTATCGAAATGATGCCAAATGGGCAACGGTGGAAATCCGCTTTGCCCCGTTCTGGGCGGGCAGCCTGGCATCCGGGTTTGGCGGTTCTTTCGCCTGGCTGCTGGTGTTCGTCGGGCTGAGCTGTTTTCTCTGCTATTTTTTAGTGATCAAACGGACCCTGCGCGAACTCGATCCGACCGCGGTGATTCCCCGACGGGTGCAAAAAGCCTTCGATGTGCTTCACGAAGGGGTAATGATGCTGGACAGAAAGGAACAAATCGTGATGGCGAATGCATCCTTTGCGAGTCTGTTCGGCAAATTCCCCACGGAACTGGTCGGCCTGAAAGGGTCGGAACTGGGCTGGCTGGATTGCCGAACTCCGAGGCAGGTCAGCCAACTGCCCTGGTTCAAGGTGCTGAAAGAGAATCAGGACCACCAGGGCGCCCTGTTGAGCCTTAAGAACAATAAAGGCACCACTACCAAGCTGGCGGTCGCTGCCGCCATGGTAACCGACAATGGCGGCAAGTGTCGCGGCGCCCTGGTCACCTTTGACGATATCACCCAATTGGAGGAAAAAAATTTCGAGCTGAGCGCCATGCTTGAAAATCTTCAGCTGGCCAACGATGAAATCAAATCCAAAAGCCAGGAACTGGAAATTCTGGCCAATTGCGATCCCCTGACCCTGTGCCTGAACCGACGCTCGCTGGCGTCTAAATTTGACGGACTGTTTGCCCGGGCCAAGGCAAGCGAGGCCAATCTGTCCTGCATCATGGTGGATATCGATTTTTTCAAATCGGTCAATGACAATTATGGTCATTCAACCGGGGATCAGGTGATCAAGGCAGTTGCCGATGTTCTGAAAACCGGAACCCGTGATAACGACCTGGTCGGGCGCTATGGCGGCGAAGAGTTCTGCGTGGTCCTGCCCAGCCTGAACCTCGACATGGCCGTCAAGATTGCCGAGCGGATTCGTCAGACCCTTGAAAAGCGATCCTGTTCGGGGGTCAACATTACCATCAGCCTGGGCGTTTCTTCCCTGGGTTCAGACACCAACAAACCGGACGAGTTGATCGACCAGGCTGACAAAGCCCTTTATGCAGCAAAAAAAAGCGGAAGGAATCGGGTTGTCGCCTGGGGGAAAGACTTAAACCTGGGTGCCGCAGGTCATGGCGGGGCGCAGAACCGGCAACCGATGCCTCAGTCGAGCCTGCCGGCAGGGGCCGAACCCGATCCTGATCACAGCCGGCTGCAGCAACGGGTGCAGGAGCTCGAGGGCCTGCTGGAAAAACGCACCCTCGAGCTGGAACACTATGACATGTACGATTTCAAAACCGGTTTGCCGACCCGTTCCCTGTTCGATGATCGGATCGGCCATGAGATCGCCAGGGCCAGGCGGGCGAACTATCTGGTTGCGGTATTGTCAATGACCATCGACACGATCAAACGGGTTCACGAAACACTCGGATACAGGGCTGCCGAACAATTGGTGAAAGCCTGCGGCCAACGCTTGAATGATGTCTTACGTGAGAATATCGACACGGTTGCCGTCATCGATAATTACAACGGCATGTCGACGGTCTCGCTGGTCAACCAGACGGATTTCGGTATCCTGCTGACCGATATCAGGCAGGTCGACCATGTGACCTGGGTGATGAAACGCCTGCTGGACACCTTTGAAAAACCGTTCACGATCAAGGGGAACGAAATTTATGCATCCGTCTATTTCGGGGTCAGTATTTTTCCCCACGATGGACGGACGGTGGACCAGTTGTACAGCAGTGCGACCAATGCCTGCAGTTATGCAAAAAAACTCAATGGCAAGGACCGTTATCTGTTTGCTTCGCAGAACCTGAACGATATGGCGGCCAGCCAGCTGAAGATTGAAAACCGACTGCATGAAGCCATCGCTAACGATGAACTGCGGCTGCACTACCAGCCAAAGATCGAATCGGCAACAGGGCGGATCGCCGGTTTCGAGGCGCTGCTGCGCTGGCAGAGTGCCGAACTGGGGGCTGTCCCTCCGGATCAATTCATTCCGGTCGCCGAACAGTCCGGCCAGATTGACAGGATCGGCGACTGGGTGATCCACAGGGTTTGCCGGCAGCTTCGAACGTGGATGGATATGGGGCTGGCGGTCAGTCCGGTCGCGGTCAACATTTCGGGGGTTCAATTGCGCCGGATGAATCTGGTCGGTCGGATCCGGAACATTCTGGATGAATTCAACATCGACACCGGTCTGCTTGAAATCGAACTGACGGAAAGCTCGTTGGTCAATACCACTGACCAGTCGATTGCCGTTTTGAAAAAGATCAGGGAGATGGGACTTCGGGTAAGCATGGACGATTTTGGAACCGGGTACTCTTCGCTCGCCTATCTGAAGAATATCCCCCTGTCCTGCCTGAAAATAGACAGGGCCTTTATATCCGATATCAACAAAAATGAAACCGCCGACAAGCTGATCGCATCGATCGTTTCCATGGCTCATGGGCTGGGGCTCGAGGTCGTCGCGGAGGGGGTTGAAGAAAAACATCAGGCTGACCACCTGACAGCCCTGGGCTGTGAATACCTGCAGGGCTATTATTTCGGCCGTGCGGTGCCTCACCATGAGGCTGCGGGCCTGTTACAAAAACAACCGATGACGATGACGGGGTAGTGCTGTAAAGCTGAGACTTGAAATTGGAAAATAGAAATTGGGGAGAAATAAAACGCTTTTACGCATTGGATGCTAACAAAATGGCCATGGGGCCACAGGAAATTGATTGCGTTCATCTATCTTACAGAAGCATGACAGTCAAATTTCCAATTTCTAATTTCATTTCCCGGTTTAACCGGGTTCGTTCGCAAGAAAGGCAGGCCGTGTTCAAAAAAGTTGCACAATCCGCACAACTGGTGTCCTTGCCGGACATCTATCTGAAGTTGAAAGAACTGATCGACGACCCGGATTATACCATGGCGGAAGTCGCCCTTCTGGTAGGGCGTGATCCGGGTATGGCCGCGCGCTTTCTGCGGGTCGTCAACAGTCCCCTGAACCGAAGGGCGGTCAAAATCGAAACCGTCAGTCATGCCGTCAGTCTGCTGGGAATTCGCCAGGTGCATGATATTGTTCTTACTGCTTCGGTCGCCGAAGCTTTTTCCGGCATCCAGACGGATGTGATGAATATGAAAAAATTCTGGCAGGGTAGTTTTTACTGTGCCGTGATGACCAAACGACTTGCTCTTGAATGCGGGATAATGGACACTGACCGGCTGTTCGTGATAGGTCTGTTGCACGACATCGGCCATTTGTTCATGTACTTGTCGATTCCTGAAGCGGCTCAGCAGGCTGTATTGACCGCCAGAGATCTGGATCGTCCGCTGTACCAGGTGGAAAGGGAACAACTCGGGTTCGATTACGCCAGATTGGGGGGCGTGGTCATGAAGCAGTGGGATCTGCCCAAAATCTTTCAGGTCATCACCTTCTTTCACCCTGAACCGGGCCAAGCCGATCGGTTCACCGAGGAAACTGCGTTGCTGCATCTCAGCGCTCTGCTGGTGATGTCCGACCTGGAAAACGGTGACTTCGGGAAGGGCGCATTTTCTGTCGACCCTTCGGCCATGCAGACAGCCGGTCTGACTGAAGAACAGTGTCTTGATCTGAGGCGCACGGCGGCAAGTGAGTTTGCTGAAGTTTCAGACAGCCTTTTTCTATAGCAGCGAATAGATCGTATTTTGTCTGGTTGTGATAGGCCTTGCCATGACAGTAGCAAAACTTATATTCTTCCTGACTTTTTTTTCCTGTTGGATTGCGCCTGTTCCGTCAATTGCATCCGCTCGGGTGACAACGCTATTCCAGTCGGTTGAGCAGGCGCTCAAATTCAGCCCGCAGCTGCAGGCAGTGGCCCATTACCATGATGCGGCCGAGTACGACCTTAAAAAAGCCCGGGCACGGTATCGCCCTTCCGTTGATCTCATGCTCGGTTATGGCCTGGAGCAGCACAGTGACAGCGTTACCCGGCTGCCCGAGGCCGATCCCTCCGACAGCGATTGGGATTCCCGGGGAGACGCCTCGCTCCGGTTGACCCAGAATGTGTGGGACGGGGGAGAAACCCGCCATCAGGTTTCCATCCAGAAGGCACTGCTGGATTCAGCCGATTTCGACGTTCTTGAATCCACCCAGTCCATTGCTCTGGATGCGATCAATGCTCACCTCGAGGTTTACCTGCAGCGGGAGCTGGTCGCCCTTGCAGAAAATGATCTCGAGGTTCACCAGGACATTTACCGGGGGCTTTCCGAGATCGAGCGGGCGGGGACCGGGAACATTGCCGATGTTACCCAGACCCGGGCCCGTCTGGCGCGCGCCCGGTCAATCCTGATCATCAGCAAGGGCGATCTCGACAGTGCTGTGGCCAACTATGAGCGCGTGACGGGCACGAAACCGGGAACGGTGGCATTTGCCGATGTACCGGATACGATGCCGATTTCCCTGAAGGAGGCATTGACGTGGACGGAAGAGAAAAATCCAGGGCTGCTGGCCATTAACGCCAGTCTCAAGGAGGCCGAAGCAAGAGTGGGCCTGGCCCGCTCCGCATACAAACCCAAACTCAATGTCGAGTTGAGCAGCCGATACTACGATCAGCTGGATGGGGATCCCTCCTGGCAGCACACCAACGATGCCATGCTGGTTCTGCGGTGGAACCTGTTTAACGGGGGGCAGGACCGGGAAGCGGCCAACGCGGCCCTGTCGAGGAAGTATCAACGCCGCTCGACCCGGGATGACAGGCTGATTGAATTGAAAGAATCGACCGCTGCCGCCTGGGCCGAATACCTTTCCCTGAAAAGCCAGAAGACGGCCTACCGGGAAGCGGTGGCCTCGAGCGAAAAGACCTTCGATGCCTACCTGCAGCAATACAGCGTGTCGCGGCGAAGTCTTCTCGATGTGTTGAATGCCGAGAAAGAATACTTCCAGTCTGCCCGTCAACTGGTTTCCGTCATTGTCCGTGAAATCCTTACGGCTTATCGCATTTTGAATCTGGGCGGGTCACTGCAGGTCGTTGAGCATCCGGGAGATCCGGACACGGCTGCCGAACTCAGCCGACTGTCCCAGGCCATCGGTTTTCCCGATGCGGCGCAATCGACGCCCTTCCAGCCCCGGTCGCAAGCCTTTACCGCCATTGACACAACGCCTTCCGACCGGCCCGATGCAGCCACTGAAAAAGACCCTTTCGCCATGCAGGAAGAGGCGGCAACAACTTCTTCAGCCGACCGCGATACCCTTTTTTCGATAGCGATCGGTCCCTGCACCAATGAGCGGTTGGTGGAACAGGTCAGCGAGATGCTGCACAACCGTGGGTTGGAGGCCCGGCAGACTCCGGGAACCGGCACCGTGAGGTTCACGCGACTGCTGGAGGGCGTGTACTTTCCTGAAGCGGCCTACGCACGCCTGGAAGCGGTTAAACAAGTGGCCGATGCCTTTGTCCTGCCGGAAGCCGGCAAGCTTGCCATCTATGTCGGTTCCTTTCAGAATCACGAAGCGGCCATTCGCCATGCGCAGGTGCTTGCCGGGAAAAATATCGCGGTGACCCCGGTTGCGGCCCAAATCGAAAGACAGGGCACGATGCTGGTTGTCCGGCGGGTTGACCGGGAAACCGCCGAGTCCATTTCCAGACAGGTGTCGCGCATCGGGCTGAGCGCAACCGTCACCGGGCCGGATTTTATCGAGGACTGATTCGCTCCCTTGCCGGGCTTTTCCACAGCCGGCGGGCAACCTTTTCCCTGGCCCAGGTGCCACCGCCGGTATCCTTAACTCACCGTTAAATTTCTCACCCGGGGGCGCCCACCAAAGGGTGGGGCATAAAAAGGTGATCGTGAGCGGGCGGGCGCCGGGTTTTGAACCTGCCTTGACAACCCCGTCTGACCTGAACTAATAATCATCAGTTGCTCAGTTTTGATTCGTTCCCCCCCCGTATCCCGAATTGCACCTGACCGCTCCGGACTGTCCAAGTCGTTTCTACCCGCGGCATTGATAACCGGACGCAAATCAAATCTGAGCCTAATCTCGCCCCTTTTCCATTTTCCCTACATAATGTTCCGAAAACATTTTCGCCTGTCGAGGAAAACAGTGCGATGCGAATCACGTTAATGATCAAACGGCTGTTTATCACGTGCCTGGCTGTTCTTGCCGGCCTGCCTGTGCTGCCGGCTAACGCTGAATCCACCCATGTAACCATGGGCGGCAAGGGTATTTCCGACCCCTATTTCCCGACTGCCGGCACCATAGCAACATCGGTCAATCAGACACGCACCATTCATGGGTTCCGTGTCACGGTGAAATCGAGACGCGAATCGATTTCCGTCATCAATGCCGTCATTTCCGGTGACCTCGACTTTGGCGTGGTCCACGGGCGGCGGATATTCCAGGCCTGCAACGGCCTGGTGGGATGGGAAGGGCGGCCCCAGAGCGAGCTGCGCAGTGTCTTCACCGTTCAAGCGGAACAGGTTGCGCTGATTACCCTGGCTGGATCGGGCATCCGGACGATCAAAGACCTCGAGGGCCGGCGTGTGTTCACCGGCGGTGTGCGCTCCGACCTGCGTGATACCGTCATGGATATTCTCAAGGCGGCCGGAATTGACCCCCATCGTGGGATAAGGGCGACCGGTGCTGCGGCCGAAGAAGCACCCGGACTGATGATGGATGCTTCAATCGACGCTTTTTTTTATCTGATGGGAACCACGAACAGGGCCTTTTGGGAATTGGTCTCGACGGCTGAGGCCGTGCGCCTGGTTCCCGTCTCCGGTTCGGGCATCGACGAAATGACGGAAGCGGATCCGTTCTATGAAAAGTCGATCATCCGACTGAAGCACTTTCCGTATTTTGCGAATACATCCGATGTTGACACCATCGGCGTCAAAGCTGGGCTGGTAACCGCGGCCCGGGTCCCTGACAAGATTGTCCATACCCTTATCCGGGAGGTGTTCAACCGTGTTGATGAAGTTAAAAAAAGGCAACCGGCGGCGGTGGTGATGACAAGAGCGGCGATGGCTGAGGGTATGGTTGCGCCGGTCCACCCGGGCGCCGAAACGTTTTATCGGCAGTCGGGTATCGCCCATAGCCTTCTACGCCCGTAATACCCTGCGCCGCGGACATTTCGGGTGCGCAGGAGATCATCGCATGGATGTATAGATAAGAGCGGTTGGAAAGGAGGTGAACAAGGCATCATGCAACAGTGACTGGGGAATTGCCATTCGTTTTTGAATCGGCCTGTCTGCCTTGCACACTAAGGTGACCCGCGGAAAAGGAGGAGCATGACGATGAACGTTTTTAAATTCAAGCGGCCATTTTTATTCTGCTGTCTGCTGGCCATTACCCTGCTGGCCATGCCTGCCACGGCCATGGCCAAACACAACCACCAGGACAAAACCCCCGACTGGTGTTTTGTCGATCCGGAAGAGGAGGTTCCCTCCGAGTCATATGATTCGATACTCTATTCGGATATCGCACCGCGCCTGTGTGAAATTCAACGGACCAGCGACCGGGTCAGGGTCGAGGTCATCGGCCAGTCGGCCGGCGGCCGCAACCTGTTCCTGGCCACGGTTACCGACCCGATGGATAAAAAGAGAAAAAGGCACAAGGACAAGGGGCGCCACAAGGACCTGCGCAAGTTGATGATCAGGGATCCCGAAAAGGCCCTGGCCCTGATCGAGGAGTACGACGATTTCAACGTCCCGGTGTTCATCAACTGCAGCATTCACGGCGATGAGTATCCTGGTACCGACGCATGCATGCGGTTGATCGAAACCCTGGCCTACGACGATTCCGAAGAGGTCCAGGCCATCCTCGACAATACCATTTTATTGTTCAACGTGGTGCAGAATCCCGACGGACGGGTAATGGGCACCCGCAGGAATGCCAACGACATCGACATCAACCGGGATATGATCACTCAGAGCCAGCCGGAAACCCGGGCCACGGTGAGCGTGATTACCGAGTGGAATCCCATGGTCTTCCTGGATCTGCACGACGATGTCCAGCCCATGCTGATCGAACCCTGCACCCCGCCGCACAACCCCAACTATGAATACGACCTCTACCTGACCTGGTCCTGGGAACTGGCCCTGGCCATGGAGGCCGAACTGCTCTTGCAAAAAGAGCTCGACAATCTCTACTATCCCTACGACACCGCCCGCATCCCCTACCGCGACTGGGACCTCGGCTGGGATGACTGGCCGCCGATCTACGCGGCCATGTACCCGATCTACCACGGCGCCTACGGCCACACCATCGAGACCTGGTCGGAAGCGATCCACGGTGTAGACGCTGACTACGCGGTGGTCTGGGGCGCCCTCAACTACACGGTCGCCAACAAAAAAGAGATGGTCGCAGACCAGATCGAAGTCTTCCGGCGCGGTGCATTGGACCTGCCCCAGATGTTGATTCCCGATTACTTGCTGGAGGAGACCCCCTGGGATCAGTACAACGAACTGACCATCCAGGAGTTTCCGGCGGCCTATGTGATCCCCGCCGGTCCGCCATACCAACCCAGCACGCATCAGGCGGCACGCCTGGTTGACTTCCTGCTGTTCAACGATGTCCAGGTGGAGGCGGCCCAGCGAAGTTTCTGGTTGAAAGGCGAGAAATATCCCAAAGGCACTTACGTCGTCTGGATGGATCAGCCCAAGCGCGGCATGGCCAACACCATCCTGGACCCCGGCCTCGACCTGTCCTACATCGAGGGCCTCTATTTTTATTCGCCGCCCTCGGTCTGGAGCCACCCCTATCTGTGGGGGGCCTATCGGGCGGTGATGGAGGACCCGATCCCCATCCGAACCAGGAAGATCAAAAAGGCGAAGGCGGTCAAGGGGTCTGTCGAGCGGGGTAAGGCCGGCGCCATTGCCTTTCTGCCCACCAGCCTGGCCGCCTTCCAGGCCACCAACGACCTGCTGGCACAAGGTGCCACCCTGTACCGCGCAGAAGCGGCCTTTGAGGATGGCGGCGAGATGATCGGTGCCGGCGCCGTCATCATGAAGGCGGGCAAATGGAAGGCCCGCCAGTTGGCAAGAGAATACGGGCTGGACGTGTTGACCCTCAAGAAAATGCCTGAAGACCTGACCCGACTGCAACAGCGGCGGATTGCCGTATACGGTGATGGCGGCATCAGGAACTGCCTGGACCGCTTGGGTTTCGCCTATGATTTGGTTTCCGAGGAAGATCTGGATGCCGGTATGATCAGCGGCTATGACCTTTTCATCAACGACAGCCTGCGATGGACCCGGTTAAGCCCGGAGGGACAGGCTGCTATGACGGCTTGGTTCGATGCCGGTGGCGACTACATCGGGCTTTCCTACCGCGGCAGGCCCATTCAATTTGCCATTGACGCCGGGATTGCCGACGTTGCCTATGACTATGTCTCCGGCAATGCCATCGTCAATGTGGACTACGATCCGGACGATTCGGTGGCTGCCGGATTCCGTGCAGACGGATACGCCTTTGTCTACTATCCGGGTTGGTTCAGCGACCTGGGGGAGGGGGTCAAGGTGGCCGCCACGCTCGATCCTGGCGAGAATCTTCTGCTTTCCGGTTTCTGGCCGGAGTGGAAGACCAGCGGCGCCAACGGCCAGCCGGTGATCGTTCACCAGACCACCGACACACGGGACGTGACCCTGATCGGCATCGATGCCACCTTCCGCGGGCACCCGGAGAACGCTTTCCGGATCGTGGGCAACGCCATCTACGACGGTCTGGAAAATTGATCGGTCGCGCCGATCACCGGTTCATTCCGGAATGAGAGACGTGCAGCTCCAACCGCCGGCACCGGCCTTGATCATTTCGGGCCGGTGCCGGCACGATCGATGCGCCGCCCGTGCTGAGGCACCCCAGCCTCTGATGGTCAGGCCCCGGTTCACAGGCGGACCGGGATCTGCCGGTGTCACTCGAAAAGGCTCAGCTGCCCGCCGGTAACGATTTTAAAGGCTTCGTTTTTGTGGGTGACCTCGGCGGGGGTGAGCGTTCGCGACAACCCGACGCGGCCCTGTCCCGCCAGAACGCCGGCGGCAAACCCCTGCCGGAACCCGCGGCGAAACGATGTCAGGCGCAGGCGATCCATCTGCTGGATCAATCGCTCCACCTTTTCCGCCTTTTGAAGTATCTCTTCCTCTTCAAGCGCATTTTCCAGGGCATCGGCCACAAAATCGGCAAATCGGATGCCATTGCGGTCACAATGCCGGCGAAGGCTTTCGTAGCGTTCGGGGTCGATGGCAATGGTCGGTGAGGTCATTGGCAATCTCGGCATCTTCCGGGCTCAGGTCACTGCTTGTAGCCGATGGTTCTCAGGAAGGATTTGCGCTTGGCAATGTCATCTTCTCCTTCGATGCCCTTGGACGCAAACCCGTCGATCACCCCCATGATGCCGCGACCCAGTTCCGTTTCCGCGACGACGACCTCCACCGGGTTGGCCGTGGCGCAGAAGATGCGGCAAACCTCCGGTACGGTCTTGATCGTATTGAGGATGTTGACGGGAAACATGTCGCGCATGAAAATGATGAAACTGTGTCCCGCCCCCAGACGCATCGCGTTTTCCCGGGCCAGGGCGGTCAGTTCGTCGTCCGTGCCGGTATGACGGACCAGACAGACGTCGGAGGCTTCGCAAAACGCCAGCCCGAATTTGGCGCCCGGTACGGTGTTCACCATGGCTTCGTAAAGATCCTCGACGGTTTTGATGAAATGGGACTGCCCCAGGATGAAATTGAGCTGCTCGGGGTTGTCGATCGCTACGGTATTAAGTTCCACGGCATCCTCCCTGTAATGGTGACGTATATGCTGTCAAGCGGTCCATCGCTTTCGCCGACAGCCTGATTCAGACGCTTTCAAGAGAAATCTTAAGTGATTTCCTTTTAAACCTCAAGCCGGGATTCGCAGGCGAATGGTAGCTTTTACCTGTCACCATGCAGCCAGGCGGCTCACATTGCATATCACCGGCAATGTTGTACTTTACTTTCAGTACGAACGGAAACGGATGACAAGGGTCATCCAACGTCAACAGACATTAAAAACACATAGGTGATATCATGGCCGAAAATAATACTCAGGACTACTTTGACGATAAAAGCGAAGGACATGTGGATACCCGTGAAGCCAATTTCCAGTGTGAGAATCCCGACAAGCACCTGGGTTGTGACCTGGGCATCGACGTAATGGGTTAGTTTGGCGGCAGAGCTTCGAGAGCAAGGCAACAGGGTTAAAATCCGCCGGCCAAGGCGGTTGTAAAAAGGCAGAGCCTCTAACGGGGCTCTGCCTTTTTGGGTTAATCGGAGCGGTGATGCGGTGAACCGAGAACTGAGAGCCCGAGCCTCTACCCTCAATACCTGCATTGCTTAATTGATATTTGTTGACACCCCCTTTGGTGCTTAATAAGAAAACAGACCGATTGGTTTTTCAGATGAACCGTCTGCCCCGCAGGACCACGATAGGAGAAATAGAAATGACCGAAAGCCGTTTCAGCACCGCACCGCAGGAGCGATACCTGGAAGACTATGTCGAAGGCGCCGTCCATGAGTTCGGGCCGGTGTCCGTCTCCGAGGCGGAGATCATCCGGTTCGCCAGGCAGTTCGACCCCCAGCTGTTTCACACCGATCCGATCGAAGCCGGGAAGACGGTCTACGGCGGCCTCATCGCCAGCGGCTGGCACACCTGCAGCCTGTTCATGCGGCTGTTTGTGGAACACTACCTGCCGGGCCCGGCCAGCCTGGGAAGCCCGGGGGTGGACCAACTGCGCTGGCTCAAACCGGTGCGTCCCGGTGATACGCTCACCCTGCGCATCACCGTGGACCGGGTGACGCCTTCCCGCAGTAAACCCGACCGGGGCGTGCTGTTTTCCTTCTGCGAGATGCTCAACCAGGGTCGCGACGTCGTGGCCACCATGATGGCCATGAATTTGATCCGCTATCGTGGGGGGCGGTGAAAAGTGAACAGTGAGGGGTGAACGGTTACTGCCAAGGCAAAAAACGATTCCGCCACGGAACACACTGAATACACGGAAAGGTTTTTGAATGTTTAATCCGTGTAATCCGTGTTTCCCGTGGTTATCATCAGAAAATGCTGCCGGGGGTGTAACCCGGAAACGGTGAACCGTGAATGGTGGGTAAAAAAAATGACACGATCCGCTGCACAAAAATACGACTTTGAGACCGGAGTTTACCGGCCGCCCAGCGAGGGGGGCAGCAACTCCCTGCTGGTACGTTTGACACGCAACTGCCCCTGGAACCACTGCACCTTTTGCGGCATGTATAAAACCGAGCGCTTCCAGGTGCGATCGGTTGCCGACATCAAAGGGGACATCGATGCCATGGCGGCCCTGCGCGATGATCTCGCCTCGCTTTCGCAGCAGGCCGGACAAGGAGGGGAGATCGGCCGGCATGCCGCCGTCACCCTGATCGGCCAACACCCCCAATTGAACCACCACCAGGGGTTTGCCATGCTTTACCACTGGCTGCTGGCCGGCGGTAAAACCGTGTTCCTGCAGGATGCCAACAGCCTGATCATGAAAACCGACCAGCTGGTGGCGGTGCTGGGGTATCTGCGCCGCACCTTTCCCTCCATCGAACGGGTCACCACCTACGCGCGCTCCAAGACCCTGGTGCAAAAATCCCTCGATGACCTCAAGGCCATTCGCCGGGCCGGCCTGGACCGGCTGCACGTGGGCCTGGAAAGCGGAGATGACACGGTGCTGGAAAAGATTCGCAAGGGCGCCACCGCCGAGGTCCATATCAAGGGCGGCCAAAAGGCCCTGGCGGCGGGCTTCCAGCTCTCGGAATACTGGATGCCCGGTCTGGGCGGCAAGGCCCTGTGGGAACAGCATGCCAGAAACACGGCCCGCGTGCTCAGCGAGATCGATCCGCACTACATCCGGTCCCGCCCGCTTCGCCCCTGGCCCGGCACCCCCCTGGCCCGCGAAATGGAGGAGGGTGCCTTCGAGATGCTGACCCCCGGGGAGCAGCTGAAGGAATTGCGCCTGACCATGCAGGAATTGTCGGTCACCGGCCGGGTCTGCTTCGATCATGCCGGCAACTACTGGAAAAACCCCCGAGGCCACCTCCTGTTCACCCACAGCTACGAAGGCTATCAGTTTCCGGAAGAGAAGCAGCGCGTGCTGGACCTGATCGACGACGGCCTGACGGTCGGCAGGTACTGAATCGCGAATTGACAACCTGCGACGTCCATAATACGTTATTAACGATTCGTAAATTACGAATCGTTAATAACGTATCGAAAGGCGCCGACATGAAAAACCCCTTCCAGTACGGCGGCATCGTCAGCGGGCCTTACTTTGCCGACCGCAGTCAGGAACTCAACACCCTGCTGCGCGAGATGGAAAACAACAATCGCGTTTTTCTGGTTTCACCGCGTCGGTTCGGTAAAACCTGTCTGCTGCATCAGCTGACCGGAAACCTGGCCGACGCCGGTGTCGCCTGTGCGGTGATCGACCTGAACGCCTTTCCCGACCTGCGCAGCTTTGCCGGCGCATTGACCGTCAGGATCACCCGGGCGCTGGAGTCCAACACCGACCGGCTGCTGAAGCTCTTTTCCGGGTTTCAACGGCTGCGCCCCAGGCTGAGCCTGGACCGCGACGGCAATGTGAGTGCGGGGCTGGAGCTGGCCGACGGTGAAACGGATGCCCTGGCGGCCCTCGTCGAAGGCCTGGCCCATGCGCAGGACCTGGCCGCCCGGAAAAAGAAACGGCTGGTCGTGATCATGGATGAATTCTCGGATATCGCCAGGTACAACGGGCTGACGGTTGAAAAAGCCATGCGCTCGGAAATCCAGAAGCACGACCGCATCGGTTACATTTTTTCAGGGTCCGAACAGTCGGTCATGCTGGCCATGGTCCAGGACAGCACGCGCGCCTTCTACAAAATGGGCCGGATCATGAAGCTGGGGCCGATCAGGCGGCAGGCCTACCATCGGTTTATTCTGGGGTGGCTCGAGAAGGGCGCTTACCAGGTCGCCGGCGACGACATCCAGCGCCTGTTCGACATCGGTGAAGACGTGCCCTACAACATCCAGCGGCTTTGCCATGCCATGTGGGAATCCGCGCTCGAATCCAAAATCGTCGATGCGGCCTTGATCAACCGCCTGCCGGTGATCATCGCCCGCCAGGATTCACCCCATTATGAGATGCTCTGGCAAACGGCCACCCAGGCGCAAAAGGCATTGCTTTTCGCCCTGGCCGGCGACCCGGAGGCGCTGCCTTTTTCCAAGGATTTCCAGATGCGCCACGGTATCGGCCCCTCGTCATCCATCAAGGCGTCGCTGGATTCCCTGGTCAAGAAAGGGATCCTTTACCGCACCCTGGAAGGCCGTTTTCGTTTCGTGGACCGCTTCATGCCGTTCTGGATCGACGACATGCGCGACGGCATTTAACCTGAGATGGTTCCCGGCGCCATGGTAGCGGCTGGCGAACAAGATGATTTCAGTATTCGGTGCCCATTTTTCTCCATTCCAGCCGCCCCCCGGCCGGCGACGGCGCTGGGCTCCGAACTGCTTGACCCGAACCCCGAACCCTGAACTCAGAACACGGAATCCCGGGAGGCCCCATGGCAATCAGCACGGATCAGCGCAAGCAAGTTGACGGCATCCTCCACACCCGCGGCTACACCGATTACCGGTGGATCGATCCCCAAAAGATTATTGTGGCCCAGTGGGTGCGAATGAAATGCATGTACGGCTGCGGAGAATACGGCCACGGCGGCGCATGCCCGCCCAACACCCCGTCCGTGGCCGAATGCGAACGCTTCTTCAGGGAATATACCGACGCCGTCATCCTGCACTTCCAGGGCCGGATGGATCACCCCGAGGACCGCCACGCCTGGTCCGCCAGGATCAACGCCGGGCTGGTCAAGCTGGAGCGCGCTGTTTTCCTGGCCGGGTACCACCGTGCCTTCCAGCTGTTCATGGACTCCTGCAGCTTCTGTAAAACCTGCACCGGCCGCCGCGAAACCTGCGAACAGCCCCGCATGGCCCGCCCCGCTCCCGAGGCCATGGCCGTGGACGTGTATGCAACCGTGCGCCAATTCGGATTCGAAATCAACGTGCGCACCGACTACGATCAGACGATGGACCGCTATGCCTTTTTGATGGTGCACTGATCGTCGGGAGGGAAAAGATTTTAAACCACGGAAGAAACGGAAAGAGCGGCTGGTCGAGAAAAAAGAGATGCGGCCCGCGGTGGTTATGCCGTCTGCAGTGAAAACCAGCGGATCATGCAAGAAGATGAGAAACCACGGAAGACACTGGACACACCGAACTTTTTTCTCTTTTTCCGTGTTTTAAAAAAGTTGATACGCCTTATTCTTCAGTGTCCTTCGTGGTTATAAGTGGATGGCGAATTGGTATTATACCAATTTCTTGCCGGCGCCCGGACCCGGGGAAACGCCGAAGATCTCTTCGATGTGAAGAATGACCGCTCCCTTTGACTTGAGGGGAAATCCCGCCTTCTCGCTCATTTCCTGGATCCACCGGGCCGTTTCCTCATAGCGCTGGCCGCTGGTTTCGATGGTGACGCTGCCTTTGAGCTGATAGCCTTCATGTCCCTCCCAGAAGGTGACCGCCACCCGGGGATTGGCCTTCATGTTGGCCAGGGTTTTGTTGAAGAACTGGTCGGAGATGAGAATGGTTTCCGCGTCAATGATTTTTTTGGCGCCCACCGGTACGGCGTTCGGTGAACCGTCTGCAGTGGCGGTGGAAAGAATCGCGGTGCGGACCGTGTTGAACAATTCCTGCATTCGTTCGGTCATCTGGGCCATGGGTTGTGCCTCCTTTGAAAAATGGGTTAAACGTGTCTTAAGTTTGACGGATCCGAAAAAACGCCGAAATCTGCGTTGCTTCATCCCTCGTTACTCAGGCGTAGCGTCAGTACGCCTCATTTTCCGGGATGGAACATGACTGTTCGCTCGCACAAGCTCGCTTTGGCGGCCCGCAAGCCTTCCTGTCCCGTCTGGCGTCTATCGGGTGATTTCGGCTTGTTAAAGAACCCGCCGGGAATGCGATTTTTTTACGGGAGAATCAAGTTTGATATCGGGCCGGCATCCCGTTTGCTGACCCTTGTGTTTGCCAATCGGTACGGCACCTGTCAGGCGGGCTTGCGGGCATCGACGATCAGGGACACGAAGCCCAATCTCCCGTCCCGGTTGCGGTGATCCAGGCGCAGGGACCGGTACACCGGGCCCTGGTCCGGCGACCACTGATGATAATGAAAGCGGCCCTGTTCGTCGCAATACTCCAGCAGATCAACGGCAAAGCCCGCCTGTTCGAATACATCTGCAAAGCGTCGATAGTCATAAACGATTCGATGACCTGCCGCCGGGTGGTTTTTGGGGCCCGGCCCGCCGATCCGGGCCGTGCGCTGGTAAGCCGCATCCGGGAAATTGGCATCGGGCACCGCGCAGCGCAGATAGCCGCCCGGCTTGAGCCAGCGGTAGCACAATCGGGCGGCCGCCCGTCCCTCGGCTTCGGTCAGGTGCTCCCATACATGCTCGCACAAAAAGGCATCCGCCGGGCGGTGGCCGAAGCTGGCCGCCCAGTCTTCGGGCCGCAGCAGGTCCAGGTTTTTCCTGTGGGTGGCAATCCATCCGGGCCAGCGCTGTTCGCCGGCGCCGATGATGATCCGCACCGGTTCGGTGGCCGGTATCCGACTGATGTCTACCATCGATGATCATCCATCCAAAAAAGCTGATCAAACCGGATTGCCATCCGGCATCCGAAAAAAACCATCTTCGCATAGCAGAAAACAGAATATTAAGCAAATGAACAAAACAGGATAAATAGGTGCTGCCGGAAACAAGAGGCGAAGACCCTTTCATCCGAACTCAAACTGTTTTCCAAAGCAATCATCGACAATGCACGTAGTGATATTGACGCGTTGACGTTTCCAGGTGATTTGGAGTGATGGTTTTCGCGAACGCCCTGCATAAGACCTACCCGGTGGCGATACGTGGAATTTGAAACAGGGATTGCCCCTCGATTCCCTTATTGACTCATGACGGCGGATTGAATAAAAACAGATGCGGGATATATCTCTTAATCCCGCAACCGTTTGAGAACAATCCGAGCGTGAAACCACGGAACACACAGGATACACGGAAAGTTTTTTATGCTCTTTTCTTCCGTGCCGTCCGCGTATTCGGTGGTTTAAGGAGATAAAATGAATTTAGACACCGATTTTATCCGTGCCCAGTACCCGGTTTTTTCCAACCCCGACACCGCCCGCTGGGCCATGTTCGAAAACGCCGGCGGCTCCTATGTCCCCCGCCAGGTGGTCGACCGGCTGCACGACTTTTTCCGGTTCACCAAGGTCCAGCCCTACGGCCCCTTCGAGGCGTCCATCAAGGCCGGCGAGGCCATGGAGGCCGGCTACCGGGCCATGGCCGGGCTGCTCGACTGCCACCCGGACGAGCTGACCCTGGGACCCTCCACCACCATGAATTTCTACGTCCTGGCCCAGGCGGTCCGGCCCCTGCTGGAGCCCGGCGACGAGATCATCGTCACCAACCAGGACCATGAGGCCAACATCGGGTGCTGGCGGCGGCTGGCCGAGTTCGGCGCGGTGGTCAGGGAGTGGCGGATCGATCCGCAGACCGGCGAGCTGGACATCGAGGATCTCAAGGCCCTTGTGGGCAAGCGGACCCGGCTGGTCTGTTTCACCCTCTGCTCCAACATCGTGGGGACCATGCACGATTTTACGGCCATCAGCGACATCGCCCACGACGCCGGGGCGCTGGCCATCGGCGACGGGGTCTCCTTTGCGCCCCACCGGGTGCTGGACGTCCACAGGAGTGGCCTGGATCTATACCTGTTCAGCACCTACAAGACCTTCGGAACGCACATCGGGGTCATGTGGGGCCGGCCAGCGGTTCTCGACACACTCGACCCCCAGGGTCACTATTTCAACCGGGACCTGCCGCATTACAAATTCAACCCGGCCGGTCCGCTGCACGCCCAGATCGGGGCGTTGGCCGGCATCGAGGCATATATCGATGCCGTTTACGATCACCATTTCAATGACCTGTTGCCCGGCTTTCACGCCCGGGCCGCCCGGGTCTTCGATTTGTTTGCCCGGCACGAGACCCTCCTGGCCAATCGGGTGCTGGAGGCGATACGTGCCCTTCCCGGTGCCCGGATCATGGGCCAGGACCGGGCCGTGGAAGGGGCGCGGGCCGCGACCATTGCGTTTACGCTGGAGGGGATGCCTTGCCGCGAGGTGGTCAAACGCCTGGTGGAAAAGAATCTTGCCGTGCGCAACGGACATTTCTATGCCCTGCGCTGCATCGAGGCACTGGGTATCGAGGACACGGACGATGGCATTATCCGCATCAGCCTGGTTCATTACAATTCGCACGGGGAAGTGGATCGGCTGGTGGCAGGGCTGGCAAGTTTGTAAGGTGTTCAAGAAAATTCAAATTACGGTGCTTCTTGGGATATGGTCGAAACCGAAAAGGGAACGCTTCCTGGGAATTGGGCACTGCAAAAAATGATACTCTTGAAGGTATAATATACATTTATTTCAATATATAACGTTGTTTACAAATTGTACAATAACAATTGAGATTGATCCTTTCATATATCACTCAGATTCTGCGGTGACATCGATAAGTACAATTAGTGAACAACGTCCCCAAAAGTCTAAAAAAGGTGTAATCACATGGAGATTATTGAAAAAGTAAAACAAGAAGGGATTCTTCTGGATGGCGGCATGGGATCCATGCTGATCGCCAGGGGGCTCAAGGGGGGCGATTGCGCCGAAAAATGGAATGTCGACCGCCCCGAGGTGATACGGGAGATCCACCAGGCCTATTTTGATGCAGGGGCGGACGTGGCGACCGCCAATACATTTGGCGCCTCGTCTCTTAAACTGGAAAAGATGGGCATCAAAGAAAGTATCGAAACCATTAACACCGAAGCGGTCAAGCACGCCAGGGCAGCATCGAAACCGGGACAATACGTGGCCGGGGATCTGGGGCACGTGGGAGAAATGTTTTCTCCCATGGGCCGCATGACGGCAGAAAAGGCCAAAGACATTTATGTCCACCATGCCGGAATTATCGAGGCGGCCGGTGTGGACCTGTTTCTTATTGAAACCATCTTTGACCTTAACGAAGCCATCGTCGCACTGGAGGCGGTGCAGGCGGTCTCTTCAAAGCCGGTTTTTTGTTCTCTCACGTTCAATCAGGCCCCAAAGGGTTTTTTTACGTTGATGGGCAACCCGGTTGAGGCGAGCATGAAGCAACTTCGGGATGCCGGTGCGGCCGCAGTGGGCGCGAATTGTTCATTGGGAAGTGAAAGTATGATCGGTCTGGCCGGGCAGATCAGAGAGAGTGTCGACATTCCCGTCATCGTCCAGCCCAACGCGGGCATGCCCCAAACCCGGCCCGATGGCACTGCATTCTATCCCGAGGATGAGATCCTTTTTGCCGAGAACATAAAAAAAATTAAAGCGCTCGGCGTCGAAATCGTGGGCGGCTGCTGCGGTACCACACCGGCATTTATCCAAAAAATCAGGGCGTCCTTTTGATTCCGCCATTGGGGTGAACTCGCTCTTGACCCGTGATATCAAGGGCTCGCATGTAAACGAATACAGCCATGTACCATTAAAGAGAAGGAGGAAGCGCGGATGATTACCGTCGACAGATCAAAAACAGCCCTGCTGGTCATGGATGTGCAGAACGACATCATTCACAAAGACGGGAAGTACAAGGATTTCGGAACACCGGCTCACGCGGAAGAGAGAGATATTTTCGGAAACATCGGCAAGGTGTTAAAAAAAGCGAGGGAGACCGGGCTGAAGGTGGTGCATGTCAAATTCGGGATGCGTGATTTCGATGCGGAAACCCAAAACAACCATACGCCGATTCTCGGCGCGGTAAAGGCGCTCAAGGCCTGTGACCTCAATTCGTGGGGCGGCGATATCCACGAGGCGTTTACTCCCGTTGAGGGAGAACCTGTCGTAGAAAAGAACCGCGTCAACTCCTTTCAGAATACGAACCTCAAACAGATCCTGGATGACGCCGGCATCGATACGCTGGTGATGACCGGCGTGGCCACCAACTACGTGGTCGAGGCAACCGCACGGCATGCCTCCGACGATGAATACCGGGTCATCATTGTGGAGGATTGCTGCTCCAGCATGAACCAGGAATTGCATGATTTCAGCGTGACCCACATCCTGCCCAATCTTGGCCAGGTCTGTTCCGCAGACGAGGTTGTCGCCGCGTTGCAGATGGGTTGAACGGGCCGTTGAGCCCTGCCATCGACCCGGTGCGATCCCGGGCCGGATGACGTTCCCGGGGGCGTTCACATTACCTGAGCCGTTACCGCGGGTAAAATGATCAAGGTTCAGGTAATGTGGCGATCACATCGATTCCGGGGGCCATTCGAACCGGTGCTTGCCGTTTAGCGGAGTTTCCTTCACCTACCCCTGCTCTTTGAGAAGTTGATTTAGCAGTTCATCCGCAACGGCTTCTGATGATGCAGGGTTCTGGCCCGTCAAGAGATTGCCGTCAACCTCGATATGACTCTCCCAGTCAGCGCCCTTGCTGTATAAGCCCTGGCTGGACGTGAGCATATCTTCGAGCAAAAAAGGGACGACCTCGGTCAGTTGAACGGCTTCTTCTTCGCTGTTGCTGAAGCCGGTCACGCGTTTGCCTTTCACCAGCGGGGCGCCATCCTCCCGTTTCGTATGGCGCAGAACGCCGGGCGCATGGCAGACCAGCCCCATTGGCTTTCCTTGTCGGTAAAACGCTTCCAGGAGCGAAATGGAATCCTTGTCTTCGGCCAGATCCCAGAGCGGTCCGTGACCTCCCGGATAGAAAACGGCATCGAAGTCCGCAGGATCGATCGCGTCCAGGCAATGCGTATTGGCGAGCTGTCGTTGAGATTCCTCGTCTTTGCGAAACCGCTCTGTGGCCGCCGTCTGAAAGTCAGGCGCGTCACTTTTGGGGTCCAGTGGCGGTTTCCCGCCCTTTGGAGAGGCCAGGGTGACGTCGATTTTCCGGTCCTTAAAAACGTAATACGGGGCCGCGAATTCTTCTAACCAGAAACCGGTTTTGTGTCCCGTGTCGCCAAGTTTATCATGGGATGTGAGAACCATAAGTATTTTCATGGTGATTTCCTTTTTTAAGCTGTAAATCAGTGTTCGTTGTTGACGCGGACCACCAGTTTTCCGAAATTCTGACCGTCCAGCATGCCGATAAACGCTTCCGGTGCATGTTCCAGCCCGTCAACCAGGTGCTCACGGTACTTGATCTGTCCGGTGCTCAGCCATTGGGACATGTCTTTCGCGAATTCGTCGTAGCGGTGGCCGTAATCGTCAAAGATAATGAATCCCTGAAATTTTAATCGTTTGACTAAAATGGTGCGCATCAGAAGCGACAGGCGGTCCGGTCCATCGGGAAGCTGCGTGGCATTGTAATGAGAAATCAGCCCGCACACCGGAACCCTGGCTTTTGTGTTGAGCAGCGGCAGGACCGCATCGAGCACCTTGCCACCGACGCTCTCGAAATAGACGTCAATCCCCTTAGGGCAGGCCTTGCCAAGCTGTTGGGCAAAATCCGCCGATTTGTGATCCAGGCACCGATCAAAACCAAGGACCTCTTTTGCGTAGTTGCATTTTTCACTGCCCCCGGCGATGCCGACAACCCGGCAGCCTTTCAGCTTCCCGATCTGGCCTACGGTTGCACCCACCGGCCCGGTGGCAGCGGCAACGACCAGGGTTTCGCCCCCTTCGGGCTGGCCAATATCCAACAGGCCCATGTAGGCCGTAAACCCCGGCATGCCCAATATCCCCAATGCATGGGAGGCCTTTTGGGGGTTCTCCCCCAATCGGGTCAGGCCGGTACCATCGGAAAGCGCGTAGTCCTGCCAGCCGCTGTACGCCAGGACCCACTCTCCAGTCTTGAAATCCGGGTGCCGGGACACTTCAACCCGAGACACCGTTCCCCCCACCATCACTTCATCAACCTTAACCGGATCTGCATAGGATGGCGCATCGCTCATCCTGCCCCGCATATACGGATCCAGGGAGAGATACACGGTGCGCAGCAGCACCTGGCCGTCAGCCGGTTCAGGCACCGCCACCTTTTCCAACCGGAAATTCTCGGGCACCGGGCCTCCCAGTGGCCGCTGTGCCAGTACGATGCGGCGATTGTATTCTTTGCTTTGTGGCATGGGTTGCTTCCTTTCTTTCAGCAGTACGATGCAGCGCCTTTTCGATAAAGCGCGTTGAAACGCTCGTGTTGAATGACGCTTTCACTTGTCATCGATATTTTTCATTGATTTACAGACTATAATCACCAATCTGGTTTTGGCTCGAAGGACTTGGGGGATTTCGGGGTGGACCAATCCAACCGATCATACCCATCTTCAATCGTCGGGGTGCTATCAGGCTATGGGCCCCGGCCTCGTTGTGATTGACAAAGTGGCGCAGCATCTGGGTTAATGTGATAGAATACCTGCATTACCAAAGGAGGCCAGTGTGACAGCAATCCACAAGATTCCCATGTTTCCTTTAGGTCTGGTTCTGCTGCCGGGCATGCTGCTGCCGCTTCACATTTTCGAGGCGCGCTACAGACAGATGATCGCCGACTGCCTGGCGGAAGACCGGCCGTTCGGGATCGTGCTGTTCGACGGTAAGGCCATCCGCACGGCCGGCTGCACGGCCCGGATCGTCGAGGTGGTCAAGCGCTACGACGACGGCCGCATGGATATCCTGGTCCGGGGCGGGGAGCGGTTTGTCATCCGGGAACTGATCGAAGAGCGGGCCTACATGGAGGCGAGGGTCGTGTTTTTCGACGATGGGGACGAGGCTGCCGACGATGGCATGGACAACGTTATCGAAAACGCCCTGAACCTGCTCAAGCAGACGGTCGATTCCGGTACCGGCGTCGATTCTTCACATCCCGGCGGCCCTATCGATCCGAAGCCGCTCGCCTTTGCCATCGCGGCCCGGAAAGGGTTTTCGCCTGACGACCGACAGGGTCTGCTGGAGATGACATCCGCCTCCGAGCGACTGAAAAAATGCGTTCTGGTGCTCTCCCGAATCGTGTCGCGCAACCGGCTGACCCGGGAGATCCAGCAGATGATCGGCGGAAACGGCAACCCGCCGAAGAGTATTCTCAGGGAACTCGAAGACCTTTTCAAACGGTAAGAAAAGAGAGAAAAACAAGGAGGTCGCCATGGCTCGGGTGTCGGTGATGCAGGTCGAAGAGCGAAGGGCAGGCGTCAGGGGGGCGATTGCCGCCCTGGGCCACAACCCGGTGAAGAACAGGACGGTGCTGGTCAAACCCAATTTCAACACGGCCGATCCGGCGCCCGGTTCCACCCACAACGATACGCTGGCCGCATTGATCGACGGGTTGTGGGAGATGGGCGCCGCTTCCATCAGTCTGGGGGAGCGCAGTTATCCGCCCACCCGCCTGGTCATGGAACAAAAAGGCATCATGCCGATTCTGGAGAAACGCCAGGTGCGGGTGATCGACTTCGATGACCTGCCTGAAGCCGATTGGGTTGAATGCCGCCCGGCCGATTCGCACTGGAAGGATGGTTTTCGCATCGCCCGGCCGATCCTCGAGGCGGAATGCCTGGTGTCCACGGGATGCCTGAAGACCCATCAGTTCGGCGGTGTCATCACCCTGTCGCTAAAACTGCATGTGGGGGTGGTGACCTCTTTTCGAAACGGGTTTGCCTACATGCAGGAACTGCACGGTTCACCCTTTCAGCAGGAGATGATCGCCGAGATCAACGCACCCTTTTCGCCCGACCTGATTGTCATGGACGGCATCGACACCTTCGTCGACGGCGGACCGGCCACGGGAAAACGGGCCAGGGGCAACGTGGTCATGGCGGCCACGGACCGTGTGGCCGCGGATGCCGCCGGTGTGGCCATGCTCAAGCATCTGGGCAGCAACCGGGTCATCATGGACTCGGACATCTTCGACCTGGGCCAGATCCAGCGGGCGGCCGAACTGGGCGTCGGGGTCCGCTCCGCGTCGCAAATCGACCTGATTCCGGCCGATGATGCCAGCGGGGAACTGACGGCATCGCTGAAAGCCATTCTGGCCAAGGAGCAGTAGGCGCATGGAGATAAGTACCGGCCAGGGCGCATATAAGCCCGTGCTCATCCATAATCGCCCAATTGGGCCCGATATCGGCATCGCGGCCAAAATTTAATCCTCGGAATATCAACCCTATGCCTGCGGGACATCCCGTGATCTGTGCGGGACGGTGAAATTCCGCGCGCGCGTTCCCGTCCCGTCTGGGGTTCAGCAGGAGATATCGACCCAATGTGCCCGTTTCCGGACGGACACAGGGCAGGTCGCGGGGCTCAGTGATCTCAGTATTGTCTTTGCCGTTTTTATGGGCGGGGGGTCTCAATTCGCAAGACAACCCGATCCGGCTTTTTTCCGCATGGTCATTTGTCAGGGGATAGCTGATCACCATTGCCGGCTGACCCTGTTTTCGCCCGGTGTGGCCGGATCCATCGGGACCTCAGGCCGGCCGCCGGTAGCGTTCACAGCAGACGTCGCCGGTGGAGAACTGGCAGGCGGCGCAGGCGTGGGCGTCCGCATCGGGCATGGAACGCCGGGTGTCGACCAGGTAGGGGGCCAGCAACCCTGACGCCCGGGACAGCTTTTCGAGATCGACGCCCACCTCCGCCCCTCTTTCATCCAGGGCGGCGACCACATCCTCGGTGGCCACATTGCCCGACGCCCCGGGCGCATAGGGGCAGCCTCCCAGCCCGCCCGCGCTGGCATCGAAGGTGCCGATGCCGCAGGACCAGGCCGCCAGCACATTGGCCACGCCACGGCCATAGGTGTCGTGGAAATGCATGGCGATGCGCGCAGCCGGCAGGCGGGGGAGCAGAAGCTCGAGCAGCCGCCGGACTTCGTCCGGGGCGGCCTTGCCGATGGTGTCGGAAATCGACACTTCGTCCACGCCCATGTCCATGAGTCCGTCGACGACGCGAAGGACCGCTTCGGGGGCGATGCGCCCTTCGAAGGCACACCAGAAGGCGGTGGAGACGTAGCCCCGTACCGGTAACCGCTCACGATGGGCGCCGGCCACCACCGGTGCAAACCGTTTCAGCGAACCGGCCAGGGAGGTGTTGATGTTTTTCCGGTTGAAGGTCTCGCTCACCGCTGTGAAGAGGGCCACTTTATCGACCCGGGCCTCGACGGCCCGTGCCAGGCCCCGTTCGTTGGGGACCAGGGCCGAATAGACGATGCCTTTCCTGCGGGCGATGCCGGCGAAGACCGCTGCCGCATCGTCCAGCTGGGGGACCCAGCGGGGTGAGACGAAGGCGCTCGCCTCGATTTCTCCCACCCCGGTCCCGGAGAGGGCATCGATGTAGGCGATCTTTACCTCCGTGGGGATCCGGGCGGTTTCGTTCTGCAGCCCGTCCCGGGGGCCGACTTCCACGATTTTCATGGGAGCATTCTCCTTTCCGTGCTGATGCGGCCTTTCGGGGTCGTTTTCCGGGGGGGGCGCGGCCAAACCCTGACCCGATCCTTTTCGAAATACTCGACAATTTCCAAGGTAGGTTATATAAAGATGAATGTCTACCCGATTTGCGGAGTCAAACCCGACCATGACGGATCATACGATAAAGACGTGCCCGAAATGCGGCCAGCAGCTGCGCTTTCCCGAAAAAATCGGTGGCGTGCTGATGGCCTGTCCATCCTGCGGGCACCGGTTTCAATCCGACTTCAAGCTGGAGCGTCCCGGAAGACGCGCACACCGAAACCTGTTCACGACCCTGTTCGAGATGCCCTCTGCGCTACTGAGGCGAATATGCCGTCTGGTTCGCTGACCGATGAAGGGCGTGCCGAAAATGAGACCACGGCCGGACCGGGACGACTGCTGATGGCCTTTTAAAAAGCTTTTCCAGGCCACCCATGGCCCCATCAATCCGAAAGGGACCGAAAAGGCGCTCCGACGAGAAACGACCCGGTATTGATCAACGCTTCCCGATAGGAAGCATCTCCGACGGATTCTAACCGGTGACACCATGGGCAAGATGACCCAGCGACAACGATTTATAGCCACGCTTTCGGGTGACGCCACGGACCGCTTCCCGTTTTTCGATCTGGAACCCGAAGCGGCCACCCTCCGGCGATGGCACCGGGAGGGATTGCCCCGTCACCAATCCGTTGCCGCCCATTTCCACCTGGAAACCCACCACGCCGTCGGGCTGGAACTGCGCAGCTTCCCTTTTTATCGGAAAGCACCGGATATCCTGAGCGACCCGTCCGCTTTCGACCGGCACTACCACCCCGACCAGCCATCGCGGTTTGCCCGCGACTTCGTGAAACGCACCGAACGCCTTCGCAGGCAGGGCCGGGTCACCTATGTGGATGCCTCGGGAGGCGGTCTGCTGCAGATGCTGGGGGTCGGCGATTGGGACTCGCTGAAATCGGCCTGCCGGGCGCTCATCCAGCGGCCGCGGGCGGTGGATCGGCTGCTGGACCGGATCACCGATTTCTACTGCGTCTGTCTGGAGCGGGTGCTTTCCAGGGTGGCGGTCGACTATGCCTCGTTTTACGAACCGATTGCATCCAACACGGCGCCCGTGATTTCTCCTGAGATGTTCACGCGCTTTGCCATACCCGGCTACCGCAAAGTCATCGATCTGCTGGACCGATATGGTGTCCGGCTGCGCATTCTCTGCACCACCGGCGGCAACCTGTCGCCGCTCCTGCCGGCGCTGGTCGATGCCGGCATCAACGGCCTCTGGATCAGCAATATCGGCAGTGCCGGCATGGCATATTCCCGGCTTCGGCGCCAATTCGGACCCGGCATGGCCCTGATCGGGGGCATCGACGCCTCCGCCCTGACCCGGGAAGAGGCCGCCGTTCGGCAGGCGGTGGCGCAAACGGTGCCCGGCCTGCTGGCCGGCGGCCGCTACCTGCCCTGCCTAGATGACCGGCCGCGCGGCAACGTGCCCCTGGCCCATTACCGGTTGTATCGCCGCCTGCTCGGGGAGATTGCGCGGCAGGGTGGATGAAAAGGGGCAAGTCCGGGGCGGACGGGTGGCCTTTTCGGGGTCAGTTCAACGACGTCGCGCTGGGGAAATCCGCGATGAACTGCAGATAGCTGCTCCCGCCGATCTCATCCAGCAGTGCGTGGTCTTCCAGGTACCGTGCAAGGCTGGCCAGATCGATCGGGTGCTGCCGATAATGCAATTGCGCCATCGCCCGGCGAAGAATCCCGTGCCGTTTTATGGGAACACTGTAGGGATCGATGCATTCACGCAATTTGTGAATCTGGGAATTGTCATGGATGATTTCGTGCAGGACCGAAATTTCGTCGAATAATCGTATCGTCTTGGGTGTGGCCATTTTTGGGCTCCGCGAATGTGCTTGGTGGTCATGGTCGTGACGGTATGGTCGAACATGGCTGTCAGGGTATATATCGATAGAACCTGCAGAAACTTTAGTTAAGGAGAAAACGCATGCTGAAAAAGGACGCGACCCTCCTTTTGATTATCGATGTTCAAGGCAAACTGGCCCATCTGGTGCACGAGAAGCAGCTGCTCTTCGAGAACCTGCAAAAGCTGATCAAAGGTGCCCGGGTATTGGGTCTGCCCCTTCTCTGGGTGGAGCAGAATCCCGCGGGGCTGGGACCGACCATCCCCGAGGTCGCCGACCTGATGGCCGGCGCTGCACCGATCAGCAAGATGAGCTTCAGCAGCTGCCGCAACGAGCAGTTTGTTCAGGCATTGAACACGCTGGACCGCAGGCAGGTGCTGGTTGCCGGCATCGAGACCCACATCTGCGTGTACCAGACCACAGCCGGCCTGGTGAAGATGGGCTATTCGGTCCAGGTGGTCGCCGATGCGGTGTCTTCGAGGAACCCCGGCAACAAGGCCATCGGCCTGCAGAAAATGCAGGCTGCGGGCGCCGGTTTGACGAGTGTCGAAACCGCATTGTTCGAACTCCTTGAGGTGGCGGAGGGAGACGCCTTCAAGGAGATTCTCAGGATCGTCAGGTAATTGAACCGGCGGCGGAGACATGGATATCCCTTTTTCCGTCGGCACCGTCCCTTTTCGGGCCGGGCCATCCATGCGGAGGAAATGATGCAGCAATCGCCTGAAACCCCGGGGGCCGTCGATCCCGGATGCCTGTTCTGCCGGTGGATCCTGACGGAACAAGCCCTGGAGACCGTTGGCACGGTGGCCGCCTTTAACGACGGCTACCCGGTGACCGAGGGGCACCTGCTGATCGTGCCCCTGCGGCATACCCCAGACTGGCTGTCCCTGAGCGCACGGGAGGTGCGGGACAGCGAAACGCTGATTCGCAGGCTCGCCGACCGGATCCGGACGGCCGATCCCCGCGTCAGCGGGTTCAACATCGGAACGAACATCGGCCGATCCGCGGGGCAGACCGTGTTTCATGCCCACATCCACCTGATTCCGCGACGCGACGGAGACAGCGACAACCCGAAGGGAGGTGTCCGGGGGGTGATCGATGGACGACGCGGTTACTGATCCCGCAGGGCAGACCGGGTGAGGACATCCCAGCGCATTCCCGACGGATCCGGAGGTGACGGCATGGACGCCGACCACAGGCTCAACGCAAACGAGTTCAAGGCGCTACTTCGGCAGCTGGACAACCGGGCCTATGGAATATACCGGCGTCTCCGCCAGACCCGCATTGTCTTCGACGCCTATTCGCTCGGCTTCCGGCACGTCCAGGCCAGCCCCGGTGCCATGCCGGCGTCGGTGTGTGAACTCTTTTTGCCGGCATCCCGTTTCCCCGTTCCCGGGTGGGCCATTTCCAACGAGGCCCGGTCGATCGCCGCCGCCGACTATGTGCTGCGGTCCTTTGCCTGCGGCGTAGCGCGGTCTGCCAGGCAGCACCGCGGGGCGGACGGCAGCGGGTCCTACCAGTGTCCGGAAATGCCGCAGCAGATTCTTGCCAGGAATGCGGTATCCTTTTCGCCAGCGGGGCTGTCGATCGCTTTCCGGGTCAGCCTTCCCGGCACCCTGTCCCAAAAGGTGCTCGCCGGTGAGGCCGAGGCGATGTTTTTCGGGGAATTGGCCGATATCGCGCAAGCGGTCAAGGCGGATCTGTCCGATTCCCGGCGGTTCAGGGGGCACTGCGAACTCGTCGAGGACATGCGGCACGTTCAGGATCGGCTGGGTCGCCGGGGGCTGGTTGCCTTTATTGCCGACGGATCGATGCTGCCGAGGGACTCGGGGCTGTCGGACAAGCCGATACGGGACGACCAGGGCGGCACCGCATTTTGCGCACCGGAGGCGGCGGCCGTAGTTCTCGATTTTCCGAACGCAGGCAACATCCGTGGCCTTGGCATCCGCGAAGGCGTTACCGTGGTGGTCGGCGGAGGGTTCCACGGCAAGTCAACCCTTCTCCACGCCGTGGCCAGGGGGGTGTACCCCCATGTCGCCGGAGACGGCAGAGAACGGGTGGTGACCAGTCAAAACGCCATCGTGGTCAGCGCCGAAGAGGGCCGGTCCATTCAGGGGCTGGACATCTCCGCCTTTATCGGCACCCTGCCGGCCAAGGCGGATCCCCGGCGGTTTTTCACCAACAATGCAAGCGGCAGCACATCCCAGGCTGCCGCGATCGTCGAGGGCATGCTCGCCGGTGCGGACCTTTTGCTCATCGATGAAGACGCCTCGGCCACCAATTTTCTGATGCGGGACCGGTACATGCGGCAACTGATCCCGGACGACCCGATCACCCCCCTGTTTGACCGGGTGCGCGAGCTTTACCGGGACCATGGGGTAAGCACCATGATCGTTGCGGGCGGAAGTTCCGATTATCTGGGGGTGGCCGATCATGTGATCGCCATGCGTGACTTTGTGCCCGTTGACATGACCGCCCGGGCCAGGGGGCTCGATCTTCCCCGATCATGGGCACCGGCCGGCCCGCTGGACATTTCGGACCGGAGAAAACTGCGGCCGGGCAACTTCGATCCGCTGTTCCTCAACCGGCGCATGAACAAGGCGGTGCCGGTCCGTATCAAGGCGCTGCGGGGGCAGGAATGCGAAATTTTAGAGTATGGGATGGACCTGATCGATGTCCGGTCGCTTGAAGGAATCGTCGATCCGGATCAGATGCTAACCCTCGGCCATGCCCTGCTGCTTGCCCGGCGGCTGGAACCGCCGGCAGCGGGGCGCTCCCCTTCCGCCCTGGCCCGGCAGGTCGTCCGCCTGGTTCGACGGGAAGGCCTGGATGTCCTGCAGGCGCCCGCCGCGCCTCCGGTTTTCTTTGCCGAGATCCGCCTGCTTGAACTGGCCGGTGCGATCAACCGCCTGCGCAGCCTCGCCGTTGACGTCTAGTGGGCGGGAGCGCAGCCCCCGGTCTGCGGGCCGGATCGTCCTCGCCTCAGCGGCAATCCGGCTGCCCGGTGACGCCGGACCCTGCGGCCTGCAGCGACCGGAGGGCGACCATACGTTCCAAGGAGGTGCCCATGGCACTCGAATGGCCCGTGGAAACGGTACTGCCCCGTCAGGGGGGCGAGCGGTGGTGCGAACCGGCTTCAAACCGGGTGATGGATTTTCATGGCGACCCCTTCAGGGCGCAATTGGTCGTCTTTTCCGACGGCAACCACCACATGGCCCTGCTGCCGGCGATGAAGGCCTTTTACGAGGCCAATCCGGCCGTGGCCGACATCTTTTATGCGACCACGCCGCCGGGGCCCATCGTCGCCATGTTGAGGTCCGGTGCCCTGAAAATCGGCAACCTGGTTCTTTCCGTTGCGCCCCATGTGTTTATCAGCCCGCCCCGTGTGATGGCGACCCTGCAGGCCGACGGATGGGTGCGCTCGCATCACCTGCTGGCCCGCAACCAGGGCAGCGTGCTGCTCGTCCGCAAAGCCGACCCCGCTGATGTCTCCGGTGTGAGAGACCTGATGCGCCGGGAGGTGCGCCTGTTCATTTCCAACCCGGAGACGGAGACCGTCAGCTACCGGGGGTACCGGCGGACATTGGAGGCATTGGCGGCGGATCAGGGCATTGCCGCGGACGCATTCGCCCGGGCGGTGTTCGGCGATACGGTGGTGTGGGGCCGCCGGATCCACCACCGGGAAGCGCCGGAGGCGCTGGCCGCGGGCCGGGCCGATGTCGCCATTGTATACTACCACCTGGCCTTGCGATATACGCGAATCTTTCCCGACCGGTTCGATTTCGTGCCCCTGGGCGGCACCCGGACCCATCCGGCGCCTCCTCCGCAGAACCGGACGGCCGCGATTCACATGGGCCTGGTGGGGCAGGGCGGGGCCTGGGGGGAGCGGTTCCTCGAGTTTATGCGCAGCCCCACCGTGGCCGATATCTACACCCGGCACGGCATGCGGCCCCATGGCTCTGACGGTGCGGATTCCCCGGAAAAATGAGTCGCCGCCAGCCAGGCCTGTGCAGACGGGATGGCCGGGCGGCGACGGCCATGTTTTTGTGTAACGTATAGTAACATATGGGTTATTGATACGCCCGGCCGAGCCTGTTTACCTTTTTCACCAGTTGCCGAAGCGCTCTCCTGTTGTTGCTGCCATCGATGGCCGATTTTCCGGTTCCGCCCGTTGTCTGTGAAAACGATTTCGAACGCGTCAAATACGAACCGTGTCCGTCCGCCTGACAAGGCATCAGGGTTGATTTCAAGGCATGCGAAAGGCCGACTCCGCCATAGGCGAGCCGGCCGGGGATACGCGGCTGCGAAGAACACGGATGCCGGGCAAAAGGCCTGGCGGTGCGGACGCCAACAAACATTCAAGGAGGCGCCATGATGAAGCGGACCCTTTCATTGGCCCTGGTGATGGTTGCGTTGCTTTTCACCGGGATGGGATTCAACAGCGACGTGCGCATTGCCGAGGTCTGGTCCACGTCCGGCGGGTTAAAGGTGCCGGAATCCGTGTTGTATGACGGGGCGGACGATATCCTCTATGTCTCGAACATTAACGGCAAACCCACGGAAAAGAACCAAAAGGGATTTATTTCCAGGCTTTCAGCAGACGGGAAAATGGATACGCTGAAATGGGTTGGCGGAATGCACGCCCCAAAGGGAATGGGGCTTTACGGCAACCTGTTGTACGTGACCGATATCGACCGCATCCATGTCATCGACAAGACGCACGCTCGAATCTTGAAAACCCATGCGGTGGCCGATGCGAAATTTTTAAACGATATCGCGATAGATGCCGGAGGGCTTGTCTACATCACCGATATGGCAGCTAAAAAAGTGATGATCATCAAGGACGATACCGTTGATACCTGGATCGAATTAAATGATTTCACGAAGCCGAACGGGTTGTTCATGGACGCGCCCGATCTGCTGGTGGGAACCGCCGACGGGCTGCTGAGAATCGGTTTGACCACCAGAGCGATTCAAATGGAGATCCCTGTCCGGGGCGGTATCGATGGATTGAAAAAAATCGGAGAAGGCGAATATATCGTCAGCGACTGGAAAGGAAAGACCCGGTTGATCGGGAGGGATCGGGAGCCCCGGGTTTTATTGGATACGACTGAAAGTAAAATCAATGCGGCGGATCTGGAATATATTCCTGGAAAACAGTGGCTGGTGATTCCAACGTTTTTTGACAACCGGGTCGTCGCCTATCGGCTCACGCGCTGATCGCAGTCACCTTTCGGAAACGGGCCGGGCGGCCATCTGCCGCAGCCGCTTCAGGCGGGCCATGGCAAAATCGTACTCGATCCGATGGTCCAGATAGGACATCAGTGCTTCCCGGTAATGCCGGATGGCGCCGGGCGCATCGCCGCCGCCTTCCGCCCACAGGCCGAGCGCGGTGTGGCCGGTCAGGAGATGTTCCGGGCTCTGGCCGGCCCTGGAGGTGACCTCCGCCTGCCGCCCGGCGTCCAGCAGACACCCGCCCAGGGCCCGGTACCAGGGGGATGTGATGCGCTGGAGATAGGCCTCCAGGCGTTTGCGGGCCTGCGCTGTCTCCCCCTGCAGGTTCAGGATTCCGGGCTCCAGCAGGCCCACGCTCAACTTGGCGGCATTGGTTCGTCCCGGAAGGGACAGGAACTGCCTTGAGTAGCCAAGGGCCGTTTCCCAGTCGTCGTCCATGGCGGCGTAATACGCCTGCGCGACGATCACGTCCTTGTTGTCCGGCTGGGCATCCCGGAGCTGTTTCAACAGCGCGCGATGCGCTGCCGGATCGTTGTCGCTGCGCTGGAGGGCCGCCCTGAGGGGGGCCAGTTCGGCCCGTCGCCGGTCTTTGTCGGCCAATGCCTGCCCCATCCGGGGAGCGAATGCCTCGGAATGAATCCGGTAATCCTGCCCTGTGGGCCCATCGGCGGCCTGCTCCATGCGCAATTGCTGAATGCGCTCCAGCTGGGACATGGCCAGGTAGAGGCTCCAGTCATCGATGTCGGCATCCAGGGCCGCCGTTTCAAGCAGCGACCGGGCCGTGTCCATCCTTCCGCGGCGAGCTTCCACCAGGCCGGCGATCAGGTGCAGCCAGCTTCTTTCGGCCAGTGTGTAGCCCCCGGCAACCGCCGTCTGTACATTCACGTCACCGGCCAGAAGCCTTGCCAGGTAACCGATAAACTCATCGGGCGAGCGCCAGTCGAGCGACGTCAGGGATTGCCGGCAGGCGTCGGTGAAGTCCCGTTCCTCGAGCCAGTCGGTTACCAGGATCATCAGGCGGGCCATGTTATTGTCCGGATCGATGGACAACACCCGGTCGAACAGGCGCCGGCCCCCCTCATGGTCGCCGGTGCACAGGTGCATCACGGCTGCCGCCATGACCAGGGGCGGTGCGCGCGACGCCTCGAGTTCCCGGTCCGCCAGATCTCGGGCCTTTTTCCACTCGCGGCGGCGGGCGGTGTCCGTAATCCGCTCCAGACGCTGTTCCAGGGACACGTCGATCTCTCCGTCCCACTTGATCTTCCCGGCCCTGATTTCATCGAGAAAGAGGGCGGCCTTGGTGATGGGCAGGATCAGCCCGATGTCGGAGAGGGGCGTGGCCACGGGCACCGGCCCTTTGGCCCATCCGATGGCGACGATCGTCGCCAGCCCGACCACCCGCCCCCGGGCATCGATGAACGGCCCGCCGCTGTTGCCGGGATGCAGGGAGGTGTCCACCTGGAACATGTTTTCAAATGTGCGGCGCACGTGTCCGCTGGTCACGCTGACGTTAACCGTCTCGGCCTGTGTTCGGCTTCCCAGGGGGAACCCGAGCGTGATCAGGGGGGTCAGCTTGGGCAAGTCGTCTGCACTGAAGCCTTTTGCCAGGGGCAGGGGCTTCAGCCCCGGCGGAACCGCGTCGATTTCCAGCACGGCAAAATCATCGCGAAGCGGCGCATGGAGACGTTCCCAAGTCTTTACCGGCGCCGGCGCGACGCCGGCGATCCGCAACCGGCGGGGACCTTGCGTGCCGAAGGCCGATTCGGTGACATAAATATCTTCCACCGCATCACTTTCAGCCAGACCCGGCAGGCGGCTGAAGGCCCGCTGGCCCTCGAACCACAGGTGAATCCGGTAGTCGAACTGCAGCTGCTCGGGGCGCTGCCCCAGCAAGCCGATGAGCACCATCAGCGGGCGGTCCTCGAGCCAGGGGCAGGCCACGTGGCGGTTGGTCAGCAGGTGCCCCTGGTCGTCGGCCAGGAATGCGGTGCCCTCCGCCCGGTTGTGATAGACCCGGCGATCTCCCCGCATCAGCCAGTAGTCCACCACCATGAAAGCGACCGATCCGGCGTACTGGTTGGCGTACCCGATCAGGGCGGTTTCGCTGTCCTGACCGGTGGCGGTCAGGTGGAACCAGAGGCGCACGCCGACTGCGATCACAGCGGCCAGCAACACCGCCATCAGCCCGAGGCGCACATTTACCCGCCGCAGCAGCGCCCGGGTCGTCCCCCTCGTTTCTTCCTCGTAACGCTCGGTGGCGGCCCGGATGGCCCGGTCATCGACCTGAACCAGGGCCGCGGCCACTTCGGCCATGGAACGCGGCCGCAACTCCGGATCCTCGCTGAGCATCAGCCGGATCAATGTGCGGACGGCCGGCGGCACGGGCAGGGCGTCCACCCGGTCGTGCAGATTCGTTATCTCGGGGTCGGCGCAGAGGACTTCGACAAAAACTTTGCCCAGCGACCAGATGTCGCTGTGGTGATCCAGGGGCCGCCGGTTGACGATGTCCGGGTGCATGGCAATCAGCCGGGCCAGCATCGGTCCCGGCCGGTCCAGCTGGGGATCGAGGAACCGTGAGAGCTTGAAGTCGATTTTGACCGAGAGCCGGCCGGCATCGTTTTCGTAGACCAGGATATCGTCAAGGATCAGGTGGGGAATGATGTGGCCGATGCGGTGCAGCCCGTCCAGAATCGAGGCGGTCTGGCCGAACAGGTGCAGGATGGTGCGGGAATCCTTCAGGCGGCCTGTGGACAGCAGCGTGCCCCAGCTCAAGGTGTCCACCCACTCGCTGATGCGGTACCAGAGGCCGTCGGTGGATTGCCGGATGGCCAGGTGGCGCACAAAATAGGTCTCGGGGAGGGCCTGAAGTTTTTCCAGTTCGTATTTGAGGCGATCGGCCAGGCGGGTGTCGACCCCGGAGTGCCGGGTGAAGATGCGGATCATCACGGGCCTGTCTTCACCGTCCCGGCGTGCCTTGCACAGGATGCTGGAATACCCCTCGTGGAGCACCTCCAGGATGCGGAAATCGTCGATGGCCGCGCGTCCGGCCGCCACCGCGGCGCCGCAGGCAGGGCAGGTGTTGATCTCCTCGGCCACGACCTGGCCGCATCCACTGCAGATCTTCATCAACAGATCTCCCCGAACTGATTATTTCCGGCAGCGGCAAAAATGCGAAACCCGAATTCATGCCATCGCCCCTGTATCAGTATACTGACTGGGCCGTTGCGCCGTCAATTCCTGATCGGGAAAAGAAGGGACGTTGTTGACAAAGTATACAAAAAATTATAAAAACAATCAATTTCCGATTCTAACCAACTGATTCCGATCCATACACGGGAAAGGGTTGACGATGCCCCGCGGCGCACGACTGGATACACCGGGCACCCTGCACCACGCTATCGTCCGCGGCATTGAGCGACGCCGTATCGTCGATGACGACCCGGACCGGGAGAATTTCATCCGGCGCGTGGCGGCGGTGGCCCGCGAGAGCCGAACGCCCATTTATGCCTGGGCATTGATGGACAACCATGCCCATTTGCTCATGCGCAGCGGGGAAGGCGGTATTGCCCGCTTCATGCGCCGGGTGCTTACCGGATACGCCCTTTCCTACAACCGTCGTCACCACCGCCACGGCCACCTATTTCAGAATCGCTACAAATCCATCGTCTGCCAGGAAGATGCCTACTTCACGGAACTGGTGCGCTATATCCATTTGAACCCTCTCCGGGCGGGGCTGGTGGATACCCCGTCCGAACTGGACCGCTACCCCTGGTGCGGCCATGCCGTGGTTCTGGGGCTGACGGATCATCCCTGGCAGGACCGGGATTATGTACTTCGCTGGTTCGGCACCCATGAGGGGGCGGCGAAGCGGGCCTACCGGGCGTTTGTGAAAAAGGGGATCCCCCGGGGCGAGAGACCGGAACTGGTCGGAGGGGGCCTGGTGCGCTCCATGGGCGGGTGGTCCGCGGTTAAATCCCTTCGTTCCAGGGGCGTCGGGCAAAAGGGTGATGCGCGGATCCTGGGCTCGGGCGACTTTGTCACCCGGGTGGTGGGTGAGGCCGGTGACCGTATCCGCCATCAACTTCCAGGGAGGGATCTGCTTGAAGCCGCCGGAGCGATCATCCGGGAGTGCTGTACCGCGCACAACGTTCCCATCGCCGTGCTTCGAAACGGCAGCCGGCGGCGGGCCGTGTCCCGCATCCGGCGGCAATTGACGCTCAGGCTGGTCAACGAACTGGGACTGTCGCTGGCTGAAACCGGACGGCAGTTGGGACTGACCACATCCGGGGTTGCCCAGATCCTGCGGCGGCATCCTTAAGTCCACTCAGTCAGCAACGATTCCTATCACAATTCAAAGGAAGGAGCGGTTCATGGACAATGGGGCGCAGACCATTCCGATGACGCCGACCGTCGAGGCCGTGGAAAAGGAGTTGTCCGCAGAGGCCGGGGTATCCGCCTGGGCCGTCGCCCAGGCCATTCTCAGGCGGCATTTTGAGTTCGGCCGGCAAGCCGGGCGGCAAACGGCCGAAGGCAAGGGGCCCGACAGGCAGGAGACCCGGCCTTTCGACAGATGGATCTCCGAACTGGCCCTGCTGTTCGACCCGCTGATGGTGCCCAGGCTGCATGGCCGGCTGGTCATTCTCGGCCTGGCCCGGCTCGAGCCGGCCCTGGACCACTATCTTCGCAAGGATGGCTTTCTGGCCGCACTGGAGGACGAACTGCGGGAGGACTTCATTTCCCTGCTGCGGCCGGAGCATGTGGATCCGGCCGACGCCTATCGCGGGACGTTCATCCGGATCCTGCAGAATCGGGGCAAGCTCGACAGTCGCTTCGGCAAGCCCCGTCCGTCCGGGTTCGTCATCCTGGCCGGGGGCGGGCCCGGTCTGGACGGGCTGGTGGACCTGTGTCAGCGGCAGAGTTACAACCGATGCTTCACCGCCCGATACGTGGTGCCCTCCGGGTCGACGCTCAAAGACGCACTGATCAGCGTTGTGCGTGATATCACCGGACTCGTGGACGGCGACCTGAACACGCTTGGCGACCTGGTCCCGGATCCGGGCAGCGATGAGAAGGCCTGGATGCGGCTCGTGACCCCGGAAATCCGCTCCGCGCTCGGCGAGCTGGGCTCGGCCGGACCGGAGATGTCCGCCGGGGATGTGCTCGAGGGGCTGCTGGCGCCGATTGACAAGCTGGGCGCCTTGACGACCGGATTCCGGCTTGTCTTTTTTTTCGAGTTCCGCGCCGTGCAGCCCGGTATGTCCGCCGAACGGCTTGGCTTCAGTGATGCGGTCATCAGGCGGTTGCATGACCTGCCGGAACGGTTTGGCGTGGTATTTTCAGGGCTGCCGGAAGCGGTCGGCAGCAGCCTTTCGGATCCCCCCTTCCAGCGGTTGCAGATCCCCGTCGACCTTCAGAAAACGAGAGCCCAGGCCCTGGTCAACGACACGCCGGCCGGGCCGGACCGGCTCGACATCGCCAGTGAAGTCAATGCCTTGGCCGAATCCATCGCCCTGCGGGAAATGAGTCCCCCGATGGTGGTCGGGGTGATCGGCGGATGGGGCGCCGGCAAGTCGTTTGTGCTTCACCTGATCGCCGAACGCATCCGCGAAATCCGATGCGAACCGATCGTCCGGACCGACCCCGGGACCGCTTCCGAAGAGGCCTTCCCTTTTATCGGCCATCCGTACCTGATCGAATTCGACGCCTGGACCTATGCCAAGAGCAATCTGTGGGCCAGTCTGATGCAGACGATTTTCAACGGCCTGGACCGCCAGATCAACCTGGAACAGATCCTTTGCCGGGACCTGGGCATTTCCCTTCTGGACCACACCGAAATCTGGCGGGCGATCAGCCGGCTGACCCATGACGACCAGGACCGGCTCACCAAGACCGACCTGGGCAAGCAGGCGATTCAGATTGTGGCCGATTATGATGCGGGCAAGCGGGGGGACACCGTTTCCCGGCTCTGGGAACTGCTGGCCGGCCTGAGGCAGGCCGAGACCGACACCCTTGCCCGGGCCGAGGCGCAGCTGGCCCGGGACCGGTATGCCCGGGACCAGGCCTTGCAGGCCTTCGAGGAGGTGGTTGACCATGAAATCAACCGGCGGGCCCGTGCGGGTGCCCTGCGATCCCTGGGGGACCGGCTGCTGCAGTCGGCCTGGGAGCGGCAGCAGGCCGGCAGCCATGGCAAGGCACCGCCTTCCTATGAGCAGCTGCAGCAGAACATTGACTGGCTAAAAAAATTTTCCAAAGGCATCAACCCCCTCTCCCTGATCCTGCTGCTGGTTGCGGTCGTCACGCTTTTTACGCCCGCGCTTTTCGAAGCAGGCAACCGGGTGATCTCCCGGTTGACGCCGCTGCTGAGCCTGCTGCTTGGCGCCGGTTCGTGGGCCGTGACCTTCAACCGGTGGCTCACCCGGACCCGGAAGCAGTTCGACCTGCAGGTCGCCGACCATGAGCGGCGCTTCGGCACTGCCCGCAAAGACCTCATCCAGCAGGCGCTGGCGGCCACGGCAGCGACCGTGCCCCGCCCCGGCACCGATACACCGCCCGCAGACGGACTGCCGGATTTTTCCGAATCGATCAAACAAAAGGCCCGTGCGTTGAATGAAAAGGAAGCCAGGGTCCTGGCTGCCCGGGCCGATGTGGCGGCCCGGCGGCAGCGGATCGGTATGACGGCGCGCCATGAGAGCCTGCTGGCGCTGATTTCGAACCGCCTGGAAGGCCGTTTTTATGAAGACAAGCTGGGCCTGCTGCACCAGGTAAAAGCGGATCTGCAGGAGCTTTCCGACGCCCTGTTGGACAAAAGGGCGCCCGACGGCCTGTTTCCCCGCGGCGAACCCAGGATCATCCTGGTGATCGACGACCTGGACCGATGCCCGCCGAAACGGGTGGTGGAAGTCCTCGAGGCGGTTCAACTGCTCGTCAAGACGCCGGCGTTCGTGGTCGTCCTGGCCATCGACGTGCGCTATGTCACCCGGGCCCTGGAGATGGCCTATCAGGGCGTCCTCGTGCGCGGCGGCGATCCGTCGGGGCTCGACTACATCGAAAAAATCATCCAGGTTCCCTACCGTGTCCGGCCGGTCTCTGCCGCCGCAGTGGGCGGTTTTCTGAGGGCCCAGATGATGATTAAAAAAGAGGACCTGCCCGCGGCTGAGGCGGTGCCCGAGGAGACGGAACCCGGCAGCTCCGGTGCCGGCCCCCAAGCCGGCCGGGATGACGCGGAAGAACCGGAAGCGGCCCGGCTCTCCGTGGCGCGGTCCGCCAGGACGGAATTGCGCGTCCTGCCGACCGACGTGCTGAAATTTTCACGCCGGGAGCACGAAACGATCAGTGCGTGCTGTTCGACCCTGGAAGTCAATCCCCGGGCCATGAAGCGCCTGGTGAACGTCTACAAGCTGCTGAAAATCATCTGGCATCGCAGGGGCTTCCGGGAGGGGCCCGGCGAGGCGGTGCAGAAGGCCATGCTCGCCCTGCTGGTGCTGGGCGCCACCTATCCAGAAGTGATGCGTCAGGTCCTGCATGCCATGGAGCGGCAGTACACGCTGGGCCGACGACGGACCGACGCCTGCATCGGTAAAACCGTGAGCGATCTCTGCGGGCAACGGGCCGCCGCATCCATTCTGGCTGCCGACTGGACCGCGGTGGCCGATGCCTTCATGTCTCCGGAATTCTTCCCCCGGGAAGTGACCTTCCGGGACCTTCAGGAGATCAACCTGCGGCTGGTCAGTTCATTTTCTTTCGTGGGCGAGAACGATCCGCAAAGAGAGGCCGCACTGCGCCGCGAAGGCCTGGCGACCCCGCCGGATGGCGCAGGGCGGTGAGGGAAAAAGCGGGGGGTATGCTCAACGACGGGCCGGGCAGGGGGGCAAGACCGGAGCCCATGCCAGGGCGGCGGCCGGAGCGGTCGCCACCCGCCTCTCAAAGGCCGGGCGCCGGTTCGTCCGCCAGTTTGAAAACAACCGCCAGCGGGTTGTGGTCAGAGGTGGACACCCTGGTTGCGGCCGCATGGACGACCGACAGCCCGCGATAATAGACGTGGTCGAGATGGCGGCCGAAAAACCGGGATCGGCGGTTCGGGTCGAACCCGACGGCGCTGAGGCCTAAACGTTCGGCCATGGCCCGCACACGGGACATGCGTCCGGCGTTCCATGTGTTCAGATCCCCCGATACGATCAAGGGGCCGCGGTACGCCGCCAGAATCCCTTCCAGGCGGTCAAACTGATTTTCAAAAGCGGACGCCGCCGTCGTAAAATTAATGGCGTGCATATTCGCGACCAGAAGTTCCCGCTCGGTTCCCGACAGGGGATAACGGGTAATCAGGGTGCTTTTGGGAATGCGGGTAATCGGTTCGGTTTCCCGGAAGGCGCAGGTGAAATGGGGCGCAGTTCGGGCCGCCGTCAGCACGCCGGCATCGATTTGCCGGTATTCGAAGGCCGCCGTCATGTCCCAGAGATAGCCCGCCTGATGCAGCATTTGTTTCAGGCTGTCGGTCAGATAAGCTTCCTGCAGGATCATCACGTCCGAATCGCGGCTGAATTGCCTGAAATCATCGGCCCAGCCTCCTTTTCTGCCCTTATGGATGTTCCAGCTCAACAGGCGGAAGCCGCCGGCATTCAGCGCCGTGGGTTGACCCGTCCGGGGCGGTGTGACCCCGGCGGGGGCACCGGCTTCCAGGGCATGCGGGGCAAGGCCGGCGGCCGGGCATTCAGCGGTTTGCCTGCGGGTCTCGGAGGGGCTGCGGTGACTGACCGTCCAGCTCTCCTCGGGCACCCGGATGCATCCATACGCCGTCAGCGCGATACAGAGGCCCACGACCATCCGGACCCAGCCGGCCATCGCTTTCCGGCGGTGTGTGCGGGGTCGCCCCTTGCCGGTCGATGTCCGGCGTTCCTGCCATGTGGTCGGGTGCATCGATTTTTGCCTTTCGGGTGCAAGTGGACACCAATTTTTAATTTTAGGAACGATTTTGGAAGATGCAATCCGGTCCGGGTTCCGGTGGCCCACCGGGAAGGCCTGTGGCCGGAGCAAGCCGAGGGGATGGTGACGGACCGGCCTATTGGCGGGCCGGTTCGACAATCGACCAAATCGGTTTATCTTTATGCACATTCACTTAACGACAGGAGTATAGCCGATGATCGACCTATTCAAGCGTTTTCTCAGCAACGACGCCGCCGACGGACAGATGCGGGCCGGCCGGGACGATGACCGCGATCTGACAGTGGCGGTCTGCGCCCTGTTCCTGGAAATGGGGCGCATCGACGAGAGTTTCTCCGATCAGGAAACGGCCCTGGTGCTCTCCCTTTTAAAAGATAAATACGGCTTGTCCGGCGAAGAGGTGGATGCCCTGGTCGCCGAAGCCGATCGCGAACTGCACGAAAGCGTTGACCTGTGGCAGTTTGCCCGGGTGATCAATGAACGCTGCCGTCCCGAACAAAAAGAGAAATTGATGGAACGCCTGTGGCGCATTGTCTATGTTGACGGAAAGATGGACCAGCATGAACATTACCTGATGAACAAATTGTCCAACCTGCTGCGTCTTTCTCACAAACAGATGATCGACGCCAAGCTCAGGGTGCTGCACGGCGGGTGATTCCTTGCCTTGAACATCGCCGCCGCCGCCAAAAATGGTCCCGTCGGACTGTCGGGACGATGGTTGAAAGATGACCGTTGAGCGATACATGGGCGTGGACGGATGCCGGGCGGGGTGGTTTTGCGTGGCCATCGACGCCGGCGGCGGGGCCGACTTCGGCATTGCCGGCGCCATCGCCGATCTGTGGGCGGCCCATGGCGGGACCGGCCCCCTGTTGATCGACATCCCCATCGGCCTGATCTCCACGGCCCTCGACGGACGGGCCTGTGATGCCGCCGCCCGCGGGGTCTTGAAGCCGCTGCGCCACAGCAGCATTTTCTCGCCTCCGTTCCGCCAGGCCCTTGGCGCGCCGGATTATGCAGCGGCATGCCGGGTCAACGGAAATCGTCTACGCACGGCACCCGGCCCATCCGGTCTGGGACAGGGCCGGCCAGCGCGTGATCAGGGGGTTTTGAACCCCGTACACACCGTTTTTGACCACGGGCTTCCGCTCGACAAGTTTGCCGACGTGCGCGGCCTTTCAGGCTCATGGTGGCGCCCGGATACCGAAAGATGATAGGACCACGGGCAGTCAATCCAGGTGAGAGGCCCATCCCGAACCGGAGTGCCAGTGGCAACATTCAAGCTCCCCACCGCCTTTTATTCACCGGCTTCAAGCTGGGCCAGCGGGGATGCCTACAAAGGAGAGGTGCAGCCGGATCGTGCGGTCCCGGTTGATCCGGAGGGTGATCTTCAGGGTCCTGCCCATCCCGGTACCCAAGGTGCTGCAGGTATGGTTGTCCTTTGTTGACGTGGCGGTCTGGCAGGGAACGTTCTTGCCCACCGTGATGCCGGCCGCCTGGTTGTCGGTGGCGGGCAACCGGGGTGTGGAGCGGATGCGGGCCGCCTTGGCCGATGGGTATGCCTGAGACCGGGCCGGCACCTTCTGATCCCAGAACCGATGCCACCGGCGCACGGTCTTCTCAAGGCCACTGACGACATCTCTTCGACGGACAAGAAGTGTTCAAACGGTGAACTATGCATCGGCAGACGCGCTCGCTTTTCAGGTCAGATGCACGTTCAGCCAGATTTCGTAGGGATCGGCCCGCTTTCCGGAACCGGGTTTTCCGCCGCCGCCACCACCGCCGAAGCCGCCGCCCATACCCGATCCCTTTCCGCCTCCGCCGCCTCTTCCGCCGCCGCCCCCACGCCCCCCCCGGAGCCCATGGACGGCTGTCGCCTGGATTTTTCGGATTCCCCGTTGCCGGGCAGGATGCCGACCCCGATCTCCTTTCCGGACCCCATGTCCGCAAGGATTTCATCGACGGCAAACGGGACAATGAATTCATATACATAGCGGGAGCCATCCGGCTGGCCGACCCCGATCCCAATGCCGGTGCGCCGAACCGCTTCGACATCCATCTTCAGCGGTCCGGTCGTATCCGAATAGGTCATCTCGATCGTCGCCGGCATACGCAATTCCTGCGGTTTGGGCTCATGGTTCCCGTCGGCGCCCTTGTCTGCCGGACGGAAGTGGCTTCTTTTGCCCGGAACATAAATTCCGACGACTTTATTCTTGCCGCCATCGGGATCGAGCCAAAGGGAAAGCCCTTCGGTCGCCAGACGCATTTTCAAGTCGCGATCACCGGTGGCGAAACAGATCTGAATCGATTCGGCATCATTGGACAGACGAATGCTGGCTTTTTTGCTTTTATCGTAAAACTGGGGGCTCCCGGACCACTCGGCATCGGACCCGTCGGCGACGATCACCTGGGTATGCCATTGGCTGGTGACGTTTCGGGCGGCACACCCTCCAAACAGCAATGGCAGGAGAATCCCGATGGCGGCAATGGGTTTGCCGGGCCGGCTTTTTGTCATGATTCCTCCGATCGGTTGAACTGGTCAGCGTTCACAGGGTACCGCATCTGGGACTCCCACTGGATAGTGGTCGTCCGGACGGATCAATCGGTTACAAATTTTTTCTGTAACCGAAGCGCGCCGGGGCACGACTGAACGTCAGACAGGCAACCTACGCAAGGGAAAGGAAACGGAAGATGCAGATGATGCTGACCCGCCGGCCGTTCAGGTGGCTGGCCGTGATGGTGGCCACCTGGACGCTGGGTTTCACAACCGTCACCACGCCGGTCTGCGCGCAACCCCAAATTGCGGCCCGTCACGGGCCTGTCAGGCTCCTTCACAGGATGCCGCCCGGCCACCGGACCGTTCACGTGGGAAAATCCAGATACTACGTCCACGGCGGTGCCTTTTACGTCAGGAAACCGGCCGGTTTCATCGCCGTGCGGGCCCCGTTGGGGGCTGTGGTGGTCGTCCTGCCCATCGGGGCCATGGCATTGCTGATCGGGGGCGTCACCTTTTATGTATACCAGGATGTCTACTACCGCAGGGTGCCGGAAGGGTATGTGGTTGTTGAACGGCCGTCGGATGGGGCGGTGGCCAGACAAGCCTCTCCCGTGGTGCCGTCCCGGCAGACCGCCGGGGAAACGGTAGCCGTCATCGCCACGCTTCTCAATGTCCGCTCCGGACCCGGACGCAACTTTCCGGTGGTTCACCAGATCCGCAGGCACGACGCCCTGGTCGTTCACGGCTACGCCCCCGACTGGCTGTATGTGAAGCTGCCTGACGGCAGTTTCGGGTGGGTGATGCTCAAATTCACAACGGCGCATGAATCCAATGCCGCCGGATAGGGAGGTTTTACATGCAGATGAACGAGACACTGGAGCAGATCAGGCATGCATTGCGGGTTCTGTCGCCGGTTCTGCTTTTTGCCGCTGCCGTGGTCACGATCACCATCCTGATGGTGACCGATGCCATCTCTTTCGACGGCCGTCGCGGTCCCGATCCGGAACGGATGCTCAGCCGGCTGCAAGATGAACTGGCCCTTTCCGACGAGCAGGTACAGCAGATGCGTCCCATCCTGGAAGAACAGATGGCAACGCGCCGCAGCCTTTTCCAGGAGGTTGAAGGCCGCGGCGACCGCAGCGCCATGCGAGAAAAAATGATCAGGCTCCGCCAGGAGGCCGACCGGCAGCTGGAGTCGATTCTGACGCCGGAGCAGCTGGAGGCGTTCAGGGAAATGCGCCGTCAGAAAATGCGCGGCAGGAGAAATGCCATGGGCGGTTGAATGATTTCCGATACCCTCCTTCAGCGCCGGGGCAGACCGGAAAAAACCGTTGGGGACGACCTTGGGGTGTGCCCCGAAACAATGGGTCTGGAAATGTAACCTTTCCGGGCAGTCGACCGACTCAATAGAAAGTATCCGGTAATTCAAGACGCACAGGAGGGGACTATGGCGGTCGGCGAAACCATCTGGATGATCAGCTGCGACCCGGTTCTGATCGAACAGGTACAACTCCTCATGCCTTCCCCTGCTCTGGCATCTGGTGGGCCACGCGGGAACCGTGGTCAGCCGGGACGACCTGAGCCAGGTGTTGTACAATACCGAATACAACGGCATCGACCGTTCCATCGATGTCTACATTTCAAGGATCCGCCAGAAACTCGGCGACGATCCCTGTGATCCGGTCTACCTGAAAACGGTACGGGGTGCGGGATATCTTTTTACCGGGCCGGATAGTGCCTGAATCCAAAGGGTGCCGCCCCGGCGACCTCTTCAGGGCCTTCTTCTCCGACGCAGCTTCTTGAACGATGCCGCCTGTTCCGGGTTCAATATCGTTTCCAGCCGTCGATCCGTCTCTTCACCGATGGCCATTAGCTTTTCCCGCAAGCCGCCGCGGTTGTCGTTGGTTGTATTTTCCAGAAGGCGGCGGCGTTTTGCCATCTGTTCTTCCAGGATGGGTCGCATCTGCAGCACCTGATCCCTGGTAAGATCCAGCTCCCATGCCAGCCTGTCGAGTTGCCGGTGCGGATCGGGCCTTAAACGGCGGCCGCCGGAGAAGGGCGCTTTATTTCTGAATGGCGGCGGTTTCATGCGTTGCAGATGACTTTCGATGCGCGCCGCCACCCGATTCAGCTTCTCCTGCTGGTCGGGGCGCAACACCTCCCGGATTTGCGACAGGTAGCGGTCGAACAGCGCTTTGAATTCCGGCTGGGATTTCCTGAACAGTTCGTCAAACTCCCGATGCATGTCGTCGAACAGGGCGTCGATTCTGGCCTGCTGTTCGGCTGACAATTGAAAATCATCAAATTGCCGCTGGAGAAAACGGATCGGCGGTGGCGGACCCGCCGGATCCATGAACCGTTTGATACGGTGTTTAAGAAACAGGCCGCTTCCAATAACCCCGCAGAAGGCACCCAGGATGAAGATCATCAGGATGCCGGCAATGACTTTCCATCGGTTCATCGGTCGATCCTTGTCTATAGTCCCAATATCTCGATCAGGTTGAAATTGGCCGGGTTGTTGAGGGTCAGGGCCGCCATCTCGATGTCCGGGCTCAAGCCGCCCCGGGCCAGCCAGACGGCCATGAAAACGATCATGAGACCGGCGACGGGGGCCAGGCGCCACAGGTATTGCTGGAACAGCCACGCCGGCGGCGGCTGCCGACCGGGATCCGGCTGGGTCCGTATCTGCCTGAGGACGTCTGCTTTCCACGTATCGTCCAGAGACGCCACCCGCCGTCTGCCGGCCTGTCGATAGGCATCCCGGAGCACCGTTTCCACGACGGTTTGATCTTCATGCCTGTGCTTCATGGCCCCTCCCTCTCCCGGACGGCCAGGTCGTCGAGAATGGCTTTGAGTTTTTTTCGTGAACGATGGCTTCGGACCTTCACGTTGACCACGCTCCATCCCAGCAACCGGGCGGCCTCTTTGACGGAACGCTCCTGAAGGTGGACCAGTTCCAGCACCATGCGGTCCCGGGGAGGCAGCTGGTCCAGCGCCCACGCCAGCACTTCTCCGGCTTCCCTGCGGGCCAGCTGGCGTTCGTATTCGTCTTTGGATCGCTGGACGGATACGTTCTCCAGCCAGTCATGGTGGTCGGACGACAGGGCGCTGACCGATGTCTCCCGGCAGCGATAGCGTTTGCGCAGCCAGTCATAGGCGGTTTTTACGGCGATGGAACCCAGCCAGGACTTGAATTTCTCTCTCTTCCTGCACGTTGCCAGGGACCGATAGGCCCGAACGAACGCCTCCTGGACGGTATCCTGCAGCGCATTTTCAGGCACATGATATTTCACGCGGTTGATCACCATGGCCTCGTACTTGGTCATCAATAACCCAAATGCATCGGCATCGCCGCCCAGCACCCGTTTGATGACGGCCTCATCGTCAACGCCCGCGGCCGCAATGTCATGCTTCGCTTGGTGATGTCCCATCGTTACTAAACACAGTCGCTCGAAAACATGCAAGGGTTACGTTGCTTTCAGTCCCGTCCCGTTCTTATATGAAATCCAACCGATCGGACAAGCCCCTGTTCATCGGCACAACGTGGGTGTTACCCAACGGCAGAGACAATCCGGTACCGGGACCGGATTGTCTCTGATGGCGCTGGCCGGGCGTCTTCTGCGGGCAGCCGCAGGATAGATGCCGGTGCCCTCCATTTTCCGGACGGACACGGTTTAAAGAATGGAAGCGACGGATGCCGGTTTGTCTACTTCCGGGCGGCCATGGAATCCTCAACCAGGGCCCTGAATTCGGCATGCCGGGCATGCGCCTTCATCCTCCTGGCGCGCATGGCCTGCAGTTCGCCGAGTTGCCCGGGGGTAAGAATCGTCCGGATCTCCGAAATCATCCTGCCTTTGAGAACCATCAGATCTTCATGGACGGCGGCATTGTTTCTGAACGTCTCGCGGGCGGCGGCTTCATCGAAGGTCTCCGCAAAAAGAGCGTCAGTCATTCTGCGGTGCAGGCCTTTATTGTCCTCCATCAGATTCCGTTCCAGATTCCGGTACCGGGCGACGATTTCCGCCGCCAGGGTTTTCTGCGTGTCGTCGAGATCCAGCATCATCAGCATTTTTTCTTCGACCTTCGGGCGGTGCATCCCCGGCCCGTCAGGGCCGCCGTTGAACGGCTGGCTCCATACCACCGTGCCGGTACCCAGTAACAATCCGAAAACACACATAAAGATGACTTTGATGTTCATGAAAAATCTCCATTTTAAGGGTGTTGATGATGTAGGCCATTAAAGCGTTCTTGCGTTACCAGTATGGTCGTCGACGATGCACAAAGGGTTACAGCACTGAAGACGTATTTATTCCCTTTCCTCCTTTATCACTTCGGCGGTCGCCGGTTGTTATACGGACACAACGGTGCCGAAAGCCAAAGCAGCCTCTATCAACGGCTGGAGTCCCTGTCCGAATCGGAAGGTGAGGACGACGGGGCCGCTGTCATCCAGGCATGGGTAAACCTTGTTGTCTCTTCAGAAACCAGACGCTCTATTTATTTTCAAATTTCACTATGCTATGTCATGTCTGGCTGCAGCCACGTAGACCACTCCCATAATGATAAAAAAATATTATCCGTGAGACAGGAACTGAAAGCCGCGGGTCCAGAATTCCTCTGGATGCCCGGGTTGCCGGAAGGTGATTCGGTATTTTTTTAGGTTTTGTACTTTTTGCTCTCAACAGTGTGCACAACTTAATCTGTGAAAAAAAGTACTCATTGAAGGCTTTGCCGTGTCAAAGAAAGGCAGGATTGGATGAAAAGGTCTCTTTTTTTACCTGGGCTATCAGGCACCCTATTGGCGCTCCTGACGGTGGGACTTTTCATGGCTTCGGCTGTGCGGGCAAACATCATTACCAGCGGAGACGTCAGTCCAGACGATCCCGGCACCTGGACAAGTTCAACGCGTGTTTATATCGGGGACGATGGCACGGGAAGGCTGGCCATCACCGAAGGCAGTATGATGGCGGTTTACCGGGTCTATATCGGCCACGACTCAGGCTCCATCGGAACGGTGACGGTCGATGGCGAAGGGTCCACAATGACCAACAGCGATTATCTCGTCGTAGGTGATAGTGGTACGGGAACACTGGCCATCACCGACGGCGGTTCGGTGACGAATGACAATGCTTACATCGGATGGGACTACGACGCCATTGGAGCGGTGACGGTCGATGGCGAAGGGTCCGCATGGTCCAGCAGCGGCTATATCCAAGTGGGCGACCGTAGCCTGGGAACACTGGCCATCACCAACGGCGGTTCGGTAACGAGCTCTGGAGGGTATATCGCCGAAAGCTCCGGTTCCACCGGAACGGTGACCGTCGACGGCGTGGGTTCCACATGGGCCGATAGCGTTTTTATTTTAATTGGCGAAGCAGATAGTACGGGCACGTTGAAAATAACCAACGGCGGTTCGGTCAATACTGTGTTGAGCAGCCTTGGTATCGCTTCCGGCTCTGTCGACACGGCGATCATCGATGGCGTGGGGTCAACCTGGACCAACAGCAGTTATCTCTCTGTGGGTTGCGCTGGTACGGCAACGATGAGTATCACCAATGGCGGTGCGGTAACGAGTTCCTCTGGGCAGATCGGCTGGGGCGGCGGCGGCAAAGGGACGGTGACCGTTGACGGCTCAACCTGGACCATGAGTGAATCCCTCCTCATGGGCTACGACTGTACGGGAGAACTGAGTATCACCAATGGTGGTACGGTGACGAGTTCCTACGCGTTTGTCGGTTATGGGACCGGCTCCGGAACGACGATCGTAACCGTCGATGTCGACAGTGAGCTCAAAGTGGGATCGGCTGACGATAGCTGGAAGGGAACCATTTCAAACATCGAAACCATTCGCCTGGTGGCAGGTGCGGGGGCGGGCTCTGGCACCTATACGCCCATGTCTTACGGCACAATGGAAGGAGACGGCAGCGTCCAGGCTCTGGGCGGGGTGTGGGATGAAACCGCTCACACAATAACGGTTAGCGATGCCGTTACAGCCCGGGGCGCAGGCGGGGCCACCGCCTCCCTTGTTCTGACCGGAAACCAGCGGGCGCTGATCACCGACAGCGGGACCGGCAAGGCCGTGGGCGCCAGCTTTATGGGGGGCGACGCATCCACCGCAATCACCCTGACCGCAACCGCCGTCAGTGGCGTTAACTTCGCTTCGCTCGAGAGCCGTATCGCCGAAATTGAGGAAAAGATTCTCTCCGCCTGGAGCTTCTCGACAGATGGCTATACGGTAAGTGCCGACCATCCGGTTTATCTCTCCCTTTATGCCGATTCGGCCGGTGGCCTTCTGAGTCTGACCATCTGGCATCGTATGAGCGGCGAATGGATTGAATACGACGCTTCCGGTCTTACCTTCGACGGCACCTATGCCAGCTTCACCGTGACCGAGTTGGGAGAGTACGCAGTGACTGCTGCATCCGCAGTTCCCACAAAAGGAATGCCTTGGATTCCCTTACTGCTTCTTGGAGAATAATTGGGTTAAGACAAAGGCAGTAATTATTTTTAAAATGAAGTGGGATTTAAATTGTGACAATATTCGATGGGGATATTGTCATCGTTCATTGTGTCATCGACACGCTCCGCTATAACCCAAATGGTTTGGGATTCAACGAAAAATGGCACCCCCCGATTCCATTCTGTCAATATCCGGCGATTTCCGCCATGCAAAGACCGCATTTTTGATCCTTCCGTGGCTTTTTTTATCAGCCATCTCATTGGGGATGGCCGACGGTCTGGGCAAGAATGATTCGCTGTTCTTTGCGCAGACCCATTTTTTCAGCTAGCGCCGTTCGATCGATCCAATCGCGAACCACCGTTCCCAGCCCGGACGCAGCGCAGAAGAGATAGACGTTCTGGCTGATGAATCCGGTATCGGCAGCCGCATAAAACAGTTTCCGATCGTCTGGCCGGTCTCCCAGCCTGGAAAAATCGGCCACATAGATCAGATTCAGCGGGGCATCTGCCACGAAGTCCTGCTTGCCGCAAAAGCGGCGTATATCCTCTTTGTCGAGTTGAACCAGCTGGTGAATGTGGGGATCGTATAGAAACAACCCGTCGGCCGTGGCCGCATAAATTTCAATTTCCTGTGAATTCATGGGCGAGGGGGCCGTGCGATATCCAGTGTCCCGGCGGTTGACCCCAAAGGCGGCCCAGAGCAGGTCTGACAGCATTTGCCGGGCCAGGGGCCGGCTGCTGAATGAACGGGTGGATTTGCGATTTCTGAGTGCCGACATCAAGGAACTGCCGTCACCTGGGGACGGCTTCGGCAGAAGGTTCGCCCCGGCCTGGTCTGCAAACAATGCCGAGGGTTGAATGGCCGCCAGGATGGTGCCGCCCGCCGCCGCACCCAGGAACTTTCGTCGTGTAACCGTAGACATGGCGTTTCCTTTTTTGTGGCCCGGTTTTTCTGATACCGGTGCAGGTCACATTGGCTTTTCAAGAAACATTATGCGCCCGGGAGGAAATGGTCAAACGTAAAAATTCCGGCGCTGGGCACCGATCAGGCGTTTGATTCAGATCCGGCCCTGATCTGTATGCCACAAACAACCATACGGGGATAAACTTCACGCCGCTAGGATTTGACCAGTCGCAAAACGTGGGTATCCTGCAGCTTCTGCCATACGGCGTGAATGATAACAAATGTAGGATCCGTCGGTTCATCGAATTTTTGCGCTGCAACCAGACAATCGGACAATAGAATGTCATTACCGTTCCACAGCCTGAAGTCTTTCGCTATCTGGGAGCCGATCTCGCGATCGATGAGATAGAGTTCATCCGATCCCATGGCTGACAACCTGGTCCTGTCCAACAATGGTAGATCGTTCAAAATGGTGGTTACCGCTTCGTCTATCGTTAATGGGAGTTCAATGCCGATTGATTTTGGAATCATGGGACCCTTTTACCTGAGATGGAAGTTACAAATTTGTGTTTAAAAGCAGGCTGAATTTTTCAATAATGTTAATAGCACTGCCGCTTTCAATAATTACTTCCAAAAATGCAAATTCACTGCCAATTCAATCAGGCTTTCCCTGGTCATGATAGCAGCAGGTTACCGGCTAGAAAAGTTGGAATAATATAGGTTGTCTAATTTGGCCAAAAAAATGGCCGAGCAAATAAGCTCATGTGGGTCACAACGAATGATGACAATGGGGGGCTTGAAATTATAGAGGATATTGACGGAGTCACAACGAAAAATGGCAATGACCTTCAATGAACTTTGTCAATATCCTGTGGTTTTACATGATCATTTGTCAATTTCCGCAAATTATTTGAAAGCGACTGTAATCATTGAATATAAATAATAACGATTCGGCGTTTCCTGCATAGAATGCTAACCATCACTCATTGGTCAATAATATATTATTGCCTTTAGGCAGTATCTTTCATTGAGAATGTAAAAAACTTACAAAACGCATGGGGATAGAAAAGATAATAGCCCTGCTGAAAAAACAATGAGTAACGATAATTCTTGCTCCATGTCTAATAGCTTTCCTTGATTGCCGATTCAATTAAATCACGCAATTGATTGTAACCAAAATCCGAGAGTGGTTTTCCATTTACAAAAAATCCTGGTGTCTTTCTGACATTTAGGGTTTTGGCATCTGCAAGATCTTGTTGAATGATTTTTTCTATTTCAGGATCTTTCATATCCTCTTTTAATTTTTCAATATCGAGCCCTACCATGGAAAGAAAGCGCCACATCTTCTGGGGCTGGACGACGTGATGGCTGGTCCAATGCCGCTGTGTGCCGTAAAGGACATCCATTGTCTCCCAGAATTTGCCTTGTCTTTGCGCTGCCTCTAAAATCTTGACTGGAAAATCAGCGCCTTCATGCAGGGGGTTGTAGCGAATGACCAGCTTGATTTTGTCAGGATGGGCGTCCATCAGCTGTTTGACAAAGGGGTGAAACGCGCTGCAGGTTTCGCAGGCCGGATCGGTGAATTTGATCAGATAGACCTTGGCATCGTCGCTGCCAAGTGTCTGGGAATAAGGTCGAACAAATGTCGATGCATTTTCCTGGGCCAAGAAGCCGTATCTATCGGCTTGATGTTTTTTGTAGACATAAACTCCCGCAATAAAGATAAAAATTAAAAATACACCTGATAATAGAACAATATTTTGTTTCTTCATTTATTTACCTTTGTCCTCAAAACATAAAGAAGCGTTGAAATAGTTGAAAATGAAAGCAATGACAGCAGTGGAATCGTAATGAAGCCAAATAAATCTAAATATGTTTCGGAACACGAAACACCTTGACTGCAAGGCTGTATGCTCTCCGGAATGAATCCGGTGTAAAGAAGAAAGTGATAAAACGCGATCGCCCATCCGATTAATGCTAAGGGTAATGCGTATTTGATGATGGTTTTGTCGAATGGGAATAGACCAACTAAAAAAATTACAGCCAATGGGAACATAAAAATTCTTTGATACCAGCACAGTGCACATGGCGGTAATTCCATAACTTCACTGAAGAAAAAACTTCCCAAGGTTGATGCGCTGGCTATAATCCAGCAAAGAAAGGCGATGTTCCAATTGGTGTTGGATTCATTATTAGATTTGATCATTGTTTGTCCATAAAGAGAATGATGTTCTGTGTATATCCTTTTGTATCTTCGTCTCAATCGTTTGTCCTGTTATTGAATATTGCTCAAGTCTCTGAAGTATTTAATAGCTTCAGGCGTGGCCCAATCCCTGGGTCCAATAATTTTTTCTACAATGTTTCCGCTTTTATCAATGATCAGGCTTTCTGGCACACCGGTCGTATGATAAAGATTTTTCACGATTCCCTTTGTATCCGTAAGGGTAAGAAAGCTCAGATTGTGCTTTTTCATAAATGGAGAAACTACCTGAGGTCCCGAAGAGTCAATACTGACAGCTACGATGGCGAAGTTTTCGTTTTTCAGCTCCTGATGGAGCTTTTCCATTGACGGCATTTCCTGGACACACGGAGGGCACCAGGTCGCCCAAATGTTCAGAAGAATGACCTTGCCTTTGTAATCGGAGAGGCTGACCATCTTTCCGTTCAGATCCGGCAGAGAAAAGTCTGGAGCTGGAGTGCCTTTTTTTAGCGACGGTGTGGAATTAAGGTTGAACAAAGCATCTTTGGATTGGAGTAAAATAACGATACAAATACCTGCCACGATCAATCCAACCAGAAATACGTTCTGGAATTTTATCCCAGTACCCTGCTCTGAATTCTCGCTCATATCTTTTTAACCTTTAATTCTCGGGCCTAAATAGTGTTCATCCAGAAATAGGAAAATTGGGTCGAGATCAAGGCGCGCGAAAAATTTTACCGCAGGCATATGGCTGATATTCCGAGGATAAAATTTTGAGCGCAACGCAGATATCGGACAAATTGGCCATTTATGGATGGGCACTAAATAATTGATGCACACAATCAACATTTGCCAATCACCCTGCCGTTCCATAGCTGTGAAGGCCCGGCAAGTAATTGACGCCAAAATAGGTAAACAATACGGCAGCAAAACCGATCATTGAAAAGACGGCAATTCGTCTGCCGCGCCAGCCTCTCATCAGCCGCGCATGCAATAACGTTGCATAAACGAACCAGGTTATCAGAGACCAGGTCTCTTTCGGGTCCCAGCCCCAATAGCGACCCCATGCAGAATTTGCCCAAACTGCACCCGATATGATTCCGGCGGTCAAAAAGAGGAATCCGAACAGAACCATTTGGTGCGTGAGCTCATCCAAAAGGCGTTGCTTGGGAAGTCGTGAACGCAACGTGCCTACAGGCGCTTGGTCGTTCTTTTTGGCCAAATACATCAGAGCGAGACCGAAGGCTATGGCAAAGGCTGCATAGCCAATGAAACAAGTGACAACATGAACCGTCAGCCAGTTGCTTTTTAATGCGGGTAAAAGCGGTTGGATACGATCGCTGATGTTCGGCGATAACGATGCATAGGCGATCGATAGAAATGCGAGAGGCATGGCGAATACGCCGATCGTCTGGTGACGATATTTTCGTTCTATGACCAGATAAATAACGGCAATCATCAAAGAGAAGAAGACCAGTGACTCATAAAGATTGGAAAGCGGTATCCGGCCTATGCCCATAGTATAGGACTCCACCCATCTCATTACAAAGCCAGCAGCGTTTCCGAGTATCCCCGCTGATGCGACCCAGGTCGCCCACCGATTCAAATGAGGTTTGTGGAAGATCCACGCAACGAGATAGAGGGTCGCGGCAAATCCATACACGAAAGTAGTGATCGACAATATAAGGGAGTTATTCATTTTTAATTCCTATAGTTTGCTGAGATCTTCACCAAGTTGATGACTCGCCATTTCAAATCCGACCCGGTTTCGATTGGTGACACCGTATATTGTGATACGGCTGCTGTTGGTGCTCGGCTGCAAGTCAACAACAATCTTTTGATGAGACATGAAAAACGCTATCCAGCAGCCGACAAGTAACAGGACAAAACCAAGGTAAACGATCGGAACACCAGGGTCTTTGGTTACCTGCAGACCGGTGTAAAATGCATCCTCATACCCATCGACAGATATGAACCAATCGCCTTTGCGCATTTTATCGAATGTTGGAAAACGAAGCGGCAGAGCAATTTCTTGGGATTCCTTTCCAGGTTTTTCCAGGAATCCTTCAATTGCCTCACCTATCATTGTTCCTCGGAAACTGTAGTTTCCGGTGTACCGCAGCAAAGTGAATTGTCCAGCTCCATCAGGCAATCCTACAGTCTGTCCCATTGAAAGATTGTGAAGCGGACTTTCATTTGACTTTGATGACGTGAACTTGATCCGGACTCGATTGGGAGGTGTTTGGCCATAACTGGATTGAAAGAAATTAATGCCATTGTATCGCAGAGGATCATTTACAATAATATCCTTCTCGGCAACTTTCTCTCCATTTTCCAATATGGTAAGGCTCGACCTGAATTCTTTGGGCGAACCGGAGTCGTAAAAGCTGACATCGAAGTCTTCGCATCGGACTTCAAAACCCAGTGGCAGCGTGGCATCACTGTTGCGTAGCCGGATAGAATTGGCGCTTTGTCCCTCGGGGATGTTGACGAACCCATCGAAACCTAAAAACGATCCAATCAACGCCCCGGCTAAAATGATGACAATGCTTAAGTGCACAGCCGGAACGCCCAGCCTTGTCCATCGCCCTTTTTCAGCGACGATCATCATGCCAGGCTTCTCCGAGCTCATTTCCACTCTTTTGTATTTTTTCCCGATGTACGCTTTATATAGCGGCAATAATTCATCAGTATGGCGTGGATCGGAAAATTCTCCAATTGGACTTTTTTTCTTGATCGTTTCTAACCGAAGATTTTTAGACGAGACAATTTTCCAGATCGCAGGCCACCGTTTAATCGTACATACCGTTATGTTAATCGCCAATATTCCGATGAGGGTCTGGAACCACCAGGAATAATACATGTCTAAAATGTCGAAGACTTGCATCAAACGATAGGCGAATTCACCGTAGGCCCGAATATAGAAAGATGGATCTGCTTTCTGGGGAATAAATGTTCCAAGCACTGAGGTCGCTGCCAATAGGGTAAGGGTCACAACGGTAAGCTTCACGGACGCAAAAATATCCCAAAGCGCGTCAAGCATCCGCTTGGAGCGGTTAGCCGTTTTCATTAAATGAACTTCCTCATTTAGAATTTTATCGGTCATGACCTTCTTTGTAATGTTTGACCATCTGATCAACGCTATGGTTATTACCAGCCATTGCTATCGGGTTGATTTCAAGCAACTCCTCCCAGGTTCTGATCGCACCATCGCGATCCCCCAAATCGTGCATCAGAACGATTCCCTTGTTGAATCTTGCGGTTTCGTGTTTTGGGTTTACGGAGATGGCTTTGTCAAACTTAACAATCGCTTCTCGGGGTTGACCGTTTCGTCTGTACATGATTCCCAAATCCGTTAGTACGTCAGCATTGTTTGGATTTAGCTCAAGCGATTTTTCATATGCGTCAATGGCCTGGACATGATTGTTCATGTCAAAGTAGGTATGGCCCAACTGAACCCAAGCACTGGTATTGCCTGGATTCTGAGCAACTTCCTGCCTAAGGACTTCTGACCGCTGCGCGTGGTCCATGTCTGTGGTTGTCCGTTTTGAGGCGGTTGTGGAAACCGTTCCAGTTTTATAAACAGCCACACAGATACCTGAAAAAAAACCTAATACGAACATTGCCACAGCTATGATCATCGTTTTTTGCTGTGAGATGGATCTGGCTTGGATAGTTCTTTTATTTTTCATAATGCACCGATAAAACTCTACAAAACGCTATTGCCAAAGTGCGATAACCCACACTGACAGGATTGCGGCGATGTAAATAACAATGTAAAGGAAATGGGATCTGAACAGAGGGAAGCCAGATGTGGCGTAATAGCCGCGACTGCGCGACTATGCCCTGTCGCTGTGGCGAAACCGGCTTGCCTCACCGGGAAGGAATCAACAAAGAATTGATTTAGTTAGGATATAAATCGGTGAAGATGCTTGAATTATCGGTAATTTTGCGGAACCAACGGTAGTTTTGGTGCAATTTTTTAGGTTTTCAAAACATGCTGCTTCGGCAAGTCGATACACGTCGTCGGAAAAAGATGCACTGATGAAGGTTGCTTGGCCAGACGCCTGACAATAATCGGCCTTACAGCATGCGGCTTCTGCCCCCACATCATTTACACTGTTTTTTTGAATTGAATCAGTTCGATAGTGGTGGGAAAGTGAAGGCTTGCATACATTGAGGATGGCTCTGTTTACTTGGTTTCGATTTGATATAGGAATACAGGCACTTTCTATCTTAACACAGCATGCCTGTTGTGCCGTCACCATACCATGCATCGCGAAGAATACCCCTACGATGGCCAGGCTGGTATAGATAATTTTTTGAAGAATCTTACTCATGGTTTCTATGATTGTTTTTATGCTATTCGTATGCCACGTTGTGATACCACTGTCAACGGTATATTCGCTTCTCTGACGATCATTAACCAATCACATCCGGTTTTGTTCAGGATTGTCGGGCATCTTTACCGATCTTTAGCATACATAACAGATACCCGATAGCTATTGGATGTGATTGAAAACCAAGATTATGAGCGTGCGCCAACAAAAATGGGCCGACTTCTCAAAAGTCAACCCACTAAAATGAATAGGGATTTTTACAGTGACAAGATTCGTGGTGGAATATTGTCACCGTTTGTTGTGGGAGTGATACTATTCGAGAGAACCCACAACAGATGCCGTTTAACTAATTGGTTTTATTGGTCGGGGCGAGAGGATTTGAACCTCCGGCCCCCTGCTCCCAAATCAAAAAGAGTCGTATTTCACCCCCCTTCACTCTCCTTCACAACACAACATTACTTATTGACATTAAACAAAAAAAGGCTTAAATGCCGTTTCATACCCTTGCATAAAAATGAGCTGTAATAAGGCTTATATTTGGTAAAAAATTCGTCCCAAAATAGAGGGGAAAAACCTATGGCTTTAACGGACTTGGCAGTTAAGAGGCTGTCAAAAAAGGGGTCAAGATATGAGGTTCAAGACGCTGGTGGGTTGTGGTTACGGGTTGCCCCATCCGGCTTAAAATCATGGGTTTTCAGATATTATTTTGACAGCCGGGACCGCCGGATGACCCTGGGGCGGTGGCCGGGCATCGGGCTTGGAGAAGCCAGGAAACGAGCCGGAGAAGCCCTTCAACAGGTTCAACGGGGCATTGACCCTGGGCAGCTTGCGAAGGAGAAAAAAGCCAAGCTAAAAGCCGCTCCGACCGTCCAACAGCTACTTGACGAGTTTTACGAGGTGGAGCTTTCTAAAAAGCCTTCAGGGGATGAAAGAAAACGCCTTATCAAAAAAGATGTGATCCCTGCCTGGGGAAAACGAAAAGTGAAGGATGTTACCCGCCGGGATGCCGTGTTAATGATTGACAAGGTGAGAAAAAGGGCACCGATTGGTGCAAGCAGGCTGCAATCGGCCATGATCAGAATGTGGAATTTTGCGGCTGAACGCGGGATTATCGACTTTTCCCCCATGGTAGGCATGAAGCGGCCGAAAGAGGAGCCGAGAAAACGAGTTTTATCCAATGATGAAATCGTGAAGCTATGGGCCGGCCTGGACTTGGAAAACATGAAGATCGATATATACAAGCCGACAAAGCTTGCCATTAAAATGATTCTACTCACAGGGCAGCGGCCGGGCGAGGTTTCCGATATGCGATGGTCAGAAATTGATAAAAACACCAACACTTGGACCATACCGCCAGAACGGGCCAAAAACAGGCAGGAAAACCGAGTGCCTCTGGGTCGCATGGCGATAGACATCATTGAACAGGCCAAGGTGTTTTCTTCTCCAGATTGTGACTTTGTTTTTCAATCCAGTCATAAACCGGGCAACCCTTTAAGCAGGGCCGCTTTGGGTAAGGCCGTTAAACGGCATTGGGCGGAAATGGAGGTTGACGAACGGTTCACTCCTCACGATTTAAGAAGAACACTGCGGACCCGTTTAGCCGAAATTGGCATACAGGATGTCATTGCCGAACGGGTATTAGGCCACAAGTTGCAAGGGCTGTTAGCTGTCTACAATCAACATTCGTATGATGCCGAGAAGCGCCAGGCATTGGCCATGTGGGAACTGCGTCTTTCCGAGATCTTGGGGCATGTTGACGGTCAGGCCGGAAATGTAATCCAGTTTGCCAGGAAGGGGGCGTGATGTTTGATTTTAATGAAGACCGATTTTCGGAATACAAACGGACCGAGAACCCATTATTTGCATGGGATATGGTCCTTGAATGTTGCAAGGAAGAAAAGACCTTTCCTGGTTGGGTGATGGATTACCTTGAAGATGTGGCCGAAGAGCTTGTCAATCTTTCCCCAACTAAGAAGAGGGCCCCTGAGGAAATAAGAGACGCATTAGGGTTCAAGGGAAAGCCTTTTGAACAATATCGACAATTCCTTGACCATGGCGGAGAAGGCGATTTTAGATTTTTGTGGTCCGTTTATAACCGTGTTGCGTATGAACGCCGGGATGGTGCGAATCAGACAGAGGCATACAAGGCGGCTGGAAAACATTTTTTTGGAGAAGATGAACAGACTGAAAACCACTGGCAACTGGTTCGGAAGTGCTATTTAAAATTCAAAAATAGAATGAAAGACGTAGCTGGCGGAAAAGACAAAAATTAAAAAAGAATTATAAAGGTTGGTTACACAGGTCTAAGACCTCCAGATACAGACACACCACCTTTCAAAATGTAACGGTGCCCATCAAGACATTAACTTGATGGGCATTTTTATTGAAGGAGGCAGTCATGCAGGAAAGAGTTATCAGGTGGCCGGAGCTTGAAAAAAGAATAGGTGTTTCCAATGTCACGGCCTGGCGGTGGGAGAAGGCCGGGAAATTTCCTAAACGAATCCGCCTGGGCGGCAATAGTGCCGGGTGGATTGAGTCAGAAGTGGATGAATGGATTAAACAGCGGGCAGCGGAAAGATAGGGGCAGCGGCGGCATGATAAGGTTATACCGGGCACCGTTTCCGATAAGAATAAGACAGGTCCTTTTTTTTCGAAGCAAAAAGGATGCTGATGCTTTCCGGGAAAAGCTTCCAGAGGATGGCCAGATAGAGACAACATGTCCGCCAGATCACGGCTCCTGGAGCAGGCTTTTAGCTCAGTTTTTTAGCCAGATCGATGCCGTCTTTTTTTGCGTTAATGAAGGGGATGGTGACTTTTCAAAATTTTCCAATGATGCTGCAAGAAGTCTTTTAGGACATTTATGGACTGAAGACGGGGCGCCTATTCGGAAAAGGACAGTTAAGGTAGTTGGTGCCCCGCCAAGTGTTGATTTGGCTGAGTTAGCATTTGATGACATGGCAGAACGTTGCAGGGCCGCGGTGGATTATGAACCACCACCGGAACCCGAATCCGTTGACGGCCAGGATGGTGGCGCTGGAAGCTGTGAGAATGATGCCAGGGCAGACGGCCAGAATCCTGCCCACCTGAAAAGAAAGAAGGTTGCCAGGATCAAAGCCCGCCGGAAGTGGTTAGAGAGTAAAGAGCAAAAGCCATTTATTTTTGTCCGATCCTGGGTGAATGCCGCTGTCATGTCAGGGGGTCTTTCAATCGGTGAGCTTGGCGCCATTTTGATCTGTAGAAGCTACCTGAACTCGCCATATGCACTTGAATGCTGGCCAGGTGAGAAAAAAGTGGCAGAACGTACGAACTCCACCAGGAAGACATGGGTTCGAAACAGGGATTCACTTGCAAAAAAGGGCTGGATCATTGTTGAGAAGTTCGGGGTCATGTGTGACGGCCGTTTTAAAAGTGGAACTTCCCCGATCATCTATCCTGTCATACCTGGCCGGAAATGTCCGTCAAAATTTGCACCAGTGGAATCAAACCTGGGTCAAAACGATACAGGTTAGCTCCAGGAACGGATTTAAGGAACGGTGAAAAACCTGGGTCATATGGATACAGGTTAGACCAAACCTGGGTCATTTTGTTCTTCAACCTGTGTCGTTTTGACCATCAACCTGGGTCGAAACGACACACAGAAGTCTTTAATAGAAGTTCTTAATAGAACCTTCTATTAAAGATCCCTGCCGGGGGCGGGGCGGGTCCCCTTACCCCACCCACCCCCTGGGATCTTAATAGAAGGGCTGACGATACCAACATGAAAAGGAAAAAGGATCATGAGCAGAATTGTTGAAAAGGATTTCACTGGCATCCAGGCCGGTCACCTTGTTGGCCTTTTCCGGTCAGGATTGAATACCAGTGACGGATGTTTCCCGTTGTGGATTTGTAAATGCCATCGATGTGGAGGGCTGGCCCTGGTTTCAGCGTCGATATTGAACCGGAACTGGAAAGACACCGATTGTGGATGTTCGAAGGTGAACCGGTTGAAAAAGGAAATTGAGGAAATCAGGGCCGGGTGGTCTGAGGATCAAAAGGTTATCCAGGCGTTTTATACAGGCAAGGGTGTCATCATAACAGGACCCAGTGGCCATGACCTGCAAGAGATCATCAGAGAGGCCGCCAGGGCTGGCCGTCCCTTTACCCTGACCGGCATGAATGGCCTGTGGGAAAGGCGCAATAAGGACCTTCCCCCGATGTTTCAGACTGTCAGCCGTGACAAGCTCAGGACCCAGGCCAGTGAACTTCTCAGGCATGGCGTCATTGTTCAATGTGCTGCTGTCGGCCAGAAGAAGGCACAATGGCTTGACGTCCCTGGTGGGCCGTTTGCAATAGGGCGGGGAAAATTTGCTTCAATGGCGGAAAAAAGCGCTTGATCGAAAATGCCAAATATTGCATTGACGGGTTGCCTTCTGACGCAAAGGAAGGCACCAATTCCAGAAGCCGGAACGCGATGCAAAGCCGACTGGTGGAAGGCAAAACCAAAGCAGTACCGCGCCAATGTGGCAGGGATGAAAACCCCGCCATGTATGAGGCTGATGCAAAGGCCTTTGGAGCAAAATCACTCAACAGGTGAGATGCGCCCCGAAGGCCTTTTCTTTTGGCCCCCTGGGCAGATCAAGCCATCATACTGAAATTAAATACTTTTGAGGTGGTAAAATTGAAAATTCAAAATGAAGTTGCAGATTCTTTCATCGGGATGTCTGACCAGGACAAGGCAAGGTATTCATTCAGCCGTGCCGTGAATGCGGCGATTTTTGGGGCCAAAGATCAGGATTTTATTAAGGCCGCTGGTTTTGAACTTGAAGCCAGTGCCGCGGCCGCCAAACATCAGCCCAACTATCAGGGCGGTGTCATTATTCCCTGGGACATGATGGGGCATCGGGACGTCACTCCTTTCAACACCAGAACCCTGACGGCCGGAACGGCCACCGATGGCGCTGAACTGGTGGCAGACAACCTGCTGGCCGGGTCCTTTATCGATGTCTTGCGGAATCGTTGTGTCTGCATGAGCCTGGGCGCTGTTAAACTGGATGGCCTGGTGGGTGATGTATTGATCCCCAGGAAGACCAGCGGGGCAGTTGCGGGCTGGATTTCAACGGAAGGCGGCAACGCTGGCAACAGTGAAGCCCAGTTTGATCAGATCAGCATGAAGCCGAAAACCGCGGCTGCCTATACTGAAATTTCCAGAAACCTTCGGCTTCAGTCCACGCCAGCCGCTGACATGATCATCAAAGATGACCTGACCGGCGCCTTGGCTGTGCTGATTGACAAGGCCGCCTTCTATGGGACCGGCGCCGATGGTCAGCCCAAAGGCATCAGTCTTCAGACCGGCATCAACACCCCCACGGATTTTGCCGCGGCCGTCCCCACCTGGGCGGAAGTGGTGGCCATGGAATCCGCAGTGGCGGTTGACAATGCCCTTCAGGGGACCACGGGCTATGTGCTTGAGCCTGCAATGGCCGGGAGCCTGAAAGTTACAGAGAAAATTGCTGCTACCGGTGAATTTATTTATGACGGCGGTAAAAGTCTGAACGGCCACAAGGTTGCCATTACCAGCCAGATCACCGCGGGTGATATGTTCTTCGGAAATTTTTCTGATTTGATCATCGGGTTTTGGGGTGGCCTTGAAATTCTGGTTGACCCCTATACCCACAGCCTGTCCGGGACGGTCCGAATCGTTGCCCATCAGTCCATTGACGTTGCGGTCCGGCATCCCGTGTCTTTTGCCTTTAACAATGACGGCAGCTAAGCTGTCAGCCCCAGTGTGATGATGGGGCTTGCGGTCGGGTCATCACTCCTTGCCTGAGTGGTGGACGGGGTTGCTCCTGGCCCCGTTCTTTGAAGGCAAGCTTTTCGCCACCGGCCGTATGTAACACATGGGCGCTGATGTGATTGACCAGGGCAGCGCGAGGGTTTTCCTTCCCTTTGATCCACCTGGTCACCCCCTTGCCTCTTCCAAGGCATGACGGCCCGCCCTGGGCTTCTCCTGGCCACCTGGTGGGATAAAAAAGGGGGCGTTCCCAGGAAGGGGGGTCATAAAAAATGACGGGTCCTGTTTTGACGGCCCCCCTCGCGGGTAACGCGAAGTCCCGGTTTAGACTTAGTGGTAGGAATTTTTTAGTGCATTATTAAAAATTACTTTTCATAGAAACAAGACGCAAAGGATGACCCCACCTGTCAAAACATGCCGCGGATGTGGCAAGACCCTACCGATAACAGATTTTCCGCCGTTAAAATCAGGCAGCTATGGCGTTGATTCAAGATGCTGGCCTTGCAAGCGTGAATACAGGCGCAAGTGGTATCAGAAGCACCGTCCCAAACCCAAAAAACAATCCAGGCCAGAACGGGAAAGGCGGAAAAAGGAACCCCTGGACGTTCAACTTATCCCGTCCCCGCCGGGCCTTGAATCCAGAATTGCCTGGGCCGCACGGCAAACGGGATCACCACATGGCGCCATCAAGAATTACCAATGCCCCCGCTATTACCTTTGCCTGGCAGCGGCCGCCCACCATGAACCCCATCTTGATTTCAGTTGCCGAGGTTGTAGCCATGAACATGACCAGGTGAACCCCAGGCCTGATGACAGCGAGATGGCCGGAATGGTTGCCTTGTTGATGGTGATATTCAGCCAGGGCCGCCAGGGCCGGAACTCTGTTGAATGGGCCGTCAGAGAGGCCCAGGGCTGCCTGGGTGAATATCTTTCACTCATGGCGGGTGAACGGCCCCGTCAACAGGACCAGCCGCATCAGTACAGCATGGCGTGAAAATTCCAAAATTGGAACCGATGGTGGAACCAAAAAAAGTAATGAGAACAATTACTTGACATCGTTTTTGAGAAGTGAGAGGTTGCCCCCAAAGGTTGACGTTTGACAACTGTAAAGGAACGTAAACTCATAGCTGAAAGCTGAAAGGGGCACCATGGAACATTTCACACCAGGACAAATCAAGGCGGCAAGACTTCGAATGCGTGGGCTTCTATGCTTGAAGGGGCTTGACCTGGAGTCTGCAAAGGAATGGGCGGACTTGTGGGTTGACGCCAGGGTCAAGGGTGTCCCTGCGCGGGAGGTCATCCAGGGGGGTGAAGCGGTCCTTGATGGGGACGTGAAGGCGGCATAGGCGCCAAGCATATCAGATTCACAAAACCGGGATAGCGATGCCTGGGCCGGTTTATTTGGTTCGGTATTACAACCTACAAATGGGCAAACAATTTTCTCTAATCAGGCATTTTGTTTTCTATATTTTAATAAGACCTTTGCTATATAAATAATACCCATTACCAGTTGCCGAGTAGGTCAAAATAGCCATCTTTTTCAGTACAGAATCGAAGCTTTTATTGTCTGAAATCTTATCACGGAATTCTTTTGAAATTTGGATCAGGGTTTCAAACTGATGTTCATATAAGGGGATATTCTTTTCATTGCCTGACAATATAGATTTTAATCTTGCCGTAATAGTTTCATGGGTCGTTTTAAGTATAAGGTGTGCAAAAACTAAATCCGACTTATATTCAATATTAAAAGCTCGATGAACCGCTCCTGCAAAGGCACTAAAAAAGTATAACAATTCATCTTTATCTTTGGCTTCCTCCATTTTTTTCAATGCAAAGTCAAGATCATCTAAAATGTATTCTTTAATACTATCGCTGATTTTCATATGTTTCCTCGCAAATAATATTTCAATTGTTAAGTTGTTATTGTTATCTGACTTTGCTCTAACGAAAAAGAAGTAACTGCTGTGGATGAAAACCTTTTCCTTAAAGAAATAACGTTGTCCTTTTTAGGCCTTTCTTCATCCTTCGACATATCAATACAATTATTTGATGCAGCTATCGTATATGTGGGCTCATTTACTATGCCCATGCTGCAGACGATAGAATCATGAGGCATTGGCTGATAATAACTATCGTTGGAAGTCCACCAGTGAGCCGAAGAAAGGGGTTCTTTCTGTCTAAAACTTCGGTTCACTTCATTTTCTAAACTATGAATTCTTCTTTCTAATCGATTAATCAACCGGCTTTGAGTTTCCAAAATATTTACAAGCTTTTGGTCCCTTTCAGTTAAATATTCATAAAATATTTCTCTATTATCCTCTTCTTCTAAAACCGATTTTACGTACTGGTTAAGACTAATATTTTTAATCTTAGCTTTTCGGCTGAGATTCATGTGTAAGCGGGTAGGTATTCTTAATAAGAATTTGCCGCTAAAATCATCTTCATTGACTGGTTCGGAAATATATAGACCCCTCTTTATGCTCGCTTCGAGCCATAATTCCTTAGCTTCATCTAATCTTTCAATAGCCTCTTCTATAGTAGTCCCATACGATCCGCAACCTGGTAAGTCAGGAAGTTCAAGCGAAAAATAATTTTCTCCATCATCTGTTATTTTTTCCACAGTGAAGGGGTAGTTTAAACTCATGTAATATTGTAAGTCTTTTTCCATATCAAGGTCCCTTATTTTATTAGGCCTATGAATTTAATAGCTTTCTTTCTGTCAATTTTTGCAACAAAATTTTCACGGCCATGAGGTTCGTGCGCAGTAAATCGAATTTCTTTTTGGATGAAAAGCCTTGCAGACCCTCTCCTAGAGTTTTCCATTTCAAATCCATAATGTGCGGTCAGTACTTTTACGAAGTATTTCCAAGGAAGCCGCTCACTAAAATTGGAGAAATTTTTTACATAAAAATCAAGATTTTTTTTAGTCTTCGGCATTTAGAATGGTATATCGGCATTGTGCGCGAAAGCTTTAGCGATAAGATACTACATGTGATATCACTTTACAACCGCTACATATTGGAGTCAATTTTTACCTATCCACCTCATATTGATTTTTTGCATAAATCAAAATCAAGCAAAAAACAATAAATGAAATTAAATTGGTATCTTAAGTCACCAATCTTCCTAAAAATAGTCTTTTGATTGAAAATCAGATATGAGCATTTGATAAATAGCAAGATTAACCGGTATCGTCAAGTGCGGGAAGTGCGCTGACAAGGCCACTGATCGGGATGTCGGTCTGTCCCGACCGTTGTGAAACAAAGACCCGAATTTTGATCGACAAGCGGATTTGAAAGGAAATCGATAAAGACAAGCGACCCCTAATCAACCGGGGGCCTTTTTTATTAAGGGCCGAAAACCCGTCCCAAATCCGTCCCAAATAGAAATAAACGGAAAACGGGGAAATAGCAAAATTGCCAAGACCCCGTTTTATATGTAAATTTGGTCGGGGCGAGAGGATTTGAACCTCCGGCCCCCTGCTCCCAAAGCAGGTGCGCTACCAGACTGCGCCACGCCCCGACATTATTTTTTTGGCCCTCTTACCACTGATTATATAAGGGCGCAAGGGTTGACGGGTTCCTAAAAACGCCGATATCTGCGTTACGCTTCATCCTTCGTCACTGCGGCGTACCGTAAGTACGCCTCATTCCTAAGGATTCGCAAGCCTTGATCTCGGATTTTTTACGAACCCGTCGGGAATGGGATTTTTTACGAGGTCATCAACGGTTGAATACGCTATGGACCCTATCGCAACAGCTCCTTGACGGCGGTTTCGATGGCAGCTGCAATCGGTTCGGCAATGTCGTTCAGTTGCTGGTTGAATTGTTGTGATGTGAGAGCCACCGCCGGGTGGACGCATCCCACTTCCAGCAGCACCGCGGGCAGGTCCGCTCCCATCAGGGCCACCAGGGGGGCGCCGCTGACGGTCACCGTGTCAGCGGCGCCGGTATCGATCAGTGCCTGTTTGAGCGTGGCGGCAAGGTGCTGGCTCTGATGCCGGTGCCGGGTCTGGAGCGTGGCCCAGGCCGGGCGATCGGTGCCCGGGGCGTTCGTCGTGCCGGGGATCGTCAGTTCAGGAGGGATCGTCAGGCGTTCGTCGTTGTGGAAATAGACGGCGGCCGTCCGGTCGCCGCAATAGGGCGCCACCGCCAGGTGGAGGCTGATCATCAGGTCCGCCTTCAGGTGATTGGCCACGGCGGCCCGGTCTTCGGGCGCCGTCGTAACATCCGCGGTCCGGGTCAGCGCAACCCGGTGCCGTGCCGCCAGGCGGCCGGCGACTTGTTGTGCCAGCGTCAGGGTGAACCGTTTTTCGGTAAATTCGCCGTGATTGCCCGCGCCGCTGTCATTTCCGCCGTGGCCGGGGTCCAGGACGATGGTGGCCGCCGGGGCAGGGCGGGCCGGCAGAAAAAACGTCCCCGCAAGCGATACACAAATACCGGTCAGGAGGACGAACACGCGGGACCGGAAAAACGATGGCGGCTTGACCGTGGGCATGGGAAAGTGAAATCCTTGACAGAAAGGTCTATCAATATTATTTATTTCGATTGATTTTTTTGCGAAGTTTAGTTTATCTGCAGATAAAGTCAAGCTGCGGGATGCATTTGGGCGTCATGATGGCGGCTGAACTCAGGCGAGAGTGGCGGAATTGGTAGACGCACTGGATTTAGGATCCAGCTCTGGCGACAGAATGGGAGTTCAAGTCTCCCCTCTCGCACCACACTGATTCAGGCAGCGACTGTCGCTTGGCGGCGTGGACCGCTCGACCAGCCGATGAGCGATGGCGGGGCCGCATTGATGGTTGGAACATACGATTTCCAACGCGTGAAAACGCATACCATTGTCGGGAAGATGTTAAAAGGAGCCCTGATGCCTGTCGCGTCGGGGCGCTTAATTTTTTACCTGAACCGAGTTGCTTCCGGCGTCGGAAGGCAGCCCCTGCTGCTCCGGAAAGTACGGTGTACAGGGCTTAGAAAGGATGACTATGAAGGTTACCGTTGAAGATCGCAGCTCCATCAAAAAAGTGATGCATATCGAGATCCCCGAGGCGGATGTCACCCGCGCGCTGGATGATGCCTACAAAACGCTGAAAAAGACCGCCAAGGTCAAAGGCTTCCGGCCGGGGAAAACGCCGCGGGGGGTGCTCGAACGGCTATATAAAAAGGATGTCAACGCCGATGTGACCGGAAAGCTGATCCAGGACGCCTACGTGGACGCACTCAAAGAGACCGAACTGAAGGTTGTGGGATCGCCCACCGTGGATCCGCCCGAGCTGGCGGCCTCGGGAGACTACTGCTTCGATGCCGCGGTCGAAGTCCAGCCGGAGATTGCCGACATCGATTTCACGGGGCTGAAACTGACTCGGACCAACTATCAGGCCAGCGACGAAGAGGTGGACGTCCAGATTAAGATGATGCAGAAGAACCTGGCCAAACGGGAGCCCATCGATGAGGAACGGCCGGCCCAGACCGGTGATTTCGTTCAGGTGGACTACGAAGGCTTCAAGGATGGAAAGCCCTTTGAAGAGACCAAGAAAACCGAAAATTTTGTGATCAAGCTCGGTGACGGCCATATCTCCGAAGACTTCGACAACGGCGTCATCGGGATGAATCCCGGCGAGGAGAAAGAGATCACGGCCGCCTTTCCCGAAGACTATTTCAATAAAAAGCTGGCCGGGCATACGGTGGACTTCAAGGTTACGCTCAACGAAATCCGCAAAGAGGTCCTCCCGGAGATCGACGATGAAATGGCCAAGCAGCTGGGGCCGTTCACCACCCTCGACGAGGTCCGGGACAAGATCAAAGAGAACCTGACCCAGGGATACGACAAGCGCATCGAGCAGGAACTCAACGAGCAGATTTTCAGCCAGATCCTGGAAAAGGTCGATTTCGAGGTGCCCGATGTGATGGTCGACTATGAACTCAACGGCATCATCGCCGACGCGGAGCGTTCTTTTTCCTACCACAACAAAACCTTTGAGGAAGCCGGCATCTCGCGGGAAAGCCTTTCGGAAAAATACCGGGAGACCGCCGAAAAACAGGTGCGGCGCCAGCTGATCCTCGGCCGGATCATCCAGCAGGAAAAAATGGAGCTGGCCGATGAAGACCTGGAAAAAGGGTTCGAAGAGATGGCCGCCACCTACAACCAGCCGGTGGATGTGGTCAAGGGAATCTACGGAAACAGCGGCGACAAGCTGGAGCTTTTTAAGCACGCCTTACTTGAAAAACAAGCGATTAAGCTTATAATGGAAAAAAACGAGATCGAATCGGTCGAGCCGGATCAGCCGGCTGCCGAGGCTTGATAAAAGGCGATATGCCTTACCATTACAGCAGGCGCCTTGAATCCGCGCCTTGCGCTGAAACCTGTCGATCGGTCCGTCGGAGTCCGGGCATTCAACCTGCCGAGGTCGCCCTGCCCGACGGAAGCGATACAGATGTAAAGGAGACGATACTGTGGCGTTAATTCCGATGGTCATCGACCAAACCAGCAGGGGAGAACGGGCCTACGACATCTATTCGCGGCTCCTGAAAGACCGCATTATCTTTCTGGGCACCGCCATCAACGACGATGTGGCCAACCTGTTGATTGCCCAGATGCTGTTCCTTGAATCGGAAGACCCGGACAAGGACATCAACCTTTACATCAACTCGCCGGGAGGGGTCGTTACCTCCGGTCTGGCCGTATACGATACCATGCAGTACATCAAACCCGATGTGACCACCGTCTGCATCGGTCAGGCGGCCAGCATGGGCGCGCTCCTGCTGGCCGCGGGCGCCGACAAGAAACGTTATGCCCTGCCCCATGCGCGGATCATGATCCACCAGCCCATGGGCGGGTTCCAGGGCCAGGCATCGGATATTGCCATCCAGGCCAAAGAGATCCTGCGCATGAAAGACGCGTTGAACGACATTCTGGTGCGTCACTCCGGGAAGAGCGTGGACGAAGTGCAGAAGGACACGGACCGGGACAACTTCATGTCCGGCTCTGAGGCAAAAGAATACGGCATCGTGGACCATGTCATCACCAACCGGGATGACCTGGACCACCTAACCGACACGGAGGCATGATATGGCCAAAAAAGACGAGCCAAACGATAACCTCTTCTGCTCCTTTTGCGGGAAAAACCAGAAAGAGGTCAAAAAGCTGATCGCCGGACCGGCGGTCTATATCTGCGATGAGTGCATCCAGCTGTGCAGCGAGATCATCGAGGAAGAAAACGAAAAAGAGGCCGGCGAATTCGAGAACCTGATGATTCCCCAGGAGATCAAGACCCGGCTGGACGACTACGTCATCGAACAGGACGTGGCCAAGAAGCACCTGGCGGTGGCCGTTTACAACCACTACAAGCGGCTGGATACGACCGTCAGCGCCGGTGACGTGGAGATCCAGAAGAGCAACATCCTTCTGATCGGCCCCACCGGCTGCGGCAAGACGCTGCTGGCCCAGACGCTGGCGCGGTTCCTCAACGTGCCGTTTACCATTGCCGATGCCACCAGCCTGACCGAGGCCGGTTACGTGGGCGAGGATGTGGAAAACATCATCCTGGCGCTGCTGCAGAACGCCGACTACGACGTGGAAAAGGCCAAACGCGGGATTGTCTACATCGATGAAATCGACAAGATCGCCAGCAAATCGGACAATCCCTCCATCACCCGGGACGTGTCCGGTGAAGGCGTCCAGCAGGCCCTGCTCAAGATTATCGAAGGCACCACGGCCAGCGTTCCCCCCAAGGGCGGGCGCAAGCATCCCCAGCAGGATTTCGTGAAGGTGGACACCTCCAACATCCTTTTTATATGCGGCGGCACCTTCAACGGTCTGGAGCAGATCATCAACCGGCGTATGGGCAGCAAGCTCATGGGCTTCGGGGCCATGGTCAAAAAGGACACGGAGCGCAGCCTGGGCGAAACCCTGCGCGAGGTCCAGCCCGAAGACCTGATCAAATTCGGCCTGATTCCCGAGTTTCTCGGCCGGCTGCCGGTCATTACCACCCTGGACGAACTCAGCGCCGACAGCCTGGTGCGGATCCTGACCGAACCGAAGAATGCACTGCTCAAACAGTACAAAAAGCTGTTCGAGATCGAAGGGGTGAACCTGCGCCTGACGGACAGCGCCCTGTCCGCCATTGCCGACGAGGCCATCAAACGAAAGTCCGGGGCCCGCGGCCTGCGCGCCATTCTGGAATCCTGCATGCTGGATATCATGTATGACATCCCCTCCAAGGATGATGTCAAGGAGTGCGTGATCGGCGAAGAAGTGGTGCTGAAAAAAGAAGAGCCGATTCTGCTTTACGAGCCATCCAAGAAACAGGCCTGATCCATCGACGCAAGCGGTTTTGCGGATGAGCAAGGGTAACCGAGGGTCATAGCGAAAATATGGTCAATATACCAAAATTCTTTAAAAATCAGGAGGGGGAGGCCTCACCCGAGGTGCTTCCCCTGCTGCCGCTCAGGGACATCGTTGTCTTTCCCCACATGGTGGCGCCGCTTTTTGTCGGCCGCAACAAATCCGTCAGCGCGCTTTCCAGCGCCATGAACAAGGACAAGCGCATCTTTCTGGCCACCCAGAGAAATGCCGGCGTGGACAACCCCACTGAAAAAGATATCTGCGACGTGGGCGTCGTCGGCACGGTGCTTCAACTGCTGCGGCTGCCCGACGGCACCGTCAAGGCATTGATCGAAGGCAAGCAGCGCGCCCGCATCGTGCGGTACGTGCCCAATCCCGAGTTCTTCGAAGTCGAGCTGGCCCTGCTGCCGGATACCACCGGCGACACCATTGAGGTGGAAGCCCTCATGCGTGCGGTGATCGACGACTTCACCGAATACGCCGGCATCAACAAGAGCATTTCCAAGGAACTGCTGGCCAAGGTGTCCGCCATCGCCGATCCATCAAAGCTGGCGGACTCGGTGGCCTCCCATTTTTCTTTCAAGCTCGAGAACAAACAGCATCTGCTGGAAACCGTCGACCTGAGCAAGCGTCTCTCCCTGCTGGTCAAGCTGATCAAACTGGAAATCGAAGTCTACCAGATGGATCAGCGCATCAAGGGCCGGGTCAAGGAGCAGATGGAAAAGACCCAGAAGAACTACTACCTGAACGAGCAGATGCGGGCCATCAAAAAGGAGATGGGCGCCGAAGACGAAGCGAGCGACGAGCTCAAGGACCTGGAAAAAAAGATCAAGCGCAAGCGCATGTCCAAGGAGGCCGCGTCCAAGTCCCGCCAGGAATTCAAGAAGCTCAAGCTCATGACGCCCATGTCGGCCGAAGCCACGGTGGTGAGAAACTACATCGACTGGATGATCAGCCTGCCGTGGTTCAATAAAAGCCGCATCAGAAATGATCTGGTCGAGGCCGAAAAGATACTCAACGAAGACCATTACGGCCTGGAAAAGCCCAAGGAGCGCATCCTCGAGTACCTGGCGGTGCAGACGCTGGTGAAAAAACTGCGCGGCCCGATTCTCTGCCTGGTCGGCCCCCCCGGCGTGGGCAAGACCTCCCTGGCCAAATCCGTGGCCCGGGCCACGGGGCGGAAATATGTGCGCCTGTCCCTGGGTGGCGTGCGGGACGAAGCCGAAATCCGAGGCCATCGCCGCACCTACATCGGGGCCATGCCCGGAAAGGTCATCCAGTCTCTGAAAAAGGCGGGGGTCAACAATCCGGTTTTCTGCCTGGACGAAGTGGACAAGATGAGCATGGATTTCCGCGGCGACCCCTCGTCCGCCCTGCTGGAAGTGCTGGATCCGGAGCAGAACTACAGCTTCAACGACCATTACCTGGACCTGGATTACGATCTGTCCGATATCCTGTTCATCACCACCGCCAACACGCTGCCGGATATTCCGCTGCCCCTGCAGGACCGCATGGAAATCATCCGCCTGCCCGGCTACACGGAAATTGAAAAATACAACATCGCCAAAAAGTTCCTGATTCCCAAGCAGATTGCCGCCAACGGCCTCAAGGATGAGAACATCACTTTTTCCAAAGGGGCCATATACATGATCATCCAGCGCTATACCCGTGAGGCGGGGGTGCGCAACCTGGAGCGGGAGATCTCGTCCGTCTGCCGCAAGACCGCGCGCCAGGTGGTCAACCAGAAAGAAGAGAAGAATCATGTGATTTCGGCCAATACCATCACCAAGATGCTGGGGCCGCCTCCCTTCAAGATCAGCCAGATCGAGGAGAAAGACCAGATCGGCCTGGTGACCGGGCTCGCCTGGACCCAGGTGGGCGGGGAACTGCTGTGCGTGGAAACCCTGACCATGCCCGGCAAGGGCAAGCTCAATGTCACCGGCAAGCTGGGAGACGTGATGAAAGAGTCCGCCCAGGCGGCGGTCAGTTTCGTCCGTTCCCGTGCCGACAGGCTGGGGATCGACAAGGAGTTCCACAAGGAGCTGGATCTGCACATCCACATTCCCGAAGGCGCCATCCCCAAGGACGGCCCCTCGGCCGGTATCACCATGTGCACCTCGCTGGTTTCCGCACTGACACGGCGGCCGGTACGACGGGACGTGGCCATGACCGGAGAGATCACCCTGCGGGGGCGGGTGCTGCCCATCGGCGGTCTCAAGGAAAAGATGCTCGCGGCTCACCGGGGCGGAATCCGGAAAGTGATCATCCCCAAGGAAAACGAAAAGGACCTCAAGGACATTCCCAAGGTGGTCACCCGCCAGATGAAAGTGGTGCCGGTGGAACACATGGACGAGGTGCTGGGCCATGCACTGGTACTCGGCCAGGGGGAGCGGCTGTTTACCAACGATGACATGCCCATGCCGGTGGAAAACGGCGGGGCCGAACAGCCCCAGATTTCCATCAACTAAAAAGTGCCGCCGCCCTGATTTTGGGCTTGACTTTGCCAGGGTGAATTGGTAGCTATGCACTTCTTCTTTTGACGCATTTCAAAAGAAGGCTCTTTATAAATCCGGGCGGATAGCTCAGTTGGGAGAGCACCGGCCTTACAAGCCGGGGGTCACAGGTTCAAGCCCTGTTCCGCCTACCAATCCGCACAAAGACATCACTTTCGGGGGCGTAGTTCAGTTTGGTTAGAACGCCGGCCTGTCACGCCGGAGGTCGCGAGTTCGAGTCTCGTCGCTCCCGCCATTTATAAAGCCTGTTACTTAGCAGTAACGGGCTTTTTTTATTCAATGTAATTTCTTGATCAACAGACATCATCCATGTATGTGTGTATGAGCAGCGCAACCTCACGTGCACCTGCGCAATCCACGTTCCCATCCCGGCGATTTTTGCAGAACTAACCAGACGCGAAATCCGTCCTCATACCGATTACGGCTCAGCCAAGGTTTCGAGTTTAGAGATTCTGGGGGCCACACAGGATCAAAAAGGAGGGTGTATCATGGCGACGTACATTACCCTGGTCAATTTTACCAAGCAGGGCATCGCGAATATAAAGGAGAGCCCCGCACGGCTTGATGCCGGAAAGGAGGCCTTCAAGGCGTTCGGTGCCGAAATGAAACAGTTTTATCTGGCGATGGGACGCTATGACATCATTATTGTGTCACAAGCGCCTGACGATGAAGCGGTTGCAAAGGCAGCGCTTGCCATAGGCTCCCGGGGAGCCGTAAAAACAGAAACGTTCCGTGTTTTCAACGAAGATGAGTACCGGGATATCATCGGTGCTCTGCCATAACATTTTATTTTCTTGAGTAAACTGCGCTGTGGCCCCCAGTTGCGGTAACCCTTGCTGGTCGCCCGATCAGCCAGCAAGAAAAACATGCTGGCGATGCCGTTTGCCGCCGCCTGTCGTTGACCGGATGCCGGTTCGGGCACCGGCCCACCAGGGAATCGCTTTGCTTCGGATCGCCTTACCCTGGCGATGTCACCCGCCGACTGCCCTGTGCCTGTCGTAATTCCTTCCAGATCCGGCGCATGACATCCCTGCTGGTTTCATCATCCTCTTTGATCAGTTCACCGAAGGCTTTTTCGAAATCAGGGGCTGAAAGTTGATCGGACGGGGCGTCGGCATGGGTTTCCCGTTGGGACATGTCGGTCAGGATTTCGTTGACGATATGTTCAATGTATCGGGGTTGCATGGGATCTGCCTTTCTTTTATGGTCTGTACCTCCCGGGCACCGGGGGACCGGGCCACCCGAAGGTGACCCGGCGCAAGGAGGGTAAGGAGGAGATCGGGCCCCCGGTCCCTATGAAAGGTCATCAGGGTGCCCGAACTATGGTCGCACCTTACCAGCCAATCCTTACAAGAAGATGACGCCAGGATTACCAGATGGTAATCCGGCCTGCCCGTGGAACGTGAAGCCAAGGCGTTTTTCCCTGCAGGCCCCACACTGCCCCCACCGTGGGGCCACCGGCCATGCTCCGGGGGTATTGAGTTACACCCGCGCGCCATCCTGTGGGAAAATAATTGTGCATTTTATTGCGGCTTTGTTTTAAGGTTTTTGCAACCATTCGTAAAAACACGTGATCCTTCAAATACCGTAGGGTGGCATGGGACATGCTTTCCCAATTTCCAGCGAAGGCAACCTAACCCTCCTTAACCTGCGTTGTTTTCTATTCCCGGGTGGGGATGCGAAAACGACAACCAGTTCCAACTCTTTTTTTGCGGGCAGGACCGGCATCCCGGTTCTTGCCCGTTTTTTTTTGTTGATCGGGGACGATCCTGCCCCGCGGGTGACCCTTTTCCCGTGGAGAGGGCCGGTTGGTTGCCGTCGCCTGCTGCGGCCGGCAGGGGCGGGCGGATCAGGCGGGCGTGGTTCCCTGTCAGGTGGATTTCTGGATCAGGTAGAGGCTGATCACCAGCCCGGCACACCCCATCAGGCGGAATCCGTTCACCGGGTGCCGCACCAGGCCGAACGCACCGAAATGGTCCAGGATCACCGAGACGATGAGCTGGCCGATGATGGTGGCCACCAGGGTGTTGGCGATGCCGATGCGTGGCGCCAGCATCAGGATGGTGGTGACGAAAACCACCCCGTAGATGCCGCCGGTGTAGTAGAATGCCGGTGTGGATTTCAGCTGGGAAACTGACGGCAGGGAGGGGTTGAGGGCCAGCAGCAGGAGGAAAAGCACAACGATGGCACCGAAAAAAGAGACAAAGGTGGCTTGAAGCGGATGATTGAGGCTTTTTCCCAGGTGGGCGTTTATCGAGCCCTGGACGGGCAACAGGCCGCCCACGCACAGGGCCAGAAATAGAAATATACAATTTTTCATCAGAACTCTTATCCAATGGAAGTGGTGGCTGGTTTGCCTGATGGAGGCCAATGTCAACGGCCAAATGAAGGAATGCTTCCGAATTTTAATTACGATCGGAGTCTCATCTTTTCATTGGGTATACTTTTTCAATAGAACACGCCAGATACGGTTGAAGAATCGATTGGTGAACGGGGCGTCAGGCCGGTTCGTCATCCCGGTGGACGGTGTCCGGCGAAAAGGCGGGCAGGCACACGGCGATGTATTCGGCGCCGGCAGGATCCGGCGTGCTGTAGCGCACCCACTGACCGGCATGGGTGATGACCGCCTCACCGGCCCGGACGTCCAGCGTGCCGCTTTTCGATTCCACCCGCAGCAGTCCTTTGAGCACCACGGTGTACTCGTCAAACTCGGGCCGCTGCCCCGGCTCCTGCCATCCCCCCGGGGAGATCATGCGGGCGACGCTCACCGCTCCGGTGCCGGAATTGACGCGGCCCACATATTCTTCGATCCGCTTGGGCCGGGTGCCTGCCGCCTCGATGATACTGGGGGTGTTTATTTTAGTCGGCATGGTTATCCACCTATTCTTTCAACCCCACCAGATGGTCATGCTCGCCCCGTTCGATCTGGAAATGGCTGTCGTGTTTTTTCAGCAGGTCGGCGAAGCTGCGGCAGCCGTAGTTGGATTCGTCGAAGGTCGGGTCCAGCCGTTTGACCACCGGCCTGATGGCCGCCTTGAGTACCCATTTGTCGCCGTTTCTCAGGGCGATCTGCTTGATGGCCTTGGTGATCAGTTCGGCGGCGTCCTTGACGGTGGCGGTTTCCGGCTCCTCTTCTTCACCGGAGGGTTCCAGGGCGAAGGTCTCGTAATATTTGAATTCCGAGCAGCTGTTGGCCCAATGGCGGTTGGTGGCATTCCTGCACCCCACCCCGATGAGATCCTTGCCCGCGGCTTTGAGCTTTTGGGCCAGGGGAATGAAATCGCTGTCCCCCCCAACGACAATGATGGATGAAATGTGGGGAAAACGAAGAATGTCCTCGACCGCATCCAGTGAGAGCTTGATGTCCGCCCCGTTTTTGGCCTGGGCACCGGGGGGGAAAAGCTGGATCAGTTCCACGGCGCACTTGAGCAGGCTCTGGCGGTATTTGGTAAACCAGTGCCAGTTGCAGTAAGCCTTGTTGATGGCCACGTTGCCGTAGGTGGTCGCAAAATCGTAGACGCCCTGAACATCCACCAGCACCTGTTGCTGCCGATGCCGGTTGGCCGGTTTCGGATAGCTGCCGCTGCCGTTGACGGCATCGAAAATGCTGGCGTGCAGGTTCTCGAAATCCCAGTATATGGCAACCGCTTCTTTGGTCATATGTGCCTCATTCGGTAGTGGTGGGGGCTAAAAGATGACTGGCACCCGGGTTCTTCCGTGAGAAACATACCTGATGACCTTCGGGGTTGTCAATTTTGACGGTTGCGTAACCCGTTGGAGATCGGCGCCAGGCCTCATCAACCCATCACCGAAAAATTTCATAACCATCCAACATTCCATTAAATATTCGCAACGTGACCCCGAGCCGGTTGCGGGCCCGTCGAATGGGCGGCTTTTCCCGGGGCCGTCACAGGAAGCCGTGCGGCCGGATGATTAACCCTGAAACACCCACGGGCCGGCTCCGGGTGGCGGCGATGATGGACGTCCGGCGCTGCGCGTCCTGGGTTGGCATCTCAACCGCGGGCGACTGCAGGCCGAATGGCAATCGCTTCATTTTTGGCCTTTATCCTGAAAAATCACGTATTATATTACCCCCTGTGTGTCCAGGCCCGGCGTGCCGCCCCACGGCGGACGGGATCCGGAAAGATCTTGCGGGAACGCTATGGCTTCAACCTCCAATCGGGAGACAGACCACTGAAAACCGACATGTCAGACCCCGCTGCCCACTCACCCTTTTCGGTGAACAACGTCCGCATGTTCATCGCCTTCCGGGTCTTTTTCAATTGCCGGTTCTACTACCCGATTTTTACCGTCCTGTTTCTGGATTTCGGGCTTACCGTGGCCCAGTTTTCCATCCTCAATGCGGTCTGGGCGGCCACCATCGTGATGGCCGAGGTGCCTTCCGGCGCCCTGGCGGACATCATCGGCCGCCGCCGCCTGCTGGTGTTCGCCGCCGTTTCCATGCTCGTGGAAATGGCGATCTTCTGCATCGCTCCGATGGGTAACATCCCGCTGCTGTTCAGTTTTTTCCTGGTCAACCGTGTGCTCAGCGGTCTTGCCGAAGCGGCTGCCAGCGGTGCCGACGAGGCCATCGCCTATGACGCCCTTCAGGCCAGGGGCATGGCCGACCAGTGGGGGCGGGTGCTGGACGTGCAGATGCGCCTTCGGTCGGTCATGTTTATCCTCACCATGACCATCGGGGCCGCTGTGTACGACCCGGACCTGATGACACGCATGGCGTCCGCCGTTGGATCGGACCATGTGTTCATCCAGTCCCAGACCCTTCGGTTTCCCCTGTACCTGACCTTCCTCCTGGCCGTGCTGGCCCTGGCCGCCGTACTGCGCCTGGAAGAGATCTGCCCCGCCCCCGAGGCGGACGGCACCTGTGAAAAACCGTTTGGCGGGTCGGCCATGGATGCATTCAGACTCACTCTCTCCACCGGTGGATGGATTCTCAAGACCCCGTTTGTCCTGGCCGTGATCCTTTTCGGGATGCTGTTCGACGGCATTCTGCGCATGGTCATCACGCTGGCCAGCCAGTACTACCGGCTGGTGGACCTGCCCGAATCGGTATTCGGGATCCTGGGGTCGGTGATGGCGGTGGCGGGATTGTTCATCCCCCGCCTGGCGCTTCGCATCGCCGAAAACCGATCCCCGGCATTCTGCCTGTGGACCACTGCGGCCACGGCCCTTGCCGGGCTCTGCGGCATGGCCTTTTTCTGGCCGATTGCAGGCCTGTTCCCGGCCCTGGTGGCTTTTTCCGCCCTGTACATGGTGGGTTTTTACGTCAGCTATTTCGTCAATCAGCAGGCCTCCTCCTCACGCCGGGCCACGGTGCTCAGTTTCAAGGGGCTGGCCTATAACCTTTCCTACGGGTTTATCGGGCTGGTCTATGCGGGGCTTCTGGAGGCAAAGAAGGCGGGATTCGACGCCGTCGGGATGCCCCCCCAGGGTGTTGAGAACATGGTCTTCAGGGATACATTTTTCTGGTTCCCGCTGAGCCTGGCCGCCGGACTGGTCCTGATGTCAGCCGGGGCGCTGGTGCTGCGGAACAGGAAGCCATGAGCGGGCAGACCGTCGACCGGCCCGGCGCCGAGGGCGTTTACACGGGCGTGCTGCTGATTCTGCTGGCCACCTTGTGCATCGTGCTGATGAACACCTGCGCCAAGGCCAGCAGCGTGGCCCACAACCCGGTTGAGATGGTCTTTTACCGGGGCGTGGTGGCGTTGGGCCTGCTGGTCCCCTACATGCTGGCCACCCGTCCCCTGTCGGTTTTCAGGACCCGCCGGATCGGCGCCCACCTGTACCGGGCGGCGGTGGGCAACGTCGGCGTGGGCCTGGTCTTCTGGGCGTACTCCCTGCTGCCCATGGCCAACGCCACGGCCCTGCTTTTTTCCGCGCCGCTGTTTGTCACCGCCCTGTCTCCCCTTCTTTTAAAGGAACGGGTGGATGGGGGCCGGTGGATGGCGGTGGCGGTGGGATTCGGAGGGATCCTGCTGATCGCCCGGCCGTCGGTGAACCTGCTGGCCGATCCGGCGTCCATGGTGGGGGTGGGGGCGGCCCTGTGCATCGCCCTGGTGGACATGGCCCTTCGCAACCTGGGGCGGACTGAAAACCCGCTGACGACGGTTTTCTATTTCATCCTGGGCGGGGTGGTGCTGTCCGCTCCGTACACCCTGATCTACGGCACCTTGCCCGATGGCGGAATCCTGCCCTGGATTGCCGGCATCGGCATTTTTACCGCCATCCAGCAGCTGGCCAAGACGGCGGCGTTTCGCTTTGCCGAAGCCTCCTTCCTGGCGCCCTACACCTACACGGCCATTGTATGGGCCGCCCTGGCCGGCTGGCTGCTGTGGAGAGAAGTGCTGACCGTGCCGGTGCTGGCCGGGACCGGGGTGGTGGTCGCCAGCAACCTGTTCATCCTGCGGCGGACAGGGTTTCACCCGGGCAAGTCCGCCTGACCCCCGGAGTAAAACCGGGGTTGTATTGACAAGGGAAACGCATATACTTTATTCTGCTCTCGGTGACCGCTGCCGCATTCCATCAGAACCACATTGAGAGCCACCCTTTCCGTTCGTGTAGACCCTTGACCCCGCTGGCGGTTGACACCCCCGGCACCCTTGCCGGTGAAGGCGTGCCGGGAATCATGCGGCGACGAAGGCCGTCAGCCGGCAACCGAAAAAGACAGGCGACAACATCCGACCATGGTTCAATCCGATGCCATCGAACAGGTGCCCCTGCCCGGGGCCCGACAGCTTCATTTTACAGGAGATACGATCACCTTCCACCTGAAGGTGCCCGCTTCATGGGACGGGCAGGCCTGGCTGCGGACCAGCCTGGGGCACGCCCGCTCGGTTCGCCGGGAAATCATCCGGCAGGTGGACCACCTGGAAAACCCGCTGGGCCGCTGCTGGTACGATATTCCCATGACCGCCGTCGAAAAGGGCCATTTCACCCTTACCGTCGCCCTGACCGAAGTGGGCCACTTCGAAGCCAAGGGCTATTTCCTTAGCCCGGAGCGCAGCGACCCCTTGTGGCCCCCCGGGGCCAATACCGCCATCAACGTGGCGCCGGCGGATACCTGCTGCGCCAACATCATCTACAATGCCTTCGTTCGTCAGTTCGGCCCCGGCAAAGAAGGGAATGGGGGCGTTGCCGACGAGACGGTCAACCGCCTGGACCGGGCCGGCTACACGGTCATTCCCCCGTCGGGGACGTTCCGGGACCTGATCGGGGAGCTGGATTTCATCATCGGCCACCTGGGATGCCGGATCCTTCAGCTGTTGCCCATTCATCCCACCCCGACCACCTATGCCCGCATGGGCCGGTTCGGCAGCCCCTATGCAGCCCTGAGTTTTACCGCCGTTGACCCGGCCCTGGCCGAATTCGACGCCACGGCCACCCCCCTGGAGCAGTTCATCGAGCTGGTGGATGGCGTTCACGCCCGGGGGGCGCGCCTGTTTATCGATATCGCCATCAACCACACCGGCTGGGCGGCCAGCCTCCACGAAACGCACCCCGGCTGGCTCGCCCGGGAAGCGGACGGGCAGATCGAAAACCCGGGCGCCTGGGGGGTGGTCTGGGCGGATCTCACCCGGCTGGATTACCGGCACCAGGACCTGTGGCAGTACATGGCCGATGTGTTTCTCACCTGGTGCCGCCGCGGCGTGGACGGGTTTCGCTGCGATGCCGGCTACATGATCCCCACGAAGGCCTGGCGCTACATGATCGGCAAGGTCCGCGACCAGTTCCCCAACGTGATATTCCTGCTGGAGGGCCTGGGGGGCAAGATCTCCGTCACCCGGGAACTGCTGGACTGGGCCGATTTCAACTGGGCCTACAGCGAATTGTTCCAAAACTATGACCGCGGGCAGATCGAAGGCTACCTGCCCGGCGCCATAGAAATCTCAGAGGCCGACGGCACCGCCATCCATTTTGCCGAAACGCACGACAACCCGCGCCTGGCGGCCACGTCGCATGCCTGGGCCCGGATGCGGACCGCCCTGTGCGCGCTGCTCTCCAGCCAGGGGGGCTTCGGATTCGCCAACGGGGTGGAATGGCTGGCCACGGAGAAGATCGATGTCCATGGGTCGCCGTCCCTGAACTGGGGGGGGCCGGAAAACCAGGTGGATTATATTCGCCGGCTCAACGCCCTGCTTACGGTTCATCCGGCATTTTTTCATCCGGTTCGGGTGGAGATGATCCAGCAGGGCCCGGGCAATGCCCTCGCGGCCGCCCGCCGATACCGGACGGATGGCGGGGGGGTGCTGGTGCTGGTCAACCTGGATACGGCGTCGGCCACTGACATCGCCTGGACCCGAAGCCGGTCTCCCGTAAACGGGGATGCGCCCATGGACCTGCTCAGCGGCCAGCCGGTGCCCATCGGCGGCGACGACCGGACCGCACGGGTCCTGCTGGAACCGGGGCAGGTGTGCTGCCTGACCGACGAACCGGGTGCCCTGGATCGGGTCATCCGCACCGAGCGCCGATTCCCGCGCGGTCCGGACCACCTTCTGCGGCAACGGATGCGTGCAAAGGTGCTGGAGACCTGGCGGTTTTACCGGGGGGTCGGTGACCTGGGCGGCTGGGACCCGGACCGGGCCGCCGCACGGATGCAGGCCTCGCCCCTGGATTTCTGCCGATCCATGACTCCCGACGGGGCCGCCCCGCGGGTGGTGGTCTGGCAGTTTCCCGCCGATCTGCGGCGGGAGGTGATGCTGCCCCCGGGCCATTTCCTGCTGGTGCGCACCCCCCATCCGTTTCGGGCGTCGATTACCGACAACAAAACGACCATGGCGGTCGAGGACAGCCTGACCGATGACGCCGGCCGCTGTTTTATCCTGTTCCGGCCGCTGCCCGTCGGCGGCCGGCACAGGCCGCGAACCTTGAAGCTTTCCTGCTTTGCCCCTGACGGCTGCACCCACCACGAGGCCCCCCTGCTGTTCCTGGCCGCTGCCGGTCAGTTCCGGGTGAGGAAAATCTTTACCCGGCCGCGCAAACGGCTTTCCAGCATTCATATGCTGGGCACCAACGGTCGGGGCGCCATGACCCGGGCCCACGCCCACTGGGGGCTGCTGCCCAGCCGCTACGATGCACTCCTGGCCGCCAACCTCAACCCGGACGTTCCCGAAGACCGGCGGATCTTGCTGGCCCGGCTGCGGGGGTGGGTGGTGTTCCAGGGGTTTTCCCAGGAGATCGGCCCGGACTGCCTGGATGCCTTCGGTTTCGATTTCGATGGATGGGGGGCCTGGCAGTACCACATCCCTTCGGGTCAGGGGCAGCACGTGGTCCTGAGCGTCGGCATCCGGATGATTCCCGGCAGGAACGCCGTCGAGATGGTCTTTTACCGGCATCCGGCCGGCGGCCGCAAGGATCGCCTGGCCGACGACCGCCCGGTGACCCTCATCCTGCGTCCGGACATCGAGGACCGCAATTTTCACGAGGCCACCAAGGCCTATACCGGCGCGGAGCACCACTTTCCGGCTTCGGTCACCGGGCTGGAAAAGGGCTTTGTCTTCCATCCCGTCGATGGTCATTCGCTCGAGGTCCGGGCCGAGCGGGCCGATTTTTTCGTGGAACCCCAATGGCATTACATGGTGCACCGTTTCCAGGAAGCCCAGCGGGGCCAGGATCCGGACTCGGATCTGTTCAGCCCCGGCTATTTTTCCGGGCCGCTGGCCGGCGGCCGGAGCGAGATCCTTGGCGCCCGGGTGCCGTCGGACGATGGTGCACCGGCCGGCCGGCCGGCTGACCTGCGCCGACGGGTCCGCCGGTTTTTCGAGGCCTCGCCCCGCTGGGAGCCGCCGGTGGCCGCACTGAAAAAAGCGCTCGCCCAGTACATCGTCAAACGGGACCGGTACTCGACCGTGATCGCCGGTTATCCCTGGTTTCTGGACTGGGGGCGCGATACCCTCATCGTGGCCCGCGGCATCATCGCCGCCGGACGCCATGCCGAGGCCCGCGCCATCATCGTTCAATTTGCCGTGTTTGAGCGGGACGGTACCATCCCCAACATGATCCGCGGCGCCGATACGGGCAACCGGGACACTTCGGATGCGCCCCTGTGGCTCTTTCGGGTATGCGACGAACTGGGGGCGGCGGTCGGGCAGGAGGCCCTGCTGGAAACCGATTGCGGGGGGCGGACGCTGCTGCAGGTCCTCCTCTCCATCGCCCGTTCCATCATGGCCGGCACGCCCAACGGCATCGTCATGGATGCGGCCACGGGGCTGCTCTTCAGTCCGTCCCATTTCACCTGGATGGACACCAACTATCCGGCCGGTACCCCGCGCCAGGGGTACCCCATCGAGATCCAGGCCCTGTGGCAGGCCGCTTTAGACTACCTGGGCCGCGTGGATGCGCCGGAGGGCCGCCAGCGGTGGCGGCATCTGGCCGGCCAGGTGCGGCAATCCATACTGGACCTGTTTTTCCGTGACGACCTGGGCTACCTGTCCGACTGTCTGCACGCCGGTCCCGGCACGCCGGCCCGGGCGGCAGTGGCCGACAATGCCCTGCGGCCCAACCAGCTTTTTGCCCTGACCCTGGGGGCGGTGGCGGATAAGGCGGTGGCCGAACGCGTCCTGTTCGCCTGCCAGGAACTGATCGTTCCCGGCGCCATCCGCAGCCTGGCGGACCGGCCCGTGGACCCGGCGCTGCCGGTTTATCACGACGGCGTGCTGGTCAACGATCCGGTGTCCCCATACGTGGGCGTCTACGGGGGCGATGAGGACACCCGCCGCAAACCGGCCTACCATAACGGCACGGCCTGGACCTGGGTCTTTCCCAGTTTCTGCGAAGCCTGGGCCGATTGTTTCGGTCCCGCCGAATACCCGGCGGCCCTGGCCTGGCTGTCCAGCAGCAGCCGGCTGATCGATGACGGGTGCGCGGGCCATGTGCCGGAGATCGTGGACGGTGACGCCCCGCACCATCGACGCGGCTGTGACGCACAGGCGTGGGGGGTGAGCGAGTTGCTGCGGGTGTGGGTCAAGATCGGGGGATCGGGGGATTGAGGGATTGCACGAACCCGCAGAATAACCCTAAACATAATTAAAAATCATTCGGGAGGTAGATGGTGAGCTTGAAAAAACAATATCTTAAACGCAAAGACCGGTGTAAAGTGACCTTCCGGCTTCCCAAGGCAGCGGCCTCGGGGGCCAGAACCGTCCACATCGTGGGCGAATTCAACGGCTGGAGTACGGTAAAGACACCCATGACGCGGCTCAAAAGCGGAGAGTTCAAGGCCGTCGTGGACCTCGTCCCCGGCGAGGCCTACCAGTTCCGCTACCTCATCGACCAGACCACCTGGGAGAACGACTGGGAGGCGGACCGCTATGTGAAAAGCGATTTCGGCGACTGTGAAAATTCGGTGGTGGTCTTGTAATCCGCAAAGGACGCGTAATCTTAACCGTTGTGCCGATCCGGCACGCGCTGATTTGATTTTTGAATGCCATGCCCGCCGGACCGGGGGGCGCCTCGTCCGGCCCATGAACCAAGGAGCACCACTATGAAGTTCATCCAAACATTCCAGGTTTTTCCCGACATTCCCAAGCCGCTCGCTTTTCTGGAAACGCTGTCGCGAAATCTCTGGTGGAGCTGGAACCAGAATGCGATCGAATTGTTCCGGCGCATCAACCCGCGGCTGTGGGAGGCATCGGGAAGGAATCCGATCGTCTTTGCCACCCGCATCCCCCAGGACCGGTACGAAGAGCTGGCCCAGGACGACAGCTACCTGGCCCACCTGGAGCAGGTGCGCAAGCGCTACGAAAATCGGGTGCTGAACCAGACCAACGGCGAGAGCCCGTGGGACGAGGGCGAAACCGTGGCCTATTTCTCCATGGAGTTCGGCATTCATGAAACCCTGCCCCTGTTTGCCGGTGGGCTCGGCATCCTGGCCGGCGATCACCTCAAGGCGGCGTCGGGGCTGAAAATGCCCCTGGTGGGTGTGGGGCTGCTCTATCGGGAAGGATACTTCAGCCAGTACCTGGATAAAGACGGGTGGCAGCAGGAAGCCTATCCGGAAACCGACCAGTATCACCTGCCCCTGATCAAGCAAAAGGATAAAAACGGAAACTCCCTGGTGATCCGTCTGGCCGGAATCGGCGGGGATATTCACGCCCAGGTCTGGCAGATCGACATCGGTCGCATTCCACTGATCCTGCTGGACACCAACCTGCCGGAAAATTCCTCCGAGGTCCGCGACATTACCGCGCGGCTCTACTCCGGGGAGCAGTATACCCGCCTGGCCCAGGAGGTGCTTTTAGGGATCGGCGGCATGCGGGCGCTGGATGCTTTGGGCATCCATCCCACGGTCAGCCACATGAACGAGGGGCACTGCGCCTTCGTGGGGCTGGAACGCCTGCGACAGATCATGGACCGATACGATATCAGCCTGGAAACGGCACGGGAAATCGTGCCCCGCACCACGGTGTTTACCACCCATACCCCGGTGGCTGCCGGCCACGATGAATTCCCTCCTGCCATGGTCAAACCCTACCTCCAGCCGCTCGCATCCCGCTTCGGTCTCAGCACCGATAAGCTGGTGGCCCTGGGACAGCCGGACGGGGCCGCATCGGAATCCCCCTTTTCCATGTTTATCCTGGGGCTGCGCACCGCCCAGTACATCAACGGGGTGAGCCAGCTGCACGGCCGGGTGGCCCGGCACATGTGGTCCCACATCTGGCCGACCCGATCCGACGACGAGACGCCCATCACCCACGTCACCAACGGGGTCCACATCCCCACCGTGCTGGCACCGGAAATCAGGCCGCTGTTCGATCGGCACCTGGGGCCCCAGTGGAACATGGGGTCCACCATCCCGGAAAATGCCGACCGTATCGACGACATCTTCGACGAAGAGCTGTGGCAGGCCCATGAAATGTGCCGCTCCCGGCTGATCCGGACCGTACGGGAACTCATGTCCCGCCAGTACGGGCGCCGGAATGCCCCGTTGAACGTGATGAAAACCGTGGAGTCGGTGCTGGACCAGGACGTCCTCACCATTGCCTTCGCCCGGCGCTTTGCCACCTACAAGCGCGCCCACCTGCTTTTCCAGGATCCCGACCGGCTGGAAGCCATCATCAATTCCGCGGACCGGCCGGTCCAGTTCGTTTTTGCCGGCAAGGCCCATCCCAAGGACAACGAGGGAAAGGGGATAATCCGCAGCCTGGTGGATTTCGGCCGGCGGACCAACCTGCGCCACCGGTTCACCTTTATCGAAGACTACGACATGCATATTGCCCGCGTCCTGGTTCAGGGCGCGGACGTCTGGCTCAACACCCCCCGCCGCCCCATGGAGGCCTGCGGTACCTCCGGGATGAAGGCGGCCCTGAACGGGGTGCTCAACGTGAGCATCATGGATGGCTGGTGGTGTGAGGGGTACAGCCCGGAGCGGGGCTGGCGTATCGGAAACGGGGAGGAGTACCAGGACCACAACTACCAGGATGTGGTGGAAAGCCAGGCCCTGTACAACATCATCGAAAATGAGGTGGCGCCGCTCTACTACGACCGTACGGCCGGCGGAACGCCCAAGGCCTGGCTGAAGATGATGAAAGCCTCAATGAAGATGGCCATGGCCCGGTTCTGCAGCCTGCGGATGATTTCGGAATACGAAGAGCGGTTTTACCTGCCCGCCAGCCGCCGGTACGAGGAACTGGTGGCCGATGGTGGCGCGGAAGCCCGCCGGCTGGGTGATCAGCATCGTCGTTTCCTGGATAAATGGCCCCAGATCAAGGTGGCACCGCCTGTGCGCAGTGCGGAAGGGCCCTTCCGGGTGAACCAGTCCTTTGAGGTGACCACGGTGGTCCAGACCGGCGAGCTTCGCCCGGATGAAATCAAGGTGGAGCTGTACTACGGAAAAATGCGCCATCTGGACCGCATCGATGCCCCCCTGGTGAAGATGATGCGCGTCAAGGAAGAGCGGTCGCCGGGCACGTATCTCTATTGCTGCCAGCTGCCGTGCACGGATTCCGGCCGCTACGGCTTCACCGTCCGGGTGACCCCCGATGCCGATGCGTGGATCCGTTACCGGCCCGAGTTGCTGACCTGGGCGTAAGGGGGTGGCGGTTCTGGGTTCACGGTTCACCGTTTACGGATTCCCTTCTGGTTTCGTTAACTGCATGCCGTCCCTGTGAGCGGGGTCGAAAAAAATTGAACCAGGAACCCGGAACGCTGAACGCAAATTAAAAGGAGGCGCCGATGTCGTCGGCCAAACGGAATCCCCGGGTGCTGGTCGTTACCCCGGAAGTGACCTACCTTCCCGATCGAATGGGCAATTTTTCCCGATATCTCACGGCCAAGGCCGGCGGCCTGGCCGATGTATCGGCCGCCCTGGTCAGCGCCCTGTTCAACGAGGGCGCCGACGTACACGTGGCCCTGCCGGACTACCGGTCGATCTTCCGCGGCCGGCTGGCGCCGTTTCTCGAACGGGAGCAGTGGACCATCCGCAACGTCATGCCCGACGACCGGGTGCACCTGGCCGAGGACCGGGCCTTTTTCTACCTGAATCGCGTGTACTCGGCCTACGGCGGTGAAAACACCAAGCTTTCGCTGGCGTTCCAGCGCGAGGTGATCAACAACATCGTTCCCCGGGTGCGGCCCGACCTGATCCACTGCAATGACTGGATGACGGGCCTCATTCCGGCCATGGCCCGGCAGATGGGCATTCCCTGCCTGTTCACCATCCACAACATCCACACGGTCAAAGCCACCCTGGCCCACATCGAGGACCGCGGCATCGATGCGGCCTATTTCTGGCAGCATCTTTATTATGAGAACTTCTCGGCGAGTTATGAGGAGGCCTGGGACCGCAATCCGGTAGATTTTCTCGCCAGCGGTGTGTTCGGCGCCCACTTCGTCAATACCGTCAGCCCCCGGTTTCTCGAGGAGATCGTCGAGGGGCGCCACGATTTCGTGGCGTGGCCCCTGCGGCAGGAGTTGACCAACAAATTCAATGCCAGCTGCGGCGTGGGGATCCTCAACGCCCCCGACCCGGCCTTCAACCCGCAAACGGACAGGGAGATTCACCGCAACTACACGGCCGGCGACCACCCGGCCGGCAAGCGGGCGAACAAGCGCCACCTGCAGGATACCCTGGGGCTGATCCGGGACGACAACGCCCCGCTGTTTTTCTGGCCGTCGCGGCTGGATCCGGTACAGAAGGGCTGCCAGCTGCTGGCCGAGGCCTTTTACGGGATCATTTCCGATTACTGGGACATGAACCTTCAGGTGGTGTTCGTGGCCAACGGCGACTACCAGCAGACCTTTCGGGACATCGTCAGCCACCACGGGTTTCACAGCCGGGTGGCGGTGTGCGACTTCAATGAAAGCATGGAACATCTGGCATACGCGGCCGCCGACTTCATTCTCATGCCCTCCCTGTTCGAACCCTGCGGCCTGCCCCAGATGATTGCCCCCATCTATGGTGCGCTTCCGGTGGCTCATGACACCGGCGGCATTCATGACACCATCACCCATCTCGATGCGGACCGGGGTGTCGGCAACGGGTTTTTATTTGAAAATTACGATGCCGGCGGATTGTACTGGGCCGTGACCCAGGCCATGGATTTTTTCAGGAGGCCGGCGTCGCAGAAGCGCAGTCAGGTTGAGCGCATCATGAAAGAAAGCGCCGCATCCTTCAACCATGCCAATACGGCCCGGCGCTATATCGACCTGTACGAGAAGATGCTGGAAAGACCACTTATAAATTAATGCCGAAGGCCAGAGGCCTTGGGCAGGTGGATAGGTAGAAGGCTGTCGGCTGCAGACGTTCAGGAAAGCATGGTATGCTCATGCATCCTTGGGCCTACTGCCTAAACCCCTAAACGGCTAAAATCATGGTTGCCATCAATACCCTCGTCGATCGCCTGATCGATACCGACCCCTACCTCAAGGCCCACCGCCCGGCGCTGATGCGGCGCCTGGGGCATATCCAGGGGATGCGCGAGCGGGTCACCGGGGGGCGCGTCGATCTGCCGGACCTGGCATCGGGGCACGAGCACTTCGGCCTGCACCGGACGGCGGCCGGGTGGATTTTCAGGGAATGGGCGCCCAACGCCACGGCCGTTTATCTGATCGGCGATTTCTGCGGCTGGACCGACGACCCGGCCTTCGCCCTGTCACGGTCGGCCGACGACGGGCAGTGGGAAATCAACCTGCCGGCGGACGCATTGCATCACGGCGATCTGTTTCGTCTTCGTATCCACTGGAACGGCGGCCGGGGCGACCGCATTCCGGCCTATGCCCGCCGGGTGGTGCAGGATCCGGCCACCCTGATCTTCAACGCCCAGGTATGGGCACCGGATGAGCCCTACCGCTGGCGGCAACCCGATTTCCGGCGCCCGGATCACCCGCCGCTGATTTACGAGGTTCACGCCGGCATGGCCCAGGATGCCGAAAAAATCGGCTCATGGCGCGAATTCACCGCCCGCATCCTGCCGCGTATCGCCGGGTCGGGTTACAACACCATTCAACTCATGGCCGTTCAGGAGCATCCCTACTACGGCTCTTTCGGCTACCACGTGTCCAGTTTTTTCGCCCCGTCCTCCCGGTTCGGCCCCCCGGAAGACCTCATGGCGCTGATCGATGCGGCCCACGAGCAGGGGCTTGCCGTCATCATGGACCTGGTGCATTCCCACGCCGTGTCCAACACCGTCGAGGGCCTGGGTCTGTTCGACGGCACCGAATACCTCTACTTCCACCAGGGGCCCCGGGGATACCACCACGCCTGGGACAGCCGCTGTTTCGACTACGGCAAGCCCCAGGTCGTCCATTTTCTGCTGTCCAACTGCCGTTACTGGCTGGATGCCTTTCATGTGGACGGCTTCCGTTTCGACGGCATCACCAGCATGCTCTACCGCCACCATGGCCTGGAGAAAGCGTTCAGCGGGTACGACGACTACTTCAACGAGGCGGTGGACGAGGACGCCCTGGCCTACCTGACCCTGGCCAACCAGGTGATTCACCGTCTGCGTCCGGACGCCTTGACCGTGGCGGAAGACATCAGCGGCATGCCGGGGCTGGCGCTGCCCGTTGCCGACGGGGGGACGGGGTTCGACTGCCGCTTCGCCATGGGGGTCCCCGACTACTGGATCCGACTGGTCAAGGACACCCCCGACGAAAGCTGGCCCATGGGACAATTGTGGCACGAGTTGACCAATCGCCGGCGCTCGGAGCGGACCATCAGCTATGCCGAGTCCCACGACCAGGCGCTGGTGGGGGACAAGACCCTGATGTTCCGCATGGCCGATGCCGGGATCTACCACCACATGTCCGTCGACGATCCGGACCCCGTTGTGAACCGGGCCATGGGCCTGCACAAGATGATCCGGCTGGTCACGCTGGCCACGGCGGGCGGCGGCTACCTGAACTTCATGGGCAACGAGTTCGGCCACCCCGACTGGATCGACTTTCCCCGGGAGGGCAACGGCTGGAGCTTTTGCTACGCCCGGCGGCAGTGGCACCTGGCAGACGATCCCGGACTCAAGTACGGGCTGCTGGCACGGTTCGACCGGCGCATGATCGCCCTGGCCCGTGAGGCCGGGCTGCTGGCGGGGCAGGAGCCCGCATTGCTGTGGGATCATGATCCCGACAAGATCCTGGCCTTCGTCCGGGCCGGATGGATCTTTGTCTTCAATTTTCATCCGTCCCGATCCTTCGTGGACTATGGCATTCCCGCACCGGGCGGGTCTTATCGAATGGTTCTGGATTCGGATCATCGGGACTTCGGCGGTCACGGCCGCCTGGCACCGGACCAGATCCACCACGCCCTGAAGGAAAAAAACAGTCCATGGGGCCGCCGGTTATACCTCTACCTGCCCTCGCGCACGGCCATCGTATTGAAACCGTTGACGGATTCGAAAGGAGAACCATGAGACGGAAACCAGTTCCCGAAATGCTGATCACGACCTGCCTGTTCGTCCTGTGCATCGCCGGATGTGCGACCATGGAGGCAAAAGACGATGCACCGGTGGAATTGGCGATCGCGGACCGCTGGAGCGGAGATTTTCCCGTGGACCGGCTGGGCCTGCTGCCCGACGGCCAGCAACAGTCCCGCGTCGGCTACATTGATGACCTGCGGACCTTTGCGGCCGTATGGCAGGCGTTGATGCCGGACCAGACGATCCCTGCCGTGGATTTTGCCCGCCATCTCGTCATTTTCTCCCGCAACGTGGATTTTTACAACCGAACCACCATCATGAAAGTCCTTCTTGCCGGCGGGGGCCTGGAAATTCTCGCCATGGAGACCATGTCCGCCGTGCCCGTCGAAGACAGGGCGGCCATGGCCCTGGCCGTGGTGCCCCGGGCCGGTGTCAAATTCATTCGGGCTGGAGAACGGCAGATCCCGGTCGCCGCTGCCCGATAGCCACCCGTGATCAACCCGCCAGGCAGCCAGTTCCACCGGTAACCACCCGGCCGGCGGCAGGTTGTCTTTGACTTCGTCAACGATCGCATTTACTATCACACCCCGGACCAGCCGCACCGGCGGTCCGGGACATTTTTCAAACGGCATGCGCGCAAAAGAAAGGACGCCGCGGCGGAAGTGGATCGGATGTCACCCGATCCGGATTCATTTTAAAGCCCTTGATCCCTATGGAATGCAAAACCGATTTTTCACTCAAGGCCTTGAACACCTTCAATGTCCAGGCCAATGCCGCCCGCTATGTCCGTTTCGATGAGCCCCGTGAGATCGTCGACTTCATGGGACGAAACCCGCTTGGCGGGCGGCGCTGCCTGGTTCTGGGCGGGGGCAGCAACCTGCTGTTCGTGGATGATTATGACGGTACGGTGCTGCATCCGATGCTCAAGGGCGTCGAGGTGGTTGAAACGGGCCGGCGTCATATTCGGCTGCGGGCCATGGCCGGAGAGAACTGGGACGACCTGGTGGCCCTGACCGTGGCCAACGGCTGGGGCGGCATTGAAAACCTGTCGCTCATCCCGGGCAGTGTCGGCGCCAGCGCCGTTCAGAATATCGGCGCCTATGGGGTGGAGGTCAAGGATGTCATCGACCGCGTCGAGGCCATTTCCATGGATAGCCTGGAGAACGTCACCTTCGCGCCGGCGGATTGCGGTTTCGGCTACCGCACCAGCCACTTCAAGGACGCCTGGACCGGTCGGTTCATCATCACGGCGGTGACCTTTACACTGGGGCGGCAGCCCGAACTCGTTCTCGATTATCCCGGTCTTCGAACGGCTGTGGACGAACTGGGGTCGAGAGCGCTCGGCACTCTTCGCCAGGCCGTTATTGCCATCCGGCAGCGCAAACTGCCCGATCCCGCAGTGACCGGCAATGCGGGCAGCTTTTTCAAGAATCCCGTCGTCGACCGCAGGACCCTGGCCGGCCTGCAGCGCGTGTACCCCGACGTACCCCACTATCCCCAGGGCGGCGACCGGTTCAAACTGGCCGCCGGCTGGTTGATCGAGCGCTGCGGCTGGAAAGGCAAACAGGTGGGAAGGGCGGCCGTCCATGACCGGCAGGCACTGGTTCTGGTTAATCTGGGCGGCGCCACGGGGCGAGAGATTTTCGAACTGAGCGAACAGGTGAGAGGCTCGGTTCATGCCCGATGCGGCATCGAACTGGAGCGGGAAGTCCTGCTTGTCCCCTGACGGGGCCCCATTTTAGCCGGACGTTCGGTCCTCGGGGCGCAAGGGCTCCAGCCGAACCGCATGACCGCTTGCCGACGGGTTGGAGGGCGCGGACGATGCGCCGCCTTTCACCGCGCCTGACTTATTGTCGAAGGGGAAGGGGGAAACATGATTCCGATGGAAACACTGGTGGCTTTTTTCATGGCATCCATGCTGCTGGGACTCGCTCCCGGACCGGACAACATATTCGTTCTGACCCAGTCGGCCCTGAGGGGAAGGACGGCCGGCCTCCTGGTCACCCTGGGGCTGTGCACCGGCCTTGTCGTTCACACAACGGCCGTGGCCTTGGGTGTGGCGGTCATTTTTCAGGCATCCGCCCTGGCCTTCACGGCGCTCAAGCTGTTCGGCGCCGGGTACCTGCTTTACCTGGCCTGGCATGCCTTTCGTGCCTCCTCAGAGAAGATTTCCGCCGGAAAACGCAATGGGATGGGGTACGGCATGCTCTACCGGCGGGGGATCGTCATGAACGTCACCAATCCCAAGGTGTCCATCTTTTTTCTGGCCTTCCTGCCCCAGTTCGCCGACCCGGCCCGGGGGGCACTGACGCTGCAGATGCTCCTGCTGGGCGGGGTGTTCATTGTTTCCACCATCCTGGTATTCGGCAGTATCGCGCTGCTGGCCGGTTCCATCGGCCAGTGGCTCAATCGGTCACCGAAAACCCAGGTGGTCATGAACCGGGTGGCCGGCGTTGTTTTTTTGGGCCTGGCGCTGAAGCTGGCCACGGTCAAAAGATAGGGGAACGGCGCCTCCCCGCTTTGGGAAAAACCATGAAACCAAGCATTCGCCGCCTGAACACGGATGACGAATATTATTTTAAGGAAGGCTGTTTTATCCTTGAATTGTCGAACACCCCGGACGATCCGGCGGTTTCCGTAGCCCGGGCGCGGGTGAGACCCGGTGTGAGTACCCGGATGCATCGCCTGCACGGTATTGCAGAGCGCTACGTGATTCTCGAAGGGACGGGGCGGGTCGAGGTGGCCGGGCAGACCGCCCGGCCGGTCGGTCCCGGAGACACGGTGATCATTCCACCCCAATGCCCCCAGCGGATCACCAACACCGGAACCGGTGACCTCGTGTTCCTGGCCGTATGCACGCCCCGGTTTGTCCCCGACGCCTATGAAGACATCGGGGATTGAAACCATCGTCCACTCCGGGTGCCGGTCCAGACTGGGTTTCCCAATGGATGGGCTTATGCGGCTTCAGTCCGGTTTGCCAACATTCTCCATTGCCAAAGGCCCATGACTTTGACATGATTTAAGGACCCGGAAAACGCCATCGCTTACCGTCTCCTGCTCTTCTGGCGGTCATGATCGGCCGTCGGCCATGTTCCTCCCTGAGCCTCACGTGGGTTTCCGGTCCAGACGTTGCGGTGTGGCTGCCTGTTGGGGCGGTGGCTGCCCGGAATCACCCCCTTGGGGGTTCGGACTCCCATGAAGCCGCCGCCGGACGATTTCAGTCCGACCCTTGAAAAATACCGATGATACAGCGTGCTCGAGGTGCAGGAGGACATATCCGTGCCGGGCAAGGAGAACGTTGATTTCAGAACAGTGATGCCGCCGGGTTTCCCCGAACGACTCCCTGCCGGCGACCGTCCGGTTGTCGACCGCCCCCTGATGCCGCCATCACCGCATCCACCCGGTATTCTGTCCAGGGCAGGCCGGCAAGGGGGCCTCCATGGGCGGCCGTGGGCGGCCCCCTTTCCCCGCATCATTGGAAACGATCCCCGAATGAAGGCCATTTTCCAGCAGATACTGGATGTCGCCCCTTATGACTACCCGGTTCACCTGTCAGGCGATACCGGTACGGGGAAGGAACTGGCTGCCCGGGCCATCCATGATCACAGCGGCCGAAAGAAGGGACCTTTTATTCCGGTCAATTGCGGTGCCATTCCCGAACATCTGGTGGAAAGTGAATTGTTCGGCCATGTAAAAGGGGCGTTTTCAGGAGCGGGCAAGGCCCGGAAAGGCCGATTTGAACTGGCCCACGGGGGAACCCTGTTCCTGGATGAGGTCACCGATCTTTCTCCCTTTATCCAGGTCCGGCTGCTGCGGGTGCTTGAAAACGGATCGTTCGAGAAAGTGGGGGGCGAACAAACCGTCTGTGCCCGTGTGCGGCTGATCAGCGCGGCCAACCGTCCCTTGAAAACGGAAATGAAGGCGGGGCGCTTTCGCCAGGATCTCTATTACCGGATCAATGTGGTGCCCATTCACATGCCGCCGTTAAAGTCCAGAAACGGGGACATCGGGCTATTGGCCCGGCATTTTCTGAATCTGGCGGCCTCGCGCTATCACCGTCATCCCGTGATGTTTTCGGATGCGGCCATGGCAGTGATGCGCCGCTACGACTGGCCGGGAAATGTGCGGGAGTTGCAAAATGCCGTTCATTTTTCTTTCGTGCGCTCAGGCGGCAGTCGCATCGACGCCTGTCACCTTCCGCCGGAAATTCAGCGGGCCGCCGCGGTGGCCGTGGGGTCCGGCAAGCTGAATCCGGCATCCGTCGCCGAGGCGATCCGGCGCTGCGGCGGAAACAAATCCAAGGCCGCCCGGCACCTGGGCGTGGGTCGGGCCACGCTGTATCGATTTCTCTCCTCCTGTGCGGAGATCCGGCCGACCCCGTAAATCCCGAGGTGCATCACCGGCGTGGCGGCAGATCGCGAATGACCGGTGATCATGAACGATACAACCGGCCATGCACCCTTTCGGCAAGACCACCTGCGCAGGAAAAGAGGTGTTTTCGGAAAACAGGAGGTTCCGTTGTCCATGAAAAATACAGGCACCAGAAATGCGATCGGCGGTTGGTCAGAGAACGCCGCGTCGCGTTATCATGCCTGTGTGTGTTTTCCTCCTCCTGCAACGCGTGTGGGTCGAGGCGGGCGCCCCGTCACAGGAAGGAAACGATGAACGGCAAACGGACCCTCGGCTTTCTGGTGATCGTATGGGGCATCCTGATGTCTATCCCCATGTCGTCCGGTTCCCGGGCGAAGGACTTCCGGGTGGGCTACTTCCAGGTCAGCCCCCATGTCATGCGGGACCGCAACGGAGAGGCGAAAGGGCTTGCCGTCGATTATTTTCTGCGCATCGCCGAGAAAATGGGGCTTTCCGATACCCGTTTCAAGTGGCTCCCCCTGCAGCGGCTAGTGGGGGCACTGCAACACAACCAGGTGGACATGGCCCTGCTTTTGGCCAGAAACCCCGAACGGGAAGCCGTTTTCGTCTACCCGAGACAGCCGTTTTGCCGTGCCCGGCCGGGCATTGCCGTCCCCGCCGCCCATGGGATAGAGACCATCGAATCCATAGACCCGCTGTTGACCCTGTCCATCCAGGTGTCCGCCGGTGCATATCGATCCGCCTTCATTCAGGACCCGCGCATCCATCTGGAACCGATGCATGGGGACGACTATACGCCACGATGCTTCCTGAAACTGCGGCGCAACCGAATCGACGGCTGCTATCAGCCGGACCACTACGCACTCCTGTTTGAAGCAAACAAAAGCACCTACCGTTCCCGCATCCGCATTCTCACCCTCCCCGAACCGCCCATCGGGCTCTACTCTGTCTTTTCCAGAAAGAGTGCCGCCAGCTATCTGCAGTCCTATGAAGCCGCGCTGGCTGAAGTGGTCCGGGAAATTTCCTATGAAGACCTGTTCAGGGAACTTATCCAAAGAAACGCACCCGAATAAGGCCGGTCCGCAATGGTCGGAACCAGGCGGCGGATCGCCGCATCATGACCCGTTTCCGGGGAACGAATCGGAATACGGCCGACGCACCCGTCGATGCTTTTGAAAGGGCCGCTCCCCGATCCAGCTAGCTGTTCGACCGCAGCCCCTATACCGTGAGTTTATCCGACCGCAGCAGGCAGGCCATGACGATGCCGGCCAGGAAGCCGGCCGCCAGGTTGGACGCCAGGGTAATCCCCAGGATCATTACCACCACGAAGAGTTCTTTTCGTTCCCGTACGTCCAGGATGGTCAAGGCCAGCTGGCTGCCGGCGAAGAGCAGCAGCACGCCCAGGATGGCCATGGGGATCAGGTTGAACAGGGCCAGGATACGGTTGCCCAGAACAAGGGTGAAGAGGATGAAAACCGCGCCGATCATCAGGTTCGAACCGGCTGAACGGGCACCGAAGCGGTAGTGGGCGGCCAGTCCGCCGGCGCCGTGGCAGACGGGCATGCCGCCGAGCAGGGCACTGAGGAAATTGCCCAGGGCCATGCTGATGCACAGGGCCCGGCCGGTCACGCGGCGGGCAGCCTTGCCGAAATAGGTGATCGACAGGTCCATGTCGGCAATCACTGCGTTGCCCAGGGTCATGGGCATCTGCGGAACCACCAGGGCCAGCAGGGCGAAGGTGAAGTCCGCGCCTTGCGGGAAGCCCAGGGGCAGGATGGGGGGCAGATATAGGCCCGGCCGGATGTCCCCGAGCCCTTCACGGGTTCCCGTGACCAGGCCGATGAGGACGCCCACACCCACGATCATGAGGCCTGCCGGCGTTTTTTTATTTTCCAGCAGGAGCAGGGTGAGCAGCGCACCCCCGACGCCGATGGCCAGGCCCACCGGAACCGGGCCGATCTGCTGAACGCTCAGGTATGGCTCGGCCATCTGGTGCAGCACCTGGAGCCTGGCGTTGCCGATCATGAATTTGACGCCCTCGGCCATGAGCAGCGTACCGGTGGACAGCTGCACCCCGCGGACGGCGGCTTTGGGGATGTATCTGCCGATCAGGGTAATGGCGCCGGTGGCGCCGATGAACAGCAGGCAGGTGCCCATGAGAATCCCCGAGGCCATGATCTGGTGCGGACTCATGGCGGTGGCGATGGCGTAGGCGCCGATCACCTTCATGGGTTGAACCGGTGTCGTAATGCCGAAATAAAGGCCGGTAAGAATGTAGAACAGGCCCACGGAGAAAAAGAGACCCGACGGATCCAGGCCGTTGACCATGATCATGCCGATGGCCAGGGGCAACAGGGTGCCCAGGTCCCCCAGGGATCCGGCAAATTCCATTCGATTGAAGGCATAGGGCAGCGGCATGGATTACCCCCTATCAACGCATAAAAGCATGGCCAAGGGATTTAGCAACCTGAAATTAATATGTAAACCTGTTTGTGAGTGCCTTGGTCAGACGTTTGCCAAACGGTGAAGCAGATGTCGCTGCACCGGCCGTCACACAGGGGTTACTCCTCGGGCCGGCTTTCGACGAACCGGTGGTCCGATTTGATGGACCGTGAGTTTTTCTGGTTTTTGTCCAGCCATCCGGCACGCACATTTTCGCGCACATCGAAGGTGGGCACCCACGGCTTGATATCCAGCAGGGGGGTGCCGTCCAGTACATCGATGCCCCGGACATGGACGTTCGGGCCCTCGATACGCACCAGTTCCACAATGGACAGCCCGATGGGGTTGGGCCGTCGCGGGGCGCGCGTGGCGAACAGGCCCCGCGCCACATTATCCAGAAAGGGCTTTACCGTCAATCGGTACCCCTTGGACCGGTGGAAGTGGTAGATCAGGATGATGTGGGAGAAACCGTCCAGATCCCGAAGTCCCTCCTCATATTGCGGCTCCAGGATGATCGTCCCCTTTACCTCCCGGGCGCCCGAGGGCTGGATGGGCATGCCTTCAAGGCGGGTAAAGGGGGTATGAATGGTGCCGATGGCAGAAAACGTGGTTTGCATGTCACCCCTCCGATATTTGTGGTGACGCGGGGGAGCCCGCGCCTTGACTCAGATCCGTGCGCCAGGTGTAAACCACGAACAAAAGCGTTCCGGCGGCCATGACCAGCGCACCGAAGGTAAAGGCCTGCCGCAGCTGGAACCATTCCATCATGATTCCGGCCAGGACCGAACCGATCAGCATGCCCAGGCTGTGGCCCACGGTGAGCAGCGCCATGATCGACCCCATGGCATCGATGCGGCTGCCGCGAAGCACGGCGGCCGCCATGAGTGCCGGCATGGCGATCCCGCCGCCCAGGCCAAAGACAACGCTGGCCAAGAACATGTCCCTGAACCCGCTGGCATGGGTAAAGGCATAGACCGCACCGGTGACCACCAGGCCGCCCAGGATCACCATGGCTTTCCGGTTGACTCTGTCCGCCAGCCATCCCATGGGAACCTGAACCAGGCCGCTGACGAAGACCCCCAGCATCACCAGGATGCCGATGGCCGATGCCGAAATGGAAAATTCCACATCGGCAAATACCGGCACAAATCCCCAGATGATGCCGATGCAGGCCGTGTAGGCCAGGCGGAAAAAAAAAAGACCGGCAATGGTTCGGTCCCTGAGAATGGTCGACCATCCCACCGGCGGCCTGCCTTTTCGGACCACCCGCTCTTCGGTCACGGGGGGCAGGAAGACCAGGCTGAGCACGAACCCGATGATGGACAGGGCGCCCATGCAGATGAAGGCGCCATCGAGACTCAGGCGGTCCTTGATCACACCGCCGATCAGGGGGCCTGCACTCAGGCCGATGAACAGGGACATGTTGAACAGCCCCATGACCCAGCCCTCTTTTCCCAGGGGGGTGATGTCTCCCACATAGGCCTGCACCACCGGCATGATCATGGCCGACGTGATTCCCTGGACGAAACGGATGACAATCAGGGACTCCACACCGGTGGACAGGATGAAGGCCGCCGAAATCACGGCATAGGAGAAAAGTCCCGTGACAATATACCATTTTCGCCCTTTCTGGTCCGACCGGCGGCCGAAATAGGGCAGAAAAAAAGTCCGGGACAGGGAGAAGGCGCCGAAGATCAGGCCGATGTATATGCCGCTGGCGCCCAGGTTGTGGGCATAGACCGGCAGCAGCGGCACCACGATGCCCACGCCGGTGACGGCCGCAAAAATAGAGAAGAAGAGGGTGCCGAAAATTTTTCGGTCGCTGGCGTTCACAAGCGGGTCGCGGGTCCTTTTAAAAACGTTGTCAATATCGGAAAAAAATGAAATAATTACCTTTGCCTGTTTCGGCCATCATTCCTGCAGTACCCTGAAATTCCAGGTTCGAGTCACCCTTTCGCATAAAAGAGGATAGCGGCATGGACAAATACCAGACCCTGATCGAAAAAGCAAAAAAAGGATTCGGGACCCTCGACCTTCCCGACAGCTTTAAAACCGATGCCCTGGAACGGCTGGGCGTCTGGCTGACGGACGACATGTTTGCCGACTACGTGCCCCAGATCGACCATCTCATCGCGTCCGGCCAGTGGGATTTCCTGCTGGACTCCTTCTACCAGGTGATCCCCTTCGGCACCGGCGGCCGGCGGGGGCTGGTGGGCGTGGGGCCCAACCGCATCAACCCGTGGACCATCCAGGCCTCGGCACAGGGGCACAGCCAGTACCTGATCAAGGCCCACGGCGCGTCGGCCAGATCGCGGGGGCTGGTGCTGGCCTATGACGTGCGCCGATTCACCGATACCGGGCGCTACGCCCCTGACCGGCCCAACCCGGTCGAAGACCTGGACTGCCGGCAACTGGCCGAAGCGGCGGCCCGGGTATACGCGGCCAACGGCATCAAGGTGTTCCTGTTCGAGGGCACGCGCAGCACGCCGGAACTCTCCTTTGCCATTCGCCACCTGAATGCCGTTTCCGGGTGCATGTTCTCCGCCAGCCACAACCTGCCCACGGACAATGGCAAAAAGGTTTACGACCAGTACGGCGGCCAGCTCGTTCCACCCCACGACCAGGACCTGGTGGACGAGGTGACCGGCAATGTCTCCGCCATCCGGACCATGAACCTGGATGCGGCGAGAGAAAAAGGGCTGCTGGAGTCCATCGGCAGCCGGGTGGACGCAGCCTACCACGCGGCGGTGGCCGGCCTTCAGCTCAGCGATGCAAGGGGGGTGAAACTTCTCTACAGCCCCCTGCACGGCACCGGCCTGACTTCCGTCTATCCGGTACTCAAGGCCATGGGGTTCGACATCCACCTGGACCCGGCCACTGCCAACCCCAGCGGTGCATTTGAACATGTCACCTTCAATATTCCCAACCCCGAGGTGATCCAGTCCTTTGACACGGCCCTTCCCAATGCCGATGCCATCGGTGCCGACGTGATCATGAGCACCGACCCGGATGCCGACCGCATCGGCATCATGGTGCGGCATGACGGGGCCTGGAAATTTCTCAACGGCAACGAAATCGGCATCGTGCTGACCGAATACGCCATCGACCAATACCGCAAAAAGGGGCGCCTGACCCCGAATAATGTGATCATCAAAACCGAGGTGACCGCTTCTCTGATCGACACCATTGCCGCGGAAAACGGCATCGACTGCATCGGCGACCTGCTGGTGGGATTCAAATACATCGGCGAACGCATGAACCGGCTGGAGGCGGAGGGGCGGCAGGATGATTTTATCCTGGGCACCGAGGAGAGCCACGGTTTTCTCATGGGCAACTACGCCCGCGACAAGGACGCCGCCGGTGCCGCCGTGTGGCTGGCGGAACTGGCCTCCCTGCTCAAGGCCGACGGTCGCACCCTGGTGGACTACCTGGACCGTATCTACGCCAAGTACGGCTACTGTCACAATTTTCTCACCGAAATCCGTCTGCTCGGCGCCAGGGGCATCGGCCGGATCCGCAAGATCATGGACCATTTAAGGGAGAATGAAATCCGGGCGGTGGGGGATTTCGCGGTATCGGAGAAGATCGACCGCTGGCAGGGCGAGCCCCAGCCGCACCTGTCCCGAACCGACACCTCTTCACGCAACGTGCTGATCCTGAAACTGGCAGACCTGCCCGGCACCCGCAGCATCCGCATCACCGTAAGGCCGTCGGGCACCGAACCCAAATTCAAGATTTACATCGAAGTGCTCGGTCGGCCGTTCGACCTGTCCGCCATCGAAGGGGCCAAGGCCAGCCTTGTCGATGTTCAAAAGCGTATAGAACGGGCCTTTATGGCCGATTGCTATGCCATCCTGAACGTGGATTTCCCCGAGCGGGGTTTTCTGCTCTTCTGGCAGCTGCCGCTGGACGACAAACTCAAATATTTCGAGATCGAGGAGCAGATTGCCGGGCTGAAGCACGTTGCCGATGCCGGCGAGCGAAAACAGCAGCTGGACGGTTTGCTGGCTTTTCTGGGCGCCAACCCCGTGCAGAAGGTGGATCGGGCCTTCGACGCCCGGTACGGAACCGGAATGCTGGCTTACCTGGGGTTGGAATAGCCCGGCGGCAGAGACGTCCGGCAGCCTTGCCGGAACGGCGTTCCGGGGGCGTCATTTCGTGCCGGCCGCTGGATGGAGCCATTCATTGACCTGATATCCAGGACAGCGGGCAGCACCACCCCATGAGGAGGCGTATTGAAATATCGAAAATTTGTAACGAGGCTGTTCATCGTCGCTTTTTTCTTTGCGATCGCCGCCTGTTCCGGTTCAAGCGCCCAAATCATCCAGACCCATCTGGAAGCGCCGCGGGCCGGCCAACCGATCAAGAATGCACTGATTATCGCCATTATCGACGATCAGGAGATCAGGGCAATCCTGGAGAAACATTTCGTTGACTGGCTCCATGTGAAGGGGGTTGAAGCCAATGCCAGTGTCGGGCGGCTTCCCGTCGTTTCAGGCACCAAACTGGAAAAAGAGGAAATCATCGATGTCGTTAACCGGAATGAAAACGACACCATCCTGATTACCCGCCTGGTCGGATATGGGGAGACGGAGGTGTTCAGCCGCGGCCGGGCGCAGTTTTTTTACAACTACTACGGCTTTTACAATTATGGCCTGGTATATGTCAGCTGGCCCAGCATCTACGGTGAAAAGGTGCAGTTCAGCCTTGAAACCGGGCTGTACGACGTGAAAACGGAATCGCTGATCTGGGCGGGTGAAACGAGGCTGAAAAATCCAGAGAACACCGGGAAGGCCATCGGCCAGGTGGTCGAGATGGTGATGACGGAACTCGAGAAAAATGGGTTGCTGCCCCAAACCCCATAGGGCAGAAAGCGAATTGAACTGCCTGGTGATTCACTTGACTTTCGCAGGCGCCGAGCCCGTTCATCATGCCGTCAGCATGTGCGCTCTTTTGGGTCGGTTCCGTTTGATCCGCAGGGGCGTCCTAAACTTCTCGCTTCCATTTCCCATTGGTCATTGCCGCGATTTTTTTTCGGTGTGATCGGTCTTCAGGTCGATGATACGCGTAACGAAAAGGGAGCGGATCCCCTGACCCATCGGCGGGGTGTCCGGCGCGTGAGGCAGGTCCGACACCTGCGCGAAGATGTTGGGGATCAGCCGGTCGTCGCGATAGATGCCGAAGGTGATGTGGCGGACCTGCTGCGCGGCGAGATGACCGAATGCGGATTTGGTTATCCAGATGGCGCCCCCATGGGCGATGGCGGAAAGGTGGAAGGCCTGGTCCGCGGCCCCGCCGGGGAGCATGAAGGCCATGCTGGCGGTGGGATCCGCCTCCTCGAGGTGATCCCTTCCGCTGCTTATGCCGATGTTCAGGCGGATGTCGGCAAACCAGCCGCCGTCGGCTTTCAGCGATGCTTCGATCTCGCCCATCTTCTCCCTGAGTTCAACGGCGCAGCATATGGCATCATAGGCGGGATCCGTGTCTGCGTGCCGGGGGATGATATATTGTACCTCGGTGCCGCTGCGCTTGGCACGCTGGCCGCCGTAGGATGCCAGTATGCGGTCGCTTTCATCCCAGATGCGTGTCATGAGCTGGAAATAGGTTTCCGGCAGCAGCGTGTCGACGATGCCCCGGGAATCGTCCAGACGGGCCGATATGACACTGAAGGGGGTCTTCCCCGAGGCGGCGTCGGCATCCGTCTGGGGGGCGGGACGAGGTGCGCCGGCCATCTCCGCGGGGTGCGTCTCCTGCCAGCGGTCCTGATCCAGGACAAAAAGCGTCCCCTCCGACAGGGCCATTCCGTAAACCCGCATGTTCCGTGTCCGGCCGCGGTCGTCCTCAAGGCGGATCGGGCAGCTGTCGACGGGGCCTGTCCTTTTTTCATCGGGCCCGGGTTCCTCCGGGCGCTTCTTTTCTTCGAGGTTCAGGGATACGGTCGGGGCCAGCCGGCTGAATGTGTCCGGGGATGTGGTTGCCTGCAGGAACCGATAGGTGAAGGAAAACAGCGGCTGCCAGTTGAAAACCAGTTCTTTCAGGGATGCCCGCAGCATGATGTCAAAAACGGTTCCGGAGGGATCATCGGCCAATTCGTTTTCGATGGCCCTGGACAGGGGGTTGGCCTGATCCACGCTGATCCACCCGATTCGAAGGTCATGACCCACCAGGAATGCGGGGGCCGCAATAGCATCGGCGGCCAGGTGAAGCGGCGGTGGGGTGGACTTCCTTTTTTCCACGGGCCGCACGACAGGTCGCGGCGACTGCCGGGGGGATGGGAGGCCTTCTGCTGCGTCCCCCAATTCCGTTGCGATGGTCTCCACGGAATGCCCCTCGTCCCGGAGTACTTTCAGCATGGCCACGTGGCCCAGGATGGACCGTGAAAAGTAGCTTTTTTTGCGGGCACCGTCGCGGCCGAGGGGCGAGACCCGCATCATTGATTTGGGCAGCACCCGCAGTTGAATGAATCGGATCAGATCTCTCTTGGAGATGCCGGTCTGTTCGATCACCTCTTCTCCGGACAACCATGCTCTGTCGTCGGGATCCATCGCCAATTTATCGGAAACCAATGGTTTAACGTTCGGGGCCATGTTCATGTCTGTCCGGGCCGATGCCTTGTTCTCACGGTTAATCTGATTCCAATATCAACGGGCAGAATCCGCTACTGAATCATACAATATCCATGCCGATTATATCTTTTTGACGATTTTCCGCAGTCCGGTGATTTTTAGTTCCCGTGAAAACCAGGCGACGGTGCCTGCCGATCCTTGATCGAGGCGGTTCGATGACCCCTGAATGGGGTGTCCGGGCTTGGTTTTACAGGATTAAAGACCCGATGAAACCGAACTTCAGGGAAAAGAAAAACTGTTTCATTTTTTTCATACCCGATTCCCGTGATTGTGAAATAGATTGCATATTTCATGGCCCGTCCCCGTGCTGGTCGGGTTCAAGGGCGGATGACCGGCTTTTGCGATACAGGGGGAGCAACGGAATTTTGACTTTTCCGATGGTCTGCCGTTTTTCGAAATCGATCAGATAATCCCGGCTGACGGCATCGGCTATGGGAACCAGCAGCAGGGGAAACAGAAATCGTCTGCGTCGAGTGAAGAATCGTCTGCGTTCAATTTCATCGCGTTGAACGATACCCATGATGCTGAATTCGCCGGCGGCCGTTGCCATGATTCGCAAGAGCCGCCGGTCAAGACGAACGGCTCTGATGTACCGGTCCATGGCATTGGATGAGACTCTATAAACCAGGCGGCTGAGCCGCTCCCGAAACCCGCCCAGAAAGAACCGTTCCATGCGCAGGTTGTTGAACAGGACCACCAGGGACAAGGTGGTGGTCACGTCTCCGTGGGCATGGACCTGCCGGTTGAAGGGCAGGTAGCGCAGGGACTGGGTGGCTTCAGGGGCCCCGGCGATGGTCACCGCCTCGTGGAAAAGGTCCGCATCGGGCGGCAGGATCCGCTCAATATCCCGAATCAGCCGCCCGGCCAGGTTGGATACCTTGAGCCGGTCAAGGGTTTTGATGTAGGACTGTCGTTTTTTCAAGGGCATTGGGTGATCCATTTATCAGTGGGCGTCAGGATCACCGTTTCGGCGTCCTCTTTTGCATCAGGCAGCGGGACGGTCCACCCGCCGTGTGTCCCCGCTGCGAACCGGGCCGAAGCAAGCGGCGAGCCCTTCGTGGGCGATGCCCGGCCACGGCGGTTCACCGTTGCGGATTCAGCGGGTCGTATTGCGCTTCAAACCGGCTGATATCGGCCTCGTACCCGATGGTCAGGTCAATGTCGTCCAGCCCGCCCAACAGCTGCTGTTTGGCCCCGGCGTCAATTTCAAAAACAAACCGCCGGGGTGACGGTGTGTGCAAAACCACGTGCTGGTCGGGCAGGTCGACTGTCGCCGTCAAGCCGCTGTGTTCGGCCACCATGTCGAAAATCGCATCGACTTCCGCTTCCGAGAGTTCGATGGCGAGCATGCCGTTTTTGGTGGTGTTGTTCCTGAAGATGTCGGCAAAGCCGGGCAGCCGCTTGCCGTCCACCGTCCTGGCCGGTGCGATGACCACCCGGTAGCCGTCCTGCTCCAGGGCCCAGACAGCGTGCTCCCGGCTGGATCCGCAGCCGAAGTTGTTTCTCGTGACCAGAATGGAACGGCCTTTAAAGCGGGGCTGATTCAGATCAAAGGTCATGTCGAGCCCGCCGTCGGGCAGGTAGCGCCAGTCAAAGAAGGCATTGGGGCCGTAGCCGGTGCGCTTGATCGATTTGAGGAACTGCTTGGGGATAATGGCGTCGGTGTCCACATTGGCCCGGTCCAGGGTAGCGACAATGCCGGTGTGTGTGGTGAAGGGTTCCATAGATATTTTCCTTGATATGACGGGTTTTGCGGTAATCGTTTACAAAAAGGGTTCAAGGGGGCGAGGGTCTGTTTTCTGAATATCACATCTTTGATTCGGATATCCGAACCGGGAACACGGCAATTTCACCGGGCATCTGGCTCTTGGCCATCCACACCCTTGCCCTCGAACCTTCAGGTCCCAGCCCTGCCCCGGGCGGCGATCACCGGGAGAACGATCATTCGGGGCTTTCCTCACAGCCATTGACGGATGTCGACAAATTTGCCGGCCACCGCCGCGGCCGCCGCCATTTCGGGACTGACCAGGTGGGTGCGGCCCCCTTTTCCCTGGCGTCCTTCGAAATTACGGTTGGACGTGGAGGCACAACGCTGCCGGGGCCTCAGCTGGTCCGGGTTCATCCCCAGGCACATGCTGCACCCGGCATAGCGCCATTGTCCGCCGGCCGCCTTGAAGATGCGGTCCAGCCCTTCGGCTTCGGCCTGAAGCCGAACCTGGTGGGACCCGGGAACCACCAGCAGTTCCACGCGGTCGGCCTTTCTTCGTCCGTCCAGGACGGCGGCGGCCTGACGCAGGTCTTCGATCCGGGAATTGGTGCAGCTGCCGATGAAAACCACGTCCAGGGGGACATCGGTGAGCCGGGTCCCGGGCGTGAGGCCCATGTAATCCAGGGCTTTTTCCACATCCTGTGGGCTGTATCCCCCGGCATTCTGCGGAAAGGGCACCGGCTGGTCCACATCCACCACCATGCCGGGGTTGGTTCCCCAGGTGACCTGTGGCTTGATGCGGGTCGCGTCGATGGTCAGGGTCTGGTCGAAATGGGCATCCGCATCGCTGGGCAGGCTGCGCCAGTAGGCCAGTGCAGCGTCCAGGGCATCGCCGGTGGGGGCATAGGCCCGCTCCCGGCCGGTGATGTAGTTGAAGGTGGTGTCATCGGGGGCGATCAGGCCGGCACGCGCACCGGCTTCGATGCTCATGTTGCAGATCGTCATGCGGCCCTCCATGGACAGGCCGCTTACGGCTTCACCGCAGTACTCCAAAACATGCCCGGAACCGCCGGCGGTGCCCATGGTGCCGATCATCTTCAAGACCATATCCTTGGACGAAATATGCGCACCGGGCCGACCGGTGAATTCCACCCGATAAGACCGGGGCTTTTTCTGAACCAGGGTCTGGGTCACCAGCACGTGCTCCACCTCGGACGTGCCGATGCCGAAGGCCAGCGCTCCGAAAGCGCCGTGGGTGGACGTGTGGGAGTCGCCGCATACGATGGTCAGTCCCGGCAGGGTAATGCCCAGTTCCGGGCCGATCACATGCACGATGCCCTGGCGATCGTCTCCCAGCCCGAACAGCCGGACACCGTAGGCATCGCAATTGTGCTGCAGGGCCTCCACCTGGGCCCTGGAGGTGTCATCCGCGATGTCCATGCGGTCTTCGGTGGTGGGCACATTGTGATCCATGGTGGAAAAGGTCAGGTCCGGCCGGCGGATCTTTCGTCCCGACAGCCGCAGCCCGTCAAAGGCCTGCGGGCTGGTCACCTCGTGCACCAGGTGACGGTCGATGTACAGGAGGCTGGATCCGTCCGGCAGTTCGCGTACCACGTGGGTTGCCCAGATTTTCTCGAACAAGGTCTTTCCCATGGGCTCATCTTTCTTCTTGGGTTGGGATTTTCGGGCCTGATTTGCACCGTTTAAAAAGGGTATCGGTATAACTAAAATGACTGCATGGCCCTTGAAAGTCAAGGCAATGAACCAACCCACGGCTTGCCTTTTTTCAATAACGGGTTACATTGGCTAGACAAGCCGGGTGGTCCAGCCCCGCCAGCATGGCCGGCGGGTTTGGTTGCAGGCGCATTGGCCGGACCCAATCCCATCATTGAATCCTCCTGTCACGACGAAGCCCGGCATCCACCGAACCGCTGCACAGTAATCAATGCCCACAGAAGGGAAGATCAGATATGAAAGGCACGGAACTGGTCCTCAAGGCGCTGGTCGACAACGGCGTAAAATTCATTTTCGGCTATACCGGCGGTGCCATCATGCCCATTTTTGACGCAATGGAGAAGCAGACGGCCCTGTCGTTCATCATGTCGCGGCACGAACAGGGGGCGGTTTTCATGGCCCAGGGCATATCCCGCGCCTCCCTGTCCACATCCCACCCCCGCACCGGTGTGTGCATGGCCACATCGGGCCCCGGCGCCATGAACCTGGTCACCGGTATTGCCGATGCCAACATGGATTCGGTGCCGGTGCTGGCCGTCACCGGTCAGGTCGCCACCGGTGTGATCGCAACGGATGCGTTTCAGGAAAGCGATGTGGTGGGCGTGATGATGCCGCTGACCAAACAGACCTATATGCCCCTTTCCGTGGAGGAAATTGAAACCACGATTCACGAGGCCATGTATGTGGCCTCGAGCGGGCGCGGCGGCCCGGTGGTCGTCGACATTCCCAAGGATGTCCAGCTTCAGGAAACGGACAGCGTGTGTACCTTCGATCCCCGATCCTGTGAGCCGCAGCTGCCGGGTTTTTTCTACTCGCCTTCGGTGGACAGGGACGCCTTGGAGCGGGCCGTCGATATGATCAACCGCAGCGAGCGGCCCATCATTCTTTGCGGCCACGGCGTCATTTCCAGCAATGCCGGGCAGAAACTGCAGGCCTTTGCCGAAAAGGCCCACATCCCGGTGGCCTTTACGCTGCACGGACTGTCGGCGCTGCCGGTGGATCACCCGGTGAGCCTGGGCATGGTGGGGATGCACGGAACCGTGGAAGCCAATCGCGCCCTGATGAACGCCGATCTGATCGTTTCCCTGGGCATGCGCTTCGATGACCGGGTCACCGGCAACCTGAACGATTTCGCCCGCGGGGCCAGGGTGATCCATGTTGAAATCGATCCGTCCGAGATCGATAAGAACGTCAAAACATCCGTGTTCCTCAATGCAGACGTGGCCCAAGTCCTCAATCTTCTTGACCGGAACCCGACCCTGGTTTCCAGGCCGCGCAGCCGGTGGTTCGCCCAGATCGAGGCCTTTCGCCTGGAGATTGCCGACCGGATCCGAAAGGAGATCGATGCGGGCGTCGGCCGGGAGGGACAATTGCTGGTCAAGACCATCGTCAGCCGGCTGTCCGGGCTGACCGGGGGAAAAGATCTCATTGTCGGCGACGTGGGGCAGCATCAGATGATTCTGGCCCGGTTTTACAATTTCCAGACCGTCAACAGCTGGTTTACATCGGGCGGCGCCGGAACCATGGGCTGCAGCCTGCCCATGGCCATCGGCGTCAAGCTGGCCCGGCCTGACGAACGCGTGTGGTCGGTGAGCGGCGACGGCGGCTTCCAGATGAACATCCAGGAACTGGGAACCATCATGGAACATGATATCGATGTAAAAATCATCCTCATGAACAACGGATACCTGGGCATGGTGCGCCAATGGCAGACCCTGTTTTACGACGGCCGCTATGCCGGGACGCCCATGAAAAACCCCGATTACGGGGCCATTGCCGGTGCCTACGGCATCCCCTACCTGAAGGTTTCCAGCCTGGAACAGGTGGACAGTGCCATCCGGGCGGCGATCGACCGCGATGGGGCGTTCATGCTCGAGTTCCTGTGCGATCCCAGCGAAATTATTCTGCCCATGGTGCCGGCCGGCGGCGGTTATAAGGACATGATCATCTCCAGCCCCTTATGAATCGGAACGACAAACTGCATGCACCAGCGGCTAAACACCAATTTCCAGATCAATTCCAAATCGCAATGTCCAGATCTCAAATAAGACACTAACCTACTGTACCGGGAGAATTCGATGACAACCACTGCCCCCATGAAGCGACGGGCCATCCTGGCGTTCATGCTCGACCGGCCGGGCGTGCTCAACAAAATCGCCATGCTGATCCGGCGCAAGATGTACAATGTCGAAACCCTGACCGTGTGCAAGACCACCCAGCCCGGCACCAGCCGAATGACCATCACCCTGCGCGAGGACAGCGACGACAAAATGCGCCAGGTGATCAAGCAGATCGAAAAAAGTACCGAGGTGATTTCCGCCAGGGAACTGGACATGAATGAAAGCTTCTGGCGGGAAGTGGCCATCGTCAAATTGGAAGCGGATGAGGGACGCCTGGAGACGCTCAAAAGGACATACCCGTTTGAAACCCTGGACAGCCAGGGCAATGGGTGTTTCATCGTTCAGGTCACCGGCACCTCTCAGTTGATCGATGATTTTTTGAAGGATGCGGGAAGCGACAGCATCATCGACGTGGCGAGATCGGGGTTCACGGCGATGGAGAAGTAAAAAAGGATTCAAGGGGTCGGGGGTTCAGGGGGGTCACGTGTGATGCGTAAATTGGAAGCCTTGATTATGAACCACGCCGCACTTTGAGCTTAACTTTGCCTCAAAAGGAATAGCCATGACTGAGAAGTTGAACCAATATAGTTCGCAGATTACCGGGCCCAAGTCCCAGGGGGCCTCCCAGGCCATGCTATACGGCATCGGGATGAGCGATGCCGACATGCAAAAAGCCCAGGTGGGGATCAGCAGCGTCTGGTACGAGGGCAACACCTGCAACATGCACCTGAACGACCTGGCGGCCCGGGTCAAGGCAGGCGTGGAGGCGGCCGGCCTCGTCGGCCTGCGCTTCAACACCATCGGGGTGAGCGACGGGATTTCCATGGGTACCGAGGGGATGAGCTATTCCCTGCCGTCCCGGGATCTGATCGCCGACTCCATCGAAACGGTGATGCGCGCCCAGTGGTATGACGCCAATATTTCCCTGCCGGGGTGTGACAAGAACATGCCCGGCTGCCTGATCGCCATGGCCCGGCTGAACCGCCCCGCCATGATGGTCTACGGGGGCACCATCCGGGCCGGTCGGCTGGACGGCGTCAAACTGGACATCGTCTCCGCCTTCCAGAGTTACGGGGAATACATGGCCGGCACCATCGACGAGCAGCAGCGTCTGGCCATCGTCAAAAACAGCTGCCCGGGCGCGGGCGCCTGCGGGGGCATGTACACCGCCAACACCATGGCGTCGGCCATCGAGGCCATGGGCATGTCGCTGCCGTTCAGCGCCAGCCGGCCGGCCGAGTCGGACGATAAAAAGGACGAGTGCCGCCGGGCGGGTGAGGCGATCCTGGGCCTTCTGCAGGCGGATATCCGGCCGCGGGACATCATGACCCGGGAGGCCTTTGAAAACGCACTGGTCGTCCTTACGGTCCTGGGCGGGTCGACCAATGCCGTGCTGCACCTGATTGCCATGGCCCGGGCCGTGGACGTGCCCCTGTCCATCGACGATTTCCAGCGGGTCAGCGACCGCGTGCCCCTGCTGGCGGACATGAAGCCCAGCGGCACCTATGTCCAGGAGGACCTGGACCGCATCGGCGGGATCCCGGCCCTGATGAAATATCTTTTGGGCGAAGGGCTGCTGGACGGCAGCTGCCTGACCGTTACCGGGCGGACCGTCGCAGAGAACCTGTCGACGGTGGATGGATTAGAACCGGGCCAGCGAATCGTGCGGCCCCTGGAAGCCCCTATTCACCCCACCGGCCACATCCAGATCCTGCGGGGCAACCTGGCGCCGGACGGTGCGGTGGCCAAGATCACCGGCAAGGAGGGGGTCGCCTTCAGCGGCCGGGCCAATGTATTCGATGCCGAAGAGGATATGCTGTCGGCCCTGGAGGAGGGTCGGATCCTTAAAGGCGATGTGGTGGTGATTCGCTATGAAGGGCCCAAGGGCGGCCCCGGCATGCCGGAAATGCTGACCCCCACCTCGGCGATCATGGGGGCCGGTCTGGGAAAGGATGTCGCCCTGATCACCGACGGCCGGTTTTCGGGCGGCTCCCACGGGTTCATCGTGGGCCATGTCACCCCCGAAGCCCAGGACGGCGGGCCCCTGGCATTGATCCGAACGGGGGATACCATCACCATCGACGCGACGGCTCACAGCGTTGACGTCAACGTCGATCCGGCCGAGATGGCGCGCCGGCGGAAGGCCTGGACAGCGCCGCCCTATAAAGTCTCCCGCGGGATCCTCTACAAGTACATTAAAACCGTTCGGTCGGCGTCGGAAGGGTGTGTCACCGACGCATAGAACAGGAGGGGTTGTCGTTCGTTCGATGTCTGCGAACCCTTTTATCCAGGTCAATGCGAAGTACTTTCATGGTTGAGCCGTCTTCAGCGATGGCTTCTTGTGCTCGACTCGTCGAAATAGCGCGAGGGTTCCATTACGCATTTTGATTCTGGCGGGGGGGCAACACCTGTGTAAAAGCCCATCTTTTCGAAACCTTTGACAAGGAGGTCCGGAGGGCACTACTCATAATTGTTCACGATTTGCCTGAACTTCGGGACATCCTATATCTCGGAATGTAATCCCAACCTGTTTGGCTTTTTTACCGACCCCAACATCTTGATTTCTTCCAAAACCAAGTCCGTCGCCAAGTCATGGCAAGAAAGCACACGAAACGGTGAGGGTCGTTTTTGTGAGATAGACACAGCGTAATTGAATGGCCATGAAAATTTCTGCTGATCGTCTGAAAAGCATCTATCCCAGCGTTTGACAAGATTACGGATCGAAAGGTACTCTCAATGCATCTGAGTTAGGCTGATTTGTTTTTTGGAACATTCTTTTGAAGAAAATGACATGCTGCAACAAAAATTCAAGCTCAAATTCACTCTGAGTGCACTTTTTTAGTGGCCTTTTTATAGTTTCTGCTTATCCACCTGGCTATGAGTCTTAAGCAGCTCCGAATCCTTTCACATTTATCGTTTATTCCATCTACTCAACTGATTTGTAGGGATATTTGAATGAAATGCCAAGAGTGCCGGATTGAAAACCCCTCGGAAGCCCTGTTCTGCATGAAATGCGGGGAAAAACTGAAACGAAAATGTTCTCACTGTGGCACCGTATGTCCGGAAGATGCTCTCTTCTGCATGAAATGCGGAAAAAGGCTGGATTCCCAGGCTCCCACTGACGAAGGACCACAGGAGGATATTGCAATCGAGGCCGAGCGCAGGCAGTTGACGGTGATGTTCTGTGATTTGGTGGATTCCAGCTCTTTATCGGAACAACTGGATCCCGAGGATCTGCGCCATGTGATTCAGGCATATCAGGAAACCTGCGGCAAGGTCATCCGCCGTTTCGAGGGAAACATCACCCAGTACCTGGGGGATGGTCTGCTGGTTTACTTTGGTTATCCACAGGCACACGAGGACGATCCCCAGCGGGCCGCCCGTGCAGGCCTGGGTATTGTCGAAGCCATTACCCGCCAAAACCCTCAACACTATGAGAAATGGGGTGTGGAACTGGCGGTCCGAATCGGGATCCATACCGGACTGGTGGTCGCCGGAGAGATGGGATATGGCGACACGCGCGAGCGACTGGCCATGGGTGAGACGCCCAACATTGCCGCACGTCTGCAGAACGAGGCCGATCCCAACACTGTTGTGATCAGTGCGGCGACGCATCGATTGATTGAGGACTTTTTTGCTTGCCAACAACTGGACACCCTTGTCCTGAAAGGATTTTCCAAACCGGTTGGTGTTTGTCAGCTGCACCAGGAGAGCTCGGCCCGAAGTCGCCTTGATACCGAGGTTTCAACCGGGTCAACGCCCCTGGTTGGCCGGGATCAGGAGCTTGGCCTTCTCTTCGAACGCTGGGAACAGATCGAAGAAGGCATGGGACAAGTCGTGTTGCTCAGCGGTGAGGCCGGCGTCGGCAAATCACGCCTTGTACAGGCGATGAAAGAGCATGTTGCGCAGGACCCGAAGGCGTGGCTGACACCATGCCAGTGTTCACCCTACCACCAGAACAGCGCGTTTTATCCGGTGCTCGACCTGCTCGAGCGGATCGTCCTGCAATTCGAGCGGGGTGATGACCCAGCGAAGAAACTGAGCCGTTTGGAAGGCTTCCTGGTACAGTACGGAATTCCCCACGCAGAAATGGTACCGTTGTTCGCCGATCTATTGTCGATACCGCTGAACGATAAATATACACCATCCAAACTGTCGCCCGAACGGCAAAAACAGCTCGTCCTTCAATCCATTCTGGGTGTTATGTTGGAAATCGCCAACAGGCAGCCCCTGCTGCTGGTTATGGAAGATTTACATTGGGCTGATCCCACCACACTGGAATTTTTGAATCTTCTCGTAGACCAGATTCCCACGACCCGGATTTTCGCCCTCTTTACTTTTCGTCCGGACTTCAGCCCTCCATGGAGCGGCCGCGCCCACTTGTCCCATCCGACGTTGCGTCGTCTGACCCGGAAACAAGCTGCCATTATGATTCAAAACGTCGCCGGGGGAAAGCTGCTTCCGGCCGTGGTGCTCGAGCAGATCGTGGAAAAGACCGATGGGGTGCCGCTGTTCGTGGAGGAGTTGACCAAGATGGTACTGGAATCGGGGCTGTTAGTAGAGAGAGGCGAGAGCTACGAACTGGCCGGACCGCTTCCCCCCCTGGCGATTCCCACTACGCTGCAGGATTCCCTGACGGCGCGGCTGGACCGCCTGGCCTCGGCCAAGGAGATTGCGCAGCTAAGCGCTATTCTGGGCAGGGAGTTTTCTTATGAAATGCTGCAGGCGGTATCGTTTTTGAACGAACAATCATTGCAGCAAGGGCTGAACCAGCTAGTGGAAGCCGAACTGCTGTACCAGCGCGGCATACCACCGAAGGCTACATATGTTTTCAAGCATGCGTTAATCCAGGAGACTGCCTACCAGTCGTTGCTAAAAGGCACTCGTCAACAATACCACCAACGGATTGCCGGCATTCTGGTCGGGGAATTTGCCGAGACGGTCGCCACCAAGCCGGAACTGGTCGCGCATCATTACACAGAGGCAGGACTGGGAGAACAGGCCATACCTTTCTGGCTGCAAGCTGGCCAGCGCGCCATGCAGCGCTCTGCCAATGAAGAAGCCATCGCCCACCTGACGCGTGGACTGAATGTGCTCAAGGAACTGCCGAAGTCTCCCCAACGTGACCAACAGGAACTACCGCTGCAAATGGCCCTGGGATCGGCGCTGATAGTCTCCAGAGGATATGCTGTTGCGGAGGTGGAGGCGACTTACAACAAGGCGCTGGAGCTTTGCGGGAGGATTGGCGATACACCTGAGGTCGTGCCGGTGTTGTTCGCACTGGGAAGATATTACTATGTATTCCGGGCAGAGTATCAGATAGCGCACGATTTAGGAAAGCGGCTGTTGAAGCTGGCCCAGGAGCACGACGATGCGGCAGCCTTGATGATGGCCCACACGGTGTTAGGGATCACATCGTTTTGGGCAGCACAATATACAGCCTCCCGAGAGCATGTCGAGAAGGCCCTGGTCCTCTTTGACATGGGGAGCCACCAAGATCGAGACTTCCGCTATGCGCAGGACATCAGGATTGTATGTTTCTGTTACCGGGTTTGGACGCTGTTGAATCTCGGCTATCCGAAACAGGCTGTTGAAGCACTTAAGGAAATGGAAGCACTGAGCAACGAGCTTTTACATCCTCCTAGCACGGCACTTTTTCTCGTCACCGCCTGTATTCTCCACTATTGGTGCCATGATACTGAAAAAATTGAGGAAAATGCACGTACGTTGTTAGCATCTGCAAATCAGCATGGATTTGTTCAATGGATGTATTTTGGAACATTTTTTCTGGGATGGTCTCAGATCGAAAAAGAATCGGGGGAAGAACAAATAGCGCAACTGAGCCAGGCTGCGGCCGACTGGCAGGCGAATGGAAATGAAGTCCTCTTCCCGTTTTTGCGTGGTGTTCTGGCCGATGCATACAGAACAGCAGGGATAGCTGAGAAAGGCCTAAAAGCAGTGAACGAGGCACTGGTGAAAATCGAACAGACCGGAGAGCGCCAGGAAGAAGCCAGATTGCATTGGTTGAAAGGAGAACTGCTGCTGATTCAAAATGACCGGCAAGGGCGCCAGGCCGAAGCGTGCTTTCAACAGGCGGTAGACATTGCTCACCGATATGGAGCCAAATATCAGGAATTGCAGGCGGCGGTGAGCTTGAGTCGTTTATGGCGGGCTCGTGGCAGGAAAAAAGAAGCCCAGAGCCTGCTTTCAGAGATCTATGGCTGGTTCACAGAAGGGTTTGATACGCAAAACCTGAGAGAAGCCAAGGCGCTTCTTGATGAACTGCACGAGGTAGAAGATTTGAGTTAGTTGGCCAGAATTAACCTGAGTTGGGGGCAGACCACGCGCAACGTTTAAAGATTAGGGAACTTAGTAAAAAATAGCCCCTTTCTTGCCTTTACACGCTCACACTTCACAGCACCAGTCGGAATAATTTCAGACTACTCATCTAACCGATCCCGGCGAATACCAGCGTAATGATGCCCACCAGCCAGCAGTAGGGGGCAAAGCGGTGCAGCTGGCCCCGGTCCACCACCCGCAGCAGGACGACGAGGGCCACCCAGCCCACCAGGGCCGAGACAATCGATCCGGCGATGATGGTGCCCATGGGGATCGTGGTATGGAGTTCGGGCGTATCCAGCCCCAGGACCAGCGCGCCGACAATGGCCGGAATGGAGAGCAGGAACGAATAGCGGCCGGCCAGTTTTCGGTCCACACCCAGAAACAGGGCCGTGGCAATGGTGGACCCGGAACGCGAAATGCCGGGCAGAATGGCCAGGCCCTGTACGGTCCCGATGATCAGGGCCTCCTTTACGGTGGCCTGACCGATGGGCCGCCCCTCGCCCCTGATCCGGCGGGTCAGCCACAGCAGTGTGCCGGTAATCAGCAGCATGCAGCCGACCACCGTGATGGAGCCGAAAAGCTGGTCGGTGATTTCTTTGAACAGCAGGCCGATGCCTGCGGTGGGAATGCTGCCCACCACGATCAGCAGGGCCATGCGGATGGACGGGTCCGCCCGGCACAACTGCATGAACCCGCCGGCCGTTTTCATTCTTCCCGGAATCTGGAACAGGGCCTTGAGAATCTCCAGGATTTCACGGTAAAAAACGATGATCACCGCCGACAGGGTCCCCACGTGCAGGCAGATGTCAAACAGCAGCTCCGGTTCCTGCAGCCCGAAGAGGTTTTGAAAAAGGACCAGGTGGCCCGAACTGCTCACCGGCAGAAATTCGGTCAGGCCCTGGATGGCGCCGAGAACGATCGCTTCGATAGAATTCAACAGTCAGCTCCGGATGTCTTGAGAAAAAAGGTTAAGATTGACGGATTTTTAGTTCGCCTGATATCTGCTCCGTCCTTTTTTGAACGGCTACCCCTTGATAACACAAACCGGCCTCAGCCGGGCCACCTTTTTGGACAGCCCGGCCCCGTGAACCGCATCCACCACCTGGTCGATGTCCTTGTAGGCCTCGGGCATCTCTTCGGCCAGGGTGCTGCGGCCGGTCCATTTGACCAGGATGCCTTTGTCGGCCAGTTCCCGATGGATGGCCCGTCCCCGGCTCCGTTTTTTGGCGGCCTTGCGGCTGAGCACCCGGCCGGCGCCATGGCAGGTGGACCCGAAGCTTTGTGCCATGGCGGTTCGGGTGCCGGCCATGACGTAAGACGCCGTACCCATGTCCCCGGGGATTAAAATGGGCTGCCCGGTCTGCCGGTAGGCCTCGCAGACGGCCGGGTGGCCCGGTGGAAAGGCGCGGGTGGCGCCTTTGCGGTGCACACAGACGATCCGTTTTTTCCCATCCACCGTGTGCTCCTCGCGCTTGGCGATGTTGTGGCAGATGTCATACACCTGGTGCATGGCCAGATCCCGGGGGCCGATGCCCAGCACCTGCTGAAAGGTTTCCCGGGCCCGGTGCAAAAGAATCTGGCGGTTGGCCCAGGCGTAGTTGGCCGCACAGGCCATGGCGGCAAAATAGCGCCGGCCGGCCTCGGAGCGGATCATGGCGCAGGCCAGCTGGCGATCCGGCAGCTGGATGTCCAGGGTCCTGACGTGTCTGGCCATGAAGGCCAGAGAATCGTCGCACACCTGGTACCCCAGACCACGGGAACCCGAGTGCAGGAGCACGGTGACCTGGTCTGGGAAGAGGCCGAAGGCCCGGGCCGCCCGCTCATCGAAAATTTCATCGACCACCCCCACTTCGAGGAAATGGTTCCCGCTTCCCAATGTGCCCAACTGTCTGGTACCGCGCATCAGGGCCCGTTCGCTGATCACGGACGGATCGGCTTCGGCCATGCAGCCGCCGTCTTCGGTGCGCTCCACGTCTGAAGGTTCCCCCAGGCCCTGGCGCACGGCCCAGCGTCCGCCTTCCCGCAGCACCCTCATCTCTTCTTTAACTGATAATTTAACCGAACCGGTGGATCCCACCCCGGACGGGATGTTCTGGAACAGGGCCGTGACCAGCCGCTCCACCGCCGGCAGGATCTCTTTTTTTTCAAGGCCCGTGCCGGCCAGGCGGACGCCGCAGTTGATGTCGTAGCCCACCCCGCCCGGTGAAATGACCCCGGTGTCCCAGTCGAAGGCGGCCACGCCGCCGATGGGGAAGCCGTAGCCCCAGTGCATGTCGGGCATGGCCATGGCGGCCGTGAGGATGCCGGGCAGCGTGGCCACGTTGGCCACCTGTTTGAGGGCCTCCTCCTCAGACAGCGCGCTGGCCATCCGCTCGCTCATGAACACCCGGCCCGGCACGTTCATGGATCCGGATTGGGGAATTTCATAACAATAGGGGCTGATCTGTTTCAGTTGCATCTCAACCTCCCGCCAGCGACCCTCCAGAAACGGCATCTTGCAGCCCGGGCCGGCGTTCTCGCGTTTTCGCCATCCTCGACGCAGCGCTGCTGCGCCTGCGGTTTCGAAAACACTGCGGCCTTGGCCTGAACCGCAAGCCACCATTTCTGGAGGGCCGCTCAAATGTCAAATACCACCATCGCCCGCCACCCGCTTTCCGTCCGGCTCACTTCGATCTGGTGGTAGGTCACCGCTTTTATTTCGTTGCGGATTTCATGGCGTCCCGGCTGATAGCGGTCGGCAGATACCCGGGCGGAGACGGCCGTATCCGTAAGGTGAACGATATCGATTCGCTCAACCAGTTTTTCCTCGCCGGTCCACAGGTAGAGCAGCTCCCGCAGGTAGTTGACCATAAGATCGGCCGGATCGTCGCCGGTGACCGCCACCTCGATGATTTCTCGCGGTTTCAGCCGGACCGGGTCGGCGATCAGGTCAAAGAGGGCCAGACCGGCGTTTTGGAACAGATCGGCCGGATCGGTTCCACTGACACGGATTCTCAGGTCCGCGGTGTGGTCCAGGAGGGTGTAGGTTTCGGTCATAACTCTAAAAGCGATCCGGATCGGGCATTCGCGTTACCCTTACCAGCAGTCTCCCGTGTCAGCCGACAACCGTTCCGGTTTTGGACGTGCTGTAGCCGCCCAGGGCTTCCACCCGCCGTTTGAACCCGTCGGTGGCGATGGTTTCCAGCAGGACCTGGATGTTTGGCGATTCGAAGTGGGCCTCCGGGATGATCAGGTCGTATTGTTCGGTGACCACGGGAATGAAATCCAGGTCGAGGGCCTTTGCCGCGGCAAAGATGCCCAGCCCCGCATCCGCCGTGCCGCTGAGCACCGCCACGGCCACGTTCATGTGGGTGAATTCTTCGCTGGTGTAACCGTTGATCTGTTCCGGGGAAAGGCCGATCTGACCCAGACGATAATCCAGGAGGATCCGGGTTCCCGAACCGCCCTGGCGGTTCATGAAAACGATGTCGTCGCGGCCCAGGTCCTCGATGCCTTTGATTCCTTTAGGGTTGCCACGGGGGATGATGAGCCCCTGGGCCCGCATCACCAGATTCACGATCCGTACCGGTGTATCGGGCAGGTATCGCTTGACATAAGAAAGATTGTATTCGCCCGTTTCCGTATCCAGCAGGTGGGCGCCGGCCAGGTGGCACACGCCGCGCTTGACGGCCATGAGTCCGCCCATGCTCCCTACATGACTGGAAGAGAGGGTCAGTGCCCCGTCGCCGGCGCGCAGATGGTCGGCCAGTACGTCCAGGGTGTTGTCGTGGCTGCCCACGATGACGATGGTGTGCTCGATGGCGGAAAGGGGCCTGAGCAGTTCGGCATGGACCGGATCGCTGTCCTTGATGCCCTCCGCCTGGCGGGGGATGCGGATGATGCCGTCGGCCTCGGTGATGCTGGTGATCATGCCGGCGCCGCGAGGCAGCGGCGTGGCCACGATGCGATCGCCCACCTGGCCCAGCTTGACCCGCAGGAACTCTTCGACGCCCAGCCGGGAGGCGATCTTGCGGGTGGGCACCACGGGAACGGTCCGGCGGGGGGCGTCGGCGACACCCAGCATGCGTTTGATCAACGGCTGAACGAACTGCTCCAGGGCGATGATGGCCGACACCGGGTAGCCCGGGATGCCGAAAAAGGGTTTGCCGTCGATGTCGCCCAGGATCACCGGCTTGCCCGGCATGATGGTCACCCCGTGAACCAGCATCTGTCCCAGGGATTGAAGAACCGGCAGGGAATAGTCCTCGGAGCCGGCGGAGGATCCGCCGATGGTCATGACCATGTCCACATCGCCGGCTACGGCTTCGGCCACCGTCTGCCGGATCAGATCCAGGTCGTCCATGACCCGGTCGTGCCGCACCGCCTCACCGCCGCAGGCCTCGATCATTTTTGCCAGCACGGTGGCGTTGGTTTCCAGCACCTGCCCCGGCTTCAGGTCTTCGGGGGCGGTGGCGCGCCAGTCCACCAGTTCCGAGCCGGTGGGAATAATCAGAATCCGCGGTTTTCGTCTCACCGGCACCCGGTAGATGCCCCCGGAGATCAGCGCGCCCACGCAGTAGGGCGAAACCCTGTGGCCACGGGGGTAGAGCAGTTCCGTCGCCACGATGTCCTCACCCATTTTGCGCACGTGCTGCCAGGGAAAGGCCGGTGCTTCAATGCGGATGCGATCCTCACCGACGGTCTGGATGTTTTCGATCATGATGACGGCATTGGTGCCTTCGGGCATGACGTGGCCGGTGTTGAGGAACCGGGCCTGAGTGCCCACGGCCAACTCTTTGGGCCGGGATTCGCTGGCGCCGAAGGTCGCTTCGGCGGCCACGGCCACGCCATCCATGGCGGCGGCGTGAAAGTTGGGCGACGACACGGCGGCGGTCACCGGTTCGGCCAGGATCCGGCCCACGCTCTCGGGCGGCGACACGTGTTCGGCGGCCATGCTGCCGGTTCCGGGAAAATGGTCGAAGAGAATCTGCCGGGCTTCCTCGAGGGGCTTCATTTTCAAGTAGACATTGCGTTTGGTGGTCAAGGGTAACTCCCGTTGGCTTTGTATATGTTAGACTTTCAGTTTGATGTAAAAAGACCCGAATTGGCAGGCGGCCGTCATAGCGGCATCACCTCAACCGCTGCTCCCTGATCCAGCCCTTCGGTGTCGATGCCGATGGCGATCAGACCGTCGGCCTTGACCATGGTGTTGATCAACCCGGATTTTCCCAATATCGGCTCCGCCATGACAGGGCCGCCGGCCTCATCGCGATCAAGACGCACGCGGACGTAATCCACCCGTCCCTGGGCCGATGCCAGGTTGCGGCTCAGGACGGCCTTTACCGGAAACTGCCGGACCGTTTGCGTCAATCCACACAGCCGGTCCAGAAATGGCCTGACCACCGCGGCAAAGACCACCATGGCGGAGACGGCGTGACCGGGCAGTCCCCAGAAGGCCTTGCCGCCGGATCGGGCCAGGATGGTGGGCTTGCCCGGGCTGATGGAGATGCCGTGGACCAGGATCCCGGTATCGGGCAGGGTGTCGAGCACCTCGACGGTGAAATCCCTGGCCCCCACCGAACTGCCCCCGGAAATCATGACCATGTCGGTGGTTTCCAGGGCACCCCGGCACTTTTTCATGAGGTCGTCGCGGTTGTCCCTGACGATGCCGAAGACCACCGGCACCCCGCCGGCCGCCATCACCTGGCCGGACAGGCTTTGCGTGTTGATGTCCCGGACCTGTCCTTCGCCGGGAACCTGATCGACCGGTACGACTTCGTCACCGGTTGAAATGATGCCGACCATGGGGCGCCTGAAGACGGTGACCGCCGTTCGTCCGCAGGCGGCCAGCAGGCCCGCCTCCTGGGGTCGGATGCGCGTCCCGCTGGCCAGCGCCGGTTCGGCATGCCGGATGTCTTCGCCTTTCTCGATCACGTGCTGACCGGGGGCCACGCTCCGGTACGCCTCGATGGTGGTATCGTCCAGCAGGTCGGTGTGCTCGATCATGATGACGCTGTCGGCACCCTCGGGCAGCATGCCGCCGGTGGCGATCCGGGCCGCCTCCCCGGGGCCGATGGAAAAATCGGGCCGGACCCCCATTTTGACCTGCCCGCGTACATTCAGGTAAGCGGGGTTGGCCTCGGATGCACCGAAGGTGGAGGATGCCTTGACGGCGAAGCCGTCCATGGTGGATCGGCTGAAATCGGGAATGTCCACATCGGAATAGGCGTCCTCGGCCAGCACCCGGCCCAGGCATTCCGCCAGTGCCACCGTTTCCGTGCCCACCGCGGAAAATGACGCTGCGTGGGCCAGAACGCCTTCGATGGTTTCTACATGGAAAAACTCTTTCATGACATCTCTATCTCTTTTTGCTATGCCTGTCCGACCGTCGGCCCGTGGCATGCCCGGGCGACGCATCTGCGGCAGACGGCGTGTTTTTTTTCATTGGCACATATGTGTAACCCCAATGAAATCAAGGGCTCCACTCCTTTCGGGCCCGGTTTCAACCTTTAGGACTACTATACCATAATAGGAACGATGGAAACAGATACAATGGAAACCTGTGTGAATCATCCGGATGAACCCGCCAGCCTGGTGTGCATGAAATATCAGGTTCCATTTTGCGCCCGGTCCGCCCGGTGCCGGGACCCGAGATTGTATTGCAAATACCGGTCTGCCTGCCCCATCTGGTTTATCGCCAGGGACCGTGAAAATGGATGGGGGGATGAGTGAAGCCGGAAGTCGGAAGTGGCGTCTTTCATGGTATAAAGGCTTGAAAAAGGAGGGCCGGTGGACAACTACGAGAAGATCGCCAGGGATAATCTGGAACGGCTTTATGGGAATCTGCCAGGTGACCTGGAGAAGCGGCTTCCGGGTGAGAAAAACGGTTTGGCCTATCGATTCACGGCTTTCGGTCAGCGATGCGTCATTGCGCCGGACGGTATCGTCCTGGGCGGTGAAGCGGTGCCCGGTGTGATCGGCATCCTGCTCTCCCTGTACGCATTGAACGCCTCGACCGAGGCACCCCTTCTGGAACCGTTGAAATCGTTCAAGGAGTTTCCCGGTACCGCGCCCTATGTGGCGGCATTTACCTCCCACACCGAGCAGATTCTGGTGCCGGGGGTGCCCCGGATCAAGCAAAAACGCCAGTCGCTCGTGGATCTGCTTGGGGGCCATCCGGCCCCCCCGTCGGTGGGTGGCGATTTCGCATTCGTGATCCGCCCCCTGCCCAAGATCTTCCTGTGCTATATCGTTTACGAGGCCGACGAGGATTTCCCGCCGTCGGTAACCTGCCTATTTTCCGGCAACGCCAACCGGTTCATGCCTGTGGACGGGCTGGCCGATGTGGGCGAGTATACCTCAAAAAGGATTCTGGCGCTGGTCTGACGGGGCTTTTGGAACCGTCCTGCCCATGGCCCGGCCAGCCCAGTTCAACACTGCCGGCGTTCCTGCTTCGTAAGGATGGGTTGGCGCAGGTCTTTCTTTTCGTTTCTTTATGTCAAAATTGACACATGAGAAAAGATGCGATAGGAAATAACCCATCGATCCTTTTGTTCTGCCCGTATTCTCCGTTTCCTGAACTATGCATGCACCGCAGTGGCTTTTGAGTGGGGTGGTGCTGCTACTCACTGTGCGGTTTCGTCAGAGGTTGACGCCTGAGCTGCCGGACGCTTTTGCGAATGTCTTTTTAATCCATTAAAGGGGAGGGACCGGGATTATGATTAAACGGAACATCGTGCTGAACGGCACCGAAAAGGTTGTGGTCGCCCAGGTGGGTGACTCCCTTGCCAATGTTCTTCGCGGCCAGATGGGGCTCACCGGGACAAAAGTCGGCTGTGACCAGGGGCAGTGCGGGGCCTGCAGCGTCATCGTCGACGGGAAACTCGTGCGCTCCTGTGTCACCAGGTTCTCACGAATGGCGGAAGGGGCCTCCGTGACCACCATCGAGGGCATCGGCACACCGGCCGGCCTGCATCCGATCCAGCTGGCCTGGATTGCGCACGGCTGCGCCCAGTGCGGCTTCTGCAGCCCGGGATTTATCGTTTCGGCCAAGGCCCTGCTCGACGAGAAGCCCGATCCATCCCGGGAAGAGATCCGGGACTGGTTTCAGAAGCACCGCAATGCCTGCCGCTGTACCGGCTACAAACCGATCGTCGACGCGGTCATGGATGCCGCCAAGGTGCTGCGCGGAGAAATGGCAGCCGATGAACTCCATTTCAAAATCCCTGCCGACGGTCGCATCTGGGGCACCAAATACCCACGTCCCACAGCCGTCGCCAAGGTGACCGGCACCCTGGACTACGGCGCGGATCTGGGGCTGAAACTGCCCGAAGACCGGCTGAACCTGGCCCTGGTCCAGGCCACCGTCTCCCATGCCAATATCAAGGGCATCGATACGGCCGAGGCCGAACGGATGCCCGGCGTTTTCAAGGTGGTCACCCATAAGGATGTGCCCGGAAAAAACCGCATCAGCGGCCTGATCACCTTTCCGTCCAACAAGGGAGACGGCTGGGACCGGCCGATTCTCTGCGACACCAAGGTGTTTCAATACGGTGACGCCATCGCCATCGTCTGCGCCGATACCGATGCCCATGCCAGGGCGGCGGCGGCCAAGGTCAAGGTGGACCTGGAAGCGCTGCCCGAATACATGAGTGCGCAGGCGGCCATGGCCGACGACGCCATCGAGATCCATCCGGGCACGCCCAACGTCTACTATGTCCAGAAAATCGCCAAGGGGCATGAAACCGGCCCCGTTTTCGATGCGGCCGGCGCGGTGGTGGAAGACGATTTCTACGTCGGCCGCCAGCCCCACATGCCCATCGAACCGGACGTGGGGTTTGCTTACCAGGACGACGACGGCAAACTGGTGATCCACTCCAAGTCCATCGGCCTGCACCTGCATGCGGCCATGGTCGCTCCCGGCCTGGGGGTGGAGATGGAGAATCTGGTCATGGTCCAGAACCCGGCCGGCGGCACCTTCGGCTACAAGTTCAGCCCCACCATGGAGGCCCTGGTGGGCGCGGCCGCCCTGGCCACCGGAAGGCCCTGTTTTCTCAGGTACGACTACCAGCAGCAGATGGCCTACACCGGCAAGCGCTCGCCCTTTTTCATGAACATGCGTCTTGCCGCCGGCAGGGACGGCAAGCTGCTGGCCATGGAGACCGACTACAGCGTGGATCACGGTCCCTATTCGGAGTTCGGCGATCTGCTGACCCTTCGCGGGACCCAGTTCATGGGGGCCGGCTACGACATCCCCCATATTCGCGGCGAGGGGCGTACCGTGTGCACCAACCACGCCTGGGGATCGGCCTTCAGGGCCTACGGGTCCCCCCAGAGCGAATTCGCCTCGGAAGTGCTCATGGACGAACTGGCCGAAAAACTCGGTATGGATCCCCTGGAGCTGCGTTACAAAAACGTCTATCGCCAGGGATCCACGACCCCCACCGGTCAGGAACCGGAAGTCTATTCCCTGCCGGAGATGATCGACAAGCTGCGTCCGCTTTACAAGACGGCCAGAGACAAGGCTGCGGCCGAATCCACCGCGGGGATCAAAAAAGGGGTGGGGGTCTCCATCGGCGTATACGGGTGCGGTCTGGACGGTCCGGACAGCTCCGAGGCCTGGGTGGAACTCAACGCCGACGATACGGTGACCGTCTACTCCTGCTGGGAGGATCACGGCCAGGGTGCCGATGCCGGCGCACTGGGATCGGCCTTCGAGGCCTTGCATGTGACCGGTATCACCCCGGACCGGGTGCGCCTGGTGATGAACGACACCAGCAAGGCCCCCAACTCGGGCCCCGCCGGCGGCAGCCGGTCGCAGGTGATGACCGGGCAGGCCATCAAAAATGGCGCCGAAGCCCTGGTGGCGGCCATGAAAAAGCCCGACGGCACCTATCGATCCTACGCCGAGATGCAGGCCGACCACATCCCCGTGCACTATACCGGAAAATGGACCGCGCCGGCGACCAATTGTGACGGGAACAGCCAGGGATCGCCTTTCTCCGTGTACATGTACGGGGTATTCATGGCCGAGGTGGCCGTGGAGACCGCCACCGGTAAGACCGCGGTCGAAAAAATGACCCTGGTGGCCGATATCGGCAACATCAACAACCGGCTGGTGGTGGACGGGCAGATGTATGGCGGCCTGGCTCAGGGTATCGGCCTGGCCCTCACCGAAGACTACGAGGATATCAAGAAGCATTCCACCATGGTCGGTGCGGGGTTCCCGTATATCAAGCAGATCCCCGACGACATGGAATTGATCTACGTCGAAACCCCGCGCAAGGACGGTCCTTTCGGCGCCGGTGGCGTGGGGGAACTGCCCCTGACCAGCCCCCACGCGGCGGTCATCAACGCGATCACCGATGCCTGCGGCGTTCGTATAACGCAGCTGCCGGCCCTGCCCGAAAAGGTGCTGGCCGGTCTGAAAGAGAAGTAAGCGGCCTTATGGGGTTACCTGACCGTTACTCTGGTGACGTCTTCCCGAAACTTCTCCGCGGGAGCGCGTCACACCCGTTTCATTCTTTAATGTCAACCCGTCATCAAAAAATTTCTTTCGTCCGCGAACCTGGCCATGGAACAATGACGCTTTCGTGACTTTGAACGCCCATGCATTCAGGAAGGGCCGGTGGTCTGCATGGCAGCATCTCCCTGATCCGCTAACGCACCGGTGACCGGTCAGCCTTTAAGCTTGATCCCTGCCCCTGCAGAACGGTATTGAAAACACTGGGCCCGATTCTGGGGCGAATGGACCATCAAATTCAAATGGATCGCCGGGTATCGGTTTCCAGAGGGACCGGCAAACGCCGGATTCGTGACCGAAGAGAAAGGAACATGCATCCATGAACACCATTGCACGAGCGGCCTGCGAACTGCTGGACAGGCAGGAACCGTTTATCCTGGCCACCATAGTCAGTCACAGCGGTTCCACACCGCGTACCGCGGGCAGCCGGATGATCATCACCGCCGCCGGCCGTGGAATCGGTACCATCGGCGGCGGATTGCTGGAGGCCGGAGCCATGTCCCGGGCCGTGGAATTGATCGGGAAGGGGCAGTCGGCCCTCATGCCCTTTGACCTGAGCGACAACAATGTTGCCACCATGGACATGATCTGCGGAGGGCAGGCGGATGTGCTGCTGGCTTTCGTATCGCCCACGGAGTTGAACCGGACGGTTTTCGATCAATGGCGGCGGATGCTGGACCAGCGACCAGGCGGATGCCTCATCACTGTTGTCCGGGGATCGCAGGAGAATATAGAGGCCGTTGCCCATTGCGTGGCGACCGCCGCCGGCGAGATCATCGGTGATTTTCCGCTGTCCGGCGGGGAAGGGGAAATGGCGCTCAACGCCGCCGCCGGTTCAACGGGGCCGCGATGGCTGGCCCTGGAGACCGGTTTCGTGCTGGCGGAGCCGACCCGGCGGGTGCCCGGCACCTATCTTTTCGGTGCCGGTCACGTGGCCCGGTATACTGCCGCCGTGGCGGCCATGGCGGGATTCCGGGTCTCGGTCTCCGATGACCGGGCGGAATATGCCAACCGGGAGCGTTTTTCAGACGCCCATGAGATCCGGGTGCTGGAGAACTTCGACGACGCGATTTCAGGTCTTTCCGTCGGCCGCGAGGATTTTATCGTGATTCTCACCAGGGGGCACCTTCACGATAAAACAGTGCTGGCTCAGGCTTTGAGAACCGATGCGGGGTACATCGGCATGATCGGCAGCCGGAGAAAGAGAAATGCCATTTACGGGGCGCTTTTGGAGGAAGGTTTTTCAGAGGCGGACATCGACCGGGTGCATTCTCCCATCGGCCTGTCCATCGGCGCCGAAACCCCGGAAGAGATTGCCGTCAGCATTGTGGCGGAGATGATCCGGCATCGCGCCCATTCGTTCACCGCCCACGGCTGATAACCCAAAAGAGGGCACATCGAGACATCCGGGCGTGGTGTGCCCATCCTCAAAAGCGGGTGTGATTCGTTTTTTCACACCTTTAAAAAAATGCCAACCGACGGCTGCAGCCCGACGATTGGCATTTCATCTGAATCCTCAGCCCTGTTTACCTGCCGCTAGCATGGGGAGACGGTGACATAGTGCTCCTGCATGACCATGGCCCCGCCGCCCCGGTCCCATTTGTCCAGGCCGCCGCACATCAGTTCATGGTCGGCCACACCCTTGCCGAAAGCCCGGCTTTCCACGGGCAGGCGATGTCCGAACCCGTGCAGCATGAAGACCGCCTCGGGGTGAATCAGGTCGGTCAGTTTGGCCTGCATGCGCCCGCCGCTGCCGTTGCCGCTGACTTCCACCATGTCACCATCGGACAGGCCCATGGCCGCGCCGGCCCCGGCATGAATCCACAGGGTGTTCTCGGACACCTGCTCGAACAGCAGGCTGTTGTTGACCGTGTGGCCCTGGGTGTGAACCCCGCAGCGGCCGAATGTCAGCCTGAACTGGCCTTCCGGGGGGTGGGTGCCTGCATAAGGCTTGAGGGACGGTATCCCCCGGGACTCCCAGCGTTCCGAGATGATCTCCACTTTCCCGGACGGGGTCTTGAATGCGGGTTCCGGCCTGTACAGCGGACCCTTGCCCAGAGGAATGAACCCCCTGGCGTCGAAGTCGGCCACGCTGACGCCGGTGCCGTCCAGTTGATAGTTCCAGATCTCCTCGATGGAATCGAATGCCAGCGCATCGATGCCCAGCCGTTTGGACAGGCCGCAGATGATTTCCCAGTCGCTGCGGGTATCGTATCGCGGGGCCACTGCCCGGCGGCGGGTGAACAGATAGGGATTGAGCCCGTTCTTGCAGGCCAGTATGGACTCGCGCTCCAGATAGGGTGACAGGGGCAGCACCAGGTCGGAGAACCAGGCCGTATCCGACCAGGTGAAGCTGACGGACATGAGAAAATCGAGACCGGCCCATTTTTGCCTGAGCCGGTCCGGGTCCGGATACCCCATGAGCGGATCATGGCGGTAGGCAATGTACGCCTTGACCGGGTAGGGGGTTTCGGTTTCGATGGCATCGAACCCCAGATGCAGCAGACCGGGGCCGCTATCCAGGTGGCCGAGCTGCCAGCCCGTGCCGTCGGCACGCTTCTCTTTGGGGGTGGGAACCAGATCCGTCAGCTTTTTCAGTCCCTTGCGGTCGACATCGCCGGGTTTGTTGGCCATTGGCAGACCGCCCCGGGCGCCGATGGCGCCCAGCAGGGCATTGATGATGTAGATCGTACGGGACATGTAAAAGGAGTCGTTGTATCGGGCGTTCATCCATCCGGGGTGCCAGATGACCGCGGGGGCATCCTTGGCCAGGTCCCGGGCGAACCGGACGATTTCCACCGCAGGAATGCCGGTTTCCGTTTCCGCCCATTCGGGGGTGTAGGGTTTGACGAACCGATCGAGCACATCCAGGTCCTTGATCCACTTGCTGGCGTAGGCGGCATCGTAAAGATTGCGGTTCAAAAGGGTGTGGATGACCGCCAGGTTCAATGCGTAATCCGACCCGGGCCGGATCATCAGGAATCTATGGGCTTTGGTGGCCGACACATTGGCCCGGATATCGACCACCGTCAGTTTGCACCCCTTTTCCATGGCGGCCATGAGGTCGTTGACCTCCTTTACATTGATGGCCTCGAAGATGTTGCGGGTCTGGAGCACCACATGCCGGGCATTTTTGAGATCATAGCAGAGCGCTTTTCGGCCGAAACCGAACAGGGAGAGGGCTGCATGCTGGACGTTGCGGGCACATGAAGAGTCGTGGTTGGACCAGTTGGGGGAACCGAGCCCCCGGACGAAAGCCTGGTGCAGATCCCTGAACGGACCGCCGCGGTCGGAGAAGAGAACACTCCTGCCGCCGTGGGTGTCAATGGTCGATTCGAGCCGGCCGGCCGCATGATCCAGGGCGTCATCCCAGCTGACGGGCTTCCAGTTTCCCTGGCCGCGGTCACCGACCCGGATCATGGGACGCTGAAGGCGTTCATTGTCGTTGATCAGCGCCTTGCCGGCGGCGCCGCGGGCGCACAGGGCGCCGTTGATGCCGCCCATGTGGGGGTTGCCACGGACAAATTGAATTTCTCCGTTTTCGGTTTCGACCTCAATGGGGCACCTCACGGTGCACATGCCGCAAACACTGAATGTTGAATCTGTGGACGCCATCATCTGTCCTCCCGTCTGCAAGGTGTTCCCGGACCCCATGACCGGTAATTCCATGCTGGATATCGCAGCCGCTGCGTTATGTCAATACAGATATATACTTCTCATGCGGGCGCTGCCGACCGCTCTTTCATGGCGATGAGGCGTTCGTCGATTCCTCTCAAGGAACGTCTTTGGTTAAAACCGATTGACAATCGGGTGAATATCGAATAGCAACATACGTTATGTCATTAGTGACATAAAGTTTCGTGCCACGCCCACCGGCATCAACCCATTACATGTCCGCTCAACCATCGCAGGCGGAGGCTGTCGCTTCGGCAGCAGCGGCATTACCCGTCGCGCAGGCAGGAAAGGAGCCGTTCATGGCCCAGGAAAGCATGTCGATCAACGGGAGCCGGTTTCCGTTTGACCCGGGGCAGACCATTTTACAGGTTGCCGAGACCAACCGGATTAGGATCCCGACACTCTGTTATCTCAAGGAGGCCTCGCCCACGGGGGCCTGCCGTATCTGCGTGGTGGAGGTTGACGGTGCCCGTTCGCTCGTGGCCGCCTGCAGCACCCCTGCCGCAGACGGCATGGTGGTGCATACCGAATCTCCCCGGGTGGTGGCGTCAAGGAGAGAAACACTGGCACTGCTGCTTGCCTCGGGCAACCACAACTGCGCCATCGGTTCCGGGAGGGAAAACGCGTGGTCCGCTTTTCAAATGCGGGCGGCCGCTTCCGATGGCGGCGAGGACCTGTGCCCGGCCTGGGGGGACTGCCGCCTGCAGGACCTGGCCTACCATTATCAGGTGGAGGGGGGGAAATATCCGCGGACCGGCACCCGGTACCCCACGGAGACCGTCAATCCGCTCATCGTCCGTGATTTCTCCCGCTGCATTCTCTGCGGCCGGTGCGTTCAGGCCTGCAATGAGGTCCAGGTCAACCGGGCCATCAGTTTTGGCTACCGGGGGGCAGCGGCCAAAGTGGTGGCCGGTACCGATGTGCCGCTCAAAGAGTCCCAATGCGTGTTCTGCGGTGAATGTATCCAGGCCTGCCCGACCGGCGCCCTGGTGGAAAAGAAAGCCCGCTTTGTCTGGCGTCCCTGGAAAAACCGCACGATCCGAACGACCTGTCCATACTGTGGTGTCGGCTGCCAGCAGTGGCTGCATGTTCAGGACGGTCGCATCGTCAAGGTCACCGGCGTGGAAGACGGGTCCCCCAACCAGGGCCGGCTGTGCGTCAAGGGGCGCTTCGGCTACGACTTCATTTACTCCGATGAACGCCTCAAGACCCCGTTGATCCGGGAGGGCGACGATTTCCGCGGGGCATCCTGGGACGAGGCCCTGGACCTGGTGGCGGACACCTTCAAGACCATCATCGAAGAGAGCGGGCCCGACGCCGTGGCCGGTGTCAGCTGCGCCCGCAGCATCAACGAAGATTCCTACCAGATGCAAAAGCTTTTCCGGGGAGTGTTCAAGACCAACAACATCGACCATTGCGCCCGCACATGACATGCGCCGACGGTCGCCGGGCTGGCGGCCACGTTCGGATCGGGGGCGATGACCAACTCTTTTTCCGAGTTTTCCAGGGCCAGGATGTTCCTGGTGATCGGTTCCAATATGACCGAAGCCCACCCGGTGGCGGCCACCTTCGTAAAAAATGCCGTGTTGAACGGAGCCCGGCTGATTGTGGTGGATCCCCGGCGGCATCGGCTGGTTGATTTTGCCGACTTGCACCTGCCTCTGAAGGTGGGCAGCGACATCGCCCTGCTCAATGCCATCATGCACGTGCTGATTGAAGAAGACCTCTACGACAAAGCCTTTGTGGCGTCCTGCACCACGGGTTTCGAGCAGCTCCGGAAAACGGTGCAGGCCTATCCGCCGGAAAGGGCGGCGCCCATCTGCGGTATCGGTGCCGGGACCATCCGGGAGGTGGCCCGCCTGCTGGCCTCGGTGAAGCCGGCCATGGTCTGTTACACCCTGGGCATCACCGAACACACCTGCGGCAAAAACAACGTCATGTCCATCGCCAATCTGCAGATGCTGCTGGGCAACATGGGCGTGGAAACCGGCGGTGTAAACCCGCTGCGCGGTCAGAACAACGTGCAGGGGGCCTGCGATATGGGCGCCCTGCCCAATGTCTACCCAGGATACCAGCCGGTTACCGACGCGGGTGTCTGTGAGAAGTTCGAATCGGCCTGGCAGACCACCGACCTGCCCCGGGATGTGGGATTGATGATTCCCGAGATGATGAACGGACTGGCGGACGGCAGGGTCCGCGGTTTTTACATTTTCGGTGAGAACCTGGCCAATACCGAACCGGACATCCACAAGGCCGAGCACGAACTGGCATCGGCCGAATTCCTGGTTGTCCAGGACATCTTTCACAACGAAACCACCCGTTTTGCCCATGTGGTGCTGCCGGCGGCTGCCTGGAGCGAGAATGAAGGCACCTTCACCAACAGCGAGCGCCGGGTCAGCCGGGTGAGGACGGCCAGCCCGGCACCGGGTATGGCCATGCCCAACTGGTGGATTTTCAGGGAAATCGCCCGTCGTTTCGGACACGATTGGTCCGCCAACAGCGGCCAGGAGATCTGGGACAACGAAATCTCAATGCTGGCGCCCAGCATGGGCGGGATCAAATACCACCGCATTGACGCCGACGGACTGCAGTGGCCCTGTCCCACGGTGGACCACCCGGGTACCCCATGCCTGCATCGCGGCGGCCGGTTCACCTGCGGGCGTGGGCGGTTTTCCCCGGCCGAATGGACCCCGCCGGCCGAGGTGCCCGACGATGATTATCCCCTGGTACTCAGCACCGGACGACGTCTCTTCCATTACCACACCCGGACCCAGACCGGCCGCTGCGAAGGGCTGAACGACCTTCTGGGCGAAGAGACCGCCGACCTCTCCCATGCCGATGCGGATCGACTGGGCATTGCCGACGGTGAGCGGATCCGGATCCGGTCCCGGCGCGGCGAAGTGGCCGTCAGGGCCAAGGTGACCTCCGAGGTGCCGCCGGGCCTGGTGTGGATGGCCTTTCATTTTCGTGAAGGCAACGCCAACTGGCTCACCAACGCGGCCTTCGATCCGGCGACCTTGACGGCCGAGTACAAGGCCTGTGCCGTGCGCATTGAAAAAATCTGACGGCGTTTAATCGGCAGCCTGCAAGGCGAATCGAAATAGAACTGACTCGTGACAAGGAGCGTTCATGGGCGAGATGATCGTACTGAAAACATTGGAACCCAAGCCGGAAGCGGAGATCGATCGAATTTTTAAACGCCAGCAGGCAGCCTTCCGGCGACATCCGATGCCCGATGCGAAAGCGCGCATCCACGGACTCAAGCGGCTGGAAAAGGCCCTGATCCGCTTCAAGGCGGATATCGCTGCCGCCATCGACCGGGATTTCGGCTGCCGCTCATCTGATGAATCCTACCTGGCTGAAATCCTGCCCACCCTGGAGGGAATCCGATATGCCGTCAAACGGATCCGCCGATGGATGAAGCCGTCCCGCCGGCGTCCCGGCCTGCTCTACCTGCCGGCCAGGGCCCGGGTGATTTTTCAGCCGCTGGGTGTCGTCGGGATCATCGCGCCGTGGAACTATCCCGTCTACCTGGCCCTGGGGCCCCTGGTGGGGGTGCTGGCGGCGGGGAACCGGGCCATGATCAAGATGAGCACGTTCACCCCCCGGACCGCCGAGGTGCTCAAAGCCCTGATCGGAGAAGCCTTCGACGAGGACCAGGTGGCCGTCATGGGCGGCGAACCCGGCCTGGGTCCGGTTTTCTCGCGACTGCCCTGGGACCACCTGGTCTTTACCGGCTCCACCGCGGTGGGCAGGCATGTCATGCGGGCGGCGGCGGACAACCTGACGCCGGTGACCCTGGAACTGGGTGGCAAGTCGCCGGCGATCATCGGACCCGCCGTTTCCGTGGCCGATGCCGCCGGGCGCATCGCCTTCGGCAAGGTGTTCAACATGGGCCAGACCTGTGTGGCCCCGGACTACGTCCTGTGCCCACGAGGGGCCCGGGACGCATTCGTGGCCCGGTTCATCGCCGCCATGGGGCGCATGTACCCGTCCATGGCGGAAAATCCCCAGTACACCGGGATTGTAAACGACAGAGAATATGAACGACTCGAAGGCCTGCTGGCCGACGCAGTGGAGAAGGGGGCCCGGGTTGTCGAGGTGAATCCGGGCGGCGATGATTTCTCAGGTCTTCGCAAGATGCCCGTCCGGCTCCTGCTGGAGGTGAACGACGACATGGCCGTGATGCAGGAGGAGATATTCGGGCCCCTGCTGCCGGTGATCGCCTACGATACGCTCCAGGATGCGGTGGCATACGTGAACAGCCATCCCCGGCCGCTGGCACTCTATCTTTTCGATCACGAGAGGCGGAATGCCGAGTACGTGCTCGCCTGCACGCATTCGGGCGGGGCGCTGATCAACGACACCCTGGTGCATGTCACCCAGGATGACATGCCCTTCGGCGGCATCGGCCCTTCGGGCATGGGCCAGTACCATGGCCACGAAGGGTTTCTCACCTTTTCCAAAGCCAAAGGGGTGCTCTGCAAATCCAGATTCAACAGCGGCAGGTTCTTTTATCCCCCATACGGCGGACTGGTTCACCGCCTGATTTACCGTTTTTTCATGAGTTGAAAACCACCATCAACCCGAAGGAGATATCGTGCATCCGGCATCCACAGCCTTACCCCGGGAAATCCACCGCTTCAGCCATCACTCCGTGTTCGGAGACTGCTGGACCACTTTCAACCGGACATTGAACCGGGACGCCCTGGGCCTTCCCAACGAGGCCTCGTTGGCTGAACGGTTGGACACACTCTTGGACATGGAAATCCGCGACCTGCGTGTTTTCTGGCTCAGCCTGGCGCGGATTGCCGAGCTGGCGGTCAAACAGGCCGGTGATTATGCGGACAACTGCGAATTTCAAGCCGCGGGAGATCTGCTGGTCAACCCCCGACGAATCGATGTCTACCTGCGCGGATGGTCGAGCCCGGTGGTCAAGGACCGCCATCGCGGCCTCAGCCAGCAGTTCGCTGCAGCCATCGGAAGGGACAACCCGGTGGCCTGGTTAAGCCGGAAAACACTGCCCCATGTAAGGGAGGAGGCATTGCTGCCCTGTATGAAACAAACGTTGTCCGCCTCGGGATTCATGAACCCCGCTTACCTGGCCGACCTGGACCGGCGGATGGGCCGGGTGGCCGATACGATCGCTTTTCTGATGGCCTGGCCGGTGACGGACAGCGCTCAATTATTCCGGCGGATGCGGGACGCGGGGCCGGAGGGCCAGGCGTTTATCCGGTCGAAACTTTGCCGGTTTGACGCTGCCCGTTTCAACGCCATGGGAGAGGATATCAAAAATATTGCGATGGGTGGGGGCTGCTCGGCGCAATTCCTGTCCGGGTCCATGGTGCAATGCGCCCGCAACCATCCGGCGGGGAACACGCCGGGGACGGGGCTGCGCAACCGCCCGTTGACAGACGTCGGCCGGGCCTCCGGCCAATTGAGGCCCGCTTTTTGAGGGTTTAAGGTTCCTGCTGGTCTATCCGATCAATAAAATACGCCCGGAGACATCACGTAAAATCCGGCACCCACGAAGTAGTCCGTATCCGGCACACGGTAGATAAACGTGTGCTTGGGTTTGTTGATCTCCATGCCGGGGACCTGCCACGTATATTTGGTCCAGCCCTTGCCTTTTTTGGCCGCCTTGACGAAATCCACGAAAAAGGCCTTGCCGTCGACGTCCGTCGCTTCGATCAGGGTGTCCGGCTTGGTCAGTTCCGGCTTGTGGGGGTGGGCCAGCATCCTGGCCTTCATGTCCATCAGGAAGACATAGCTGACGCCGTCGTTCCATACGAACCGGCCTTTTTTGTCTCCGATTTCCTTGACGGCGGCATTGATGCCCTGTTTTTTTATAAATTCTCCGGCTTCCTTGCATTTGGTAATGCAATCGTCACGGGTCCCGGCCATGGCGGGATCCGCCAGCACCATCACCATGAGCATCAGTGCGGCCAATATACCTGCAGTTGATTTCTTCAAGGCAGCCTCCATCGGTTACGGTTATCCGTTCTAATGAGCCGAGGTCAAAAAAATATAAAAAATACAATGCGTTTGTCAAGAATTATGTCGTTTCCAGCCGCATCCTCTACGAACGCCGGGCGGCAGGTCTCCGGTGGTGGACCCGTTTCTGTTATCGGCATTTCCGGTCGAAACGTTTATAAAAAAAGGGCGCCCTTTCGGGCGCCCCTGAATGGCCGTCATATTGGTCCGCGGCTACTTTTTGAGCATCCCCAGTGCCGTGTTGACGATATGGTTCGCCGTAAACCCGTATTTTTCAAGGACGGTTCCTCCGGGTGCCGACGCTCCGAACCCCTCGATTCCGATGACTTTTCCGCCCGGGCCCACGTAACGCTCCCAGCCCATGGAAATGCCGGCTTCAACGGCAATGCGGTGTTTGATGGCCGGCGGGAGGATCCGGTTTTTAAAGGCGGTTGATTTCTCTTCAAATATTTCCCAGCAGGGCATGTTCACCACGCGGGCGGCGATGCCTTTGTCGGCCAGGATGGCCTGCGCCTCGAGGGTGATGTGAACCTCGGCGCCCGTGGCAATGAGGATGATTTTGGGTTTGCCCGGACAGTCCGAAAGAACATACCCGCCGTGTTCCACACCGCATCCGGTCTGTTTGGCGTCGAGTATGGGCAGCTTCTGCCGGCTGAGAATCAGGGCCACCGGTCGGTCATTCATGGCGATGGCTTTGCGCCAGGCTTCGGCGGTTTCCGTGGCGTCGGCCGGGCGGATCACGGCCAGGTTCGGGATGGCCCGCAGAGCGGCCAGGTGTTCCACGGGCTGGTGGGTGGGGCCGTCCTCACCCACGGCCACGCTGTCGTGTGTGAACACATAGACAACCGGCAGTTTCATCAGGGCCGCCAGGCGGATGGCCGGGCGCATGTAGTCGGCAAACACCAGGAAGGTGCCGCCGTAAGGGCGGACACCACCGTGCAGAAACATGCCGCTCATGACGGCGCCCATGGCAAACTCACGGACGCCGAAGCGGATGTTGCGGCCGTCGTATTGCTTTTTCTGAAATTCCGGGCAGCCGTCGATAAAGGTTTTGTTGGAGGGTGCCAGATCGGCCGAGCCGCCCATCAGGCTGGGGAAAACCGCCGCGGCCGCATTGAGCACCTTGCCCGAGGCGGCACGGGTGGCCAGGGGACCGTCTTCCGGTTTGAACCGGGGCAGGTTGGCCTCCCATCCCTTGGGCATGAAGCGGGTCAGGGCATTGACCCAGCCGTCGGCCAGTTCCGGGTGTGCTTTTGAATATTTCTGGTAGGCTTTTTTCCAGCGGGTTTCCGCTTTGTCGCCCGCCGCGACGCATTTGCGAAAAGCCGTCAGGGCCCGTTTCGGGATGGCAAAGGGTTTCTTTTCTTTCCAGCCCAATGCGGCTTTGGTCAGTTTGATCTCTTCTTCACCCAGCGGCGCGCCATGGGCATCGGCGGTGCCCTGTTTGTTGGGGCTGCCGTGGGCGATGTGGGTCTTGAGCATGATGATCGAGGGCTTTTTGGTTTCGGCCTTGGCCGCCAGGATGGCTTCTTCGATGGCATCGGCGTCGCTGCCGTCTTTGACCTTGATGGTCTGCCAGCGGTAGGCATCGAACCGCTTGGCGACATTCTCCGTAAAGGCGATGCCGGTTCCGCCTTCGATGGAAATGCCGTTGTCATCGTAGAGGCAGATCAGTTTGGACAACCCCAGATGGCCGGCCAGGGAGGCCGCTTCGGCGCTCACCCCTTCCATCAGGTCCCCGTCGCCGCACATCACGAAGGTGTGGTGGTCCACGATGTCATGGCCGGGCCGGTTGAAATTGGCCGCCAGGTGCCGTTCGGCCATGGCCATGCCGACGGCGTTGGCAAAACCCTGGCCCAGGGGGCCGGTGGTGGTCTCGACGCCGGGGGTGTGGCCGTATTCGGGATGGCCTGGGGTCTTGCTGCCCCATTGCCGGAAATTCTGGAGTTCCTCCATACTCAGGTTGTATCCGGTCAGGTGCAACAGGCTGTATAGCAACATGGAGGCATGGCCGCCGGAGAGTACGAACCGGTCGCGGTCCGGCCAGTCCGGGTTCTGCGGATTGTGCTTCAACACCCGCGTCCAGAGTACGTAGCCGGCCGGAGCCAGTCCCATGGGCGCCCCCGGGTGGCCGGAGTTGGCTTTTTGCACCGCATCCATGGACAGGGTGCGGATGGTATTGATGCAAAGATCGTCAAGGGTCGGCTTCTTTTTCGGGGTGCCCGTGCTCATTGGGTACGGCTCCTTTAATAATGGATTCAATCAAGAAACAACGTTTGAAAGGGGTGATACAAAAGATTTAAGGCTGAAGCAAGGGTTTTAAAGGCCTATTTGTTCAGGCGGCGAGCGGGTCAGGATGGCCGGCGTCCCTGCGGATCCGGCGTGGTCGGTGAAGCCCCGATCGACCGGTTCAGCGGGAAAAACAGCGGCACCCGGCCAAATGGATTGACAAAACCGTCAAAAAACAGTAATTGGTTCAACCAATTATAATTGGTCCATCTATTTAACCGTTAGATTGATGCTTCCGATGACACACTGGTTCCCCGTTAAATGGATATTGGCGTTTTCTCCCATCGCCATGGTTTTGTTCCTCATGGTTTTCCGGAACTGGGGGGGCGGACGGGCCGGGGCCGCCGGGTGGTTCACGGCGCTGATCGCGGCGGTCCTGTCTTTCGGCGCCCACCCCGAACTGATTGCCTATTCGCAGATGAAGGGCGTCCTGCTCTCCCTGAATGTGCTATACATCATCTGGGCGGCCCTGTTATTGTATCATGTGGTCAATGACACCGGCGCCATCGAGGCCATCGGTATCGGGATCGAGCGATTCAGCGGTGACAAGGCCATCCAGCTGCTCATTTTCGGATGGGTGTTCGGTTCCTTTCTTCAAGGCGTGGCCGGCTATGGGGTGCCCATCGCCGTGGTGGCCCCCCTTCTCGTCGGCCTCGGATTCAATCCCGTGGTTGCCGTTGCCGCGCCTGCCATCGGCCACAGCTGGTCCGTTACCTTCGGATCGATGGGTGCATCCTTTCAGGCGCTCATGGCGGTGACCGGACTGGATGACGCCTTTCTGGCCTCCTGGTCCGCCCTGCTGCTTGGATTGTCCGCCTATCTGTGCGCCATTTTCGCCATCCATGTTTTCGGCGGGTGGAAGCTTGTCCGCCACAGTGCCATCGCCATCCTGATCATCGGAACGGTCATGGCCGCCACCCAGTACGTGCTGGCGGTGTCCGGGATGTGGACCCTGGGCGGATTCGGTGCCAGCCTGATGGGGATGTGCGCGGCGCTGATGGTGGCCCGACTGAAGCCCTACAGGGCGGCAGCCGCATCGGACGCCCATGCTCAGATGAGTTTCATCTGGGCGTTCTCGGCATATATCATTCTGATCGTGATCGTCTCGGCAGGTGAATTGGTCGGTCCGGTAAGAAATTTTCTAGGACAGGTGAGGCTGTCCATGGTTTTTCCCGAGATTGTCTCCCGGACGGGCTGGGTGACCCCCGCCCAGAACGGGAAAAGCATCAATCTTTTCGGCCATGGCGGGGCGCTGCTCACCTATTCCGCCATGGCCAGTTATCTGGTTTTTTCCATCAAGGGGTATTACCGGCCGCAATCGATGCGTCGGATCCTCTCCAGAACAGTCAAAAGCGGTGTGCCCACCAGCCTGGGTATCGTCAGCATGGTCTGTTTCGCACTGATCATGGATCACTGTGGCATGATCAGTATTCTTGCCGAAGGAATCAGCCGCGTGTTCGGCGGCCTCTATCCGTTTTTTGCACCGTGGATCGGACTTCTGGGTGCATTCATGACCGGCAGCAACACCAACTCCAACGTGGTCTTCGGGGTCCTGCAGCAGCAGACCGCAGGCCTGGCCGGAATCAGCACCGCCCTGATCCTTGCCGCCCAGACTACGGGGGGGGCGCTGGGCAGCATGGTGGCACCGGCCAAGATTATCGTGGGCTGCTCTACGGTGGGCCTTGCCGGCAAGGAAGGACCGGTGCTGAAAGCGACGCTCCGGTATGGTATGGTGATCACCGGCATGATCGGCCTGGTCACCCTGGCCGCGGCAGCGATGGGGCTATGAAATCAAAAAAAACGATCGGTGCGTTCTACCGGAACAGAATCAAGGGGTTTTCCCTGACGGCGATGCTGGTGATTCCCTTTCTGCTTTACTTTGCCGCCAGATTCGGCGCACCCTGGCAGGTGATGGCACTGCTGGCCTTCATGGGGTTGAACATGCTTGTTGTCTTGAAAAAAGGATAACCGGGACCGGTTCACCATGGCGCGAAAAAGGGAAAAAAACGGAACGCGGGGCGCAGCGGCGGGCCTTCGGCCCGTGACCCACACCAAACTGCATGAGCAGATTGTCGCCCAGATTCAGGACCTGATTCAATCCGGAAATCTCAAGCATGGTGACCGCCTTCCACCCGAAAGAGAGCTGTCGGCTATTTTCGGCGTGTCCCGCCACTCGGTTCGGGAGGCCGTACGGCGTCTGGAACAGCAGGGGATGTTGAAAAGCAGGGCCGGCAGCGGCACGTTCGTGGTTTTGGATGAGGCCTGTCCCTTGAGTCAATTCCTGGCGGTTGCCGTCCATCGGGAAAAAAGCAAAATTTCCGAGATTTTTCAGTTCCGACGGATGATCGAGCCTCAGATCGCGCGGCTCGCCGCCATTAATGCCACGCCGTCGGACATCCGCCACCTGGAACAGATTCTTCGTGACCAGATGCAGAGCCTGGATGATCCGGTTCTGGCCGGCACCCATGATCAGGCATTTCATGTCGCCCTGGCCCGGGCCACGGGCAATTCGGTCCTTTTTCATATCGTCGAGCGGATTGGCGATGTGTTGCGTTTTATCCGGGATGAGTTTTCCCAGACGGCTGCGCGGCAGAAGCTGTCCCTTCGAGGACATGAGGACCTGCTCGCCGCCCTCCGGGAAAAGGATCCCGAAAAGGCCCGGACGGCAATGGAAAAACATCTGGCCGCGATCGAGCAGACCATGCTCGACAACGAGGAGATTTAAATTAAATCAGGCATCAACAGGCACGAAGGATACACCCCCAACATTCTAACCCGGAGGAGGAAAAAATGAAGAAGATCGGTATGCTGATCCTGACAGTGGTCCTGGTTTTCGGCATCGGCGGGAACGCGATGGCCGAGCGTGCGGGAGGGACGTTCAACTGGATCGCCCCCTACGGCGGCGATTTCCACAATCTCGATCCCCATATTTCCGCCCGGACCAACGACTATCTGGCGTTGATCAACATGAACCGGGGACTCTACCGCTGGAATCCGGATACCAACCAGCCGGCTGCGGAATTGGCGGAAACGGTGGATGTTTCCGACGATGGCCTGGTGTACACCTACCGGCTGCGAAAAAATGTCAAATTTCACAATGGCCGCAACCTGACCGCCGATGATGTGATCTGGAGTTTCAACCGGATCATGGCCAAGGAAACCGCCTCTCCCTGCGCCCGGTATGTCCGTATTGTCAAAGGCGCCAAGGAGATGGAGGCGGGAACCGCCGAAACCATCGCCGGTATCCAAAAAATTGACGACTACACCGTTGAAATCACGCTGGATGATCCCATCGATCCGGGGTTTCCCCTCTGCCATCCCTGCACGGCCATCCTGCCCAAAGAAGAAGTCGAGAAGAAAGGCGAGGGGTTCGGCGTGGATCCGATCGGGTGCGGCCCGTTTCAGTTTGTTCGATGGGAAAAGGGCAGCGTCATGGAAATGACCAAGTTTCCTGGATACTATGAAAATGAAAAACCCTACCTGGACAAATTGGTCTACCACATCATGCCCGAAGGCGCGGCCCGCGATGTGGGGTTCCGATCCAAGGAACTGGATGCCACTCTGGTCGGCTCCGCCCAGTATCCGGCCTACCAGAAAGACCCCGAAATCTCCCAGAACATGGTGGAAGTCGCTGAAATGTTCACCCGCCACATGGGTTTCAACACCAATTTCAAACCGTTTGCCGACAAACGGGTGCGCCAGGCCATCAATTATGCCATCAACGAAGACCTGATCATAAAAAAGTTCATCAAGAACAAGGCCTATCCGGCAGTCAGCTTCCTGCCGACCACCTCTCCCGCCTTTGACACCGGCGCCAAGGGGTACGGTTATGATGTCGAAAAGGCCAAGCAGCTCATGAAGGACGCCGGGTATGAGCAGGGCTTTGAATTCACCTGCATCGCCACCAGCAACAAATCCTTCGGTGCGGCGGTTGTGGAGGCCCTGATTCCCTTTCTCAAAAAAATCAACGTGACCGTCAAACCCCAGCTTCTGGAGGGGGCGGCCCTGTCTGAAAAGGTCTTCAAAACGGCGGATTTCGATGCCTATATCTGGTCGGTGGAGTCCGGTCCCGACCCCCTTCAGGCGCTGAACCGCTGGAAGTCCAGCAATCCCAGGAGTGCCGGAAACCTGGTGGAATACAACAATCCGGAATTTGACAGGCTGCTGGACGCCGCCGGAAAAGAACGCGACCCGGCCAAAAAGGCCGGCCTGCTGAAAACGGCCGACGGTATCTTCAAAGATGATGCACCGCTGTGGTTCTTCAACTACAACAAGGCCATTATCGCCCATCAGCCCTGGGTTCACGGAATCAAACCCGTGGCGGTGGAGCACATGTTCCAGGATTTTACCAGCATCTGGGTAGACGCCGCTTCCCCCAGGGCAACCCAAAAATAAAACCGGCACAGGTTGGGTTGAGACGTTCAGCCCAACCTGTCCATCACCTGTCAGGCGAGCCGTAATCCATGATAGCGTATACGCTTCGAAGATTGCTGCAGTTCATCCCGACGATCCTGGTCATTTCCCTGATCATGTTTGTGCTGCTGAACGTGCTTCCGGGCAATGCGGCCCTGATGGCCGGGGACAAGGGGCGGGTCATGGATCAGCAGTACATCGACAAGATGAACAAGCAATGGGGGCTGGATAAACCCCTGCATATCCGCTACCTGACCTATGTCCGGGATATGGCCAGAGGCGACCTGGGGGTCTCTTTTCTGCGGGGCGAAAAGGTCAACACCCTGCTGGCCGCGAGATTGTGGCCCACATTCAGGCTGGCCGTCGCCTCGCTGATCATCGCCGTATGCGTGGGGATTCCCCTGGGGTTCTATTCGGCCCTGAAGCAGGGTACCTGGCTGGACACTTTTTCCATGATGGGCGCGGTATCCGGGGTTTCCGTTCCCCAGTTCTGGCTGGGGCTGGTGCTCATGTATTTTCTATCGGTCACGGTCCGGATTTTTCCCACTTTCGGCTACGGCGGCGGGGATTTCATGCACCTGGTGCTGCCCGCATTCACCCTGGGCGTCGGTTACATGGCCCTGCTGGCGAGAACGACCCGGGCGGCCGTCGTTGAAGTGCTCAACACCGACTACATCCGCACGGCCCGGGCCAAGGGGCTTTCGGAACTCTGGGTCAACCGCAAGCATGTGCTGCGCAATACGCTGGTGCTCATTCTGACCACGGCCGGGCTGCAGTTCGGTTCACTGGTCGGGCAGACCGTGGTGGTGGAAAAACTGTTTTCCTGGCCCGGCATCGGCTCCCTGCTGGTGGATTCCATTTTCCAGCGCGATATCGCCGTGACCCAGGGGTGTATCCTGGTGGTCATCCTTGTTTTTCTGGTCGTCAATCTTTGCGTGGACCTGCTGTATGCGTTCATCGATCCCCGGATAGAATACGAATGAGAGAAACGCTGAAAAAGCTGTTCAGGCGAAAAAACCTGTTGCTGGGGGGGGCGATTGTGGTTCTGGTCAGCATGATGGCCATATTTGCGCCCTTGCTTGCGCCCTATCACCCCATCGATGACGCCGATCTGATGAACGCCGAGGAACCGCCCAGCAGTCGCTTCTGGTGCGGTACAGACAGCCAGGGCCGGGATATCCTTTCCCGGATCATCTACGGGGCGAGAATTTCCCTGAGCATCGGGCTGGTGACCCAGTTCGTGAATACGCTGATCGGCATCGTATTGGGAATGACCGCCGGTTTTTTTGGCAAATGGTGGGACGACCTGGTCATGGGGCTGACCAATATCATGCTGTCCATCCCGCCGATGATTTTTGCCCTGGCCATCATGGCCCTCCTGGGCCCGGGGTTCATCAATGTTTTCATTGCACTGGGGCTGACCAACTGGGCATACAGCTGCCGGATCACCCGCTCCCAGGTGCTCGCGGCCCGGTCCATGAATTACGTGATCGCCGCCCGGGCCCTGGGATACAGCAAAATCCGAATCATGTTTACCCAGATCCTGCCCAATGTCATCGGTCCCATACTCGTGATCGCCACCCTGGGCGTGGCCTATGCCATCCTGCTGGAAGCCGCGCTGTCCTTTCTGGGGCTGGGCACCCAGCCGCCCAACCCGAGCTGGGGGGGCATGCTGGCAACGGCGCGGGACCAGTTTTTCACGACGCCGTGGATCTCCGTGTTCCCGGGCGTGGCCATTTTTGTAACCGTACTGGGGCTCAACCTTTTCGGCGATGGCCTCAGGGATATACTGGACCCCCATGTTACCCGGAAATAACTCAGACGGCTTCGTAAGAAGTCCGATATCTGCGTTACGCGTCATCCCTCGTCACTGCGACGTACCATCGGTACGCCTCATTCCTCGGGATTCGCAAGCCTTGATTTCGAACTTCTTACGAAGCCGTCTGGAATGCGATTGTTTACGTGTTAATCGAACATAACGATCAAACAGAGGCATGCCTATGAACTTCACCATCTACTCCTCGGATATTTTCACCTGCGACCCATCCCGGCCACGGGCCGAAGCCATTGCGGTGAGGGACGGCAAGATTGCGGCCGTCGGCACCAATGCCCAGGTGCGAAACGCCTGCGCCCCGGCCGGTCCGGTGCTGGAACTGCCCGGACGGCTGATTACACCGGGATTTACGGATTCCCACACCCATTTCAACCGTCTGGGGCAGAGCCTCGGCTGGGTGAGCCTCAAGGGGCTTTCCTCCATTGCCGAGTGCCGGGAAAAAATCCGGTCGGCCGTGTCGCAGACGCCGCCGGGACAATGGATCGTCGGTATGGGGTGGAACCACAACCAGTGGACCGACAACCGGGAGCCCGACCGCAGCGACCTGGATGATATCACCCCGGACCACCCGGTCATGATGGTGCGGGCCTGCTGCCATTCCATATGGGTGAATACCCGGGCGCTGGACGTGGCCGGGCTAACCGCGGCATCGCCGGAACCACCGGGCGGCAAGATTGACCGGGAGCCCGGTTCCGGGCATCCCACCGGCCTGATCCGCGAGGCCCGGAACCTGATTCAGGACCATATTCCCGCACCTGCCCTGGAAGCCCGCAAAGCCGCCCTGCTTTCGGCACAGGAAGAGGCGCTGCGCCTCGGCTTTACCGGGGTCCATACCATGGAATCCCTCGCCGAGTGGGAAGCGGCCGCTGCGCTGGAAAAAGAAGGTCGCTTGAAAATGCGTCTTTACCACCTGTTCCAGGGTGATGAACTGGATGCGGTGGCGCGGCGCGGCATCACCCCCGGATCCGGAAGCGACCGTCTCTGGTTCGGCCACGCCAAATTGTTTGCGGACGGATCCATGGGCGCGAAAACCGCCCTGATGCACGACCCCTACGAAGACGATCCGACCGACTTCGGCATCCCCTTCCTGGAGCCGGCGGTGCTTGACGAACGGGTGGCATATGCCTGTTCGCTCGGCTGGAGCGTGGCCATCCATGCCATCGGCGACAAGGCGGTCACCCATTCCCTTGACGCCATCGCCCGGGCCAGGAAAACCGGTCCCGGCCGCCTGCCGGACCGCATCGAGCACATCCAGGTCTGCCGCCCCGATGATGTGCGCCGATTCAACGACCTGGGGGTGGTCGCTTCGGTGCAGCCGGTGTTCGTTCCCACCGACTGGCCCGCGGCGCAGCGGCTGTGGGGCCAGCGCTGCATCAATGGGTACGCCTGGAAAACCATCCTGGATGCCGGTATCGGCACCCAGTTCGGTTCCGACTGCCCCATCGAGCCCATTGATTTCCGTTTCGGGCTCCATGCGGCGGTGACCCGCCAGACCGTCGATGGCGACCCCGAGGGCGGCTGGTATCCCGACCAGCGGCTGACCCTGGCCCAGGGGATCCACGGATTTACGGTCCAGCCGGCCCTGACATCCGGCAGGGGGGCGCTGCTGGGCACCCTGACGCCGGGAAAATGGGCGGACATGACCGTTTTGCGGCACAATCTGTTCGATCTGGGCCCGGACGAATGGCTCTCCACAGAAGCCGAGATGACCATTGTGCAGGGAGAGATTGTTTTTCAGCAAAGGTGAATCGTGACGACCAATGGGTGACCAGCTTCTGGAAATAGACCGGCTGCGGACCGTATTTGCCTCGGTGGACGGGGTCGCCACGGCGGTGGACGGGGTTTCTTTCACCATGGAAAAAGGAGAAACCCTGGGCATCGTCGGTGAGTCCGGTTCGGGCAAAAGCGTGACGGCCCTGTCGGTGATGCGCCTGATCCGGCCTCCCGGGAAAATAACGGGCGGCGCCATCCGTTTTGGCGGCAGCGACCTGCTCCGCCTGCCGGAAAAAGAGATGCAGGACATACGCGGAAACCGGATCTCCATGATTTTCCAGGAACCCATGACCTCGCTCAACCCGCTGTATACGGTCGGCGATCAGATTGCGGAGATGTTCATCCGGCACCGGGGAATGAACCGCAGCGAGAGCCGGAAGCGATCCGTGGATATGCTGGATCGGGTCCGCATCCCTTCCCCGGCCAAACGCGCCGGCGAATATCCCCACCAGCTTTCCGGCGGCATGCGCCAGCGGGTCATGATCGCCATGGCCCTGGCCTGTAATCCGGAGCTCCTGATTGCGGACGAGCCCACCACCGCGCTGGATGTGACCATACAGGCCCAGGTGATCGACCTGATGCTCCGGTTGAAGGAGAAGGTCAAAGCCGGAATCTTGATGATCACGCACGACCTGGGGGTCGTGGCGGAAATGGCTCAGCGGGTAGTGGTCATGTATGCGGGACAGGTCGTGGAGACGGGTGACGTGTTCTCGATTTTCGAAGCGCCCAGCCATCCTTACACCCGCGCCCTTTTGCGTTCGATGCCCAAACTGGGGGCCCGTGCCGTTAAAGGGCGTCATCGGCTCCGGGAAATCACCGGCATGGTCCCCAGCCTCTACGATTTGCCCGCAGGCTGCTGTTTTGCGCCGCGATGCCCCGATGTGATGGCCATCTGCAGGCAGGCGCCGGTGCCGCTGGTTCAGCTGGGCGGTCCGGATTCCGGGCGCCGTGTCAGATGCCGGTTGTGGCAAAAGGAATAAGGAGCGTTCATGTCCGCGGAACCCTTACTTGACGTCAAGGACCTGAAGGTGCATTTCCCGGTCGGCAAGCGCTTTTTTTCCCGAACCCGGCGCTATGTCTACGCCGTGAACGGCATCAGCCTGACCCTGGACAAGGGGGAAACCCTGGGTATCGTCGGCGAGAGCGGCTGCGGCAAGACCACCGCCGGGATGGCAGTCCTGAATCTGGTGGACCCGACCGCCGGAAAAATCACCTTCCGGGGCAAGGACATTTCGAATCGATCCCTGTTGTCCAACGCCGAGCGGCTGGCCCTGCGAAAAGAGATGCAGATCATTTTCCAGGACCCGTATTCCTCGCTGAATCCACGCAGCAGCCTGAACCAGATTCTGGACGTGCCCATGAGGATTCACGGGGGGTATACCCCCGGCGAAAGAAAAGACCGGATTGCCTACCTGCTGGAAAAAGTCGGGCTTTCCCCTGAACAGGGCAGCCGGTACCCCCACGAATTCAGCGGCGGGCAGCGCCAGCGCATCGGCATCGCCCGGGCGCTCTCCCTGGACCCGGTGCTGATCATCGGCGATGAGCCGGTGTCGGCCCTGGATGTGTCCATTCAGGCCCAGATCATCAACCTGCTCCTGGATCTGCAGGAAGAGTTCGATCTATCTTACATCATCATCGCCCATGATCTGGCGGTGGTGGAACACATCTCGGACCGCATCGCCGTCATGTACCTGGGAAAGGTGGTCGAGACGGCGCCTTACGCCGATCTGTATACCAACCCCCGCCATCCCTATACGCAGGCCCTGCTCTCGGCCATTCCCGTTGCCGACCCGCGAATCAATCGCAATCGGATCATTTTGAGCGGCGACGTCCCCAGCCCCCGACGGCCCCCCTCGGGGTGTGCCTTTCATCCCCGCTGTCCCCGTAAATTCGACGGCTGCGATCAAATCGAACCGCAACTCGGACCGGTGGGTGACGCACATCAGGTGGCCTGCCACCTGTACTGAATCAAAGCGCCCGCATCCACTCCGGCCGCAGCGCCACCCTGCCGTCCAGCGCCGCATCAATCAGGTCCAGGGTCCTGGCTTTTTCCTTGGGCATGCGAGCCCGGATGGGCAGGTAGTTGGAGGCGTGGTTGGCGTGAAAAAGACCCTGGGTCTGGTGGGTCTCGGCGATCATGGTGCGCAGTTCGGCCAGCATTTCGTCCGGCTCGATGAGCTCGAAGCGTCCGGCCTGGTAGTCGTCGTGCATGGGGGTGCCGGGAATCAGCATCAGGCTCAGGGCGCCCACATACTCCGGGTCGATGGCGGACAGCACACGGCCGGTCTCCCGGGCGTGGACCTGGGAGCGCTCCCGGCCGGCCAGTCCCAGCAGCACGGTGATGGAGAGCTTGATGCCGGCGGCCCGGGCTTTTCGGCCCATGTCGATCATCTGTTGGGCCGTGGCCCCCTTGTTGATGGCCTTGAGGGTGACATCGTCCCCGGTCTCAAGACCCATATAGGCGATCCCCAATCCGTTTTCACGCAGCTGCCTGAGTTCGTCCGGGGTTTTCATGTTCAGGCTTTTGGCATTGGCGTATACCCCTACCCGGGTTACCCAGGGAAGCTGCCGGCGGATTTCGGTGAGAATCTTAAGCAGCCGCTTCTGGGGGATGATCAGGGCGTCGCCGTCACAGAGAAATATGCGCCGCTGGCGCTGGCAGTGGGTGGCGGCAAAGGCGATATCCGCCATGATAATCTCATCGGATTTGATCTTGAACCGCTCCCCCTGGTAGGCTCCGCAGAAGGTGCACTTGTTGCGTGAGCAGCCCACGGTGACCTGGAGCAGGATGCTGTTGGCCTCACTGGGGGGGCGGATGATGTTGCCTTCGTAGTGCATAAGATAAAGCTCCTGGATTTTAACGGTACGTCCGACAGGCTACAATTTGCGTGTGTTTTCCGGGATTGTCAATGATGGACCGTTTTGATATGAAAAAATCAACCCAAAATTCTTGTCTGCGAGCCGCCGGTGAGGCCTGATTTTTCATTTCCCTTGCTGGTATCCACCGGCGGAAACTCTCGTCGTATTTATCATTTACCCCTATTTCCCCATTGTGTTGCAGAGAGGAGACTCAGGCATGAGCAGACTTTTGTGGCAACCGTCCGAAACCCAGATCCAGTCCACCAGCATGTACCGGTTCATGACGCGGGTCAACAGGCGCTACGGGACATCTTTTGACGATTACGGCGGCCTCTACCAGTGGTCCGTTGACCACATCTCCGAGTTCTGGAAGGAGATGTGGGAATTTGCCGGCATCAAGGCCTCGGCCTCCTGTTCGGCGGTGGTTGACGATGCCGGCCGGATGCCGGGTGCCCGCTGGTTCGAGGGGACCCGCCTCAATTTTGCCGAGAATCTGCTGCGCTTCCGCGACCACCGTCCGGCCCTGATTTTCCGGGGGGAAGACCGGGTGCGACGGACCCTGACCTATGCCGGGCTGTATGACGAGGTGGCACGGGTGGCCAGCGCCCTCAAAGAGGCCGGGGTGAGGCCCGGCGACCGGGTGGCCGGCTTCGTTCCCAACATGCCCGAATCGATCATCGCCATGCTGGCGGCGGCCTCATTGGGCGCGGCCTGGTCTTCCTGTTCGCCGGATTTCGGCATCAAGGGGGTCCTGGACCGCTTCGGCCAGATCAAACCCCGGGTGATCTTCACGGCCGACGGCTATTTCTTCAAGGGGAAGCCGATTGACTCCCTGGCGCGCATCGCAGACATCATCGGCCGGATTCCGTCGGTGGAGCGGCTGGTCGTGATCCCCTACGTCAGCCGCACACCGGATATCAGCGCCATCCCCAGCGCCGTCATGATCGACGATTTCAAGTCGACGGCCGACGGTCTGGAAATCGAATTCGCCCAGTTGCCCTTCGATCATCCGCTCTACGTCATGTACTCGTCTGGCACCACCGGCCTGCCCAAGTGCATGGTGCAGAGCGCCGGCGGCATCCTGGTGCACCACCTCAAAGAACTGATCCTGCATACCGACCTCACGCGCGAGGACACCATCTTCTACTTCACCACCTGCGGGTGGATGATGTGGAACTGGCTGGTCAGCAGCCTGGCCACCGGCGCCACCCTGGTGCTCTACGACGGCAACCCCTTCCATCCTTCTCCGAGGACCCTTTGGCAGATGGCCCAGGATGAGAAGATCACCGTATTCGGCACCAGCGCCGGGTACCTGGCCGCGCTTCAGGCTGCCGGTGTACGGCCGGGTGAGGACTTCGACCTTTCTCACTTGCGGGCCGTGCTCTCCACCGGGTCGCCCCTGTCCATCGAAAGCTTCGAGTTCGTCTACGAGGCCATCAAATCCGACCTCCAGCTGGCCTCCATCGCCGGCGGTACGGACCTCAACGGCTGTTTCGCCCTGGGCAACCCCATGGGGCCGGTCTATGCCGGCGAGCTTCAGTGCAGGGGGCTGGCCATGAAGGTGTTTGCCTTTGACGATGCGGGAAAACCCGTGGTGGGCCAGGAGGGGGAGCTGGTCTGCGCGGCGCCCTTTCCTTCGATGCCCATATACTTCTGGAACGATCCGGACGGGAAAAAATACCATGACGCCTATTTCGATGTCTACCCGGGCATCTGGCGCCACGGAGATTACATTGTAATCACCGAGCACGGCGGTGTGGTGATGCACGGCCGCTCCGACGCCACCTTGAATCCCGGCGGCGTGCGCATCGGTACGGCCGAGCTCTACCGGCAGGTGGAACAGCTGGAGGAGATCGAGGACAGCGTGGTGGTGGGGCAGAAATGGAAAAACGACGTGCGCGTGATCCTGTTTGTCCGGCTGGCCCCGGGGGTCGCGCTCACCGGCGACCTGAAGAATAAGATCCGAAAGGCCATCCGCGAACATGCCTCGCCGCGCCACGTGCCCGCCAAGATCATCCCGGTGCCTGACATCCCCTATACCCTGAACATGAAAAAAGTGGAACTGGCGGTGAAGAAGGTGATTCACAACCAGGCGGTCAAAAACAAGGACGCACTGAGAAATCCCGAGGCCCTGGATTGCTTCGCCGGTATTGCCGAACTGCAGGAAGATTGAGGGCGTGGGGCGGAAATTTCAGATGAAGCGTTCGCCCCCGGCCCGGTCAGCCTGCCAAATGCTTGAATTGAAAAATTCAGGAATGCGAGCCAGGACTATTCTTGATAATTTGGGATCATCTGGCCCCTGTTGAACTGGTCAAAACCGCTGATGCGTTGACGAGCACCAGGGGGCAACGGACCCTGCGCTCGTTTTTCTCCTGTGACAGCAATTTGAAAACCAACTGATCATCGGAAAGGGCCCAACACTATGGGTTGTGATCGGCCATCTTTTTTCTCGTATGGCTCTTTATAGCAGTTATGTTGCCGGTTTGATTATGTCGTGGGTCTCATTCCCATTTCATTCCGTTTAATTCCCAAAGGATTCAAGAATCCCTATCATTCCTTTAATTCACCCCACCTATTGATTTTCGTCGATTGACATATGTTTCCATCTGGTTCTGATCGACGGTTGGGCTTGTCTCCTGGCGGGTGATCTGCGACCTTTATGGGCATGAATTGGAAAAGGCCGGCTACCAGGTGGTGTCGCCGGCATCGCCTTTTTTGCTTCTGTTTTCCCGCTGCTCTGATGAACAGAGGCTCTGCCACATCATTTATGGCTTTTTCCCAATCAGTGCAGCCTATATGACCTTGACATCATATGTTTTATCTTGGTCAACATCAATTACATGCACACCACAGGCAATGCAAGGGTCGAAGGAGTGGATGACCCGCAGGATTTCCACCGGATTTGCCGGGTCTGCGACCGGAACGCCGACCAATGCCTGTTCCATCGGCCCGGGAATGCTTTTGCTTGCGTCGACGCTATCCACGCTTCGCGGCCCTAAATTCCAGGTGGTCGGCACCACCATCTGATAACGGCTGGTGGTGCTGTTGTCGATGTCGATCCAGTGGCCCAAGGCGCCGCGGGGTGCTTCGAGGAATCCACGTCCGGAATCGGAAATCATTGCATAATCCCAGTAGATCGCCTTGTCACCCGATTGCAGATTGTTTTCCAGCTGATCCAGCCAGCTAACCATACCGTTACCGACAATGACCGTTTCCAGAGCCCGGGCTGCGGTGCGGCCCAGCGTGGAGATCAGATCCGCTTCAGACAGGCCGGTATCCAACAAGAAGTTTTGGACGACAGTAACGAACTCGGGCTTCCCGAGGCCATAGCCGATGAGCACGCGTGCGAGCGGCCCGACTTCCATGGCAGCTCCGTCGTAGCGGGGCGCCTTGAACCATGAGTAGCGGTCATTGACGTCGAGACCCGTGAACGCCGGGTTGGTTTCTCCGTTGAGCGGGTGCAGATCCGAAGTGCCCGAATACCAGGAGCGGGCCACGTGCTCGGTAATGGCGGCTTCATTCAGGGGCTGTACATTCAGGATATCACCATTGAGAATGACACCCGCTGGCATGAACAGTCCTCCATCTGGAACCTGGGGGAACTCGCCGCAGGCCAGAAAATTGGTGAAACCGCCAATGTCCACCCATTCGGGATAGCGCGCGGCCACCACCTTGAGGTCCGGCATGTAAACGGTATCCACGAAGCGGCGTGTCTGTTCCAGATAGGTACGGAAGGTGGCCAGCCTGTCGGGTGACAGCTCGCCGCCACAGGTCACACCGCCCACGATGGTGGATTGGGGATGGGGGTTCTTGCCGCCCAGGATGGCCATCATGCGCGCGGCCACGATCTGAAGATCCAGGGCGGAAAGGTAGTGGGCGGTGACCAGCAGGTTTTCCTCGGGGCTCAGTTTGTAATCGGAATGGCCCCAATACGCGTTGGCAAAAGGGCCCAGATTGCCGGTGTCGACCATGCCTTGCAGACGGGACTTTACCGCAGCGAAGTCGATCGGATCTGCATCCGGTGACACGCTGTGCGCCAAGGCTTCGGTTGCACCCGCGTTGGCCGACAGGGCGCTGGTGATGTCCACCCAGTCGAGGCCGTGCAGGTGATAAAAGTGTACGATGTGGTCGTGCATGAACTGGGCGCCGAGCGTCAGGTTGCGTACGAGGCAGGCGTTGTCCGGGACCAGCGTGCCGATGGCGTTCTCGATGGCGCGCACCGAGCAGAGCTGATGCACATAGGTGCAGACGCCGCAAAGCCGCTGGGTGATGAGCGGAGCGTCACGCGGATCGCGGCCGGCCAGGATTTTCTCGATGCCACGGAACAGGGTGGCAGACGACCAGGCCTTCGATACGGTTCCCCCGCTGACCTCCACTTCCACTCGCAGATGCCCTTCGATGCGCGATACCGGATCGATGACCACCCGATTGGTGGTGCTGCCCCCACCGGCGTCCTGTTCGGTGGCGGTCACGTAGACCGTTTCGGCAGCGGGTGCCGAGACGGCGAATACGGCCTGACCGTTGGCCGTGTCGTCGTCTTCAGCCGCGGCTAAGGTAACCGGCTGACCAACATTCCAGCTGGAAGAATCGAAATAATAGGTGTTTCCGGATGCCACTGTAATGTCCGTATCGCCGGACTGGTGGCCAACGGTAACCGGAACGATCTGGCCCGGATCGGCACTCAGTTTCACGTTGAAAACCGCGGTTGCCCCTTCGTTTACGGTAAGGGCGTCGCGATCGGTCACAATCTGATACGCTGGTGCGGCCTGATCATCATCCACTTCGGTGGCGACGATTTCTGCCGATTGCAGCCCCTCACCGTAAAGACGGAATGTGGCCGTGCCGTCAACGGTGTCGGCGTCCTGCGCCGCGGCCAGGGTCACTGTCTTCCATTGATTGAACCGGGCTTTATTGAATATCAGAGATTCCCCGGAGACGATGGTGATGTCCGTGTCTCCGCCAGCGCGGATCACGTTAACCGCCACGGTGCTGGACGGTCTGGCAGCCAGCCTCACGTTGAAGGTCGCTTGGCCGCCTTGGGGGACCGAAATGGCGGATTCGCTGGTCTCGATGGCAACGGGGTCGGTGTTATCTTTAGTTGGCTTAGGCATATCGTGTTTCCTCGTTTATCGATGAAAAAGGTGAGTACAGGTGGCTTCAGTCGTCATGATAACTTCCCCCAGTGGTCGTCCCGCCTGGTGCTTCGGGGTGACAGTTGGCGCATCCCTGATTCGTCGACAGTCTGACGTTGTGTTCATGATGCATGGCCTGCTGGAATCGTCTGGGATCCTCCTGGTAAGACTCCTCTTCTTCAAAAATACCTGACCCATGGCAGCGGGTGCAGGATGCCGTTTTCTGGTCTTCGTGGGGTACGGCCGTGGGTCGATAGGTACTGAACATGGACATCCACATCGGATTGTAGAAGGGGGCATTGGAGTCCCAGAAACCGGGCTCCGAACAGCCGATGCACTGATGCTCGGCCTGAACGCACCAGGACTCCTGATTGTATAATGCTGTATGGCAGTTGTTATATGTGTTCGGGCCTTTACAGTTATAGCCCTGCATGCAGGCGTGGGGAACCGTGCAGCTGGAGTGAATGGTGCTGCCATGGCAGAAGGTGGGGCGTCCGTCTGTACGCAGGGGGGGCATCTGGTTGTTGAGCAGGTAGCTGGTGATGCAGGATACCAGATTCATGGGGTGGGGCGGGCAGCCGGTGATGTTGATCGTATCTACACCGATGGCGTCCTTTACGCCCATGGCGCCGGTGGGGTTGGGCGCTGCCGCGGGAAGCCCGCCGTAAGCCGCGCACGTACCCAATGCGATGGTGTACCTGGCCTGGGGGATGATGGTCTGGGCAATGTCGAGCATCGTGCGACCGCCAATCATGCCATAGACGCCATTGTCCGCTGTCGGAATGGCCCCTTCCACGATGCAGATGAACTCTCCGGCATGGTTGGCTACGGTCTGGTCGCGGTTGTGCTCAGCCTTTTCCCCGCAGGCGGCCTGGATGGTTTCGTGATAGGTGACGTTCAGCACGTCAAACAGGATATCCGCGACCCCCGGGTCGGTCGCCCTCAAAAAGGCCTCGCTGCAGCCGGTGCACTCGGCAAAGTGGAGCCAAACGACAGGTGGCCGTCCGTCGCTGGTCAAGGCCTCTGCGATCTTGGGAACCATGGTGGTAGACAGTCCCAATGTCGCGGCAATGCCGCCGCAGTATTTAAGAAACGCCCGCCTCGAAATCTCGTTGGAAAACATCGTTTCTCCTTTCACTCATCTGAGAAGCCAATCTCAGGTGACGTCCAATGTGGGTGTCGGCAACTGTCCTACAGCGTGAATGCCTCAATCATCGTGGCCAGTGTTATCTGTGTCGACCCAATTTATTATTTACTCTACGCCGTCCATACAAAATTAGTACCAGGTGGTGCGTTCGATGCGAGGTCGAGCGTTCCTTTTTTTTGATGGTGTATTAATTACTGTTTTTAATAGCTTTAAGCCGGGTGTTGGATTTTCCGGGGGGCATTGGGATGAGGCTGATTGCGGCAATAGTCTGGCTTGACGATCGGCATCGTTATCAAAATTTTTCACATAAGAAGTGCAATATCCTGCTAATTGGGCCGGGAAGGAACATGGCGTTACGTCGGTGAATGGAGGAACGGGTCAGATGGACTAAGGACGGGGTTGGCAACCGTTATGAGGGGATTCATAAACTGAGCAACCGTGAAAATGCAACCATCCCTTCTGACCCGCTGCCCTTGAAAACGGGCCGGTTGCCTGTTGGCCGCTCAACTCATCCAACTTTTTCGTTCGGATGTGGCGCTGACAATTCGGTGGGTTAGGAGGCGGATGAAACTTGATTGAAACCGCACAGTTCATCGACTTAACTGGTGGCAGGCAGGGAGACGATCACAAATCTGTCAATTGAACGCTCTCACTGATCTCGTACTCGAACAATAGGTTTTCCGGGAAGCGATGTCAATTGAGTAAATGCCTGGTTCAGTAAGACAATCTGCTTGACGGGGGCCATACATATGCTATGATTTTTAGAAAGATTCCTCCGGTTGAAATTTCACCACCGATAGCATTTCTGTTACGCGCTTCGCTGCACGATCCCATTTGCTGTCACCGCTACGATGGGTAACCGTGTGCATGCCATCATACTCTGCGATCACTTGGATCGAACGCACAATGCCGGACCAATCCGGAGGGCGTCTGTGCTCCCTTCGTCCTCGACCTCTTTCATAACCGTAGGAGGCGGCTATGGACTGGAGACAAAAGTTGGTTTCCCCCAACGCGGTTCTTGAACGGATGCGACCGGGGATGAGCGTCTTCCTTTCCACCGGTGCGGCAGAGCCGCGTACCTTGGTGAAGCATCTGATGGCGGTACAAAGCGCCAACCTCCAGGACTTGGAGTTGATCCAGATTCTTAGTCTTGCCGACGCCATCTCCCTGAGAAACCTACAGAACCAGAAATTCAGATTGAAAACATTTTTTTCCGGATGGGTGGCCGACGAGGCCATCGCTTCTGGCCATGTAGACCTGATTCCGTGCCATCCGTTTCGCATTCCGGGACTACTGGAATCCCGCAAGGTCCAGGTGGATGCCGTCTTCGTTCAGATCACTCCCCCGGACAAGGATGGCTACAGCAGTTTGGGGGTATCGGTGGACGCCGCCCGCCTGGCGATGGAGCAGGCTGATTTTGTGGTCGGAGAAATCAACGACCGTATACCGCGAACATTGGGGGACACCTTCGTCCGAATCACCGAGTTCGACATGCTGGTGCCGTCGGAGGAACCCCCGGTGTACTTTGAACGCTGGCCGGTCGAGCCCGTCAACCACAAGATTGCCGTCAATATCGCGCCTCTGGTTGACGACAAAAGCTGCATCGCCTTTTCCATGGGGAGCCTGTTCGAAGCCGTCAGCCTTGCATTGGCCGGCAAACGGGATCTGGGCGTCCATTCGCCTTTTTTCAGCGATGCGCTCATGGATCTGGTAAAAAGCGGTGCCGTGACCAACCGGCACAAAGAACTGTTTCGAAGGAAATCCATCACCTCCTATGCCTGCGGTACGGCGGATCTGCTAAAATGGCTGGATCAGAATCCGAGCGTCGAATTCCAGCCGGTGGACAAGGTCTTCGACCCGTTGAGCATCGGTCGTAACCCTCGTTTCGTCGCCATCATTTCTGCGAAACGGGCGGATATTACCGGCAGGATCTCCCTTCACACCGGTTTGGGCCACATTGCCGCTGGCCCGGCCGAAGTGCTCGCTTTTATCAGTGGCGCCCAGTTTTCAGAGGGTGGCTACACCATCTTCGGGCTTCCCAGCCGCGATCACCGGGGACGCACCAATATTACCGTTTTCATCAAAGATCATAAAAACAGCTTCGATTTCAGGGAGGGCGTGGATTACGTGGTCACGGAATACGGCGTTGCCTACCTCAAAGGGCTCACCCTTCGGGAACGCGCCCAGGCGATGATCGAAATCGCCCATCCCGAAGACCGCGCCGGTTTGATTGCCACCGCCAAGCAAAAGAATATTCTCTATACCGACCAGATCTACTTTCCGGAAAGCGATCGCTGTTATCCCGCGCACATTAACGAGCGTCAGCAGTTCAAAAGTAGAGTCGAACTCCGGTTCCGGCCGATCCGGCCGTCAGATGAAGAAAAAATGCGGCGGCTTTTCTACCGTTTTTCGGATGAAGCCGTCTACTACCGCTATTTTTCGTCTCTCAAGGCAATGCCCCATGCCCGTATGCAGGCCTACGTCAATGTGGATTGGAGCACCATCATGTCCATCGTCGGGGTGGATGGAAAGCCCGGAGAAGGGGTGATTGTATCCGAAGCACGATACCTTTTGGATCCCGACGGCCAATGGGCCGAAGTCGCATTCGTGGTCGACGAAGCCTACCAGCGTATCGGTATTTCCACATATGTTTTCAACCTACTTGTCAGACTGGCCAAAGAGCGAGGCGTCAAAGGATTCTGGGCGGATGTGTTGCTGTCCAACACTGCAATGATGAAAGTTTTCCACAAAAGTGGCTTGCCCGTCCTCAGAGAGATGGAAAGCGGCGTCTATCATGTCACGATTCCGTTTGACACGGCTGACGATGGATCCCCATGAGTGGCGCCAATGTATAAGGACAGCGAGGGTGGTCAGGAATACGTCCAACCAGCAACGGTGGGCACACCGTAAAGGAACGGATGAATCAGCGACGTTCCCCCGCTCCCGTCGAGAAAGGAAGGTGCAGCATGTTTATCAACAAATTCATGACCAAGGACGTGGTTACGGTAAACGTGAATGACGACATTGTTCATGCGAAAAGGCTGATGGTCCGGTACCGCATTCGCCATTTGCCGGTCACCCAACCGGACCGGGTTCTTATCGGCATCATCACGGATCGTGACATCCGAAGTGCCATGCCGTCATCGGTCGGCCGGAACCAGGGCCCGACTGACGATGAAACGGATACCGCCACGGGGATTCTTGTTCAGGACATCATGACCAAGGATCCGGTTTCCATTTCGCTTGCCTCTACGATTCAAGACGCCCTGTTGCTTGTCGAGAAGACGCGGGTAGGTGCTTTTCCGGTGGTGGATGAACACTTTAAGGTTGTGGGGATCGTGTCGGACCGGGATCTGTTGAACGCATTCATCGATGTGTTGGGAATCAAGGAGCCAGGAGCGCTGCTGGGTGTCGTGATCGACGAAAAACCGGAGGAAATCGAGAACATCGTCCACGCCATCATTACCGAAAATATCGCCTTCGGTTCCATTCTGGTTTACCGAGGCTGGCGCCCTGGAAAAGAAGCGGTTTTCCCCTATCTGTTCGCCAAGAATGTCACCCACCTCAAGCAGAAGCTCACCAATATGGGCTACGATGTTTTGGACCCAATCGAATGGTATGCCGAACGGGCCGCCTGATTCGATGGGGCATCTGCCCCGCTGCAATTATACTTCGCCTGTTACCGGCCAAAGGACGTCCGGAATCGGTCGATTGAGGGGAGGCGGACCCGGTGCGCGCCTATACATCCAGCCAGATATCCGCCTCACAACCGCAGTGGCGTCAGACGGCATGATATTCAGTCTTCCCCTCGTCCTTGGCCGCCTTGGCCGACACTATTGGTTTCAGCGTATCGTCGGCTACCTGATCCTCTTCGAGGGAGCAGGTAGCGACCATTTCTGCTTGGTTGCCGCAGTTCCTGCGCCAGCACACATGGTTGAATTTGCTTCTCCACCATGAAATTACATCCTCAAGCACTGGGGGGATGGGGTTTGACGGACCCGATGTCTCTCAATTATATTCTATCTCATGAATGCAGATAGGGGACGCAATAATTCAAAAAATCACTCCGTCTGATATCCGATCGCGCACAGCTTCGACTGCACGGGCACCATTTTCGGTACCAGCGCAATCGATCGGGGTTTGGCTCTCAAAATCACCGGATGGCGTGCCACGCTCTCTCGCACGCTCTTTGTCGCCAGGTTATATAACCGGACGATGTTGTTGCGATCAGTTGGGATCCTTGGCCTCAAGTCCAGGGTATTTGAGTTGAATTTCTCGATTTGAGAGTTTCTTTTACGTCTGTCATGCTTTGGCAGGAAATACTTTACACGAACCGCTTGACCCATTTGCGAAACACCGGATCGAAAATTCGATATTCGCCGTTTTTGCTTACCAACTCTCTTTGCTCAAGAACCTTCATGGCCGCAACCACCTGTGATGCAGTCTTCAGTTTGAATCTATCAAGGTTGGCCGCCGAAAACAATTGTGCGCCTCCGGTGGCCGCGACCAGTTTCAGCGCCTTTTTCTGGTTCAGGGAAAGCGAATCCCAGACATTCATGAACTCGACAGATCGCTTTTCAATAATTGTGTTTTCAACGGCGTTGATCGCTTCCGTTCCGATTTTCCTGGCCGACCAGAGGGTATAGAAAAACTCCTGTACATATTTCGGGTGGTTCTCGCATCTGGCGACAACATCCCGAATGGCCATTTCGTCAATCGTTTTTCCCGCCTGACCATAAAGATCTTTGACCCAATCGACATAATCCACCGTAGAAATCCGGTCCAGCGGCATGTGAATAGCCATCTGATAGAAGGCTCTTTTCGTATCGTTGAACATCAGCGTCAAAATGTGGCGTTGGCTTCCGGCAAAGATATAAGAAACGTTGTCATGGTGCTGGATGCTTTTTCGTAGATCCTTTTCAAACGTATCGGATCCATAACCGGCGACCTCCTGGAACTCGTCAAAGGCGATCACGATTTTTTTCTCGCGAGTCACTTTCCGGATCAGCTGGAAAACGGCCTCGATATCCACGGCAGCCGGTTGACGTTCAAAAGACGCGCCGATGTTGGGAGTTTGGCTGATTGGATCAAAACCAAAGGAGATGGAGAGGCCGGAGATGGTTTCACGGATGAGGTTTATGAAGCGACTGCTTTTTGGTTCAAGGATGCTGGCGCCTTTGATTAAGGCCTTGATAAACCCTTCGACGCTGGTTGTGCCGTACAGATCAACATAGAGTGGGTCGACATGGCGAAGGTTCCTCAACACCTTTAGGATCAGCGAGGTTTTGCCGTACCTTCGGTGGGAATAAAGAAGAATATTTTGCGAGTTTTCGATGTGCCTGGCAAGCTCGGTCTGCTCGTGCTGCCGATTGCAAAAAGACGGATCATCTACCACACCGGTAACCACGAACGGGTTTTTCATGAGGAGCTCCAAAATTCGCTATTAGTGAGGCATCGATAATGTAAAATATTACATTGGCAATATAATAACACACATCACAGACCGGTCAACCCGTTCTTTTCTGCATATGCGCCAAAGAGCCAATCGGCTCAGAAATCGATTTGACGAACCGGTCCGCTTACCACTCGGAAAGCCCGCCGGCTGTATATAGCCGGTCCAAGATATTGGGAAGTAGCGAATCCATCTGTCCCATCGCACCAGCCTCACCAGCGCCTCCATTAGTTTCTTCCGCAACCGCCATTTGATCCTCCTTTAGAATGTCTCAACCTGTAGGCCAAGCTACCGCAACCATGGCATTGCCCGGCCGGAAACTCGCCGCCAACATCGACCCGCTGCGAAAGATCCGTGGCCGCTTAAAGGTCGTCTTCCAAATGGACGCTGCCGTAATTGTCGCAATGAGCGATACACGCCCCGTCGATCCCAGCCAGCAGGTGGTCCACCTCAAGGATTACAAAAACAATTACTTTTCCCAAGGTAATAGGTCAACGGGTGCTAAAGTTGCCGCGAAGCGGTTTCGTGCTTTGGTCTTTCAACGATTCCCGAAAGGTTCGCGCGAAATGTATTTTGAGAACAAATAACGTTATTCGTCAAGCCTAACTAATTAAAATTTTCGCATAACAATATTTTTTCTCATTCAACGTAATAAGCTCATGGAATAAAATACTCAAGCTTTACTCTATACAGCCGATATTCTCAAATTGCAGAGTATTGATGACCGATAGCAGCGTGACATAGTGTGTATCATGTTCAGAGCGCATGAATTGCTCCATCACTTCACAACGTCCCAATTTTTCTATGGCGTATTAAAAAAGCCTGCCGGTTTAGACACTTCAGAAACCACATGTGGCCAAAAGAGAAGGGCCAAACAGTTCATTAACAGAATGAACAGAGGGTCTGTTCTGCATGTAACCGCTCAATTCGTTATGAAAAATCTGAGGAGGCATCAAATGATCAGCAATCATCCACATCCCAAGCGAGCAAACGCGAACTCATCTTTCGGGGCTTCGGCGACTTCCCACGGCAATATCTGGCGGCGAGGTTGCTTTTGGGGTTTGGGACCATCCGGGACGGTCTTTTTTTTATGTCTATTCGTGCTGTTCCTGACAGGCGGTTGTGGTGGTTCCGATTCCAGCACTTCGCCTGCTGACGTATTGACAGACGCCGAATGGTTCGGTTTTCGGGATGGCGACGGTCAATGGCAGGAAATCCAAACCCCCGAAACCCAAATATTCAGGTTCGATGACACAACGACCGGAACTTATGTCACTAACTCGGAAGGCCGTTACTCCTTAGTGGCATTGCATGCTGATGCATCCTCACAGCAGGTGACTTTATTGGCTTTGCAGTCAACTGTCGATGAATCGCCGGAACTCAACATCAGCTCATTCTTGTCTGATGATGAAAGTGCTGACCTTGGAGTTACAATTTCTGGAATCGATTATGGCTACTTGGCCAATATCTTTGTAGCCGACGAAGAGACCGGAATGAGTATGGATGGCAGCACCATGTTCTCTTTCGATCCAGGCACTTACGATCTTGTGGTTACCCGCTCGGAGGACTACACGGCCTTGCCAACCCATCTTTTCGCCAGGCATGATATGGAACTTCAAGCTGAACCCACGGGCGGTCAAAGCATCGATGTATCGCTTGATCCAGTTGATTTGATCCAGTTATCGGATCAATACACGATATCTGTCGACAGTGTGCACAAACTCGATGACGGTGAAGTCTATCTGCTTACAGCCAATGGAACGATGGCCAGCCTTGGTTATACCAGCATTTCTTCCGGCGATCCAAAGGAGCTCTATTACAAGGGGTTGCCATTCGCATTCACGTCGGATGTCGATTGGCAGGAAGATCTTTATATTGTGGAGCTTTCTCTTGAGCCTATCGAAGACAGCACCATTTATTATTTCCAGGGCTTCGATATGGCTGGCAATCTGACCGTAACCCCACCGGGCGTATTTGACGGAACACTCGCAACAGATACCTCGACAGGATATCTGTTACCGGGTTTGGTGGCAAACGCTTATGCTGGAGCGATCGGCTACACGGTCCAGTACGAGGTTTCCGGCAACGGCATCAATTATGTTACCGCTTGTTACACCACCAAGGGCTGGTTGGACGAACTCTCCGAGATCGAATTTTTCATGCCTGCGCTGCATGAGGCTGATGGCTGGGACACGAAATGGTCTATTCCCGAGAGTGGCACAATGGATTGGGAAGCATATGTATCTGTCCAAGCAGGCTCCAACGATGTGACTTTCGCGAATCTAATAGAATGGGTCCTTATGGACACTCCCCGGGTCGACAATGGTTCGTGGTTTGCCAGCATCGCCAATTGGTTTGGTGGGGGCTCCGGAGAGCCGTTGTAGCGACGATGCCTTAGAGATAACCAAGCCGCGATACGTTAAATGGGGCTGTCGCATTTTTCTAAGGCAAACCAGCGCATAGCCGCCTGTTTCAGGACCTTTACTTTTCCCGTACTTCCGGCACCGGCCCATACAGGCACTCCACAAAATTTTGCCGCTGAACCTGCTGGTCGCCGAAGATGGGGTGCAGGCCGATGTCGGGAGAGTACTCACTGGCCGGAACCAGGCGGCCCAGCGCTTCGGCCATGGCGCGCACGTGGTGAGGGCCGGCCCCGCAGCAGATGCCGATGTAATTGATGCCCATGTCCCTGGCCGCGACGGCGAAATCCGCCATTTCAAAGCGGCTTAACAAAAAGGGGTCCAGCGCGACGGGAAAGCCGTTTTTGCCGTCCTCGCCCCGCAGATCGAAAAAGCAGGGCTGCCGGTCGTGAGTGCGGTAGGGCACCGGCAGGGCCGCCACATGGCCGGTCACCGACTGGCGGATCTCCCGGAGGAGCGGCAGCATGGTTGCCGGCCCCCGGCCGCAATTGAGCCCGACCACGTCGCATCCATTGTCTTCCAGCCGTTTGCAGGCCTCGGCCAGAGAAAACCCATCGCAGGTGACCGGTGCCACCGGGCTGAAGGTGACCACCGCTGGCATGTCAGTCGCTTTGATCTCTTCCAGGCTCAGCAGGGCTTCGCCGAAATGGGTGAAGGTCTCGGCAATGATGAAATCCGCTCCCCCTGCCTTGGCCCATTGAACCTGCTCACCGAAAATGCGTCTGACCCTGGCTTCCGACGCCTGCATGTCGGACGGATCATACTCCCAGGTGTTGCAGATATTCCCCGCCACGAGCGCCCCGGTTTCGCGGGCGGCTTCAACGGCCAGTTCGATGGCCTTGACATTCATCTCTTCCAGGGCGTTTTCGATGCCGATGGACTGCAGTTTCGACCGGTGGGCGTAATAGGTGCACGCCACGACCACGTCGGTTCCCGCCCGCACGAATTCACGGTGCAGGCCCTGGACCACGTCCGGATACTTGAGTACCGCCTCGGGAACGAAAGGGCCCGCTTTGAGAACCCCCCTGCGTTCCAGTTCGAAAATATAGCCTTCGGCGACCAATACGGTCCCCGCATCGAGTCTTCCCATAAGGTTCCGGTTGGGTTCGGTCATGGGGTTCTCCGTGTATGGTTGGTTTCTCAGGGTGGGGTATCCGGGTTTGCTTCACTGACTGACAGTATGCAATTTCAGATAGTTGTGCAAACGATATCTTTTATTGGCAATTCATTTATAACTTACATAAACGTTTGAATGTAGATTTGTAATGACAATTATGTCTTTTATTCGCGGTGTGTGTCGGATGCCTGAATTTTCATAAACAATAAAAATACGGATGGTTATCGTTTCCGTTAATCGATTCCGACCCTGGCACATATGTTGAATCGTTTCTATGGGGTACGGATTCATCTGACGTGAGTCCCCATTGCTTGCGAACAAACATGAAACGTGTGGACCCGCCGATACGGTTAACCGCATTCAAACATGGTTCTATGGAAAACAAAATTTTTGAACTGGAGTTAAAGACACTCTACGCCATCAGCCAGAAAATTGGTGGGGTCCTTGATCTGGATTCCACCCTGATGTCTATCCTCGAGATTCTCTCCAGGAAACTTTCCATGGAGCGCGGCACGATCACCTTGAAGGACAGGGACACCGGACTGCTCAGAATCATTGCCTCCCACGGTCTGGATCCCGTCGCCCAGAAAAGAGGTATTTATCAGCCCGGCGAAGGCGTTACCGGTTCGATCTTCGAAACCGCCCAACCCTTTGCGGTTCCCGATATCGGTAAAGAACCGCTTTTTCTGAATCGCACCCAGGCCCGCACCCTGACCAAAAACAGCCTGGCCTTTATCGGCGTTCCCATCCTGCTGAACAACGAACCCGCCGGTGTGCTCAGCGTAGACCGGCTTTTCGGTCCTGAAGTGGATTTCAAGGAAGACATCCGTTTCCTGACCATCGTAGCGGCGCTGATGGCCCAGTTCGTCCAGCTCAATCGCAAGGTGGAACGGCGTGAAGCGCACCTGCTTACGGAAAATCGCAGTCTGAGGGCCGAGGTGTCCGCCAAATACAATCACTTTTTTGCGGTGGGCGTCAGTCCGGTCATGCAGCGGCTGAAGAAGATGATCCGCAAAGTTGCACCCAGCAGGGCATCGGTACTTCTGCTCGGTGAATCGGGCACCGGAAAAACACTCACGGCCCGGATCGTTCACGAATTGAGCCACCGCCGCCGCAACCCCTTTGCCAAGGTGAACTGCGCCGCACTTCCGGACAATCTGATCGAATCGGAGCTGTTCGGTCATGAAAAAGGCGCCTTTACCGGGGCCACTCAGCTCAAAAAAGGGCGCCTGGAAGAAGCGGACAGCGGGACCGTTTTCCTGGACGAAGTCGGTGAATTGCCCATGCCGGTTCAGGCCAAGCTGCTGCGATTCCTGCAGGAGCGGGAGTTCGAGCGACTGGGCAGCACCCAGACGCGGAAGGTGGACGTGCGCATTATCGCCGCCACCAACATCGATCTGGATCTGGCTGTGGACGAGGGGCGATTCCGGTCGGATCTCTTTTACCGGTTGAACGTTTTTCCGATTGCCATCCCGCCGCTGTGCCGGCGCAAGGAAGACCTGCCCCTGCTGGTGGATTATTTTATTGAAAAAACGGCCAGGGAGTACGGCCGCCGGTTTCGTTTTTCTTCAGAATGCATGGACGTGCTGTCCGCTTATCACTGGCCGGGAAATGTGCGTGAACTGGAAAACCTCATCGAACGCGTGGCCATCATGGCGGAAACCAGCTGCATCCCGACCTCCATGCTGCCGGCGTATCTGTTCAACAGCAGGGGGCCCGCCGGTTATGACCTGCCGCCGGCGACCACCGCCTCCCGGCTGGAGCTCATGGAGCGGAAAACCCTGCTGGAATCCCTGGCGCGCAATAACTGGGTGCAGCAGAAAGCGGCCCGGGAGATCGGCTTAACCCTCAGGCAGATGGGCTACCGGGTCAAAAAATTCAAACTGGACGGGATCATCCGGGAAAATAAACAACGCAACATGCAATTTAAAAATCTCTCCAACTAAGTACCCGTGTTCATAAGTGGGGTGACACACACACAGTGGGTCGAATCGCCTGCATCGCATGGCTCGAGGAGCGAGAAATGGCCAAAGCAATTCACCCGCCGAGCAACGCGACGAAACTGGATGACTGGGCAATCGAATGGCTCCGTATTTATGAATAGGAGTACTATACTTTCCACCCCGTAAGAACACTCCCCCTTTTTCTTTCGACTGCTTTCCCGGGCCAGTTGAAGTCAGCCGGCTTTTTCATGCTCCAGCGGCATTCCGCATCCTTTCCATGGGATAATCCCGATTCGCAGGATCAAGCGCCGAATCTCATCGGCATCCGGAGTAAAACGTGGGATCCGAACCGTCAGACTGCATCTACATTATTGTAGGTCCGACATCTACAGGATTGTAGATAGGGGTTGCCAAAGGTTAGAAAAAGTGAACGTGCGTAAACTACAAACGTTAAAATAAGTAATAATTTTATCAATAGGTTGTCCGCCGCCGCCGATTAATCTGCTTCTATGGCACATCGGTTGCTCTGTCTGTCCTCAAGCGGATCAGGACAACAGCAATATAACCCCGGCAGACAAAGGAATTGAAAGATGAGAAAAGTGGCAATCTACGGCAAAGGCGGAATCGGTAAATCCACCACGACCCAGAATACGGTGGCGGGCCTGGCGGAAATGGGCAAGAAGGTCATGGTCGTCGGCTGCGACCCCAAGGCCGACTCCACGCGGCTGCTCCTTAACGGACTGGCCCAGAGAACCGTCCTGGACACCCTCAGGGAAGAAGGCGAAGACGTGGAGCTTGAAGATGTGCGCAAACAGGGGTATGGCGGCACCATGTGCACTGAATCAGGCGGCCCCGAGCCGGGCGTCGGCTGTGCCGGCCGCGGTATCATTACTTCCATCAACCTGCTTGAGCAATTGGGCGCATACGCCGACAGCGAAGAACTGGATTACGTTTTTTACGATGTGCTGGGGGATGTGGTCTGCGGCGGCTTTGCCATGCCCATCCGGGAAGGCAAAGCCCAGGAGATCTATATCGTCGTTTCCGGTGAGATGATGGCCATGTATGCGGCCAACAATATCTGCAAGGGCATTGTCAAATTTGCAGAGGCCGGCGGTGTCCGGTTGGGTGGCCTGATCTGCAACAGCCGCAAGGTGGACAACGAACAGGAGATGATCCTGGCGCTGGCGGACAAGCTCGGTACCCAGATGATTCACTTCGTGCCCCGCGAAAATATGGTCCAGCGCGCCGAGATCAACCGCCAGACCGTCATCGAATTTGAGGCCTCCCACACCCAGGCGGAGGAGTACCGGACCCTGGCGAAAAAGATCGACGCCAATGAAATGCGCGTCATCCCTACGCCGCTGGCGATCGAAGAGCTGGAAAAGCTGTTGATTGATTATGGCATAGCCGCCTGATGATCAACCAGAAACGGCATCTTTTGGCCCAGACCGGCGTTCTCGTTCGGCTGAAATCCTCGACGTAGCGCTGCTACGCCTGCGGTTTCAACCTCGCTGCGGCCTTGGCCTGAACCAAAATCTACCATTTCTGATTGACCACTACCAATTTAAAAAGAGCTGACAGGAGAAAAAATACCATGATTATGATTCGTTCCATTGTCCGTCCTGAAAAGGTTGACAACGTGCTGGCGGCCCTCATGGAGGCCGGATTCCCCGGTGTAACCAAAATGTCCGTGGTGGGGCGCGGCAAGCAGCGCGGGATCAAGATCGGTGAAATCACCTACGACGAAATCCCCAAGGAGATGCTTCTCACCGTGGTCAAGGACAGCGACAGGGAGTTTGCCATCAATACCATTATCAAGGCCGCCCGTACCGGCGACAAGGGCGCCTTCGGCGACGGCCGAATCTTCATTGTGCCCGTGGAAGAGGCCTACACCATCAGTTCCGGCATCAGGGAGACCGCCGACGGGAAGACCGAAGAGGTGCAGATATGAAAGAGTTGATTGCCATCGTGCGAATGAACATGATGAACCGGACCAAACTGGCACTGGCCGAAGCCGGCCTGGGATCCATAACCGCTCGGGAGGCTTTGGGGCGCGGCAAGGGCATTATTGACATGCAACTGCTTCATGGCGCTGAACACGGCTATGAAGAGGCCATCGCCCAGCTGGGCCAGAGCCATCGGCTCATTCCCAAGCGTGCCCTGCTGATGGTGGTCAACGACGATCTGGTTCAAAAGGCGGTGAAGACGATTATCAGGACCAACCAGACCGGCAAATCGGGAGACGGAATGATTTTCGTTTTTCCCTGCCAGGAAGCAGTCCGGGTGCGCACCGGGGAGAGAGGAGAAGACACCCTGGACGAAGGATAAGTGTTATTCCGGAAACGGCATCTTTCGGCCCAGGCCGGCGTTCTCGATCACTTGTAATCCTCGACGGTGCGCTGCTGTGCCTGCGGTTTCAACTTTACTGCGGCCCTGGCGTGTCATAGATCCCCCCATAGCGGGGAACCAGAATCTACAATTTCCGAAAGAATTTAATAGCTGAGAAAAACTTTTTATTTTACCCACGCCTTTTTTAGGAGAAGATATCATGGCTACGGCCCCAAACAAAAAAGCGACCCAAGACGTCAAACTGGACAGCCACGACCCTGAAAAAGTAAAGGCCAGGCTGCTGTCCAAGTATCCGCCCAAAGTGGCCCGCAAGCGCGCCAAACAGATCGTGGTCAACCGGGTCGATCCCGACGGCAAAACGCCGGTGATCAGCTCCAATGTGCGTACGGTGCCGGGTCTGATGGGCCAGCGGGGATGCTGCTATGCCGGCTGCAAGGGGGTTGTCCTGGGCCCCACGCGGGACATCATCAATATTACCCACGGCCCCATCGGCTGCGGCTATTACAGCTGGCTGACCCGCCGCAACCAGACCGATCCGGACTGCACCGCCGACGGCCACAACTTCATGACCTATTGCTTCTCCACGGACATGCAGGACCAGGAGATCATCTTTGGCGGCGAGAAAAAACTCAAGCAGGCCATCCAGGAGGCCTACGACAATTTCAGGCCCAAGGCCATCGCCGTTTTCTCCACCTGCCCGGTGGGCCTCATCGGCGATGACGTCCACGCCGTCTGCCGTGAGATGAAGGCCAAGCTGGGCATCAACGTTTTCGGTTTCTCCTGCGAAGGGTACAAGGGGGTCAGCCAGAGCGCCGGCCACCACATCGCCAACAACGGCATCTTCAAACATGTGGTGGGCCTCGACGACACCATCGGGGAGGGCAAATACCGCATCAATCTGCTGGGCGAGTACAACATCGGCGGCGATGCATTTGAAATCGAGCGGCTGTTCGAGCGGTGCGGCATCACCATGGTCTCTTCCTACAGCGGCAATTCCAGCATCGACGCCTTCGCCAACTCCCATACCGCCGACCTCAACCTGATCATGTGCCACCGGTCCATCAATTATGTGGCCGAGATGATGGAGACCAAATTCGGTGTGCCCTGGGTCAAGGTCAATTTTATCGGTGGGGCGGCCACGGCCAAGTCCCTGCGCAAGATCGCCCAGTATTTCGACGAAAAGGAACTGACCGACAGGGTTGAAGCGGTTATCGCCGCAGAGATGCCTGCCGTCGAGGCGGCCTGCGCCGATGTGCGCCCCCGCACCGAGGGCAAGCGGGCCATGCTTTTCGTGGGCGGTTCCCGGGCCCACCACTACCAGGAACTGTTTGCCGAACTGGGCATGAGAACCCTGTCCGCCGGATACGAGTTCGGCCACCGCGACGATTACGAAGGCCGCCGGGTACTGCCGGACATCAAGGTGGATGCCGACAGCCGCAACATCGAGGAACTGGCGATCACACCGGACCCGGAGCGATTCAATCCGAGGATCAGTGACGAGAAAAAAGCGGAACTGGAAGCCAGGGGGCTGCAGTTCGGTGAATACGACGGCATGATGCCCGAGATGCCCGACGGCACCATGGTGATCGACGACCTGAGCCAGTATGAAACCGACCAGCTGATCAAAATCTTCAAGCCCGATCTCTTCTGCGCGGGCATCAAGGAAAAATATACCGTGCAAAAGCACGGCATCCCCTTGAAGCAGCTGCACAGCTACGATTACGGCGGACCCTACGCCGGATTCAAGGGGGCCGTCAACTTCTACCATGAGATCGACCGCATGGTCAGCAGCCGGGTGTGGCAGTATATGCGTGCGCCGTGGCAGGAGCATCCTGAATTGTCGGCCACTTATGCCTGGGAATAGTATGGGATCCTCCAGAGACGGCATCTTTCACCCGAATTTCTTCGTTGGGCGTCAGATTCGAATCCTCGACATATTCCCGATATGCCTCCGGTTCGAATCTGACGCCTGCCTCGAACTCGGGCGAAATCTACCCCCTCTGGATGACCCCAGCTCGAGGCAGAAAATTAAAAGCAAAACAACACATATTGCATAATGGAGATTGGACCTCATGTTACTGAGACATACCCCCACCGAGATCAAGGAACGCAGCGCCCTGACCGTCAATCCGGCCAAGACCTGCCAGCCCATCGGGGCCATGTACGCCGCCCTGGGCGTTCACGGCTGCCTGCCCCACAGCCATGGCTCGCAGGGCTGCTACGCCTATCACCGCAGTGCCCTGACCCGCCACTTCAAGGAACCGGTGGTGGCGGCGACCAGCGCGTTCACCGAAGGGGCGTCGGTGTTCGGCGGGCAGGCCAACCTGGTGCAGGCCATCGACAACATCTTCAGCGTGTACAACCCCCGGGTGATCGCCGTGCACACCACCTGCCTGTCGGAAACCATCGGCGACGACGTTCCCCAGATTGTCGCCAAAGCCAAAGCCGACGGCAAGGTCCCCGATGGGAAATTCGTCTTTCATGCCAACACGCCCAGTTACGTGGGCTCCCATGTCACCGGGTTTTCCAGCATGACCAAGGCCATGGTGGACTATTTCGCCGAATCCAATGGACAACGGGCGAAGACGATCAATCTGATTCCGGGCTATGTGGAACCGTCGGACATGGCTGAAATCAGGCGGATTGCCGGCATCATGGGGATCGCGACCATCATGTTTCCGGATACGTCCAGGGTGCTCAACGGCCCCTTGACCGGCCGCTACAAGATGTTTCCCGACGGCGGCGTGACCATCGAAGACCTGAAGAAAACCGGCAGCAGCGCGGGCACCATCGCCCTCGGCCGGACCGCGTCCCTGGCGGCCGCCCGGGCCCTGGATGCCAAATGCAAGGTGCCCTGTGAAATCCTGGGGCTGCCGGTGGGGCTGCACGGCACCGATGCCTTCGTTGACACCCTGCGGCGCATGGCCGGGGTGTCCGTTCCCGATGCCCTCAACCTGGAGCGCGGCCAGCTGGTGGACACGATTTCCGACTGGCACCAGTACCTGTACGGCAAGCGGGTGGCCATTGCCGGCGATCCGGACCAGGTGCTGGCCCTGACCCGTTTTGTGGTTTCACTGGACATGCGCCCGGTGCACATCGTCACCGGCAGCCCGGCCGGCAAGAAGTATGAAAAACGTCTGCGTGAAGCCGTGTCCGAGGTCCCGGAACCGGTGAACGTCAAGGTGCCCGGGGACATGCTGCTCTTCCACCAGTGGATCAAGAACGACCCGGTGGACCTGATCGTCGGCAACACCTACGCCAAGTACATCGCCAAGGATGAGGATATCCCGCTGGTGCGCTACGGGTTCCCCATATACGACCGCATGGGCCACAGTTACTTCTCCACCATGGGCTATCGCGGCGCCCTGAGATTGATGGAGAAACTGCTCGATGCCATCCTGGACCGCAAGGATCGCGATGCCGACGACATTACCATGGAACTGGTCATGTAGGTCGGAAGTCGGAAGTCCGAGGTCCGAAGTCCGAGGACGGAAGTCGGAAGTCGGAGGTCCGAGGTCCGAGGTCCGAAGCCGGAAGTCGGAAGTCCGAGGACGGAATCCCGAATTAAGGGGATTAAGGAGTTGAGGAATATAGGGATTGCAGGAGCTGCTTCCAGGCGCGATTGATTTCAGAACTCAGATTTCAGAACTCAGAACTCAGAAAGTAGAAGGTAGACCTCGAGTCGGACATCAGTTCTCGGACATCTGAATTCGGATAAACAGGAGAAGAATCATGTCGTCGACACCCATACTTGAAGCCCGTCAGTCACAGATCCATCACAAGGGCAGGGATCCTTTCGAGATGACCTGCGATAAGCACAGCCTGGCCGGATCGGTCAGCCAGCGGGCCTGCGTGTTCTGCGGGTCCCGGGTGGTGCTTTACCCCATCGCCGATGCTCTGCACCTGATCCATGGGCCCATCGGCTGCGCGGCATACACCTGGGATATTCGCGGGGCGCTTTCTTCGGGGCCGGAACTGCACCGCATGAGTTTTTCCACCGACCTTCGTGAAACGGATGTTATTTTCGGCGGAGAGAAGAAGCTGGCGGCCGCGCTGGGTGAGCTGATCGACGTCTACCAGCCCAGGGCCGCTTTTGTATACTCCACATGCATCGTCGGCATCATCGGCGACGATGTGGCCGCCGTTTGCCGGAAGGTGGGCGAGGCGAAAGGAATTCCGGTGCTGCCGGTCCATTCCGAAGGTTTTAAAGGCACCAAGAAGGACGGATACAAAGCCGCCTGCGACGCCCTTTTTAAACTGGTCGGCACCGGCGCTACCGAAGATATCGGCCCGGTGAGCATAAACATCCTGGGGGAGTTTAACATCGCCGGGGAAGCCTGGCTGATTAAAAAGTATTACGAACGGATGGGCGTCCAGGTGGTCTCAATCATGACCGGAGACGGCCGTGTGGACCAATTGGCCCGAAGCCACGGGGCGACACTCAACGTTGTGCAGTGCTCCGGTGCGTTGACCTTTTTGGCCGAGATGATGAAGGAAACATACGGCATTCCCTATATCCGGGCTTCCTATTTCGGCATCGACGACATGGCCAAGGCCTTGTACGACGTGGCCGAGCAGTTTGGCGATCACCCCGACGTCATGGTCCGCAGCCGTGAGATCGTGCGCAGTGAAGTGGACGCCATCATGCCCGAAATCAATCGCCTCAAAGCCGATCTTTCCGGCAAGCGGGCGGCCATTTATGTGGGCGGGGCCTTCAAGGCCTTTTCCCTGATCAAGGCGTTGCGCTACCTTGGGATGAACGTGGTGCTGGTGGGATCCCAGACCGGCAACCAGAGCGATTACGCCACACTGCGGGATATGTGCGAGGACGGCACCATCATTCTCGACGATGCCAACCCCCTGGAACTGTCCAGGTACATCATCGAGAAAAAGGTCGATCTGTTTATCGGCGGCGTCAAGGAACGTCCCATCGCCTACAAGATGGGTATCGGGTTTTGTGACCACAACCACGAACGCAAGATCCCCCTGGCCGGTTTCGCCGGCATGCTGGCGTTCGCCCGGGAGGTGCACACGTCGGCAACCAGTCCGGTCTGGCAGTTTGCTCCGGCACGACGCTTTCAAGGGCCGGAGCACTGCAGATCCGGCGTTGCCGGGGGATTGCTGTGCTGTAGTCCCTGCGACGGCGTCATCCCCGGCGCCCTGGCTCTCGAATTGTAGAAGCAGATTGCCATCGAAGGTCCACAAGGAGGTATCCCATGAAGTCCGTTCATCAAAAAGAGAATTTCACCGCTACTCAGAATGCCTGCAACCTGTGTGCGCCCCTGGGGGCGGCCTTCGCGTTCAAAGGCATCGCCAATGCCATGCCCCTGCTGCATGGATCGCAGGGGTGCTCCACGTATATCCGACGATACATGATCAGCCACTTCAAAGAGCCGCTGGATATCGCCTGCTCCAATTTTGGCGAGGAAACGGCCATCTTCGGCGGCGGTGCGAACCTGAAGCTGGCTATCGACAATATCCGTAAACAATACCATCCGGAATTGATCGGGGTGGCGACCACCTGCCTGTCGGAGACCATCGGTGACGATGTCCCCATGTTTATCAAGGCCTACCGGGACGCATGCCGGGATGACGCGCTGCCGGCACTGGTGCATGTCTCCACGCCCAGTTACCAGGGAACCCACATGCAGGGCTTTCACGGGGCCGTGCGTGCGTTGATCTCCACCCTGGCCGAATCCACCGGCGCATGCGGGAGCCCGTCGATCAACCTGTTCCCCGGCATGATGTCGCCTGCGGATCTGCGCTGTTTGAAAACGATCATGACCGATTTCGATCTGGACTGCACCCTGGTGCCGGACTACAGCGATACCCTCAACGGTCCCTTATGGACCGAATACCAGCAGATTCCCGAGGGCGGCACCCCTGTCAGTGCGCTCCGCCGTATGGGCGATGCCACGATCAGCATCGAGTGCGGTCTGGTCCTGGCAGGAGAAAAAGAGACCGCCGGTACCTGGCTGAAGGAGCATTTCGACGTACCGCTTCATCGAATCGGGCTTCCCATCGGCATCCGCCAGAGCGATCGATTTTTCGAATTGCTTTCCACGATCAGCGGCCGGCCGGTGCCCAAAATTTATACCGGCCAGCGCGGCCGGCTGCTGGATGCCATGGTCGACGGTCATAAACACCTCAACGGTGTCCGCGCCGCCCTGTTCGGCGAAGAAGATCTGGTGGCCGGACTGGCTGCTTTCTGCGCGGAGGTGGGCATTATCCCGGTGCTGTGCGCCACCGGCGGCGGCAACGGGCGTTTTGCCCAGGCCGTGCGATGCGTGGTGCCGGAAGCCTGTCACGACCGGATGCAGATCATGGAGGATGTTGATTTCGTGACCATTGAGAAAACGCTGGAGAAGATCGGCGTGGACCTGCTCATTGGGCACAGCAAGGGGTACACCATGTCCCGCCGGCTGAAACGGCCCCTGATCCGGGTGGGATTTCCCGTGCACGACCGCGTGGACGGCAGCCGCCTGCTGCACCTGGGCTACCGGGGCGCCCAGCAGCTGTTCGACCGGATTGCCAACACGGTGATTGAGAAGAAACAGGAGAAGAGTACTGTGGGTTACACGTATATGTGAGATCCGAAGTCCGAAGTCGGAGGTCGGAATTTCGGATTGGGGGATTGAGGAATTCAGGAATTGGTGAAGCGGCTTTCAGCCGCGATCGGTTTCAGCCCCCCATAACTCGGAACAGAAACCCCAGATCAGAGACCCGAGACCAAAAATACAGGAACCAGGAACCATGAATTTAGACAACCATCCCTGCTTCAACCCCGGCGCCTGCAAATCATTCGGACGGGTTCACCTGCCGGTGGCCCCCCGATGCAATATCCAGTGCAAATTCTGCAACCGCAGGTTCGACTGCGTCAACGAAACCCGCCCCGGCGTCACCAGTGCCGTGCTCTCGCCGGGCCAGGCCATGGTCTACCTGGAGGAGGTGTTTGCCCTGAAGGGCAATATCGCTGTGGTGGGCATCGCCGGGCCGGGTGATCCGTTCGCCAACCCCGAGGAGACCCTGGAGACCCTGTCCCGCGTGCGATCCCGTTATCCGGAGGTCATGCTGTGCGTGGCTACCAACGGCCTCAATCTGGAACCCTATCTTGATGAAATCAAACGGCTCGACGTCAGCCACGTCACCGTGACGGTCAATGCCGTGGATCCGGCCATCGGCGAGCAGATTTATTCCTGGATGCGGGTGGGCAAACGGGTGCTGCGCGCCCGGGAAGGGGCCGCCGTTCTCCTGGAGCGGCAGCTTGCGGCCATCAAGGGCCTCAAGGACCGGGGCATCATGGTCAAGGCCAACAGCATCATCCTGCCCGGCATCAACGAGGGCCACATTGAGGCCGTGGCGCGCCGCATGGCCGACCTTGAGGTGGACCTGTTCAACGCCATGCCCTACTACCCCAATGCCGGATCCGAATTCGAGCATCTGGCCGAACCGGAAACGGCCACAGTTGAGAACATCCGGGCTGCAGCCGCGGTGCATGTCAAGCAGATGCGTCACTGCACCCGCTGCCGGGCCGACGCTGTCGGCCTGCTGGGCGAACCCACCGATGACGGGTTGATGAACACGCTTTCCGCCTGCCGGCGGCTGGATGTGAAAACGCCCAGGGTCGGCCGGGTGTCGCCGCGCCCCTGCGTGGCGGTGGCCAGCATGGAGGGGGTGCTGGTCAACCAGCATCTGGGCGAGGCGGACAAGCTGCTGGTTTACGGGGAGAAAGAAGGCCGGATCCAACTGCTGGAAGCCCGCGCCACACCGGCCAGAGGGGGCTATATGAAACGCTGGCAGGAAATGGCCGACACGTTCTCGGACTGCAGCACGCTGCTGGTCAGCGGGGTGGGGGCCAACCCCCTGAAGGTGCTTTCCGCCGCCGGCATCGAGGTGCTGGAGATCGAAGGGCTCATCGATGAGGCCGTGCGGGCGGTATTTGCCGGCGAGCGTCTGAACCACATGGTTAAACGGTCGCTGAGTGCGTGTGGGGAGGCTTGCCATGGCAACGGCATGGGCTGCGGCTGATTTTGATGCGCCAGGGCAGGCATCTTTTGATCCCACGCGGCGTTCTCGTCCTTTTGCGATCCTCGACGTAGCGCTGCTACGCCTGCGGTTCCAAAAGGCCTGTGGCCTTGCCTGGAACCAAAACCTACCTGCCCTGACGCACCAAACGGATGCCGTGAATGCCGTATGTTCACCTGCAACCTGATTATACCTGAGAAAAACATTAACGTTGTATTTCCCACTTAACTCGCAAGAAGACCTGAACGGAGGAGCAAATGGAAAAACCGGAACATCACATTTTTGTCTGTGCCAGCTTTCGTGCCGATGGCGATCCAAAGGGGGTCTGCCATAAGAAAGGGTCAACGGCCCTGCTGCCGTACATCGAAAACGAAATTCTCGATCGGGGGCTGGACGCCCAGATTACCAGTACCGGCTGCATGAAGGCCTGCGATCACGGCCCGGTGATGGTGATTCAACCGCAGGGCATCTGGTACGGTGGTGTGGACTGCGAAGATGTGGTCGATGAAATTCTGGATGCGCTGGAAGATGGGGATGTCGTCGAAAACCAGCTGATCCCCTAATGCATGCCGGTTGCCACGAACAGCGGCAATCGGCCAGGAAAGGAGAATGTGCATGCAGATTCAACCCATTCCCGGCTGGCGGGTCCACATCATGGACGGGCGCAAATACCTGAAGACGGCCACCAGGGGGCAATCCCGTCCCGCTGTGTTCAACAACGAGCTGATCTTCCAGCTGGCCGCCATGGCCATCGAAAAAATGATGGTCGGCGTATCGCAATATCATCATCAGATGCCTTTCGACCACACCCTGTCCGGTTTGACAAAGGCCTTGTCGCCGGTTTGCCCCATGGATCCCGAACTGGCCGACAGGATCAGGGCGATCGAACGGATGGATGACATGTGTTCCCTGACACCCGTTCAGCGAAGCGGCCCCAGCGACACGGCCATCCGGAGCATTCTTGATATCGGCCGGCAGGTGGCCGGCTTTGCCGAGCGGCACCTTCCCCTTGACGACCTGGAAACGCTGCCGTCATGACTGCACGGGAGCCCGCGGGAGGGACATCGATACCCAGGGATGTGACGATCCGCAATGCCCGGCACGCGGACCTGGAAACGCTGGTGGCGCTGCTCGACGAACTGTTTTCCATCGAAGCTGATTTTGCCGTCGACGGGCATCGCCAGCACCGGGGGCTTTCCCTGATGCTGGACGGCTGCGGCAAGCACCGTTGCGTCAAAGTTGCCGAAGCGCAAGGCCGGGTCGTGGCCATGGGCACGGCCCAGCTGGTGGTGTCCACCGCCGAAGGGGCCTTTTCCGCCCTGGTCGAAGATCTGGTGGTCACCGAACGCCTGCGGGGACAGGGCATCGGTGCGGCGCTGCTGGCGACCCTGGCGGCCTGGGCGGTGCAGCACGGCGCCACCCGGCTGCAGTTGCTGGCGGACGGGCAAAACCGCCCGGCACTGGATTTTTACCGCAAGAATGGCTGGCTGCCTACGCAACTGATCTGCCTGCGGAAATCAGACCTTCCGGAGGGGTAGGCGCAATGGCACCCTTCACCGCAAAAATGCCCGTGCATATCATCGATACGACCCTGCGTGATGGCGAACAGGCACCCGGCGTGGCTTTCTCCACCGGCGAGAAAATGTCCATCCTGCGCCTGCTGACCGATGCCGGCGTGAATGAACTGGAGGTGGGCATTCCGGCCATGGGTCCGTGGGCCTGCAGGGAGATCCGCCGGCTGGCGGCTCTCGAAGCCGACTGCCAGCTCACCTGCTGGTGCCGGGCCGTCGAAGCGGACATCGAACTGGCCGCCGGATGCGGGACCGGCGGCGTGCACATCAGTTTTCCGGTTTCTTCGATTCTCCTGCGAGCCATGGGCAAGACCGCGGACTGGGTGCTGGCGCAGCTCGATGCACTCGTCTCCCTGGCGGCAGAACGGTTCGGGCTGGTGTCTGTGGGGGCCCAGGACGCCTTCCGGGCCAGTCCGGCTTTTCTCGACACCTTTGTCCGGTCGGCAGCCGGCTCTGGCGCCCACCGGGTGCGTATTGCCGACACCGTCGGGCTGGCCAGGCCCTCACAGGTGGCCGAGGTGGTCCGGCGATTGACCCGGTCGGCCGGCTCCATGCCGCTCGAGTTTCACGGGCACAACGATCTGGGCATGGCCACGGCCAATACGATCGCTGCCATCGAGGCGGGGATCGGGGCTGTCAGCGTCACCGTAAACGGGATCGGTGAACGGGCCGGCAATGCCCCGCTGGAGCAGGTGGCCGTGGCGACGGATATCCTCGACGGCCGGACCAGCCCGATCGATCCGCGGAAGCTGGTCAGGATCTGCCGGTACGTCGCACGGATTACCAAACGGCCCATCCCGGTGGACCGTCCCATTTCCGGAGAAGGGGTGTTCAGCCACGAGTCAGGCATTCATTGTGCGGCCCTGTTGAAGGACCCTGATACGTATCAGCCGTTTTCTCCCGAGACCCTGGGAAGACGGCATGCACGGCTGGTGGTGGGGCGCCACAGTGGTTCGGCCGTGATCCGGCACATCATGGAAGAGGCCGGTCTGATCCTGAACGATGAAAAAACAGAGCAGTTGCTGACCTTTGTCCGGGCCGAAGCCACGCGGAAAAGGGCCTTTCTGTCTCCCGGTGAACTCGTCCAGCTCTACCATCAAACCTTTTCCTGATCGTCGACCATCGGGCAGCCATTCACCACTCCTCCCCCTGAAAAAAGACGTTGAAAACCCGCTGTCGATTCGATAGATTGGCCCTCCGGGCAACGCCCGGTGCCGATCCTCTCCGATCCGTTTCCAAGTCGTTTTTTGAACGCATGCTGGCAGTCGAGGTTCAACCCGATGAAAAAAGGAGCGCTGTTTAAAACCGTTCGTGTGGTCGTGGTGCTGCTGGTTTCGGTGGCCATCGCCGTCGTTCTGGTGCAGTTGCGTCCCCGTGCCGAAAAGCAGGCGCGCACGTCAAACGGACGGCTGGTGGAGGTCCTTCGCACCCGTCCACAGTCGCTTCCCATGATCGTCGACGCATATGGGACGGTTGCTCCCCGGGAGGCCTTAAAGCTGGTGGCGGAGGTGCGCGGGCAGGTGGTGGCCATGCATCCGGCATTCATCGAAGGCGGGTTCGTCAGATCCGGCGAGGTGTTGTTGACCATCGATCCAAGGGATTATGAACTGGCCGTCCGCCGGGCGAAAGTCGGCGTCCGCCAGGCCCGGGCCGAACTGGACCGTCTGGCGCAGGACATCCTCAATATCAAGGCCAGCCTCGCGCTGGCCGCATCGGATGTGGATCTGGCCCTGGCGGAAGTCAAGCGATTGAAAAAACTGGCCGGTAGGGACATGACCTCCCAGAGCGTTCTGGACAAGGCGGATCGCCAATACCTTACCAGCCGGGAGCGGCTCCAGGCCCTGGAGAACCAGATGGCCCTCACCGCGACCAGCCGGATTCGGCTGGAAAGCCAGCTGGACATGGCTGAAGTGGCCGTGGAACAGGCCATGCTCAATCTCGAGCGCTGCCGGATCGAGGCGCCCTTCGATGCCTGGGTGACCGAAAAAGCCGTCGAGACCGGTCAGCATCTGACGGTGGGTCAGGCGGTGGGCGGCGTATACCGGGCCGGCGCTTTTGACATCGACGTGAAAATCCCGGTGGGGGACCTGGCATGGTTCCCCGATACCGGCAGGGCCGGTGAAGGGCCGCCGGCCAGGGTGCAGTATACGGGGACAACCCCGCCCCGCTTGTGGAATGGCCGCGTGGCAAGGGTCAAGGCGGCCCTGGACCCGACCACCCGCACCCTGCCCGTGGTGGTTGAAGTGGACGAACCGGCCACATCCGATTCCCTCGTTCATGCCGCCGACCGCATGAAGCCGGGCATGTTCGTCACCGTGAGCATCCAGGGCCGGCAGGTGGAGAACGTTCACCGGCTGCCCCGCCACCTGGTCCATGACGGCGACACGATCTATCTGGCGGACGACCTCCAACTGCGCGTCCAACCGGTGACCATCCTGCGCCGCTTTAAAGAGACCGTACTGGTCAGCGACGGCCTGTCCGACGGGGATCTGGTGATCACCACCCCGCTTTCCGGCGCGGTGCCGGGGATGAGGGTGAGGATTGAATGAAGAAACTTGCCCAATGGTCCGTCAACAACCGCGTGGCGGTGAACCTGGTCATGATGTTCATCATCGTGGCGGGACTGTTGACGGTGTTCAATATGCGGCGGGAGATGTTTCCCCAGTTCGCCCTGGACATGATCAATGTCTCCGTTCCCTATCCCGGCGCCAGCCCGGCGGAGGTGGAGGAGGGGATCTGCATCAAGATCGAAGAGAAGATCAAGGGCATCGAAAATATTACACGGACCTACTCTTCATCCCGTGAAAGCCTGGGGTCGGTGACCGTGGAGCTGGATAAAGATGCCGACGTCCAGAAAGTCATGGACGACATCAAGAACGAGGTGGACCTGATCGACACCTTTCCCGATGAGGCCGAAGATCCGGTCATTACCGAAATCATCAACCGCAACCCTGCCATTACCGTAGCCGTTTATGGAGACGTCTCCGAGAAAATGCTCCGGCGGACGGCGGATCGCATACGGGACGACCTGGTGGACACCGGCCCCATTTCCCTGGCCACGCTGGTGGGCGTGCGGGACTATGAGATTGCGGTGGAGGTGTCTGAGGAGAACCTGAGGCGCTATGGCCTGAGTTTCGATCAGGTGGTCCGCGCCCTGCGGACCGGAAGCCTCGATCTGCCAGGCGGCGCCATCAAGACCGACCATGGCGAAATCCTCGTGCGTACGAAAGGACAGCTGTACACCGGCAGGGAGTTCGAGAACCTGCCGCTGATCACCGATGCGGCTGGCACCGTGGTGCGGCTGGGACAGGTCGCCACGGTGATCGACGGGTTTGAGGATACCGACATCAAGGCCCGCTTCAACGGCAAGCCTGCGGCCCTGGTTCAGGTCAACCGTACCAACCAGGAAGACGTGATTGCCATTTCCGACACGGTGCGGCAATACGTGGCGGACCGTCGTGGCAGCATGCCCGCCGGTATCCGGCTGGCCACCTGGTTCGATCTGTCCACCATGGTGCGGGATCGTATCGACCTTCTGCTGCGCAACGGGTTCCAGGGGATTATTCTCGTTTTTATCGTTCTGGCCCTTTTTCTCAACCTGCGGCTGGCCTTCTGGGTTTCCGTGGGCATCCCCATTTCTTTCATGGGGGCTTTCATGGTGCTGGATTATAACGGGGAAACCATCAATATGATCTCCCTGTTCGCCTTTATCATGACCCTGGGCATCCTGGTGGACGATGCCATTATCGTGGGCGAGAATATTTTCACCCATTTCGGACGGGGGAAGTCGTCGGACCGCGCCGTGGTAGACGGCATCGGGGAAGTCGGCGGACCGGTGGTCATGGCCGTGACCACGACCGTGGTGGCCTTTACCCCCCTGATGTTCATCGCCGGGATCATGGGGAAATTCATCGGTGTCATGCCCCGGGCGGTGATCGCCATCCTGATCGTTTCGCTGGGCGAAGCCCTGATTATTCTCCCGGCCCATCTGGAGGGGGCTCTGGCCGGGAGCCGGCGCAGGGGAGAAAAACTGGGGCGCGTGGTCCATCAGCGTGTCAGGGGGCGGATCGAAAATGGCCTCCAGTTTGCCATTGACCGCATTTACACCCCGACCCTGCGCTATGTGGTGGACAACCGCTATTTCACTTTTTCCATCGGCCTGGGCGTGCTGATCGTCAGCATCGGCCTTCTGCGCGGCGGATATGTGCCCTTTGTTTTCATGCCCAAGGGCGACAGTGACTGGGTCATTGCCGAAGTCAACTATCCCCTGGGGACACCGGTGGAGACAACGGCGCAGACCATCGCCTATCTGGAGGAGCAGGCGTTTAAACTCAACCCGGCTTTCCAGGGACAGCTGGCGGACGGCGACTCCCTGATCACCAACACCTACTCGCTGGCCGGGTTCATTCCCCGGCGTGACTGGAAACCGGCGGAAATCGGCGGCCATTGCGGGGAGGTATGGATCGAAATGATTTCATCGGCCGAGCGGCCCAGGCTGTCGGTCAACACGGTCATCAACCGGTGGCGGGACCTGGCCGGTGAAATTCCCGGGGTTGACCGGCTCTCTTTTTTCACGATCGAGGGCGGACCGGCCGGCAGTCCCATCGAAATTCAGCTCATCGGCGATGACTTCGGGCAGATCGAGCAGGCCGCGGGGGAACTCAAGGAGGAACTGGCCAGCTATCCGGGAACCTACGACATTGCCGATGATTTCAAGCCCGGCAAGCCCGAGCGGCGCTTCCGGATCAAAGACGGCGCCCAGAGCATCGGCGTCACCATGCGTGATATTGCCCGGCAGCTGCGGCAGGGGTTCTACGGTGAAGAGGCCCTTCGCATCCAGCGCGGAAAAGATGACGTGAAAGTGCAGGTCCGGTACGCGGAAACGGACCGGCGTTCCCTGTACGCCATCGAGCAGGCCCGGGTCCGCACGCCGGACGGCCGGCAGATCCCGCTGGCCGAAGTGGCCGAAACCACCAGCTCGCGGGCCTATTCACTGATCCGGCGGGTCGACCGCAAACGGGTGGTTACGGTGAGCAGCGACATCGACGAGGATCACGGCAACGCCAGCCAGATCGTCACCGACCTCAAGGCAACGTTTCTCCCCCGGCTGATCGCGCGCTACCCGGGCCTGCGCTACGACCTGGAAGGTCAGGCCAAGCGGACCCAGGAGTCCCTGGACAGCCTGAAAAAAGGTTTTACCCTGGCGCTCATGGCCATTTTTTTGCTGCTGGCCACCCAGTTCCGGTCCTACGTCCAGCCGGTGATCATCATGATGGCCATCCCCTTCGGCCTCATCGGTGCCATCGGCGGCCACCTGGTGATGGGCCTGGCCTTTACCATCATCAGCATTTTCGGCATCGTGGCGCTTTCCGGCATCGTGGTCAACGATTCGCTGATCCTGATCGATTTCACCAACCGGGCCCATCGCGGCGGGATGAGCGTGGTCGAGGCGGTCATGGCATCCGGGCGGTCCCGTTTCCGGCCGGTGCTGCTCACCTCGATAACCACTGTCGCCGGGCTTTTTCCACTGCTGCTGGAACGCAGCTTCCAGGCCCAGTTTCTCATTCCCATGGCCGTGAGCATCAGCTTCGGCCTGCTGGCCGCCACCCTGCTGACCCTGCTCTATGTCCCGGCGCTCTATCTGATCGTGGACGATATCATCCGTGCGGTGACACGGCGATTAACCCCGGGGCGATCGGATGATGCGGCCGGTGAGGACTTGGGATCCCCGTGAATCGATCGACAAAGAGCCGGCTTACCGACCGGCAGCTGTCCCGGTTTCCCGGCGATACCCTTTATGATAGAATCGCCCGGGCGGTCTGCCGTGTGGGGACGCTGCCGGGCAAAGAATTCTTCGAAGCCTGGGAGGTGGCCCGGCGGGTGAGAAGAAAGTACCGCGGCGGCCGGGTGGTCGACCTGGCCTGCGGACATGGGCTGCTGGCTCACATCATGCTCCTGCTTGACGATACGTCTCCCGGCGCACTTGCCGTCGACAATCATCTTCCCCGAAGCGCCAGGCGGTTGTCCGACGAACTCATCGATGCATGGCCCCGGCTTGGCGGACGGATTCGTTGGGCGGAAACCGATATCGACGCGTTCGATCTTTCGCCATCGGATCTGGTCGTGTCCGTGCACGCCTGCGGCACCCTGACCGATACCGTTCTGGGAAAAGCCGTCGGGGCCGGCGCCCGGGTAGCGGTGCTGCCCTGCTGTCACGACCTGAAACGCTGCGACACCGGCGGCCTGGAGGGCTGGCTGGACGGGCCCACGGCTGTTGATGTGACCCGTGCGGCACATCTGCGTGCCTGCGGGTATCGGGTGATGACCCGGTATATACCGGCGGATATCACACCCAAAAACCGGCTGTTGATGGGGCATCCTGAACCGGGATGAAGGGGTAAGCCGCCACGCTGTACCGGCTTTGGCCACGTGAGGGCTGTTCCGGGTGCCGCCGTCATTTTACGCACTGGCATCCGTGCCGGAATGGGCATTGCCTGAAATCATCGGGCCAGGGGTCAGGGTGACGGTTCTTTTACGGGAAGCGGGCCCCATTCGGCCCCCTCATGGTCAAGCACTTTCCGGACAGTCTTCGCCAGGTGATTCAGGGTGACCGGCTTCATCAGCACCTGTTTTACGCCAATCTCCGCCAGGGTCTCGGCGTCGATGTTCACACCGAACCCCGAACAGAGAATGATGGGTATGTCTGGTCTGATTTTTTTGATTTCTTCGGCCAGTTTTTCACCGGTCATTTTCGGCATGGTCATATCGGTAATGACCAGATCGTACTTGTTCGGATTCATCCGGAAGGCTTCAATGGCGTCAATGGGACTTGACCGGGTCTCAACCAGATACCCCAGCCCTTCCAGCAATTCGTTTCCAATCTCCGTCAATTGCGCCTCATCGTCGACAAAGAGGATATACCCTGTACTGGATGAAAAGAGCCTGGTTTCCCCTGTTGGCGGGGCGGACGGTTTTTCGGTCAGGGGGAGAAAAACCTGGAACGTCGTGCCGACACCGGCTCGGCTGTAAACTTTGATGCTCCCGCCGTGGTCCTTTACGATCCCATGAACCGCCGACAGTCCCATGCCGGTTCCCTTGCCTGATTTCTTGGTTGTGAAATAGGGATCAAAAATTTGAGCCAACCGATCCTGATCCATACCATGGCCGGTGTCGGCCACCATGAGTTTCAGGTACTTTCCCGGACGAATTACCGGATAGCTCGACGAATCATAAACGCCAATGGTGACAGGGCCAAGGTCGACTTCGAGCAAGCCGCCTTCTTTCTGCATGGCATGGAATGCATTGGTGCAAAGGTTCATTATTACCTGTTGTATCTGTAATTCGTCCGCAAACACGTCACCGATAGTCGGTTTGATATGTTGCCTGATTTCAATGGTTGAGGGAAGGGTCGCCCTGATTAATTTCAAGGTTTCATCGATCACGCTGCTGATATCGATATTCCTTTTTTCCGATTTGCCCTGTCTGCTGAACGTCAGTATCTGCTGGACAAGACACTTTGCCCGCACACTGCCAATACTGATCTGATCGATGTAATGCTGCAACTTGGGGTGCTCCGAACACCTCAGCCGTGCCAGTTCAGCGTATCCGGAAACGGCTGAAATGATGTTGTTGAAGTCATGTGCGATGCCGCCGGCAAGCGTTCCCAGGGCCTCCATCCTCTGGGTCTGGCGAAGATGCGCCTCCATGATGGTTTTTTGCCGCTCGTCATTTTTTTGCCTGGTGATGTCCCGGACAAACCAGATGGAATATTTTCTCCCTTTAAATTCAAGCAGGTTCGCCGTGACATCCACGGGAAAGGTCGTCCCGTCCCTGCGGCGATGGACAGCCTCAAAGTTCACGGTGCCTTTTTCACACAGGCGCCGCCATAATTTATTCCGGTCCTCGACGGACAGGCCCGGATCGACATCGTAAACACGCATTTTGCAAAGCTCTTCACGGTTGTATCCGAGTCTTTTGCAGGCTTGTTCGTTAGCGTTCAGAATCCGACCATCCTTCCCGGCCCGGAAGATACTGATCGAGGCTTTGTCGAAGGAAAACTGTGTCAGGAGCAGGGCCTCTTCAATTCGTTTTTGTTCGGTAATGCGCTCGGTGATGTCCCGGCATACGCAGAATATCAGTTTCTGCCCCCTGTAAACGGCGCCGTTGGTGCTGATCCCGACATGGTAGCAGGTGCCGTCTTTGCGGCGGTGCCGTGTTTCGAAGTGATCTCCGCTATCGTCGATGGCCGCCAGCATTTCCATCAGCTGATCTTTGTTGAACTGAGCGTCCCAGTCCCACACATGAAGCTGGTGGAGTTCTTCAAGCGAGTATCCGAGCATCCGGGCAAATTGCTGGTTGGCCTCATATAATTTGCCGTCGGGTTTCAGAACAACGATCCCGTCTCTTGACTGTTCCACCAGAATTCGCCGACGGTTTATTTCATCTTTCAGCAGCGCTTCCGCCTGTCTGTGACCGGTGATGTCCTTCACGTGTCCGATGGCTCCCATCACATTGCCCGCATCGTCTTCCAGTCGGGAAACGGACACCTCAAAACATTCGGAAGGACGCTGTCCCGTAGGATGCGGCAGGATCTCAATGTGCGGTTTTCCCGTATCCAGAGACACCATGCAGGGGCACCCGGAACAGGGTTCCTGCCTGTTCCGAAAAGCGTCGTAGCACTTCCTGTGGATCAATGGCATCTGGGATGCGTACTTTTCTTCCATCCAGCGATTGGTGTGAACAATCGTAAAATCACGGTCCATGACGATGACGCCGTCCTGAATGGCATTAAAAACACTTTCCAATAAGGGCCGTTTATCCTTGAGGTAGTGGTCGAGAGCCGTCATTTTAATTTTTCTCCAGCCGTATGATCCCCAGTCGGTATGTGGCCTGGTGCCATAAAGACGGAACAACAGGCGAAATCGACAGATTCGTCGGACGTCAGTGTCAGCAGGTGCAGGGGGTCGCAATTGCCGCTTTGATCGGGAAAAAGGACTAGGCTGCGAACAAATGCTGAAATTCATGAAAAGAATGAACGGGTTGTGATGGTCAAGGACCATCCAAAATGGTGCATGTGCCGGACCTCTGATCAACGATAGCGATACTGCCGTTTTGTTTCGGGAGGATATCGCACGAAAAACGACGTTAATAGAACGCAGGTGATTCAGCCTTCAGGTACCATATTTCGTGCTGTTGTGACAGCTCGTTTTTGCATGACCCGGGTTTTCAACGAAGCTCATTAGGCCACAGATTCGTTTCTTGATTTGGTAAGGATGAGACCACTTTCATGTCTGAATGGCGGCCCATCGGTTCGTCGAATAAATTGCCCCCCGGACAGGGTGATCGTCCCGCAGTTGGATGGGGTGGCCGTTTTGATGAGACGCTCTCATCTAATCATCCCATGCCGTCCCAAAATCCCACGTGTCTTTTATGATTTCCACAATCAGGGAGGTTTCCGCCGAATTTACGCCGTCGATCTGGCTGATGCGTTCGAACACCAGTGTTCTGAATTCTGCCAGGGAGCCGGCAATGAATTCGATATCGATGTCACTGCCGCCGGTGGTCAGGGCAACATAACTCAGGGCGTCGATCTTTTTCAGTGCCCTCAGAATGGTCTCCGTTTTTTTCAGGTCGATGCTCAGCTTGATGTTTCCGATGATTTCAAATCCCAGCTGGATCGGGTTGCTGACGGCAACCACCTTGATGACGTCGTCCGCCAGCAGCCGTTTCAAGCGGCTCCTGGCGGTGGTCTCGGAAATACCCAGTTCCTTGGCGATGGCGACGATGGGCATGCGGCCATCTTTTTGAAGCAGCGATACCATTTGTCGATCGACGCGGTTGAGCTTTTTGATCTTGGATCCGTTTGGCTTCATGCTGGCATTCTCCCGATGGATAGATTGATTGGCCGGGTTTCTCCATGGACCACTAATGCCGATCGGTTCCGAATGTCAAGGGACCTGCTTGCCGGGTGTTACCGAGCGGCTGCCGGCGACCCTGCTTACCGGTCGAAAAGGGCGCCCACATCGATCCGGTGATAGTCGTTTTCACAGGGCGGCCCCTGGGAGAGGTACATCATTCGACGGTCCGGGGCCATGATCATGGATGCATTGGTCTGCCATTCGGCATCAGGGTCGACCAGCCCGCAGGGGTGGGTGCAGATGCTGGCGGGGTGGTCGAAATGGTCTTTCAGCGTCCGCTTGATCCAGATCATATCGTCGCCCTGGTCTCTTTCGGCGCATAACTGCCCGGCCCTGGCGCCGCGAACAATCGTATCCGGCCAACGGGCCGGCATCAAATCGGCATTGGCGGGGTTGGGTGCCAAAAAATGGTTGGTGTGGGTCAACAGTCCTTTTTCCGGATAGAGAATGTTGAGGTGGCCGGGAGAGGCTTCGACGTCCACGGCAAACCAATCACCGTGCCCGATGAGGTAGTTCCCTGCCGACGCCCGCCGGGTTTGCGTGACGGCGCCGATGGCATCCACTGCGCGCCGGGCGTTGAGGATGCCCCGCAGGACGGCATGGTAGGGCACGCCCACCCGCCATCCGTCGGTCAGCAGGGCATTGGTGCAAAGGCCGATCCCTTCTGAATTCATACCCATCTTGGCGATCAGGCCTGCTTCCACCAGCTGAAACACCGTCGGCCGGGGCGGCTGCCGGATCAGCAGCAGTACGCAATTGTCCATGGTCTTGCGGTACCAGTCCCAGTTCTGGGCCATGAGCATCGACCCGCCGGTTTCCGGCCACGGAATCGTGGCGATGGATGTGCAGCAGGGTTTTGGCGGGGCCGCGCCGGATGTGAGCAGAAAGAGCAGTTCACTGCGGGTGTTGATGGCCAGAATCTCGTTCAGATCGACCCTGGCGCCCTGGGCGATCCCCCGTATCTCCTCCATGATATCCGGATCGTATGATTCGATCGGTTTGGCGAACCCGGCAGCGGCGTCCAGCGCCCGGGGCCAGTCCAGCCCGCCCTCGGCCCGGAAGATAAACCGGTAAAAATCGATGGTGGCCCGGATGCGATCCCGGCAGGCAGCGCCGTAAGTGATCCCCCGCTGGCGGGGCGGGCCTTCCATTACGATAAGGGGGAAGGGCAGTTGCCCGGTGGTCATGACATGATTCCTTTCAACGTGTGGTTGCTCCGATCCGCCAGGTGGCAGGCGACCTGATGGCCCTCTCCCCATACTTTCAGGCCGGGGCGCTGTGTCCGGCATCGGCGCTCGGCCATGAAGCAACGGGTGTGAAAACGACATCCGTCGGGCGGATGGATCGGATTGGGCACATCGCCCTGCAGCAGCACCCGCCTGCCCTGGGCGCGGGGGTCCGGAACGGGCAGGGCGGACATCAACGAGAGGGTGTACGGGTGCATCGGCCGCCGGAACAGGTCGTCCACCGGTGCGATTTCGATGATGGATCCCAGGTACATGACGCCCACCCGGTCGCTGATGTGTTTGACGACGCTCAGGTCGTGGGAGATGAACAGATAGGTCAGGCCGATGTCGCGTTGCAATTGCTTGAGCAGGTTGAGTACCTGGGCCTGGATCGACACATCCAGGGCCGACACCGGTTCGTCGCAGACGATCAGGTCCGGATCAAGCGCCAGGGCGCGGGCAATGGCAATGCGCTGGCGCTGCCCGCCGCTGAACTCATGGGGGTAGCGGTTGAAGGCCGCCGGTGTCAGGCCGACCCGCCCCAGCAGTTCCCGGACACGGGAACGTCTTTCGTCAACGCTGCCGATCCGGTGAACGGTCAGCGGCTCGGCCACGATCTTCTCAATGGTTTTGCGGGGGTCCAGGGAACTGAAGGGATCCTGGAAGATGATCTGCATGCGCTTGCGCAGCAGCCGCAGCGCCTCCCGGTCCAGGTTGAAGATGTTGTGCTGATCGAAATGCACCTGGCCGCCGGACGGGGGGATCAGGCCCAGCATCACACGGGCCACCGTGGATTTGCCGCACCCGCTCTCACCCACCAGACCGAAGGTTTCCCCCTTCCGGATATCGAAGGAGACATCGTCCAGGGCCTTGACGGACTCCCTGGGCTGGAAGGGGCGCCATTCACCGACGGGAAACTGCTTTTCCAGGTGCCGGACAGACACCAGAGGGGCCGTATTCATGGGCCGGCTTCCTTTTCGTAAAGATGGCATGCCACCTGGTGATGGGGGCGATGTGAATTCAGCCGGGGCGTAATTTGCTCGCAGACCGCCATACGCCGGTCGCATCGCGGAGCAAAGCGGCATCCGGTGTCGGCAAATTCGCTGATACCGGGCACCACACCGGGGATGTTGTACAAGGTTTCCACGCGCCCGTCGATGCGGGGAATCGATGCCATGAGGCCGCTGGTATACGGATGCAGGGGCGATTCGAAAAGATCGAGGACCGGGGCCGATTCGACGATGCGACCCGCATACATGACCATGACCCGGTGGCAGATTTCGGCCACCACCCCCAGGTCGTGGGTGATGAACAGCACGGCCATCTCCCGCTCCGCCACCAGTTTGCGCAGCAGGTCGAGAATCTGCGCCTGGATGGTTACATCCAGGGCCGTGGTGGGCTCATCGGCAACCAGCAGGGCCGGGTTGCAGCAGATGGCCATGGCGATCATCACCCGCTGGCGCATGCCCCCGGAGAGCTGGTGGGGGTATTCGTTCATGCGCCGGCGCGGGGCGGGAATGCCCACACTCTCCAGTGCCTTCACGGCGCGTGCATGGGCGGCGGCGCGGTCGAGGCCCCGGTGCAGGCGCATGGGCTCCATGATCTGGCTGCCGATGCGCTGGGTCGGGTTGAGCGAGGTCATCGGCTCCTGGAAGATCATGGAGATGCGGTTGCCGCGGATGGCCTGGAGCTGACGATCGCTGAGGTGCTCCATGTTCCGGCCTTCGAAGCGGATTTCGCCACCGGCGGGAAAGCCGGGTTCGGGCAGCAGACCGAGCAGGGAGAGGGCGGTGAGGCTTTTGCCGCATCCGCTCTCGCCCACGATGCCCACCACTTCGCCCCGGTCGATGGAAAAGCCGATGTTTTCCACGGCGGTGAATCGACCCCGGTGGGTGGTGAAAACCACCGAATGGTCCCGGCATACCAGAAGGGGGTCACGGTCGCTATGGGAGGCGGTATCGTTCACGGTTTTATTCGGTCCTCGGATCGAGAATGTCGCGCAGGCCGTCACCGGCCAGGTTGGCGCCCAGCACGAAGAGAGAGATGGCGATCCCCGGATAGATGCTGATCCAGGGGGCGTTGAAAACCCAGTCGCGGCCGTCGCTCAGGATGGCGCCCCAGCTGGCCTTGGACGGTGCGCCGAAACCCAGAAAGCTCAGGGCCGCTTCGGAGAGGATGGCATAGCCGAACACCACCGTGGCCTGAACGATCAGCGGGGTGAGGCAATTGGGCAGCACGTGATCGAACATGATCCGCAGGTGCCCGGCGCCGACGGCCCGGCTGGCTTCCACATACTCCAGCTCGCGGATGGACAGCACGGCGTTGCGGGTCAGGCGGGCAAATCCCGGTACGTAGACGATGGCCAGGGCGACCACCAGGTTGACGGTGTCGGGGCCCAGGGCGGCCATGATGGCCAGGCTGAGCAGCAGGGCCGGAAACGCCATCAGGCCGTCGATGATGCGCATGACGATGAAATCGGCCGGCCCCAGGAAATAGCCGGCGGCCAGTCCCATTGTTGCCCCGACGATGCCGGCAGAAAGGACGACCAGGGATGAAATCAGCAGCGACACCCGGGCGCCGTAAAGCACCCGGCTGAAAATGTCGCGCCCGAATTCATCGGTGCCCATCCAGTGATGGGCGCCTGGCGCCTGGAGCCGGTCGAGAATGCGAACCTCGGCTGGATCGAACGGGGCCAGCACCGGCGCGAAGACGCTGAAAAAGATCAACGCCGCAATGATGGCGAACCCGCTCATGGCGAGTGTGTTGCGCTTCAGCGAACGCCATGTCCGTCCCTGGCGAAAGCCCTTTTGGGTTTTTGATGAGTGCTCTGTCATGTCAATAGCGGATCCGGGGGTTCATCAGGGTGACGATGAAATCCACCAGCAGGTTGACCAGCATGTAGATGATGGCCATGTAAAGGATCACCCCCTGAACCACCGGATAGTCGCGGTTCAGGATGGAATAGACCACCAGGCGTCCCATTCCCGGGATGCCGAAAACCGTTTCAATGACCACGGTGCCCCCCAGCAGCCAGCCGAAATCGAGGCCGATGACGGTGATGACCGGGATCATGGCGTTTTTCAAGCCGTGGCGGATGACCACCGCCCACCGGCTCAGTCCTTTGGCCCGGGCGGTGCGGATGTAGTCCTGGCGCAACACCTCCAGCATGGCCGAACGGGCCATGCGGGCCGATACCGCAGCCATGACCAGCGCCAGGGATACGGCCGGCAGCAGCAGGTAGCGTATTCCCTGGAAAAAATTTTCAAAGATCGAGACATATCCAGATGACGGAAACCAGCCCAACTGGACGGAAAAGAGAATGATAAAGAGAATGCCCACCCAGAAGCTGGGCAGGGACACCCCCAGCAGCGAGAAGAGCATGACGGCCCGATCGGTCAGTGTGTTCTGCCTGACTGCGGCAGTGACGCCCGACGGGATGGCGATGGCAATGGCGATGGCGATGGCCAGAAACGCCAGGGCCATGGTGTGGGGCAGCCGTTCGAGGATGGATCGGGAGATGGACCGGCCGCTGATGACCGACAGACCCAGATCCCCGTGCAGGGCCTTGCCCAGCCAGGTGGCGTACTGAACCGGCAGGGGGCGGTCCAGTCCCATCTTCAACCTTACGGCCTCGATCTCCTGCGCACTGGCATTGCGCCCCAGCATGGCCGTTGCCGGATCGCCTGGAATCATGCGCAGGAACAAAAAGACCATCACCGAAACGATGAACAGCACGGGGATCGCGGCCATCAACCGTTTGAGCAGATAGGAGACGCTCATGCCGGACCCCTGAGCCGATCGGCGGTGTCAAACGCAATCCCTCCGGGGAGGGATGGCGCGATAAAGGACGGGAGACAGATCATTTTTCGATCCAGACGTCCCAGATTCGCAGAAAAAAAGCGCCCCACGGCTTGAACCCATGGAGCTTCTTGCCGTATCCGTAGAAGTACTCCTCGGAGAAGGTAAAGAGCAGCGGCAACTCGGCGTTGATGATCTGCTGGGCCTGGTCATAAAGTGCCTTGCGTTTTTCCAGGTCCGTCGTGGATCGGGCTGCTTCGGCCAGCCGGTCCAGTTCGGGGCTGCCCCAACCGTTGAAGGTGTTTGTGCTGAGCATGCGGGCATAGTAGAAAAAATCCGGGTCGGCATGGGATCCGTAACCGTAGGAGACCACGTCGAAATCGCCCGATTTGTACTTTTCAAAGAGGGAGGACCAGTCATGGTACTCCAACTCGGTGTTGATGCCCACCTGTTTTAAATGGGCCTGGGCCATCACGGCCTGTTTGTCCATGGCCGGATACCCCTTGCTGGTGATGATCTTGATGGTCTCGCCTTTGTAGGCGCTTTTCTTCAGGTACGCCTTGGCCAATGCCGGGTCGTACCCGGGCCCGGCTTCCGGAGCGTGGGCCTTGGTGTACCAGAAGGAATAATTGGGGAAGGGGGAATTGACGACCACGCCGGTCCCGCCGGTGGTGGCCAGCAGCATTTCCTGCTTGTTGACCGCGTGGGCAAAGGCCTTGCGCAGGTTCAGGTCGGCAAAGGGCGAGCCCGCCTTGCAGTTGAACCAGAAATTCCAGAACTCGAAGGTGGGGCCGGTTCCGGCGATCACCAGGTTCGGGTTGGTGGAGAGCCGCTGGCGCTCGGCGCTGGGAATGGCCACGAGGTCGAGGTCTCCGGCCTCCAGGGCAGACACGCGCACGGCCCGTTCGGTCATGGGGCGGAAGATCACCTCGTCCGCATAGGCGGTCTTTTTGCCGCCGGTACCCGTGGCTTCACCCTCGCCGCCCCAGTAGTCTGCAAAGCGCTTCAGTTTGACGTGCCGGTCCGGAATCCATTCCACAAAGGCGAAGGGACCGGTGCCCACCGGGTGCTGAATATTGTCGCCCTGCCGCTCGATCTCCTCTTTGGGCATCACGCCGACGGTGTAGGGGCTGGCCAGGTTGATCAGGAACGTGGCCGTCGGTTTGGAAAGGGTCACGGTGACCCGATAGGGACCGGTGACCTCTGTTCTGGCGATGGTTTCGAACTTGCTTTTGATGCTTGAAACCGTCAGCCGGTCCAGGGTCGCCTTGACATCGTCGGCGGTCATCTCCTTGCCGTTGTGGAACTTGACCCCTTTTCTCATATGGAAGGTGTAGGCCAGGCCGTCGTCCGATACCTCCCATTTGTGGGCCAGGCCGGGAATGATGCCGAAGCCGTCGTCCACGGCCAGGATGCCTTCGAACACCTGGCGCAGCACTTCATGATTCTGCCAGCCGATCTGATGCGGGTCGAGGCTCTTGATGTCCACATTCATGCTCAGCCGAAGGGTGCCGCCCGATTGGGGCGTCATGGCGAAAAGGGAAGAGGTGTTGACAAGTAAAACCGCCAGTAGGACAATGCATAAACGCAACAGACACAATGGCACTTTTTTTTTCATGAAACCCCCTTGTTTTGCTAAGCAGTGTTAAAAGTTGTGACCTTCTTTTGATTGGGCATCGACTTCTTTTTTGGAAAATCCGAATTGTCAGGATCTTCTCAAACCTGCCGTATGTTCGAAAAGCCAGTGCGAAATTCGTCGCCGATTGAATGCAACCGGTGTGACAACCGCGTGTGATGCCAGACGCTACAAAATTGTAATGCGCAGCGACGGCTTTGGGCCATACGCTAATTAATGGTTAACTGTTTGTTTGAATAGTATTTTGTCATCTTATTGCCAATACATAAAAATCGACGGCGACAAACTGGTTATACAAAAATGTAGATAGATTCTTGTCGAAACACGTTAAAATTGACCCAATTTTTAGTGGAAAACATTAAAAATGTCAATAATTTTGTTGAAATAGAAACTATTATGGGCTATGAAAGAAACTGGTTGCACTGTTTGATTCCGGTCGGCAGTTGGGTATCGGCGCCCGGAGCGCAAAGCCATCCGACGGCAATCGCGGGCATCCTGCCGGACACGCTGTCCCCGGACCCGGAGACCGCATGCCGGATTCTGTAGACCGTTTAATTCAGTCCCATAAGGAGAAAGCATGAAACGCATTATTGTGATCGGGGTCGGCGCCCAGGGAAGTACGGTTGCCAAACGGATGAACGAGCATCCGGGGGTGTCTGAAATTATCTGTGCGGATTATGACCGCAAGGCCGCAGAGGCCCTGAGCGGATCGCTCAGCAAGGCCAAAGCCCTTCAACTGGACGCCAGTGACGTCAACAATGTCATTGACGCGGCCAGGGGATGCGACCTGATCGTCAACGGCCTGCCGCTGGATTTCAACCTCCGTGTCATGGAGGCGGCGCTGGCGGTCAACGCGTCTTACTTTGACATGGCGGGCCCCATGGAAGATATCGGTTTCGTTGAAAGTTACAAGCTGCTCTTTTCCGAATGGCATGACCGCTTCAAAGCCAAAGGGCTGACCGCCCTCGTCGGGGGCGGGTCGTCGCCCGGCCTGGCCAATGTCATGGCCAGGGAATCCGTGGAAAAGATGGACAGCTGCGAAACCATCAGTATCTTCGTTTATGAGAATGTGCTGACCAAGCGATTCACCCCCTTCTGGTGGTCGCCTGAGGTGGCTTTCTGGGATATGGCCTACAAGACCTTCCGCTATGAAAACGGCAGGCATGTCATCGATATTCCTTTCAGCCGCCCCATCCGGATGAAGCTGATGGGAATCGATCGTGAAGTGCGCATGGTGGACCATGAGCACGATGAGCCGGTCACCATGGGGCTGCTGGCCGACACGGTTCTCAAGGGAGTCAAAAATGTGGAATTCAAGTATGGCGGCTTCGGCGTGAAACTCTCCGAACTGTTTTACAAAATGGGACTGCTGTCCGACGAACCGGTGGATGTCGACGGCACGAAAATCGTTCCCATGGACCTCATTCTCAAGCTGTGCCCCCCGGCCCCGAAATATCCGGATGAACTCAAAGCCATCATCAATGACGGGGTCGTGGCCGAAGAGGGGGCCTTTCTGGTCCGCGTGGAAGGCTTCAAGGACGGGAACCCCATCCGCATCGACAGTTATGCCATGGGGCCGGGCCTGGTGGAAGCCTTCGAAACGTCGGGCCTCAGCCATGAAGCCTACCTGACCGGCCAGTGCGCTTCGGTCTTTGTTAAAATGATGGTGGATGACGCCTTTTCCGAACCGGGGCTTTTCGTTCCCGAACAGCTCGAAGCGGATGCCCGGGAATATTGTTTCCGCAACCTGGCTGACCTGGGGGTGACCATCGACGAAACCCAGCAGCAGAAAAGCGTCTATTCTCGTGAAAATCGAAAAAAAGAAGCCTGAAGCCAGGCGGCGTCCATTGCCGGCGGCAGACGGAACGCCACCCGGACATCCTCTTTTGCGAGACCGTTGACCGGCCGGTTCCGTCGGCGGTGGTCGGACGCATGGGCGGGTGCATCTTCCGCCGGCAGCCACGCGGCGGTTTAAACCAGTTCAACCCACAGGGGAAAAGGAGGCCAGATGAAATTCATCCGTGTCCATATGTCGGAAAAGACGGTGGTGACTGAAACCGTGCCGGACGCCTACCGGGGGATCGGGGGGCGGGCATTGACATCTTCATACATCAACGACCATGTTCCCGCCGACTGCGATCCGCTGGGGGCGGACAACGTCCTGGTTTTTGCTCCGGGCTACTTCAGCGGTACGCCGCTGATCAATACCAGCCGCCTCTCCGTGGGCGCAAAAAGCCCCCTGACCGGCGGAATCAAGGAAAGCAATGTGGGCGGAACCGTCGCGGCGTCGCTGGCCAGCCTGGGCATCACCGCCGTGGTGGTCGAGGGGATGGCCGCCGCCGGCCAATGCCGGGTCCTCGAGATCGATGAAGCGGGCAACGCCCGGCTGCTGGATGCATCGGACTGCCAGGGGATGAGAACCTATGCCCTGGTGGAAAAACTGAAAGCCGCCCACGGTGAAAACAACAGTATCACCTGTATCGGTCCGGCCGGCGAAATGCAGCTGGCGGCGGCTTCCATTCAAACCACCGACCTGGACGGACGCCCCTGCCGGGCGGCGGGCCGCGGCGGGCTGGGTGCGGTGATGGGATCCAAAGGGCTGAAGGCCATCATTGTCCGCCGGTCGGGCAAGCTTGCCGACCCGCTGGACGACCCCGATGCGTTCAAGGCGGCGGCCAGGGAGTATGCCAAAGCCGTCAAGGCCGATGAGTTCAGCGGCGAGATCCTGCCGGCCCTGGGGTCGGCTGCCCTGGTGGCGCCGATCAATGAAGCCGGGGCCTTTCCCACCCGCAATGCGCGCGAGGGGCAGTTCGAGGGCGCCGACAGGATCAGCGGAGAGACCATGGCCCGGATCATCCGTGAACGCGGGGGCAAGAACGCCCACAAGGGATGCGCCGGCTGCATCATCGACTGTTCCAACGAGTATGTGGATCCGGATGGCCGCTTCGTTACCTCCTCCCTGGAATACGAAACCATCTGGTCCATGGGCGGGATGATCGGCAACGACGACCTGGACGCCATCGCCCGGCTCGACCACCTCTGCGACGACATCGGTCTGGATACCATCAGCACCGGCGTGGCCGTGGCCGTGGCCATGGATGCCGGATACAGATCCTTCGGCGACGCCCGGGCCGCCATCGAGATGGTGGAGGAGGTGGCCGCGGGAAGCGCTTTCGGAAGGATTCTCGGAAATGGGCCGGCTGCCGTGGGCAGGCATTTCAACCACACCCGTGTGCCGGTCATGAAGGGCCAGAGCATGGCCGCCTATGATCCGCGCGCCATTCAGGGTATGGCGGTGACCTATGCCACCTCGCCCATGGGAGGGGACCACACTGCCGGCTGGGTGGTGGACCAGAACCTGGAGTCCTTCGGGGGAACCCTGGACCGGTTTTCGGCCGATGGCCAGGTGGCGGCGTCCCGCGATACGCAGATCCACATGGCGGCCGTGGATTCGGTGGGCATCTGCGACTTTGCCCAGAGCGGCCTGGCCTCCCCGGAAGGGATCGCCAATGTCTACCGCATGGTCGCGGCCAAATCCGGGAATCCATTCACCGAACAATCCTGGCGGGAACTGGGGCTGCGCGTTCTCCGGGCCGAGCGGGACTTCAACCGCCGGGCCGGCTTCACCCCCGCGGACGATCATCTGCCGCGCATGTTCTACGAGGAGCCGCTGCCGCCCCACAACAAGGTGGTGGTGATCAGTGATGCCGCCATGGAAAAGACCTTCGACTTTTGACCGCCATGGCCCTGCAGCTGACCGTCAAGCTTTACGGGACCCTGGACAAGTGGGTTCCGGGATACCAACATGAATCGGGTTGTGTGGTTCACCTGCAGGCATCGTCGACGGTGGCCGACCTGATCGGCCAGCTGGGCATCCCCCCCCGGTCGGTCGGCATTGTGTCGGTCAACGGCCGGATGGCCAGAAAAGCCGACCTGCTGCCGGACAGGGCCGTGGTGAAGGTGTTTCACCCGATTTTTGGCGGTTAAGCTCCCGCTTGACGGTTGCCCGGATCGGTTGTGCAGGATGTGCGGGTGCTGCTATAGCCCGTTGCGGCCCGCCATCGACGCCGGAACCGAATGATCGTTGCGGACCTGTCGTTATGATTCCGTTATCACCGTTTCGTATGAATCGCGCACCCGGATCTCAGAGGATATGAACCCAAACCAGAATCTCACCACCGACCAGGGCCTGATTGCAAAACATGTCTGCAAAACCTTCGGGGATGTCAAAGCCCTCGATGACGTGACGCTCGATGTGTCACCGGGGGAGTTTTTTACCCTGCTGGGCCCGTCGGGATGCGGCAAGACCACCCTTTTGCGGATCATTGCCGGGCTCGAACTGGCCGATTCGGGCCGGATTTACAGCGGTGGCAAGGACATCACCGGCCTGCCGGCCATCAAACGCCAGGTGAACACGGTGTTCCAGAGCTATGCCCTGTTTCCCCACCTGACCATCTACGAGAATATCGCCTTTGGCCTGCGTTCCCGCAAGTTTCCCGAGGCCGAAATCAAAAAACGGGTGGAGCGTCGGCTGGAGATGCTGGATTTAAGCGCCATGGCCCGGCGTCATCCCCACCAGTTGTCCGGCGGCCAGAAGCAGCGGGTGGCCCTGGCGCGGGCGTTGGTCAACGAACCCGACGTGCTGCTGCTCGACGAACCCATGAGCGCCCTGGATGCACGCCTGCGCGCCCAGGTGCAGGAAGACCTGCGGCGCCTGCAGCGCAAGCTGGGGCGGACCTTCATCCTGGTGACCCACGATCAGGCCGAAGCCCTGGTGTGCAGCGACCGGCTGGCCGTGATGCGCCAGGGGCGCGTGGTCCAGTGCGGGACGCCCGAAGACGTCTACGATAACCCCAGGGACAGCTTCGTGGCCAAATTTCTCGGCGCCGCCAACCTGATTCCCTGCACCAAGGCGCCGGGCGGCGTTCAGACCGCCTTCGGATTTCTGGCCCTGGAAAAAGAGCCCGCCTGGCAGGAGGGCACCGTGGCCATCCGGCCGGAGTGGATCGGTATCGGAGACACGGAACCCGAGCGCAACGGAATTCGCGCCCGCGTGACTGAAATCGTATACAGGGGAACCAATTTCGACCTGTGGCTGGAACCGGGGCCGCTGCGCGTGCGCACCAGTTCCTACCGGCGAATCGATCCCGGCCGGGAGGTCTGGCTGGAACTGGCTCCCAAGGAACTGGTGATTCTTGAAGACGAAACGCGCTGATTCGCTGATAACCTGGTTCGGGGAACTGACCACCCGGCAGCGGCTGCTCAAACGCGGGTCGCTGCTGTTGATGCCCGGCATGCTCTGGCTGATGCTCTTTCTGGTACTGCCCGGCCTGGTCCTGGTGGTCGTGAGCGTGGTCACCCGGGGGGCTTACGGCCAGCTGGAGTGGACGTTCACCCTGGAAAACTACAAGCGCCTGGCCGGCTTCACCCTCTTCGGCTGGACACCGGATTACCTGATGATCCTCTGGCGATCGGTGGTGGTGGCCTTTTTTACCACGCTGGTATCCGTGATCCTCTCCTATCCGCTCTGTTTTTTCATTGCCGGCCGTCCCGAACGAAGCCGCTACATGTGGCTGACCCTGGTCATCATTCCTTTCTGGACCAACATGGTCATCCGGGCTTATGCCTGGTTTCTGATCCTGTCACCGGAGATGCCCTTTGCCCGGCTGGCGGCGGTTTTCGGCTTTATCCCGGACGGCACCCCGCTTTACCCGAACGCCTTTGCCGTCTATCTGGGCATGGTGTCCATGTTTCTGCCCTTCGTCACCCTGCCGCTCTACGCCAGTGTTGAGCGGCTGGACTGGTCGCTGGTTGAAGCGGCCCAGGACCTGTACGCATCGCGATTGCGAACCTTTACCCAGGCGATCCTGCCGCAGACCATGCCGGGCCTGTCGGTGGGGATCATCCTGACCTTCGTTCCCGCCATGGGCATGTTCGTCGTTCCCGATCTGCTCGGCGGGGCCAAGTACATGCTGGTGGGAAACCTCATCCAGCAGCAGTTCGGAACCAGCCGCGACTGGCCGTTCGGGGCGGCCATCAGCATGGGATTGATGGTTCTCACCATGATCGGGCTCCAGATCTACCGCCGTAAAGGAAAGGAGATCAAGGTCGTATGAGGCGCCAGCATCCGATAATCATCGCCATTTCCTATCTGACCATGGCCTTTCTTTACCTGCCGCTTTTCGGCGTGGCGGTATTCTCCGTCAATGAGGCCCGTCGCGGGCTCGTCTGGAAAGGGTTCTCCCTGAAATGGTATCTCAAGCTCTTCGAAAACGAATGGATTCTCGAAGCGGCCTGGAATACCCTGCTGCTGGCGGTGATATCCACGGTTGTCGCCACCATCCTCGGTACGATCCTGGCCATCGCCATGGACCGCTTTCCCTGGCGCAGCCGGACCAGCAATTTCCTGGACATCATCCTGCACATTCCCGTGATCATTCCGGACATCATTCTGGCCGCGTCCCTGGTGGTGGCCTTCGGTTTGCTCCGGCTGATATCGTCCATTTTCGAACCCGGCCTGCTGAACATGATCATCGGTCACATCACCTTTCAGATCGCCTTTGTCGCCCTGGTGGTGCGCAGCCGCCTGGTGGCCATCGGCAGCGAGGTGGAGGAAGCGGCCCGGGACCTTTTCGCCACGAACTGGTACCTGCTGCGGAAGGTGATGCTGCCGCTGTTGATGCCGGGCATTATCGCCGGCGCCATGCTGGCCTTCACCCTTTCCCTGGATGATTTCGTGATCAGCTTCTTCACCGCCGGTCCGGAGTCGCAAACCCTGCCGCTGTTTATTTTCGCGGCCGTTCGCCGGGGGGTTACCCCGCAAATCCATGCCCTGTCGACCCTGATCATGCTGGTCACGGTGGTATTGGTCGTTGCGACGGAGCGGTTCACGCGCCAGCATGAAAAGAAATGACGGGCCTTTTTTCAGTCAACAGGCCGTCGACTGATGACTATCAATGCAAGATGGACTCGTAACGAGCCGCATTTCTGACGAATTCGTAAAAACGCCGAGATCAAGGCTTGCAAAGCCCGAGGAATGAGGCGTACTGAGGGTACGCCGCAGTGACGAGGGATGAAGCGTAACGCAGATATCGGCGTTTTTACGAATTCGTCAATGCATACTAACCCCCATTGCTGAAAAGGAGAAACAAGATGCGTAAACTCGGTCTGCTCGTACTGGTGTTGGTGCTTTTTGGCGGGATGGCCGCCAGTGCCGAAGAATTGAGGGTATACACCTGGTCGGAGTACATGGATGAGGAAAAGATGCCGGCCGATTTTGAAAAAAAGTTCGGCATCAAGGTCCGGCTGGACATCTACGAGAACAACGAGGAAATGGTGGCCAAGCTGCAGGCCGGCGGGGCGAGCCAGTACGACATCATCGTCCCCTCCGACTACATCATGCCGGTGCTGATCAACCAGAAACTGATCCAGCCCCTGAACCTGGCCAAGATTCCCAACCTGAAAAACCTCAAGCCCCTTTTCAGGGAAACCAGTTATGACCCGGGCAACAAATATTCCGTTGCCTACCAGTGGGGCACGGTGGGCCTGATGTACCGCAGGGACAAGGTCGGTGACGCCGCGGCCCAATCCTGGTCGGTGCTTTTCGATGCCGCCAAACAGCCCGGCGCCTTCTGGCTGATCGATTCGGTTCGCGAGATGATGGGCATCGCCCTGGTCTACCAGGGGCATGATTTCAACAGCACCGTCCCCAAGGAACTCAAGGCCGCTGCCGACCTGCTGGTGGCCACCAAACGGACCAAAAACTGCATGGGCTTCAAGCCCGGGGTGGGCGGCAAGAACGATGTGGTCGCCGGCACGGCGGTCGCCGCCATCGTCTACAACGGGGACGCCATTCAGTCGGTGACCGAAGAACCGGACAAACTGGGTTTCGTCATCCCCAAAGAGGGCAGCGAAATCTGGTTCGATTCCATGTGCATCCCCAGCAGGGCACCCAACCCGGATGCCGCGCACAAGTGGATCAACTGGATACTGGAACCCGAGGTGGGTGCCGAGCTTTCCAATTACAACCAGTATGCGACGCCCAACCAGGCGGCCGAGGCCTTCATCACCCCCGAAGACCTCAAAAATCCGGGGATTTACCCGACACCCGAGATCATGAAGAATCTTCATTTCACCAAGGATCTGGGCAAGGACAACCGGATCATGGACGAAGCCTGGACGCGCGCCAAGTCCCACTGATCGATGGTCAGCCAGAGCACCCGTAAAGTGCCACGTCTTCCTCTCCCATGGAGGGCAAGGGGCGTGGTGGGGTGTCAGGGCTTGAAACAGATACAGAACGCAGACACACCAGGCGCCTGATCTGCCGGCAACGCACGACCGCACGGATCAGGCGCTTTTCTCTTTTCCGATAACGCTGGCGGTCAGGATTGGAAACTCAGGCGGCAGGCGATGTCAGGTCGGCCTGACCCACTTGTCTGTTCCCTCGTTTAACCGCTTGCAACGCCGTCGGGGCGATTTATCCGCTACCAACCGGCGCGGCATAATCGTTGATCCGGTGGGCCACAACCATAGCGATGTATATCATCCAGAAGATCAGGCCGATGTGAAGCACGTCATTCTGGGAGAACCAGACCCCATCTCCCCTGGCCCAGAGTTTTCCGGTGATATCCATGTCGTCGTAAAGACAATAGGCGGCGCTGGTGAGAAGCAGCAGCGCCCAGGTGCCCAGAAGCGCAAGATCCATGGGGTCCCTGAACAGGTAATACCGCCAGCCGTTCAGGATGAAAACGATCAGGAGAATCGGGGTCGATACCCGTACCATCATCGTGAAGGTGATAAGCGACTGGAAGGGCGCCATTGCTCCGATGAAGGCGACAATGACATATGCCACGGCGCTGACCAGCGCGTAAGCCAGCAGCGCCTTCTGCAACATCCCATCGGTGCAGGAATAGGCCACGGCTGCCAGCATGGCGTCCATGCTGATTTGCTGGAGCATGAGGTAGCTCACCTCCCACCAGCTGGTCCAGGCGCAGGTGTGCCGTCCGGCACACTTGATCTGGTAGCCAAAGGCCTGGTAACTGGTTCCGGCCAGAAGCGCACCGATGCCCCACAACATCAGCGATATCCCCCACCACAGACGAGATTGTTCACTCCCCCGGATCTGCAGAAAATAGAGGCCGGTGGCAATGGTCAAAAGCCCCAGGGCGTAGACGAAGACCGTCGAGCTCGGCTGGGTCAGGAGGATATCTCTCGATGCGAATCGAATCTTTGTGCACGGCTGTGCTTCGCACCAGTTTGCCGGGGTCAGCTCCGAATCGGTGTGCCGGATAGATTTCAGGCGGCTGAAAGCGGCCGACACGGTCGTGATTGTCATCAAGTAGTATGAGCGCCTCATAAAACCCTGTTGTCGTGTTGAACGTCAAAGACGGCACAAAGGCGTCAAGGTGCAACGATCCCGGCTTTAGCCCCGGGTCATCTCTTTTTCGCTTTTCGTCGCATGGTCAGGTCCTGCGCACGTGTGAGCCTCAGGGCGTTGTTCCGGACAGTACCGGATGGGAGTCATCCAGCGGAGGTGGAATCAAAACGAATTTGCCCACATGCTTCTTCTCCGTGAACTCGCGCTGCGCCTCCGCAATCCGTTCAAGCGGGAACGTCTTTGCAAGGAGCGGACGGATCTCACTCTTCTCGATATAGCCCACCAGGTTGGGGAAAACAGGCTCATCCCAGGCGGTGCAGCCGATCATGGTCAGGTCCTTCAGATAAAAATCACGCATATCGAGTGCCACCATGGGCCCGCCAATGGCACCCGAAGATGCATATTTGCCACCTCTTTTCAGAACTTTAAGCATTTCGCCGAAGGCCGGACCCGCCACGTTGTCAACAACGACGTCAACGGATTTTTCACCCAGGCAGGCGACGATATCGTCGCCGCGGGCGACAAGGCGATCCGCGCCGATGGTGCCTACCTGCTCAAGTTTCTCCCGCCCTGCAATGGCTGTCACTTCGGCCCCGCGGCGTTTTGCCAGCTGCACGACCGCCGAACCGACGCCGCCCGACGCCCCGGCGACCAGTACATGGTCGCCCCTGGACACCTTTGCCCTGTGGATCATATTCTCAGCCGTGCCGTAGGCACAGGGGATCGTGCCCAGCTCGGCATCGCTCCAGTCACAATCCACCGGAAACACTTCGCCGGCCGCCACTTTGACGAATTGGGCGAATGCGCCATCGAAATCAGAGGCCATCCAGATATTTTCAAGGGAATCCCATCCCGTGCTGCGGATGCATGGTCGTATCAGCGCGCGCGAACCGATGATGCTCTGATCTTCACCGGGAGCAACGGCAACAACACGCCCGCAACAGTCGGTGCCCTGGATGAACGGAAACGGCGTTGCTTCGTTCCATCCGCCATCCGCCTTTTTTTTTGCTTTTTCTTTCTCGGCAGCCGTCAACGCTTCGGTGCCGCTGGTGACGGTCGAGGAGTACCAGCCCAAACGGGTATTGATTTCGGTGTTGTTGACGCCGGCTGCGAGGACCTGCAGAAGGACTTCTCCCGGTTCCAGCACGGGAACCGGGACATCCCGGTACGCGAGCTTTTCGTAACCACCGTTTCCCAGAGTGACCACCGCTTTCATGGTTGTTTTACAATTGCTGATATCAAAGCGGTCCTTTTCGGGCTTGACTTCGCGTGGGCTGTTCATGTTGTCCATTTCTCCTCTGTTTTTTACCTCAAAGCTTATCGTATGAATACGGTGGCCGTTAGATGTCTGGTGTAACCCTTTAAAAAGTTTGATATCACAAAGGGTATTATAGTCAACGACCCGTTTCTGCAATGTTGGGGGGTCGTTATTCCCCAAGAGGGCAGTGGGATCTGGTTCGATTCCATGTACATCCCCGACAAGGCATCCACGCCGGATGCCGCGCAGAATTGGATCGACTGGTCCCCGGAGCCTGAAGTCGGCGCCGGGCTTTCCAGTTACAACCAGCATGCGACTTTCATCCAGGCGTTTTTTTCCCGATAAAAGCGTTGTGGTGGGATCGTATAATGACATCACATACAAAGCTTACAAAATGTAATCGCAAACGAACCGGACTTCCAACCGACCACAACATGTAGATTCATCCGAATACAATTTAATATCAATGTGTGGCAAGTTGTGTTGTGAGTTTGGTTATGTTGTGGGTTTCATTCCCCATTTCATTCCATCTAATTCCAAAAATATTCAACAATCCATATCATTCATCTGATTCCTCCCCCCTATCGTTTCACGACGACTGGAAGGAATACCTGTATAGCTCTGACTATCCGGATCTCTTGTACTTCGACCCACGATTTGCGACTCTAAATGGGAATAGATAGAAAAGCCCGAAGTGGCACCTTCGGGCTTTAGGCAAGAGCTACCGCAAGCATCCGGAAGCTCCCACACCATACTTCCTTTCTATTGCACCTTCCGGCTGTTTGCAAGGCCGGAGGCATGCCCAAGGTGTTACTGATTCTCATTCAATGTCGATGGTGCGATTTTACTTTTTGTATCTGCAGAAGCTGTTTTAGAGGACAGGCCTATTGTTGTGATGAATGCCGTAGTGCGGGAAAGCGCAAAAACCATTGCAAAGCACAAAGAAAATATCGCCGGACCCAAAAGGGCAAAAAGAACCACTGTGAAGCTGAAAACCGTCGCAGACACGGCAATGCGCAAAGAAAACCAAAAAACATGGATGATGCAACTTCCACACCCCGGCGCCCATGGGCTATGAAGATAGTCATCCGCCTAAAAAGCTGTATCTGCCGTATCGATACAAGGCCATTTTGCCATTTTTGCGGTATCCGTGGCCGGATTGTGGAGACGTTCCCTCGCCGCGGATATGGTTAACCCAATCGAAAAGGTGGCCATGATGATTAAAAAGAAAGTTCTCAACCCTGATCGTATCAGGCGCATCCATGGTGGATTCAGTTTTGTCCCGCACCGTTTTCTTTCCCAGGGATTTTTGTCATCTTTGCAGCAAAAGGAAATACTTCTCTACCTCTTGCTGGTGCTCGCTTCAGACCGTCATGGACTCTCTTTCTACAGCTACGACACAATTTGCAGTTTGCTGCAGATGAATCTTGACCAATACATCAACGCCAGAAACGGGCTCATAGACAAAGATCTGATCGCTTTTGACGGCACGGTTTTCCAGGTACTCGAACTTCCCGCAACGCCCGTTTTGTCGCCAACCACATTGCAGGTAGACAGCAAACCAACAAAGCAGCAGGTGTCCATCGCCCGCCTTGTCGACCGATCGCTAAAGCGGATGACGCCATGATGGAGAATCGTCAGGCAACTGCTGAAGGGGTCGTCATTGCCCTTAAACAGGCCATCAAAAACCATCGGCAGTGGATGGCCACCCAGGGCTATGCCCAGAGCACCCAGAGAGATTACCGCTGGCGATTGATCCAATTTATCGATTTCATCAAATCCGGAAGCTATGAATGGGAGGGCATTTTTACTTTCGCGACCATCAAGCGCTTCAAAAGTCCTCCTCACGCGGTTACCAACCTGTCGAGATATCTTTACGCGCAGGGCAAAATTGCTCAACCGATTCGCTATCCAACACCGTCCGTGAACTTACCAGACGTGTTCGAGGATTATCTGCGCTTTCGAAAAAAATTTCATCAAACCCCTGAACGCACCATCAAGGCCAACCGGCGCGTGCTCAACGCTTTTGCCCACTACCTCCAGCGGCACCGGATCAAGCTGCGGGCGGTCGGCATCGAGCAGATCGATGCATTTTTAAAGACGTTTTTAAACGGGTTTTCAACTGCCTCCTGCAGGATTTATCGGTCCTATCTGCGCGGATTTTTACGTTACCTGTTCGCCGAACGCCGATTATTGGCCAAAGACCTGGCGCCGCTGGTCACCGGACCACCCTTGTTTGCCCAGCCAAAACCGCCCAAGTTCTTACGCAAGGATGAAATCAATAAGCTGTTTGCCAGTTTAAGGTATGCGACGGCCAGTGAACTTCGAACCGCCGCAATGATCCATCTGGCCTATCTGCTGGGGATGCGTCCCTGCGAGATCCGATCGCTCAGATTGGACGATATCAGCTTCGGCAAGGCGGAAGTTTACCTGCGGGATCGCAAAAACAACCGTCCGGCCAAATTGCCGTTGCCCGATGCAGCGATCAAAGCCGTCGCCGCCTACCTGATCGGCGGTCGCGCCCAAAGCAACCACCGGGCTTTGTTTTTAACCCTGCATCCGCCTCATCGACCGCTCAGTCCCAATGTCATCGGCCATTGCGTCCGCAACTGTATGCGGGCTGCGGGCCTGGACGCCAGCGCCTATTGGCTGCGCCACACCTATGCGCAAAACCTGTTGGAAGCCGGTGCATCCATTTACGAGGTCAAAGAGATGCTGGGCCATGACAGCATCGAGTCCACCCGAAAGTATCTGCACATCCATATCGAATTGATGCGAAAGGTATTATTCGATGACCCCCTTTAACAGCTTTCTGGCAACGCGGCTCACCGATTATATGGCCTACCGCCAGTCCCTGGGGTTCTCGACCAAAGCGCTGTATGCCCACCTGAAGACTTTTGATTGTTATCTGGCCAAACGTCATAAAGAACCGGCTGCTCTGCCGGCATCGTTTTTTCTTGAGTTACGCGCCGATCTGAAGGTCGAATCTCGCAGCATCAACCGGGTGATCTCCACCGTGCGGATGTTCTTCGGCTATTTGGTGCGCTGCGGGGATTATGCGGTCAATCCGGTAAAGGACATCCCGCTGTTGTCGGAAAATGAGATCATCCCCTTTATCTTCTCTGCCAAGCAGGTCGATCAGCTGCTTTTGGCTGTATGCCGGACGATCCGCAGGCAACCCAGGTGCTTCATGAAGGATTTGGCGGTGTATCTGGCGATCTTGCTGCTGGCCCGCTGTGGGATGAGAATATCGGAACCGGTGCGATTGCTCAAGCATCACTATCGCCAGTCGGAGCGGACCCTTTATATCGAAAAGACCAAGTTTAAAAAGGACCGCCTGATACCGGTGCCGACAGCGGTAAACACCCAACTGCAAAACTACCTGAATGTGCGTCGCAACCTGATGGATGATGCTCACAACCCGTATCTTCTGGCCGGGTCCCGGTACGGTGGCCTCACTCCAGAACGGATCCGCTTGATCTTTAACCAATCCGTCAGAACCATCGGTATTGAACAGGTAAGGCATGTTGTCGGCCGCACCAACTTTTGCGCCCCGACCGTACACAGCTTGAGGCATTCGTTCGCTGTCAACACCCTTTTGCAGGTCAAATCCCGGCAAGGATCGCCCCAACAAGCACTGCCTGTCCTGGCCGCCTATATGGGGCATAGTGAGTACAAGCATACCGTCAAATACCTGAAAATGGTCGATGCCGACCAACGAGAACAACTGTTGGATTTTGTTCTCACCCGAAAACGATGAATCTTAACCAAAGTATACACCAATTTTTTGAGCAGTACCTGCCTCGTATCAAGGGCTGCAGTGTGCAGACGATAAAGGCGTACCGGGACACCTTTAAACTATTCTTGCCCTATGCGGCCGCATACCATGGCGTTAAGATCAAATCGCTGACAGTCGATCATTTAACCAGTGCGTTGATCCTGGACTTTCTCGACCATCTTCAAACCAAACGCGGCAACCGGGCATCAACACGCAACCAGCGGCTGGCGGCCCTCAAATCATTGGCCAAAATGATCCGCTTTATGGTTCCGGAGAAAAGACGTCTGGCCGGCATGATCCTCTCTATTCCCCAGAAACGCTCGCAACGACCGTTGATCGGGTTTTTGTATCCCGATGAAATCCTTAAGGTCTATCAAGCCGTTGATCTTTCTAAATCCGAGGGGTTGCGCGACTATGCCTTATTGCATCTGCTTTATGACTCAGGGGCCAGAGCCAGTGAAGTCGCGACGTTGAACCTGGAATACTTTGATCCCCATCATCAAACACTGGCCGTCTTAGGCAAGGCCAACCGCTTCCGCCAGATGCAACTGTGGCCGAAAACGGTCGACTTGATCAACACCTACATCACCGGCTACCGAAAAAAGCCGAACCCAATGTCCCGGCAGCGGTTGTTTATCAACCAACGCGGCGACGGCTTTACCCGGCACGGGATCAATCGAATCTGTAAAAAATATCTACAGCGGGTACTGGACCCGAAACGCCTTGCAGACATCAATCCGGCCCATAGCTTTCGCCATGCATGTGCGGTAAGAATGCTTTGCGCCAAAGAGCCAGTCTCCGATATCAAAAACCGATTAGGTCACGAAAATATCCAATCCACAATGACCTATCTGCAAATGGATCTGACGCACAAACGAAGCATCCAGGAGCAGTTTATCCGATACAGCCAGTCGCTGCTCAATCCGGACCCCCGCCTGGAAGAATTAATCGACTGGGAAAACAAACAGGACACGTTGGCTTGGTTGGACACACTGTGACGGGGTGCGACCCGGTTCCCGACCATCTAACGGTATGTCGATGGAAGCTACATTATGTTGACTGTTTTTTGAAAAAATCACAAAATGATCCGCAATTCATTGATATCATGCAGAAATCGCATTTGGATAGACCTTGTTGAAATACATCGAAAGTTCAATGGGTTACGTGTACTCGCAACATAAGGCAAGGTATTGCAAAACCTGGTGGCTTGCGCCCTGAAAGTGGCCCTGTATTTAAATGGAGCTGCAGCAGTTGTGGCTATGTTTGGGGCAAAGCCTGAGGGAAAAAAGAACTGCTGTCGTGTCAGGCTCACTGTTTTTACTTTCAGAATTCGTAATTGCAGACTACTGATACGTTTGCGAGTGACAGGCCGAGGGTGGGAGATCGAACCCGCCTGCGATAGCTCGTGGAAGCTGCGCTATTCTGTAACTTGGAAACTTGCCAGTCATCTATTTATTTACTCCTTTTTTTAAATCGAGACATTGGTCCCCTTCCCATATTTGATTGGAAACTGATTCCAATGAAAGCCGGAAGGGTGTTCTTGATAGCGAATTATAGTGAGATGTTTAAAGGACTTGACATGCGTGCAAACAGCCATCGTGGTCAGTCCACCGGCGAAGAAATCGCCAACAGCATCAGTCACGGCGCAGGGCTAATCGGCGCGCTGGTCGGAACGCCATTTCTGGTCATGCATGCAGCAAGGCACGGAGATACCGGATTCATAGTCGGTACGAGTATTTTCGCCGCGTCCATGATTCTTCTTTATCTGGCCTCAGCGCTCTACCATGCGTGGCCAATAGGCAAAGCCAAACGCTGTTTTCGGATCATCGAGCATTCCGCGATCTTTATCCTTATCGCCGGCACGTACACGCCTTTAACCCTTGGCATACTCCGCGGTCCATTGGGCTGGACGCTCTTCGGTGTCATTTGGGGTCTGGCCATAGCCGGGGTCGTGCTGAAGGCATTCTATAAAACCGACCATCCCATAATCTCCACCTGCCTTTATCTGTTGATGGGGTGGCTTGTGGTGATTGCTGTCAAACCGTTACTTGACCGCATGCCAACTGCGGGTTTGTATTTGTTGATTGCGGGAGGACTGTCCTACACCGCTGGGGTCGCCTTTTTCGCAACCGACTCGCGGATACCCTACGGCCACCTGATCTGGCATCTATTCGTAATTGCGGGCACCACATGTCATTACTTTGTAGTCCTAAATTATGCTGCATAGACTTCAATTCCGCCTAATATATGGTCAAATATGACCAATGGTTATATGTGACCTGAAACGCTAAGCATGTTCTTCCCTCACAGCTGAAGCCTTCCAATCATATTTCTTCATTAAATCAACTTGATGCGAAAAAGAAACGAGCAGGAATGATTCGGCATGAACTTTGAGATAGCCAATCCATTAATGGATGCTTCCGGTGGTTGGAAGCAATAATCCACATATACTAAATGGTGTGATGCCCTAAACAAACAAGCATCGATGAAGCTGATCGGCTCTTTTACTAGGAGGTAAGTTATGACTGAATGGAATCAACCCCAAGGGGGATCCAAACCGACGTTGGATGACGTGCTGGAAAAAATCCTACAGCAGTTTAAAAGATTCAAAGGCGGTCCGGTCTTCATTCTTGTCGCCGGTCTGGTGGTGGTGGTCTTATGGACTGCATGGTTCACCGTTCAGCCGGAGGAGACGGGGATTGTACAGCGCTTTGGCAAGGTCATGCGCACGGCCGGCCCAGGACTGCACTTCAAATTGCCCTATGGCATCGAAAAGGTCCGTCTGCTGCCTACGGCTCGGGTGCTTAAAGAAGAGTTTGGGTTTCGGACGGTATCGGTTTCCACCGTTCCCGGTGAAAAGACCCGTTATGATACGCGAGGTGAATATAAGGACGAGTCGTTGATGCTTACCGGCGACTTAAATGTCATCGATGTTCAATGGATCATCCAATACCGCATCGAAGATCCGATCCGCTATCTGTTCCAGGTCCGCGACACATCGAAAACCATCCGCGATACCACTGAGGCGGTTATGCGCCGCGCGGTCGGCAACCGTCTGGGCAGCGATGTACTGACCACCGGACGGGTGGCCGTGGCCAGTGAAGCCAAAAACGAAATCCAGAAAATCCTGACAACCTATGAGTCCGGCGTGCGACTGGTTACCGTGGAACTTCAGGATGTGACTCCGCCGGATACGGTTAAACCGGCTTTCAATGAAGTCAACGAATCGCGCCAGGACAAAGAGCGAACGATCAATAAAGCCCAGGAACAGGCCAACCGGGAAATCCCCAAAGCTCGAGGGGTGGCTACGCAAAGCATCAGCGAGGCCGAAGGTTACGCACTGGAACGCGTGAACCGGGCCCAAGGAGAGGCCACCCGTTTTGAGGCCATATTAGGACAATATCAGCAGGCGCCGCAGGTCACGCGCCGGCGGCTGTATCTGGAGGCCATGACCGGTTTCCTGTCAGACATGAAAGGGCTCTATATCGTGGATAAGGACCAGAAGGCCATGGTGCCCTGGCTCCCATTGGAATCCAGTGGGCAACTATCAGCACAAGGGAGGCAGCCATGAAGTTTACCTTGAAAGCAGTAATCATTGCGATAGCGGTGGTGATCGTTATCGCACTCTATGGCGGTCTATATACATTGGAAGAGGGTCTGCAGGCCATTGTCGTGCAGTTTGGCCGACCTGTTGGGGAACCGGTAACCCAGGCGGGGCTGCATATGAAACTGCCTTTTGTGCAGGAGGTCCGGCGATTCGAAAAGCGTCTACTGGTCTGGGATGGCGATCCGAACCAGGTTCCCACCAAGGGGCGCGAGTTCATCTGGGTGGACACCACCGCCCGATGGCGGATTGCCGACGCGAAAAAATTTCTGGAGAATGTGGCCAGTGAAGAAGGTGCCCAGTCGCGCTTGAACGATATTCTCGATTCGGTGGTGCGCGACCAGGTGTCGAGCAGTGAACTCGTGGAACTCGTGCGCAGCGCATCGTGGGAAGTGCCTGAGGGCGAGGCCCTGAAGGAGATCCCAAAGGAGCGCGAAGAGGAGCTTAAAAGGGAGATTGCCCGCGGCAGGGAGGAGATCACCCGAACGATACTGACTGAAGCACGAAAGATCATCCCGCAATATGGCATCGAATTGGTGGATGTCCGCATCAAGCGTCTGGATTACGTGGAAAGTGTCCGTGAAAAGGTCTATGAACGCATGATCTCCGAGCGCAAACGGATCGCTGCGCAGTTCCGCTCCGAAGGTGAGGGACGCAGTGCCGAGATCCTCGGTACAATGGAAAAAGAGCTGCGCCAGATCCGCTCCACCGCTTACCGCCGGGTGCAGGAGGTCCAGGGCGAAGCCGACGCTGAGGCAACGCAAATCTATGGCCAAGCCTACAATAAAAATGCAGAATTCTATGCTTTTTTGCGCACCCTTGAAAGCTACAAGGAAAAGACTAATAAGAACTCCGTTTTGATTCTCACCACAGACAGTGATTTCTATCAATATATCAAGCAGGCGAGCCCCGGGAAAGGGCGGGTTCGATGAATGCCGATCCGTTGACTTTGTTCACTCCCCGGGAGACGAGATGTTACCGGGAAAAATCCAACAAATAGATAAGAGAGGTAGTATTCATGAAACAGGAAACTCAAAGTAAAATGAAGTATGGAAGCTGGGGGCTTGTGATTGGAGCCGCCATCGCGATGATCATCGGTTTCGGGTGGGGTGGCTGGTCTACCGCATCGGCTACCCAAGAGATAACCGAAAAAGCGATTCTGGAAGGCCGGACGGCGATTTGCGTGGCCCAATTCATGGCGGATTCCCGCAAAGCGGACAATCTTGTGGAATTTGAAAAGATCGACAGCTGGAAAAGACATGAGTTGGTTTCAAAGGGCGGTTGGGACAAAATGCCTGGGCAGGAAGAGGCAGGTTATGGCGTCGCTCGAGCTTGTGCCGCTGGAATTGAACTGCTTTTGAAAAAATGAGCCCGTCTGTGAAAAGAAGATGCAACCATTGTATCCGCCGGCTAATAGATTTTTGCCGAATTCCATGCCGGGTCGGGCAAAAAACGGTCGAAAGGACGCATCATGTCAGAATACTTAGAATCCAAGAATATCGAACAATTAATGGCCGAGGCCGATGAACTGGTCAAGCGGATTGATGCCGATGCCATTAAAAGCATGGAAGAGGAGCATCGCCTGCAGGTTGAAATACACGCGCAACACTTGAAAATGATCAAATCCGCGGTTCAGGACAAAATCGAAAAGAAAGGTTCATCCAAAAAAGACCACGGCGCCGAAGGCATGCACGAGGCGATCCAGGAAATTACCAAGGCCATGGGAGCGTTGAAAAAATACATCTCCGGTGATTGAGCATGCGCCGTTAAATTACAGACGAGAAAATGGAAATGGCATCCAATTCAAACAAAGATCCCATCGCTAATCTTACGGATAAGCTAAGAGACCTCTTTGGTTTCGGCGATCATCCGAAAAATAAGGACACGTTGCCGCCCAAGAGGCGTTTCAACATCTGGTATTTCCTGTTGGCCGTACTCTTTTTTTCTTATCTGCAGCCTTTCTTGTTTTCTGAAAAAGTGGAAACGATCCCGTACAGTAGGTTCAAACAAGCCATCGCCGACGGAACCGTGGGCAAATTGATCATCGGGCCTGAAACTATTACCGGAACGCTAAAGGGTTCCACCGGTCAAGCGTTCAAGACCATTCGGGTCGACGATCCAGGTCTGGCGAAGGAACTGGACGAACGCAAAATCAGTTATTCCGGACGATACGAAAACAAATTTCTGAGCAGCCTTCTCTCCTGGGTTCTCCCTTTGGGCTTTTTTTTCCTGATCTGGCGCTTTGCCATGAAGAAGATGGGGACGGGGATGGGTGTGATGTCTTTCAGCAAGAGCAAAGCCAAGATTTTCGCCGAGAGCGAGACCAAGGTCACGTTCGCCGATGCCGCCGGCATCGATGAGGCCAAAGAAGAGCTCCAGGAGGTGGTCGAATTTTTAAGCACCCCGGAAAAGTCCCAGAAACTGGGGGGCCGGATACCCAAAGGAGTGCTGCTGGTTGGCCCGCCGGGAACCGGTAAGACCCTTTTGGCTCGAGCGGTGGCCGGGGAGGCCAAAGTGCCTTTCTTTTCCATCAGCGGGTCCGAGTTTGTGGAGATGTTTGTCGGTGTAGGGGCGGCCCGCGTCCGTGATCTCTTCTCTCAGGCCGCGGCTCAGGCACCCTGTATCATCTTCATCGATGAACTGGATGGCTTAGGCAAAGCGCGGGGGATGAACGTGATGGGCGGCCATGACGAACGCGAGCAGACACTTAACCAGCTTCTGGTGGAGATGGATGGGTTCGAAACAAATAAAGGGGTCATCATCATGGCCGCCACCAACCGGCCGGAAATTCTCGATCCGGCGTTGCTGCGGCCAGGCCGGTTTGACCGGCAGGTGCTGGTGGACCGGCCGGACATCAATGGACGCGAAGCCATCTTGAAAATCCACTCCAAGAATGTGGTCTTGGGTCCCGAAGTCGACCTGCGACTGATCGCCGGCAGAACCCCTGGATTTGTGGGTGCGGACTTGGCCAACATCATCAATGAAGCTGCGCTTCTAGCGGCCAGGAACAATAAAGAAATCGTCGAACTGACAGATTTCGACGAGGCCATTGACCGGGTGGTGGCAGGTCTTCAGAAGAAAAATCGGGTGATGAACCCCAAGGAGAAGGAAATTGTCGCCTTCCATGAGTCCGGACATGCAATTGTGGCCGAGTCTGTCGAGCATGCCGATCCGGTGCATAAAATTTCGATCATCCCCCGCGGGATCGCGGCGCTTGGGTACACCCAGCAGCAGCCCACCGAGGACCGTTATCTGATGACCCGCGCGGAACTGCTGGACCGGTTGGCCGTCCTCCTCGGCGGTCGCGTGGCCGAGGAACTTGTTTTTGACGAAATTTCCACCGGGGCCCAGAACGATCTGCAGCGGGCGACGGACATTGCCCGCTCCATGGTTGCGGAATATGGCATGAGCGATCGCTTAGGACTGGTGAGCTATGAGCGCCCGCGCCAGGCGATGTTTCTCCCGGAAAGCATTTCTTCCGCTAAACAATACAGTGAAGCCAAAGGCGCCCAGATCGATGACGAGGTCTTTCGGTTTGTCGATGAAGCCCATCAGCGCGTGCGCAAAATCCTATCGGAACGGCGAATCATTCTCGATGATCTAGCCCGTCTCCTCTCGCAGAACGAAAGTGTGCAGGGAGATGAACTCAGGCAGATGTTGTCGGTCGCCACACCCGGAACGGTAACAGTACCGCCCATTGATCTGCCCGAAGACATTAACGGGAAAACAGATCAGGAAAATGTCATCTAATCAAAACCAATGCAACAGTTAGTCATCATCGTCCTGTACCCCGGTCTGTCCGGCCGATGCTGACCTGAACGGTACCGTTAAACGTATCCGAAGTTTCAAATCTCCGGACGATATTAGATCCAAAAGGTTCGCGCTGCGCACAGAACAACCAACAACCCTGGTGGCCCGAATGTCACGCATGATTCCAAACAACCAGATTACCCTGTTACAAAATGGCGAGGCTTATTTCCCGGCGATCGAAGCGGCACTGGATCGGGCGATGCATGAAATCTTTATAGAAACCTATATCTTCGAAAACGACAATACCGGCCGACGCATCTCCGAAGCACTCAAGCGGGCGGCCTTGCGTGGCGTAACAACCTGCGTGCTGATCGATGGATTTGGCTCGATCGGTTTTCCGAAAACCATGGTCGATGACCTTGAGGCGGCCGGCGTAAGGGTGCTGAAGTTCCGGCCCAAGACATCCCCCTGGACGTTGCGGCGCCGGCGGTTGCGTCGCTTGCACCGCAAAATCGTGGTCGTGGACCAGACGATCGCATTTGTAGGTGGAATAAATATTAACGATCATCGGGATATAAGTAGCCAAACATCGCTGCGAGTTGACTACGCGGTGAGTATTCAAGGGCCGTTGGTAAAAGAAATTCATGATTCCGCCCGCCGGGTATGGTCGCGTGTGGCCTGGATGCGCTGGCTTCCCGACCGGGGCAGGAACGACGACAGATATAGGCCTTCAACCGAACCCACAGGCCTGATGCAGGCGGCTTTTCTGGTACGCAACAACATCCGCCACCGCCGCGACATCGAAGAAGCCTATCTGCAGGCGGTCGAGCAGGCGCAAGACGAAATTATTCTTGCCAGTGCCTATTTTTTGCCCGGATTGAATTTCCGGCGTGCGCTTACAGATGCTGCCGGGCGGGGTGTTCGGGTGGTGCTGCTGTTGCAGGGAAGGATGGATCACCCATTGCTGCATTATGCCTCGCAGGCCCTCTATGGCAGTTTTCTCGCTGCAGGGATCGAGATCCATGAATACCACAAGAGCATGATGCACGCCAAAGTCGCCGTTATCGACGAGCATTGGGCCACGGTGGGATCTTCCAATCTTGACCCTTTCAGCCTGCTGCTTGCGCTGGAAGCCAATGTGGTTGTTGACGATGAAGCCTTTGCCAAAGAATTGAAGTTCAGCCTGGAGCAGGCCATCGAGACAGGGGCACAGCGAATAGGTGAGAAAAACTGGGGAACCCAATCCATCGGACAGCGTCTGGCGAGTTGGCTGAGTTACGGCGTGGTGCGATTCATGATCGGAATTGCGGGCTATGCCCCGGGTGAACTGCCTGGCCGAGCAGTGCCGATCGATCACGCGGCATAGAAGAGAGGCGCGGTAGCGCACGTATGCAAAACCGGGATTTGTGATGAAAACCTACCAAGACATCAAATCGGCAGCGACCATCGATGCCGTCATCCATTATATTGAAGCGCTGCTTGATACTCGTTTCAAGCGTGTTAAAAAAAATCGGTACAATGCCCCATGCCCATTTCACGCTGACACCAATGCGAGTTTCATGGTGTATGTCAACAAGGATGATGAGGTCCGGTTCCATTGTTTCGGCGCCTGTAAGGGCGATTGGGACATCTATGACCTGATCATGCTGCGCAGGAACTATCGGTTCAGCAAGGCACAGCAGGTGTGGGCGGCGCATTTGGGTGTCACGGATTTCAATTTCGATGATGGCAGCAGTTCCGGTATTCCTGAACCTGACGAGACATCGGAACCCGATGAACCGGTTGGGTTTGTCGAACCGAAGCAAGGCGATGCAAAGGGGCTTGCCGCCCTGGAAAATGCCGCCGACTTTTACCATGAGCTGTTTGTCGCTAATGAAGACCGGTTCAGGACCGTTTGGGAGTATCTTGCCCGCCGGGGCGTCGGAAAAGAGACCATCGACAAGTTCACCATCGGCTACGCGCCGCCATACAGCGACGAACAATACCACGGTAGGGCACTGATAGATGGTTTCGTGCCACACTTTGTAAAGGACACTGATGCCTTCGAAGCATTCTCAAACGGGGGACTCTTCAGGTTTTTAAACGATGCGACCGTGAAGGGATACGGGTACTATTGCCGGCAGATCGATTTCAACCGCAAAAACCTGTTTTCAAGAAATTACGGCGATTTCTTCGCCGGTCGGATAGTGTTTCCCATTTATGGCGCCGACGCCGGTGTGACCGGAATGGTAGGCAGACGCCCGGGTGATAGGGGCGTTCGCTGGCTCAAACACCAGGTCAGAGAAGTCCCCCTATCCGCCAAAAGCTGGCTTTATGGCATTGAAAAGGCCGCGCCGTCCATCCGGCAGTACCGGACGATCATCCTGGTGGAGGGCCTATTTGATTATTTTGCCTTTTACAACCTGCTCCAAGACCAGGACAAAGCGGTAGTGGTTTCGACATTGGGTTCCTATCTCACCCCCGAGGCGGCGACCTTTCTCAAAGGCCTTGATATCGAAAATTATATAGTCGCCTACGACTGGGATGAACTCGGCAGAAACGGCATCGAACGGATTGCAGCCAAAACAGGCGGATGGGTCTATTACCTTGGCGGTTTGGCAGACGGCCGGGACCCTTTCGCTATGTTGAAACCGGTGGTTCATACCATCAGTGGATTTTCCCTGAAACCCATGCAGACCGATGCGCAATGAAGAAAAAGTTCTTTCGAATAGCCGAACCACTGAACCAATTATTGCGGCTTCACCCTCTACGCAATGGATCTGAATCCCATGGAATTTACAACGCTGGGGTAGTCTGTCTTTGCGCCCGGTTGCGTTCACCATACAACTATATTATTATGAATAAAACGATATTCTGGACAAGAAGCAACTGCCTAATAAAATTAAAACAATCCGGTATACGGATAACGCAAGACAAGTTAATGGGAAAAGCTTATCCGGATATTTTTGATAGCATCCTCGGTTCGATTCGGGAACCAGTGGTAGTACTTGATCCTGATCTGAAAGTGATCAAGGCCAACCCTTCCTTCTACGACACGTTCAATGTTAACCCCAAACAGACGGAAGGGGTGTTGATATATGATCTCGGCAATAGGCAATGGGACATCCCCAAACTCAAAGAATTGCTGGAAGAGATCCTCCCTCAAAACACTAAGCTCAATGATTTTGAGGTGGAGCATCACTTTGAGTCCATCGGGCGTAAGATCATGCATTTGAATGCCAGGCGAATATACACCGAAGAAAATCATACACAGCTGATTCTATTGGCCATCGAAGACGTAACCGATCGCGAATATTACAAAAGAAATCTTGAGGACATTGTTGAAAAGCGGACCGCCGAACTGAGAATAGCAAGGGAGGAAGCTTTAAACAGCAAACACGTGGCTGAAAACGCGTTAGAAAAAATAAAGTGCCTCAAAGACCAACTCGAAGCCGAGAGGGCCTATCTTCAGGAAGAGATAAAACTGGAGTTCAACCATGAGAACATTATTGGCCGAAGCAACGAAATCAAATATGTATTTTACAAAGTCGAACAGATCGCCGCCGCGGATACCAATGTTTTGGTTTTAGGCGAAACCGGAACCGGTAAAGAACTTGTGGCGCGGGCGATTCACGGATTGAGCTCAAGCAAGGATCGGGCTCTGGTGAAAATGAATTGTGCCGCACTGCCTTCGAACCTCATTGAAAGTGAGCTTTTCGGCCATGAGAAAGGCGCTTTTACCAATGCGTATTCCAGACGGTTGGGACGATTCGAGATCGCCAATGGTACAACCCTGTTTCTGGATGAAATCGGCGAGCTGCCCCTGGATTTGCAGCCCAAGCTGCTTCAGGTAATCGAGACCGGCGAATTTGAGCGCCTGGGCAGTTCAGAAACCATAAAAGTCGACGTCCGCATTATTGCCGCCACCAATCGAAATCTGGAAGCGGAAGTGCGCAAGGGAACGTTCCGGGAGGATCTTTGGTATCGGCTGAATATTTTTCCGATCACCATGCCCCCGCTCAGAGAACGCAGGGAAGACATCCCTTTGCTGGTCGATTATTTTATCGATAAAATCTCCAAGCGGTTGGGAAAATCGATCAACCTGGTTCCGGTGAATGTGATGAACACATTGCGGAACTATCATTGGCCCGGCAATATTCGCGAGCTTGAAAATGTCCTCGAGCGAGCCGTGATCAACTCATCGGGTCCCAAACTGCACTTGGTGGATGAACTGAAAAAGCCGAATAAAGATTTAACAAACACGAATCGGACCCTTGCGCACGTAGAGCGGGAGTATATTCTGCGAGTGCTTGAACAGACCCAATGGAAAGTCAGCGGAAACAACAGTGCGTCTGAAATCCTCGGCCTTGAACGCAGCACATTGCGCGCCCGCATGCGCAAACTTGATATCCACAAACCATAAATAATGGTCACATATGACCAATGGTCATATGCGGCCAATCTTATAATCTGCTTTTTTCTGCCATCTTGACCTGCTCAATCTCTATTTCCCATTAAATCAAATCAATACAGTAAATTCACGGCACATTCCAAAACCGGCATGGACTTTGAGTGTCAAGTTGACGGAATCCGTTGCATCGGATCCGAATTTCCGTCAGCGGAAAGCTATAAGGTGAAGGGATGTGCGCCCCTCTCAACACGGTTCAAACCGAAAAAGGTCGTCCTCTGATGAAAGAATTCATTGAACTCATTGCCCGTGCCCTGGTGGATCAACCCGAAGCCGTATTCGTTACCGAAATCAACGGGTCCTATACGTCAATTGTAGAGCTTCGTGTCGCCAAAGAAGACATCGGCAAAATCATCGGCAAGCGGGGTCGAACGGCAGATGCCTTGCGGACGCTTGTCAACGCCGTTTCCTCCAAGGCCAAGAAGCGTTCGCGGCTTGAAATCATCGATTAACCTGAAAACTGGCATTGCCGGGAGGTCGCCGCCATGATCGTTGTTAGAATTACCATGCACGTGCTTCCGGAAAAACAGAAGGAACTGGTCCAAACGATTCTCTCAATGGTCGAGCCCATGGAGAAGGCGGCGGGCTGTCTGAGTTACGCCCTTTTTTGCAATATGGAAGACAAAAACCTTCTGAACCTTCTCGAAGAGTGGCAGACAAGAAAAGATCTTGATCAGCATTTACAGTCCGAAATTTTCGGCGTTTTGCTGGGGACCAAGAGTCTGCTGACAGAGCCGCATGGGATCCATATCCACACGATCCATCAATCGGAGGGGATGGAAGCCGTTCTCGCCATTCGGGGAGAATAGCACGACTGCAATGCAGCAGGTCTGCCATCGTTGCTTTCGAAGAATTGACGTCCGATTGAGTGGGATCGTCAACCTAAGCAGAGAAACGTGACGACACTGATATTACCGTCTTGCAACAGACGTTATCTCATCACGCACGAGGAGAAATTCACATGGATTATTTTTGGATGATCTTAATTGGCTTGATTGCCGGATGGCTTGCCCGGCAATTTATGACCGGCAAAGCTTTTGGGGTGGTTGGAGACATCATTACCGGCATGGTTGGTGCACTGATCGGTGGTCTCCTTTTTGAAAGAACCGGTCTGTTTGCTGACAGCAGCCTGGTCGGAAGTTTGCTCATCGCAACCAGTGGCGCGATTATCTTCCTGTATGCCATAAGGGCGTTTAAAAAGGCATAGGTGGCGATCATGACATCTGTTATCAAGTATTACGAGGGAATCAACTCGGTGGCCGTAATCGGAAACTATCTGCCCCGCCAATGCGGCATCGCCACCTTTACTACGGATCTGGTCGAAGGCCTGTCAGCGGAAGCGCCCGATATAAACTGTTGGGCGGCGGCCATGAACGACAAACCCGAGGGATATCCTTATCCGGAAAAAGTACGCTTTGAGATCAACCAGAACAAATTGAGCGACTACAGCATGGCGTCTCAATTCCTCAATATCAGTCAGACGGATATTGTCTGTGTGCAGCATGAATACGGTCTTTTCGGCGGTCCCGCCGGCAGCCACCTGCTGAAACTACTGGGTGACCTGCGTATGCCGGTGGTGACGACCTTGCACACGGTGTTAAAAGACCCTCCACCGGAATACCGTGCCGTCATGGGCAAGCTGTCCGAGCTTTCCGACAAACTGGTCGTGATGAGCCATAAGGCATTCGACTTCCTCAAAGAGATATACGCGGTGCCCGAAGAGAAAGTCGTCTTTATCCATCACGGCATTCCGGACACACCATTTATCGATCCCAGCTTTAACAAAGACAAGTTCGGTGTGGAAGGCAAACAGGTGCTGCTCACCTTCGGTTTGCTTTCCCCCAATAAGGGCATTGAAAATGTATTACAGGCGCTTCCGGCGGTCATCAACAAATACCCTGATTTGGCATATATTATCCTGGGGGCAACCCATCCGCATATTTTGAAACAGCATGGGGATGCCTACCGTATCATGCTGCAGCAGCTCGTACGCGAACTCCACATTGGCGCGCATGTCATTTTTCAAAATCGTTTTGTTGAACTGAACGAGTTGTGCGAGTTTCTCGGCATTGCCGATATCTACACAACCCCTTATCTTGAAGAAGCCCAGATTACCTCCGGTACGCTTGCCTATGCCATGGGCACCGGCAAAGCCATCATTTCGACGCCGTACTGGTATGCCACCGAGATGCTTGCCGATGGCCGGGGTCGAATTGTCCCCTTCCGCGATCCAGATGCCATGGCCCAACAAATAATCGACCTTCTGGACAATGATGTCGAGCGGCACGCCATGCGCAAAAAGGCCTATACATTCACTCGTGAGGCCGTGTGGAAGGAGGTCGCCCGGAACTACCTCCAGGTGTTCAGTGATGTAAGGCAAAACCGCACCCAGAACCCGCGTCCACGGCACTCCTACGTTGAAAATATCAAGGCCATCACTAATTTTGATCTTCCGGAGATCAAGCTCGATCACCTCAAAGCCTTTACAGATGATACCGGCATCCTGCAGCATGCCAACTATACCATCCCCGATCGTACCCATGGCTACTGCACCGACGACAATGCCAGGGCGCTGCTGGTTGCCGCCATGGGTCAACGATACCGGCCGACAAACGGCTGGGGACTCGATTCACTCAGCGGCCATTATCTTGGATTTCTTCTGTATGCGTTCAATGAGGAAAAAGAACGCTTTCGCAATTTCATGACCTATTCGCGGCAGTGGACGGAAGAAATCGGTTCCGAGGATGCCCATGGCCGGGCAATCTGGAGCCTTGGCAGCGCGGTGGCTTTTCTTCAAAACCCGGGGCATCTGGCAATGAGTACGACCCTATTTAAAAAGGCCCTGCGAGCGATCGAAAATTTTCATTCGCCCCGGGCCATAGCATTCTGCCTCGTGGGTGTGCATGCCTACCTGGATAAATTCTCCGGTGACAGCGATGTGCGGAGGGTCCGGGAGATCATGGCTGTCAGGCTTTTCGATCAGTTCAAAAACCATGCAACGGACGATTGGCCATGGCTTGAGAACGCTCTGAACTATGCCAACGGCAAAATGCCCCATGCCCTGCTGCTATCCGGTCAGCGGATGCAACGCAGCGACATGGTGGATATGGGACTCGTCGCACTCAAGTGGCTGCTTGCCATCCAGACTGAAGACGGCCATTTCGTGCCAATCGGCAGCAACGGATGGTATGGACAAGGCGGCCCCAGAGCCCGTTTCGACCAGCAGCCCATCGAGGCCAGCACCATGGTCGAAGCGTGTGTGAAAGCCTTTGAGATCACGCGGGATCAATCATGGTTCGACAAAGCGGTCATGTGTTTCAATTGGTTTCTCGGGCACAACGACCTCAACCTGCCGCTCTATGATGCCAAAACCGGGGGCTGCCGGGATGGGTTGATGGCGGACGGCATCAATCAAAATGAAGGTGCCGAGTCCTCCCTGGCCTGGCTACTTGCGTTGATGGCCTTGCAGAAGCTCTACGCCGACGAGATTTTAAATCAGCCGTCGTCACAGGAACCAGACTAACGTTTTCCAATAAATAAAAGGATCAGATATGCACATTGCAATGCTATCGCCGATTGCATGGCGTACGCCGCCACGGCACTATGGACCCTGGGAAAACGTGGCCTCTCTTTTAACCGAGGGACTGGTGTCGCGCGGTTATGATGTCACTTTGTTTGCCACCGCGGATTCTGAAACCAGCGCCAGCTTACATGCTGTCTGCCCGCAGGGCTATGAAGAAAATCGGTCACTCATACCAAAAGTCTGGGAATGCCTGCACATTTCAGAACTCTTTGAGCATGGCGATGAATACGATATCATCCATAACCACTTTGACTATCTGCCACTGACCTACACTGGTCTTACCAACACCCCGGTAGTAACAACCATTCACGGATTTTCATCGCCCGGAATTCTGCCGGTTTACAAGAAATACAACAGCAGCGCGTATTATGTTTCCATCAGCGATGCCGATCGATCACCGGAACTGGATTATATCAAAACCATCCATCACGGCATCGATATCCGGCAGTTTGATTTCCAGAATACTGCGGATGACAGCCTGCTTTTCTTCGGGCGCATTCACCCGGACAAAGGAACGCGCGAAGCCCTGAACATCGCCAGTGCCTGCAGTAAAAAGTTGATATTGGCAGGTATCATCCAGGACCAGGCCTACTACGATCAATATGTCGTCCCTCTGTTTGACGACAAGGTGGTCTATATCGGCAGCGTCGGCCCAGACGAGCGCAACCGGTTGCTCGGCAGGGCCTGCGCGCTGTTGCATCCCATACAATTTGATGAACCTTTCGGCCTGTCCGTTATCGAATCCATGGCCTGTGGTACACCCGTAATCGCTTTTGACAGAGGCAGCATGCCTGAGCTGATTGAAAACGGCCAAAATGGTTTTCTGGTGAGCAACGTGAACGAGGCCGCTGCGTCTGTCGCACGGCTCCATGAGATTGACCGCGCAACCTGTCGCCGCCATGTTGAACGGCGTTTCACAGTCGAGCGGATGATCGATAAATACGTACATGTCTATGAACAGATTATTCAGGAACGATCCCGATGAATATCCAAAATCAAACAATAACACGGTTTAAAAATAACCCCATCCTGATAAGCAAGGATGTGCCCTATCCGGTAGTTACCGTTCACAATGCCGGCGTCGTCAAACACAACGATCGTTACCTCATGCTCTTCCGGTCGCATCTGCGCAACGGGCGCTCCATCATCGGCAGGGCCGATAGCGATGATGGTTTTTCATTTTCGGTTCATCCCAAACCCTTTCTGATACCTTCGACAGGCACTGTTTTTGCCGAATATGAAGCCTTCGGTGTCGAGGACCTCAGAATTTGTCCCGTCGAGGGAGCGTACCTGCTGACCTACAGTGCCTATTCCCGTCACGGCGTGCGGATTGCCCTGGCGCGTACCAGCGATTTCGAAAAAGTGGAGCGGGTCGCGCTAATCACCCAGGCCGACCTGCGCAACGTGGTTATTTTCCCTGAAAAATTTGGTGGTCGGTATGTCCGTCTGGACCGGCCGCACTCTGAAATTTCCCAGTGGTCGATCTGGATTTCCTATTCTCCCGACCTCGTGCACTGGGGCGATTCCCGGGTGATTATGAAGCCGGTGGCCTATCACTGGGATGAGATGAAAATCGGGCCCGGTGCCCCTCCCTTTAAAACCGACAAGGGCTGGCTGCATATATACCATGGCGTTTTCAAGACCATGTCCGGAACGGTGTATCGACTCGGTGCGGCCCTGCACGACCTTGATGATCCGTCGGAGATCATCGGCGTTTCCGATGGATGGATCCTGCAGCCTGAGGATCCGTGGGAGGTCAATGGCTATGTGCCCAATGTGGTCTTTACCTGCGGCGCTGTCCCGGAAGACGATGGTACCGTAAAAATATACTGGGGCGGCGCAGATACGGTCATGTGCGTCGGTACGGCCGTCATTGATGAATTGGTGGCGCTGTGCCTTTCTGATTCCCGACCTCCGCTCTAGCGGACCAGGGCCGGATGATCGCCGACTGAAACATAAACCTGGAGGATTGGCTGGAATTGAAGATCGACCCCGTTGCCGCGCACCGCTGTCAATCGTCTTTAAGGACTCAATGGTATGCCCCCTAAAAAGCGCCATAAGCTAGAAGTTAAAAGAAAAGCGATTAAGATCATCGGGGATACGTCACGGGTCATCACCCGGCTGCATACTCCCGATAAGCGATATCGCATCCCCAAATTAATTCAGCGGATAATGAGCTTGCCGGACACGGCCGCCGAAAGATTAATTGCGCAAATAATGGCTGACTTTTCCGGCAGGCACGAAGACATCGGGCACATTTTTGAGCGGCACCTGAATGCTGTGAAGAAATATCTGCCATCGGATACAGTGCTCAGCGATGTTCAAAGATCACTTATCGGGGCTTACTTTACGAAAGAGTACTCGATTGAATCGGCTGCTCTTTTCAACCCTTCCATCGTCGCCCATCCCGATCAAAGCCATCTGAACAAAGGCAGCCTGCGCTTTATCATGAGCCTGCGGGCAACCGGTGAAGGCCATATTTCGTCAATTGTCTTTCGCAGCGGTGTTCTTGATCGACACAACAAGTTCCTTTTCGACCCGATCAGTGATTTTGTAGAAACGCCGGATCTCCAATTGGATTCGGTATACAAGCGCAATCCTTTCCAGCTCAAGCTAAACGAGATGGGAGCAGGCGATGAGATAAGCGTACATATTCTTAACCAGCTGCCGGAAGATTTTACGTATAATGAATTATTAGAAAAAATTGGAAACCTTCGCGAAAAACCGCAATTTCCGGAAGCGAACCAAAACAGAACCTTCCAGGTGATGAGCTGGCTCGCAAATTCCAATTATGAGGTCAGTTTCCACCCCGATCACCGCATATCCGAACGGGTGATATTTCCCGTTTCCAAAAACGAAAGCCGGGGCATTGAAGATGCCCGCTTCGTTCACTTTTTCGATAGCCAGCAGGAAAGCACCTATTATGCAACCTATACCGCCTATAACGGCCATACGATCTTACCGCAACTGATGGAAACCAAGGACTTTATCAACTTTAACATTGTCACCCTCAACGGCAAAGCCATACAAAACAAAGGCATGGCGCTTTTTCCGCGAAAAATTGGCGGTCGTTATGCCATGCTCTCACGCCAGGATGGTGAAAACAATCATATCATGTTCTCGGACAATCTCCATTTCTGGCAAACGTCCCAAATCATCCAGGAGCCTGAATATCCATGGGAATTCATCCAGATCGGCAACTGCGGGTCCCCCGTGGAGACCAATGAGGGCTGGATCGTACTCACACACGGTGTCGGACCCATGCGTCAATATTGCATCGGCGCCATGCTGCTTGATCTTGAAAATCCTTCAAAAATCATCGCTCGCCTGGATGAGCCCTTGCTTGCCCCGCATGAGAAGGAACGCGAGGGATATGTCCCTAATGTCGTTTATTCCTGTGGTGCGATCATTCATAACAACGAATTAATCATTCCCTACGCCATGTCTGACATCAATTCCGGCATTGCGACCGTCGCTGTGGATGCGCTGCTGAAATGTATGCGGCCGGTGAAATCATGAAATCCTTAAATTGTGCACGAAAAGCCCACCGCAATCGGGAAAGGTATCCGAAAACCGGATCATCCGTTTATGAAAATACCGAAGGAATTCGATCAGTGAAAAATGGCCAGGCAAGAAGGAAGATGTTGACACTGCTTGGAAAGGGCGTCTCGCCAGGGATAGCCGAAGGGGAGGCCTTTGTCTATATAGACGTGCGGTTAAGGGATTCTGAACTCTATGTGATCGACGATAGCCAAATCGACGAAGAGAAAGCCAGAATCCAAAAAGCAATCGACGATGTAGGCAATTGCCTGTCGATCGATGCCAGGCAAATTGAGGGCAAGTTGGGCAAGCAATCGGCGGACATTTTTCGTGCGCAAGAGGCAATCCTTCGCGATTCCCATGTGATTAAGGAGATGAAGCGGGTTTTGGAAAAGGAGAAGCTCAATGCGGAGCAAGTGGTCAGGATGGTGTTCAGAGTGCTGGCGAGCCGATTCAGAGACTTGGAAAATGAATTGTTTCGGGAACGTGCTGATGACATCGACGATCTGTCCCGCCGGTTGCTGCTGTCCTTAGCAGGTATTCATGCGCACAGCCTCGAAAACCTGCCGGCCAACACGGTGCTCGTCGCCCGACGCCTCCTGCCATCGGACACGGTGTTCCTGTCGCGATCATCCACTGTCGGCGTTCTTGCCGAGTTCGCCGGTCCCGCCGCCCATGCAGCTCTTCTGGCCCGAGAACTCGGTATTCCCTGTGTGGGGGGGATTCCCGATCTATTGGAAAAGGTCCACACGGGTGACGTTGTGCTTGTGGATGGAACCAAGGGGTCGGCGGTGATCAATCCGAACCGCCAAACCCTGCGGCGGTACAAAACAGGATTCAAAGAAGCACGCCAACGCAGGGAAACGATGGCAACCGCCAACGGCATCAAACGAACTGTCACCCGTGACGGTCTTGAGGTATCGGTCATGGCCAACGTCCGCAGCCGTGAAGATGTCGAACTCGCTATGGAACGCGGGGCTGATGGAATCGGGTTATTTAGAACAGAACCCTTCTTTCTTGCAGCCAAACATTTACCGACCGACAAGGAATTCGCCACGTTTCTTCTGGAGAGCTTGAAGCCGGCCCGCGGAAGGCGTATCGACGTTCGTCTACTCGATATTGGTGCCGATAAAAATCCGATTTACCTTCACCTGCCACCGGAACCCGATCCCTTCTTGGGACGGCGTGGTGTGCGTTTGCTGCGTGAGTATCCAGAGCTGTTGGCGGCGCAGTTGCGGGCTATATTGGAAGTGTCCAAGGAAGTCGAAATCGGGGTCCTGATACCGATGGTCACGATCGAAAACGATGTGCTTCATGTCGTATCGATGCTACAACAATTTGCCGCTGAAATGGGCATTTTTAAACTGCCCCGTATCGGTGCGATGATCGAAACACCGGCCGCGGCATTGTCAATCACCTCACTGAAGACGCATGTAGACTTCTTCAGTATCGGCTCGAATGATCTCACGCAGTATACCATGGCCGCTGGCCGGGAAAATCCTTTGGTAGTGGAGTATTTCATCGACGACCATCCGACGGTTCTGCGGCTTATCGAATGGGTGGTCAGGGAATCCGGTACCATGCCCGTTTCTATTTGCGGGGAGCTTGCGAGCCGGATCGATGCCATCCCTAAATTACTGAGAACTGGAATCATGTCGCTCAGTGTAGCTGCCGCATTGGTTCCGGAGGTGAAGATGGCCATAAGGGGAATTGAAATCAAAAAAAGGAGGGAACCATGAAGCTGACCAAATCAGGATTGGAATTAAAAGAGGTGATCGAAAAAGCAATGAAAGATCATATCATTACCAACAGTGAGTATGAGGAAATAATGAAGGTAGCGAACAAAGACGGCATGGTTGATGATCATGAACAGCGATTGCTCAGCCAACTCCAGGAATTGTTGGAGAACGGTACGGTAGATCGGGTTAAAGGATAAATGTGTTTTGGTCCAAAACACAGCACACGCCAATCAATTCAAATCCAGTTCAACCAGCTGGATTTGATTGTTTGGACCGTTGCGAATGTGTAATTCGCAGTATCGGATGAAGCATGCAGCGTTTTAAAATTCTTCATCGTACTTTTTATAACTCAACTTTCGGGATTCGTTTAGCTACATGTAAATTCAATTGGTTACGTATCGTGTTCGATACAAATAGCAGTGTTTTATTGGCAATGCAGCTTGTACTTTTTCGACGTTACCAAAGATATCTTACTGTTATTATTAAACAATACAATTTTTAGCGAATCCCGAAAGTTGAGTTATAATTTCTCGGGAATGGTGAGGCTCGGCCCCCATCACCTGCGCCTTCGTTTGCGGGAAGACTATGAACTGCGAATTGAATCCTCTACCTTGGCGATTACACCGCCGGCGACTCTACTTTGGCACCGGGACGTGGAAGGGAATTCAGTGGCCACCGCGACATTCAATTTGCCTACCAACCAGCTTGCGGTCGAAAGCGAAGTGATCATCCAGCAATACAACGAAGCACCGCTGGACTTTCTGGTCGCCGATTACGCCATCGAATACCCGTTTACTTATCCATCCGACGACAAGATTCTGCTGTCGCCCTATATGGTATACCCGGCGCATAAGATGAAAAGCCTTTTGGGTGAATGGATTGCTAATTTATGGACATCCGGTGAGCGGATTCAGACTTACACGTTGTTGCAGCGGCTTTGCATCCACATTCATCAATCGCTGTCGTATCGCGTGCGGGAAGAACCCGGCGTACAAACTGCCGAGCAGACACTATCGAGCGCTACTGGTTCTTGCCGTGATTTTGCGGCGCTATTTATGGTTGCAGCGCGGTGTTTGGGTTTCGCCGCTCGCTTTGTAAGTGGCTATTTACATGCACCGCCATCAACAGATAATTGGGGGGCAACCCACGCCTGGGCCGAAGTTTACCTACCGGGCGCTGGTTGGAAAGGGTTCGATCCCACCATCGGAGAAATTGCCGGATCGGATCATTTTGCCGTGGCGGTGGCCAGATTACCCGAATCGGTTCCGCCAATAGCGGGGTCTTTCGTTGGTACTTCGGGATCGAGTCTTAATGTTGGCGTATGGGTAACTAAGTGGCCGTAAAGAGCAACTCCTGTTTTTGTGGATCATGAAATCAAATCTTGTGCTCACGAATTTTGAAAAACACTTGAAACCGCCATGCAATTGAGACTCGAATCGTCACTTCGTCCTTTACAATCATAAATTGGGAATATCCGATCACCGGGTTCATTGCACACCTGCAGTGCGTATTCACGTAATCGATCCGCTACTTTCTGAGGGACGAACACGAATTCGTATTCCTTGCCGCTTTTAGGCTCACGCAGAACCAGTTTACGGTCCTGCAGATCGCCCAAGCGCAGCTTCAGCACTTCACCGATGCGCATACCGCCTCGGGCCATCAATTCGAGAATCAATCGATTACGGACCTTTGTAGTACGAAAGATGATTTCGTCAACGGTCTCCTTTTCGATGATTTTCCATTTCAACGGCACCCTCTTCCGATACAGTTTTCGGACAATGGGTCTGTCACTGTCACAAGGGTTTCTTAGTTCGGGGTCGATATTTTTGCGGACGAAATTGAAAAAAGAAGAGAGCTGGGAAAAACGAATTCGCTTGGTGTAGGGTTTGTTGCCTTCGGTGAGGCGGTTAAGGTAGGTTAGGATCTGTTCCGGGGTGACCTGCTCGACGGGACCATCACCGAATTCCTGGATAAACCGTTCGATGATGGCCCGGTATGCTCTTACCGTATTTTTTTTTCGAATGGATCTTGTGGTAATCGATCCAGATTTTGGCAGCTTTAGATAGTTTCATGGCCTACCTCCTTCGGTGAAAAGGTTGATGTTATGGGCGAAGGGCCCAAGGTAAGCCTATGATATCCAGATGCTAAATGCAAATTCTATGTCTTGTCTTATACTTAGGGGGGCTGGCAAGTAACATGGATTTTCCGTAATGCCGTTTTTCGTGGGATAGACGACAATAATCCAGAAGAGCACAGGAGAAATCATCCGTTAAAAAATTTAGACTTCCGTGTGGAATATGGGACGCATTGCTAAATTGAAATTATTGCTATTGTCAATGACCTCTATCTCATATAATTCCTGTCAAAAGTGAAACGCACTATGCTCAAGATGCGTTTAATTCCGAAGCCTGTGCAAATATTGAGCTGAATTCAGGCAGGCTTTCCAATTTTATACATCTTACGGTTTTGGCAAAATTCCTTGCTTGATCGCGATACGTTCGGTTTAGCAACGCATTAACCGCACCGACGCCGGCTGCATTGTGGATGGTCTCAATTTTTCCCTGAAGAATGGGTTTAGGAACCATACCGATGGAGCAGGCATTTTCCCAATTTAGGCCGGCGCCAAAGGCTCCTGTAAATATCGTTTTTTGGATAGCATCGAGGCCAGTCGTTTCTAAAAGGGCATCAATTCCCACGCGGAGGGCTGCTTTGGCCAGTTGAATTTGTCTGACATCTTTTTGAGTGAGCTTTAAATCCACCTCTGACCCGTCCTTAGCCATGCCTTTGAATGCTATTGCCCTTCCCGAATCTTCTTCAATGAGACCACTGACATCTGGGGTGATTCTGCCGTTCGGTTGGATTAGATTGATCTTTCTGCATTCCGCCACCGCATCGATTATGGCTGATCCGCACAGGCCGATAGCCCTTTTTTCAGGATTTCCAGGAATGATTTCATAATCGAATTCATTCTTTCGTGCATTCCACGTAATTTTACTGACAGCACCAGGCACGGCCCGGACCCCACAGGATATGGAATACCCTTCAAAGGCTGGCCCGGTGGCTGCGCTGGTGGCAACGACTCCCTGGCCGCTGATCAGTATCAGTTCCCCATTGGTACCAAGATCCACAACAAGAAGGGATTCACCGGACGTCGTTATCCCAGTAGCCGTAGCAGCCGCGATGGCATCTCCACCGACAAAAGCGGAAGGCATGGGAAAAAGATGAATATTTACGTCTTTTCTGACGCAAAGACCGAGAGAATGATTTGAAATATCAATAGGCTCATTGGTAACCGGAAGATAGGGGGCGCGACCGATGCTTAAAGGAGAAATACCTGCAAAAATGGACTGCATGGTTGGGTTGCCCACCACGCAGACATCATCGATATCATCAATACATTGTTCGGTTTCTCTAAGGCTTTGGTTAATCAATTCGTTGATATCATGAATTGCCTCTATCTGGAGTTTTTTCAGACCAGACTCGGCTTTAGAAGCGAATTCAATCCGTGAAATGACATCATATCCATGTATCCTCTGGGAATTAGCTTTAGAGCATGCTGCCAGAATTTTGCCCGATGGCAAGTCACAAAGATAAGCGGCTATTGTTGTGGTACCCAGATCAACTGCAATCCCCAGTGAACGGCGCCGGGAACCCGGCAGTATAGTTGATGCCAGGCCTCCCCTTTGAACAACGGTCAACTCCTTTTCGGCAGCAAAATACCGGGATAACCGGTGGAGGACCTCAAGAGAAAAATAAGATCCGGATCCATTGGCACCTGCGGGAGAAAGGTTGAAGCAGTCTGTTAAACTGGAACTGAAACCACTTGGAGAGATAACGCTGCGGGAAATCGTCGCTTGGGGCCGGACCATGACCTGAATTTTTGTTTTCGACGATTCACTTTGGACGGATTCATAAGTTTTTTCTATCAGAGAAAGAGAGATCTCATGAGCGGCTTGGCTGTTTTCCTTAAGCTTGACCTGACAGGACAGTCGAACGCCTTCTTGAATATGACCGTTTGACAAGAACCGTTTTTCGGCATCACTTAAGCTTGAAAGCGCGCCCTGGTCCTCTATCTTTACCTGACACTTGCCGCAGACTCCTTTGCCGCCGCAATCTGCCCGAATGTGAATGTCAGCGTTCGACAGTGCATGTTGAACGGTCTGCCCGGGTTCCAAGCAAATTTTTATCTTCTCTTTGTTGATTCTACTCCGATGCTTCACGGATACCTTCTTCGTGGCTGCTTTTAAATCCAATAGTTTCTTTTACGTTTTTATACCTGCAATGCCTGAACAGATGACAGGCCTTGCAGACTTCTTCCTCGGACCAACTGGGCATTGTCTTTCCCAACCCCCAGAGCATGGAACTCGATTTGAAAGGAACCATCAGCCGTTTCGGGGTTAATTTCATGCCAAGCTCCGAGGCTGGCAACAAGTCAAAAAAGATGTCCTGGGTCTCCAAAGACAAGCCGGGCATCCCTGGAGACATAGGGCTGCTGGCCATCAACCCCATCTGCGCAGCACGATCCCGGACGATTCGGGAAATTTCTTCAGTCAGGCAGTCAACCGCAGCGCTGCCGATGCTGTCCAGCATGACACCCAGTATCGGATCATCACTTTTTAAATATTTCCTGGACAGTCCTTCAATGCCGTTGCCGATGGTTCCTAATCCCAGCACCACATGGGTTGCCTGGGGCATGAGGTGAAACACCCGACTCCCGGGTATTTCGAGCCCACAAACCGTTGCGATCCGTCGCCTGGCAACCGACGAGAGTTTCTGTATCCACAAGGCACCACGGGCATCTATAAGATTATGGACGTCGACCATGTCCACCGCCCGTGCAAACTGTTCCATAATTTCAGGGGCCGGGGAGCGCTTTCGCCCCCCGTATCCCATTCTTCTGAAAAGTCCTTCCCGAGTAAGAGACAGAGGAATATCGCGGATGATTTCAAAAGGCGTCAATGGTATTTTCCATACTCACGCGTTGTTTCCATCCAGGCCTCCACATTCTCAGGCTTGGCTTCATCGATGAGGGCAGAAGCACTCATGATATAGCCACCTCCGTCACCGCAAACATCAATGAGTTTTTTGGTGTGATCTTTGACCTGATCCACAGACCCTGTCGTCAACAGGGAATTTGGCATGTTCCCCATGATACATGCCGTATCGCCCAGGACCTTTTTTGCTTTAAAAATATCGGTGCCTTCAAAATGATAAATGCATTTTCCCTTTGGAACGTCCTTGATGACATCCAGCCGGGTATTGTACAGCCCTTCAATCAATAAATAGGGAGTGCAGTCCGCTTCCACCAGATCAACAATGAGCTGCTGGAGCGTGGGCCAGTAAAACTCCTTGAACTGTTTTAAGGACATGAAATTATCGGTACCCTTGTGAAGGGGGATAAACACCCTTGGATTGCTTTTGCCCTTAGCGCCGTTTATGCCGATGGCTGAGACAAAGGGTGCCAGTTGGTTCACCGCCCGCTTGAGGTTGTCCGGCTGAAGCAGCAGATCCATTGCGGCCCCTGCGGTTCCTCTCAGATTATCGGCGACCAGGTCATAGGGGCAGAAAACCGTCTGCTCTTTTATGGAGGGATATCCTGAATCCTTGAGCTCCTTTGCAAACGCATTGAAGGCACTTACCCATTGAACTTGCATCTTCGATGTCTCAAGCAAAGTCTCAAGAGCCCGAGTAATATCAGGATCTGCGAGGGCGGCGAGAACCGGCGGCAGGGCATATCCCAACGCGGACAATTCTAGAGGTGGCAGCTTGGCCAAGCCTTCAAGGTTGCCAGAAAGACGGGGCAACATCTTCCTTAAAAAAAAGCTGCCCGGATCCCTGAACAATTCGTCGTATTCATCCTCTTTCATGTATTCGGCTTCCACGAATTGGAATGACTGGTCGTCGGGGACACCATGACCCGGCCATTTCATGGCCTTGAAATCAAGGGAAGAAAGGACATTGTCCATGGAGTATACGGTAAAGTTCACGCTGTAGGTGGCATCGGGCTGAAAATGGTTGATGGTCTTGCGCCAGGCATCGATAGCCATTTCAGGTTCTGTATAAGCCACCCTGGGGCTGATGCCGCTGAAATAACAGTTGAAAAAGGCAAACAGAGGAACAACAGGCACCCTGTCAGGTTCTTTCAAAGCAATGCAGTCAAGAATTCTTCTTTCTCTTTCCTGGTAAAGCGATTGGTTTTTATTTTCCATGATTGTATTTCCTTTGAACTCAGTTATGGGGTTCGAGGGTTTCAAATTATGCCCTGTTTGCGTCAACGATAGGAGACGGGTCTTTTATAATGATACCCGCAATGATACCGATGACCGCCAGGCCGGCCGACAATAGAATGGCAACCGTGTAGCTATGGGTCTGAGTGTAGAGATATCCGCCAAAATACGGCCCTATAATTGCTGCAATGACAAGGGGAGTTGTTGCCAGGCCGTAATTGAACCCGAAATGTTTGTTTCCGAAGGCGGTCGAGACAATGGCGGACGCAATCGGAATGGCCCCACCGAATGACATGCCGATTAAAATGACGGATATCAGAAGAAGGGGATATCCCAACGAAGGAACAAGGAAATTCAGGCTTAATAAACCGCAAAGCATAATCAGGGCGTTGAGAATCATGGTAATATTGCGGCCCAGCCGATCCCACAAAGCGCCGATAATAAGACGTCCGACACCGTTGGCCACGGAAAACATGCCCATGGCGGCAATGGCCTTTGCCTTGCTGACGCCTCCTCCGATGGCAAAGGGCACAATATGGCCGATGATCATTAAACCACCGGTCAGCAGCACCAGATGGAATGCCCACCATGTCCACCAGGTTGCTGTTTTAAACATGTGCCGCCAGTCATAATCCTGTGTAACGGCCTCTGATGTTTTTTCAGCAGCGTTGGCAATTTTTGTCGCCGGCGGAACAAAATTTTTGTCAGGGTATTTTAAGAACTGGGCTCCAAACAAGCAGATGACCAAACTGAGTGCCCCAAACAATCGGAATGCCCACTGCCAATCCATCGACTCGATGATCTGCCCGGCAAGGGAGCCTAAGAGAAATCCTGCAAGCCCGAATCCCATGACCAGAATTCCAGACACAAGCCCTCTTTTATCAGGAAACCATCGCATGGCTACGGCCATGGGGCTGACATTGGCAAACCCGATTCCGAATCCGCACAGAACCCCGTAGGAGATGTAAAGGATGGGAAGTGAGCCCGTAAAAGAGACCATGAAAAAGCCAATGGTCAGAATGGTGGACCCGATAGTGACAACAGCCCGGGGGGTGTTTTTGTCTCCATGCCTGCCACCGAAGATCATTCCAAGAACAAAAAATACGATGGAAACGGTAAAGGCAAGGGATGTCTGTGCCCGGTTCCATCCAAACTCTTTCTCCAAAGGCATAACAAAAATCGACCACGCATACAAAAGGCCCAGAACCAAAGACATCCCAAATCCTATGAGAATATACTTCCAACGGTTTTGAAGACCAAATATTCCTGATTTGACTTGAAGACTGTCAGTGATCGGTTTTTCTATTCCATCCATTGCTTGTTCAATTTGTGAAGACACGTGGTTCTCCTTTAATGTAAGTTACGATGTCGATTGAATCAGGCGGCAATCGCTTTGTCGCCAGCGGAAAACCATTCTTCGCAAAGTTTGACGGCCTCCACGGCATCCCTTCCGAATGCATCTGCACCCGTATATTCTCTAATGTGCTCGTCGATCTGCCCGCCGCCGATCATGAACTTGATGTCTTTAGAGCAGGCAGCCTTAATGGCGGCGATGCTTTCTTTCATGGGATCATAGGCCAGGGTCAGGAAGCCGGAAAGACCGATGACTTGAGGTTTGAACTCCTGGGCCGCTTCAACAAATCGTGCCACCGGCACATCAACCCCCAGATCCAGAACGTCATAGCCGTTTACCTCGAGCATGGTGACAACGATATCTTTTCCAATATCATGGATGTCCCCTTCGACCGTTCCGATAATAACCCTGCCTTTCTTGTCGTCGTCTTCGCTTTCTTGTTTCAGATAAGGTTTCACCATTTCGGAAATGTCTTTCAGCATCTTCCCGGATAGAATGAGCTCTGGAACAAAGTATTCTCCCTGTTCAAACAACTTTCCCACTTCTTCCATGGCCTGTTTGGCGCCTTCCAAAAGATCAAGAGGCTCCCTTCCAGAAGAAAGCATTTCCTCCCCCAAAGCCATGACGTCATTTTTTTTCATATTCACCAGCGCATCGACAAAAGTCTTAAGGACATCGCTGCTGTCCGGGTCTTCATGGATCAGATCCTCTTCTTGGACAGAATCTTGAAGTGTCACCTGTCCATCGATGATACCGGCCTTTGATAGGGCTGCGGAAAGGCTGCACAAAGCTTTTTCGATTTCCTTCTTATTGGAGACTTCAAGCCCTTTGGATTTGCCGATCAGTCCGCTCCTGTGAGCCTGGTTGTAGTTAAGGCAATCCGGATCCATGCCCATAACCATTTCAGCGGAATATACGGAATTTCGCAGACCGCTTTCCATGGGGTCTACAATGGCACTGTCCATTCCGGCCCCAATGGCCAGGGACGCAAAGGCCTGGTTGATGATGGTGCGTGATGGCTGCCCAAAAGAGATGTTGGACAGACCACAGGTGATGTGGGCCTCGGGAAACTCCGACCGGATACGGCGGATCGTTTCAAAGGCGGTTAGCCCGGAGTTATTGTCTGTGGCAATCGTGGTGACCAGGGGGTCCACATAGAGCTTGTCATCCGAAATTCCGCCCTCCCTGGTCATGGCGATGAGACGCCGGACGATATCCAGGCGCTGTTCAGCTGTTTTGGGGATCCCATTGTCATCCAGAGCAAGAACCACCAGCTCTGTTTTATATTCAATGGCCAAGGGGAGGACCCCTTCCACCCGGTTCTGTTCGCCGCTAAGGGAATTCAGCATAGGCAGGGTTTTGCAAGCCTTAATACCGGCAAGCAATGCCTTGGGATTGGCACTGTCGAGGCAAAGTCGGGTGTCGCACGATTCCTGGATCGTCTGAACAAGCCAAGTCATGTCTTCGGGTTCCTGTGAGGGATGGGTGCCGGCATTGACATCCAGAAAATCTGCACCGGCTTTTGTCTGGTGCACCGCCAGTTCTTTTATGAAGCCGGCATCACGCGACTTAATGGCCTTTGCAACTTGTTCACGGGTTCCGTTAATTTTTTCTCCGATGATGATCATAATGATGGGTATCCTTCCTTGGTTACTATGTGTTCATGAAAATCCATTGCTTATGTGTTGATATGCTTTATTTCATTTTTTGAGCATGAAGCGTGCCATAAAGGATCGCTTTCATAACCAATTGAGATAAAAGCATATTTCAAAAAAATCATAAAAATATTGATTTATATTTTTATGTTATATTATTATTTCATAATATTTTAATATTTTTGAATGAGGGACTGATGGGACATCACGAAGAAAAACAAGAGTGCGCATTTACAGATGCTGAGAGAGTAATATTGATTCTCTTTGCCCTTATGCCGCCGCCGATAACGTTGGATATGATTGTTGATTTTACGAAACAATCTCCCATAAGCGTTCTAAATACTCTGGAAGGCCTTATAAAAAGGAAATGGATCTGTCCCTATCCTAAACGAGGCGATTTTGGTTTTGAACAGAAGTATTCTGGTAAAACATGGTAGAGAAATCGGGTTCTGCTGAGAATTTGATACTATTTCTGCAGACAAGCTATCCTGACCGAATTTGTTGTGGTCATATGCGCATTTTAGCCTGTTTTAGCGCACACCTCTCCACCGGTTTTACTCCAAATTTTATTTTCCCTGCGGGTTATTCGATAACCGGCGCTTTGCGGCACCGTTCAAACAACTCCGGCAAGCGTAGGTTTTCCAGGCAGGTCCTAGTCACCTTTAAGACCGTTTGCTCACTGTGGAAAACGATTTTACCGGCGATATCGATCAGCCGTCTACGCACCGTGGAGGCATAGGAACCAATCGATAATACCGGCGCACTGACATCTTCTTTAAACGACTCGAGCAGAAAATGACCGACCAGCATCATATAATACCAGGCTGCATTGGGGGCGAATCGTTTGAAAGGCAGTTGTTCGTGACCGAAATCCTTCAACGCCCGGTTGGCCAATTCGTCGCTGCCGCGTTCATGATAGCAGGCGACGAGCCCATTGGTGGTCAGATATTCCACCGCTCCGGCGTTTTCCAGCATACCGTCGATCGCCTGACCTTGACCGATGTTGGTGACGATGATGGTGTCAGGCCGAAATCCCGGAAGGTAAAGCTGTTTGCTGTTATCGTGCATCAACCGACAAAAAATCGCGCGGCGGAATTGTTTCCAGTTGCCTTGCCGGATACCGAACTCGGCGTATTTCCAGGCTTTCTTCTTTCCGGATTCGAACCGTTTCCATTTGGACGCATCCCAGTTGTCCGCCATTTGCTTGATGTCTTTATACACTTTGCCGCCGCAGACATAACCGACATGAAGCCTTTCGCAAAGCTCGAAGATTTTCTGGTCGAAAAACCCGCTGTCCATGCGGATGATAATCGGCACATCCCCACGGTAGTCGCATCTGATTTTAAGAACCATGTGCCGGATCATATTCAGGACCGTATCGCCATGATTGGAATGTTTGTCCCCACTGCGAAACACCGCATCGACAATCAAACGTCCCCAATTCATTTGCAGGGGTTGAAAGCCCTTTTTCTTCTTGTAGGTGGGCTTCACGCCGTGCCGGCATTTTGCATCGTCATTGTCCATGACCATCGTATCGATACCCAATTCGATCACATCGGGTTGCGTAATCCGCAGACGCCAGATGAAAAGGGCCTGCAAAAGGCGCCGGAACAAAAACACGCGAGTCCAGGCGAATGCTTTGAAAAAACGTTTGATTTGATGAGAAGAGGCCATGTCTTCAGTTGGCGTCTCTATGCTGCCGGCATAGCCCTCATCGCGAGAAATCTGGTCGAAATATGCCAGGCGCCGACTGGTCCCATCGGCGAAAAAGCAGAGCACTTGTTTGAAAAGTTCTGTAATGGCAAGGCCTTTTCGGTTCTTGCGGATGGATCCAAACCAGCGGTCGAACCAGCCAAAAACCTGAATGCCGTGCATATACGCCACGAACAGGGCCAGCCCGGCTCTTCCGGTCAACCGGTCGGACGTCGTTTCGATGCGTTGGATTTTGAGTTCACTTTGTCGGTAGTTTTTGCTATGCTTACTCATAGAGTCCTTTACCTATTGGGTGTGTTTACGCTTGTTGTAAACATGGTGGTTTTTAACAAGTATTATAACACATTATCCAATTTTAGAGGACTCTTTTTTTGTGAAAATCGCGTATTTTAGGCCTATGATACTTTAGGACTCGGACATTATATTCTCTGTAATCCGGAAGGTGCTCCCGAAGCACTGACTTTTTCAACAGACGATCAGGTGAAAAAGGTTTCGGAAGAACTGATTGATTTTATCGATAATAAAGAGATGTCAGGAACATCAAAATGCATGACCATCGCCAACATCAGCCATCACGCACAATATTGCCATAAACCGGAATACCTTCTCGATGCGGCCGCTCGGTGCGGGGAAATCGGTGCCACAGAAGCCGCAACAGCGTACTATCTCCTGATCTTGGAAAATTCTGACGAGACCAAACTTCCCATTAATGAAGAATATCGGGAAACCTATGCTAAAGCGGCCTTGGGGATTGTTTCTTCTCATGGCCACAAAATCCCCCTGGAGCGTCAGCGGTCCTTTCTTTCCCGTGCCATTGGCTATCTGAAAGGACAGGATACTGAGGATTCTCTTTGCAGATTAGAACTTCGGCTTGCACAGGTTGCCAAAGGCGAAGGCCTCTATGAAGAAGCTGAAACCTTGAACAACAGGGCCTGGGATCGTGCAAAAAAACTCAACGACGAAGGGTTCCTGCGGGAGGCGGCGCTGTTTACTAGCGACTTTCTATTCTGGCAAGGAAGAATAATTGAAGCGGTGACCCGATATGAAGAAGCGGTCGGGGACTTGGAAAAATTACCGATAGATGCTCAAACCCTTTTGGGATGCGCAACCCTTGGATGGTGCTACGGTATATCTGGTCAAACCGCAAGAGGAATAAGTCTCATTGAGTCGGTTCAAAAAAAAGCAAAGGAGCATGATCTTTCTAATGTGATTCGATATGCGGATATCATGAGCGTCTTGACCCTTTTTGACTCAGGACGGATAAAAGAGGCGGAAATCATCTTAAATCACTTTTTCACCACGCCTGAAGAAGATTTGGGAAATTATGAATTGTGGGCTGGGTATGCATCAAAAGCCTTTATTCTGTACCATAAAAACGAAGTTGAAGGCTGTTTTGAATACCAAGTCAAAGCCTATGAGAAATCAAAAGATATCGGCTGGTTTCACCACCGGGGACCGTGGAATTTTGAATACATGGAATGGTTGGAGGAAAGAGGCTTTCTTCATCCCGAAATGAACTATAATTCTGAAATCAAGAGGTTAATAAACTGGCCGGACATCTATATGAAAGGTGTGGGGCTAAAGTATCAAGCCAGACGGATGATTAAAGACAAGAAAGATATCAGGAGCGTGCTTGCAGTGATCGAAGAAAGCATTGCCCTGTTAACGGAATCCGGTGCCAGAATTGAACTTTCACATGCCCAAGTCTTAAAAGCCCAAATTTGTTTAAAAACCGGAAAAAGCACCGAAGCCAGCCTGCTACTCAATGAGGCCTGGCTTGTTTTTTCAGGAATTAATCCGGAATTGTTTCCTGAACATTTACTTCCCTATATAGAAGAAAACCAAACTGAAGAATTTTTGCTGGGCATCATTTCAGAGGTTGGCCATACAATCGGAACGGTTCAAGACCACAACCAGCTTTTGGAACGTATCATCAACTTGGTACTCAAACTCACAAAGGCCGGCCGCGGGGGGATTTTTTTAAAAGGCGAGGATGATATCCTTCGGCTCATGGCCGGTCGTAATCTGGATATTTCTCATCTGAATTCAGAGGAATTTTCATCCAGTTATCAAATGGTTAAATCGGTTTTTAAAAACGGCATTGAAAAAATCAAAAAAGACGGGCCGCTTTTCCATGAAGAGCGAAAGGGATGGCAAATGGCCTATCCGGTGAACCATCATGAAGCGTTACTCGGTGTGATATACCTCGACAACAACCTGATTTTCGGGGCGCCGACCAAAGAGTGCCTGTTCGCCATGAAAATTATTGCCGGTCAGTTGGCCATTGCGCTGAAAAATGCCGAAGCTTACAGGGAAATCGCACGCCTTAAGGAGCGGCTGGAGGATGAAACCCTGTTTTACAGAAAAGAATTTGAAGCGCAGCCCTTTGCTGGGGAAATTGTTGGAGAATCAACATCCATCCAAAAAGTTTTGTCCCAGATCCAAAAAGTCGGTCCCACGGATTCAACAGTACTCATTCTGGGTGAAACCGGAGTGGGGAAAGAATTGGTGGCAAAAGCCATACACCGATCCAGCAATCGTAGAACAGGTCCTTTCATACCTATCAACTCCGCCGCACTGGACCCTGGATTGATCGCCAGTGAATTGTTCGGCCACGAAAAAGGCGCTTTTACCGGTGCATCAAAACAAAGGCGGGGACGGTTTGAACTGGCTGATGGAGGCACCCTTTTTCTGGATGATATCGATACCCTTTCTCTTGATATTCAGGCTAAGATTCTCAGGGCGATTCAGGAAAAACAATTCGAGCGCGTTGGTGGTGATAAAGCCATATTCTCTGATTTCAGGCTTCTGGCCGCCACCAATCAGGATCTTGAAGCAATGATTAAAAACGGGCGCTTCCGTCAGGATCTATATTTCAGACTCAATGTATTTCCAATAAAAATTCCTCCGTTACGAAAAAGAAAAGAAGATATTCCAATACTTTCAATGTATTTTCTGAACGAGCTAAATCGTAAATTCGGAAGAAATATCAAAGGCCTGACAAAACAGCAGGTCAGTCAACTAACCGATTATAGATGGGTCGGTAACATTCGTGAGCTTAAACACGTTATCGAACGAGCCATCATATTGAGCGACGGCAAAAAAATCAAACTCCCCATACTGGAAAGTGATGCAAATGAGGAGACAGATGCAGATGATAACGTCATCCTTCCCATGCAAGATATGGAACGGCAACATATTTTACGTGCCTTAAAAGCATCGGGGGGAAGGGTAAGCGGGGTTCAGGGGGCTGCTGCAAAACTTGAAATGAAGCCCCCAACCCTATACGCAAAGATTCGCAAGCTTGGAATTAAAAAAAATTATTCCGGATAGCATACCTGAATTTTAAAGCGGGGAAATGAATATAGCTCATCACAAGGGAAGGCACCTTGTCAGAAACTGTAACTCGTTTGGTGATAGTGACGTGCTCCACCTGTATAGCCGATGTTATCATGAGGGGGTATTAATTGTAAGTTCCCCGTCCCCTGAACTTATTCAGATTTGAAAAATAGGAATCGGGAGTGCCTTGTGCCTAATATGCTCCACATACCCCATATGAATACTCGTTTATTTTTTTGTCAGGGGGATAACATGATAGATGAATATGATACCAGCATTATCAAATCAAATCACATGATATGCGAAACCTGCGATAGCTGCTATCTCATTGTACTATGAAGTAAAATCAAGCAACCACGATATCACGTGGTTTGCTCCCGTTTCCAATAGCCTCGTTCGACTTGCATGTTTGTGCTGGCTAAAAGAGGTGCGATGAAAATTCGGCCGGTAACGACATCTCCAACAAACAGATACGATCTATTCCGGATCGAAACCGGACTGTTTGCCGGTCATGGACGCGATGGCGACTTTAAACACCGCCGTTGCCCTGACCTTGTTGTCCGGGAACGTCCTGCTTCCCTTGTCATATTGTGCGGCGATAATCTCAAGCGCCTGCCGCTTCTCATCGATGCCTTCGACCATGGAAGCCTCTCCGAATCCGACCACACTCTGGTAGCGCATGTCCCAATCACAGGGATCCGGAGCTGTTAGGGGTTCGGCCAGGATGTCGAACTCGAAACAGACCTTGGGGTGCTTTTGGATCAGGGCATATTTTCCACTCTTTACTGCCCCGTGAAAATAGAGGGTGTTGTCCCGGTAGCCGAAGCAGAGGGGAACGACATAAGGGCTCTCCCCGTCGAAAATGCCCAGACGGCAGACGCTGGCGTTGCGGATGATGGCTTCGATATTCTCTTTATTCATGGCGATCGTATTCTCCTTACAATTATTCTCGTTCGCTATTCACGAGACGGTTGCATTCTGTTCCCTATGATTTTTACAGCCTTTTGCCATTTTGGTTTTCAAGAAAATTTTGGGCCCGGCTTTTTTCAGCTTTCATGCGCAAGTGGCAGGTTATGGTTTCCCGCGATGCGGGATTTATGTCATGACAGGACCGCAGCGATGCTGAAACCGGAGGCGTAGCAGCGGTACGCCGAGGATTTCAACTGAGCGAGAACGCGGGCACGGGCCATAAGCGTATATTTCTGGATGAGACATTAAATTGCCCCGACCCCTATCAGATCCTTAAGCCGCCCCCGTCCGCGGTGTTCGAGCGTGGCCAGGGCGCGTTGAAAGATCATGGCCGTGGCCAATGCATCACCCACGGCCGTGTGGCGTTGATGAACCTTGATGCCCAGGAGATGGGCGATCTCTTCAAGGCTTTTCCGGTTCTGCTGCAAGGCGGGATTGGTCGCACCACGGCCCAGCAGCTTGGCCTGCCTCGGCATCGGCCGGAATAACTTTGGCAGCAGCAATGTCCCGCACAGCGGCACCGTGTCGATCGTCAGATTCTGAAGGGGGAATCCATGGGTCGCCTGCATCAGCCGGTTCAGAAAAGCCAGATCGAACCTGGCGTTGTGGGCCACGAGGATGTCGCGGCCCAGGTAATGCAGGAAGGCATCCAGGACCTCCGGGCCGCCCGGGGCCGTTGTGACCATGGCCGGAACGATGCCATGCACGGTAATCGACGTCGGCGGGATGCTTCTCCCCGGGTTGACCAGCTGGTCGAACATCCGGCCCAGGTGAATCTGACCCGCTGCCAGCTTGAAGGCGCCGATACTGAGGATCCGGCTTCGCTTCATGTCCAGGCCCGTGGTTTCGATATCCACCACGGTATAGGAAAACTGCCTGGCAGGCCGTGAGCCGTCAAGATCGTCCAGGGCGTGCAAACCGATGCCGGCGACCGGGGCCGGCGACCTTTTCCCGATGCGCAGCCGAAGCAGCCGGTTGAAAAACCGGGCGGTGAAAAGTCGCCCCATTACCTGTCCTGAACCCGCCAGCTCTGGTAGCGGCCGGCCATCAATTCCTGCAGCTGGCTGATAACGGTAAAGCTCTCTTTGAGAACTTTACGCTCCATGGGATTGAGCAGGGCCGGATCTACAAAATTGTTCATCTGCGTTCCTGCCTCGCGCGCCTTCAGATGGTGATCGATGCGAATAAAGTTGATGTAATCGTAGGCGTCGTCGATGGCCGCTAAAAAATCAGGCCGCAGCACTTTTTTTTTGGTGGCCGCCTTGAGGCGTTTCAGCGTATTGGTGGATGTCACCCCCAATTCCAGTGCCAGCACCCGGGCGGCGTCCACCACCGGTGTCAGGCCACGCAGTTTCAGGTTGAGGCCGTTGTTGTGCTCCCCCGATTTCTCGACCACGAACTGCCGTAAAAAGCCCAGTGGCGGCCGGTTGTTCAGGGCATTTTTGGCCAGCACACGGGCAAAATGTTTTTTGCCTGCGGCCATCCGGGTGAGCGCATCCTTGAGCTTGCGTGCCCCGTTGAATTCCGAGGTGATGGCGCGAAAATCGAAAAAAATGGAGGCCATTCTCAGGCTTTCGGGGGTGGGGTCGTCGATCCACCCGGCAAACATCTTCTGCCAGTGGCTCAGGTCCATGCACCACTGGGGATTGCTGGCCATGATGCCTCCCCGGCACTTGGGGATGCCAAAGCGTTCCAGGGCATCCACGACCCGTTTTGAGAGTTCCAGGAACCAGCGCTGCACCGAACCGTCGTCAGCCCCGGAATCGTCCGCGTAGACGAGCGCATTGTCCTGATCCGTGCACAGGGTCTGTTCCTGGCGGCCTTCGCTGCCCATTGCCAGCCAGCAGTAGGGCACCGGGGGCGGACCATACCCCTGGGCCGCCATTTCGCGCTCGATCACCCGGATAAACTGGCGGGTGACCCGATCGTTCAATTCCGCGATGAGGGCCACCATGGGCTTGATCGACCCGCTGCGCTGCATGGCCATCTCCAGCACCCGGTCGATATGGATGCGCTTGTCGACCAGTTCCGGTACGGTCGTGGCCCGGGTGATGTCCCCGATCATACCGATGGGCGAACTGCCGGATGCCAGCTGAAAATCGTGCTCGCTGATGATGCCGACGGTCTGTTTGCCGTCGGTGACGATCAGGTGGCTGACCCCGAAGTGGCTCATGTCCAGCAGGGCATCGAAGCTGAAAGCCCGGGGCGACACCGTCCGGATCGGGGCGCTCATGACCTGGCCGACGGGTGTGTCCAGGTCACGGCCTTCGGCAATGATTTTGTTGCGCAGGTCGGCGTCGGTGAGAATCCCCTCGGGCCTGCCTTCCGGATTCAGGACGACGATGGAACCCACCCCCCGCTGCTTCATCATATCGGCGGCCTCCCGTACCGGGGTTTGCCGGCGGCAACTCAGCGGCTCCGTCGACATCAGATCCCGAACCCGCTTGCCGGTCATGAACGTATCCACATGGACCTGGCTGTCCCGGGTCAACAGGTTCAACTGGTCATCGGCCGACTTGCGCACCGCCTTGAAATTGCGGGCCAGGGAAAATCCGAAATGGCGTCGAAACGGGGGATGCGCTTCCAGCAGTCTATCCACCGCCGCCTTGGGGATGAGAAAAACGATCAGGTCTTCTTCGGCGGTGACATTGAACAGGGCGTTTCCGCCCTTGAGCAGGCTCACGGCGCCGAAGCTGTCGCCTTCACCGCGAAAGTCCACCGGCAGTTCTTCGCCGGATTCATCGGTGATGGATACCCGGGCGCAGCCGGTCTGGACCACATGGAGAAAATCCCCGGTGGGTTCGCCCATGCGGATCATTCGTTCGCCGACCGGATAAAAGGCGATCCGGGTGGCCGTGATCGCCTCATGCAGTGCTGCGGGGGGCAGGGTGTTGAAGGGCACCACTTTTTTGAGAAAATCAACGATGCCGGGCAGGGGGAAGTCATTCATGTCGGTTTGCTTGACCCTATACACGCCGCACGCCCTGAACAGGGGACGCGGGTGACCGTTTCAATCCTTAAACTCCACTTATCAGTATTCATAATCCCATATTCTGACAGAATGTCACCAATAATTCAAACCCGGAATGGGTCTCCATGACTTCATTTTTCTTTCCTCATAAAAAAAATCAGATTTAGTTAAAGATTGCCGCCCGGATGTCGAAAATAGACTTCAACAGGGACCCGGCAAAAAAACCCCATGGATGCCGTCGACCGTGTCCAGGACAGGGGTGGGTCCAATTCACAAGCCAGGAGCGCCGAGCATGAAGTTAAACCTCAGGACTAAATTCCTTCTTCCCACTTTAACCGCGATTATTTTAGGTATGGGGATCTCCAGCGCCATATCCTATTACCTGTCCAGCAATGCCCTGTATGAAGCCGCTACGCAGCAGATGCGCATGATCGCTGAATCTACCCATGGCACCATGTCCGCCTGGCTGAAAGATTGCCGGCTTGACATCGTCAGCTGGAGCCAGCAGAAATTGTATGCCACCACGGCGAACGCCACCTTTGTCGGCAAGGCCGCCCGAAAATCGGCCAATATTCAGCTGGCGCGCTTCAAGGAAGAATACCGCTATTACGAGAATATATGCATGGCCGATGCCAATGGCGAGCTTATCGCTTCGGCGGACGCTGCCATCATCGGAAAAATCAATGTCAGTGAGCGTCCCTATTTCCAGAAGGCCATGCAAGGTGAGGTGTTCGTCTCTTCGGTGCTGAAGAGCAAGGGCAGCGGCAATCCCGTCTTTATGATTTCAGCTCCGGTTGTGGAAAAAGACAAGACGGTCGGTGTCCTGTTCGGCGTACTGGATATAAATGTCGTCACCGGTCTTTTCGTGGATCCTATCAAAATCGGCCAGAGCGGTTATGCCTTCATCTTTGATGCAAATGGCACGCTGGTCGCCCATCCCGACAAATCCAGCATCCTCGACGCCAACATGAACGATGATGCCTTCGGTCGCCAGATGCTTTCCACGGCTGAGGGTGAGCTCCGTTACCTCGATCAGGGCATTCCAAAAATGGCCTCCCTGGTGCCTTTCCGGGAAATGGGGTGGACCATCGTCGTCTCCGCAGTCGACGCCGAGGTTCTCGCTTCCGTAAAAACGCTGGGAAAAGTCAATGCCACGGTCGCTCTGGTGGTTGTGCTCGTTACCGCCACCATTATCTTCCTGGTTGCCAGCTCGGTATCCAAACCGATTCGCGAGGTGGTGGCCGGTCTCCGGGATGCTGCGGAAGGGGAAGGTGATCTGACCAAGCGCCTTACGGTGAAGAGCAAGGATGAAGTCGGGGAACTGGCCAGGTGGTTCAACTCCTTCATCGAGAAAATACAGACCATCATCGCTGATGTCGCCGACAATGCCGACCAGCTGAATCGTTCTTCCAAAGATTTGAATGCCATTTCCAGTCAGATGACCGATGGTGCGGAAAAAATGTCAGGCAAATCAGATGCCGTGTCCAGTGCGGCCGAAGAAATGAGTGCCACCATCAATACGGTCGCCGCCGCCATGGAGCAGGCATCGACCAATGTAACCATGGTGGCCTCCGCCACCGAGCAGATGAACTCAACGGTGGTCGAGATCGCCAAGAGTTCGGAAAAGGGCAGGGAGATCGCCAGCAAGGCTGTTTCCCAGGCGCAAAGTGCTTCCGGGCGAATCGATCAACTGGGCAAGGCGGCCCAGGACATCGGTAAGGTCACGGAGGCCATTACCGAGATTTCCGAGCAGACCAACCTGCTGGCCCTGAACGCGACCATCGAAGCGGCCCGGGCGGGTGAAGCCGGCAAGGGGTTTGCCGTGGTTGCCAACGAGATAAAAGACCTGGCCCGACAGACGGCCGAGGCCACGCAGGAGATCAAATCTAAAATCAACGGCATACAGGATTCAACCGCCGGCACGGTGACGGAAATCGAGCAGATCTCAACCGTCATCAACCTGGTCAATGAAATCGTTTCCACGATTGCCACGGCCGTGGAAGAGCAATCGGTAACCACCCGGGAGATTGCCGGCAATGTGTCCCAGGTTTCCCAGGGCATCCAGGAAGTCAATGAGAACGTGGCCCAGAGTTCGATGGTCGCCGGTGAAATTGCCGGAGATATTTCTGAAGTGAACCATGCGGCAGGAGACATGTCCACCAGCAGTTCTCAGATCAATATGAACGCTTCCGAACTGTCGCAACTGGCTGAAAAGCTCAATGCCATGGTCGGTAAATTCAAGGTATAGGCAGCCAACATTAAATCAATATAAAAGGAAATATTTCAAGATGAAAAAAGTATTTCTGTGTATGTTTTTTCTTTTTTGCTATGCGCCATTGGCGTTTTCCGGTGAGAAAATTTCAGGGTATACCTGCGAGTGGGCCCCCTATACGACCGTTAAGTGGAGTGGGGGGCTCAACGGTGAAGGTGTATTTTCTGAGATTTCCCGGGAGGCATTCAAACGTTCCGGCTATGACCTACAGATTACCTACATGGACTGGAAAGACGCCCTCAAAGGCGCTGAAGAGGGGCAGCACGCGATTATCGTTGCCGCCAGTAAGAAACCTGAGCGAGAAGCATTCATGTATTATTCCGAACCGGTCCTCGATGTGGACTATGTACTTTTCACGGTGAAACACAAGGACGCGGCCATCAAGGACTTTGCGGATCTCAAGAACTATAAGATTGGTATCGAGAGCGGCTATTCTTACATCGATATTTTCAAGGAAAACGGGTTGGCGTCCAATCTTGTTTATTTCAAGGAGACAGAAGAAAAAATAAAAGCCCTGCTCGACGGTGATGTCGATTTTATCCCCGGCAATGCATTCAGTGCTTTGTTTTTTGCCAAGTATATTTACGAGAAAACGATGCATAAGGTTGATTTCAAGATCTCCCGGGGAAAACCTTACTATGTCTGTATTTCCAAAAAAAGCAAAGACAGCAAGATTCTGCTTGAGGCCTTTAACAAAGGATTGGCCCAGATCCAGGCGGATGGAACCCTGGGCACCATGCGGATGGAATTCGAACACCTCTTGTCTTATTAAGCCAAGTTTATTTTTGTCATAACAACGATATTTTTTTAAGGGCGATGCCGTCGGGTGAAATTGCTTGAAAGCGGATTGCCAAACGGTAAGCATAACTGTTTTTACACCAGTTGGAAGGTAAACGCGAGAAAGGACGTTCGATGAAGAATCTAAACAAAATTTTCTGCACAACAGTGACGGTGTTTTTCTTATTAACCGGAATGGTATCGGCCGCTGCACACAATGCCCTTTTCATCAATTGGAGAGGGGCGACCCCATGTGATGCCGGACTCAGGGAAGGTCTGAAACAATCCGGAATCGAGGTCGATGTTGAGGAGTTCAATGCCGACCAGGACAAAGCCAAACTGGATGACTTTTTAGCCTCAATTGATGAAGCCAAGTATGATTTTATCTATACTTTCGGAACGACGGTAAGCATCAAAACCGCCGCCAAGGTCAAAAATACCCCCATCCTTTTCGGGATTGTCACGAACCCCGTGAAGTCCGGGCTGGTCCAAAGCTGGGAACGTTCAGGCAACAATGTTACCGGTGTGAGCCATGCCGTCCCCATCGCTGATCAAATCGATTTTATTCTCATGCTGGGAAAATATTCCAAGATAGGAATGATATTCAATCCCAATGAGAAAAACTCACAGATTGCCGACAAAGAACTGGCCACGCAACTGGCCGCAAAGGGGCTGGGCTACGGCGCCTATCCCGTTGAATCCGAAAGTGGTATCGACGCCGCCGTAGCAAAAGTGCTGGCGGATAAAGTCGACATGATTTATCTGCCCTCGGACAGTTTTATCACCAGCCAGGCAGACAAGCTTATCCCCAAACTCTCGGAACATGGTATACCAACCTATGGTGCCCTGGAAAAAACAGTTAAAAGCGGTGCAATGGTCGGTATCGTATCCAGCTATTTCGCGGTGGGCAAGGAGCTTTCCTATAAGGTCGCCGAAGTTCTGAACGGCAAGAAACCCTCTGATATCCCATCCAATATTTTGCCTCTGGAATTGCAGACCGTTCTCATTAACGCCAAGACAGTTGAACAAATCAAAGCGGAACTTCCGTATTCTATTCTTAACGGCGCAACCATTTTCGAGTGATTTTTTAAAACCGGAGATGGAAAGACAAGGGCGGAAGGTTTCCGTCCTTGTCTTTAGATGATTTCAAGTCCACGCGGCCAGCGATACCGCCGGCGTCAGGCCGTCAGGCCGAACCCTTTACAAATGACGGCCTGGCGCACTCGGTCTCTTGCGTCCCGGGCGCATCTGACAGTCACGGTGCGGCCCTGTTTCCACCCATTTGCCGACCCGGCATGGATGCCGGTAAATTTTACAATGCCAATTCCAACCGCGGCCGTCATGACCTTTCCCGGTTCCGGTGTTCATTGCCCGCGCTTTCTTCGCTTGGTGACCGCCTCTCCCCCGATACCCCAATTGTCCGTATCGACCTCTTCAATGACGACGACGGTCGTCGCCGGATTTTTCCCCAGGACGGTGGCCAGAAGATCGGTGACCCCTTTGATCAGCTCGGCTTTCTGATCGGCTGAAACGCCTTCATTGGTTATTTTTATGTTCACAAAAGGCATACGTCCTCCTTGGTGTTGAGTAACAGGCAGGCTGGCGACCTATAATGAAAAAACGGCGCGGCTGCATGGCGGCCGCGCCGTTGTGTGCTTCATGACTCAGGCCTTTCGGGTGTATTACACCACGCCCTGGTCGATCATGGCATCCACGACCTTGACGAAGCCGGCGATGTTGGCCCCGTTCATGTAGTTGCCCGGCGTGCCGTACTGCTCGGCCGCATCCAGGCAGGTCCGGTGAATGCTCTTCATGATCATCTGCAGCCGGTTGTCCACCTCTTCACGCGTCCAGGACAGGCGCATGCTGTTCTGGGTCATCTCCAGGCCCGACACCGACACGCCGCCCGCATTGGCCGCCTTGCCCGGACCGTAGAGCAGCCGGTTCTCGATAAACAGGTCGATGCCTTCGGGCACCGTGGGCATGTTGGCCCCTTCGCTGACCACGTAAACCCCGTTGTCGACCAGGTGCTGCGCGTCCACGGCGTTGATCTCGTTCTGGGTGGCCGACGGAAAGGCGCAGTCGGCCTTGTGGTTCCACAGCGGGTTGAACTCCTGGCCCGGGTCCGATTCGGTGTAGACCGCGGCCGGGTATTTTTCGACATATTCCTTCACCCGGCCCCGGCGCAGGTTCTTCAGGTTCATGATATGGGCCAGCCGTTCCCGGTCGATCCCCGCCTCGTCGAAGATGTAGCCCGACGAGTCCGAAAAGGTCACCGGCCTGGCGCCCAGGTCCAGCAGCTTTTCCATGGTGTACTGGGCCACGTTGCCCGATCCGGACACCAGGCAGGTCTTTCCCTCCAGCGTCTCGTCGCGGGTGGCCAGCATCTCGGCCGCGAAGTAGACCGAGCCGTAGCCCGTGGCCTCGGGCCGGATCAGGCTGCCGCCCCAGTTCAGGCTCTTGCCCGTGAGCACCCCGGTGAACTCGTTGCGCAGCCGCTTGTACATCCCGAACAGGTAGCCGATCTCCCGGGCCCCCACCCCGATGTCCCCGGCGGGCACGTCCGTGTCCGGGCCGATGTGGCGGAACAGTTCGGCCATGAAGCTCTGGCAGAACCGCATCACCTCGAGGTCCGACTTGCCCTTGGGGTCGAAATCGCTGCCGCCCTTGCCGCCGCCCATGGGCAGCGTGGTCAACGCGTTCTTGAACACCTGCTCGAAGGCCAGGAACTTGAGAATGCCCAGGTTCACCGAGGGGTGAAACCGCAGGCCGCCCTTGTACGGGCCGATGGCGCTGTTCATCTCGATCCGAAAACCCCGGTTGACCTGCACCTGGCCCTGGTCATCCACCCAGGGGACCCGGAACAGGATCACCCGCTCGGGCTCCACCAGGCGCTCCAGAATCCTGGCCGCACGGTATTCGGGGTTGCGGTCCATCACCGGCTTGATCGAGGCCATTACCTCCATGACCGCCTGGTGAAACTCCCGCTGCCCCGGGTCCTTGTCTTTTACCATCTGTAGAATGTCCGACATGGTTTTCTCCCGAAAAGTAAACGATTTAACAATTAATAAATGGGATGCGCGTCATCTCGCGTCGCTGCAGCGTATTTCGACACACCGCGTTCCGCGCCCTTATGCAAAACCGCCCGGAATGCGACCCCCGGCCTGAAATTCAAAGCCCCAAAACAACTCCCTTCAGGGACGGTCTGCGGCCAACGGGACCTGCTGGGTAATGCAGTGAATGTTGCCGCCGCCCAGAAGAATCTCCCGGCTTCTGACGGCAGTCACCTGGCGCTCCGGAAACAGCCGGGTCAACAGTGCGACGGCGTCCTGGTCGCGGGGATCGTTGAAAATGGGCATGACGATACCGCCGTTGGCCATATAGAAATTGACATAGGACGCGGCCAGTCGGTCGCCGGCCCTGCGGGGTTTGGCGGTTTCACTGGCGTCCAGTCCCTCGCATTCCTCCGGTGAGATGGTCATCGGATCGGGTTGATGAATTTTGTGGACGGTCAGCGCCCGTCCGCGTGCGTCCCTTTCGCTGGAAAGCACCTCGACGGCCTGCCTGGATATCTCGTACTGGGGATCGCCGGGATCGTCCGTCCAGGTGAGCAGCACTTCGCCCGCCTTGATAAAACAGCACAGGTTGTCCACGTGGCCGTCGGTCTCGTCTTGAAATACGCCCCGGTCCAGCCAGATCACCTTTTTCAGGTTGAGGTAATCCCTCAGGCAGGCTTCAATCTGTTCCTGGTCCCAGCCAGGGTTGCGGTTGCGGTTCAGCAGGCATTCCCGGGTCGTGATCAACGTGCCCTGGCCGTCCACGTGAAATGAACCGCCTTCCATGACCAACGGGGCGCGGTAGCGGTCGGCATTTTCGATTTCGAGAACTTTTGCGGCCACCCGGGAATCCCGGGACCAGGGGAAGTAGAGCCCGCCGTCCAGGCCGCCCCAGGCATTGAACTGCCAGTCCACCCCGCGAAGGGATCCGGATGGGTTGACCACAAACGTGGGGCCCACGTCCCGCATCCAGGCATCGTCCGAAGCCATTTCCACCACCCGGACCGCCTCGGGCAGCCGGGCCCGGGCGTTTTCCCATTGACGATGGCCGGCGCCGACCGTCACCGGCTCGAAGGCGGAAATGGCCTCGATCACGGCAACAAAGCTGGCCTGGGCCGGTTTGGCGCCCATGCGCCAGGTGTCTCCCCGTTCGGGCCACAGCATCCAGCACCCCTTGTGGGGTTCATATTCTGCAGGCATCCGATATCCGTCTTCAAGGGGGGTACTGCTGCGTATTGTCGACATAGGGCTTGGTTTTTCGAATTAAGTGTCCATCCATAAAGGTTATTTTGCCCGATATCTGCGTTGCGCTCAAAATTTTATCCTCGGAATATCAACGATATGCCTGCGCTAAAATTTTACGCGCGCCTTGATCCCGACCAAAATTCCATGTTTCTGGACCAACACGGATTAGAATGCAACGAAAAAAATTGAAGTGCGGCCGGGACATCCGATTTGTCTCCGGATCACCCGGCCGCACCGGTAATACCATGGAAGGGGGCGCGGGTTAATGCCCGGTCACGGATACGTTTCCATCTGTCGGAGCGTCCGTCTCTCCTTTTTTGAACCATCCCATCCATTTAACAACGGGCATGGGTTTGCCGTCAATGTCCACCAGCGGTTTGGGGGTGTCCAGCCGCTGGGTGGCCAGGGAGACCGCGACCATGCAGACGATGGACCCGAGGACCGCCCAGACCGAACTGATGTAAAGCGAATCCCACATGGCCCAGTCAAAATAAATGCCGGTCTCGGCGCCCTTGAGGCCCAGGTCCGTATTGGCTTCCTTGGTCATGGGCAGGTAGATAAAATAGGAGGCGATCCAGACGGCCAGGCCGCCCCAGAATGCGGCGATTGCTCCGTAGTTGTTGGCCTTTTTCCAGAAATAAGCGGCCGCATAGGGGACGAAAAGGCTGACCAGCAAAAGGGACCAGGCGATGACCATCAGGTTGTAGATCACCTGGAAGTACAGGGCCAGCATCAACGAGACGATGGTGACGATGGGCACCATGATTTTGGTCATCTTCAGCGTCTGGTGCTCGTCCGCATCGGGGTTGAAGTATTTATAGCCGTTGTAGCCGATAATCGAAGAAGCTGCCAGGATGGCGCTGTCGGACGAACTCATCAGGGCCGCCACCAGGGCGCTGACGAAAAGGACCGCGAAGAAGGGATTGAGGTGCTCCACGGCCATGAGCAGCAGGATCTTGTTGAGGGCATCGTCGATGCTCAGATCCGGGTTGACCCGGAAATAGATCATGCCGATTACAACGGGCATCATGCCGACGGTGACGTAGAGCAGGCCGGCAAGATAGCTGGAATAGGAAGCGGTTTTTTCGTCCTTGGCCGACAGCACACGCTGCATGAGGTCTTGGGCAGGGATGCTGCCGAACCCGATGGCCAGCCAGGCGGCGATCCAGTAAAACCACCCCACATAGCCGGTGTAGTACATGTACCCGGCATTCTCCATCTCCGGGTTGGCCGCCGATTCCGGTGTGGGGACAAAGGACCACTGGTTGATGCCCATCATGTTGTTGGGATCGTTGGAGAAGACCGATTCCCAGCCGCCGGCCAGGGGGACCGCCACGTAGAGCATGATGGCCATGCCGACCATGAGGATGATCATCTGGAAGACGTCGGTCAGGGTCACGGCCCACATGCCGCCCAGATAGGTGTAAACCACCAGGATAAATGTGGAGATGGTGATCCCCGTCCACAGCGGGATGCCGCTGAAGTAGTTGATGATGGTGCCGAAGGCCACCAGCTGGGCGCCGACCCATCCCATTTCGGCGATACTCAGGGAGGCGGTGGCAAATAATCCCATGCTTTTCCCGTAGCGCAATTCAAACAGGTCCACCAGGGTGATGAAGCGGCCCCGGCGCATCAGGCGGGCGAAGAAAAAACCGGTCAGCAGGAGGCACACGGCAGCTCCCCAGGGGTCGAAGATCACGCCCTGGTTGCCGAAGATATAGGCATTGCCGGCGCCGCCCATGCAGGTCCCGGACCCGAACCAGGTGGCAAAGAGGGTCCCCGTGCAAAAGAAGATGCCCAGGCGGCGCCCGGCGACCACGTAGTCCGTTGTCGTGTTGATCTTCTTGGATGCATACCAGCCGACGAAGAGCATGAGGATCATATAGATTCCCAAGCCGATTAAAACCCAATTGCCATATTCATAGGCACCTTCCATAACTCCTCCTTGTTCAGTTAAGATCCTGGTTCAACCCTCGTGTCTACCCACCGGCAATTTTTTGAAATAACTTGACCTCGGCGTTTTCAGGGATGGGATCCATCGCCTTGGCAAGTCTTCCGTTGACGGTGACAATACCCAATCGTGCTTTTGGAATGCCTATGGTTGCAACCATGTCGGCCACGGTGGCGTTGGCCGGCAGATCGGCCTCTATTCCGGAGGCCGGGTAACGGCCGGGAAAATGGGATGGCAGGGTACCCAAAAGCTTAATCCGCGCTTTCACATCGGCCCTCATCAGAAATCAAATGTGGTGTCCATCTCCTCGTTGCTGACCATCACCACGGCATTGTGGGGCGGCAATGGTTCTTTGTAAAACATGGCCGGCAGGCGATCGGCTTCGTTCGTGAATCCGGCCTTGCGGTTGAACGCCCGTTCCGCTTTCAACACCCGCAGCCCCAGATCCGTCCAGTCCGCTTCAGCAAAGGGCCGGCCCGATTTGGCACTGACCATTTTAAACACGTTTTCCATACCGCCCTCAGCCGCCAGCCCGGATTGGGCGAAGTCACAGATGCCCACCGTGTCAACGGCCGCCATGTGGATCTGGGTGTCCCGGGATGCCTCCACCTGGCCTTCGGCGCCCAGCGGATTGATGGTTCCGCCGAAGTCTTCCAGGTTCTGGTCGACGACCCAGCCGGCCGTATGATCGGCGCCCATGGGTGAGGTGGCATAGGTCACCGCCATTCCCTGGATTCCCCTCGGATCGTAGGCGGCGATGCTCTGCCCCTTGACGGTCGGCACCCGGTCATGGCCGAAATGCCTGCCGACGGCATCGGGGCCGCTGCCGATAATTTTTCCCAGGGGGGTCCCCTTGGCGACCTCTTCCACCATTTCAATCGCTGCGGCGCCGTCACCGAACGGTTTGTAGCCGGCATCCATTGCCACGGCGACCGCCACACCGGTATTCATGGTGTCCAGCCCGATGTCGTCACAGAGGAAATCCAGCTTGGCGATGCTGTCCAGGTCATCGTTGCCGATCATTCCGCCCATGGACCAGATGGTCTCATACTCCAGGGAAGAGGTGACGTACCTGCCCTGGGGGTCGACAAATTCATTGGAACAGTCGATGATGCATTGGGCACACCCCTTGTGGGTGGTTTTGCCCCCCCGGGCCTTGATCAGGCTGGCCATGGTTTCACCGCTGATTTTCTCAACGCCGTCAAACTGGCCTTCGCGGGCATTGCGGGTGGGGAACGCACCGGCGCCGTTGATGGCTTCCACCAGGCAGGCCGTGCCCAGTTCCGGCAATATCTCGCCGCTGAATTCGTCCGCCTTGACTGCCTTTGCATAGTTTCTGGAACACGTTTTGAACGCATCCGGTTCTGCCAGCGGATCGGGTGTTTTGCCTTTTCTGCTGACGATCAGCGCCTTGAGTCCCTTTGATCCCATCACCGCCCCCAAACCACCCCGGCCGGCAGCGCGACAGGGGCGGCCGTCCAGGTCCGTGGTCTGGACGGATGCAGATGACAATTGCATGTCTCCAGCGGGGCCGATGCAGGTGATGCTGCATTCTTCATCGCGCGCAGCGGTCAGCTTCTCGACCAATGCATAGGTTCTCATCCCTTTGAGGTCACCGGCATCGATCAATTCGACCGATCCGTCGGCGTCGATGGCCAACGCATAGTACTGGTCACTCGGCGCCTGTCCTTCGATGACCAGTGCCGTAATGCCAAGCCTTGCCAGGGCATAGGCCGCGGTGCCGCCCACGTTGCTCTCTTTGATCCCACCGGTCAGCGGGCTTTTGGCGCCCACGGACAAGCGGCTGGTGTTGATCAGCGGCGTCCCGGTCAGATACCCCGGAGCGAAAACGAGTTTGTTTTCCGGCCCCAGGGCATCGCATGTCGCCGGCACTTCGCTGTTGATCAGAATCGAGGTCAAGCCTCGTCCACCAAGCATTTGGTATTGATCCGGCGTATCTTCACTGGTTATGGACTGGTCTGTCATATTTACCCGTATCAATTTCATGGCGTTTCCTTTCCTTTTTTATTTAACCGGTTACGCAGTCCGGGATACCGATTTCAGGGTGTCGCGCAGTCTGTTAAGGACTTCGTCGATTTCTTCTTTGGCTACAACCAGCGGGGGTTCAAAGCGGATCGCTTTGGCATTGATCAGGGTCCCGGCAACAAGCACTTTTCGTCTGAACAAGCCGGCAGCGACTTTGTATCCCACTTCATCGTTGATGAAGTGCTGTCCGATGAGAAGCCCTTTACCGGTAATTTTTTCGTACACACCGGGAAACTCCCGGGTCAGCTGGTTGAGTTCACCCATGAAATAATCGCCCAGTTCAGCCGCTCGCTGCGGCAGGTTGTCCCTGAGCGTTACCTGGATCGTGGCGATCGCGGCGGCGCATGCCATCGGGTTCCCGCCGGTGGTGGTGGTATGGATGAACGGATTGGGTTCTTCGAACGATTTCCAGATGTCGCCGCTGCCCATGAAGCTGCCAATCGGCATCACGCCCCCGCCCAGCGACTTGGCGGTCATCATGATGTCCGGTTCCACCTCCCAGTGGTCGACACCCCACAGCGCACCGGTCCGGCCAAGGCCGGTCTGTACTTCGTCGCAGATCATCAGGATGCCGAACCGGGTGCAGATTTCTCGCACCCTGGGCCAGTAGTCTGCCGGGGGAACGATGGCGCCGGCTTCACCCTGAATGGGTTCGGCGACAAATCCGGCGATCTCGATGCCAACCGTGTCACAGATCTCCAACTGTTTTTCCAGGGCATCGGCATCGCCAAACGGAACGAAGAAGGTCTGCGCGCCATAGGGCTGCAACGGTGCACGGAAATCTTTTTTGCCCATGACACTCAGGGAGCCGGACGTTTTGCCGTGGAAGGCCTTCACCGTAGAAATGAAACTATGCTTGCCGGTGTGAAGCCTCGCGATTTTGAGTGCCCCTTCCACCGCTTCGGTACCGCTGGCAACGAAGAAGGCATGGTCGATGGCGCCGGGGGTGATGTCGGCGATCAGGTTGGCCAGCACGCCACGCAGGGGGTCCATCAGTTCCTGACTGGGAATGCCGGATCGAAGGGCCTGGGCCCTGACCGCTTCAACCACTTCCGGATGGGACCAGCCAAGGTCAAGTGCGCCATAACCACCCAGAAAATCGAGGTATTCATTTCCGAAGTTGTCATAAAATTTAGCGCCCTTGCCCCGCCATTCGACGGCGCCATAGTCCCCGGCTTCTGTCATGGATTTACGATATTCAACCCATCCGGCATTGAAGTGGTTGACGAAGTTGTTTTTTGTTTCCTCCGAGATCCACTTGGCAGTGGTGTCGTCCAGGGATGCTGAGTCCTGTTTGATGATTTCCAGCCATTTGTTGGAATAATCGATCGCTTTCTGGAAATTGCTCATTTGTTCTCCTTTTCAGATGCGTGGTGTAACGGACGATGATAAAATTAATTGAACGTTCGTTTAAAATTATTAGCCAATATCAGCCCAATCAAAAGCATGCGAAATCTCTTGCTGTCATCTCCGGGACGGCAGGGGGGCGGTATTTAAACGACCCGGGCGCCTGCCCCTGCTGAAGCCACAGCATCCGGGCATCTATGAAATCGGGTCAGAACTCGCCGTTTTTCAATGCGCTTACCAGGGCTTTTTGAGCAACCTGGGCAAAGTCCTCGAACGGTTTCCCGTCGGCCAAAAACTGATTGTGAATTTCCAGTCCCTCCATCAAGGTCACGATGTAATCGGCCGCTTTTTTCTCATCTTTCACATTGATGACGCCCTTGGCGTTGAAGTACACCAATTTTTCTCTCAGGTAGTCCCGCAGCCACTTGAACATCACCCTGAAGCGTTCCAGTATCTTTTCGTTTCTTAAGCTCAGGTAATAGAATCCGAAATGGACGCTCGGATCCACGGTCCGGCTCCATTGCAGCGAAAAGATCATGCTGATCAGCGAGTCGAAATGCTCTTCATCATCTTCGATATGGTCGAAGTTGATCATGGATGGAGATTCATATTTCTCAATCAGCAGGTCAACGAGTTCAATCTTCAGGTTCTCTTTGTTTTTGAAGTAGTGGATGATCAGGCTGGGATGGATGCCTATCCTGCTCGCTATCTTGCTGATGGAGGTGCCTTCGAGGCCCTCCTGGATCAGCACCTGGTAGTAGCTCTCGAGGATGTCCGGTTTTCTGAGGGCCGCGCTTTTATTTTTTCTCATGACCTTGCCGGTTTCGTCGGGTGAGGTGTGCAACACTGTCGGAACGCAGGTAACAGGTTTTCCGTTTTCATGTGGCAATTCGGTTATATAAATTAACCGTATATTCAATTAAAAGCTTTTAGTCAAGGGGGAATATAGCGCCCGACAGAAGCTGAGCGGCGTTCATTTGTTTTCGATGACTTCGGGCGGGCGTCGGTGCCGGCGGGGGCGCGCCATCGTCCGGGGCTCCGTCGCCATCATGGCTGACCTGTCCTGGCCTGGAGATGGGGTTGAGGCGGGACCGTCCGTTTCATGACGAACGGCATTAAATTATGCAAATATGCATAATTTGCTGAGACCCAGTGAAAAACAGTCTGGCGGAAGCGTATCGGCGGCTGCATGAGGCAGGGAAGGGGGCGGTTGAACAACCTATGCCGATTGGAACCGTTTCAATTTTCGGGCAATCGTTGACTGGTTGATCCCAAGCGCCGATGCGGCTTTGGCCTGGGTGCCATATTTGTCCAGGGCTTCGTTCAACAAGCGCCGTTCGACGGCAGCCATCACCTGGGGCAGGGTCTGGCCCGCTTCCATCATGCCAATACCACAGGCGATACGGGGCGGCAGACTCGATGTAAGGGCGGACGGCAGATCTTCGACATCGATTTGGGCAGACTCCGACATGACCACCAGCCGTTCGCAGATGTTCATCAATTCCCGTACATTTCCCGGGTAGTGATATGCCATCAGTGCGTCCATGGCCCGGCGGCTGAGCCGGGGCGGTTGACAGCCTTTTAATTTGTCGTTGAAATGTTTGATATAATGCTCAATAAGCGCGAGCTTGCAGGCTTCGCGCTCCCGAAGCGGCGGAATGGATATGGGGATGACGTTCAGCCGATAAAACAGGTCCAGGCGAAACTGCCCCTGCGCAACCATCCGTTCAAGATCACGGTGGGTGGCACAGATCACCCGGACATTCAACGCCCGGGGCGTGGTGCCGCCGACCCTTGTCACCCGGCCGTCTTCTAAAAACCGCAGCAGTTTGGCCTGGGAGGCGATGGGCAGCTCCGCGACTTCATCCAGGAAGAGGATGCCGCCGTCGGCCAGTTCAAAAAAACCGGGCTTGCCGTGTTGCGCCGCCCCGCTGAAAGCTCCTGCCTCATAGCCGAACAATTCGCTTTCCACCAGGGTTTCCGGGATCGCGCCGCAATTGACGATGATCATGGGGTTGTGGGCCCGGTCCGAATGCTGGTGGATCAGGTTGGCGGCCACCCCTTTGCCCGTTCCCGATTCTCCCAGCAGCAGGACCGTCGAGTCCACCTGGCTGACTTTGCGTGCCTGGCGCAGGGCCTTGACCATATTGGCGCTGCGGGCAATGATCTGTCCCGATGCCAGTTCTTCGATCTGCATTTCCTGCATGCGCCGCTGGATCTGGTCATTTTTGGCCAGCTGCGTCTCGAGTTCTTCACGCAGGGTATCGATTTCGGTGATGTCCCGTTCGTTCACCACCACCCGGATGAGTTCGCCGGACCGGTTGAAAACCGGGTTCCCGGTCAATATCAATTTTTTTCCCGACCGCGTTTGCTGAAGAATGTGTTCGCGCCGGCGGCTCCGGGTCACCTTGAGCGTGACCGAATTGTCGATATAGCCTTCATCGACCAGCTCATGGATGTTGCGGCCGATGACATCCGCCGCCTTGACCATGTTGAGCCGCTCGGAGGCGGCATTGATGCGCAGGATGGTGCCGCTGCCGTCACAGATAAACAGACCGTCGTCGCTCGAAGAGATGATGGCATCCAGTTCCCGGCTCAGTTCCTGGTAGGCGATCATTTTCCGGGTGGTCTTTTCCAGTTCCGTGCGGTCTTCCAGTACACACAGCACGCCGATGAAGGCATCCTTGAAAACCATGGGCGCCAATCGTGCCAGGTAGGAGCTCTCCCCGGCCTGCACCGTCAGGCCGCTCAAGGCCTTGCGGTCTTTGATGACCTGGCGCACCCGCGGCCAGAAATCCGGCAAGGTGTTGGGCAGCAGGCTGCCGGGAAAGAGCCCCAGGCTTTTCTGGACCCGCTGGTTGGAGAGGACCACCGTGCCCGAGGGGTCCAGTACAAAGATGGCATTTCCGGATGCGTCCAGCAGGGCCTTTGAAAACAGGCGCCAGTTGCGGGCGCTGTTGTCGTCGGTGCGGCTCGAAAACAACAGGGCGTTCAATTCAGATGGCGGCAGTGCCTTGTTCGGGGAAGCGGGTTTCATAAAGGATGCTTAAACATAAAACCCGATTATATGCAATACTGCATATTCTTTCCCGCCGGCGCCGTCGTTGGGCCTGCCGCTGTCCCAGCGACATTCTTTGAGTCACGATTCAAGGATATCGCAACAAATTGATATCATGTTTAATTAGTGCATGGATAAACGGACGGTGGGTGCCCTCGAAACAGGTGGTATGGGCTTTGCTACGAGCACAAGGCATTGAGCAATCGGGCGAAGCGGATGTATGCTCCGCGCCTTTATCATTCTACCCATCATTCAACCAAGGAGCTGCCATTATGCCAGGCAAAAACGATGCACTGCTCGAAAAACGTATCCAGCACGTCCCCCAGGGACCTTTCAACACCACCAGCGCATTCATCCGGGAAGCCCACGGGGCGGTCATGGTGGATGTGGATGGTCGTGAACTGATCGATTTCGCCGGCGGCATCGGTGTGAACAATGTGGGCCACTGCCACCCCAAGGTGGTGGCGGCGATCCGGGATCAGGCGGGAAAATGCATTCACACCTGCTTTCACGTGGCCATGTACGAGGCTTATGTGGATCTGGCCGAACAGCTCAATGACCTGGCACCCGGTGACTTCGCCAAAATGACCATGTTTGCCAACAGCGGTGCCGAGGCCGTGGAAAATGCCGTCAAGGTGGCCCGCTACGCCACCAAACGACCGGCGGTGATCTGTTTTGACAATGCCTTTCATGGCCGCACATTATTGACCATGACCCTGACCAGCAAGGTCAAGCCTTACAAGTTCGGATACGGGCCTTATGCGCCGGAAGTGTATCGCATGCCCTATGCCTACTGCTATCGCTGTCCCTTCGGATTGAGCTATCCGGGCTGCGGGACGGCCTGCGCCGATTACCTGGAAGACTTTTTCATCAGTCATGTGGCCGCGGAACAGACGGCCGCCGTGATCGCCGAACCCATCCAGGGGGAGGGCGGATTCGTTACGCCGCCCCCCGAGTATTTCCCCAAACTGAAAGCCATCTGCGAAAAGTACGGCATCGCCCTGATTGTCGACGAGGTGCAGAGCGGCGCCGGCCGCACCGGAAAGTTTTTTGCCATCGACCATTGGGGGGTGGCGCCCGATATCATCACCATGGCCAAGAGCTTTGCCGGTGGCATGCCGCTGTCGGCGGTGATCGGCCGCACCGAGATGATGAATGCCTCCCATGTGGGCGGATTGGGCGGCACCTATGGCGGCAACCCCGTTTCATGCCGGGCGGCGCTGGCCGTCATGGAGATCCTGCTCGAAGACGGCCTGATGGATCGGTCGGTGCAATTGGGTGAAACCCTGCGGGCGCGGTTTACGGCCCTGCAGGATCGTTACGAACTCATCGGAGAGGTGCGCGGCAAAGGCCCCATGCTGGCCATGGAACTGGTGGAGGACCGCGAAACCAAGAAACCGGCCACCGACAAAGCCAAGGCACTGGTCAGCCGCTGTTTTGAAAAGGGGCTGGTGTTGCTTTCCTGCGGCAATTTCGGCAATGTCATCCGTACATTGATGCCCCTGGTCATCACGGATGAACAGTTGGACAAGGGATTGTCGATTCTGGAAGAGAGCCTCGAGGAAATCAGTCGTTGAGCAACACTTGAGGAATGTATGACAGCACCGCAGCAGATTGCTGCCGGATTTTCTGGTGCGACCCAATGTCAAAGGCCAAATGAAAAATGTCAAAAGAAGGTATGCTATCGATTTTAAAAGAGATCGGATAATTTTCCTTCAATTGGCATTTTGGCTTTGACATTGGGCATTTTTATCAGTTGGTGCACCACGAGCAGACTGTTTCGTAAACGGTTATACGGGAAATCAACACCGGGGGGAATAAAATGCATGGATTTTTTAAACAGGCACTGACCGTCGATGTGAGCGACCGATCCTGCCAGGAAGAAGCGCTGGGGGACGATTACCTGCGCGCCGGCCTGGGCGGCAAGGGGCTGGGAACCCGGCTGCTGCTGGACCGCAATCCTGCCGGTGTCGATCCGTTTTCTCCTGACAATCATCTTGTACTGGCCCTGGGGCCGGCAACGGACAGCCCCATCCACGGTTCCTGTCGGCATGGCATGTTTTCCAAATCACCGCTGACCGGTCTTTACAGCGAATCATACGCCGGCGGCAGCGCGGCCATCGCCATGAGCCGGGCCGGATTCGATGCCTACATCATCAAGGGCGCCTCGGACCGTCCGCTGTGGCTGGAGATCACGGACCAGGGCGTCTTTTTCCACGAGGCGGAGGAGCTGTGGGGGCTGGACACATTCGAGACCGAGGCGGCCGTCCGCAAGCGGGTGGCCGCCAAATCTCCGGGGATCCTGGTAATCGGCCCGGCGGGTGAGAACTGTGTCCGCTTTGCCGTTGTCAAAAACGACCGATGGCGGGTGTGCGGCCGCACCGGCATGGGGGCCGTGCTGGGTTCCAAAAAGATCAAGGCCGTCGTTTTCCACGGCAGCCAGAAGCGCCCCTTTGCCGATGCAGAAGGCCTCAAGGCGTATGCCAAAGCGAACCTGGCCCTGTACAAGGATCACCCCGTCACCCAGGCGTACCGCAACAACGGCACGCCCATGATGGTGGACATTCTCAACAAGGCCGGGGGGTTTCCCAGCCGCTACTGGTCACAGGGATCGGTCCCGCATGCTGAAAATATCAATGCCCAGAGTATCCGGGAGCGCTGCCAGCCCACCCCCAAGGCCTGCCGGACCTGTTTTCTGGCCTGCGGCAAAACGGTTCGCGTCCAGCAGGGACGCCACCAGGGACTGACGCTGGAAGGGCCGGAGTATGAGACCCTGTACGCATTCGGCGGCCTGTGCATGGTCGATCAGATCGAGGAGATCGTTTACCTGAATGACCTGTGCGACCGCCTGGGACTGGACACCATGAGTTCTGGGAATATGGCCGCCTTTGCCATCGAAGCCCGGCGACGGGGGAAAATAGACCTGGAGATCGACTACAACCAGCCCGACACGATCGCTGCCCTGCTGAAGAAAATTGTCCTGCGTCAGGATGTGGGCGGGCTGCTGGCCGAAGGGATCCGGCCGGCCAGCGAAGAGCTGGGACTGGAGGACATGGCGGTCCACGTCAAGGGGCTGGAACCCTCCGGCTACGACCCCCGGGCCCTCAAAGGCATGGGGTTGGCTTACGCCGTGGCCGACCGGGGGGCCTGCCACCTGCGGACCACCTTTTACAAACCCGAGCTGAGCGGTCTCATCGATCCGGACCAGATCGAGGACAAGGCGGCCATGTTCATTGATTTTGAAGACCGCTGTACGCTTTTCGACACCCTGATCGCCTGCCGTTTCTACCGGGATCTGTACCCCTGGGAAGAGATCGGCAAAATGATTGCCCTGACCACGGGGGAAACCATGGACAAGCCTGCCCTTCAGCGGTTGGCGGCCCGCGTCACCGACAGTGCCCGCCGCTTCAACCTGAGAGAAGGTCTGCAGGCAACGGACGACTGGCTGCCCAAACGCCTGCTGAATGAATCCCTGCCCGACGGGCGCCGGATGGCTTCGGGGGATCTGAGGCAGCTGGTTGACGACTATTACCGCCTGAGAGGATGGCGTGAAACGGGCCAACTTCAGGATGCGAGTGTTTAGCGCCTGCGACCCTGATCGAAAAGATGATGGATCCTATTCCCATGAATGCAGACACCAGCAAGTTGATGACCATGTCGGACGCCGTCGCTCAATTCGTTCCCGACGGTGCCCATATTTCTATCGGCGGATTTACCATTAACCGGAACCCCATGGCGGCGGTGTATGAAATCATCCGCCAGAAAAAACGCGGCCTGCATCTCTATGCCCATTCCAACGGCCAGGGGGTCGATGAACTGATCGGGGCCGGCGCCGTGGACCGGCTGGAAATTGCCTATGGCGGCAGCGGGCGGTTTGCGTCCACCTGCATCCGTTTTCGCAAGGCGGTGGAAGCCGGGCGGCTGCTGGTCGAAGATTACACCAATTACCAGATGACCCTGCGGTTCATGGCCGGTGCCATGGGCGTGCCCTTTCTGCCGACCCGCTCTTCCTTGGGATCGGACATCGTCAACCGGTGGGGCTTTTCAGAAACCGCGCGCCAGTCGGACCCCCGCGTCCCCGATGCCAAGCTGGTGGTTATGGACAACCCGTTCGACGGCTGGTGCGACACCGACCGGGTGGTCCTGGTACCGGCGATCAACCCGGACGTCACCATCATTCACGTCCAAACCGCCGACCGCCAGGGAACCGCCCGCATCGAGGGCCTGCCCTTTGCCGATGTGGAACAGGCCAAGGCGGCCAGGCACCTTATCGTCACCTGCGAATCGCTGGTTGAGGTGGACCGGCTGCGCCAGACGCCGGACCAGAACCAGATTCCTTTTTTCTGTGTGGACGCGGTGGTGCACGCCCCCATGGGCGCCTGGCCAACGGCCTGCTATCACCATTATGACTACGACCCGACCCGCCTGCACCAATACCGGACGGCGGCCCTGGATGACCATCGCTACCAGGCCTATCTGGATACAGAAATTTTCTCAACGCGGAACCATGAGGAGATGACGGCGCGTATCGACCCCGGTGGGCTGGAGGCCATCAAGGCCGACCCGCGAACCGGATATGCGGTGGGGCTGGATCGCCGCTGAAGTGTTCGTCCGGAAACGGCATCTTGCGGCCCGGTTCTGCGTTCTTGTCTTTTGGAAATCCTCGACGTAGCGCTGCTACGCCTCCGGTCTCAAAAACCCTGCAGCCCTGATCCGAACCGCAACCTGCCATTTCTGAATCGACACGGCTTTGTTTTTTTGATGGCAGGAAAAAATGCTGTCTGACGATTGACAACCGATAGAGAAGAAGGACCCCATGACCACTGAGACGAACTATACCAGCAGAGAGATGATGGCCGTGGCCGCCGCCCGGGAAATCCGTGACGGCGATATCGTGTTTTGCGGTACGGGCATTTCCATGCTGGCCGCCATGGCGGCCAAGCATATCAGCGCCCCCAACAGCGTCATATTTTTTGAAACCGGCGCCATTGATTCCCAGCTGGAAGAGGTGCCCCTGGCCGTGGGCGATTCCCGGGTGATGTTCGCCACGTCCGTCAACGGCGGCCTGGCCGAAGCCTTCGCCACCATGCAGAACCGCTTTACCGGCCGGCAGGTGGTGGGCATCATGGGCGCCGCCCAGATCGATATCTACGGGAACCTGAACTCCACCGTCATCGGCGACTACCACCACCCCACGGTGCGTTTTTCCGGAAGCGGCGGCGCCTGCGACGTGGCCTCCTTCGTCAGCCGCACCATCATCTTCATGCAGCACGCCAAACGCAAATTCGTTCCGCGGCTGGATTACCTGACCAGCCCGGGGTGGCTCGACGGGCCCGGGGCCCGCGAAAAAGCCGGCCTGCCGGAGGGCGGTCCCGCCTGCGTGATTACCAACCTGGCCACCATGGGATTCGACCCGGAGAGCAGGCAGATGTTCCTCAAGGGATGTTTCGAAGGGGTCAGCACGGATGAGGTGCTGGATAACATGGGGTTTGCCGTGGATGTCTCCCAGGCCACGCCGATCGCGCCGCCCTCGGCAGAAGAACTGTCCATTTTAAGGGAAAAGTGCGACCCCCAGCGGCTGATCCTGGGGTAGCTGCCGGGGGCAGGACATAATTCCATTTCAGCGGCGCCTCGATCCGCTTCTCCCGGGACCATACCTTTTACCAGGCACCCGATTTCAATCGTCGCCACAGGGTGACCTCGCTGACGCCGAGGATGCGGGCCGTTTCGCTGCGCTTGCCGCCGGTGGTCGCCATCACATGCCTGGCATAACGGGCTTCCACCTCCTTGAGCGACGGCAGGTCGGACGTGATGGTATCCACCGTCGATTCGGCATCGTTTGCCCACGCCGGCGGCAGGTGGTCGGGCCGGATCCGTTCATCACCGGCCAGGATCAGCGCAAACTCCATCCAGTTTTTCAATTCCCGCACATTGCCGTGCCAGGCATACCCATAGAGACATCGAACCGCCTCCTGAGACAGGCCCGGATGGCCGGGGTGGAATCGTCCAATGAAATGCTGCGCCAGCATGAGAATGTCCTGGCGCCGTTTGCGCAGGGGGGGGATTTCTATGGGAAAAACAGGTCGCGCCTGAACCCGCCGCTTTCTATCCGCTGCTGCAACTTCTGATTGGTGGCGGCGACAATCCGGGCGGCGACCGGAATGTGCGTGAGCCCGCCAACCGGCCTGACCTCTCTTTCGTTCAGTACCCGCAACAATTTGGCCTGCAGGTCCGGGCTGCGTTCACCGATCTCATCCAGAAAAAGCGTTCCCTCACCCGCTTCGACAAACAATCCGTCGTGATGGGTATGGGCGCCGGTAAAGGCTCCCTTGACGTGTCCGAACAGTTCGCTTTCCAGCAGCGGCTGGGGCAGGGCCGCGCAGTTGACTGCCAGGAACCGGGCGTTGCGTGCCGACGAATTGCGATGGATAAATTGGGCGATCATCTCCTTGCCGACGCCGCTTTCCCCTAGTATCAGAACCGACGAGCGGGTGGGGGCCACTTTCCCGGCGAGGGTCATGACATGGTGCATTTCACGACTGCGATAGACGATTCCATCTTCGGCACCCGGCAGCGGCCGGTCCGGAATCGGTTCAAGGCCCGACCCACTCGCTCGGGTGGGGGGCGACCCATGATCGCGCCGGGCCCGCAGCGAGATATCGGCCAGGTCGATGTTGTCCAGGGCATCCCGGGGGTAGGGCCGCAGCTGCCAGGCAAGATCCCCCCAATCGACTGCCCTGCGTCCTTCAAAAATGCAGTTCGGGTGCCCCATGGCCTGGCAATGGGTTTCGCGGACAATGACTTCCTCTCCCAGGGCGGCACTGGCGATGCCGCTGTGATCAGAGCCCGATTCCCGATGGTACCTTCGACGTCCAGTGGCCGGATGCGGATAAGAAGACCTACTCGTTGGGCTTCGGCCTCAATTTGGGGCGGTTCATTGTGGATGGGGTGGTGCAGTACATCCGGACCGAGGTCGACCGGCAGATCGGAGGGGAGAGTGAAAATCTCAATCACACCTACGGGGGTTATCCGGTTTCGGTTGATGCGAAGGGTGAGTTGTGGGGGTACGGGTTAACCGTCAGCTATAATTTTTAGGCGAAAAGTCACATGTCGTTCCGGATGCATAAGGCCTGGCACCAGTAAAACCGGCAGCGCCCCGCTTCAAAGAAAAATCATGGAGCTGGCTCCTCCACTTTGAAATGGGGCGCTGCCATTTTCAGATTCAGTCCCTGGGGTGTTTCAGATCGATCACCGGGTTTTCCAGAGGCGCAAAGCCCGATATCCGGCAGGCCACCGTGTCCCCATGGTGAATATGCACGGCGCCCGGCGTTCCCGTCGAAATGATATCGCCGGGCAACAGCGTCATCACCTGTGAATGATAGGAGACGAGCACATCGGGGGTGAATGTCATCTGATCGACGGTGTTCCGGGCATGCACGACGCCATTGATGACCGTCGCGACCTCGAGGCGGTGAACATCGCCGACCTCGTCCGGGGTCACCAGTTGCGGCCCGAATGAGAAAAAGGTGTCAAAGCTTTTGCTCATGGTCAGGTATCGCGGGTTCTGCCTGAGGATGTCCTCGGCGGTCATGTCCAGGATCGTCGTGAAGCCGGCCACGACATCGAGCCACTCATCCGGGGAGACCTCCCTGCAGCGTTTGCCGATGACGATGCCCAGCTCGGCCTCGGCGGTCGTCTTATGGGAAAGTTTGGGGATCTTGATCGTGTCGCCGGGTCCGATGATGGTGGTGCCGGGCTTCATGAAGCTGGCCGGCGCCGATGTCGGTGACTGCTCGGAAAGGTCGCTCGCATGATCGCGGTAGTTGAGACCGATTCCCCAGATTTTGGGTGGATGTCGATAGAGGGGCGCCTCGGTGCAGTGCCGGACCCTCAGGGGCAGATGGACCCCCTGGTCGAGTTCTCGCCGGCCCGTTTGTCTGTACCACTCGGTCAACGGGACGAGTTGGCCGGTTTGGAGGAGCCGGGCCATGGTTGTGGGCCATGGGGTGTCGAATGCCTCGTTCAGGCGCTGGATGGGAATCCATCCCGATTGTCTGCAGATGGCCAGCTGCATCCGGCCGTCGACAATGATGGTTGCCAATCGCATAAGTCGCTCCTCGTGACAAGCGGATCAGGGGGGGATGTCTTGCCGCCGGCAGAAAACGCCCGGTGGTCAAGGCCGATCGGTGAAACCGTCGATAACGGCACCAACGTTACAACGCCGGGGGCAATTATACAAGCGTGCCTGCTACAGGCGCTTCCGGCCGATGCCGTTGGCGCCCGGGACGCACGCGAAGCGATTCATACCCCCAGATAACGGGCTCTCAGTGCGTCATCGCCGGCCAGTTCGACAGAGTTGCCCCGCCATACGACCCGGCCGTTTTCCATGATGCAGTGGCGCTCGGCCAGTTTCATCAGCGCGTCCAGGTTCTTGTCGATTACCAGGATGGCATGGCCGTTGGCTTTCAGCATGGCCAGCGCCTGCCAGATCTCTTTTCGAACCAGGGGGGCGAGCCCTTCGGTGGCCTCGTCAAGAATGAGCAGTCTGGGGTTGGTCATCAGGGCGCGGACCACGGCGAGCATCTGCTGTTCACCGCCGGACAGCTGGTTGCCGTAGTGATTCAGGCGGTCGGCCAGACGGGGGAAGATGGACAGCACATCGTCAAGGGTATAGGGCGATTTCGCGTTTTGACGGTTGGCTGCGGTGGCCACCATGTTTTCACGGACCGTCAGGTTGGGGAAAATCTGGCGCCCCTCCGGCACCAGCCCGATGCCCAGCCGGGCGATGGCATAGGCGGGCAGCCGGTCGATGGCCCTGCCGTCAAAGACAATCCGTCCCCTGCGGATCGGTGTCAGCCCCATGATGGACCGGACCGTCGTGCTTTTGCCCATGCCGTTTCTGCCCAGGAGGGTGACCACTTCGCCTTCACGGACCGTCATGCTGACGCCGAACAGGACCTGGCTCTTTCCGTAAACGGTTTCGATCTGGTCTACTTCGAGCATCCTTTTTTCCCTTGTCCGTTCATAAATGGTAGCTTGTGGTTCAGGCCACGGCCGCAGCGATCTTGAAACCGCAGGCGTAGCAGCGCTACGTCGAGGATTTCAAGTGAGTGAGAACACCGGTCCTGGGCCGCAAGATGCTGTTTATGGACGGACAGGCGTCTCGTCGCCCAGGTAGGCCTTCCTGACCTGCGCGTCCTCGCGGATTTCACCGGGCGTCCCGCTGGCAATGGCCTGCCCGTAAACCAGCACCGTAATGCGGTCGGCCAGCCGGAAGACCGCCCCCATGTCGTGCTCCACCAGCAGGATGGTGACTTCGGTTTTCAACCGCTGGATCAACCGGGTCAGTTCCACGGCCCCCCCGGGCCCCATGCCGGCATAGGGCTCGTCGAGAAGCAGTATTTTCGGACGGCCGGCCAGGGCCATGCCCACCTCCAGCTGCCGTTTTTCGCCGTGGGACAGACTGGCTGCCGGCACGTCTGCACGGGATTCCAGGTCGACGCGCGCCATGGCCGGGAGAACCGCCTGCCGAACGGCCGGATCGCTGCCGGCCTTCCGCCAGAAGCGGAAGCTGTGTCCATGATGGGCCTGGACGGCCAGAGAGAGGTTTTCCCTGACGGTGAGCTGGTCGAACACCGAGGTGATCTGGTAGGATCGGGCCATGCCCAGCTGCGCCCGCCGGTAAGCCGGCATGCGGGTGATGCGCCGGCCGTCGAAAACGATCTGCCCGCTGTCCGGCAGGGTTTCGCCGCACAGCTGATTGATGGCCGTGGTCTTTCCGGCACCGTTGGGGCCGATCAGGGCATGCAGTTCGCCGCGGGCCACTTCCAGAGACAGGTCCCTGCTGGCCTGGACGGCGCCGAAGCGCTTGTTGAGCGATTGCACCGAAAGCAGGGAATCAGCCATGATTGTCGTTTACCCCGGCGATCAACCCGTAGATGCCCCGTTTGGCAAACAGCACCACGACGATCAGAAAGGGCCCCAGGTAGACCATCCAGTGCTCCGTGTAAACCGATAAGAATTCCTCCATCAGCAGCAGCGTCGCGGCGCCCAGCACCGGGCCGAAAAGGGTTCCCATGCCGCCGAGCAGCACCATGACCAGGATTTCACCGGAGCGGGTCCAATGCATCAGCCCGGGGCTGACGTATTCGGTCTGGTTGGCGATCAGTGCGCCGGCCAGGCCCGCACCGGCGCCGGCGATGACAAAGCAGACCAGCCGGTAGCGGAAGGTTGGAAAACCGAGCGATTTCATACGCCGTTCGTTCTCCCGGCATCCCCGGATGACCATGCCGAATCGGGAGTGAACCAGCCGGTGAGAGAAGAAGAGGAAGGCGGCCAGTGCGGCCAGGCAAAGGTAATAAAACTGCGTATCGTCTGCCAGATCGAGGCCCGCAAAGGTGTTTCGTGAAAACAGACTGATGCCGTCGTCGCCGCCATAGGCTTCCAGGGAGACGAAGAAGTAATAGAGCATCTGGGCAAAGGCCAGGGTGATCATGATAAAATGCATTCCGCTGGTACGCAGGCTGAGGGCGCCGATCACGGCGGCGGACGCAGCGGAAAAGAAGACGGCTGCCGGCCACAGCACCAGCCCGCTCTGATGACCGCCCAGCTCGAATGGCCACACGAACACCGGTGTTCCCTCGAGACCATGCAGGGATAAGATACAGACCACGTAGGCACCGATGCCGAAGAAGGCGGCATGCCCCAGGCTGACCATGCCCCCGAATCCCAGCATCAGGTCCAGACTGACAGCGGCGAGGGCATAAATCAGGATGCGGCCGAAAAGGGTTACCAGATAAGGCTCGCCGGCCAGGCCGGCGACAACGGGCAGCGCCAGCAGCACGGCGGCGCCGGCGGCGACGGACAAGGTCCTTCGGTTTACGGGCAGTTTATGCATGGGCCGGCACTAATCCGCGGGGGCGACACACCAGAACGGCCGCCATGAGAATATAGACCGACATGGATGCCAGGGATGCCGCGATCCCGTCCGCGTATGCCGCCGAAAAAAACAACCTCAGCACGGTTGGCAGAAATGCCCGGCCGAGGGTGTCCACCAGGCCCACGAGCAGGGCTCCGGCAAGCGCCCCGCGGATGGAGCCGATGCCGCCGATGACGATTACCACGAAGGTGAGAATCAGAATACTTTCGCCCATGCCGGCCTCCACCGCCAGGATGGGCCCGGCCATGACGCCGGCCAGCCCGGCCAGCAGGGTCCCCAGGCCGAAGACCAGGGTGTAGAGCCGGCGGATGTTGATCCCCAGGGCGCCGGCCATTTCGCGATTGCCGGCCCCCGCGCGAATCTGCATGCCCATGCGCGTGCGGGTGAACAGCAGGTAGAGCAGCAGGCCCACCATGATGCCCACGGCGATCACGGCAAGGCGATAGCTGGGGTAGGGCACGCCGGGAATGAACTCGATGCTGCCGGCCAGCCATGGGGGCACATCCATGAACAGGGGCTGGCGTCCCCAGACGATTCGGGTGAGTTCATTGAAAAACATGATCAGGCCGAAGGTGGCCAGCACCTGGTCCAGGTGCTCTTTGCGGTAAAGGCGCCGCAGTACCAGGATTTCCACCAGCATCCCGGCCAGGGCCGCCGCCGGCAGCGCCGCCAGGATGCCCAGGACGAACGACCCGGTCCGGGCGGTCACCGTGGCCCCAACGTAGGCCCCGATCATGTAGAACGAGCCGTGGGCCAGATTGATGACCTGCATGATGCCGAAAACCAGGGTCAGCCCGGCGGACATGAGAAACAGCATGATGCCCAGCTGGAGCCCGTTGAGCAGTTGTTCGATGAAAAGGAGCATGTTTTCCGATTTCGGAGGGCTGAGGTCCGAGGACAAAGGTCTGATATCGGGTGTCAGATCTCTGGTCTCTGATCCCAATCCCTTTGTGACGCTATCATCCGATCCCCAGAAACGGTAGGTTGGGATTCAGGCCAAGGCCGCAAGGTGTTTGTAACCACAGGCGTAGCAGCGCTACGTTGAGGATTGCAAACACCCGAGAACACCGGCCTGGGTCTCAAGATGCCGTTTCTCATTATTTTAATTTACATTCTTCCACGTATACATTCGCATGGTCTTTGAAAACCGCCTCGACCGTCCGGTTGGTATAGTGCCCGCCGGCGTCCTTGACCACTTCACGGATATAGATGTCCTGAACCGGATGCTGGTTGGCGGAAAATGAGAACTTTCCCCGCACGGTGGCAAAATCCGCCCTGCGGATGGCATTGCGCAGGGCATCCAGCCCGTCCACATTGCCGCCCGCCTGTTTCAGGGCGCTGCCGATCAGCCGCGCCGCATCGTACCCCTGGCTGGCGTAGAGGGTGGGCGTGCGGCCGTAGGCCTTTTTGAACGCGGCCACGAACTGCCGGTTGGCCGGGTTGTCCAGGTCGTGGCACCACTGGGAGCCGTTTTTGACCCCGATGGCCGCATCCTTGACGGCCTGGAGCAGGCGCTCGTCAAAGGAGAATGCCGGCCCGAAAACCGGGATCGTCCGGTTCAGACCGGCCTGGGCGTATTGCTTGAGGAAATTGATGCCCATGCCGCCGGGCAGGAAGAAGAACACGCCGTCGGGTCTGGCCGCGCGCAGGGCGGCAATCTCCGCCGCATAGTCCGACTGGCCCAGCTTGGTGTAGACCTCGCCGGCGATGGCGCCTTCGTAGTAGCGTTTGAATCCGCCCAGGTGGTCCTTGCCGGCCGGATAATTGGGCGCCAGCAGGTAGACGTTTTTAAACCCGGCGTCCGTGACGTACCTGCCCACGACTTCGTCGAGGTTGTCGTTCTGGTAGGCCACGTTGAAATAATTTTCGTGGCAGCCCTTGCCCGCCAGCAGGGACGGACCCGCGTTGGCGCTCACATAGATCACCTCCTGACGCACCACCTTGGGCACCACGGCGATGGCCACATTGGAGAAAACGATGCCGGTCATGATTTTAACCCCGTCCCGCTTGATAAAACGATCGGCGATCTGTCTGGCGCGTTCCGGCTTGCGGCCGTCGTCGTCCACCAGCAGCGCCACCGGCACACCGCCCAGCCGGCCGCCTTCCTGGTCGATGGCCAGCTGGAACCCGTCTCGAATTTCTTCTCCGAGATAGCCGGCCTTGGTGGACAGCGTGGTGATCATGCCGATTTTTACCGGTTCCGCCGCCAGGGCGTGGCCTGCCACTAACAGTGCTGTTATCATCCCCGCAATCAGCTGTCGTTTCATTGAAATCCCCCTGTGTTCAAAGTAGTTGCAGAACCCACCCGCAAACGGCAAGCCTGCCCGCGGCGGTGCCGCCCGCCTTTGTTCTGATCCTTGTTCCGGAGATCACGCTCCAGTTGATCGTGCATTGCCTTTGGCCTTTACGCTTGTCTCAAGCGTTACTATTTATAGAAACATTTTAAAATATGCAAGGGGTATTTTGGTTCGGGGGGATCCGATAATGGGGGCGGGGGAGGGCGTGCAGGCCATCCTGACGGATGGCTGCAGCAGCGGTGTCGATCCAGTAAACGCCTGGTGAACGTCAGTGCCCGGGGGGTCAGGGGGCAGTTGAATCCCCGGACCAGGCAATGAACTGAATCCCCAGTTTTTTTATTTCACGGAATGACATCCCTTCCCGAATGCCGGCGAATACGGCATCCGGTTTGAGGACCTGACAGCCGGCCAGGACATCCACACCGTGGGAAAAAAGCACAGGCGACAGCGGTGTGGTGGGGCCGATGACGATCGTATGGGCCTGGGGCGCTTTTTTCAGGTAGGTGGCCATGGCCCGGGTGATCAGGGTGGTGCCGGTCAGGCCGAGCACCTTGCAGCGCCCCAGGATGTCGTCCCACTGGTCCGGAGGCGTCCGTCCGGCCACCTTCTGGAGTTCGAAAAGATAAAGGGTTTTCACCTGCCGGCGCAGCCAGTCGGTAAAGGGGAATTCTCCGACCAGGACCGTTTCGTCATCCTTGCCCTTTTCGGCCATGATCCGGGACGCCTCGATGTCGGGCTGGTTTTGCGGAGGAATAAAGCCGGCATTCAGGGCCGCCGCGCCGATGCTGATGGAAAAGGGGCCGGGTTTTTTCAGCCATTGGGCGGCCGCATGCAAGGGGGTGCCGATCATTTCATCCACCATCCTGCGCTCATTTGCCGTCGGCACGGCCCCCAGCGCGGAGGCCAGGCCGGTGCAGGCGGATCCGTTGTCGTCGGCCCGGATCCCGATGAAATTGGATCCCACGGCAATGTCCGAAATGATCGCCGAGGGGCGGTCCATGGCTTGAAGAAGGTCGTCGATCAGGCGGCGCTCGATGCCGACGGCCGGCCGTTCGGCCAGGCTGGCTGGGTGGTCGTGGTCGCAATGTTTACAGGTCATGGTGGTCTTTTCCTATGAGTCAGTGCCAAGGTTTAAGTCAGAAGTGTTAATCAAAGGTATTCTTTCTGTTTTTTCATAAAAACCGATACAGTCCTCAAGCTGAAAGGATTTTATGTCCAGCGGGTATTTTCCATTAGATTACCAGCCCCGTCTGTTATTTTCGGGATGAAAATCACATCTCCCCCTTCCGCTTCCACCCGGCGGGCAGGCGTTTGATACAGCCGGCTGATCATTTCCGCCGTCATTACCGCATGCACATCCCCGCTGGCCATCACCCGGCCGCCGGTGAGCATGACTACCGTGTCGGCAAACCGGGCGGCCAGGTTGGGGTCGTGCAGCGAGGCCACGACCCGGGTGCCCTTCGCCCGGCAGCGGTTTTTTATTTTGGCAAGCAGGCGGTACTTGTTGTTGAAGTCCAGGTGATTGGTCGGTTCGTCGAGCAGCAGGGTGCCGTCTGCCTGGAGGATGGCCCGGGCCAGAAGGGCAATGCGCCGTTCTCCGCCCGAAATCCGGTTGAAATTACGTTCGGCAAGGGGTTCGGCCTCCAGCTCGGCCAGGACCCTGCGGGCGGCCAGATAGTCATCGGGCCCCGGACGCTGGGCAAAGCCCAGCTGAGCGGTGCGTCCCATCACCACCACATCCAACACCCGGAAAGGAAAGATGTCGGAGTGCTCCTGGGGTACCAGGCTCACCCGCCGGGCGATTTCGGTCCGGGGGGCTGCGGCCAGGTCCAGGCCGTCGATGGCGATGGATCCCTGCCGGGGTTGGAGCAATCCGGCCAGGCAGTAAATCAGTGTGGTCTTGCCCGACCCGTTACGGCCCAGCAGCACGCAGAATTCACCCTTGCGGACATCCAGGTCCACGGCTGAAAGGATGGCATGGCCGTTGTAAGCGAAATGTAGATTGCGGCAGACCAGGCTCATGACCACCCGCTTCCCCGGTTACGATATAAAAGATAGGCAAACAGCGGCGCACCGATAAAGGCAGTGACCACGCTGATGGGCAGCTCGGCCATGGTCAGGGACCGGGCGGCCGTGTCTGCCACCAGCAGGAAGATGCCGCCGAGCAGCGTCGCCACCGGCAGCATCTCCTCATGATTGGGGCCCACCAGGGTGCGGGCGATGTGGGGCATGACCAGCCCCACCCAGCACACCTGGCCGCAGATGGCTACGGAAACGGAAACGATGACGGAACTGAAAAAGATAAAGAGCATCCGGTACACGGTGGGGTTGAGGCCCAGGGAGCGGGCCTGCAAGTCGCCCAGGGAGAGAACGTTCAGCTTGTAGCGCATCACATGGATGATCACCAGGCTGCCGCCGATGATGGGGGCCATCAGACGCAGGTCTGTCCATTGCGCCCGGCTCATGCTGCCCATGATCCAGAATACGATGGCCGGCAATTCGTTGTAGGGGTCCGAAAGGTATTTCAACAGGGTCAGGGAAGAGTTGAATACGGACAATACCACCAGTCCGGCCAGCACCAGCACCAGCATGGGGCGCACGGCCACCAGCCTGGCGATGAGCAGGGCCATGCCAACGGCCGCCAGTCCGCAAACGAAGGAGAGCGAATGAATGGCCAGCCAGCCGGTGCCGGCAATGATCAGCCCCAGGGCCGCCCCGAAGGTCGCACCGGCGGACACACCGAGGATGTCGGGAGAGACCAGCGGGTTGCGGAACAACCCCTGGTATACGGCACCGGCAGCCGAAAGACCCATACCCACCATTACGGTCACCAGGGCCCGGGGAATTCTCACCAGCCCGAAGACCAGGGCTTTGCTTCCCATGGTTTCACCGGTGGCGCGTCCCAACCAGGATCGGACGATGTCGTCCAGTTCCGCGGGGGAAATGGGCACCCAGCCGATCCACAGGGAGGTCGCCAGCAGGGCAACCAGCGCGATGGCCAGGCCGGCCTTCAACCGGTTCGAATGGCGTTCCGGACAGGCAACCGCTATGGTCCGGGCCGTTACTCCCATGGGATACCGCTTTTCGATGGCATCAATGTCACTCCAGCTTTCCGCCGAGGGAAACAAACGTTTTTCCGAACAGGGCCATATGGAACCGGTCGATTTCAGCTTGCATGTCCAGGTCGGCAAAGCGTTCCGGATAACAGGTCCCGGCCAGCCAGAGAATGCCCAGCGCCGAAAGCGGCGAAGGAAAATCCCAGTGGGCGATATTGGACGGAAACGTGTAAATCCGATGGGCGGCGACGGCAGCGACACCGGCAAACTGCGGCTGCTGCAGGATGGTATGGCTGCTATGGTGGTGGTGACCGGATTTAAGAACGATATCCGGGTTCCAGGCGATGAACTGCTCCGGCGAAATTTCCCGGAAATAGCCGGTCAGGGCATGGCCCACATTGACCGCTCCGGCCATGGCAATCATTTCGTCCTGCAGCAGATCTCCGGTGGCGGTCGAAAAAATTCCCCGGGGAGAGGAGAAATAGACCCGCCTGCGGTGATCGGCATCGATGGCCGCCACCCGCTGCCCGACCAGCGCCACCACACGTCGGCATTCGGCGATGGCATTTTCGGCCTTAAGCGGTGCACCCGCCGCTTCGGCGATCAGCCGCAAGGTGTCGTAGAGGGTCTGCATCCGCTCGGGCAGAATCACGATGGCGGCCACCCCATGGTCGCCCAGCCGGTCGGCGATGGCGATGCCGTCCTTCTGGGCAAAGAGGATCGCCAGGTCGGGGTCGACTGAAAGGATGGCTTCAAAATTAAGCCCGGTGGATTTCTGTCCCACCGCCGGCAGTTGACCGATGGCCGGTGATACGGCCAGCTGCAGCGGGTCGCGCTTGGAGTCCGTGTCGATGCCCACCAGACGGTTTTGAAGTCCCAGGGCCGTAACGCAAAGGGATGCCGGCTTGAAGGTGGTCACCAGGCGCCGGGCTTCGACCGGTACGGTGACGGTGCGCCCGACCATATCGGTGACGGTGCGTCCGGCCGGGCCGGCGGCCGCATCGACAGCCGGCACGCACAGCAGGCATGCACAGAGGAACAGAACGATTCCGGGCTTCATTGGGCCTCCATCTTCTTTTTCAATCCCCAGGTGCGCATGGAAAAATTGAAAAGATCATTGGCGATTTGTTGAATTTCGGGTGAACAGGCGGCCTGCCGGTAATTGCACCGCAGGGCGCGTTTTTTCCAGAACGGGGGCAGCTGGTCCATGCGGCTGACCATGCCGCCGGTTTCGTCGGGAATCACATAGACCATTTTTTTGATGCCGGCATTGATAATCCGTGTCAGGCACATGGGACAGGGCTCAACCGAACTGACCAGGATCAGATGGGGGCCGGCGCGCAGGTCTTTCGCGGTTTCACGTCCGCCCTTTTTTCTCATCCAGTCCTCGTAGCGGGTCAGCAGGTCCATCTCCGCATGCAGATCGCTCCTGAACCAGGGTTTATACTGCCGGTTACGGCCCATGGCAATCACTTTTCCGGTGGTTTCATCCACCAGGCAGGCACCTATCCCGCCGGATCCCTCTTTTATCGAAGCCAGTGCCTGTTTGACCACAATCAGGCCATACACATCGTCCCGGCAGGCAGGGTCGGCCTGCAGGCGTTGAACACGGGCCTCGATTTTTTTTATCCGATGGGCCTTGTCCTGCCCTGAGACGGGGACGGCCTGAAAACAGAAAGAAAGCCATACAAGTGCAAGGAGGATTGATAAACGGCCAAAACAATTCCCTATGGTGGTCGGTTGACTGTTGGAGCGGCTTTCTGCCGCGACCCGATGGATTTTTTTTTTCGCGGCTGGAAGCCGCTCCCAGTGCGCCCGTGAGCGCACGATGTCAAAGAGGTGCAAGTCCTCTTCAGGCCTATCGCTCTCCGGGCCTGTAACCGAAGGTAACTGCGTCGCCGTGAGGCGGGGTGGGAAGCAACCGGAGGTGAACGACCAGTCCGTAGGATGACGAACTCGATTCGGCCGGGCGTTGCCGGCGAGCCTGCTTGGAGAATGGCGAAGCCTCTACCCGAAGAAAGGGGACCTGCCGAGCTAAGGGGTAGCGTGTTAAAGCTGGGACAGGGGGACGTCAGGTGGTTGGAGATGGAATGGTCGGAAGGCGTCGTGGGTAAAGCGGGGAGACCTGTCTGTGGGGTGATGTGGACAGGAGTCAGAGCCTTCATAGTACTGCAGCGGCGACTGTCGTGAGAAGCGCGGAGAGCAAACCCGTGCCGAGGGAAGGGAGGCAGGAAGGTGGATGTGTGAAATCCAGTAACAGGCAATGCACAAGCTACGTGTCGCCAGTGTCCCGTCGCGGCGGGACTAAACAAGGCACAGAAACCCGAAGTTGGGTGGAAGCCTCGATCTGGACAGAGCGCATGTTGGCGGCGCTGGAAAACGGCGTCAAAGGAGGCACATGGTTCAGCCTGATCGACAAGGTTGCCCGTCAGCGAACCCTTGAAATCGCGTGGCAGAAGGTCGCCGCAAACAAGGGGTCGGCAGGTGTGGACGGCCAGAGTATCGAACGGTTTGGGTACAAGGCGTCGGCTTACCTTGAGGAATTGTCGGAGTCGTTGAAATCGGGAACCTATCGCCCCCAGCCGGTCAAGCGCGTGGAGATCCCCAAGGGACCGGGTAAGACCCGCCCACTGGGAATTCCGGTGGTCAAGGACCGCATCGTGCAGACGGCGTTGAAGTTGGTGATAGAACCGATTTTCGAAAAGGAATTCGAGGAGACGAGCTTTGGCTTCCGACCGGGGCGCGGTTGCAAGAGCGCCCTTCGAGAGGTGGACCGCCTGATTAAGAATGGCTGCACCCATGTCGTGGATGCGGACCTGGCGAGCTACTTCGACACCATTGCCCATGACCGGTTGATGGCGCTGGTGGAAACGCGCATCAGCGACGGGCGGGTTCTCGACCTGATTCACGGGTATCTCAAACAGGATATCATCAGCGAGCTCAAGCGATGGACGCCGATTGGTGGCACGCCGCAAGGTGCGGTTATCAGCCCGCTGTTGGCGAACCTGTACCTGCATCCGCTGGACCGTCTGATGCGGTCCAAAGGGTACCGCATGGTGCGTTATGCCGATGACTTTGTCGTGATGTGCCCGAGCCCGGAGACGGCTCAATCGGCGCTGGCCGTTATAAACGCCTGGGTAGCGGCAAACGGTCTGACCTTGCATCCGGACAAAACCCACGTGGGGGATTGCACGGTACCGGGGCAAGGCTTCGAGTTTCTGGGATATCGGTTCGAGGCTGGAAGACGATGGGTCCGCCGCAAAAGTTTGAACGCCTTGCGGGATCGCATTCGGACCAAGACCCGGCGCACGCGAGGAAACAGCCTCAAACACATTATTGAGGACCTGAACCCGATGCTGCGTGGGTGGTTTGGTTATTTCAAACATGCGAATTCCAATGAGTTCAAATCGGTCGATGGATTTATCCGTCGTCGGCTTCGATCGGTGCTACGGAAACAGCAGAAGCGTCCTGGAATGGGTCAATGCCGTAAAGACCATACCCGCTGGCCGAATGCTTTCTTTGCTGAGCGTGGGCTTTTCACCATGACCGAAGCCCATGCACTGGCAAGCCAATCACGATGTTGAAACCACCGACTGGAGAGCCGTGTGCGGGAGAACCGCACGCACGGTTCGGAGGGCGGGGAGGGCGACGGCCCTTCCCGACCCCTATCGCGGTGGCGGTTTTCCCGGGATTCCGTCATGTTCTGGAACGCTCCTTACTGTATTTTCCGGTGCCGTTGGCCTGGAAGAGAAAATACCCGATCATCAATATCATGATCAACGTCAAGCCGGTGACAATCAGGGACAATCCGGGATCGGACACGACCAGGAGGCGCTGGCTCCCCTTTTTTTGCTTTTTATCCGCCTCGACGTACACATTGGCCTTGTTGCAGGTCTCCTGGTCTGCCCGGGGCAGGATTTTTCTTTTTGCAGCGCCCTGGCCCGCCTTGACCTTGTCCAACAGGAAAAAACGGTTATCCGCAAGAACCGGCCGGGTATAGGCCAGATGAATCGTTTCCCCATCTGCGGTCGCCAGGTTGACGCGGGTCTGGGCGATGCGGTCGTGCAGGGCCGATGCATCCGGGAAGAACTGGTCCCGGATATCCCGGACCCGGTAGGACCGGTTTTCTCCGGCAATGGCCACTTCCCCGTCGGCCTCCAGGGGGATGGTCTGCCAGTTCCCCGCGACGAATGTCGTCAGGTGGCCCAGCATGATGATCAGGAAAATAAAATGGATCAGCGAGGGGGTCAGCAGGTGGAAGAACTTTCCGGCCGGCCATGTGCGGCGCTGGCGCAGCAGTCGTGCCATCCGGTTGCTTGCGCAGATGAACGTGTTGATTCCCAGGCCGGTCATGAAGAGGAAAAGCAGGGGCACCCACCAGACCCGTTCCGGTTCGACCGCCCAGTGCACGGGAAACCAGTCCTGGATCCGCATCCGATTGAGTTCCCGGAACAGGGAATAATGGTGCTGCGCATAGAAGGCCCCGGTCAGCAGGGTTGCCGAAGCGGCCAAGAGGAGAAAAAAAGCGATGCGGGTGTCGCCCAGAATATGCCAGGTTTTCTTCAGCATGCTCATCCCCCCACCCGTTGAAAGTGCATTTCATGAAAATAGTGGCCGTAGCTGATATAAAAGAGCATTGCGGCGCCGGCGATGATCATGAATGAATTGCTGCGCTTCCAACCGGGGATGAACTGGAGGTGCAGGGATGCGGCAAAGAAGGTCCAGATGGCTGCGGAGCCCAGATGCCTGGCCCCCCAGCTGAAGGTGTTGCCCCAGCCCACGAAGCACCAGACGGCGCCGGTCACCTGGGCCATGGTGTAGGCGACAAAACCCCAGACCAGCAGGGGGTGGAACGCACCGTTCAGGCCTTTCCGGGAAAAGGCCAGCATGGCGTACAGGGCGGCCGAATAAAACAGTGCATGGGCCATGGATTCGGAAGCGAAAAACAGAACGGCCCAGAGGGTCATCTTTTTCGGGGTCGGTGGAATCATGCCCTTGGCGTAAAAAGCGGCCAGAAGGGAAAAGATCACAACCAGTCCCATCATCCAGGGCAGGGCCAGTTTCGGTCTGGTGACGGCGCGCACCAGGGCGATCAGGGCCAGGCACCAGGGGAGAAAAAAAGGCCCTTCGACCAAAGGGTTGGGAATGAACACATCCCCCAGCCAGCCGCGTCCGACCAGGTAGAGGCTTTGGAGAAGAAAACCCGCCGCCAGGGCCAGCCGGCCGGCACCCCATTGCCGGCAGCCAAACCATATCCAGGCAATGCAGTAACATCCTGCGGCTGCGTACAACCAGCCGTGTACCTGTGTTGTAAACATGATCAACTCCCGATGGTTTCGCGGTGTATCCGTACAACCCGGGCCAGGCCCCACATGGCGCGGTCCGAGAAAAAATCTCCGGTTGGGGCCAGCATAAACCCCCCGGATGGGGTTTCTCCGTTCAGGCGGCTGGCAATCATCATTGCCGCGCCATCACCGGTGGTAAATATTTCCCGCCCGGAGAAAAGGGCGCGGTATCCGTCGCAGGCCACAAAAAGGAAAAAATCATCGGGGCCCGCGCCGGGGAAATTGGTGCTTACAAATGAACGAAGATCATGGCCTTCGGCGGCGACGATATCGTCATAGCCATGGCCATGGCCGATACGTATCCAGCGCTCATTGGCTTTTGGGGTCACTGCGTCAAAGACCCCGGACGCATGCCTGTTTCCGTCGATACAGGTGACGGCATCACTGCGGCAGTGGTACTTTTTCCGCCGCGGCGGCAGGCTTTCATCCCGGAGCGGAATCGGGTCATAGGAAATGCGAACCACATCATCCAGATACCGGGAGGTGTCCGGCTCTTTCGGGCAGATCAGACGAAATCCGGTGAGATCTTCGGTAAAGCGGTTGCCGGTGTAGGCGGCCTGCACCGTTTCGTTGGTGGGCAGCACCGGTTTCCGGCTGAAAGCAAGGGTGGGCGGCTGACAATCCCCGGTCATGATCAATTCATTGAAACTGAAGCGGGTCTTTTTCCCTGACGCAGAATGGACGGTCACCAATATGTCCTGCGGCTGGTCAAAGGCAGCATGCGGCGGCTTCTGGGGAGAGATTCCCTCCAGGATGTTGAACACCGGAATGCCCACATGGATGTATGCGCCCAGATAGTCTCCATCCGGGGATATCTCACGGGTTCGGATGCGCGTGGTGGCCAGGGTGTTGAGCGCATCGCCGGAAAAATGATAGGTTTTTTTTACCAGCCCGCTGATTTCCAGGCTGAAGTCAGATGGCACCCGTCGGGATACGGCCAGCGGTGTCGCCCCGGACATGGTCAGGTAATCATAGTAATCCCTGTGGCTCTGGCGGTAAAAAATAAAAACGGACACAGCGACGATAACAACGACAAAGGGTGCTTTACTTTTCCAGCGCAAACGCATCATAGGGTGCTCCCGTTGCATCAAATGACTCATATTCCAGATGGTGAGCGTCGACGCGGATGACCTGGAACAACTGACGGCCGGTTCCCGTTTTTTCCATCAGTTCCCGGTACCGCGGGTTAACGGGGTAGGATTTGGGACCGCTGACGGATGTCACGTAAATGGTTCCGGGTTCATCCGTTCCGGTCCGGGCCCCATTGTTAAGCGAAAAGGACCGGCTGTACGTATGGTCATGGCCCTGCAGGACCAGATCCACCGCGTATTTATCGAAAACCGGGACGAACAGCCGCTGATAAACGGTTTTGTCCCGCCATTTTCCGGTCGCGTAAACCGGCTGGTGGATGGCGGCAATCGTCCAGGTCTGCGGGTTGTCGGCAAGCACGCGGTCCAGCCACCGGGCCTGGTCCTCCAATCGTTCGTTGCCGTTGAGCATCACCAGCCTGACCCCCTGATAGTCGATGAAATAGACGGTTTCCTCCAGGCCGGCCGGTCCGTTTCCGGGCAGGGTGAAGTGGGGCCGCCACAGGTGAAACAGTTTATAGTCCGGTCCCTTGACGAATCGTTTGTCGGGGTACTCATGGTTGCCGGGCAAAAGGACCATGGGGGTGGTACGGGGGATCCAGCCGAATGCATAGAACAGCTCGGCCCACTCTTCATCCCGGTCGCCGTCGTCCACGAGATCGCCGACAAAATGCCAGAAGTCGGCATCCGGGGCTTTTTTGTATGCGGCCCGGAAAATCCGCGAGCACTTGGATTTGACCTCCTCCTGGGGGTCACCGAAATAGACGAAGGTGAAGGGTGCCGGTTCCCGGCTGGCGGTCTTGAACTGGCTCCACTCGCTCCAGGTCCCTTCGGCTCCCACCCGGTAGGCGTAGAGCGTGTCCGGGGCAAGGGATTCAAGCACCACGGCATGGTGACAGACCACGCTGCCGTCGTTGAGGGCCACCCGTTGGGTCCCTGCCGCCACCGTGCGGGCGTTTTCATCGAAGGCGGAAACCCCGGTGGCCGGTGCAATCTGTACCCGGGGGTGCGCGACGGGGTGCCGGGTGCGCCAGGTGACCGCCTGGCTGGTTGCCGGCTCGGTGGTCAGGTTCAAAATGATTCTCTCGGGGACGGCCGTCTGACCGCCAAGGGGGCTGGAAAGCTGTTTTTCCGAAACCGGCACGGACATGTTCTCCGGGCGTGCATGTCTCACCGCACCACGGCAACCGCCGGTAACCATCAGCGCGAGGCAGAGGCAGATCAGACCGGTGCCGCGTTTGCATTGCATAAATCGCATTTTTCATCCCTATGGCGCTTAACGCCGGAGAACAGATCGTGCAGCGGATTGCCCCTGTCGCAACCGGGGGGCAGTCCGCTGAAGGTTCATTCAAGCAATATCCTTACAGGTCAAAGCTAACCCCCAGCCACGTCCGCATTCCGGGTGCCGGGTAGCCACTCTCGGGTTCGTAGTCTTCGTCGAAGAGGTTTTCCACGGCCAGAAATACCTTCAGGTGGTCAGCCATGAACGGTTGGGTAATTTTGGCGTTGCAGATATTGTAGCTTTCATTCTTGAGGACCTCGAGGTCCGGCTCCTCCGGCGTCGGCAACTGGTCGTAGGCTTCGCCGATATGCAACATGGTCAGGTTGAGGACAGTTCCAATGGCCGGCAAGGTGTATCCGATGCCAAAATTGAAGATGTATTCCGGAACGCCGATCACGTCGTCGGTGACCCGCTCCGGACTCTCGTTGCTGGCATCGTTGTACATATACCCCACCTTTAGGACAAGATCCGTATATGGCGTTATCACCGCGTTGATTTCCACGCCCTTCATCTCGACGTCTTCATAGTTTTTATATTGTGAATAAGGGTTTTCCTCTGGCGGTATATCGCGGGTAATATAGTCCGAGATGTCGTGGAAAAAAGGCGCTACCTCCACGTTGAGAAGATCTCTGAAGGTCCAGGAAACACCGGCGGTATAGTTCACAGCGGTCTCTGCTTCCAGGTCCAGGTTGGGCAGGTCGGCCCCCGTGTCCGGGTCTTCTCCGGAATAAATTTGGCTCAAGGTGGGGAAACGGGTTTTGCGGGCCACCGAAGCAAAGAGCTGAATATCGTCATTCATCTGGTACGTGGCGCCGATCATGGGGTTGATTTCGTCGGTGGTGCCCGGTGTGTCAGATTTGACAATATTGCCATCGTTTTCCGGATCGGATTCGGCGTCGGATACCTCGTACCAGTCATAGCTGATGCCGGCCACAACCGACAGTTTCCCGTTCAGAACGGTCAATTCGTTCTCAACACCGATGGAACCGGTATCGGCTGAACTTTCGGCATACGGCAGCGATTCCAGATCGCGTTGCTCATGGTTATCTTCCTTGTAGTGGAAGGACGCGCGCAGCGTATCCCAGTCGGCGACACGGTAATCGGCCAGAAGCATGCCGCCGACGATGGAATCCTTGTACGTGCTAAGGGCAACAGACTCCGTGTAGGTCTCGTCGCTGAAGGATTCGTAATCGTCACTATGGTCATGGTAGTAAAGCTTGGCCTGCAGGCTGAAATTGTCCGTAAAGGCATGCTCGGCACTCAGGTCCATACCCCAGTCGTCGTAAGCGCTGATTCTGTCGAATTGCGTAAAGTCAGAAAAAACATTCACCCGGTCGATACTGGGCGGATCACCTTTTTCGGTCTCGATATAGTGAAAGTTAACAAAAACTTCGGTATCGTCAGACGGCTCCAGACCCACTTTGGCCCAAAAATTGTTGGTTTCGTAATCCGAGTTGACCCGCTCTCCCTCATCCTGGATTATGGTATATTCATTGCCTCCCGGTCTTCGTCGGATCAACCCTTCTCTTGGTTCGAAGTCGTCGGAAAGATCCCACGAATCCCATTCCTTGTGGGAATAGCTCAGCCAGTAGTTGAGGTTGCCCACTTTCATGCCGTGGGACAGGCCCACTCTGTAAGCATCGTCGATGCCGTCCACGCCGTATTCAGCCGTTGCCGACAAGACCGGTTTTTCTGAAGCGGCTTTTTTGGTGATGATGTTGACAGCTCCGCCCAAGGCATTCGGACCGTAAAGCACGGAAGGAGCTCCTTTGATCACGTCGATGCGGGCGACACCCTCCAACCCGATCTGGTTCATATCCAGGCTGCCGTACTTGGTTTCGTAGTAAGGGACACCGTCGATCATAGTCAATATCCGGGTTTTATCAAAACCATGAATATTGATGCCCGCCTCGGATTTACGGCCGTAGGAAACCTGTACCCCCGGTACATAGGTCAGGGCATCGGCCACGCTGTCCGCGTTCACGGCCTCGAAATCATCGGGGGTCACTTCGTTGGAAATGGCGATGTCGCGCACGGCCGAGCCTTTGCCGCTGACGACGATTTCCCCCAGTGAATACTCCTCGTATCCCTTGTCATCCTCTGCCAGTGCCGATGAAATGCCCAGGGGGAACACCATCAACAAAACGATACTTAGAACCAGCAACTGCGAATATCCGACCATTTTCCTCATTTTCTCTACTCCTCCCTTGTGTGAATGGTTTTTCCGCATCCTTTTATGTGATTCATGTATTTCTTATCTCTTCCGGAAGCCCTTTCATGTCAGTTCAAAGACAATGGTCAGCTTCAGGGACAGATCCCCCGGGAACAGACTGGTTGGCGGCCGGGGAAAAGGTGCTGCATTTTTGACCGCATCCAGTGCGGCGGTATTCAAGGCGCTGCAGGGGGCGCCTTTGACAACGGCCACGTCCCGCACACTGCCGTCGGTGACCAGGATAAAGCGGATGGTCACCCGGCCTTCGATGCTTCCGGTCCTGGCGGTCTCCGGATAGCGCTTGCGGCTTTCGATCTTCAGGCGCACCATGTCCAGGTAGCTGGCCTTGGTCATGTATTCCTCGGCGGCGGCGTGGCTTTGGGGGGCGGGTATCCAGCCGGCACTCTCCACACCCGGTGCCCGGGGAATCGCCGGTGCAGCGATGCCCTCGACCAATGAATCCGGGAACCTGTTTTCCACGGGCGCCATGACCAGCGGTTTGAATCGGGGCAGGGGCCGCTGAACCGCATTGAGCGGCCTGAGCTGATCCTGGGAGTCGGGCGCTTTGGGCCTGGGGCGCGGGCGGGGAATCTGTCGGGCTGACGGCCGGTTGATGTTCTGCAGGGACATTTCGATGTAGGTGAGTGCGCTGGAGCGGTAGATGCCGGAAAGATGCACGAGGATCAGGCCATGAACACCCACGGAGATGATGATCAACGTTCTCAGCAACCAGTTCGGCCCGGGTGTTCGATCCATCGGAGCTAGAAATCCTTTTCCGTGGCCAGGCAGAGCCGGCCGGCGCCGGCGGCCTTGGCGATATCCATCACCTTCACGGCTTTGTTGAGGATGACCGCCCGATCCGCGCGCACCACCACCAGTTCATCTTCCCTGGACCCGATTTTCTGTTTGAGACGATCGAAAAGACGGGGCAGGGGAACCTCTTCTTCTCCGATAAAGGCGCGCCCCTGGGCATCCACAATCACCGTGATGGTCTCTTCGGTCTGGGGCGCCGCCGCCCTGGCCTGGGGCAGTTTGATCTTTATGCCCTCTTCGACCATGAAGTTGGTGGTCAGGAGAAAATAGATCAGCAGCATGAAGACGATATCGATCAGCGACGTCATGGGCATCTGCACCTGGTAACGGGCTTTGCGTCTGGCACGGACGAGCATGGGGCGACTCCTATTCGTTGATTGCCCGGGTGATGGCCTGCCTTCGGGGCGTATCTGCATGGGGGTGGCCATGGGTGGGAGATCCGATGGACTTGAGAAACATGACGCTCCCGTCCTGGAGCTGGGCTTCGTAGCGGTCCACGCGCGCCGACAGGTAGCTGTGGGCCACCATGGTGGGCAGGGCCACGGCCAGCCCCAGCGCCGTCGTCAGCATGGCCTCCCAGATCCCGCCGGCCAGGACGGCTGCATTGACCTTGCCGCCCATCTCCTGGATGACCATGAAGGCTTTGATCATTCCCAGTACGGTGCCCAGCAGGCCCAGCAGCGGCGTGATGTTGCCGATGGTGGCCAGGGCCTGAAGATAGCGTGACAGTTCGCGGGTTTCCGCCTCGGTCGCATGGACCAACACCGCCTCCAGGGTGTCCCGGTCCTGATTTTTGACTTCCATGGCCTGGGTCAGCACCCGTCCCATGGGGGAAGCGTCCCGGCTGGCCAGATCATAGGCCTGGTGGTCTTCTCCATTTTTCAGATGCCTGGCCATGCCGGATATCAGCCCGTTGCCGCGAATCCTGGGCCGGCCCAAACGGATGAGACGTTCCAGAAAAAGGGCCAGTGCGACCACCGAACACAGTAGAATGGGCACGACTAAAACGCCTCCCTTGGCAAGAAATTCGAACACGCTGCTTCTCCTTACTGATTTGCAACTGGATTCAAAGATGCGAGGATTCAAAGGATGGAAAGACTGCAGGCAGGTGCGAGCCGATGCGATTGGCAGACCTATACCTGCCGGCAAGTCGCATGAACCGGAAACCAGTAACCGACAACCTTTAGACCTGAACTCCCAGCCATTCAGACCAATTCAACCTCATAAAATTAACTGCCCCCGGCATGTTCTTCAACATCCGGCGTGCCATCGAAATTGAGATCTCTGGAGCGTTTGACCAGCGCTTCGGCACCGTCGTAGGCTTCCCAAAGATCCGGATTGCCGTCACCATTGGTGTCTTCGGCCACCGTCACCAGCCGATTCTGCTCGTAGGCGAACCAGACATCGGGGCATCCATTGCCGTCCCGGTCCTGCTCCGCCCGGACCGCCGATTCGGTTTCATCGTAGATCCATGCCAGGGCGAACCGGCCGCTTTCATCCGGTTCTTCCTCGCTGCGGGTTATTTTGCCTTTCACGTCGTAAATCTCCCTAAGATCGAAGCGGCCGTCGCTGTTTTCATCCACGTACTTTTCCCGAAGAATGCCGTCCCGGTAGCGATAGCGCCCTTCGGGCGTTCCGTTGAGGTCCGCGTCCACCTCCATCACCATGGACCATGGCGCCCGGTCGAACCACTGGGCGGTTTCAAAATGGCCGTCATGGTCGCAATCCTTGATCAGCCGCTGCCGCTCCGCGTTGCGGTAGAAGACTTTCAGGTCCACCCGGCCGTCGCCGTTGCTGTCCCGTTCGGCGCGGACCAGCGCCTGCCCGGAGAAATATTCCCAGGCATCCGGCCTGCCCGAAAAATCGGTATCGCTTTCCACGCGGGTCTTTTCCCCGTTGTCATTAAAAAAGATGGTCACATCGGCCCGGCCATCCCGGTTGCCATCCTGGGTCTGGGTGGTCATTTTCCCCTTTAGGAAGCACGTGCGCGTTTCCATGAACCCGTCGCCGTCGCCGTCGGAAATGACCGTCTCGACCATCCCGTGCCGATAGTGGCGGATACGGTCGATGCTTCCCGTGAAGCGGGTGTCCTCTTCCATTTTCGAGGGCTGGCCGACCGCGTCGAAGGCCACGAAAACATCGTTGGTGCCATCGAAATTGGTGTCCTTCTCCTCTTTCTCCGGTTGTCCTTTTTTGTATCGGGTGGTGACGTCGAACTGGCCGTCGTGGTTGGTATCCCGTTTCTGGAGGGCCGGCAGCGCGTTTTTAAAGTGCAGGACGATATCGGCCTTGCCGTCCCCGTTGGTATCGTTTTCCTGGCGGGAAAGCTCACCGGCGATATAGTGCCGCTGCGTCTCAAAGGTGCCGTTGGCATCCAGGTCGTGGCGGCTGTTGCGGGGTTGGCCCTTATCATCAAAAAGGATGACCTGTTCGACGCGCCCGTCCCCGTCGCTGTCGGTTTTCTGTTCCACGGGAAGGGCGTTGCGGTAGGTCACCCGGACGTTGACCTGGCCGTCGCCGTCGGTGTCCCGGGTGGCGCGGGCCAGACGGCCCGCTTCGAATTCATGGCGGGTGTCGAAGCGCCCGTCCGCGGTGGTATCCCGCTGCAGGGTCAGTGGCCGCTCCTGGCTGTCGAATACAATCACCTCTTCCGGCTGCCCCGTTTCAGCGGCAATGCGTTCATGGCGCACCCGCTTTTCCTGTTCAAAGCGGTCCCGGGTATCGATGGTGCCATCGTGATCCCGATCGTTTTCCAGTGTCCTCAGTTTGCCATTGCGGTAAAACTGGAACCTGTCGAAACGGCCATCTCCGTTGCTGTCGATCTCCAGTCGGAGCGGATCGCCCCTTTTGTCGACGTAGGCGATCTGGTCGATTTTTCCGTCCCCGTCGATGTCTCTTTCCACACGTTTTTCCAGGGCGGCCGCCTGACGAATGCAGGCTCCCGGAACGTTGATCAGCAGGACGGTGCTGAAAATCAGAAAATTTTGGAATCGGTTTGTGCGCATGCCCTGAACCATGCCGCGAACGAAACTTGGCCCGCCCTGTCCGCACCGAATTGCGGTGAGGGCGGCCCTTTTCATTTTGCGCGGAGTTAATCGCCAATAATATTTCTTTCTATTTATGTCAATATTGACATAGACAGTTATTGGTATTTTAATTTTAAAATTTTTTTTATAGGATTAAACTAACCTATAAATACTAAAAACAACCTTTATGGGGGTTTGAAGGCTCGGCCGCAGCTTTAGGTTTCCCCGTGTGGCAGTGGTTTACTCGACCACGAATCAATGGTATCCGATATAATGATGCCCATCCGGTGGGGGTGGCCGAACCGGGGCTTGGGCCGCCCTCAAGGCATGCCAACAGAAAGAGGATCAAAGGGGTTCGCCATGTACCATCGCCGCGACCATGTCCGGGCCGCCGGGAATTCCGTCATCCTGGTTACCGGTGGCAAGCACTGCGGAAAAACGACATTGGTGGCTGATTTCATTGCATCCGTGTCCGGTCAGGGGCTGCGCATCGCCGGTATTCTGGCCACAGGGTTGTGGCGGGACAGTCTCAGGGCAGGATTTGATCTGGTGAACCTGTCCGACGGCCGTACCTGCCCGTTGGCAAGGCGTCGACCGCAACCGGATCCGCACCACCGTCTGATGTTCGATTTTCTGGAGGCCGGCATGCGGGCCGGAGCGCAGGCACTGGATCCCCGTCTGTGCCGTCGGGCCGATATGGTGGTGGTGGACGAGGTCGGCAAACTGGAGGCCAGGGGGGAGGGCTGGACCCCCCACATCAAGGCCTTGCTGACCATTGACCCGCCCCTGTTCATCCTGATCGTCCGTCTGGATTGTATGCAGCGGATCTGTGATCTCTTCGGCTTTGACGACGTGCCGGTGATCGATGCCCGCCAACCCCAAGCCCTTGACCATCTTCGCGCCGCCGCTGAACGGGTGCTGGCTCCCCATCTAAAGGCGCGGCAAAACTAGCGGACAGCCCGAGGGACCCAAACCATGCTGGTGATCAGCAACCGATTGGCCATACCGGAGGGGGAGTTTGAGATCAGCGCCATCCGTTCCCAGGGCGCCGGCGGGCAGAATGTGAACAAGGTGGCCTCGGCGGTGCACCTGCGCTTCGACATCGGTGCCTCGTCGCTGCCGGATCCCGTCAAGGCGCAGTTGCTGCGGGGCAGGGACCGGCGCATCACCAAAAATGGCGTCATCGTGATCAAGGCCCAGGAACACCGCACCTTCGAGAAGAACCGCGAGGCGGCGTGCATGCGTCTGGTGCAGATGGTCCGCGGTGCCCTGGTCCCGATCCGGAAACGGAAACCCACCCGTCCCACCCGCGGCTCCGCGCGGCGGCGCCTGGACAGCAAGACGCGGCGGGGGCGGCAGAAGGCGTTGAGGCGGAAGGTCACTTTATAGCTACCTTCGGCATATTGGCAAAAAGGAACGGATATGGCGAGAAACGGCAACCGCAATTCCCGGCTGGTATACTCCACCGAGCACGGCCGCACCTGCCCGGCCTGCAACCAGAAACTGGACCGCTGCACCTGCCGCAAAAAAAAGGCCCCGCCGGCCGGTGACGGCATCGTCCGGATCGGGCGGTCCACCAAGGGCCGCAAGGGCAAGGGCGTGACGGTGATTACCGGCATCCCCGTGGATGACGGCGGGCTGAAACAGGTGGCCAAAACGCTCAAGCAGAAGTGCGGCAGCGGCGGCACGGTCAAGGCCGGCTGCATCGAAATCCAGGGGGATCACCGGGATGTCCTGACAGCCGAACTGCAGGCCATGGGGTACACGGTCAGGCGGTCGGGGGGGTGATGGCCGCCGACCCGGGGGCAGCGGCCCACACAGGCGGCCTGCTCAAAGACGGGCGTCGGCGGTTTGGAAAAGATTTTCCAGGAAGATAGCATGCGCTTGGAAAAAAACCGTTTCACCGAAATGCTCATCGAGGCCAACGGCATCGATGCCGGCGATTTCCTGTGCTGGCTGTTCCACCCGGGCATGCTCTTTGCCTCACCGGACAAGTGGTGGGGAGATTTTGGCCGGCGGGATTTCCCGCACGAGGGTATCGATTTCTGCCTTTACCGGAACGCTTCGGGTCACAGGTGCCGTCTCGATCAGCAGACCCGTATTCCGGTGATTGGCCACGGCGTGGTCAGGGCCGTTTTTGCCGATTATCTCGGCAAGGCCGTGGTCGTTGAGCATCGGAACGCACTCAACGGGCATGGCACGGTTGTCGCAATTTATGCCCACACCCGACCGCGGAACGACATGCAGCCCGGTGTGACCGTCAAGGACGGGGATATCCTCGGAACCATCGCCGACACCAGCCGGTCGAGGGCAGGTATCCACCCGCATCTGCACCTCACGCTCGGGCAACCGTCCCCGGACCTGGCTTACGAACGGTTCACCTGGAATACGATGCGCGATCCCGGCCTGGTTGCCCTGCTGGATCCACTGGGCACCATCGCCTGGCCCTGGCAGGTGGGGGCGTGAGACCTGCGCTCAATGCCGGTGAGGCACAAGGCGGTTGACCATGGCCCGGGACAAGATTCATCGAAACATCAGCCTCAAACGCCTGGTTCTGGATTTCTATCAATTTTTCCGATGCCAGCGGGTCGTGGTCCGGCGGTTCGGAAAGCCGTTCCGACGCAGCACCCGGGCCATCGAAATCGATATCACCTACCGCTGCAACCTCAGGTGTCTCAACTGCAACCGGTCCTGCACCCAGTGCCCCAGCCGTTTGGAAATGCCGCTGGATACCATCGTTTCCTTCATCGACCAGAGCGTTGCGGCCGGGGTCGCCTGGCGTCGCATTCGGCTGCTGGGGGGCGAGCCCACCCTGCACGCCCAGTTTTTCACCATCATCGACCTGCTGAAGGCCTATCGCGATGCGCACAGTCCGCAAACCCGAATCGTCGTCTGCACCAACGGAAGCGGACGAACGGTGCAGCGCCGACTCGGACGGCTGCCGGCTGACGTGGCGGTAAAAAATACCTATAAACGGGGGGGACAACGGCTGTTCAGGCCTTTTAACCGGGCCCCGGTGGATTCACGGATATTCAGCGGCTCGGATTTTTCCTGCGGGTGCCGCATCCTGGAGGACTGCGGAATGGGGCTTACCCCCATGGGGTATTATCCCTGCGCGGTGGCCGGAGGAATCGACCGCATTTTCCAATTCAACACAGGCCGACCACAACTGCCGGCACCCGGGGATCCCATGACCGATCATCTTCGCCGGTTCTGCCCCTATTGCGGCCATTTCGGATTTCAATGGCCGACGAAGCAGGCCCGGATGTCTCCGACCTGGAAAAACGCATACGGTTCAGGCGGGGCGGCCATTCCTCCGGGCTGAACGGGTGGGCAGGGGGCGTTTATTACGCGGCCGCCTTACACGGCCAGATACCGCTGCTGGACCTCCTCGTTTTCGGCCAGTTCCCGGGCCAATCCTTCGTAGCAGATCCGCCCCTTGTCGATGACGTACCCGCGGTCCGCGATGCCCAGGGCAAAGTGGGCGTTCTGTTCGGTCAGCAGGATGGCCACATCCGCTTTCAGGGAGGTGATGATCGCGCCGATATTTTCGACGATGATCGGGGCCAGGCCTTCACAGGGCTCGTCCAGGAGCAGCATGCGCGGGTTGCCCATCAAGGCCCGGGCCAGGGAGAGCATCTGCTGCTCGCCGCCGCTGAGCGCCCCCCCCTTGTGATTCTTGAGCTTCACCAGCAGGGGGAAAACCTCGAAAATTCTCTCCTCGGTCCAGGGTGTCTGCCCCTGACGCGGCGGAAGGGCCGCGACGGCCAGGTTTTCCATGACGGTGAGGTCCGCAAAAATTCGCCGGTCCTCTGGAACAAAGCCGAGACCCCGGCGGACGTTGGCGAAGACCGGCTGGCCGGCGATGTCCCGGCCGTCGACCACCACGCGGCCCCTGGCCGGAGGGTTGTAACCCATGATGCCCCGCATGGTCGTGGTTTTTCCGGCGCCATTGCGCCCCAGCAGGCAGACGATCTCTCCGGCCTGCACATTCAGGCTGACGCCCTGGAGAATGTAGCTGTCCCCGTAATAAACGTGGATATCGTCGAGTTCAATCATCTACGGAACCTCCCAGATACGCTTCGCGGACCCGTGGATCGGAGCGGATCGTTTCCTGGTCTCCCTGGGCCAGCAGTACTCCCTGGTGGAGCACGTAAATCCGGGAGGCCACGGCAAACACCACTTTCATGTCGTGCTCGGTGAGAAAAAACGTGGTGCCGAACCGGGCGGCCAGTTCCCTGATCAGCTGGATCATGCGGTCGGTCTCCTCGGGGTTCATGCCGGCGGTGGGTTCATCGAGCATGACCAGTTTGGGTTCCCTGGCCAGGACGATGGCCATCTCCACCAGGCGCTTGTCGCCGTAGGGCAGTTCAGCCGCCGGTCGATGGGCGGAGGAGAGGATGCCCACTTTGTCCAGAACCTCCTCGGCCTTGCGGTGGAGTTTTTTCTCCCGCGACAGCGAACCCAGAAATGCGTATCCTTTGCCGTAATGCAGCACCAGGGGCACCAGGATGTTTTCCATGACCGTGAGGTTGGGGAAGATGTTGGTGATCTGGAATGACCGCAAAAGGCCCATGGGCACCAGTTTGTGGGCTGGCAGCCCGGTGATGTCCCGGCCGTCGAAATAGACCTTGCCGGCGGTCGGGCGGAAACCGCCGGAGACTGAATTGTAGAAGGTCGTTTTGCCCGCGCCGTTGGGGCCGATCAGGGCCGTCAGTTCACCCGGGGCCACCTCCAGCGAGATGTCCTGGATGACCATGTATCGGCCATAGGCGTGCCCGAGATTTTCAATTTTCAATATGGGTGTGTCGTTCATCGTGTGCGTTTTATCCTTGTTCGAATCCAGTCTGTCAGCGTGCCCAAAATACCGCGGGGAAAATAGATCACCACCGGTATCAGGATCAGCCCCAGGAAGATCATCCAGTTCTCCGTCAAATCGGTGATCAACTGCTCCAGGCCGAAGAAGATCGCCGCCCCGAACAGGGGGCCGAGAAAGATGCCGGAACCGCCGAGCACGGTCATGAGCACCGGCCGTGCAGAAAATCCCCAGTGCAGGATGTCCGGTGTGGCCATGGCGTTGAACAGGCAGAACAGGCCCCCGGCGATGCCGGCCACTGCACCGGCAATCACGAACGCCGCCAGGCGCAGGTTCTGCACGCCGGCACCGACAAATGACAGGCGTTGTTTATTCTCCCGGATGGCCGTGAGCATCAACCCGAAGGGCGATCGGACCACCCGCCACAGGAAAAAGACGCACGCGGCGATTATCGAGAAAACGAACACGTACATGGCGACCGGGTCGAAAAGGCTGTATTGCCCGCCGAGGATGGACAGCGGCGGCAGGTTCATCACGGGCAGGCCGTCGCTGCCGCCGGTCAGGTCGAACCAGTTGTGGGCCACCGTATACAGCATCATCCCGAACCCCAGGGTGATCATGGCGAAGTAGATTTCGTCCCGGCGCACGCACAGGAAGCCGATGACGGCCGCACTCACCGCCCCGGCGACCAGTGCGGCCGCCAGTCCGAGGAGGAGGGAGCTGCCCCCGTGGGACAGAAACAATGCTGTGGCGTAGGCGCCCACACCGAAAAATCCGGCCTGGCCGAAGGAGAGCAGTCCGGTGTACCCGAACAGGAGGTTGAAGCTCATGGCCAGCAGGCCCATGATCAGGATCTCCGTCAGGATCATGGTCCAGTACACCGGCAGCGCAAACGGGCAGGCCACAAAAAAGGCCAGCGCCAGAAGCAGGATGATGGCCGTTTTATGTTGTTTTACGAGGTCCATGTCACACCTCCCGACCGAAAAAGCCGTGCGGTCTGACGATAAGCACCGCCGCCAGCAGGATATAGGGGACCGCCATCTGTACGCTGCCCAGAAATACGGTGCCGAAGGACTCGAACAGCCCCAGAATCAGGGCGCCGACGAAAGCGCCGGGAAAACTGCCCATCCCGCCGCTGACGACCACAATAAAACTTTCGATGATAATACGTTCCCCCATGGAGGGTGCCAGGCTCTGGTGCGGTGCGGCCAGTGCGCCGCCCATGGCCGCCAGCCAGCTACCCAGGGCGAAAACCGCGGTAAACAGCAGCGGCACCCGGATGCCGATGCCCTCGGCCATTTCCCGGTCCATGGCCGCGGCACGGATGATTTTCCCCCACCGGCTGAACTGGAAAAAGGCCCATAAAGACAGGCCGATCAGAGGGCCGGCAACCACCAGGAACAGGCGGTAGACCGGGTAGGTGCGGGTAAACAGCGTGAACACGCCCGACAGGAGTGCGGGCGGCTCCACCACATGGTAACCCGGTCCCCAGATGATGCGCACGGCATCATCGAGGATCAGCAGGATGGCAAAGGTGAGCAGGAGTTGAAACGAGATGTCCCGGCCGTAGGTGCGGCGAAGCAGTACGCGCTCGATCAGCACCCCGAGGATGGCCACCGACAGCGGACCGATCAGGATGCCCAGCCAGAAGGAGGGCACGATGTGCATGACCTGCATGCACAGGTACGCGCCCAGCATGAAAAATGATCCGTGGGCGAAATTGAGAACCCCCAGCACGCCGAATACGGTGGTCAGTCCCAGGGAGATCAGAAAAAGGAGCATTCCCCAGCTGAGTCCGTTCAACAGGTTGATGATGAAACTTTCCACGGCGACCTCATGTGGTGCGGTGTTGAAGCGGCCCGGACCGACGCCGGGCCGCCGTCCATGGATGGGAGGCGTTAAAAACGGCTCCGGGTGGTTCTATTTCCGGCATCCGCTCTCGGCGACCGATGGGGTGACATCGGCTGCCTTGAACAGCTTGATCGGATCGAGGATACGGATGGGATAGGCCGGGTCGGCCGCGGTCTTTCCCCAGGTGACGTCCGTCAGCGCCTGGTGATCTTCCGGGCGGAGCGTGATCGCACCGACGGGCAGCTCCACGGTCAGGCCTTCCAGGGCGTCGATGACTTTCTCCTTGTCGATGGTGCCCGCTTTTTCGGCGGCGGCCTTGTACGTATAAAGGGCGCCGTAGGCACCGTGGGCATTGTAGGAGGGGTAATCGCCGTAGCGGCCTTTGTAGGCGTTTACAAAATCCTTGTTGCGCCGGGAATCGTTGGCCAGAAACCAGTATCGCGTGCCGACCCACAGCCCTTCGGGCATCTTGTCACCCAGGGCGGTGAGAACTTCCGTGGCCGCGCCAAGGGTCACCAGGACCTGGCGCTTGCCGTCAAACAGGCCCATTTCCTTGGCCTGGCGGACGAAATCGATCAGGTTGCCGCCCCACAGGGAGACCAGGACACCATCTGCCTTGGATTGCATGATCTTGTTGATATAGGGGTTGAAATCCGTGGTTTTGAAAGGTGGGAAGGCCACCTCGTCCCTCGGCAGGAAGCCGGCGCCGGGTTTGATCGCCTTGAGGTATTTTTCGAAATACTCCCAGCTCTGGTGGCCGAACGCATAATCCGGGCCGATGGTGGTCCATGTCTTCACATCGGTTTCCGCGGCCAGCAGGGCGGCGGCTTTGACATTCTGGGACAGGTTGACGGATACGCGGAAGACATACCGGTTGCAGACGCTGCCGGTCACGTCCGGCGTGGCGGCATGGGTGATGATCAGCGGGGTCTTCATCTGGGGAATGGACGGCACGACGGTTTTGGCCACGCCGCTGGAGTCCAGGCCGATGAGAAAATCGACCTTTTCCTGGAAAACCAGTTTCCTCAAAGCCCGGATGGCGACATCGGGCTTGCCGGTCGAATCCTCGAAATATGCCTCCACCTGGTGGCCGTTGATTCCCCCGGCGGCATTGATCTCCGCCACGGCCAGTTCGGCACCCTTTTTGGCAAACTGGCCATAGGCGGCAAACGGACCGGACATGATGTAAACGAAACCCACCTTGACCGTTTTGGCCGACCAGGCCGGTGATGCCATGACCAGGCAGACCAGCAACATGGGCAGAACGAGTGTGGTGATTGACCTTTTTTTCATCATCGCCTTCTCCTTTTTGGATCGGTTGCAGTGTGGCCACCACCGCGATCAGAACGTTGGTGGCGTGATAACCCAGATCAGCCGGGTTTCCTCTTCGCTTGTGTTGCGGTATCCGTGCTTGCGGGAAGAGCTGAAGTAAAATGCATCCCCGGGTTCCAGTTCATAGACCTGCTCGTCCACGGTCAGCTCCAGACAGCCTTCCAGGACAATCCCCATTTCCTCACCGTCATGCCGGTAGGTGCCTTCACTGCCGGCACCGGGCTTGACGACTTTATAGAGCGGCTGCATCTGCTTGTTGCGAATATTGGTGGCCAGAAGTTCGCTGTACACCTCGGTATGGGGAAACTTGAACTGCACCCGATCCTTCCTGCGGGTCACCACCTGCTCTTCCTCGGCTTCGTCCGCCTGAAGCAGGGTGATGAGACTGACATCAAGGGCATTGGCAATGCGTTTGAGGGTGGCGATGGATGGGCTGGCCAGATTCCGTTCGACCTGGGATATGAAAACATCGGAACATTCGGCTTTTTCGGCCACCTGCTTCAGGGTGAGATCTTTCAGTTTGCGGTGATGCCGAATCTGCTTTCCAATGTTTTCCATAGACTTATAAATTAACCAATGCTTTAGCGTATTAGCTATATATTAATTTACGAGGCCTTTATACTCACTGAATTTCATTCAAGTCAAGGTGGAATCCGTTTTAAAGGGACGACCCCATGTGCATTCGTGTCAAATTGAATTATATTGGTCAGAAAGGCGAACCCGGAACCGAAGACCAGAAACCAAAGCCCCTGCGGTTCCGGTCGGCGACTCAATGGAATCATCGAGAAATTTGAGGAGGCGGAATGAATACGGACGATGGGTCATACAGACGCTTCCAGGCGGTCCTTTTTGATCTTGACGGCACCCTGCTGGACACGCTGGCGGATATCGGCGACTCGGTGAACCGCATGCTGGCGGAATACAACTTTCCCGGTCACACCATGGACGACTATCGCCGCTTTATCGGCAACGGCGTCCACATGCTGGTCACCCGGGCACTGCCGCTGGCGGGGAGATCCGAGGAGATGATTCGGGCGTGTGTTCATCGGGCCCGGGAAATTTACTGGCAGAACTGGAACTGCAAAACCAGGCCCTATGCCGGCATCGTGGACCTCCTGGAGGCCCTGGAGGCAGGACAGGTGCCCAAAGCCGTATTGTCCAACAAGCCCCATGATTTTACCGTTCGTTATGTGGCGGCTTATTTTCCCGGCACGACTTTTCTGACGGTCAGGGGACAGAACGATCATTTTCCGGTCAAGCCCGATCCGGCATCGGCCCTGGACATCGCCCGGCAGATCGGCCTGTCGCCGTCCTCATTTCTTTTTGTGGGAGACAGCGCCGTGGACATGCAGACGGCCAATGCGGCCGGCATGCATGCCGTCGGTGTCGGCTGGGGCTTCCGGGGACCGGAGGAACTGCTGCAAAATGGCTGTCGCACACTGGTCAACCGGCCTTCGGAAATTCTGCCGCTGCTGGAATGTTGTCAGGAAAGCAACCCGGGGTAAAACCGGTTTTCCAAATATCGAACCATCCCTTTTCGCCCCAGAGACGGTTCGAATGGCAATGGACGATGTCGCACCCTTATTCCGGCGGTGGCGCCAGCTTCAATGCGGCTCAGGCGAATTTTATCCCATCGTTTTTCAATCGATGGGATATCCGGCTTTTTCCCAGGCCTTCCATCCGCCGCCCAGGGATTTCACGTTTTTATACCCCATGCGGCAGAGGGTACAGGTGGACAGGCAGGAGCGCCCGCCACTCTTGCAGTACATGACAATATTCTGGTTCTTGTCGGGGACTTTCTTGTCGATTTTGAACTCCAGGAGTCCCCGGGGAATATTGATGGCGCCGGGGACATGACCCATTTTGTACTCCTTGGGCTCCCGGCAGTCTATAAAGAGGTATTCACCACCGTCGAGAATCTCCTTGGCCTCGGCCACGGTGATTTCGCAAATGTTTTTCCTGGCCTCTTTCACCATGTCGTCGGCTGTCATGTCTGTTTGTGGCGCGGTTGCGCATCCGCCGGCGATCAGTCCGAATGCAAGGGTCAGCGCCAAGGTCAAGCGGGTCAATCGTTTCATCGTGTTCCCTCCTTTTTTAGCCGTTCGTCTTTTGGCGGGCGATCAGGCCTCTTTCTTCTCTTTTTTTCGGAACGACATCACTTCGTGCAACATCAGGCCTACTGGGCGACCTTCGCAGGAACCGCCTTCCCGGCAACGATCACGGCCTGATTGGCATTGAGATATTGCGGCAGGACATCCTTTTCGAGCAGGAACAGTGACGCCTTGCCATGGCAGCTGTTGCATGACGCGTTCTGGGGGGTCTTGCGTTGAATATTGTGCGGGGTGGCCAGCTTCCACGTGGGAAGCCGGTCGAAATTGGCCAGTCCGTTTGCCGCGTAAAACTGGAATGTGTCCTGATCCACCGGTACATGGCGCACAGTGACAAACTTTTCCGGGCGTTTCTCGGATTGGAGCGGGTTCAGGCCGATCTTGAATTCCAGGGTAGATGCCTTGGTTTTGAAAAATTTCAATCCCTGCCCGTCTTTGCCGATGTGGCAGGAGAAACAGTTCTTGTAGGGCATGGAATGGCAGACCTGGCAACTCACACGGTCCCTGTGCTGCCGGTGCTGGTCTCCGTTTTCGGCGGTATCGGTGTAAATTTCTGCATGACAGTTCTCGCAGTCGGGCGCGTTTTCGACTTCATACCGGTTGGCGTAGTCATTTCCGTCGCCGTGCATTTCATCGGCCGTATGACACTTGCTGCATTTGAAGTATTTGGTTTTGTGGATGTCCGGGGGAATCCCTTTGTTTTTGCCCATATACTCCTTTTCGATGCGGCTGCCGTGGCAGGCCGTGCATACGGTATGCATGGGCGGCCTTTTCTGGAAGAGGTGGCTTTCCAGCAACCCGCCTTCAACCGCCTCCGGACGGCTGATGTGGCATTGCCCGCAGCTGCTGTGGCAGGATGTGCAGTGGGCCTCCCGGGCTGCGTCGACCTTGGCGTAGACCGCATTGTCCTGGGTGGCGCGTGTGTCAATCACCTTCTTGAACGGAGAAAGGCTGATATGGAGGCTGCTTTGATAATGCTCGGCAATATCCTCATGGCAGGCTCCGCAGGTTTCCGACGGATCCGGAAAGGTCGGGTCCTTGACCAGTCCGACATGGGCCTTTTTCCAGTCCGGTTCGGCCGGGTCGCCGCCATGGCATTCTTCACACCCCATTTCACCGTGGTTTTCATCCTCGGCAAATTCACTGTCGACAAAGATCTTTTCGTGTGGCGCCAACGGCGTCACGTCTCCGCCTCACCCTTCTCCTTTCGTTTCTTTGGAGGCGCCAGGCTTTTTTCTGTCGAGTTTGGAGATTTCACGTGTTATCTCGATAAGCTTTCGTGGGTTGGTATGGCAGGTAAAACAGTGGTTTTCATTCTCGGCTGACCGAGTCGCCGGTGTTCCAGACAAAAAAAGCAGGCAGGCCACCACCATACTCCCGATGGCGGTCAATTTAATGGTTTTCATGGTCTCGCCCCCTCGCGTTGGTGCCTTTTTTGTGTGAATCCGGGCGGAAACCCGGAAGGTGAAACTGCGTCTGGTCCAATCCCCGGTCCAGATAAGCTTTCAAAACATGGTCGACTTCTCCGGTGATGTCGCTGATCAGGTCAATTTTTACCCCCGTCAGCATACTTGCCATCACATCGCTGATCCCGCCGCAGATGACGGTGTCCACGCCGGACTTGAGAAGTATCGTCACCCGCTCGGTCAATGCCAGTGCATCGAGGTAGATCTCTTTTCTGTCGATCTCCCGATTTGCTTCGATATCCACGAGGAAAACCCGGGTGCAGGAATCGAATACGGGCGACACCTTATTTCTGAATATGGGTATGGCAATCCGGATCACGACTGCTGTCCTTCCCCGACTCGGGTGAAATTTTAAATACTCGCCGGACAATATGCGGCGAGTAGAACAGGAGGTTCGGCTGGCTGACAGGCACTGGTTTCGGAAGGCCGGTTGTCGGCGCTGCTGCACTGATTCTTGATTCCAAAAAAGTTTAAACGGTTAACCGCAAAATTGGGGCCAGAATTGAAAGTTCAGGCGGCACACATATAATATATTGATAAGATTGTTTAAAAAACGACTTGTGGCCGGGCGCCGGATCGGCGGCCGGGAATAAAGGGAACCAAATGCACCGGATGGCGTTGAGCCGGGTGCATATCATCCCCGAACCCCGGGCGTGTCGGCGGGTGTTTCCCGGCATCCGCTTTACCCGGGTGCAGGGATGAGCGATTGACATCGCCTCGTCAGGGCGATTATGATGACGCATCAAATACATCGGCTGATGTGGATCGCGATTCTCTCCTACGACAGGCAGCCTGCTGTCATGCAATACAGGCCCAAACGGATGCAGGAGGGCACGCCATGAACTTTCCCAAAAAACAGATACAGGCGCACCATCAAATCATCCTGGACAGCATCGCTGACGGCGTTTTCACGGTTGATATGGAGATGCGCATCACCTCGTTTAACCGCGCAGCGGAAGAAATTACGGGGTTTTCGAGAAACGATGCGGTCGGCCTGGCATGCTTTGACGTTCTGCGGGCAAACGTCTGTGAGGAGAATTGTCTTCTGCGGCAGACGATCAAAACGGAACAACCCGTGATCAACTTTCCGGTGTATATCCTGCGGGCGGATAAGAAGTTGATTCCCATCAGCGTGACCACTGCCCTTTTAAAGGACGCCGGGGGACAAACCATCGGCGGGGTCGAAACCTTCCGGGATCTGACAGCGGTGGATAAACTTCGGAAAGTCATTCGCAAACAGCATTCTTTCGAAGACATCGTCAGCAAAAACGCTAAAATGCAAGACCTGTTCGCCATTTTACCCCAGGTGGCCGAAAGCAATTGCAGCGTTTTGATCGAAGGGGACAGCGGCACCGGCAAGGAACTTGTTGCCAGGGCCATCCACAATAACAGCCCGGTGAGAAATGGCCCCTTCGTGGCCATCAACTGCGGCGCCCTGCCGGACAACCTCTGCGAATCCGAACTGTTCGGGTACAAGGCCGGCGCCTTCACCGATGCCAAGAAAGATAAACCCGGCCGCTTCGCCCTGGCCCAGAACGGGACCCTTTTCCTGGATGAAATCGGTGATATCTCTCCGGCGGTCCAGAGCCGCCTTCTCCGTGTCCTCGAAGAAAAAGTGTATGAACCGCTAGGTGCGACAAAGGCGTGTGCAACCAATGCCAGGGTGATCACGGCAACCAACCGGGACCTGCAAAAACTGGTTCGGAACGGAAAATTCAGGGATGACCTCTATTTCCGGATCGATATTGTCAAGCTTTCCCTGCCGCCGCTTTCAAACAGAAAAGAAGACATCCCACTGCTGCTGGATCACTTTATCGACCAGTTCAATCACCTCAGCGGGAAGAAGATCGTCGGCATATCGCAAAAGGCCGTGGCCGCGCTGATGCTCTACGACTGGCCGGGAAACGTCCGTGAGCTTGAAAATGCCATCGAGCATGCCTTCGTCCTCTGCCTGGATGGCATTATCCGCCTGCACCATCTGCCGGCTCGCGTGGTCCCGCAGTGCGGCCTGCCGCTGGGGGCCACCGGATTGAGCCTGAGAGAGGCGGAAAAACGCACCATCGTTCAGGCCCTGGAGAGGAACCGGTGGAAAAAAATGGCCACGGCCCGTGAACTGGATATCGACAAGAATACCTTGCGAAGAAAAATCAAGCGACTCGGTATCGTGGAACCTCATTCATAGGGGGAAATGCTGCCGCCCGGGACTGGCCGGTAAAAGGAAAAGGGGGATCCCTGCTCGGCGGAACCAAACGGATCGAAGGCCCTGGCATGTTGCCTGGAAATCGAAATAAACACGGGCGATCAGCCTGAATGAAAACGCAGTCTTCACGATGGCGGCGGGATCATCCATACGGCTGGTTAGTGATTCGAATGGCTGCCGACGACAAAGAGCCCGGTGTCGGTGGACTTGACCATAACCTGCCCGTTGCGAACCATTTCCGAAAGCAGTCTGACAACGTCATAGCTTCTTGAGTTGAAGGCGCGGGTAATCTGACGAATCGAGCATGGCTGGTCCCTTACCATTGACAAGATTACATTTCTTGTCGCCGGATGCCCATTTTTTTTCCTCATTTCCATGGCGTGAGCCTCTTTGTGGGGAGTGAATGAATCAGCGCCGAAATGTCGCCTGCATGTGCCGTTTTACCGCCTGGTGAGCCCGGGCAATACCCTCTCCGGTTTTTCCCGGGCCGGGCGCCGGGCCAACGGCCCGCCCGGGCCGGGCATGCCCGGTCTTTCCGAATTGAGTAGCAACGAGCATGCCACCACTTTAGGCCCATCGTTTCGGATTCGTCATGAGCGCCGGGATCGCCTTGAGATTGCCCGCTCGCCAGACAGGGGCCCGGGAGAAAATGAAGACCTTAAATCTGCCTGCCATTCAGTCTATATGCTGTGCCGGGGCGATGGCGGCCTGAAGCCGGCATGAACGCATCCGACCCGACACCCGCCGGCATGCCGGAAAAATTTTTTTTTCTATGAGGGCCCCCGGGAGAGGATCGGCGGGGTTCAACGCTTCAGATGATGGTTGCAGAATGCACGATTAGGTTGTTCGCCGGCGGCCATCGGAGTCGGGCACCCGTATGTTGTAGGCTTTGATTTTCCGGTAAAGGGTGCTGGGGTTGATTCCTAGATCCCCTGCGGCTTTTTTCCGATTGCCGTGATGCCGCCGCAGAACCTCGGTAATCATCACCTGTTCCATGGCCTGGAGGCTCATGTGATTCAGCGGGCTCGCACCCGTTACGGTGGTGGGACGCAATTCGGGAGGAAGATGATGCAGGGCAATGGTGTGCCCCCGGCAAAGTACAAATGCCTGCTCGATGATGTTTTCCAGTTCACGGACATTGCCCGGATAGTGGTGCTCCATCAACCGGGCCATCGCTTCGGTGGAAACCCGGGTGATGCTTCTCTCCTGCAGTCGATTGAATTTGTTTATCAGGTGCTGGACCAGAAGGGGAATGTCTTCACGGCGATGGCTCAGGTTGGGAAGCTTCAGGTGGATGACCCGGATACGATAGTACAGATCATCACGGAAAATGCCGCGCTGCACCAGATCGGCAAGGTTCTTGTTGGTGGCCGCCACCACGCGGACATCCACCGGGATCGGCAGTTCGGTGCCCAGTGGTTCGATATGGCCGTCTTGCAGCACACGGAGCAGACGGATCTGCATGGCAGGTGAGATGTCGCCGATTTCATCGAGGAGAATCGTGCCTTTATGGGCCAGAGTGAAACGGCCCGCTTTATCTTTTCTGGCGTCGGTAAAGGCTCCGGCTTTATGTCCGAAAAGCTCGCTTTCGAGCAGGGTGTCGGGAAGCGCGGCGCAGTTGACCGGGACGAAACGATGGACTTTCCGGGCAGACAGATGATGGATGGCCCGGGCGAAAAGTTCTTTTCCGGTTCCGCTGGCCCCCTCTATCAACACATTGCTGCTGCTTTTGGAAATCAGGGGGAGAATTTTGAACAGCCGCTTCATTTCCGGACTTCGGCCGATAATGTCCTCGAATGTATAGCTGCTGTGCAATTGTTTTTGGAGCTGTTCAATCTGGCTGAGATCCTGAAACGTTTCCACCCCGCCTATGATTTGTCCTGCGTCATTTTTTAATATGGCCGTTGAAATGCGGATGGGAATCCGCCGGCCCAGATGGTTGACGATAAACCCATTGGCATTTACGATGGGACGGCCGGTTTCGAAGGTCTGTTTCAGGGCACAGTTTTTTTCGCAGATGTTGGCCTGGAAGACTTCACGGCAGGCCCGGTGAAGTGCGTCCCGGCGGCTTACACCGGTTGTCCGCTCGGCAGCGCGATTGAACGACGTGATCCGCCAATCCAGATCAATGGTAAAGACGCCTTCGTTGATCGAATCCAGAATAACGTCCTGCGGGTCTCTTTTTTTGTCATATACCATGCGATCAATCCAGTGCGCGGGACCCAATCGTGCGGTATGCAAGCGTGTGACAGGTTAATCCTTGCATAATGCAATACAGCCGTCAACCTGAAGCGCGTTGTTCGATGGCTGCCGTTGGGCGGCGCTGTCTCCGAAAATGGCGCCGGCGGACAGCGGTCCCAAAGGATTGATCGTGTTTTTCGAGGGCGGAAAAAGTCCGATATACACGGGGGGCGGCAGTGTCGGGTGCAACGCTCCATGAGCCGGCTGCTGCCGGGCGGCCAACCGTCGGCACTTCTCATTTGGCTGCCGACCCCCGGCAGTCCGGAGGGTCAGGAGCATTGTCGATGGCTTCCAGCAGGTTCAGCTTTAACGCCTGGATCGATTCCCAGACCGTTGCGCTGATACATTCATAAATTTTTATTCCTGCCCGGCCCAGCAGGCGTGCGGTCTCGAACGCTATCCCGCTGACGACAAGCACCTCGATCCCGGCATCGACAAACATTTCAGCGGATTGGCGGCTGCTTTGCATCAACTGCGCATCCCCGGCTGAAGGGTCGAGATAGGTGAACCTGAAGCTGTCCGAATCATAAATGACGAAACCGGCCGTTCGACCCGAAAAGGGGGCAACATGACTGGCCGGCGTGTTTCCTCTGGCGCTCACGGCAATTTTCATCATGCCACCTCTTGGTGTCGTTTGTGCGGTTGGACCGAAGCGCGATCGTTGTCAGGCGACTGGACTATTGTCAGGAAAAGCAAAAAATGCGCCAAAATAAGTATTTAGATGATGGCTATCGGTTGACGTAGCCTGGTCCCACAGTTTTGCAAGGCGGGTATGAGTCTGCTCTGTATCCATTCGGCGGCCGGTTGTGGAAGAATTGCGGATCCCCCGGCTGACCGGGCGCCGCATATTGTCACCGGTTTCATGATCTGCGATTTTCGTTTTGTTTCCAAAAAAAATTTGGTAGGGCTGACATCATAATTCATCTCGTTATTCAGGGGGACCACTTCAAGCAGATTGAGGAGATATCATGGAGAGCCGATTCAACCGCCCCGACTCAGTTTCCACAGGCGCCTATATCATCAACAAGGCCCAAAGTGTAAAACTCGATCCCAGAATTCTTTACGAAGCGGTGGTGGACCTTTCTTCGGAAGGTCTTATTACCGCCAACTGCATCAACATGGCGGCGGGAATCCTGCTGGAGGACCTGGGACTTCCGACTTATTTTTTCGAAAACATCAAGAAAGACTCCCTGAAGCATATCCTGGCCTCCATTGCCACCAGCATCACTGTCAACGACGGAAAGGTGGTATTGGTGGGGAGAGTCGCCCACATCGATTTTGATCTGGAACAGGAAAACAATGTCCAGCGGGTCCGGATCGCCACCATTGAGACCCGGGACAGCATGGAAAAAATTCTCGAGCCTATGATCTCAGGCCACCGGCGTGAATATTATTTCAGCCCGGAGAACAACTACTACACCTATATCATACGCCCTGAAACGGTTCATGATTTTCCCCGGGAGGCCTTCAGGGATTCCCGGTTTCTCTTTTCCCTGGCCGGGGATTACATGATCACCCCCGAACCCACCCGGGAGCGCTACGAAAAATTCCTCAAGGGGAACGAGAATGCGGTCACCCCCCTGGTCGAGATCTTCAACCTGCCCGAAACCGGGGAGACGCGCCTGATGTTCAACAGCGATTTCGCATCGCCCCAGTTGCCCGTGCTGCGTAAATTGTTCGAAGACCACGGCCTGGTGCTCAAGCGGGCCTACTGGGAGCCATACTGGGGCAAATCCCCCGTTCCCTCGTCCATTTGCTCCCTCTACATCCATGGGGAGCTGTCCCGAAAAAAAGAAGCGGAGCTGGTAAGTGACCTTTACGCCTTCCTCTCCTTTGGTGTCAATCGCGTTACGGATCTTTACGTGGACGGACGGCTGACCTTCAAGGAGATGCTCTTTGCGGGCAACGCCGCGGATTTTACCCACATGTTTATTTTCAAGGAGCGGGACAATGCCACGGACCGGGAGATCCTGGAAAGCCTGACCAGCAAGGACCACAAAGATGCCTTTGCCGGAAGACTTCACGGCTCCAATAAGGCTACCTATGTCTACAAGACAATTCTGGAGGCGGTCATTGACCATCCGGACCTGGTGACGTCCCTATACGATCTTTTCGAACGGCGCTTCCATCCGGCGCGTCCCGACCGGATCAACGAAGCGTCGCTGGAGGAAAAATTCAGGGCGTTCAACAAGATCATCGAATCCCGGTTTATTGACAACTGGCTTCATTGCGACATTTTCCGGTTTATGTTCAAAATGGTTTCGTGCACCCTGAAGACCAATTTCTACAAGCCCGAGAAGCGGTCCTTCGCCTTTCGTTTCGACAATGCCATTTTAGATCCCCTGGTCTTCGACCAGTTCGTTTTCGGGATCTTTTTCGTTAACGGTCACTATTCCTGCGGCACCCATCTGAGGGCCGGGGATATCGCCAGGGGGGGGCTGCGGATGCTCCGCGTCTCTCCATCCAACTACCCCACCGAGGTCGACAATGCCGTTTTACTCAACTACGCCCTGGGGCCCAAGGCCCAGCGACTGAAGCACAAGGACATCTGCGAAAGCGGTTCCAAGGGTGTCGTGGTGCCCCACGCGATTTACTCCAGCCATGCCATGGATGCCTTATACGATTACACGGAGGGCATTATCGATCTGGTTCTCGGCGGCGACAGCATTGTTGATTATTACGGAAGTCCGGAGATGGTGTTCTTCGGCCCCGACGAAGGGACTGCGCCCCTGATGGATGCGGTGGCCAATCGATCGCGGGAAAGGGGATACCCCTATTGGCGGACCATCACCACCGGCAAGCGCATCGGTATCCCCCACGACACCTACGGAATGCTGGAAAACGGTGATCTTTTCGGCCTCATAGACCGCAAGGAGGACGGTACGGACCTGCATGTGAACGGTATATCTGTTGCCGTCACCACGGATATGGACACCCTGTACGATCGGATCGGGGGCAAGATCGAGACCAGCGGCATGACCACCACCGGGGTCATGGGGGCATTCCGGACGCTGATCGCCCATTACGGGGCCAGGGAGGAAGACCTCAACCTGATGATTACCGGGGGGCCGGACGGTGATCTGGGTGCCAATGAAATCCAGTGCTACAAGGGCCGGATCTGCCTGGTCATCGACGGGGGGTCGATCCTGTTCGATCCCCAGGGACTGGACCGGGAGGCGCTGATGAAAATCGCTTTCATGCGGCATACCGCGCCTCGTGCCAATACGCGGCGGTTTCCCGTTGAGAAGTTGAGCCCCCAGGGCTTCATGGTTCCCCTTGATGCCAAAAACGTTTCGCTTCCCGACGGTACGGTTGTGGAAGACGGGGCCCTGTTCCACCGTAACTTTCTTTCGGAGCCTGGCAACCGGCGGTTCATCGGCCAGGCGGATATACGGGCATTCATCCCCTGCGGCGGATTCAAGGACACCGTCAACCGCGGCAACGTCAGGGATTTCCTCTCCGTGTTCAAGGAACTCCGGTTCATTGTCGACGGGGCCAATGTTTTTTTCGATGACGCCGCCAGGCGGACCATCGCCGCCACAACCGACATCAAGCATATCAAGGACACCACGGCCAACAAAGGAGGCGTCTTTTCCAGTTCCATCGCCGAAGTGCTCACCGCATTTCTTCTCGGGGACGATTATGAGGCCAGCCTGCTGGACGACAGGGACACCCGCTGGGCCCTGATCCGGGATATAATGGTGCTGGTCGACAAGTATGCCCGGGCGGAGACCCGGATGCTCATTCGGATCCATGAAACGGATCCATCGGTGCCCCTGTTCGATCTGTCGGAGAAAACCAGCGAACAGATTTTTGCCATGCAGCGGATCTGCGAGCAGAACATCGCCTCGATCCTCGAGGACAAGAAACTGGTCTGGCGCGTGTTGGAGAACTACATCCCTGCCATTCTGATCAAACGACTGGGAGAACAAGCCATCATGAACACGCTGAATTCCGAGGAGCTGCGGCCATACCGGGATGCCATCCTTACAAAGAAACTGTCCTCCATGGCCTTTTATCGGTTCGGCGCCGACTGGAATGCCTTTTCCAGGAAAGTGGAAGCCAATTTCACCGATGCCGTTCAGAACATCGTGCCGGCCGTCGGATGACGGCCGGCCATTAATGCGGGAGACGCCCCTTTGAAAGAGGAAACCACCAACGGTACTATACATTCAGCCGGCCAGCGGCAGGAATGCCTGCCGGAGAAAGCCTCCTGCAGGCCATTGTCGGTCTCTTCTGCACCGAACGCGCTTGCCGAACGGATCAAGGAACTGAACTGCCTGTATGGCATTTCCAACCTTTTTGAAAACCAGGATGTCTCTTTGTCATGGATTATGCAGCGCGCTGTTGAACTGATCCCTGCGGCCTGGCAGTATCCGGAAAACGCCTGTGCGCGGATCCGGTTGGACGGCCATGAGTACACCTCAAAGCGATTTACAGCCACCCGCTGGCGGCAGAATACGAAAATCATCTTGAACGGTAACGATGTCGGCGATGTGGATGTGTACTATATCGACGCCCCGCCTGTGGTAGATGGGGGACCGTTTCTTGAAGAGGAAGACCATCTGCTGAGGGCGATTGGCGAACGCCTGAGCAAAGTTCTTTGGCTCAAGCGTTCTGAGGAAGCACTCAGAGAAAGCGAAGAGCGCTACCGGGTGCTGACGGAACAGGTTGCCGAGGGTGTCGCACTGGTCCAGAGCGAACGATTCAGCTACGTCAATCCGGAATTCTGCAAAATGTTCGATATTCCCTCTGCCCAAGAGATGGTCGATGGGTTGGTCCGCTGTCCTCCTGCGGGCGATGCCGACGGTATCGCCCGCATTTATGGCTCACGGGCTCACGGGGTCATTGAGTCGAAAGTTGAGGAAGTTCATTGCCTTACACGAGCGGAAAGGACATCCTGGATACAGGTTTGCCACAGTCCGATTACCTTCAAAGGCCGCCCGGCACTGCTGTCGACGCTAAAAGATGTCACCGAAATCAAAGAGCAGCAGATGGCCGCCCAACGCAAGGCTGACTTGCTGAACGACGAAAACCGGGTGTTGCGGTCATCCCTAAAGGAACGGTACCGGCTTGGCGATATTCTCGGTCGTTCTCCGGCCATGCAGGCGGTTTATGAACTTATTCTAAAGGCGGCCGCTACGGATGCAAGCGTTGCCATCTTCGGAGAATCCGGTTCAGGGAAAGAGCTGGTCGCCCATGCCATACATGACCATAGCGCCAGGAAGAACAATCGATTCGTCGCGGTCAACTGCGGCGCCGTGCAGGAGTCTCTCTTCGAAAGGGAATTTTTCGGCCACCGAAAAGGCGCATTCTCCAGTGCGGACACCGATTCTCCGGGCTACCTGGACATGGCCGATGGCGGAACTCTGTTTCTGGATGAAATCGGCGAATTAACCGTCAACATGCAGGCCAAGCTGCTGAGGGCCATCGAAGGCGGGGGATACCGGCCTGTGGGCAACATGGAGCCCCGATTGACCGATTTTCGCGTTATATCGGCTTCTAATGCCGCTCTACACGATAAGGTCAACGAGGGCGAAATGCGCAATGATTTCTTTTACCGCATCCAGGTTGTACAAATTCAACTGCCGCCCCTGCGCAACAGGAAGCAGGATATCCCTCTGCTGGTGGAACACTTTTTACGCACGATGAAAACCCGTTCGGCCACGGCAACCGTCCCCGGCCGCATCATGGATATTCTCATCGCCTATGATTGGCCCGGCAATGTCCGCGAGCTTCGCAATGTCCTGCAGCGATATGTAACCCTTGGCCACCTCGAATTCCTTTCCCCTGATCCGGAAGCTGAAATGGTGCCGATAGCAACGGATTTAAATCTTCGAGACGCTGTCCGGCGCCTGGAAAAAGCCCACATTTCAAAAGCGCTGAGCCGGTCGAGCGGCAATCGTACCCGGGCGGCGGCGCTGCTGGGTATATCCCGCAGAGCGCTTTTCCGGAAGATGTCCACCTCTTGAGTGCCAGATACGCCCGATGCGGGCGAAATCGCCCCTTTAAAATTTTTATATAATTTCTTGGTGTTACAGCCGCCCACCATTTCTGAAGTGGGCGTTTTTTTCCCGCCGTTAACCTGGCAGTCAGTTATAGCTTTTCTTTTAAATGAATAATAACAAATAGTTACAGCTATTTCACGGGTTGGCATCCCCTTTGCTGCAGTGAATCTCCTGATCGTGTTGCGGCGAACTCGTTTTAACGCCCTGATTAAAGACCATGCTACGTTTGGAGTCGTCAACCTGTGGAACTCGTTAAAAACAAGGCTTCCGGAAAATTCTTTGTCGTTCTCGATGATGCCGGAATTTCCCAATTTCTGGTGATTACACCGGCCGGAAAGGTGAAATGCCTGTCTCGGCATCTGTTTGAAAGCTATGACGATCTGGATTTAAAAACATTGCAATGGCGCCACTATATTACAGAAAAACAGATGGATACGTATGTCGAATATCATGGAGGGGATGATCTTCAATATTGAGTGCCGGTTGATGTCAGCCTGCAAGGATTGGCGCCTGTTACAACCATGATTTTACAGGAAAGGAGTATTCGATGACGCAAGACCCCTTTGGAAATCTTGGCGACTGGGGACCGGTTTTGGAACTAATTGAAGAACTGGCAGATAACGGACGATTGGCAGAATGCCAACCCGGCCTGATCAGAATTTTGCGGTACAAGGGAAACTGGCGACTTCGCGAAGAGGTGCTGAAGCGAATCGGAGAGATTCAAACCCCATCCGAAGCGCTGATTTCCCAGGCACTCTCAATCATTGCCGATGACAACATTTATTACGATGCCAGAATACTTGCCAGCGACGCCTTGATTCAATGGTTGAAAAACACCCAAGGCGGTTTCAATGGGGAGGTGAGCACAAGGGCACAAAAGATCGCCAGGAAATTGGTGATGACACCGCAACCCCCCTTTTTCGACACCGCAATAAAAAAACTCTATTCCGTGACCGCACGCCAGGGCAGTCGCGAAAATTAAACGGGCAGTCGGTTTTACCCAAAAAAGGAGAACGTTAATGGTCGACGCATCCACTGAGCGAAGTATCTGCCGCACATGCAATCACCAGTCAGAATGTCTATCATTGAGAAATAGCCTGAAATCAGGCACAAGCGTTATACATTGTGAAGAATTTGAAAGCTCGGGAATCGAAACCGCCCGCCACTCCGGAAAAGAACGCCCGAGTGCCAGTATACCCCCCACCGAGAATGCATGCCCGGTCCGGCCCATGGAAGAAAAAGGATTGTGTTCCAATTGTGCCAACAATCATGGTTGTGCGTATCCATGTTTTGGCAGCAATGTAATTTATTGTGAAGAGTATCGGTTATCCTTCTCTCCAGTTAAGGCAGACAGGCCTTTGATCCAAACGCCTGCTTTGTTTTCACCGCCATATGCCCAACACATCGTTGCCGGCAGCCGTTGCGTGCTGAGATAATACGATTAAACCCAACCGGTTAAAATGAGGTGAGTTATGCTGATCGGAATACCTAAAGAAATACTGGCTGAAGAAAAAAGGGTCGCGGCAATTCCAGATACGGTTCGAAAATTCGTTGATCTGGGGTTTAACGTCGCCGTTGAATCCAAGGCAGGAGAAGGTATATTAATTTCCGATGAAGAATATGAAATGGCAGGGGCCACGGTCATTGCCGATGCGGACCGCCTGTATGCTGAATCCGATCTGGTTTTGAAAGTAAAGCAGCCCGTGTTCAACGCGCAGTTTGAAACGCATGAGGTTGAAATGCTTCACGATGGCTGCACCCTGATCACGTTCCTTCATCCGGCCACACCCGACAACCATGAAATCGTCAAACGGCTCCGGGATAAAAATGTAACCGCCTTCACGATGGATGGCATCCCGCGCATCTCCCGCGCTCAGCGAATGGACGCCCTGTCTTCCATGAGCACGGTGACCGGTTACAAATCCGTGCTCATGGCGGCAAATCACATGGCTAAATTTATTCCAATGATCGGTACGGCCATCGGTACCGTCAAACCCGCTGCCTTTCTGGTCGTCGGTGCGGGCGTTGTGGGTCTTCAGGCCATCGCAACGGCCAAACGGCTCGGGGGCGTTGTCAAGGCTATGGACATTCGAAAAAACGCATGCACGGAAGCCGAAAGCCTGGGAGCCAAGGTGGTTGAATTCGACATCCCGGAAGAACTCGCCGTCGGCGCCGGCGGTTATGCGAAGGCCCTGGAAAATGAGTGGATCGAGATTGAACAGGGTATTCTCGCTCCCCATGTGGAAGCTGCTGATGTGGTCATCCTCAGCGCACTGGTGCCCGGTGAAATCGCGCCCGTTCTTGTCTCCGGGAAAATGGTGTCGGCCATGAATCCCGGTTCGGTCATCATGGATGTATCCGTCGATCAGGGGGGGAACTGTGAGGTCACGGAACCGGGGCGTTTTATTCAGCGATCAGGCGTCAATGTCTGCGGGATACAGAATATTCCCGGAAGAATGGCGGTCCACGCAAGCTGGCTGTATGCCAACAATATGTACTACTATGTCGAAAACCTTTTCAAGAACGGCGATCAGATTCCCGACCTGAACGATGAGATCGTAAAGGCGTCCATGGTCACCCACAAGGGGGTCATCCTTCATGAAGGAGCCCTAAAGGCCATGAGGCTTAATTAATGCTCATCCTTGAATGACCCATCGGGGGGATATCCGCGTGTTGCGATAATTTTATCCTCGGAATATCGACTATATGCCTGAGGTAAATTTTTTCGCATGCCCTGATCCCGACGCAATGGGTCTTTTTCCGGACGGCCAAGGTCGGTCAATTTTTCACGAGAGAGGTTTAGCCATGTCGAATCTGATCTTGATGGCGGGTGTGTTTCTGGTTTCCTTTGTCGTCGGCTATGTGCTGATCTGCAGGGTTCCCTCTCTTTTGCACACGCCCCTGATGTCGATGACCAATGCTATCTCCGCCGTTACGCTGTTGGGGGCATTGCTTCTTTTTTCGCTTCCGACAACCCGCCTGGAAAAATGGTTGGGCTCGCTCGCCATTATCTCCGCGACGTTCAATGTGGTCGGCGGTTTTGCCATCACGGACAGAATGCTTGGGCTTTTCAGGCAAAAAGGCCCTTCCGAATAACCCTAAATAAGTGACAACCCATACGCCATGACGCTGCTCATCGACTTTTCGGTTATTATGGTTCTGATTGTGGGGATATGGCAATTCCGTATGCCCAGCAAGGCAAGGTTCGGCAACCTGACGGCGGCTTTTTCACTGCTATGCGCCTTTTTTCTGGTATTGTACCGAAGTGGAATCATTGATGGCTCCGTCGTAATGGTATCGCTGGCGGGCGGGGCAATCGCAGGCTATGCGGTAGCAAGGTCCGTCAGTATGATTCAGATCCCGGCCATGGTGGCGTTTCAACACGGTGCCGGCGGCGTTGCCGCATTTCTTGTATCGCTGGTTGAACTGACTCGCGGCGGGCACGCTTTAGATTTAATGCGTGAGGTGTCGGGTGTTTCAGGTTTGACCATCGGGGCATTGACTTTCAGCGGCAGCATGATTGCCAGCGCGAAACTGGCCAATAAAATAAGGCAAACACCGCAAACCCTGCCGGCCCACAATCTGCTCATGCTGGTCAATATTGCGGCCATAGTCGGTGTCGGCACGGCATCGGTTTATGCACCGGCCGATTCCCTTTTCTACCTGTATCTCGCCCAGATCGGATTATCCGCGTTCTTCGGGATTTTGTTTTCGATGCGCATCGGTGGCGCTGACATGCCGGTACTGATTTCATTTTTAAATGCCACCGCGGGCCTGGCCGCCTCTTTTTGCGGACTGGTGATCGGAAACCAGTTGCTGATTGCTTTCGGTGCGACGGTGGCGGCATCCGGGTCCATCCTCACCCATGTCATGTGCACAGCCATGAATCGCAATATTTTCAAAATAATTTTGCCGGAAGTAAAAAGAGCAGGCAAGCCATTGAAAAAAGCGGCTGGCTTGTCCGGTCAGCGCCTGACGGCGGACACCACGGTGGCGAGTGCCGCCAATGGATTCGAAAGGGCGGTCGAGCGGATACGGGCCGCCAAAAAGGTTATTGTTGTTCCCGGCTACGGGATGGCCCTGGCCAAAGCGCAAATGGAGGTGGCTGTCCTATCGAAAAAAATGATAGCGATGGGTAAAGACGTAAAATACGCCATCCATCCGGTTGCCGGAAGAATGCCCGGGCACATGAACGTGCTGCTCGCCGAAGCGGGTGTTGATTATGACATGCTGGTGGAGATGGAAGCTGTCAATCCTGATTTTTACGCGACAGACCTGGTCCTGGTTATCGGTGCCTGTGATGTGGTCAACACCGCAGCCATTGATGTCGAAGGGACGCCCATATCCGGCATGCCGATCCTGATGGCCCATAAAGCCAAAACCGTGGTGTGCTGCAATTTTGATCAGAATCCCGGATATTCGGGTGTTGAAAATCCTCTGTATGAAAAAAGCAACACCATCATGTTGGCCGGAGACGCCAAAAAAACAGTCCGCCAGCTTGTCGCGTCCCTGACGGGTGAAAAACCTGCCGAAAAGAACGTCACGGATGGCGGCCTTTCGGGTTCCCTCGATGTTGCGGTAGACGCACTGGCGGCGGCCAAGACCGTTATCATCATCCCGGGATACGGCATGGCGCTGGCCAAAGCCCAGAAAAAAGTCGTCGAACTGGCTTCCATTCTCGAGAAAAGAGGCGCAGCCGTGAAATACGCCATCCATCCGGTCGCAGGAAGGATGCCCGGGCATATGAATGTTCTTCTGGCTGAAGTGGAGGTCGATTACGACAACCTCATAGAAATGGATGAGGTGAACCCGTTATTCGCAGAGACCGACGTGGCGGTGGTCGTTGGCGCCTGCGACGTGGTCAATCCGGCAGCGATAGAACTTGAGGGAACGCCCATTTCCGGGATGCCGATCCTGATGGCGCATGAGGCCAAAAAGATAATTGTCTGTAATTTTGATAAAATGCCGGGATATTCAGGTGTTTCCAATCCGCTCTACGATAACAGCAAATCCATCATGATGCTTGGCGATGCCGGCGATTCGGCGGAAATCTTAATTTCTAATTTGAGAACAATGGATGCAGGCCCAAAAATGATGTCGTGAAAAAAGGCAGTAAAAGGGTTGAAGCGGTGTCCAACAAACCGGAGGGGAAATGCACCCGAAAACAGAAAATGCCTGTCCTCCAAGCGTACAACAATCCATCTTTATATCTGAAAACTCCCGGATACGCCTGAATGATCTGGATACTGGTGAAGCGTTTACGTTTACTCTCGTTCTTCCTGAATACGTCAACACGAAAGAAAGCAAAATATCCGTGTTGACACCCTTGGGTGCGGTTCTGCTTGGCCATCGAGTCGGGGATGTCGTTACCTGGAAGGCCCCGTCAAGATTGAGAAGATTCGAGATACAGTCTTTTTCCCATTCAACATGAATGGGTGACCGCCATGTGTCCTCCTCATAACGCTTAAAGGAGAACACATGGCCGGTCGCTCCATCTTATCGATTCCTTAATTTTTGGCTTTTGAGCTCAATTCCGGGAAATCCCAGTAGAAATACTCGTTGGTCTGGGGGCCGCTGCCTTTATCTTTGCGGGCGATTTCGTTTTCCCGTAATTCGATTCGCCGGATTTTACCGCTGATCGTTTTGGGAACCTCGGTCACAAATTCGATGATTCTGGGGATCTTGAATTTGGCAAGGATGCCGATGGTGTGTTTGAAGAGTTCAAGCGCCAGTTCTCTGGACGGTTCATGGCCGGTGTTCAGGATGACATAGGCTTTGACCAGCTGATGGCGTTTGGGATCAGGTGCCCCGATGACCGCTGCCTCGCCGACGGCCGGGTGCTCCACCAGGGCGCTTTCGACTTCAAACGGACCCACGCGGTAATCGGAGGATTTGATTACGTCATCCGCGCGGCCTACGAACCACCAGTAGCCATCCGTGTCAAAAGAGGCCCGGTCGCCGGTGTAGTAGTAGTTGTCTATAAAGACACTCTCCATTTTTTCCGGGCTGCCGATGTACTCGGTGAACAGGCCCAGGGCCCGCCAACGGTCCAGTCGTACGCAGATGTGTCCGGGTTCGTCAGGGGTGGTGACCTCCTTGCCTTCGTCGTCAACCAGGACGACGTCGTACATATACGACGGGTAACCGAAAGAACCACTGCGCATTTTTCCCGCCATCCAGGGCGGGTTGCCGATCATGGCGGTGGATTCGGTCTGCCCGTAAAAATCGCGGATTTCGGTTCCGGTGTATTTCTTCCACTGGGTAATGACCTCAGGGTTCAGGGGTTCACCGGCGCTGATGGACTGGCGCAGGGTGGACAGGTCGAAACGGTCCATATCCAGGTTGATAAACATGCGCCAGGCCGTGGGTGGGGCACAGAAAGTGGTGATCTTGCAGTCGGCAACGGTCTTGAGATACTGATTGCCGTCCAGAACCGCGAAATTGAAAGCGGTGGCCGTTGCGCCCATATTCAAGGGCGCGAAAAAGCTGCTCCAGGCCCACTTGGCCCAGCCCGGTGCGCTCAGGTTGTGATGGATGTCGTCCGGCCGGATGCCAGCCATGACGGCGGTGGAGAGGTGGCCGACGGGATAGGACGCGGCGGTGTGGCCGACTTTCTTGGGCAACCCGGTGGTACCGGAGGTGAAGAAGCAGAACAGCAGGTCATTGGGTTTGGTTTTGGCCGCTTCGGCTTCCCCTGACTCTTTGTCCAGTTCGCTGTAGCTGACCCAGCCCTCCTTCTCGCCCAGCACAATCTTGATTTTGGGTTTGACGCCTGTGGCTGCGATGGCTTCGTCCATCATGTCGGTGAAGGCAGCGTCGGACACGATGGTATCCGGCGGGTAGCTTTCGAAGCGGTACTGCAGCTCCCGCATGGTCATGGTCGTGGCCGTGGGGACGATCACCAGGCCGCCTTTGACGCAGGCATAGCTGGCAAACCAGGTTTCCGGAACGATGGGAACCATCATGTACATGTTGTCGCCTTTTTCGACGCCGGCCCCCCTCAAGGCGTTGAGACACTGGTTGCTTTTAGCGGCAAATTCTTTGTAGGTGAAACTTTTTTTCTCTTCTGTCGCGATGTCCGCCCATATCAATGCGGTCTTGTCCCCACGCTCCTTAACGTGAAGGCCTTCAAAAATTTCATCCGCCCAGTTGAAATACTCCGGGAGTTCCATGGCATTCAGTTTTTCAAAAAAGGCTTTGGCCGCCGCCTCCTTGTCCCCGTTGTCGGCCATCATGTTGAGGTCCATGACTTCCCTGTACAATTTGTCCATGCCCATAAGATTGCTCCTTGAAGATTGGATGGTTTATTGAAAGATGTTGAAAAACAGTCGCGCCTGGCCCACCTGTTTCGTCTTTCAACGCCGTGCCGGTTAGATATGCATCAGGCCGTTTTGATCGTGGCGTCCTCCTGCCGTTCGAGAATACCGGTTGCCAGTTCCCGAAGCTTGTATTTTTGAATTTTTCCACTGGCCGTTGTGGGATAATCGTCCACGAACAGGAAGAATGCCGGGATTTTGTGAAACGCGATGTTGTCCTTGCAGAACGCTCTCAGTTCTTCTTCCGTTGCCCTGACCCCTTCCTTGAGCTGGACGAACGCCGTCAGTTCCTCACCATATTTCCTGCTGGGGACGCCCACGACCTGGACGTCCTTTATCTTCTCGTTGGTGTACAGAAATTCTTCAATCTCCCGGGGGTAGATGTTTTCTCCGCCGCGGATGATCATGTCCTTGATCCGTCCGGTGATTTTGCAATAGCCGTGTTCATCCATGATGGCCAGGTCGCCGGTATGCAGCCATCCGTCGGCATCAATGGCTTTTTGCGTGGCTTCCGGATTGTTGTAATACCCTTTCATTACATGGTAACCGCGGGTGCACAGTTCCCCCTGCCGGCCGTGGGGCACGGGTTCGTTGGTGACCGCATCCACAATTTTGACTTCCACGTGGGGCAGGGCGCGGCCGACCGTTGCCACCCGGCGCTGCAGCGAGTCGGACGGGCGGGTCTGGGTGATTCCCGGGGAGGCTTCGGTCTGCCCGTAGACGATCGTCATTTCGCTGGCCCCCATCCGGTCCACCACCTGGGTCATCACTTCGATGGGGCAGGGCGAGCCCGCCATGATGCCGGTGCGCAACGAGGACGTGTCGTAGGTGTTCTTTTCCATTTCCTCGAGTTCGGCAATAAACATGGTAGGCACGCCATGAACGGCTGTACATCGGCCTTTTTCGATGGTTTTGAGGACCTCGACGGCGTTGAACTGGAAGACCGGCGTCATCGTGGCGCCGGCCACCACGCAGGTCAGGGTGCCCAGGACGCAGCCGAAACAGTGGAAGAACGGCACCGGAATACACAGGTTGTCCGCCGGCGTGAAATCCATGCATTCGGCAAGGCTTCTGGCGTTTCCGATAAGATTGGTATGGGTGAGCATCACGCCTTTGGGAAAACCGGTGGTCCCGGAGGTATACTGCATATTGATGGGATCGTCGGGGTCGAGGCCCGACTGGCGGGTTGCCAGGCTGACATCGCTCACCTGTTCCCCGAGGGACAGCATGTCCTCCCAGGTGAACATGCCGGGATGGGTCCCCTGGCCCAGAAATACCACGTTTTTCAGTTTCGGCAGCCTGGCGCTCTGCAGCTTGCCGGGTGCCGCGGTTTTCAGTTCCGGGCAGACATCGTCGATCACCTTCAGGTATTCATCGTCACTGCGGACGCCGCCCACCATCAGCAGGGTGGTCGCGTCGGACTGTTTCAGAAGATACTCCAGTTCGAAGCTGCGGTAGTTGGTGTTCACGGTCACCAGCACCGCACCCATTTTCCCGGAGCCGAACTGGGTGAGCACCCACTGGGGAACATTGTTGGCCCAGATGGCGATATGATCGCCGCGTTCGATGCCGAGCGCCATGAGCCCTTTGGCGACGCGATTGCAGGTGACCCTGAATTCATCGTAGGTGTAGCCGATATGGTGGCCGGGATACTCGAGGGCCTTGCCGTCGCTGAACTGCTCGGCAACCGTATCGACCAAATGCCCGATCGTTGTCTGGCCGAGCTCGAACTGGGGTCGCTGCATTCCGTATGTCTCCTTCTGACCGTCCATAAGGTTGACCGCGTGTGCCCGTCCGACATTCATTCAGGCCGCTTCCCCGCGCGTATCCGACGGCCGGAAAAACCGAAGCAAAGAGCCGGTCGAGGCAGTCCGTTCAATTGCAGTGGCCTGTGTGCCGGCACCCCCGGCTTTGAAGAAGAACCGATCCACATGCACATCAAGCATCGGAAACGGCAAGAGAAGCGATTTGAAAACAAGCGATTGATGGTGAGGACAACTCAACCTTTGCCTCCCCGGGGACCAGGGCCGCATATCCCCTGACCGGGGAACCCAAAACCCTCTCCTCTGTAAATAGATCTTTATGGAAACCCGACGAGGATGGCAATCGGCGATAGGACGATTTTTCTGTGGTGGGGATCCTTATTTCATTGTAGGTAAAAACACCACACGAATAGGTCAAACGACTACATGGGCGGGCTGTCTGTACCGGGAAAAGTGCCATCCGGCGTCGAAGATGCTTCCGGTCGGCGGCAATGTGCGGGCGAACCGGAAAGGGCGGATGGGTTGCATGCCCGGCCATGACGGGCCAGCAGGCGCCCCTTCAGCCCCGGGGTCATTTTTTCTTTCTCAGAAGGATTCTGTGTCTTCAACAGTTTGAGAAATGTGAAACGGCGTCATTCCCCGGTCGTGATCCCTGCCGGCCAGCGGGAATGAACGGTGAGCTGGAAATCGGGTTCACTTTTCACGGTCATCTGCGTTCAGCGGTTGGCCGAAACCATCCCCGGTGGCCCTTCATCCGATCAAAAAAGTTTCAATGCCTTTGCCAGCGGGGAGTCGCTGCCGGCTCCCTTGCCCGGAAACGAATGGGCTTCGTGAAGAAAACTGGCCACCGGCCGTGATACCCCGCAGGTACCGAATCGCCGGACCTGCTCCACCCGGTTCAAATCCAGCATCGCCATCAGGTTTTCGGGAAACGGTCCGGCTTTTTGAAGGATATGGCCCTCCGGATCGGCAATCATGCTCTGGCCCTTGGCACTTTGGCCGGCCCCGTTGACGCTGACCACAAAACACTGGTTGGCGATCGCGGCGGCGCGGCACAGGATGATCTCCTGGCGGCGGTCCTGGGTGCCGGTCAAGGTGGGGACCATGATCACTTCGGCGCCTTTGAGCACCAGGTCGCGGATGACCTCGGGGAACCACAGGTCGTAACAGATGCAGACACCGACCCGCCCCACGCCGGCAACGTCGAAAACTGTCGTTTCGCTGTCCGGTGACGTCTTCTCGTGCGGCCGCCACGGGTACATCTTGCGGTACCGGGCGACCATCTTGCCCTGGGGGGTGAATATGGGCGCCGTGTTGTAAATCGCCGTTCCGTCCTTTTCGTAGATGGAGCCGGGGATCAGGTAGATTTCATGTTTGCGGGCCAGATCGGCGCAGAATGTCGAGATGGGCCCCGGAATCCGTTCGGCGGATGACGCCATGTGATAGGGCCCCTGGAGGCAGAGTTCGGGTGCGCCCACCAGTTTGATCCAGGGGCTGTGGGCACGCATGACCTTGATTTGCGTTGCCAGTGAAGCCATGTTTTTCCGAGGATTGCGGGTGTCGGTTTCAAGCTGGCAGACACCCATACCGAGTAAACGGCTCATGAGGATTCCTTTTTTCCTGTTAAACGCTGGTTGGGTCGGATTTCAGATCACCATTTGTGGATAGCTGTTCATGATTCTGCCGGCGTACATGACGGCAATGCGATGGCAGACCTGCTCCATGATGCTCAGATCGTGGCTGATAAACAGGCAGGTCAGGTTCAGTTGTCGCTGCAGGCGGGCCATCAGGTTGATGACCTGGGCCTGGACGGAAACGTCCAGTGCGCTGGTGGCTTCGTCGAAGACGATGAATTCGGGTTCGGTGGCCAGGGCCCTGGCGATGCAGATCCGCTGCTGCTGCCCGCCGCTGAATTCGTGCGGGTACCGGAAAAGATGCTCGGGCCGCAGGTCCACCATGTCGAGCAGTTCGGCGGATCGTTCCAGGCTCCGCCTGTGATCGAAGCCGGGGCAGATGAACAGCGCCTCGCTTAAATTCTGCCGGACCGTCATCCTGGGGTTGAGCGATGCGCGGGGATCCTGGAAAACCATCTGCAGTTTCGGGCGCAACGGCCGCAACTGCTCCTGGCCCAGTCCCTGGATCTCCTCTCCGTGAAAAAGGACCGATCCGGAGACCACGGGCGCCATGCACAGGATGCTGCGGCCCAATGTGCTCTTGCCACACCCCGATTCGCCCACCAGGCCAAGTCACTCGCCGGCGACGATGGCGAGGTTGACCCCATCGACCGCCCGCACCCATTGGGTGGGTTGTCCCCAGAAATTCTTGCGGTAGGGGAAATGGGTTTTTACCTGTTCCAGGCAGATGATCGCTTCAGTCACCATTCACCCCCTGTGCCTGGCGGGAACGGTCGTTCGACCGGTCCGGGAGATCCGGTCCGTACAGATAACAGGTGACCCGGTGCCCCTGGCCGATATCCTGCTCAGGCGGTTTTTTCTCTTTGCAGCGGGCCATGGCATGGGGGCAGCGGGGGGGAAACGGCACCCCCCGGGGGGATAGGCCAGGTCCGGTAACTGAACCGCTTTTTGCTTCCCGGCGGGTTGACCCTGATCAGGGTTTCGTAAATATTGGCCATGTAGGTCAGTTCTGTGGAATAGGAGACGGACGGATCCAGGGTGGTGATGCCGTAGGGTGAAGCAAAAACCATGTTTTTTTCTGCTGCCGTTGCCATGACCAGCATAACAATCAGAGATCGTCGGTGTGCCATTTTTCTCCCCCTTATCCATAGTGGTTGGTTGTATGGGTTCATACCCGCACCGGCGGCGCGGTATCGGCGTGACGATATTCAAACGGGTGCAAAGACCAGGGACATTCCCGTTCAGCAGGCGACGCCCGTTTTTTGGACGTCACCAGTTGACGGCACAGTGGACATCACGAATGAAATCGTGTGCCATGCCTGCGTTGCCCGCTTCGATCAGTTCAATCAGTTTCAGGTGCTCCTGGTAGTTGAGCACCTGGACCTTTTTAATCCATTCGCCCTTGGTTCCGAAGTCGAACAGCCGCTGCCTGAGGATATTCAGCTGATCGAGCAACATCGTGTTGTCGGACAGGTTGAGGTAGACATGGTGAAAGCTGGTGTTCAGATCAAAGTATCGATAGTATGCCTGCTCCGTCACCTGAAGGAGCATTTCTTCGTTGATTGCCTTTATCCGGCAAGGACATTCGTTGTATAGGAGTCAGCAAATCGCGCAGGCGCCCGAAGGGTCGAGCGGTATCGTGCCGCCGACCGGTTACGCCATCCGGCGGCACCTTGCAGTGAAAAGATCAAGCGTTTTAAAACGGCGGGCCGATTGGGCCGCCCCTCCCCCGCATCGAACAAAAATTTTGAAAGGAACCCATTGGCGATGGAAAAGCTACTTGACGGGATTGAAGAAATTCTTTTGATGGGACCCGGTCCCTCATGTGTGCACGACAAGGTATACGAGGCCCTGGGCAGAAAATCCCTCGGCCATCTCGACCCCTACTTCATCCGCATCATGGACGCCATCAAGGCCGACCTGCGCACCCTGCTGGACACGACCAACACGCTGACGATTCCCATTTCCGGAACCGGGTCTTCCGGCATGGAAGCCTGCTTCGTCAACCTGATCGAAAAAGATGACCCCGTGCTGATCCTCATCAACGGGGTGTTCGGCATGCGCATGCAGGACGTGGCCCAGCGTTTGGGCGCCCATGTCGAAAACCTGGAATTTGAATGGGGAACGCCGGTGGTGGTCGACCCGGTGAAAAAGAAGATCGCTGAAAAACATTACAAGATCGTTGCCGTCGTGCATGCAGAGACCTCCACGGGGGTGAAAAATCCCGTGGCGGAGATCGGCGACCTGCTCGACGGCTCCGACACGATCTATCTCGTGGATGCCGTCACCAGCCTCGGCGGCATGCCGATCGCCATGGATGCATGGGGCATCGATGCCCTGTACAGCGGTACGCAGAAATGCCTGTCCTGCCCCCCGGGCCTGGCTCCGCTTTCATTCTCGGATAAAGCGGTGGCGGCGTTGGAAGCCCGTAAGACCAAGGTGCCCAACTGGTACCTGGATCTCACCATGATCATGAAGTACTGGAAAGGCGCCACACGCGCCTATCATCACACGGCCCCCATCAATATGCATTACGGCCTGTATCAGGCCCTGCAGCTGATCCTGGAAGAAGGGCTGGATAACGTCTACCGGCGTCACCGGCACTATCACGATGAACTGGTGGCCGGACTCGAAGGGCTGGGGCTGTCCATGCTGGTGGCCCCCGGCAGCCGGCTGCCCATGCTCAATTCGGTGAACGTACCGGAAGGTGTCGACGAGGCCGCTGTGCGCAGCACCCTGCTCAGGGAGTACAAGATTGAAATCGGGGCCGGACTCGGTCCCCTGGCCGGAAAAATCTGGCGTGTCGGGCTCATGGGCCACACGGCCAGACAGGAAAATGTCGACCGTCTGCTGGAAGCACTGAAAACGATATTGGCCTGACCGGAATTGTCCTTTTTTTTAACACTGCCGCACGCTTTCGCACGGACAGGCCCCGTTGAGCCACCCAAACATAGAGGATCGATCATGTATGACCGGATGCAAACCTTCACCACGGATCAGATGACCCGGATTCACGACGCATCCATGGACCTGATGTCCCGTGTCGGTGTGGCCTTCAATGAACCCGAGGCCCTCGATATTTTCACCGCCCGGGGGTTCAGGGTGGAAGGGAAGACGGTCTACATGACCGAGTCCCAGGTCCGACAGGCGCTCGACACGGTCCCCTCCCGGTTCAGGGTAAGGGCCCGCAATCCACGAAAAAGCATTGACGTGGGCGGAGATAATTGGGTAGTCGCTCCCGGTTACGGCGCACCTTTCATCGCCCTTCCTGACGGCAGGCAATCAAAGGCCACCATGGCCGACTACGACAATTTCTGCAAACTGGTCCAGACGTCCCCGACCATCGACATGAACGGGTTCATGATGGTGGTGCCGGACGATGTTTCTCCCGGCACGTCCCACCTGGACATGCTGCTGTCCGGTATGCTGTTGTGTGACAAACCGTTTATGGGAAGTCCGGTGTCCCGGCAGGGCGCACGGGATTGTGTTGAGATGGCAGCCATTTTGTGGGGCGGCAAGGACAAGCTTGCGGACGTGGGGCCGGTTTCGGTGTCCCTGATCAGTTCCCAGTCGCCGCTTCAGTTTCAAGGCGAGATGGCCGGAGCCCTGATTGAACTGGCCCGGGCAAACCAGGCCTGCGTGATCGACTCGCTGGTCATGGCGGGTTCGTCGGGACCGGTGACCCTTTCCGGTGTCCTGGTCCTGCAAAATACCGAGATTCTGGCGGGCATCACCCTGGCCCAGTTGGTCAATCCCGGTGTACCGGTAATCTACGGTGGTTTGTCTTCGGCCATGGATATGCGAACCGGGGGATTGGCAGTCGGCTGCCCGGAACTGTCCATGATCGTTTCGGCAACCGCCCAGATCGCCCGGTTTTACAACATTCCCAGCCGAAGCGGGGGCAGCCTGACCGATGCCCATTTCCCGGATGCCCAGGCGGCGGGCGAATCGGCCCTGGCCCTGTCCACCGCCGTCCGCAACGGCATCCATTTCATTCTTGATTCGGCCGGCATCCTGGGATCCTACATGGCCATGAGCTATGAAAAATTCCTGGTCGATGAAGAGATGTGCGCCATCCTCCGCAAGCTGACTGCGCCCATCGACTTCTCCGACGAGGCCATTGATGTGGAAATGATCAAAGCCGTGGGCATCGGGGGCCAGTACCTGACCCAGCCCCAAACGCTCAAGCGGTGCCGGACGGAATTCCACACGACCGACTTTTTCAACCGGCAGAATCATGCCGCCTGGACAGCCGCCGGTTCCCAACGAATTGATCAGGCGGCTACCCAAAGGGTCCGTGAGCGCCTGGCGGCTTATGAAACGCCGGTTATCGATCCCGAAGTGGACACCGCGCTGAGGGCTTACGTCGCCGAACACAAACCATCCGGCTGATCCTGCCGGCAGCCCCGCTCATCTGATTCGCACCCCCTGGCTGACCATGCTTTTCTGCAGGCGCCCGATGTCCACCTGGCTGCAGCTGGCGCCATCCTTAACGGACAAGGCCGCGGCCACGCCAGCCGCCTGTCCGGTAACCGTGCAGCACATCATCTGGCGCGTGGCCGCATGGGAGATTCGATCGCCCGCCACACATCGTCCGGCCACCAGCAGGTTTTCGACTTTTTGCGGGACCATGATGCCATCGGGTACCTGGAAAAAGCGGCCGGTGGTGGGCAAAATGACGATTCCGTAAGCATCGAGGAACTCCGGGAAAATGCCGATCACATCCTCGAACCGCCCCTGGTTGCGGACGTCGTATGCCGTCAGGTTGGTCCGGCCGATGATTTTTCTCGATTCGCGCGTTCCCAATGATGAGCCGAATGTCCTGATGGCGGCCTTCTCGAAGCCCGGTGTATATTTTTTCAGGGCATTGACGGCCCACATGGCCTGCCTGCGGCCCTCGATCTCTCCCCGGGTCCCGGACATCGGTCGCATCATAGCCGTGCATGTAGACCACATTGATATATGTGGCCTCCCCATGTTCACTGATCCGGCTCCAGGTGCCGGCGATGTCCACGTCCCCGGGAATCTCCCCGGCCGCTTTGGCCATTTGGAAAGGATCCGAGAGATAGGGCTGAACAGGTCGTCTTCCTTGCCCGTGGTTTCAAGCGCCCAGTTTTTATAGGTGGACGGATTGGATTTCACATGGGCCAGGAAGCGTTCACGGTCAACGCCGGTCAATGAAAAACTCACCGTAACCCCCAACAGGTCATTTTTCGGTGCCATGCGCCAGGGGGCTCCTGCCCGATGGGCGATATCCGCATCGCCGGTGGCATCGATTACCCGCTGTGCCAGGATGGCCTGCCTCCCGGATTTGCTTTCCGTGACAATTCCGTTTATGACATCGCCCGCCATCACGGTTTCAACGGCCATGCAGTGCAGGATCGGTATGATGTCCGACTCCTGAATCAACGTGTCAGCCACCACCTTGAACAATTCCGTGTTCAGGGCCTCGCTTTGCGACTGCGGCTCGGGGTCGGTTGCGCCCATCTGCTGCGCGCGCTGTTCGAATTCGATACCGATGCCCTGGATGTCCACGGTTCCCGCGTGGCGATACCAGGCGATGGACTCCACGCCGGCCTGGGTGATGTTGCCTCCGAAGCACCCGTAACGTTCCACCAGCAGGGTGCGGACGCCTTCCCGTGCGGCGGCCAGCGCTGCCGACCACGAGTACATCCGTTTCCGCCAGAACCGGTATTTTCCGGGCGACTTCGGTAATCTGTTTCATTGGCTCCCCTTCAAGCTCAGCGCTCGGCCTGATGCGGCAACCCCATCAGCCTGTTTGAACCCTTTGCCGGAAGCAGGGCGTTGTCATCATCCTGATGTTCCGGTCAAAAAAGGTGCGTGATTGGAAGTAAAAAACGGTGGATCGCTGTTCAGGATCGCCCGGATGGCGGTGGGTTTTTTAAACGTTTTGGATAAAAAACGCCTCACCCGGTCCCGGCTCCAGCCCCCGGGGTGGATGAATTCCCGATACAATGACAGGTCCCCATCGTAAAAATCCACCGTGTCCAGGCCATCGGCCTCGCGGCTGTATGCGGGAAGGTTGAAGATGGCCAGGTTGAGAAAATCGATTGAGGATGCATGGTCAAGGGTAAACGCCAGCGTCATCCGGGCGCTTTTCTCATTTTCCGCCGGTGTCCCGAACAGCAGGTATATATAGGTGGCGATGCCCGCCCGGTGGATGGTGTCGAGCGCCTTTGACACCATTTCGATGTCGATCCCCTTGGAAAGGGCATCCAGCACAACCTGGTCCCCGGATTCAACGCCCAGCTTGAGCATGACGCAGCCGGACGCTTTCAATCCCCTGACAAAAGCCGGATCGGTGAGGTGCCGCGTAATCCTGGCGAATCCAAACCAGGGCGCACCGGGCGGACGTTCGATCAGATGGGCCAGCAGTCGCGGGGAGAGGGCGTTGTCCAGGAAATGGATCAGGCCGGACCCGGTTTGAAGGGTGGTTTGGCTCAGATCCTCGACGATATCCCGCGGGTTGTCGGTGAGGTAGGGCGCATCTTCGGCAGTTTCAGGGCAGAAGGCGCATTTTTTCCAGTAGCATCCCCGGGAGGTTGCATAGGGAAGCACCCGCACCGGAGAGAGGTAGGGTTCTTTTTCAAAGAAAGAGAAATCATACCCGGTAACCGTCGGCCGGTTCTCGTCTGTACCGGTGCACAGCGCAATCAGGCGGTTTTCCCCCGGTCCGCAGACCATTTCGTCCACCAGCCCCCCAAAAGGGTTGTCCAGGCCGGGAATGTTCATCCAGGAGGTGACCAGCCCCCCGCCGCAGACGATCCTTGCGCGGGGCAGCTGCCGGCGGACAAAGCCGATCATGGCAAAGGCGCACAGGGCCTGGCTCATGAAATTGATCGACATACCGACGACGGCCGGTTCCCATCGGGAAAAAAGCGCCGACAACTGTTCAGAGAAGATCGGATGGAACGGATTGGCTTCATAATTTTCTGCCGCCCGTATCAAATCGGCGCTTCGAACCGGTGAAAGGCGGGTTGATCCATAATTGGAAAGGGAGATGGCGGCCCCGTGGGGCAGGCCCGCCATGTGAAGGACCCGATTGACGTTCATGACCGCCTGCCGGTATCGGTCCCGGTTGCGGTAAAGACGGCTGGACCGCAGGGCGTCCAGGTCGGCGCTTCGTTTGGACAGGGCCCGGCGGGACCAGGTATCGTCAGCCGCCGACGGCCGTTGGAGCACCCCCAGGATGCCGTCGATGCTGGCATCGTAAACCCGGCAGTCGACGCCGTGATCGTCCAGTGCCCCGGCGAGTTTGGCCAGGCCGGCCGGGGGTTCGCAGGGCTTGGTCACTGGTGGTGAGATGAGAAGGATTGATTTGTTTGGCACGATATATTCGAGATAACTGTCCGAGTGATTTTGGAGTTGAATTATGGGATTCAAGGAATGGAGGGATTGGGGAATTTAGGAATTGGAATGTATTGAGCCTGTTTTATCGTTAGTGAGATGCACACATTTTTAATAATAGATCGCGGCTGGAAGCCGTTCCATCAATTCCCGAATTCCTCAATCCCCCAATTCTTCAATTTGTTAGCATTTTACGTCAAATCTCCCTTTCCTGCCTCCGCGCCCTGTAACTACGCTTCCAATTCTGATAGCCTTTTTTCAAATTTCTTCTCCAGCCGCTGCCTCTGATCGTCCATCCGTTCCATTTCGCCAAAACGGGATTCAATGATCGCCTGGCAGGACCGGATCTGCTGGGAGAGGGGGCCGATGCGGGCGCCATTGCCCTGCTCGGAGGCCTCGACCATCTCCCGGTTCAGCTGGTCCAGCAGGGTCTCGTTTTTTTCAATTTCAGCCTCGGCCCGGGCGATGGCATCATCCATGGGTTTGATCACCCTGGATTTTTCGGTGATGATTTCCGAGCGCAGCCGCCTCAATTCCTTTTTGGTGAGGCGGGGCAGTTCGGGTGAATGATGGCCTTCCGGATCCTCCTGCCGGCGGGTCATGGCCGCCGTATCGCCCCAGCCGCCTTTTTCCAGGAAATCCTGGTAGCTGCCGTCGAACATGCGGGCGCCGATGTCGTCGAAGACGATCAGCCGGTCGGCCAGGGCGTGCAGAAACATCTCGTTGTGGGTCACCATGATGACCGCGCCCTCGAAGTTGTCGATGGCCGCCAGCAGGGCGTCGCAGGCGTCCATATCCAGGTGGTTGGTGGGCTCGTCCAGCATCAGCAGGTTTACCGGGGTCACCAGCAGCTGGCCCAGCATCACCCGGCTTTTCTCACCGCCGGAGAGCACACTGACCTTTTTGAGGGCGCTGTCGCCTTCAAACATCATGGATCCGCAGATGTTGCGGGCCTTCTGGCGGTCGACATCCGGCTGGGCGTAGAGGATTTCCTCTTCAACGGTCCGGGTGTCGACCAGGCGCTGGATATTGGTCTGCTCGAATACGCCGGTCTCGACCTGCGGGTTATAGGTGAGGCTGCCCGATGTCGGCGACAGGGCGCCGGCCAGCACTTTCAGCAGGGTGGTCTTGCCCTTGCCGTTCTTACCTACGACGCAAATCCGTTCTCCGGGCAGAATGGAAAATTTCAGGCCCTCGAACAGGGGGCGCCCCGCCCCCCAGGCAAAAGAGAGATCCTCGACCGTACACACCTGCTTGGCCTTGAAGGGCTTGGTGCGAAAGGAGAACTCCAGGCTCTTGGCTTGTTCCAGCTTGTCCTTTTTTTCCATCTTGGCCAGGGTTTTTACGCGCGACTGGACCATGTTGGCCAGGCGGGCCTTGGCCCGGAACCGGGAGATGAACAGGCGGATCTCCTTCGCCCGGCGTTCGTCGTTGAGCCGGGTCTTCTCATAGATCTCCTCGTCCTGGGCAATGCGGTCGTAGTACTTTTCGGTGTTGCCGGTGATTTTTCGTGCCTTTTTACGGTGAATGCCCACCGTGTGCGTGACCAGCCTGTCCATGAATCCCCGGTCGTGGGTGATCAGCATCAGTTCGTGGGGCCAGGACAGCAGGAAGTTCTGGATCCAGCGGATGGAGGTGATGTCCAGGTAGTTGGTCGGTTCGTCGAGCAGCAGCAGGTCCGGTTCCGAAACCAGCACCTTGGCCAGGTTGAGCCGCACCTGGAATCCCCCGGAAAAATCATGGGGGTTTTTCATCATGTCGCCGTCGGAAAATCCAAGGCCGGCAAGGATTTTTTCGACTTTCCAGTGATGGTCCTTCTCCGATGCCATCAGGCCTTTCATGCCTTCGGCCAGAACGGTCTCCTCGGTGAAGCGGATATGCTGCTGGACATAGCCGATGCGGTACCCCTTGGGCATGGTGATGGCACCGTCGTCGGTGCCCTCCTCGCCGACGACGATGCGAAACAGGGTGGACTTGCCGTGGCCGTTGCGGCCCACCAGACCCACCCGTTCCTTTGAATTGATCTTGAAGCTGACGCCGTCGAAAAGCACGCGGCCGCCAAAGCTTTTATATAGATTTTCGATACTGATCATACGTATTTCCATTGAAAGTGCCGGTTCACAAACGGCATCTTGCGTCCCAGGCCGGCGTTCTCGCCCTGCCGAAATCCTCGACGTAGCGCTGCTACGCCTGTGGTTTCACTATTGCTGCGGCCTTGGCCTGAACCGCAACCTGCCATTTGTGGACCGGCACCGCTACAGGCCTGCCGGTCCGAATCATTACGTCCAACTGAGTTATTATTCACGGGTGGAGGTATAGAGGAAGGCGGTCCGGGTGTCAATGTCGATACCCGATCTTCAACTGGCGGCGCACCCAGAGGCGTCCCAGGCGTCCGAGCTGGTTATGGAGAGCAAGACTCAGCGGGAGGGATTTTTCAACCACCGGCGGCAGGTAGCACAGGCGGATCAGGCTGTAATAGAGGGCATGGATGTCCGGCGCGTGGATGCATACGGTCGCTCCGGAGCGCTCAAACCCCCATGGATCGGCCATCTTTGCAGCGGCACGACGGCCATCCCGGATCGTGATTTCAGCCTGAAAGGGGCCCGCGGGGCAATAGGGCGCCGCCGGCCTGCCGTCCAGTGCCTGAACCGCCGCCCGGGCCATCTCGTTTCGCCATCGTTGGGCGTCAAGGGCATCGGGGGGAATCCGCTTGTCGATGAAAAACGTGGGCATGCCCGGTATCCGTTCCCGGGCCTGGCCGCAGGCCGCGGGGCATCCGGAAAAAAAGACCGGCGGGATGCCATGGGGGGCCAGGGACGCGCTGAAGAGTTCCACCTCGGCCATGGGGCGCCCGTTGACAACGAGCGATGCCAGGCGTGAGGTCAGGGTGTGGGCCAGAAAGCCCGCCGTGCCGGCGGCCGCATGCATGCCGATCATCATCAGCCCATCGGCGTCCCCGGGATCGCCCAGGCCCGGAACCGGACCCCGGCGGTAGCCGGAGACAATCCGGGCGCGGCTGTCGATCATTTCCGGCAGCAGGTTGTAGCCCGTGCGATGGAAGTCTTTGACCGTAACCTGCCGGACACCGGCATCGAACAGATGACCGGCCAGGGCATCCACATCCCGTGACATGGCGGCGCAGGCCCGCGCCCAGGGCCGTGTCATGAACGACGATGCCCGGTAGCTGCCGCACCCGCTGCTGCCCTCGATGTCGGCAAGGATCAGGATGTGACGGTAAGGGGGACTATCCAAGGGCCGCTGCGTAAACCGGTTCATCCGCCGACGCCGGACCGGTGCAATAGCGGTCCCGGCGGGTTTCGAGATCCCGGATCAGTGCTTTTTTAAAGCCGTCCGGTCCGAAGCGGTCCATCAGCCGGTTGCGGTAGGTGGCAATGTCGACGGTTTCCAGCCGCATGCGCAGGGTTTGGAATGCCCTGGGGATGGGCTGGCCGGGCGTCTGCACATGGTGCAGGCCGGCGCTGTAGGTGATCAGCATCCGTCCTTCGGGAATGCTGCGGACGATATCGGCGATGCCTCCCCTCACGGTCATGGGCCGGCCGTGTTTATCCAGGCCGTTGGCCCGCATCATGCGGCCCTCGGGCATGATGACGACCATGGTATCCGGATTCATGGTGGCCAGGACCTGGTTCCAGGTGTGGTCGTTTTTGCGCGTGACGGCGACCACGTTTTTGGCCACCATGCGGAAAAAAAATCCCATGAGGGGTCGCCGGGTGGCCTTGTCCGCCACGGGCATAAGTCCCTTGAAGGCGATGCGTTTGATGAATTCATCGGGAAATCCGCCGACGAACAGGGGTTCATACAGGCTGGTGTGGTTGAGGAAAGCCACCAGGCGCAGGCGGCGCCAGGGATCGGCGGGCGGTTGATGCACCCAGGCGATATCGAACCGGTAGAACAGCCGGCTGATTCGTTTTATGGCCCGCAGCATGGCATATATGCATTCTTCCCGCATGGCGCCTCCAAAATGAAAAACGAGTATTGGAAAACAATCACTTTAGCCTACAACATGCTGGAAGTATAGGTATAATCGCCATATTTACAAAAGTTTTACAAACACTTGGCGGCAAAATAACAAACCCCGAGCCGCTGGTGCGGGATCGGGGTTTGCTGAGTACTTGCGAATATGCGGGGGACTATCCCTTGGATGCGGCAGGCTGCCGGTCCCCGTGTTTTTCCCACTCCTGGACCTCGCCCTCTTCCACATCCTCCCAGCCGGTGATCATGGCCTTGACATGGGCGGTAACGGTGTGTCCGGTGGTGGTCATATAGACATGCACGATGATGAAGCACAGGATGGCGAACGCCCCGGCCGTATGGACGAAGGCGATCGTATCCAGCGTGAGCCAGCCCAACCCCCAGGCCTTCCACGAGTTGTATCCCCAGTAGAGAAATCCGGAAAGCATCTGCACGGGCAGCAGGAAGGCGGCCAGAGACAGGTAGACCAGCCGCTGGAGGGGGTTGTGCTTGGCCTCCCTGCGCTTGGGCACCGGGTGGGCCTCTCCCTTGAAAATCCCCCAGCTGTAATACACGATGACCTGGAACATCTTCCGTGTGGTGGGTATGTACTGCTTCCATTCGCCGGTGGTGAACACCCAGAAGATGAAAAAGGCGAAGGCGATCAGCCAGGCCAGGCCCACGGTGTTGTGCACATTGACGGCCTGGCTGAATCCGAGGAACGGGAAGGTCCCGTGCACTTCGAAGCCGGTGACCAGCAGCACGAAGATCAGCGCCATCTGCAGCCAGTGCCAGAAGCGTTCGTAGCGGGTATACAGGTACATGGTGATCTTTTTGGTGGCAGACATGGCTAATTGCCCTCCTTTCTGCCGTTGGTGAACATGCGGGTCAGGCCGTGGACGGCGACCCCCAGCAGATGCCCGAGCACCAGGATCCATCCCAGTGAATCCAGCAGTTGAAATTTATCCCGCCCGGGCATGTAGAAGCCGGCCAGGTTGGCCAGGCGGCTGTCGTCGCCGGTGTGGCATTCGTTGCAGGCCACCACGTTTTCCTTGGGCGCCACCATGTGGGTGATGGGAAACACATAGGTGGTGTCCACGAAATCGAACTCGCCGGAAAAGGGGATGTCCAGCGTGGCATTGCCAACGGTGAGGGCGTGGTTCCAGTCGAGGGTTTTCCAGTATCCGTCGGGGCCGGAGAGCATGGGGGCCAGCAGGGTCTTGTGGACCTTGTCGTAGGGTTGCCGTCCCCGGTGAACCTTGAAGGGGGAAATCCGGGCGTTCTCATCATCCCGTGAACCCACCGGATGGCTGACCCGGACGACCTTGCCCGGATCGATGGGATCCCTGGCGGTGGTGCTGCTGATGGACCCGTTGTACCAGAAGTACTCCGGTTGGACGCTTTTGGCCCACTTCATCTGGCCCTTGATGGACAGGTAGTCGTGCTTGCCGAATTCGTCCTTGGTCTTGTAAGGTTTACCGTCCTTTAATTTGCCGGACTGGGACCAGTCCCAGGACATCTTGGTGGGATTCACCCGGGCAAATTCGGGGATGTGGCAGCTCTGGCAGGCCACCTTGTCCGTGTGGTCGTTGGCCTTGGAATCGGCTTTGTGCGGGGTGCTGCTGTGGCAGGATTCGCAGGTGATCTTGGTGGTCAGGTCGTCCTCGATCAGGCTCTTGCGGTCCGTTGCCGCCGGACGGGTATAAACCCGGCCGTCAATGTTGTGCATGGTGGTCGTATGGCAGCGGGTGCAGGTAAAATTGCGGCCATCGGCATCCATGTGGACATCCAGGGCCTTGTTGGGTCTGGTCAGCGAAGTGTCCAGATCGCCGTGTTTGACGCCGTCACCGCCGCCGCCCTTGAAGTGGCAGGATCCGCAGTTCTGTCGTTCGGGACGGACCACCGACTGCACCGCCGCCTGAATGGTGCCCCGAATCTCATCGGCGATCTCCTGTTCTTCGGGGTCCCCGGAGCCGTCGAATGCTTCCAGGTCCTCGAAGGATTCCTCCCAGTTGATGATGTTCTGGCCGTGGCAGTTGAGGCAGTTGACGGCTTCAGTCTGATTGCCCCAGCCGGGGTGGCAGCTCAGGCAGCCCTTGTCCTGCATGTTGTTGGCCGAGATACAGAAGTTGTTGATGGAATCGCCGCCTTTTCCGTGAACGCTGCCGTTTTCGGTCTCGTAGGCCTCCCAGGTCCAGTGAATGGTCTTGTGGAACTGTTCCGCCGCTTCCGTGTGGCAGGAGAGGCAGGCCCGGGTCACGTCCTGACCGGAGCGGAAATCCTTCTGCAGGGCTTCGATCCGGGTGTGGTCGGTGGTGATCCACAGCTTTTTCTCCTTGGTGGCCTGGTCCGCCATGGTCCGGCCCGGCGCCCGTTCCTCCGTCGCGCTGAAGGCGGCGGGTGCGCAAAGAAACGCGAGCATGAACAGGAGCAGGGTCCCGGGCACGATTCGCGGGCTCATTTTAGTTGACTTCATCGCTTCCCCCCTGTGGGTGCAATCGTAAATGGGAAATAGGTGTCTGCCGGCAGGCTGAATCCCTGCGGGCACCTGGCGGCGGCAGAATCCGGGGATTGGTGAATCCCCGGATTTCACACTTCGAGCCACCGGGACCCCGTCGGGTCCGGGGCCATCTAAATCGGCTTGTTGAGCGTGAACGACCCGTCTTTTTTAATGGTCATTTCACCGTCGATGTAGAAGACGTTTTTCAATTGCGGACGGACATCCTGAACCATGTAAAACGCCTCCCCGCTGCGGGCGCCCGTTCCGCAAATGAAGACGATGGGCTTGTCCGCGGGAAGGGTTTTGATTTTTGCTTCCAGATCATCAATGGGGATGTTGACAGCCGTTTTCAGACTCCCTTTTTTATACTCATCCGCATCGCGTACGTCAATCAGGTAGAGCGAGCCCGGAGACTCGCTGACCAGCCGCTTGAATTCGCCATGGTCGATGCTGCCTTCTTCCACACCGGCCTTGATGGCCGTTGCTGCGCCGGCGGTCGTGGATGCCTTGCCGGCATAGGCCGTCCAGGCCGGATAGCCTTCGGCGAAGACCTTGACGTTGGTGTAGCCCATGGCCATGGCTTTGGCGGCGCTCTTGTGGCTCAGCTTGCAGTGCAGGCCGCCGCAATAGAACACCACCAGTCTGCTCGTGTCCGCGGGCAGCTGGTCCTTGAATTTGTCAAACTGCATGTCGGGAATGCTGATGGCCGTGGGAATGTGGGCCTTGTCATATTTTTTGCGTTTGGGACGCGAGTCCACCAGGGTCATGTCGGCGCCCTTGTCGATTTGCGCCTTGACCCATTCGGCCGATACGGCCGGGTAATGGGATTTGTCCGCCATCCACGCGGGATAGCCTTCGGCAAAGACCTTGACGTTGGTGTATCCCAGCTTTTCCGCTTTCCTGGCGGACTTGTGGCTCAGTTTGCATTTCAGCCCCCCGCAGTAGAAGATCAGGAGGCTGTTTTTGTCTGCCGGCAGCCGGTCGGTCATCTTGTCGAACTGGCTGTCGGGAATGCTGACGGCCATGGGGATGTGCCCTTTGATGTATTTGGGTTTGTAGGGCCGGGCGTCGACGAGCATGACGTCCTCTGACATGGGGATGGAGACGTGCTGCTTCACAAAAGCCATATCCACGATGCCGTGAAAGGGTTCAAAGGCGGGTTTGGCAGCTGCCTCAACCGGTGCCGCCGCCTGCTGGGTGGCACACCCGGTAAGGGTGGCGGTGAGGAACAGAATGACAAACGCTGCGGAAATGATTCGCTGATACATTTTTTTCTCCTTCAGAAATGGTCTGCGTATTTTCTAACGGGGACCGAGCCGGCCCATCAAGGGGTGGCTGCCCGCCGTCACCTATTTGCACTTGGCCGGTGTGGGGGAATCGGCCGCGTGATCGTGCAGATAGGTGTAGATGTCGGTAATATCCTTCTCTGACAGCGCTTCCCACTCGGGCTGGCATCCGAAATCTTTAAAATCCTTTTTCTCGAAGGTGCGTGTCCACTGGGCCTGGGTTTTGGTATCCGGGCTGATGGGCGGTTTGGGCGAATCGACTTCACCGCGCTGCATGCATGCCTTGTAGACCTTGCGGTAAGTGTACTTGCCTTTGCGCTTGTTGCCTCTTTCCATGGCGAATGCCATGCCGACTGTGGAAAACAGAAAAATAAGTGCGGCGACTGCGATAATTCCTTTCTTAAACATGGTGCCTCCTTTTGGATATCAAATCGATCAATGGTTAAATGGGATTCGTTAGATTAAAAAACCAGGTGACGGGTTCCGTCGGTTAACATCCGGGCGTTTTTTGCCTGGGTCACAAAATCATCGATGGTCACTCCCGGCACCTCGCCCTCCCGGCCGTGCAGTCCGTTGGCGCGGAAGCTGGCATCACAGATATTCAGGTCGGCCTTGCCCGCAAGCTGCCTGAATCGGGGGTCCACGGTCAGCAGGACGCCCCTGCCGGTGAAAAAAAGACTTACCTGCTTGCCCTTGACCCAGGCGGCGGCAGTCAGGTTGATCACATGGTCGAGATGCTTATCCGTGCTGACCAGGATGACCAACGCGTCTTTTTCAGTTTTGTTCCTGTCGTTAATCGTTACCACCAGCAGACCACCTTGTCGTTCTCGAAGATCTTGTCGACCAGGTCCGGCCAGTCCACCGGATCTTCGTAAAGCATGACCACCGTTGCCGTGTCCTCCATGCTCATCGCCACGGTGAACTTCTCTACGGTGTCGTCCGGCTCCGATCTGAGGATGTGAAGAATTTTCATCGATACCTCTTACAGCTCCAATTTCCGGCGGACTTAAAAGGGAATGATGATATCCGCCAGGCGGACCTTCTCGGCGGCCTGGCCGATGGTCACGTGGGAAAAACCGTATTTTTCGGCGTTTTCCGAATTGTTGGAGTAGCGCTGGCCGCCGATTTCGTCCAGGAACGTCATATTGTCACGGTAGGCTTCATCCATGATTTCAATTTCATGGTGCAGCACGAACATCTGAACCGCCATGCCCGCCAGCAGCAGGCCGACGCTGGTTCTCAGGCCTTCGTACTGCTGCCGGGTGTCTTTGATGATGATGGCTGCCCGTTTCATCGGTGTTCATCCCAATTGTCCTGTGCGGCATCCGCGTTTTTGGCCCGATGGACATCCAAAGCGGTTTCCGCACAGGACCGGTGGTTCGGGTTGCGGTGGCCGGTTAGTACCGGAAGGTCAGGCTGAGATAGCCGTTCCACACCTGGTCGATTACCGGATTCAATGCACTGAGCGAATTGATGTCGTCGATCTTTTCCGGTTCGCCCATGGGGTTGCCGCTGCCGGTGTATTCGTAGTCATAGAAGCGAACACCGAGGGTGGCAAAAAAGTTGTCGTTGAAGATCGGCTGGTGCCAATAGCCTTCGTAGACATGGCCGCGCACGGCCAGCTTGCTGCCCACCAGGGAATCCTCCGCGCCGGTGAAGTTGAACCAGTACTTGGAGCCGTAGTTGTATTCCAGTCCGAGTCGCGCATTCCAGGGCATGGGGAAGGTCGCGCCCGCATAGACCATATACCCGTCCCGATCTTTCAGTTCGCCATTGGAGTTGAGCAGGCCCATCCCCATGATCTTGTAGAAGGGGTTTTCCGATGTCCTGGACGGTTTGGTGTGGCTCCAGGAACCGGACAGGAACAGGTCGATGTCCCTGTCGAGCCGTTCGGTCAGGTTGGTGCGCAGCAGCAGGGAGGCGGCATCCCAGTCGCCGATTTCGGTGCTGGGCTGAAAACGGCTGATATAGCCGCCCCTGTTGGGTTCGAACAGGAAGTTGCCATCACTGTCTTCGCTGACGATGAACGGCATGACCGTCAGCCCGGTGAACCCGTCGGTGATGTCCCAGGCATGGGCCCAGTTGAGCACGGCGCTGGTTTCGTCATTGTCGAACAGGGTGGCGATAATGCCGAACATATGGACGTCATCCACTTCGGACTGCTGATTGCCCAGTGAATAGGTATTGCCCCAGTCGCCCTCGAAGCCAACGCCGTAGCACAGCTTGAAGGCCGCCCCGGGAATGTTGGTGACATCTTCCAGTCCCAGGCTGTAGGAGGCCCCGTCAAACTGCCAGTTGATGATGGTGGCCAGCGGCGATCCGCCTTCAAGGCTGTAGTTCTGGTACTCCAGGGGCGGGCCGTCCGTAGAGGGCCGTCGACCCAGGGAGAAGTTGGTGGGCACCGGACCCAGATCTTTTTTATAGTTGAAATAGGCCCGTTCCAGGCGGATGGTGTCTCCGTGGGGCAGGCTGGAGGTGTTGCCGTCCAGGGTGATATCGGCCAGGCTGCCCTGGTTGACCTTGACCCCGGAGCTGTCGCCAAAGACCTTGTAGGCCGCCAGACGGCCGGTGAAGCTGAGCTGGTTGTTGACCTTGGCCTTCATGTTCAGCCGGAACTTGTTGGTCAGGATGACGTCGTTGGTGGCATCGTATTTTTCGGGGACCATTGCCTCGGGCGGCAACATGCCGATGAGACCCGGCAGATCGGCCGGTGCAATCGGTGACGCGGCGATCAGCCCGGCAGAAATCATGCTGGGCGCCACCTGAATGTCCTTGTATTGCAGCGTATCCGCCCGGGTGCGCAGCTCGAGCCCGAAGGAGACCTTGTCGGTGGCCGTGTGCATTTCGGTCCTGTTGAGCCGGTCGTCGATTTCCTCGATTTCCGCTTCCTTGGCCTTTTCCTTTTTTTCCAGTTCCTCCAGTTTTTTCTGGACCGCCTCCATTTCCTGTGACATCTGTTCCAGTCGCTGCTTTAACAGTTTCATGTCATCATCTGCCGAAGCGATGCCTGGCATGGTTACGCCAAGCAGCAGCAAGAGTCCCATCAGGGTGCCGATGGCGGGTCGCGCCCATCTTCGATCGTTCATCTCTCCTCCTTGAAAAATGTGTTAACGGTAACCATCCGTTTTCTTCCTAAACCCATTGAGCAATGGGTATGCCAGAGGCGGCAATTGTTTTAAGAAGGACATAACAATCTGAAAAAAATATAATAATTGTGTTTTTGGCGGGGGCTTGCAAAATTGCGCGGAAGCGTTTAAGTTAACACCTGTTAAGTTTACAGGTTAGCATGTTGCCTTGACAGGGTTAACACTTCGCGGAGGCGTTATGGACATTGCCAAATACTGGAAAACCATCGTGGACACCTTGCAGGACGGATTGATGGTGGTAGACCCGAAGGGAAGAATCATTGCGGCCAACCCGGCGGCGGAGCGGGTAACCGGCTACACGGCCGATGAACTGATCGGAAAGTCCTGTCGCATATTGAACTGCACCGGGTGTAAAATTATCGGCAAGGGTGCCGGCACCCAGTGGTGCGGTCTCTTCAACAGGGGGTCCATCAGAGAGAAGAAGTGCCTGATCACCAACAAAGACCGCCATTCGGTGCACATTGTCAAGAGCGCCTCGGTGCTGCGCAATGAAAAGGGCGACATCATCGGCGCCGTGGAAACCCTGACCGACATTACCGAAAAGATCCGCCAGCAGCAGGAGATCAGCAACCTGCGCAAGACGTTTTACCTGGATGAGGGATATCACGGCATCCTGGGCAAGTCCCCGGTGATGATCGATCTGTTCGAGATGATCGACAATGTGGCCCAGTCCGAGACGCCGGTGATGATCCAGGGAGAGAGCGGCAGCGGCAAGGAACTGGTGGCCCGGGCCATCCACCGGGCGAGCGCCCGCCGGGACAAACCCTACGTCAAGGTCAACTGTGCGGCCCTGAACGAAAACCTGCTCGAGAGCGAGCTTTTCGGTCACGTGAAAGGGGCTTACACCGGTGCTGATCGCACCCGTGTAGGGCGCTTCGAGGCGGCTCATGAAGGCACCCTTTTTCTGGACGAGATCGGTGACATCCCTCCTGCGATCCAGATCAAGCTGCTGCGGGTGCTGGAGGACCGGAAAATCGAGCGGGTGGGTGACAACCGCCCCATTCCCGTGGATGTGCGGGTGATCACCGCCACCCACAAGCGCTTGGAGACCCTGATCCAAAAAGGCCTGTTTCGCGAAGATCTTTATTTTCGGATCAACGTTTTTCCATTGAACTGTCCGCCGTTGTCCGGGCGTCGGGAAGACATTCCCCTGATTGCCCAGAGTTTCATCCGGCGTAATGCCGTCAGCAGTGGGAAGAAGATTCTGGGGCTGACCCCCGACGCCCTGGAGGCCCTGACCGAATACGCGTGGCCGGGCAATGTCAGGGAACTGCGCAATGCCATCGAGTATGCGTTCGTACTTTGCCAGAGCGGCGGTATCGGCGTTCAGCACCTGCCCCACAAGATTGTCAACGGCAGCGTCGATCAACAGGCGGTGTGCGAGCTGGACCCGGCTTGCGTCAAGGGCAGGCAGGGGTTGATCGACGTGCTGCGGCAGGCCGGCGGCAATCAGTCCAAGGCCGCCAAGATGCTGGGCGTCAGCCGGGTGACCGTCTGGAAACGCATGAAAAAGTTCGGGATCGACATTAAACAGGATGTGGGTTGACCCGCGCTTCATTCCGGTGTCGGGGATTTCCCCTGCGTGGCACCGTCCGCCCGATAGCCGTGGCCCGATAAAATGCCGTTGACATTTGTACCACCGCGTGGCATCTTAATTTAAATTTTGAACTTTTGCCCGTAAGCTGGCCGTGACGGCTTATTTCGGAAAAAACCGGTTCATGCCAACCAGGAACCGGAAACCGGACATCAGAGACCATGAAAGACAAAGAGTTCAGCGTCCTGCGGAAAAAGCTGAAAAAGACACAGAAACAGATGGCCCAGCTTCTCGGGACCTCCATCAAGGCGATCCACAGCTACGAGCAGGGCTGGCGGTCCATTCCGGTCCATGTGGAGCGCCAGCTCTATTTTCTGCTCACCCGCAAATTGTGCGGAAAAACGGATGTCACGCCCTGCTGGATCGTGCGTTCCTGCCCCCAGGAGCAGCGGGAACAATGCCCGGCCTGGGAATTTTCCACCGGTGACCTGTGCTGGTTCATCAACGGCACCATCTGCGACGGTACCGTCCACGAATCGTGGAAGGAAAAGATGAAGCTGTGCCACACCTGTGATGTCTTCAAGACGATCCTGTCCAAGATTGACCATGAGTGAGTATATCCGGCACGACCAGCAGGGGGTTTCGGTGGGCCGGGTGGAAAAGCAGGCCCTCACCTTTGCCCGGCCGCCGGACGCCATGACACTGGCCTGTGGCGCCACCATCGGGCCGGTGACCATCGCCTATGAAACATGCGGCCGTCTCAATGCGGCGGGGACCAATGCGGTGCTGATTCTGCACGCGCTCTCCGGCGACGCCCATGTGGCCGGTACCTATACCGACAGCGACGATAAGCCCGGCTGGTGGGATTTCATGGTCGGGCCGGGAAAGGGGATCGATACGGAGCGCCATTTCGTGGTCTGCTCGAACATCCTGGGCAGCTGCATGGGGTCCACCGGGCCGGCATCCGTCGATCCGGCCACCGGAAAGCCATACGGGTTGAATTTTCCCGTGGTTACCATCGGCGATATGGTGGCTGCCCAGAAGCGGCTTTTGGATCATCTGGGGGTGAACCGGCTGTGCGCGGTCATCGGTGGGTCCGTGGGCGGCATGCAGGCCCTCGAGTGGAGCGTGCGCTACCCGGACATGGTTCAATCCGCCGTGCTTCTGGCCACCACCACCCGGCACAGCGCCCTGGCCATTGCATTCAACGAGGTGGCCAGGCAGTCCATCATGGCCGACCCCAACTGGAACAACGGGGACTATTACCATGGGCAGAAGCCGGACCTCGGGCTGGCCGTGGCCCGGATGATCGGACACATCACCTATCTTTCCGACGAGTCCATGCGGCTCAAGTTCGGCCGCCGCCTCCAGGACAAGTCCGATTTTTCCTTTAATTTCGATGCCGATTTCCAGGTGGAAAGCTATCTGCGCTATCAGGGCCGGAAGTTCGTGGACCGCTTCGATGCCAACGCCTTTTTGTACATCACCAAGGCGGCGGACTATTTTGACCTCGAGCGCCATTTCGGGGACGGCTCGGCCGTGGCGGCATTTTCCAATGCCCGGGCCCGCTTTCTGGTGGTCTCTTTCACCTCGGACTGGCTCTACCCGACCTACCAGTCCAGGGCCATGGTCAAGGCCATGAAAAAAAACGGCCTGGATGTTAGCTTCTGTGAAATCGAGGCCCGGTGGGGGCATGATGCCTTCCTGCTGCCCAGTGAGCGCCTCTCAGGCATCATGAAAGGATTTCTGGACGGTGACAACGGCCTGCCAAACCGATAACGGCATTCGCTACGACCTTCGCCTGGTGGCATCCTGGATTCCGCAGGGTGCCCGGGTGCTGGGGCTGGGATGCGGAGACGGGGCGCTGCTCGACTATTTGAAAACCCGCAAAAATGCGATCTGCACCGGCATCGACCTGGACGAAAACTGTGTGGCCCGCTGCATCGCGCGGGGGCTGACCGTACTGCAGGGGGACATCAACCAAGAGGTCGGCGATTATCCGGACCATGCGTTCGATTATGTGATCCTGGCCCAGACGCTCCAGCAGATATACGATCCGGCGCCCCTGATCCGGGAGATGCTGCGCATCGGGAGGCAGAGCGTGGTCAGTTTTCCCAACTTCAGCCACTGGCGGGTTCGCCTGATGCTGGCATTGACCGGCCATGCACCGGTGACGCCGCAACTGCCTTACCAGTGGCACGATACGCCCAACATCCGGGTGATCACCCTGTCTGATTTCAGAAGATATGCCCGGCGGGTGGGATTTAATATTTTGAAAGAGGTCGCCATCAACACGGACCGGCGGGACCATTCCGGCAGGATCGTACGCTTCTGGCCGGACTTGTTTGCCACCTATGGCCTGTTTCTGATCGCCAAGGAGGGACCATGAAAATCGTATCCATTGCGGTCAGCCGCAAAAAAGGAACCCGGAAAACCCTCGTGGATCGGGTCAATGTAATTGAAAACCATGGACTGGAAGGTGATGCCCATGCCGGTGACTGGCACCGGCAGGTGAGTTTTCTGGCATCGGAAAGCATCCAGGCGGCACGGGAAAAAGGCCTGACGGTGGATTTCGGGGATTTTGCCGAAAACGTGGCCACCGTGGGCGTCGACTGGAAGACCCTGCCGGTGGGGACCCGGGTGAAGCTGGGTTCAACGGTGGTCGTCGAGGTCTCCCAGATCGGCAAGACCTGCCACAAACCCTGCGCCATCTATTACCAGGCCGGGGACTGCATCATGCCCCGGGAGGGGGTGTTTGCCCGCGTGATCCGTGGCGGTGAAATCGTTTGCGGGGACTCCCTTGCGCTCATGGCCGAGCCGGTCGAACCGACCGGGCGGTAAGCAGCACCGATCCTTTAATTTCCGGTAATTTCCGGCGGCATGAAAAATTAATTGCCACAATGTGGTAATTAATCCTTGACAGGCACCATATCTTTGGTTACTTTATTTTCAACACCCCATATGTACTACTCAATCCCTCTACCCTTGGCGGCTCTGCTCGACTACCCCACAACAGCAGAGCCGCCCTTCCTTTTTCAGGCCCTTTCGTTACCACGTCCCTGGTGAGCATCCGGCGCTATCGGCCGCAGCCCATTGTCGGGCCGCGCTTTTTCTGTTAAGAGAGGCCGACAGTGAAAACGAACCTCAGATGCCGGTGCCGTCCACCCGGGTTCGGTGTGGAAGGCCGCGGTCGCAAGGGATGCCCGTCCGATGAAATCATTTGAAGCCCTGTTTGCCGAACTCAAGGAGAAAGCTGCGTCCAAGGACCCCCATTCGGGAACGGTTCGGCAGCTGGAAAAAGGGATCCACGCCATTGGCAAAAAGGTGATCGAGGAGGCCTGCGAGGTGTGGATGGCAGCCGAGCACGAAGGCCGTGAACATACCGCCGAAGAAATTTCCCAACTGCTCTACCATGTCCAGGTGATGATGTTGGCCTGCGATCTGGAGTTGGAGGATGTCTACCGCCACCTGTAGATTCCATCCACAAAAGGCATCTTTCGGCCCAGGCCGGCGTTCTCGCTCGGCTGAAATCCTCGACGTAGCGTCGCTACGTCTCCGGTTTCAACCTCCCTGCGGCCTTGGCCTGAACCCAAACCTACCTTCTGTGAATGGAATCTGATATTTTTTGATCGCTCACATGCCCCTAACACACCAACGCCATAGTGGATGACGTCCGCCTCGTGCCATTCCGATGACCTGAAAAGGAATTTTTGCCCATGCTGAAAATAGCCCTGCCCAACAAGGGATCCCTCTCCGAAGACGCGGTCCGGTTGATTCGGGAGGCCGGTTACAACTGCCGGCGCTACAGCCGTGAACTGATCGTTTTCGATAACGCCAATGGGGTGGAATTCGTGTTCCTGCGGCCCCGGGATATCGCCATTTATGTGAGCAACGGCATCCTGGACATGGGGGTGACCGGACGGGATCTGGCCCTGGACAGCGGAGCGGATGTCGTGGAACTGATGTCGCTGGGATTCGGCCGGTCTGATTTCCACTATGCCGGTCCCGAGGAATCGGAACTGGATCCGGATCGGTTCGCCGGCATGCGCATCGCCACCTCATACCCCCGATTGGTCCTCGAGGACCTTGAGCGCCGCGGTGTGGACGCGGACATCATCCGCCTGGACGGGGCCGTGGAAATCTCGATCCGGCTGGGGGTGGCCGACGTCATCGCCGATGTGGTCCAGACCGGACGAACCCTCAAGGCGGCCGGACTCAAGGTGCTCGGGCAGCCGTTACTGCACAGTGAGGCCATTCTGGCGGCCCGAACCCGCGACATCGGAGGCCAGAAGACGGTGCACACCTTTTTGGACCGCATCCGTGGTATCGTCGTGGCCCGGGAATATGTCATGGTGGAATACGACATTCCCGAGAACATGCTGGAGATGGCCTGCGTGGTCACCCCGGGCATCGAATCCCCCACGATTTCCCCGCTGAGCAAAAAAGGGTGGATGGCGGTCAAATCCATGTCCAAAAAACGGGACGTCAATCAGATCATGGACAGCCTCACCAAAATTGGCGCCAAGGGCATTATCATCACCGATATCCGCACCTGCCGGATATAGCGCCCGGAAAAGCATACCGTTCCATCCATCCTGCCTGGCTAACCGTCCGTATCCTGTGTTTCTGAGGCGCTGGAACCGCTGTTTTCGCTTTATAATCCGTGCATTGAACGCCGCCGGCCCTTCGCGTTCCGCCCGGGCCGTCCCGAACCGCTCGTTTTGGATTGATTGAAAAAACGGAATCGGATCTTATTTTAACCACATTGTGGTATCCGTACGGGCGGGGACCCTGCTCCGTCAGGCATCGAGGGACAATATCCGAAAGTGAAAGGTGGACCATGAACAGACGACGATCAATAGGGATGGTGACGCTGCTGATCTTGCTGATCGGGGCCCAGGCGTGCATGGCTTCGGCGGGGAAGGCAGGGGTGCAGGCCATAACCCCGCACCAGTTCAAATCCCTGCTCGACAGGCATCAGGGGAATCCCGATGTGGTGCTGCTCGACGTCCGCACCTCCCGGGAATACAATGGCGGGCACATTCAAGGCGCGCTGCTGCTGGATTATCATTCCCGCGACTTCGTGGATCGGCTCAAATCCCTGGATCGGGACAAAACCTATCTGATCTACTGCCGCAGCGGCAACCGCAGCGGAAAGAGCCTCGCCATATTCGAGACGCTGGGCTTTCGTCGCGCCTATCATCTGGCCAGTGGCATCAACGGCTGGTCGCGCGAACAATATCCGCTGGTTCAATGGTCCGGGCGGGAAAAAGAGGTGATACCTTGACCCTTGAGCGTCAAATCCGAAAAATGATCCGGCGGCGCGGGGATGCCTACCGCCCCCGAACCCGTCATCTCGACGATAAGGGGCAGGCCATCTATACCAATCGGCTGTTTCTCGAATCCAGCCCTTATCTGATCCAGCATGCGCACAACCCGGTGGATTGGTACCCCTGGGGAGATGAGGCCTTTGCCGCCGCCGGGCGCATGGACCGGCCGGTGCTGCTCTCCGTGGGGTACGCCACCTGTCACTGGTGCCACGTCATGGAGGAAGAGTCCTTCGAAGACGAGGAAATTGCCGGCTATATCAACGCCAACTACATTGCCGTCAAGGTGGATCGGGAAGAACGGCCGGACGTGGATGCGATTTACATGAGTGCCGTCCAGGCCATAACCGGCCGGGGCGGATGGCCCATGACGGTGTGGCTGACCCCGGACCGGGAGCCCTTTTACGGGGGTACCTATTTCCCGGCCCGGGACGGCGACCGCGGTTCGCCGGTGGGGTTTCTGACCCTGCTGGAGAAGATCCGCAGCAGCTACGACGACAAGCGGGAACTGGTGGACCGGTCAGCCGGTGAGCTTTCCAGGGCGGTGCGGCGGATGCTGGCGCCGGCCGCCGGCGGCCGACTGCCCATGGCAGAGGTGCTGGAACGTGCCGTCTCGTCCGGAAAGACCCGTTTCGACCCGGTGCACGGCGGGATCGCCGGTGCCCCCAAGTTTCCCAGTTCCCTGCCGATTCGCTTGCTGCTGCGGCACCATCGCCGCACCGGTGACACCCAGAGCCTGAACATGGCCGCCCTGACTCTGGAGAAGATGGCCGCCGGGGGCATGAACGACCAGGTGGGCGGCGGCTTTCACCGCTATTCAACCGATGAGCGATGGCAGGTTCCCCATTTCGAAAAGATGCTGTACGACAATGCCCTGCTGGTGCCGGCCTACATCGAGGGGTGGCAGGCCACCGGCAACGAACGGTTCCGCCAGGTGGCCATAAACACCCTGGATTATGTGGCCCGCGAGATGACTTCCCCGGAGGGGGGATTTTATTCGGCCACCGATGCGGACAGCCTGACACCATCCGGGCATCGGGAGGAGGGGTGGTTTTTCACCTGGACGGCTGAAGAACTCGACGGCGTCCTCGGGAGCGATGATGCGCGCATTGCCGCAGCGGTATACGGCGTGGCGGCCGGTGGCAATTTCGAGGGGCGCTCGGTTCTTTTCCTGCCGCGGGTGCTCGATCACCTGGCCGCGGATCTGGGCCTGTCGCCGGTTGGTCTGGCATCGGCCGTCGAACGGATCAATGCGGCATTATATGCCCATCGTCTGCAGCGTCCGGCACCGTTGCGGGATGAGAAAATCCTGGCCGCCTGGAACGGGCTGATGATTTCCGCCTTTGCCCGCTCGGGATTTGCCCTGGACGATTCGGACTACCTCGACCGCGCCGGTCGGGCGGCCGAATTTATTCTGGACCGGATGGTGGCCAACGGCAGGCTCAAACGAAGTTTCAAGGACGGCCTCGCGCGGGGAAACGGGTTCCTCGATGACCACGCCTTTGTGGCTGCCGGCCTGCTGGATCTGTTTGAAGCAACGGCCGAATTGTATTGGCTGACCCGCGCCGTCGAATTGGACCGGGTCCTTGCCGAGGATTTTGAAGACACTGAAAACGGCGGTTTTTTTATGACGGCTGACGACCATGAGGTGCTCATCGTACGCGAGAAGCCCGCCCTGGACGGCGCCCTGCCTTCGGGAAATGCCGTTGCCCTGATGAACCTGCTGCGCCTGAACGCCCTGACCCTGGACCCCTCCTATCTGAAGCGGGCAGAGCAGGGCTTTGTCGCCTTTTCGACCGTCATGGCGGCCAATCCGTCCGCTTTCGGCGAAATGCTCCTGGCTCTGGATGACTTTCTGCATCCGCCCCGGCAGGTGATTATCGTGACGCCCGCCGGTGCCGATGCCCGTCGGTTCGCCGATGGACTGAGACCCGTTTTTCTTCCCGGCAGCCCGGCCATGATCGTTACCGAATCGAAGGCGGCGCAATTGTCACGGCGATTTCCCCTGTTCAAAGAAAAACGCGCTGCCGGCGGCCAGACCACCGCCTATGTCTGCCAAAACGGGGCCTGCCAGCTGCCGGTGTCGACCGGGGACGCGCTCATGCAACAATTGAGGGCTTCATAAATGGAAACGATTGTCGCCCAGAGCGCCCTCGCCTTCGGCGCCGGTGTGATGCTCAACCTGATGCCCTGCGTGTTGCCGGTGATGCCTTTCAAAATTCAGGCGCTGCTGCGGGAAACGACCGGCACGAGGCGCTCGCGGGCCCTGGCCGCCGCTGCCCTGCTGGCCGGCAGCCTGGCCTTTTTCATTGTGCTGGGTGCCCTTACCGCCGGCTTCGGATTGATGTGGGGGCAACAGTTTCAGCATCCCTGGTTCCGGCTGCTCTTGTCCTTTTTCCTGTTTGCCGCGGCGGTCGCCACCTTCACCGGCTGGTCCTGGTGCCTGCCCCAGTTCGTATACCGGGCACCCATGAGCCGCCACCTGGGTGCATTTCTTACCGGCGCCCTGGCCGGCGTGCTTTCCACCCCCTGCTCGGGTCCGTTTCTGGGATCGGTACTGGCGTTCACCGCCACCCGATCACCGTTTGACGCCATCGTCACCTTCGGTGCCATCGGCAGCGGCCTGGCGTTTCCGTACGTGATGCTGATGCTCTGGCCCGGTCTGCTGACCCGACTGTCATTCAACAGCCGGCTGGCCGTTCATTTTAAAAACCTTCTCGGTTTCGTCCTGTTGGGCGGCGGCCTGTTTTTTGTTCAGGGATTCCTGCCCGCCGCTCTGCGACAGGCCGGTTGGATAGGGTTAATGCTGGGAGGTGGCGCATGGCTGGTGTTCCTGTTCACCGGTGGGGCGCGGGCCAGGCTGCGGCCGGTTGGGATGATGGCCCTGGCACTGGCGACCCTGACCGGTTACCAGAATATCTCCTTGCGGGATCACGGCGGGGGCATCCCCTGGCAGGTTTATTCCGACGCCCTTGTCGAACAGGCCGCCGGACAGCCGGTCCTGGTGGAGTTTACCGCCGACTGGTGCATCAATTGTAAGGCTCTGGCGCGCACCACCTTCAGGGACCGGAATCTGATCGAGGTCATCGACACCCTGGGGGTCATCCCGCTGCAGGTGGATCTGACCCGGGTGGACCAGAGACGTCGGGAAGTATTCGACCGTTTCGGCGGTCGCGCCATCCCGTACATCGTGGTATTGAACGGGCAGGGGCAGCCGGTGCATCGCCACACCGGGATGGTGGGGGCCGACACCCTGGTTGAAATGCTGAAATCGGCCGCCGGATAGGCTTTCCTCCAACGGAGATGGAACATGGCACAGACAATCGGTTATGTGGTGGCGACCGGCGAGAACGGCCGGGCAACGGTGGTCGCCGAAAAAGGCCAGGGCTGCGGCAGCTGCACGGCGGTGTCCCAATGTCACGGGGGGCGGGCCGCCCGGACCCAGAAGACGCCGGCACTCAACCGGGCCGGGGCGTCGGTGGGGGACCGGGTGACCCTCACGGTGGCATCCGGGGCCATCCTTTCCCGCATGGCCGTGCTTTACCTGGTCCCCGTGTTCGGGCTGCTGGCCGGTGCCTTTGCCGGTGCGTTCGTTTCAGGCGGCCTGGCGGAGTCGGGCAGCGGCCACAGCATTGCTTTCGGCCTCGGGGGATTTACCCTGGGTTTCGTGGTCTCCGTTTTCATATCCCGAATCTGGACGGCAAGCCGGCCCGTTCTGCCGGTGATCACCCGAATCGTCAACATCCGGTTTGGTTCTTCGCCTCACCGCCCGTCGTCGGGATGCGGCTGCGGTGGACAATAAAGCCCCCTTTGAATCTGACGACAAACAATCCCAAGGAGCGACATCATGAGCGAGCATCCCGAGCGCAAAGAGACCTTTGAATCTTTTAAAAAATCATTCTTCTACGGCAGCCGGTCGGACATGAGCTTCAAATTCCTGGCGGGGCTGTCCGACGATCAAGGAGCGGATTTTCTCCAGGGGCTGCTGGCCAGGATCGTGGACGCATACGACACCGGGGACCCGTCGCCGGTATACGCGCACATCCGCCGGGGCCAGGCGCTTGCCTACCAGCAGGAAGCCCGTGCGGTATACGATACGGGGCCCTTCACCCCCATGAGCACCCCCCTGTCCCGAGCCCGCCTGATGCTGTTGACCTCCAGCGGCCATTTTGTCAGCGGTGACGATCCCCACCCGCTCGGGGTGGAGCATATGACCCAGGCCCAGGCGGAGCAGCAGATCATGTCCTTTTTAAAAGAATCCCCCGTTTTGAGTGCCATCCCGGTAGACACCCCGGCGGTGCGGCTGGAGGTTCGCCACGGCGGATACGATGTGCGGGGCGCCAGGCGTGACCCCAACGTGAGTCTGCCGCTGCAACCGCTTCGCGAACTGTCGGAAGACGGGGTCTTCGCAGGCCTTTCCGATCCGGCATATTCCTTCGTGGGGGCATGCTCGCAGGTCCGCCTGCTGAAAAAAGACGGCCCCGCGTGGGTGCAGCGGTTCAAGCGGCAAAAGATGGATGCCGCGCTGCTGGTGCCGGTCTGACCGGTGTGCCACGTGTCCGTGGGACACGTCGCACGCCTGATGGAAGCTGCGGGAATCCCAACGGTGGTGGTGGCCGTCGCCGCCTTTGAACAGCCGTTGAAAAAGATGGCCCTTCCCCGGGTTCTGCTGACGCCCTTTCTTCTGGGACGACCGGTGGGGCCGGTGGGCGACGCCCGGATCCAGCGGGGGGTGATGCAAGCCGCGCTGAACCTGCTGGATACTGCGGATCGACCAATCATGGCGCACCATCGGCTGGCCTGACGGGAATTGGGGTCTCCCGCTGAACAAAAAAAAACTATTGTCCGGTCCCCGCATGCCGATATATTCCGTTGAATCCGGTATTCGTGTTCACCGTTACCGGTAAATTCCGTTGAAACGAAACCATCCCGGATATGGCATTGGCGACTCCCGAAAATAGCGACAATCAGCTCCGACCCGATTCCGATATTCCTTCCCGACGGACCTTGTACCGTGACTTGATCGTCAGCATCATACTTGTGGTGGTGGTTGTGTCCGTCCTGGTCGTCAGCCTGACATATGCTTACCTGTCCCACAAGGCGACGGTGCAGAGCAACGACACCCTGAAGGGATTCAGCGATTACCTGAAGGACTCGCTGGAACTTCCCATCTGGAACATCGATGAGGAGGGGGTCGACAAAATCTGTTTTTCTTTTTTCGAAAATGCCTTGGTCGAAACGCTGCGGGTAACCGATCACGAGGGACGGGTGCTTTTTGAAAAACGCCGTGACGGCCAGGTTCGAGCCGCCGAGAAAAGGGCGGTCATCATGCACGGCGAGGCCGTGGTGGGGCACCTTGAAATCGCCCTGAACTCCAAATTGTTCCATGAGCGGCAGCGCCAGCTCATGGGCCTGAGCATGGTTATTCTGGCGGCGGTCATTGTGGTGCTGGTGGTCACCCTCCGGATCGTTTTGAAGGTGTTTCTCATTTTTCCCCTGAACCAGCTGATCGAGCACACTGAGCAAATATCCCGGGGTGAATTCGATTTTGTGGATTTGCAGGCTCCTCAGCAGGAAATCCGCACCATTGTATCGCGTTTCAATACCATGGCGGAGCGGATTCAGCGCCGTCAGCAGTCCCTGAAAAAGGTGAATCGACGGCTCGAAAAGGAAATTGTGGAACACAGGGATGCGGAATCCGCCCTGCTGAGCTCCCAACAGGAGCTCGATTCGATTATCCGCTCGACGCCCGATGTGATCTACCGGCTGGACACCATGGGCCGGTTCACCTTTGTCAGCGATGCGATACGGCGCTATGGGGTGACGCCGGATGAACTGATCGGGCGATTTTTTCTGGATTACATTCATGAAGACGACAGGGCCAACGCCAGATATCGGATCAATGATCGTCGCACCGGCGGCCGAAGCACCAAGCGGCTGGCCATTCACGCCTTCGGCGATTATACCGACGACGGCAGGAGTGATCCGGAACGGGATCCCCTGTTCCTGGTGGATGCCGAGGGGCTATACGTTTCCGGCGAATCCGGTGTCAAGGTTTTTGTCGGCACCCAGGGCATCGCCAGGGACATCACCGAGCAGCGCAGGATGGAATCCGACCGCAAGGAAAGTGAAGACCGGCTCCTGCTTGCCCTGGATGTAAGCGGCGCCGGTGTCTGGCAGCTGAATTTGAAATCCGGTGCGTTCCACATTGACCAGCGCATCTATTCCCTGCTGGGATACGGCCAGTCGGATCTGGCAGAGGGCTTGACATTTATCCGGCAAAAGACCTCTGCGGAGACCTGGAAAGAAATCAAACACCGGTTCAACCAGCATGTGGCCGGCCGTTCACCGCTGTTTGACTATGAATTCAGTCTTCAGTGCATGCAGGGCCTGTGGAAATGGTTTCACACCAAAGCCAAAGTGGTCCGGTTCGACAAAGACGGCCATCCGGAAACCATGGCGGGGATCATCATCGACACCAGTGCCAAAAAAGAATCCGATGCTGAACGGGAACGCCTGGAATTAAAGCTGCAGCGGGCCCAGAAAATGGAGGCCATCGGTACCCTGGCAGGCGGTATTGCCCATGATTTCAATAATATCCTAGGCGCGATACTGGGGTATGCCCAACTCACCCAGATGCACACGGCCGGGGATTCCCGGGTGCAGGGGTATGTGGGAAACATTTTCAAGGCCAGCGAGCGGGCAAAAGGCCTGGTGGAGCAGATTCTCACCTTTACCCGGCAGGGCAAATCCCAGAAGGTGCCCTGCGATATTGCCATCGTGCTCAAGGAAGTGGTGAAACTGCTGCGCGCCTCCATTCCCTCCACGATCGACATCATACAGAAGATTCCCTCCAGCCTGGGAACCGTCATGGCTGACCAGACCCAGATTCACCAGGTGTTGATGAACCTTTGCACCAACGCGGCCCATGCCATGGAGGCACGGGGGGGGAAGTTGACCGTGACCCTGGAGGTCCATAACGTGGATGCGCTTGAAGTGACCGCCGAGGAAGATCTGGCGCCCGGTCTCTATCTTCAGCTTTCAGTGGGGGATACGGGCACCGGCATGGACAAGGAGGTATCGGACCGGATTTTCGAACCGTACTACACCACCAAGGCAGTGGGTGAGGGAACCGGTATGGGGCTGGCCACGGTGCACGGCATCGTCAACGATCATGGCGGTCGGATTTTTGTCGAGAGCGTGAAGGGCGAGGGGTCTGTTTTCAGGGTTCTTTTCCCGGTGCTGGACAATCCGGCCGAGGCGGAGACCCGGCAATCCGTCGCCTACGCGAAAGGGTCCGAGCGCATCCTTTTTGTCGACGACGAGGACCTTCTGGTGGAGGTCGGCGTGGAGATGCTTGGCGATCTCGGGTATGATGCCGTCGGCACGACACGCGCCGCCCAGGCGTTGGAAACGTTCAAGGCCCGGCCGGATGAATTCGACCTGGTGATCACGGACATGACCATGCCCGGTATGACCGGTGATCAACTGGCAGCACAGATTCTGGACCAGCGGCCCGACATTCCCGTGATCATCTGCACGGGGTTCAGCAAGCGCATGTCCTCGGAACTGGCCTCGACCTCGGGCATCCGCGCCCTGCTCATGAAGCCGGTTACCGTCCAGGAACTCTCCCGAACCATTCGTGAGGTGCTGGATGCCGACCCCGCTTCGGCATGACGGCGTCAAGGGCCTGCAATCCGGGCCACGGTCTGTCCCGATTGGGATGGTATTATTACGTCGACCCCAAGGCGGCCGCCAGGGCGTCCAGGAACTTGTGGTTGGCCTTGTGCAGGGGCAGGCGTGCCAGCGACCGAAGGGTCACCCACCGATGGCCCCGGGCGCTTCGCAAACGCACCCGGCCGGCCGCGTGCCGGCACAGGTAGACATCCCCGGTGAGCCTGAAATGGGTATAGGCATGCCGGACCCGGGTCAATTGGCGGTCCACCTTTATGGTCAGGCCGGTTTCCGCGGTGATCAGGGATTCAAAGCCAGCCGTATCGGTTTGCCTGCGATCGGCCGGAACCGCCGGGAATTCCCACAACCCGCCCAGAAATCCCTCCATCTGCCGCTGAACCACCAGCATCTTGCCCTTTTTTACGATGACACCAATGGCCAGGTATCGATGGGGGATTTTTCGGGAAGCCTCCCGTTTGGGGTAGTCCGCCGTCGTCCGGTGCCGGTTGGCCATGCACAGGTCTGAAAGCGGGCAGTTTCCGCAATCGGGGTTTTTCGGGCGGCAGACGATGGCACCCAGTTCCATGAGGGCCTGGTTGAAGTCAGCCGGTCGCTTCGGGCAGATGAGGCGACCCGCCGGCACCTTAAAAATCTTGTGGGCATTGCTGCGGTTCACCGGGGTGTCTATCTCCAACAGGCGCGCGAGCACCCGTTTGACATTGCCGTCGACCACCGGGAGCACCCGGCCGAAGGCGATGCTCTGTACGGCGGCGGCGATGTAGTCACCCACACCCGGAAGGGCTTGGAATGCCTCCGGATCATCGGGTACCCGCCCGTTGAAACGGGACACCACCTCCCCGGCTGCCCGGTGCAGGTTGCGGGCCCGTGAATAATACCCCAGCCCCTCCCACAGCTTGAGCACCTCCTGGATGTCGGCTTCGGCCAGATGACCCGGTGTGGGAAAGCGATCCAAAAAACGGAGGTAGTAGGGGATGGCGGTGGCCACCTGGGTTTGTTGAAGCATGACTTCCGAGACCCATATGGCATAGGGATCCGATGTCTCCCGCCAGGGCAGTCGCCGTCGATGGATGGCGTACCAGGCCAGCAGCTTTTTTCGAAGGGGTTTCGCTTCCATGGATTCAACGCTCCTTTTGATCAGGTATCCGGTCAGAAACCGCAGCCTGTGTTCCGCCGGTGCTGCCTTGAGAGGGTCACCGTCCTCCATTGGGAGGGGCACGCGCAGCCGCCAGCCTGGGCATGTAACATTATTTTATCGCTTCAGCCAGATGCAGGATAAAGTATGGGCGCAATGGGGCGATAATACCTCTATACGTGCCACCTTCAGCGAAACCGAAACACCAATACCGATGATCGCAACGATGACGGCTCAGAAAGACGGCCGTTTCACCAAAAGGACGGTTGGACCATGCCGGGAATAAATGCCAGGGATTTCATAGAAGAACTGCGATTCGATATCCGTGAAAAGGATATGATCAAAGCCAAGCTGGTGCTGGCCAAAATCGGTGCCGTCGACGACGGCGTCCGTAAAATGGCCCTGTTCGAGTTGAACCGGGCGGATGACATGTTTGCGATTCCGCTGATCGTCAACCTGGTGGCTGAGCACCGGGACCTGGCACAGACCTATCCCCAAATCAAGGAAATCCTGTACGCCAAATCCCTTTATCATCCGGAGATGCTGCTTTCGCTGCTCACCCGTGAGTCCAAGCGGGAGAACCGTGTGGTGCTCGTGGAGGTGGCCGGAGAAACCCGTCTGGAAGGGGCCGCCTCCCAACTCATGGGAATCCTCAACGAAGACGACGACGAGATGGTGATCAAGGCGGTGATCGCGGCCCTGGGGTTGATTGGTGAGACGGCGGCCACCACCCCCGTATCAGAATATTTATACTCGGGGAGCCTGGAACTGACCATTGCCGCCATTTATGCCCTGGGGCAGTTGGCCAGCCCCACGGCCTTCCAGCGGCTGGCGGAAAAACTGGGAGCCGATCCGGATCTGGACATCATGATAATGGATGTGTTTGCCGCCGCCCAGAGTCCCGAGGCGATCGAACGGCTCAACGAAGCCCTTTCCTCTCATTATGCCCACCTGCGCAACGCAGCCAAACAGCGTTTGCGGGACATGGGGGGCAAAGCCGTGCCCATCCTGATCAGCAACCTGGTTCACGATGACCCGGACCTGCTCATCCACACCCTCAATGCGCTCGGAGAGATCGGGGACGAAAGCGCCATCGTTCCCATCCGCAAACTGCTGCACAACGAACCCAAGGATGCCAACGTACGCTTTGCCGCCTACGAAGCCCTGGGGCTTCTCCCGGTGGAAAGGGGCGCCTTCGCCCTTGCCCAGGGGCTGAGCGATCCGGTGGGAAATGTACGGGCGGCCGCCGCCGGGGCAATCGACCGAAACTATAACACCATGCTGGCCGCCGGACTGAAAAACCTGATCCGGGCAGGTGACAGGGAGACCCGGCTGGTCGCCGAAACGGTACTGAATGCCGGCTGTGAAACCATTTTTCTGGACCTTTTGGGCGAAGCGGGATTTGAGTCCTGCGCCATGGATTTTTTGTGCCGGGAGGCCCATCCGGATATTCGCACCCATTTTGTCGGATTGATGGCCAAAAACGGGTACGACCACCTTGCGGCCGTCGTTACCGAGCAGGCAAGCAGCACAGCGGCAGCGGCCCTGAGCGTTTTTGCCGTGGACGATTCAAAGATGATCCTCAACATCTACCGCGGCATTCTTTACAGCCTGGGGTGCGAATCGAAACTTTTCGAATTCCCTGCCGAGGCATTGCAGGCAATAAAGTCAGACCCACCGGACTTAATTTTCACCGATCTGAACATGCCCCACATCAACGGCATTGAATTGATACGGGAAGTCCGTCGCCAGTTTGAGAAAACGACCCTGCCGATTGTCATGGTGACGACCCAGAACGAGACGCAAGACAACGCTGCCGCCGTCGAAGCCGGTGTCAACGCAATTGTGCACAAGCCGTTTAACGCTGAGGATTTGAGAAAGGTGCTGGCCGATTTCGGGAAATTGCCTGAATCACGGGAGGCTCGCTGTTAAATAGTGCTCATCCATGTTTCTGGACGATCACTAAATAACCCACACGGCCAGCTCGTCGGCCAGCTTGAGAACCTGGTCGCTGACCCGTCCGATGAAAAATTCATCGATAAAGGTGACCAGCCCCCTGCGGCCGACGACAACGCTCCCGAAGCTATTATTTTGGGCTTCCTGAACGATATAGGTGGCGCGGTCCCGGCCTACGGCATGAATTCTCACCGAGATCCGTTCCGGAGGGAAGCCCTCGGCCAGCAGTCGGGTGCGGGCTTCTTCCAGCTGCTCGCCAATTTCCAGATTTCCGGTGACGATTCGACTGACGCAATTGTCGATCGAGAAATAGGCATGGTCTCCGGGCCAGAACTTTTTTTTACTGTCGATAATACTGTACAGCTGCAGGTCGTGGCCCGATGCGCCGATCAGGGCACCGACGCAGACCACGCCCTTCATGGCACCGTGGGTGCCGTCAAAGGCCACCAGCAGATTTTTGGCGTCGGGCTTGCCGCCCACCACCACGATGGGAATGTGTTTGATTTTGGCCACCAGCTTCATGGCCGTGCTCTTGATCAGCCAGTCTTTGAAGCGGCTCCACCCGATGCGCCCCACGACGACGGCATGATACCCGTCGTAGGATTCCTTGACGATATCCTGGGAGATCCCCAATTTTTTGGCGGGTGTTTTGACGGTGATGGCCGATTCGGGGAAGCCCTTCTGTTTGAAATAGACCATGGCACTGTCCATGGTGCTAGAGATTTCCATTTTTTGTTCGGTGGCCCATCGTTTCAGGCCGGTCACCCTGCTTTTGTAGTGCGGGTAGGCGTCCAGATCGGAAAAAAGCTCGAACAATTGAGCCTGCACATGAAAGAGCACGATGTGGGTGCGATCCGGTGGAAAAACCCCGGCGGCATAACGAATGGCCCGCAGAGACTGTTCACTGCCGTCTACGGCGACGAGTACTTTTTGGGGGGGGACGCTTTCCGGCACGCAGAACCTCCTGAATCTCATGTTGGAGATGATCGGCATTAAAAATTATTTTCTCACTTTTCTCTGAATAATATCCCTTAAGCGGGCAACCGTCAATATCGGAAACGGCTTGGACCGGCAACTCATCTCTTACAGCCACGGTTTGAGCGAGAATGGAACCCGACGGAGGACACTTGAAAAAACAAGTGCCGTTTTGGGACTTGACATTTTCAGGGGAAAAGAACTAATTTCGAGAATTTTCTGGAAAGCTTAGTTGTCTGAAAGATTTCCGTAGCGGAAATCTTTTTTGTATTTGGGGGTGATAAAAATGACATATTTTAAAAAAATGAAATTCAGGGTGCAATCATGGCACTGAAGCTCGATGGTTTTGAAGGCAGCGGCACCTTTGCCCACGGGATCCATCCGCCGGACCGCAAGGCGTTTTCAAAGGATGCGGCCATCCGGGTGATGCCCACGCCGGACAAGGTGGTCCTGTCCCTTCACCAGAATATCGGCGGCCCGTGTGAACCGCTGGTCAAACCCCGCCAGACGGTATCCTGGGGCGAGACCATCGGCAAGGGTACCTCCTTTGTTTCCACCACCCTGCATGCGTCGGTACCTGGAGTCGTCCAGCGGCTGATGCGGGTGACCCTGGCCAACGGCCGGCACATGGACACCCTGCCCATCAAAGCGCAAGGAGAGATCCCGTCGGGTCAGGCGCTGTGGGATGAGATATTCGGCGGCGACTGGCCCACAACGGGGATGGATGACCATGATCCGGCCCAGATCAGCCGGGATATCAATGCCGCCGGCCTGGTGGGCCTGGGCGGGGCGGCCTTCCCCACCCACGTGAAGATCATGCCCAGCGACAAGAAGCCCATTCACACCCTGATCGTCAATGGCTGCGAGTGCGAGCCCTACCTCACTTCAGACTACCGGCTCATGATAGAGGCGCCCGCGCCCATCGTTTCAGGCGCCCTGCTGGCGGGCCGCAGCCTGGGGGCCAAACGCATCGTCATCGGCGTCGAGGACAACAAGATGCCGGCGGTTGAGGCATTGAAGACCGCCGCAGCCGGCACCGGTATCCAGATTGCCGTGTTAAGGACCAAATACCCCCAGGGCAGTGAGAAACATTTGATCCAGGCCGTGATCAATCGCCAGGTCCCCCTGGGCGGTCTGCCGTCGGATGTGGGGGTGGCCATCAGCAACGTGGGCACCATGGCTGCCGTCGCCCGGGCCGTGATTCACAATAAACCCCTGACCCACCGGGTGATCAGCGTCACCGGCGGCGGCATTGTCAATCCGTCCAATGTGCTGGCCCCCATCGGCGTCTCTTTCGGCGCACTGATCGATTTTTGCGGCGGCCTGCGTCCCGACGCCGCCCGCATGGTCGCCGGCGGTCCCATGATGGGGTTCGCCTTTACCAATCCAGACACCCCGGTCACCAAGGGCACCAGTGGCCTTACCGTGATGAACCGGGACGAAGTGGCGGCCGGTGAGGAGACGGTCTGTGTGCGCTGTGGCAAGTGTGTGGACGTGTGCCCCATGCGGCTGGTCCCCACCAAAATTGCCATGGCATCCAGGCACCAGGACATCGCTCTGTCCCGGCGATACAACATTATGGCCTGTTTCGAGTGCGGCTCCTGTGCTTACACCTGCCCGGCCCATATTCCCCTGGTTCAGTTGATACGCGCTGGCAAGGCCCGGGTGGCGGCGGCGGACCGGGGGTGACCACGGGACCATGGAGAAAAACGCAAACATGCAGGAAAAAGAAGTGACTCCTATTGATGAAACCGAACCGATCGTGCCGGTGATGCACGTATCGCCGTCTCCCCACCTGGTTCAGACGGCATCCAGCACCCGGCGGATGATGGTGGATGTACTCGTCGCCCTGGCACCGGTGGTGGCCATGTCCCTGTTTGTTTTCCGGGGTTATGCCCTGTTCCAGCTGGCCGTCTGTTTAGGCGGGAGCATGCTGGCGGAACTGCTTTTCGTGAAGATGCGCGGGCGGCCCTCGACACTGAAAGACTGCTCGGCCATCGTCACCGGCATCATTCTGGCCATGTCCCTTCCCGGCACGGCACCCTGGTACGTGGGCCTGATCGCCGCCTTCGTGGCCATTGGCATCGGAAAAATCATTTTCGGCGGTCTGGGCATGAACCTGTTCAATCCGGCCATGGTCGGGCGTGCATTCGTCATGATCTCCTTTGCCGGCGCACTGGCCGCATCGGGGTTCGAAGACGCGCGCAGCGCCGTGGACGCCATCTCCCAGGCCACCCCCATGAATGCCTTCAAGATGAACGGCGTGGTTACCCCCCTGGCCCACCTTTTCTGGGGGAACACCAACGGGAGCCTGGGGGAAACCAGCGCACTGGCCTGCCTGCTGGGTGGCCTCTATCTGATCGTCCGGCGTACGGCCGCCTGGGAGATTCCGGCCGGGCTGCTCCTTGCCGTTCTGGTGGTCGGGGGCATGGCCGATCTTGCCGGTCCCGCGGACGGATGGACGGTGGTGCACCATATCCTGGGTGGGTCCCTGCTTTTCGGGGCATTTTTCATTGCCACCGATCCGGTGTCCAGCCCGTTGACCCCCAAGGGGAAATTTATTTTCGGCCTGGGTACCGGCCTTCTGATCATGGTGCTGCGGCTTTTTTCCGGCTACCCGGAAGGGGTGATGTTTGCGGTGCTGTTCATGAATGCCCTGACCCCGCTGGTCAACCGGTGGACCATACCCACGCCTTTTGGAGGTAAATAGTGTCCTTCAGGAATCGGCCTTTTCTGGATGACCGCGAAACAAGGTAATAGAGTGCAATGACGATGGAAGCTGTGATGGAAAAAAAAACCGGCGGATGGCGATCGAGCAATCTCGTTCAGGCCTGGCTGGTGCTGGTATTGGCCGTGGGTTTCGGGATGTCCCTGGCTGGCGTTCAACTGGCCCTGGGACCCGTGATCGAGAGCAACAAAACCAGCGAAACCCTGGAGAAAGTTCCCGAACTGGTGCTGGGAAGCGCCCTGGCCGCCAAGATGGCCACCGAAAACCAGACCCTGGAGATCGCCCCCCGCCAGGTGAGGGTTCAAAAGCCGGCCCGGGATAAATTTTACAGCGTCTACGAGGCGCGCTACCAGGGGGACCTGAAAGGGTGGGTGGTGAAAACCAAAGGGCAGGGCTATGCGGACACCATTGAACTGCTGCTGGGGCTGTCGCCTGACCTGCGCACCATCACCGGTCTTTTTGTTCTGGACCAGAAGGAGACGCCCGGACTGGGCAACAAGATCATTACCGACAGCTGGCGGGGCCAGTTCATCGATGCCCCGGCGGACCGGGCGCTGGTGGTGGTAAAAACCGGCGCCGCCAACCCCGGAGAAATCGATGCGGTGACCGGTGCCACCATTTCATCCAAAAGTGTGACCGCCTTGATCAACACGGCCATCGGGGACCTGCGACACCCCCTGACCGCCGATCCGGACATCGTCGGGAAAGAGAGTAAAGACAATGGCTGACCAACCGACCGCCACCGAGCGTTTTATCCAGGGCATTCTGCCGGAAAACCCGGTGTATCGCCAGCTGCTGGGATTGTGTCCCACCCTGGCGGTGACCAACAGCCTCATGGCGGCCGTCACCATGGCCGGGGCCGTCGGCTTTGTGCTGCTGTGCGCCAATGTGATCATCAGCCTGATCCGCAACCTGCTCAAGCCGCATCTGCGTATCGTGGTGTTTACCCTGACCATTGCCACCTTCGTCACGATTGCCGACCGGCTGCTGGCGGCCTATCTCTACCAGATGAGCAAAACCCTGGGGCCCTATATCCCGCTGATTATCGTCAACTGTATCATCATCTGCCGCTGTGAGGTGGTGGCCTCCAAGCAGAACCCGCTGGTTGCCGCGGCGGATGCCATCGGCCAGAGTATGGGCTTCGGACTGGCGCTGGCCAGCATTGCCGCCATCCGCGAGATACTCGGGACCGGATGCCTGTTCGGGCTTCGGCTCCTGCCGGCGGTCTGGCCGGACTGGGTGATCATGGTGCTGCCTCCCGGTGCCTTTCTCACCTTCGGCCTGCTGCTGGGAACCGTCAACTGGATCACCGCCCGCAAGGACGGCAAAAAGCTCGCTTAGGAAGAAAATGACCCCATGAACTATCTCATCGACATACTGCTTATCGCCTTGGGGGCGGCCCTGATCAACAATTTCGTCCTCTATTACTTTGTCGGCATCTGTCCTTTTATCGGCGTCTCCCGGCACGTGGGCATGGCCGTCGGCATGGGCGCGGCGGTTACCTTTGTCATCACCATCGCCGCCTTCATCTCATGGACCATCACCACCTTCGTGCTGATGCCCGGCGCTCCGCTCACCCGGCTGGCGGCGAGCCTGTTCATGCCGGCCGAGGCAGCCGCCCGGGTGGACCTGACCATATTGAGCTACATCGTCTATATTTTTGCCATCAGTTCGTCGGTCCAGTTTGTGGAGATGTACGTTCGCCGGTTTTTCCCACTGCTTTACAAGGCATTCGGCGTGTTTTTGCCCCTGATCACCACCAACTGCGCGATCCTCTTTGCCTGCCTGACCATCATGAGCCACGTGGTGGGTGCGGAAAACCCGGCGGACCGATGGGACCTGGGCCGGGCCCTGACCCTGGCTTTTTTCGGCGGCGTGGGGTTTACCATCGCCATCGTCATCATGGCCGGCATCCGGGAGGAACTGGAGTTGTGCGATGTCCCCAAACCGTTTCGCGGTGCCGCCATCACGCTGATTGTGGGGGGCATCCTGGCCATGGCGTTCATGGGATTCACCGGGGTCGATTCGGGACTCCGGAAGGCCATGACCGCCCAGCCTGCGGTGGCGGAAACGACCACGACCGTGCCGGTAGAGACCTCCCCGCAATTAAAGTCACGCATGCAACCATTGGACGCTCAACCGTCCTCAACACCGGCTGAAGACGCTGCCTCTATACGAATGGAGGGATCATGGGTTGGGTAACTATCGGACTGGCCGCCGCCACCATGCTCGGCATGGCGCTGGTGCTGTCATTCGTATTGGGATGGGCCAACCGGGCCTTTCATGTGGAAGTGGACCCGCGGGTAGATGCCGCCATCGACGTTCTTCCCGGTGCCAACTGTGGTGGCTGCGGCTACGTGGGCTGCGGTGAATATGCCGAATCGATCGTACTGGAAGGCGCACCGGTGAACCTGTGCACCGTGGGCGGCAAAAGCTGCGCGGAGGCCCTGGCCGGGGTCATGGGAGTGGAGGTCGCCGCCAGTTATCCCTGGCGGCCGGTGGTGCACTGCGGTGCCCATACGAGCGACCGGCTGGGAAGAAGCCCATACAAAGGTGAACAACGCTGCGGACCGGCCAACCTGGTGACCGATATCCAGGGGTGCACTTACGGCTGCCTCGGCTTCGGCGACTGCACCCGGGCCTGTAATTTCGATGCCATCCATATTGAAGACGGACTGGCCCGTGTGGATTACGAGCGCTGTGTGGGCTGCGGGGCCTGTGCCAAGGCCTGCCCCCGCAACATCATCACCATGGCGCCTTTCAAGAGCGACCGCATGCTGGTGGTGGAGTGCTCCAACCATGATGCCGGCAAGGATGTCAAGTCGGTGTGCAAGGTGGGCTGTGTCGGGTGCGGGGCCTGTGGACGGGCATGTGAGATGTTTACCCTGCAGGACAACCTGTCGTGTCTCGATTACGACAACTATTCCCTGGAAAATCTGGAGGCCGGCCTGATCGCCGCCAAGAAGTGTCCCCGGAACCGGCTGGTTTTCGTCGGTACGCCGTCGGATAAGGATATCCTGGCCGCTGCCAAGGAAGACCTGCCCGACATCGTCAAACCGGATTTCAAGACCACGGTCGATGATACGGAGTGGCGAGGGTAGTTTTCTATCGATTCATGAAATTCAAAAAATGCAGCATGAAGAGAGGCCTTCCTGATTTAACCGGAAGGCCTCTTCCATTTGAACCCGCTTTCCCCTTTTACACGAGTCCCTGATCGAGCATGGCATTGACGACTTTAACGAATCCGGCAATGTTGGCGCCGATAAAATAGTTGCCCGGATCCCCATATTCCGCGGATGCATCCAGACAGGTCTGGTGGATGCTTCGCATAATGATTTGGAGACGTTCGTCCACCTCTTCCCGGGGCCAGTTGAGCCGCATGCTGTTCTGGGCCATTTCGAGGCCGGAAACGGCTACGCCGCCGGCGTTGGCGGCTTTTCCCGGGGCATAGAGTATTTTTTTGTCCAGGAACCGGTCGATGGCCCCCGGGGTGCAAGGCATATTGGCCCCCTCACAAACCAGTGACACGCCGTTTCGGATCAGGTTATCGGCATCTTTCCCGTTGATTTCGTTTTGGGTGGCGCTGGGGAAGGCGCAGTCGGCCGCATGGTCCCATAAGGGATTGTTTTCCAGGGTCGAATCCGCCTCGGTATAGACCGCTGCCGAGTATTTATCGATGTATTCGCTGATTCGACCCCGCCTCAGGTTCTTGAGGCGTTTGACGTAATCCAGTTTGCCCCTGTCGATGCCGCTCTCATCGAAAATATAACCGGAAGAGTCCGAAAGGGTGACCACCTTGCCGCCCAGATCGATTATTTTTTCAACGGTATATTGGGCCACGTTGCCGGAACCCGAAACCAGGCAGGTCTTGCCCTCGAGGCTGTCATCTCGTGTGGCCAGCATTTCCGACGCGAAATAAACGGCGCCGTAGCCGGTCGCTTCAGGCCGGATCAAGCTGCCACCCCATCCCAGACTTTTCCCGGTGAGGACGCCGGTAAACTCGTTGCGCAGTTTTTTATACATGCCGAAGAGAAAGCCGATCTCCCTGGCACCTACGCCGATATCTCCGGCCGGCACGTCGGTATTGGGACCGATGTGGCGGAACAGTTCCGCCATGAAGCCCTGGCAGAAGCGCATGACCTCATTGTCCGACTTGCCTTTGGGGTCGAAATCGGACCCCCCTTTTCCCCCGCCCATGGACAGGGTGGTCAGCGCATTCTTGAACACCTGTTCAAAGGCCAGGAACTTGAGGATACTCAAGTTGACCGAGGGATGGAAACGTAGTCCGCCCTTATAGGGGCCGATAGCACTGTTCATTTCGATTCTATAACCCCGGTTGACATGGGTTTTCCCCTGATCATCCATCCATGGCACCCGGAACATGATGACGCGCTCGGGTTCCGTGATTCTTTCGAGAACGGCACTGTGCCGGTACTCGGGGTTTCTGTCCAGAACCGGCTTAACCGACTCTATGACTTCGTGTACGGCCTGTTGGAATTCCTTCTCGGCAGGATCCCTGGCTTCAATTGATTTCAGGATGTCGGGCATAATGGCCTCCTTTTTAAAAAGATGATGAATGGTGATGCATACGAATTTCGTTCAGGCGCATTGCTTGTTGAAACATGAAACTGAAAATTTCCGCCGCAATGTCGATGGCGGGCATTGACCCGGGCAGAAGCGGATTCAGGGAGCCCGGGACCCGTTGCAGGAAAACACCGGCATCGCGTTTCAGTCGGGTTTGATCATGACGCACCGGGATGTCCGTCCGTCGATTTTTATGGTCATGGGATGGTCTAATCGAACATGTCGCACAAAGGCCATCTCCCGAACCACCGGGAGACGGTCGAGCCAGCGCCAGTCCAGGAAATCGTTCGAGCCTTCGGTGACCGTGACGTAAAAAATCCCTTGTGACGTGATATTCTGGAAAAAGTGAGATCCCTGGGACGGGTCGGCCTTCAACTTGTCATTTCTCAGCTCGATGATCGCGCCCACCCCTGAAATGTGCTGCCAGTGAACCGGAATGCCCAGCCAGCGGTCGGACGATCCCCATCGGCCGGGGCCCGCAAGCAGGTATCGGCGGTCCGATTTGACCAGGGGCGTGTTCATCTGTCCGATTTCTTCTGCGATCTGAACCGTCGCATCGGGTTTGAACCTATCCGGCTGGACATAGATAATATCGGTAATTTCCTCACTTTTTCCATTTCCGAGGGACTGGCGGGAAACGCAGAAGGCCTTGCGGGCCTCGTCGGCGTCGATCTGGACTTCGAAACGGTCGCCACCGGCCACCATGGGCCGGATCTGAAGGAAGTTGAAATCCCCCTTTTTCGAGTCATGGGTACCCAGGTTGACGGAAAACTCGATCTCCACGGGGCATCCCATTCCCTTTCTCCCCAGTTCCTGTATGTCCATAAGCAGCTCTGGCAAAGGGAACGAACCATATTTGAGTACCTGGGCAAATGTAAGGACCTTCAGGCCATTGACGGTGCTCGTATCCCGGATACGGTGTTCATCGGGGACATAGGTGCTGGCCAGCGACAAAACGGGGTACTCTTTCCGGGCATCGTCGATATCCCTTTTCTCCAGGTTGCAGTGGTGTTCGAAGTTCAGCGCTTGCGGATAGTTTCTGACGCGCAGGGCATAAAAATGACGCTGGGAATTTTTCAGCATGTCTTCGACCAGCGAAAACTGGGGTAAAATGGTTGGATATCGAGAGGAAAAACGCAGGGTCTTTTCACCTTCGACCACGGTTTTCCCGAGACCCAGGGCAACGTGGGTGATTCCTTCTTCCGGTTTCATGGGGCCGATGGGATAAAAATTGTGAGATTGAGCCACACCTGAGATGGCCGGGTAAAAAAAGTCCCCATGGGTGCCGCCGGCCAGCTCCTGGATGATTACGGCCATGGCTTCTTCCTGGGGGTTGTTGCAGGTGGCCCTGGAAAATGCCCTGGGACCCTCGTAATAGGTGGATGCATAGACCCGTTTCACTGCCGTCATCAGATGTTTGAGCCGTATATTGAATGAGGCATGATTGTTGGGGATCATATAGGTTTCATACAGTCCGGCATACGGCTGGAATTGGGCATCCTCCAGCAGGCTGGACGAACGGATCGAAAGGGGGTAGTGAACCTGGGCCAGATAGGCTTTCAGGTCGTCGACGAGCCAATCCGGCAAGTGGCCGTTGAGAAAGTGCTTCTTTATGGTTTCGTCGGAGATCGACTTGCCGGCCAGTTCTTTCAGGTTGTTCAATTGAATGAACGCTTCGAACGCGTCCGTACTGATGACCAGCGTCTGGGGGATCCTGATGGTGACGTCGGGATATTTTTCGAAAATACCCATGTTCTGCTGCAACAGCGCTGCCATGAAGGCCAGCCCCCGGGCTTTCCCGCCTAACGATCCGTGGCCGATTTTAACGAAGTCCATTATTTCTGCGTCGAAATATTTTTTATTGAATTTGGCGACGACCCCCTTCTGCTGCCATTTTCGCATCTCGTTAATGCCTGCGATGATATAGTTTCGCAAAGACTCCGTATCCGTGAAGTCACTGGCCCTGACTTCCTTGAATTTGGATGCCAGCGCAATTTCGGATCGCCCCATGATCCAATTGGAAAAATGGTTTTGCCTGGCATGAAACCACAGGGATTCATCGGGTATGTCGGGCAATCGGGCCTGGACGGATTGAAGATCTGCGGCTCTGGCGACTTCCGTTCCATCGGGCATACGGAAAATGAAATCCCCGAAACCAAGGGGGCCCATAAAAAAATCGTGCAGTTCGGACAGCAGGTGGGGCGCATTCTTGTCGAGGAAAAGGGCCGGGATGCGAGTGGCCCGTTCCCGGTTGCCCGGTTCGGAACTGAGCAACAGCATCGGCAGGTCGGGTATTTCCTTTCTGATTCGGGAGAGGAGCAGGAAACCGGCGTTTTCGGTTAATTCGCCATCTTTGGGGATTCGGGTATCCGAGATGATACCCAGAAGGTACGACTGGTAGCGGGTACAGAGCGTCAGGGCATCTTCGTAGGTGTTGGCCAAAAGGATCTTCGGCCTGGAGCGCATCCGCAACAGCCGGTGCTCTTCATTCAGGCCGACGCCGAGGACGGTCTGGGTCTGCCTTACAATTTCCTTGTAGATCAGGGGCAAAAACGAGGAGTAGTAAACCGGGGAGTCCTCCACCAGGATCAATACACGAACCCTGGCATTCGAGGTGTCGTTGGATACATTCAGATGATCTTCCGTGTTTTTGACCAGCGCCAGAAGCAGATCCGAGTTGCCCGACCATATGAAGATCTTGTCGATGCCGCTGCAATCCCTGTTTTCAGGCAGGGGAAAAACCCCCCGGGGGGTGTGGCTCAGCAGAATGACGGGGAGGTCGGGATTGGCAGTTTTAACCTGCAGCGACAGGGAAAAGGCATCCATTTCCTCTAAATGGGGTGTCGTAATGACCAGGTCAATGGTCTTTTGACCGAGAATCGAAAGGGCTTCCAGGGCCGATGCGGTCCGGGTGACCCGGGGGGGGTGACTTAAGTTCAAGCCGCTGTATTCATTGATTATGCGGGAAGCTAGGCTGCCATCCTCCTCCATAATGAAGGCATCGTAGGGACTCGACACCAAAAGGATTTCCTTGATCTTGATGGGCATCATTTCGTGGAACATCTTGAAATGAGAGTAAAATTCCCGGGGGATAGCACTTTCCGAAGCAATCATGTCGGCCTCGTCACCATGGGTTGTTTGGCTTTTGCAGGTTTCCTCGCCCGCAAACGGGTAAAACGACGCAGAATGATTGTATAACTGATACTAAAAAAATAAGCAAAATATGGGTGATGCTAACCATATGGAAAGGGGCGGTAATACCGCCCCCCGCGTTAATTCATCCGAACATCCGGCCAGAGGTCCATCAGGCGTCTATGATCTGTAAGGCCTCTTCCCTGTAAGCATTCATGACGTAGGGGATCCGGGTCACATTTTCGCATTCTTCGGTCAGCGAGAAGATATCTTTTCTGGAAATATATTCCACTTTCCAGTTTCTGGAACCGGCCATGATCTGCTGCAGGCCGACCTTAATTTTGTCCACCGCACTGAATATGCCGACCGCCCCAAGCGGAAGGTTGTCGGCTTCAGACCCGTATTTTTCCTTAAGCACCTCATAGTTCATAAAGATTTCTTCCTTGGTCGATCCGAATTTGGATACCGTCGACGGAAGGCCGCCCTGTTCGCCCCTCAACCATTTCTCGGTGTTTTTTCCCACCATCCCCGGGATCATCAACGCACGCCCCATACAGACGGCTTTGCAATAGGGGGCGCCGAGGGCCAGTGCCTTGAAAACGTGATCTTCTGATGAAAATCCGCCGGCAAAGGCGATGTCCGGTACCGGCCGTCCCTGCTTGGCCAGGCGGTCGCACATTTCGTAGGCCATGGAATGCAGGTAGATCGCCGGAACGCCCCATTCACACATCATTCTCCAGGGACTCATGCCCGTTCCTCCCGGGGCGCCGTCAATGGTGAGCAGGTCGATTTTGGCATCACTGGACCAACGGATGGCCATGGCCAGTTCCCGCATGGGATAGGCACCGGTTTTCAAGGTGATCCGTTTGGCGCCGAGTTTCCGCAACCGATCGACCTCGTCCATGAATCCTTGCTGGTCAATGAATCCCAGGCGGGAATGGCGTTCGAACTGTTTCAGGGGTCCGGCCTTGAAAGCCGCCTGGAAGGCAGGGACCTCGGGGTCCGGAGTGACGATATAACCCCGTTTTTTGAGTTCAATGGCCCTTTCCAGCGAGTTGACCTTGATTTCACCGCCGATGCACTTGGCCCCCTGGCCCCATTTCAACTCAATGGTTTCGACCCCCAGTTTCTCGATGACATACTCCGCCACGCCGTTGCGGGTGTCCTCCACGTTCATCTGGACAAGAATGTCGCCGTAGCCCTCATGATACCGGCGGTATTCTTTGACCCGGCGGTCCATTTCAGGTGATTTGGCCACTTTTCCATTGCCGTTGAATTCGAGTCCCGGATCAATGCCGCATACGTTTTCCCCGCATACCAGGGTAATGCCGCTGATGGCCGCCCCAATTGCAAAATGCTCCCAGTTCTTACGGGCGATATCCGTGCTGCCCAAGGCTCCCGTGAAGATCGGCACCTTCATCTTTACCTTGCTGTCGACGCCGAAGGCGGTCTCGGTATCCACGTTGGGGAAGGTGGCGGCGTCCGGGTTGGGGTCGATTCCATTGGCGCCCATCGCATATCCGTTGATATTCAGGTGAGAATAGTCAACGGGATAGTCCTTGTCCGCACCAGCGGTAATGCTGCCGAAAGGCTGGGGGTAGAGGAGTTCCCTGCCCCTGAAGGTTGCGCGAAACAGATCGCAATTGCCTTTGCACCCATCGATGCATCGGCTGCACAGCCCGGACTGGGGGGCGACGTTGCGGGAACGGTTTTTGGTTTCAAGGGCTTCGTTTGCATTGGGTCTTTGAAGATTCATGATTGTTTTCCTCACCTGTTGAATGTTGAGCCGTGATGCCATCCGTTCGATCCACCTTCATGCGTTCACCAAAAAAAAGGCGACCACTCCCTTTCGGGGGACGGTCGCCTCGCCACAAACACAAAAAGGCGCCTTCCCTCATTCGGGATATCAAACAGACGCCTTTGTCGCTTGTCAGGCCGTTTCACACCTCGTTGTGGGAAACGGCTTTCAATTTATGAGTAACCGATATCAGCACCAATGGTTAATGTCAAGCGAGAAGTTTAGTATGACTTATGTACTGTCTTTTTTCAAGGCGTGGGGAATGCTGGAGTAGTATCCCAGATCTTCGGACAGCAAAATGGCTTCGGCGACCGCTCGCATGGATTTTCGACTGTCCATACTTCGCTTCTGGATCCATCGAAACGCGCTGTCGACATTCAGGCCCCGTCGGCGAATCAGAATTTCCTTGGCCCGTTCGATCAGCTTGCGTGTCTCCAATTCCTCCTGGATGACTTTGGTTTTGAGCATCAGCTCCGTGTTCATGATGGCCAGCGCGGCCTGGTTGGACACCGCCGTCAAGAGGTTTATCTCGGTTCTGGTAAAGCTGTGCGGGACCGCCGTAAAGCAGTTGAGCACTCCGATTATTTTCTCGTCCTTCAATTTAAGCGGCACACCGACCATGGAGGCCAACGCCAGTTTCCGGGCCATTTCCTTTTCTTTAAAGCGTTTGCTTCGAAGTACATTTTTTATGGTGATGGGGCGTTTATTGGTAACCACATAGCCGACGACCCCCTCGTCTAAATTCAAGGAGCGGTCCTTAACGTATTCCGGGTCAATGGACTGGGTGGCCTTCAGCCTTATTTGGGGCGGCTTTGAATTTTCGTCGATGAGCCACAGGGAGCAGATCTCTACTCCGGTGACCTTGGCCGTGACCATGACGATAAGCTTGAGCAAGTCTTCCAGAAACAATTCCGACGTAATGGCCCGGCTGATATCCGTCAGTGCCTTGATGTAACCATCGTAAGTGTCCTGGTCATTTTTTTTCATGCATGAAGGGTATAATGCTGATATTGAATTTTCAATAATTTGTTTGGAGGGTTGGATTGCCGGTCATGCTTTCCGCTTGACATTCAGTAGCACTAAAATTAAATAGTAACAATTCATTCAAACCATATTTAACTTTTCCCAGTTTTCCCAGAGGGTTCCCATGTGCCGGTTGCTCGCCATAACGAGCAGGGACTATGTTTCGACGCAGACTGCCTTCGACGGCCTTGCCGCCATGCGCGACGGCTATGACGGTTCTGGGGTGGGCCTCCTACTGCGGGACATTGGCGGCCCCTTTGAAGACATGAAGGGCATCCCGGTGCTGTCGGGTATTTTTTCCGCAACGGGTCTCAAACGCCTGGACCGTTTCATGATGGACAAGGGATTCACGACCAAGTACAAGATCACATTCAAAACCAACGGAATGCTGCCTGCCGGCGTTCCCAGGCGGGATGTTTATCTGGTGAGGGCCTATGATTATCCAACGGAATGGGATGATCTCTCGAACGACGAGATGCTGCAGCGACTGATGCCTGTCCGGCTCCGCTTGCAGGAGATGGGCGAGGTGGAAAAGGACATGGTGGTCTTCTCCTTCTGGCCGGATACGATCATGATCAAGGAGGTCGGGGATCCGTTCGACGTGGCTGAATACCTCCGGTTGGACAGAAGGGATCTGGTGGCCCGTGTGATGCTGCTTCAGGGCCGGCAGAACACCAATCACGATATCGACCTCTATGCCTGCCATCCCTTTTTTCTTAATGGCTTTTCAACCATGACGAATGGAGAGAATACCGCTTTTACACAGAACCGTGAATTTCTCATGTCCAGGGCGTTTGAAGGTTACCGGGGATATGTGTCCGATTCGGAGGTGTTTACCCACAGCCTGCACTATCTTATCTCCTATCTGGGGCTGGGGCTGGAATGTTACAAGCACGGCATCACGCCCCTGACCGATGATGCCATCAAGTTGCATCCGGACGCCATTTTTCTCACCCAGCTCAAATACGCCTGCCGGAACCTGATCATCGACGGGCCCAATTGTGTGATCGGCTGCCTTCCGGATACGACGCTCTTCATGGTTCAGGACCGAAAAAAACTCCGGCCCGGGGTCATCGGCGGTGTTGACGGAACCTTCGTGTTTTCATCTGAAATATGCGGGCTTGACGCCGTCATTCCCCAACGGGACACCTCTCTGGACATCCAGCCCATGCACCTGGATACGGCTATCGTCCACCCGGACCGCCAGGGCGTGGATCTGGTCCGCCAGACCGATCCCTTGATGGCCAACTAACCCGGTGTTGCATCGATGTTGGCCAGGGCTCCCTCCGATACTTGAGGGCGGGCATTGCCCGCCATTTGAATGCTCAAACATCCGCGTTACCATCAGGGCAGCATTTCCAATTCCCGGGCGTTGACGATGCTGGGAACGGCCTGCGGCGGGTTTCCTTCGAGAAAGGGCAGGATGTCGGTCTGCCGCCAGAGGGGATACCCGCAGAGGATGCCGGCCACATTGCAGGCCGCGAGGGTGGCCATGCCTTCCCGGGCCCACCGGGTGGCCGAGCCGATATGGGGGACGATGACCACGTTGTCCAGTTCCGCCAGGCCGGCTGCCATGTCCGGTTCGTGCTCGAACACATCCAGTCCGGCGCGAAAACCCGGATGGCGACGGCAGTGGTCCACGAGGGCGGCCTCGTCCACCACCGGGCCGCGGCTGGTATTGACCAGGATGGCATCGGCTTTCATGAGCCCCAGTCGACGGGCATCCAGGAGGTGGCGGGTGCTTTCGTCCAGAATGGTATGGACGCTGACGCAATCCGCAGATTCCAGAAGCGTTTCGAGTGAGTCGGCACGATGGCAGCTTACCGGTGACAGGTTTTGGGAAACCCGGAAGCGATTGTAGTCGGCCACAAAGGATTCCAGCCCGGGGTTCGCGGAACGGCTGTGATAAATTACCTGCATGCCGTGGCCCTGGACCATCATGCGGGCATAGGCGGACCCGATTCTGCCCGCGCCGATGATGCCCAGGATTTTGCCATGCAGCCGGGTGCCCAGCAAGAGATCGGGGCGCATCCCGGCGAAGCGGCCGCCCCGTAGAAAGCGTTCGGCCTCGCCCACCCGACGGGCCGCGGCAAAGGTCAGGGCCACAGCCATTTCCGCGGTGGTTTCGGTCAGCACGCCCGGTGTATTGCCCACCGGGATGCCGGCCCGGGAGGCCGCACCCAGGTCCACGTTGTTGTACCCTACCGCATAATTGCTGTAAGCCGAAACGCCGGCGGCCTTCATTGCATCAAAAATAGCGGCATCCCACGATTCGGTGATCTGCCCGATGGCACCGTCACACCGGTCGCCGATGGCCGCCCTGATGCTCTGGCTGTCTAAAGCATGTTGCGTCCGGCAGACCTCGATGCGGCAGTCGGCCGTGGTGAGTATTTCAATCCATCGCTGACCGGGAAGTGTTTGGGTGACGACAACCCGGAATTTCCCTTCGGGGTGATGCGTTTCCCATGGGTACGGATCCATTTTTTTCTCCTATGAGATTCCGTGATGGGGCCGCCAGGGCCTGATGGCTTATGGGGTGGCCCCCATGTCGCCGAAACGGTACTGCACCAGTGCGCAGGCGCTCAGGGTGGCGGTTTCCGCTCTCAGAATGCGCGGGCCCAGGCCGGTGGTGAAAAATTCATGCGCCTGCGCCCGCTGCACTTCCTCGGGATTGAACCCCCCTTCCGGGCCGACCACAACCATTATCTTCTGGGGGCTCCTGGGGGCTTGCCGGGGAAGATTAAATGCCCGGGACGCGCCTTCCCAGAAAAGCAGTTTAAGGTCGCAGTCCGTCGATGACGCCAGTATATCGTCGAAGGTGTCAGCCGGCGCAATGGTCGGAACGCAGCCTCGCCGACATTGCTTGACGGCCTCTACGGCAATTTTCTCCCACCGCCTCAACCGTTTTTCCAAAGCTGCGCTTTTCGGTACCGGCACCGATCGGGAGGCATAAAAGGGCTTCCAGCAATCAATGCCCAGTTCGGTCAACCCCCGAATGAGGTCATCCATTTTACGGTCTTTGAGAATTCCCTGGGCCAGGGTGATGTGAACGGACGATTCGGCCAGCAGCGGAAATCGATTCTCGATGGTGACCCGAACGCGTTTGGGGGTCGCCGATGCGATCGTCGCCCGGTATCCGTTTCCCTTGCCGTCGAAAAGCTCCACGACGTCACCGGGCGTCAGGCGAAGCACCCGACAGATGTGGCCGGCATCCGATCCGGTAATCTCCGGTTGCGGTGTAAGGGCCATTTGCGGTGAAATATAGAACCGTCTCAAGTTCATGAGCTTGCTTTCCGGTTGATGCTTGAAGCCAACGGCAACGATTCACTCTGTTTTCACCAAACCGCTTTACCTGTCAAGGCAATTGTTATATTAGCAAAAGCCGGGGCGTCGATCAGCCACCGTCCTCTGCCCGTATGGGCTTGCCGACCTAATGAAAAGGTAAAAACAAGATGTTGATCTACGCTGTCGCCGATCTCCACGGCCGTTTCCAGCGGATGCAACGTGTCCGGAGGGAAGTTGCCATTCACCGGCCGGACGTTCTGGTGCTGGCCGGGGATATTTCAACGCCCTGGCAACCGGCCGCCATGCTCGATACACTCAATTGCCTGAATTTACCGGTGCTGCTGGTCCGGGGGAACAGCGACCGCCGGGACCTGGTTCCCAGGCTTCGGCCATTCGCCCGTCTGCGCTCCGTGCACCTTCGAAGGGCGCGTTTCAACGGCCTGGAGATTGTCGGTATCGACGGCACGCTGCCGCTTCCCTTTCATTCCCGGCTGGGCTTCAGGGAAACGGAGCTGGTGGCCCGGGTGTCCGGCATGCTGCGGCCCCATAGCGTCCTGGTGGTTCATCCACCGCCATACGGCATCAGGGATCGGGTGCTGGGGAGATTTCATGCCGGAAGCCGGGCCGTGAGGCGACTGGTGAACCGTTGTTCACCCGCGCTGGTCGTTTGCGGCCACATTCACGAACAGGCCGGCGTGGAGACGATTGGACCCACGACGGTGGTCAACTGTGCCATGGGGCGGAGCGGCGGCGGGGCGCTGATCCGCTATGACGGCCAATCGACGCCTGCCTGCACGATGCTTCCCCCGGATCGCTGAACAGCCGCCAATGCCCGCAGGCATTCCACCGATAGACAAACCAATGTCAGCGCACGGTCTGCGGTCGATAATCGTTTTCGGAGCCGGTGAGCCGATTTCACGGCTGGGTCGATAGCGCCTTCAGGATGTCCTTGCCAAACGCCTCGACCTGCCAGCGGCGAATGCCTTCGACCTGTTTGAGTCCATCGATGTCCGACGGCTTGTGGACGGCGATGGCGGTCATCAATGTCTTGTTGAACAACAGGGCGGGATCCAGTTCCAGGCATTCGGCCAGACGATCCCGCCATGCTTTGATGGCTTTGATCCGTTCCGGCACCTTGGGCGATACCGACTGGCGCCGCCGCCGCGGGTAGACGGGGAGATCTTTGGCGGGCAGGCTGTTGGCCCGTTGCACCACTCTGGCCAGCGGCTTGCCATAAATGCGGATCTGTTTGGCACTCAGGCACCGGGCGGATTCCATGGCCTTGGGGGTATCGGCCATTTCCGTGGCTATTTTCAGCAAGGCGGTGTTGGAAAAGACCTTGAACAGGGGGCGGTCCTTTTTGATGGCCAGGTCGCGGCGGTACTGCAACAGGCCCTCCAGCACCGCCAGGTTGCGTCGCGGCAGGCGGCCGGCGCCGCGGAACCTGAGAAACAGGGGGTCGCATCCGTTTTCCACCGGTCTGACAGTGGAAAGATAATCGCACTCCTCCCGGACCCATTCCAGTCGTTCTTTTGAGGCCAGTTCTTCCATGAGCTGGCGGGCCAGCGGGATCAGATGGAACACGTCCGATGCGGCGTATTCGATCATGCCTTCGGGCAGGGGGCGCTGGGACCAGTCCTTTTTCTGATACCGCTTGTCCAGCTTGATGCCGAATCGTTTGCTGACCATCGCTCCCAAACTGGTTTCCCGTTCGCCCACATACATGCTTGCCAGTTGGGTATCGAACAGGTTGTTGATCTCGATCGAAAAATCACGGTAGAGGGATCGCACGTCGTAATCCGAACCGTGAAACACCTTGCAGATTTCCTTGTCGCTGAAAAGGGGGGCAAGGGGAGAAAGATCGCTGACCGCAAGGGGGTCGATGACCACGTTTTCCCCGTTGCCGGCGATCTGCAACAGGCAGACTTTTTCCTGGAAGTGAAACATGGAATCCGCCTCCAGATCCACGGCGAGGATTTTCTCGCTGCTCATCCGGTCGACAAATTGTTCCAGTTCGGAAACGGTGCGGATGACCCGGTAAGCAGGAGCGGTGATGATCTTCATATTTTTTTCTTGACCCGGCGATGCTTTTTCCATATTTTCCATAAGTTATTTTTTTATCAATGAATCGCTGAATATCCTCTATCGGCTCAATGCACAACCTTCTCGCGGAAAGGCAAATAAAAGAAGATGATTAATATCACACTTCCCGATGGAAGTCGAAAGCCCTTTGACGATTACCCAACGGGGCTGGACGTGGCCAAAAGCATCTCCGAGGGACTGGCCCGGGATTGCGTGGCCATGGAAATCGACGGCAGCCTGCTGGACCTGAACCGTGCCATCAAAAATGATGCCGCCGTCCGGCTGATTACCACCCGGGACGACGAAGCACTGGACATTATGCGTCACAGCGCTGCCCACGTGATGGCCATGGCGGTGCTGAACCTTTACCCGGATGCCAGGCTCACCATCGGGCCGGTGGTGGAAGATGGGTTTTACTACGACATCGATATGGAACCGCTTTCCGAAGAGGCCTTTGCCGGTATCGAAGCGGAGATGAAGCGCATCGTCAAGGCGAAGATGCCCATCGAACGCAGGGAGGTGTCCAAGGCCGAGGCCCTGGCATTTTACAAGGATGAACCATACAAGACCGAGATGATCTCGGATCTGGCCGACGGCACCATCTCTTTTTACCAGCAGGGGAATTTTACCGACCTGTGCCGGGGGCCGCACGTGCCGCACACCGGTTTTGTGCGCTCTTTCAAACTGATGCGGGTTTCCGGCGCCTACTGGCGTGCGGACCAGTCCAAGGCCCAGCTCCAGCGGATATACGGGACGGCATTTTTCGATAAAAAGAAACTCAAGGCCTACCTGAAGTTTCTGGAAGAAGCCAAGAAGCGCAATCACCGCAAGATCGGTGCGGCCATGGATTTGTTCAGTTTCCATGACGATGCGCCGGGCATGCCCTTTTTCCATCCCAAGGGAATGGACGTCTGGAACGCGCTGCTGGACTTCTGGCGCGATGCCCATCGGGAAGCGGGCTACGTGGAGACCAAAACGCCCATTATCCTCCAGCGCGGCCTGTGGGAGAAAAGCGGCCACTGGGAAAACTACCGGGAAAACATGTACACCACCGAAGTGGATGACCAGGCCTATGCCATCAAACCCATGAACTGCCCCGGCGGCATGCTGCTGTACAGCACCCGGCCGCACTCCTACCGGGAGCTGCCCATCCGTGCCGCGGAGATCGGGCTGGTGCACCGCCACGAACTGTCCGGTGTGCTCAACGGCCTGTTTCGTGTCCGGGCCTTTCATCAGGATGATGCCCATCTGTTCATGATGCCGGACCAGATCCAGGCCGAGATAATCGACCTGCTGCGGCTGGAGGAGCGGGTGTATAGTAAATTTGGCCTCGGTTTCCATCTGGAGCTGTCCACGCGGCCGGAAAAATCCATCGGTACCGACGAACAATGGGAACTGGCCACCAGCGGCCTCCGTTCGGCGCTGGATGCATACGGCAAGGAATACCGAATCAACGAGGGCGACGGGGCCTTTTACGGCCCGAAAATCGACCTGCACATCAAGGACGCCCTGGGGCGCACCTGGCAGTGCGGTACCATCCAGCTGGACATGAGCCTGCCGGAACGTTTTGACCTGACCTATGTGGGCGCCGACAACGAAAAGCATCGGCCCATCATGCTGCATCGGACCGTGTTCGGTTCCATCGAGCGGTTTCTGGGGATTCTCATCGAGCATTTTGAAGGCAAGTTTCCCCTCTGGCTGGCGCCGGTTCAGGCCGTTTTGCTGCCCATCAACGATGACCTCGTCCCCTTTGCCCGGGAAGTCGCCACAACCATGACCGATGCGGGGCTGCGTGTCGAAGTGGATGACCGCACCGAAAGTCTCAACCGTAAAATCCGTGAAGCCCAGCTGGCCAAGACGCCGCTGATCCTGACCTGTGGTGCCAAGGAGCAGGCGGCCGGTACCGTTTCCGTTCGCACCTTGGACGGTACGGTCCGCTACGGGATTCCCCTGGCCCGGTTTATCGAGCAGACCACGGCGCATGTCGCCGAACGGCGCCTGAACCTTGACCTGTTTAACGAATAGCCCCTTCCATTTTTTACAGCCGCCTTGCCCGGCCGGCCGGGCAAGGCGGCTGGTGCGGTATCATGCCGCCCGTTCTGTTTTATGAGAATCATGCGCAAGCAATTTTTATTTTATTGGCTGCCGGTGGCAGGTTTCTGTGTCGTGATTTTCTTTCTTTCCAGTTTTCCCTCGCCCGATGTCGGACCATCCTTTGCTTTGAAAGACAAAGTGCTGCACATGACCGCCTATGGGATGCTGGCCGCCCTTTTCAGCCGGGCCTGCCGGGCCGCCTGGCCCGGACGGCTATCCATGCTGCAACTGCTGGCAGCCAGTGTATGCTTTGCCACCCTCTATGGCATGAGTGACGAATTTCACCAGTCGTTTGTGGCGGCACGCCAGGCCGATGGAGGCGATGTGCTGGCCGATTTTTTGGGCGGCATTTTAGGTGCCGCGGGATACATGACCGTGACGTTTCGAAGATCGCTGAACCCTTTTTGGAAAACGGGCCGGTGAATGCAATGATCGCCTAAACCGTCTACGGGCCACCCACCGGATGCACCCATGGGGAATGCAGGCTGCCTATCAGCGAAAATATTCCCTTCTGCGGCGGTCTGGTTTATTGCCGATCGGCATTCACAGATTGACAAAAGGATCGATCTTTTATAGTAAAAATAGGCTAATAATCGGCTATTTCGCCGCTATCCAACAGATGTAAACGGACTCTCCCCAAAGGAGGAGCACCTGCGTATGGAATCGACGAATCTCATGGTGATCAACGGCAATGAACTTCCCTTCGAGTCAGGGGAAACCATCCTGGATGTGGCCCGGCGGGGTCATATCGACATCCCGACCCTGTGCCATCTGAAGGGAACCACGCCAACCGGTGCCTGCCGGATCTGCGTGGTCGAGGTGAAGGGGGCCCGGACCCTGCTGCCGGCCTGTTCGACACCGGCGGCACCCAACATGGTGGTCCGTACTGAATCCCCGGAGGTGGTGGCGTCACGAAAAGAGATTCTGCGCCTGATGCTCTCTTCGGGCAATCATAATTGTGCCGTTCGCGGACGGGATGACAGTGATTGGACGCAATTTCAACTGGGCGTCGAAAAAGATGACGGCAGCGATGCGCTGTGTCCGGTCTGGGGCGACTGCCGGCTCCAGGACCTGGCTTACCGCTACCAGGTGACCGGCGAAGGATTCCAGGGAACGCCGGCCCGCTATCCCATGGAGACGGTCAATCCGTTTATCGTGCGGGATTTTTCACGCTGTATTCTTTGCGGCCGATGCGTCCAGGCCTGCAACGAGGTGCAGGTCAACAATGCCATCAGCTTCGGCTACCGCGGTGCGGACACCAAAATCATCGCTGCGGGTGACCGGCCCCTGAAAGACTCCGACTGCGTTTTTTGCGGTGAGTGCGTACAGGCCTGCCCGGTGGGGGCCCTGGTGGAAAAGGATGTGCGTTACCACGTGCGGCCCTGGGAGACCGAAAAAGTACGCACCACCTGCAGTTACTGCGGCGTGGGTTGCCAGATTTACCTGCACACGCGTGACAATCAGGTGGTCAAGGTGACCGGCGTAGAGGGTGAAGCTCCCAACCAGGGCAGTTTGTGCGTCAAGGGGCGCTTCGGCTTTACTTTCATCGGCAGTGAGGAACGGCTCACCGATCCGTTGATCAAGGAGAATGGGGAATTCCGGAAAGCTTCATGGGACGAGGCGCTCGACCTGGTCGCCCGGAAGCTCAAGGGCTTGCGCGACACCCATGGCGGGGACAGCATCGGTGTGTTCACTTCGGCGCGCGTTACTAACGAGGAGAACTACATCGCCCACAAGTTTACCCGGGCAGTACTCAAGACGAACAACATCGATCATTGCGCCCGGCTCTGACATAGCTCCACCGTGGCCGGTCTGGCCGCAGCATTCGGAAGTGGCGCCATGACAAACACGATTGCCGATATCGAGGAGGCTGACGTTATCCTCGTGACCGGTTCCAACACCACGGAGAACCACCCCGTGCTCTCCGCCTTTGTCAAAAGGGCGGTCACCCGTCGCGGGGCCAAACTCATCGTGGTGGATCCCAGACGGATCAAGATGACGGAGTTTGCCGAGACGTGGCTGAGGCCCAACCTGGGAACTGACGTGGCCTGGATCAATGGCATGATGCATGTCATCATCAACGAAGATCTGCACGACAAGACCTTTGTCGAAGAGCGTACGGAAAACTTCGAGGCCATGAAAGCCATCGTGGAAAAATACACCCCGGAGCATGTGGCATCGATTACCGGCATTCCGGCTGATCAGTTGATCGAAGCGGCCCGCCTTTACGCAAAAGCACCGGCTGGCAGTATCCTCTACTGCATGGGAATTACCCAGCACACCACGGGGACCGATAACGTGAAATCCCTGGCCAATCTGGCCATGCTCTGCGGCAACCTGGGGATTCGCGGCGGCGGGGTCAACCCCCTGCGCGGGCAGAACAACGTCCAGGGGGCCTGCGACCTGGGCGGTCTGCCCAACGTGCTCACCGGCTACCAGTCGGTGGACAACCTGGACGCCATAAAAAAAATGGAACGGGCCTGGAACGTCACCGGTCTGCCCACCAAACCGGGACTGAAGGTTACGGAAATGGTGCCCAAAGCCCACAGCGGAGAAATCAAGGCATTGTACATTATCGGTGAAAATCCGATGGTATCCGATCCGGATCTGAACCATGCCGAAAAGAGCTTCAAGAATCTTGAATTCCTGGTGGTTCAGGATATTTTTCTCACTGAAACGGCCCGGATGGCCGACGTGGTATTGCCGTCCAGGTGCTTTGCCGAAAAGGATGGCACGTTCTCAAACACGGAACGCCGGGTCCAGCGAGTGAGAAGGGCGGTAGATCCGCCGGGACTGGCCAAAGACGACTGGAAAATTACCTGCGAGATTGCCACCCGCATGGGCTACGCCATGTCCTATAAGGACAGCGAGACCATTTTTAACGAACTGGCCAGCGTGACCCCCTCTTACGCCGGTATCAGCTATCCGCGCATTGAACACGAAGGGATCCACTGGCCCTGCCCGACCCCTGAACATCCCGGTACCCCCATTCTGCACGGGGCCCAGTTTACCCGGGGAAAGGGACTGTTTCACGCCATTGACTGGATTGCGCCGGCGGAAGTGGCCGACGATGACTATCCCATGTACCTGACGACCGGTCGGGTGATCTACCACTACCACACCGGCACCATGACCATGAAGACCGACGGCCTCAACGAGCGGGCACCCGAATCGTTTGTGGAAATTACCCGCGGTGACGCCCAGGGCATGGGAATCGAGGATGGCGATCAGGTGACCATTTCTTCCCGGCGGGGAGAGATCCAGGCCCGGGTGACCGTATCGCGCAAGGCCGTGGATGGTACGGTTTTTATTCCTTTTCACTTTGCCCAGGCGGCGGCCAACAAGCTTACCAACGCGGCCCTGGATCCCGTTTGCGGTATCCCTGAGTTTAAGGTCTGTGCGGTAAAATTGTCCAAGGGGGCGTGACCGGGAAGGGCCGGATGCCTGTCTTTCGGTGGCAAATGATGGCATTGGCCGGCATGGACTGGCGCAGGAAACCATCATCAAATAAAAAAAGGCCGGCTTCCAATGGAAGCCGGCCTTTTTTAATCAATTGAACGTCTAAAAGTTCGACGACTCGGGGTGGAACACATCCACATCCTTGAGGTCGTCACCCAGGTATTCGCGCTCGTTGGGGCCGAGAATTCCCAGGGAGAGGCACAGCAGGGTCCACAGGTGGACGGTCTGCCAGGGATGCCCCAGCTGGTCGCTCAGATCATGGACCTGGGCGTGGCAGTTGTGGCAGGGGGTGATGGCGTAGGCTGCCTTGGTGGCCAGTATCTGGTCAGCCTTGAGCTTGCCGTAGGCCCGGCGTTCATCCGGGTATCCGGACTGCAGGAAACCGCCGCCGCCGCCGCAGCAGAAGTTATTGGAACGGTTGGGGTGCATGTCGATGAAGTTCTCTTCACCGACCACCTTCTTGACCACGAAGCGCAGGTCCTCTGCCACGGGATCGCCGAAGCTTTTGCGCACCAGCTGGCAGGGGTCCTGGACGGTGAACTTGATCTTGCGATCCTTGTTCCAGTCGGAACTGGGTTTCAGTTTGCCCTCACGAATCCACTGGGCGTAGTATTGAATGATGCTTTTAATTTCGAAGTTGTAGTCGAGCTTGAATTTTTCCAGTCCGAACCGGACTGCGAAGAGTTCGTGCCCTCACTCCGTGTTGAGCCAGACCTTGCAGCCCAGATCCTCCACGGCTTTTTTCTTCACCTCGACGATGTGTTTCCAGGCATCGTTATCCCCAAGGAACATGCAGTAGTTTTCGGCCGCCCATCCCTTGGTGCCGTAAGTCCAGTCCGCGCCCACCAGGTTCAGGATTTTCCACAGCGGAACCATTTCATCGGGTTCGGTCACCGGTTCCCTGGAGTTCTGGTTCAGGAAGAACTCGGCGCCCTGCTTGTTTACCGGGGCCTGCATCTCTGCAAATTCGGGCTGGGCTTCCTGGTACTCTTCCAGAACATCTTCCACGACGAACTTGAAATCTTCCTCGGAGGCACCCATGGCGCTGCAGGTGTCGTTGCGCAGGGCCACATCACAGGAGCCCAGGATGCCCTTGGGACGCTGGTCACGGGGCCATTGGGATCTGGCATTGTAGACCAGCTGGGGGATATTGATTTTCATGGGGCAGACATACATGCAGCGGGTACACATGCTGCACATCCAGACCCATTTGGTGCTCAGGACTTCCTCGTCCATGCCCAGGGCCGCCATTCTCAAAAATTTTCGGGGATCCATTCCCTCCAGACCCGTTGCCGGACACCCGGATGAGCAGGCACCGCAGGTCAAACAAAGGTTCAGGTTGCCTCCCTCGGGGAGGATCTCCTTCACCTTGTCGATGAAAACGGATCGCTTTTTTCCGCCGAGCTTGATCGCTTCATCAGCCATACTGTTAATTCCTCCGTTGTTTGTTGACCACCGACGACTCAAACATGATTAAAATAATCAAGTTAATACTTATTTACGAATCGGGCGCAAAATACAAGGAAAAAATTGATTCCGTGTGGACCACCCATGGCATTCAACGGGCGTCCACGACGGTTCTAAAGTCGGTGAAGGATGGTGCCGGCGGCGATGTTTTCAAAAAAAACGCGCGCCATCGCAAAAAACTGCAACGGCGCGCGTTAGACTGTGTTCGGTGGATTATTTGGAGGTCAGCGTGGCTTCCATATCCATGAGGATCTTGGAAAAATCAGCTCCCATGTTCGATGCCGTTGTGGCAAAGCAGATGCGGTCTTTTTCAAGCCCGATGGCCTCGATCATGTCCTGGGCGTTGGCGGTCCGCCAATTGGCGTACAGGCTGCCATTTTCAGATTTGCAATTGCCATTGTGGCATGCCATGACCACCACTCCATCAGCGCCTTCGGCCAGGGCGTGCATGACGTAGTCGATGTCCACCTTGCCCGCACAGGGCACGGCCACGGTTTTCAGCCCTTTGGGCAGGGGCATGCCGAAGGATTCGGCCATGCGGGCCGCTTCCAGACCGCTGTTCTGACAACAAAACGCCACGATGGTGGGATGATCGCCATCTTTGGCCGTTGCCGACCGGGTCACCTGGTCAATCATCTCGGCGTCGTTGAAACCGCCGATCTGAATGGCGTCCATGGGGCATTCCGACGCGCAGATGCCGCAGCCCTGACAGGCCACCGGGGAAATGACCGGCTTGTTGTCGGCGGACCAGAAGATCGCGCCATGGGGGCAGCAGCGGTAGCAGGTCAGGCAGAAGGTGCACTTGCCCGTGTCCAGCACCGCCTTGTCGGCCGGTACGGTGATGGTGCCGTCACCCAACAGGCTTCGGATCCGGATGGCTGCATTTTCCGCATCCATCAGGGCGCCGTATCGTTTTTTTGCCCGGCGGCTGCCGCCCACGACAAAGATGCCTTCGCGGTTGGTGGAAACCGGATAACGGTGTACATTGTCGGTCTGCAGAAATCCCATGCTCCCGACATTGATTTTCAGCATTTCCGCCAGCGCCGTGTTGACCTCGTTGGCGCCGATGGCCTCTTCGACCACGATCATGTCAGGGGTCAGCTGGACTTTGCGCTGGAGAACCGGATCGTCATAGGTGATGGAAAGGGTGCCCTCTGCTTGGGTCACGGCCGGCATTTCATTGAGTTTGACATACATGGTGCCCTTGTCCCGGCATTCCAGGTAGAGGCGCTCCAGCCCGTCTTCGGCCACCTTCAGGTCGCCGGCAAAAACATAGGCGCTGGTATCCTCTATGTTTTCAACAGCCAGAACGCTTTTCAGGACCCGTTCAAGGACCAACGGATTGCCGTCCTGGGCCAGGCCCATCATGAATGCCACCGATTTTCCGGCCAGTGCGGACGGGTTTGCACGGAGGGCCGCTTCCAACTGGCTTTGGGTGACCACCGTGTCGGACAGGTTCAGGCCATAGGCCTCATTCAAAGGGCAGGCAACGAGTTCCGAGGCCACCACGATGGCACCGACGGATTTTTCGACGATGTCGTCGCTGCCCGACAGCCATACGCGAAAGTCGCCGGGTACGCCGGCAGCGCCGTCCATGCGGGTGCCGGTCATGACCTCGATCATCTCCGAATCGTTGACCGACGCCACCAATGCTTCCTGCGCGGCCTGTTCTTCACCATCCAGGTCAACGACAGTGTCGGCCGGCGCCATGCCCAGGCCGGATCCCTCGTCGATCAGCACCACCTTGTACCCGCTGGCGGCAATCTCGGTCGCGGCCTTCACGCCGGTCATCCCGGCGCCAACCACCAGGACATCGGTGGCCAGGTTAATGGTTTCCATTCGTGTCTGTTGTGTCATGAGGCCCTCCCCAGATATTTCATCACTTCGCCGGCAGACTGACCTGCGTGGACGATGGATTCGGCAATGGTTTTCGGTCCCGAAGCGGTGCCGGCCACAAAAATGCCGGCCTGCCCGGTGGATGCCCGGTTCAACTTGTCGGCGCAGGCGAAGAATCCGTCACCGTTGAGCGGGGCGCCCACCGTTTCGGACAGCGTCGCGTTGTCGGCTGCCGGCATGATGCCGACAGAGAGCACCACCAGGTCGAACTCGTCTTCCACGACTTCACTGCTGCCTTCAGCGGTCATGAAGCGGGTCCTGATGCGGTCGTCCTCGGTCTCGTACATGTCCACGGGAATGTTGCGGACAAATTTCATTTCGTCTTTGCACTGCTGGTAAAAGACGGGGAAATCATTGCCCGTATTCTGGATATCCATGTAAAAGACGGTGATGTCCAGTTCCGGATCCTTGTACTTCATGGCCTGTGCCGTTCTCAGGGCATAGGGGCAGCAGACCTGACTGCACCACAGGTGGCCCAGGCGTTCGTCCCGGCTGCCCACGCACTGAATGAAGGCGACCTTTTTGGGCGGTTTGCCGTCCGATGGCCTCAGCACCGTGCCATTGGCCCGTTTTCCCGTTTCCAGGTCCATGCCGCTGACCACGTTTTTCAAATCGTCGTAGCGATAGGTGGATTTGAGCCGCGGGTCGAAGGGCACGAAACCGGTGGCCACGACCACGGCGTCCACCTCGAGGGTGTCTGCATTGCCGGTCGTTTCCGGGTTCAGACTTCCATCGGCCTGGTAGTATCGGCCATTGTTCAGCGAGTAGCCCCTGACGGCCGCACAGCCGGTCGGATTGTCGGTATAAGCATTTTCACAGGCCTTCAGGTCCTTTGCGGTCTGACTTTTTTTAAGGCTGACGGTAAAATTCCCGTTTTTATTGACGCCCGCCACCTCGGTGGCCAGATGGACGGTAATGGCCGGTTCGTTGACTACGTTCTTGAGCATGCTTTCGACGGCGCACGCGCCGCATTGGCGACATTCGTCCGTGGCTTTGCAGGCATACTGGATGGCATGTCCGCCAAGAAAGTCGGCCTTTTCAACGAGCGCTACCTGCGCGCCAAGGCCGGCAAGCTCCCAGGCTGCCGTCAGGCCGGCGATCCCGCCCCCAATGACCATGACTTTTTTCGTTTCATTACTCACTTGAAAACTCCTTTGGTGATCGTTGGTTGACAATGGATGTGGGGCGTTGATCAGACCGTGGGCCTGGGCAGGACCTTGGCCCGCTCGGCTATTTCCGGTACCTTGTGCTCCCATTCGATGGCCATGAGATGAACGCCGGCGACGCCTTTCATCTCCTTGAACTCTTCGATCTGTTCACAGGCGATCTTGATGCCCTCGTCGGCCACCTTCTTCTTGTCTACACCCTGAAGCCGCTTGATGATCTCATTGGGGACGTCCATGCCGGGGACCTTGAGTTGCATGTAGCGCGCCATACCGACGCTCTTCATGGGGGTGACGCCGGCCAGGATGTAGACTTTTTCGGCGATTCCCATGTCTACGGCTTCTTTTACCCATTGACGCATTCTGTCCATATTATAGATGCACTGGGTCTGTACGAAATCCACGCCGGCGTGGACTTTTTTGGCCAGGCGGTGCACTCGCCATTCGTGGGGTTCGGCAAAGGGGTTGGCCGCCCCGCCGATAAACATTTTGGGTGCTTCATCAATGTCGGCACCGCCGAGGAACTTGGCTTCATCACGCATCTTTTTGACGGTGCCGATAAGCTGGGTGGAATCGATGTCAAACACGCCCTTGGCCTGGGGGTGATCGCCGAATTGCTGGTGGTCGCCGGACAGGCAGAGCAGGTTGCGAATGCCAAGGGCCGATGCGCCCAGAATGTCGGCCTGCATGGCCAGGCGGTTCCGGTCCCGGCATACCATCTGATAGTTGGGCTCCAGTCCCTCTTCAATGGCGATCAGCGAGGCGGCCCAACTGGACATTCTTACCATGGCCGTCTGGTTGTCGGTTATATTGACGGCATCGACCATGCCGACCAGGTGTTTGGCCTTGTCCCTCACCGCCGCCACGTTGGACCCACGGGGCGGCCCCAATTCTCCGGTGAAGGCAAAATGACCGGCACGCAGTATTTGTTCAAGATTGCTTCCTGATTTCATATGGGAATCCCTCTATTGGCTTGTTCCGTTTTCGTATTTGATCGTCGGCAAGATGTCTATTTGATGCCGAATGCGGTCAGGCGCTCCTTATAGCCAGGCTGGACGATGGTTCTCGGCGTCTGGTTTCGCCAGTCGTTGGGCGGACAGATCTCGAGGATGTTTCCCAGACGGTTCTGCTTGGCCAGTCTTTCATGAATGAGATACCAGGCACAGGGTTGATCGGTGTTGATCTCACAGCTGCCTTTGTTCGTGCCGCCGCAGGGGCCGTTGAACAGTCCTTTGGCGCACATGGTAACGGGACAGATGCCGGCGGTCATGCCCAGCACGCAGGTGCCGCAGGCCCGGCATTTCTCTTCGTACCAGCCGACTTCCCGGTTGACGCCGATAAAGCTGGTATTGACGCCTGGAAATACGGGAATTTCAGGGAATCGTTCGGCAATAAATTGAATGCCGGCGCCACAGGCCATGGAGATGATGGCGTCGTATTCATCCACGACCCCGTCCAGTTCTTCCAAAAACTCCATGTCACACTGCCGCTCCACGGTAACACCACCGGTTTCGATGGGGCTGCCTTCCATGCGGCGGGCGATTTTCAGTTCGGAGTTGAGCACCCCGACCTCCTTTTCGCCGCCTGCCAGGCATACTGCCACGCAGGTGCCGCATCCCACGGTCAGGACCTTTTTAAAGTCTTTGACCATGAGGCTGATCTCTTCAAAGGGTTTTCGTTCCGCAACAATCATTTGACATTCCTCCTCTTTACCTTGGCATGGGGTTGATGCCATGAAGGGTGATACACTGCACGCATGGTTTTAGGGGTGGCGTGAAATGTATGATGTGAGCCAAGGAGCGAAATTAACCTGAGTGCACCAATTCTGTCAACATATAAAGGATAGGTTCGGATACCCGAGGCTCGAATCCCTTTATTGCCAGCCGGCGGCAAAGTCAATAAGAAATGAATGTTTGCTCATTCACCCAGAAGGCCCCGCAAAGACTTCTTGCGATTGACCGTGTTCTTCTGTCGAATGATGTTAACCCTCTGAAATTTTGAACGTTGATAATGATTGCCGGGGCGGTGATGCGTTTTTATGGTTTTTTGATGTTAAGGCTTGACACAGGGTTTTCCCCTTTGATAAATGAATGAACATTCATTCATAAACCGTCGTTGTCAGGAGGTGCGCCATCGGCACGAAAAAGAAAAACAGGGACAAGTACCGGCGTATCCTCGACGCGGCCATCACCGTATTCGCCCAGCAGGGGTTTTTTCAGTCGACAATTGCCCAGATTGCCAAAGAGGCCGGTGTGGCGGACGGGACCATCTATCTCTATTTCAAGAACAAGGACGACATTCTGGTCCAGTTTTACCAATATAAGGCCCGCCAGATTTTTGAACGATTCCGGGATGCGGTGGATCAGCCGGAAACAGCGGAAGAAAAGTTGCGGTGCCTGATCCGCGTCCATCTTCAAGAGTTCCAGAAAGACCGCAACATGGCCATCGTTTATCAGGCCGAGACCCATCAGAACCGCAGACTCGGTCATGAACAGATCAAAGAGATGTCCAAGATGTACCGGGATATCATATCCGAGGTTGTGGAACTGGGACAGGAAGAGGGGGCGATTCGGAAAGATCTGTACATGGGCATCGTCAAGCGGTTCATCAACGGCGCGGTCGATGACGTGATCAACTCTTGGATTCATTCCGGCGGTCAATACGATCTGGTTACCATGGCCGACCCGCTGGTGGATTTGTTTATCAGAGGGATCGGCAGTCGCGGATAAATTCGACGAAGCCATTAAAATCATAATCGGATGCCGTCATTGTCAGTCGGGCTTGGTGGCGCATCCAACCATCAACAAGGAGAATACGGGATATGGCACAGGTTATAGCGGACCGGAGAGATGTGGATTTCGTGCTGCACGAGCAATTGAACGTGGGCGCGCTGAGCAAACATGAGAAATTCGAAGAATTCAATAAGAAAACCGTGGATCTGATCATCAGTGAAGCGCGCAACCTGGCAGTCAAAGAGATTCTCCCCACGTTAAAAGACGGTGACGAGCAGGGGTGCCATCTGGAAAACGGGCAGGTCTCTGTACCGGAAAGTTTCAAGCGCGCTTATGATCTGTTTGTCGAGGGGGAATGGCTGGCCATGCCCGAGGACCCGGAGTACGGCGGACAGGGGATGCCCCGGACCGTGGCATTGGCCGCCGGTGACTATTTCAATGGTGCCAACTATGCCTTCATGATGTATCCGGGCCTCACCCACGGTGCTGCCCTTCTGGTGGAAGCCTTCGGCACGGAACGCCAGAAAAAGCTGTTTCTGAAAAATATGTTTACGGGGACATGGACCGGTACCATGCTTCTGACCGAGCCTGAAGCCGGCTCCGACGTGGGCAGCCTTTCCACTACCGCAGTAAAAAATGAAGACGGCACCTACAGTATCTCGGGCAACAAGATTTTTATCTCTGCCGGCGAACACGACATGGTGGAGAACATCGTACATCCGGTTCTGGCCAGAATCGAAGGTGCACCGGCAGGAACCAAGGGCATCTCCCTTTTTCTGGTCCCTAAATACCGGGTCAACGATGACGGCAGTCTGGGCGATTTCAATGATGTCGTCTGCACGGGGATCGAGCACAAGATGGGGATCAACGGCAACGCCACCTGTTCGCTGACCCTGGGCGGAAAGGGCCAGTGCATCGGTGAACTGCTGGGAGAAGAGAACAAGGGCATGCGGGCCATGTTCCTCATGATGAACGAGGCGCGCCTGCTGGTCGGTATGCAGGGGTTCTGCTGTGCCAGTGCCTCTTACATGAATGCCATCAATTATGCCAGGGAACGGGTTCAGGGGAAAAACCTTCTGCAGATGATGGACCCCAATGCCGCCTCCGTGCCCATCATTCAGCATCCGGATGTGCGTCGCATGCTGATTTCCATGAAATCCTATGTCGAGGGCATGCGCAGCCTGCTATACTACGCAGGATATCTCTCCGATCAGATTGCCGTTGCCGATGAGCAGGATGAAAAAGCAAGGCTGCAGGGCATGCTGGACCTGTTGATTCCGATTTGCAAAGGATACGTCACCGACAAGGCTTTTGACGTTTGTAGTGCCGGTGTACAGGTATACGGTGGCTATGGCTTCACCAGAGAATATCCCCAGGAACAGTTGTTGCGTGACTGTCGCATTACCATGATCTATGAGGGCACCAACGGCATCCAGGCCATGGACCTACTGGGACGTAAGCTGGGTATGAACAAAGGCAAGCCCATCATGGACCTGATGGTCGAGATCCAGAAGACCATTGCGCAGGCCAAAGAGATCGAGGGCCTGAAGGAGTATGCCGCCAAGTTGGAAAAGGCATTGAATCGGCTTGGAGAAGTGGCCATGCAACTGGGTGCCACCGCTATGTCTCCCAAGGTGATGAGCGCTTTTGCTTTCGCTCACCCCTTTATGGATGCATCCGGTGATGTGGTGATGGCATGGATGCTTCTCTGGCGGGGATGTATCGCGGCGGCTAAACTGGAAAAGGGCGCCAAGAAGAAAGATCAGGCCTTTTATGAAGGCCAGATGAAAAGCCTGCAGTATTTCACCCAGGCCGTGCTTCCCATCACCATGGGAAAGATGGACGCAATCATGACCAACTGCGATGCAGCGGTTGAGATCAGCGAAGATGCGTTCGGCGGAAAGTAATCTTACCCACCATCCTCAAAAAATAGATGGGGGTTGCACCATGGTGCAACCCCCGTTTTTACGGCTGAGGCCCATTTTCTGCGGATGCAGTCGCATCCTTTTTCCTACTTGGCTTTTTGCTGCTCCATGGCCCTGAGATCTTTTTTCAAAACTTTGCCCACATTGGTTTTGGGAAGTTCCTGACGAAATTCGATTTCTGTCGGCCACTTGTATTTGGCCAGCTTGTCCTCACAGTATTTCAGCAGTTCTTCGGCGGTGGCGGTCTGGCCTTCCTTCAAGACGACGAACACCTTGACCGCTTCCCCCCGTTTGGGATGAGGGATGCCGATGGCGGTGGCTTCCATCACCTGGGGGTGTTCAAAGAACACCTCTTCGATGTCCCGGGGATAGACGTTGTATCCGCCGGAGATAATCATGTCTTTCTTGCGGTCCACGATATAAAAATAACCGTCCTCATCCATTTTGGCGATATCACCGGTGTGCAGCCAGCCGTCGGTAAGGGTTTCGGCCGTTGCGTCGGGGCGGTTCAAATAGCCCTTCATAATCTGTGGGCCTTTCATCAGAAGCTCGCCTGTCTCTCCGACGGGAACATCCGTGACGCCGTCGTCGAGACTAACGATACGGCATTCGGTGTCGGATATGGGAAGGCCGATACTACCGATTTTACGCTGCCCGTTGAACGGGTTGATATGGGTGACCGGGGTGGATTCGGTCAGACCGAAGCCCTCAACGATAACGGCGCCGGTTTTTTTCTCGAACTCGTTGATCACCTCAACAGGAAGTGGTGCGCTGCCTGAAAAACAGCCCTTGATGGAGGTGAGATCGGTTTTTTCAATATCGGGATGTTCGAGCATGCCGATATACATGGTGGGCACCAGTGGGGCAAATGTAGGCTTGAATTTGCTGATGGCTTCCAGCAGCTGCGGCGGTTGGGGCTTGGGAACCAGGATGTTCCCCCAGCCCTTGTGAATGGCCAGATTCATCGCGGTGGAGAGGCCGAACACGTGGAAAAAGGGCAGGGCGCCGAGCATGACTTCGTCGCTGCCGAAGCTGGGGAACCACGCCGCTACATGCTGCACCTGCATGCTCAGGTTGCCGTGGGTCAGCATGACCCCCTTGGAAACACCGGTGGTGCCGCCGGTATACTGGTACATGGCCACATCATCAAAATCCAGCGGGACTTTCGGCGGATTGGGCGAATACTTCGCCAGCTGGGCCTTCCATTTGTAGAGATGGTCTGCCGGTTTGACGTCGGCGGCCAGTCCTTTTTTCTTGCCCACCAGCGGGAAAAGCAGGTTTTTGGGAAAAGGGAGGTAGTCGCCGATACTGGTGTATACAATCTGTTTGATTTGTGTCTTCGGCCGAAGGTCGATCATTCGGTTTGCAAGCAGATCCAGCGTGATCAGCACTTTCGATCCGGAGTCGTTGAACTGGTGCTCAAGTTCCCGGTCTGAATACAAGGGGTTGTTCATGACGGTGATGGCACCGATGCGCATGGTGGCATAGTAGGCCACGACACAGGGGATCACATTGGGCAGCAGGATGGCCACACTGTCGCCTTTTTTTATCCCGAAATCGGTGAGGCAGGCGGCAAATCGATTCACCATGTCGTCCAATTTGGCAAAACTGACCTGGTATCCTTGAAACGTCAGGGCCATTTTCTCCGGGAATGCCCCGGCCGACCGCTTCAGGTAGTCCGGAAGACAGGTCTTTTCATACTTTACGTGCTCGGGAACGTCCTGTTCGTAGTGGGATAGCCATGGTTTTGCCAGATAGGGATTGTCAGCTGTCACAAGCACCTCCTTTTTCCTTGTTTTTCCTTGGCGATCGTAATAAATGGAGCCTTCATGCCTGATGGGTGGGGATTCCAATGATGAATCCATTGCCATTTTCTATTTTGAAAAAGTTAATTTGTCAAGAAATTCTATTAGTTAATGGTCTTTTGGCCGTCGATGCATCAGCATTGCAAACCCGTATGGAACCTATCTCCCTGAAGATTCCCCCGTCCTGTTGGCGGTGGACCCGTTATGAGCAGCTTGTTCAAAATTTTTTCTTGACAGGATAGGAATCAGTGAGTAAAAACTGAATGAATCCTCATTCATTTTTAAATTTATCTTAATACGAAACCGAAGGGAGAACAAGGGTAAATATGGAAAATGTGTTGATCGCTCCGGCCAAGTATTTCTTTCTTTTCATCCCCACAGTGGTTTTTTCGATCCTGATTCCCCTTCTGGGGGTGGCGATGTTTGCCTATATCATGGCCATCCGCATGGCGCCGCTGGTCAAGGCGGCGCCGGACAACCGATTCGACCATATTCCCCAGCGGATTTACCATGTGTTGAAGATCTGGCTTGGCCAGTATCGTCAACCTCGCTACATGGTGGCCGGGGTGGTCCATATCATGATCTTCGCCGGATTTCTGATCCTCAGTGTCCGGTCCTGCAGCCTGGTGATCATCGGCATCTCCGAAAACTTTGTCATGCCGGGATTCGGCGGGGTGGTCGGCCATGTATACAATTTTCTGAAGGACTATGCGGCCACCGTGGTGTTGATAGCCTGTGCCATTGCCGCCTGGCGCAGGGCCGTGGTCAAACCGGAACGCTACGCCGTGCCCGCCAAATACGGCAAGGATCACACCGCTGAAGCCCTGTTCGTTCTGGGCCTGATCTCGACGCTGATGATTTCCGAAAGCCTGTTTGAAGCCAGCAGCGTGGCCGCCAACGTCCAAAAAGGCCTGCACGCCGAATTTCTTGCACCGGCCAGTCTGGCCTGGTTTTTCAAATCCGCCTTGCTTTCCACATCGGTAGAGACGTTGCAGGCCATTCACATCGTTTCATACTACATCCATGATCTGACGTTTTTCTTCTTCCTCTGTTTTCTGCCCATGGGAAAACACTTTCATGTGATCACATCGCTGTTCAATGTGTTCTTCATGCGCATTGCCCGGGGAAACGTCAAACCGGTTGTACACGGCATCAAGGATGAAGAACTGGATGACCTGGAGTCATTCGGCGTCAAACGCCTGGAGGATTTTACCTGGAAGCACATGCTTGATTTTTACTCTTGTGCCGATTGTGGCCGCTGTTCGGACAACTGTCCGGCCAACGCCGTGGGCCGCCCCCTCTCCCCACGGTTCATTTCCATCAAGGCCCGTGACCTGATGTTCAAGAACTACCCCCTCTACCCTTACGGCAGCCCCTTCAAGAAAAGCGATGATCTGATCGGAACCACATTCGAAGAGGACGAGATCTGGTCCTGCACCACCTGCGGCGCCTGTGAGCAGGAGTGCCCCATCGGCATCGAATACATCGACAAGATCGTGGACCTGCGCCGTGGCATGGTCGATGAGGGCATGGTGCCCCAGAGCCTGCAAAAGCCCTTGAAGGCCCTTGAAAAACGTGGCAACCCCTGGGGTAAGATGGAGAAGAAACGGGCCGACTGGACCAAGGACCTGCCTGCCGATGTGCCCGTCAAGGACCTGGCCAAGAAAGACTCCGCCGAGGCCCTCTATTTCGTGGACAGCATCACCTCCTATGACGACCGGATGCAGGAGATTGGCCGAGCCACAGCCACCGTCCTGTCAAGGGCCGGTGCGGATTTCGGTATTTTGGGCAAGAAGGAGAAAGACAGCGGAAACGAAATTCGTCGGTTTGGTGAAGAAATGTTGTTCCAGACCATCAAGGAGACCAATACTGATGCCATTTTGAACAGTGGTGTCAAGCACATCATCACCGCCGACCCACATGCCTACAACGCCCTGAAGAATGACTACCAGGGGTTGCCGCCGGTGGAACACATCAGCCAGTTTATCGCCCGAAATGTGAAATCCGGCGCCATCCGGCTGAAAGGCGCCAACGGTGACGGCAAGGTCTATACTTATCACGATCCGTGTTACCTGGGACGTCATAACGATGTCTACGACGACCCGCGATCGGCCCTGGATGCCATTGCCGGGCTCAAGCGGGTCGAAATGGAACGTTGCCGTGACCGTTCCTTCTGCTGCGGCGGTGGGGGACTGATGCTTTTTTATGAACCGGAGGAAGAACAGCGCATGGGGGTTCTTCGGGTGGAGATGGCCGCCAAGGCCGGCGCCAACGTGATCGTCACGGCATGCCCTTTCTGCCTGGTCAACATGGAGGATGCCATCAAGGTGGCCGGCATGGAAGGCAAGATGGAAGCTATCGATCTGTCGGAATTGATTGCCCAGCATATGGAATAGGAATTTTTAATGTTGAATGATGAATTTTAAATTAGGGATTCCCATGCAAATGAGTCGATGGAACGCCTATATTCGAAATTCAAAATTTAAAGTTCTGACTTAAAACAGGAGGGTAAACATGGAAATCTTGGTGTGTGTAAAACGGGTTCCCGATACCGCTGAAAACGAGATCGAGGTCAACGGCGACGGCAGCGATATCGAACGCGACGACCTGGTGTACTCGGTCAACGAGTGGGACAACTACGCCGTGGAAGAGGCCATCCAGATCCGCGACAACGTGGGCGGCAGCGTGACCGTGGTCACCGTGGGCGACGACGAGTCCGAAGAGGTGCTGCGCCGGGAGATGGCCATGGGCGCCGACAACGGCCTTTTGCTGAGTGATGACGCCTTCGACGGATCCGACGGCAAGGGCGTGGCCACCCTGCTCAAAGCAGCCGTTGAAAAAGGGAAATACGACCTGATCCTAACCGGTGCTCAGGCTGATGACGGGGCGGCCCAGGTGGGTGGCATGCTGGCGGCCATGCTGGACTATCCTTACGCGTCACTGGTCAATAAAATCGATGTGGATGGCGACAAGCTCAAGGTGGGCCGTGAAATCGAAGGCGGCAACCAGGAGATGAACGAGATTGCGCTGCCCTGCGTATTGTCCATCCAGACCGGTATCAACGAACCGCGCTACGTGGGTATCCGCGGCATCCGCAAGGTGGCCTCGGTGGAGATTCCACAGCACGGCGCCGCCGATCTGGGCGTGGACGCGGCCACTGTGGGCGCCGCCGGCGCCAAGGTCAAGCGCCTTGACTACTTCGTACCTGAAATGGGTGACGGCGCCGAGATGCTGGAAGGCAGCACCGAAGAGATCATTGCCAAGCTGATCGAACTCTTGAAGGCCAAAGGAGGGTTGAAATAATGGCTGATATCTATGCATACATCACACACAAAGGTGGCGTGGCCGACGATTCGGCCCTTGAAATGGTGGCTGCGGCCAGGAAAATCGATGCCGGCGCGGCCGTGACCGCCATCGTTACAGGGTCGGGCGCCGACGTTGACGCCGTTGCCGAAGACGTGGCCGGTTCTTATGCCAAGGTGCTCAAGTTTAACCTGGACGCCCTGGCCTACCCCAATGCAGAAGTCATCCGCAAACTGCTGGTCAACGTGCTTCCCGGCGACGCCATCGTGCTGGTTCCCCATGACACGTTCGGCATGGACCTGGCCCCCGGCCTGTCCATCAAGCTGGATTCGGCCTTCATTGCCGATGTGGTGGACATCGAGGGCGTGGACGGGACCGACCTGAAGGTGATTCGCCAGGAGTACAGCGGCATGGTCAGCACCCATGTGACCGCCGATATTTCGGCCGGGGCGGTCGTCAACGTGCGCCCCGGCGCCTTTGCCCCGGACGAGAGCAAGTCCGCCGGCGGCAGTGTGGAAGACAAGTCCGGTGATGCCGGGGACCTGACGGCCAAACGCACTTTCCTGGAAATAGTGGAAGCCGAGGTGGGCGACGTGGATATCACCAAGTCCGACGTACTGGTTTCCGTGGGCCGCGGCATCGAGGACGAAGACAACATCGAGGTGGCCGAAGAACTGGCCGAGGCCATGGGGGCCGTGGTCTCCTGTTCACGGCCCATCGTCGACGCCAAATGGCTTGAGAAGTCCCGTCAGGTGGGTACCTCCGGCCAGACGGTCAAGCCCAAGGTCTACATGGCCTGCGGCATCTCCGGCAGCTTCCAGCACATGGGCGGCATCAAGGGCTCGCCGTTCATCGTGGCCATCAACAAGAACGTCAAGGCACCCATCTTCCAAGTGGCCGACGTGGGTATCGAAGCCGACATCCTTGACTTCCTTCCCGAGTTGACTGAGGCCATCAACGATTTGTAATTGCTTTTTTAACCGGCGGGTTCCTGGCGCTATACCGGGACCCGCCGGTTTTTTTTGATTGCGGCGATGCCTTTTCCCCGGTGAGGTCAAGGGGGCGTCACTCGTTCCGTCCGGCTGTTCCTCCCCAGCTTTTTTTCCCGACGTCAAGTTCCCAGCGGCGACTGGCAATTCGGTTCCATGGCCTGTGGCGCCGCGCCGGTGAGATCCTCGATTGCAACAGTGTTAGATTTCATCTTCGGTTTCAGGCTCCCTGCAGTCCTGACCAAGCCCAATCATCCCAGCTTTATTTCGAACAAAAATAACTAATGTGTACATCGTTCACGTTTGCTTGACTTGTTTCAGGCTAAAGGATAAAAGACCTTCATTTGGGCAGGACAGGAGGGCTGTGGATCGATGACTGAAAAGAAAACCGCTTTTATGGTAGACTCGGGCTGTGAACCGACGATCTCCTTTATGAAAAAGTACAACCTTGAATTTGTCGGTATCAATATTCTTCTTGATGGCCAACCCTACGTGGACGGTGAGCAGCTTTTGCAGGAACAGTTTTATGCCCGGGTGCATGGCGTGAAGGAATTCGCCACCAGGCCACCTTCCCAGTCGGACATGATCAAGAAGTACCTGGCGCTGAAGGCCAAGGGCTACGAGCGCGTTATCGATATTCACATGTCATCGAAGCTTTCCCAGGTGTTTGACAACAGCAAGGCTGCCAAAGGCTTTGTGCCGGGGTTGGAAATCCATGTCATCGATACCCGGTCCGTTTCCGCCGGTGGCTATTTCGTTGCCGAAAAAATTATCGGCATGATCAACCAGGGCCGGTCCATTGATGACGTCAACGCGGCGCTTCCGGAAATCTGTCAATCCGTGCAGGTGCTGCTTTCCGCTTCAACACTCAAGTACTTTGTAAAAAATGGAAGGATCGGCCGGGCCAAGGGACTGGTGGGCAGCATGCTGCGGCTGAAGCCCGTACTCATCATCGATGATGGTCTGGTGACCCCCTTTTCAACGGAGAAAGGCATGGACAAGGCGATCCAACGCATGGCGGATGCCTCGCTGGAGTTTCTTTCCTCCCGACCCCACAATGTCAAGATATTCAAAGCCTATGGATCGGATAACAACAAACCCTATATGGATCAGGCTTTCGACCGGCTCATGTCCCAGTTGCCCATGATTTCGATTAGCGACTATCAGGTCATCAGCGGCAGGGGATGGCCCACAGTAACCTGTCACAGCGGGCCGGAGGTGTTTGCCCTTTCGGTCTACGGTGAGCGCCGCCCCATCTGAACAACTCCGGGCGCTGGTGATACGGCGGCCCCGTATCCTCATCGATCCCGCAGGTCGTTGACATTTCTTCATCCTTGCCGCCGCTATGGCCGGGCTTTCCCTGTGGGCAATGCTGGCCGGCGTTGCCGATCCCATTCCTGCACACCGCGTTGTTCTTGACATGCAGGACCCCTTGACATAAACCAGACTTTTCACCCGATGACGGCAGGATTCCGTTCCCACGGCGGCGGCGATGGGCAACCCAGAACGATACCAGCGTATTTTTGACAGCGGGCAGCCGCTTTTACGACATGTCCTGTGGCTGGTTCTTGCCGGGGCATGGTTTCTGGGAGCGGGCCCGGTGCCGGATTGCCTTGCCGGGAAGGGGGATAAGCAGGTGGTGCATCTCTATTTTTCCGATGCCACCCGTCCCTTCCTGATTGCAGAGGAACGTGTGGTGGTCAACCCCGGCGATCCCCGGGCCTTTGGCCGGCAGCTGATCCTGGAACTGATCAACGGTTCTGCCCGCGGCCATTTGGCAGCCATACCCGGCGGGACGAAATTGAGGTCCTTTTTTTTACTTGAGGATGGTACGGCGGTGGTGGATTTTACTGCTCACCTGCGGGAAAATCACCCGGGGAGTTGCCGGCGGGAGCAATTGACCTTATTTTCGATAGCCAATTCCCTGATCCTTAACGTTACGGAGATTGAGCGGGTGAAAATCCTGATTGACGGAGCGGAAGCACAAACACTCGCAGGCCATTTGCCACTTGAATTCCCTTTAACCGCAGACATGCTGCTGACACGATGAAAAAAAACGACAAACTGAACAATATTCGCAATATTGGCATCATCGCCCACATCGATGCCGGCAAGACCACGGTTACCGAGCGGGTGCTCTACTATACGGGCCGGTCCCACAAAATCGGTGAGGTCCACGACGGCGAAGCGGTGATGGATTGGATGGTCGATGAACAGGAACGGGGCATTACCATCACTTCGGCGGTGACGACCTGCCAGTGGAACGGCAGGGATATCCAGGTCATCGATACGCCGGGCCATGTGGACTTTACCATTGAGGTGGAGCGCTCCCTGCGCGTGCTGGATGGCGCCGTGGGCGTTTTTTGTGCCGTGGGCGGCGTCGAGCCCCAGTCGGAGACGGTCTGGCGTCAGGCCGACCGCTATCGGGTGCCCAAGATCGCCTTTATCAACAAGCTGGACCGCATCGGCGCCGATTTTTTTGGTACCGTTCAAATGATGCGGGACCGGCTCAAGGCCAATCCCATGATCCTTCAGATCCCCATGGGCGCCGAAGACAGCTTCTCCGGAGTGGTCGACCTGATCCGGATGCAGCAGATCCGGTGGGATGACGACACCCTCGGGGCCAGCTACAATGCCGGTGATATCGATGCGGAGTTCCTGGAAGATGCGGAGGTATACCGCGAACAATTGCTGGAGACCCTGGCCGAGGTGGACGACGGCATTATGGAGGCTTACCTGAGCGAAGCACCCATCGACACGGAGGCGATCCTGGCTGCCGTCAGGAAGGCGACGGTCACCCTGGAACTGGTGCCGGTGCTGTGCGGCAGTGCCCTGAAAAACAAAGGGATACAGCCCCTTTTGGATGCCATTGTCCAGTTCCTGCCCAGCCCCGCCGAGGTGCCGGCCATCAAGGGCGTTCATCCTGAAACCGGAGAAAGCATCCTGTGCCTTCCAGATGAAAAAACACCCCTGGCGGCGCTGATCTTCAAGGTCTCCATGATGGAAGGGCGCAAGTTGTCTTATGTGCGGGTCTACAGCGGCAAACTCACAGCCGGCACCGACGTCTTCAATCCCAGCAGAAATAAAAAAGAGAAGCTGTCACGCATCCTCAAAATGCATGCCAACAAACGGGAGCGGGTGGACACCGTGGGACCGGGCGCCATCGTGGGGATCGTGGGACTCAAAGACTCCTCAACCGGTGAGACCTTGTGCAACCAGGACCATCCGGTGCTGCTGGAGAAAATGGATTTCTATGAACCGGTGATTTCCGTGGCCGTGGAGCCCAAAACCCACAGCGACCAGGAAAAACTCCAGCAGGTGCTGGACAAGTTCATGGCCGAAGATCCCACGTTGCGGGTCCGGGAAGACGAAGACACCGGCCAGACGATTCTTTCCGGAATGGGAGAACTGCACCTGGAAATTATCACCAGCCGGATGCAGCGGGAGTTCAACACCCAGGTCAACGTCGGCAAACCCCAGGTCGTATACCGGGAAACCATCGAATCCGCAGCTGTCGGAACCGCTGTATTTGACAAGGAGGTAGCCGGGAACCGGCATTACGGTGAAGTCACCCTTCGCCTGGAGCCGCTCTCCCGCGGTGAAGGCAACCGCTTCGCGTCCAGCCTGAAGGACGAGGACCTGCCCCCGACGCTGGTGAAGGCGGTGGAAAAAGGGGTCATGGAATCTCTGGAAAGCGGCATTCTCATGGGCTATCCGGTGGTGGATGTAAAGGCCGTGCTGACCGGAGCCGACGCCCGGGAATCCAACGGGACGGAACTGGCCTTTACCGTCGCCGCGTCCATGGCCGTCAGGGAGGCGTTGTCCACCGGCGCGTCCTTTCTGCTGGACCCCATCATGGATGTCGAGGTCATTGTACCCGAAGATTTCATGGGAGATGTGATCGGGGACCTGAATGCCCGGGGCGGCAAGATCGAATCCATCGAGCCCAAGTTGGGCGTCCAGACCATCAAGGCCACGGTTCCCCTGGCCAGGATGTTCGGTTATTCCACCAGCCTGCGGTCCGCGACCCAGGGCCGCGGGACCTTTTCCATGCAGTTCTCCCGGTTCGACCGCAGCTAATCGTCTCCGATAAAATACAGGACCCGTCAACTTACCGAACAGGATGATTAAAAAGCCGTCCCGTAAGGCGGGACGGCTTTTTCGACAGGGCCATGGGGAACGGACGACTACTTGTCGCCGAAGATTTTCACCGGCCGGGTCGTGTCTCCTGTGGCGTTCGGGAAATCCTCAGCCACATAGGCTTTCCGGCCGGTTTCAATCAGGTGGTTGGCCTCTTCCATGTAGTTGGCAAAGCGTAATTTGCATTCGTAGAAGCCGTGCCACCAGGCGTAGTCCGGCGCCATCATCATGGCGCCCATGCGGGCCCGGCGCCCCTCGTGGTGCCACAGCTCGTAGTACTCAACTTCGAGGCGTTCGTCGAAGAATCTGGTTTTGTCCAGCAGGCCTTTTTCGTAAAGCTCGTCCAGTTTGGCCTTGGCCGGTTTGAAATAAATGTCGTTGTATTCGTTCACGGCTTTGTCGAAGCCGTTGTAAAAGTCGTTGGTCCAGGCGTTGCTGTGGCAGGCGCTGCAGATATTTTTCATTTTCTGCCGCTCGTCCTGCCAGTCCGTTCCGGAGGGAAAGGGTTTGAAATCCTGAGGCCGTACCGTCAGGGGGGCCTGGGTTTCCCAGGACAGGCGCTGGGTCACGTCGTGGCTGGTGGGTTCCTTGCCGGACCCGGACATATGGCAGGCCGCGCATGTAGGGGCGCGATAGTCCACACCGGGCGTCCAGGTGCCCCCTGCGGCGTCGAAATTATACTCGTCCTGATAGGCATGGTAGATGGTGCCGTGTTTGGACTCTTCGTATATCTCGATCTGGGGGTGATCCGGTCCCAGATGGCACTGGTCGCAGGCCTCGGGTTTGCGGGCCTCACCGACGGAAAAGCGGTGGCGCGTGTGACAGGAGGTGCAGGCCCCCTTGCTGCCGTCCAGGTTGAGCCGGCCCACGCCGGCGTTGGGCCAGGTGTCCGGATCGATCCTGCCCTTATCGTCCATTGCGATTACCGTGCCGTGGCAGTTGTAGCAGCCGGTTTTGCGTTCGTTGTCCGAATTCATGCCTTTGTTCAGCCAGGGGTCCAGTTTCCACATGATCTCGATGGTATTGGCATGCTTGGATTTACTGTACTGGGTCGCCTCGTCCGGATGGCAGCGGGAACAATCCTTGGGGGTGACGATGGACGCGATGGGCATTTTGTACTTGGCCTCGCCCCAGGGCAGGTCGGACCGGCCGTAGTACTTCTCATGATCCTGGGCGATATCCTGGTCGCCGGGCTGGATAAGATGGCAGTCCAGGCAGGTGATGTTGGCGTTGGCATGGCGGCTTCTGGCCCAGTCGGTAAACACACCAGGGGTCGTTACGCGGTGGCATTCGATGCACGCCTGTGCCGCAGGGGGGACGCTGCGTTCGATGCGGTACTCCTTGACCTTGGCATAGTTGGGCTGGGCCAGGGCCGGTGCACCGATCAGGCCCACGGCCAGCAATCCGATGATAAAAGAAAGAAATCTTTGCCTCATGGCTCGCGCTCCTTTCGGTTGTCGAAATCCAGCGTAATGTAAAAACGATCTTGAAGGTGGGGTTACAGCTGCCTCAGCCCCTTGGCCTGATAGGGCGCCTCGCGGGTCTGCCGAAACATGACCAGGCCCCTTTCAGAATGAACCAGGTCATAATGGCAGTCGACGCATTTTTTCTCGTACCCCGGGCGGGCATACACGACCGACCGGTGAGCCAGCATGGCGCCACGCCGGGTTGGCATGTGCAGCAGATTGCGATGGCATTTCTGACATTGATCGTTGTCGAAGGCGGCATAGGCGGATTCGCGGGCTTTTTCCTGATCATACGCACCAGCCAGGAAATGGATCACCACGTCTTTGATGCCATGGTAGCTTTTGGCAAAGAAAAAGTCGAAGGTGTCCTGAGGTGCGGGCAGGTGGCAATCCATGCAGTCAACGACAACACCCGCGGCGTTGTTGGTGTGGGTGGACGACCGCCAGGCCACCACCGCCGGCTTGATTTCGTGGCATGACGCGCAGAATTCCGGCGTGGATGTCCTTACCATTGTGTAGTAGGTCATGCTGAACAGGGGAAAGGCGATCACTATTCCCACGCCAATCAGAACGGCTGCGATCGTCCATTTTTTCATAGCATCATCCTTGGTGTGCGTCGCCCGCCTGTCCAGTATTCGACAGACCGGAATCCGGATACAAGTCCGTCTTGACCGCTTCAGGCCGCCGCCGGATTGCTCAAAAGATGCAGGTTAAGTAGAAGAAGTGTAATATAGAGGAAAACTTATACAAAGATAATATGAAACATTCGCGGGTGTCAACGTCTGAATTGAGAAGGGTCGCCGCCCTCAGAAATACCATCAGGCCCGCGAGCCGGACCCGAAAGGCATTCTTTTTGGGCAGTCGGGACCGCGCAGAGGCGGAAAGCTGCTTTTGGGTTGACAACGCTATCGTCAATGTCCCTATGATGGCCTTGGCATGAAATAGCCGTCGTGGTAGCAAAGCGGGTTAGAGGAACCCATAGATTCTGGATTTCTTTCACCGGATCGGAACCGGCCGCTGCCGGTTATCTGCAGGGAAAAAATCGATGATAAAAAAGAAAGTATGCATGCTGGGGGCATTCGCTGCCGGAAAAACCAGTCTGGTGCAGCGCTACGTACACAGTCTTTTTTCGGAAAAATACCTTACGACGGTGGGGGTCAAGATCGACCAGAAACCCGTTTCCGTCAAAGGAACCGCCATCGACCTGATCCTTTGGGATATTTATGGCGAAGACGAGTTCCAGGCGGTGCGCCCCTCCTATCTGCGGGGGGCCTCGGGGTGCCTGCTGGTGGTGGACGGTACCCGGAAATATACCCTCGACACGGCCCATTCCCTCCTGAAGCGGGTTCGGGAGACGGTAGGAGAGATACCGGTCATCTTCACCATTAATAAATCCGACCTGAAAGACTCATGGGAGATAGAACCGTCCCAACTGGAATCGCTGGAGCGTCAGAGCGCCGTGGTCATCCAGACCAGCGCCAAGGACGGTTCCGGCGTCGAATCGGCTTTCACCACCCTGGCGGAGATGATGCTGGAGGACTAGACCGTGGACTATCCTCCCTCCGTAACGACCTATCTGATCGATCGTGTCGCACGAAAGCACCGGCTGGCATTTTTTCTTCTCGATGACCGCGGTCGCATCATCCAATGGGGCGGTGCCCTGGACCACTTCCGGATTCAGGTTCCCCGACAAGGAACACGCATCGGTGACCTTTTGGCCCTGGCCGAGGGAATGTTTCCCCTGGACGGTGGTGAGATGATTCTGGAATGCGTCGAATTGCCTGCCGGCCTGATGGTGGACGCCCATTTTTTCGAAGTGGACGGTCACCCATGGCTCCTGCTTCTGGATGCCGGTGAGAAAGCCAGGCAACGGCGCCTGCTGCAGCAGAAAGCCAACGAGCTGACGTTGCTGCGGGATACCCACGCCCGTATCCTGGACCAGCATCTGGGAAAGGGCATGGCCGAACGGCTTTTGAATATCGACCTCCAAAAAGGCGGCGAACGCCGTGTTCTTTGCGTTCTTTTTGCCGATATCCGGGGGTTTACCACCTATTGTGAACACCGGCCGCCGGCACAGGTGTTCGATATGCTCAATGCCTACCTGACGGCCATGATCCGGCCGGTGCTCGACGGCGGCGGGATTGTCGACAAGATCATCGGCGACGCCGTGATGGCGGTGTTCGGGATTCTGCCGTCCCGGCTGCCCGCCGTCAGCCTGGCGGTCGACGTGGCCCGGGACATCCTGAACGCTTCAGAGGCCGTGTCGGATGACCGGCATGAGGCGCTGGGGGTGGGGGTCGGGATTGCCGCAGGTCCTGTCGTACTCGGTGTGCTGGGCAGCAAGGACCGAAGAACGCTGAGTGTCACCGGGCATACCGTCAACCTGGCGGCACGTCTGGAAAGTTGTGCCTTGCCCGGAGAAATCCTGATGGACGAACGGACATTTAACCTCTGGGAAGGGGACCGGGACGGCTTTGCCGCCAGGGTGCTGGACCTGAAAGGCATCGACAGTCCCATTACCGCATACGGATGGATGACACATCATGGCTGTTGACTGTAGCCCGGATCTTTTCGAGGCCCTGGAGATGGTGGCCCTGGTTCACCGGCAAGATGGCCGCTTCGTTCTGTCGGGGGGCATCCCCCGGTGGTTCCGCAAGCTTTGCCCCGACATTCTGACCGGCAGCCTGCCGTCCCCGCCGGAAAAGCAGTTTCCCTTTCTGGCGAACTTTCTGGTGGACGCCCGCGAATTCTGGGAGAGTGGGAGAAGTGGCCGAATCCGCTCGGGGGTCTGGATCCAGGCGGCGCCCGATGGCGATGAAATGGCTCTCGAAGCCAGTGCCATGCGGCTCAAAGCGTCAAACATTCTGCTCATCGAATCCTGTGAATACCAATATTCGGAAAAGCAGTCCCTGATCCAGACCGGCCGCCTGCTGGCGCTGGATCTTCACCAGCACCAGCGAAAGGAACGCTTTGCCAGGAACATTCGGGAGGCGCTCGAGGTTCAGGTCCGGCAACGTGCCCAGTTGCTGCTTCAAACCAATACCCGGCTCAAGGCGGAAATCGCAGAGCGGGAAAGCGCCGAACATTCCATGCGAGAGAGTGAACGCCGGTTTCGAACGCTTTTCGACAATCTGTTTGATGCGCAGCTGCTCATGGAAGCCGATGGTTCTATCCGGGATGTCAACCGCGCGGCCTGCCGCCTGTTGTCCTGTTCGCGGGAGCAGCTTTGCGGGCGCGCCGTCGCCGATTTGTTCGCCGAGCATGAGAGCGGCAAAATCCTGGGCGTTTTTTCCGATGCCGCCAGAGACGGCATCGCCTATTTTAATGAATCCGTCCTGCGCGGCGACAATCAGTCCTTTATTCCGGTCGAGGGGGGCGGCGTCGGCCTGGAAATGGACGGACGCCGCCATGTGATCTTCAGCCTTCGGGACATCTCCTATCGAAAACAACTTCAATCCCAGCTTCAGCAGGCCCAGAAAATGGAGGCCATGGGCAGCCTGGCGAGCGGTATCTCCCATGACTTCAACAATATCCTTTCGGCCATCATCGGGTACACCGAAATTGTACGCATGGATTTAAGCGAGGGCTCCCTGGCGGTGAGAAATTTAGACCAGGTGCTTGCCGCGGGCAACCGTGCAAAAAAACTCGTTCAGCAGATCCTGGCCTTCAGCCGTCAGGCCGACAACGTCAGCAAGCCCGTTAAAATCAGTGCCGTTGTCTCCGAGGCCCTCAAACTCATCCGGGCCACCCTGCCCGCCAGCATCCATATTCAACAGCGGCTGGAGAGCCAGTCTTATGTTCGCTGTGACCCCACACAGATTCATCAGATCTGCATCAACCTGTGCACCAATGCCGGCCACGCCATGGAGGAGGACGGCGGCGTGCTGGAGGTGCGCCTGACGGAGGCCACGCTCGACGAAAAGTTTGTTTCGGGCCATCCGGGGATGTCACCCGGCCCCCATCTCCAGCTGTCGGTGGCCGACACCGGAAAAGGCATCGCCAAACCGTTGCTGTGCAAGATCTTCGATCCCTTTTTCACCACCAAGGGGTTCGGCAAGGGGACCGGAATGGGATTGTCGGTGGTTCACGGCATCGCGGCCGCCATCGGAGGCGGTGTGACCGTGGAGAGCCAGCCAGGGCAAGGCTGCTGTTTTCACGTCTTCCTGCCGGCACTGACCGAAACGGTTGCCGAATCGCCGCTGGCCGAGCCGGTGATGAAAACCGGGATTGAACGTATCCTGTTCGTGGATGATGAACAGTTTCAGGTGGATCTGGCCACCCAGGCGTTGGGCCGGCTGGGATACCGGGTTGCCGCCAGGACCAGCAGCCTTGAGGCACTGACCCTTTTCAATCAGGATCCGGACGCTTTTGACCTGGTGATTACCGACCTGACCATGCCGCAGCTGGCCGGTAAAGTGCTGGCGGAAAAGATTCATGCGATACGGCCTGACATCCCCATCATTCTGAGTTCGGGGTTCAGTACGGCCATCAGCGATGACGACGCCCGGAGCATGGGGTTTTCCGCCTACCTGAAAAAACCGCTGGTGATGGGAGAGTTGGCGATCGCCGTGCGGAACGTACTGGATGGCGAAAAGGCAGGGTAGACGCCGCGAATAAGGGGGGGCGATCCGACCTCGCCGTCCCATCGGGAAAAACGGTTTTCTCACCCGGCGTCCGGCCGCTTTTTCTTTTCGGGGTCCAATGCCTCGAGTTGACGCTCCACCATTCGTTTCTGGGTGTCGTCGACGGCGAGTTTACGTGCCCGGTTGAGGTGAAACCCGGCATTTTTCGGGTCTCCTTTCTGCCGGTAAAAGCGGCCCAGGTAATAGTGGGCACCGAACAGGTCCCCCAGCCGGCCGCTGCAGTCTCCCAGAAAATAGTAGGCCTGGGTATAGTCTTCGTCGTCGCGCACCAGATTCTCGAAGGTCTCCCGGGCTTCCGCAATGCGTCCCAGTTCCATCTGGGTCCGTCCCAAATAGAGCCGGCCTTCGGGGCTTTGTTCGGATCCGCCCGCGGAGAGGGCCTCCATGGCTTTTTCATACTGGCCGTTCTGGAAATAGATTCTTCCCAGGTCCTCGAGCATGTGGGTGGCCATGGCGTTGCCTTCGATGGCGCGTTTCATGTGCTTGGCCGCTTCTTGCCAATGCCCTGCCCGGGTCAGCGCCAGTGCATATCCATAATGGGCGAGCGGTTTGTCCGGTGACCGCTCAAGATCCTTTTCGAAGTGGTTCAAGGCGGTCTTTTCGTCGGTGTAAAGGGCCACCAGACGGGTGTGTGCCAGGTCGAATCCGCCGACCTCCCCACGCTTGGGGGCGGTTTTGGGCCGATTCTGGTGCAGCCAGTTATCGATATAGCTCATGCGCGCTTCGGACGCCGGATGGGTGGTCATGTAAGTGGGTATCTGCTCGGATCCATACCACTGCTTGCTGCGAATTTTTTTCAGCGATGTCAGCAGCCCATCCCCGGTGTAACCGGCCTGGGTCAGGTATCCCAGCCCCAGCTGGTCCGCCTGCATTTCATTTTCACGGCTGTAAGCCAGGGCGGCTGTCTTTCCGGCGGCCACCGATCCCACGGTCAGGGCACTGGCCGCTTCAGCCGCGCCACCTGCACCGAGCAGCACACCGGCCACCATGCCGGCCAGCGTGGCCATGCCGATTTTCTTTGAACTTTCGATGCGATCGGAAATGTGACGACAGACCACGTGGGCAATTTCATGGCCGATGATACCGGCCAGTTCCTCTTCGGATTCCAGGGCGGCGAACAGTCCGCTGTTGAAAAAGATGTGGCCCGCCGGGGTGGCGAAGGCATTGTAGACATCCTCCCTGAGCACATGAAACTGATATTCGAAGGGCTGCGGCGGGACGACAGACAGAATCCGCTGGCCGACCCGGTTGACATAGTCGACGATAATCGGATCCTTGATCAGCGGGAACTGGGACCGGACCACCGTCATAAATTCTTTGGACATTTCCCGTTCTTCCTGAATGGTGATGCAGTTGCCTTCGGGAACCATGACCACGAGAGTGGAAGCGAGAACTGCGACCACGGTGAAGATGGAAAAAATTTTAATTTTTATCAGCATGTTAATGGCTTTTTTAAATTGATGGAACAGGCGTTTCCCGTTCCGTTTAAAACCTAGCATGGCACATTCTAATCCACTTTTCAAACAGCATGTTTTGTGTTAAAGCTGAGCGCCATGGCACAGATCATATGCATAGCCAACCAAAAGGGGGGCGTGGGAAAGACCACAACGGCAGTCAACCTGTCCGCGGCGCTGGCGGTTTCCGAAAAACGGACCTTGCTGGTGGATTGCGACCCCCAGGCCAATGCCACCACGGGTGTCGGGCTGGACAAGTCCGTCCTGGCCCAAACCCTGTACCACGGGTTGATCGGTGAAGCCGGCGCCGGCGCCGTTATCGTGGACAGTCAGATCGAATGCCTCAAGGTGATGCCCTCCCGCGTGGAGCTGATCGGGTTCGATGTGGAAATGATGGACCGGCCCCACCGGGAGCATGCGCTGCGGCGCCTCCTGACCACGGTGTCGGACGATTTCGATTACATCGTCATCGACTGCCCGCCATCCCTGAGCCTGCTTACCGTCAACGCCATGACGGCCGCCGATGCCCTGCTGATTCCACTTCAGTGCGAGTTTTACGCCCTGGAGGGGCTCAGCCAACTGGTGCAGACATTTCAACGGATCAAGGGCGGGCTGAACCCGGCGCTTAAAATCGCCGGTATCCTGCTGACCATGTTTGATCGCCGCACCAATCTCAGCCACCAGGTGGCCGAGGACGCGGAAAGCCATTTCAAGGACCTGGTGTTCAAGACGACGATTCCCCGCAACGTTCGTCTTGGCGAGGCACCCAGTTTCGGACAGCCCATATTGCTATACGATGCCATGTCTCCCGGTGCTGTAAGCTACTTTTCCCTGGCCAAGGAGATCATGGCCACCAATCATGCCGGCCACGCCTGACAGGCTTACCGGTAGCGCCGATTTACCGGGACCGTTTTCATTGGTCTGGTGCGGCCAACCACCATCCAGGACACCGCATGCCAGTTAAGAAAAAACCAAGCAGCGCCGACTCCGGCGCCAAAAAGAAACGGAAAATGGCCCTGGGCAGGGGGCTCGATGCCCTTATTCCGGATCTGGGTGCTGTTGAAGGAATGACCGGCGCACCGTCACCGCCCCGAAAAGATTATTTTTTGTGTGAAATCGACATGATCCGGCCGAACCACTACCAGCCGCGACGTCATTTTTCACCGGATGAACTGGATGCACTGGCCGATTCCATTCGCAGTCAGGGCATCATCCAGCCCCTGCTGGTGCGCGTTGACGATGTGGGCTACGAGCTGGTCGCCGGTGAACGGCGCCTGCGGGCGGCGTCCCTGGCCGGCCTGGACCGGGTGCCGGTGGTGGTCAAGGATATCTCCGACGCCAAGATGCTGGAAATCTCCATTGTGGAGAACATCCAGCGGGAAAATCTCAACCCCATGGAGGAGGCTGAGGCCTACCATCGGCTGATCACCGAATTCGACCTGACTCAGGACCAGGCCGCCGAGCGGGTGGGAAAGAGCCGCAGTGCGGTGGCTAACTTTCTGCGGTTGCGCCAGCTTCCCGAACCGATCAAGGAGAGTATCATGGCGGGCGCCTTGAGCATGGGCCACGCCCGGGCCATGCTGGGGGCCGACACGCCGGCCAAGCAGGAGGCCGCCTGGCGCGAGGTGATGGCCAGAAAACTGTCCGTGCGTGAAACCGAAGCGTTGATCAAACGGATCAATGCGGAAAAAAAACCGGTCCCCATCCCGGAACTGACTCCCGAGCAGCGCTATTTCAACGATATTTCCGAAGACCTGTCCCGTCATTACGGCACCCGGGTGCGGATCCAGCGCAAGGGCAAAAAAGGGCGGGTGGAAATCGATTTTTTCAGCGACGAGGATCTTGACCGGTTGCTGGGGATGCTGAGAACCTAAAACCGGGTCCCGTCTTCAATTCTTCAGTCTCTGCAGCTCCCAGGAAAACGACTGTAGCATGTGCCGCAGCCGCCAGGCGTATCATGGCCATACACATCATCATCGACGGCTACAACCTGATTCGGCGGTCCCCCGAACTGGCCGGTCTGGACCGGCAGGATCTGCAGCTGGGCCGGGAGGCCCTGGTTGATCTGCTGGCGGCCTACAAAAAACTCAAACCGCACAAAATCACCGTGGTCTTCGATGGCAGCGCCGAACCCACCCTGTACGGGTCCCGTGATCGGGCCAAGGGCATTGCCATCCGCTATTCACACGGAGGCGAAAGTGCCGATGACGTGATTCGGCGAATGGCCAATCGGGAAAAGGCAAAGGCCCTGGTGGTCAGCAGCGACCGGGAAGTCATGAGCGCTGCCGAAGCGGCCGGTGCCACGGTGATGGATTCGGCGGCCTTCGAGGACAAGATTGCCATGGCCCGATACCTGGCGGTAAAAGGTGACGGGGAAGCGATCGAATCTTCCGGGTGGGTGCCGACCACGCGAAAAAAAGGACCCAGCCGGCGGCTGCCCAAGCGAAAACGGAGGGCGCGGGCGCGGGTGGAAAAACTATAGGTGGCCGTTCACGGTCACAGCTGTCGGTTTACGGTTGGGTGACTTGTTTTATTTGGAAAAACTGTGAACTGTGAACCGGTAACCGCGAACAGATACAGGAAGGGTTATGGCTCAACCGGTTGCACGAAAAACGATATGCGTGATCGATGGCCAGGGCGGCGGCATCGGCAGCACCATCATCAAGAAAATCAAGGAGTTGTTCGGCGAGTCCGTGGAAATCGTCGCCCTGGGGACCAATGCCATCGCCACCGCCCAGATGCTCAAGTCCAGGGCCAACCGGGGGGCCTCGGGAGAAAATGCCATCGTGCAGACCGTCCCCCGGGCGGATGTGGTGGTCGGCACCCTGGGTATCATGCTGGCCCATGCCATGATGGGGGAGGTCACGCCCAGAATGGCTGAAGCCGTCTGCGGTTGCGGGGCCGTAAAGCTGATCCTGCCCATTTCCCAGGAAAATGTCGATGTGATCGGTGTGTCCCGGGATCCGCTGCCCCACCTGGTGGACACCCTGGTGATCGATCATTTGACACCGCTCATCCGAGCCCATCCCTGAAGAACATCCCGGGGCCCATATCCGCATTCCCGAAACGGTGAACCCCGTGAGGTCGCCGCGCAATGTCGTCGGCGGTATCAAGCGCCCGCGGCCTTGAGCTGAATCCCGATCCACTTTTTTAGGATGGACACGCCAAACGTTAAGCGGCGCTCTTTTCCCAAGGGGCGCCGATGGAAAGGAGGACAACCATGTGTGAAGCCAATGCCTACCTGCTGTCCGATGGCGGGGAAACGTTGATTATGGAGTCGGTGGATGACGTTATCCCGGAGGGGGACGGCTTGAAGCTGGTCAATATTTTCGGCGAACAGAAATTTGTGCGGGCCGCCATCCATTCCCTCTCCCTGGTGGACCACAAGGTCTTCCTCAAGGATTTAGAACGCTGACCATGACATCGGACCGCCCATAGGATGAAGATCGAAATCGCCAAAACCGCCGGATTCTGCATGGGGGTCAGACGGGCCGTGGAGATGGCCCTGGATGCCCCGGCTAAACACGCCGACCCCATCTACACATACGGCCCCTTGATCCATAACCCCCAGGTGCTGGCCCTGTTTGCGGAAAAGGGAATCACTGTCCTCGAGGAGATTCCCGAGCAGGGCAGCGGCACCGTGCTTGTCCGCGCCCACGGGGTCCCGCCCCGGGACAAGCAGCAGCTCAAGGACGCGGGCTTCCGGGTGGTGGATGCCACCTGTCCGCGCGTTATCCGGGTGCAGACCATTATCCGGGTCCATGCCCGCAAGGGGTTTGCCACCATCATCGTCGGCGACCGGGATCACCCCGAGGTGGTGGGGCTGGTGGGGTATGCCGGGGCCGAAGGATTCGTGGTCAGTTCCATGGCTGAACTTGAAGATCTGCCGGTATTCGATCAGGCCATCATCGTGGCCCAGACCACGCAGAATATGCAATTCTACGAACAGGTCAAGGCCTGGGCCGCCCGACGCTTTCCCCACTACAAGACGTTTGACACCATCTGCGATTCAACCGAGAAGCGCCAGGACGAAGTCAAGCAGCTGTCCGACCGCGTGGATGCCATCGTTGTCGTGGGGGGGCGGCAGAGCGGCAACACCCAGCGACTGGCCGAAATTGCCGCCGAGAGCGGCAAGCCGGCATACCACGTGGAAACCGAATCCGAGCTGGAGGCCTGCTGCCTGGATCCGGATCGCATCGGCCGGGTGGGCATCACCGCCGGCGCATCCACGCCCAACTGGATCATCAAACGGGTCTACCGGGAACTGGAGCGGCTGCCGGCCAGAAAACAGGCCGGCGTCGTCAGGTTGTTTTACCGGCTGATCCAAACCTTGCTGCTGACCAATGTCTATGTGGCCATCGGGGCCGGATGCCTTTGCTTTGCCTGCACCCGGCTGCTGGGGATCGCCCCGGCCGGTGCGCCGGTGGCCGTGGCCATGCTTTACGTGTTGTCCATGCATCTGCTCAATCATCTGACCGGTATGGCCGAAGACCAGTACAACGATCCGGAACGGGCCCGGTTTTACGAGCGCTACCGTTTCCTGCTGTCGCTCCTGGCCATTGCCGCCGGTGGCCTGGGCATCATTTCCGCGTCGGCCATGGGGCGCGCGGCGTTTGCGATCCTGCTGGTGATGAGCCTGCTGGGCCTTTCTTACAACCTCTACCTGATACCCGTCCGCCCGGGGATGAAATTTCGGCGGATCAAGGATATCCCCGGCTCCAAGACCATCCTGATCGCCGCCGCCTGGGGGGTGGCGGCGGCCCTTCTGCCCGGTATCACCAGCAAAGGGTCCCTGACCCTCTCCGTATTGATGGTGTTCGCCTGGGCCACCATCCTGGTGTTTGCCCGCACGGCGTTTTTCGACCTGCTGGACGTGCAGGGGGACCGCATCATGGGCAAGGAGACCCTGCCCATCCTGCTGGGCGACCGCAAAACATTCGTTCTGTTGAAGGGGATCCTGGCCGGGTGCATGGTCCTGTCCGCCGCCCTCGCGGCGGTCGGCCTGGTTTCCGGACTCGGCTTCCTGCTGACCCTATGCCCCGCAGCCATGCTGGCACTGATCGGGGCTTACGAAAAGGGACACATGCTGCCCGGCATGCGCCTGGAGTTTCTGGTGGAGAGCCTCTTTCTGCTCTCCGGAGTCCTGACGCTGTTGTGGATGCTCGTGGCGGCGTCCTGACTGGTTCACGGATCGAGGTCCGTTTTTGACTGTCACGTGAAGGCATGGGATCGGAATGACTACGGCCAACCCCGAAATGCAGCTTGCCGGTGAATTTGTCCGCGACACCGGCTGTCACATTTTCCTCACCGGCAAAGCCGGAACCGGCAAAACGACCTTTTTGCGCAGTCTCAAGAAAAACGGCCCCAAGCGCCTGGTGGTCACCGCGCCCACCGGAGTGGCCGCCATCAACGCCGGCGGGGTCACCCTGCATTCGTTTTTCCAGCTTCCCTTCGGCCCGTTTGTGCCGGGCAGTGATGCCGGCCGTTCCCAGTATCGATTCAGCAATGACAAGATCGGTATCATCAGGAGCCTCGATCTGCTGGTCATCGACGAAATCAGTATGGTGCGGGCCGACCTGCTGGACGGGGTGGACAGTGTCCTGCGCCGTCTGCGACGTAGCGAGCAGCCCTTCGGGGGGGTGCAGCTGCTGATGATCGGCGACCTGTTCCAGCTGCCGCCGGTGGTCAGGGAAGAGGACTGGCGGCTGCTCGACCGATACTACGCATCACCTTATTTTTTCAGCAGCAGCGCCCTGGCGCGGACCGACATGGTGACCATCGAACTGCAGCATGTTTATCGCCAGGCGGACCGCCGTTTCATCGATCTGCTCAACCGGGTGCGCAGCAACCGGCTGGACCCCGCGGTGCTCCGGGACCTCAATGCCCGCTATCAGGCGGATGCTGTACCTGACGATCGGGACGGGACCATCACGCTCAGCACCCACAACCGCAGCGCCGACAGGATCAACGACGCAAGGCTGAAAGCGCTGCCGAAAAGGGTTCACCGGTTCGACGCCGCGGTCGAAGGAGACTTTCCCGACGCCATGTTTCCAACTGCCGCCACCCTACAGCTGAAGCAGGGCGCCCAGGTGATGTTCGTGCGCAACGACCTGTCGGCCGAACGACGCTATTTCAACGGCAAGATCGGCACGATCGTTCACATCAGCGCAAGCGACATCCGCATCCAGTGTCCCGGGGACCCTCAGGAGATAACGGTTGAACCGGCAACCTGGGAGAATATCGAATACACCCTGGACAAGAAAACACTCGAAATCGAAGAGAACACCATCGGCACCTTCAGGCAGTATCCCCTCCGGCTGGCCTGGGCCATCACCATCCACAAGAGCCAGGGGCTCACCTTCGACAAGGCCATCATCGACGCCCGGGCCGCTTTTGCCTATGGCCAGGTCTATGTGGCCCTCAGCCGCTGCCGGACCCTCGAGGGGATGGTCCTTTCCAGGCCGCTTTCGCCAACGGCGATCAGGACCGACCCGGCGGTGCTTCGCTTCAGCCAACAGGCGACCCGCAACCGTCCTTCCGCGGAACAGCTCCGGGCGGCCAGGATCGGCTATCAGCAGCAGTTGATCCTGGAATGTTTCGATTTCCAGCGTCTGCGAACCCTGCTGCATCGCATGGCCGGACTGGTGCTGGGCAATCCCGGGGTGGTCCAGGTATACGGCCTGGACGATATCCGCGGGCTGCAGGAGAAAACCGATGAGGAGATCTGCACCGTCGGAGACAAATTCCGGCGGCAGCTGCAGGGGCTTTTTCCGGCGTCCGCACTGCCGGCGGCCGATGCTGCCGTGGCCGGGCGGATCGCCAAGGCGTCGGCCTATTTTGAAGAAAGGCTGACTTCCGGCCCCGCCCGATGCATCCCCGGTCTGCAGGTGGATGCGGACAACCAGGCACTCAAGAAGAAGCTTACCTTTGCCCTCAACCGGCTGCGGGAAGAGATCGATGTCAAGCTGGCTGCCGTGCAGTCCTGCGCACAGGGATTTTCGCCATCACGCTACTTCAGGGCCCTCTCGGCGGCCGCCATGGTTTCCGGCAAGAAGCCAAAGCCGGTCGCCGCGCCAACCTACACGGAAGCCGACGTCGACCATCCGGAACTGTTCCAGACCCTGAAAGACTGGCGCAGCCGACAGGCGGAAGCGGAAGGCATCGCCCCTTACCGGGTCATGCACCGCAAGACCCTGATCCAGATTGCCGTCCACCTGCCCGACACCCTGCCGGACCTGGAAGCAGTCAAGGGGATCGGCCGACGGCTGGCGGAAAGATACGGGGAAGAACTGGTCGCCATGGTCGGAAGCTACCGCAGGGCGCACCACATCGAGGCCGAGGCCCTCCCGCCGCCCGTGCCGCTACCCAAAAAGAAAAAGGCACCGCGGATCGACACCCGGCAGGCCAGCCTCGAGTTGTTCAAGAAGGGGTTGAGCCTGGACCAGATTGCCGAGCAGCGGGGGCTGGTGCGCGCCACCATCGAAGGCCACATGGCCCATTGGGTGGAGACGGGCACGGTCCGGATCGACCTGTTGATTCCTGCCGAAAAGCGAAAGGCCATCGACGAGCAGCTGACGCGCATGCCGGGCAAACCCTTCGGCGCAATCAGGCAGGTCCTGGGTGGGGACGTTTCCTACGCTGACATTAAACTGGTCCAGGCCTGGCGCAAACATCTCAGTGCATCCGCCGAGGATCCGCCGTAACCTTTTTCAGCCGGATGTGGATCCGGTGCCTATTTGTTGTGGCCTGTACAACTTCCTTTTGCCGCATCGCGGATGTCATTCTGGTGTTTGGCAATAGAGATGATGGTGGCCAGTCCGGCACTGACCTCATCGGAAACACCCTGGTTTTTCAATTTTTCCGCTTCTTCGCAAATTGCACGAAATGCATGGGATATTTTATCGGTACTCAGCATGGGGCCTGCTCCTTATGTTTATATTAGCGGTGCGCTGTCGGTTTTTGGATTCGACATTCCTGCAATCAGAAAAATAATGCAAGGTGCCGGCATGTCAAAAGCGGCTTGCATCACCTGCTGCGAATTCGGACGGGGCCCGAAAGCGGTCCTCCTTCGGATCGCGCCGCCGCCCGGCCGGGCGCACCGGGTAAGGCCTTCGCGTGGCCCAATTGCCGGCGGCGAAGAAATCATGGTCCCAGATTCTGTCTGCATGCCTGTGCTGCGGGGTGGCGGCCGGGTTGCTTTACAGAAACTGCGTAACCTTGTCGCAGCTGACAACGACAATCATTTTCCGCTGGCCGGGAGAATCGCTCATCTGCCCCCCCACCGCAATGCTGAAACATTCCCCGGCGGCGGTAATGAGCCCATAGCAGTTGAATGCCTGCCCGGCCTGTTGTATGGCGTCGATATTCGCGAACTCATGGGGCTTGAAGGCGATGACATGGGTTGACGCCTGCCTGATCGCTTCCCACTCCGTTTTGCAGTCCTGGCCTTTGCCGGTGGACACGTGGCAGACGCGTCGACTGCCGTTTTGGGTGTAGGCGGCCATGATGCAGCCGGTAAAATTGTAGCTGATGACGTCCTTGCCCTGTGACGCCACGCAGTTGATTCCGTTCGCCGCGAACGGCAAGTAGATACCCGCCCCCCCCGGCAGTTCGACCGAGCCTCTGGACATCTCTTTACCGGTTCCCTGCGTCCCGGCCTCATGGGTGGGCAGCCAGTTGGCGGTCATGCCTTTTTGCAGCTTCTTTTCCAGCATTGCATTTCTCCTTGGCGCTATGGGTAGGTGAATCGAGGATTCATTTTAGCATACATCTCATTCAGGACTTGCAGCCTTTGCCGGGGACGTCTTACGCGCAAGTGCGCAAGACCTGCCATGGCCGTCACGTTTGATAAACCCGGCATAAAACGACGTTGGGTCGCCACCCCATGAAGGGGCCAGAAGCAGTCATCGCCCTGATCCCCAGGCTTCCTGCACCTGACGGCGCCGATCAGGGCGCTTTCCCTTTGTCCGGCGGTCGCTTGAAGACCAGTGGCCGCCGCTTATTTGGCCGCGATCTTCACGACTTCAATGGTGGTTCCGTACATATGAATGCCCATGGCATCCTTTTTTAACCGTGCCGTAACGCTTACTTTCAGGCCATCCTTCCTGAATGATTCGGAAAGATTGGCGGGGTAATAGTTTCTGCCATCGTCGCCATCGATTGCATAGAAGCCGCCCTCCATATCCTTGCGCACAATGGTTCCCTGTATCTCAAACGGATCGGAACCGGGACAGCCAGGACTCTCGGATAGGGATGGCCCATTGGGCCCGGCTTCACCCCTGGCGACGGCTTTTCCCAAACCTGACGTGCCGTTGCAGCCGGCAAGCGCCGCACCACAAAGGAGAATCAATACGGCAGCCATGGCTGGTTTCATACTCAGCTCCTTTATCGTGTTAAGTTCACTGTCTTAATAGTGCCCGTCCATAAATGGTTATTTTGCCCGGTCTCTGCATTGTGCGAAAAATTTTATCCTCGGAATATCAACGATATGCCTCCGGTAAAGATTTTCGCACGCCTTGATCTCGACCCAAATCCCTCATTTCTGGACAGGCACTAAATAGAAGCAACCTTCTCTCAAATCCGAATTTCCTGCAGTATTGGGGACGCCCGACCAGACAGCAGCCTTTGGCGTCCATCTTTTTCAATCGTGACAGGACTTCGCGTATCAGGGCGTTGCCAATTCCCCTTTTGCTGGTATTCCGGCAGCACTGAGACGGGGCCGGGCCCATACCGGTCCGGGCCGCCGTCCGAGATGGTCACCGGGGAGAAAACAATATGCCCGACCACCCGGTCATCGATTTTTGCGACCAGCGACAGGGTCAGCGCGTTCGCGGCACGCAGTGCCTCGATGATGTATTGCTCGTGTGGTTGCTGATCTCCAGCGGGCTGAACGCCGCGACGGTCACATCGGTTATGGTGCCGAGGTCGGCATCCGTCTCGTTTCTGGCTGTGATTGCAGGGCCCATGGCGGTTCCGTTCCTTTTCCTGGTCCGTCGTCCAGTACGGCGACTACCCGGGAGAAGGACTGTTAAGCCCGCTATGGCGCAGCAAGGCATCCGTGCGCGGCGCGCGCCCGCGGAAATCATGAAAGACTTTCATGGGGTCACGACCGCCGCCACAGGCGAGGACCGTATCACGGTATCGGCGCCCCAGCGCGGCAATGGCGGCCTCATCGTCCAGCCCGGTTTCTTCGAAGGCGGCAAAGGCGTCGGCGCTGAGCACTTCCGCCCATTTGTAGCTGTAGTATCCCGCGGCATAGCCACCGGCGAAAATATGGCTGAACGAACAGAGAAACCGCGATTCGGGCAGCGGCGGCAACGGGTTCAGGTCCCGGGCGATCTGTTGGTGCACATCGAAAACGGTGGCCTTCCCCTCGGGATCGAACGCGGTATGGAGCCTCATATCGGTCATGCCGAATTCCAGTTGCCGCATGAACATCGAACCGGCACGGAAGGTGCGGGCGGCGCTGATTTTATCGAACAACGCATCCGGCAGTGTTTCGCCCGTCTCGACGTGCTTGGTCATGCCCACCAGGGTGGGTTTGTGGTAGCACCAGTTCTCCATGAACTGGCTGGCGACCTCCACCGCGTCCCACTCGATACCACTGGTGCCGGCCGCGTCGCTGTAGTCGACGGTTGTGAGCATCCCCTGCAGCCCGTGACCGAATTCGTGGAAGAGGGTCGTCACCTCACTGAAACGCATCAGCGAAGGACGACCCTCCGCCGGCGGCGTGCCGTTGCAGCACAGATGCACCACCGGATGCCGCAATTCCCCATCGATGGTGCAGCGGCTCAGACAACCGTCCATCCACGCACCGCCGCGCTTTTCCTCCGGGCGGGAGTACGGGTCGAGGTAAAACCAGGCAAGGGTTTCATCGCTGCCGTTTTTGACACGATAAAAGCGTACGTCTTCGTGCCAGACGGGCGCCAGTCCGTCGGCCTGTTCGAAGGTGACCCCGAACAGCCGGGTACACAATGAAAACAGGCCGTCAATTACGCGGGGCAAGGGGAAGTAAGGGCGCAGTTGATCGTCGGTAAACCGGAAGCGCTGCTCCCGCAACCGTTCGGCCCAAAACGGCACATCCCAGTGGGCCAGGGGCTCGGTCTGCCCCGATGCCCGGGCCAGTTGACGCAAGTCCTCCAGCTCTGTCCGGGACGGCTGCCGGGCGGCCTGCACCAGTTCTGAGAACATTTTTTCGACGGCGGCGACATCCGGTGCCATTTTCGAATCCAGGCTGAGATCGGCGTAGTTTGCATAACCGAGCAGTCGGGCTTTTTCTTTGCGCAGCGCGAGGATGCGGTCGATCAAACCGGAATTGTCCAGGTCGCCGGTGGACGCACGCAGGATATGGGCGCGGTAAACCAGCTCGCGGTGGTTTCGGTTGCGATGGTGCTCCATAAAGGGGAGGTAGCTGGGATAATCGAGGGTGATGCGCCAGGGACCGTCGTCGGGTGTGGCCTTTGGGTCCTCCCGGTTCACCCCATTCCACGATTGCGCGGCAATCTGTTTCAGGGGTTCCGGCCAGCCTGCGGTCTCCCCGGCATCCGTTATGATGAATGCAAAGGCCTTGGTGGCATCGAGCACATGGTTGGAAAAGTCCGTGTGCAATTGTGAGAGTTCCCGGGCTATGGCATTGAACCGCTCCCTGGCCGCACCGCGCAGACCGACGCCGGCGTGTTTGGCGGCCCGGATCTTTTGCTCGACAATCCGCTGCTGGGCTTCATCCAGCTCCCCCCAGGCATCGCCGTCACGAATGGCCAGCAGTCCCTTGTAAATGGCAGGGCTCTGGTTGAGCCGCAGGCCGAATTGCACGACGTCGGCCAGCACTTGCTCGTGCGCCTGACGCAGTTCGTCGGAATTTTTAACGCCCATCAGGTGCGAAACCACACCCCAGCTGTATTCAAAAGGAATATTCAGCTGTTCCAGTGGACCGAGCAATCCGGCCCAGGTGGGCACCAGGCTTTTTTCCAGCCCGTCGACCCGCTCGTTGGCACGATCCAGAACCTGTCGAACGGCCGGCACCACGTGTTCCGGCTCGACACGGTCAAAAGGCGGAAACCCGGTTTCAACCAGCAGGGGGTTGTCGGTCTGACTCCTTTTTTCCTGATCCACGACGATTTCCTTCCTGATGTAACGGGCCGAGGTGAATATTCCAGGCGCACACTGTTCGGCACCCGGTGACTTTCATGGTTCGGTTGCGCTGCTGCTTCATGTCAGATTCAGTCATGAACGGCAGCCGGTATGTCACGCCCTGGTTCGAGTGCCTGAAATCCTCTCGTGGTTGCCTTCCCCTTTGCATAATCCTGGTGCCATCCCGAAGAGACCGGCATTTTTTCATAAAGCGTTTTTCTTTCAGCCTCAAGAACGCGGCGCGGCACTCCCATGAAATCAGCCGCACAGAGAACCCTTCGGCCGGATTCTGATGAAATCCCGTCCAGCCATCGCAGTCCCTCACGGCTTCGCATCAGGTGATGGTCCAGTATCAATATGTCCACGGAATCAGCCAGGCGCAACGCATTTTTCCAGGCCCGGTTGCGCAACTCCGAATTCAGGTGCTCGAGATAAAGCGGCGGACCGCCAGCCAGAAGTATATCCGGCTGCCACCCGAGAACAAGGTCGACGGTGTCGTCATCCAGAAGCTGAATGTCCGAGGTATGCACAAACACAGTCTCATCCGCGATCCGGGTCATCATTACCGTTTCGTTGCGCTCTGTTTGGTTTCCATGGGGTACGGGTACGGAGAAAACCAGTGGTCCGGCGCCCCGGTTTCCCTCCTGCCATCGGGCGGCCAGGCGTTCCTTGAGGGTTATAAATCGGACCCGTTCCCTGGCGGATAGAAATTCGGCTGATTTGGTCCAGATCCGAACCCCGGGGTTCAACCCGGCCACCCTGGCCGCGTCCAGTTGATAGGGGTTTGCATCCGCCAGAGGGACATGGTCGCCATGAAAATGGCTGAAGACAATGTCCGTGGCAAGTCCCCAGGCCGCTATGATCTTTTCTCTGATCGCCTCGCCCGTTGCCACCTGAATCGGGTGCGGCGCCAGGCCCTTACGAAAAAAGCCCAGAGCGATCCCGGGATCGATGAGAATTTTTTGTTCGGCGGCAGCAACGAAACAACAAAGTCCCCGGACACCAAGTGATTCAGCGCCGATAATCTCTATCTTCATGTAAAATAAGCCTTTTTGGCCTTATTGTCGTAATGGTCAAAGACGGGTTCATTCGTTCTGCATTGCCCGTGTAAGGGGCCGGCCTGATATCCTGCCTGCTGGTTCCATACTCATTCTTCTTTTAATGCAATTTTTCTATATTGCTCAATCAGGCCCTCCTGTTTCATCGCTTTCAGCACTGAAGCGAGTTTCGGCACAAGGGCGGAATGTTTTTTATGCAGATAGGCATACATCGCGGTTTCCTGCATGAGACCGGCCTGATAGACGGCAGATGTGTCGAAGTCGGCCCGATCCAATCGCTTCACCGTGTTGGTGATATTATGTTCCAGATCGACAAATACGTCAGTGCGCCCAAGGATGAGTTTTTTCAGCCCTTGTTCCGTTTTTGCTATCTGAGACAGATTTCCCGGGTTGACCACTGACTTCAATTCAGCTTCGGATCTTGATGCCCCTAAACGGTATTCGACTCTATAGCTCGTATTTTTCAGGCTGTTCCACCCTTGCAGCACGATCCCCGGCTTGACCGTGTAGGCTCCATATCTTACCGAAGCGGGCGATTCGTCCACCCGGATCAGATTCTGATGGGCCGCCTGATACTCCCCCGGCCTTTGAATCTCACCGTCTACTTCTCCGGCATCGACCATCATTGTCAGGCGTGCCAATGGATAGATATCGTATTGCAATTCATAGCCGAGTCTGCGGAAGGCTTCGGTGTAGATCAGGACTAACCATTTCATCTGAGGCACTTCTTGGGTGTCCTGCGAACCGGCCAAAACGATTTTCTGGGCAGCATGGCATGGACTTTCAAACCCGATCCCCACCTGAAGACAGAGACCCATCAGTATGCATTTAACTATTGTTTCCATTGCAATTACATGCATTTGCAAACACCCCATTGTGCGCAAAGGGTTAATTTTTCGTCGAACCCGAATCATTTCACAACCGGAGGGCATATGGATGTTTTACTGAATTTTTACAGATCGACGTTGCCGGCGCCACTGGGTTGATGACCGTCATGCCCAAAAGCCTCGCGCACCTTTTTGGACAGCTGTAACGTGCTGAACGGCTTGGAAAGGAATTGGACGCCTTTTTTCAAAACCCCATGGCTGACGATAACGTTTGCCGTGTAACCGGACATGTAAAGCACCTTCAGATCCGGCTTTACCGATTTCAGCCTTTTATAGAGATCCTTGCCGTTTATCCCGGGCGTGACCACGTCCGTGATGAGCAAACCGACGTCACTGTGCTTGTCGGCAAAAAACGGCAAGTGCCGCTTCGGGTCCGGCAACGGACAAAACCGTATATCCCAGCTCCCGCAGGCTCGCTTCTGTCACTTTGCGCACCATTTCGTCGTCTTCCACCAGAAACACCGTTTCCGATCCAAGCACCGGCCCCTGATGCTCGTCTATTTTCAACGGCTCGGTGTCACCCCTTGAAACCGGTATGTATATTTTGAAGGTGCTTCCGCGGCCCGGTTCACTGTAACCATTTATGAAACCGCCGCCCTGTTTCACGATGCCATATACGGTGGACAACCCCAGCCCGGTGCCCTTTCCGATTTCCTTGGTTGTGTAAAAGGGCTCGAAAATATGGTCGAGGTTTTCCGCGTCCATGCCGATGCCGTTGTCGCTGACCGAAATCTGCACGAAATCGCCCGGTATGAATCCCATGTGTTCCCGGCAGTAGGCCTCGTCCAGACTCACGTTGGCCGTCTCAAAGGTCAGACTGCCGCCTGCCGGCATGGCATCGCGGGCGTTGACCGCAAGGTTCATGAGAATTTGCTCGATCTGAACCGGATCAAATTCGATATTCTCGATATCTTCGGAGGGGAAAAACGTTAAGGCGACATGGTGGACTTGGTCTTCGAAGGTGATAATTTTGGAAGAAATCTCCACAGGGAACACCGTGCCGTCTTTTCGCCGGTCCTGCCTTTCGAGCCCTGCGCCGCCGCTTTTTCTCACTTTCTCCCAATGCGGTCCCCACATCTCCTGCGAAAATCCCACATCGATATCCCACAAGTGAAGCCGCATCATCTCGTTCCGGCTGTATCCCAGCGATCGGCAGGCGTGCGCGTTGACATAGGGGAACCGACCTTCCGCGTTTATCCAAAACACCGCGTCGGGCGACGACTCCACCGAAAGCTGGAATCGCCTGAGGGCGTCCTCCCTTGCCAGGCGAACGGATAGGTCGCGCACGATGGCCCACATGCCCACCGGGTGGCCATCGGGGTCCCTGGCCAGGACGACCCTCAACTCCACAGGCACGATGCTGCCGTCTTTGCGACGGTACTCTTTTTCAAATACGTCAGAGTAGCCCCTTACCATTACCTGCTCGTCGATGATCTGTTGCTCTAACTCATGCCATTTCGAAGGCGTAAGGTCGAAAATGCTCAAACCGAGCAGTTCGCCCTTTCTATAGCCGACCAGGTCCAGAAAAGGGTGGTTGGCCTCAGTCACCCGGCCTTCCATGTCAGCAGCGCCAAAGGCGTCCATCATGTTTGCACACAGTTGCCGGTACATGGTTTCCGGTTTCCTGCCATTTACCATATGATCCCTCCTAACAACGACCGCCCGGTTTACAACTGTCTCATAATAAATGAACCGCTTTTATACCCTCCCCAATCGAAATGACGCATGTCCCGAAAAGAGGGCTTCCACCTTACATTCCGCACCCGTGAGAATCGATTTTAGGAAATTTTTTATCGTTCAAAAATAACCACATAGGCGATTTAACATATTGTATTTACTGTAAAATAAAAATACCTAGACATTTCAACTAGTTGCTGGTACGTTACCCCCAATCTTGACAACAACAGTTCAAAGGAGGGGACATGCCACCGCTTGACACTGAAAGTTTGACCATCACCGAGGTCAGGCATCTGCCGATCGTCAAGGCTTATGCACAAAAAATCGGTCTGGTGGAGACCATCGACCGGATGGTCGGTTCTCAAATGGAATTGAGCCCCGGCATGGCTGTATTCGGCATGGTGCTCGACACCCTTTCGGGACGGACACCGCTTTACCGTCTGACCGAATTTTTTGAAGAAAAGGATACGGAGCTTCTCCTGGGCACCGCTATCGAACCGGAACGCTTTTGCGATACCAACTTGGGCCGGTCCATGGATCAGATTTTCGAGACCGGTACCCAGAAGGTGTTTTCTCAGATCGCGCAGAATGCATTGACAGTTTTTGCCGTCGATCCGCGACGACTGCATTTCGATACGACCTCCGTGAGTGTATTCGGCGATTACCATCTGGTTGATCCACCGTTTGAGATCACCTATGGTTACAGCAAGGACAAACGACCGGACCTCAAACAGTTTCTGGTATCGATGCTGTGTGTCGACCGCAACATCCCCATTTTGGGGACCACGACGGACGGCAACGCTTCGGACAAGACCTTGAACAACGAACTGCTGACCAATATCTCCGCATACATGGCCAGACACGGGCTTGAACCGGGCGCGTACGTCTATGTGGCCGACTCTGCATTTGTCACCGAGGACAATCTGAAGAAAGCCGACAGGCGTCAGACCTGGTTTCTGACCCGCCTGCCGGCGACCTACAAAGAGTGCGGCCGGATCATTCGTGAAGCCGTGGCCGCCGATGACTGGATCGACATCGGCCGCCTGGCCGAAGAACGCGACCGCCCCAATCGCTCAGTTGCCCGCTATCGGGCCTATGACGGCACCGTCGAGCTTTACGGAAAAACCTACCGGGCGATCGTCGTGCATTCCAGCGCGCATGACAAGCGGCGTCATAAACGCATCGATCGCATGTTGAAACAGGACCGCAAGCAGCTTGAAAAAGACTGCAAAAAGCTCGCGGACACCGTGTACTATTGTCAGGCCGATGCGCAGGTCGCGTTAGACAAACTGATTCGTCAATCCGCGTCCAGCTACCACCGGCTTCAAGCTGGTGTTGAAAAAATCCCCAAATACGGTCGCGGCCGGCCTGCGGCCGGTAAGCCCCGAAAGGTTTTGCGCTACGAATATCGCGTAACGGCGACGGTTGTGGAAGCCCCGCAAAAAGTGCAACCGCTCAGGGAAGAAGCCGGTTGCTTTGTCCTGTTGACGAATCTTTTGGACCAACAAGGCGACTGGTCCGCCCCGGAACTGCTCTCCCTTTACAAGAGCCAGATCGGCATCGAGAAGAACTTCAGCTTCCTGAAGGACCCGGCCATCGTAAACAGCATTTTTCTGAAAAAGGCCCAGCGGATCGAAGTGTTGGGCCTGGTATTGCTGATCTCCCTTTTGATCTGGCGTTTGATGGAGCGTTCCATGCGCCAGTATGTCGAGACCAATGACTGTGAGTTGCCCGGTTGGGTGCGACGCAAAACCAGAAAGCCGACCAGCTTTATGATGACGACCAAGTTCTCTTCAATCATGGTCGTTTCCATCGGGAACCACAGACAGTTGGCAAAACCATTGAAAGCTGTTCAGCTTGAGTATTTGAAAGCGCTTGGCGTCACAACTGACACATTCACAGCCCCATAAAGCGATGAAAAATAGTCGAATCGTTGCTGCTTGGGGTGCGGAATGTACGTTCCACCATTGAATCTGCTTCCAATGACCGAGTCTGAGGGATTGTCCGGGGACAACTAAAAAAGCAACCAGATGGCACCATAGTAACTATCGATGATTTCTGCCGTTCATTCTTTTATCGCCCGGCATGAGGCGCGGCGGCGGTTGGCCGCCGTCCTCAATGCTGTTCGGCAGCCATATTACTTCGAAATTATGATTACGCGACCCCGAGAGGTAAAAGAAACGCCTTGCTGATTTTGCGTACCTATCATTATTGATTCAACAATGGGTGGATTAACCAGTTTGTCGGAATTCCATTCAACGATGAAATTGGCCCCAGATCCCCCGCTTTTGTCTCTTTCGGGTATAACATAGCGTAATGATTCCAATGGAGATAGAAATACCGGCGTACTTAAAAATTTTTTTAAAAGCGTCCCCTTCGTCTCGTAATAATTGACTAGGGTGATCGTAATTGAATGACTGGGATCAATATTTCTGATGCTCAGGGTTGCCGCCAACAAGAACGGCCGCTCGCGGTTGCCACTGTAAATATGTGAATAAGCAGGCACATAAACAGTCTGCCCGTCAGATAACCCGATGTCCTGGCCGGCGTATACAGGCAGAGGTGAAAAATGAATGGTGAGAAGAAGAAGCATGCAGGCAAAAAAATAGCTCTTATTCATGGTTATTCTCCAATTCAATACATGCGTCGAACGACTTGTGTCAGCGGGCAAATGGGCCTCGCGGTCTCGCTTATGGGTGGTGATGCATGGAATTTTTTCCGCGTATCACACTTATAGAATAAACAATTTCCCGGGTATTGGCGAATAACGTGCAGAATGCGGAAAATAAGCAGAAAATTGGTCACTTTTTGTTTCCAAGGATATACCAATAATGGAAACCAAACACAACTCCACCTTACCCCGCACTCCGGTCTGATTACCCCAATGGAATTTTCGCGCAGGCTGCCGGCGAAGGGGGCAGTCCTTCCATGAGAAGGCCATGTGCATTTAGGAAAGAAGTGATCGAGAGCAGGGCTAAGGTGTCGACGATACTATCATGTCAACCCTCATGCAGCGACCAGGTACAGGCTTTTGCAACAGATAGGTTAGAGTCCCGCGTCCCCCTCATCCGTTTCCTCCACCACCGGCGTTTTCATGATCAGGCCGATGGCTTCGCGGGCCGTGGCCGCGGCATCGGGGAACACGTCGATCAGGTTGGCGGTGTGGCGCAGGTTGTCGGCGGTGCGCATCATCAGCATGGCCAGATTGCCCTCGGCCATGCCGTATTCCCTGGCGATGGTTTCCCAGGGGTACCCCGACGCCCACGCGTGGGTCATGGCGGCGGGCCGCAGGTAGAACTGGCGCACGTCGAATCCCCGGGATTTCATGTGGCGGGCGAATCCGCTCAGCTTTTTCTGGATACGGACCACCGTTTTCTTCAGCCGGTTGGGCACCAGGCGGCCCTCCATGCGGTCATCGGTCTCCCTTTCGTTGACCAGGCAGGCGAACACGCCTGCCATCCGGGCCGCATCCCCGTCGGGAAGCAGGCCCTGGCGCAGGCATTCGGCCACCAGCAGGGGCTGGTCCACCCGCAATTGGGAGGCCCAGAGGCCGTCGGCGGTAAGGCGGTCGTCATCCCCCACAAAGCCCGTTTCCTTGAGAAAATCCAGGTGGCGCACGAAATCCTCCCACAGGACCTCGTGGATGCCGGCCATGCGGCTTTTCCGGCGGCTGTCCGCTGCTTTGGAGACCAGCAGCCAGGTGGCGAAGGATCGCTTGAGCAGTTCCTCCACCTGGGCCGGGGTGTGGGAGAGCAGCAGGTTGAGGACCAGGGAGAAGTTGATGCGGATGCGGCTGATGACCTTTCCCGGCCGGGATGAGAGCAGGCGGGCCACCAGCTGAAGGTCCATGTAACGGCCGGGCACGGCCAGGGCAAAGCCGATCTTGTCCATGCCCCGGCGGCCGGCGCGGCCGGTCATCTGGTGAAGCTGGGTGGCGTCCAGGGGGATGAACTCGGTGCCGTTGAAGCGGTCCGAATTGAAAAATACCATGGTCCGGGCCGGAAAATTGACGCCGGCGGCCACGGTGGATGTGGCGAAAACGGCGGTCAGCAGGCCTTCGCTCATCAGGCTTTCGACCACCAGCTTCCAGCCGGGAAGATGGCCGCTGTGGTGGGCGCCCACGCCGGCCTGCTCAAGATGGATGCGCTGGCGGTGCCGGACCAGGTGGGGCGAACTGCCGGTGAGGGTTTTGACCCGTTCGAAAATGCGGGCCTTCTTCGCGTCGCTCAGGTTGACGGCCCCATGGCACAGGCTCAGGGCGGCATCGCAGTCGCTGCGGGATTTCAAAAAGAAGATTGCTGGCAGCAGGTCGAAGGCCTTGAGCACCCGCAGGATGTCGCCGAACGGGGGCAGGCCCCGGCGGCGGTGCGGCTCCGGTTTGCGTTTGCCGGCAACCAGGCCGGCCACGCGCTTGTGAAGCGTTCTGGCCCCGCGCCCCCCTTTGGCCTTCAGGGGCAGCAGGGTGCCCGACGGATGCAGCACCATGGGGTAGAGCGGCACGGGTCGCTGGGTCTCGGCCACCACCCGGCAGGGCCGTCCGCGAATGGTCGTCAGCCAGTCGGCGATGGCGCCCGCATTGCCCACCGTCGCCGAGAGCATGAGCAGCGGGATGCGCGGGGGCAGGTAGATCATGGTTTCCTCCCAGACCACGCCGCGTTCTTCGTCTCCCAGGAAGTGGGCCTCGTCCAGCACCACCAGGTCGGTGTTCAGCGAGATGCCCTGGTGCATGGCGTCGTAGAGCTGATTTCTGAGGATCTCGGTGGTGCCCACGATGATGGGGGCGTCGGGGCTTTCCTTGCGGTCGCCGGTGAGAATGCCCACGTTGTCGGGGCCGAAGATCTCCGAGAACTCGATCAGTTTCGAGTTGGTGAGGGCCTTGAGCGGCGAGGCGTACCATGACCGCCCGCCCCGTTCGAAGGTGCGCCGGATGGTCTCGACGGCGATCCAGGTTTTGCCGGCACCGGTGGGGGCAGTCACCAGGCAGTCCGATTCGGCCATGACCGCCACCGCCTCGGTCTGGAACCGGTCCGGGGTGAAGGGCCGGTTCCTGGGAACGCCGATGCCGGTGAAGACGGCTTTGAGCTGCGGGTCGGCGCCGGGAGACATGTGCATCCGGCCATGCTGCCGTTTTCCCTGGGGCTTTCGTCTTGACGGATATCTGCGGCGCCCGGGCGGCGAGCCGTTGGTGGGTTTTTTCATCGTGGCGGCGCTACAGCTTGTCTATGATGCCGGCCACGACCTGCTTGGCCGTGGATGGGGTATCATAGGGGGCGGCGCCGGAAAGATCGGCTTCGATGAGCGTGTCGTCGTAGGGCATGAATCCCAGGAATTCAAAGTCGGAGAGGTGTTTTCTCAAAAAATCCTCGTCCTTGGGACTGCGGATCTTGTTGCCCACGATGGCGATCTGTTTCAGGTGGATTTCAGAGGCCAGGCGTCTGATGTGTTCGGCCGTGTCGATGCTGCGGCGGCCCGGCTCCACCACCACGATCAGCTTGTCCACCGCCTGGGCCGTGGCCCGCCCCAGATGCTCGATGCCCGCCTCCATGTCCATGATGACCACTTCGTTGCGTCCCAGTACCACATGGGTCACCAGGGCCTTGAGCAGGGTGGATTCCGGACACAGGCAGCCGGAACCGCCTTTTTTGACGCTTCCCAGGCGCATGAGCTTGATGTTGTCCAGGCGGACGGAAAGGGTCTCGGGGATGTCGTCCACCTTGGGGTTGAGCTTGAAAAAACCGCCGATGGTGCCGGGCTGGGCGCCGGTGCGCTCGAAAATCAGCTCTTTCATATCGGCAATGGGGGTCACCTTGTCGGCGTCGGCAATGCCCAGGGCCGCCGCCAGGTTGGCGTCCGGGTCCGCATCGATGGCCAGGACCTTGTTGCCCCGGTCACTGAGCGTCCGTGCCAAAAGAGAAGAGAATGTGGTTTTGCCCACGCCGCCTTTACCGCTGACTGCCAGTTTCATATCGCTGTCCTTTCGTTGCCATCAGCAAATAGGCCCTCGTTTATTCCGCAATCCGTTAATATAAGACAGGTTGCCGTTTCAGCAAGGGGCAGTGTTATCAAGAAATTATGTTCCATGGGCCTCCGTTGACGTTTCGGAAGAAAACGCGTCACCCCCCGGGGTTTCAATTTTCGCCCCTGAATCCGTTTTCAGTTCTATCGCCTTGACCGGATTCGGCATAAAAGATATATCTTACCGAATATTTTGACGGATTCCCGCTCCAGCCGCCGCAGGCCACCGATTGAAGCGACATTCCCTATTTCCCGGAGAAAACGGATATGGCCCCGATACCTTTCAGGCGTTTGCTAATCCTTCTCCTGGCCGTCACCATGATGCTCCCGGTGGCCGGACCGTGCCAGGAAAAATCAGGAGGGGCGCCCCAACGGCCCCCCGCACCGGTGACCGTGGTGCCGGTGGTGAACCGGCAGGTGGCCCGGCAGGTGACCCTGGTGGGCAGCGTGGAGGCCCTTGCAACCAGCGTGGTCGCCGCCGAGGTGGGCGGGGTGGTTGCATCGTTTCCGGCCAAGGAGGGGCGGCAGGTCAGCAGAGGCGACCTGCTGGTGCGCCTCAAGGCGCATCAACTCGAACTGGAACTCAAGGGGCGGGCGGCCGAACGGGAGCGGATCAAGGCCAACCTTGAAAACGCGCGGAAAGAGCTGGACCGGGTGGGGCGCCTGCGGGAGAACAAAAGCCTTCCCCAGCGAACCTACGATGACGCCCTGTACGCCCACCGCGCCCTGGCCCAGGCCCTGCTGGTGGCCGAATCCCAGATCGATACACTGGCCTATCGCATCGAACAGAAGACGGTCGTCGCCCCCTTCGACGGGTTCGTGGCCGCCGAGCACACTCAGGTGGGCCAGTGGATCCAGCCGGGCGGGCCGGTGGTGACCCTGGTGGACATCTCCCGCGTCCGCGTATCCGTGGACGTGCCCGAGCGCTATGCGGTCCAAATGGCTCCCGATGCACGGGTGCGGGTGGCCATCACCAGCCTGGCCGGCGATGTCCGGGAGGGCACCATCGATGTCATCCTGCCCAAGGGGGACGCCATGACCCGGACGTTCCCGGTGCGGGTGCTTTTCGACAACCCCGGGTTTTCCATAAAGGCCGGCATGGAGGCCGTGGCCACCTTCGATCTTTCCGAGCGGTTCAGTGCCCTGATGGTTCCCAAGGACGCGGTGGTGACGGCCGGGGACCGCTCCCTGGTCTACCGGGTGGCCGATGCCAAGGCCTTTGCCGTGGCCGTGGCCGTGGAGGGGTACCATGACGGGCTGGCCGCCGTGAGCGGCGACCTCGAGGCTGGGGACATGGTGGTGGTCCGGGGCAATGAGCGACTGCGCCCGGGACAGGATGTGGCTGCTGCAGAGGACGGAGGGCGGAGGTCAGAAGACGGAGGACGGGATTGAGGAATTGAGGGCGCGGCTTCCGCCGCGATCGGTTTTCGGACCTCCGACCTCAGTTCTCCGACATCGGATACCTGAACATGAAGCTTGTCGATTTATCCATAAAAAAGCCGGTAACGGTGACCGTCGGGGCGATTCTGCTGCTGCTCTTCGGCTTCCTGGCATTGCTGCGCATTCCCATCCAGCTGACGCCCAACGTGGACCTGCCGGAAGTCTCCATCCAGACCACCTGGACGGGCGCCAGCCCGGAGGAGGTGGAACGGGAGATCACCGACGTCCAGGAAAAAGAGCTCAAAAGTCTGAACGGGCTGACCGAGATCAAGAGCGAAAGCCAGGACGGACTGAGCTACATCAGCCTGGAGTTTGAAATCGGCACGAACATCGACGAGGCCCTGCTGCGCGTCTCCAACAAGATGGAGCAGGTCAAAAGCTATCCGGACAATGTGGACCGGCCTATCATAAAGGCCGGGGGGCGTTTCGAAAAGGCCATCGCCTGGCTGGTGCTCATGGCTGAAGACGGATACCGGGGCAACCTGGAAGAGGAATACGACTTCCTCGACGAGGAGGTCCAGCCCTGGCTGGAGCGGCTTCCCGGCATCTCTTCCATCGATATCCACGGCGGCAAACAGCGCGAGCTGCAGGTGGTGGTGGACGTGGAGGCCATGGCTGCCCGGGGCATCACCGTGCCGGACCTGATTCACGCGCTGGGCGTGGAGAACAAAACCATCAGCGCCGGCGATTTCGACGAGGGCAAGCGCCGCTATATCGTCCGCACCGTGGGCGAGTACCAGAGCCCCGAAGACGTGGCCAACGTGATCATCCGGCGGGTGGCGGGCATTCCCGTGGCCGTCAAGGATGTGGCCGCGACGCGCCTGGGCCACGAGACGCCCGCCGTGGTGGTACGCCATGACGGCGTGCCCACCATCGTCATGAGCGCCGTCCGGGAGCCGGGCACCAATGTGCTGCTGGTCATGGACCGCCTCAAAACCGCCCTGGCCGAACTCAACGCCGGCGTCCTCAAGGACCGGCATCTTTTCATCGAGCAGGTCTACGACGAGACCACCTACATCTACGACGCCATCAACCTGGTGAAGAAAAACCTGATGGTGGGGGCCCTGCTTGCCGTCACCGTGCTGATGCTTTTTCTGCGCAACATCGCCGGTACGATCGTGGTTTCCGCCGCCATTCCCGTCAGCGTGGTGGGCACCTTCCTCTTCATGACCCTGGCCGGCCGCAACATCAACGTGGTCAGCCTGGCGGGCCTCAGTTTTGCCGTGGGCATGGTGGTGGACAACTCCATCGTGGTCTTCGAGAATATCTTCCGCCACCGGGAGATGGGCAAGGACCGCATCCGGGCGGCCTACGACGGCACCACCGAGGTGTGGGGGGCGGTGCTGGCCAGCACCCTGACCACGGTGGCGGTGTTTCTGCCCATCGTCTTCGTGGAGGAGGAGGCCGGCCAGCTCTTCCGCGACATCGCCATCGCCATTTCCAGTGCCGTGGCCCTGAGCCTGCTGATCTCCATCACCGGCATTCCCACCCTGTGCGCCCTGATCCTGGGCCGGGTGGAGAAGAAAACCCAAAAAAGGCGCAGCCGTCTGTTCTCGGCCACCCGGGCGGCCGGCGGGATTGTGTCGGCCCTGGCCGGCTTCGTGGACTGGATGTGCGCCCGGGTGTGGACGCGCGTGGTCGTCGCCGTTTTCCTGGTCGCCCTGGCCGTGGTGATGATCGTCAACCTGATCCCCAAAACCGAATACCTGCCCACGGGCAACCGGGAACTGCTCTTCGGCATCCTCATCCCCCCGCCGGGATACAATACCGGTGAATTCGACGCCATCGCCCGGAGTGTGGAAGCGGACATTCTGCCCCTGGTCGACCTGGACGGTGTCAGCGAAGCGGCCGAGCGGCTGGGGCTGCCCACGGTGAAGAACTTCTTCTACGTGGCCTTTCGCCAGCAGATTTTCATGGGGGTGGTGTCCCGGGACGCTGCGCGCACGGCCGAACTGATCCCCCACGTGTACCGCTCCCTGGGCAAAGTCCCCGGCATGATTCCCATCGTCTACCAGGCCGGCCTGTTCACCCGGGGGCTGGGCAGCGGGCGGTCCATCGACGTGGACATCAAGGGGCCGGACCTGACGCGCCTGATCGATATGGGCCGGCAGGCCTTCGGCATGACGGCGGGCGCCATTCCCGGTGCCCAGATCCGCCCCATCCCGGGCCTGGACCTGGGAAACCCGGAGCTGCGGATCACCCCCAACCGGGACCGGCTCACCCGGCTGGGCATCAGCTCCACCGACCTGGGCGTCACCCTTGACGCCCTGGTGGGCGGCGCCAAGGCCGGCACCTATCGCCTCTACGGCGACGAGATCGATCTGGTGGTCAAGAGCCGCGAGGAGCGGTTGAAGCGCATCCAGGACGTGGAAGCCTTTCCCGTGGCCTCGCCGCTGGGCGGCAAGGTGCTGCTGGGGTCGGTGGCCGATGTCCGGCTGACCGAGGGACCCACCCAGATCAACCACATCGATACCCAGCGGGCCATCACCATCCAGGTGAACCCCCCGGCCGACATCTCCCTCGAGGCGGCCATGGAAACCGTTGACCGGCAGGTCCTCACCCCCATCAAGGCCCGGGAGAACCTGGGCAGTTTTTACCGCATCGACCTGGGCGGCACGGCGGATCAGCTCACCCGCACCCGCGACGCCCTGATCTGGAACCTGATCCTGGCCGTGGCCATCTGCTACCTGCTCATGAGCGCCCTGTTCGAGAACTTCCTGTATCCCCTGATCATCCTCTTCAGCGTTCCCCTGGCGGCGGCGGGCGGATTTTTAGGGATCTCCCTGGTCAACCGTTTCATCGCGCCCCAGCCCCTGGATATTCTCACCATGCTGGGATTTGTCATCCTGGTGGGCATCGTGGTCAACAACGCCATCCTGATCGTCCACCAGAGCCTCAACAACATCCGGGAGCACGCCATGGTGCCGCGGCAGGCCATCGTGGAATCGGTGCGTTCGCGCATCCGGCCCATATACATGAGCAGCATCACCACGGTGTTCGGCATGCTGCCCCTGGTGCTCTTCCCCGGCGCCGGCTCCGAGTTCTACCGGGGACTGGGCGGCGTGGTGGTGGGCGGCCTGCTGATTTCCACCGTGTTCACCATCTTTCTCATACCGGCCATTCTGAGCCTGACCATGGACACGCTGGCGGCGATGAAACGACTCCTGAAAAAAACCGAAACCGTATAAACCGAGATTTTTTGCGAGCATATCATTAATGAATACACCTGACCCTCATCAGCCGGCCATTCTGGCCCCGGCGGGAAACCGCGCCTCGTTCCTGGCGGCACTGGCGGCCGGCGCCGACGCCATCTACTGCGGCCTTAAATCCATGTCCGCGCGCATGGAGGCCAAGAATTTCTCACTTGAGGAGCTGGCCCAGCTGGTGGGCCTGGCCCATGATCGGGGGGTGAAGGTCTACGTCACCCTCAACGTCCTGCTCAAACCCGACGAACTGGATCGGACCGGCCGGTTGATCGACGACCTGCAGCGCCACGTTCACCCGGACGCCCTGATCGTCCAGGACCTGGGTGTCGTCGCCCTGGCCCGCCAGGCGGGATTCGGCGGAGAAATCCACCTCTCCACCCTGGCCAATGTCAGTTTCCCCCGGGCCCTGGGGTATATCGCCCGGAAACTGGCCGCCGATCGGGTCGTGGTTCCCCGGGAACTGTCCATCGATGAGATCAGGGCCATGGCCGATGCCTGCCCCAAGGCCATGGGACTGGAGGCATTCATCCACGGGGCGCTGTGCTACGGGGTCTCCGGGCGCTGCTACTGGAGCAGCTACATGGGGGGACGGAGCGGTCTGCGCGGGCGCTGCGTACAGCCCTGCCGCCGCCACTACCGCCAGGGGGGCAGGGCCGCGCGGGCCTTTTCCTGCCAGGATTTCTCCGTGGACGTGCTGGTCAAGATCCTGGGCCAGGTCAAAAAAGTACTGGCCTGGAAGATCGAGGGCCGCAAAAAGGGGCCCCACTATGTCTACTACACCGTGACCGCCTACCAGATGCTCAGGGACCGGGGCAGCGATGCCCGGATGAAACGCGACGCCCTGGGCCTGCTGGGCCAGAGCCTGGGGCGGGAGGCCACCCACTACCGGTTTTTGCCCCAGCGGCCCCAACAGCCCATCGACACCCGGCGGCAGACCGCCTCGGGCCTGTTCATGGGAAAGGTACAGGGACCGGCCAAAAATCCCTGGGTGGTGGTCCGCCAGCCCCTGCTGCCCGGAGATGTCCTGCGGGTCGGCTACGAGGACGAGGCCGGGCACGCCATCTGCCGGGTGACCCGCCATGTGCCCAAAAAGGGGCGCTACCCGCTGAATCTGGGCGGCAGAAAAACACCCGCGCCCGGTGCGCCGGTATTCCTTACCGACCGCCGGGAAAAGGCCCTGGAAAAGATGATGGCCGACGTGGAGGCTCATGCCGCGCCCCAGGAGCCGATCGTCCCCTCGCGTTTCACGGCCGAACTGCCCCGGCGGTCAGACGTCAAATCCCGGCGCCCCGTGGAGGTCCGCGTGAGCCGGATGCCGTCCCGGGGTTCGGGTCGACACCCGGCGGGCATGTGGCTCTCTGAAACGGCGGCGGCGAATGTCGGCCGGTCGGCGGCCACCAGCCTGTGGATCTGGCTGCCGCCGGTGGTCTGGCCGGACGATGAAGCCCGGGTGGCCGGCCTGCTGCGGCAGTGCCTTGAAAGCGGCGCCCGCCAGTTTGTGCTCAACATGCCCTGGCAGATGGCCCTGTTCCATCGCCCCGAGGGACTGAACCTGTGGGCCGGGCCGTTCTGCAATGCCGCCAATGCCCTTTGCCTGGAGACGTTCAAGACCCTGGGTTTTGCCGGTGCCTTCGTCAGCCCCGAACTGGGAGAACCGGACCTTCTCAGCCTGTGCCGCCAGAGCCCGCTGCCCCTGGGGATCGTGCTCTCCGGCCACTGGCCCCTGTGCATCTCCCGGACCCTGGCCGAAGACGTGCGGCTGCGCGCGCCCTTCGAAAGCCCCCGGGGCGAGCAGGCCTGGGCGGACCGGTTTGGCCCGGACTACTGGATTTTCCCCAACTGGCGGCTGGACATCACCGAAAAACGGACCCTTCTCCAGCAGGCCGGGGTGCAGATGTTCGCCCACCTGGACGAGACGGTACCAAAGGCGGTGACCCTCAAGAAGCGGCCGGGGCTGTGGAACTGGAAGATCGGATTGAAGTGAGCAGGGGGCTGAAGTTCCGGGCTCCGGGTTCTGCGTCTGGGTTTCCGGGTTTTCGGACCTCCGTTTTCAGGCCGACCCGGAAAAGCCGGTGTACGTGTCGCCATCCTCGTCCATGGCTACACCGCAGGCGTCCTCTCCGTCAAACTGGAAGCTGATATGAGAGGGGTCGATGGTGCCGTCGGCCGTTTCGTTCTGGCGAATGGTGAATCCCACCGTCGCGGTCTGTGCGTCGGCGTCATACAGCACATAGTCCGGGTAGGTATCGAGCGTTATTTCGGTGGACGGGATCCGGTCGCCGAAATTGTATGTCTCGGCAAGGTTGCTGCTGGAGGCCCTTGAAATCTTCCAGTTGAACCGGTTTTCAACCGATGACGCGTCCATTTCCTTGGAAAACTGGAACGCCATGGTCATGCCCAGTTCGGCGCCGGCGTTTTCCAGGTACGTATCGATGGCCGCCACGGGATACCCGGAAGACGCTTTGTAGGGGAAGGCGTCGGTTGCGTAGGCAAAGGCAATCCGCGGCGCCTCGACTTCGTCGATGTAGGATTCCAGCGTCGAGGCCAGGCTTTCATCGACCTCCTCCAGTTCCTCCTGCACCACCCTGGCCAATTCGATTTCGTCCATATCTGCATAGGCGTATCCGATCTCCGCATAGGCATCTAAAAAGGTCGGGTCGGTCTCCACGGCCATCGTAAAGTGCTCGATGGCTTTCTCGAATTGGCCGTCCCGGGCATACATCTTGCCAAGGCCGTAATCACCGGCATAACTGTCCGGCGCCAAACGCTTTACCTCATTGAACTGGTTCCCGGCTTCACTGAAGTTGTCGATTTTCACCAACGCCTCACCATAGGCGTACCGGTTTTCAACACTGGGATTGATGTTTACCGCCGCGCCATAGGCTGCGGCCGATTCTTCATACCGTTCCTCCGAATAATAGAGCTGTCCCAGCGCGGTTCGGAGTTCGTCGTCATCGGGATTTCTCAGGATGGCATTCTGGTAGGTTTCAATGGCCTTGTCCGTCTTTTCCAGCTGCAGGTAGGTCTGCACCAGGTACTGCGCGGTCTGGGTCCCGAGTTCCGAATTCGGGGCGATACCGATCGCCGCTTCAAAGGCGACCGCCGCCTCGGCATAATTCTCGTTCTGATACTGGTCGATGCCGTTTTCCAGGAACTGGTTGGAAAGGCTGTCGAGGCCGTTTTGCCCGTTGGCAAGGACCGAAAAAATATCCTGTGCACTTTTTTCGTCCAGCACACTCGACGCGGGTTGATAAGACAGTGAATTTACCAATACGGTTTCAATGCCGCTCATTTTTCCGCCTCCTCGACTTTCGATAATCACATCTGGCCCGGGTCGGGCCTGGGCCGTTAAAAATGGTCTCCAACCCGGTTATCGCCAGGTATATCAAGGGCTTTATTGGAAACGTGTTACAGTCGGGTAACAGTTTGTAACGCCGTTTTTTCGATGGGTTCTAAATTCAGGCCGATTGTGGTAGAAGAACAGCTGACCTGCGGCGGGTGATTGAAAAATAACTGCGTCCGGTCAGTCCGGGCAAGCCGCCGCCGCAACCAGCTGGGCTCCCGTACCGATATGCGTGATCCGTCTGATTCCGACCTGACCTGCCTGCAGACCGCTGATTGTCGTCATCCGCAAGACGGTTTCGACAGGGGATGAAAAAATCCAATCGAGGTGTCTTATGCAATCCGCCGTATTTCATTTCGCGACCTTGGACATCGACCTGCAGGTCGGTCCGGACATCCGGGACATCACCGATGACATCAACCGCATCATCGGCCGGTCGGGCATTGAAAATGGCCAGGCCTGCGCCAGTATGGTCGGCTCCACCGGATCGCTGACCACCATCGAGTTCGAACCCGGCGTGGTCCAGGACCTCAAAGATGCCATCAGCCGGCTGGCGCCGCCGGACCTGGCCTACGCCCACGAACTGGCCTGGCACGACGGCAACGGCCACAGCCACGTTCAGGCCGCCCTGATGGGGCCGTCCGTTGCCCTGCCCATCCGCCGCGGCCGGCTGCGGCTGGGGACCTGGCAGCAGGTGGTGGCCGTCAACCACGACAACCGGTCCCGCCGGCGAACCGTCGAGGTCACCCTGTCGGGAGTCTGATGCGCTGGTGATTCCACTCGCAGCCATTCCCGCTTCAGTTTATTACCGACCGGCCGTCCCCCTGACCCTGTCGCTGATGGCCGGCATCGTCCTGGGCCGGTACCTGCCCGGCATCGCCCTGCCGGTCCTGGCGACCGTTCTGGCGGCCGCCGCCTGGCTGACCGTCCGCCTGAGGCGGGCACAGCCGGCGCGGTGGTCCCCGCTGCTGGCCGCCCTGGCTGCCGGATACCTGGCCATGGTGCCATGGGCGTCCCCCCGGTCCGGCCCCGATCACCTTGCCGGCTACCTCGATACCGGATACTGGCGCGTCCACGGCGTCGTGGCCGATTCGCCCGTCGTCCGTTTCGGCCGGACCCGGGCCGTCCTGGACGTTACCACTCTCGCCCGTGACGATCGTTCCCATGCGGTCCGGGGGCGGATCCGGCTGACGGTCACGGGGGAGGCGGCCCTGGCGCCGGGTGACCGGCTGATCTTCCCGGCCAGGATCCGATCCTTCCGCAATTTCCGGAACCCGGGCGGCTTCGATTATCGGCGGCACATGGCCTACCGGGGCATTCACGGCAGCGCCTGGGTGCCGCTGGAAAAACTCCGGCGCAACGGAAGCGACGCGCGGGCACCGGCTGACCGGCTGGTCCATGCCGCCCGCGGGCGCCTCGGGCAAATGATCGATTCGGCCGCCGGCGACTCCCATGCAGACGAGAAGGCCGTGCTCAAGGCCCTTGTCTTCGGTGACCGGTCCGGAATCGACGAAGGGCTGCGGGAACGCTTCAACCGGGCCGGTGTGGGTCACCTGCTGGCCATCTCCGGGCTGCACGTGGGCATCGTAGCCACCCTGGCCTTCGGTGGCTGGCGCTGGCTTTTTTCTTTTTTCCCACCCCTGCTGTGGCGGGGCTGGGGCCGGCCGTGGGCGGCCGCCGCCACGCTGGTGCCCGTGCTGGCATACGGGATGCTGGCCGGCATGTCGCCGTCCACCCAGCGGGCCGAAATCATGGTGGCCGTTTTTCTCCTTGCAATGATCATGGGGCGGTCGCACGATACCATCAACACCCTTGCCGTGGCAGCCCTGGCCATCCTGGTTTTCTTCCCGCCGGCCCTGTTCTCCATCTCCTTTCAGCTTTCCTTCGCCGCCGTTCTGGCCATTGTCTACGGACTGGAGAAAATCGACCTCGGGGGGGACAAAGCGGATCGCTTCATCCATCGGATGAGAAATCGACTGACGGGCTTTTTGCTGGTATCCGCCCTGGCCATCGCCGGCACCACGCCGCTGGTGCTGTTCCATTTCAACCGGACCTCGCTGGTGGGCATTGCGGCCAACCTGATGCTCGTCCCCCTGGTGGGCTTTGTGGCCGTGCCGATAGGGCTGGTATCCGCATTCGCCGCCATTTTTTGCGAGCCCGCCGCCGCCCTGGGGTTCCGGCTGAGCGTCCAGATTCTCCGCCTGGCGTCCATGGGGCTGGATTTTTTTTCGGGCCTCTCCCTTGCCGCCGTCAAGGTGGTGACCCCCTCCCTGGTGGAGATCCTCCTGTATTACCTGGCCGGGTGGTGTCTGCTGAACCTGCGCAAAACGACCGTGGCCCGGTGGGTGCTGGCGGCAGCGCTGGTCATGGCTCTGGGCGACGGGCTCTACTGGTCGTATCAACGCTTCTGGCACCGGGATCTCAGGGTCACGGCCGTCGATGTGGGACAGGGGGGCTGCACCCTCCTGGAACTTCCGGGGGGCGGTGTGGTGCTCTATGACGGCGGCGGTTTTTCAGACAACCGCCTCTTCGATATGGGCCGGCGGGTGGTGGCGCCGTTGCTGTGGCGCCGGAAAATCGCCACTGTCGACATTCTGGTCCTTTCCCATCCCAATGCCGATCACCTCAACGGTCTGATCTATATCGCCGACCATTTCAACGTCCGGGAACTGTGGACCAACGGCGATGCCAATACGACCCAGGGCTACGGGATGCTGATGGCGGCCTGCCGGGACAAGGGCATCGTCGTGCGGCGGGTGCATGCCGATACCGGGGATACCGTGGTCGGTCCGGTGACCTTTGCAGTACTCCATCCGGGGACGGAATTTCTCCACCCGGCGGATGGCATGACTCAGGAGGACCGCAACAACGGCTCGCTGGTCCTCAAGGCGACCCTGGGCGAGACCGCCTTCCTGCTCACCGGGGACATCGAGGCCCCCGCGGAGCGCCAGCTCGTCGAGCGGGCGGCGGGCGACCTTGCCAGTACGGTCCTTTTCGCCCCCCACCATGGCTCGCGCACATCCAGTTCTGCGGAACTGGTTGCCGCCGTGGGGCCTGACGTGGTGGTGATCAGCGCCGGCGCCGGCAACCGCTTCGGATTTCCCCATGCCGAGGTGATGGACCGCTATCGGGACGCGGGCTGCCGTGTCCTGTGCACCGGCACCCACGGTGCCGTTTACATGCGTTCGGATGGAAAAACGGTTCATGTCCGGCCGGAAACCGCATCCTGCGGGCCAGTCCTGTATTCCACTATTTTTTAAATCCTCGATGCAGCGCTGCCACGCCTCCGCTCTAAAAAATCCTGCGGCCTTGATCCGGACCACACGCGACCCTTTCCGGCTGGAGATGACACCGCCAGCCAATCCCTTGTTCCGGATCCCCAATTCCCTGATTCCAGAATTCGCTTTTCAGGTTTGATTTGACAGCCGGTTTTTTCGCATATTATAAATTACCAGAAAGCTTATCTTCTGCCGACCTTGGCCGTTCCATCCATACACCGCCGAAATGAGGCCGCCATGTACATCCGACAGACGGATCTGTTCTGGGGATTGAACCAGAACGTGGTCAACCGGGTTATGGGAATCGCTTGCCGCGAGGCCTATGAACCGGGAGATGTGCTGTTTCGCAGCGATGATGCGGCCCGGCACCTGTTCATTCTTGCCCAGGGTGAAGTCCAGATCGCCATGGAGGAAACGGGCGGCCGGGTTTACACGGGAAACCGGGTGGGAGAAGCATTCGGCTGGGGATGCCTCATCGACAGCAATACCTATGGCGGCAACGCCATCTGCGCGACACCCGTCGTGGTCCTGAAACTGGACCGGGACCGGCTGCTCAAGCTGCTGGACCATGATATGGAAAGCGGCTACCTGTTTTTCAAGCACCTGTCCCGGGCCCTGGGCGGACGACTGGTCCAGGCCTACCACCGCATGTCCGAAACAGACCCGAGAGGAAATCATGGAAAAACCTGAAATGCAGGCGACCCTGCAATCGTGCCGTTTCCTCAAAAATATTTCCCCGGTGCATCTGGAAACCATTTCCGGCTTCTGCAGCATCGATCATTATGAGGCGGGGACCTATATTTTCCGGCAGGGCGATTTTGGCGAGGACCTGTTCATCATCGTCGACGGATACGTTTTCCTGGAGCGGGCCATGGACATCGGCAGCCACAAGGGGTCGGTGGTCATCGACGCCCTGGGAAAAGGCCGGACCCTGGGATGCTGGTCCACCCTGCTGGGCGAACCCCATGTTCTCCTGTCGTCGGCCAATTGCCAGAAGGATTCCACCGTGATTCGACTCAAGGGAGGCGAACTGCGAAAATGCATGGAGGAGGACACCGCCTTCGGCTTTTTCATGCTCGAACGCCTCTCTTTCCTGCTGCGGGACCGCATCCAGGCGGCTTATGGCGCCATGGACAAAATCTGAATATGACCCATTCACTTACCGCTGAAGATCAGGCGCACCTGAAGGCCCTCCACGCGAAGATCGACGATGCGCCAACAGGTCGGGGCCAGCTTATTCCCCTGCTCCAGATGGCCCAGAACGCATTGGGCTATCTGCCTGACGAGGCCCTGTCGCTGGTGGCCGACCACCTGTCCATCAACCGCTCCGAAGTATACGGGGTGGCCTCCTTTTACAATCAGTTCAGGTTTAATCCGCCGGGAAAAAATCCGGTCAAGGTCTGCATGGGAACCGCCTGCCATGTGCGCGGCGGCGAGATTATTCTGGAGAATTTCGAGCGCAAGCTGGAGATCCGGGAAGGGGAGACCACCGACGACCGTGAATTCAGCATCGAACGCGTGGCCTGTGTGGGCTGCTGCGCCCTGGCGCCGGTGGCCCTGGTGGGAGATACCCTGCATGGGCACATGGCCCCCAGCAAGGTGGAGGGCCTGGTGCTGCGGGTGCGTCTCGAACGGGAGAAAGCCGAGAGGGAGGCGGCCAAAACATGACCGCAGATGCCGGAATCCGGATTGACGCGGCCTACCGGGCCATTGCCGACGCGGCCCGGGCGCGAAAGGCGCAGTTCGATGACAGTCCGCTGCCCAAGATTCATATCGGCATGGCCACCTGCGGAATTGCCTCCGGTGCCCTGGAGACCCAGGCGGCCTTCGAGACGGCCCTGGCCGACCGGGGCATCGAGGCCCTCGTGCACACGGTGGGATGCGTCGGCCACTGCTATGCCGAGCCGGTGGTGGTGATCGACCACCCGGATTCGGGGTTTCCGCCCATTCTTTACCCGGAGGTCACCCCGGGCAAGGCCAAGATGCTGGTCAAACTGTTCCTGGAAGAGGGCGACCCCCGCTTCGAGCATGTCATGGGGGCCACCGTGGAAAACGAGATGATTCCCTCGGTGATGGAGTTCGCCCGTTTCAACCGGGAGCGGCGGCTGATCATGGAGCGCTGCGGACGAATCGACCCGGAACGGATCCACGAGTATCTGGCCGACGGGGGGTATGGCGCCCTGGCCGCCGCCTTGAGCCGGACACCGGACGCATTGATCGCGGAAATCGAGGCGGCTGGCCTGCGGGGACGGGGCGGGGCCGGCTTCCCCACGGCGGTGAAATGGCGGGCGGCGCGGTCCGCACCGGGCAGCGACAAACTGATCGTCTGCAACGCCGATGAGGGCGATCCCGGCGCCTACATGGACCGTACCCTGCTGGAGAGCAACCCCCACCAGGTCATCGAAGGCATGATCATCGCCGCCAGGGCCGTGGGCGCCTCCCGGGGCCTGTTTTACGTGCGGGCCGAATACCCCCTGGCGGTGCGGATTCTCACCGCTGCCGTCGAACAGGCCCGTGAGCATGGCTTGCTGGGCACGAACATCCTGGGCAGCGGCCTGGATTTCGACATCGACCTGTTCCAGGGGTCCGGGGCATTCGTCTGCGGGGAAGAGACGGCCCTGATCCGGTCCGTGGAGGGCTACCGCGGCATGCCCCGGCACCGGCCGCCCTACCCGGTGGAGCGGGGGCTGAACAGCCGCCCCACGGTGATCAACAACGTCAAGACCCTGGCCACGGTCCCCCCCATTGTGGAAAAGGGCGCCGACTGGTTCCGGGGCATCGGCACGCCGGAGAGCCCGGGCACGGCGGTTTTTTCCGTGGTGGGCAACGTGACCCATCCGGGATTGGTGGAGATCCCCATGGGGGTCACCCTGCGGGAACTGATTTTCGACATCTGCGGCGGCATTCCCGATAAAAAGCAGTTCAAGGCCGTGCAGATCGGCGGTCCCTCGGGCGGCTGCCTGTCCGCCGATTTCCTCGACACGCCGGTGGATTTCGACGCCCTGAACCGGGCCGGTGCCATGATGGGCTCCGGCGGCATGGTGGTGATGGACGAAGACGCCTGCATGGTGGATGTGTCGCGCTATTTCCTTGATTTCACTCAAAAAGAGTCCTGCGGCAAATGCACCTTCTGCCGCATCGGCACCCGCCACCTGCTGGACATCCTGCGCCGGCTCACCCGCGGGGAGGGCCGCGAGGGGGACATCGAGCATCTGGAGACGTTGAGCCGGGCCGTCAAACAGGGCTCCCTGTGCGGATTGGGCAAGACCGCCCCCAACCCGGTGCTCACCTCCCTGGCCTATTTCCGGGACGAGTACGAGGCGCATATCAGGGAGGGCCGCTGTCCGGGCCGCACTTGCCGAATGTTGACGGCCTTTTACATCGATCTGGAAAAATGCGCCCGGGGCTGCGACGCCTGTGTGGGCTGCTGCCCGGTGGATGCGGTGTTCACCACCAGCACCCGCAAGAAAGGCATCGACCAGGAGCTGTGCGTCAAGTGCGGCGAGTGCATGGTGGCGTGCCCGCCGGACTACGATGCGGTGGTGAAGATCTCGCCGGCCCACCTGGCGCCGATCATCGAGCGGCCGCCGGAGAAGAAAACATGATCACCCTGACCGTGGACGACCGGACCATCGAGGCCCCGGAGGGCAGCAGCGTGCTGTCGGCCTGCCTGGCGGCCGGCATTACCATTCCCCACCTGTGCTGGCTGGAGGCGGATACCCCCGCCGACGCCCCGGCCGCGTGCCGCCTGTGTTTCGTCGAGATCGACGGTTTTCGGGAGCCCGTGACCGCCTGCACGGTGACCGTGGAAAACGGCATGACCGTTCACACCGGCACCGATGCGGTCCGCAACCTTCAGAAGACGGCCCTGAAGCTCCTGCTTTCGGTCCATCGGGTGGATTGCAAGCACTGCCCGGCCAACAAGGCCTGTGCGCTGCAGGATATCGCCAGATTTCTCGGTGTCGGCCTGACCTGCAAGCCCTTCGAACGGGTGCTCAAGGAACCGGACGTGGACCCCCGCCACCCGGTGCTGGACTACCACCCCAACCGCTGCGTGCTGTGCGGTCTCTGCGTCCGTGTGTGCCGCCATCGGCACGGGAAGTCCCAGCTGAGTTTTGCCGGCCGGGGCTTCGAAACGGTGGTGGGGTATTTCGATGCGGATCCAGGTGCTGCTGCGGACTGCCTGTCGTGCAGGGCCTGCCTCGACGTCTGCCCCACGGGTGCACTGGTGGTAAGAACGGGTGACGACGGATAGCCCCGGTGCCGGACCTCCCCGGGCACAATGGTGACGGACCCGGTGGACGGGCTGTCGGCGCGCCGTTTCGCCGGAAGTCAGATCGGGCGTTTTTCAACTGCTGGACGGGGCTTTTTTTTTCCGGCACCCTCCAGATGGCTGAAAAACTGATCCACATCCAGAAACCCTTCCGGGGAGATGGGAAACGACGCCATGGTTTCGATCATGGCGTTGCGGATTTTGGTGAACTCGCCTTCCAGTTCGACGTAGGGCTTTGCCCGGTCATCTTCGAGAAGCCGCATCAGGGCCCCGATGCGGGTCATCAACGAGAAAAACTTGGAGCCCATGTTGTCGAATTCCCGGGCGATGGCCACGCCGAAGCGGTTGACCGCATTGTCGGCGAAATGCACGGTCTGGACCTGGCCGGTTTCTTCGTCCACGATCTCCAGGCCCTGCCCCGGCGTATGCTTGAGCGGCATCTGGTTCAGCGCCGCCGCATTGCCCACTTTGAGGGCATAAAGCAGTTCATCGGGTTCAACGGGCATGTTCCACTGGGCCATGGCTGCAAACTCCGGTTTTCGGGACCTCCGAGCGCCGGCACAATCGAATCGGCCGGTTTGTTTTTATCATAGCCGTTTGGACCCGGCCTGGCAACAACCAATCGACCGGTCCGCCCGCAGGGTCGAAAGCCGGGTGGCCGCGCCGGCGCCCGGGCGGGTCGCATTCCCCGAAGAGGATGCCCGCCCGGATGCCGTGGCCCTTTTGGTGATTGACTTTAAAGGGACAATCCCGCAATTTAGCCCTGACCCGGGAACCGGACCGGTTGCCGTATTCCCCCTTGGTGCGAAAGGACCCTGTCGACCATGAAAAAAATGCTGCTCTGTTTCTCGGCCGGCTGCCTGGGTGCCCTGGCCAACAGCCTCCTGGTCTGGCAGTTCGGCGAACTGGGCATCGCCCGCTGGGCCGGCGTGTCCATCGCTCCTTCCCTCAGCCCCGGCTGGCTTTATCCGCGCATCGTCTGGGGAGGTCTCTGGGGGCTGCTGTTCGTATTACCGTTTTTAAAATCGCGGTTTCTGCTCAAGGGCACCCTGCTGAGCCTATTGCCCACCATGGCCATGCTGTTTTTCATCTTTCCCTACAAGGCGCACAAGGGGCTTGGCGGGTTGAGCCTGGGCATGTGGACTCCTGCCTACGTGCTGGTGGTGAACTGGGTGTGGGGGCTGGTGGCGGCGGTGACCATCAAGTATTCAAAATAATACCGACGGATAGGCTGGAGGCGTTTAAAAAACGCACCAAAGGCCTGCCATCGCTACCGAATTATTCCCCTGCCATTAAACTCGGAAAGTTGACTGCTTTATGAAAATCATTGATCTGAGCCACTTTCTGGAATCCCGAATGCCCGTTTTCCCGGGCGCGGAACCACCCGCACTTGAAGAGACGGCCACCATCGAAACAGACGGCTATCTGGAAAAGAAAATCACCTTCAACTCTCACAACGGCACCCACATAGACGCCCCGGCGCATATAGTAACCGGGGCGAAGACCCTGGATCAACTGACGATGGATACCTTCTGCGGAGAGGCCTTTCTTCTGAGTTGCATCGGGGCCGGCAAGGCTGTCATTGATCTCCGGGACTTGCTTCCTTATACGGAAGCCATCCATACGAGTGATTTTATCATTTTTAATACCGGATGGAGCCGATACTGGGGAGATGATCGCTATTTTTCCGGTTATCCTGTGCTCAGCGAGAATGCCGCCCGATGGCTGGCAGGTGTGGGATTGAAAGGCGTAGGTATGGACACCATTTCGGCGGATACGATTGATTCTGAGGATTTGACGGTCCATCACGTCCTATTGGGTGCCGGGATGGTCATCGTGGAGAATCTTACCAGCCTGGCGGCCCTACCAGACCGATCTTTCCTGTTCTCCTGCTTCCCCCTTAAAATCAAAGATGCGGACGGTTCGCCGGTGCGCGCCGTGGCGATCATGTCATGACATGAATTAGGCTCGCAAATTACAACCCGTGATCCGATCCAGAAAATGCCTAAACGTCAATTTATCCATACATTTTCAGGGCCTGCGAAAGAGTGAGTGACCCCAGCCTTCATTATGGGGCCGCTGATAGCCGATCTTGGCTTTCGTTCCTCAACCCGACCTACGAAACCTACGGTTCAGATAACGCGTCTGGAATTTGAAAGAGGAATAGAACGTGAATGTGAAATATTTATTTAATGCAGAAGGACCGTCGAAAAAATAAATTGCACCATTTGGCTCGCCTATTGGCCCGGCGTCCGTGATTTACCAAAGTGGCATCAACAGCAAGGCAAAGGATAGCCAATGAGCCGTTATAATAATCGATTTATTCACCCCCGTTATACTCTTTTCATTGGGCTTATCTTATTCATCTTAATGGCCGTCTCGGCTTATTTTGAATTTCGGCAGCGCCGCCTCGAATTGATGCAAATGCACAAATACGAGGGGTTGGCACTGCTGGAAACGATCAAACAAAGCATCGCCAACTCCATTGCAAGCCAATCAGAATCAAAAGAACAGATCGCCGAACGGCTGTTTAACAATGCCCGTTTGCTGCGTGAAATTGAAATTCATCAGCCGCTAACCCACTCCCGGCTGAAAGACATAGCCGCACGAAACAATCTATACCGGATCAACGTTTTTAATTCCAAGGGCGATAAAGTAGCGTCCAATGTCAAGCATGATACACACAACGCCAGGGAAAGACACCGTCCGAGTGCCTTTTTCCAGCCCATCCTCGATGGCAAGGTGCAAGAAATCGACATCGGCCTGAAACAAGCGCGCCATTATAAGGGAAAACGATATGCCGTGGCGGTAAAACGACACCATGGCGGTGTTATTGTCGTCAATATCAACGCGGCGGAGATGCTGTCGTTTAATAAACGCATCGGTATCGCCAAACTGTTTGCAGACATCGGTGGCAGAGGAGAGTTGAAGTATATCGTTTTACAGGATGAGGACGGCATCATTGCCGCCACACCCGGTGTTGGAGAAATGGCCTCAATGGAAGCGGACGATTTCTTCAGTGCCGATTCCGTCCAAAGCCGCATCGCGCGTTTCAATGACCAAGAGGCACTCGAAGTTATCAGCCCCTTTGGAATACAAGGCAGTCCCACGGGGATACTTCGAATCGGCTTGCATTTGGATGAGATTCGCGCCTTGGAAAAACGAATGCTTCAGCGGGCGGTAATCATTTCAATCGGGATTATTCTCATAGGGTTTATATCAATCAGCGCAGTTGTCATCAGTCAAAATTATGCTTTTTTGAAGCAGGAACACGCGCTGATCCAAACATATACCGGCAACATTTTGCATGCCATGAGCGACGCCGTGTTCGGGGTCGATGCACAGCAGTCGATAAAATTTGCCAACCGGGCGGCTTTGCACATGCTTCACCTCGATCAAAACCAAGTCACCGGTCACCGGTACGCTGATTTCTTTGGGGATTGTCAGTCTATCGTGACCGCCTTGGAACAGAAGCAAAAAATAGAAAATGCAGAACAGAAGATGCAGATCAAAGCCTTGAACCGTCTAATTTTTGTTTCGGCCAGTGTCTCTTTTGTCATGGGTGAAACCGGTGAAATAGATACTGGCGTTATATTGTTGCGTGACCAAACCAAACAAAAGCAGTTGGAAGAACAGATTCACCGTCAGGAGAAATTAACGGCCATGGGCGAGTTCGCATCGGGCGTTGCCCATGAAATTCGAAACCCGCTCAACGCCATCAGCATGATTGTGCAGCGCTTCCAAAAAGAATTTGAACCCAAAACAGACGCGGATGAATACTTTGACCTGACCCGAACCGTTCGTTCTGAAATCGACCGCATTGGGAATATTATCCGGCAGTTTTTGGAATTTGCCCGTCCGGCGAAGCTAAACAAGAGGCCCATTGCGGTTGATGAGATGATCATGCAAAGTATCAACGTCGTCAGGGCTCAGGCCGAAGCCCAGCATATCCGGATAGCAGCGGGTGTCGATGCGCAAGCCGTTATTAACGTTGACAAGAACCAATTTCACCAAGCCCTGCTGAACCTTCTGCAAAACGCCATCGAGGCGGTGGGTATGGGCGGGACGATTTCGATCAGCGCCATGCACATCGACCAACACATTCGTATCCGTGTCCAGGATGACGGCGCAGGGATTCCACAGGAGCAACAGAAACGAATTTTTGATCTAAATTTCACGAGCAAACCAACCGGAATGGGCTTGGGCTTGGCGCTGGTCCATCGCATGGTAACCGAGCATGGCGGCGACATAGCGGTGCAAAGCAAGCCGGGGGAAGGGACAACCTTCACGCTCATCCTCCCAATCGAAGACCCACAATCAAGCAGGAGAAGAGATGAACCTTCTGATCATCGATAATGAAAAATCCCAGCGCGATTCGTTGGCCGGTTTTCTGAAAAAGAGAGGCCACGCATTGGCTACCGTGTCGGCGGGGGAGGCCGGCATTGCCTATGTCGAAAAGCACCAGGTCGATGTGGTACTGACCGATTTTCGGATGCCGGACAAAAGCGGAATGGAAGTCCTGGAAGCGATCAAAGCGCTTAACCCCGTCGTTGATGTGGTGCTGATAACCGCTTACGGCACTATCGAAACCGCCGTAGAGGCAATGAAAAAAGGTGCCTTCGACTATTTGACCAAGCCCATTGATCTGGATGAACTGGAACTCCTGCTGGCAAAAATAGAGAATCATCGCAATTTAGTATCCGAAAATGAACGGCTGCGCGAACAACTCGCCGAACGCTACCAGCTGCATAACTTGATCTTCCAGAGCCGGGAGATGGCTAAGGTGGCCAGCACGGTGGCACGTATTGCGCCTACGCGGACGACCGTATTGATCAGTGGGGAGAGTGGAACCGGCAAGGAAGTTCTGGCCAAAGCAATTCATTTTGCAAGCCCCCGCAAAGATCGATCCATGGTGACGGTCAATTGTGCCGCGCTTTCCGATACCCTGCTTGAAAGCGAACTCTTCGGACATGAGAAAGGCAGTTTCACGGGTGCGGACCGACAGCGTATCGGCCGTTTTGAGCAGGCGCACAACAGCACTCTGTTTTTAGATGAGGTGGGCGATATTCCTCCAGCCACCCAAGTCAAATTATTGCGCGTGCTGCAGGAGCGAACGATCGAACGGGTTGGCAGCAACCAGCCCCTTGAGGTCGATGTGCGAGTAATTGCGGCGACCCACCGATCTCTGGATCAGATGATGAAGGAGGGGACCTTTCGGGAAGATTTGTACTTTCGTTTGAATGTCGTCGCGATCGATATCCCCCCCCTAAGCGGCCGGCGCGATGATATTCCGCTCCTCATGGATCGTTTTTTGATCCGGTTTGGCGAGGAGAACGCACGCGGCAACATGCAGTTTTCCAAAGAAGCTTTTGACCTATTGATGAAATACGATTATCCCGGCAATATCCGTGAGCTTGAAAATATAGTCGAACAAGCGGTTGTTTTAGCGCGCGGTAATGTTGTCACCTCGGCCGAATTACCCTCCACCGTCCGTCAACTGCCGCTGGAAAATAAACCGGTGTTTTCCTCGTTGAGCGGTTCATTTGCCGAACAGGTGGCCGCCTTCGAGCAGGGATTGATCCGACAAGCGCTGGCCGGAACCAAGGGGGTTCAACGCCGCGCCGCCGATGTGCTGGGTATGACCGAGCGGCATCTGCGATATAAATTACAGAAGTATGGGATGAAAGACTGAAATATGGATGCTATCACAGTTTCCTCCTTTCTTCTCAAAATAGGTTCAATTCCGGAATGAGGAAGTGCCTGCGACCATATCGTCGCACCGGCTGCGCCCATTTCGTCGATTTCAAATCCCGAATTTTCTTCTATCTTGTCCCTCCCCCAACGGTAACCGGCACATATTTATAAAGATAGTTCGCTTCAAGCCAGTGCGCTATTTTGTTGGAACACTTCATGCTCCTCCATAACTTGACCGATGATGGCGTTTTCCCTCGGCCGATTTTGCTCCGTCCTATCCAGAGTCGGATTTTTTCTGTAACCTTTGCGCTTTTATATCGTTTACTCGGATAGCGCCTTCTCCAATTTATAGTCGATTATTTTGCGTCTAATGGCGGCAACTGTTCACCGGTATTTTTACTAATTTAATTGAAAGTCAGTTAATAAGAAGATCTGAGGGCATGACAATCTCAAATTCCAAAAATAAAATTAAAGTATGGGATATTCCCGTGCGGATGTTTCACTGGGCATTGGTCGTCCTGATCGTTTTTCAGGTGGTAACCGCTGAAGTTGAAGGCAGGGGATTCGCGCTGCATATTTTTTTCGGATACGGCGTGCTGTTTTTGATCCTCTTTCGGTTCATATGGGGGTTCTGGGGCACCGGCTATGCCCAATTTTCAGAGTTCCTGAGATCATGGCCCGTTGTAAAACAGTATACGATCCAGCTTTTGAAATTTAGCCCGCCGCGATTTATCGGTCACAACCCTTTGGGGGGCTGGATGATTGTCCTATTATTGTTGGGGCTAATGGTTCAAGTGATCACTGGGTTACCGGCGGGGTCGGATGAAGCGGTCGGGCCATGGGCCTCCCTTCTTTCTGCGCATGCCGGCGAATCCATGGCTGAGTTCCATGAGGCCTTTTCTATTGTGCTTCTATGTCTCATCGCCATTCATATCGGTGGCGTCATCGCCGACTGGATGCTGACTGGCGAAAATCTGGTCAAAGCCATGTTTACCGGGCAAAAGGAATCCGCCGGGGATGAAAACCCGCCCTATCAAAAGAAAGTCAAGGCCCCCATGAAAAACTTAATTTTCAGTTTCTGTCTTGCTTTAATCCTGACGGCGGCTTTATCCCCGGCAGGCTTCGCGCCGGGTAACGGCAATGCCCGTCAACAGGGAGGGACGCAAGGCTGGAAATCAGAGGCAAGGGGAATGTTGAGTGCCGATGAAATAAAACGCCATCTTGAAGGGTTGGGTTATACAAAGATCAAAGAAATTGACTTTGAGGACGGAAAGGTTGAAGTCAAGGCGACCGACGCTCAAGGTCGCATGGCTGAACTATATTTGGACCCGGCCACCGGGCAAATTATGAGAGACCATTAGGGTTGAATCCATTTTTCCATGATTGAAAACTAATTCTTAAGAAAGGTAGCTTTGATGATGAAGACAAGTGTCGGAATCATCTTGGGACTGGTTTGCGGCCTTTTCATTGCCACGGTGACGCTATGGGCAGCGGACTTCAGCACTTTTTCGACCGACGAACTTGCCGCCCTTCGCGGAACCCTGCGCAGCGATTCTGCGGAAGCGCGAGCAGCATTCCGCGCCGAATGGCAGGAACGTCTCCAAAATTTGACTCCCCAAGACCGCCAAAAATATCTGGGCCCACCCGAAAATCGCCCTGCCTACGGACGAGGTAACCAATTTAATGCACCTTCAAGCGGATACGGCCAAAGCCAGCGAACGAAGGGCGGCGCCTGCAGGGGAGGCGATGGTGGAAAAAGCAAGGGGAAAAGAGGTTGGTAGCTGATAAACCATTGGCTCGCCCGAGTATTAAATTGCAGTTCAATAAACGCTTCCTCCGGATTGCAGTTGCACCCGGCACTTGCCAAACCATCAATAATGCATGCAACAGGTAAACGCATTCAACCATTTTTGTAACCTTTTTACGAGAAGAACGCTGTTAAAGTAAATAGGCACAAACCCGCGGTTGTGACGACGGCCGCGTTTGGTAACCCTTTAAAGGGTCTCTTTGTTGTAATTCGAATTACGAAACCCGGGCCTCATATTAAACACTATTGATATGGGGCGCGTGGAAAATTCACACATTTAATCAACTTTTGAGTCGCAGAAAGGAAATAGAATGCTGAAGAATATGTTTAAGATCGGTTGTTTGGTATTGGCGGCAGGGCTGGTAAGCGCACCGGCGTGGAGTTCGGATAATGCCGATTTGAGTCCGGACCATCTTCTCATTTTGGCGAATAACGGCAACGGTCCCGGGGATGGCACAGGCAACGGCGGAGACGGTCCCGGCGACGGCACCGGCAATGGCCCGGGTGACTGCGGATGATGTTGTAGATCCAATGGAGGGGCCTGCACGGTCCCTCCATCCGCAAAAGTCTATTCACTACTTTGAGAAAGGAGAGGTTGAGAAAATCTTCAGCTGAGGACTTTGAAATAGCAGGGCCGGCCGGGAAAGACGCAGCCGGTTTCGATTTTTAGCGAAAGGAGCTGGCGGCGATAGAACCACAGAACATATCTATCCGCGGCCTTCGTCGGGGATAAGGTGTCGTCCGCAATAATAAGTCAGGCTGAAATACTGATTAAAGGAGAAATTACAATGGTAAAAAAAGCAATAACCGGTGCATTGATCCTGCTGTTTACCGTTGCCGTCGGCGCGGTTTCCGCAGCCGGGTTAACCCATATGGAGCAACTCGGTAAAATTATGTACCAGGAAAAAGATTTTTCATTGAATGCCACCCAATCCTGTCAGACCTGTCATCATCATGTGGCCGGGTTCGCAGATCCTACCAACAGCCGTGATCCTTATTTTACCGTGGTCTCTTTGGGTGACGATGGTGTCAGTAAGGGGGGGCGCAACGCACCCACTGCGGCCTATGCCGGATTCAGTCCCGTCCTCCAGCAGGATGAGAGGGGGGAGTATGTGGGAGGCATGTTCTGGGACGGCCGGGCCACCGGTTGGACCCTGGGTGACCCGCTGGCCGAGCAAGCCCAGGGGCCGCCCTTAAACCCGGTGGAAATGAACATGCCCAGTAAAGACTCCGTCGTTCAAGTGGTTCGGGATTCCAATTACACCCACGTCTTTTACGAAGTGTTTGGCGAAGGCTCTCTTGTTGATGCAGATCTCGCCTATGACTTTATTGCCCTGGCGATTGCGGCCTATGAGCGGTCAAATGAGGTCCAGACGTTCAGTTCACGCTTTGATCAAGGCAATCTCAGTGAAAAAGAACAAAGTGGTATGGATCTTTTTGCCACCAACTGTTCCCAATGCCATTCCATGACGGACGTCACCGGTAAGGGACCTCTTTTTACGAACTACACCTATGCCAACATCGGCGTTCCGGTCAATCCGTTGCTTGCCGACAACCCGGTAGATCTTGGATTGGGTGGGTTTTTGGGCGATAGTATGCAGAACGGTAAATTCAAAGTTCCTACGCTTCGCAACGTCGGTCTTTCGGCACCTTATTCTCATAATGGCTACTTTGCGACCCTCAAAGACATCGTCAATTTCAAAAATACAAGAGATGTTGGGGGATGGGAGAAACCGGAGGTGGTCGCCAACTTAAATACAGCCGACATGGGCAATCTCGGTCTGACAGATCAGGAAGTCGACGACGTTGTTGCCTTTTTGATGACGTTGACCGACTGACGGACAGCGGTCAAATGCAATAGGAAAAAGCGCACGGACTATTCGACCGTCGCCAATCCAAACTTAATTCCTGGCCCGGCCTCGTTCGCCGGGCTTTGTAATACAAGGCATACACCTCTTATGAAAAACTGAAAAACGGGCCGGTGCCCGGTTACCATGAGCTTTCGACGCCCATTCCTGACCGTCTGATTCTTGTTTTCAACACCCTTATAAATATAGCCTGCAATTTATTCTTGCCTCCGCAGCCCGGATTGGCGATGATGTGTATTCGTGCGATAGTATACCTGCCAGGCTGTGTCTCCAAAAAGTGGCAACACTTCTGAATGATTAAGCATGGTCCAAAGAGGGTAACGAATGATTTCCGGCACTGCGGTATTCTTGGGTCTGTTCAACAACCTGGCAATTTTCATTGTTTTGATTGCCGTCTACAGCGTCTTGAATAGTTTTTTGAGAACTTGGGGCGGCAGATACGACAAATTGCAGTGGGAATCGCTTACGGGATATTTCCCAGCTTAAAAAAGCCGAAGAAGAAAAGCTTATTCTTGAAGAAAGCTGCGGCATCAGGCATCCGGGCGTTTTTGATGAAACCGCTGGATTGGATATCAGCAAACCGGGTGGATCGGTCAGAACCATACTGGATCAATCCTTGCGGCTTCCAACTTAAAGATCAAATCAGACGTATTGACTCCAACCGATACCAAACCGTGCATTTCCCGTTGTCTGCCGGGGGAAGGGTAAACGAATTGCCCATGAAACCAAAATTCGAAGAACTCGATTACCAGAAAACCCGCCTGGGCGACCTGGTCCTTCAGCGTCGGCGTATGCTTACTCTCGACGGCCGCGAGGTATACGAGGTCAGACTTGGCGAGGAATATCTCATGTCGAGCCTGTTCCATGACGCCGAAGCGGCCCTTGCGAACATCGGCCTGGGTGCCTTGGACGGGGCAGGCTGGGACGTAGTGGTCGGCGGCCTGGGGTTGGGCTACACGGCCGCCGCCGCATTAACATTCAAACAGGTGGCGCGTGTCGTCGTCGTCGAAGCCCTGGCGCCGGTTATCGAGTGGCACCGTCGGGGTCTGGTGCCCAACGGAAACGTGCTCACCGGTGATGCCCGCTGTGTCTATCACCATGCCGATTTTTTTGCCCTGGCCCGCGGTGACGGCTTTGACCCGGCGGTGAAAGGCATCCGGTTTGACGCCATATTACTGGATATCGATCACACACCGGAATCCTGGCTGCATGGCAGTCACGCGGACCTGTATTCAATCAAGGGCATGCATCGGCTGAAATCGTTTTTAAAGCCCCATGGCATCTTTGCCCTCTGGTCAAACGATCCGCCGGAAGATGATTTTCTCAAGCTGATGTCCACCGTTTTTGCCAGTGCTGAGGGCCACCGTGTCGACTTTGACAATCCCCTGCAGCAAACAGTGGCCACCAATGGTGTCTACGTGGCGCGCTGCAGCAATCGGTCAAAATGAAGAGTGCCATCTCCTTGCAGTTATGGTAAACTGCTGTTTGCCGAGGACAGACATGCCGACTCAACGTCCACGCGTGTGTCCGTTTCAACTATAGCGGCTTCAGACTGTAAAATATCCCAACGCGCAATCCGACTCCTTCGCCTCCAGCGATCCTGAGTGTGTTTATTCGACACCTGTCCTGCTCCTCATTTGATGTGTCCGCACGTTGGGAAAATTTCCGGCAACCACCAACGCGAAAGGAGTAAATCATGGCGTATCATTTCAAAAATCTGGTTTTCGAAGGCGGTGGGGTCAAGGGCATCGCCTACATCGGTGCCATGCAGGCCATGAAGGAAAAGGGTATTTTGAAGAACATTACGCGGGTGGGGGGGACTTCCGCAGGTGCCATCAATGCCACCCTGTTCGCCCTTGGCTATGAGATCATCGAGCAGCGCAGGATCCTGAAGAAGCTGGATTTCAACAATTTTATGGATGACAATTGGGGACTGGTGCGTGACACGGAACGGTTGATCAAAAAATTCGGATGGTACAAGGGCGACTTTTTCCACCACTGGATATCAGGCCTGATCAACAAAAAGCTGAAAAACCCCCATGCCACCTTCCGGGATCTCAAGGCCGCCGGTCAGCCGGATCTATATGTCTATGGCGCCAACCTGAGCACCCGGTTCGGAGAAGTTTTTTCCGTGGAACACACCCCGACCACCCGCATCGCCGATGCGGTGCGCATCTCCATGTCCATTCCGCTCTTTTTCGCCGCCTTTCGAAACGCCCGAAACGATGTATATGTGGACGGCGGCCTGCTGAATAATTTTCCGGTCAAGCTTTTCGATCGCGACAAGTACATCGACCCCGCCCAACGCGCCAAAATGGGGGTAGAGACCGAGTATTACCAAGAGGAAAACAAGCGTTTCCTGAAGTCCCACCCCTCCTCGAGCCGGTATGTCTACAACAAGCAGACCCTGGGCTTCCGCCTGGATTCGAAGCAGGAGATCGGCGTTTTCCGGGACGGCGCCGAACCCCAGCACGCCAGCATTGCCGACTTTTTCGATTACATCAAGGCGCTGATCGGCACCGTCCTGGAAAGCCAGCTGAACAGCCACCTGCACAGCGACGACTGGCAGCGGACGATATACATCGATACTCTCGGCGTGGGGACCACCGACTTCGACCTTTCCGAAACCATGAAGACCAAACTGGAACAGTCCGGGCGGAAAGGCGCCAATCATTATTTCGACTGGTATGACAAGAAGAGCAGCAAGCCAGCCAACCGGCCCTGACCGCTTGCCTGGCCTGCCGTCAAAATTTCGCATGCCCGGATCGGTCCCGGGATTTGAGAACTCACCAAGAGCGCCCGGCGGTTCCCCGCCGCCGGCGATGGCCGGCCATTGCTCATCCCTGCCCGCAAAATGACCCTGGTCATTTATTGTAAAACTTTTGTCAACCGGCCACACCCACCTTGTCACCACTTCTCCTATACCATAGAAATACGCTTCAGGAAGGTCTTTACCCGTCAAAGATGAAGGATTGCGGAGTGATTCATATGTCTAAATCATTGATCCATGGGGTTCGCGGCGTATTATCGATCCTGTTTTATACCGTCAACACAGTGGTCTGCTGCACCGCGCTTTTTATCGTCGCCCTGTTCAAGCTGCTGCTGCCGGTCAAACCGATCCAGACCGGCTGCCGGCGGCTCCTGACCGCCATTGCCAACTGCTGGATCGGCGTGAACAACCTGAACCAGCGCCTGTTCAACGGCATTCACTGGGATGTGCAGGGCCTGGACGATCTCGATCCCAAAGGGTGGTACATGGTGGTGGCCAACCACCAGTCATGGGTGGACATCCTGGTTCTGCAGAATGTGTTTTACCGCAAAATTCCCTTCTTGAAGTTTTTCCTCAAAAAGGAACTGTTCTGGTTCCCCTTGCTGGGTCAGGCGTGGTGGGCGCTGGATTTCCCTTTCATGAAACGCTACTCGAGGCAGTTTTTGAAAAAGCACCCTCACCTGATCGGCAAAGACCTGGAAATCACCCGACGGGCCTGCGACAAATTCAGGCATATCCCCGTGTCGGTGATGAACTTCGTCGAAGGCACCCGCTTTACCCGTGAAAAACACGCCCGCCAGCGGTCGCCGTACACCCATCTGCTGCGTACCAAGGCCGGCGGCATGGCCTTCGTGCTGGCGGCCATGGGCGACAAACTGCAGCAGATCGTGGATGTGACCATTGCCTATCCCCAGGGTGCGGCCAGTTTCTGGGATTTTGTCTGCGGGCGGGTCAAAGAGGTCAAAGTGCGCGTGAACACCCTGCCCATCAACAGCGAACTGATGGGAGACTACCTTCAGGACCCGGAGTTCAAAAGGGATTTCCAGAACTGGCTCAACTCCCTGTGGCACGAAAAGGACCGGCACATGGCAACGATGCTGGCCTCCTGAACCGCATTTTCAAATATGGTGCCGGCCAGAAAATGCCGTTGCCGGCAGACACCCCGCTTCACATCGCCCTGCCGGGTTCCGATTGGCCACCCACTGCCGCGCTGCGCCCGGGTGCACCCGCCGTCAGGGGGCGGAACCCGTTCGCTGACCCCCGGATCCGCCGGTTTTCATGAAACGCCTTGACATTGTCCAAGCCCACCCATTAAGTTAACCCCCTTCATCCTTTTTTTGTGCGGCAAGGATGCCGTTGCCCGTTGTTGAACGGCACTCCCTTTTCCCCCCAATCAGTCAAGGAGATGAACCATGGTCGAATTCAAGTATGACGAATTACTCCCCCTGGGCGAAGATGATACCGCCTACCGGCTGCTCACCACCGAGCATGTTTCCACCGCCCGGTTCGAGGGGCAGACCGTTCTCAAGGTTGCGCCCGAAGCCCTGGAACTGCTTGCTGAGGCTGCCTTCAAGGATGTCTCCCACCTGTTGCGGCCGGCCCACCTGGCCCAGTTGGAGAAGATTTTCGACGATCCGGAAAGTTCGGACAACGACCGTTATGTGGCTCTGGAGATGCTCAAAAACGCCGTGATTTCCGCCGAAAGGGAATTTCCCATGTGCCAGGACACCGGCACCGCCATCGTCATGGGAAAGAAGGGGCAACAGGTCTGGACCGGTTTCAGCGATGAAGAAGCGCTTTCCAAAGGGGTCTTCAACGCCTATACCACGGCCAACCTGCGCTATTCCCAGAATGCGCCCCTGACCATGTATGAAGAGAAGAACACCGGCTGCAACCTGCCGGCCCAGGTGGAGGTTTATGCCACCGGCGGGGATGCCTACAAATTTCTCTTTATCGCCAAGGGCGGCGGATCGGCCAACAAAACCTATCTTTATCAGGAAACCAAGGCCGTGCTCAATCCCGGGACCCTGGTTGATTTTCTTACCGCCAAGATGAAGACCCTGGGCACGGCGGCCTGTCCGCCCTACCACCTGGCCTTCGTGGTGGGAGGGACGTCGGCAGAGTTCAACCTGAAGACGGTCAAGCTGGCGTCGGCCGGCTACCTGGACGGGCTGCCCACCGCCGGCAGCGAGACCGGCCATGGCTTCCGGGACCGGGGACTGGAAAAAGAGCTGCTGGCGCGGGCGCGTGACCTGGACATCGGCGCCCAGTTCGGCGGCAAGTATTTCTGTCTGGACGTCAGGGTCGTGCGCCTTCCGCGCCACGGCGCCTCCTGCCCCATCGGCATCGGCGTCAGCTGCAGCGCCGACCGCAACGTCAAGGCCAAGATCACCGCCGAAGGAATTTTCCTGGAGCAGCTGGAAACCGATCCCGCCCGTTTTCTCCCCGAACCCGCAGGGGCCGAAGATGACGCCGTGGCCATCGACCTGAACCAGCCCATGGACGACATCCGGGCCATCCTGACCCGATACCCGGTGGCCACCCGGCTGAAACTGTCCGGCAAGATCATCGTGGGCCGGGACATCGCCCATGCCAGGCTCAAGGAACGGATGGACAGCGGCGAGGGGCTGCCCCGGTATCTGAAAGATCACATCATCTACTACGCCGGCCCGGCCAAAACACCGGACGGATATGCGTCGGGCTCCTTCGGTCCCACCACGGCCGGCCGCATGGATCCCTACGTGCCCATCTTCCAGGCCCAAGGCGCATCCATGGTCATGCTGGCCAAGGGCAATCGCTCCCGGGAGGTGACCGACGCCTGCAAGAAATACGGCGGGTTCTATCTCGGTTCCATCGGCGGGCCGGCCGCCCGGCTGGGCAAGGATTGCATCACCTCGGTAGAGGTGCTGGAGTATCCTGAACTGGGTATGGAGGCGATCTATATGATCACCGTCAAGGATTTTCCGGCATTTATCCTGGTGGACGACAAGGGCAATGACTTCTTCGAAGGTTTGCTATAGAATGTTGAACTTAGAGATTGGAAATTAGAAATTTAGGGGAGATGAAACAAGATTGTGGATTAGGATGCCTGCAAATTGGCACCAACGCTATCAAATAGAAAATAAAGCATGAACAACCCAATTTCTAATTTCCAATCTCAACCTTACGTGAGCGGGGTACGAATGATCTAACCGTCTCCAACCTCCAACACCAAACCTCCCATCTCATTTCCCCTGGCCTTCGAAGAAATGGTAGACGAAGTCGATGTGCCGTTTCATGGCGCGGTAGGCGGTCTCCGGGTTGTGTTCACGGATGGCCCGGTAGATGGCATTGTGCTGGTCCAGAATGATGTCGATGTTGCCCGGTATTTTGTAAAGGCCCTCCAGGTTGACCTTGATGCCGGTAAACAGAAAATCGTAAAAGTTTTTCATGATGAAAACCTGGAGCGGGTTGTTCGTCGCATAGGCGATGGCCATGTGGAACGAGGCGTCGGCCTCGGTGCCCAGCCTTCCGGATCGGACTTCCTTTTGCATCTCCTCGATGCTTTTCTCCATGAACTGGAAATCCTTTTCCACGGCCCGGGTAGCCGCCATGGCGGCGGCATTGCATTCCAGCCCCATGCGGACTTCCAGCAGGTCGGTAATGGAAGCGTCCTGACTCTCCACCATGTTGGCCACGATGCTCTTCTCTCTGGATTCAGGCGACCGGACGAAGGTGCCCTGGCCCTGGCGCTGTTCCAGCAGCCCCATGACCACCAGTTTGTTGATGGCATCTCTCACCGAGGTGCGGCTGACACCAAAGGCTTCAGCCAGTTCCCGCTCGGTGAGTATTTTTTCGCCGGGTTTGAATTCACCGCGGAAGATCAGTTCCCTCAGCTGGTCGAACACCTGGTCGGAAATTCGTTTGGGTTTGATGGGTTTGAGTTTGTGTGGCATGGTCTGCTTACCGTTCCGTTTGATATTGTCGATGGCTCCCGTGAAGGACAGGTGTCTTCGATGGTTGGCGTGGCCGTCATCGTGGTGCCGGGCCGGGGCGGCTACGGGTGATGCGGTTCATGGTTCGTCCGTGCCCGAGGACGCTGGCGATACTAACGGATTTGGGACCGCACTGCAATTCAAAACTTTCCAGTGATGCCAGCCCGTTGCAGGAGGAACCGCGGGAAACGGCGGGGCGCTGGGGCGTGGAAGTTTCTGCCGATGGATTGACACATGGAAAAGGAATTAAATTGGTCTTACCATGTCAAACCCCGGGGATGTAGCCCTGCTTCCGCCGGATCTCTCCCTTCCGCCCAGGATCTCAATATCCGTATAATAGCATGGGGTTATTTATAGTTCAAGTCGGATAGCGCTTTGTGCTTGACAGGCGTCAGCGCCCTTCGTTATCTATGGTATAACCAATAATTAATCTGGTTTCTGGTCTGCCCGGAGCCCATAAGCGTTGCGGTTGATCAGGGAGGGGACGATTTTTATAAAAAGGGAGTTGCATCGGATCTGAAAATACGGATAATGATACTGTTGGTGGTCGGTCGGAGAGGGGCCTTTCGGTTCACCGAACAGCGGAATATCGGAGCGGCCGAGGCCATGGTGACGGCAGCCCGTAATTGTGGTTGCCGCATCGCATGATCGCGGATCCCGCAAGGACCGGATCACCGGCCCGGGCCGAACGATGCCTGCAGGGGCTGCTTGTAGCTTTACAAACAACTATCGATCGAATCGGGATGCGCGCACGGAATGGAACCGACGCGATCCCTTTTTTAATTTTTTAACGGCTGAATCAGCCGGATAATTACGAAAGCAGGTGTTTATCTATGGAAGGTCTTGATGCATTGTTCAACCCGTCCTCCGTGGCGGTGGTCGGCGCCTCCAGCAGCCCGGGGAAGGTCGGTCATGATATCTTTGTCAATATTCTTAAAGGCGGTTTTACCGGTACCCTGTACCCGGTCAATCCCAGGGCGAAGTCCATTGCCAGCGTTCGCGCCTATCCGGATATCAAGGATATTCCGGATCCCATTGAGCTGGCCATCATCATTCTTCCCCCGATTCACGCGGAAACGGCCATCAAGCACGCCATCGACAAGGGCGTCAAGGCCGTGGTCATCGTTTCCGCGGGATTCAAGGAGGTCGGCGGCGAAGGTCTTGAAATCGAACAGCGTATTGTGGCCATGTGCCGTGAAGCCGGCGTCCGGGTGGTCGGCCCCAACTGCCTGGGGGTGATCAACCCCATGGCCGATGTACGTCTTAACGCCAGTTTTTCCGCCCGCATGCCGGCGGCCGGCAACATCTCCTTCATTTCCCAGAGCGGCGCCCTGTGCACGGCCGTCCTGGATTTCGCTGCCGATAAGGACTTCGGGTTTTCCAAGTTCGTCTCCATCGGCAACAAGGCGGATGTGGATGAGCTGGACCTGTTGCGCTATTTTCACGCCGACCCGGAGACCGAAGTCATCATGCTCTACATCGAAGAGCTGCAGCGGGGGCCCGAATTCATCCAGGCGGTCAAGGAGATTACCGGCGGTGACCGGCCCACACCGGTACTGGCCATCAAATCCGGCCGCACCAGCGCCGGGGCCCAGGCCGCCGCGTCCCACACCGGCTCCCTGGCGGGCAGCGAAGCCGTCTACGATGCGATTTTTACCCAGAGCGGCATCATCCGCGTGGAATCGATCAACGAATTGTTCGATTTCGGAACCGCCTTTGCCTACAAGAACGAAAGCGCCCTGGGCAAGATGCGCCGCAAGGTGCCGCTGGGAAACCGGGTGGCCATTGTCACCAATGCGGGAGGCCCCGGCATCGTGGCCACGGACATGACCGTGTCCTCCGGACTGGAACTGGCAACGTTCAGCGACGACACCATCGAGGTGCTCAAAAGCCATCTGCCCCTGACCGCCAACGTGAACAATCCCGTGGATGTGATCGGGGACGCGGCCCAGGACCGCTATGAAAATGCCCTTTCCGCGGTCATCAAGGACGAGGAGGTGGACGGGGCCCTTGTGATCCTGACCCCCCAGAGCATGACCAATGCCATCGGCACGGCCGAGGCCATCGTCCATATCGCCCGGCGGTCACACAAACCCATCCTGTGCTGCTTCATGGGGATCATCGATGTGTCCGCCGGCGTCAAGTACCTGCAGGAAAACGGTGTTCCCGTGTATCGCTTCCCCGAAAGCGCGGCCAAGACGTTCGGCGCCCTGTACCGCTATTCCCGATGGCTCAACCGCCAGCAACTGGCACCCTTTCCCGTCAAACACGATAAAGCGCGCGCGGCGGAAATCATCGCCGACGCCCTGGATCAGGGCAACACCTACATCGGTGAAATCGGCGGCACCGAATTGCTGGCGTGTTACGGGTTTAACGTGCTGCCCACGGTGCTGGCCACCAGCGCGGCCGAAGCCGGGGATGCCGCCGACCGGATGGGGTATCCCGTGGTGATGAAGATCGTGTCCCCCCAGATTATCCATAAATCCGATGCCGGCGGGGTCATCGTGGGGCCGGACAGCCGCGAGGCCGTCACCGGGGCCTTTGAAACCATTGTGGACAATGCCAAAAAGTACAGTCCCGATGCAACGGTTGCCGGCGTGCTGGTTCAGCGGCTGGCACCCAAAGGCCATGAAGTGATTCTGGGAATGACCCGCTACCCCATTTTCGGGCCGCTGATCATGTTCGGCTTCGGCGGCATCTTCGTGGAAGTATTTCAGGACGTGGCCTTCAGGCTGGCGCCCCTGACGCGAAACGGCGCCCGCAACATGGTGCGCAGCATCAAGGGGCACAAGCTGCTTTCGGGATACCGGGGGGACCCCCGGGCAGACATCGCCGCCATCGAACGGATGCTGGTGTGCCTTTCCGAACTGGTCATCAACCACCCGGAAATCAAGGAACTGGACATCAACCCGCTGCTGGTTCATCCGGATGGCGAGGGGGTTACCGTGGCGGACTGCCGTTTTATTCTCGAAAAACCGGAAAAAGACAGCTGATATGATCAGAGGCGGATACGCCGGCTATCAAAAAAGGTGAACGCTCGACAGCGCAATAGCGTGCCGGTGCAAGGGGGCTTACTTCAAACAGGAGGCAGGCGATGACTCGGTCACTTTACTGGGCTGACAGTTATGTGGAGAAGAAGCGGACGGCAAAGGAGGCCATTGCCATGATCCGTCCCGGTAAACGGGTGTATATCGGCAGCGCCAGCGGCGAACCCCAGGAACTGGTCCGGGCGCTGTCGGCCGCCGCCGTCGGTATCAGCGGGCTCGAAATTGTCCGACTGATGAGCCGGGAGACGACCTCCCTGTCCGAAATCGCCGACAAGACCCGTGACCACAGCCTCAACATCCGGACCATCTATCTGGGATCGGCGGACACGGAGGGCATCGCCCGTTACATGCGCTTCATTACGCCGATCAACATGTCCGAAGTGCCCGGGTTGTTCCTGTCCCGGAAAATGCCCATTCACGTCGCCCTGGTCCAGGTGTCGCCGCCGGATGATTTCGGTTGGATGAGCCTGGGGGTTTCCGTTGACGTGACCCTTGCCGCCGCCCAGAGTGCGGACCTGGTGATAGCCCAGGTGAACCCGCGAATGCCGCGTACCATGGGACAGAGCTTCATCCATGTCAACAATGTCCACGTGCTGGTGGAGCACGAGGAGCCGATATTGTCCGTCAACCTCCGCAAACGATCCGGGCCGGCCGACTGGATCGGCAAGCACATCGCCCGGTTCGTGGACGACGGCTCCACCTTGCAGATCGGCCTGGACGCCGCCTCACAGGCGACGGTCAAAGCCCTGGCCGACAAGAACGACCTGGGGTTTCACTCCCAGTATATCACCGATGACGTCATGCACCTGTATGCCGCGGGGGTGATCAACAACCGCAAAAAAGGGCTGAACGACGGCAAGCTGGTGGCCTCCTGCGCCATCGGCAGCCAGAACCTGTATGAATTTCTGCACGACAACCCGGGGGTGGATTTCCGCCCCTCGGATTATGTGAATGACCCGTTTGTCATCTCCCAGCACAACCGGATGATCTCCATGAACGTGGCCCACACCATGGACCTCACGGGGCAGACGGCGGCCGAAGCTTCCGAGCACACCTTTTTCGCCGGTGTTTCCGGCATTCCGGATTTTGTCCGGGGGGCGAAACGGTCCAGGGGGGGGAAGTCCATCCTCATGCTCTATTCCACCTCGCGGGACGGCAAGCGCAGCAACATCGTTCCGGCCCTGAACGGCCCTGCCGTTGTGGTGCCCAGAGGAGATGTGCATTACGTGGTCACCGAATACGGCGCGGTGAACCTGTCCGGCAAAAGTCTTCAGGAGCGGGTGCTGGCCATGATCGGAATTGCCCACCCGGACCATCGTGAATGGCTTTTCGATGCGGCCAAGGAAGCCCGGCTCATCGGCCGGGAGCGTCGACTGGGAGAAGCCACCCGCGGGATCTATCCCATTCACCTGGAAGAGGCCGTCAGGCGCGACGGTGAAGAAATCACCATCCGGCCCTCCAAGCCGGTCGACGAGCGGCGGATCCAGGAGCACTATTACAGCCTGGACAAAAAGGATGTGCAGCTGCGCTTTTTCCACGACAAGATCAGCTTTGACCGCAGCGATGTGGAGACCCGTTCCCAGATCGATTACATCAAGGACCTGACCCTGGTGGCCGTGGTGGGGGAGTTCGGCTTCGGCAAGGTGGTGGGGGTCGGGGAATACCTGCTGCTCGTGGATGTCAACGTGGCCGAGGTGGCGTTTTCCATCTCCAAGGAATACCAGGGCAAGGGCCTGGGAAAGCTCTTCATCCGCAAACTGGCCAGGGCCGCCCGGGATAACGGCATTTCCGGTTTGGTGGCCTATACCTCACCGTCGAACAGGGCCATGATCGCGCTGTTCAAGACCCTTCCCTACAAGGTCAAAACCAGCTTTGACGGGGATTCGCTGATGCTCAAGTGCCGATTTGACGAGTTGGCGGATGGTCCGGCATGACAGAACGGATGCCGGTATGAAACGCTATCGAATCCTTTTTGCCGCCGTTGCCATGCAGATGTGCCTGGGGGCCACCTACGCCTGGTCGATCTTCGTGCTGCCGCTCAAGCAGACCACCGGAATCCTCCAGGGGACGGCCCAGCTCCCCTTCTCCCTGTTCTACTTCGCTTTTCCGGCCACCATGATCGTCACCGGCGTCCTGTTGCCCAGAATCGGACCGCGGCGCTGTGCGGTGGCCGGCGGCCTGCTTTTCGGCGGCGGCTGGATCATGGCTGCGATGGGACATTTTCATTTTGCGTTCACCATCGTTGGCATCGGTCTGGTTGCCGGTATCGGCGTGGGGTTTGCCTACATCGTCCCCATTGCCACCTGCGTGCGCTGGTTCCCCCGGCAAAAGGGCCTGGTCACCGGCGTGGCGGTGGCCGGATTCGGTGGCGGTGCCGCCCTGGTGAGCCATGCTGCCGATACCCTTATGGCCGCCGTCGGCATGAGTCCTTTCAACGCCTTCGGCGTTCTGGGAACCATTTTTCTGCTGCTGGTGGCCCTGGCCGGGAGCCTGATGGAAAATCCGCCCGGAAGTTCAGCGGAAGTCCCACAGCCGATTCCCGTGATCGCCCTTCTCAAGGAACGCTCTTTTGCGGTTCTTTACCTGGCGATGTTCGCCGGGCTTGCCGCCGGGTTTGCCGTCAACGCCAATATGAAGGAGCTTTACGGCGATGCCGGTGTCCAGGCCGGCGTCCGGGCCGTGGCCGCCTTTGCCCTGGCCAATGCCGCCGGCCGCATCACCTGGGGCTGGATATTCGATCGCGGCCGGTCCGCCCTCATCCTCCAGGCCAACCTGCTGCTCCAGGCGGGGCTGTTGATGCTGCACGGCCCCATTTTGCGATCCGATTCCGGGCTGATCGCCTTCGCCGTTCTGTCCGGTTTCAATTATGGCGGCATTCTGGTGCTCTATGCGTCGGCGGCGGCGGAAAGATGGGGCAGCGAACGGTTGGGCCAGATCTACGGGTGGCTGTTTTCAGCCAACATCCCGGCGGCGGCCGCGCCCATCGTTGCCGGGGTGGCCTTCGATCGCATGGGCAGCTTCACGCCTGTTTTATGGGGCATCGGCGGCCTGATGGCCGCAGGTGCCCTTGCGCTGGGCAAGGGGTTGCGACTTGACTGTCCAGATGAGGTAAATAGTGATTTAAATCGGTCGGTTAAATGCAATCCCACGCAAACTAATTAGTTCTTGTCAAGTCTGTGTCAATGTGTTTTAATCAGTCCCTTTTGCATCGAAAAAGACAGCAATCACCACGCAAATCCGAAGACCGTTCTTCCTTCTCTTTGCTGTCGAGCACTGGTTTTCTGCAGTGGCTCCCCTGAGACCCGCTGCTGCAGAGTGGATTCCATATTTTTAACCCGTTACAAGGAGCAGTTATGGCAAAGAAAATGAAAACCATCGACGGGAACACCGCAGCCGCCCACGTGGCCTACGCCATGAGCGAAGTGGCCGCCATTTATCCCATCACCCCTTCGTCCCCCATCGGCGAAATCTGCGATGAGTGGGCGGCGAACGGCCGCAAGAACGTCTTCGGCCAGCGTCTGCTGGTGCGCCAACTGCAAAGTGAAGCCGGTGCGGCTGCAGCGGTTCACGGTTCGCTGGCCGCCGGCGCGCTGACCTCTACCTACACTGCCTCCCAGGGACTCTTGCTGATGGTTCCCAACATGTACAAGATGTCCGGTGAACTGCTGCCCGGCGTCCTGCATGTCACCGCCCGGGCCATCGCCGCCCATGCGCTGTCCATCTTCGGCGACCACCAGGACGTCATGGCCGTTCGCCAGACCGGCTTCGCCCTGCTGGCCTCCGCGTCGGTCCAGGAAACGATGGACCTGGGGCTGGTGGCCCATCTGGCCGCCATCGAATCCAGCGTCCCCTTTCTGCACTTTTTCGACGGCTTCCGGACCTCCCACGAGATCCAGAAGATCGAGCTGATCGATTACGACGACATGGGCAAGCTGATCAATATGGAAGCCCTGGAAAATTTCCGCGCCCGTGCGGTGAACCCCGAGGCCCCCGAGCTGCGCGGCACCGCCCAGAACCCGGATATTTATTTCCAGGGCCGGGAAGCGGCCAATGTCTACTACCAGGAGGTGGCGGACGTCGTTGCCGACTACATGAAGAAAGTGTCCGCCCTCACCGGCCGCAAGTACAACCTGTTCGATTACGTGGGCGATCCCAATGCGGACCGCGTCATCGTCTCCATGGGGTCTTCCTGCGAGACCATCGAGGAGGTGGTCGACCACCTCAACGCCCGCGGCGAGTCCGTCGGGCTGGTCAAGGTCCGTCTGTTCCGCCCCTTCTCGGCCAAGCACCTGCTGGCGGCCATCCCGGCCACCGCCTCCCGGATCACGGTTCTCGACCGCACCAAGGAGCCGGGTGCCCTGGGCGATCCGCTTTACCAGGATGTGTGCACGGCCTTCATGGAACAGGGTGACATGCCCACCATCGTCAACGGCCGTTACGGGCTGGGCTCCAAGGAGTTCAACCCCTCCATGGTCAAGGCCGTGTTTGACAACATGAACGGCATGGCTCCCAGGAATCACTTCACGGTGGGCATTGAAGACGACGTCACCCACACCAGCCTGGACGTCGAGACCGGATTTGACGTGGCGCCCGAAGGCACGGTCCAGTGCAAGTTCTGGGGCCTGGGGGCCGACGGCACCGTCGGCGCCAACAAGAGCGCCATCAAGATCATCGGCGACAATACCGACATGTACGCCCAGGCGTATTTTGCCTACGATTCCAAGAAATCAGGCGGGGTGACCATCTCCCACCTGCGTTTCGGCCAGACCCCCATCAAGTCCACCTACCTGATCGACAGCGCCGATTACATCGCCTGCCACAACCCGTCCTATGTCAACACCTACGATGTGCTGGAAGGCATCAAGGACGGCGGGACCTTCATGCTCAACAGTCCCTGGACCCTGGCAGACATGGAAGACCACCTGCCCGTGGCCATGCGCCGGACCATCGCCCGCAAAAAACTCAAGTTCTACAACATCGATGCGGTTAAAATCGCCGGCGAAGTGGGCCTGGGCGGCCGCATCAACATGATCATGCAGACCGCTTTCTTCAAGGCGGCCAATGTGATTCCCGTTGATGAAGCCATCGCTTACCTCAAAGATCAGATCGAGAAGCTGTTCAGCAAGAAGGGCGACAAGATCGTCAACATGAACAACGAAGCCGTGGACAAGAGCCTGGACCACCTGCTGGAAATCGACTATCCGGACAGCTGGGCCGATGCCGGTCTGACGGCGGCTGCGGCCGGCGACGAACCCGAGTGGGTCACCGAAGTGATGAAGCCCATGCTGGCCCAGCAGGGCGACAAGCTGCCGGTGAGCGCCTTCTCCCCGGACGGCATTTTTCCCGTGGGCACCACCCAGTATGAAAAGCGCGGCGTGGCCATCAACGTGCCCGAATGGATCATGGAAAACTGCATCCAGTGCAACCAGTGTGCAATGGTCTGCCCCCACGCGGCCATCCGCCCGGTGCTGGTCACCGACGATGAACTCAAGGAGGCGCCCGAGGGGTTCGAGGCCAAAAAAGCCCTGGGCAAGGAACTCAAGACCTACAAGTTCCGCATGCAGGTGTTTACCGAAGATTGCCTGGGCTGCGGCAATTGCGCGGATATCTGTCCGGCCAAAAAGCCGGCCCTGGTCATGAAGCCGCTGGCGACCCAGATCGACGCCCAGGTGGCCAATCAGCGCTATGCGTCCGGCCTGCCGGTGCGTGAAGGCCTGGTGAACCGCAACACGGTCAAGGGCAGCCAGTTCTACCAGCCCCTGCTGGAGTTCTCCGGCGCCTGTGCCGGGTGCGGCGAGACACCCTACGCCAAACTGCTCACCCAGCTGTTCGGCGAGCGCATGGTCATCGGCAACGCCACCGGGTGCTCCTCCATCTGGGGCGGCAGTGCGCCGTCCATTCCCTACTGCGTCAACGCAGAGGGCTGCGGTCCCACCTGGGGCAATTCCCTGTTCGAAGACCCGGCCGAATTCACCTACGGCATGTTTCTGGGACAGCTGCAGCAGCGCCAGGTGCTGGCGGACCTGGTGACCGAAGCCCTGGACACGGACATCGATGACGACCTGAAGGCGGCCATGAAAGGCTGGCTGGAAAACATGCGGGACGCCGAAGGCTCCAAGCGCTATGGCGACCAGATCCGGGAAATGCTATTCGGCTATGCGGGCAACCCCCTGCTGGACCGGATCGACAGCCTGGCGTCCTACTTCACCAAGCGCTCCTACTGGATCTTCGTGGGTGACGGGTCGGCCTACGATATCTCCTTCGGCGGCATCGACCACATCCTGGCCACCGGGGAAGACATCAACGTGATGGTCTTTGATACCGAAGTCTACTCGAATACCGGCGGACAGAGCTCCAAAGCCACGCCCACCGGCTCCATCGCCAAGTTCGCCGCCTCCGGCAAGAAGACCGCCAAAAAGGACATGGGCGGGATGGCGATGACCTATGGCTATGTCTACGTGGCCAATGTGGGCATGGGCGCCAACAAGCAGCAGCTGGTCAAGGCGTTCACCGAAGCGGAGAGCTACGACGGCCCGTCGCTGATCATGGCCTACGCCCCGTGCATCAACCACGGCATCAAAAAGGGCATGGGCAAGAGCCAGCTGGAGACCAGCCTGGCGGTCAAGTCCGGTTACTGGCCGCTGTACCGCTACAATCCCATGCTGGCGGAAGAGGGCAAGAACCCCTTTGTGCTGGATTCCAAGGCGCCGGACGGCAGCCTGCAGGAATTTCTGGCCGGCGAGGTGCGGTACGCCGCCCTGCAGAAGATTTTTCCGGACGAGGCCAAACGGCTGCATACCCGTCTGGAGGCGGAATTCGCCGATCGCTACGCCACTCTCAAAGCTATGGCCGAAGCCGAGTTCGTGGCGGCCCAGCCGTCGGGAGAACTGGCCACTCCGGCTGAAGGGGACGGGGATGCCTGTACCCTGGCCGGCACCGCCGAGCATGCCGGCCGAGCCGGTGCGGACGATGCCTGCGACGATGGCAGAGCCGGGAAATAGCCGGTAGTCTGAACACAACCTTTAATCCATCAGGGCCGTGTCACCCACCGGGTGACCGGCCCTTTTTCGTCCGGATCGGTCAAGGGCGCCATGCCGGGAAGAGAAAGTCGTTGACAGAATCCGGCTCCTGATTCATTTTATTTACCTGAATCCCAACAGGTCCGTTCAATGAATCCCGATGGTTTGAAAAAATTACTGGAGCAGGTGAGAACCGGCGACATGCCGGTGGACCGGGCCCTGGATGCACTCAAGGACCTGCCCTATGCGGACATGGGCTACGCCATGGTGGATCACCACCGGGCCCTGCGCAGCGGCCACCCGGAGACCATCTTCAGCCCGGGCAAGACGGTGGACCAGATTGTGGGCATTGCCCGGCGCCTGCTGGAAAAAGATGCCAACATCATGGCCACCCGGGCGGAACGCCCGGTCTACGAGGCTCTGAAATCCGTCTGCGACCGGGTGGAGTACCACGAGGCGGCCCGCATCGTGGTGATGAACCGCAAACCGGTGGTGCCCACGCGAACAACGATCCTGGTCATGTGCGCCGGCACTTCGGACATCCCGGTGGCCGAAGAGGCGGCCGTGACCGCCGAGACCATGGGCAACCGGGTGCAGCGGCTCAGCGATGTGGGCGTGGCGGGCATTCATCGCCTGCTGTCCAATCGGGAGAAGATTCAGGCGGCCAGCGTGCTGGTTGTCGTGGCCGGCATGGATGGCGCGCTGCCCAGCGTGGCGGCCGGCCTGACCGACAAACCGGTGATCGCCGTGCCCACCAGCATCGGCTACGGCGCCAGCTTCGGCGGCCTGGCGGCCCTGTTGACCATGCTCAACTCCTGCGCCAACGGCGTCACCGTGGTCAATATCGACAACGGTTACGGGGCCGGATACGCCGCATCCATGATCAACCGGCTCGCCGACCGGGGGGGCGGGGACCAATCGCCGGAAGGCTTGCCAACCCTGCGGGAGGACTGCTGATGACCTACAACTTCGACCCGGACCGCTGGTATGACAACGAACTGGCCGTTCTGGACGACCAGCTGAAAACCGGACGGATTTCACCGGCGGCATACGAGGCGGCCAAAGACGAGCTGGAAGGCCGCTATGACGCAATGGTGGCACGGCTTGACGGCACCTATCGCATCGGTGCCGCAGATGGGGAGGCCCTTCACGGCCGTCGAGAGTGACGCCGCCGGGGGACCTCGGCCCGAGCCTTCAAGCTGCATTCAGAAAAGCTGAAACGCCCGGCAGACGCGCTGCCGATCCTTTCGTTCACGACCCGTCAGGGACGCATGCCCCCGTCCGTCTCCCCCGCCGCCAATCAGGTCTTGAAGCGGCCCACCATGGTGTTGAGCTGCCCGGCCAGTTTCAGCAGGTTGCCGGCGCTCTCTTTCACCCGAACGCTGCTGCCTGCCATTTCTTCAGCCGTTTGATCCACTTCGGATATGGATTCGGCGATGTCCCCGGCGACTGCTGAATTCCCGACGACTTTATCATTCATCTCGCTGATGCCCGCAGCCGCCTGGCTGATGTTGCCGGCGATCTCACGCGTGGTCGCACTCTGTTCCTCCACAGCCGTGGCGATGGTGGCGACCAAATCGTTGACATCATGGATGGTCCGGGTGACATTTTCAATTTCGCGAATCGTGGTGGATGTGGACGTCTGGATGCCGTCAATTTTTTCTTCGATATTCCCGGTGGCATCGGCGGTCTGTCGAGCCAGCGCCTTGATTTCGTTGGCAACCACCGCGAACCCCTTGCCGGCTTCTCCGGCGCGGGCCGCTTCGATCGTGGCGTTGAGGGCCAGCAGGTTGGTCTGCTCGGATATCTCGGTGATGACTTCGGTTACCTTGCTGATCTCCGCAGCCGCACCTCCCAGCCGATTGACCCGGGAAGCGGCAAGGCCGGCATTTTGAACCGCCTCCCCGGTGACCAGCCGGGCTTTCTCCGTGGTTTGTGCGATTTCCTCCACCGTAGCATTCATCTCTTCAACTGCCGTGGCCACCATGTTGACGTTGGTTGACGTCTCTCGACTGGCGGCCGCCACGGTGTTCATGTCGGTACTCATCCCCCTGGTGGCGGCAGCGACCTGGCTGGACCGTGAACGCATTCCGCTGGCACCGGCGGAAAGGGTGTCGGCAATGCGGGACATGTCCGAGGAGGATTGGTTCAGGGTCATGGCATTGACCATGATTTCGCCAATGAGATTCTGCATCCGTTCGATAAAGCGGTTGAACCAGCCGGTCAGCAATCCGATCTCATCCCGTGTCGACAGTTGCAGCCGCTTGGTCAGATCACCCTCGCCTTCGACAAGATCAGCGACCCTGTCGGTCAGATTCCTGATGGGTTTCACGGCAATGAAGCCGATGCAGATCACGATGGCCGCCACCAGTACGAAAAGGGTCACCCCCATGGTCAGGTACTGGATCAGGGTCACCCGGTCGACTCTGCCGTCTACCGTGTTTCGAAAGGCGGATATCTTTTCGGCGGCGGTTTTTTTATCAGCGTCCATCCGGGCCTGCAGGAGCGACTCCGTATAGTAGACGCGCAGGGATCCGACCTTTTCTCCATTGAGCAGGCCGTCGCTGCTGAATGACAGGCCCTGGGCCAGCTCGAGATCCGCGGGCAGCGCTTCACCGTTGTTGATGTCCGGATTTTTCCAGACGGCATAAAACGGTTCGTCGGCCTCATCCCACACCTGCACGGCCAGGAGATTCGGATCTTCGATCATTGATTCCAGCAGGCGTTGAAGTGAGGACATATCAAAATTGGCAAGAAATGAGGCGGATGCGTTGCCCAGTACCCGCGTGCTGATCTCCACGCGCTGTTGCAGTGCCGACTTCTGCTTGAGGCCCTGGTCGTCGATGGCCTGTTCGACGTTGGCCACATACTGACTGAAAATAAGCGAGACCAGATTGGATTCGAGGCGTTGGAAAACCAATGAATTAACGACCAGAACGACCAGTACTGCCGCACCCGAAAGCCCGGCGGTTTTGGTGGCCATTCCAAGGGTTCTGTTTTTAAACGGTGAAAATGACACGTCTGCTTCCTTTTTGCGAACGGTGGAACGGATCGTAAACGGCTCCCGGGCCTCGTGGACGCCCTTCTTCGGAGCCTTGTCCGGGGCCGGTGCATCCCGGCCCTTTGCTGTTTTCCCGAGCGTGGATTATCGGCCGTTTCAGGTGCCGCCTTGAGTGAAAAACGACATCCCGGCACTGGCTTTTGGATCGCTTAACTGCTATGGACAAAATAGCCGGACCTACCGACCAGCCATGGAGGGCCTCATGCCAAAAGCGTATCCGTTCGTCATCCTGTATATCATTCTGAACGCCGGGGCCGCCTTTGCCGGCGACGCCCCCGTCAGCGATGCCACCCAGGAGTGCCTGGATTGCCATGCCGTCTATCACCCGGGTATCGTTGCCGACTGGAAGAAGAGCCGCCACGCGGCAGTCACCCCCAAAGCGGCCATGGCCGTCGGCGACCTGCAGCGGCGCATGTCCGGCGGCAAGGTCCCCGAAGCACTCCAGGCGACCGGCGTGGGATGCGCCGAATGTCATACCCTGAGGGGCGACGCCCATGCAGACACCTTCGAGCACAACGGCTACGACATTCACGTGGTGGTCAGCCCGGACGACTGCGCCACCTGCCACGCCACCGAACGCCGGCAGTATTCCAAAAACATCATGGCCATGGCGGAGAAGAACCTGTCCGAAAACACCCTGTACGCCGACCTGCAGCGCAACATTCTGGGGGCGGCTGAAGTGACGCCGGATCGGGTCCATTTTACGCCGGCCGATGACATGACCCGGGCCGATGCCTGCTACTACTGCCACGGCACCCGGCTGCGGGTGACCGCAACCGAGATCCGCGACACCGATGCCGGGGAACTGGCGTTTCCCGTGATCGCCGGCTGGCCCAACCAGGGGGTGGGACGGGTCAACCTGGACGGCAGCCGGGGCGCCTGCTCGGCCTGCCATACCCGCCACCGCTTTTCCATCGAAATGGCCCGCAAACCCTATACCTGCAAGGAGTGCCATGTGGGGCCGGATGTGCCCGCGTTCAAGGTCTATTCCGCCAGCAAGCACGGCAATATCTTTTCTTCCATGAATGCCGGGTGGGATTTTGACACGGTCCCGTGGACCCTCGGCGAGGATATTCAGGCGCCCACCTGCGCGACCTGCCACATCAGCCTGACGGTGAATGCAGACGGGGATGTGATCAACCCGCGCACCCACCAGATGAGCGACCGGCTGGGGTGGCGCATCTTCGGCCTGATCTATGCCCACCCCCAGCCCCAGTCACCGGACACCACCATCATCCGAAACGCTGCCGGCCTGCAGCTGCCCACCGACCTGGACGGGAGCCTGGCCGCCGACTTTCTGATATCCGCCGACGAGATCGAAACGCGACGCACCGCCATGCGGCGAACCTGCCTGGCGTGCCACGACACCTCCTGGGTGAAAGGGTTCTTTGCACGCCTGGACAACACCATCGCCACCTCCAACCGATCGGTGAAGGCGGCCACGCAGCTGATGCGTTCCATATGGGACCAAGGCTATGCCCGGGGACTGGCCGGCGGCGGCAGTATGTTCGACCAGTACATCGAACGCCGCTGGAGCGACGTCTGGCTGCTGTACGCCAACAACATCCGGTTCGTGTCGGCCATGGCCGGCGGCGGCGACTACGGTGTGTTTGAAGACGGCCGCTACCACCTGACCAGAGCCATCATGGATATGCACGACTGGCAGCAGACCCGTGACCTGATCATGGAGGGTAAAAAGGGCGTGAAATAAGCCGGCCGACGGCAGTTTCCGATAGGCGGACGCCTGAAGGGGATGGACCATGGCCGGCCAATGAACCCGTGACGGGCGGGAGCAAGCCTATTCCGGCTCCATCAGATCTGCCATAATCTGCCCCGGCAGCAGGTCATACAGGCCAAGCAGGCCATCTTCCTCCGGATCCGGTCGCGTATCCCTGGCGGCCCCCTTTGCATCAGGGGCGGCAATTCCCCACTGGCGGCAGAGCTGAAATGCCTGGTGCCAGGTCGGCACCCATACCAGCTGCCGACGCATGTTTTCCCGGCTGCCGAAGATGTCCGTAAAGCGGCGCATGTTCAGGATGAAGTAAATGCGTCGGGGAAAAGGGGAGGGCGCCTGGATCGCGGCATCACGATCCCAGACGAAACAGCCGACATGGGGCGACCACGGCAGGCCGAGGTCCTTCAACCGCTGTGCGGATGCCAGGACCGCATCGTTGATGGGAATGGGGAGCGTCCGGTCTGTTTTATCGATTTTCATGGCTTCACTCCGATTTGTTTTTTTGCAATCTGACGGCTTTCCTACTGTATCCACTTTGCGTGCATCCGCAATGAGGGTCGTCAACGGGTCGTGTGTCGGGTAAAACCTATCAGTTGGCTGACGGCCCGCGATCCACCGTGCCTGCCGCAGGACGGGGAAGGGGCTGCCGGCAGCCGGCCGCATTGACACGCCGGCCGGCCATCACTATGGTTCCGGGGTGCCCAGGCATTGTCAACCGTGTCCAACCTGCGAGAAAATCCCCATGGCTACGATCACCATCGCCTATTCCAACCACCGTGCCGAAACGCTTCCGTACACGGAAAAAGCCATGGCCCGGCACCAGGTGGTTTTCCTCGAAGAAGCCCCTGATCCGGGGTTCGGCCCCATGCTCGACGGACGACTGGCCGTCGACGATTACGTGGCCGAACTGGATACCGAATACCCTGAATTCAGCCGGTTGAGTTGCCGCATGCTTCGCAGGCTGCATGCAAAGGGGACCCGGCTGGAGCAGGTCGAACCGTTCGTCGCGCGTCTGATCCAGATTCACGAGCGGTTCGCCTCCGGCCAAACACCCGGGGATATCATGGGGGATGCCGGCCTGGTGCCGGTTTATGCGGCTGAAAAGGAGGCCACGCGGACCCTGATCGATTTTTATGGGTCGGCCGCCGGGCAGCCGTTCGGGGATGTGCTCGCCGCACTGAAAGCCTTCGCGGTTGCCGACGCCCTTCGTTTTCGCCTGCGGGACCGCATGCGTGCCGAAGCACTGGCCCGGCGGGCCCGTCACTTTTCCTCGATCTACATCGAGGCGGGAACCATGCACCTCTGGCTGCGCAGGTGCATCAAGCGTCGACTCGGCGGCCTCCATGACATCCGCAGCCGACACCCCATGGCGGCGGCCGTGCGGGCCGTCACGGGCCGGTCCTATCTCATGGGGCCGGGGGATGAGCTGACCCTGAGATACATTTTCAATCCCCGGGCCGAGTCGTCCACGATCGACCTGCTGGCGGCCAGGAGTTTGATATTCAATAAAATCCTGGCCAAAACGGAAATGGTGAACGCCGCCGACGACTGCCCCCACATCCGGGACGAATGGCGGGCCCTGAAGACGGTAAACCGGCTGCAGCGGACGGATTGCGAAACCCTTTTCGAACGCATCCGCGGGGTCGGCACCCTGCCGGCCAATGCGCTTGTGGCGGCCTACCTGGTAAAATGAGGCCGGTGATGCCAGGCCGTATGTGCTTCCCGCCGATGGATGGCGCTGCGGGAACAGCAGGAAAAATCCCCGGAGATGTATCGATGCGTTAACCGTCCGCCGTCGCTCTCAACATCGATCCCCATCAACCCGCCGGATGCCTTGTGTGTCCGATGCACCGCCCTGACCTCCGAACGGATTTCCACCGAGCGCGGGGGTGCAGACCGCCCGTTATCTTTTGATAATTCCTGAACCAAAAAATCGTTTAAGCGTTTTTCATCCCGACGCCCAACGCTTTTTCACCCGGGTCGCGGCGAATGGCGGTTAACTGGTGTTCGTCCGGAAGCATGGAATTTTGGTGGAGATCGAGGCGCCCGAAAAATTTTACCGCAGGCATAGGGCTGATATGGCGGGAGGGGCTTATTGCCCGACGAACGACTCCCCTGACATCCCTGATGGTTAACCTGTCAGTAAATTTTCCAGCGTGGAAAAAACAGCCCCCGGGGGAATGGTTCCGGTACGACAGAAATCGTTATGCCGGGCAGGGCATGTATTGCGTTGCAGGAAACTGACGGCTCGGATTGCAGTCAGGGCTGGCGCATACCTGGAACGCAGGCCGTATGATCGGGATGCCCTGCCGGAAAAGGGTAATTCAACACCCCCAACGCAAGGACCGGGCATTCGGCTTTTGGGTGTGGCATGCAATATGCTGTTTCCTAAGACAGGGCGTCCCATTAAAGAAGAATTCCGGAAGCGGTTTCAAAAGAATGAGTGAATTCAATCCCGGACAGGGTCCTTCCGGTTGGAGAAGGGAAACGAAGGGATACGAAAGGGTATACTTGCCAGACAGGAGGATATGATGACACAGGAAATCAAGCGGGTTCTTTATGCTACTGATCTGTCCGATAATTCTGCTTATGCTTTCGGTTATGCCATCAACCTGGCCGCTAAATTTGATGCGGAGGTCGTCGTGCTGCATGTTATCGACAAGACCATGGAAAGTACGCAGATCATGTTTGCCGGCTATATAAACTATACCCCGATAGAAGGTGACCTGGAAAAAAGAATCGCTCTGATTCACGAAGACATCAGAAAACGACTGAAGGGGTTCATCGATAAGAACGTGGCCGCTGATCCCGAATCCGCCGGTAAAGTCGTTCAAATAGAGATCAGCAAGGGGTACCCGGCGGATGAGATCCTGAAAAAAGCGGATGAACTGCACTGCGATGCCATCGTCATGGGAACCCATGGCAAGGGCATTGTCAGCCGGTCCTTTTTCGGAAGTGTGGCCAAACGGGTTCTGCGCCGGGTCAGGAAACCGGTGTTTGTCATCCCCCTGCCCGAAGAATAGGCAGGCAGTCCGCTCCATTGCCGTCACACCGATTTACCCCCACTTCGGATTCGTTCAGGCCCGGTTGGCATGTAAAAACAGGCGGGGTTGAATCGATGGTTTCTTCCAATGAGAAATTTTGCACCGCCTCTCTGAAAAGGAGGAACTGCCATGAGGGATCAAAAACTGCCCCTGAACATGGACGCTTTCCCTCCGCCCAAGATCGCCGAACGGTGTGAAGCGGCGGGAATTCTCAAAGCGAAGCTGGATTTTTGGACCCTGATGGTGCTTTCCATTCTTTTCCCGATCACGGCTTTTGTGGCCGCTGGTTTCGAGCACTGTGTCGCCAACATGTACTTCATCCCCGTTGCCCTTCTGGTGAAAAAATGGGCGCCCCAAGGGTTTTGGTCCATGGTTGGCAAGACCGCAGCGGACTACCCTGATCTCAGCTGGCATAACTTCATCTTCGTAAACATGATTCCGGTTACGATCGGAAACATCATTGGTGGCGCGTTTCTCGTCGGGCTGGTCTATTGGATTGCCTACCGGCGCAAGGAGGGACTGCGTATCAAGTTATAGCTGTTCAGAGAGAGGACGTTTCCATTATCGGAACATGCATGTGAGGACGACATCGAAAATACCTTCTGGACGGCACTGGGTGCGAGTTCCCTGGCCGCAATCGTACCATTGACCGGCCTCTTCCGGGTGCCCTGCTGGCATTTTCCGCCGGCGCCCCGGTGTGCGTGGGCGCCACGCACCTTCTGCCCCAAGCGGAAACGGAACACCGCAGATACAGCCTTTTCGCCCTGGGTGCCGGTATTCTGGTGGCCCTGGTTGTTGTCTTCTTCAGGGGATGGTCGTTTAAAAATGTTTTAAATACGTTGACGACCCGGTCATGTCTGGTTGTCGCCCCGGTCCTCCGGTGTCCCGGCAACGGAGCGGGTGTCATCATTGGTCCGATCACGCCATCGCCCGGTATTTTTTGCCGGCTGCGATATTTCTAACCCACGCCCATGAAACCCCCTCTTGTCATTTCCGCCTGGGATTGATATGAAATCAATCCGTTCCGATTGGGGTGTTCTGGCCGCGAACCGGCAGAACTGAGATCAGACCCATTGAACCTGATGCAGTTCGCACTGACGTAGGGACTTCGGAAACGCCTTTCTGATCTTCCCGCCCCGGTGACCCGATCCCGCTGGCAGCCATTGCGGATTGCAGCAACCCATTAAAATTACAAGGAGTTCCCATGAGGACAAACAGCATGTCACCGGGCAGGTCCACCCGGAATACCCGGAAAACAGCCTACGCCGTGGTCCTGGTGGCCATGGGCGTGGCCCTGGCGCCCTATACCTCCTTTCCCATCGGCATCGCCAAAGTGAATCCCACGCAACATTTCGTCAACGTTCTGGCGGCGACGCTGCTGGGCCCCTGGTGGGCAATACTGACTGCCGCGGTGATCGCCGTCCTGCGCAATGCCATGGGTGTCGGGACGCTGCTGGCTTTTCCAGGCGGGATGATCGGCGCTTTTCTGGCAGGCATCGCGTTCCGGGCCGTGCGCCGCACATGGGCCTCGGCGGCCGGCGAGATCCTGGGCACCGGAGGCATCGCCCCGGTGGTCAGCGCACTTCTGGTCGCTCCGTCCCTGATGGGCAAATCCATCCCCCTGATGGCCCTGGTGCCCTCATTTCTTTGCAGCACGGTGGCCGGGGCGCTGCTGGGGATCCTGGCGCTGCGACTGCTCCAGCGAGCGGATATCGTCCATTTGTGAACACGCGGGTGAACATGACCGACGGCGCCATCATAGCCGCACGCAATCTGACCTATCGCTACCGGCAGGAAGATCCGCGGCCGGTCCTGAACGCCGTCAATCTCGATGTCGCGCCCGGCGATTTTCTCCTCATCACGGGGCGCAGCGGTTCCGGTAAATCCACGCTATGTCGAACCTTCAATGGACTCATCCCCCATTTCTACGGGGGCGTCCTCGAGGGCGACCTCTTCGTGGACGGCCGTCCCATCCGCCAGACAGCGGTCGCCGACCTGTTCGACCGGGTGGCCATGGCCTTCCAGAACCCCGACGCCCAGCTGTTCTGCCGATCCGTGGAGCAGGAGATCGTTTTTGGCCTGGAGAGTCTGGGGATTGCGCCACAAGCGCTCGAAGAGCGGCTGAAAGCGGCCCTCGACGGGGTCGGTATCGACAGGCTGCGGCACCACAGGCCCCAGGATCTGTCCGGAGGCGAGAAACAACTGGTTCTCATCGCAGCCCTTCTGGCCCTGCGGCCACGGGTGCTTGTGCTGGACGAACCGTTTGCCAACCTGGATCCGGTCCATGTCCTGCGGATCCGGGGCCTGCTTCGGAAACTGCATGCCGGCGGGTGCGCCATCGTCGTCTGCGAACACCGTTTGCCCCGCGTGGTGCCGGATGCCACCCGTATGGTCGTCGTCCACCGGGGCCGGATTGCGGCTGACGGTGACCCCCGTCAGATTCTTGCCCGTGCCGACGCTGACTGGGGCCTGGAACCCCCTCTGGCGACGCGTTTGGGTGTGGCCATGGGCCTGGATCCACCCCCGCGAACCATCGACGCGCTCGGGACGGTCCCGCCTCAAGAGGGCCTGCTCGAAAAGCTGGAACCCCAATTGCCGGAAGCTGTTTTCAAACCGGACCGCAAACCGGTGTTGACGGTTGACCACCTGTGCAGCCGCGTGGCCGGACGCCGGCTTCTGGAAGAGATCGGTTTTTCCCTCTACCCCGGAGAATGCCTGGCCATCGTTGGATCCAACGGGGCCGGCAAAACCACCCTCCTGAGGCACCTGATGGGCTTGCAGCGGCCCAGCAGCGGCTGCATCCGAATCGACGGCCGCGACATCCGCCCCATGCCGGTCAGCGAGATCGCCGGTGAAATGGGACTGGCCTTCCAGAACCCGGACAACCAGTTCTTCCGGTTTTCGGTGGAGCAGGAAATTCGGGTCGGCCCGGAAGCCCTCAACCGCCTGGATAAGGACTGGATCACAGAATTGATGGCGCGCTTTCAGCTGGAGGGCCATCGATCGAAGGCCCCCTACCGGCTGAGCGGCGGCGAGAAAAAACGGGTGGCTTTTGCCTCGGCCCTGGCCGCCCGTCCGAGGGTGCTGGCCCTGGATGAGCCCACCGCCGGCCAGGATTTTGAATTCCGCCGTAATCTGAGGACGTTCCTGCACCGCATGCAGGCCGGCGGACAGGCCATCATCATCGTCACCCATGATCTGACCTTCGCCGAGCGAACGGCCGGCAGATGGCTGCTCATGGCCGGGGGGCGCCTTCTGGCCGACGGCAGGCCGGATCGCATCATGGCAGACCGCACGCTCATGGCCCGGGCCGGCCTGGAGGCCACCGACCGCTTCCTTCTCAAACAGCTGTGGCAGAAGGGCGGATCCCGTGCTTGACCCGCGTACCAAACTCATGCTCGCGCTGGCCTGCGCTGTCCTGATCGCCCTGACACGAAAGCAGTGCTGGCTGATGGGGGAGTGGCTGGTTCTGGTTGCCGCCATCATCGCCATGGGGCAGCTAAAGAGCTACCTGCGCTGGCTGATTTCGCTGGTCCCCATGGCCCTCTTCTTCGGGGGGATCACCTGGTGGACCGCCGACCGGATCACCGGGCAGGCCGCCGCCCTGGGGTTGCTGGCGATCACGACCGTCTTCTTTGGTTTCTTTGCCAGCACGGAGCCGGAGGATCTCGGCAACAGCCTCGTCCAGGCCGGATTGCCCTTTCCCGTGGCTTTTGTCATGATGGCCGCGCTGCAATTTGTCCCCGTGGTGAGCCGGAAGGTCCGTGCCGTCGTCGAGGCCCAGCAGGCCCGGGGAATTGTGCTGAAACCCGGCTGGCGGGCAATGCGCAACTACCCGACCCTGCTGGTCCCGATTTTGATTCAGTCCTTCCAGACGGCCGAGAGTCTGGCCGAAGCCATGGAAACCAGGGGGTTTGGCCGCCCGGGTCGCAGTTTCCGCAAAGTCTATCGATTGGGGGGCGGGGATTGGGCGGCAATCATCCTCGGATGGGTGCTGGCAGTGGTTCTGCTTTACTGTTTCGCACGATGACGCATACGGCATGGCAGAACCATCAGAACAGCCGACGGATCCGTGTTACGTTTTGGATTAAACCCGAAACCTTCACGAGACAAGCCCGGTATTCATTCCATCCCCCCAGTCCCCGGACATCAATCCGCGTTGAGGTCCGGCAGCAGGGGGGCGACGGCCACCGGTTTTTCGATCAGGCCGTGCTTCAGGGCAAAATCGGCAAAAGCCTGCCAGCGAACGGGGTCGCAGGCCTGACCTGAGGCATAATAGGGCCGCGTCAGGCCGAAGGCGGCCGTCTCGACGGCGCGGTCGGCATCGGGCACGGCCTTGAAATAGTCCGCCAGGGCCTCGTCGGGCGATGCCGCCACCGCGTCGATCCCCCGGGCCACCGCCTGCACGAACCCTTTCACCTGTTTTTTCTTGCCGGCCAGCGTTTGGGCGCCGCAGATGAATACCAGTTCATCGTAATCCGGGATGCCCCAGCGCTCCAATTCGAAGAAACCGGCTTCCAGGCCTTCGGCCGCCATGGTCACCGTCTCGTAGGTCTTGAACGGTCCCATGACCGCATCCACCCGCCCCGCACTCAGGGCCGGCACGATGGAAAACCCCACGTTCACCAACTGGTAGTCCTTGATGCCGTTGACCCTGGCAAACGCATCCATGAGGACATCCATCAGGCCGGGAACCGTGTAGCCGATGGTGCGGCCGTTCAGATCCGCGGGGGCGGTGAAACCGGCCGACTTGAGAAACAGGAGGGTGGTCAGGGGATGCTCGATCAGGCGCCCCACGACACGCACGTCGATCCCTCTGGACGCGGCAATCACGGTCTGGGGTTCATAGGAAACGGCCAGGTCGACTTTGCCGGCGGCCGCCAGTTTCAGGGCGTCGGCCGTATCCGACGGGCTGAGAATTTTGACGGAGACCCCCTGCTCGGAAAAATAGCCGCGCTGCTGGGCGACATAGACGGGCAGGTGGTCCACATTGGGGAACCAGTCCAGCATGAGGGTCAGCGGGGCTTCGGCGCGCGCCGGGCCGCTCCAGGTCAGGCCGGCGGCGAGAATCAGGGTAAACAGGATGCGTTTCATCGGATGGATCCTCCTTGTGATGTTTGGGTCGATCGGTCTTTCCAGGACATGCAATGGCGTTCCAGCCATCCCACCGTGTGCCACAGGGCCAGGCCCATCAGCGACAACCACAGGATGGCGGCGAAAACCCAGTCGGTCTTGAGGCGGGCATTGGACTGGATCATGAGGTAACCCAACCCCTGCTGGGCACCCACCCACTCGCCGATGACCGCACCGATGGTGGCCACCGACACGCCCACCCGCAGGCCGGCAAAAAAGTACGGCAGGGCCCAGGGCCAGTAGAGCCGCCGGAGGGTCTGCCAGAAGTCGGCGCCCATCAGGCGGAACAACACCCGGTAGGCCGGGTCGCAGCTCCTGAATCCCTCCAGCAGGCTGACCGTGATGGGAAAAAAGATAATCACCGCCGCCATCAGGACCTTGCTGGCCAGACCATACCCCATCCAGACCACCAGCAGGGGGGCCAGGGCAAATACCGGAATGGCCTGGGAGGCCACCAGGAAAGGGGCCAGGGCATTTTCAAGGGACGGACGGGCGAACATGGCTACGGCCAGGGGAACGGCCACCGCCAGGGCCAGGGCAATGCCCGCCAGGATCTCCACCAGGGTGATCCCGGCATGGGGCAGCAGCTGGGGGGCGTGGCCCACCGCCACCTGGAGAATGCGGCTGGGAGGGGGCAGGATGAAATCAGGCAGGCCGCTCAGCCGGCTGCCGGCCTCCCAGATGCCGGCCATTACCAGCAGGATGCCGGCCGGTATGGTCCATGACCGCTTCACGATGGGCGTTCCTCCTGCAGCATGGCCAGAACGCGGTGTTTGATCGCCACCAGCTGGGGATTTTCCATACACCGCGGCTGCGGCACCTGGAGGGCCATGCGGGCCGTCACCTGCATGGGCGGGGGCGACAGCACGAGCAGTTCATCGGCCAGGAGCAGCGCCTCGTCGATATCGTGGGTGACCATCAGGATGGTTTTTTTGAAATCGGTCTGCAGCAGGCGCAGCATCTGCTGCAGACTGCGGCGGGTAATCGCGTCCAGGGCCGACAGGGGCTCGTCGAGCAGCACCAGGTCGCGCCCGAACATGAGGGTGCGGGCCAGGGCGCAGCGCTGGCGCATGCCGCCGGACACCATGGACGGCAGGTGCGCTTCGAATCCGGCCAGTCCCAGCCGGTCGAACAGCCGCTGGACCCGTCCTCCGGAGCGGGCCACCGGATCCCCGGCGATGTCGGCCGGCAGCCGGGCATTGTCGGCCAGCCCCAGCCAGGGCAGCAGCAGGTCGGATTGCTGCATGTAAGCGGCCAGGCGGCTCAGGTCCGGCACCGCGGCACCACGCCAGCGGATACTGCCGGCATCCATGGGCAGCGCCCCCATCAGCAGGTCGAAGAAGGTGCTTTTGCCGCAGCCCGACGGTCCGATCATGACGGTAAATCCGTTTTCCGGGACGGTCAGATCGACGTCCGATACCACCGGGCTGCCGCTGAAATGCTTGGAAATGGCTTCGATGATCAACACGCGTCACCCACCGGACAGGGCAATTACGGGGACGGCTGGGAGGGGAATCGTTTCGTTCAGTGGCTTCCCTACGCCGGCATGACCCGAATCAGGTTATAGGGGTCGAGGCTTCCAGCCTCCTCTCAGCCGATCGGTATCGACTCCCCCAGCAAAGAGGCCTTATCCCTTAGCATCGCTTGCGGTGGGTGTCAAACGAACCCTTGACGGTTTCCGGCCGCCCTGCGGCACCGGGGTGCGAGACGGTTGAAGCGACATGGCCATTGACATGCGAAGGCCTTCTTGGCATAACGCCCGGCGTGAAAAATGCGGCCCTGACCTCATACCGGCCCGTTTCCCGGCATGTTGCCGGCCTGCGGGAAATTCAATTCCCGGCGGCAGGCACCGGTCGCGTCCGGGGCTGCCCGGTTTATCGATAACCATCAGAGAGGAACGCGTGTCAGATGGAAACCCTTCAGAAAAAATATGGCTTCTGGACCGCAACCGCCATGGTTGTGGGCATCGTAATCGGCTCCGGCGTGTTTTTCAAAGCCGACGACGTCCTGGCAGCCTCCGGCGGAAGCCTGCCCACCGCGTTGCTCGCATGGCTCATCGGAGGTGCGATCATGGTGGTCACGGCCTTTGTGTTTGCCCAGATCGCCGTGCGCATCGAAAAAGTCAACGGGGTCGTGGACTATTTTGAATCGGCATACGGGGAAAAGGCGGGGTATCTGGTGGCCTGGTTCATGACGATGGTCTATTATCCGACCCTGGTCTCCGTACTGGCCTGGGTGTCGGCCAATTACACGATCGGGCTGCTGGGCATGGAGCGGGGTGTCTGGCTGCTGGCCGCGATTTACCTGGCGATCTTTTTTCTGCTGAACGGCCTGTCCCCCGTGCTCGCCGGCAAATGGCAGGTTTCGGCAACCCTCATCAAATTGATCCCGCTGGCCCTGGTTGCCGTGGTCGGGACGGCAGGCGGGCTGGTCAGCGGTCAGACCCTGGACAGTTTCGCCAACAGCGCCCATACCGTGGCCGGCGGCGGGCTGGCGGTCGCCACGCTGGCCACCGCCTTTGCCTATGAAGGCTGGATCATCGCCACCGCCATCAATGCAGAACTCAGGGATGCCCGGCGAACCCTGCCCCGGGCGCTGGTGGTCGGCACGGTCGCCGTCGCCGTCATCTACATGCTCTATTACCTGGGGATTTCCGGGGTGTTGTCCAATGCACAGGTCCTTGACGCCGGAGACGATGCGCCGGTCCGGGTGATGTCCATCATTTTCGGGCGGCTGGGCGGTACACTGCTGACCGTGTTCGTGATCATCTCCTGCCTGGGAACCCTCAACGGCCTCATCATGGGATGTGCCCGTGGCATGTTTTCCATTGCGTCACGGGGCTCAGGGCCCAGGCCGGAAATCTTCAAGGCGGTCAACCCGAAAACCAATGCCACCGTCAATTCCGCGATTCTGGGGTTTTGCCTGTCCGCTTTGTGGATGATTGTCTGGTACGGCAATTTTCAGGGATGGTGGGGCAAATTCATGGATATTTCCGAGTTGCCCATTGCGTTTTTGTACGTCATCTATGTCGCCCTGTACGTCTGGGTGATGAAGGAATATCGCGACCTCGGACCACTGTCCCGCTTTCTGGCGCCATTGTCTGCCGGGGCCGGGTCCGTCTACATCATCTGGGGCGCCGTCCAGAAAGACATGTTCATCCATTTCCTTGTTCTGACAGCGGTGATCATGCTGTCCGGCCTGCCGTTCATGCCCCGCCGGCAAAGATCCCGCCGCTGCCGACAGGACCCGGGGCACCCGCACATACGGCGCGCCTAGCGGCACCGGGGGACGAAGCGGAACGGATATCTGCTCCGGTCTTGCGTCGCGCCCCGGTCACTTAAAAATCCTGCAATTGACAGTTCACACGCAACCCGTTCACGAAGCACGCCCGGGCTCACTTTCTTCTCCCGTTTGAGGCATGCGGCGGTCCGAACGATAATGTCATGAAGCCTGTCTGCACCTGAATCCCGACGTCTCCGCGGGGCCGTTCAAGGGCTCCGTCGGATCCGCTCACCGGTTCACCCTTTCGGGAGCCGATGGGCACTGCATCGCCCCGGTTGCCAGAGGCCCGCCGTGGAAAACGACGGCGCCGCCCTTGCCGCCGGGATTTGTCCGCCGGTTTGCACGAATATCTTTACACCCTGTAAAAAAAACGGAACCGTGGCGGACTGTCCCCATTGCCGGCTCTCCTTCGGTATCCGTAATTGATTAAAAGCACTTGGAATTTTGTCTGGTTGGCGCCTGACTGCATGGTACGGGAATTGCTCTTCCCTTTGTTGCCCATCAGCGATTTCAGGCGTTTGGCCGGGCCTGATGTCCGGGGCCGCCGTGACGGGGGTCACACGTCTTCCGTGACGGCCGCTGAGGAAAACCATCTCCTGAGAAGAAAGGGCCGGGCGGATCGATGTCCCATCAGACAGACGCCAATCAGGTACCCGAAAACACCCGGCGGCAGGATCGGTCCCGCCAGGGGCGCGTGGTGTCGGTTCGGGGCAGTGTGGTCGATGCCCGGTTCGGCGGTCGCCCGCCTCTTTTGTACAGCGTGCTCAAGGCCGGTGAAAACGGGCGCACGGTCGTTGAAGTCATCACCCACCTGGATGATCGCACCGTCCGCGGGATTGCCCTGACATCCACCCAGGGCCTGGCGCAGGGCTCGGTGATCGTCGATACGGGGCATCCGCTGCGGGTTCCCGTGGGAAAACGACTGATGGGGCGGGTGTTCAATGTGTTCGGCGAGACCATCGACCGGGGCGATGCGGTCACAGGCGGCGGGTGGCGCTCCATCCACCAGGCGCCGGTGCCGCTGAACCAGCGGGCCACCACCTCGGACGTCTATTTGACCGGAATCAAGTCCATCGATGTCCTTGCCCCCATCGAAAGGGGCGGGAAAGCCGGCCTGTTCGGCGGTGCCGGCGTGGGAAAAACGGTGCTGATCATGGAGATGATTCACAACATCGTCGGCCGCCATCAGGGGGTCAGCCTGTTTTGCGGCATCGGCGAACGCTGCCGCGAGGGGGAGGACCTGTACCGGGAGATGAAAACGGCCGGCGTCCTGGATAGCACGGTGATGGTGTTCGGGCAGATGAACGAACCGCCGGGGGCCCGCTTCCGGGTAGGGCATGCGGCCCTCACCATGGCGGAATACTTCCGGGATGACGCCCGGCAGGACGTGCTGCTGCTGATCGACAATATCTTCCGTTTCATCCAGGCCGGCATGGAGGTCTCCGGGCTCATGGGCCAGCTGCCGTCGCGCCTGGGGTACCAGCCGACCCTGGGCACCGAACTGGCGGAACTGGAAGAGCGGATCTGCAACACCGCCACCGGGGCCATTACCTCCGTCCAGGCCGTCTATGTGCCCGCGGACGATTTTACCGATCCGGCCGCCGTCCATACCTTCGGCCACCTTTCCGCCTCCATTGTGCTTTCCCGCAAAAAGGCCAGCGAGGGGTTGTATCCGGCCATCGATCCCCTGGCGTCCGGTTCGAATATGCTGGTGCCCCACATCGTGGGGGAGCGACATTACCGCATTGCCCGGGAGGTCCGGAAGACGCTGGCCGGCTATGAAGAACTCAAAGACATCATCGCCATGCTGGGCATGGAGGAGCTGTCCCGGGAAGACCGCCGCATCGTCTATCGCGCCCGGCGCCTGGATCGGTTCCTGAGCCAGCCCTTCTTCGTGACCGAACAGTTCACCGGCCACGACGGGAAAATCGTCGACCTGGCCGATTCCCTGGACGGTTGCGAACGGATCCTGAACGATGAGTTCTCCGATCTGCCCGAGCGGGCGCTTTATATGATCGGGGCCATCGACGAGGCCGGAACCCGATGAAGCTCATGATCCTGCTGCCCGGTGAGGTGTTCATGGAAGCGGAGGTGGCCAAGGTGATCGCCGAAGCCCGCAACGGATCGTTCTGCCTGCTTCCCCGGCATGTCGATTTCGTCTCCGCGCTGGTTCCCGGGCTTTTCTCTTTTGAAACCGCCGAGGGCCGGGACGTGTTTCTGGCCATCGACGAAGGGATCCTGGTCAAATGCGGCCCCGATGTGTTTGTCTCCACGCGACACGCCGTGCGCGGCCCCGACCTCGGCGGGTTGAAGGAGACCGTGGTGGCGCAGTTCAAGGCGATCGACGGCCGGGAAAAAAAGGCCCGGGTCGCCATGGCAAGGATCGAGGCCGGTTTTGTCCGGCGGTTTCTCGAACTGAAAGACAGGGGCTGACCGGCCGACCCCATGAAGACGGGTGAAAAGATGCCCAGAAGACCCCCCCGGACGCATCAGGCGGAGGCGTTGATCCGCAAGGTGGCCCGGAAAGAATCCCGCAAGCTGAAGGCACGCCGGGAAAAAAGGCGCAGCCTCTGGTTCGGCATGGGGATGTTCGGGGTGGTCGGCTGGTCCGTCGCCATCCCCACGCTGGCAGGCATCGCCTTGGGGGTGTGGGTGGATACCCGGTGGCCCGGTCCCTGTTCCTGGACGCTGATGCTGCTGGTCGTCGGCGTGGGGCTGGGTTGCCTGAATGCCTGGTACTGGATAAAACGGGAGAGCCGACATGATTAAAGAACTGCTGCTGGCCGTATCGTGCGGCGTTGCCATCGGCGCCGGCTACTTTGCCGGTCTCTGGTGGACCGTCCGTCGGGTTGGGACATCGCGCCGGCCGGGCCTGCTGGTGTTTTCGAGTTTTCTGGTGCGGGCGGGATTGACCGTGGGCGCCCTTTACCTTATTCTGGGAGCATGCTGGGAGCGTCTGCTGCTCAGTCTGCTCGGTTTCCTGCTGGTGCGTAGCCTCTGCGTGCGTCGATGGTGTCCTGCTTCCCCGGTTTTTCCCATCAAAAAAAAGGTGCCGATGTGACCATCAACGATATCAGTCCCGATCAGGTGGTGCTCTGGCAGTGGGGGGGGGTATCTCTCAACGCCACGCTGTTGTTCACCTGGGGCATCATGCTTCTCCTGGTGGCGGGATCCTTTCTGGTCACCCGGCATCTCTCGTCGGGGGCGGGAATCCCCCGATGGCAGAACCTCCTCGAAATCGTGGTGGCGGGGATCCGGGATCAGATCCGTGACATCAGCCACCAGGACCCGGTGCGCTATGTTCCCCTGGTGGGCACCCTGTTCCTGTTTATCGGGCTGTCCAATCTGCTGGCCATCGTCCCCGGCTATGTCCCGCCCACGGCCTCCCTCTCCACGACAGCCGCGCTGGCCTTCTGCGTGTTCGTCGCCGTTCCCCTGTACGGCATCCTGGCCACCGGGCCGATGGATTACCTGAGGCAATATGCCCGGCCGACGATATTCATGCTGCCATTCAACGTGATGGGAGAACTCTCCCGGACCCTGGCGCTGGCCGTGCGGCTTTTCGGGAACATGATGAGCGGAACCAAGATCGCCGCCATCTTCCTGGCCCTGGCCCCGCTATTTTTTCCCATCGTCATGCAGGCCTTGGGACTGCTGACCGGACTGATCCAGGCCTATATCTTTGCCGTGCTCGCCATGGTGTACATTGCTTCGGCCACACAGGCCCGCCAGGAAAACCGCTTCGGAAAAGAGGCGTTGGAGAAAGGAGAAAAAACCAATGGATAACACGAGCCTTATCGCTATGGCCTCCATCATTTCCGCCGGTCTGTGCATCGGGCTGGGGGCCATCGGGCCGGCCCTGGGGGAGGGGCGGGCCGTTGCCCAGGCACTGAGTTCCATCGCCCAGCAGCCGGATGAAACCAATACCATCACACGAACCCTGTTCGTCGGGCTGGCCATGATCGAATCCACGGCGATATACTGCTTTGTGGTGACCATGATCCTGCTTTTCGCCAACCCGTTCTGGAATTATGTCATCTCAAAAGCGGGGGGATAATCCGTGCTGATCGACTGGTTTACCGTATGCGCCCAGATCGTCAATTTCCTGGTTCTCGTGGCGCTGCTCAAGCATTTTCTTTACGCCCCGATCCTCCGGGCCATGGATGCCCGTGAGCAAACCATCGCCGGCCGCCTGGCGGAAGCCCGGCAAAAGGCAGCGGCGGCCCGGGCGGCCGAGCAGTCGTTCCTGGAGAAAAACCGGGAGATCGCCGACCAGACCGCCGGCATGCTCGCCATGGCCAAGCAGGACGCGGACGCCCGGCGGGCCGAACTGATCGACCAGGCCCGGCAGGAGGTCGTCACCCTCAAGACCGGGTGGCAGGCCGCCGTGGTACGGGAGCAGGAGGCATTCGTGCGCCATCTGCGCCAGATGGCCGGCCGGCAGGTCTATGCCGTATCGCGCCGCGTCCTTGCAGACCTTTGCAACGCCAGCCTGGAGGCCCGCACCGTCGACGTGTTTCTCTCCCGGCTCCGCGGCCTGGCCCCGGCGGACCGGCAGAAATTTGCCGAAGCGGTTCAGGCCACGGACGCGGCGTTGACTGTCCGCAGCGCGTTCCCCCTTTCCCGAGGGCTTCAGGACACGCTGACGGCAGCCGTGCACGACATGATCGCCCCCGGCGTGGCGGTCGGCTTTGAGACCGTTCCGGACCTGATCATGGGGATCGAACTGAAGACCCGGGGGCGGAAGATCTCCTGGAACCTGGAAGACTACCTGGCAATCCTCGAAACACGGGCAAGGGCGGCCCTGGCTCAACCGGTTCAGCCCATGGGGGGGTAGGCAGACAATGGATGCGCCGGATCTGGAAACATCGCTGGACGATACCGCTGGGGTGCTGGACGGGATCCTGCAGTCCCACCGGCCCGAAATCCGGGTGGACGACGTGGGCACGGTGAGCTTCGTGGGGCAGGGCATCGTCCGGGTGACCGGCCTGAGGGGAGTCAAGTCGGAAGAACTCATCGCCTTTGCGGACGATCGTCTCGGAATGGCCTTCAACCTGGACGACAAGGAAACCGGGGTCATCCTGCTGGACGAAAGCACGGCGCTTTTCGCGGGGAGCGAAGCCCGGCGGACGGGCCGGGTGATGGACGTCCCGGTGGGAGAGGCGCTCCTCGGGCGGGTCCTGGACGCAAAGGGCCGCCCGCTGGATGGCGGGGAGGCGATCCGTACGGACCGGCGGCGCCCGGTGGAGCAGCCGGCACCGTCCATCATGGACCGGGCGCCGGTCACCGTGCCCCTGCAGACCGGTATCAAGGTGGTGGATGCGCTGATCCCCATCGGGCGGGGCCAGCGGGAGCTGATCCTGGGAGACCGTCAGACCGGGAAGACCGCCATCGCCCTGGACACCGTGATCAACCAGAAGGATAAAAACGTCATCTGCATCTACTGCGCCGTCGGAAAACGCGGATCGTCGGTCGCCAAGGTGATCGCCGACCTGCGGGCCCACCGGGCCATGGCCTATTCCACCGTGGTGGTGGCCACGGAGGAAAATCCGCCCGGGCTGCAGTTCATCGCCCCCTATGCGGCAACGACCATCGGCGAGTATTTCATGCAGCAGGGCAACGATGTGCTCGTGGTTTTCGATGACCTGACGCGCCATGCCCGGGCCTACCGGGAACTGTCTCTCCTGCTGCGGCGGCCGCCCGGCCGGGAAGCATTTCCCGGAGACATCTTCTACCTGCACTCACGGCTGCTGGAACGGTCCACCCACCTGCGGGAAGAGATGGGCGGCGGCTCGCTGACCGCCCTGCCGATCGTCGAAACCGAAGCCCAGAACATGTCCGCTTACATCCCCACCAACCTGATATCCATTACCGACGGCCAGATCTACCTTTCTCCGGACCTGTTTCAGAAAGGCAACCTGCCGGCCGTGGACGTGGGCAGATCGGTCTCCCGGGTCGGCGGAAAGACCCAGCTGGCGGCCTATCGGTGGGTCGCCGGCGATCTTCGCCTCTCCTACGCCCAGTTCGAAGAGCTGGAAGCCTTTTCGCGGTTCGGCACCCGCCTGGACGAACAGACGCGCAACACGCTGGAGCGGGGGCGGCGGGTGCGCCAGATTCTCAGGCAGCCCCAGTATGATCCCCTCCCGGTGGCCCGGCAAATCGCCGCCCTGGTGGCCGTCAACGCGGGCCTGTTCGACCCGATCGACCCGGATCTCGTGACCCGGGCGGAGAAAACCATTCAGCGTGCGGTTATCGGGCAGTTGCCCGAGCTGTGCGAGCGCATTGAACACAATGCGCGCCTGACCGCCGCGGATTCGGAAGCCATTGCAGAGGTCGCCCGCAAGGCCCTGGCCGAGCGGTGAGGAGACAGAGGCCAAGATGCAGACCATCGAAGGATTGAAACGGACCATTGGGAGCACCCGGGAGCTTCAGTCGCTGGTCAGGACCATGAAGGCCCTGGCTGCCGTCAACATCCGGCAGTATGAAAAAGCCCTGGCGTCCCTGCGGGCCTATGACCGGACCATCAAAATGGGGTTCAGGGCGATCTGCAGGGACCGGCCGGCGGTTGTGGCGACACCGGGGGCCTTTGCCGGGAGGCGTCGGGGAGCCGTGGTCTTCGGGTCCGACCAGGGGATGTGCGGGGCGTTGAACGAGCAGGTTGTTTCGTTTGCCCTGGAAACCCTCAAGGATCGGGCCGGTGATGCACGGTCAACGGTCCTGATGGCCGTCGGTGAACGGCTGCCGGGGCTTCTTGAAGACAGCGGCCACCCGGCTGAAACGGTCATGTCGCTTCCGGCGTCCGTGGCCGGCATCACCGCAGCGGTCCAGGACATACTGCTTAAGATCGACGACTGGCATGAAACGGCGGGTATCGGCCAGGTGATGCTGTTTTACAGCCGGCAGCTGCCCGGGATGGCCTGCCGGCCCCATGGGTTCGGGCTTTTGCCGGTGGACCCGGAGGCCATCGGCACCGGGGAGAAATCCGGATGGCCGGGCCGCGGCCTGCCGGCCTACACCATGGACTGGGCACCCTTGTTCTCCGCGCTGATTCGCCACTATCTTTTTGTCTCCCTGTTCCGGGCGTTTGCCGAAACCATGGCCAGCGAAAATGCAAGCCGGCTGGTGGCCATGCAGGGAGCCGAAAAAAACATAGACGAACGGCTGGCCCAATTGAATGCCAAGTTTCATCAACAACGGCAGATGACCATCACCGAAGAACTGCTCGATATCGTGGCGGGTTTCGAGGCGCTGAACGCCTGAACGGGGGCCACCCGGAATACCCGTTTCAGGATGCGCGTCCATTTACCGTTAAACTGACTATTCCCGAGAGGAGGCAGCCATGTACCAGACCATACTCGTTCCGGTGGACGGATCGAAGCGGGCGGAAGCGATCTTCACCTATGTGGAAAAGCTGGCCAGAATGAATGATGCCAGGGCGATTTTTCTCAGGGTTGAGGAAGAACCCATCATGCTGGGACGGGACGAAATTATTGAAACCACCAAATACCGGGAGGACTACAAGGCCCGTGTAGAACGCGCGACCGCCTATCTGGATGACCTCAAAGCCGCGTTTCGCGGCAAAGGCATCCATGCCGTCACCCGGCTGGCCTACGGGCCGGTTGTCAAAGCCATATTGAGCGTTGCCGCCGATACCGGGGCCGACCTGATTGCCCTGGCCACCCACGGGCTGGGCGGCCTTGCCCGGGTGTCCTACGGGAGCGTTGCGGCCGGGGTGCTGCAGGCGGCCGATGTTCCCATTCTGCTGATCCGATCCGGCAGCGACCCGGCAGTCGCATCGGATCGAGGGTAGACACCCCGAACAACTGCCTATTCATTTCCAGCGGGCGCAACTTGCAAAGGAGGCTTACCATGACGAATAAATGGGTTTTTTTGTTCTCTGAAGTCGATCAGGCCGCAGCGTCTGTCGGCGGCGAATGGGAAAACGTTCGCGCCCTTCTCGGCGGAAAAGGCGCCAACCTGGCGGACATGACGCGCATCGAGGTGCCGGTGCCTCCCGGTTTCACGATCACCACCCGTGCGTGCAACGCCTATCTGGCCTCGGGAGGGATTTTCCCCGAAGGCATGTGGGACCAGGTGCTCCAGGCAGTTGCCGGTCTGGAAAAAGAAAGCGGCAAACGGTTCGGCGACCGGCAAAATCCGCTGCTGGTGTCCTGCCGGTCCGGCGCTAGGTTCTCCATGCCCGGAATGATGGATACCGTTTTGAACATCGGCCTCAATGACGACACGGCCCGGGGACTGGTCCAGCTGACCGGAAACGAGCGCTTCGTCTATGATTCCTATCGCCGTCTGATTCAAATGTTCGGCAGCGTCGTGTCCGGTATCCCCGATGCGGTTTTTGAGCGCCAGATGGACGAATGCCGATCGCGTGCGGGCGTCGACACCGACGCCGAGCTGAGCGCCGACGACCTGAAGGGATTGACGGATGCATTCAAACGCATCTACAGGCGCCACACCACCTTCCCGTTTCCCGGCGAGCCCCGCGAACAGCTGAAAATGGCTACCGAGGCGGTTTTCAAGAGCTGGAACGGCAAGCGGGCCGTCGACTACCGCAATGCGTCCGCCATCCCCCACGATCTGGGGACGGCCGTCAATATCGTCACCATGGTCTTCGGCAACGCCGGCGCCGGCAGCCTGACCGGCGTCGCCCTGACGCGCAACGGAACCACGGGGGAAAACCGCATCGAAGGGGATTTTCTGAAGAACGCCCAGGGTGAAGATGTGGTGGCCGGTATCCGCCAGACCAATGATCTGTCGGAGCTGAAAGATGAGATGCCGGACATCTATGCCCAGTTTGAACAGATTGCAAGGCGTCTGGAGACGCATTACCGGGAGATGCAGGACGTCGAATTCACCGTTGAAAACGGCCGGCTGTGGATGCTTCAGACCCGCAGCGGGAAACGCACCGCCCGTGCGGCGGTCCGCATTGCCGTCGAAATGGCCGAAGCGGGCTTGATCACCCGGGAAGAGGCCATCCTGCGGGTCACGCCGGAACAGGTCGATTTCTTTTTACACCCCCAGTTCGACAGTCAGGCCAAAGCTGTCGCTGCGGCCGGCGGGGCCCTGCTGGCCAGGGGCCTGAATGTGTCCCCCGGGGCTGCGGTGGGGCTTGTGGCCTTCGATGCCGATCTGGCCGAGATGTGGGCCCGGGAAGAGGGCAAAGCGGTTATCATGGTGCGACCCGAAACCAAGCCGGACGATGTTCACGGGATGCTGGCGGCCCAGGGCATTCTGACCAGCCGGGGCGGGCGGACCAGCCATGCCGCGCTGGTCGCCCGTCAGTTCGGCAAGCCGGCCGTGGTGGGCGTTTCCGAGTTGAAAATCGATCTGGGCAAGCGCCTGATGACGATCGGCGATACCACCATCAAGGAGGGGGACTGGATCTCGCTGGACGGAACGGCCGGGGAAGTGTACAGCGGGAAAATCGATACCATCGTGCCCGACATCATGGATCCCTGGCTGATCAAGCTGCTCGGCTGGGCCGACGGATGTCGCCGCCTCGGCATATGGACCAATGCGGACAATCCCGACGATGCCCGTCGCGCGAGGACATACGGCGCCGAGGGCATCGGCCTGTGCCGTACGGAGCACATGTTTTTCGAAGCCCGGCGGCTGCCGTTCCTGCACAAGATGATCATGAGCGACCTGCCCGTCGAGCGGCGTGAGGCCCTGGACGCCCTGCTGCCGTTTCAGCGGGAGGATTTTGCCGGTCTTTTCCGGGCCATGGACGGGCTCCCGGTGATCACCCGGCTGATCGATCCGCCCCTGCACGAATTTCTGCCCAGCCACGTGGACCTGAGCCACGATCTCACCGACCTCAAAATCCGGCTCAAGCATGCCGATACCCTCGAGAAGGTCGACACGCTGCTGCAGCAGATCAACGAAAAAACGAAAGTGCTGAAAAGGGTCGAAAGCCTGCACGAGAGCAACCCCATGCTTGGCCTGCGCGGCGTTCGCCTTGGGATTCAGATCCCCGAACTGACCACCATGCAGGTGCGGGCCATTTTCGAGGCCGCCTGCATGGTCGCCAAGGAGGGGGGCGCGGTCCATCCGGAAATCATGATTCCCCTGACCAGCCACGTCAACGAACTCAAATCCCAGCGCGATATCCTGGAGGTCGAGGCCCAAACGGTGATGGCGGAGCAGGGCATCGAGATCGACTACAAGTTCGGCACCATGATTGAAATCCCCCGGGCCGCGCTGACCGCCCACCAGATGGCCGAGCACGCCCAGTTTTTCTCCTTCGGCACCAACGACCTGACCCAGACCACCTTCGGCATTTCGCGGGACGACGCCGAGGCCGGATTCCTGATCAGGTATATGAGCACGGGGATTCTTCCGGAAAACCCCTTTGCCACGATAGACCGCGATGGCGTCGGCCAGCTGATGGCCCTGTGCCTGGAAAAAGCCCGTTCGGTCAACCCGGACCTGGAATGCGGGATCTGCGGTGAACACGCCGGCGATCCCCAGTCGATCGCCTTTTGCCACCAGATCGGGTTGACCTATGTGTCGTGCTCGCCCTACCGGGTCCCTGTGGCCCGCCTGGCCGCCGCCCAGGCCGCCCTGCGGGAAAAACCCTGACCCCGCCCCGTCAGATGTGTCCCGTCAAGGCCCCCGACGCCCCCGGCCCCGGGCGGCGTCGGCGCGTCCGGCCTTGCGGGACAGCGCCGCCACCTTGGCCACGTAGGCGCAGATGTCGCACTTGCGTTCAAGGCCGCTTGCCGCCAGGTAGCGCACCTTTCCGAAAATCTCCCGTTCGAACCAGGCCCGGTCGTGCAGGCCGAATACCCAGCCCACGCCGGCAAAGGAATTGGGGTCCCGGCCGTCGAGAAAGTACCGGTTGTTCAGCGCCATGGCCGTATCAAATGCCGCTTCCGGCGAAGCCGACCACTCCAGGATTTTTTTGCCCCAGTACATGCGCATGTAGTTGTGCATGAATCCCGTGTCGCGCATTTCCGCCATGGCCGCATTCCAGTAGGGATCGTGGGTGTCGGCCGCCTCGAGTGTGCGCCGGTCGTACAGGGCCGTACGACGGTCCGCGGCATGCGCCGCCAGGCTCTTTTTCGCCCAGGCGGGCAGGCAGCTGAAGCGGTCGTAGTCCGGCGTGTAGTGCACGAAGTTGGCGGCCAGTTCCCGGCGGACGATGACTTCCTCCAGGTAGGCGTCCCGGTCCGCCTGCCCTCCCGTTGATGCACCGGCCACCGCCAGGGCCAGAAATACCGGCGAGATCTGCCCGAAATGCAGATAGGGGCTCATCTGGGAAATGTCGTCGGTCTGGGGCTGGTTGCGGTGTTTGTCATAATGCGGCAGACCATGGGTGATGAACCGGCCCAGGCGTTTTTTGGCCGTTCGGGGGCCGCCTTTGAAAAACGGCGTCACCGCCGGGACGGACCGGTCGATGTCCAGTCGACCGAGGATGGCGTCGATGGCGGTCAGGTCGAGTCCCGCCGGGTGGATGCCGACGGATGAGCGTGTCGGGCGGTAGCGGGGGCAGGGCACCAGGAATTGCTCCAGGTGCTTGTGGATCTTCGGGCGGATGGTCCGGGCGGCATATTCGGCCTTGGCGGACACGACGGCCACCGGCACCACCACATCCCCCTCCACGGCAACGGTGCGGCAGGGTGCCGATTGCGATACCATCCGGCGCCAGTCGTGCTGGTGGCGGGTGTAGCCCACATCGCAGACCAGCAGCGCGGTTTGCCCCAGCAAAGGGCCCAGCACCGCGTGGGGCTCGCCTTTCTGCACCAGCATACCGATGCGCCGCCGGGCCAGCAGCGTCCGCGTTTCGGCCAGTCCTTCCAGCATGAAGCGGTAGTGGCGCAGGTTGGCCTCCGGGTAGCTGTCGGTCAGGGCGAAGGCGACCAGCACGGGCAGGTCCAGGCGATTGGCCCGAAGGATGGCGTATTCCAGGGCCGGGTTGTCATGGGCCCGCTGGGACTGCTGCATCCAGTAGAGCACCCACTTGCCCTCCCGAATGGGGGTGTCGTTGAGAATGGTGACCCGTTCTTTGGCAATGCCCATTGGCCCTGGATCCTTTCCGCTGAAGTCCGTTCGTCGGGTTGCCGCCCGCGGCGGTGCCATGCTCAGGCGTTGCCGACAGGGTAAAAAAGTGAGCCGATCCGGCAGATTCCCGGAAAGGCGCCATGGTGCCGTCCTGACCCGGGTACAAGCACGTGCCGCAAGGTCATGTTATCAAATAAATCGTATCACCATGTTTTTTATGCTGCGCTGGTGTAAAGATGCCGCCCAAAAGGGCGATAAGGATCATACATGGCCTGGTCCGGGACCCCTGTTAACCGAATAACCATTCAGATGGATGACGACTGTTGCGATGTCTGCCGGAGTAAAGGTGAATGATTCTACAATTCGCAGATATTAGCAAGCTGCTGAATAAGATATTTTCTTTTCCGCACCTCGGGGTCGAGGAGCGCCGCCGGCGACGGCTGTTGATGCTGTTTTCCCTGATGGCGCTGGTCATCCTGGCTGTTTTCTCGGCCGTTGACCTGATCCAGGGGCATTATGGCGAGTCGGGCATTGAATGTTCCGCCGGGGCATGGATGCTGGTCTGCCTTTTCATGCTGCGCTCGCCGGGGCGGATCGATTGGGTATACAACAGCATGTCGGCGGTCCTTGCGGCCCTGTTTCTCTACCTTGCCTGTGATGGCGGTGTCCAGGGTACGAAACTCTATTTTGCCTTCGGGTTTCCCGTTTTCACCTTTTTCCTGCTGGGATCCCGTAAAGGGCTGCCCTGGAACATTGCCTTCTTTGCATGCCTGATCGTCATTTTCGGCAATCCCGGTGACCGGCTTCCCTTTTACGCCTATCCGCAGGAAGGCGCCGTCCGTTTCAGTGTCGTCTTCATACTGATTGTCCTGCTCAACTACACCTACGAAAAGGTGCGCGAACGCACCCAGCGCAGCCTTGAACGGGAAAAGGACAAGCTGGATGCCGTCAATCTCAAGCTTCATGCGGCCAGCGAGGAAGCCGAACGGGCCAATCGCGCCAAGAGTGAGTTTCTGGCCAACATGAGCCATGAAATCCGCACCCCCATGAACGGGGTCATGGGCATGACCGGTCTGCTGCTGGGCACCGAATTGGGAAAAGAACAGCGTGAATACACTGAGACCATCCAGAAAAGCGCCGAATCGCTGCTCGACATCATCAATGATATTCTTGACTACTCCAAAATCGAATCCGGAAAGGTTGAAATCGAGACCATCGATTTTGACCTGAGGCTGGCCGTCGAATCCCTTGGAGACCTGCTTGCGGTAAAAGCCCATGAAAAAGGGCTGGAGTATGTGGTGCGCATCCATCACGATGTGCCCTCGCTCCTGCGCGGTGATCCCGGCCGGCTGCGCCAGATATTGATCAATCTGGTCGGCAACGCCATCAAGTTCACCGACGCCGGCGAGATTGTGATCCACATCCAGCTGGAGAATGAAGACGACAGGCGGGTGTCCATCCGTTTCAGTGTGTCCGACACCGGCATCGGTATACCGGCCGGGCACATGAACCGCTTGTTCGACTCTTTTTCCCAGGCCGACAGTTCCACCACCCGGAAATACGGCGGCACCGGACTGGGGCTTTCCATTTCCAAACGGCTTGCCGAAATGATGGGCGGCCGGATCAGCGTCGATAGCGAGGACGGCCATGGCACCACCTTCCGGTTCACGGCCATTTTTGAAAAACAGCCGGCCGGTAAGGAGAAGACGCTGGTCGTTCCCGAGGATATCCGGGGCCGGCGCATGCTGATTGTGGATGACAACGCGACCAATCGATATGTGATGCGGGAACAGCTCAAATCATGGGGCTGCCGCTTCGGCGAGGCCGCCGGCGGGAAAGCGGCGCTGGATTGCCTGGATCGGGCGGCATCGGTGAATGACGCCTTTGACATCGCCATTCTTGACATGCAGATGCCCGAAATGGACGGGGAGGAACTGGGCGTTCGGATCAAGCAGTCGCCCGGCCTGCAACATACCGTTCTGGTGTTGATGACATCCATGGGCAACCGCGGCGATGCCGGCCGACTGGAGCAGATCGGTTTCAGCGCCTATTTGACCAAACCGGTCAAACAATCGCAGCTGTATGAATGCCTCGCGCTGGTCTGCGGAGAGACCGCCCGGCCGGCCGGCCACCCGGGCGCGGGGCTGATCACCGTCCACTCCCTGGCCGAAAAAAAGAAGCACAACCGGAGGATTCTGCTGGCTGAAGACAACCTGATCAACCAGAAAGTGGCCTTGAGCATTTTAAAAAAGCTGGGCTACCACGCCGATGTCGTCTCCAATGGCCGCGAAGCCATCACGGCCCTGCAGCAACATCCGTATGACATGGTGCTGATGGACTGCCAGATGCCGGAGATGGACGGTTACGAGGCCACGGGGCATATTCGAAATTACCCGGCCACCGTGGTCGACGCCCTCGATCCCGATATCCCCATCATCGCCATGACCGCCCACGCCATGAAGGGGGATCGGGAAAAATGCATTGACGCCGGCATGGATGACTATCTGGCCAAGCCCGTCGTTCCGGATCATCTCTCCGACATGCTAAAAAAATGGCTGACCTGACCACCGGCTGTCACTTCGGGCCGTCATTTCGCAGTCCCGCCCGCGATGGGCAGGGCGGAGGGGGTGCATGCGGGCGCAACCTCCGCCCCATGACCGGTGTGTGCCGCCGATGCCGTATTTTATCGCTGTGCCGGACCTCATCGCCGGTAGATCTGATCGACCCAGTCCTTGAACCATGACGGCTTCTGAAAAAGGACCATGATCAGGGCCATCGCCGTGACCGGAATGGGGATGACCGCATCGACGATGGCAAGCAGGGCAAGGTAGATCAGGATTTGCGTTCGTGTTGACAAATTGTGCCTCCCTTTTCTGGGCAGGAATGCCGGATGGATGCCACCACGTTAACGGGAATTGGGTCTTCGGGCAAGAATAAATCATGCCCGGACCGGCCAATCGCACCGTACGCCGCGGGTTGTCGGCCGCCGGCCGGCTTATATGTCCTGTGGCCTGACAATTTGCTTGATTTCTGACCAAATAGGTTTATTGTAGTGATGTCTGGCGCGTCCCCCCGGGATCGGTGATTCCGTGGGGATCTTTTTTGTGGGAACCATCCGGCATGCCAATGCGGCTTCCTCTAGGGGACACTCCTGAAGGACGGTGGCCGGGTGACCGTTGTCGGCGGGCCATAAGGAAAAGGCCCTGCTGACGCCCACGAGCGGCCAGGCGATACATTTGTTTCTCTCCTAAAATGGGGCAATGCCGATACCTGCAAATGCCCCTGGAAGCTCCCGCCGCGAATTTCCCGGGATACAAACAAAGCGAGGCGAAACCCCGGAACGGGTCGCGCGGATTAACGCATGGCAGCGGACGTGTTCCCCCATGTGCGCGGGATGCCGATTCTCCGATTCACTAACCGAGATCAGCCATGTCTGATCTCCACGAAGGAATTTATCCATTTGAATTTTAATTCATTTTCATTTCACCCGGCTGTTGTCAAAGGTGTTGCGGAGGCGGGTTACGAAACCCCCACGCCAATTCAATCGAAAGCCATTCCCGAGGTCTTGAAGGGCCGCGATGTGATGGGACTGGCCCAGACCGGCACGGGCAAAACCGCCGCATTTGCCCTGCCTATTCTCAATCGGCTGGTGGACGGCCCGCGCGGCCGGGCGGCGGCACTGGTCGTCGCCCCCACCCGCGAACTGGCGGAACAGATCCACGACGCCATCCGGGCCCTGGGCCGCCATACCCGCCTGTGCAGCGCCGTGGTCTATGGCGGCGTGGGCATCAACCCCCAGATCCAGGCCCTCAAGCGTGCGGATATCGTGGTCGGCTGTCCCGGCCGGCTGCTGGACCATCTCGGCCGGGGGACGGTTGACCTGTCCCGGCTGGACGTACTGGTGCTGGACGAAGCCGACCAGATGTTCGACATGGGGTTCTTCCCCGACATTCGCCGCATCCTGTCGCATATCCCCGCAAAAAATCGCCAGACCCTGCTCTTTTCGGCCACCATGCCCAAGGCGATCCGTTGCCTGGCCAATGACGTGCTCCGGAATCCGGTCACGGTTCAGATCGGCACCACCGCCCCGGCAAAGACCGTCAGCCATGCCATGTTTCCGGTTGCTCCGCATCTGAAGACAGCCCTGCTGATGAAACTGCTCGGCCGCACCCGCACCGAGTCGGTCCTGGTGTTTACCCGCACCAAGTACCGTGCCAAGAGCCTGGACAAAAAGCTGGCCAGGGCCGGCTATCGGTCGGCCTCGCTCCAGGGCAACCTGTCCCAGAACCGGCGCCAGGCGGCGATGAAAGGTTTCCGTTCGGGAGAATTCCAGATCCTGGTGGCCACGGATATCGCCGCCCGAGGCATCGACGTCTCCAATGTGTCTCACGTGATCAATTTCGATATTCCCGCGACCCCGGAGGCCTATATTCATCGCATCGGCCGCACCGGGCGGGCGCAATGCAGCGGCGAGGCCTTTACCCTGGTCACCGGGGAGGACACGGCGATGGTCAAGGCCATCAACCGGGCCATCGGCAGCCCGGTGGCGCAGCGCACCCTGCCGGATTTCGATTATGATGCCGCGCCGCAAGGGCCGGGGGGCAAGAAGGTCAACTCCTCCGCCAGCCGCCCCCAGGCGAGGGGAAAACGGAGAGCGCCCAAGCCCCGGGCCAGGCGCCGGGAAAGCAAAGGGGCCTTTGCCTGGCTTGCACCGAAAACGGCCGGGGGGACCCCCTGATTTGGGCCGCAACTGCCTGTAGTCAACGGCCGGCAGCAGGATTGCCGGATTTTTCCACCTGAGTCGAGCGATTCCTGCTCAGGCACGTATTCGTTGTCATTTTCCGAAAAAGGCGGAACGCTCAACCCAGGTTCCAGAGAGGTGACCCCACCCATGGCCCAGCCCTGGCAGACCATTGAACGTATTTCCACCGAAGAAGGCCCCCTTGAGCTGCGACAGCGCGGGGACGGCGACTTTCTCATTACCGTGGACGGCCGCGTGCTGATGAACAGCATGACCCATCGGTCCGAAGTGGCCCTGGGGCAGCTGGCCTGCGGGCACCTCACGGGCTCGCACCGACCTCGGGTGCTCGTGGGGGGACTGGGCATGGGCTACACCCTCAGGGCCGTGCTGGACACCCTGCCCGCCACGGGCAGGGTCGTGGTGGCCGAATTGAATCCGGTGGTGCTGAAGTGGTGCCGGGGCCCCCTGGCGGCCTTGACCGGCCATGCCGCGGCAGACAGCCGCGTGGGTGTGGAGGTCTGCGACGTGTCCCGCCTGATCCGCCGTTTTGCCGATGACCCGGCGCACGGGAAATTCGATGCGATCATCCTGGACCTGTATACCGGTCCCTACGTGCGCAGCCACCGGCGCGACGATCCGCTTTACGGAAGCATCGCCATCAGCCGGACCCGGTCGGCCCTGAAGCCCGGCGGCGTCTTTGCGGTGTGGGGTGAGAACTACGATGCCGGCTTCGCCAGACGCCTCGCAGAAGCCGGATTCACCACGGCCCTGCACCGGTCGGGCAGAGGCGGATCACGACATGTGGTTTACCTGGGAAGAATGGGGGGTGGCCCCGTAAAAAGTTGATGAACAGGAAAAAGCCTCCCCTCCTGTCATTCCCGAGAAGGCGGGCTCACGCAGTGACGCTTCAGCGCTATCCCTGACCACCAAAATGATGGATCCCCGCCTTCGCGGGGACGACAGCAAAAAGTGGATTCTGGCGTCTAATCAACTAATTGAAACCGGGTCGTTTTTCGTAGGAGCGGCATCCTGCCGCGATGCAAAAGGATAATCGCGGCAGGATGCCGCTCCCACGCCATTGCATTTCCTTTGGGATAGTTTGGTCCTGCCGGGCCCGGAAAAGCTTTTTACGAATCCGTCACGTTTTACCGGAAGACTTTCTGGAGTAATTCCGTCACCCGGGCCGCGGGATCGTTGCGGATCCTGGCCTCTTCCTGCGCCAGGCGGATAAACAATCCGTCGATTGACTTTCCGGTGACATAGTCGTCCAGATCCACCGCGTAATCCGCTGCAAAAGGAAGGGTCTCCATTTTTTCCGACAGTGACCGGTAGGTCCGGGTGACCCCGACCCTGTCCATGGATGCGTGGACGATGGGCTTGAACAGGGCCTGCAGCTGATCCGCGGTTTTGTCCCTGAAGTAAACCGTCGCCGCGTCATCGGCGCCCTTGAGAATCTGTTGCGCGTCTGCAAAGGTCATTGCCTTGATGGCGTCGACGAACAGGGCCTCCGCTTCCGGCGCTGCCTTTTCCGCCGCCCGGTTCATGCTCAGTTCGAACGCATCGAGTTGCGGTCCGAATCCGGTGGTGCGCAATAATTTTTCAACCGTTTGAACGGATTGGGGCAGGGGGATGTTCACTTCCGGATGGCCGTAGTAGCCGTCCAGTCGGGAAAGGGCTCGAACCGTGTTGCCCGTTCCGATTTCAAGCGCCTGCTTCAAACCGTCCACGATCTCCCCCCGGGATGGCCCCGAACTTCCCTCGACGGCCTCCTGCACCGTTTTCAGAAGATCTCCCCAACCGGCGAAGCCGGGAGAAAAAGGGGTTAACAGCAGAATCATCGTGCAGGCACCGACAAGCAATTTTTCTCTGTTCATGGCTGCTCCTCACAATGGGTGTCCGCCTGCGGCGACGGCTCCGGGCGGCGGTCAGGGCGTTTTCCATTCGGGCGTTCCCGCCGTCGCCATCGATCCGCCGAACAGGCGTTGCATCAAAGATAAAGCATCCACAATCAAATAACAATCGTCAAGGCCTGCGCCGCCGGTCCGATGGGGAACCGTCCGTATACGCCCCGTCCGATTGATCCGGATCACTCGGACGACAGTAAAAGATGAAGCAGCGGCGCGACCACAACCGGGAACTGCTCAACGGCACCGATGTCAGGGCCGGCTCCCCGGGGACGGGGCTTTCCCAGGATGTCCTCGGCGGCCGCCTGTTCCGGGGCTGCGGCGTCCACGGCAGGGCTGCCGTGGGCCGGGCGGCCATAGCGCCCCACCAGGCGTTTGAAAGCCTGGCGAACGGTGGCGGAACCATCGGCAAACCGGCCGCCGGCCTCATCCCAGCGGGGGAGGACCAGGTCGTTCTGGCCGCCGAGCCGCGGATCGGCGATCCGCCGCCGGGCATCGTCGGAGGGGTTGATCCGTTCCTCCGCGTCTTCGGGAATCGGCAATCCGCCATTCCAGTAAAGGTTGCTGTCCAGGGTGTAAGACAGGGTCTCGTCCACGGGGGTGTCCGAGAAGTCGGTCGCGCCGCCGGCCGCGGTGGCCCCCATGGTGCCGGACGGGTCGCTCCAGATGTTGTTGAAAAAGCGGATATTCTCGTTGGCCGGGTTCGATCCCTCGGTATTGAGCCGCATGGCGTAGGCCATGGACGGCAGGTCGCCTGCAATGGTGTTGTGCCGGAAAAGGATGTCTTTCCCGCCTTTCACCCCGAAGGGCGCCCGCATGACATGGACGCTGTTGCCCAGCATGAGGTTGTTTTCCACCAGCACGTCCCGGCCTTCGAAATAGGGATTGCCGTCTTCTCCCACGAGCACGAAGTTGGAACCGGTCGATCCCTGCCAGTTCAGGAATACATTGCGGCGCACGGTGATATCCCGGCTGCCGACAAAGGCGTCGCTGTCGCCGTTGCTGTCCTTGATGACGATGGTACTGCCCGTATCGTTGGCATCGACCCGCCCGCTGCCCTCGAAGTCGTTGAAAAAGACATTGTCCTGAACCGTGACACGGGCGACGCTGTTGATGTCGATGTGTTCGTCGGACCCGCTCTGGTTGTAGAACATATTGCCCTCCACCGTGATCCGTGTCGCACCGTTGTTGATCTTGAGGATATCGTTGTTGAAGCTGTCGTGCAGGATGTTGTTTCTGATGGTGATGTCGCTGACCGCGTCGTCGCCGCCCGCCAGATCCTGGATCTGGACGACCAGGGCGCCGGCGCCGGGCCCGCTGTGGGCGATGTCAAAGCCCTCCAGCGCAATTCCCTTGCCGTAATAGCAGGTCACGACGGTGGCGTCGTTCCTCAGCCTGGCCTGGTAGGGGATCTGGGCGGCGACGGTCACCCCCTGGCCGAAGGTCCCGCGCAGGCGGATGCGGCCCGTGTAGGTGCCGGGTTTGACCAGGACCAGGCTCTGGTCGGGGACGGTGTCCAGGGCGTGGGTGATGGTGGCCCAGGGGCTGGCATCGGAACCATCGCCGCAGGTGTCATTGCCGTCGACGGCGACGTAGTAGGTCCGGGCACCGGCGAGGCCCGCCATCAGCAGCCAGACGGCCAGGATGCGCAGGCCTTCGATCATCCTTTCCGGCCGCATCATTCGGCATCTCCTGGTTTCGGTCTATTCATCCAGTAACAGCAGGGGGATCCATGGCATCGCTGCCGGCCGCGCCGGTGAATCCGGATCCGTCCCCCGGCGATATTCATCGATGTTGGACACCCCGTCGCCATCACGGTCGCCGTCGGCGTCGTCGACGGTGGGATCGAGCCCGTTGGCGATCTCCCATGCGTCCGGCATGGCGTCCCGGTCGACATCGGCTTCGAAGGTGGCCGTGCATTGCCTCTCACCGTCGATCACCACGGATACAGATGCCGTATCTCCCGTGCAGTCCCCGGACCAGCCGGTAAACATGGACGTCGCATCCGCCACGGCGGTCAGGGTGACTTCGGTACTGCAGGCGAAGGGGTCGCTGCAGTCCGCGCCACAGTCGATGCCGGCCGGTACGCTGGTCACCGAACCGGCGCCGCTGCCGGTTTTTTCCACCTGCAGGCCGCAGGCGGTGAGGCTGATGCCCCGGCTGGCGGCCAGATCGGCCACCGTGTAATCCAGTTCGTCGGCGACAACGCTTAAAATGTAGCCGCTGTAGTCTTCATCATACGGATAGTACGAGCCTGAGGTGAGTGAGGCGGCAATCGTGTAGACACCGGGTGCCAGGTTTCCCGCTACCGGTTCATTGCTGGGACCTATCACCGTATTGCCGTTCGGGTCGTTGATCCAGACGTAGAACGCCTGATTGCTGTATCCCCGGTTTCCGGCGATGGTTATCTCCCCATCGAGGTAGGCGCGGTAGGTATCCACCTCGCTAACGTCTGAGAACTGTCCGCCGATGTCGTAGCGGGTGCCCAGGTAGACCTTCTCGTCAAGGCTGAGCACCTTGAAGGGGGTTGATGTCGTCCCGTCATGGGATTGGGCCAGGATGCTCACCTCGCAGAAAACATCTGATTCCAGGGGCGTCAGCGTCAGCAGGTTGCCATCCATTTCCGCCTGAACGCCGTTGCAGGACGACGAGGCCGACAGCGTTACCGTGTCGCCGTCCGGGTCGGCTGCATCGATGCGCACGGTGGCGGCCCTGTCGATGATCATGTCGGGAAGCGCCGAGGCGATTGCCGGCGGCTGCCCGTCCCCCAGGGGAGGGTAGGGATCGCATTCGTCTCCCTGGCAGGGACGGATGTTGTAGTAGATGGCATTGTCGGGCGGAAAGGAATAACCGCCGGCAACGATGGTCTGGTCCAGGTAGTAGTAGTCGTCCCAGGCACCGCCCCAGCCCATGTTCACATGGATGTTGGTGCCGGAAGCGTCCGACGAGTAACCGTCGGCAACCGTCAGATGGTTGGGGATTCTCAGCAGCACCGGCCGCAGGCTGTCGATCTCATTTTTGATGGTAAAGAAAAAATCGGGGTCGTCGATGGTCTTGTACTCGATGGGTGCGTATCCGAAGGCCCGTTCAAATTCCCAGTCATCGAAGGATGTACTGGTGCTTTTAACCCCGAAGTTGGCGTTGTTGAGAATGGCCAGGTCACGCATCAGGGCCGCCACCTCATCCTGCTGATGGACCGGCACGCTGCCGTTTATGGCGTCCGGCATGGAAAGCCAGTTGAACGGCCGGTTCATGGCCGCGGTCAGGATCTGGCCGTGCCAGTTGTAGGTAAATACCCCGCTGCCCTTTGCCGGATGGGCATGGTAGCGCATGACCTGGGCGACGGCGGTCTGGGTGCAGCCGGTCAGGGTCAGTTCGCCATCAACGGTCGGGTTGAGCTTGTTGTACGGATAGCCCTGGTTCCATCGGGTCGTGAGCAGGAACGTATCCGGCGTGTAGCCCAGCGTACCCGCCTTGGCGGTGGTCGGCGGACCGGGGTGGACCAAGAATTCCCAGTAGGGCGCATTGGTGGCATCGGTGGCGGGAACAGAAAGGCTTTTGGCCGCCGACGGTGCGGGGATTTCAAGCTCCCGCAGCAAATTCTCACGGTACGCCTCGGGCAGGTCGTAAAAAACGGTACTGAGGGAATACCCCTTGACCGGAACGCGGATGTCGTCCCCGGCCACGAGGATGTAGCCCCGGGGGGACAGATGCACCAGGTAGCCGACCCCCTGTCCGCCGCTTGCCACGGCCTCGGTGGATGCCATCGTGTGTGCTGTGCCCACATGGTTCAGGAAATTGGCGGCCACCGTGTGGGCCAGGTCCGCGGAGATGGGGGCCGGGTATCCGGGACGGGCGAACAGCGCCATGCAGATCAACACGCCAAGCCAATGCCGATGGCAGATAAGCCCGGCGGACACTTTTTTCAAGGTCTGGAGATTCATTATGCTGCCTTATACAGGGGTAAACCTGAACGGTTATGCAACGGCCATTTATGAAAAGGAAAGCGCAAGGGCGACACCGGACAGGTGCCATTTTTTAATGCCTTCCAACTCTCATATATCGCCCGGAAGGGCGATTAACCTTAGCCGATTTTTCCGATGAGGTAAAACAGATATTTTATGTTGTCATCCGGCCGTTTCACAAAGGCGGACAGGATGCCGCAGGCGGCACCGGAACTGAGATTGCCACCCTCTCCGCCGATTGCCGGAATTGACCGGATCGTATTGCCGGACAGGAAAAGACAGATTGTGCGGGGCGGCATGGCATTGCATTTTTATCCATATTATTATAAGTGAACGAAGTTCCATCCGAATCAGACAATCGCCGACAGTGATACAACCAGAACCAGAATCTCTCGCTGCAGTGGAAACTGGAATGAACGAACTGCTCCGCAAACCGTTGCGATACGGGTTTTCCATCCTGATCGCTGCCGCACTGGTTTTTTTCGGTTTTCAGTTATACCGCCACCAGCAAGCCTATGGTGTGGCGTCTCCTGTCAGCAGATCCTCTTCCTTCGCCCCTTCCGGGTCGTCCATCAAGGGGTTTCGATTCAGCGCCAATCGCGATGGCCGTCCCAGCCTTGCCATCCGTGCCGATCGATTCGAGCTGAAGAAAAAAAAAGTGGGCATGCTGCGATTCGGGCTGCTGAACGAAGCCCTGTTCCGCAACGCCCGGATCGATCTTTACGGCTACCAGACCGCATCCGTTGATTCACGCTCCGGTCAAACGCAATCAGCACAACAGAAAGACTCACCCTTTCCGTTGAACGGGGCCTTCTCGTTCACGGAAACCCTCGATGCCGAATCGTTAACCGCCATTCCCATGAAAAAAGTGTCTGCCCTCCGTTTCACCCCGATCGCCCTGCGGCTGCATGTCGACGGCCGGTTGAAAGTCGCGGTCACGGCGGACAGGGCCTCGGTCAAACCGCAAACCAGGGAGCTTGCCTTCAAGGGCAATGTCCGCTGGACCTGCGGTCCGGTAACGCTTAGCGCGGACCACCTGCTGGCCTCACTGGAAGAGAATGTGCTTCGGGTGCCCCGGAGCTACCATATGGACAACCATGGCACGGTCACTTCGGGCCGGGGCCTGCGATGCGACCTGATGCTCAACGATATCGCCGACGCCACCGCCCTTGCCGCCAAACCGGAAACCAGCCCGCCAACCCCGCAATCCAACACCAGCGCGAAGGAGGTTCATTCCCATGCAGAACGCCGTTAGTCGAACCCTGATTGTTGTTTTTGGTCTCCTGCTTCTTCTCGGTCCCCCCCAGTTGGCTTTGGCCAACGAGGCCTCCGAACTCCTGGTGACCCAGGGCAGGGGGCAGTTGTTCAACAGCGGCGACATGACCGTTTCCGGCATCCTGCAGTCCCGGGACACCTTTGCCCTTGCGGTCGCCGCAGACGGCGAAGATCAGGAAGCCCAGGCCTTTTACGGGTTCACCCACGCCCTGGCCTTTATGTTCGAAGACGGCACCACCGCAGGGATCGACAATCTGGGCGAGTTGCTGGAGGCCTTCGGCGTTACGCGCACGGCCAACGACGGGATCGACCTGGATCTCTTCAACGACCTGCCCCTGCATGACAATGACTACGACCCGCCGCAGACCCTGCCGGACGGGGCGGACGTGCGGGCTTTTGTACAGGGCCCCCTGCTGACCCGGCTCGACGAGGTGCTCACCGCCCTCGACTCCGTCCGGGTCGGGTTCAGCGCCTCCGTCTCGGCGGCGGAAACCGGAGATGAGCCGCTGGCCATCGACGATGCGGACATCCAGGTGGTTCGCTCCTGGGTCCATGCCGCCCGCACTTTCGCACTGATCATCAGCGCCTTTGACCTGTCGTGCGACCTGAACGACATCGTTCAGCTGCTCAACGCCGATATGCTTCAGTTTCAGCGCGACCTGCTGGACCGCTATCCGACCCTGCTGCAGCTTCGCCCGGAAGATGGTGCCGGGGCAGAGAACCTCACCGACGCCGAGCAGGCGCTTCGAAGCGCGATCGACAACTACCACGGGGCCCACGATTTTATCGTCGAGCGCATCGAAACTGATGGCGACTGGCGGGCCGACCACCTGTTTTACTTCGACAGCCTTGCCGAGGCCAATGCCTCCGCCTTCTACGTTTTCCAGCTGGAGGAAATCCGGACGTCGCTGGACGAGGGGCGTGCGGCCCGCCTGGAATCGTCGGAGCAAAACTGGCTGCTGACCGAGGTCCTGGAAGGGGGGGGCAGCGGCCAGTCGATCTCCATGGACCTGGAAATGGACGCGGAAAGCAACGTTGCCTACGGCGAATGGCACGGCCCCTCGGACCACAGTTTTATCTGGGATCACGGCCAGGTCCAGGATGTCGATATCGATGGCACAACGGTCACCATCCTGCTCAGCGTCGGCGACGATGGCTCCTGCGGAGACGTGACCTTTACGGGGACGATCGGCGAAGACGGGGCCTCCATCATTGATGGAACCTACTCCGGCAGCATCTGCTCCGAGCCGGTCGAGGGCGATTTCACCGGCACCCTGGTGGAGGAGGACACCCTGACCGACGTGGTCGATGCCACCCGGATTTTCGGCACCGGTTCGGCCACCCCCCTGGATATCCGTGCCGTGCTGCCCGACTTCAATGCCTTCAACGAGCCGGTCATCGGCACGTTTCCCGGCAATCCGATCCTCAACGGCATTTTGCCCACCGAACCCCAGATCATCAGCAACGACGATGCCACCCGCCAGTTCGAGTTGATGCCCGGCGGCCCGTTCGACATCCCCACGGCCGCCATCGCCATTGACGGGAGTTTCAGCGACTGGCCGGAAACGGCAAAGGTTTTCGACGACATCAGCCAGGATGATCCGGAAAAAAACTACGATGGAAACGAGGACCTGAAGTCCTTCTGGATGGCCCAGGATGACACCTACTACTATTTTCGCACGGTTTATTACGACGGCGCGGCATCCTCGGGCGCATCGCCCTATATCTTTTTCGCCGCCAACGAACATCCCCAGAGAGATTACTGGAACAGCCAGCCGCCCACCTGCCACGTCTACCCGAATCCCGACGGCGGTGGGGCGATCTATGCAGGGAAATATAGCTTCAACGACTACTACGGCGCCGAGAATATCGAGGTTGGCACCGACGGCGCGGATGCCTGCGTCGAGTGGCGGGTTCCCAAAACGGATTTCGGGGACCTGAGCGGTCGTTTCATCGAACTGCAAACCGGCTATGACGATTACAACCGCACTTTTGTGCAGTTCCCGGGCTACTCTGTCACGGGTACGGTGGACCTCGACGGCTACAACGGGGGTAAGATTATTCTTTATCTCTACAACGGAGAGGATCCCGATTACAGCATGCTGATCGGCAGTGCTGTCATCGATGGGCCGGGAGCATTCAGTATCGACGGCATGGCCAACATGGAGTACTCGACCTGCTATCTGTACGCCCTCTGGGACCGGGACGGCAACGGAATTGTCAGCTACGACGACATGTTCGGCGTTACCGAGTTTTTGATCAACGATGATGTGGTTGTATCGGGTCCAGATCTTTCGGTCGACCAGACCATCGATTTCAGCGTTGAAGGCGGTGTCTGGAACGTACACCAGCCTGACGGCTCATTTGCGACCTACCTGGATGTCTACGTCAACAATTTTGACCACGGCATTCTTCCGGAGGATATCGACAATATCGAGATCGAAGGTCCCGGCGGCGTTGTCGCCACCCTGGACCATCCGGATATGGAAATCATTCTCTATGAAAACAACGAGTGCGAATTTTTCCTCTCCATCCCCGGGCAGCCGGAGCCGGGAGAATATACCTTTACGGTGACCAGCGGCAGTGCCGTCCGGGTGAGCACCGACTTCCAGTACGTGATCCAGACCATCCCGGCACCCGATACGGCTGCCTTTTCACCTGCCGAGGGTGCCGTGGTGGCCGGCAAGACGCCCATTTTCACATGGGAACCGGTAGACATGCCCGGCGTGCCCCTGTACTACCGTTTCGAAGTGGTGGATGACACCACCGGACAGCGCGTGTGGGCCAGCGACCGCAGCATGGGGATGACGGACATCACCTTGTGGGAAGGCCTGCTGGCGCCGGGCGGCAGCTATCGCTGGCGCGTGCGGGTGACCGACAGCGGCAACTGGTTGGCGGTGCAGAACCGGGCCAACAGTGCCTGGGTGCATTTTACCGTGCCCACGGAACTGGACGCCCACGACGCCCTGCCGGCCATTCATCCCAACGAATGGAACGGCCTGTCCTGGATCGGCGGGGATGCCTTTGCCTGCTCGGTGAAGGTGGTCGACCTGGACGGGGTTGCCGTTAACGGTTCCTCTCACACATTGATGGTTACTCCTCCCGAAGGGAACACCTTCCCTGACGGCACCGATGTAAAATACGCGAGCTTCGACGGCGCCGCCGGACCGACCGCCTGTTACTTCTGGCTGCACGTGGGTGGCGGCATCCCGGTTTCGGGTGAATACACTTTCACGGTGACCGATCCCGAGGACCACTCGGTCAGCTTCGTCGAGCAGGTGGATGTCAATCCGCTGGACGGGCCGGACGAAGCCTCGCTGACGCCCAGCAACATCGACCATTTCATCACTGCTGTTTTTGACGATGTTTATGTGAACGGCCAACCTTACGAAGACTTCGATCTGACCGATATCTCCCAGCTGGATTCCTCCCGGTGGAAGGGGGTCAGCGAAGCTGCGATCGTCGACAATAAGCTGATGATCAGCCTTGAGGAGTTTGTCGGACGCGCCCACGGCGGGATCAGCTTTGCCGACATCGAACCGATCACCTCGGTGGCGGCGGACGTCACCGTCATCGACATAAGCGACAACCGCGCAAAAGCCCGGATCGCCGGCGCCTTCTTTAATGACGGCAGCAACGCCGACTTCTGGTTTTCGATTTCCAACGACGGCACACGTGTTTACTACAGCGTTTCCAAACAATGGTTCAACGGTCAGGGTAACTATCAGTGGGAAGATGTCCAGAGTGGCGACCTTGTGGCAGCCGCCCTGAACGATGTGGTCACGGTGGGGGTCTCCTGGAATGAAGGCGCCAAGACGCTGTCCTTCAGCGCCACCAACCAGACCCAGGGCCTGACCCACTCGGAAGATTACGTTCACGTCGGGCCTGTATATCCGCCCATCAATAAAGAGTTGAATCTTCAGGCCCGCATCAACCTGACCACGAACACAACACCGACCTTTACCTGGGATCCGGTGGCCAACGCCAGTCGCTACCGGGTGCGCATCTTCACCTACGACAACAGCCAGACGGTCTGGAAGGGCTACACCGGCACTGAAACCAGCGTTACCGTACCGCCGGGCGTGCTGGAGCCCGATTCTTACTACCGCTACCGGGTGGAAGCCTGGGATAAGCCCAGCCCGCTGGGCATTGACAACTTCGGCCGCACCCCGATCTCCAGCAGTGATTACTACCGTTTCTACACCAACAGCGAAGTTCCTGAAACGCCGTATATCGATCTGGATGGCGGCGGGGTGCAAACCGTGCAATCCGACGAGCCCGGGGTCATTCCGACCTTCTGGGTCCGGGTGAACGACCGCCAGGGCGTGCCCGGGAATATCGCCTCGGTGAAGGTGCGGTTCCCAATCACCGGGCACGAGGAGTTTTTATATCTGGATCATACCGACGGGCCCTACCGGGGCTATTATCATACCGTTTCGGAACAGCCGCTCGAAGCCGGCACCTACACCTTTACCGTGACCGACGAAGAGGGCCATACGGCCACCGTTAGCGACGATCTGGTCATCAGCCCCATTGGCTACCCGCTGGCCGACAGCCTGACGGCCACCGTGGGGCCCGATGATATCCAGGTCAGCTGGGGTGCCGTCGACGGTGCCGGCTTTTACCGCCTCGAGATCTACAACGAAGCCTACCAGCGAATCCACCGTTTTGCCGTGGATGCCGCAGACGGCCCATCCTTTGCCATTCCGCGCGGCCTGCTCGAAGATGGCCGCTTGTACCGTTACCGGATCAAAACCTATCGCGAATTTTACAGCGACATCACAGGAGACGACACGGAAGGCAATAACGACAACAGTTCACAGATCCCCTGGCGGAGCAGCCAGTATCCGACGTTCATGCTCTCTCCGATCACCGGAGGTGCGGGTACCCCTGATATCGATATGGATAACCAGGGGGTGTACGTCTCCCACGCCTACGATCCGGTGCTGGGACAGGACGCCTATGTTCTGGCCTTTCTGGTCAAGGTCACCGACGCCGACGGCGTGCCGGGCAACATCGACCGGGTGTATGCGACCCTGCCGGATGACAGGCAGGTCGATCTGACCTTCGATGAAAGCCTGAGCGATACCCAAGGCTATTACTACGCCGACCTGCGTTTCACCGACATTGACGAAATCGTGCTCCTGGAAGGCGATTACACCTTTACGGTGGCGGACCGCGACAATCCCCCTGTGACCTCGAGCCCCGATAGCCTGAGCGGGGTGGCCGCCAATATGCTGGCCACGCCGGCCAACCTGTCGCCGGCGGCGGATGCCCTGCTGGACAGCACCACACCGACCCTATCCTGGGATGCGGTTGCCGGTGCCGACTATTACCGCGTAAGGATCTTTACCAGCTGGCACAGCACCCTTTACAGGAGCGACTATCTTGCCTCAACGGCCACCAGCTGGGAGGTGCCTTACGGGGTGCTGGCGCCGCACACCACATATGCCTACCGGGTTTACGCCTATCGCGGCAACTATCCGGCCGAAGACCTGGATTTCAGTGCCTTTAACCTCCTGTACTACAGCTGGCATCCTCATTTTACCGTATCGGGGGATCCGGACAGCGACGCTGACGGCCTTTCGGACACTCTGGAGGCGTCCATGTGCACGCAGCCCGATGACGCCGACAGCGACGATGACGGTATCCTGGATGGGATCGAGTACGCCGGCGAAACCAACCCCTGCAACGCGGACAGCGACGACGACGGCATCCAGGACGGCACCGAGAGCGGCCTGACCGACGCTGACATCGGGCCGGACACCGACCCGGGTGTTTTTGTTGCCGACGCCGATCCGTATACGGTCACCGATCCCACCCTGGCGGACTCCGACGGGGACGGCACGGATGACGGTGATGAGGATACCAACCACAACGGCCGGGTCGATGCGGGTGAAAGCGATCCCAACGAGATAGAGGAACTCGCGAAACCGTTGCCGTTCATACCGTTGCTGCTGCTGGGGGATTGATACGAAACGAAAATCGACACGGACCGGCCCTTTTGTTCGGGGTGGTCCGGTCCGATATCACGGCATTTTAATCCGTCGGGTAAACAGGTGTGGCTGGGGCATGCCGGACTTGATCCGGCATCCGGAAAATACCGGAGAGCGCCAACGCTTCCCTGCGTGCCCTGTCTTCGCCGGGATGACGGGCGGTTGCGTATTCAATCCACTGAGCAATGCTGGAGGGATATCTGTTTGAAACGCTTTTGATTTGGAGGAAACCATGAAAAAGTGTTTTTTGACCGGTGTTCTTGTATGGCTGTCATTTTTTCTTATTTCCCCAATCCATGCCGCCACCTGCGATCTGACCGGCACCTGGAACTATACCCTGTCCGACTGCTGGGCCTATGGCGGTATTAACTGCAATCCCGGGCCGGAAGCATCGGGAACCTGCATCATCTCTCAGGCCGGCGACGACTTCGCTTTCGCCTTTACGTCCGGCGCTGTCTGCGATCCTCCGGAAAGCTGTACTTTTTCCGGAACGGCAATCGATAATGTGTATACGTGCGCTACCACGGATATTGTTGACGATGAAAACGGATCGGTGACCAGCACGATCGTGTTTACCGCCGCATCGGCGACATCCGCTGACGGCACGGGAACTTCCCGGTACACCCATCCAAGCGGCCTCTGGGAATGCAACTGGGGCAATACCATTTCATTGACCAAAGCCAGTGACTATGTGCCGGTCATCACCTGTACCCTCACGGTGGATCAGACCGGCGATGGCAGCGTCACCCTCGATCCGGCCGGCGGTGTTTATGATTTCGGCACGATCGTGACCCTTACGCCGGATCCGGATGCGGGATGGGCGTTCGATTCCTGGTCGGGAGATGCTCAAGGGTCGCAAAATCCGTATGACATCGTCATGGATGAAGATAAGACCGTAACGGCCATTTTTACCCGAACGGGAGGGACGTCGTCCGGCGCCTTGCATTTGCTTCTCGACGATTGAAAACCCTTGCCTTCCATTGGGGACGGATTGCGGTTCTATGAGGATCGACAAGGGAGGGCTTATGATGTCTCGTTCATTTCCACGTTTTTTTCTCGTTTTGCTTCTGGTTGTTTTTGTCTCCACCATTACTGGAACGGCCGTGGCCGGTCGCGCGGCCCTGCCCCGAACCGGCCAGACCCAGTGCTACGGCAGTAATGGATCGCTCGTGGCCTGCACCGGTTCCGCGCAGGATGGCGAGCTGCAGGCCGGGCAGGAGTGGCCGGCGCCCCGCTTTGTGGAAAATCCGGACGGCACCCTGACCGACAAGCTGACCGGTCTGACCTGGCTGAAGGATGCCAACTGCCTGGGGACCCATTACCAGGCAGACTACGGCAACCATGACACCGTGACCTGGGAGCAGGCCCTGGGATTCGTGGCCGGCGTCAACAGCGGCATGTATAGCCTCTGCGGCGCGGGCCATACGGACTGGCGTCTGCCCAATGTGCTGGAACTGGAAAGCCTCTGGCAGGACGGGGCCGCCAATGCGGGCTGGCTGGAAAGCCAGGGGTTCGCGAACGTGGGCGGCGGGTACTGGTCCTCCACCACCAGCAGCCTTTACCCGGATGGGTGCAACGCCATCTTCGTGGACCTGGAATTCGGGCAAATCGCCAACGTCGATAAATCAAGCTACGGCACTGTTCTCCTCGTGCGCGGCGGTCAACTCGACGGCACGCCCGACAAGAATTTCCCAGCCAACGTGTGGCGCACCGGTCAGACCGCGAGTTGGCATGCGGGCGACGATGGCGCCATTCGTGCGGGGGTGGCTTGGCCGACCCCACGGTTTACGGACAACGGCGATGGAAGCGTGACCGACAACCTGAGCGGCCTTGTCTGGTTCAAGGATGCCAATTGTATCGCGAACCATTATCCGGAGGTCGATGCGGATGGCCTGGTGGATTGGTCCTCCGGTCTGGCTTTCGTGGCGGGCATCAATGACGGCACCTATGGGCAATGCGGCGCCGGAAAGACCGACTGGCGGCTCCCCAACCGCAAGGAGATGCTCAGCCTGATCGACTTTTCCCACTACAACCCGGCCCTTCCCAGCGGTCATCCCTTCCTGAATGTGGGCCTGGCGTCGCCGGCGGAATACTGGACCGCCACCACCAAGCTGCTCAGCACCGACAAGGCCTGGGAAACCTGGATCCGGGCAGGTGACACCGGTGCAAGCGACAAGGAGGCGAGTACGCGCTATGTCTGGCCGGTTCGCGGGGAAAGCCGTGTCACGCCGCAGCCCACGAACCTGGCGCCCGGTTATCTTCTGTTGCTGGATGACTGATGCCGCCCCGGCGCCGTTATCTCATAACCGATATGGACGCTACCGTTTTAGATGACGTAGCAGCCGCACAATCGCTGCCTATTTCGGACGATGAAACCCATCCATGCCATCCTGACACCGATGTCATTCATACGGTTGCTGCTGCAGGAGGATTAACGCTCAGCCCCTTTGCTTCAACACGGGGTTGGGCATTTCTGGTTGTGGCCTTCCCTTGACCTCACAGGTTGAACTGCAATAGCATGAAGCGATCTTCCCCATTGAAAGATAAATTCCGGGAGGGTCATTTGGGAAGGACCCGTAAAACGCATTCCAACATGCTTCAAGGAGGCTGGGGGGCCATGGCTACAATCAGGAGACCCATAGCAATAACGGTAATGGCACTGGTGCTGGCATTCTATTCCGGCATGCCGGTTTCGGGTGCGGCCAGAAAAAACATGGAACCCGGTGCCAGGCGGTACCCGGTGGCCATGCTCCAGACGGTTGACGTTCTGGAATTGGCCGGTGTCGACCAGAAATCCGTGGCCCGGGAGGATGCCGCCCGCGGGCTGGACAAGGGGCCCTACCGGGTGGGGATCGCCAACCCGGTGGATGTCGTTCCCGGTGCGCCGGCCGGGGTTGAGCCGCCTGCCGTGTCCGGGCAGGTCCGGGGCACCTGGGAGCTCGTCGAACCCGGCGTTTTCATGTGGCGCCTGCGGGTGGTGTCGCCGGATGCCAGGTGGCTCAGCTTCGGGTTCAGCGCGTTCCACCTGCCGCCGGGCGCCACCCTGTTCGTCTACTCACCGGATTACGAGTGGGTGGCCGGCCCCTATTCGGCCAGGGACAATGACGCCCACGGTCAGTTCTGGACCCCCATGATCCGGGGTGACGAGGCGGTCCTGGAACTGACGATCAAGGCATCGGCATTGGATCGGCTGCGCCTCTCCCTCGGTTCGGTCACCCACGGATACCGGGGTTTTTCCGATGCCGCTGACGACCCGCTGGCCAAATCCGGCGCCTGCAACGTGGATGTCGCCTGCGCGGAGGGCGACGACTGGCGCGACCAGATCCGCAGCGTGGGGCTCTACACCTATTCCGACGGCGGCGGCAGTTACGTGTGCACCGGCAGCCTGGTCAACACCACCGCCGCGGATGACACCCCTTACTTTCTGACGGCCAACCATTGCCTGAGAACCGGCACGGTGGCGGCCTCCACGGTGTTTTACTGGGAATACGAGAGCGCGACCTGCCGGACGCCGGGCAGCATTGACAGCGGCACGCCCCTGCCCAGGCCCGCCGCCGCCCAGAGCGGCGCCCTGCTGCGGGCCACCTGGGCGGATTCGGATTTCACCCTGCTCGAACTGGACGACCCGCCCGAGGACAATTTCGACGTCTACTGGTCGGGCTGGGACCGCACCGGCGCGGATCCGGCATCGGCCGCCTGCATCCACCACCCGGCCGGCGATGAAAAACGCATTTCTCACGAGAACGACCCCCTGACCACAACGGATTACGGGGGGGAGAAGGAGGCCGTCGACGGCACCCACCTGAGGGTGGCCGACTGGGACAGCGGCACCACCGAGCAAGGCTCCTCGGGGTCGGGGCTGTGGGATGGGAACTTCCGGATCGTGGGCCAGCTGCACGGCGGGGACGCCGCCTGCGGCAACGACCTGGCCGACTGGTTCGGAAAGTTCTCCGTGTCGTGGTCCGGGGGCGGGGCCTCCGCCAGCCGCCTCAGTGACTGGCTGGATCCGCTCGACACCGGCGCCACGGCCATCGACGGCAACGAGGGCGACGGGCCGCCAGCGCCCAGCCGGACCACCTACCGGACCCGCGTCGTGTCCATGGCCTTCGAGGACATCAGCGCCACCGGCACGGCCCTGGGCCTGGGTGACGACGACCATGCCATGGTCACCGATCCCTTCAGCTTTCCCTTTTACGATGACGTCCATACGACCATTGCCATCGGGTCCAACGGCAGCCTCTACTTCCAGGACGCCACCCAGGACTACCAGAACGCGGCCATTCCCGGCCCGGATGCATCAGGCGTGGACCAGTTTCTTGCCGTGTACTGGGATGACCTCGACCCGTCCGCCGGCGGCGAGGTTTACTACCGGATCACGGGTGCCGGCCCCGACCGCCGGCTGATCGTCCAGTGGGACGACGTGCCCCATCACAATTCCGATGCCGGCGGCACCTTTCAGGCCATCGTCTACGAGGCCAGCGGGGATATGGTGGTTCAGTACCTGGACACGGACTTCGGCGATGCCGGGCTCGACAGCGGTGCCAGCGCCACGGCGGGCGTGCAGGACAGCACCGGCAAGGGGGTCCAGTACAGCTTCAACCAGGCCGTGCTCACCGACGGTTTGGCCGTGCGCTACACCCGCACCGACAGTGTTTCGATCACTCCTGCGGTCAACCTGCTGCTGCTGGACCCGTAAATAGTCTTCTCCGCCCACGGCTGACCCGGCCTTCCCGGCCGCTTCCACGAAGCACGGATGCCTCCCTCCGTTTTCTGATTCCATCCATTGATAATGTCGCCCTAAAAATCGAACCTGGTTTTCGTCACGCGAGGACAGTGAGGCCGGGATTGATCGACGCTCAAAGTGCTGGCTGGTCCTTTACCGTTAACGGCCTACAAGTCGGTGAAATCCAGATAGATATAGAGGCTTGGGACGATGAGGGCAACAGCAGTGGAATCATAAGCCGTATCATTACACGGAGTCCGGAATCATCGGAGGAAGGCCTCAGAATGCACCTGAAATTTGACGGCGACGCCAGCGATTCAAGTGAAAATGGCATCCATGGCGTGGTTCACGGAGCGACGTTAACCGATGATCGTTTAGGAAATCGTGACAGTGCCTATGCTTTTGATGGCGACTGGGATTATATTGAGGCTGGTACAGTTTCCGATTTTAACTGCATACATAACGGTGCAGATTTCACCATAAGTGTCTGGGTCAAACATGATACCACGGATGGATCTTCCGGAATACTGGGAAATACAATTGGCGGAGATAGAAGAGGCTTCTTATTAGGTGTAAACGGAAGAAACGTGAGTTTTTCAGTTGGGAGAACGACGCCTTATCCAGTGATGGGGAAAAATTGGGAAAATGTTTTTGCAGAAGGCCTGAATTGGAATCATATTGCAATAAAATACAATAGTATAGTTGGCCAGTATAACGTGTATGTGAATGGGGATAATGTAAATGAGCCAGTTTCACCTATAAATCCACACCAAGATGGAGATGCGTTTTACACGCTGAAAATCGGCACATCCAAAATAGTCCCTTCCTATGGTTGGGCGACTGCAGATATCGATGATTTGCAGGTTTACAGCCGAGCCCTGTCTGATGCAGAAATACAGGAAATATACCAACCCTCAACTGACTCTGATAACGACGGTTTGCCAGATGTTTACGAGCAAAGCATCTGTACCAATCCCCTCGATGCCGACACCGACAACGACGGCATTCTCGACGGTATGGGAGATGAGGACCAGGACGGAGTACTCGGCCTGGCCGATGATGAAACCCACCCCTGCTTTGCGGACACCGACAACGACGGTATCCTGGACGGGACCAAGTCCGGCCTGACCGCCGATGACATCGGGCCGGACACCGACCCCGTGGTTTTCATTCCCGATGCCAACCCGACCACCACAACCAATCCGCTATTAACGGATACGGACGGCGACGGCATTCCCGATGGGGATGAGGATTTCAACCACAACGGTCTTGTCGATGAGGGAGAAGGCGATCCCAACAAAAAACAAGCGGTCGCACTTCCGTTCATTCCACTGCTGCTGTTTGGCGATTGACCCGATGATTTAAAAAAGGGGAGGCCACGCATATTCCTCCAACCCGGAAATGCCTGGCCACCCCTTTTGCTGCCATGGACGATGGTCCACGACTCCTGCGTTGCAATGTTGGGGTTAATTGAGTGGCACGACAACGACACTTTTCTTTGGAATCACGGAAACCGCAGAAGAGGGCGGGGAAAATATAATTCGGCTTGAATAGGCCCGCGCATTGTTGTTGCTTGTCCTCACCTGAAAGGCGAAGCGTAGATCATCTGCCTGGCTGACCAGATCCTGATATATACCTGCGGGAACGATGCTGTAGCCCATTTCAGCGGGGAGGTTGGGCCAATACAGGGCAACCATTTCGCCACTATTATACGCTGCCACACCCGCTCTTATCTGTATGGTGTAGGATTGGGCGAGCAGGAGCAATTGTTCGGGGATTTTCCATGTCCAGTGCACGTTCCCCGATGCGTCCGTGTGAATCTGGAACGTGCGGGAGGAGATGATCGGCAGGTCCAGAAGGAAATCGAAATTGATCGTTGCGGATAGATTCTCCCCGTTTATCATCGACACCTCAAGCGTATACGCACCTGTGACCAGGGGGCTTTCGATATCCGCAAAAAAATCGCTGATCTGTTCCGGATCATTGAAATACCATCCAGGCCCGCCAGCGAAAAATCCAGCGCCGATGTATTCATACGGTCCCTCAAACAGTAATTCGCCCAGTGTAACGGGGCTTCCGTCGGGGTATTTGAGGACAACGGCGGTAACCGTGCTTTTACTTTCGACGTAGTTTCCTGAATCGTCCTGGATTTCAAATGCCAGCCGGTTATCTGTCGCCTGGGACTCATGCACGCGGTGCTGAATGACATTCCATGCGAACTGATAAGCCAGACATGTCCCTGCCTGAAAAAAAACATAAAACAGGGCCAGAAAAAAAATAAGTCCAACCGGTGTGATTTTTTTCATGAAGGCGTCCTCCTGAAGGTGTATGCGTTGATTCGATGACGTTATGTTCAACTTCAAACCTACCCGGTAAAGATAAAGCCAGGTGCATGAAGGCAATCCACTGAAATCTGGCAGCAGTTTCCGGTGTGCTTTCCACACTGGCAGTCAAGACCACCAATTACACCCGCGGCAATGGTGATGGACGGCCGTCCGCCTCCCACTGATTTATAGGCAACCATGGACTTTAGTTGAAAATTTGATTTACAGGGTAGTCGTTGTTGCGTAGCAAATGATCCGAAGTGTGTCAATATTCCTGGAAGTGGTGGATCACGATGGATAGCATGCTTTTCGATTCGACGGGTTTACTTCCCCTCGGAATGCTGCACCGCTTTTTTTATGTCCAAATTTGAAGACCAACCTGCCGTTTTCGTCGTATCCGGGCGAAGACTGGATACCGGATCAAGTCCGGTATGACGCTGTTGTTACCTTATCATTTGCAGGGTGACCAACATTGATGCCATCGTAACAATCCGTCAGTCGGAATCCAGCAGGAGCATCATCGTCGCCGGGGTGCTGCCGGCCCCGTCAACATACACCTCGTCCACCAGGGTCTTGATATATCCGTATTCACCGTCATCCAGATACACGCGCGACCTCAGCCCCCGGTGTTCCCCGTAAGGCGGGTATTGGGCGGTGTCCACGGGGTAGACAAAGGTTTCGCTGTCGCATTTGAAAATCAGCTTGCTGTCGGTGTATTGAAGGGAGATGGTGTAGTCCGTATCGGTATGGATGGGTGTTGAGAAGGGGTGCCATTCCAGGTCGGCCCACAGGCTTTCATCTGAACTGTCGGAGCGGCCCACATATGCTGCGGCCTCCATGCTGCCGTCGTCGTGCAGCTGCAGCCGCATGTCGGCGAAGACATCCCCTTCGAAACCGTTATACGCCAGCCCGCTGCCCTCACCCCGGCTTTCATTGTAAAAGTATCCCTGGATCCTGAAGATGCCGCGTGCGCCGGTGGATACCTCACTGTCACTGTTGATCCGGACCCTGGCTTCGACATAGGTTGCATCGGCGTCCGACAGGTAGGCCGTCACCTGGGACCGCTGGTCGAACCCCTGCCGATGGAAACGGAGGCGCCCGCTCTCAATCTCCATTACGGATTCAAAAGAAGCCCACCGGGAGTCGTCCAGTTCGCTGTCGAAGGTGTCATAGGCGCTGGTCTGGCCGTTGATATATACATTGTCGATCGTGGCCGCGACGTAGCCGTTTCCTGCCGCGCCGTCAAAGCCATAGGCGCCCGTGGTCAGCCCCTTGAAGGCGTTGAACGGGTCCCTTTGCCGGGCGGGCCCCGAGTTGAAGGTGGCGTTGACCCCCGCCACCGTAAACGTAAATCCATTGGACCCGTCGTAGGCCAGTTCAACGGTGTAGCTGACGCCGTTCGTCAGCCCCGGTACCGCCAGCGTCCCGCTGCCCAGTTCGTTGAAGGTCGTGCTGTTGTCGTCCAATATTTCCGTGACCTCCCACCAGGCCTCCAGGCCGTTTCCGCGGTTGCCGATGTGAACACCGGCCCAGACGTCACCGGTGCTCCCGCCGGAGACCCGGGTGTTGTAAAAACGGCCGTTCACCCTGGCAAAGGCTTCCGGCGTGTCCCCGGAATCCAGGATCGTCTCATTGATGGTGACGTCACACCGGATGGTGTGAATCGTCGACTGGTTCTGGAACTGGAGGTGGTTCCTTGCAATCAGCCGGTTTGGGGTGTTGCCGATCCTGGATACCAATTTGCCGCCGGCCACCTCCCTGACCATTTCAGTGTAATCCGTCCACTGGTTCATCCATTTCTGATCATCGACATGCGCGCCTGAAAAGTTATCATAAAGCATTCGGGCGCTCACGATCTGCCCAAGCAGGAGCCCCTGAACAACAAAGGTCAAAAACCAGACCGCCATTCGTTTTTTCTTCAACATGATCACCTCCTGTGATGTTGGTTCAACGTCGCTTTTTAAAGCGGGTGGTGCGAATAAACCGATGGTGGCTCAACGTGAACTGACCAGATTCGCCGGCCGGGCACCTGTTGGCCTTTTTGGGAAAGAAGGGCCTCTGCCCGAAACGGAGTATGAACATTCTGATCGTTTTTCCGATCTTCAGCTGTGCGCGCAAAGCCAGGGCAGGATCAACTAAAAAAGGATACTGTATCAAGGCCGTTTTGATGTCAACATCCATTTTTGTCGATGGATTTTTCACTTTTGACATGCTCACTGCTCAAAAAACAATCGCTCGCCTTTCAGACATTCTTTTCACTGCAACAAGATAGAGAACTTTAACCCGGTAAAAAAAGCGAGGTGCGATGAACTGGTTTAATGTCGAGTTGATCTGACACCGCGCATGAATCAGCGGGGCCGGCCGGATCAACTGCGTGCAACAATCACATAGTCCTTGACCCCGGCAGAATACTTACCCTATATTTTGTGTTGGGTTCATCTTCACCCTTCTTATTCTGACCCACCGTGCTAACACCTGAACCGGAAACCCGTTGCGGACGGGTACAACTGTTTTCCGATTCCCTCACGCGCCTATTCAGGCTCAATTCTGGCACCACTCCCGGCTTCTCATTTTTCATGAGATCGGAAATTTAAAACCACATGCCTGAACCAATTAAATAAGGGGGCAAACATGAAGCGCGTGTATCAGATTGTTTTTGCATTGGTTATTACCGCCCTGTGGGGCTCGACAGCGACCGCAGCAGATTGGTGTCAAGCAGCCAAACTGACCGCCAGCGATGGTGCGTTTATGGATCAGTTCGGGGCTTCAGTCTCTATTGACGTTGACGCGTTGGTGATCGGGTCGCGATATGACGATGGCAATCAAGGCTCGGCCTATGTCTTTGAAAAACCGGCCGGCGAATGGTGCGATATGACCGAGACGGCCAGGCTGACGGCCAGTGACGGTGCGGCCAATTTCCAGTTCGGCTGCAGCGTGGCCATCAGCGGTGATGTCGTGGTTGTCGGTGCTCGAGGAAGCAACGGGTACATGGGGGCAGCCTATGTGTACGTGAAACCGGCAGGCGGCTGGAGCGATATGACCGAAACCGCCATACTTGCCGCCAGTGATTGCGCTGCGTCCAAAGTATTCGGCAGCTCCGTGGCCATCTGTGGCGATACGGTCGTGGTCGGTGCCGATGGCGACACCGACAATGGCTATAAGTCCGGTGCGGCGTATGTTTTTGAAAAACCTGTGGGGGGCTGGCACAATATGACCGAGACCGCCAAGCTGACTGCCAGCGACGGCGCTGCATATGATGATTTTGGCGCTTCTGTGTCTATCAGCAACGACACGGTCGTGGTCGGAGCGAATGGCGATGACCTGATCTGGGCGGGGCAGGGCTCCGCCTATATTTTTGTTCGACCTTCAGGCGGCTGGACCGGTATGACCGAGACCGCCAAGCTGACTGCCAGTGACGGATCCGCATCGGATTATTTTGGCGCATTCGTGTCTGTCGAAGCGGACACGGTAGCGGTTGGTGCACCCGGTGTCGATATCACCAATGATGTGACCATCCATGACGTGGGCCGTGTATACGTCTTTGAAAAACCCGCAGGCGGTTGGGGCACCATGACCGAAACGGCCAAGCTGGCTGCCAGTGACGGTGATGCAAACAGCGGTTTCGGCGCCTCGCTTGACATTGGTCTGGATACGGTGGCGGTCGGAGCATGGGCAAGCAACGGCTACATCGGCGCAGTCTATATTTTTGAAAAATCAGCGGAAAGCTGGACGGATATGACTGAATCCGCCAGGCTGACGGCCACCGACGGGGCGGCCTATGATGATTTCGGCTATTCTGTGGGCATCAGTCAGGAAACGGTGGTAGCAGGCGCGCACCTGGACGACGACAATGGCAACGCTTCCGGCTCGGCTTATGTATTTACCGCTTCAGCGTCACCGCCGGACTGTGACTATCTGTTGCAGGATACCCACGGATACCAGTGGTGCCTGGACGTGGTCCTCGAGGACAGCGTGGGGCTTTATATGGAAGGGACCTGTGATACGGGCACGCCGCCGGCCAGACAGGGGCAGGCCCTGTACAACTGGAGCGGGCACCTGGCCATGAAAGCCGGACAGGTCAGCGATGGGCAACTGATCCAATACCACATGCGCTGGGGGCAGTCCGGCATGTGGATCGACCAGACCGGCGCCTGCGGTCAGGTTGACGTCAGCATGATATCCTCTGCCGGCAGCCGGGCCCCCTTTGCCGCGCCAGGCAAAGGCCCCATCCCGGAAGAAAGGGCTGCATCCGGTATGCTCGACGCCCGTGAGGCCCAGGGTGACGAAGACTACTGCCTGGCGGATTCCGACGGGAACCTGTGGTACCTGTATGAAATCGCCCGGGACGACCGGGGCATCTTTTTTACCGGGACCTGTGACGCGGGCAGCGAAACCCTGGACGTCATGGCCACCTATGTCTGGCCCAGAAGCGGTCTGGCGCTGACCGCCTATAATGGCAGTGCACCGAACAGGCTCTGCAGTTTCCGGTGGTACCGGACCGGCCAGTGGATCAATTCATCCGGGGCCATGAACACCCTGGCCATTGATTATTGCAGCCCATGACGGCGGCGTCCGTCCTATCACGAGCTTGCCGGACGCTAACCCACCATTTTAGCAGCGCCGGTGGCCCGGGCGGCATTTGAATTGTCGCTGCAACGGGGCAGCCTGGCCCGATCACGATCCTTTCCCCAGAAAGCGCGGAACGGTTTTTCCCGGAAGCGGGATGAGGCGTGACCAGGATAAGGGCCTCTGGTGAAAAGGGCAAGCGTAAGGAGGAAGGAATGAAAATTCGGTTAATGCGGTTTGCGGCAGTGGTCCTGGGGGGCGCGATTCTTTTTATGCAGCCGGACGCTGAGGCCTGCACCACTTTCCAGCTCACACATGAAGGACAGGTGTTCGTGGGAAAAAATTATGATTGGATGGTGGAAGACGGTCTGATAATCGTCAACAAGCGCGGGGTTTCCAAAACCGCTTTCCAGGCCGCGGTGGACAACACCGGCCTGGGAACACCGGCAACCTGGACGTCAAGGTATGGAAGCATTACTTTCACCCAATATGGACGAGAGTTGGGACCGGGCGGTATGAACGAGGCCGGACTCGTCGTCGAGTCCATGGGGCTTTTTCGCAACACACCGAACCGGAAATATCCGGAGCCGGACGACAGGGACTCTGTCCTGGCCGGGCAGTGGCGGCAGTACCAGCTCGATAATTTTGCGACTGTCAAAGAAGTGATCGAAAGTGACGCCATTCTCAGAATCAGGCCACAAAAGGGGATTCACTCTCATTTCATTGTCAGCGACAGGCAAGGCAATTGCGCTACAATCGAATTCCTTGACGGGGAAATGGACTGCCACACAGGAGAGACACTGCCCTACCGTGCCTTGACCAACAACACCTATGCGCTTTCACTGGACTGCCTGAAGAACGATACGATCCCCGAGCCGGACCAGTTCAAATCCATCGAGCGGTTCATTCGCGCCGCCAAAATGGTTGAAGACTACCATCCCGGGACTTCGGCGGCACCCGTCGACTATGCCTTCGAAATTCTGAAAAGCGTGAGTTGGCGTGTAGACCGGGAGTGGAACGGCACCCCGTTTACAAGCAACACCCGGTGGAGCATCGTCTACGACCAGAAAAACCGGCGCATCAATTTCAGAACCCACGGCAATCCCAGGATACGCGTCATCCGCCTGGATGCATTTGATTTTTCGTGCAAAACGCCCGTTAAAGTTCTCGATGCAACCGCGGCCCTCTCCGGGGATGTATCAGACAAGTTCGTCGACTACACCCGGCAGGTCAATCGGGATCTGATTGAAAACGCCTTCACCAAAACCGTATTCTTCCCGAGTTATTCGGCCACCCAGCTGGATGTCCTCGCCGATTATCCGGAAACCTTTGTGTGTGAGCACTGACCCCTTCGTCACGGGCCGGGCATCGCAGCCATCGGCGGAAGCTGGGTCTGTGGCTGTCACAGCGCAGCGAGTTCCACAGACCCCGCCGATGGAGAGAAGCGCAGGGGTTAACCCGTGACGCGGGCGGATTCTTAGCAGGCGCTCACAGGGCACCGCATCTGCTTCGTTACCGGGCATTTGAAGTACAACGTGTACGTCTTCATGCCCGACGCCTTGCATCTGCGGCCCCCTGTAAACGCCTGCAATTCGGTGCTTTCAATGTATTGATCATCTCAGCCCTATGAACGGGTAGGATTCTTTTGTTTCGTTTTCCTGGCCGTGCAAGAAAATGAAAAAACCAGCTTTCACCAACCATGTTTCCAGTTCCCGGACTGTTATGAAATGATTCCTTAAACCGATCTTTTGGCCCCGACCAACGCGTGCCATTGCTCAGTATTCCGCTTAAAGTGCAGGTGTTGACCCTGAAGCTGAACGCGCCTCACCGGCCGGATGGAAATTCACTGCCGGCGGGCCGTTCTGAAAGGGGCCATTGCAGCCTGCGGCATGCAGATCCGGTATCTAACCACATCGTCATTGCCGTTTTGGCCGGCTATGTTTTACCCCACTTCTGAAGCCATTTCCGCTTTACCTCCCGGTTCACCGCATATAGTGGCCACTCCCCGTTCAGCGTTTTTATTACCTGCGTCATCGCCTTGTGCCAGAACTCGGGTGAATCGGAGGACGTGGAATACCAGGCGCTGTGGCCGGTCAAAATGACGTTGGGCATCTTCAGCAAAGGGTTGTCGGCAGCAATGGGTTCGTCCACAGTGGTGTCGATCCCCGCCCCGGCGATGCGGTTCTCCCGAAGCGCCTCCACCAGGGCCGATTGATCCACAATTTCCCCTCGGGCCGTGTTGATCAGATAACAGGTCGGCTTCATTTTCTGAAATGCCCCACGGTCAAACATGTTAACTGAGGATTTCGTGAGCGAGGCGTTGATGCTGATGAAGTCCGAGGTTTCAAGAAGCGTATCGAAGTCCACAGGTGTGACGCCAAGGCTCAAAATGGCAGGATCCGGAACACTTGGCGCATGGGCGATCACGTTCATTCCCAACCCTTTGATTTTGAGCGCCGTCACCACGCCGATTCTCCCCATCCCGACAATGCCGACAGTCTGGTCACGCATACGGAAAACGGGATGGATGACGTCGGCGATATCCTTTCTTCTCATGGGAACGAAATTCACGCTTTTTTGCCGAACCGCCCGATCCACTGAAAACAGTTTCCGGCCCAGGGCAAGGATAAGGGCTACGACCAGCCCCGATACTTCGTCAATGCAATAGTCCGGGGTGTTGGTGACAACGATGCCATTGTCGGTGGCGGCAGCCAGGTCGATCCTGCCGTATCCTACGCCCAGACTGGCCACGATGCGACACCCGGCCATCGCATTCAACACCTTGGCCGTCCAGGACTGTACCGGCCCTGAGCCAATTACCGCATCGGCATCCTTCGCACAGTGGATGAGTTCATCCTCCGTTCGGGCCATGACGTTGGTGAGCGAGGCGCCCGTGGATTCAAGAAGGCTTTCTCCAAAATCCATACCCGAAACGTGAATCGTATTCACTACCTTGAATTTCATTTTTGCACCTCCCCTATCGCCAATCGACGTGATTGGTGATCTCTATTTGTTCGTAATTGTCATGCGCTCCCTTTTCGGCAGGACAATTACGATTCAAGAATGATTAATTTATAAAAATTCAAGTCGTTAAGAAGGCTGGCAACAATTGTGAGGTTCGATGATGTCCTGTCAGGCGGCAGGAAAGATAAAAATAGCGGGCGGTTCGAAAAAGCGCTTTTCGTTTCCCATAAAGAAGTGATGATCCAGTGATAAATTTTAAAACATAAAACGGATACGGGTCAAGCCCCTGGCCAATGATGTTTAAAAACCGGACCGGGAGTCGGATATGCGGTCCAAAGAGGTGAAAAAAGAGTCAAGAGACATCAGCATCGGTTGATGACCAAAAAAAATTGATAATTGAGGCTGTCCCTGTAATTCACGAGTTTATTTGACAATCGCAGCATTTATTGGATATAGCCCAATAAGCAAAACGAGAATAAAAAATGAGATAGATCATATTCATATGGGGTTCAGGGCCAGATACAAGAATTCGACCCTGCCTGATGACTATCGATCTCAATATATCTGGAATTTTTTGGTCAATGATCGACCACCATATATAGCGGTGTTCCACATTTTTTTAAAAATCAAGACTGTCCATTTTTTCGTTATAATATGCTGATAGAATGAAAGTATGGACATCTATTGTAATTGATATCATGGAAAAATTTTCCATCTATCAACACTGATAAGCTGGACCGCTCCGCGCTCCAGCTTATCGTCGCCGGCTGCTTCGCCATGGGCCTGAACGTGTCGCGCTGCGCGCTCCACTTATCAGGCCCATGGAGCCGACTGCGATTCTCGCCTCCGGCCCGAAATAAAAACCATTTCGTCCCGGAGCCTGCGAGTCTCGCGGCTCATCCGGCGACGTTAAGCGGCAAAAACAATGACTGCAATGTCTTTAACAAAAGAAGAATTAAAAACGCTTGCATCAAGTCACTCAGGTTTCTTAGGGCTTGATTTATCAAGAATTAGCAGTGTGTTTATTGCTCAAACATTTCAAATGCAGGCAAATCGTGTAATTAATGTTATTCAAATGCTTGATGAAGTCAGATATTTGGAAGGAATAAAAGAATCATCTTCAACAAAAAAGACAGAATTATTCAGGCATCCACCTTTAAAAGGATTAAGGAAAAAACATTTTTTGGATTCTCAGTTTATACCACAGAATATGGATTCACATTATGGATTCAGTTACGGTGGCAACAAAAATTTGGATAAAACGATTAATGAGTTAATACAACAGAACAAATCTGGATGGATTGATGATGAATTCATTGGGGAGCTGTCTCATAGGATAACATTTGGAGCCATCGAAGAAAGAGCAAGAATTAAGAAACTGACAGGAGAATGGATAGTTTTCCAAATATATCAGAATAAAAACTACTATCTTACTCTAGGATCTCATGATGAAGGTGATGAACGTATATGGGAGAGAGTAAAAGACGTTTATGATCTTGATTTCCCATTCCTAGCGAACAGCGCTTAACATCTATATGGCCTCCGGTTGTCAAGGAAAAAACTTCTCCCATGGATCGGAATAATCAATTTCTAAGCGAACCTCTTCCGTCTCTTTTCTCGGATCCCTTGACAAGCAATTCGTTGGTTCCGGCTTGCGTCTTCGGTCGCGAGCGTCAGCGCGTTTGGATAACGCGTCTGCACCAAACATCTATCAGGATTGACTGATTTGCCAGATGGTTCTTTGACAATCAGCGTGCCACCTTAAGGCGGCTTCAGAATATATTTCGATTCCCTTATTCCGGCGCAGTCAAAGGTATCGGCTCGTCCGACGGGCGGACGTCCAGTTAGGGTGTCACTCGGATAAGGGGCAGAACACGATCACCACCGGTCAAGCTATCCGTATGCGTGGATGGAACCGAAAGGTGCCGCCAATCAAAGCATTGAGCTTCGGGCATCGGGTCCACTCTTTTTTCGCAGTCGGGCTGCATGTCTTAAATCGAGAGACTCAGATCCGCCCGTTTGATCTCAGTTATGCGATAAGTTGACACCTTCCGGTTCCACATCTATTGATCGAAGAATCGTTTCATGTTGAACGCCTCCTTGTTTTTGAGCATAAAGTAAATGGCCCGGCCCAGCTTGTGGGTGAAGATTCCCAGAGCCTTGCCTTTATTGTATTTGTGTTCCAGTTTGGAAACGAAATACTTTGCCTGGGATGAATCCCTGAGCATGAGGATCGCGGCTTCCTTGATCGCCCATTTGAGATGGTGGTTGCCGATCTTCTTGTTGCTGTGCCCGGCCCACTTGCCGTCGGACTCTTTTACCGGCCGGATCAGCCTGGCATAGGATGAGAAATCCTGTACCCTGGGAAACCGCCTGACATCATGGACCTCGTACAGGATTACCAGGGCCAGGATCTGCCCGACACCGGGGATTGAGCGCAGCAGATATAAAGTGTGGTAATCATGCTGGCGGGCGGTTTTTTCGATATGCCATTCAAGCTTTTTAAGAATCTGATTCATGGCATCGATCATGGCCAAGTCGACTTCGATGCTCTTTCTGACAGCCGGGTCTTCAAACCTTTCGGCGACACCGCCATGGTTGTATTTGCGTGACAATTTTTTCCTGAACGCCGGCAGGTTGTACTGGGTATTGGTGTTGTTAATATGGGCTACCAGTTCGCTGCATCGTCTCGACAGATACATGCGCCGGCGCAGCAGATCCCGTGTTGCCCGCCACTTGGCCGGATAGGGATAAGCGGTGGGAAAATTGCCGCCTTTGAGTAACATGGCGAGTTTGTAAGAATCGATTTTATCGTTTTTGGTTTTGCCGCCGTGGATGGCTTTCATGTATAATGCGTGTCCAAGGACGAAATCGATTTTGTGATCGGCGCACAGATCGGCCAGCCAGTACCAGCAGAAGACACATTCAACACCGACAACAACGTCTTCGATAAACGGGAACACCAGTTCGAAAAAGAGTTCCGGGTCGGTTTTGATATTCAGGTGAACAACAATTTTTCCTTTATGGTCGAGGATGCAGACATACATTTTCCTGGCATGCAGATCGACACCGCAGTAATACTTGTGCTGTCGGTTGTAAAATTTCATGATGTGCCTCCTTTTGCTTGGGTAAGTATTTGTTAGGGGTAACAAAAGTTTACCGTTGCAAGTGAAAGGGGGCAACCCATCATCATGTTTTCTGTTCGAGAATGGGGTATTAAAAAGCTCGTCGGAGAACAGGAAATATGATGATGGGTTTACACGACAGCCCCGTTTCTTTGGGAGGCCATAACTAGTATCAAGCGCATACACCCGACCTTACCCGCCGTTCGTTCCTCACTCTGGGCAAGGCGGGTGATGCCAGTGTTGGCAAGATATAAAATATATTTATTGTTTAGTTCCGCGTTTAAATCATCGGGTGTTCTTTCAAAGATTTGCTTGGGTTGAGATAGGTGGTTTTCGAAATGTTTTTTCTTTTTGTGGTGAATTCAAAGTTCTGTATGCTCGGAAAGATGCTGCGGTAGATCAAAGATCCAGCAGGATGGAGATTCAATCAAATTCCGCGTCAACCAGAGGCGGTTCACTCAAAGGAAAAAGCCTGGGGTATATCAGATGATCAGAAGATTACAATTTGAAAAAACCCAAAAAGAAAGATGAGATTCCCAGGTAACTCCACCTTAAAGGTCCAAAGGAAATTTATTGGTGGGCACTTGCCAACAAATGCATAAACCGGAGGTCCCCCGCCGCTCCGCTCTGGGGGACCCCGGTTATGCTGGCGTTATGTGCCAAAAACTAAAGAATAGATTATGCCGAAGAAAGGTTTTATCCCAAATAAATTGAAACCTTGGATTGAAGCAAGAGGAAAATTTCGTTTGAGTCATTCACAAATTCAAATGGCTCGCGAATTGGGATTGAATCCGAAAAAGCTTGGTGGTATGGCCAATCATAAGCAGGAGCCGTGGAAAATGCCGTTACACGAATACATAGAGCATTTATATCAAAAACGGTTTAAAAAGCCTGCTCCTGTTGTCACCAAACCATTAGAGGAAGTTGATCGTGAGAAGAGAAAAAGGAAACAACAAAAGAAAGTGGTAGCAATGAGTAATAGCATTGATATCACATAACATCTATATGGCCTCCGGTTGTCAAGGAAAAAACTTCTCCCATGGATCGGAATAATCAATTTCTAAGCGAACCTCTTCCGTCTCTTTTCTCGGATCCCTTGACAAGCAATTCGTTGGTTCCGGCTTGCGTCTTCGGTCGCGAGCGTCAGCGCGTTTGGATAACGCGTCTGCACCAAACATCTATCAGGATTGACTGATTTGCCAGATGGTTCTTTGACAATCAGCGTGCCACCTTAAGGCGGCTTCAGAATATATTTCGATTCCCTTATTCCGGCGCAGTCAAAGGTATCGGCTCGTCCGACGGGCGGACGTCCAGTTAGGGTGTCACTCGGATAAGGGGCAGAACACGATCACCACCGGTCAAGCTATCCGTATGCGTGGATGGAACCGAAAGGTGCCGCCAATCAAAGCATTGAGCTTCGGGCATCGGGTCCACTCTTTTTTCGCAGTCGGGCTGCATGTCTTAAATCGAGAGACTCAGATCCGCCCGTTTGATCTCAGTTATGCGATAAGTTGACACCTTCCGGTTCCACATCTATTGATCGAAGAATCGTTTCATGTTGAACGCCTCCTTGTTTTTGAGCATAAAGTAAATGGCCCGGCCCAGCTTGTGGGTGAAGATTCCCAGAGCCTTGCCTTTATTGTATTTGTGTTCCAGTTTGGAAACGAAATACTTTGCCTGGGATGAATCCCTGAGCATGAGGATCGCGGCTTCCTTGATCGCCCATTTGAGATGGTGGTTGCCGATCTTCTTGTTGCTGTGCCCGGCCCACTTGCCGTCGGACTCTTTTACCGGCCGGATCAGCCTGGCATAGGATGAGAAATCCTGTACCCTGGGAAACCGCCTGACATCATGGACCTCGTACAGGATTACCAGGGCCAGGATCTGCCCGACACCGGGGATTGAGCGCAGCAGATATAAAGTGTGGTAATCATGCTGGCGGGCGGTTTTTTCGATATGCCATTCAAGCTTTTTAAGAATCTGATTCATGGCATCGATCATGGCCAAGTCGACTTCGATGCTCTTTCTGACAGCCGGGTCTTCAAACCTTTCGGCGACACCGCCATGGTTGTATTTGCGTGACAATTTTTTCCTGAACGCCGGCAGGTTGTACTGGGTATTGGTGTTGTTAATATGGGCTACCAGTTCGCTGCATCGTCTCGACAGATACATGCGCCGGCGCAGCAGATCCCGTGTTGCCCGCCACTTGGCCGGATAGGGATAAGCGGTGGGAAAATTGCCGCCTTTGAGTAACATGGCGAGTTTGTAAGAATCGATTTTATCGTTTTTGGTTTTGCCGCCGTGGATGGCTTTCATGTATAATGCGTGTCCAAGGACGAAATCGATTTTGTGATCGGCGCACAGATCGGCCAGCCAGTACCAGCAGAAGACACATTCAACACCGACAACAACGTCTTCGATAAACGGGAACACCAGTTCGAAAAAGAGTTCCGGGTCGGTTTTGATATTCAGGTGAACAACAATTTTTCCTTTATGGTCGAGGATGCAGACATACATTTTCCTGGCATGCAGATCGACACCGCAGTAATACTTGTGCTGTCGGTTGTAAAATTTCATGATGTGCCTCCTTTTGCTTGGGTAAGTATTTGTTAGGGGTAACAAAAGTTTACCGTTGCAAGTGAAAGGGGGCAACCCATCATCATGTTTTCTGTTCGAGAATGGGGTATTAAAAAGCTCGTCGGAGAACAGGAAATATGATGATGGGTTTACACGACAGCCCCGTTTCTTTGGGAGGCCATAACTAGTATCAAATCACTTGACCGGACGGCATAAGCGCCCTCTATAGCGCTCTTTTCGGTCTATCAAACAAGATTATCGTTAATCAGCTGTCAGCGTTGGCCGCCGGTCAGTTCTGCGATAAGCTGGACCGCTCCGCGCTCCAGCTTATCGTCGCCGGCTGCTTCGCCATGGGCCTGAACGTGTCGCGCTGCGCGCTCCACTTATCAGGCCCATGGAGCCGACTGCGATTCTCGCCTCCGGCCCGAAATAAAAACCATTTCGTCCCGGAGCCTGCGAGTCTCGCGCCTCATCCGGCGACGTTAGGTCAGGAAAACAAATGCCAAAATGTAAGTACTGCAATCAAGAGAAACCTCTTGTCAAATCCCATATAATACCACGCTCTTTTTTTGAAATTAAGGAATTCAATAAAAAGGCACCCAAAAAATCATTATCTCTAATATCTGATTCTGAAGATTTTAAACCAATGAAGCGGCCTGTTGGCATCTATGATGTCCATTTGTTTTGCAGTGATTGTGAAAACAAATTTATGAAATATGATGATTATGCATTTAAACTTCTAAATGAACAGAGGGAAAATCGCAAAACTCAGAAAGACGAAAAGGGGCTAGTGGTAGGGCAGTACTACGAGAACTTCGATTATCAATTGTTAAAATTATTCTTCATGTCCATTCTGTTGAGGGCTGGTCTCAGTGCTGATTTCTTTTTCCAGCGCGTAACTCTTGGCCCTTTTGCAGAGGTTTTAAAGGAGGCCATTGACTGTGCAGATGCAAAAGAGCCAGAAGATTTTGCCGTATTTCTTGCATACTATGCACAGATTAAAAGAGGGCCTGTTATTTTTCCGCCAGATATGAAAAGAATTGATGGTATTAATTTTTATTTTTTTCATATAGGCCGTGTAATATTTTACATTAAGGTTGATAAAAGGAAAACCCCTTCTACGTTATATCCAATAATAATAAAGCCGGATAGTCTACTATTCTTATTAGAATTTGATCTGAGAGACTCAAATGCATATGAAATACTTAAACGTACAGTCGATAACCCTACTAATTCGACATATTTTAAGACCTAACAAAGCAAATGCAGCCGACGCAAAAAGCCGCGCGGCTGATTAGCAGCGATAAGCTGGACCGCTCCGCGCTCCAGCTTATCGTCGCCGGCTGCTTCGCCATGGGCCTGAACGTGTCGCGCTGCGCGCTCCACTTATCAGGCCCATGGAGCCGACTGCGATTCTCGCCTCCGGCCCGAAATTAAAACCATTTCGTCCCGGAGCCTGCGAGTCTCGCGCCTCATCCGGCGACGTTATGTACATTGGAGTAACACATGACAAAAATCTATAAATATTTTGATCTTGCGAAGTTTACTTCTTTATTGCAAAAAGAAGCGCTACATTTTTGTCGTGGCGACAAATTTGAGGACCCATTTGAGGGGTCATACCCATTAAGTGCGATTAACATTTTTAATGGCGGTGATAACGGTTATGATTCTAAAGAATGGAGAAAATTTGTTGCGGTTTCCTGCTGGCACAAAAGTGACATCGAGTCCGACGCCATGTGGAGGCTCTATACATCTAATAAACAAGGTGTTGCAATTGTAACTACTGCTGAAAAACTTAAACAGGCTGTAGACGAGCATGCATACGTAAAAGAAGTTCAATACATAGATTTCATTAAGGACGATGCTGAGATACAAATCCCTTCAGATGTCTTCGAATATAAGAGGAAGGCATATATCCATGAAAATGAAATACGAGCGATTATTACCAAATATCCTCGAATGGAAATAAAAAATGGTATGCCTGAAACATCCAAACCATTACCTGGCAAAGAAATTCCAAAAAGTGGAATCCTTATAGATTTGGATTTACCGTTGTTCATAGATAAGGTCATTGTTACACCATACTCGGAATCTTGGTTTTTTGATGTCATTAATGGATTGGCCGAAAAATATAATTTGCCTGATGGTACCGTGATGGAATCTGAATTGAAAGTTGATCCAGTATACGCCAAGATATAGAGCACATAACCCGGCGCTTGCAGCCGACGCAAAAAACCGCGCGGCTGAAGCGCGATGATAAGCTGGACCGCTCCGCGCTCCAGCTTATCGTCGCCGGCTGCTTCGCCATGGGCCTGAACGTGTCGCGCTGCGCGCTCCACTTATCAGGCCCATGGAGCCGACTGCGATTCTCGCCTCCGGCCCGAAATTAAAACCATTTCGTTCCGGAGGCTGCGAGTCTCGCGGCTCATCCGGCGACGTTAGCCTCAGATTCAGGGAAGTAAGGTAAGGATTGTGTATCAAAGAACTCTTTTTAAATATATACCTTTCAATTCCCCTGAGTTAGGTGATAGTAGTTCTGTTCAGGGAAAAAGAAAAAACGACTTTGAAAAAGGAGAAATTTGGTATCCACGTGCTGATAAATTAAACGATCCTTTTGAGTGCAGTCCATATTTTCAAAATTTCGATTATAATGAAGAGCAAATAGAGGAAGCAGTTGAGTCTTTATCTGATTCTGAACTAAATTCAATCGAGTCTGTGATTGGTAAATACAAGAAGAACGATTTAATAAAAATTTTGAAAACACCAAATGTTTTCAACCATAATAGCTTTGAGAGAGTAACAGATATTGGTAAGAATTTAGTTGTTGAAAATGTTTATAAATATATTCACCAAATTATATTCGTTGAATATTTCAAATTGAATTTTTCGAATAGTTTATTAAAAACAGGTGTTTTAAGTATGACGGGAGATCCTTTTAATTTACTTATGTGGGCACATTATGGAGGGAATAGCTCAGGTATTTGTATAGAGTTTGAAAGAAATCCCGAAAACATCCTTGGAAAAAGAAGTACAAGACGTGTTAAATATGTGAAAAACAGACCAACAATAAAATTTCAAAAAAGAAAAAACTATGCAAAACAAATTATATACACGAAATCTAATATTTGGCGCTACGAAAAGGAATGGAGGACATGCCAACCAGAGGGAGATAAATCATACCCTTTTCCTGGTAAAGTCTTGAGAATATTGTTCGGACTAAACTGTAACGAAAAGACCATAGAATTAACAAAAAAGATTTTCGGGAAAAACGTAGTATACGAAAATATTATTATAGGTGATGATTTCTCAATTCAGTCTGATAATGGAATTCACCACTCTATTTCTCAAGTTGAGCTTAGCTGGTAAATTGAAGCACATTTTAAAATACCGGCTAACAATTTGTTACACACTCGACCGGGAACCCGGGGCGGCCTTTTTCCATAGGCCATGTCGAGTTGAACGTGGCTAAAAACCAATCTGCATTGGGTTCCCGGCAGGTGAACAAGTCGATATGCTAATGGAATAAAACGAAAAGAATTATGTCCTCTACAAAATGTAAAGCAAAAACTCGTTCTGGAACACAATGTAATTTAACTGCTGATACATCTGGTTATTGCCATCTTCACGATCCCGAAAAAATTAAGTCTCACGCTGAACAAAAGAAAGCGAATTGGGACAAAGGCAATAAAATGCGTGAAATCCTTGAAGTTGTGCACAGAACGTGTAGCGCAAAAGGATGGAAATCATACACCAGTAATTTAGACGAGGATAATTGGAAATATGCTACTGTGTCAGTCGAACGATACGTTTCAAGTGGCTATTCAGGTGATACCATTACCGGAATTTTTGAACTTACATTAGAAAATGGTGTCCAGATATCAAGAAGCGGCACATCTTTTTATAAGTACGGATTACAGGATTTGTATGATGCAATTTTTTCTGACCTGAGTAAGCTACCATGGCTTGAATCTCCAAAAAAGAAAAAAAACACGCCTGAAGCCGATATCGTGAGTTTAGAAAAGTTAATTAAAAGATTTCATATTGTAGCAAGGATATTGAAAAATAGGTACAATGACAGAGAGACAATTGTTATTGAGGATGAATATGATGCTCAAGATTTATTGCATGCCTTACTAAGGACCATTTTCAATGATGTAAGACCTGAAGAATATACGCCATCATATGCAGGTTCAGCTTCACGAATTGATTTTTTACTTAAACCTGAAAAAATTGCGGTCGAAGTAAAAATTACCCGGAAGTCATTAAGAGATAAACAGATTGGTGAACAATTAATCGTCGATATAAAACGATATCAATCGCATCCAGAATGTGAGAATCTTGTATGTTTTGTCTACGACCCAGAAAATTGGATTAAAAATCCAACTGCTCTTGAAAACGACCTTACAGGAAAACATGGGAATTTAAGCGTTAAAGTGTTTATTGTGCCACATTGAAAACATAAAAAGCATATCAAAGGCATTAAGAGCGACGGCAAGAAGCCGCCGCGCCTTATGCCTGGCGATAAGCTGGACCGCTCCGCGCTCCAGCTTATCGTCGCCGGCTGCTTCGCCATGGGCCTGAACGTGTCGCGCTGCGCGCTCCACTTATCAGGCCCATGAAGCCGACTGCGATTCTCGCCTCCGGCCCGAAATTAAAACCATTTCGTTCCGGAGCCTGCGAGTCTCGCGGCTCATCCGGCGACGTTATGTGTGCGAATAGATAATGAAAACATTACCAAAAACGATACACATCGTAGGGCGAGTTTGGATCTGGCTTGCGGTCTCTTGGATAATACTATCGTATTTCCTTAATTTAATATTTTCGGATGATCCTATTACCGCTCGAATTTTAGTTTTTATAAATGTCTGGAATGTATTTGTCGCAATACTAATCATTTTACCGGGATACCTTTTAACTGAAGCTTCAGAAAAAATAGCAAATAGATATGGCGATTCTTTTGAAAAAACTATTGATGGAAATCAATCAAAGAAAATTTCATTTTTAGCCGAATTTTTTAAATCGAAAATATTTTTATCGTTGGCCATAGTTGGTTATCTAATATTAATGGCCATTTTTGTACTTTCCCATAATGGATAAGCACCTCAAGCACATAACCACGCCATTCACTCAGATGGGCAGGGTCGTGGCATTTTAAGCGTTTTCAAGGATTTTGTGTTTTATTGCCTTTTACAAAGGTCCGTTCACCCTGCCCACTGGTGATTGCGGGCGATAAGCTGGACCGCTCCGCGCTCCAGCTTATCGTCGCCGGCTGCTTCGCCATGGGCCTGAACGTGTCGCGCTGCGCGCTCCACTTATCAGGCCCATGGAGCCGACTGCGATACTCGCCTCCGGCCCGAAATAAAAACCATTTCGTCCCGGAGCCTGCGAGTCTCGCGGCTCATCCGGCGACGTTAAGCAAATAATGGGTACTGTGATCTAAACAATCATGCAAACATACAAATTAGAGATAGCCCTTAAAGAACTTTATAGTCAAGTATTCAGAATTGTACAGAATATTCATTTTTATAAAGAAATGTTTATGAGCGATTTCAATGTCGAACTCTTGAATGATAAAGCACCACTTGCATTAAATATTATTCAAGTCACCTTGGCTAATGATATAATGTCAAGTATATTCAGACTATTAGATCCTTTAAAGAGTTGTGGCGAAGATAATTTAACGCTTTTTATTCTTAAAGAACCCCTCAAAGAGATAAATGGTACCTCACAGGAATTTGAAAAATTAGAAGCTATTAAGAAAAATTATAAGAACTACCGCCATAAAATTTTGTCACATAATGATTTAAATCGTGTAATCAGTTTTGATGATTCAGAACGTATTATTTTTCCATGGAAAGCCATTGAAGAATTTTCTGAAGCATCATCAAAAATTATTAAATATGCATACTTATCTTTATTAAAAACAGAAGTATCATTTGATATTGATTATGATATTGGTGAAAAATTATTGAAATCACTTGGTGCTTAACAAGGGCCTTGCACACCGAGCGGGCTTACGGCGCAGTTTTATAAACAGTAATATTTAATCGGTCTTCCTCACTTTTCGGCGGCCTTTGTTGTTCGCCGCCCGCCGGGTGAAGGCCAGCGATAAGCTGGACCCTCCGCGCTCCAGCTTATCGTCGCCGGCTGCTTCGCCATGGGCCTGAACTTGTCGCGCTGCGCGCTCCACTTATCAGGCCCATGGAGCCGACTGCGATTCTCGCCTCCGGCCCGAAATAAAAACCATTTCGTCCCGGAGCCTGCGAGTCTCGCGCCTCATCCGGCGACGTTAGCTTTTCACAATAGAGGATTGAAAAATGGAAATTGATGGCTTCCTCGCCTCGTCTGTTGACACTGATAAAACTTACATTCCGCACCCGTGAGAATCGATTTTAGGAAATTTTTTATCGTTCAAAAATAACCACATAGGCGATTTAACATATTGTATTTACTGTAAAATAAAAATACCTAGACATTTCAACTAGTTGCTGGTACGTTACCCCCAATCTTGACAACAACAGTTCAAAGGAGGGGACATGCCACCGCTTGACACTGAAAGTTTGACCATCACCGAGGTCAGGCATCTGCCGATCGTCAAGGCTTATGCACAAAAAATCGGTCTGGTGGAGACCATCGACCGGATGGTCGGTTCTCAAATGGAATTGAGCCCCGGCATGGCTGTATTCGGCATGGTGCTCGACACCCTTTCGGGACGGACACCGCTTTACCGTCTGACCGAATTTTTTGAAGAAAAGGATACGGAGCTTCTCCTGGGCACCGCTATCGAACCGGAACGCTTTTGCGATACCAACTTGGGCCGGTCCATGGATCAGATTTTCGAGACCGGTACCCAGAAGGTGTTTTCTCAGATCGCGCAGAATGCATTGACAGTTTTTGCCGTCGATCCGCGACGACTGCATTTCGATACGACCTCCGTGAGTGTATTCGGCGATTACCATCTGGTTGATCCACCGTTTGAGATCACCTATGGTTACAGCAAGGACAAACGACCGGACCTCAAACAGTTTCTGGTATCGATGCTGTGTGTCGACCGCAACATCCCCATTTTGGGGACCACGACGGACGGCAACGCTTCGGACAAGACCTTGAACAACGAACTGCTGACCAATATCTCCGCATACATGGCCAGACACGGGCTTGAACCGGGCGCGTACGTCTATGTGGCCGACTCTGCATTTGTCACCGAGGACAATCTGAAGAAAGCCGACAGGCGTCAGACCTGGTTTCTGACCCGCCTGCCGGCGACCTACAAAGAGTGCGGCCGGATCATTCGTGAAGCCGTGGCCGCCGATGACTGGATCGACATCGGCCGCCTGGCCGAAGAACGCGACCGCCCCAATCGCTCAGTTGCCCGCTATCGGGCCTATGACGGCACCGTCGAGCTTTACGGAAAAACCTACCGGGCGATCGTCGTGCATTCCAGCGCGCATGACAAGCGGCGTCATAAACGCATCGATCGCATGTTGAAACAGGACCGCAAGCAGCTTGAAAAAGACTGCAAAAAGCTCGCGGACACCGTGTACTATTGTCAGGCCGATGCGCAGGTCGCGTTAGACAAACTGATTCGTCAATCCGCGTCCAGCTACCACCGGCTTCAAGCTGGTGTTGAAAAAATCCCCAAATACGGTCGCGGCCGGCCTGCGGCCGGTAAGCCCCGAAAGGTTTTGCGCTACGAATATCGCGTAACGGCGACGGTTGTGGAAGCCCCGCAAAAAGTGCAACCGCTCAGGGAAGAAGCCGGTTGCTTTGTCCTGTTGACGAATCTTTTGGACCAACAAGGCGACTGGTCCGCCCCGGAACTGCTCTCCCTTTACAAGAGCCAGATCGGCATCGAGAAGAACTTCAGCTTCCTGAAGGACCCGGCCATCGTAAACAGCATTTTTCTGAAAAAGGCCCAGCGGATCGAAGTGTTGGGCCTGGTATTGCTGATCTCCCTTTTGATCTGGCGTTTGATGGAGCGTTCCATGCGCCAGTATGTCGAGACCAATGACTGTGAGTTGCCCGGTTGGGTGCGACGCAAAACCAGAAAGCCGACCAGCTTTATGATGACGACCAAGTTCTCTTCAATCATGGTCGTTTCCATCGGGAACCACAGACAGTTGGCAAAACCATTGAAAGCTGTTCAGCTTGAGTATTTGAAAGCGCTTGGCGTCACAACTGACACATTCACAGCCCCATAAAGCGATGAAAAATAGTCGAATCGTTGCTGCTTGGGGTGCGGAATGTACGATAAAAAGTTTGTCACTGAAAAATATTCTGATTTTTTCGATTATGCAAAAGACATAAACAGATACTGCATGGCATTCTTAAAAAAACTAAAAGTAAGTGATAAATATGATAGCATATTCATTATACATACACTCTTTTTAAGACTTTTAGAATATTTCCAAGGAGTGTTCATTCTGCTTGAGCGTGGAATGATGCCTCCTGCAAAGGTTCTAACAAGAGGAATGTTGGAGATTGTTTTTATTTTGGCGGCATTAGAAAAAAATCCCGCTCTATTGTCCTGCTATTTTGATCAGTTTCAAGATGGTCGAAAGAAAGCTTTAAAAGCAGCATTACAATTTAAAAATGATTTGTTGCGGAATGACGCAAAGAAGCACGATATCGAAAAGCATTACGTAAAGCTGAAAAAAGAGCTCTGCGATAAGGAACTAAGAGTACTGAAGCCAAAGGAATGGGCAATAGAGGCCGAAATGGAGGATTTTTATAATCTCTATTATGTGTCTTACAGCAACGCCATACACTCTAATTTGGCTGCTCTTGATGACCACCTTGATGAAACGATGAACGGACTTTACTTGTCATTTGGCCCCTCAGACAAAGATCTTTACGAAGTTATGAAATGCTGCATTTACATAATTGTTAATGCAGCTCAAATTACGGCCTCTGCCAACCAGGAGGATATAACGAATGAGCTTGAGGGCTTTAAGACTGAGTTGCCGGCATTTGATGAAAAATATTTAAAGGATGAGCTAACAACTGCGTAGACAGCGGACCGGGAAAGCGATGCCATTTTTAACTTTTGCGTAGTCATCATTCACCTTTTCATTTACGAAGGTCCAGTTGCTTTCCCGTCCGGTCACGCAGGGCGTTCGATTCCTAAAGAGAAAATATGTTACCAGCAAAATTTATCTGGAAGCCTCTGATTCAAAAACTTGTAACAGGGCACCGGAAAAGATTCCGAATGTTTCCATACGAACCTTCCTACCCAACTGATCTCAAAAGAGTTGGCCTGTATCTCCATGTACCATTTTGTAAAAATCTTTGCCCATTCTGCCCTTACAACAGAGTTGAATATCAAGATACATTATTTGAACAATACGAAAAATCTGTACATGAAGAAATAGAGCTATACACACCACACCTTAAAGGAAGCGATTTCGTTTCACTTTATATCGGAGGTGGCACCCCTACTGTTAACTTGCCTGGCTTGTTGCGGATTCTTAACCACTTAAAGAATAATTTTTCTTTGTCTTGTGATATCTGCATTGAACTTCACCCTGCCAATATGGAAACCGAATGTCTGAAGGAATTAAAACAGTTCGGAGTTACGATGCTCTCGGTTGGCATTGAGTCAACAACGGACCGTATTTTGCGTAACATTGGCAGGAATCATGATGGTGAAACAGCCATAAAATCACTTCGCAGGGCCGTTGAAACAGGTTTTGATGCTGTAAACGCAGATTTAATGTTTGTCTTACCTGGACAATCTCTTAAAGATTGGGAGAATGATTTAAATGCGGTAATAAATGAGGGGGTTGACCAAGTAAGCACTTATCCACTTTTTTCATTCCCCTATTCTGACCTTGGTCAGTCTCAACAAATCAGGAGTGTCAAAAGACCAGATAGCAGCCTAATTCGTTCAATGTTAAAACTAACGGACTCATTATTAATATCTTCGGGATACGAACGTTGTGCTGTATGGAGTTGGCTGAAACCTTCAATGAAAAAATTCAGTTCCATCACAAGGCACCATTATGTAGGTTTTGGCCCTAGCGCTGCCTCAATGACGGGCAAAGATTTCTATGTTAACACATTTGATGTAGCTTCTTATGCTGAAACTCTCCCGAAGAAAAGACCTATTGCGCTATCAATGGCTGTGGATCTGCGTCTTGAAATGGCCTATTGGCTCTATTGGCGAGTATATGAATTAAAAATTCAGCAGAATGATTTCAAAGAATTGTTTGGCAAAGAATATTCCTTAGAATCAAACTTTCAAAATATACTTAAACCATTTCAGCGTGCTGGCATGATTGAAAAATGGAATGGGGGCTATCAAGTGACCAATTCAGGGGCATATTGGATACATCGGCTGGAAAATGAGTATAGCCTTAATTATATTAACAGGCTTTGGGGGTCCTGTAGGAAAGCTTCATGGCCAAAGGAGGTTTATCTCTGATGGCAGCAAAATATTTAAGCTGGCTTTCTTATGGGTTCAAGACGTTCTTATTGAAAAAGGAAATACCCTATCTTTTTGGAATGGTCATTACAGATAAGTGCAACTTGAACTGTTTTTATTGCGAAAGCAAGAATTCAGGTCGGTATCATTTTTCTTACGATCACGCTAAAGCCACTATAGAAAATGCTTATCAACGAGGACATAGATCCCTCTATTTTACTGGTGGAGAACCAATGGTTTGGGAGGACAAGGGTCATACCATAGAAGAGTTAATACAATTTTCACGTGAAATAGGATTCTTGGAAATTTTTATTTTTACCAATGGAACCATTCCTTTAAAAATCAAACAATGTAATTATATCGTTACAATCGATGGGCCAAAGGCAATTCACAATGAAATCAGATATGATACGTATGATATAATCCTTAATAATGTTGAAAATGCAGTAACCAGAGCTATTTTTGCATCGATCACATTTAGTAAATCAAACTATCTTTATTTGGATCAATTCGTAAAAGAAATTTCTGCCACAAAACTTTTCCGAGGGATTTCATTTAACTTATTAACCCATTGGCCGGAAATTGTCGCTGAACACGGTGTTACGCAGGAGGAACGTAAAAAACTCTTGGATGATTTATGGTCTTTAAAGAAAGAAGGATTTCCGATAGTGATTTCTAAAGCAGCTTATAAAGCCCTAAGAAATAACAATTGGAAAAGGCCTATTCCTCAGATAGAGCTTGGCACTAAGGATAAGATCTTTAAATGTTGCAGGGATGTAGACAACCCATCTGTTTGCAAAAATTGTGGATACGCAAATTGTGTTGAGGTATCGCAAATACTTGCTCTAAAGCCATCCGCTATGTGGCAGGTAATTAAAATGGTAGGAGAATAAATACGATTTAAATCGAACCATAGCATTAAGAGCGACGGCAAAAAGCCGCCGCGCCTTATGCTCACCGATAAGCTGGACCGCTCCGCGCTCCAGCTTATCGTCGCCGGCTGCTTCGCCGGCGACGTTATAAATCAATATGAATATTTCCAAAACATATATACTGCTCATAAGTGTGGTTCTTGTATTTATTGCAAGGGCCACTTGTCATGCAAATGAAACTGAAAAGAAGTTCATTGAGGCAGGACTAGTTGATATCCATACCATTGATGAATCGATTCGAGTTGATCTCGTGAATTCCGATTCTGATAAAAACTATTTCAGGGAGAATTTTTATGATGGCCTTAATAAGGCTTATCTCCGTAGAGAAGTCGCTCAAAAATTATCCATAGCTCAAAAAGAATTAAAATCTGAATTCCCCGATTATTCAATTTTGGTCATGGATGCTGCTCGCCCAAGAAGTGTATCTCAACTTATGTATGATAAAATGAAGGGAACAAAGTTTGAAAAATTTGTTGCCAATCCTGATAAAGGATCAATGCACAATTATGGTATCGCTGTTGATGTAACAATAGTTGATGGAAGTGATAAAGAAATTGATATGGGATTTACACCTTTTTACAATAGCAACCTTTCAATCTACTGGGGTTATGCAAAACTCAAGATGTTTGATCTTAGCGAAGCACAAAAGAAGAACCGGGAACTTCTATCGAAAACAATGAAAAAGGCCGGATTTTTTCCTCTAAGTTATGAATGGTGGCATTTTAACGGATTGCCAAAGGATCTGGCCCGCAAAAAATATAAAATAATTGAATAATTTATAACATTTTGCTGCACGGGAGCGCAAAAAGCGCGCGCCCCGTGAGCATAGCGTTGGGCAGCAAAACTATGAAAAAACGAATTACAATCATTTACCTTATCGGAATGCACCTGCTACTGACAGTGGTTCTGCTCAAGAGCGATTTTATCGAACGGTTGCAGACCAAGCTTGGCATCCGACAATCGGAATTGTCTGCAGAATGTACAGGGGGTCGGGCCGCGCTAACCATTCGTAAAAAAATAGTATTTGTAAAAAAGAAGCCCTGAAAACAGGCCTATATTACACTTTTAAAGGGCAAAAACAGCATTATAGGCATAGTAAGAGCTAAAAGACACTATATCCCAGGACAAATATGGCACATTACCCACCGATGCCATAAACGGGAATTTTAGCTAAAATTCACCAGAGACCGGAAGCGATGGCTGCCATGGCTTTTTGAAGATAGGAAACGATATGGCCTGGTGATTCTCGATTATACGGTCATATCAAATCACATCCATCTGCTTTTGGCAGATGATGGCGCCCGCAATGCAATACCTGACTCCATCAAGCTGATTGCCGGTCGAACCGGGCAGGAATTCAACCAACGGAAAAAGCGAAAAGGAGAATTTTGGGAAGACCGCTGTCACGCAACAGCGATTGAAAACGCTGAACACCTTTTTTAAAGTGTCTTGTATACATTGATCTGAATATGGTTCGGGCCGGTGTTGTGAATCACCCATCCAGATGGCCTTTTGGAGGATTTAATGAGATACAACAGCCAAAAAGAAAAAAGATTCTGATCAATTACGATTGTTCGCGACAACTGCTCGGTTTCGATAGCTGCCATGATGTCCGGATTAACCATAGGAAATGGTTTGAAGCCTGCTTACAAAAAAAGATGATTGCCAGGGATGCGAAGTAGACTCGCAGCCTCGCAGTTGGAAGTAGGGCATTTATAGATGGCGTGAAGAGGCAAATGAGTATTGTAACCAAAGGCCGCAAGCGAATTAACGGTGGGGATTCATATCAGCTTCGTGAAAGCCACATGCCCTATGGTGCTCATTTCGGTGCCCAAAACGGTGATATAGAGGGTAAAAACACCTATGTTTGTAAGTGATACTGTATAAATATAGTGTGTTGGCGTGGCCCGACCCCATTTTACTGCGCGCTCCACTTATCAGGCCCATGGAGCCGACTGCGATTCTCGCCTCCGGCCCGAAATTAAAACCATTTCGTTCCGGAGGCTGCGAGTCTCGCGGCTCATCCGGCGACGTTGGGCAAAAGATTTATTGGTTAGGACAATTTTATTTTAACATTTGAAACGCTTCCTGGAGGCGATCTAAATTGAGTTTTTTATGGGCTATAGTAGATTTTATTTGGATTGTTCTGAGTTCTTGGCAGGGCTATGTCACTGGTGGTATTCTGGTGGCACTTTGCTCTATTTGGGAGCGCTGGCATAAAAGAACGATTCCTTGGAGTAAATATAAATGGGGAGTTCTTATTTTTCTGTTTATATCGTTTTTTACCGCATGGTATGAACAGCGAGAGAAAGCCATTAAATTAGAGTCTGATAGACACAACCTTAATATTTCATCACCAGCATTTCAGAATGGAAAAGGAATATTAAGAGCATTTATGTCGTATAGACGATCTATTGGTCCTGAAGCCAGTTGTAGAATTTTAATAACAGCGCCAGCGGACAGTGCCAATATTGCTAGTACCGTTGCTTCTCTTGCTGTTCTCGGTTCAAACTGTCCTAATGGAGATCTACAAAATATCGGAGTTAAACCCTGGGAAGTCGAGAAAGTGTCACAAAATGGGATTGTTCCAGGAAAGATTGTTTTACATGCATTACCAAATACAAAGGGAGCTGATCGTTTAGTAGACGATTTAAGTAATTTAATCCAAACCACAAGGAGTTATGAGATTCCTCGTCCTGTAGACATATCAGATAATATTATATGGTTACAGTTTGGTTCTGGAACTAAATGGAATACCCAGTTGCACTAATTATTACTTTAGCTCCAGGAATTCAATTTTGATGAAGATGCCCAACAAATTGCTCCAGCCAACAGAAAAAGCCGGGGCATTATTCGTGTCAGTAAAATATTCTGTCATGCTTGTCTTCATGAAGTATTAATCAGGCTTTTTCTGTTGCTGAGCATGGCGATAAGCTGGACCGCTCCGCGCTCCAGCTTATCGTCGCCGGCTGCTTCGCCATGGGCCTGAACGTGTCGCGCTGCGCGCTCCACTTATCAGGCCCATGGAGCCGACTGCGATTCTCGCCTCCGGCCCGAAATAAAAACCATTTCGTCCCGGAGCCTGCGAGTCTCGCGGCTCATCCGGCGACGATAAGCATTAAGAAAGATTTCACTACAAAACTATCAAATGTGGAAACAAATGAGACATAAATATTTGTTTATATTTTTAGCACTTCTTTTATGTCTGATGAGTCCTGTCTCAGCGTATGCAAGCGGCATGGAAGGCTTTGGTTTTTTATTAGTGCTATTTATCGCGTTTGTATCAACAATACCTGGTGCTATTATAAAGAATGTATTATCCCATTATATGAAAAAGAGAGAGGATTTTAAAAATATTGTACCTTTAGTTATGGTAGCCGAATCTATAATAATGGTGATTTCTTCTCTATTGGGCAGTGCGTTAGTTGCTGGTTTCGAATCTTCACATTACCGCCCTATATTTCTTTATCCTGCTATCCCAATTCATATTATGCTTGCAACCTTTCCAAATCTCTTTCTATTAAAGGAAGGAAAACAAAAGTTTTCTAAAATATTTTCAAAATTTGAAAACATTATAAATGCTGTTATGTTTAGTATCTTTACACCAGCGGTTTTTGCAGCATTAATTTCAATCGTCGCATACTAATTGAAAAAGAACTTAATTATTGAATATATCACTCGCCTAACCTTTTGCTCCACCAGATTCGGGCCAAAAAGCGGCCTTCTCTGGTGAGCAAGGCGATAAGCTGGACCGCTCCGCGCTCCAGCTTACATTCCGCACCCGTGAGAATCGATTTTAGGAAATTTTTTATCGTTCAAAAATAACCACATAGGCGATTTAACATATTGTATTTACTGTAAAATAAAAATACCTAAGCATTTCAACTAGTTGCTGGTACGTTACCCCCAATCTTGACAACAACAGTTCAAAGGAGGGGACATGCCACCGCTTGACACTGAAAGTTTGACCATCACCGAGGTCAGGCATCTGCCGATCGTCAAGGCTTATGCACAAAAAATCGGTCTGGTGGAGACCATCGACCGGATGGTCGGTTCTCAAATGGAATTGAGCCCCGGCATGGCTGTATTCGGCATGGTGCTCGACACCCTTTCGGGACGGACACCGCTTTACCGTCTGACCGAATTTTTTGAAGAAAAGGATACGGAGCTTCTCCTGGGCACCGCTATCGAACCGGAACGCTTTTGCGATACCAACTTGGGCCGGTCCATGGATCAGATTTTCGAGACCGGTACCCAGAAGGTGTTTTCTCAGATCGCGCAGAATGCATTGACAGTTTTTGCCGTCGATCCGCGACGACTGCATTTCGATACGACCTCCGTGAGTGTATTCGGCGATTACCATCTGGTTGATCCACCGTTTGAGATCACCTATGGTTACAGCAAGGACAAACGACCGGACCTCAAACAGTTTCTGGTATCGATGCTGTGTGTCGACCGCAACATCCCCATTTTGGGGACCACGACGGACGGCAACGCTTCGGACAAGACCTTGAACAACGAACTGCTGACCAATATCTCCGCATACATGGCCAGACACGGGCTTGAACCGGGCGCGTACGTCTATGTGGCCGACTCTGCATTTGTCACCGAGGACAATCTGAAGAAAGCCGACAGGCGTCAGACCTGGTTTCTGACCCGCCTGCCGGCGACCTACAAAGAGTGCGGCCGGATCATTCGTGAAGCCGTGGCCGCCGATGACTGGATCGACATCGGCCGCCTGGCCGAAGAACGCGACCGCCCCAATCGCTCAGTTGCCCGCTATCGGGCCTATGACGGCACCGTCGAGCTTTACGGAAAAACCTACCGGGCGATCGTCGTGCATTCCAGCGCGCATGACAAGCGGCGTCATAAACGCATCGATCGCATGTTGAAACAGGACCGCAAGCAGCTTGAAAAAGACTGCAAAAAGATCGCGGACACCGTGTACTATTGTCAGGCCGATGCGCAGGTCGCGTTAGACAAACTGATTCGTCAATCCGCGTCCAGCTACCACCGGCTTCAAGCTGGTGTTGAAAAAATCCCCAAATACGGTCGCGGCCGGCCTGCGGCCGGTAAGCCCCGAAAGGTTTTGCGCTACGAATATCGCGTAACGGCGACGGTTGTGGAAGCCCCGCAAAAAGTGCAACCGCTCAGGGAAGAAGCCGGTTGCTTTGTCCTGTTGACGAATCTTTTGGACCAACAAGGCGACTGGTCCGCCCCGGAACTGCTCTCCCTTTACAAGAGCCAGATCGGCATCGAGAAGAACTTCAGCTTCCTGAAGGACCCGGCCATCGTAAACAGCATTTTTCTGAAAAAGGCCCAGCGGATCGAAGTGTTGGGCCTGGTATTGCTGATCTCCCTTTTGATCTGGCGTTTGATGGAGCGTTCCATGCGCCAGTATGTCGAGACCAATGACTGTGAGTTGCCCGGTTGGGTGCGACGCAAAACCAGAAAGCCGACCAGCTTTATGATGACGACCAAGTTCTCTTCAATCATGGTCGTTTCCATCGGGAACCACAGACAGTTGGCAAAACCATTGAAAGCTGTTCAGCTTGAGTATTTGAAAGCGCTTGGCGTCACAACTGACACATTCACAGCCCCATAAAGCGATGAAAAATAGTCGAATCGTTGCTGCTTGGGGTGCGGAATGTACGCTCCAGCTTATCGTCGCCGGCTGCTTCGCCATGGGCCTGAACTTGTCGCGCTGCGCGCTCCACTTATCAGGCCCATGGAGCCGACTGCGATTCTCGCCTCCGGCCCGAAATAAAAACCATTTCGTCCCGGAGCCTGCGAGTCTCGCGGCTCATCCGGCGACGTTATGTGATGATCTACAGTCGTATATGAGCTGAACATTATTGATGGAGATTTTTCTGTGAAAGTATTCAAATTGAAAATAGAGAATTATCGCTTGTTAAAAAGCTTTTCTATGGATTTGGAAAAGGAGCTTTCCTTAGTAATCGGGAAAAACAATACCGGTAAAACCTCCATTCTGTCAGTTCTTGATAAATTCTTAGGCCAATCCGAAAGAAACAAATTCTCATTTGACGATTTCAATATTGATTTCAAAAAGGAACTGAAAGCCATAGTTGAAGCAGAAGAAGCCATTTCGGAGGAAAACTATAAACGATTAGGTATAAGACTCAGGCTTTTTATCGACTACACTGAAACAGACAACCTGTCCAATGTCAGTCGGGTAATGATGGACTTAGATCCAGACAACAATGTTGTCGTCCTCGGTTTTGAATATACTATCGATTTCACAGGGTATTCCAGGGTTAGAAAAGAGTATAGGGAATTTGAAGCGGAAGAAAAAAAGAAGATACAAGCCAAGCCGGATTATACCATTAGAAACGTATATGACTTCTTGCGATTGCATCAGACGGATTATTTCAGGATAAATAAACGTTCATTAAGTTACGATCCAGCTACCAAGCAGGAAAGTGACGGTCAATCTATTGATTTGGATACCGAGAAGATAAAGATTAGCGATATAATCAATTTCAAATACATTAGCGCCAAAAGAGATGTTGCGAATAAAGAAGTTGATAAAACCCTTTCTGGTCAAACATCAAGGATTTACAGGCGTACCGAGACAAGTGATGGACAGAACAAAGCAGTTGAGGATTTTAAAGACAAACTGAGCGAAACAGACGCTCATTTAAGCGGAATTTACAAAACGCTTTTTGATAGCATAGTTAAAAAGGTAAAAGATTTTGGCGGTGTAAAAATCAATGAATCGGAGATTGAAATAATTTCTACCCTCCAACATCGGGAATTACTCGAAGGAAATACCACTGTTGTTTACAAACATGATGCGGATAATCATTTGCCTGAACACTACAATGGGTTGGGATACATGAACCTTATCAGCATGATTTTTGAAATTGAAATTCTTGTGCATGAGTTCAAGCGAGAGAAGGACAAAAGACCTGCGGATATAAACCTGCTATTTATAGAAGAACCGGAAGCACATACCCACCCCCAGATGCAATATGTTTTCATTAAGAATATAAAAAAACTGATTGGTGAAGGCATTAAACGGGAAGATGGAGAACACAAGGAGTTACAATACATCATAAGTACTCATTCTGCGTGTATCGTTGCAGACAGTGATTTTAATGACATTAAATACCTAAAAAGGGATAAAGGAGGCGGTATAATAACAAAAAACCTGAAAGACCTGAAGAATGAATATGATGCCGAAACAACACAATACCAATTCCTAAAGCAGTATTTGACAATAAGTCGGGCAGAAATATTCTTCGCTGACAAAGCCATCCTGATTGAAGGGGATACAGAACGAATACTTGTTCCAACCTTAATGAGAAAGATAGACATTGAAGAAGAAAAGAAATTTGTAGCATCAGGTGAAAAGGATGAGGACCTGCCATTGCTTTCTCAAAACATTTCAGTCGTTGAGGTTGGTGCATACTCCCAGATTTTTGAAAGATTTATTGACTTTTTAGGGATTAAAGGGCTGATCATTACAGACCTTGATGCCGTTGATGGTGACGGAAAAAAATGTGAAGTAGAGGTAGGTGTTGATTATTCCAATGCGGCTATTAGATATTTTTTCAATAACCCTTCTCTGGATAATCTGAAAGGCTTCGGTCTTCTGAATAAATTATTCAATAAAGTAGCTGGCGTCTGGACGAATCAGGCTGATGGAAGACTCTGTGTCGTGTATCAGACAAAAGAAAACGGATACAACGCAAGGAGTTTTGAGGATGCATTTATTAATATAAACATGGGTTATGTAAATGATAACAAAGATAGCTTTAGAGGCCTTCAAAACAGAGAGCATTTAGAAAATGACCTTGGAGCTTACGAATTAGCCGATAAATGCATTAAGAAAAAAACCCACTTTGCATTAGATATCATCTATCACAGTAATGAAGAATTGAGTAACTGGCAAGTCCCCTCCTATATCAAAGAAGGTTTGCTATGGTTGAAGAGAGATTGAAATTAGAACCGGATGTACAAAAAATTTTACAGTGCATTGATAACAAGCGTAACTTTTTGTTAAGCGGAGGTGCTGGAAGCGGCAAAACTTATTCTTTGGTTCAGGTTATCCGTCAGGTAATTGCCGAAAATCAGACCGCCAAAGTAGCCTGCATGACATATACCAATGCCGCTGTTAAGGAAATTGAAGAACGGGTGAACCATACAAATTTAAATGTGTCCACTATTCACGATTTTTTATGGGACAATATCAAACACTTTCAAAAAGAGCTAAAGTCCGCCATCATTGCTTTAGCGAATGATGAAGGGTCAAAAATCTCAATTGATGAAGGCAACCTCATACCGGCTGATTTTTTTGATGATTGCGAAGAAGGAATTCAGTACAAAGAATATTTAAAACTCAAAGAAGGCATCATTTCCCATGACGAGTTATTGATCATAGCGAATTACCTTTTTGAAAAATATCCAAAGCTCAACAAAATTGTTAAAGACAAATATCAATTTATTTTCATTGATGAATACCAGGATACAAACAAGGCGGTCGTAGATATTTTTCTGAATCACTTTAAAAAAAGCAAGAAGCAAAACATTATTGGTTTTTTCGGAGATGCCATGCAATCCATCTATGATGATGGAATTGGGAATTTGGATGAATATAAAGGAGATGCGACAGATAAGGTTATTGAGGTAAAGAAAGCTAAAAACAGAAGAAACCCACGGAAGGTAATTGACTTGGCGAACAGATTAAGAACAGACGGAATAGTGCAGGAGCCTTCCGTTGATGAAAATGCACCGAATATGACAGATGGCCAGGTAAAAGAGGGGAGCATCCTGTTCATTCATTCACCCAACGAAAATCTTTCAGCAGTGAAGCAATACTTAACCGGAAACCACTGCTGGCACTTTGAGAATGCTCAGGAAACGAAAGAGCTGAATTTAACCCATAATCTGATCGCTGACAAAGCAGGTTTCCGGGCACTGATGGATATTTATGATAGTGATCCTGTGCTTAGATTAAAAAGTGATATTTTAAGCAAGATTAAATACAATAAAAAAAATAATAAACCTGAAATTGAAATAGCCGAAAATGACAGTTTTGATGTTGTTGTTGATAAATTTAAATTAAAGAACAGACAAAGGCAACTCAAGAAAGATATTTTGCTTCAAGACCCTACAAGCGCAGAACTATATCAACAATTAAAAGACAGGCCTTTCTCAGATGTCAGAAAGATATACTTAACCAAGGACGCTTTAATTGATGACAAAAAACAAGACGAAGAAGATGAAAACAAAAAAGGTTCCAAGCGAGACAACCTGATAAAGCATCTCTTTAAAATTCAAAATAATATCGTTCTATATAAAACCGGGCGCTACAATGAATTTTTGAGAGCTACAGACTATAGAGACAAGATCACCCGAATCGCAGACAAACGAAAATTAAAAAATAATATTGATAGCCTTGTCAATGTAGGAGATAAAACGATTGAAGAAGTGATCAATGATGCGCAAGAAAAAGGAATTTGCCTTATAGATGATAAGCTTGAGCATTTTAAGGCAAAGAATGAGTACCTGTATAACAGAGTAAAAGGAGTTCAATTCAGCGAGTTTCAAAAGTTGTATGACTATCTTGAAGGTAAAACACCGTTTTCCACACAGCACAAAACAAAGGGAACGGAGTTCAATAATGTCCTTGTCATTTTAGATAACGGAGGTTGGAATAACTACAACTTTCAAAATTTATTCTTAAATTCAGGTACACAAAGCGTTATTAAAAGAACACAAAATATATTTTATGTGTGCTGCACCAGAACAAAAGATAATCTTGCTGTTTTTTATCAAAATCCAAGCCAGCAAGTGATAGATAATGCGACTGAATGGTTTGGAGTTAACAATGTCATCAAAATATGATTGAAAATGACTTTCGTTTGGTATTGGATATAGTAAGTTTAAAATGAATTTTATTAGCGGAGATATAAACGTAGATATTTTAAAAGAATCAAAAAAGAGAACACATAACAAGACAAATTAACTCGGATGCAAATTCCGCTGCGCTCCATTTGCACCGGTTATTTGCACCGATAAGCTGGACCGCTCCGCGCTCCAGCTTATCGTCGCCGGCTGCTTCGCCATGGGCCTGAACGTGTCGCGCTGCGCGCTCCACTTATCAGGCCCATGGAGCCGACTGCGATTCTCGCCTCCGGCCCGAAATAAAAACCATTTCGTTCCGGAGGCTGCGAGTCTCGCGCCTCATCCGGCGACGTTAGGCCGAAACGATGCTGTGTATTTAACGACGGCATATTGAATGCTTTTAAACTTAGAAATCATTTCTAATACGTTATATAATTTTTAATTATGGAAATGCCAACAGAAAATATAATCAAAAAATGCTTTATGTCTGTATTTGATGATATCAATTTTGCCTCTGAAGCATTTTTTCAAGAAAAAAAGCTGCTAACTATAAGTAAAAATAAATACGCCGACTATATCTCAAGGCTAGTTGGCACTATATCACTTTATCGTTCTAGAAGAAATTTAAGTGTTGAAGATATATATATTCCTGTCAAGGTATCTAACCGAATCCAGAGAGATAGCTACAAAACTACTGAAGAAATAAAAAATTCTGTTATGCATCAAGTCTCAGGCAAACTGGGTTATAGGCAACAAAATGAACAGATATATTCACCACTTGATGCCATTGAAAAGTCTAATGGTGGCTTTCTTTTATACGGAGACGCTGGGGCTGGAAAAAGCACACTTTTTAAATGGGTAACACTTGAAGTTGCACGTGGAAAAAAAATTAGACAAAATAATGTGTTGCCGATATTTTTTTCTGCATCTGAATTGGAGTATAATAACAAAACCGTACTCAAGGCATCAGTGGATCTATTGTCGTGGCTAAAAATAGGTGAACCAGAAAGGGTTATTGATAGGTTGCTTGAGCATGGTAAATGTATGATTCTGATTGACGGATTAGATGAAGTAAATAAGGATTTCTATAAAAAGACAATTCAAGAGCTAAATAGAATCTTTGCAAAATATCCTAAATCTTATTTATGTATATCAACAAGACCATTTTATTGTGATGTAGCTATGCCAAGTTTTGAGGCATTCGAGATTCTACCATTTAGTTCCTATGATAGAAAACAATTCATAAAGAACTGGTACAAAAATATAGATGAAAAAAAAGGATTGAACCTTATTTCAATTTTAGAAAATAAAATTGAGTTATTAGATCTTGGATCTAATCCATTATTGTTGAGTCTAATCTGTGCACTATTTAAAGAAAACCTTAATATTCCTAGCGACATTGTAGAATTATATAATCGTTCGATTGACGTATTCTTGGGCAAATGGGATGATTTTAGATTTATAGAAAGAGAAACTGCATTAAAGGATTTGTCTAGCACAAAACGAAAAGTTTTTGTTTCATGGTTAGCAGCAATAATGCATTTTAAAGGAAGAATTGTATTTACAAAAGATGATATTGAGCAATCAGATTTTGTAAATCGCCTTTCCAAAATGTTAAGCTGTGAACTCCCAGAAGCGGAATATATTCTTTCTTCATTATATCGTGATTTTGGAATTCTTTGCGAAAAGGCCCCAGGTTATTATACTTTTTCTCATTTCACAATTCATGAGTATTTAGTTGCTAATTATTTGGTTGATAATCGTAAAGAAATTGATTGGATAAAAAGGTATTTTAACAGCGAAGAATGGTTCGATATTCATATTTTTTTAGCAAAAAAACTCCATAATTCAGATCTATATTTAAAGTATCTTTTCAAAAGAGCTCGGTTTGATAGCTTTAATGATGTTTTACTTTTACGTGTAATTTGGGATGCAAAGCCAATTTGCTCCGAAAAAGTTCAAAAAGAAATAATTTTATACTTGGTAAGCTATGTTGCAAAAGCAGCAAAAATATCGATATCTATAGCGAAAGTAGAGTACGATGAATGTGCAATGAGTGAGGACGACACACCAATACTTTATATATATTTAAATAAAAAATTGAAACAATCTTATTATAAAATTCAACAAAATCTTATTGATTTATTGAAACAAAGAGGAATTCCGTTATCAAAAATACATAAGCTAAACAGCATAGCGGGGAATCATTATAAAAATACAAGAAACCTAATAGAAGATTTGAAAAATATCTTAGGGGGCGATTTATTTGTACGAAATAAGACTGATATACTGACTTTATGTAATATGTCATTTTCTAATCGTAAATATTTTTCATCATCTAACTTAATACGGTTTTGTTTGCTCGATTTATTACACATTCTTCAGAGCTCCAATGTCCCTTTTGAGCATTTTGAGACAGGTAAAAATTTATTGTTCAAGGAATTAGAAAAGTACTGGGGTTACGCTATAAACCGAATAGAATTTAGAGAAGAGTTGTCGAATACGATTTCAGACGATTTTGATAAAAAACGCGAAATACAAATAATGCGAAAAGAAAAAAACGAATATCAATCAAAACTATATGATGAGTATTTAGATAAGACAGAATATGGAGACACAGAATAACTTGATGCCTAACCCATTTTTGCACAGGACGCCAAACAACGGGCACCTGTGAAAAACCCGTTGTGTGATGGATCAAAAATGGATCAAGAAATAGGAAAATACATAATTCGTGATTGGCATATGGAGGATGCTTTATCGATCTCTAAGTATGCCAACAATAAAAAGATCTGGATGAATCTACGGGATGCTTTTCCGCATCCATACGGCATTAAAGATGCGGAACTTTTTATTTCACGGGCGATTGAATCCAATCCAACAACCATATTTGCCATTGCAACCCAATCTGAGGTAATTGGTAGCATCGGGTTGGTGATCGGCAAGGATGTACATCGATTTACCGCAGAGATGGGCTATTGGCTTGCAGAACCATTTTGGGGAAAAGGTATAATGACGCAGGCCGTTAAAAAAATGATTTCTCATGGAATCCATGTGTTAAAGTTGCATAGGATTTACGCTGAGCCGTATACGACAAACCCAGCCTCGGCAAGGGTTTTAGAAAAGGCAGGATTTGCTTGTGAGGGTGTTCTGCGATCGAATGTTTTTAAAGATGGCAAAATTCTCGATCAATTCATGTATAGTTATGTTGCAAAGGCCGGCACACAACCAGTCCGTTGAGGGGACGCGGTGAATCTTGGCATTTGAATTGTCGTTTGTTCGCGGCGCCCCTCACTTGGCCGGTATTTAAACCTAAAGTAGACGATCTCGAATTTGAGATGCAGTATTCAAACTAAACAAGGTAGAGGAATTGGGTACTGCGAAGATTCCGACCTGATTTTTTCAGAGCAGCCACTTACGACTTTGACTTACTTGGGAATAAGCTAAAAGCGAGGAGGAAAGCATGCTGAACAAAATCTTGGTTTCGATCCTGGTGATTGGTCTGTTTGCTGTAACCGTATTGGCAGATGAGGTCGTTTATACACTGGATGGCGATTGGGACTATCAAACAAAAGTCGCTGGAACATATACGCTATCAGTTAATCCGACTGGAGGCGTCGATGTCGAGATAGACGTTAATAGTGGAATTGAGGGCGGGCTTAGTGCATCAAGACATGTTTTATCAGGGTTTTCCATAAATTCAGATGCGTATGTTGAGTTGGAGTTCTCCGCATTGGACTACACGGTTACCAGCACCGAGGATACAACCGTCAGTTTATGTCTGGAACTTGAATTCTCGGATGATGGCGGTAACGAATATGAATTAGCCATGTCAGTAGGGGCAAATAGTGAAATGACTGCCTTCGTAACTTGGTATGGTGATGATAACGTAGAACCCAACCAAATGATTCCAACAAGCATTCCAATACAGGAAGGTTCCCTGGGACTCTATTTTCATGATAATTCTGTCAGCCCTTATTTTAGAAATAGCCGCAATCAGATAATCTACCCATTTACAGATTGGAATATCTCGAGCATCGTCGCTCCTCAGAGTTTTGCCGTTGACAATGATTTTGAGGCCAATACGACTACCGGTGGGACGGTCACGGGCTCTGTGAATCTCAAAAGGGTTGTCTTTGGACAAGGTGCGCCGCCTTCGGTTTTATCTTTATCGCCTGGGGTCTTAATGCTTTTGGTGGACGAATAAGTCTGATTGATCGTGGTGTGGTTTCCGGTCAAATTCTTGTATCTGACTCAAGGCGCTTCGGCCCGTATAATGTACAGGGGGTCGGGCCGCGCTAACCATTCGTAAAAAAATAGTATTTGTAAAAAAGAAGCCCTGAAAACAGGCCTATATTACACTTTTAAAGGGCAAAAACAGCATTATAGGCATAGTAAGAGCTAAAAGACACTATATCCCAGGACAAATATGGCACATTACCCACCGATGCCATAAACGGGAATTTTAGCTAAAATTCACCAGAGACCGGAAGCGATGGCTGCCATGGCTTTTTGAAGATAGGAAACGATATGGCCTGGTGATTCTCGATTATACGGTCATATCAAATCACATCCATCTGCTTTTGGCAGATGATGGCGCCCGCAATGCAATACCTGACTCCATCAAGCTGATTGCCGGTCGAACCGGGCAGGAATTCAACCAACGGAAAAAGCGAAAAGGAGAATTTTGGGAAGACCGCTGTCACGCAACAGCGATTGAAAACGCTGAACACCTTTTTTAAAGTGTCTTGTATACATTGATCTGAATATGGTTCGGGCCGGTGTTGTGAATCACCCATCCAGATGGCCTTTTGGAGGATTTAATGAGATACAACAGCCAAAAAGAAAAAAGATTCTGATCAATTACGATTGTTCGCGACAACTGCTCGGTTTCGATAGCTGCCATGATGTCCGGATTAACCATAGGAAATGGTTTGAAGCCTGCTTACAAAAAAAGATGATTGCCAGGGATGCGAAGTAGACTCGCAGCCTCGCAGTTGGAAGTAGGGCATTTATAGATGGCGTGAAGAGGCAAATGAGTATTGTAACCAAAGGCCGCAAGCGAATTAACGGTGGGGATTCATATCAGCTTCGTGAAAGCCACATGCCCTATGGTGCTCATTTCGGTGCCCAAAACGGTGATATAGAGGGTAAAAACACCTATGTTTGTAAGTGATACTGTATAAATATAGTGTGTTGGCGTGGCCCGACCCCATTTTATTCTTGCTTCTGCTACGGCAGTAGCCAGGGCCAGGGCGGTCAGGTGATTGCGGTCGTTATGTGCATGAAAATAAAGGAACATCATGAAATATGAATGGAGAAAAAAAGAAAAAGGAATCTACTTGCCACCAAATAAGCCAGTAGTAATTGAAATTCCAATTTATAAATCCTAAACGAGGCGATTTTGGTTTTGAACAGAAGTATCCTGGTAAAACACGGTAGAAAAAGCGGAATCGGCTGAGAATTTGAGACTATTTCTCCGGACAAGCCGTCCTGACCGAGTTTATTTCAGGCATATGTTCACATTTCTCTGCTTTTACGCGCACCCCTCCGCCGGTTTTACTCCGAATTTTGTTTTCCTGCCGGTTATGCGATAACCGGCGCTGTGCGGCACCGTTCGAACAGGTCCGGCAAGCGGAGGCTTGCCGCACAGGCCTTGGATACCTTCAAAATCGTTTCTCCACTGTGGGATACAATCTTGCCGGCGATATCGATCAGCCGTCTGCGCACCGTGGAGGCATAGGAACCGATCGATAATACCGGCGCACTGACATCTTGTTTAAACGATTCGAGCAGAAAATGACCGACCAGCATCATATAGTACCAGGCTGCATTGGGAGCGAATCGTTTGAAAGGCAGTTGTTCGTGACCGAAATCCTTCAACGCCCGGTTGGCCAATTCGTCGCTGCCGCGTTCATGATAGCAGGCGACGAGCCCATTGGTGGTCAGATATTCCACCGCCCCAGCTTTTTCCAGCATACCGTCGATCGCCTGGCCTTGACCGATGTTGGTGATAATGACGGTATCAGGGCGAAAGCCGGGAAGGTAAAGCTGTTTGCTGTCATCGTGCATCAACCGACAAAAAATCGCGCGGCGGAACCGTTTCCAGTTGCCTTGCCGGCAACCGAACTCGGCATATTGCCAGGCTTTCTTCTTGCCGGATTCGAACCGTTTCCACTTGGACGAATCCCAGTTGTCCGCCATATGCTTGATGTCTTTATACACCTTGCCGCCGCAGGCATAACCGACATGAAGCGTTTCGCAAATCTCGAAGATTTTCTGGTCGAAAAACCCGCTGTCCATGCGGATGATAATCGGCACATCCCCACGGTATTCGCATCTGATTTTAAGAACCATGTGCCGGATCATATTCAGGACCGTATCGCCGTGATTGGAATGTTTGTCCCCACTACGAAACACCGCATCGACAATGAAGCGCCCCCAATTCATCTGCAGGGGCTGAAAGCCCTTTTTCTTCTTGTATGTGGGCTTCACGCCGTGCCGGCATTTTGCATCGTCATTGTCCATGACCATCGTATCGATACCCAATTCGATCACATCGGGTTGCGTAATCCGCAGACGCCAGATGAAAAGGGTCTGCAAAAGGCGGCGGAACAAAAAGACGCGCGTCCAGGCGAATGCTTTGAAAAAGCGTTTGATTTGATGAGAAGAGGCCATGTCTTCGATTGGCGTCTCAATGCTGCCGGCATAGCCTTCATCACGGGAAATCTGGTCGAAGTATGCCAGGCGCCGACTGGTTCCATCGGCAAAAAAGCAGAGAACTTGTTTGAAAAGCTCTGTAATCTCAATTCCTTTTCGGTTTTTTCGGATGGATCCGAACCAGCGGTCGAACCAGCCAAAAACTTGAATGCCGTGCATATACGCCACGAACAGGGCCAGCCCGGCTCTTCCGGTCAACCGGTCGGAAGTCGTTTCGATGCGTCGAATTTTGAGTTCATTTTGTCGGTAGTTTTTGCTATGCTTGCTCATAGAGTCCTTTACCTATTGGGTGTGTTTACGCTTGTTGTAAACTTGGCGGTTTTTAACAAGCATTATAACACGTTATCCAATTTTAAAGGACTCTTTTTTTATGAAAATCGCGTATTTTAGGTAAATATTACACAATAAATGGAAACGGGAATCCAAACAGTTCATTTTTCGGAGAGTGCATTGAGGCATTGTATGCCACTTCTTACGCAATTAGGATGTCGTACAAAAAAGGTTTAGAACCTGAAAATTTTTATGAATATACGGTGTACCCCCTGGAAGGCATTTGGGATATTTCTGAAAAGGCAAAAGAATCATTTGACGGAACATTAGATAAGAACGAACTTGTCTTTACTCTGATGATTAGGCAACCCGATTTTGTCAACCGAGAATACGCCGTAAAAGCAAAAGAATGGGCTGAAAAGAAAAAATCCAATCCTCTTATTGAAAAACTTAAATTCAAGGAACTATCTGATGGAAAATGCGTACAAATGATGCATCTTGGTAGTTATGATAACGAACAGGTATCATTTGATATTATGGAAGAATTTTGTTCGCAAAATAATTTAAAACGGAAATCAAAACAGCATAAAGAAATATATATTTCTGACCCAAGAAAAGTAGACCCAGAAAAATTAAAAACGGTTTTACGTTTTGAAGTTGAATAAAAAAATCACATAACCATGCTTTTGCAGCGGAGCGCAAAAAGCGCGCGCCCGCTGAAAAGCGACGATAAGCTGGACCGCTCCGCGCTCCAGCTTATCGTCGCCGGCTGCTTCGCCATGGGCCTGAACTTGTCGCGCTGCGCGCTCCACTTATCAGGCCCATGGAGCCGACTGCGATTCTCGCCTCCGGCCCGAAATAAAAACCATTTCGTCCCGGAGCCTGCGAGTCTCGCGGCTCATCCGGCGACGTTAGCTATGGGCATTGAAATGTGGTAAGCATTCACGGGGTACTTTGATGGTCCGATTGGCTTCGCAAGTCCCCGAAATCAATACACAAAAGTAAGGTTCCTAACCATCTGGAATAATTCAAAATAAATCTAGATTTTTCTTTTTGGCTATGATAGGGTGCTTTTCATGGCACTCAAAAGACCTTTTTCGGAACTCGATTGGCAACTGACGCCAGAGCCGGTGCGTCATTACATCATGGCTCTGGAACGGACGCTTTTCGATATGGAACAGCGGATTGCACTCCACGAAAAACGGCTCGAGAAGCTCGAGGTTCGGACCCGGAAAAATTCTCACAACTCCAGCAAGTCACCGTCTTCCGATCCACCTTTTGCGAGGAAGAAGAGAAAGCAAAAAAAGAGCAAAAAGGCTAAAGGCGGTCAGAAAGGCCATAAGCCGCACCAGCAGCAAGTGCTGGACCCGACCGAGAGCTATTGGTTGACCCCGCAACGTTGCTCATGCGGGCATTCGGCTTTCGATCAGGAAAAGATGAAAACGTTTTACGTACATCAACATATTGAGCTTCCCGAAATCGAAATGCAAGTCAATCACTATCTTCTCCAGCAATGCGATTGCCCTAACTGCGGTAACGTGGTCAAAGCCATGCTGCCACCTGAGATGTCCACCGGTTACGGTCCTCGTTTTACCGCCTTTATCGGTGAACTGAGCGGCATCAAGGGCATGAGCCGAAACGATGTCAAAAAGTTGTGCGAATCTGTATTAGACATTCCCATTGCCACCGGAACCATCCAGAAAATTGTCGACCGCACCTCAAATGCGCTATTGCCAGTCTACGAACGCATCGGCCAGATCGCCCGACGCTTTTGGTGTAACTACATCGACGAAACATCCTGGTTTAAGCAAAATGATCTGCACTGGCTGTGGGCCATGGTAAATGAACGGGTGGCATTTTATCGTATCGACCCACACCGGTCTAAGGCGGCCTTCGAAAACTTAATCCAGGATTGGAACGGCATTCTGGTCAGTGATGGATACGGCCTATACCAAAAATGGGTGCACCGCCAAACCTGCCTGGCTCACCTGATCCGCAAGGCCGATGCCCTGACGGAAAGAAAGAAACCCGACCTTCGCCGCTTCGGAGAAATCGTCGCCGCCTGGCTGAGGCAACTGGTATCGTTTGCCAAAGAACCTCCCGACTCAAAACAGTGGTCGGATTTTTATACGTTCTTCTTGTTCACCGTCTCCCTTTGGGAGGAGGACAAGACCGATGCTGGTAGACTTGCCCGTCAGATCGTACGGGAAATGGACAGTCTGTGGACCTTTCTCGATCACCATGGCGTCGAACCTACAAATAATCGCGCTGAGCGGGCCTTACGTTTTGGTGTGCTGTGGCGAAAACGCAGTCTGGGAACCCAAAGCGAAAAGGGTAATCGGTGGGTCGAGCGGATCTTGTCACTGAAAGAGACCTGCCGTTTAAATGAAAAGCCCACGTTCCCATTTCTCGTGGAATGTATTGCTTCCTACTTTCGTAATATAATGCCTGACCTTTCCTGGATTTGATTCATACGGGAATATCCCGTGAACGCGTACGATAATGAAATGGAAAATATGCGTTATTATTTAAATATTAAGAAATGACATTAGAAAAACAAATCATTATAAAACAATCGCTAACATCTATATGGCCTCCGGTTGTCAAGGAAAAAACTTCTCTCATGGATCGGAATAATCAATTTCTAAGCGAACCTCTTCCGTCTCTTTTCTCGGATTCCTTGACAAGCAATTCGTTGGTTCCGGCTTGCGTCTTCGGTCGCGAGCGTCAGCGCGTTTGGATAACGCGTCTGCACCAAACATCTATCAGGATTGACTGATTTGCCAGATGGTTCTTTGACAATCAGCGTGCCACCTTAAGGCGGCTTCAGAATATATTTCGATTCCCTTATTCCGGCGCAGTCAAAGGTATCGGCTCGTCCGACGGGCGGACGTCCAGTTAGGGTGTCACTCGGATAAGGGGCAGAACACGATCACCACCGGTCAAGCTATCCGTATGCGTGGATGGAACCGAAAGGTGCCGCCAATCAAAGCATTGAGCTTCGGGCATCGGGTCCACTCTTTTTTCGCAGTCGGGCTGCATGTCTTAAATCGAGAGACTCAGATCCGCCCGTTTGATCTCAGTTATGCGATAAGTTGACACCTTCCGGTTCCACATCTATTGATCGAAGAATCGTTTCATGTTGAACGCCTCCTTGTTTTTGAGCATAAAGTAAATGGCCCGGCCCAGCTTGTGGGTGAAGATTCCCAGAGCCTTGCCTTTATTGTATTTGTGTTCCAGTTTGGAAACGAAATACTTTGCCTGGGATGAATCCCTGAGCATGAGGATCGCGGCTTCCTTGATCGCCCATTTGAGATGGTGGTTGCCGATCTTCTTGTTGCTGTGCCCGGCCCACTTGCCGTCGGACTCTTTTACCGGCCGGATCAGCCTGGCATAGGATGAGAAATCCTGTACCCTGGGAAACCGCCTGACATCATGGACCTCGTACAGGATTACCAGGGCCAGGATCTGCCCGACACCGGGGATTGAGCGCAGCAGATATAAAGTGTGGTAATCATGCTGGCGGGCGGTTTTTTCGATATGCCATTCAAGCTTTTTAAGAATCTGATTCATGGCATCGATCATGGCCAAGTCGACTTCGATGCTCTTTCTGACAGCCGGGTCTTCAAACCTTTCGGCGACACCGCCATGGTTGTATTTGCGTGACAATTTTTTCCTGAACGCCGGCAGGTTGTACTGGGTATTGGTGTTGTTAATATGGGCTACCAGTTCGCTGCATCGTCTCGACAGATACATGCGCCGGCGCAGCAGATCCCGTGTTGCCCGCCACTTGGCCGGATAGGGATAAGCGGTGGGAAAATTGCCGCCTTTGAGTAACATGGCGAGTTTGTAAGAATCGATTTTATCGTTTTTGGTTTTGCCGCCGTGGATGGCTTTCATGTATAATGCGTGTCCAAGGACGAAATCGATTTTGTGATCGGCGCACAGATCGGCCAGCCAGTACCAGCAGAAGACACATTCAACACCGACAACAACGTCTTCGATAAACGGGAACACCAGTTCGAAAAAGAGTTCCGGGTCGGTTTTGATATTCAGGTGAACAACAATTTTTCCTTTATGGTCGAGGATGCAGACATACATTTTCCTGGCATGCAGATCGACACCGCAGTAATACTTGTGCTGTCGGTTGTAAAATTTCATGATGTGCCTCCTTTTGCTTGGGTAAGTATTTGTTAGGGGTAACAAAAGTTTACCGTTGCAAGTGAAAGGGGGCAACCCATCATCATGTTTTCTGTTCGAGAATGGGGTATTAAAAAGCTCGTCGGAGAACAGGAAATATGATGATGGGTTTACACGACAGCCCCGTTTCTTTGGGAGGCCATAACTAGTATCAACTGCTTACACACGGACCGGGCGGGCAATTGCATTTTTCTGAAACACTACATTTGCTTTTATTGCAATCTTTTTTTGAAGATCTGTACAAGCACAACCCGCCCGTCAGGTGAAGCGAAACGTTAGGAAGGGAATCATGAAACCGAAAATCAGCATTATCACGCTTGGTGTGGGGGATCTGGAGAGGGCCACTCGCTTCTATGGCGAAGGTCTCGGTCTGCCAAAGCACGACTTTGAAGGCGGCAATATATCCTTTTTCAGTCTGGAAGGAACCTGGCTAGCGCTCTACCCGCGGGAAGAGCTGGCCAAGGACATCGGGTTAGCCGATCCCGCTCAGGTTGGCTTTTCCGGTATTACACTGGCTCACAATGTTGAAAGCAAATCAGAAGTTGATGCTGTCCTTAGTCAGGCAGTATCCGCAGGCGCGCAACTTATTAAACCAGCGGCGGAGGTTTTCTGGGGCGGTTACTCCGGTTACTTTCAAGATCCGGAAGGTCATTACTGGGAAGTAGCCTACAACCCTTATCAGGATCTGACGTAATGGCGGAACCATCGGCAGTTCCTAACAATCACAGGCACGGCGTCGGCTACTACATTGCGGCTTCGCCTCCATTCCGTAGCCGCGCGTGCTGTTGGCGTTATAAATCAATATGAATATTTCCAAAACATATATACTGCTCATAAGTGTGGTTCTTGTATTTATTGCAAGGGCCACTTGTCATGCAAATGAAACTGAAAAGAAGTTCATTGAGGCAGGACTAGTTGATATCCATACCATTGATGAATCGATTCGAGTTGATCTCGTGAATTCCGATTCTGATAAAAACTATTTCAGGGAGAATTTTTATGATGGCCTTAATAAGGCCTAAAATACGCGATTTTCACAAAAAAAGAGTCCTCTAAAATTGGATAATGTGTTATAATACTTGTTAAAAACCACCATGTTTACAACAAGCGTAAACACACCCAATAGGTAAAGGACTCTATGAGTAAGCATAGCAAAAACTACCGACAAAGTGAACTCAAAATCCAACGCATCGAAACGACGTCCGACCGGTTGACCGGAAGAGCCGGGCTGGCCCTGTTCGTGGCGTATATGCACGGCATTCAGGTTTTTGGCTGGTTCGACCGCTGGTTTGGATCCATCCGCAAGAACCGAAAAGGCCTTGCCATTACAGAACTTTTCAAACAAGTGCTCTGCTTTTTCGCCGATGGGACCAGTCGGCGCCTGGCATATTTCGACCAGATTTCTCGCGATGAGGGCTATGCCGGCAGCATAGAGACGCCAACTGAAGACATGGCCTCTTCTCATCAAATCAAACGTTTTTTCAAAGCATTCGCCTGGACTCGCGTGTTTTTGTTCCGGCGCCTTTTGCAGGCCCTTTTCATCTGGCGTCTGCGGATTACGCAACCCGATGTGATCGAATTGGGTATCGATACGATGGTCATGGACAATGACGATGCAAAATGCCGGCACGGCGTGAAGCCCACCTACAAGAAGAAAAAGGGCTTTCAACCCCTGCAAATGAATTGGGGACGTTTGATTGTCGATGCGGTGTTTCGCAGTGGGGACAAACATTCCAATCATGGCGATACGGTCCTGAATATGATCCGGCACATGGTTCTTAAAATCAGATGCGACTACCGTGGGGATGTGCCGATTATCATCCGCATGGACAGCGGGTTTTTCGACCAGAAAATCTTCGAGCTTTGCGAAAGGCTTCATGTCGGTTATGTCTGCGGCGGCAAAGTGTATAAAGACATCAAGCAAATGGCGGACAACTGGGATGCGTCCAAATGGAAACGGTTCGAATCCGGAAAGAAGAAAGCCTGGAAATACGCCGAGTTCGGTATCCGGCAAGGCAACTGGAAACAATTCCGCCGCGCGATTTTTTGTCGGTTGATGCACGATAACAGCAAACAGCTTTACCTTCCGGGATTTCGGCCTGACACCATCATCGTCACCAACATCGGTCAAGGTCAGGCGATCGACGGTATGCTGGAAAACGCCGGAGCGGTGGAATATCTGACCACCAATGGGCTCGTCGCCTGCTATCATGAACGCGGCAGCGACGAATTGGCCAACCGGGCGTTGAAGGATTTCGGTCACGAACAACTGCCTTTCAAACGATTCGCCCCCAATGCAGCCTGGTATTATATGATGCTGGTCGGTCATTTTCTGCTCGAGTCGTTTAAAGAAGATGTCAGTGCGCCGGTATTATCGATTGGTTCCTATGCCTCCACGGTGCGTAGACGGCTGATCGATATCGCCGGTAAAATCGTTTTCCACAGTGAGCAAACGGTCTTAAAGGTGACTAGGACCTGCCTGGAAAACCTACGCTTGCCGGAGTTGTTTGAACGGTGCCGCAAAGCGCCGGTTATCGAATAACCCGCAGGGAAAATAAAATTTGGAGTAAAACCGGTGGAGAGGTGTGCGCTAAAACAGGCTAAAATGCGCATATGACCACAACAAATTCGGTCAGGATAGCTTGTCTGCAGAAATAGTATCAAATTCTCAGCAGAACCCGATTTCTCTACCATGTTTTACCAGAATACTTCTGTTCAAAACCAAAATCGCCTCGTTTAGGTAAGGCTTATCTCCGTAGAGAAGTCGCTCAAAAATTATCCATAGCTCAAAAAGAATTAAAATCTGAATTCCCCGATTATTCAATTTTGGTCATGGATGCTGCTCGCCCAAGAAGTGTATCTCAACTTATGTATGATAAAATGAAGGGAACAAAGTTTGAAAAATTTGTTGCCAATCCTGATAAAGGATCAATGCACAATTATGGTATCGCTGTTGATGTAACAATAGTTGATGGAAGTGATAAAGAAATTGATATGGGATTTACACCTTTTTACAATAGCAACCTTTCAATCTACTGGGGTTATGCAAAACTCAAGATGTTTGATCTTAGCGAAGCACAAAAGAAGAACCGGGAACTTCTATCGAAAACAATGAAAAAGGCCGGATTTTTTCCTCTAAGTTATGAATGGTGGCATTTTAACGGATTGCCAAAGGATCTGGCCCGCAAAAAATATAAAATAATTGAATAATTTATAACATTTTGCTGCACGGGAGCGCAAAAAGCGCGCGCCCCGTGAGCATAGCGTTGGGCAGCAAAACTATGAAAAAACGAATTACAATCATTTACCTTATCGGAATGCACCTGCTACTGACAGTGGTTCTGCTCAAGAGCGATTTTATCGAACGGTTGCAGACCAAGCTTGGCATCCGACAATCGGAATTGTCTGCAGAAATCACCCAGCACTTTCAACGAATGCTTTGCTATCATAAGCGAGTAGACGGAAACGTGCCGGACGGATCGGTGATCTTCATCGGCGATAGCATCACACAAGGCTTGTGCGTCTCAGCAGTTACGTGCCCTTCGGTGAACTATGGGATCGGAAGTGACACGACTCTTGGCGTTCTCAAACGTCTCCCAGATTACAGGTCAATCGACAGGGCAAGTGTGGTCCTTCTCGCCATCGGCATAAACGACATGAAAAGACGCTCAAACGACGAGATACTCGAAAACTACCGACTCATTATTGAGAAAATCCCAAAGACCACTCCAATCGTTTTCAGTGCCGTGCTTCCTCTTGATGAAGAGTCGAGGGAGGAACGGCAAGGCCGAAACCAAGATCGCATCAAGCTGCTAAACTCAAGCATCCAAAAGCTTGCCAACACCAGCAGTCGTGTCTTTTTTGTAGATGCAGGCTCCCTACTTGTTGATGCATCAGGTAACCTTGCAGATAAGTTCCACGACGGTGATGGTGTTCATCTGAATTCAAAGGGAAATGAAATCTGGATCAACGCACTGCGAGATGGAATACAGAGAGCCCAACGAATAAGGATAGATCGTGAGAGCGAAGCGAGTCGCGATCTTATCCGGTTGTTGAACAAGCCCGATATTGAGGAATGATCTATTTATAAAGGAAATTACTCAACTTTCGGGATTCGCTAAAAATTGTATTGTTTTATAATAACAGTAAGATATCTTTGGTAACGTCGAAAAAGTACAAGCTGCATTGCCAATAAAACACTGCTATTTGTATCGAACACGATACGTAACCAATTGAATTTACATGTAGCTAAACGAATCCCGAAAGTTGAGAAATTACTTTTTCGGAAGAATGCAGGTAATAAAGCTCTTTGATAATCGTGACTTTTTTTGGGCGTACCGGTGCGACGGCCTTATCGTCGCAAGGCCGGGAAAAACGGTTAATCTTCCGCTAAGGATCGAGCTTTAAAATCCAAATAGAATCAGCGGCTCAGTTCAACGAGAATTATGTTTTGGCTATGCAAAACATGAATTCCTTATTCGATAAGTACGCCAAAGTGGAATAGTAGATACTAAGGGAGCTTAAGTCAATCAAACAAATTGTATTGACTAAACAACAGTTTATGATAGTCTTCGCAAGATTGCGAAATATTCGAATAAAATTCATTTTTGTTGTAAAATAGTCTTTTTTGCAGAAAGACAGATTTCCACTGAATAAATAAGTTACACGTCAGTACTGATGAAAATTGGTGTTTAAAATGAAAAAACTCCTTATAATATTCTTAATTTGTTTAGGGGCATATGCACTCGTATCCCGATATCCTGATAGTTTTTCTCTGAACTCTATAAAAACACTCCTGCCTTTTTCAAAAACAGAGCTTTCCACAAGCGATAGAGCTTTAAAAAATGCTTTTGAAAATAAAATAAACGGATTTCAAGTCGGTGGGTCAGGTAAAGTAATCATAATTCTACCAGACGATAATCAAGGTAGCAGGCACCAACGTTTTATTCTCAAATTGGAGTCCAGCCAAACACTGTTGATCGCTCACAACATCGACCTTGCCCCAAAAATCGAAAACCTTAAAGTCGATGATCATGTCAATTTTTATGGTCGATACGAGTGGAACTCAAAGGGTGGCGTTATTCACTGGACACACCATGATCCAAATGGCCAGCATGAAGGAGGTTGGTTAAATCATGGTGGAAAAATGTATCAATAGGCTTTCAAAAACGTGTAACCACGGTATAAACTCGGAACGGGGCCAAACTGCGGCCCCGCCCGGTTATGCCGAATGTTAAAGGTCAAAATATAAAATGCTGGAACAATTGGCTGGTATAATCCTATTAGGAATAGTTGTTTTTTATTTCTACTGGATTGTTTCAGCTGCAAGAAAATCTATAAAAGAATGGGCACCAATAAACGAGCTGACCATTATTTCAAAGCAATTTAGAATGTTTCGCACAGGTCCATTCATATTAACATGCAATAGGCCTGTATATAGAATTATTACTCAAGACACAAAAAACACTAAAAAGATTTATTGGATTAGATGCAATTCTTTTTTTTGTTTTAATCCAAGTAATCTTGAGGTTCGCACAGGAAAATAAGAGCCTTTAACCATCTTCTGCTCCCGACGCTCGTTCCTCGCGCCTGAGAGCAGAACGATAAGCTGGACCGCTCCGCGCTCCAGCTTATCGTCGCCGGCTGCTTCGCCATGGGCCTGAACGTGTCGCGCTGCGCGCTCCACTTATCAGGCCCATGAAGCCGACTGCGATTCTCGCCTCCGGCCCGAAATTAAAACCATTTCGTTCCGGAGGCTGCGAGTCTCGCGGCTCATCCGGCGACGTTAGGTGCGAAGGAGCAACATTTTATGCATAAAGCTAAATGGTCGCCCTTATGTAATGCTTTAAATACTTATGCTGAGTCTGGTAAAGGGCCACTTGATTATGTTAGAAGTCGGTCCGAAATTTTGAAAACTATACTGTTTTCAAGAAATATATTATTGCCGGCTCCTTCGTTACTTTGCAACCCTTGCGTTCAGGATTGGTTAAATGATGATCCAGAATTGATAGAATTCCTTTTGTCAACGAACAAAATTGTTAGTGTCTTAGATAATGATAGTAAGGATTTTACGTCCTTATTTAATTGGTTATATAATCGATCTTCGGTATCTTTACGATGGGTTGATGATCAAATTATAGAGAATACAGCAAAATACTTAGATAAAATGTACGCCTCAACAATGTCACATAGTACGAATTTTAATCACAACACACGTTTTATCTCATTAGATCAACTATCAAGCAGGAAGACACAATTGTCACTATCATTTGTTAATAATATTGATAGGTTGGTGAATGGTCTTGAAATTTTTAAAGATGATTTGAAGCAATATGCTTTGGATGAGTTAGATAGAGTCGGCACTTTACACGGCACTTGGTGGAATAATTTAGGCAAAAAAATTGATAAGAGGTTAAATGCTTATGATGAAATATTAAGTGAAGTTGGAACAATGGTATTTGACTTTGCGTATGCCTCTTGTGTCGGTGAAATCGTAGCAGGACATCCATATGGACAAGCCCCGTCAAGGCTTGTAGATGTTTCAAAAGAATTTTTGCCTAAAAACGATTTCGAGATAGATTTTATTAATGAAGATACAAGAGATATTGATGCGACGATACTGAAAGATCATGTATTAGTGTGTATTACCAAAGAACAATTCATCATCTTGGAGAATGAAACACGAACACAGAAAAATATTTATTTAAAAGCAATAGACGAATTGATGATTATGCCATCGAATGAAAACTTGATGGAAGCCAAATCAAGATTGGATGAATATGTCATTAGTTTGAGCCTTACGCTAAAAGATAAGGATTTTGGAATCGTTCATTTAAACAAAGAAAAGGTACGCTCTGCGGATAGTTCTTTAAAAATATGGCGATCCGCAGAAACTTTGTTCTGTTCCATTTGTGTTGGTGCTGCTGCATGCGGATTATCAAAATACATATCTGGTTCAGGTTCTAATATTGGGTTGATGTTAACTTTTTTTGCAAGCGCAATAACACTGCCTGTTAAAAAATATTTTTCTTCGAAAATAAAAGAAACTCAGGGTATATTATCTGAAAGACAACGTGTGCTGGACTATAAAAGGCCTATCAGTATGTCACTAAGAGTTAAAATACCTGATGATCAAGGCACAAAGGAGAAATAGAGATGGGTTTCCCAGTAGAATTTAATTGGGCTCTAAAGTTAAAAACTAAGCAAGGTTTAGTTGATAAAGATATCGAGGTTGGAGTTGAGTATAACTTCAAAAAAGATGAACATAGAATATATCCTCTCAACATGCCAATTGATTTGATAAATGGGAATTGGGAAACGATAGCCAAAGTTATCGTAACAGAGTTTTCCATCATAAATCAAAACACAATCGGAAAATATAAAATACTGCGAATATATTCTGAAGAAGAACAAAAATTTCTTACTAATTATTGGAGAGAAACAATACAGTTCATAAAAGGTGGCAAAATAGATGACTATTCAACATTCAGCGTCACATAAAAGTATAAAAAATATCACCTAACGAATAAGGATAGATCGTGAGAGCGAAGCGAACCACGATCTTATCCTGTAGTTGGACAAGCCCGCCGCAATTCAGGCAGTGTCTATAATATAGGCAAATATCTTTTTTCAAATGTTATGTTATGTGCTTCAGAGGATAAATAATGATCAGGGAAGCGACAAAAGAAGATTGCTTAAAATTAGCGGCATTGTCTATTCAAGTGTGAAACAGAAGATAGTTTTTATAAATTTTACGGTGCAAAGACATTAGCTGGAGTAAGTAATAAACTTTTTCTTTCACCGCGATTAAAAGATCAACCGGAAAATATTCAAAAATATTTAACTCATGAGTTGTCACATTTGCATTTATATCAACAGATAGGTCTACTCAAGCTTAGAAAGCTTCCATTTTGGTTTAAAGAAGGTTTTATTACGTTTGTTTCTGATGGAGGTGGCGCTGGAACAGTTTCTGAATTAGAAGCGACAGAATTAATCAAAAATGGTAATTACTTTGTACCTAATTTAGAGGATGGTTTATTCTCACAAAAAAGTGCATCACATTGGGGACTCAATCATCATATGATGTACAGGCAAAATATGATGTTTATATCTTTTCTTAGAACTGAAGATGAAAAAGGATTTCGTAGGTTTTTATTAATGATTCAGGATGGTGATGATTTTCAAAATGCATTTATCACTTCATTTGATAAGAGCTTAGACGATTTATGGCAAAAATTTTTATTAAACTATAAAGGCTAACAAAAACAATGAAGCGGGAGCTGGATAAGCGTCGGCTTTTTAATATCAGTCGTTTACTAATATATGTTGCTTCATTAAAATATTTTACAAGGGCTCCCTCCCCCTTATTGTTGGCGTTAAACGATATGAAATCTAAATTTAAATGGATAATTATTACTTTTAGCTCAATCTTTGCTCTTGTCATTATTGTTATTGCTTGTGGTTACTCCTACTTCTATATTGGTTTTCCACCGCGAAAAAATGGGATTGAACGTCTTAATTCAATTTCCCATTTTGGTTTATCAGATAGGAAGGTCTATTACGGTACAACTGGTGGTTTTGATGATTGGCAAGAATACTTCAAGTTTAATGCAACTAAAGAAGAAGTTAATAAGATTGTGCTTCAATTAAAAATGGGAAAAATGCAGAAACATTCCATTTCACATCCTTCTTATTACTGGTGGACAGCAAAGGATGAAAAAGGAGAGGAATATTACAAATATTTAGGCTTTAGTTATTACCTGCATTATAATCCCACTAAAAAAGAGATCCATTTTGCTGAAATTCATGAATAAATCGTTTAACAATTTGCTACAGGTGACAGCGTAAAAACCACGCTGCCCCTGAGCAACACGTTGGCCGGTCATGAGGAATGATAATAATTCAAAAAGCTGAAGAAATCGATTTAGAGGCGCTGCGGTTGTGCGCAATTTCAGCGTTTGTTGATGATGAGAGGTATAAGCCAGACTACGCAAAACCGGGAAGTCCTCCTGGAAATGACAAAATTCATTGTCACATGAACTGGTTGAGAAACCACGATTATTTCAAATGTGTGGTTCATGATAAGATTGCTGGTGGTTGCATCGTAAAAATACATCCAGATCATTATGAACTCTTTGGGATCTTTCTCAGCAGGATTTTTATCGGAAAAGGGATCGGCAGCAAGCTTTTACGGGGTGTGATGAATCTGTATCCAAATGAATCATTATGGGTACTTGAAACTCCAGATTATTCAATTCGAAACCATCATTTTTATGAACGAAACGGCTTTGTTTTGAACAAAAAGATAAAACCAGATCCAAATCTTGGATACGGATTCTTTTTATACAAAACATCGGCCATAGGGATAGGGAGTAGCCTCGCGGCTACCCCCTCCCACACCACCGGACATACGGGTCACGTATCCGGCGGTCCGGCTGGTCAGAACAGGAGCAGATAAAAAAAACATCAATCCTGCCGGGCTAGATACAAGCACAACGCTACCGGCATTTCAGCGGGAGCTGCAATATGCCGATAAGAATATGCTCTTTTAATAACCACGACCATTTACCCATACCATTCGGCTGGGCACCGTTCGGGCCTTCGTCGGGGTGAGTGAGGCCTCCGGGTATACTTCTCCCGCTTTCGGGAGGCCCGGCTCCTTTCCACCGGCTACTATGCCCTCTGCTGACTTCTGCCACGCGATCGCCTCCCCTTGCGGTTCGGTCAGTCCGTTTCCGGACATTGCGGCAGATCTCCCGGGGTGAACACGCATCTTTGCGCACACGAGCGCCGAGTATACCTATTTGGCCTATAATGGATAGAGGACTTTACCTTGTGTTGCAGGATCGTCCCACCAAACCCGCCTGACTCGGTTCTTGTTCATCGCCCCGTGCGCTCGCGGTACCCTGCCGTAGCAAGGCGGCCTCCTTCCCAGGCACCGTCACCGGCTACCCGGTTGCCATACCGCTATACCTCTGGCTGGGTTGGGGACTTGATGAGCCTTAAAACAAAGGTTATGCTCATCGCACCCTTCAGAATACGTGCCGTGCCCGGCACACAACATCTATATGGCCTCCGGTTGTCAAGGAAAAAACTTCTCCCATGGATCGGAATAATCAATTTCTAAGCGAACCTCTTCCGTCTCTTTTCTCGGATCCCTTGACAAGCAATTCGTTGGTTCCGGCTTGCGTCTTCGGTCGCGAGCGTCAGCGCGTTTGGATAACGCGTCTGCACCAAACATCTATCAGGATTGACTGATTTGCCAGATGGTTCTTTGACAATCAGCGTGCCACCTTAAGGCGGCTTCAGAATATATTTCGATTCCCTTATTCCGGCGCAGTCAAAGGTATCGGCTCGTCCGACGGGCGGACGTCCAGTTAGGGTGTCACTCGGATAAGGGGCAGAACACGATCACCACCGGTCAAGCTATCCGTATGCGTGGATGGAACCGAAAGGTGCCGCCAATCAAAGCATTGAGCTTCGGGCATCGGGTCCACTCTTTTTTCGCAGTCGGGCTGCATGTCTTAAATCGAGAGACTCAGATCCGCCCGTTTGATCTCAGTTATGCGATAAGTTGACACCTTCCGGTTCCACATCTATTGATCGAAGAATCGTTTCATGTTGAACGCCTCCTTGTTTTTGAGCATAAAGTAAATGGCCCGGCCCAGCTTGTGGGTGAAGATTCCCAGAGCCTTGCCTTTATTGTATTTGTGTTCCAGTTTGGAAACGAAATACTTTGCCTGGGATGAATCCCTGAGCATGAGGATCGCGGCTTCCTTGATCGCCCATTTGAGATGGTGGTTGCCGATCTTCTTGTTGCTGTGCCCGGCCCACTTGCCGTCGGACTCTTTTACCGGCCGGATCAGCCTGGCATAGGATGAGAAATCCTGTACCCTGGGAAACCGCCTGACATCATGGACCTCGTACAGGATTACCAGGGCCAGGATCTGCCCGACACCGGGGATTGAGCGCAGCAGATATAAAGTGTGGTAATCATGCTGGCGGGCGGTTTTTTCGATATGCCATTCAAGCTTTTTAAGAATCTGATTCATGGCATCGATCATGGCCAAGTCGACTTCGATGCTCTTTCTGACAGCCGGGTCTTCAAACCTTTCGGCGACACCGCCATGGTTGTATTTGCGTGACAATTTTTTCCTGAACGCCGGCAGGTTGTACTGGGTATTGGTGTTGTTAATATGGGCTACCAGTTCGCTGCATCGTCTCGACAGATACATGCGCCGGCGCAGCAGATCCCGTGTTGCCCGCCACTTGGCCGGATAGGGATAAGCGGTGGGAAAATTGCCGCCTTTGAGTAACATGGCGAGTTTGTAAGAATCGATTTTATCGTTTTTGGTTTTGCCGCCGTGGATGGCTTTCATGTATAATGCGTGTCCAAGGACGAAATCGATTTTGTGATCGGCGCACAGATCGGCCAGCCAGTACCAGCAGAAGACACATTCAACACCGACAACAACGTCTTCGATAAACGGGAACACCAGTTCGAAAAAGAGTTCCGGGTCGGTTTTGATATTCAGGTGAACAACAATTTTTCCTTTATGGTCGAGGATGCAGACATACATTTTCCTGGCATGCAGATCGACACCGCAGTAATACTTGTGCTGTCGGTTGTAAAATTTCATGATGTGCCTCCTTTTGCTTGGGTAAGTATTTGTTAGGGGTAACAAAAGTTTACCGTTGCAAGTGAAAGGGGGCAACCCATCATCATGTTTTCTGTTCGAGAATGGGGTATTAAAAAGCTCGTCGGAGAACAGGAAATATGATGATGGGTTTACACGACAGCCCCGTTTCTTTGGGAGGCCATAACTAGTATCATATGCATACACACCGACCTTTCCCGTCGTTCGTTCCTCACTCTGGGAATGGCGGGTGATGCCGGCGTTATACACATTAAAGGACTACATGATTTTTCAAATTTGAACTACAGGAGGTAGTTTGAAAAAAGCAAAAAATGTTAAACAAGAAGAAACAGTTGATCTCTTAAACAAATGTTGGATGACTCATGATGGAATGTGGTTTTTTCATTGTTTGCAAGAGTTTGGAATCGAGGCAACAAATAAGATTAATAAATCTGCAATAAAATCACTTTCAGCAATTGAAATAGCAAGAGTTAAAAAAACATTAGAATGCATGGAACCTGAAAAAAGCTTTGACACGTTTAAGTCATTTTTTAATGAAGCATCCAAATTAATGATTCCAAATTTTATGAATGTTATTTTTACATATCCTGATAAAGACAAAATGGCATGGGAATTCAAACAAGATAAATGCTTTGCGTATACAGGTATCAAAAGGATAGGGGTCATAGATAAGTACGAATGTGGAGTTTTATACAGAATTAAATGCTGGCTTGATGAACTTGGAATAAAAAATAGTTTCATACCTGAAATAGACAAATGCCATATGCACAGTAGTGGCAATTGTTCAGGAGAAATTCAGTTATATTTTAAAAATAATTAATTAAGCATAACAAAAGTTTACAGACCGGCCGCCATCGCGCTTTTGCAGGTGTATCGTTGGTCATTCTTGGTAAAATTAATCTTTAGCACACAATCCGTGTAGGCGGCGGCTGAAACTCGCGATAAGCTGGATGCTTCGCCATGGGCCTGAACGTGTCGCGCTGCGCGCTCCACTTATCAGGCCCATGGAGCCGACTGCGATTCTCGCGGCTCATCCGGCGACGTTAGCCATGAAAGAAGAAGGATATGTCCCCAACCATTGCAGCGCGTGAAGTATACCGAGTACCGTTCCGCTCATTTATTCCATTTCTGCTGATCTCGTTCGGTTTGGCCTGGGGTATCCTTGGTTTGTACATCTTTCTGTCGGAACGTATGGAAGCGGTGTTTGGTCAGCTCACCGGCAACCATCCACTCTTTTTCCTGGCGGTGTATGCTCCTGCAATCGCAGCGTTCGCTATTGTTACCAGTAGCGGTGGTCTCGCAGGCCTGCGGGGCTTCCTCGAAAGGGCTTTGCTCTGGCGCTGCAACGCAGCCTGGTATGCCTTTCAATGGCAATGAAAAGGGTACCAGAAATGGGAAAATACAAAGTTACCACCCTGGGGGCCGTTGAAGTTCCTTTTTCCCATCCCTGGCCACCGGCGCGGAAGATCCGGCGGTGGCGAAAGCGCTCTTTGAAAACGGGTGGCCCCGGACACACGCGCCAGTCGTTTCTGTTTGTGGGATCGGAAATAAAAATGGGCAAGACCTATGGTGGGGCCTTGCCCATAGAGGGGGCGAGAGATTCAGGGCAGCGCAATTAAAGCCAGTTCAAGTCTGTGGGGTATCCCCTCAGGTGGAGATTATATTGGCCGATATGTTTCAGACTTTAGAAATTAATTGGCTTTTGGCAACTGGGATCTGTTTTTTTATTTGGCAGGGGGAAATACGGGGGAATAAAAAAAGGGCTTAGCGGGTGATTTCGCTAAGCCCTTGATTTGTTTGGCTCCCCGGATCATCCACTCGTCGAACCAAATCATGCGCCGAGATAATCCTCTGTTATTATACATATAATAACAAGAAAAGGTCCTCCGTTCAGGCCAGAAACAAGCTAATTTTCCGGTCGATAAGGCCATCACACAGAGAGACTGGAAAAGATCCTTACTTCAAGGACAGGAACCAACCAATGCCGTCTTGAACGGCTTTCGGTTCGTCGAATATCTTAAGGACAATCCAGACGCCACATATGATGATTTGGCCGCAGATGCTGGGATCACGAAGGCACGCGTATACCAGATGATAGCCCTCTGTAACGCGCTATATGCTCTAACATTGATAACTCATGGACGTCTATTTTATGTTCCACATCGACAAGGGCTATTCCAACAGCAAATTACAAATGCGGTTTCAATTGTCATATTACTTCATTCTATATCATTTAAAAGCAATCAATTAGGATTGATTTTTTGGCTTTTTAATCTTCATCCTTTTCATTCTTTCAATCAATGTAGTCGGTTTTATACCGAGCAATTTGGCGGCACCAGTATCGGTGTAGATCTTCCAATTGCAATGCTTCAAAGCCCGGATCATATTGTCCCTTTCAAGCTCATACAAATCATCGGCAGAAAGAATGCCATCGACGTATAAATTTGATGAATCCTGTCTATCGGGAACAACCGGCACTCCTTCACCCTCCAATATAGTCCTAAAATTCAACTTCTTTGACCTTGAAAGAATCATTGCTCGTTCGATAGCATTTTCCAATTCGCGGACATTCCCCGGCCAGTCATATGCCTGGAGGTCTAGTACATTTGCCTTAGTCAACTGAGGCATGGGAAGATTCATTTCCCTGGAGAGCTTTTCAATGAAGTGGGATGCCAGCAGCGGTATATCGTCGATGCGATCTTTCAGCGGGGAAACATGGATTGGAAAGACATTCAAACGGTAAAAAAGGTCATCGCGAAAAGCTTTATTCTTGACTTCTTCCTTCAGTTTTTTATTGGTGGCGGCGATTACCCGTACATCGACCTTTCTAGTCCTTTCTTCCCCCAGGCGTTCGTATTCACCTTCTTGGAGTACCCGCAATAGTTTGGTTTGGAGAGACAGTGGAATTTCACCGACTTCATCCAAGAAGATGGTGCCGCCGTCCGCCGCTTCAAAGCGGCCAACCCTGTCCTTGACCGCTCCTGTGTATGCACCCTTAACATGGCCAAAAAACTCGCTTTCATAGAGTTCTTTAGGAATGGCAGCACAGTTGACCCTGATAAACGCATGCGCCTTTCGGTCGCTATTTTTATGAATTTCACGAGCCACTAACTCCTTTCCAGTTCCGGATTCGCCTTGTATCAGCACGCTTGACTTCGTTGGGGCCACCAGTTCTATCTGGGAAATGACGCTTTTTATGGAAAGGCTTTGGCCGATGATCGTCCCATAACGGTGGGTGTCGGCCAATTCCTGTTTGAGCAGGACGTTTTCGGCTTGCAATCGATCTTTCAGTGATCGGATCTCCGACGTTCGTTCAGCAACGATCGCCTCTAAACTGTCGCGATGTCTCTTCAGTTCCTCCTCGACCAGTTTTTGCTTCGAAATGTCCTCGACCATCCCAATGATCATCGTTTCATTTGAATGTGTTTCTTTGACGAGGATAACCGCCAGGCTGCCCCAGAACACCTGCCCAGATTTGCGGACATACTTTTTCTCCATTTTGTAGTGGTCTATTTCATTGGAAACGAGCTTTTTGAAAAGCTCAATATTGGGGCCCTGATCATCCGAATGGGTGAATTCGGAAAAATGCATGTTTTCAAGTTCGTTTTTTGGATACCCCATCATTTCGCACATTGCTCGGTTTGCAAGCACGATCTTTCCATCCATATCCGTCATGGCAGCACCAAAGGGGGCGTATTCAAAAACTTTGCGAAATTTGGACTCACTGTCTGATAGCCTAACTTCCGCCTTTTTTAATTTGGAGACTTGATCTTCAAGCTCATGGTTTGTCTTTTTCAACGCTTCAACATATTCACTGCACTGACCTTCAAGCAGCCGGCATTTAGCCTCCAGCGCTTTTATCCCACCCTTGGTTTGGGCCATAATCAGCTCTCCATGGAGATTGAAAGTTTAGAATCATATTCTTGAGAAAGATGTAGTCATCTTTCTGTGATTCTCAAGATATTGAGATTAAATATTTGGTGTTTAAATAAAAAAAACAAATAAAATCATATTTTAAAAAAATTTTTCGAGTATGGCATAAAAATTGGTGTAAAGATCTCCATCGGTATCAACGGCAGCTCTAATACACTGAATAACAAATATCGCAGGCAACAATCGTCAACGATATTTTGAAAAAATAAGGAGACGAAATCATGAACAAATACCTTGCCATATTGATCGCTTTGGCTAGTGCATTCATTTTTTCCTACGGATTCGCAAAAAAACAAGATGTGCAAAACCAAAACCAGCCTTTGAAGGAAGGATTTATCGAGCTGTCCTACAGCAATGGTTCGCCTTCGACATACGGTGTCAGCGGAATCAACGAGGTTTTGCGGGCAATCGGTGTCCGGGTGAGCACACTGCCGCTTCCTGATGAAGCCTCTCATTTACTGAAGGCGTCCCAGACCCGCGCATTGACCTCTTTGGAAGCCGACGAGCTGATTTCGATTTTCTCACTGGACCGAAACGACCTTTTGAACGAGATCGAAAATGCCGGGAGGGAGCCAGAGGTCGAAAACGGGGGAGTACCGACATCTGAAATCGGAGTGCCGCCTTACCCGAAGGTTTACGATATGAAGGCGTTAAGCCCAGAGGTAGAAATTTATCTTCAAGAAAAGTTCGGCAAACTGCACGTAAACAGCACCGACGAGGGTGTCGGGATCGACGAGGTGATGACGATTGTTTCCGGCGGGCCCTACACTTGGTTTTTTGTTTTGCCTGGCAATGTGGTCGGCAAGCTGACCTTCGGTCATGCCGGTGAGAGCGGTCATGCCTGGCGAATCAGCTATCCTGGATTGGTGCCTCACGGTGGTTATTTCGATGCGAAATATGGGCTGGTAGTAGCCTATGCGCATGGCCCCGAGCACTTTGTCATGCGCTACGAAGACCCCAGTGTGCAGGGTACGGAAACATTGGGCAAGAACCCCTGGATCGACTTTTCCCAGGAAACGCCCCAGCTTTTGAGCAAGAGATAACAATTACACAGGCCCTGCGACAAGCAGGGCCTGTGAACCATAGGGAGGACCAAATGATGAAAATAGCACATGCAAAGGCGGCTATGACCGCCCAAGGAAATAAAAACGGATACGTCCATGGATTGATGCTGCTAACGATTCTCCTGATCGCAAGCTCGTTTCCAGTGGCTGCGACCATCACCCATGCGCTGCCGCCAGCGGTAATGATGTTTGTCCGATTTTTGCTGGCTGCCCTCCTTTTCTCGCCATTCGTTCTGGTCAGAAATGGGATTTCGCTTCCATCACTGAGAAGTTCGATCAATTACATTGTCATCAGCATACCATTGGTCGTGTTTTTCTGGTGCATGTTCAAAAGCCTCAGATACACGAGCCTGTTGAACACGGGTGCCTTGTTTACGATGGTGCCGACAATTACGGCGGTTTTAGCAATTATCATCAACAAGGATACCATTACCAGAATTCGCGCTTTGGGAATTTTCATCGGTACGCTTGGTGCCGTCTGGATCGTGTTTCGGGGGGACTGGCAAGCGCTTATGAATCTGGACCTCAACTATGGGGATTTTGTCTTTATGATCGGCTGCCTGTTTCTTGGGCTTTACAATGCACTGATAAAGCGCTTGTACCGGAATGAGCCGATGGAGCTGATGACTTTCTGGGTGCTTTGCTGGGGCAGCTTGTGGTTCCTGGTGCTCTGCTGGCAGGATATGGCCTCCATCGACTGGGTCGGGGTTGAACTGAATGTGTATGCGGGCATCGCCTATCTTTCCCTGTTTACGACGCTCACGACCTTCTTTCTATTGCAGTTCTCCATTGTGCGGATTGGTGCGACCAAAGTGTCTGCCTACAATTTCCTGACGCCTGTTTTCGTCATTCTCTTAGGAATCATCCTGGGGATGGAACAGTTCATACCTATTACCTTACCAGGCATTTTATTGGTTGTCAGTGCGATGCTCTTAATTCAATGGGAAAAGGATAGCAAGCCAGCCCAAAGGAAGCAGTCGGTTTAATGATGGTGATTGAGCGGTTTAACTTAACAAGATGGCGAGCTTGTGGACGGCAGGCAGAAAGGTTCAAGAAAAATGAAGATTACGATATTCGGAAGAACGGGAAATGTTGGAAGCAGAATCGTTGAAGAGGCCGTTCTGCGTGGTCACGGCGTTATGGTCGTGGCAAGGAACGAAAGCCGATTTGACTCATTACCGGTAGCACGTCTAATCTGGAGGTGGTAAAGTCTCTTGGGGCAGATGCGGTAATTGATTATACGCAAAACGATTTTACCGCTAACGGGGGAAACTATGACACCATCTTCGACACGGTCGGTAAAAGCTCGTTTTCAGGCAATTTGAATTCATTGACGCCCAATGGAATCTATCTCAGATCACTCCATATCGCATTGTTGCCATTGTACGCGTTCACGGGATATTCCCGTATGAATCAAATCCAGGAAAGGTCAGGCATTATATTACGAAAGTAGGAAGCAATACATTCCACGAGAAATGGGAACGTGGGCTTTTCATTTAAACGGCAGGTCTCTTTCAGTGACAAGATCCGCTCGACCCACCGATTACCCTTTTCGCTTTGGGTTCCCAGACTGCGTTTTCGCCACAGCACACCAAAACGTAAGGCCCGCTCAGCGCGATTATTTGTAGGTTCGACGCCATGGTGATCGAGAAAGGTCCACAGACTGTCCATTTCCCGTACGATCTGACGGGCAAGTCTACCAGCATCGGTCTTGTCCTCCTCCCAAAGGGAGACGGTGAACAAGAAGAACGTATAAAAATCCGACCACTGTTTTGAGTCGGGAGGTTCTTTGGCAAACGATACCAGTTGCCTCAGCCAGGCGGCGACGATTTCTCCGAAGCGGCGAAGGTCGGGTTTCTTTCTTTCCGTCAGGGCATCGGCCTTGCGGATCAGGTGAGCCAGGCAGGTTTGGCGGTGCACCCATTTTTGGTATAGGCCGTATCCATCACTGACCAGAATGCCGTTCCAATCCTGGATTAAGTTTTCGAAGGCCTCCTTAGACCGGTGTGGGTCGATACGATAAAATGCCACCCGTTCATTTACCATGGCCCACAGCCAGTGCAGATCATTTTGCTTAAACCAGGATGTTTCGTCGATGTAGTTACACCAAAAGCGTCGGGCGATCTGGCCGATGCGTTCGTAGACTGGCAATAGCGCATTTGAGGTGCGGTCGACAATTTTCTGGATGGTTCCGGTGGCAATGGGAATGTCTAATACAGATTCGCACAACTTTTTGACATCGTTTCGGCTCATGCCCTTGATGCCGCTCAGTTCACCGATAAAGGCGGTAAAACGAGGACCGTAACCGGTGGACATCTCAGGTGGCAGCATGGCTTTGACCACGTTACCGCAGTTAGGGCAATCGCATTGCTGGAGAAGATAGTGATTGACTTGCATTTCGATTTCGGGAAGCTCAATATGTTGATGTACGTAAAACGTTTTCATCTTTTCCTGATCGAAAGCCGAATGCCCGCATGAGCAACGTTGCGGGGTCAACCAATAGCTCTCGGTCGGGTCCAGCACTTGCTGCTGGTGCGGCTTATGGCCTTTCTGACCGCCTTTAGCCTTTTTGCTCTTTTTTTGCTTTCTCTTCTTCCTCGCAAAAGGTGGATCGGAAGACGGTGGCTTGCTGGAGTTGTGAGAATTTTTCCGGGTCCGAACCTCGAGCTTCTCGAGCCGTTTTTCGTGGAGTGCAATCCGCTGTTCCATATCGAAAAGCGTCCGTTCCAGAGCCATGATGTAATGACGCACCGGCTCTGGCGTCAGTTGCCAATCGAGTTCCGAAAAAGGTCTTTTGAGTGCCATGAAAAGCACCCTATCATAGCCAAAAAGAAAAATCTAGATTTATTTTGAATTATTCCAGATGGTTAGGAGCCTTACTTTTGTGTATTGATTTCGGGGACTTGCGAAGCCAATCGGACCATCAAAGTACCCCGTGAATGCTTACTTGCCATTGATCCGTGGGCTTTGGGCTGGTGTGACAACCGACAAGAAGGTAATCGGCGGAACTGCAAATCAGAAAAAAGCAGACATGAACTTCCTCAAAGAGCTGATTGAAGCTGGTCAACTCAAAGCGGTTATCGATCGACAATATCCGTTTGAGCGTATTGCTGATGCCCACCGGTATGTTGAGAAAGGACATAAAAAAGGCAATGTGGTTCTGACCATGGGTGCATTGCCGAGATCAACCATAAATACAACATCGACATGAGATTCGACAGCGTGCCTTCCTGTGTGAACGGTTTGGCCCTACCCTTCCTGAACTGTGATCTGAGGCACTATCGAAGAGTTTGGAACGAAACCGAACGTCGAACACGGGAGTAAATTATGTCACGAGAAGCAGGCGAAACCATACGGTTATTTATCAAAGAAGGCTTCAACAAAGGTAATTTTTCAATTCTTGAGGAGGTTATCCATCCCGAGTACCGGTATAGCAGTTCCGAGGGGGAACTGGAGGGTATCGACCAGTTGAGGGATTTAATTCAAGGACTTCGCCATGGGTTTCCTGATCTTAATCTGAGTATCGATGATTTATTCGCAGCCGAGAACAAGGTATGCACCCGCTTCACACTGACCGGGACGCATCAAGGTGATTACATGGGTATTAGCGCTACTGAAACAGCCATAAAGGTAACCGGAGTTGTCATAAGCCGGATCACAGAAGGTAAAATAATAGAGGAATGGGAGATGCTGGATATGCTGGGTTTCTTCCAGCAACTTGGGTTGGTTACTGAATTGTCATAGCTGACAGCGACTGAATCGAACAAGACGGCAGGGGGAGCGCCTAACGGCGTTCACCGCCTCAAGAATGGTTTTGGGAGATATAGGTATTTGATATGAAGCCGATGCCGGAATTGTTTAAAAATCTGGCCTTATTTCGTATTTTTGCCGCCAGGCCAGCCGCGGAGTTCATTCGCCTGGAAACCGAAACGGAATTTAAGAGCAGAGAAGCCCAGCTGGGTGTCGTTTTCGAGTGTGCACTCGATGCCATTGCCGAACTCGATCAGGATTTTGGCGTCCTTCTGATGAATCCATCAGTGCGACAGCTGTTTGACGCAGGTCCAGTTTGATGAAGGGAGGATAGAAAATTGATTCAAAAACGATTAGCAGAAATTGTCCTTAGAACGCCAAATGCGTGAGCATATGGTAAAATTTTATCGTGATGTTGTCGGGTTTTCTGAATACAAAGACCTGGAGGCCGTAACTTTCCTAAAAATTTCCGATGATCTGAAAGGTCCCCCTCAAGTCATAGCCCTATTAGACAATCGAATTCCTTCCAATGGGCCTGGAGAACCTCGATTCGATGGCCACAGCGTCAATCAATCCCCTGTCCACCATATTGCCTTTTCATTGGCCAAACACGATTTTGAAATTGAGAAAAAGCGGTTTGTCGATCTTGGTCAGGAGATTCGCTCAGCAACGTAAATGCAGATGGGATGGCGTTCCTTTTATGTCTATGACCCCGTTGGCAATACCATCGAATTTGTTTGCCCGGATGAATCGCTGAACAACGGAAATTAAAGGGCGGCTTTTGAATTAGGAACTAATGGAGAGGTGGACATGGTATTGCATGAATTATTGTCCGAGTGGGAAGCGCATGGTCTTCAAAACGATGCCGATCAATCGGACAAACTAAAGAAATATCTGAACATTACTCGGGATACGGGAGAGTTCTTGTCCGTATTGGTCAAGGCGATAAAAGCCCGGACCATCCTCGAAATTGGCACTTCCAACGGTTATTCAACCCTCTGGCTGGCCTCATCCTTACTGGCGCGCGGTCAAGTTTACACCATCGAAAAAAATGAAGCCAAAGCGGCCGAAGCCAAGAGAAATTTCGAACGGGCAGGGCTGCTGTACAAAATCACACAGCTTGTCGGTGACGTCCGCAGTGAGTTGGCCAAGGTGCCGCAAAATGTTGATATGATCTTTTTGGATGCCGACAGGTCTTTGTACCTGTCCCTTGCAGAGAAGCTGTTTGACCTGCTTAATACCGGCGGCCTTCTGGTGTGTGATAACGCCGTGTCCCATGAAAGCGAGTTGACCGAATTCGTCGATTGGGTGAGACCTCACAAGCACTTGTCCGTTTCTTTGGTGCCGGTAGGAAAAGGAGAATTGCTGGTTTACAAAGGCAGTAAATAGGCTCAGGAGGTTATCTAGTGCCCATCCATAAATGGCCAATTTGTCCGATATCTGCGTTGCGCTCAAAATTTTATCCTCGGAATATCAGCCATATGCCTGCGGTAAAATTTTTCGCGCGCCTTGATCTCGACCCAATTTGCCTATTTCTGGATGAACACTAGTCTCAGGAAAAAGGGTTTCAGCGTTAACCAATGAAGAAGAGGAACTGTTGGGAAAAATCCATATTATGCCATTTCTGTTGCAGAACAAACTCATAGAACGTGGTGCTGTGCATATTTATGGTGAGCCCTGGAAAGAAAATGTTGTTGTTGATGGCCGTCTTATTACAGGACAAAATCCAGCATCGGCAAAAAAAGTTGCGGACATGATTATTCAACAATTAAATGCACAATAGACCGCTTGACAGCAAGGGGTCTGAATTTTTGCCCGTGCATTTTTTCATAGAGGGAAATATGGCAATTTAACGGTGATCAGCGAAAATCCTGGACCCTTTGAATCCTGATCGGGGATTGATCACCACAACCTTCAGGCGGAAGGGATAAAGTCCAGCTTCGATATATTGGAGCTGGTCTCCCTATTTAGCAGGTCTGGAAATATGGTGCCCGGCAGCCATATTGGAGAAGAATGCTGCAACCTCGTTCCATACCTTCGGTTGTCGAACGATGGAACGATGGCCAAACCCGCGTGTTAAGATCAATTTCGATGAGGTCCAACTACGATTGATGGACGCTGCATCGCCGAAAGGAACCTCTTGATCATCAATGTCGTGAATAATCAATCCATCATGTTGCAACCCCTTGAGCTTCTCCGCGATGTCTAAATTTTTTGCAGGAACGCCGACCGCCTCTTCCACTAAGCGGATAAACGTGGACGCACTCTTTGGCGGCAAGCCAATCAATTGAGCAAAGCGTTGCAGCACATTAATCATGGAGGAAGGGCTGGAGATCAATACGGTCTTCTCGTAATTCAATCCATTCGAGAGGTTGATTCCTACTGCGCTGCCTCCCATCGAGTGACCAAGAATACCGTTAAATGGGCCGATCTGTTGGTCGACGGTCTGGATGGCTTCCGCAAACATCAATGGCGTTGATTGCTTACCAAGCGAAAACCCATGAGCCGGTGCGTCGACAGCAACAACCTGAAAACCGTTGAGAACCAAGGGGTCGACAAATCCGGCCAACTGTGTCGCACGGCTCTCCCAACCATGCACAAGCAATATCTTCCGTTTGGACGTTCCCCATGTGATCGCGCTCAAACAGTCGTTTATCGCAAAACGCCTTCCTTGGGCTTCCTTCTCTTTTTCCCACATTCTAACTGGAAAACGTCGTGGTGTCAGGAAAAAATCCCTGGCCTTCTCTGCGGTTCGCAGAGGCAGAAGATGACCGAAAATTCGGTTTTTCATTTGAATCAGGTGGAGTAAGAGAGTCATGATATTTCCTCTTGGCGATGAGTTGCCGTATCCGGGACGATAAAATAAATCGCGATGGATTGGCTCAAAATGTCCAAACGCCCTCGTCGGTATGCTGTTTGTAGTATCGGACGCATTGCTGTTCTACTCGTTTGTACCTGCATAGAGATCAAACAAGAATTGTACCAATCGTTGAGAATACTTATAAGGCCTTATGATTACATATATTCTTTGATGCCGTGTCTCGACTAGACGGTCCATAGCATTTAATGAAATCAAAATTTCGTGGGAAAGCCATGAAATATCGTTGCAGTCTCATTCGTTGAAGGTTTCTTTTTTCATATAATATCAAGATATTGCAAATCTTCGTGGCCTGGCATGTAACTTGTAAATGTGCTGGTACGACACAAGCAAGTGCCGCATATAACAAATACACTGGAAAGGACCAGACCAATGACACGTATCAAGCCTGTTGAACCGTCCAAAGCTCAGGGGAAATCTCGTGAACTTTTGGAGACTGTAAAAAAGCAAATGGGATCCGTACCCAACATTTTTAAAGGCTTTGCTAATTCGCCGGCGGTGCTCGAATTTTATTTGGCCCAGAGCAAGGCACTGGCGGATGGCGATCTCGACCCGAAACTTCGGGAGACGATCGCGGTAACTTTGGCCAGCATCAACCAATGTGACTATTGCGTTTCTGCCCACACCTATCTTGGAAAGAAGGCGGGGATCGCCCCGTCTGAGCTGGCCGCCAATCTAGAGGGTCGATCAGAAGATGCAAAGACCGGTACTGCCTTGCGTTTTGCCAGAGCTGTTGCAGACACACGTGGCCGCATCGAGGATAATGACCTTAAGCGTGTCCGCGATGCCGGCTTTAGCGAAGGTGAAATCGTAGAGATTATCGCGCATGTAGGAATGAACCTGTTCACCAACTATTTTAACAACGTAGCGCGCACCGAGATCGATTTCCCGCACGTGGATACCGCACAGAGGGCATCGGCCGCATAGGCATGTCCAAGGGAAAGGGCATATATTTTTTCACGATCGGCGTGTGAAGTAACCGACTGTTTCTCCGGGCCGGCTCGGTGCCCTACCGTGCCGGCCCTTGATTCAGCTGAAACGTACAAAATGGTCACAGCTATCCGTTGACGGCTGGCTCGGCCTATCGGAAGGGAGGACATGCTATGGCACTAAATGTCACCATTCATTCGATGGCAGGTGAGCGCTATGCTCAAGTGATCGAGACTGGCCGGCATACGCTGGCTGCCGACCGGTCTAAAAAATTCGGCGGTTCCGACAGGGGCCCGGGTCCCTATTCTTTCCTGCTGGCCGCACTGGGTTCTTGAGCGGCGATCACACTTCGCATGTATGCGGAGCGAAAAAGGATCCCCTTGGAGGATGTCCGCATCCAACTCAGCCACCACCGAACGGACCCGGTGCAGTTCCCGGATGGAAAAACCGCATTGGGAAAGCTTGATGCCATTGATGGGTCTATCGAACTGATCGGCGACCTGGACGCCAATCAGCGCAGCCGGCTTTTGGAGATCGCCGGTCGCTGTTGGATGCATCGCACCTTGAGTGCCGGCGTGGCGATAGAATTTCATCTTCATAAGGAACCACCAGCAGGTTTACCTCGACAACCAATTGTTCAAGTCGTAGACACGGAGAGTATACCACAGTGAGACAACCGACCGGAAAGGAGATAGTCATGGCACAAGAAGTAGTCGTACGTTCGGTAATAGGTGAGCGTTTCACGCAAATCATTGAAACTGCCAAGCATCAATTCTTAGCAGATGAACCGGAGCCATTTGGCGGCTCTGATCGTGGGCCGGGGCCATATGATTACCTGCTTGCGGCACTTGGATCCTGAACTTCCATGACACTCCGCATGTATGCGGAGCGGAAAGGGTTCGAGCTGCATAGTGTTGAAGTCCGTCTCAGCCATAGCAGGATTCATGCAACAGATTGCGGAGACTGCGGGACGAAAAAAGGGATGCTCGATCAGATCAGCAGTGAGATCCATATGGAAGGAAATCTCGATGACGTTCAAAGGAAACGGCTCTTGGAAATCGCCACCCGTTGCCCGGTTCACCGCACCCTTTCTTCCGAAATCAAGATACGAACGTCCGAGGTATAGAGAACGTACCAGACTATTTCAGGACGCAGGCATGACCGGTACGGAGCCGCCGATACAGCAAAACTTTTCTTCGGCGTTCCTTTTTTGAGATCCAGCGAGGCGGACCTTTTGCCGGAATCATTTACGGACGAACAAAAAACTACCAGGAGGAAACCATGAATCTGGTATCGGTCAATGTAGGTATGCCCAAAACGGTGGAGCACTTGGGCCGCAAGGTGAGCACCGGGATCTTCAAATCGCCGGTGGACGGAAGGGTGATGGTGCGCAAGCTCAATGTGGATGGTGACGGCCAAGCCGACCTTACGGTCCATGGCGGCGTGTATAAGGCCGTGTATGCTTACGATCTCGAAAACATCCTCTATTGGCAACGGGTGCTGGACCGGGACGACATCGGTTTTGGGCACTTCGGCGAGAATTTCACCGTTGAGGAGATGCCGGACGATCGGATCCACATCGGCGACGTCTTCCGAGTCGGGAGTGCGCTGCTTGAGGTGACTCAACCTCGTGTGCCCTGTTTCAAAATGGAAATGAAGATGGATCTGCCGGGTTTTTCACGGCAGTTTATCACCAGCGGCCGCCTTGGTTTCTGTTTTCGGGTTTTGGAGGAGGGGGAAGTCGGTGCCGGCGACGAGATCGAGCTGATTACGACCGGGCCTGGGAAAATTACCGTGTGGGACTTTGCCCGCCTCTATTTTTTCGACTACGACAACCTCGAAAAAATCCGTCGGCTCATACGCATCCCCGCCGTTCCCCCGGATTGGGTCCGGGTTTTCGAAGAAATCCTGACCTCTTCCGGTGAAAAGCGACTAACACGCATGCCGCAATAAAGAGCATGGAAAGGGTTTCGGCACTTTATCGTGGATAAGAAGGTGCCGGAAAGCCAGACAATCACCTCTTTTTACCTGATTCCTGAAGACAGGCTGCCACTACCTGTTTACATGGTCGGCCAATTTTTGACGTTCCGGCTGACCACTCCCGGCCGACCCAAACCGATCATCCGCACCTACTCGCTATCGGAATGCCCCTGCCATGCCGAATACTACCGGATAACCATAAAAAAAGAACCGTCACACCAAGATTCGGACAATGTTTCCGGTTCCAACTACTTTCATGATGTCGTCGAGCCCGGCACCCGCCTGCAGGTGGCAGCCCCACGCGGCGACTTTTTTCTTGATCCCCAGAAGGAAAGCCCAATTGTTCTGCTCAGCGGCGGGGTGGGTCTGACGCCGATGATCAGCATGCTCAATGCCGTCGCCGACTCCGGTAAGAAAAGGCCGACCTGGTTTATCCATGGCACCCGCAACGGCGTCCATCACGCCATGTGCAAGCATATGCGCCAAGTTGCCGCAGGAAACGAGGACATCAAGGTACACATCCGCTACAGCCAGCCCCGTCCGGAAGATATCGAGGGGCGTGAGTATGACAGTGTCGGTCATGTGGACCTGGACCTTTTGAAAGCACTTTTACCCGGAACGGACATGGAGTTTTTTCTCTGCGGGCCTCCGCCTTTCATGAATGGCTTACTGAAGAGCCTGTGGGAATGGGGCGTACCGGAAACACGCATTCGCTTCGAGCTTTTTGGCCCTGCCACCCTTCTGCAAGAGGGCACTAGCGTCAGACGCCGCAAGAAGGAAACAACCTTCGAAGAAAAGGCTTATGAGGTCAAGTTTTCAGCGTCCGGAATTACCGCAAAATGGGATCCCGAGTACGAAAACCTGCTTGAATTTGCAGAAGATCAGGGCGTGTTTCCGGATTTTAGCTGCCGCTCCGGAATCTGTCACACGTGCCAATACAAAATTTCAAGAGGTGAAGTCGATTACAATTTCGAGCCTTTGGATCCACCCTATCCCGGCCAGGCGCTCCTCTGCTGCTCGCGTCCACGGTCAAACCTGGTGATCGATGTTTGAAACCCAGAGCCGTTATAGATCGCCGTATTTTTAATGAGAGATTTTCCAAGAAAATGCTTCCCCGGTATAAACTATTCCTCCTGTTATCGCTTGCGGGCTTTCTAATGGCATGGACATCAATTACTCGCCACCCGGACTTGGGCCATCTATACGACAGTCTGGCCCAAACGAAAGACCTCTACCGCAATCCGGTTATTGTCATGCCGGGACTGCTAGGCCCGCGGTTGGTGCAACAAACCTCAGGCCGCATTGTTTGGGGAGCATTCGGGCTCGGTCAGGTAGACCCCAATACACCAGAGGGCGCGAGGATGGTGGGGCTGCCCATGCGAAAAGGCAGTTCACTATCAGCTCTGCGAGACGACACGGTGTCCGAAGGTGCGCTGGACCGGTTCATCCATAATGCTCTTGGCGTTCCTGTAGAATTAAATGCCAACTACCATATTTTAAGAGTCTTGGGGGTTGGCGGCTACCGCGATCAGGGGCTTGCAGACGTGATCGACTACGGAGACCAGCACTTCACCTGCTTTCAGTTCGACTACGAATGGCGCAGGGACATCGTCGAAAGTGCCGTTCAGCTATATCGTTTTATCAGGGTAAAACAAGCCTATATCAAGCGGCCGGTTGCGAAGCGGTTTGCGGTAAAGATCGAACATGTCAAATTTGATATGGTAGCACATTCCATGGGCGGATTGGTGGCACGGTATTATATCCGATACGGCACCCAAGAACTCCCCCTGGATGGAAGCCTGCCGGAGTTAAACTGGAAGGGGCTCGAAATATCGAACGTCTGGTGATGATCGGCCCACCCAATGCTGGTCTGCTGGACTCGCTGCTGCATTTATCCGAAGGGATAAAACCGGTAACACGCATTCCAACTTACCCGGCCGCGATTGTCGGCACCATGCCGTCGGCATACCAACTGTTGCCTCCTACTCGTCACCAGCCGGTTTTGGACAGCAGCGGAAATCCCGTCAAGGATCTGTATGCTCCCGAGCTTTGGCGTCGAAATCATTGGGGTTTGGCCGACCCCCGGCAGGAAAAGGTCCTAAAAGAACTCTTGCCTGAGATCCAAGACGCCTGGAAACGACGCGAAATTGCGCTCGACCATCAAGCCAAATCTTTGCACCGGGCGAAACAATTTGCCGCCGCCATGGACCTACCGGCACGCTCGCCGGCAGGTATCCAATTATTTCTGGTGGCAGGGATTCGAACCCCACGAACAGGACCGCTCAATTCGACGCCGATGGGAAACTGTGGGTCATTGAGAAAGGTGCTGGTGACGGCTCGGTATTACGTAGCAGTTCCTTGCTTGATGAACGTCTATCATCGCAATCGAATCAGCGGCTGAAATCGCCGATCTTCTGGAACCAGGTGCTTTTTCTTTTTTCGGATCATCTGGGTTTGACAAAAGATCCGGTCTTCACGGATAACATCCTTTATTTTTTATTGGAACAACCAACAATTCAGCACCTCCATGGAGGTGGCATATGAAAAACTATGATGCCGTTGCCGTCGGCGCAGGCACCGCGGGCCAGACCGCAGCCCATGAACTGCGCGCTCACGGACTTGAAGTCGCCCTGGTGGACAATAGCGGACGGCCGGGGGGGAGTGTGCGCCCTGGCGGCGTGCCAGGCCAAGAAGTACTTTTATGAGGTAACCGAAACCGTGGCCCGTGCCCAGCATCTAACCGGCAGAGGCATACAATCGCCTCTCGTTAGCGATTGGGCCGCGATTCTGGATCGAAAGAACGCTTTCACGGTCAATATTCCGGACATTACCGTCAATGGCCTTTACGAGGCCGGCATCGACTATCACGAGGGGACAGCCCGTTTCATCGATCCCGATACCATGGAGCGGGCCGGACACCCAATCTGGAGAGTCTGGCCCTCGGCCAAGCTGGCGTTGAATATGGCCATCGGGGCATCACAACGGATGCCCGGAGGCGCACCACCCATCCCCGTGTTTCTGCCATCGGAGATTGTGCCGCAACACCTCAGTTGGCGCGAGTAGCGGATTATGAAGCCTTTGTTGCGGCGGCCAACATCATCGCCGCAATAAAGGGTGACAAACCCCGGACGATCAATTATCAGGCCGTGCCGGCCATACTTTTCTCCTATCCCCAGTTGGCCATGGTGGCCAGACGGAGGATGCCCTCGCCCGGGCAGGCACACCATACGTCATACGAGGCGTAGATAACGTAATTTACCGATCCGGGCACTTAAGGTGAAAAATATGTGATGGATCTATCGAGACCGGTCATCGTCTGTCTCCCGGGAGGCCTACGGCTTCCGAATATTCATCTTTTTTATTCGTGAAGACAACGTTGTCGGTTTGATACCAAGAAGCCGCGCCGCGCCCCTTGCACCGTAAATCGTCCAATCGCTTTTTTCTAAGGCAGCGATGATGTTCCGGCGCTCCCTTTGTTTCATTTCGGAATCGGGGACGACTGTCCACTCATCATCAGACCCGGAATCCTCTGCCGACGTTTCGGTCGTATCGTAAGCGCCTTTTTCATCAGGCCAGATGAAACGAAGCGGATCGCCCTGTGAAATAATCACGGCTCGTTCGATAACGTTTTGCAGTTCGCGTACATTCCCGGGCCAATCATAACCCTGAAGCTCTTTGAGGCTGGTCTTGGTTAAACGTGGGAGTTTGCGATTTCCCCTTTTCTGGATCAATCCCAAAAAGTGCTCGGCAAGCAGAGGGATATCCTCTTTGCGATATCGTAGTGGGGCCACCTCAAGGGGGAAAACACTCAGACGGTAATAAAGGTCCTGGCGAAAGAGGCCTTTCCCGATATCCTTCTTCAGGTTCCGATTTGTCGCCGCGATAATGCGTACATCCACTTTACGCGTCTTCTCATCCCCGACGCGTTCATACTCGCCTTCCTGCAGGACGCGTAGGAGTTTGCTCTGCAGGTCGATGGGGATTTCACCGACTTCGTCAAGAAAGAGCGTCCCACCGTCGGCGGCTTCAAACCTTCCGGCCCGATCCTTTAGTGCGCCGCTAAAAGCGCCTTTCACATGACCGAAAAATTCGCTTTCATACAGCTCCCGGCTGATGGAAGCGCAGTTGACCTTAATGAGCGGACGGTCTTGCCGCAGACTGCGCTTGTGGATTTCACGGGCGACAAGCTCCTTGCCTGTTCCGGATTCACCCAGAATGATAACGTTGGTGTCTGTTGGCGCCACCAGTTCAACTTGCTTCAGAACACTTCTCAGGGCTTCGCTTTGGCCGACGATATCACCGAATGCACGGGCTTCCTGCACCTCCTCACGCAAATAGGAGCATTCCAGCTCCAGCTGTTCTTGCAAGCGATTGATCGTTTCGAATGCCCTTGCGTTGACGATGGCGGTGGCGGCATGATCCGCGATCATCCGCATCCAGACGAGCTCTTCATGCTGGAGTAAATCGCGAGTGAAAATCGACAGGACACCCAGGACTTCACCCTTGTAAAGGAGCGGCTGGCCGCCAAATCCCAGAATCTTTTCTCGACGCGCCCACTCCGGCCTGGCGATCCATTTGGAATCCTTTTCTGTATCGTTCACTTCCACAGCCTTACCCGTGGCTGCTATCCATCCGACCTTACGGGACCCCAGCGCAAAACGGCTGAACGCTCCATCCAGTCGGGACCAGTCGGCGTCTTTGTCAACCAGGGAGCGCCCCCGGCTCGCCACCAGGTGGAGACATTTCGCGTTGTCTTCACAGGTCGCCTCCTTGTTCGGACAAGGGCAGTCTCCCTCCTTGATCAACCAAATCCGGGCCAGCGCTACGTGGGGACGTCGGGCGAGCTGCCGGACGATCATCCCCAGTAGCGTGGCAACAACGTGTTCCTGGGCCATCTCCAGGAGAAGGGTTTTGTAGGCTTCGTAATCCAGTTCGTGAACGTTGTCAGGTTTCATGAAACCTAACTAAACGAAATTTCGTGGTTTCGCAAGCTGAATTCAAGATCAAAATTGCACCCGGTGCAAGATTTGCCACAAATTGGATACGTTGTAGCCTAACTTACCAGCGATTATTCCAATCGCCAAGATATTCAAACACAATTTTCCTCAACACAACAACCGATAGGAAGAACATTTTCATATACGCTCTCATTGTCGAGATTCACATGGCACGTAAATACGGTGTCAACGATAATTCGGTGTGTCCACCCAATGTAGATAAAATTAATATTGTATAAATTACAGTTTGTTGCAAGCAAAGTCAAAATTGGTACGTATTTTGGAGTGGTGCTTTCAAACTGCTGAGTTTATCGGCAACAACCTATAAAGATAGGAGGCTGACATGGCACTACCAAATCCAGGCATGAAGATAGACATCAAACGTACGGCATTGGTCATTATCGATCCCCAAAATGATTTTCTTAGCCCTGATGGCGTCACATGGGGCGTTGTTGGCGAAAGCGTAACGGAGAACAACACGGTAGACAACATTGAAACGCTCTTTAAGACAGCCAAGGAGATCGGGCTACCGGTCTTCATCTCACCACACTATTACTACCCTGCGGACCACGGCTGGAAGTTCGAAGGAACATTGGAAGCGTTGATGCATAACATCGGCATGTTCGACCGTAAAGGTCCGTTGAACCTTGACGGTTTTGAAGGCTCGGGAGCCGACTGGCTGGAACGTTATAAGCCTTTCATCAACGATGGCGCCACTGTGGTCGTGAGCCCGCACAAGATATACGGGCCCGAATCCAACGATCTGGCTCTGCAGCTGCGCAAGCGAGATATCGGCAAGGTGATCCTGGCGGGCATGTCGGCGAATCTGTGCGTAGAGTCCCATATGCGTGAGCTTCTGGAGCAAGGATTCAAGGTGGCCGTCGTTAAAGATGCCACTGCGGCCGCAAAATTGCCCGAAGGTGACGGTTTTCTGGCCGCGATGATCAACTTTCGCTATATGGCAAATACCGTATGGACCACGGCTGAAGCCGTCAACGCGATAAATGAAAGTGGGCGTTGAAGACGGCCGCTTGAGCAAATGGCGGGCTCCGGGTCGGAGGCGTAAGCATTCGGCTCGGAGTTTGCCGAATAGTTAAATTAGTCGACATACAATATAATTGAGAAAAGAGGTACAAGATGAACAGATACCACACCATTTTTGGCGCCATTTTTGTTGCATGGTTGTTTTTAACCGGTTTTACTGTTGTTGGAACAAATGATCCAGCGGCGGTATTTAAATCGGACAATTACCAAACACGGTACCGCACGATAACTGTCCAAAACTTATATAATTTCTACCGTGATGCTGGTTCCGGTAGTTCACCTGCAATCATTTTTTTGCACGGATTCCCAACGTCGTCCCATATGTTCCGCAACCTTATTCCGGCCTTGGCCGACGACTTTCGTCTCGTGGTTCCGGATTATCCAGGATTCGGAAATAGTGCAATGCCGGATATCAAAGCATTTGATTACACCTTCGATCGTCTGGCCGATGTGATAGAAGACTTTCTGGAGAAGTTGGATTTAAAGTGCTACAGTTTGTATGTGATGGACTACGGTGCCCCATCGGTTTCCGATTGGCTGTTCGACATCCGGAGCGTTTAGAATCACTTATCATCCAGAACGGCAATGCATATGAAGAAGGGCTGCGCGAATTCTGGGATCCTATCCGAAAATACTGGAATGATCGCACTCCTGAGGATGCAAAACCACTGGCTGAGTTCATCACGCCGGAGGGAGTCAATTGGCATTACACGCACGGCGTGAGAAATGAGGCGTCTATCAGCCCGGATAATTGGGAGGCAGACCTGTATCATCTGACCAAGGAGGGCAATCCTGCAATTCAGCTTGCCCTGTTTTACGACTACAAAAACAATATCCCTCACTACCCGGCATGGCAGGCATATTTTCGCAAGCATCAGCCACCCCCACTGATTGTTTGGGGAATAAACGATTATATTTTTCCAGCAGATGGAGCCTATCCATACAAAAGGGACCTTAAGAATATTAAGTTTCATTTACTGGAAACAGGGTATTTTGTGCTCGAGGAAGATGGTGTCCGGATCGCCAGTTTGATGCGCAAGTTCCTGAGTACAAAACTCACCTTAAAATAGGAGCGGTAATTTGATGGTGGTCAAATGAGAGATCAAGCTTTCCACCATCACTTAACCTCCCAAAAAGAGGAAATTGGACACTGAAACAATCCATCAAAATAATAACTTCTTCCTAATAGCAGCAACAAAGACCCGTACTTGTTCTTGTTGCGTCGTTCGTTGTATGAATCCAAACTGAAGCATCCGTCGATAGAGATACAAAAAAAAGGCTTCCCGTAAGGTAGCCCTTTCTTGTGATATCGATATCGACCATTCCATAATGTTACCAGGTCCCAAACCGTTGGGGTATCTGGCTTCTTGGTATGCGTCATGCGATGTTGAAACGGACATGGTAGGGTATCGTGTGAATTGCCCTGTCTGCGAACATACGAAAGTGACCGATCTGTACGAGCCGCATAGACAGCCTGAATAAAAAACGGTAATAAAACTCCGGCAATACGGTAACATCCCTAAGATCGAAAAGTCTTAATTCCGCCCAATAGTACATCCTTGTTCGATTGTAGCGTAATGACAATGATCTTATCTGCAACAATACGAGCTTCTTGATTCGTTTCATTTTAGTTCTCCTTCTATTTCAGGCCCAATATCATCGGGCCTGTGTCTGAGTTTATTTCTCATTTGGTATATACACCCCCACCAGCACCGAGCCCCCACTAAAACCGACCCCATATACACCAACTAAAAGCGAATATTTACAAAAGTGAGTCATGGGGCGAGCTCTCGGTCCGCCTCTGATAGAGAAGTCCAGATGGACGTCCCATCCCAGTTCGTGCTTTGAAGCCTCTCTTCTGCACTGGAACATGCGAAGTCTCGTTGTTTAACCACGAAAAATTGTTTTTCTACGAAGTTTCGTCTGTAGACGATCGAGTTTTGTGCATAAAAAAAGCTTTGAAAACGAAAAGTTAATGGATTTTATGATAGTTGGTATGCACCTTGTAATACCCCTTAGCGAACGTAGGAAATCAGAACCGCACGCTTCAGTGCAGCAACCAATTCCACTAATAAAGGAGGCTCAACATGAACGGTCAAATTCGCAGACAATTCTCTATCAGGCATATGCAAACCGCACTGGGATTTCTTCTGGCGCTGATGCTGACGATATCCACAGCTCGGGCAGGCTCCCCAGTGAATCCCGCTTATGCCGAACCGGATAAACCTGGTCTGCCGGCAAGCAACATGCAGCTCGACCCGCAACGGGTAGCGCTTGTGGTCGTCGACCCACAAAACGATTTTTTAGACGAAAACGGTGTCGCCTGGGGTGTTGTCGGTAAATCCGTGACCGAACACAACGTCGTGCAGCACCTTGAAGACCTGTTTAAGGCCGCCAAGAGCAACGATCTGCCGGTCTTCATCTCGCCGCACTATTACTATCCGCACGATCACACATGGGAGTTCGAGGGCGCGTTGGAAAAGGTGATGCACTCCATCGGCATGTTCGATCGTCCCGGACCGTTGGACGTAAACGGTCTTGAGGGTTCCGGGGCTGACTTTGTCCAGCGATACAAACCCTACCTGAACGATGGAAAGACCGTAATTGCTTCCCCGCACAAGGTGTATGGACCTGAGCAGAACGACCTTGTCCTGCAACTCCGGAAACAACGCATCGACCAGGTTATCCTGGCCGGGATGTCCTCAAACCTGTGTGTAGAAAGCCATATGCGGGAGTTGTTGGAAGCAGGCTTTGAGGTAGCGGTGGTCAAGGATGCAACAGCCGGAGCGATCATTCCGGAAGGGGATGGATATCTCGCCGCACTCATCAATTTTCGTATGATGGCCAACGCCGTTTGGACCACGGATGAGGCCGTAAACAGAATGGAAGCACTGGGCAGATAATCAGGACGGCCAGACTGTAGAAGGACCCAATCGTTTACATAACTTCTAACATCTACCACCCACAAACCATGTCATACACACAAAAGGAGAAAGTCATGAAAAAGCTATTAACATCGATCGCTGTCATTGCCAGTCTCTGTCTCATCAACACAACAGCCGGGGCAGGTGATCCTAAGACCATTACCATAGTTGAACATCCGGGCTATTTTGAGACCCAGGGAGATGTTTTCGACATCCCGGCAGGCAAGTACAAGTTCGTGGTTAAAAACTGGTCAGGCAAGGACGCTGGCTTCGTCTTTAACAGCGGGCAAAACAATGTCACTACGGATAAATCGAGCATGAAGGTCATTCTTCTTAAAAATGGTGAAGAGAGCACCTTCACGCTCAAGTTGTCCAAAGGAAACTATACCTATTTCTGTCCCATTATCCCCACTCCACCGTATCCGCTGCGTGTGAAGTAATCTACTGTTTCTTAGGGCCGGCTTGAAGCTATAGCTCCAAGCCGGCCCTTGATTCAGTCGTCAGTTTCAGGTGGAAGTTCATTACCCAGAGGATTCGACCGCAGGAGGTTAATTATGGAGACCAGGCCCCCCTTGCCGCGTTTCACTAAGGAGACGGCGGCACAAAAAGTACGCATGGCGGAGAACGGCTGGAACAGCCGTGATCCCATTAAGGTATCGATGGCTTATACAGAGGACAGCCGATGGCGCAATAGAGCCGAGTTCTTCCAGGGGCGTGAGGCCATCCAGGCGTTTCTAACGCGAAAATGGGATCGTGAACTCGACTACCGCCTCATCAAAGAGCTCTGGGCTCACGATGGCAACCGCATTGCCGTACGCTTCCAATACGAGTACCACGACGATTCCGACAACTGGTTCAGGGCCTGTGGCAACGAACTTTGGGAATTTTCTGACAATGGCCTGATGCATAGGCGGGAGGCAAGCATCAATGACGTGCTCATCCGCAGTGAAGACCGGAAATTTCTGTGGCCGGAGCTTGGCCCGCGACCGGACGACTACCCTGGTCTGACTGAGCTTGGCCTGTAGACGGTAAGGCTCGGTACAGAAGGGTAATCTATGAAGGCATGCATTAGGGCGAACCAAAACATCCAGTTTGTCATGAAAACCCAGGCTGGAAGGCGAACGGTTAACCGCGAAAGCCGGGTCGCCGCATTTACTTAAAACCAATAACAGGAGGCACGACAGATGAAAATACTGATTGTCTACTATTCCACTTATGGCCATGTACACAGGATGGCAGAGGCAGTTGCTGAGGGAATCAAGCAGATCGATGGTGCCGAGCCCGTCTTGCGGCGCGTGCCTGAAACCCTACCTGAAGACGTACTTGAGAAAATGGGGACTGTCGATGCGTAACAAGCGCTGGCCCATGTGCCCATCTGTACCGTTAACGAACTTGCTGCCGCTGATGCCGTCATCTTCGGTACACCAACTCGCTTTGGCAATATGTGCGGGCAGATGCGCCAGTTTCTGGACGCCACCGGTCAACTCTGAGCCAAAGGCGTCCTGGTTGGCAAGGTCGGTAACGTGTTCACGAGCAGCGCCACCCAGCATGGCGGTCAGGAATCCACCATACTCTCGTTTCATACATCGCTTTTGCGCCACGGCTTCGTGATCGTGGGATTGCCCTATGCATTTCAGGGACAGATGCGCATCGATGAGGTGACAGGTGGTTCACCGTATGGTGCTTCGACAATTGCAGGCGGATCGGGTGAGCGAATGCCCAGCGACAAGGAACTGAATGCAGCGCGTTTTCAAGGCAAACATGTCGCCGAAATTAAAAAGAAACTCAAAGCGCAGTTTTCGGTTCAATTCGAGTCCTAAGGTGAAACCGAAGGCGTCCATCAAATATGGGAGTTTTCGAAGAAGTTAAGCTATCCAAAGCTTGAGATTAAGCAAGATATGCTGACAGGTGAACTGGAATACACCTGAGTTGCCGTTACGATCGCGACCATGGTCTACAAACATGAAAGACAGATATAGACAGATCTACCCGGACAGTGGGCGCCCCACATCCTGTAATGACAATAGGATTGTCAAAAAATGTAGAAAGCACAGGTCAGCTTGAAAATCAATCCCGACATCGATGGATCGCCGAAAATTGTCTAACTGGTAGCTTGCTATCTGGAGCACATAACCGTCAAGGGCGCCTGGGTGGGGCTTACGCGGCTTGCCCTTTCCCCCATGTGAACGCTTCTGCCGCGGATTTAACGGTGAAGAAAGTCTTGTCTGGCCCCATTTCGTAGCCGATCTGTCCCTGCCATGCGGGCGGGTACTCTTTGACTACCTATAAGCTGAATAAGGACACCTGAAAGAAAGGCAACGATCATGAACCAGAAAAAAATGCGCGCGGCTATTATTGCCCTTATTGCCATATTCATTGTCTGCTTCTTTTATTTTGATTTTGGACGGTTTTTTACGTTGGATTACTTCAAGGCGCAGCAGCAGGCACTCCAGGATTATTATGCTGCCAATCCGGTATTGACGCTTTCCATCTATATGGGCAGTTATATCGCCGTTACCGCACTTTCCCTGCCCGGCGCAGCCATCATGACCCTCGCCGCCGGCGCCCTGTTTGGCAATATGGCGGGACTGTTCATGGTATCGTTTGCCAGCAGTATCGGAGCGACTTTGGCGTTTTTTGTTTCCCGGTTCTTATTGAGAGACTATGTCCAAAATAAATTCGGCGACAAACTCAGAGCCATGAACACGGGTGTGGAAAAAGACGGCGCGTTCTACCTGTTCACCCTCAGGCTCGTTCCCGTTTTCCCGTTCTTCGTCATCAATCTGGCCATGGGGCTGACCCCGATCAAAACGCTTGCCTTTTACCTGGTCAGCCAAGTGGGCATGCTCCCCGGCACTTTTGTTTACGTGAATGCCGGCACGCAGATCGGAAAACTGGAATCATTACAAGGCATTCTCTCTCCTGAGCTGATTTTCTCATTCGCTCTTTTGGGGGTATTCCCGTTGGTGGCCAGGAAAATCATCAGCTTGGTAAAAGCCCGGAAAATCTACCAATCGTTTTCCCCTCCCAAAAACTATGACTATAACCTGGTGGTCATTGGCGCTGGCTCGGCTGGGTTGGTGTCAGCCTACATCGCCGCCATGGTCAAGGCCAAGGTTGCCCTGATTGAGGCCAATAAAATGGGTGGCGACTGCCTGAACACGGGATGCGTGCCCAGCAAGGCGCTTATCCGCTCGGCCAAGATGCTGTCCTACGCCAAAAGGGCCCGAGACTTCGGCCTCAACCGGACCACGGTGGATTTCGACTTTGACAAAGTCATGGAACGGGTGCAACGGGTCATCAAAAAGGTGGAGCCCCATGATTCGGTGGAACGGTATACGAGATTCGGTGTGGACTGCATCAAAGGGTATGCCAAGATCACCTCCCCCTTTACCGTGGAAGTGGACGGCAGGAACTTTACCACCCGCAACATCATCGTGGCCACTGGCGCACGTCCCTTTGTTCCGCAGATTCCCGGTCTGGACAAGATAAAATATCTCACCTCGGACAACATCTGGGAAATCAGACAGCTGCCCAAAAGACTGGTGGTGTTGGGCGGTGGCCCCATTGGCAGTGAATTGACCCAAGCGTTTGCACGGCTGGGATCAGAGGTGACCCAGGTCGAAATGGCGCCGCACCTTATGGGGCGGGAGGATCCGGAGATTTCGGAGATGGTGATAGAAAAGTTCATGTCCGAAGGCATCAATGTGCTCACGAACCACCGCGCCAAAGAGGTGCGGACTGAAAATGATCAGAAGGTCTTAATCTGTGAGCACGACGGCCGGGACATTGCCATTGAGTTCGATGAAATCCTGGTAGCTGTTGGACGGGTTGCCAACACCTCCGGTTTTGGCCTTGAGGACATCGGGGTCGAACTCTCCCCGCGCCGAACCATTGAAACAAACGAACTGCTGCAAACCAATTTTCCGAACATCTTCTGTGCAGGTGACGTGGCCGGACCCTATCAGTTCACCCATACGGCGGCCCATCAGGCCTGGTATGCATCGGTGAATGCTCTGTTTGGGAAAATCAAGACCTTCAAGGCCAATTACAACGCGATCCCATGGGCCACCTACACGGATCCGGAAGTGGCCCGCGTGGGGTTGAACGAACTTGAAGCGGGCGAACAAAACATTCCTTATGAAAAAACCGTATACGGAATCGATGATCTGGACAGGGCCATTGCCGACTCTGAAGATCACGGGTTCGTTAAAGTACTCACAAAGCCTGGGACCGACAAGATAGTGGGGGTTACCATTGTTGGCGCCCATGCAGGGGATTTGATATCCGAATACATCCTCGCGATGAGACATGGTCTGGGATTGAATAAGCTTATGAGCACGATTCATATCTACCCAACCCTTGCGGAAGCCAACAAATATGCGGCTGGAGAATGGAAAAAAGAGCATAGGCCTAAAAAACTGCTGGCGTGGGTAGAACGTTATCATACCTGGATGCGGGGTAAACGCAGGCCTTCTAATCAGGTTTCTGAAGCGCATTCAGAAAGGGGGGTAATGACCAGCGACTAAGTAAAAAGGGAATCTAAAGAAGACTCTTGGGCGGCTGTAAGGATATTAAACATGGCTAAGAGTGAGTTAAGTGAGGAAGAGAAGCCTGAACCCTCCCGCGTTAAAAGCCAGTGCATTTACGAGACTAAATATTCCTATGAGTTGGACGATTTTTTCTTTATTGGAAAGCTGCATCCAATATTGTGACAATTGATTTATTTGCTTGTTAAATTCGGTCAGAACATTCATTTAGTACTCATTATGAGTTTAGAAGGTAGGATATACTTTAGTTGAACCCAGATCATGCATTTGAGATTTGAAAGTCGGGTGAAAGACGATTTTTAGTTTCATCAACCGGTTTCAATTGTAGCGACTGATGTTAATTTTTCTGGACACGTCTGCCTGCCCGAATAACAGATTTCCTGATGAATACGAATGAACCTGAAATTTTGGAAGATTTCACCGAGAGAAGGTTAAGGCCATTAACCCTATTGTTATCTGATGAGGAAAAAATCAAAAAATTTGAGGAGATAAAAGAGGCATTGGATTATTTTCGTTGACATAATGGACATGAATGATAAATTTACCAACAATTGTCGAGATGTATAGGTATTATTATCATGCGATCTAAAAACACCCATGCCGCCAACTCCCGATATACTAAGGCTGTCTGTATTTTCAAAGACCATGGCGGAATCCTTCGCACGGCGCAAGCGCTTAAGTTGGGCATTCATCCTGGAACCCTGTATGCCATGCGGGACTCAGGGACGCTGGAAATGATAAGTCGTGGCGTATATCGTCTCTCAGATAGCCCCCCTCTTAGCAATCCGGACTTGGTAACCGTTGCAACACGGATTCCGGGTGGTGTCATCTGTCTAATTTCCGCGCTGTCCTATCATGAAATTACCACACAGATACCCCACGAAATTCACGTGGCACTCCCGCGAGGAGCTGAAGAGCCCCGCCTGGATTATCCACCGATCAAGACATATCGCTTCACCGGCGAGGCATTTACGGCAGGTGTGGAAACGCATGACATAGATAGTGTCAGCGTACGTATTTATAGCCCGGAAAAAACCCTCGCCGATTGTTTCAAGTTCCGGAACAAAGTCGGACTTGATACTGTGATAGAGGCAATCCGATTTTACCGTGAACGAAAAAGCATCAATGTGGAAGATTTGCTGTATTATGCCACTATCTGCCGCGTGAATAAAATCATGCGTCCTTACCTTGAGGCAATCCTGTAATGGTTGGAGACAGGGAAAATACCGCCGCTTCCGTGCATCAACGCCTTCTCAACAAAGCCAGGGCATCTTCACGCCCTTTTAACGAGATTCTTCAACTATTTGCTATTGAGAGATTTATGTACCGCCTTTTCAAGGGGCCTTGTGCGCGGAAGTTCATTCTAAAAGGAGCCTTGATGTTTTCGGCATGGACCGGATCGATGTCACGCCCAACCATGGACATTGATCTTCTCGGAAAAATTGACAACAGCCTTGATATGATGGTTGCCGTTGTTAAAGACACCTGTGAAATAACAGTTGAGAGTGATGGAATCGTTTTCCATAAGGACACGGTTACCGCTGTGAGGATTACCGAAGATGCCGATTACAGAGGTGCTCGGGTCATGCTCCGTGGAAATCTCGGCAACACAAGGATCTTTATCCAGGTGGAGATCGGCTTTGGAGACGTGATTATTCCTGGGCATAGCAGAGTGCAATATCCTGCTCTGCTTGATTTTCCAACGCCTGAGGTAAATGGATATACCATGGAGAGCACCATCGCTGAAAAATTCCAGGCCATGGTGAAGCACGGTTTACTGAATAGCCGCATGAAGGATTTCTTCGATATCTGGTTTTTGTCCCGCAGGTTCGATTTCAAGGGGGAAATACTGACTGAGGCGATTGAAAAAACGTTTGTGAACCGCAATACACCGCTCACCAGCGATCCTACGATATTTAATCCATCGTTCATGAAGGATGATGCCAAGCAGGATCAGTGGGCGGGATTCACGGATAAAACAAAGCTTGCAGATGCGCCAATGTCTTTCGAGGATGTTGCAAACGATATCAAGATTTTCCTGCAACCGATAGCAGCCTCAATAAGCCAGCGGCAGGTGTTCCGACTTTTTTGGGCTGCACCAGGCCCTTGGAGCACGTAGACAACTTCCATTTATTATTTCCAACAGCCATTTTGGGGATTATAAAAATGGAATACAGGGATCTACTCAAAAAATATAATGCCCTAATTGATGAAGTTGAGCGATTAAGAAAAGAAAACAGCTCCTTGAGAGCTCAAATTGATCTGACGAAATCAGAGCAGTCTCGATATAATGCCTCCCGAATAGTAACTGATAAAAAAATACCTGACGATAAATCGAGAGACCGAAACGAATTCTTAGGTGTGCACGGCACGTCGGATTCCCTCGCCAAGATCAATTTGTTCATGTCCCTTTTCAAAGGCCGCAGTGATGTTTATGCGAAGCGATGGGAAAACAAAAACAAAGGCACATCCGGCTATTCACCTGTTTGTCTGAATCAATGGCAGGCAGGCGTGTGCAAAAAACCAAAAATCTCCTGTTCAAAATGTATAAACAAAGATTATGCGGCCCTGGATGAAAAAGCCATTGAAAATCATCTGCGAGGAAAGATCGTCGTTGGCGTCTATCCCATGCGACAGGATGAAACCTGCCACTTTTTAGCAGTTGATTTCGACGAAGCAGACTGGCGGAGCGATATTTCCGTTTTTAGAGATGTTTGTATCGAGCTCAAGATTCCTACCGCCGTTGAGCGGTCACGTTCAGGCAACGGCGGGCATGTATGGTTTTTCTTCGAAACCTCTGTTTCCGCTACCCTGGCACGTAAATTTGGAACGATCCTGCTTACCGCTGCCATGAACAAAAGGCATGAAATACAATTTAAGTCCTATGATCGGCTGTTTCCCAGCCAGGACACCATGCCCAAAGGAGGGTTGGGTAATTTGATTGCATTGCCGTTACAAAAGGCGGCAAGGGAGAAGTCCAATAGTGAATTTATCGATGAGCATTTCCAATCCTATGCGGACCAATGGGCATTTCTATCCACAATCCAAAAAATTCCTCAAAACCGAATTGAAGAAATTATTTTCGAGCTTGGCGCTGATCATGAGTTGGGCGTATTGAAACAGGATGATGAAGATGGTGCTGAAAAACCCTGGGAAACCTCTAAAGCCAAAATCGAATTGCAGAGAGATGATTTCCCGGAGTATATCGAGATCGTAAAAGCAAATATGCTGTTCATTCCAAAAGCGGGTATCTCCCAAAAGGCGATGAATCGGCTAAAACGGCTCGCGTCTTTTAAAAACCCGATGTTTTACAAACAGCAAGCCATGCGTTTGCCGACCTATGGACATCCACGCGTCATCTCCTGTGCTGATGAAACAAAAGAGTACCTGTGTTTGCCAAGAGGATGCGAACCTGAACTGGTTTTCGAACTGGAAGAACTGGGAATTGAAATTAGGCTTATCGATAGGACACACAAAGGTAGAAAAATTGATGTGAAATTCAATGGCCAACTAAGAGATGAACAATCCCTGGCCCTCAACCGCATGATGCAAAACGATACCGGAATACTTTCCGGCACAACAGCATTTGGAAAAACAATTGTGGCGATTAAGCTGATTGCCGAGAAAAAAGTGAATACACTTATCCTGGTTGACAAGGTCAGCTTGCTGTCGCAGTGGAAGGACAGGCTGTCCGAATTTCTCGACATTAACGAAATATTGCCCGAGGAACCGAAAAAAAGGGGACGCAAGAAGAAAAAATGTATCATTGGACAAATTGGTGCGGGCAAAGATACATCCAGCGGAATTATCGATATTGCCGTAATGCAATCGCTTAGCCGAAAAGGTGAGGTTAAGGAATGTGTTACACATTACGGGATGATCATTGCCGATGAGTGTCACCATGCATCGGCATTCACCTATGAACAAATCCTGAAAACCACCAATGCAAAATACATCTACGGCCTGACCGCAACGCCAACCAGAAAAGACAGGCATCATCCGATTCTGTTTATGCATTGTGGCCCCATTCGATACCGGGACAATCCCAAAATGCAGGCAGAAAACAGGCCGTTTGACCACTATATTGTCCCCCGTTTTACATCATTGCGGGTCCCATTCGATATCAACGAACAGGAAGTCTCCATCCAGCAATTATATACCGAAATCATGGAAAGTGATTTTCGGAATCAGCAGATTATTGACGATGTGCTCAACAACTATCACCAGGGCAGGAACTGCATTGTATTAAGCCTCAGAACTGCCCATGTTGAATCACTTGCCAAAAGACTGAAGGAAAAAGTTCCAGACGTTTTCTCACTGATGGGCGGAATGGGGAAAAAAGCCACTCGGGAAATCTTTAAAAGCATCGCTGGCATCCCTGCCGACAGAAATATCATTTTGGTGGCTACCGGTCATTTTATCGGAGAAGGCTTCGACGAACCACGTCTCGACACGCTATTTTTAGCCATGCCGATATCATGGAAAGGCACTTTGCAGCAATATGCCGGACGGCTCCACCGATTGTACGAGACAAAAAAAGAGGTCAAAATTTACGATTACGTGGATATCCAGGTGAAGATTCTGGAGAAGATGTATCAAAGACGGCTCAATGGATACGCTTCCATGGGATACAAGGCCAAAAGCGAGGAGCTAAATGACACACCTTTGGATATCATCTTTGATAAAGATAGTTTTCTGCCTGTTTTCAATCAGGATATCAACGCCGCAAAGAAAGAGATCTTAATCGTAAGTCCGTTCGTCAGAAAAATGCGTACGCTTCAAATGACAAAGCACCTGAAAATGGCATTGGAAAAAAAGGTCCGTGTGTTAATTGTCACCCGCCCTAAAGAAGATTTTAAACCGAAAGATCACGCCACCATCCAAAGGACATTGGACCTGTTGACAGATTGCGGAGCCGGTGTCGTTTTCAAATCGAATATCCACCAGAAATTTGCCGTAATGGATCAAAAGATCGTGTGGTACGGCAGCATCAATCTGTTGAGCTATGGCAGCGCCCTGGAAAGTATCATGCGCATAGAAAGTGCCAATATTGCGAACGAGTTGGTTAAGAGCATAGAAAGGGCCTAACCAACAAATGGTTCGCAGGTGAAAGGAATGGTAGGTTTTGTGATGTGGCTGTGGATATGAGTATAACTCATTGATTAAAAAAAACCCGGTCAAAAATGACCGGGTCTTAATTGTTTGGCTCCCCAGCACGGACTCGAACCGCGGACCCAGTGGTTAACAGCCACTTGCTCTGCCGACTGAGCTACTGGGGATCGTAAAGTCTCTTCGACCGGGATGCCGGCCAAAGAAGCGTCTTAAATAGTCGAGCGGACATTGAATGTCAAGCCCTTTTTTAGTGGCGCAGGACCTGCCATTCGCCTTTTCCGCCAATGGGTTCGCCTGCGTATAACTAATTGAAATATTATATATTTGCGTTCATTTGGGTTTTTTGTTATCTTTGGTCTGTCTCCTGTTCTGACCGGCTCCGGCATTTGTTCGGCCCGATTTAGCGACAACTTTCAAACGCCACACCCCTTTTCCCGGAAGGGAAATGGCGTGGGGCCCGGCGGTCAATCCAATGACGGGGTTGTCGGCCAAAGCGGTATGGCAGGACGCCGGCAGGCGCTTTGCCCTCACCGGGAAAGGATACCGTATTATGCGTCCTTTATGTTTCGTGTTGATGCCGTTCGGGCGGAAACCGGCCGCCGGCGGGGTTATGGTTGATTTCGACGCCATCTACGGCACCCTGATCCGGCCGGCGATCATCGATGCCGGCCTCGAGCCCCTGCGCGCCGATGAAGAGATGGCGGGCGGCATCATTCACAAGCCCATGTTCGAACGGCTGATACTCTGCGAGTACGCCGTGGCCGATCTGACAACGGCCAATGCCAATGTTTTTTATGAGTTGGGGCTGCGCCACGCCGTCCGGCGGGCCGCCACCGTGCTGGTTTTTGCCGACGGGACCGGCCAGCTGCCCTTCGATGTGGCCTCGCTGCGGGGGCTGCCCTACAGCCTGGGCGCGGATGGCACGCCCGGCGCGCCGGATGGCGACCGCAAGGCCCTGGCCGGGCGCCTGCGGGCCGCCAGGAATGAACGCACGGACAGCCCCGTCTTTCAGCTGGTGGAGGATTTTCCCGACGTGCAGCGGCAGAAGACCGATGTGTTCCGCGACCGGGTGCGCTATTCCAACCGGGTCAAACAGGACCTGGCCCGTGCCCGGAAGGCGGGCGTGGATGGGGTCCGGTCCGTGGCCGCGGGGCTGGGGGACATCGACGAGCTGGAGTCCGGCGTGGTGGTCGATCTTTTTCTCTCCTACCGGGCGGTGGGCGCATGGGATGAGATGATCGCCCTGGTGGACCGCATGGCACCGCCGCTGGCCGCCACGGTAATGGTGCAGGAACAGCTGGGGCTGGCTTTAAACCGTGCCGGCCATGGTGATCGGGCGGAGCGGGTGCTTGCCGACCTTATCGACCGGCGCGGGCCCAGCAGCGAAACCTGCGGCATCCTCGGCCGGATCTACAAGGACCGCTGGCGGCAGGCCGTGTGGGAGGGGGAGTCTGTCCTGGCCCGCGGCCTGCTGAAAAAAGCGGTCCGGGCCTACCTGGACGGCTTTGAAACGGACTGGCGGGACGCCTACCCGGGCGTCAACGCCATCACATTGATGGAGATCTGCGATCCCCCCGACCCCAGGGGGCGGCAATTGATCCCCATCGTCGCCTACGCCGTGAAGCGGCGCATGGATCGGGGGCACTCGGATTACTGGGATCATGCCACCCTGCTCGAACTGGCCGTTGTGGGCCGGGACCGGGCCGCTGCCGAAGCGGCCGCCGCCGATGCGCTGGCCGCCGTCCGGGAGCCCTGGGAGCCGGAAACCACGGCATCGAACCTCGCGCTTATCGCCGATGCCCGTGCCAGGCGGGGCGAGGCGCTGGGCTGGGCTGCGGGGATCGAATCGCTGCTCTTGAAGCGGGCCGGCGTTCAGGATTGACTCCGCAAAACCCGCGGTTTCGCAATCGGGGCCCTATCCGCTTTCAGGGCGGCGGGAGAGGGCGCCGTTCCCGGTGGCCGGAAAGCTGCGGCGAGCGACCGCCGGGGGGAGACGAAGGGCTTCTTTTTTTTGCGCCTGCCCGACGTGCACGACGGGATGGCATACAATTTTCAGATGCAATTTGTACATTATGGTTATCAATGTGTCCATGAACGTCCGCCCCGGTTTTAAGCATGAAAACCGTGAAAACATGGCCTCAGGGGCTTGACTGGTTGCTATAATGGGATTAAGAATAGGTATGTACTTATCCAACGACACATACAAAAGTACGAGGCGGTTGTCGTCGAGCGTGTTTTTCAATCGCGGGTGCTTCAGAAATTATTGCCGCAGGAGGCCATTATGGAGTTGACATTGCCCGAAAAGATCCAGCTGCTGAGAAAACGAATGGGGTTGAACCAGGGGCAGTTTGGTGCCAAGGCATTCAATACGAGCGTGGAAACCGGACGGACCAAGATCAAGAATATCGAACTGGGCAAGCAGAAACCGACGCCCGACGATCTGGCCCAGATGTCAAAGGTGCTGGAGGTGCCCCCGGCGATTCTTGCCCAGAAGGCTGCGGGTGAACCCGCCGTCCGGGCGCTTTCCCGTCAGGGGATGCTCGTCGACCAGGCGGTGCTGGACCGTTTTCACCAGTTGGGGCCCTATCTTGAAATGCTCAACCGGGCGGTATCCATCCAGGACGATGAGCTGATCGAGCACATTGCCGGCAAGCTTTCCGATGTGTTTACCTTCAGCAGCCGGCTCGAGGCCATCAATAACTAGCGTTTATCCGGAAGAAAGCAGGTTGATCGTTTACGGATAGGCGCCTGCCCGTTTGCGGAGGCCGATGTGGACCCGACCCATCCGGACTACCACTTCATGCGCGACCAGTACCTGGAACTGCTCTGGGCTGCCCAGCGGGTAGAGGACCGCCGGCTTACGGAACTGATCCTCCGGCGCCTCAAGGATACGGCCCTGGAGATGACGGTGGCGCCGGAACCGGCCTGTGAAATCATTCCCTTCCCAAGTATAATTGTCCATCCTGTCGGGTGCGCCGATGGATATGACGACGTCCGACTCCTCTGGCCCCGCCAACCACTGCGGCACTTGCTTTCCATGGTCTGTGGATACTGTGGTGTCGTGCTTTTCTTTGGATTCTTCGGGCTCACACACTAAACAGCAACGAATTCTCTTCCCGCCGCCGGGGCGGCATTCCTCCCCGCCGGTCCGTGCCCGCCTTCTTCCACGCATATCAAAATATACGTAAAAAAAGTTGACAAAAGTACAAAAGTACATTAAAAGGCCTGTATGTCCTCGCCTGTGCCGGGACGGCGTCATTCCATCGGACCGGCCGTGTGCAGGGGCAAAACCCGTTCGGGCATCCAATCCCGGAAAGGAGGTGCTCACCGCGAAGCAAAGGCCAGGCGGCCGTTGGCCGCATCGGCCAGGCATGTCCAACCCGAATAGAGGAGGGCCATCCAATGAGTGGAACAACCTGGGTGTACATCATGTTGGGGATTTACATCGTTTATTGTTTTTACTGGGGATTAAAGGGCTACTTTACGGAGAAAACATCGTCCGGATACGCTATCGCCGGACGATCGATCCCTTTTTTCGCATTTTTGATGGCCGCCACGGCCGCCTCTTTTTCGGGGTGGACCTTTGTCGGTCATCCGGGGCAGATCTGGAGCCAGGGCATGGCCTATGCCTTCGCTTCGTTTTACGTTCTCACCATTCCCATCACCGGGGCCTTTTTTGCCAAGCGCAACTGGCTGATGGGCAAGCGATACGGGTTCGTCACCCCGGGCGACATGTTCGCCTACTATTACAACAACGAAGCGGTGCGCTGGCTGACTGTTCTCACCGCGTTTTTATATTCCATTTTTTATTCCGGGCTGCAGCTGATCTCCGCGGCCGCCCTGTTCTACTGGGTGGCCGGTGTGCCCCAGACCATCGGGTTGATTCTCATGGCTGCCATCGTCTGGTTCTACGTGGTCACCGGCGGGCTGAAGGCCAGCACGTGGGTGGGCGTACTTCAGTTTCTTTTGCTGGTGGGGGGGATCTTCCTGCTGGGCTACTACGTCATCACCTCTGATGTCATCGGCGGGTGGTCCGCCTTTTCACAAAAAATCAAGGCGCTTGACGACCGCTACACCAAGGTGCCCGGGCTGCTTAATTTCGGTCTCGGCGGCGGATGGACGGCCGCCATGATCCTGACCTACATGTTCGCCCTCATGGGTATCCAGAGTTCCCCGGCCTTCACCCTGTGGAACTTCGGCATCAAGTCCCCCAAGCCGCTGGCCTGGCAACAGGTTTTCATGTCCACCTTCGTGGTGGGCCTGGCCCTTTTTTTCTTTACCGCTTTTCAGGGCCTGGGCGCGAAAATCCTGGAACTGGAAGGGGTGATCGCTCCAAAGGTCGACGGCGACGTGGTGCCCATGCTCATGACCCAGTTCCTGCCGGGGCCGGTGCTGGGCCTGGTTTTTCTGGGGGCCATCGCCGCCATTCATTCCACGGCGGCCCCCTATATCGGCACGGGCGGGACGATACTGCTGCGCGACGTCTACTGGCGATACATCCGCCGTCAGCAGGCCAGCCACGCCGAACAGATCTGGGTCAACCGGGCCCTGTCCACCGCCGTGACCCTGGCGGCCGTGTTGGTGAGCCTGACCGCCAGGGATGCCATCGTCATGATCGGCGGCTTCGCCACGGCATTCGGGTTTGTCATGTACCTGCTGCTGCTGGGGGTCCACTGGGGGTGGCGGTTTCCCAGCCTGGGCGCCACCCTGGGCATGATCGCCGGCATCGTGGCCTGTTTTCTCACCTATTACGTATGGCGTTATCCGCTGTCCATGCACACCGCCTTCTGGGGACTCTTCGCCGGCCTGCTGGTTGCCTACCTGTGCCGGGGGCTGGGGGGCAATGACAGCGAAGAGACCCGGCAGCGGCAGGCCGAGGTGCGGGCCTGGCTGGACAGCGTGGACGGTCCTTCGGAAAACGGGAAAAAATGGCGCTTCTGGATGAAGATCCTGGTGCCGGTGTGGTTTTTCTTTGCCATCGGCCCCGCCTGTCTTTTAGGCAACAGGGCATTCTCCTTCTGCGGCTTCCCGGCCCTGTGGTCCTGGCAGATTGTCTGGTGGATCCTGGGCATCATCATGATGTGGGCCCTGTGCTTCAAGGCGGAAATGTCCACCACCAGCGACGAGCAGATCAGAAGGGCGGATGAGGAGGCCATGATCGTGGTCAAGGAAGTATAGAGTGTACCTGCCCGGAAAAAGCATCTTTTGGCCCAGGCCGGTGTTCTCGCTCTGTTGAAATCCTCGACCTAGCGCTGCTACGCCTGCGGTTTCACCATCGCTGCGGCCTTGGCCTGAGCCAAAACCTGCCATTTCTGAACAGGCACAATAGAAACAGATGGCTTGACCTAAGAAGATATCTTCGAGTCGGTAAATAAAAATGTGATTGTCATGAAGCGGCTTCCCCGCGTTTGGGGGCCACTATCAAGGGAGGTTTCAAATGAAAAAAGAAGACATGTGGATGATCATCGTGGTGGCCTTTTCCATTATCTGGACGGCGGCGTTCGGCTGGGGTATTTTCGGATAACCGAAAACGCTCCTTTCAGGATGCAAACACACCGGTAACAGGCGCAGGAAGCGGATTCCTGCGCCTTCGTCGTTCATGAAAAGGTGTGTACGCGTTTTTTCGCCGCCCCGAAAACGGCAGTCTGCATCACCTCCTGCCGCCTTCAGCCCAACCGGCTACAACCTGCGCTTGATCAGATACAGCACCAGGCTTTTTCCCAGCACCGGGTTGAGCAGGCGGTCCAGAAATCGCGTGATCCGGGGTTTTTTCATGATGTCCCAGGTGAGCAGCCGGTGGTAGAGGTTGACGGCCGGCGAGTCGGTCCGGGTGGGGCCGACGAAACATTTGAGCCACCAGTAGGGGGCGTGGATGCCGTGGGCGTAGTGATGCTCGAGAAAGCGGGTGCCCGCCCGCTCCAGCCGAGCGATCAGGTCGCTTTTCCGGTAGATGCGCACATGCCCCTGGTTGGCATTGAAGTATTCGTCCGACAGGGCCCAGCAGATGCGTTCGGGCAGGTAGCGGGGGACGCTGACCACCAGCGGTTTTCCCGGCTTGAGCACCCGGACGATCTCGCCCATGGCCGTGTCGTGGTCCGGGATGTGCTCCAGCACTTCGCTGCAGACGACCAGGTCGAAACAGGCGTCGGGGAAGGGCAGGCGGGTGACATCCGCCGCGGAAAGGTTCCAGGCACCGCCGCCGTGTTCGCCCAGCTGGTCGTGGAACGTCAGCCGGCCGCGCGCCTCCTTCAGATCCTCCGGGTTCAGGTCGGCGCCGGTCACCCGCACCCCTTTCAACCGGTACGCCGCGCAGGTGTGGCGGCCGGACCCGCAGCCGATATCCAGGATGCGGTCGCCGGGGGAAACGGTCAGTCGTGAAAAATCAACGGTAATCATGGATGGTCTCCCGATAGGCCGCCACGGTCTTTTCCGCCGCCCGCCGCCAGGTAAAGTGCCGCTGCACCCGCCGGTACCCCCGGCGGCCCAGCTCCTCGGCCCGCTCCGGGTGGTCCAGCATGTCGACGATGGCCCGTGCCAGGGCCCTGTGGTCTCTCGGGGGCACCAGGATGCCGGCATCGCCCACCACCTCGGGCAGGGCGCCGCCCGTGGTGCTGATGACCGGAACGCCGCAGGCCATGGCTTCACCGGCCGGCAGGCCGAATCCCTCGTAAACGGATGAGACCACCGCCACGGCCGCGCGGGCATACTGGCGCACGAATTCCGCGTCGCTGATGCGGCCGGTATAGGTTATCCGGTCGCCGATGCCCAGGCGCCGGATCAGCCGGCCGATGCCGCCGTTTTTCTTGGGCGTTCCCACCACCACCAGCCGCATGGGCCGTTTTCTGGCGATTTCCGCCACGGCGTGCAGCAGGTAGTAGAGCCCTTTGAGCGGGACATCCGAACTGTTGGTGACGATGATGCGGCCCGGCTCCCGCCGGATGTCGGCAATGGGGTAGAACAGGCGGGTGTTGATGCCGTTGGGCACCACGGAAAAGCGCTCCTGCGGAATCCTGAAATCCCGGGCGATGTCCTTTTGTGCGCACTCGGAGACGGTGATAATCCGGCGCAGGGTGCGCGATACCCGCTTTTGCATGCCGATAAAGGAGAACCAGCGCAGGTGCTTGAGTTTTTTCCAGAAGGGGCGCACCGAGCGCACGGCGATGTCCCGGTCCACCGTGATGGGATGGTGGATGGTGGCCACGGTGGGAATCTTTTTGGCGATGGACCAGATGCCGTAGGAGAGGCTCTGGTTGTCGTGGATGATGTCATAGCGCTGCATCCGGTTTCGTAAAAACCGCTGGGCGCGAATGCCGAAGGTGAAGGGTTCGGGAAACCCCATGGTGGAAACGCCGGCCCACTCCATGACATTGACGGGATCCGACAACTCTTTAAGGGTGGGGACGCGGAACAGGTTTTCCGGATTGTAGAGGTCCAGGCAGGCCAGCCGGTGAACCGGTATGTCCGCGTCCAGCATGGGATCCGGCGGACCGGACACCACTTCGACCCGGTGGCCGGTATCCGTCAGTGCCCGGCTCAGGTTTTTCAGGTAAACACCCTGCCCCCCGCAGTGGGGGTTGCTCCGGTAACTCAACAGGCAGATATTCAGGGGGCGATCCAGACTGCTGTCTTTAAACATCGATCAGGTCGTCTTTCTCAATGGAAAAATAGGAACACTTACCGCCCGGCCGTGGTATAGGTCAAGTGTTTTTCATTGATCGATTGTGGTCCCGAAGGCATCGGAAAAACCCGTTGCCCCCGCTGGCTGGAAGGTTTATGTTCACGGGTGGAGGTTGGTGAACAGTGAACAGTTAACCCGGAACCGAAAAGAGGGAGTGTGCCATGCCTGGAATATCCCCGGAAGGGGCCGTGGGCGGTGGGCGGCCCGATAGGGTGACGCTGGTGGAGGTGGGGCCGCGTGACGGCTTCCAGTTTGAATCGGCCGTGGTGCCCACCGACCGGAAACGGTCCGTCATTGCCCGCCTGGCGGCAGCGGGGCTGAAACAGATCCAGGTGGCTTCCTTCGTTCATCCGGCCAGGGTTCCCCAGATGGCCGACGCGGAGACATTGATCCGGCAGCTTCCCCGCAGCGACGGGGTGATCTATTCGGCCCTGGTGCTCAACCGGCGGGGGCTGGACCGCGCCATGGCCTCCGGCATCCGGGCCGTGGAGATCTCTCTTTCCGCCAGCGACACCCACAGCCGCAAAAATGCCGGCATGCCCCATGAGGCGGCGCTCGACCAGGGACTGGGCATGATTGACCGGGCCGTATCGGCGGGACTTCGTGTGCGTGCCAGCGTTCAATGTGCCTTTGGCTGCGCCTATGAAGGTGCGATGCCGACGGCCCGCATCGTGGACGTCACCCGCCGGTTTGTGGATCACGGCGCCCATGAAGTGGCCCTGGCGGACACCACCGGCATGGGGTCGCCGCCGGTGGTGGAAACGCTGCTGGCGGCGGTGCTTCCCTTTACCGGGCGGCTGCCGCTGGCGCTGCATCTTCACGACACCCGCGGGCTGGGGCTGGTGAACCTGATGGCGGCGCTGGCCTGCGGCATCTCAATTTTCGATACCGCCCTGGCCGGCATGGGCGGGTGCCCCTTCGTTCCCGGTGCCGCCGGCAACATCGCCACTGAAGACGCGGCCCACCTGCTGGACACCCTGGGCATTCAAACCGGTGTGGACCATGGCCGGGTCGGCACGGTTTCCCGTGACATGGAGACCTTTTTCCAAAAACCCTTTCCCGGCCGGATGCACCGGATGACGGCCTTTCACAACCCTTCCGAATCGATTTGAACCGCAACGCCCGCCCATCTTTTTTTACCTGAAAGCCCTTTAGTTCGAAAATGACCTGCCGATATCAGGAGCATGGCAGGCGCCCCTGACGGACACGGCCAAGCGATGCCCGGGTCCCGGACGCCCATGATTCCCAATCCAGCAACGACCAAGATGGCAATGACTGATACACTCAAAGAGACTTTATTGTTCGTGGATGACGAGGAGAGTATTCTGGAGGTGGCTTCGGAATATTTCAGGGCAAAAGGCTATCACATCCTGACCGCCGAAAACGGTCGCATTGCCGCCGATATCATTGCCAGTGAAAAAATCGACTGCTGCTTCACCGACATCAACATGCCCGAAATGGACGGGCTGGAACTGGCCGAGCACATCCGCACGGTGGACAACACCATCCCGGTGATCATCATGACCGGTTACCCGTCCCTGGACAATACGATCCGCACCCTGAAAAACGGTGTCGTCGATTTTCTGATCAAGCCGGTGAACCTCAACCAGCTTGAAATCTGCGTCAAGCGGGTGATGCGCGAGCGCCGGCTGTTCATCAAGAATATCTTTTTGACCAAAGAGGTGGAGGGCAAGCAGCGTCTGGAAGCGCTCAACCGGGAGCTGACCTACAAAGTCAAGGAGGTCAACACCCTCAACCGCATCATGACCGATTTTACCACGATCGGCTCCAGCATGGACCTGTTCAAGCGAGTGGTGGAGCTGTCCACCGAATTGACCCGCGCTGACGAGGCCTGCTTCTACGTTATCAACGAAGCGGTTCAACGCCCCGTGCAGGTGGCCCGGTCCGTTGTCGGCGGCAACGGCAATCCCCGGGGCAAAGCGGACCGGCCGTCTGCGGCCGGTGATGCGCCGGGTGCCTGCAGCATGGACGTCAGCCAGTTGATCCTTGACAATTGCAATGAGGACAAGCCGCTGCTGATCCATGAAAACAGCAGTGTCCACGGATTGCCTGCCGACATCCGATCCATGATGCTGGTCCCCTTGACCATTCGCAATAAGGTGTTCGGCGTTCTGGCCGTATCGGTGCTCCAGGGGGATGTCCGTTTTTCCGAAAAAGACCTGTACTACATGTCGTTCATGGCCAACAAGGCGGCCTATGCCATCGAAAACATCGCCCTTTACGAAAATATTTACGAGAATCTCTTTGCCACCCTCTACGCTTTCGTCGGTGCCATCGAAGCCCGTGATCCTTACACCGAGCAGCATTCCAACCGGGTGACGAAAATTGCCATGGCACTGTGCCGGGCCATGGGCGGCACCCAGGAGGAGCAGGATATCCTCAACGTCGCCGGCCAGCTCCACGACATCGGCAAGATCGGCATCCGGGACGACATTCTGCTCAAGCCCGGCCGCCTGACCGATGAGGAGTTCCGCCTGATCAAGGAACACCCGGTCATCGGCGCCAAAATTGTGGAACGCCTGGGCCTCTGGGACCGGGAAAAGACCATTATCCGATGCCACCACGAGCGATATGACGGCAACGGCTATCCGGACGGTCTGGCGGGGGAGGAGATCCCCATGCTGGCCCGGATCCTTTCCGTGGCCGACGTATACGATGCCATCGCCTCCGACCGGGCCTACCGCCAACGGATGGAGGAGGGCAGGATTCTCGAGATCATGTATGGCGGTTCCGGCACCCAGTTCGATGCCGGCGTCATCGATACCTTCCGGTCCCTGTACGGCCAGGGCGTTCTCAAGTCTATCGTCGAATCCACCCCCTGACGGTTGCCTGAAGCCCCTCCTTCACCCGCGCTGCGTCAGATCCACGGCGCCCTCTTTATCATTTGATCAGAATGGTGTAAAAGCCTGTGAATCCCCAAGGGAGCCCGGGATCGCCGCTGTCCGGCGGTCCGGGATGACTTTCAAAGGAGGCCTATGCCGGCCTGGTCGGAACCACAGGATCTGAAAACGTGGATGGTGCGGGGGGTGAGCTTCCGGGGCGCCGTGGTGTTCCTTTCCGTGCTGGCGATCCTTATTTCAGAGGTGCGCTTCAGCTGGGTGGAGGTCCTGGTGGGGCGCTACCTGGCGGTGACCAACAGCCACCGTCCCGAATCGGGAAACGTGTGGGAGCAGGGACGCCTGAAGCAGGTGGCCACCCAGACCCTGGAGCAGATGGTGACCCGCAAGCTCAGCGCCCAGCGTGAAGCCCGCGGGGCCACCTCGCTGGCCCAGCTGATCGACGGGCTTTCCGCGTCCCAGGGCACGATGATTGCCGCCGACCAGTTCAAAAAGCTTTACAGCCAGATCCCGGAGACCGCTGCCAGGAACCTGTTTTCACCCATTCTCATGCTGCGCATCAGCGCCGAAAAAAGCTGGGACCGGGTGTACATGGAGCGGGAAAACGGCCAGGTGGGCATCTACCTTCTGGATCGCGGCAACAATGTGCTCAGCTACACCACCCTGACCGACCGGCAGCTGCGGGCCACCGGCACCGAACCGCCCGTCCTGGCGGGCACCCTGGACGAACAGGCCGAATTTGCCGGCCGCATCTACCCGGCGGACCGTTTTTTCATGGCCCTGGACACCCTGCCCGCAGAGACCCAGCGGGGGGTGCTCTCCCAACCGGGCACCCTGCTGGCCGCCGATGGGACGCCCGTTCGCGTGGGGATCAGCGATGAAGTCAACGCCGGTATGATCCGTATCGGCATCGAGATGGATACCCCGGGGGGGCGGCAGGTCCTGCTGGCCACGGGCCAGGAGTGGGCGGTCTGGCAGGTCCGCATGCTGCTTGAGCCCCGGCTGTCCAAACCACCCGCCGGCAAGCCGCGCTGGCCGCTTCAGCGGGAGGGCCAATGACGCTTTCCCTGCGCCTTTTCCGGTCGGCGACCGCCCTGATCTACCTGATCGCAGCCCTGGGCGCCCTGGCGGCGACGGGCCTGTTCTGCCTGTTTCTGGTGGCGGCCAAAGATCTGCCCCGGGTTCCCGAACCCATCGGCCGGATCAACGACACACCGGCCACCGAGATCTTCAGTGGCGACGGGCAGCGCATCCTGACGATCGGGGGCCGGGAGACGGTTGCCCTGGAGGATGTCTCTTACGCGTTTATCCAGGCCATTCTGGCCACCGAGGACCACCGGTTCTGGGAGCACCGCGGCGTCAACAAGCTGCGCACCGTCAAGGCCCTGTGGGTCACCTTGTTCCAGCCGGGAAAAGTTCAGGGGGCGTCCACCATCACCCAGCAGCTGGCCAAGAACCTGTTTTTCAGTTTTGAACGCACCTACGTGCGCAAGTTCCGTGAACTGCTGGTCGCCTTTCAGATCGAAGCCCAGTTTTCCAAACAGGAAATCCTGGAGGCCTACATCAACCAGATTCCCTTCGGGGTCGGTGCCTACGGCATCGGTGAGGCGGCGCGCACTTTTTTCGGCAAGTCCGCCGGTGAGCTGACCCTTACCGAAGCGTCCCTGCTGGCCGGCCTGCCCAAATCGCCCACCCGCTACAACCCCTTTCGCTACCCGCAGCGGGCCCGGGCCCGGCAGCAGGTGGTGCTCCAGCGAATGGTCGCCACGGGCATGATTCACCGTGAGGAGGCCGATGACGCCATGGCCGCACCGGTCGACCTGCGGGCCCGGGGCCGGTCGCTGCGGGTGGACAGCTATTTTTTGGATGCGGTGATGAAATCGCTGGAAGAGACCTACGGCCCCGAAGTGGTCTACCACGGGGGGCTGCGGGTTTACACCACCCTGGACGTCGGCATGCAGCAGCAGGCCGAAGCGGCCCTGCAGCAGGGCATTGCCGGGTTGGAAACCCAGATGGGCATGGCCCGTGACGCCAGGCCGGCACCGTCCGAAGGGGACAACGGGCTGCAGGGCGCCCTGGTTGCCGTGGAGGTGAATACCGGGGCGGTCAAGGCACTGGTGGGGGGGCGGGATTTTTTCCAGACCCCCTATAACCGCGCCCTGCAGAACCACCGGCAACCGGGGTCCGGCTTCAAGCCGTTTCTCTACTACGGGGTGCTGGAACGCCTGGGCCGCACGCCGGCCGATGTCATGATGGACAAGCCGGTCTCCATCCCCGTGGCCGGAAAGCCGCCCTGGAAGCCGCGCAATTTTGAACGCGCCTACAAAGGGCCCATGGTGATAAAAAAGGCCTTCACGTCGTCGGTGAATACGGTGGCCGCCCAACTGGTGGAGGCCCTGGGGCCCGACGCGGTGATCCGGACGGCCCGGCGCTGCGGCATCACCAGTCCGTTGAGGCCGGTCTATTCCGTGGCCCTGGGCACGTTCGGGGTCAGCCCCCTGGAGATGGCCGCCGCCTACGCCACGTTTGCCGCCGGGGGCGTGCGTCATCCACCCTTCTGGATCCGCCGGGTCGAGGACGTCAGCGGCCGGGTGCTCGAAGAGCACATCATCACCGGTGAGCGGGTATTGAATGAATCGATCACCTACCAGCTGACCGACATGATGGCCGGTGTGATCGATGAAGGCACCGGACGGGTGGTGCGGCGCATGGGATTGGCCCTTCCGGCCGCCGGTAAAACCGGCACCACCAACGATTACAACGACGCCTGGTTCACCGGATTCACCCCCAACCTGAGCACCTCGGTCTGGGTGGGGTTTGACCGGGGCCAGGGCATGCGGGATAAAAACGGCGCCGGCATTACGGGGGGCCGCGGTGCGGCGCCGATCTGGGCGCAATTCATGAAAGCGGCGACCCAGGGCGAACCCCCGCGCGCCTTCATGGCGCCGGCGGACATTTACTTCAAGAAGGTGAATCCGGAAACCGGGTCGGCGGCCGGATTCTGGACGCGCAATCCGGTTTCCGTTGCCATGCGCAAGAAAAGCGGCTGACCCGGGGGCCATCCGCAGGAAAAAAAATGGGATACCTGTTCAAACATCTGGCCGTCCGGCTCTGGACGGCCCTGGTTGCCGGCAGCCTGGCCGCCCTGGTGGTGTTGCCGCCCCTGGCCGGCGTGGCGGGCCCCGGGTGGATGGTCGTCCCCGGCCTCGGCCTGCTGGCCGGCGCCTACTGGCTTACGGGGGTGGTCTTTGCCGCCCTGGGGCGCCGTCGCCTGGAGCGCCTGCTGGGCGAGGCCACCGTCTGGGATCGGGCCGGCATGTCCCGGGAGGTCCGCCAGACCCTGGCCCGGGCGGCGGCCACGGTGGACAGTTTTTTCTTTTCGCCCTTCTCCCGGAGGGCCCCGGCCCGGCGGCTGCTGTCTCAGATGGGCCGCTGCCAGCTGGCCCGGGCGGAAACCGGCACCGCATCCGATGCGATTGTCGGCGCCTACCTGCAGGCGTTTCCCCGCGACCGGGACGCCGCCATCAAATGGCTGGACGGGATGCTGGCCGGACGGGCCGCGACCCGGCAATCCCATGATATCGCCGCCAGGATCGGGGCCGCGCATCCCGAAGATGCCGCTATCGGGAGGATGCTGGCCCAGTTCTATCTCGCCGAAAGACGATGTGATTTCGCTGCCCTGCAGACCTACCGGCAGTTGATGGACGCCGGGGAACCGCTGCCGGCCGCCATGCTCGGAAGCCTCGCCGACCTTTTTCTGGCCGAGCCGCGCGCGGACCGTCTGGCCCTGAAGGTGTACCTGGAGGCCCACGAACGCGGTAGTCGTGACACGCGGCTGCTTCCCGGCATTGCCGCCTGCAGCCGGATGATCCATCCCAGCCCGCTGACCCTGCCCCTGCTGGAAAAAGCCGATACGGTGCTGGCGGGCATGGACGCCTCCCGGCGCAGCGGCATGGCGTCCGCCTTCCTGTCCGAACTGGCCGGAACCGGCCCGGAACACCCCGCCCGGGAGCGACGGATCAGGTGGCCGGCCATCGGTTCGATGGTGCGCAGGGGGGCGGCTGGTCTATGCAGACTGGCTTCCGGTGGTGCCGCCGGGATTTCCAGTGTCCTGCGGGGCCTCAGCGGCGGCTTGAGGTCCCGGAGGGGCAAGTCGGTGGTGAAATGGGCGGTCATGGGGCTTTTCATGGTCGCTGTGGGGTGGCTGGTGGTCAATACCGCCATCTATCTGGCCGACACATTTAAACCCGTGGAAACGGCGCCGGTGCCGGTGGCTGTCCCGGTCACCGACCCCTTTACCCTTCAGGTGGCCGCCTATGTGAAGGAGAGCGATGCGCAGCGCTATGTGGACCAGCTGAAGGGCCACGGCCTGGACGCCTACTGGACCCGGGCCTCCGGCGCTAGCAAGACCTGGTACCAGGTGCGCGTCTCCCATTTTACGACCAAGGCAGCGGCCCGGGCTGTCGGTGACGATTTGAAAAAACGGCAGCTCATCGGTGATTATTATGTTGCCAATTACAAACGGCCTGACATACCATAGCCCCATTGAGCTGTTGACGGGCAACCCCCTTCCTTTTGTTGGATTACTCGGCGTATTGGAATCTTCATACTGACCTGAATTTCGTGCAAAGGAAACTGACCATGAACGCCACGACGATGACCCGGATTATTGAGCAGTGCCTGAGGCTGGACAACCACGCCACCCGACTCTACACGAGCCTGGCCAGCCATGCCGGCGGCCAGGATCTGAAGGGGTTCTGGCAGTCGCTTGCCGACCAGAACGAGCAGCATCTGCACTACTGGGACCAGCTGGTCGGCTGGGCCAGAAACGGGATGCTCAACAACCTGTTCGACGATGCGGAAAAGACACTGGACGAGTTGACCGGGCTGCAGGAAAAAGTCCACCAGCTGGCCGACAGCTGCGCCACGGTGCGCCGCAAGGAAAAGGCCTTCACCATGGCCTTCAAACTGGAATTTTACCTGCTGCACCCCGCCTTCGAAACCCTTTCCCAGTATGTGGCCACTTTCAACGGGGATGCCGTGTCGGAGTTCTCCTACGAGCGGTTTGTGAACCGGCTTTTCGATGCCCTCCAGAAAAACAACCTGGGCACACTGGAACTGGAACTGGTCGGCGAGGTGATCCACCGCCTGTGGAAGGAAAACCGGCGGATGGCATTTTTAAGCAACTACGACGAACTGACCGCCATTTTCAATCGCCGGGGGCTGTTCAATGCCATTACGCACCTGGCCCACCTGGCCCAGCGCAATGAAAACAACGTGGGCGTGCTGATGATCGACATCGACCACTTCAAGCGCATCAACGACAATTACGGCCACCAGTTCGGCGATGACATGCTGCGCCGGGTGGCGGCCTGCATCCGCGAGAGCATCCGTGCGTCGGATGTCCTGGGGCGCTACGGCGGAGAGGAATTCCTGGTCTTTTTGTCCAGCGTCGAACCGGTGTCACTGGGGGAGGTGGGAGAAAAGGTCCGGCGGGCCATCGAGAACATGCCCGCCGAGCGGGCCACCGTCACGGTCAGCATCGGCATCGCCCACGGCCACGTGGGGCGCGAGGTGGAGGCCGATGTCAAGGCCCTCATCCACCGGGCCGATGACAAACTGCTTGCGGCCAAGGCAGCCGGACGCAACCGCATCGAACTTTAGAAATAGCTTGTCACTCCGGTGCAAAGTGTTTAGACTGACCCTATCTGGATACGGTCTGGGCCAACTGCCATTTAAAAATGGAGGAGTCAATCATGGAAAAACAGGATGTCATCAAGATTGCCGAAGGCCTGCGACTGATCGAAGAAGGCGTGGAAACCATCCAGGCCGTGATGAAGGAAAAGAAGATCAAGTCGCTCAAAGACGTGGCCGCCGAACTGATCCCCTTTTTCAAAAAGGATGATGATTCACTCACCGAATCCATCATTACCCATCTGGAATAAAACCGCCGTTCACGACGATAGCTCTGCCCCGGCGCGCCGGGGAAAAAGGCCGGGCCCCATTTTACGGGATCCGGCCTTTTTGGTTATTGAAATTTTTTCCCGGATTATCAACCACAGGCCTGGGCCGAAAGATGCCATTTAGGGACGGGGACTATTTAAAATCCACCCGCAACTGCTTCTTATTGATCTTGCCCACGCTGGTCTTGGCGATCGTGTCGACGATCTGGACCCGGTCCGGCACGCCGTATCTGGGAATGACCCCGTCTTCGGCAAACCGGGCGAAAAACGCTTTGAGATCATCGGGGGTGGCGGCCTTCTCCTCCCCCGGTTTGAGCACCACCAGGGCCATGGGCCGCTCACCCCATTTGGGGTCGGGCACGCCGATCACCGCGGCTTCGCTCACGGCCGGGTGGCGGCTGATGATATCCTCCAGCGCCAGGGATGAGATCCATTCGCCGCCGGTCTTGATCACATCCTTGACCCGGTCGGTGATCTGCAGGTAGCCTTCCTGGTCGATGAAGCCGATATCCCCGGTGTGCAGCCAGCCGTTGGCCCACAATTCCTCGCTTTTTTCCGGATCCTGAATGTATCCCTGGGTCAGCCAGGGCGAGCGCACCACCACCTCGCCGGCGGTTTTGCCGTCGTGGGGCAGCGGTTTGCCGTCGGTGTCGACCACTTCCAGCATGACGTTGGGCACCGGCAGACCGGTGCGGCAGCGCATTTCCACCTGCCGCTCCGCATCCCATTCCATCATGTGCGGTTTGAGGTTGGCCACGGTGAGCAGGGGACAGGTTTCGCTCATGCCATAGGCGGTGTAGAGGTTGATGCCGTTTTCCAGGCCGGCCTTGCACAACCCCCGGGACAGGGCGCTGCCGCCGATGACCACCTTCCAGCGCGACAGGTCCAGGTCCTTGATGACCGGGCTGGAGACCAGCATATGGATGATCGTGGGCACGCAGTGGGAGAAGGTGACGTTTTGCGAGACGATCAGCTTGAGCAGCATTTCCGGTTCGTATTTTCCCGGGTAGACCTGCTTGTTGCCCATCATGGTGAACAGGTAGGGCATCCCCCAGGCGTGCACGTGAAACATGGGGGTCATGGGCATGTAGACATCCCCGGAATTGACGGCCGCCTGGGACTCGTAGGCGCACAGTCCGGACATGAGCCCGTAGGTGTGCAGCATGATCTGGCGGTGGCTGAAGTAGACGCCCTTGGGCAGGCCCGTGGTACCGGTGGTGTAGAATGTCGTGGCCATGGCGTTTTCGTCGAAATCGGGAAAGTCGTAGTCGGGTGCGGCCCCGGCCAGCAGACGCTCGTACTCACCCTCAATGTTCACCGGGGTGTCCGGGTCCGCTTCGCCGTCGGTGAGCAGAACGATCTTCCTGACGGTTTTCATCTGGTCTTTGACCGCGGCCAGCAGGGGCAGGAAGTCGGCATTGACCAGAATGACGTCGTCTTCGGCGTGGTTGATCGTATAGATCAGCTGCTCCGGCGACAGGCGGATGTTGATGGTGTGCAGCACCGCTCCCATCATGGGCACTGCGAAAAAGCACTCCAGGTAGCGGTGGCTGTCCCAGTCCATGACCGCCACGGTGTCCCCCTGCTTCACCCCCAGCCCTTCCAGGGTGTTCGCCAGGCGCTGGACCCGCCGGTTCAGTTCGACGTAGGTGTACGACATCTTGTCCCGGTAGACGATCTCCCGGTCCGGGAAATAGGTCAGGGGGGTCGGCAGGATGTTTTTGATCAGCAGGGGATAGTCGTAGGCTGACGGGGTTTGGGGAATCAGTTTGACGGTCATGGCATGCCTCCTTTTTAAGTGAACGCATCGAGGGTATTGGAAAATCGTCCATTCTCGGGCAGTATACAATCAACGCCGACGCTGATAAATCGGTTGCCGCCGGTTTTTTATCGCGGCAGAGGGATGATCGGGGTGTAGGTGATCTGCCTACACCCGGGGGGCCGGCTTCTGGAAATGCGCTTTTTCCATCCACAGCACCGCCCGCCGGACCAGGTCCGCGGTGGTGGCGACGCTCAGCTTCGTTTTGATGCGGTCCCGGTAGGAGCCGATGGTCTTGATGCTCAGCCCCAGCCGCGTGGCGATGTCGCGGGTGGACAGGCCGGATCCCATGAGGCGGAAGACTTCCAGTTCCCGGTCCGTGAGGGCGTTTTCCGGCGGGGCATCGGCCGCTTCGGGGCCCTTGCGGAATCGTCCCAGCAGGTGGGTGGCCGCCGTGTCGCTCAGATGGATATGGCCCTGGAGAATGGTGCGGATGGCCTGGATCACCGATTCCGACGCCGCCTTTTTCATGATGTAGCCCCGGGCGCCGGCCCGGATGGCCCGTTCGGCCCACACCGACTCGTCGTGCAGGGACAGCACCAGGACCGGCAGGGGATGCCGGTTGCCGGCAATTTCCCGGACCAGGTCCAGGCCGTTGCCGTTGCCCAGGGAGATGTCCACGATCACCATGTCCGGCGCGGAGTCGGCCATTGCCGCCCTGGCCATGGACAGGTTTTCGGCCACGGCGCAGACCATCAGGCCGGCCTCCTGATTGATCAGGGCCTCCATGCCCATGCGGAAGATGGGGTGGTCGTCCACGATCAGAATGCGCGTATCCGCCGGCGGCGTCACATGGCACCTCTCCCGTTCCCGTGGAGGCCGGTGCCGGCGGGCAGGGCGCCGGAAAGCCGTACGCATGTGCCCCCGCCGTCGTTGTCGATGGACAGGGTGGCCCCCATGGCCCGGGCCCGGTAGGCCATGGTGTGCAGGCCCATTCCCTCCTGCTCGCCCGGTGTCCGGCGGTCGTCGCGCCAGCGGCCGTTATCCCGGATACGGACCGAAAAGCGACCCTTGCCGGCTTCGACGGCGATGCCGAGTGTGGTCGGGCGGCCGTGCCGGGCGGCGTTGAAGACGGCTTCCCGGGCGATATAGTAAAGATGGGTGGCGGCGGTGTTGTCCAGCCGTTCCACCGCCGGATCGAAAGCCAGGTCCGGGGTGAGACCGAAGATGTCTTCGATTTCGGCGGCCAGCGCTTCCATGGCCGCTTCGAGGCCGTGCTCCACGATGTGCACCGGATAGAGTCCCAGGGAGAGCCGGCGGGTTTTTTCGATGGCGTCGGTGATCAGGGTGCGGATGGTTTCCATGTCCCGGGACGCCTCGGGTGAACAGCGGGCGACTTTTTTCTGGAGCACCTTGCTCAACAGTTCCACGCCGCTGAGATGGGACCCCAGGTCGTCGTGCAGATCCCGGCCGATGCGGCGACGCTCGCGTTCCCCCACGGCAATGACTTCCCGTTCCAGCCGGCGGGTGTCGGTGACATCCATGAGCGAGGCAACGCTCTGGGAGGTGCCGGGCACCATGTCGATGGTGATGGCCACTTCACGGGTGCCCATCGTTCTGGACAGGAGCCTGAATTCGTAGTTTTTCGGGGCGTCCTCCGGATTGGTCCGCCGGTTGACGTGGTAGCGTCTCATGCGCTCCAGGTCGTCGGCGTGGATCAGCGCGGGCCACTTGATCCGGCCTTCGATCTCCGCAGGGCCCATCCCCATGAGCCGGGCGAACCCGTCATTGATGGCCGAGATGGTGAAATCCTCTTCGATGAGAATGGTTGCCGTACCCGTGTTCTCGAAAATGGTATCGACCCGTACCATGGCATCCTTCAGGGCCAGGGCTTTTTGACGCCAGCGGCTGCGGGACCGCTGAAGGGCTGCAGAGGGCCGGGACAGGACGCGGCCGGAAGGATGGTGGTGTCGGTGGTCGCGGCGAAGCATCGGTATTGGATTCTTTCCTGTGGGTAAGCGCGCGGTAAAGGAGACATTAGGACCATTCGCATTTGCCTGTCAAGGGAAAGGTCCGGCATGGGGTTCGGCGTTCCATTTGCCGACCGGCCGGACCAAGTCCGGCAGGCCCGCTTTTAGCGCTGGCCAAACGGTTGCCGGATGGTTATGATTGCTTCAAACCGTATCGGGCCGCGGGTGCATGGGATGGGTGATGGTTGCCGGTTATCCGCGGTTCCGGACGATCCATCCAGGGGAGACAATCACCGCCGATGACACGTCGCAATGCAACCGATCTGAACCACAGCCACAGCTTCGGACAGGAGCGTAAACGGCCGGGGGAGAGCCGCACCCTCATCGTGATTGCCGTTACCGCCGCCATGATGGTGGTGGAGATTGCCACCGGGATCCTCTTCGGCTCCATGGCCCTGCTGGCCGACGGCCTGCACATGGCCTCCCATGCGGCGGCCCTTTCCATCAACGCCTTTGCATACGTATACGCCCGCCGCCACGCCCATGACGCCCGGTTCAGTTTCGGCACCGGCAAGGTCAACGCCCTGGGCGGATTTTCCGGTGCGGTGCTGCTGGCGGTGTTTGCGGTGATGATGGCGGTGGAAAGCGTGCTCCGGCTGGTCAACCCGGTGCCGATCGCCTTCAACCAGGCCATCGTGGTGGCCGTCATCGGCCTGGTGGTCAACGGCCTGTCCATGCTCATCCTGAGTCAGCGGGACGACGCCCGCCACGGCCATGACCACGGCCATCATGATCACGGGCATCATCACCACCACCATGACCACAACCTGCGGTCCGCCTACCTGCATGTCCTGGCCGATGCGCTCACCTCGTTTCTGGCCATTTTCGCCCTGCTGGCCGCCAAATATTTCGGCCTGGTCTGGATGGACCCGCTGATGGGGATCGTCGGCGCCATCATGGTGTCTCGCTGGTCCGTCAGCCTGCTGGTGGGAACCAGCCATGTGCTGCTGGATCATCAGGCGCCGGCCGGCATCCGGCAAAAAGTCATGGACGGTATCGAAAAAAACGGCGATAATCAGGTCGTTGACCTTCACTTGTGGGCCGTCGGGCCCGATATTTACGCCGCCATCGTATCGGTGGCCACGGGAGAACCCAGGCCGCCGGCATACTACAAGCACCTGATTCCCGAAGACCTCAAGCTGGTGCACGTGACCGTGGAGGTCAACCGGACCTGAGCGTCGATGACGGACTGCTGCTGATATCCGTACGCCGATTCTTTTTTTGGCCGATACCCGACGTTTCCACTGCATCCGAGCCCCGGCGAAATGGCTTCAGACACCATGGTTGCGGCTGGAGGCCGATGATCGCGGAATACCGGTCCCAGCGCAGCTAACCAACCAAAGGAGGAAATAATGGCAGGCAAAAAAATTCTCATGCTGGTGGGTGATTTCGTTGAAGACTACGAGGCCATGGTGCCGTTCCAGGCGCTGTCCATGGTCGGCCACACGGTTCATGCGGCGTGTCCGGAGAAGAAGGCGGGAGAGACGGTGCGCACCGCGATCCACGACTTTGAAGGGGACCAGACCTACAGCGAAAAGCCGGGCCACAATTTCGGCCTCAACGCCACCTTCGACGAGATCAAGGCCGAGGATTACGATGCCCTGGTGATTCCCGGCGGCCGGGCGCCGGAATACATCCGGCTCAACCCCAGGGTTCTCGACATGGTCCGCCATTTCTCCCGGGAGGACAAACCCATCGCCGCCGTCTGCCACGGTGCCCAGGTACTGGCCGCCGCCGGTGTCCTCCAGGGGAAAGCCTGCTCGGCCTATCCGGCCGTGGGTCCGGATGTCGGTACTGCCGGCGGTACCTTCGTGGACATTGCCGTGGATCAGGCCCACGTGGACGGCAACCTGGTCACCGCGCCGGCCTGGCCGGCCCATCCCCGGTGGCTGGCCCGGTTCCTGGAGGTGCTGGGAACCCGTATCGAGCCGTAGCGGCGTTTATGCGGAAAATGAATGGACCGGTGCTGACCCTCCGGATGGCGGCGCCTGCCCCGGTCTTGTCTGCCACGGGGTGACGGGCAGTATCCAGATGGAAATACTTTCATGCCCGGGATCCTGTGCGATGGCGGGATCAGTGCTTTCCTGCGCCTGATTTACAGGTGACTCCGCATACTCAAAACCCGCTGGTCAGGACAATAGCGCGGCCATTCCATGATGCGGTCAACCTTTCGGTTTTTCTAAAAACAGTTGGCCCTGAAAAGTCAGGATTGGTTGACAGGGCAGCGGCGATCTGCCAAGAATCCCCTTTGGTGAATACCCGTATGGGGGGCTCTGTAATGCCTCGCCGAACAGCCGCTCTGGAGAAGCCAGTGATGTACGACTTGAAAAACGGGTTTGGTCCCGGCCCCGTGCTGGATTGCTGAACCATGCTTGATCACACGTCCTTCCGCAATTTTCTTTCAAAAGGCGACGCCTCAAAGCGGCTTGATTTCTTTAAATGCCATAAAGACCTAATTCTTGATTATCTGCAGCAATTTCTCCAGTCGGGTCCCCCGACCGTGTATAGAGAATTTATCCTGAATGATACCAAGGGGCAGGAACGGGTTCACGTCTACCTGGATTCATTTGAAGCGGCACTTTCAGGAAATGTTGACACCTTTCTCAACGATCAAAAGCGTATCGGGTACATCCGGGCCATGGAAGGCTACCACCTCAATGACGTGTATGGATTCACGGTGGCATTCAAGGATGCCCTTTGGCTGACCGGCAAAGGCTACAACAACGCCAGACAAAACGCTGCCGACCGTCTCAGTAATGACGATATCTATGCCTTAAACAAACTGTTAGACGGCTCATTTTATTTTCTATCGCTGTCCTTTCTGGAAACGCGTGATGAGATTATCACGCGCCACAGGGAGCAGCTTCAGACGCTTCAGCGATATGCAGCAGGGGTCGTGTCGGTTTTTGAAGAAGAAGATATCTGGGCACGGACAACCCAGGGTGTTTTTGACGTGTTCGGGCTGAATGGAACGTTTCTTTTGACATGTGGAGATCGTCTCAAAGGAAAGGGGTGCCAGATTGAACGGATGATCGGCCTGCAAGTCGCCCAGCGGGATATGGAAAAGCTCCTGAAGAGCATTGCCCAGTCGTTGGTGCCGGTGGGGCTGGACAATTGCGATACATTGCATCCCCTTTCGAATTCGATGGATACAGATCAATTCCGGTTTGTGGCATCGCCAGTCATGGATGGCAAGAACAGGCTCACAGGCGTCCTCTGTGTTCATGATCAGGGGCGCGTCTTCCGGTTTTCAAAGTTTGACAGGAATCTTTTTCGTCAGTTGGCCTATTTTACCGGCGCCGTTTCTACCAACTGCCGGATCCTTTCAGAGATCGCCGAAAAAAAGGAGGACCTCAGAAATCTCACCGCTCGGCTGATTTCCGTCCAAGAGGAGGAAAGGAAGAAGATTGCAGCCGACATTCATGATGTTCTGACCCAGGCGTTAACCGGAATCGGCTACAAGGCGCTCTATTGTATGGAGATTGCAGGGCAGGATATCGATCGTCTACACAAAGAACTTGAAAACCTGACAGAAACCATCAACGATGCGTTGCGTCAATCCCGTCAGATTATCGGAAATCTGCGTCCCCATGTTCTGGATGACATTGGGATCGTTGCCGCTTTCAGAAAACTCATAGGCGATTTTGGAAAAGAGTTTGCCATAGACGTGCACTTTTCTCACCCTGATGATTTGCCGATCGATCCGGACAAGGGGATCGCACTTTTTCGCATCCTTCAGGAAGCACTGCACAACGCACGCCGGCACGCCATGCCTACAACCGTCGAATTGTCTCTGCGTTCCGAAGAAAATAATTGGCTGCTGATGACAGTCCGGGACAACGGCAACGGCTTCGATCCGCAAAAAAGAAACCGTCAACAAAAAAGGCCGGGCCTGGGCTTATTGACGATGCGGGAGCGGGCGGAGGATCTGGGAGGAGCATTTCAAGTCGTCTCTAACCCCGGAGAAGGGTGCACGATCATAGTGAAAATTCCTTTGGATGGAGATATAAATGGCTGAACGCATACGTGTAATGGTCGTCGATGACCACGCAATTGTACGCGAGGGCATAAAGGCACTGCTTGATCTTCAGGAGGACGTCGACGTCGTGGCCGAAGCGCGGTCCAGCATGGATTGCCTCGAGAAGATCGAGGCGGCGCTTCCCGATGTGGTCCTCATGGATCTCAAAATGCCCGGCATCGACGGGATTGAAGCAACGCGACTGGTAAAAGAAAAATGGCCCCAGACCAAAGTCATCCTGCTGACCAATTACGACGATGAAGAATACGTCATGGAGTCGATACGGGCCGGTGCTGACGGCTATGTGCTCAAGGACGTTAAAAAGGGGGACCTGTTCAAGATTATCCGCGGTGTGCTTCGGGACCGTGCGTTCATCGATCCGACCGTGACTCACAAATTGTTCCATAGCATCAAGCAGTCTTCAACATCCAAAGAAACCCAGGTTGCCCGGCCGGTTCTTTCCCAGAGGGAGCTTGAGATCCTGACCCACATCGTGGACGGCAGGTCCAACAAGGATATTGCCCACGCCGTCCATTTGTCGCCAGATACGGTAAAGACACACCTGAGAAACATCTACCAGAAACTGGGTGTCAACAACCGCTCCCAGGCCGCCCGGGCCGCCATCCAGGGAAAGCTCGTTCACCTGTCCCGTTAGTCAATGCACCCTTCCCTTTTTTCTCACCCGTTAGGGTGACGATGTTTCACCCGTTCAGGGCATTTACATCTTTTCCTTCCACTGTTATCTCTCGCCCAATTGAAACTCCATTTACAAAGATAAACATTTGCCTCTTCTATTTCCAAAATTGCCTCATCGGCCCATTGCCTGCCAAATAACAGGGCTGGGCGGTCTCCCCGCATCAGCCCCATCCGAAAGACGCCGACAGGTATGCCTACCGTCTTGGGAAGCCAAACGCCCCGCTGCGGACCGATTTTGCAGGCGGGTGCTGAAACCCATAATCTTTCAGTAACGCACAAGGAGGAGTACAAATGGACAGAGAAAAACAAAGAAGAGGGATTTCACGCCGCCGATTTCTGAAGGACGTCGTTCTTGGGGGAGCCGCCGTAGGGGCCGGCCTGACAATGGCTCCAGGGGTGCGGCTGGCCAATGCCGCCAAGAAGGGCGTCTACACCATGAAGTACGACTGTTATATCGGCGCCACCGCCGAAACGGCCCAGCTTGACAACTGGTTTCTTGACGAACTCGCCAAGCGGAGCGACGGACGGATCCAGATCAAAAAGTTCTGGTCGGGGTCCCTGCATAAGGTCGGGCAGCACCTGCCTGCCATCCGGGATGGCCTGTCGGAGATATCGCTGATCAGCTATGGCTATTATCCATCTGCAGTTCCCTTAAGCCGCGGGCTGGAATGGTATTACCGCGGTTGCGACCACGCCGACAGTTTGCTTTACGTCTGTCGCGACATGTACAACGCCACCCCGGAACTCCGCAGGGAATGGGAGGACAGGAACCGCGCAAAGGTGCTCTATTTCACCAACTGGAGTTACTGCCCCTTCATCATGAAAGAGCCGCTGCCTGACGTGGCCGCCCTCGAAGGGAGAAAAGTGCGCGGATACGGCATCGGTGCGGATACGGTAAACCGCCTGGGCGGACAGGGAATGCCCATCGTTGCCGGTGAGGTCTACACTTCCCTGGAGCGGGGGATTCTGGATGGCGCGTTTGCCTTTGCTTTCATCACTGCCGAGAAAATGAAACTTCACGAGCAGGCTCCCTACATCGTGGAATCTGGGGCTGGCGCACATGCCCCCACCACCGTCGTCATGAACCGGAAATTGTGGCGGTCCCTGCCCGATGATCTCAAAGAGGTTGTTAACCAGACTATCGCCGACCTTTATAACTGGCGTTTCCTGGAACTCTACACAAAATTGACCGAAGAGAGCGTAGACAAGATGGTTGCGGCCGGTGCGAAGTTCTCAACATGGTCAGATTCGGAAATCAAGAAGGCGACAAATATGGTCCAGCCTCTTCAGATTAACGAATGGGTCGAGAAAATTGCCAAGGCCAACAACTTCGACGGCGCCGCCTTCCAGAAAAAAGTCGACGCCCTGATTCAGAAATACGAGCCCGGCAAACTCAAAAACCCCTGGGAGACATACAAGCAGAAGTACATGTAACGGCGTTTGGGGGCACGGTTTTCCCGGGACGCCTGAACCCGGGCGTCCCAGGGACCCCACGCCCCATTGCTACTCCCTCCCAAGCAAAGAAAGTGTTGCCATGGAAAGACCGCGCAAAAGGATTCTCGTGGAAAGGCTCGCCGACCGGTACAGGGTCTTTTGCACGTATACAGCCGTAGTGGCTGCGGTGACCATCGCTCTGATGATTCTGAGCACCACGATGGACGCAACCGCCCGCTACCTGCTCAACAACCCGATTCCAGGGGTCTTTGAACTCAATGAAGTCCTTCTGGTCATTTGCGTTTACATGGGAATGGCCTGGACCCAGATCGAAAGAGGGCACATTCGGGTGATGGCCTTCCTGATGCGCGTTTCGGACAGAACCGAAACCAAATTCAACATCCTTGCCTGGGTGGTGACCTTCATATTTCTTTTCATCCTCGCCTACCAGAGCGCCATCGGCGCGTGGGAGTCTTTCCAGATCCGGGAATTTCGATGGGGATCGGTTCAGATGCCGATATGGTGGGCCAAGGCGCTGGTGCCGATCGGGTGCTGGATGATGAACATACAACTTATTTTTGACATCTGGAAGGACATCGAGTTTCTGCGTGGTCGCCTGCCCAAACGAATGGGCTGATGTCTATGCCGTTGTCACCCCTTTTCGTCTATAGAATATCACGGAAGGTAATCGATGATGGATCCATTGTTGGCGGTATTGGTCAGTATCCCGTTAGTTTTACTCCTGCTGGCCTTGGGGATTCCGGTTTTCGCTTCTCTGGGGGTCGCCGGTTTTCTCGGTTGTGCCGCAATTTCCGGAATGGACATGGCCCTGATTCAACTCAAAGTGTTCCCCTATGTGCAGAGCGCAAGTTATCTGCTCGTGGTCGTACCACTTTTTGTTATCATGGGTCATTTCGCCTTTAAGGCCGGTATCGGCAAAGATGTTTATCTCATCGGGAGAGCCTGGTTTTCCCGATTTCCAGCCGGCCTGGGCGTGGCCACGATCGTCGGCAGCGCAGGCTTTGCCGCCTGTTCGGGCTCAAGTGTCGCTACCGCCGCAACGATGGGCGCGGTGGCGGTTCCGGAGATGCGGGAGCAGGGATACGACCCCAAACTGGCGTGCGGCATCGTTGCTGCCGGCGGCGTCCTGGGTATTCTTATCCCCCCCAGCGTTATTCTGGTCTTTTATGGCGTGATCACGGATACCTCTGTCGGATCCATGCTGATTGCAGGGGTCATCCCGGGGTTCATTTCAGTTTTGATCTACATTCTCGGATTGACCATGCTGAGCCGGATCGAACCCACACTGGCCCCCAAACCCGTCTCGGTGTCCTGGGGCGAGCGATTTCGCTGCCTGAAGCACGGTTTAGGAGCTTTTCTGCTGTTCCTGATCGTGGTCGGGGGAATTTATATCGGATGGTTTACCCCTACCGAAGCTGCTGCGGTCGGTGCTTTTGTTTCCTTCATGGCCATGATCGTCCGGCGCAAACAGCTGGAAGAAACCTTCTGGGATGCCCTCAAAGAGTGCTTCATATCGACTCTGCGGACGTCCTGCATGGTGTTTATCGTCATCGTCGGGGCCGGGCTGTACAGTTTCTTCCTGACCCTCGCCCAGGTCCCCCAGATGGTATCGGCCTGGGTAGCGACGCTTCCGGTCCCGCCTTTGATGGTCGTGGGCCTTTTTTTACTGCTCTACATCCCGCTGGGGATGCTTCTTGACTCATTTTCTCTTCTCTTGGTGACCTTGCCGATCATGTTTCCGGTCGTCGTTGACCAGATGGGGTTCAGCGCCTTGTGGTTCGGTATCCTTTCCACGAAGTTGTGCGAGGTAGGCCTGATCAGCCCTCCGGTGGGTTTGAATGTATACGTTCTTGCCGGGGTGGTCAGGGATGTTCCCCTGGCGGACATATTCAAGGGGTGCCTGTGGTTCGTTTTTTTCGAGCTGGTGGCAGCTCTGGTTCTCTTCAGCATTCCATCTTTAAGCTACTGGCTTCCCATGACGATGCGCTAACGCCGCAATATACGCCTTGGTTTCAGGAGGCCGATACCAAAAGGAAAACCCGATGTGGAGGAAGAAATGAACAGGAATTCAACGGATTTGGCCGGCAAAAATGCCATTGTCACCGGCGGGGCGCGGGGAATCGGCGCGGCCGCAGCCCTTGCCCTGGCCCGGGAAGGCGCCAATATCGTCATCGCGGACCTCATTGATGTTTCTGAGACGGTCGGACAGGTGGAAGCCCTGGGTCGGAAAGCGATCGCCGTGGAGGCCAATGTCGCGGTTCAGCGTGACGTCCAGAAAATGGTTGACAAGGCCATCGACGCGTTCGGGCATATCGACATTCTGGTCAACAATGCCGGGGTGGTGCACCGCGACAGCCTTCTGGAAACGTCCGAAGCCACTTGGGACCGGGTGGTCGGCGTTGTCATGAAAGGCACCTTTTTCTGCATTCAGGCCATATACCCCCACATGCGCGAGCGCGGATACGGCAAAATCGTCAACGTCAGCTCCATATCCGGAATTATAGGCGGGGCGGTCTCCAAACTGAACGAATCTCCGGAAATGACCCGCGGTCGCTCAGGCCCGGCCTACGCGGCGGCAAAGGGCGGCGTGATCACGCTGACACGCTGGATCGCCAAGGATGTGGCCAAAGACGGCATATTTGTCAACAGCATCGCACCTGGTGCATGCGAAACGGAGATGACCAAGGGGTTCGATTACAACGTGTCCATGTTGCCGATACCGAGAATGGGAACACCGGCAGAGATGGCCGAATCCATCGTATTTCTCGCATCCGACGCCTCCAGTTACATCACCGGGCAGGTGCTCAACGTGGACGGGGGGTGGGTTACGGCCTGAACCGCTCCCGGCAGCCCTCCAAGATCACAAGGAGTAGATAAATGAACCTCAGCATGTTACTGACCAAAACCGCACGCCTTTTCCCGGATAAGCCGGCATTCATCCACGGAGATCGACAGATTTCATATGCTCAATTTGCCGACCGTGTCAATCGGCTGGCCAGTGCGTTGCAGCGGTTAGGCCTCAAACAGGGTGAAAACGTTGTGATTCTCCAATACAACTACCCCCAGACCTACGAATCCCTGTTTGCCTGTTTCAAGAGCGGTCTGGGCGCGGTGCCGATCAACTTCAGGCTCCATCCCAAAGAGTTTGCTTTCATCATCGATCACTCTGAGTCGAGGGCAGTAATCCTTTCATCCGAATTCAATGACGCCATTATGGCGGTACGGGACCGGATCCCCGGTGCCCGTCATCTGATCACCCTGGACGGCGCCGCCGGCGAGCTTCACGAGTACGAAACCCTGCTGGATGAGGCGGACGACGAATTCACCGATGTGGATGTTTCTCCCGATGACCTGGCCTGGCTTTTTTACACCTCCGGGACCACCGGCATGCCCAAGGGCGCCATGCTGACCCACCGCAACCTGCTGGCGATGAGCATGAGTTTTTATGCCGACATCGCACCGGGATTCACTCCTGACGATGTCATCCTCCATGCGGCTCCCCTTTCCCATGGCAGCGGGCTCTATGGTCTGCCAAACATCGGAAAAGGGGCCACAAGTGTCATTTTGCCTTCCAAATCCTTCGAGCCCGAGCTGGTATTTCAAACCATTGAGAAATACCGGGTCACCAATATGTTTACCGCACCCACCATGATCAAGATGCTTGTCGATCATCCGGCCGTGGACCGATACGACCTGAGTTCTTTGCGGTCCCTCAATTACGGTGGCGCCCCGATGCTGGTGGAAGACCTCAAGAAGGCCATCGATAAACTGGGGCCATGCCTGGTGCAACTCTTCGGGCAGGGCGAATCCCCCATGACCATCTCCTACCTGCCCCACTGGGCACACAAGACAGATGGCAGCCCGGAGGAAATCAGCCGCCTCGGATCGGCCGGATTTGCCCGAACTGATGTAGAGGTCAGGATTTTCGATACCGAAGACAACGAACTCCCGCCCGGCCGGATCGGAGAAATTGTGACCCGGTCCGACCTCGTGATGAAAGGATACTGGAAAAATCCGGAAATCTCTGCCGCTACCATCAAAAACGGATGGCTGCATACCGGGGACGTCGGCTACCTGGATGATAACGGCTACCTGTTCATTATGGACCGCTCCAAGGACATGATTATCAGCGGGGGCGAAAACATCTATCCCCGGGAAATAGAGGAAGTCCTGGTACGGCATCCGGCTGTCCGTGAGGTTTCGGTAATCGGTGTGCCGGATGCCAAGTGGGGAGAGGCGATCAAGGCCGTGATCGCTCTGAACCCGGGAAAGACAGCCTCCGAGCAGGAATTGATCGACTTTTGCCGAGACAACATCGCCAGCTACAAAAAACCCAAATCGGTCGATTTTGTAGACGAGCTTCCCAAGAGCAACTACGGAAAAATCCTGAAGCGCGAGCTTCGGGAAACCTATTGGCAGGACAGCGATCGAAAAGTGTAGCCGTGTCATGACCAACATATCAAGAAAAGGGAGGTCCTTTTTTCGACCTATAACACCACCGCCTACATCTTCGGGATTCTGATCGATGCGACCTGTTTCGCGCTGGTGTTGCGGGGCCTTGGCGGTGACGAACTGGTCGAAAGACTGTTGATGAGCCTTCCGTTCGGAAATTACGGGATTATTGCCTTTATTCTGTTTATTGTCTTTCTGCTCGGTTTTTTCCTGGACTGGATCGAAATCACGTTGATCGTTCTTCCACTGGTTGCGCCCGTGGCGGCGAGCCTGGATATTGCCGTCAGCGGCTACGGGGCAGTAAGCCGGCCGGAAATTGTCTGGTTCATCATACTGGTCGCTGTCACCCTGCAGACATCGTTTTTGACGCCACCGGTCGGTTTCGCCCTGTTTTATCTGAAGGGAATTGCACCCCCCGGTATCAGTCTGGGCCACATATACAAGGGCGTTGTTCCGTTTATCATCCTTCAGCTTATCAGCCTGTTGGCAATAATTCTGTTTCCCCAACTGGTTCTCTGGCTGCCGGCATTTATATACGGGTAACTTTTCCGGGGCTGAGAAGATGCACGAAATCGTTCAAGAAGAATAAAACCCATGGATCCAAGGAATATGGTGTTTTGACATGAAGGCGATGGTAATTGAAACCCAAGGTGATGCGGGAAAACTCGCCTGGCTGGAGGTTCCGCTCCCGGACATCGGCCCCCACGACCTGCTGGTTAAAGTTAAAGCCGCTTCGGTGACGCTGGAGGAAAAAACCGCTATTGTCCGAGGCGTCATAGACGACCTCCTACCGGGCCTCGCAGACGGCCGGCTGAAGCATGTGGTAGACAAGGTGTTCCCTTTGGAAAAAGCAGTCGAATTGCAGGATTACATGCGGTCCAACCGACAAGTCGGTAAGATCGTGCTGAAGGTGGACTGAAATTTTCAAATAGGAAAACCGTTCTTTAAGCCAGGGTGGTGGTGGGCTGCAAACCATCACTTGGCGAAAACCGGGTTCAATGGAACAAGGGAGATTTTCGATGGATGTCATCGAATCACTGAAGGAGAAGGTTGGCGATACCATGGTCACATCAATCGATCATATCGGCATTGTCGTCGAGGACCTGGAAGCCAGCATGGCCAGATATCAGACCCTGCTTGGGCTCCACATCAAGGAGGTCGAAGAAGTCAAGGTGGAGGGTGCGTTGCTGCGGGTGGCCTTTTTACCTGTTGGGGATACCAATATCGAACTGGTCCATACTTCGGCAACCACCGGACTGGCTGCAGATTTTCTGCGTAACCACGGTGAAGGAATCCACCACATCGCATTCGCCGTAGAGGATTTGGCCTCAATTTTCGATACCATGCGTGGCCGGGGGGTATCCTTTCTCTGGGATCGGATCATTCCCGGCTCCCGAGGGTCGCAGGTCGCGTTTTATAAATCAGAGGAATTTAACGGGGTATACATGGAACTGGTCCAGCGGTAATCTCATTTAGGACCCGGGAGGTTTGAAATGCTCAAAAAAAGAAAACTTGCCAGAGGTGTTGCCATTGCAGGTGCCGGCATGTCCAAGTTTGGTATGTTTGGAGATAAGAATTCAAAAGACTTGTTTGCCGAGGCCTTCAGCGAAATGCTTGCGTCAATAGACAAGGGTGCCGATCCAAATGATATCGATGCACTTTACGTGGGAAATTTTTCCAATGATTATTTTGTCCACCAGTCACACTGGGGACCCATTGTCTCGGATCTGATTGGTCTGACACCCAAGCCCGCCACCCGGACCGAAGGGGCCTGCGCATCCAGCGCACTGGCATTTCGTGAGGGGGTCTTTGCCATTGCCTCCGGCTTTTACGACATCGTTCTGGTCGGCGGCGTGGAAGATATGTCCAAACGGACCACCGAAGAGGTGGCCGAGGGGCTCGCCCTGGCCACGGTTCCCTACGAAGGTGAGGTCGGGTTTACCTTTCCGGGTGTTTTTGGTGCCCTGGCAACCGCCTATTTTGCCAAATACGGCGCCAGTCGTGAAGACCTAATGAACATCACCATCAAGAGTCACAATAACGCACCGCTCAATCCCAAGGCCCAGTTTCCCTTCACAATTCGTGAAATTATGGAGATGCGCAAAAAGAGTATGACCCGCAAAGGCCTCCCTGTGCCGGACTGGAGCGATGAAAAGGCATTTCTATCCGATCCGTCGGTCAACCCTGCGGTGGCCTGGCCAATGCACCTGTACGACTGCTGCCCCATCAGTGATGGCGCGAGCTGCATGCTTCTGGTCGCCGAAGACATTGTCAGCAATTTTACCGACGATCCAATCTACGTGGCCGGTATCGGCCAGGGCAGCGGACGCGGGCTTCATGCCAGTGATTCGCTGACGTCCTTCGAGGCGACGCGATACGCCGCCCGGGAGGCTTATGGGATGGCCGGACTGGGGCCCGAATCCATACAGTTTGCAGAGGTTCACGACTGCTTTTCCATGGCAGAGCTGGTTCATGTCGAAGACCTGGGTTTTTTTGAACCCGGCAAGGGATTCAGGGCGATTGCGGAAGGGGCTACGGCCCTGAACGGTCCCGTTCCGATCAACACCTCAGGGGGACTCAAGTGCAAGGGCCATCCGGTGGGTGCCACGGGCGTCTCTCAACTCTATGAGGTCTGGACCCAGCTCCGGGGCAAGGCAGGGGATCGCCAGGTTCCCAAAGAGAACCTGCGGGTGGGAGCGGCACACAACCTGGGCGGTACCGGCGGTACCTGTACGTTCACGATTCTGGAAAGGAGATAGCCATGTCACATGACCGGGCCTTCAGCGATATGTCCTTCCGACAATTTCTATCCGAAGAAAAACTGATGGGTTGCCGGTGTCGCAAGTGCGGTCACCGCTACCTGCCCCCGAAGCCGATCTGTACGCATTGTTTCAGCCGGGACCTGGAATGGGTCGAGATGCCGGAGACCGGAAAACTGGCCGCCTTTACCTGTATCACCGTCGGTCCGCCGGCGATGAAGCAGGAGGGATATGGCCGGAAAAATCCCTATTGCTCAGGGGTGATCGAATTGGCCGAGGGTCTCCGGGTCGATGCCCGCATCCGGGGGCTGGATCCTAAACGTCCTGAACTAATTCGTGTCGGGATGCCCATGCGGATCGATTATATCCACCAGGAAAGGGACGGCGGTAAATCAACGGTGCTCGGTTTTCGTCCGGCTTGAACGGATTGGAAGAACTGCTCATGGGGAATAAAAATGTCAGAACAGCGATATGAAACAGGATTGAAGACCCTTAAAAAAATCACCGCTTCGTCAGGGGCGGCTGTAATTGATGGCCTGAAGGATCTCGCCCCCGATTTGGCCGACTGGATAATAAAGTTTTCATACGGGGACGTTTTATCTCGACCCCATATCGATTTAAAGTCACGTCAACTTGCCACCGTTGCGGCATTGACCGCCATGGGAACCGCCACGCCCCAGCTTAAGGTCCACATCAAAGGGGCACTGAATGTTGGCTGCAAGCAAGAGGAGATTGTCGAAATAATTCTTCAAATGGCTGTATTTGCAGGATTCCCAGCTGCCATTAACGGGATCAATGCTTCGCGGGAAGTTTTTGAAAAAGAAGAATCGCCCTGACGGGTTGATTTCGACCAAAAATCCCTCATTTCTGGACGGACACTATCCATCCGATCACCACAGGCTAAATGAACCCTGGGTTATCGGCGCCGCGCACTTATACAGGAAGGGGACCGCAAATGTTGAAGATTAAAGATTCTGTCGCCGTTATCACCGGCGGTGCCAGCGGTCTCGGTTTCACTCTTGCCAGGTACTGGTTGGAGCGGGGCGGTAAAGTGGTAATCGGTGATGTGGACGAATCGGCACTCAAGCAGGCGGCTGAAGAACTCGATGGCGATGTGGTCACGGTGCCATGCAACGTGACTCGCGAAAAGGACTGTGCGCTTCTTGCGGAGACTGCCATCCGGAAGTTCGGACAGATCAATCTGGTGGCACCTTTTGCCGGTATCATCGCAGATGGTCTTTTGGTCTCGCCGGATCGTGAGACCGGTAAAGTTACGAATAAAATGTCATTGGATCAATTTCAGAAGGTAATTGATATTAATCTGAGCGGCGTTTTTCTGACGGTTCGCGAATGCAGCGAACGCATGATTAACCATGGTTGTCGGGGCTTGATCTGCCTGGTTTCCTCCACGGGATCTCTGGGAACCGCCGGACAGATCAATTATTCCTCAACCAAAGCCGCCATGTCCGTCATGCCCAAGGTCATCACCGCTGAATTTTTCCGGCGGGGGATAGCTGAACGGATCCGCTGTGTGGCAGTAGCGCCAGGCTACGTTGACACGCCCATGGCAAAGGGCATGAACCAGAAAGCCCTGGAAAAGATTGTCGCTCAGGTCCCCATTGGCCGTCTGGTGGAACCGGAAGAAGTGGCAATGTTTGTGGGGGATATTTACAAGAACGAAGCCTTGAGCGGTGAAGTCTTTTTTATCCATGGAGGACTGCGTTTAGGTTCCAAAGGTTAGTTCTTTATCGACACATCTGAATTTCAGCCCATATTTTTTCAGGCGATTTAAATTGGAAATAATTTCAAGAGCACAGAATAAGGACGAATCATCATGCCAATTAACAGGTTTGGAACCATTCTATTTGCAACCAACTTGGAGGAGAACTGCAGGCTTGCATTTGAACTGGCCGTTTCAATGCTAACTTGGTTTTGCTACATGTTCTGGAACAAATGCCAGATTATTTGACCGCCCGCCTCAAAGATTTTACAGGTGAAAAACAATGGAACCAAATAATTGAGCAAAATGCCAATTCTGCCCGCGAAGTTCTGATCGGCAAAAGATCATCTGCCAGACTCATCAAGGACGCTTTGGACCGGTTCTGTATGGACGCTGGTATGGACGATGTTCTCGGTGGCTCTCATACCAAAGAAATAGTTGTCGCTGACGGTGAAATCGTCGAAGAGATTCTTTTACAGGCTAAAAAATATCATGCAGATGTAATCGTCATGGGTGCTAGGAAGGGGTTCCTGTCTGACAGCCGTATCGGTCACTGCATCAAATCCGTCATGAGGCAATGCCATCTCCCCGTCATGGTTGTTCCGCAAGATATAAGATGACGGCTCCATCTTACGAAAAGAAAAAATAGGCTGAGAATTGTTCGGTGCTGGACATCAGGGTTGTCCTTGAAGTCATCCCGTTGAAACCTGGTTTATCGATAAGGTTTAAGGGGGGTCTTTCCGCCGGAAATTTTCCCACCAACTTTCCTTTTTTCTGATCATGCCTGGTTGGGAAATGACCGGGCATCCTATCGAAGAATGCCGTACTTTTTCATCTTGCGCCACAAGGTGGTGCGCTCCATTCCCAGTTCCCGTGCGGCGTTGCAGCGATGGCCATTGCATTTTTCCAATGCCGCCAGGATGCGCCGGTGCTCCCGGCCGGGCGATTCCGCCTGACCGGCGGCCGGTTCGGATGAAACGGCGGATTGCTGCACCTGCCGGACATAGTCGGGCAGGTGGTCCGGCTGGACGATGGCTTCACGGCAGATGATCAGGGCATGTTCCAGGATGTTCTCCAGTTCGCGGACGTTGCCCGGATAGTCATAGTTGAGCAGGATCTGCATGGCGGTCCTGGAAATGGCCGGCGGGGCCACCGCCCGGGCGGCACACAGGTTGCGCACGATGTGGCGGATGAGCAGGGGCAGGTCGCCCCGGCGTTTTTTCAACAGGGGCAGTTCGATGCGCATGACGTTGAGCCGGTAGAACAGGTCTTCGCGAAACAATCCCTGATCAACGAGGTTCTTCAGCTGCCGGTTGGTGGCCGAGATGATGCGGACATCCACTTTGCGCGTGCGGCGGGAGCCCAGCGGGTAGAACTCCCGGTCCTCGAGCACGCGTAGCAGCTTGGCCTGGAGGGAGAGCGGCAGGTCGCCGATCTCGTCCAGGAAAATAGTGCCGCCTTCGGCGTCGGAGAATCGTCCCGGCTTGTCCCGGTCCGCCCCGGTGAACGCGCCTTTGACGTAACCGAAGATCTCCGACTCGATCAGGTTTTCCGGAATGGCAGCGCAGTTGACCTTGACGAGCGGCCTGTCGGCCCGGGGGCTGGCCGAATGAATGACCTTGGCCAGCAGGTCCTTGCCCGTGCCCGTGGCCCCTTCCACCAGCACCGTGGCATCGCTGGGAGCGACCACATTGACCATCTCGAAGATCCTGAGCATGGACGGGTCCTTGCCGATCATGTCGTGGAAGGTGTAGCGGTTACTGATGGCCCGGTTCAATTGATGGGCAAGGGTCATGTCGTGAAAGGTGGCCAGCCCGCCCACGATGACGTTTTTCTCATTTCTCAGGGCCATGTAGTTGGCGCGAATGGGGATGGTGACCCCATCCCTGTCGGTCATGCGGCCATGGTGGCTGCTGCGGGTTTCACCCGATGTGATGGATTCTTTCAGCAGGCAGACATCCGGCGAGCGCTCGCCGGGGAAGATCATGGCGCAGGACTGGCCCAGGACCTGGTGCCGGTCATAGCCGGAGATGGTTTCCGCCGCCCGGTTGAAGAAGTTGATCAGCCCGCCCCGGTTCACGGTAAAGATGCCCACGTCCAGGTTGTCCAGGATGATTTTGAGGCTTCGCTCTTCGTAGTGCAGCCGGTCGATGAGCTGGGTGATGGGGGAGTGGTCCTGCAGGATGGTCATGCACCCGACAATCTCGCCCCGGCGGTCGTAGACGGGGGTGGCCATGCGGGTAATCAGGTGCCGCTGGTTCTCCTCGTCGGTGACTTCCATGTCCGGATCGCGTTCGCCGGCCGTGTCCGGGTGGTGAATCACACAGGAGACCGTGCAGGGCACCCCGGTGAACACCTCGCGGCAGTCCTGGTTGATGACTTCCGGCTCCCGAAGCCCCAGCAGTGCCTGGGCGCTGAGATTGATGGCCGTGATCCGCCGGCGGCTGTCGGCCACGAAGGCGCCGATATTCAGTTCATCCATGACGTTCAGCCAATGGTCGCAGCGGATGCCCTGGCGCTGATGGGCGGGTTGTATGCCGGTGGTCATGGGGCCTCCCCGGATGGATCGGATCCGGATGCGCGCACCGGCAGCCGGATTTCGAAGGTGGTTTCTCCTCCCGGCTGGCTGGCGGCCGTCAGGGTGCCGCCGTGGCGGTGGATGATGCCGTAAGTGGTCGACAGCCCCAGGCCGATGCCGTGGCCTTCCTGCTTGGTGGTGTAAAAGGGTTCGAAGATGTGAGGCATATCCTTATCCCGGATGCCGTGGCCGTTGTCGGTTACCCGGACGACCACGCAGGCGGGGCTTCCATCCGAGTCGGCGGCAAGCGTGAGGCTGCCGCCGTCGGGCATGGCATCCACCGCGTTGAAAATCAGGTTGAGCAGGCATTGCTGAAGCTGGTTGGCGTCGCCGCTGACCTCCGGCAGATCGGCTGCAATGCGCGTTGCCAGGGTGACATCCCCCAGTTCCAGCCGGTGGCGGGCCAGCACGATGCTGCGGTCCACGATTTCAGCCATGGATACGGGGCCCACGGAAACCGGTGACCGTCGGGAAAAGGTGAGCAATCCGGACACGATTTTCGAACAGCGGTCGGTTTCGGTTTCCACCAGCGCCAGGTAGCGGGCGAACTGGGCGTGTGTGTCCGTCGCCAGGGGCCCTTTCTGGAAGTTGCGCAGCATCAGCCGGATGTAGTTGAGGATGCCGGAGAGCGGGTTGTTGATCTCATGGGCCACGCTGGCCGCCAGCCGGCCCAGGGACATCATCTTGTCCTGGTGCAGCAGGCGCGCCTGGTCGGCCATCTCCTGCTCCAGGCGATGGATGCGCCGCAGGTCCCGGACAAAGCAGACCAGGCCCGCCGATTTCCCTTCATCCATCAGGACCGTGGCCGAGAGCTGGACCGGGACCGGTTGATGCCGGTCGTCCAGCAGACAGGTCTCGTAAAGCATCAGCCGGTTGGTCCCGCCGTGGCCGGAAGCGGCCAGATCGTCCCGGAAGCGGCGGAGTTCCGCTTCGCTGAAAAAGTGTTCCAGGGTGGCCTGGTGCAACACCCCGGCGCGGTCGCGTCCCAGCATCTGTTCCATACTGCGGTTGAAGGTGACCACCCTGCCTTTGTCGTCGCAGCCCACAATGCCATCCATGGAGCTTTCGATGAGACGGTCCTGATAGGCGACGGTTTCCTCCAGTCGGCGGGTGGTGCGGGACAGCCCGTGTTCCAGCTGGCGGGTGTAGTCCTTGAGCTGCTGGCGGGTGTGGTAGCGATGCCGGGCGCGCGCGATGGCCACCATCATGGCCTCGGCGTGGATCGGCTTGGTGATGAAGTCCGAGGCATCCAGCTGCAGGGCGCGGATGGCGGTTTCCATTTCACCGAAGGCGGTGGCGACGATGACCTCGGTATCCGGAAAGCGCTGCTTGACCGTCTCCAGCACCCGGATGCCGTCCATGCCGGGCATACGGATGTCGGTGATGACAATCCGGGGTGCGAACTGCTCACAACGGGCAAGCCCTTCACGGCCGTCGGCGGCGGTTTCAACCCGGTAGCCGGCATCCGTAAGGGTCAGGGCGGTGACGTCGCGGATATCTTTCTCGTCGTCGATGATCAGGACGGGCCATTGCTCGGCGGTCATCTGGCTGCCTGCTTTCATGGTTCAGCAAGAACGGGGGTGGTTGTCATAGGCGCACCGGACAGCGTCCGGCAGGGGGTGCACCGGCAATCATCATAGGGAATTCCTACCGGGTCGTCAATAACCACCACGGGCCCCGGTGGGCCCTGACACCGGACTTGACTGTGCCATGAAAGTTAAATATGCTTTTTCATCACCCGTTGCCACCACATCCCTTTGCGCATTCACGTCATTCGTTTCAGTTCGCTGATCCTCACCCGGCCGCTGATTTATCTGCCAGCCCCATGTCAGGGGCGGCCTTTCTAAAACGTACCATCCCAGAAAACCGGTCAGTTTCCAGCACCAGCGGAGACCCATTCGTGGCGGCAGCGGATCGATTTCGGCCCCTGTCGGGATCCCATGAAAAAGGAGAACGAATCATGACGCAAGTCCATCAGAGAAATCGGGAAATGGATCACCTGCACCCGCTGGTGCGGGGCAAGGTTGCCACGGTGATCGACACGCTTGACGATGAGAATCTGCCCTTCAGGGTGTTCGAAGGCTTCCGTTCACCCCAGCGCCAGCAATACCTGTACGATCAGGGACGCAGCCGTCCCGGATCGGTGGTGACCCATGCACGCCCCTGGACCTCTTACCACCAGTACGGCATGGCGGTCGATTTCGTTCTCTTCGAGGACGGCAGTTGGAGCTGGGATGACTCGGGTGCAAAGCGAAGATGGTGGCAGCGGCTGCATGAAATCGGCCGGGAGAATGGCTTGACGCCGTTGACCTGGGAGCTGCCGCACATGCAGCTGCCGGATCTTCACATCAGTGAACTCCAGGCCGGCCACTATCCACCCGAGGGCGATCTCGACTGGGCCGGGAACCTTGAATCGGCCATCTATTCGTGGACCGGCTATCCCCCATCGCCCTCCCTGCCCGATATCATTCCCGACCGGCCGGCCATGGAAACCGGCGTGACACCGCCCGTCGAACACGAAGACATCCCTTTGCCGGAGACGCAGGGCTGGCATAACCGGTACGGCGGCCGGGAATGGCGGTTCGACGAAAACGGCGTCTACATCCGCGGGCATGAAAACGGCCGCAAACCGCTGCGTACGCGTGGCGAACCGGTAACCTGCAGGTCCATCTGGCGCCTGTTTGGCGATAGTATCGTCACTGCCTCCAGAGCATACCGCATCCCCATCGGGATCATCATGATGGTGATTGCCACCGAGACCGCTTTTGCCCGGCGATATGGGTTTACGGGGCCACATACCTTCCGCTGGGAGCCCCACGTCGCGGTCAAAGATGTCTCACCCCCGGTCTGGGGCGATTACAGTGCCGGTCCGATGCAGACGCTGGCCACCACGGCGCGATGGGTCGTCAACGTCCAGAACCTCGATTATGACCCTTTCAGCATTGCACCGGTGTTCCAGCGACGGCCGGATCCCCCCGAGACGCTGCCGCTTTATGACGCGGCCGTCAATATCGATATCGGGTCGGCGGAAATCAGGCAGCGGGTGGCTAAAACCGGTCTCGATCCCATTCTGGTCGCCGCCGCCTTCAACGCCGGCGGCCTCTATAAAAGCACCAAAAATCCCTGGCACTTCAAATCAAGCGGGGACCACCTCGATCGGGCCGCCCGATGGTATGGGGATGCGTGCGCGGTGATGGCCGAACTTCAAACCAATGCCTGACCCGCCGCGGCCTGATCTTTTTTAACACTGCCGCCCCACACGGTGTGCGGGCGCCAGGCCGGACCGTCAACGGGGTCGCTCAATCCTTGAACGGCAAGCCGCTTCCTGCAGGGCAGCCCTTTTAAAACAAGGTGGCTGTCCGGCCCGGGCTCTCACTTGTCACCCATCATAAGCAAGGAGAAACGTCATGAGTGAACGAGAAAAAACGTACACCTATCGGTCCGGGAAGAAAATCGAACTTGAAAAAAGCCGCCATCAGATGGTTGTCCGGACCTTGCCGGTAAATCTGGATGATGCCGCCATTGTCGACAAACAGCAGGTTTCATCCCGCTCGACGCGGATTACAACATCCTCGACGGACCTGGAGCCGGTGATGCGCCGCAGTCGAACGGTTGCCCCGACCCATCACGCCTATTTCGAGACAGGGACCGGGAGCGAGTTCTTGATTACCGATCGTATTTTTGTCGTGTTCAAGGACCCCCCATCCCCTGAGCTGGTCGCTGAGTTTGCCGGCCGCTATGGCCTGGTTAAAAAGGCGGCCTTCGGCGATCGCGATTTTCTGTTTCAACTGACCAGCCATACCGGCATGAACCCGGTCAAGCTGGTCGTGACGCTCACCGAAGACGACCCTCTGGTCCACACCGCCGAGCATGACCTGAACCAGCGTGTCGCCACCGGCCAGTTCCCCGTTCCTTCCGACCCGCAATACGGGCGGGAATGGCACCTGCACACGCGGCTGAACCATCCGGATTATGACATCCGCGCCTGCTCAAAATGCGAAGACGCCTGGCGCCTGCTGGGCCACTCCGGCAGTGATCGTGTCGTTGTCGCGGTTACGGATGACGGCTGCAAGCTGGACCACGACGATTTCGATTCGCCGGACAAATTTGCCGACTGGGGGTACTTTCGGGGAGAGCGGTTGATCACCTCGGGCGATATCGATGCCGATCCGGATGAAATGTACCAGCCCGGTTCCAATCACGGCACCTCCTGTGCCGGCGTCATCGCCGGCGAAATCGACGCCCTGCTGACCGTCGGGGCTGCGCCGGGGTGCACGCTGCTGCCCATCCAGTGGGAGTCGGAGGGCCCCTCCCTGTTCATCAGTGATTCCAAACTGCTTACCGTATTGAATTTTATCGCTGATAAAGCGGATGTCATGTCCAATTCATGGAGCGGGGTCCCGACTTTCGTACTGGCGCTTCCCGTCATCAACCGCCTGACCGAACTGTCCCAAACCGGCGGCCGGCGGGGCAAGGGCATCGTTTTTCTATGGGCGGCCGGCAACGACAACTGCCCCATCAGCCACACGGCCGCGGAGAATGTGCCCTACAACCACGGCTGGCGTGTATACAGTGATGGCTCGGCGGAATGGATAGGGGTCGATACGGCGCGTCAATTTGAAAGAAATCTGGTCGGGATTCCGGGCGTCATGAACATCGCGGCGCTGGCCAGTACGGCACGGCGCAGCCACTATTCCAATTATGGACCGGGGATTTCCCTGTGCGCACCCAGCAGCAATGGCCACGCCTACTTTCGCATGGATGTCCGCGGGCTTGGCATCACCACCACCACCGGCGGCTCCGGCGGCGTTACCCACGAATTCGGCGGCACCTCGAGCGCCACCCCTCTGGTGGCCGGCATTGCCGCACTGGTGGTTTCCGCCAATCCCGACCTGAGTGCCCTGGAGGTTGTTTCCATACTGAAGCGGACCGCTTCGAAGGACCTCGATCTGCTGGGCTACCCCCCCACGCCCTCCGCCAGTTTCGATACGGACACGAGCTGGGACATCTCGCCCGTAGCGCCATTTGATGTGGGTGATTTTGGTGATTCGGGCGACGAAAACGGGACATGGAGCCCCTGGTTCGGACATGGATGCGTCGATGCCCGGGAAGCCGTCGCCGAGGCATTGAGACGTGGTGACCCCCGGGGGGATTTAACTTTTCTGGGCCATTCGTCGCCCGACAAGAGCATACCGGATTACAGTCCAAGGGGGATCAGGGACCAGATCGGTTGCGGTGACACCTTTACCCTCCGGTCCCTGAAGGTCCAGGTGGATATCACGCATACCTATATCGGCGATCTGCGCGTGGTTTTAATCTCGCCCTCCGGCACCTCGGTGACCCTCCATGACCGAACCGGCGGCAGTGCCAACGATCTGCACAGCGAATTTACCGTCAGTTCCACGCCCATGCTGCATGCGTTGTCGGGTGAGTCGATCAAGGGCGCCTGGACGCTTCATGTCCAGGACCTGGCGGCTCAGGACCGCGGCCGTCTGAAACGGTGGCAGCTGGAGATCCGGGGAGAATCGCAAGCGGTGGTCGATGTTGAGGACGCCCCCGGCATCATCATCCCGGACAACATACCCGGCGGGATATCGCGCTCCCTGGACGTTGCCCCCGGCGGGCAGCTTGACGATATTCAGGTGGCGATCGACATTACGCACACCTATATCGGCGATTTGCGCGTCGAACTGATGTCCCCGGCGGACACGCGTGTGCTGCTGCATAACCGTACCGGCGGGTACGCCGACAACATCATCCGGACCTACACCGCCGCCAATACGCCGAACCTCCGGATACTGCGCGGAGAGTCGGTCAGCGGCCCCTGGACCTTGAACGTTTCGGATCGTGCCGGCGCCGATCAAGGCAAACTGAATCGCTGGGCTTTGAAGCTGATGCTCCAGGCCTGAGCGCCGCTTCCCGGACAGGGGTGACGGAACCGGCCCGATCCCTCTGTCCGGGTGCGGCCCACCCCTTCGATTAACCGCAGAGAAAAAACCGCTGATTGAAAAGGCGATATGTCCGTGTGACCCTGAAAGCGAGGAAATGTGCTTATTTGTATTGACAACTTAACAAATAATTGGCAGTTTACCGAGAACCGAGAACCGAGAACCGAGAACCGAGATCGCCTCATGCTCAACACCCAATCGCCCATCCCTTTGTACCACCAGCTGGCCGACATTCTCATGGAGGGGATCCGGTCCGGCGACTATCCGCCGGGTGCACGCATTCCCTCGGAACCCCAGCTGGCCAGGCAATACGGCATCGGCCGGCCGACGGTCCGCCAGGCCATCGACGTGCTGGTGCGCCGGCGCCTGCTGTTACGACGGCGGGGGTCGGGAACCTACGTGCGCACACCGGACCGGGAGATCGATCTGTTCTCCCTGGCCGGCACCAGTTCGGCCTTCCACGACAAGGGGATCGCCGTGGATGTTGAGCTGCTCCAGTCAACGCGACGGATCAACGTCCCGGATGATGCAGCCAACCCCTTTGCCGGGGGGGCCGCCTTTTTCCTGTCCCGGTTGAACCGGGTGGACGGGGTGCCGGTGCTGATGGAAGACTTCTATCTTCATCCGGTGCTGTTCAAGGGCATCGAGCGCATGGACCTGGCCGGGAGGTCCCTGTCCCAGGTGGTCGAATCCAGCTTCTACATGCGGCCGCTGGGGGGGCGGCAGACCTTTCAGATTGGACGCCCGGATGCCCGGACGTCGTCGGTCATGGCGGTCAGCACCGATACGCCGGTGCTGGTGGTTCACCGGTACCTGAATTTCAAGCAGGCGGAAAATGCCGTTTTCTCCATACTGACCTGCAACACCGCAACCTTTGTTTTTTCCCAGCAGATTGGAGGCCTGAGTCATGATTAAACGTGGATACTACGGGGATTTCGGGGGGGCGTTTCTGCCCGAGATCCTGGTGGCCACCTTCGATGAACTGGAAGGGGTCTACAACGAGGCCAGAAACGACCCGCTTTTCTGGCATGATTACGAGCAGCTGATGGCCAGCTATTCCTGCCGGCCGACACCCGTCACCTTTGCCGGGAATCTGACCGGCCACTTCGGCGGGGCCAGGATTTTTATCAAGCGTGAGGACCTCAACCACACCGGCGCCCACAAGGCCAACAACGTGATGGGGCAGGGGCTTCTGGTCAAGCGCATGGGAAAGACCCGGGTGATTGCCGAAACCGGGGCCGGGCAGCACGGTGTGGCCACGGCCACCATGGCGGCCCGTTTCGGCTTCGACTGCACCATTTACATGGGCGAGGTGGATGTCGAACGCCAGCGGCCCAATGTGTTCTGGATGGAGCAGCTGGGAGCCACGGTGGTGCCGGTGACCGACGGCACCCGGATCCTGAAGGACGCCATCAACGAGGCCTTCCGGGATTGGGTGACGAACATGGATACCACCCATTACGTATTGGGCACCGCCTGCGGGCCGCACCCCTTTCCGGAAATGGTCTCCTGGTTCCAGTCCATCGTCGGCAAGGAGGCCCGTCGACAGTTTCTGGAGGCGGAAGGGCGGCTGCCGTCACGGATCTTTGCCTGCGTGGGCGGCGGGTCCAACGCCATGGGCATCTTCAGCGGATTCTTCGACGATGAGGTCGAACTGGTGGGTGTGGAGGCCGCCGGCCGGGGGCTGGATTCCGGTGAGCACGCCGCCAGGCTCTGTTCGAGCGACGCCAGCGTGGGCGTGGCCCAGGGGTACAAGACCTATTTCCTGCAGGACGGCGACGGACAGATGAGAGAAACCCACTCTATCGCCGCCGGCCTCGACTACGTGGGGGTGTCGCCGATTCTCTCGGACCTGAAGGAAAATGGGCGGGTGCGTTTTGAAGGGGCCACGGACAGGGAGGTGATCGACGCACTGTCGCTGACCATGAAAAAAGAGGGCGTCATCCCGGCCCTGGAGTCGGCCCACGCGTTTGCCCGGGCCTTCAGGGAGGCCCCGGCGATGTCAACGGACGACATCATCCTGATCAACCAGTCCGGTCGGGGAGACAAGGATATCTTCACCATCGCCGATGCCTTCGACGACCCCAAATGGAAACAATTCATCATTGAAAAGGCGAAACACTACCATGCTTGAATCGTATATTCGTTCCCGGTTGCAACAGAAGCCGATTCTGCTGATGACCCACATCGTCATCGGCTATCCGTCCCTCCAGGCCTCCATGGAGATTGTGCGCACCATGGTGGCGGCCGGTGTGGACCTGATGGAACTGCAGATTCCCTTTTCCGAGCCCATTGCAGACGGTCCGGTGATTCTGAAAGCCAACCAGCAGGCCCTGGCCAGCGGGATCACGGTGGGCCAGTGCCTGGATTTCGGCCGCCAGGCGGCCCGCGAGTTTCCGATTCCCTTCCTGTATATGACCTACTACAACATCCTCTTCAAGCACGGCGTGGACCGATTTGCCGAGGGCATGAAAGATGCCGGCGTCCACGGGGCCATCGTGCCCGACCTGCCGCCGGAAGAAGCCGACGGTTACCTGGGCGCCATGGGCCGGCATCAGCTGGCTCCCATTTTTATCTACTCGCCCACTACTTCCGAGGCGCGCATGTCCACCATCGCCCGGGTGGCCGACGGGTTTGTGTACTGTGTGGCCCGTAAAGGGGTCACCGGCGACCGGACGGCATTCTCCCGGCAGATCGGCGATTACCTGGCACGCTGCCGGGCGGCCACGCATCTGCCGCTGGCGCTGGGTTTCGGTGTCAAAGACCAAAAGGATGTTGAATTTTTGACGGGGAAGGCGGATATTGCCGTTATCGGCACGCAAGCCATGCGGGTGATGGAAGACCGGGGAGTTGGCGCATTGCGTGCTTTCATCCGTGACCTCGGTCAACCCTGACCATTCAACGACCTTTTGGCGAAAGGCGACCGATGCAGGACTCCTTTTCTTTTTCCGCGATGCCGCAACTGATATTCGGTCCGGGAGCCGTCGGCCGCCTCGGAAAAATCACGGCAACATTCGGCCGGACGGCGCTTCTGGTGACCGGGGAGCACGCGCTCCAGCGATCCGGACATCTTCCCCGAATTCTGGATGATCTCAAGACCTCAGGCGTCAACGTGTTTCCATACCGAATTGCCGGAGAGCCGTCTCCCGCCATGGTTGATCGGGCGGCAGGCGGTTTCAGGGGCAAGGCCGTTGACGTGGTGGTGGCCGTGGGCGGCGGCAGCGTGCTGGATGCCGGAAAAGCCATTGCCGCCATGCTGAAAGAGAACGGGTCCGTGACGGACTACCTCGAGGGGGTGGGAACACGCCGGCCAACGGGGCGGTCGGCACCGACCATTGCCGTGCCCACCACGTCCGGGACTGGCAGCGAGGCCACTAAAAACGCCGTTCTCTCACGGGTGGGACCCGATGGTTTCAAGAAATCCCTGCGGCACGACAATTATATCCCCCGGATGGCCATCCTGGACCCAACCCTGTGTGTGGGGGCGCCGCCGTCGGTGACCGCGGCCTGCGGGATGGATGCCCTGACCCAGTTGATCGAGTCCTACGTGTCCACCCGGTCCTCGCCGTTGACTGACGCCTTGGCACTGGACGGCATGCGGCAACTGATCCCGGCGCTTCCCGATGCCTGCGGGAAGGGCGCTTTGGATGCGGATTGCCGCGGCGCGGTGGCCTACGGGGCGTTTCTCTCCGGCGTCACCCTGGCCAATGCGGGACTGGGCGTGGTGCACGGTGTGGCCGGTCCCATGGGAGGGCTCGTCCCCATCCCCCACGGCGTCGCCTGCGCCAATTTGCTGCCCTTTGCCGTGACGGCCACCGTCGACAATCTGGCTGCCATGAATGGTGACGCCGCCCACACCGCCATCGGGAAGTATGCCCGCATCGGCCGGCTGTTCGGCATCGCGAACGAAGACCGCCTGGACTGCTGCCGCCATCTGGTGGATTGCCTGTATCGATGGCTCGATCAGCTGGACGTGCCCCGGCTGGGGACCTTCGGCTTGACGGCAGCCCATGTCAATCGTCTCGTAGATGCGTCATCCAATAAAAATAATCCCCTGCCGTTGTCTGCCGGACAGATGGGGCGGATGATTCAGGACCGGCTTTAGCCCCCGAGAAAAAATTGCGTCGCATTTTTCACCAACAGACAGGCTCTTTTCCCAATGGAACAGATTCGATATCGGCGGCAGGTGATGTTTGCCCTGTGTTTTTTTCTGCTCATCCCCATGGCGCCGCGGGCCGCCCAGGCACTCGAACCCGGTGAAGTCCTCATCATCGCCAATCAACAATCCCCGAAGGGCGTTGCCCTGGCGCGCTACTACGCCACAAAAAGAAACATCCCGGACCGCAACCTGCTCCTGTTGGACCTGCCGGTTGCAGAGGTCTGCAGCAGAGATGCGTATGACCATCGGATCGCGGCCCCGGTGCGTGCGTTTCTGAAAACGGTCGAACCGGCCTGGGGCATCCGTTGCCTGGTATTGACCTATGGTATGCCCCTCAAAGTGGCGCCTGCCGATCAGGATGGTGCTCAAACGGCCAGCGCCCTGAAAGAACGGGAAGCGGTCCTTGAACGGCTGACGGGCGGCCGGCATGAAACCGGCGGTGCCGGATCGCCATCCGCGCTGTCCGAGGAACTGGCCGATGTCAGAAGGCGGTTGCATCAACAAAAGATCGCCACCGACCAGTGGGCCTCGGTGGATTCGGAACTCGCCATTGTCAGGGCCTTGGATGCGCCGGTCGGCGGTTGGGTTGAAAATCCTTTTTATATCGGCTTCAGAAAACGGCCTGCATCCATTGCCCGGGAAGACGTATTGATGGTCAGCCGCCTGGATGGCCCCACTGCGGCCAGCGTAAAGAGAATTATTGATGATGCCGTCCTCGTTGAGAAAACGGGCCTTTCCGGTACGGCCTATTTTGACGCCCGATGGCCGGCGGACCCATCACCTGCAACATCGGCCTACCGGATTTACGACCGATCCATTCATCAGGCGGCCCGACAGGTGAAAGGCAGGATGCCCGTGATGGTTGACGATGCCGATACCCTGTTTCAGCCCGGCCAGTGTCCGGATGCAGCCCTGTATTGCGGCTGGTACAGCCTGGCGACCTATGTGGATGCCTTCGACTGGCAGCCGGGGGCCGTGGGTTTTCATATCGCCAGCAGTGAATGCACCACCTTGAAAAAAGAAAACAGTCAGGTCTGGTGCAAGCGTATGATCGAAAAGGGTGCCTGCGCAACCATCGGGCCCGTCGGTGAGCCCTACCTGCAGGCCTTTCCCATGCCCGAGGTCTTTTTCGGGTTCCTCAGCGAGGGGGTGCTGTCGCTTGCCGAATGCTATATGGTCAGCCTTCCTTACCTGTCCTGGAAAATGGTTTTGATTGGCGATCCCCTCTATCGTCCCTTTTGAATCGTCCCCTTTTCTCACTTCTATCGTCTGCGCAAATTGCGGCGCACTGGCGGCGCGGCTGTTCGAAAAATGCGCAGCTGCCAACCATTTGGCGCTGTATTCTGTGAAGAATATTAAAAATTTTTATTTAAAACAGGGTGTTGAAGATTTTACTTCCGATGGTATGTATGTTGCAATTTCCTAATCCCAATTGCTGGCATGGCAATGGAGCCGCACCGGGAGTGAAAACGAAAACGAGGTGAGCGATGTTAAACAAGATGACGGCCATGGCCGATGAGGAGTTTCCCCGATTTGAAGAACCCGCGCGTTTTTCCCGGAAAGAAGAAAGCGCACCGATCTATTACGCCGGAGAAGAGGAAATCGGACTTCTGGATATCGTTCTTATGGATGGACTGGTGAACAACGAGACCCGTAACCGGTAAATTTTCAAATGCATCCATGCGATCAGGAGGCGGGCGCATGGATGCCGTTATTCGATGATCTCAAGCACCGTCCGTTTTTTGATTTTTGAGGAAACGGCGCTCAGAATGGTCCTCATGGCTTGAGCGGTTCTGCCTTGCTTGCCGATAACCTTCCCCAAATCTTCTTTCGCGACCGTCAGTTCCAAGACGGTGGTTTGATTGCCTTCCACTTCCGCTACGCTGACCTGATCGGGTTTGTCCACCAGAGATCGTGCAATCGTGGTGACTAATTCTTTCATCATATCATCTTCCTTTCAGTCTATCTTGTATTTGCGTTCAGTTGATGCGTCGCGTCTTTTCGGTCGGCAGAAATATCCAATTGCAATGCAATTCGGTTGCTGTTCCGATGATTTGCGGTGTTGAATCCATAGGTGTAATACAATAAATCAATTATATAGAAGTCAAAGTAAATGACAATACTATATTTATTCGTAATAACCACGTATTCAAAATAAGTGGTTGTGAAAATGGCCTTGCCGGGTATCCATCGACTCGTCGGGAAGGACGCGTCAACCTCCGGTGATGAACGTTCTCATTGGGAAGCGGGACGACGAGGGCCTGGAAGGGATCCAATCGATCACCTTGACTGCCTTTTGACCCGAGACATGATTTACGCTTGTTTACAACAACCCGTAATGATATCCTATCAAGCCGTTCTTACGGCGGGATAAACAACGGTTATTTTATGGATAAATAACCTGGCTCTAACTGCACCATCGGAGGTAACCCCGGTCAGCCCATGAAGGCCCCCTGGCGATACTATTGTGTTTTGGTTGTTGGCACGTCATTGCTGCTGGGGTGCAGCCCCTTCCAACCGGCGATGATGCCTGATGCAGCGGGAGACGTTCCCGAAACCTATTCAGTTTTCGGAGTCGAGCCGGATGACTTGTCGCCGTGGTGGGATTCCGTCGGGTCACCGGAGCTCAGCCGTCTGATCGGCGAGGCGTTGTCGGGCAGTTTTACCCTTAAAGAAGCCTGGGCCCGGCTGCGCCAGGCCCAGGCGGTGGCCGTCCAGGCCGGCGCCGACCTCTACCCGGAACTGGGGGCAACCGGGGCCGCTGAATATTCCCGCCGTCGCTCCGAGTCGTCCGGTGGCCGTTCCGAGGGCGATGAGAATTATGCCTTCGGGCTGGCAAGCAGCTATGAAATCGACCTGTGGGGCAGGGTCAGAAGCCAGCGGGAGTCGGCCCTGCTGGATGTGGACGCTTCACGGGCGGATCTGCATACGGCCATGGTGACGGTGGCCGGGGAGGTGGCCGACCGCTGGGTGCGGATCCTCTCCCAGCGGCTTCAGAAACAATTGCTCGAGAAGCAACTGGCCAATAATTTAACGATTCTCGAACTCATCGAACTGCGGTTCAGAAAAGCCATGGTGTCCGCCCTGGACGTTTACCAGCAAAGGCAGGCCGTGGAGAATGTCCGCGCCAAAATTCCGCTGGTGGAGGCCGAAACGCAGTTGTTGATGCACGAGCTGGCCGTACTGCTGGGCCGGCCGCCCCGGGCGGACCTGGGATTGACCCAGTCAGAAATGCCGGCCATCGGCCCTTTCCCGGCGATCGGTCTTCCGGCCGATCTGCTGGCCAGCCGACCCGATGTCAGGGCGGCCGGCATGCGGTTGATAGCCGCCCAATGGCAGGTTGCCGCCGCCCGCGCCAATCGCCTTCCGGCCCTGCGGCTGACTGCCGACGCCCAATACGGCCGCAGCGACCTGGACCTGCTTTTTGACACCTGGCTGTTGAGCCTGGCGGCCAACCTGACAGCACCTGTTCTTGACGGCGGACGCAGGGCGGCGGAGGTGGACCGGACCCGGGCGCAGGTGGACGAGAACCTCTGGGCATACCGCCGGACGGTGCTGACGGCAGTCAAGGAAGTGGAAGATGCCATGACCAGTGAGGCCCGTCAACGCGAGCACATCCAGGGACTTCAAGCGGTGAATGCGGCGGCCCGGAAAGGGCTCGAGGAAGCCATCGGACGATATCGAAACGGGCTCAGCGACTACCTGCCGGTGATTACTCAGCTGCTGTCTTTTCAGGACCTGGAACGCAACCTGATCAGCCAGCAGGAACGGCTGATTCTATACCGGGTTGGACTTTACCGGGCGCTGGGTGGTGGGTGGGCGACCGAAGCCGGATATCCTGAATGAGCGCTTGGAGCGATGTATCATGAATGACGGAAAAATGACGCAATCCGATGACGCCGCTGCTGCTTCCCATCGCCGCAGACGTTGGCGCTGGTTGGCGAACCTGCTTCTCTGCCTGGTAATTATCGCAGTCGGGCTGGGACTGGCCGAATACATCAAAAAGACATCCCCCAAGGCGCAAAAGCGGGTTCCCCAGCGAAATGTCCCGCGGGTGACGGTCCTGGCCCTGTATCCCGGAGACCATCAGGTCTCGGTCAGCGCCATGGGTTCGGTGGTGCCCGCGCGGGAAATGACCTTGAAGTCAAGGGTTTCCGGTCAGGTTGAATCTATCCATCCCGAGTTTATGACCGGGGGCTTCATCGGCCAGGGGGAACGCATTCTAAAAATCGATCCCGAGGATTACCGCCTGGCCCTTGCGCGCAAAGAGAGTCAGCTGACCAATGCCCAGTACGAACTCAAGGTGGAGATGGGATACCAGGAGGTCGCCCAACGGGAGTGGACGCTGTTGAATTCCGGAAAACCGGCCAAACCGGCAGATGTCGAACTGGCGCTTCGAAAGCCTCACCTGGCCAAGGCGCAGTCGGACGTCGCCGCCGCCCAGGCCGAACTGGATCAGGCCCGGCTCAATCTGTCGCGGACCGACATCAGGGCGCCCTTCAATGCGATTGTCCGGAACCAATACGTGGAGATCGGCTCCCAGGTCTCCACCCAGGATGCCCTGGCCGACCTGGTGGGGACAGACGAATACTGGATCCGTGTTTCCCTGCCGGTGGATCGCCTCCGTTGGCTCCGCATCCCGACCCGACGGTCCGAAGCCGGTTCGACGGCAACGTTCCATTACCGCGGGCACCAGGGCTCCGGCCGGGTCATCCGGTTGCTCGGCGACCTCGAAACCCAGGGACGCATGGCTCGCATCCTGGTGTCGGTAAAAGACCCGCTTGGGCTCAAGGCCCCGCAGCACGACCGGCCGCCGCTGCTGATCGGCGAGTATGTTCGGGTGGCGGTGCAGGGGGAACGCCTTACCGGCGTCTACCGCATACCGCGCAGCGCCCTGCGCGACAACGGCACCATCTGGATGGTGGATGCATCCGACACCCTGCGGATCCAACCCGTCGATACCGTGTGGCGGGATGAGCGGATGGTTTTGATCGCCAACCACATCCGCCCGGGGGACCGCCTGGTGGTATCGGACCTGGCTGCGCCGGTGGACGGCATGGCGGTGGAGGCCGGAAGCGGGGACCCGTCCACGGGCGACCTTGCCCCGGCAACGGAAGGTGGCAGCAATGGGTAGCGGTCGCCGCCAACCCGGTCGCCGGGGCGAACCGGCAGGCAAGGGCCCCATTGCCTGGATGGCCGGGCACAGTGTCGCCGCCAACCTGTTGATGGTCGTTTTTCTGGTGGGCGGCCTGATCTATGCCGGACAGATTAAAAAAGAGGTGTTCCCCGACTTCGAGCTGGATTACGTCACCATCAGCGTACCTTACCCCGGCGCCAGTCCGGAGGAGGTGGAGCGCGGCGTGGTGCTGGCCGTCGAAGAGGCGGTGCAGGGTCTGGACGGGATCAAGGAGATTACGGCGACCGCCGCTGAAGGCTCGGGCAGTGTTACCGTCGAAATTATCGAAGGAAAAAGCATCGCGCGCCTGGCCCAGGACATTCAGGCCGAAGTGGACCGCATCACTTCCTTCCCCGACGAGGCGGAAGAACCGCGGGTGAGCATTGCCCAGCGAAAACGCTCCGTGGTTTCACTGGCCCTTTACGGTGACCAGGATGAAAAGGTGCTGCGCGAGACCGCGGAACAGGTCAGGGACCGGCTGCTCCAGTCGCCCCAGATTACCCAGGTGGAGTTCTCCGGTGTCCGTGATTACGAAATCGACATTTCGGTTCCCCAGTCGCAGCTGCGGGCCTATGGCCTGACCCTGGCCCAGATCGCCCAGACGATTCGCCGGGCGGCGGTGGAACTGCCCGGGGGGGCCATCAAGACCGAAGGCGGGGATGTGCTGGTCCGGATGAAAGAGCGCCGCGACTATGGTCCCGAGTTCGGACGGATTCCCATTATCACCAGCAATGATGGCACCCAGGTGTTGCTGTCCGACATCGCCCGGATCAAGGACGGGTTCGAAGATTCGGACAGCTATGCCACCTACAACGGATATCCCGCCATTCTCATCGAGGTCTATCGGGTGGGGGAACAGACCCCCATCGCCGTTTCCGAAGCCGTACGGGAAAAATTAATCGAGATCAATGCGGACCTGCCGCCGAAGATTTTTCTGGATGCGCGCAACGATCGGTCGGACATCTATCGGCAGCGCATGGACCTGATGCTCAGAAACGGCTATATGGGACTGGCGCTGGTCTTCATCCTGCTGGCGATTTTTTTAGAGCCCCGCCTGGCCTTCTGGGTGAGTCTCGGCATTCCCATTTCCATTCTGGGTTCCCTTTTTTTCATTCCCATGGCCGGTGTGAGCATCAATGTCATCTCCATGTTCGCTTTCATCATTACGCTGGGCATCGTGGTGGATGATGCCATCGTTGCCGGCGAAAACATGTTTCATCATCGCCAGAAAGGTTCCTCCTGGTTCAAATCCGCCGTGGATGGAACGCGGGAAATCGCTACGCCGGTGACCTTCAGTGTGCTCACCAACCTGGTGGCCTTTGCCCCGCTGTTTTTTGTGTCCGGTTTCATGGGCAAGGTCTTCCGGCAGATTCCGGTGGTGGTGGTTGCCGTATTTGCCATTTCCCTGGTAGAGAGCCTGCTGATCCTGCCGGCCCATATCGGCCACCAGCGACGCAGTGCCCCCACCACCGGTCTTTTCGGCTGGCTGTTCCGGCTGCAGCAGCGCTTCAGCAACTGGTTTTCCCGCATGGTGCGGACCCGGTATGGGCCATTTCTGGATCTGGTCCTGAGAAACCGTTACGTGGCCATCAGCCTGGGGATCGCCCTGCTGATGGTCACCATCAGCTTCGTCAGAAGCGGGCGGATGGGATTCGAGCTGTTTCCCAAGGTGGAATCGGATTACGCCATCGTTACCGCCGTGCTTCCCTACGGAACCGCCGTTCAAAAGACCGAGGCGGTTCAGCGACGCCTGGTCGCATCCGCCCAGCAGGTGGCTGATGAAAATGGCGGGGAGAAACTGGTCGAAGGCATTTTTGCCCGAATTAACGGCAACGAGGCCACCGTGCGGATTTACCTGACTTCGCCCGAGGTTCGCCCGATCTCCACAGCCGCCGTAACCGCCCTGTGGCGGGAGCGGTTGGGCGCCATTACCGGTCTGGAGTCGCTGAAGTTCGAATCCGATGCCGGTGGACCCGGACGGGGGGCTTCCATCTCCGTGGAGTTGAGCCATCGCAATGTCGACATCCTTGCCCGGGCCAGCGGGGAAGTGGCCCAGGCACTCGGCTATTTTCCCAATGTCACGGATATTGACGACGGCTATTCACCGGGCAAGCGGCAGATCGATTTCAAAATCAGGCCCGAAGCCCGCAGCCTGGGGCTTCGGGCCCAGGATGTGGCCCGCCTGGTACGGCATGCCTACTACGGCGCCGAAGCCTTGCGCCAGCAGCGGGGGCGCAACGAAGTGCGGGTGATGGTGCGACTGCCCAAAAGCGAGCGGGTGTCCGAACAGCAGCTGGAGGATATGGTGCTGCTGACCCCGGTGGGCACGGAAATCCCGCTGATGGAAGCGGTGACCGTCCAGCACGGGCGGGCATACACCACCATCAAGCGGCGCAACGGCCGGCGGGTGGTGACCGTGACTGCCGATGCCCGGCCGAGGAGCAAGGCCGGCCAGATCCTCAGCGCCCTTTCCGACGAAACCCTGCCTGCACTCCAGGCCCGATACCCGGGCCTGACGTATAGTTTCGAGGGGCGGCAGGCCGACCGCAGAGAGAGCATGCAGAGCCTGACAAAGGGGCTCATGTTTGCCCTGCTGGTGATCTACGCCATGCTGGCCATCCCTTTCAACAGCTTCATCCAGCCCCTGATTATCATGCTGGTGATTCCCTTCGGTATTGTCGGAGCGGTGATCGGGCACCTGATCATGGGGTACAGTCTGAGCCTGATGAGCATGTTCGGGGTGGTGGCGCTTTCCGGCGTGGTCATCAACGATTCGCTGGTGCTCATCGATTTTGCCAATCGGCAGCGGCTACAGGGAATGGATCGCCACGATGCCATTCACGTTTCCGGTATCAACCGCTTCCGGCCGATCCTGCTGACCACCCTGACCACCTTCGGCGGACTGACCCCCATGATTTTCGAAACCTCGCGGCAGGCCCGGTTTCTCATCCCCATGGCGGTTTCCCTTGGGTTTGGCATTCTTTTCGCCACATTGATCACCCTGCTCCTGGTTCCCTGCCTTTACCTGATTGTCGAAGACCTGCGCCAGTTGCTGCATGTGTTCCGATCGTCGGAAGCCGGGACCGGATGAGATGCCTTGTCTGCGCCGCGATGGCGCTCATGAGCCCTTTGGAGTCGATCAGGATGGCTGCGACGGCGGCCGGATAAAATGGTTAAACCCGGGATATGCTGACCGATGAGCAACCACAATGCCAATCAATGCCAACGCTGCGGGACCTGCTGTGAGAAGGGGGGACCCGGCCTTCATCTGCAGGACCGGGACCTGGTCGACAGCGGCCGGATTCCACTGCGGTGCCTGTTCACCCTGCGGCGGGGGGAACTGGCCCGGGACAACGTCAAGGGCCGCCTGGTTCCGCTGGCCCAAGAGATCATTAAGATAAAGGGGCAGCCCGGCAGGTGGACTTGCCTGTTTTACCATAAAAAGACCCGGGGTTGCGGCATCTACGAACATCGTCCGCTGGAGTGCCGGGCGCTGAACTGCCGGGACACCCGGCGGATTGAAGCGGTATACGATACCGCCCGTTTGACCCGACGGGACCTGTTGGCCGGCGTCGACGGTTTATGGGATCTGGTCGAGGACCATGAGCAGCGCTGCAGCTATGGCGGACTGAAATCCCTGGTGGGCGATGGGAGCCGTGGGGATCGCCCCGGGCAGGAAGCGGCCATTCTGGAGATTCTGCGTTATGATGCCCATGTCCGCCAGCTGACCGTTGAAAAGGGGGGAATGGATGAACGGATGCTTGATTTTCTATTTGGCCGCCCACTGGCCGAAAGCATCAAGATGTTCGGAATTGCGTTGAAAAAAGAGAGCGGAACATACCGGCTGGTGTTTGGGTCATCAATGTCCGGAAGGTGAGCCGGCGGTGAACGGCAACCCTGTCGCGACCCGTCGCTTCAACTTCTGCCGGCGACCGGATGCCTGTGTACATCGATGACCCGGAACGACCGTTTTCAGATACCATGATGGAACAGGAGGAACAGATGAACAACCGTTGTTTGGTTAGCGTGATCGTTGGTTTGGTGGTATGGGGCGGCCTTTCCCTGGCTACGGTGATGGCCCGGGAGATTACCGTTGCCCAGGCCGTGGTCTGCCAGGAGGTGGTGGACCGGGTGCCCGTGGGGGCCGGCGACGTGATCCCTGCAGGGACGGAGCGGGTGTTCTGCTTTACCCGGATCGAGGGGGCCGGGGGAGACGCCGAGATTACCCACAACTGGTATTACCAGGGCAGCTTGAAGGCCTCGGTGGTCCTGCCGGTGCGCGCCGGCAGCTGGCGCACCTGGAGTTCAAAGAAGATGCTTCCGGAATGGACCGGTGAGTGGATGATAGAAGTGCTTTCCAAGGACGGCACCCCCCTGGAGAGCGTCATTTTTTTCGTTCAGTAGTACCTGCCGATGGTTTCTGCAGGCCTTCCCGTGCGGGGTCCATGCGGTCCATGCGGCATGGTTGGTTCCGGATGGGCCCTGTGCAGACTCCCCGGGACTGGATGGGGCCTCTTATTCGTCCAGGTTGCTCAGGACCGGCATGCGGTCGTATAGCCCGGGCCGGCGATTGGGAAAGAAATACCGCATGCGGTGGCTGCGGACATGCTGAATCCGTTCGGCCGTCAGGTCGACCACGATCATTCCCGGTTCTCCCGTCAGGCGTGTCTCCATGATCTCTCCGGACGGTGAGAAGACCACGGCATTTCCGGGGAAGACCAGGCCGTTTCCGTTGTCGCCGGTTTGATTGCAGGCCACCACGAAGAGGCCGTTGTCAAAGGCCCGGGCGGGAAGGTGGCGCATCCACGACTGGTGTTTGTCCGCCGCCTGACCCCGCGGTGAGGCATGGGGCATGAAGATGATGTCGGCATCGGTTTCTGCCATTCGCGTGGACAGCTCGGGGAAATGAGCATCGTAACAGAGCTGGATGCCGAATCGGATCCCTGACCAGTGGAACACCGGCAGGGCGCTGCCTGGCCGGAACTGGTCTGTTTCCGGCGGCGCCAGGTGAAGTTTCCGATAGACACCGGTCCGGCCCTCCGGCGTGATCACCATATGGCTGGCATAAACTGTTCCGGCGGCGTTTTTTTCGGCAAAACCGATCAGCAGTGCGACGCTCAGCTCAGCTGCCAGGCGCACCATCAGCTCAATTTCAGGTCCGTGGACAGAGATGGCATGCCCGGCGATCTTCCGGTGGTTGCTGTAGCCGGTAAGATTGAGTTCCGGGAAGCAGACGAGGGTGGCCCCCTTGTCTCTGGCCAGCAGGGCCCAGCATCGGATTTGTTCCAGATTTTGTTTTACCTGGCCCACGGGACAGCGGCAGACCACCGCCGCGATGCGGATGTCTTTCATCATGAGCGGGTCAGGCGAACGTCCAGCTTGCGGGTTCTTGGCCCGTCAAACTCACAGAAGAAGATCCCCTGCCAGGTCCCCAATACCAGCTGCCCGTTTTCAACGGCAACGGTTTCCGATGATCCGATGATTGACGTTTTCAGGTGTGCGGGGGAGTTGCCTTCCATGTGGCGGTAGTCGTCCTTCCACGGTACCATTTTGTTGAGCACCATGAGGATGTCCCGACTGACTGCCGGATCGGCACTTTCGTTGATGGTGACGGCTGCGGTGGTATGGGGCACGAAGACCATGCAAAGGCCGTTTTTCATATCGCTGTCGGTGACCTGTTGCTGAACCAGGCGGGTGACGTCGATCATTTCCGTCTGTGAATGGGTTTTCACGGTAAGGCGCATGGGAGACCTCATAGGAAAGGCGTTCAGACTGAAGGGGGTCAGGCGAAAGGTTGAACTTCGTTTTTAATGTCGATGGAGACCCAATGCATTCAACCCATCACCCGGATAAAAAAAAGCTCCGCCTTTTCAAGCGGAGCCTTTTTTTAAAAATCAAAACTTCGGAGTGTTTAGACACATCCGGTGGGCTTCGGAAGACCCGCCATCTTACATGCTCCCTTTCCGGGGCCTGAGGGGAACAGTTCATAGATGTGTTTCAGTTTGAAGCCGGTCACCTTGGACAGCACGCGAACCATGGGGGCGATGCCGTTCTTTTCGTAGTACTCGCGAAGCACTTCAACGACCTTCTTGTGTTCGTCGTTCAATTCATCGATGCCTTCTTCTTTTTTTACATACTGCACCCACTCTTCTGACCAGTTGGTGTAGTCATCGATAAAACCGTCTTCATCTACCGTGAAGCTTTTTCCACCAAATTCGACTGTCGGCATGTTGCTCATTCCTCCTTTACAAATTTGTTAGTATTTCCGGCACACTGCCGTTTAAGTTCTTTTGTAGAAATTACGCTTATTAGCGGATTGCGTCTTATATGTCAATATGAAAACCAAAAATTACCCGGGCAGAAAATAATCCCGAAATGCCCTCACCGGAGGCGTCCCGTCAATACTCCCTCGGCGTCCGGTTGATCTGGTCCAGGGTGAACACGGGGCCGTCCTTGCACACCAGTTCCTTGCCGATGCCGCATCGTCCGCACATGCCGAATCCGCATTTCATGCGGTTTTCCAGGCTCATTATAATGTGGTCGTGGGCATAGCCCAGCTTTTCCAGCACCGGCTGGGTGAATTTGATCATGATGGGCGGGCCGCAGACAATGGCATAGGTGTCCTCACCGCCCTGGGGAGCCTTTTGTTCGGTGATGGGGGGGACGAACCCCACGTTGTACTTCCAGTCGGGATCGTCGGTGGCGTCCACGGTGATATGCATGTTGATGTCATCGCGCTTTTCCCATTCCACCAGCTCATCCTTGTACAGCAGCATGCCCGGCGATCGGGCGCCATACACCACGTCGATGTTGCCGAACTTCGGCCGGTTGGCCGGATCCAGCATGTAGACGATGGACGAGCGCAGGGTCGTGAAGGCGAATCCGCCGCCGACGATGAGAATGTTTTTCCCCTCCAGTTTTTCCCAGGGGTACCAGTTTCCCAGGGGACCGCGCAGGCCCATGACATCTCCGACCTTCATGTTGTGCAGGTGGGTGGTGACCACACCGGCACGATTGACGGTGAATTTGACAAACCCTTTTTCAACGGGCGATGAGGCGATGCCGATGGGGATCTCCCCTTTGCCGGGGATGGACAGCTCGCCAAACTGGCCGGCCTGATAGGCGTATTTTTCTTCATCGCCTTCGTTGAGGAAGACGAATTTGAACGTCTTCAGGCTCTTGTCTTCGGCCTCGACGACGATGTCGTCAATGCGGACCGGATAGGGTAAATATGGATTTTCCAATTGTTCTTCCCTCCATAGGGTTTAAGCCGGCGTTTTCAGCAAGGCTTGCGGCAGGAAGCGGTATCCTTGACTTGAATACCGTGACGCCCCATGACGCAGCCCAAACACGCCGTCTTAACATCTATCAACCCTGCGCAGCGCAGGCGTCTGCAGGTTTGAAGCGATTCATCAGCTCGCACACCCGGCGGATATCGATGTTGACCGGGCACTGGCGAACGCAGCGGCCGCAGCCGACACACATGATGCCCGCATCATATTTGTCCACAAAATATTTGAGCTTGTGCATGAAGCGCTGGCGGACCCGCTGGGTCTTGGTATCCCGGGGGTTGTGCCCGGTGGTGTGGACGGTGAAGATGGGGAACATGCAGCTGTCCCAGTTTTTCATGCGCACACCGGATGTTCCGTGCGTCTCGTCCTGAATGTCGAAACACCAGCAGGTGGGGCAGGAGAAGGTGCAGGTGCCGCAGTTCAGGCAGGCGAATGCGATGTCATCCCAAAAAGGTGCACCGTGGAGTTCCAGAAGGTCGGTACCGGCCAGGTTGTCGGTCTCCACCGCGGAGACGATCCGGTCTTCGGCGGCCTTACGGCCGGCATCGAAGGCCGCTGCATCGTCTGACGCCTCGTTCCACCCGGCCGCATCGGCAAAGGCCTGGCCCTTTTCAGTGAGGATCTTGGCCAGGTAGGATTCTCCCCGGTCCATGACCAGCATGTCCAGGCCTTCCTCATGGTAGGGCCCGCAGCCGGCGGTGGTGCAAAAGCAGGTGGACATGGGCGCGTCGCAGGCCATGCCGATGAAGGTGGTCGCCTGGTAGGCAGTGAGCCAGTAGGGGTCCTTCACGTCCGGCGCATCGAAGTTCAGCCTGACCAGCCTTGTGGCTTTGGCATCACAGGGCCGGATGCCGACCACGGCGCGGGGTGCATCGTCTTTGGGCACCTCTTTCATGATGTGGTGGTCGTCCCGGGATTCGTCCAGTGAGTATTCGAGCATCACTTCGGACTGGGGGAACAGCAGTGCCTTGGGGGACAGGCGGGTGTTGACCATGTCCAGATCGGGCATTTCACCTTTGTCCAGCGCCCTGAACTGGTGGTAGTCCTTCTCGCGCACCGGCCCGAAAAGCCGGTAGGCGTCGGCCGCGGCCGTCAATCCTTCTGCCCAGTTTTTTTTGTCGATTGTAACGAGCGTCATAGCGTTACCCTTTACAGCTTTAAAGGAAATATCAGATATCCCTGTTTTACTTGATGAAGGTTTCCGGATCATTGGCCTGGTAGGCATCCAGCGCCGGACGCTGATCCAGGGAAAGGCCGGCTTCCCATCCGAACTGCTCCTGGCAGTCCATTTCCAGCTTGCGCGTGAGCAGGCGCATGTTGATGCCCACCGGGCAGGCCCGTTCGCAGGCACCGCAGTCGGTGCACCGGCCGGCGCAATGGTAGGCCCGAAGGAAATGGAAGGTCCGCACGTCCACAGGGTCCTGGCCCTTGCCCACCCACTGGGGCTTGGATTCGTCCACGAAACAGGTGGGGCAGTAGCAAAGCGGGCAGGCGTTGCGACAGGCGTAGCAACGGATGCACGGTGAGAGCAGGTCCTCAAAGAACTGCCATTTTTCCTCGCTGCCCATCGCCTCGATCTTGCGAATGTCCGCGTAGCGGTCAACGTCCGCTTGCTCTTCAACCGGATCGGCCACCATTTCGTCGTGGACCACCGGGTTGCGATGGACGCACAGGGCGCAGTTCTGCTGCAGCACCTCGGTTTTGTCCAGAAGCGTTTCCGCATCGGCCGTTTTGACCTTGATGGTGTTTTCGGTCTCGGACACCTCCAGGATCTCACCGGTGACCATGCCGGTGATCTTGCGTTTGTCGATCATTCCGGTGCAGGGGACCCCGACGATGTGGACCTGATCGCGCTTGATCTTGTTTTCGATGATGTGGGTGACGATGTTACGCGAATCGCAGCCTTTGGCGAAAATGGCGATCTTTTCCTTGCGGTTGGTCAGGTAGTTCGCCAGGTTAATGCCGCAGTTGCTGTCCCACACCAGCGACTGCACATCCTCGGGTTTGGTGACAAAGCACGGTTCGTTCATCATCGGCATGGTTCCTTTGCGGAAGCCGATGACCATGTCCACGTCACATTCTTTAAGAAGGCGACCGGCGATGTCCCTCATTTTTTCGGTGTATCCTAACATATCACGCTACCTTCGCCTGTTGTTTCACAAAATGTTTGTTGGGTCCCAAGGCGCGGACCGCTTCGGTCACCTGGGTCACGACATCGATGAACTTGGTGGCTTCGGCCGAAGACACCCATGACATGTGCAGGCGATCGCGTTCGATACCCATGTATTCCATCAGGTTGCTAAAAAGGGCAAATTTCCGTCGAGCGTAGTAATTACCTTCCAGGTAATGGCAGTCGCCGGGATGTCACCCGGATACCCACACCCCGTCGGCGCCGTTTCGCAGAGCGGCCAGTGCGAATTTCGGGCTCATGCGACCGGTACAGGGGATCCGGATGACCCGGATATTCGGTGGATACTGCATCCGGCTGACGCCGGCCAGATCCGCTGCGCCGTAGCTGCACCAATTGCACAGAAAGGCCACAATTTTCGGTTCCCATTCAGACATATCGTTTCTCCTTCATTCAGGCCCGGCCGGCGATGGTAAGCAGCAAGCGCCGACTCAATGTAAATTGGTTAGTGCCCATCCATATGCCGCGGTGAAAATTTTCACCGGCCTTGATCTTGTCCAAATTTGCCTGTTTCTGGACGGACACTAATTGTTTGTTAACGGTTACCGGTTCACAGTTCACATCTTTTTTTAATGAACGATGCAACGCTTTAAGCCTCCGGATATTGATAACCTGCCTTCTGTTTTATTAACCGCAACCCGATAACTGCAAACCGTGAACGGTTTCTGATCAGATGGCATCGAGCATGGCAAAAATCTGGTTGTTGTCGAATCCCCTGAGGTGGATGGCACCGGACCGGCACGAGGCGACGCACAGGCCGCATCCTTTGCACAGGGCCGGATTGATGGTTGCCCGGCCGGCGAACATGCGTGCATCCTCCGCGATGAAGCTGGGGGCGGAGTAGGGGCAGATGGACACGCATACCCCGCAACTGGAGCACATCTGGGGGTCGACCGAGGCCACTTCACCACTGGTAAAGATGTTTTCCTGGGCCAGCAGGGTGACGGCCCGCGATGCCGCGGCCTTTCCCTGGGAAACGGCCTCATCAATGGATTTGGGATAATGGGCCAACCCGCAGAGGAAGACGCCGTCCGTGGCAAATTCGCACGGTCCGAGCTTGGCGTGCTTCTCGACGAAAAAGCCGTCATCGTTGAGCGGAATTTTGAAAAACTGGGAAAGCTGCTCATCGGCGTAAGGCACAATGGCCGCGGCCAGGGTCAGCAGGTCCGTGGTGATTTCCACGGGCAGGCCCAGCACATGATCGGTGACGCGCACCGTCAGCCGCTCCCCGTCGCGGACGACCCGGGGTTTGTTCTCGAGGTCATAGCGGATGAAGATTACCCCGGCCTCACGGGCCTTCTTGTAGAGTGTTTCCCGCTCGCCGTAGGTGCGGATGTCCCGGTATAGAATATACACACCCGCTTCCGGATTGCGCGTCTTGATGGCCAGGGCGCTTTCGATGGAATGGGTGCAACAGACGCGCGAGCAATAGGGCCGCTCGGGTTCACGGGATCCCACGCACTGAATGAACACCGCCGTGTTCAGCCCGTCGAGCATGGCATCACCGGCCAGCATCTTGCGATCCAGTTCCAGGCTGGTCAGCACCCGCGGATCTTCGCCGTAAAGGTATTCATCGGGCTGCAGTTCGCTGGCCCCGGTGGCCACGATGGTGACGCCATGTTCAATGGCGGTCTCTTCGGTACCGTTTTTCAGGACGGTCTTGAAGTTGCCCACAAAACCGTCCACGCTGGCCAATTGGGTGTTCAGGTGCACGTGAAGCCGTTTTTCGGCGTTGACCCGGGCCACCAGGTCGGCCAGGTGGGATTGGATGTCTTCCCCCCGCCAGGTCCGGTAGAGGCTGTTGGCCTGCCCGCCCAATTGACCGGTGCGCTCCACCAGATGGGTGTCATACCCCTGGCGGGCCAGGCTCAGAGCGGCCGTCATGCCGGCGATACCGCCGCCGATGACCAGCGGGGTCTGACCGACGGTGAGTTCGGATTCGGCCAGCGGTTCTTTCAGCGCGACCTTGTTGATGGCCATGCGAACCAGGTCCATGGCTTTATGGGTGGCAATTTCAGGATTGTTTTTATGGACCCAGGAATCCTGGTTGCGGATGTTGACCATTTCGAACAGGTATTTGTTCAGCCCCGCATTGATCAGGGTTTCCTGGAAAAGCGGTTCGTGGGTCTTGGGCGTACAGGCCGCCACCACCACCCGGTTGAGGCGTTTTTCCCGGATGATGTCGGTCATGCTGTCCTGGGTGTCCTGGGAACAGGAGTACATGTTGTCGGTCACGTATTCCACAAAGGGCAGGGTGGCCGCATAATCGCGAACGGCCGGCACATCCACCACCCCGGCAATATTGATGCCGCAGTTGCAGACAAAGACGCCCACCCGGGGACGATCCCCGGCCACATTGACTTCGGGGACCACTTCGGCCGTGCGGGTCTGGGTGTTTCTCGCGGAGCTGAGCAACTCGCCCGCGGCGGCTGCCGAGGCACTGGCATCCACGACGGCCTGGGGGATATCCTTGGGGCCCTGGAAGGCGCCGCAGACAAAAACCCCGGCCCGGCTGGTGGTCACGGGGGCAAAGGTGTCGGTCTGACAGAAATTTCCCGATGTCAGGCCCACCCCCAGGGATTCGGCCATGGCCACCACTTCGGGGGAGGTTTCCAGACCCACGGAAAGGACCACCATGTCAAACACCTCGGTCTGCATCTCGCCGCTCTCGGTCACATAGCGGATCGACAGATCGTCGCTGCCGGGTACGGGATCGATGGTATGCACCTTGGACCGCAGGAAGCGCACGCCCTGGGATTTGGCCCCCTCGTAATAACGTTCGAAATCTTTTCCGTAGGTGCGCATGTCCATGAAAAAGACAGCGCAATCCAACGCATCGCCGGCGTGTTCCTTGGCGATGACGGCCTCCTTGATGGCGTACATGCAGCAGACCGAAGAGCAGTATGCATTGTTGCAGCGGTTCTGGTCGCGCGATCCGACACACTGGAACCAGGCAATTTTCTTGGGATCCTTGTGGTCCGATGGCCGGGCCACGTGACCTTCCGTGGGGCCGGAGGCACTCAGCAGCCGCTCGAACTGCATCGAGGTGATCACGTTGGGATGCTTGCCGTAGCCGTAAAAATCAAGTTTGGACGGATCGTAGGGGCTGAAGCCGGGGGCCAGAATCACCGACCCCACTTCCAGATCCAGGATCTCCCGCTGCTCCTGGTGCGTTTCCAGGGTGACGGCGCCGGCGCCGCAGGCGTCCACGCACTGGTAGCACTCGCAGCAGTAGCCGCAGTTCAGGCAGCGGTGGGCTTCGGCCTGTCCCGCTTCCTCGGTCAGGCCCTGTTCCACTTCGTTGAAGTTGCCCCGGCGCGCTTCGACGGGCAGTTCCCTCATTTTGGCACGCGCTGCCACCGGTTCGTCGGCGGGAATCGGACGGTAGACCGGATCGTCACGGTCGATGGGCTCGCGTCCGGCAGCCATGTCGACACCGTCCAGATAGCGCACGATGGACTCGGCCGCTTCCTTGCCGGCAGCGATGGCGCCGATGGCCACCCAGGGGCCGGTCTGCAGGTCTCCGCCGGCAAAGACGCCTTTCCTGCCGGTGGCGTAGGTGATGGGGTCCACTTCGGTGGTGCTCCAGCGCGTGAATTCCAAGTCCTCGACCGCTTCGATGGCCGACAGGTCCGGTCGCTGGCCGATGGCCGGGATCAGTTGGTCGATGTCGAGATCGTATTCGCTGCCCGGAACCGGCACGGGGCGGCGGCGTCCCGATGAGTCCGGCTCGCCCAGTTCCATGCGGATGCAGCGCAGCCCGGATACACGGCCGTCGGCGGTCAGGATTTCCTGGGGGGCGGACAGGTAGGTCAGGGCCACCCCTTCGGTCTCGGCGGCCTGAATTTCCTCTTCCCAGGCCGGCATTTCCGCCCGGGTGCGGCGATAGATGATCTGGACGCTTTCAGCACCCAGCCGCACGGCGGATCGGGCCACGTCGATGGCCACGTTGCCGCCGCCGATGATGGCTACATGTTTGCCCACCGGCGCCGTTCCGGAAAGGTTCACTTCCCGCAGAAAATCGACACCCTGGCGCACTCCCTTTGCCTGTTCTCCGGGAACCCCCAGGGTGATGCCCTTGTGGGCGCCCAGGGCGAGGTAGACCGATTTGAAGCCCTGCTCGAAAAGGGCGTCCACGGTGAGGTCGTCGCCCAGCGGGGTGTTGGTCTTCAGTTCCACACCCATGTTGGTGATCAGTTCGATTTCCCGGTCCAGGATTTCGGGCGGCAGCCGATGATCCGGAATGCCCACGCGCAGCATGCCGCCGGCTTTGGGCAGGGCCTCGAAAATGGTGGACATGATACCCTTGCGGGCCAGCTGATAGGCTGCGGACAGGCCCGCCGGTCCCGAACCGATGATGGCGACCCGCTCTTCCCGCGGGGCGGCCGTGGGAATCTCGATTTCACGGGGGTCGAACTGATCGGCGGCCAGGCGTTTCAAATCCCGGATGGCGACCGGGTGGTCCACGTCGCAGCGGCGGCAGGCGTCTTCGCAGCCGTGGGGACAGATGCGGCCTAGCACGCCGGGCAGAGGCAGATCCTCCATGATGATCTGCAGGGCTTCCTTGTATTTTCCTTCGCCCACCATCTGGACGTAGCCCTGGACGTTGAGTCCGGCGGGGCAGGCCAGGCGGCAGGGCGCCTTGTCCGCCTTCTGGATGGCAAAGGCGCCGGGAATGGCCTGGGCATAGCGCTTGTAGGTTGCCTTGCGGTGGTTGAGCCCCTGGTTGTATTCGTCGGGCAGGGAGACCGGGCATACCTCTGCGCAATCGCCGCAGGAGGTGCATTTGGCCGGGTCGATAAAACGGGGCCCTTTGTCAATGGTGACGCTGAAATTGCCTTCGGTGCCCTGGATGTCCTTGACTTCTGCGCACGTGATCAGATTGATATTCAGATGCCGGCCGAACTCGACCAGTTTCGGGGAGATGATTCACATGGCACAGTCGTTGGTGGGAAACGTCTTGTCCAGTTCGCTCATCACGCCGCCGATGGCCGGTGATTTTTCAACTACATGAACAAGGTATCCCGAATCGGCCAGATCCAACGCAGCCTGCATTCCGGATATGCCGCCGCCAACAACCAGAACAGAACCAATTGCGTCCTTTGTCATTGTTTCGTTCTCCTGATCGCGTTTGAAACGCATGGTGATAAATTTTAAAACTTCCAAACGATTAAGTAAAAATAAGAGGTTAGGTGTGTTTTTTTAAAAAACCTACCTATATGGACACGATCGCCTTGTCAATAGAATTCGCAGGCTTTCCGTTGGGTCAGTCGGTTAAGTTGTGCGAATATGCCCAAAAATTGGATTTGAATCAAGAAAAAATTAAGACGCCGGGTACTGGCCCGGTGGCGCCTTGAAGATAAAAAAATCGGGCGTCGCGGCCATTCATTGTGCGCTTGACGCCGGCCGGTGCTTGAAAATCACCTTGATTCGGCGATCTTCACCATGCTAAATTTTGTCTCCATGTTCCCGCCGATCTGTTCCTGATCTGCTCTGTCAAGGCCCCTAACAGGAGACGTGCCCGATGGCCGGTGAGACTCCCTCGGTACTCAATATCGCCCTGATCGGCGGTGGTGAGTACTGCGGTGAAGTGCTGAAAATGACCACGGTCGCTTTTTTGCAGGATCAGGTCAACTCCAGAATCGTCGCTGTTGCCGATCCTGACGGGTCGGCGCCCGGGGTTGCCCTGGCGCGTCAATTGGGCCTGACGATCGTTTCCGATTTCGAGCAGCTCTATGATCCTGTCGCCAACGTGCAGTTGTTTATTCTGCTGGACCCCGATCCCGACCTGCTGCGCCGGGTACTGAAAACAAAACCCGATTTTTTGCGGGTGCTCTCATACCACGCCTTTGACCTGTTCTGGAAAACGTTCAAATCAAGGGAAAGAATACTCGAACAGCGAACCGAGGAGATGCAGACCATCCTGAACGGTATTCAGGACCTGATTCTGGTCATTACGCCGGAGCAGGAAATCGTGGACGCCAACGAGGCCTTTTTAAGGCAGATGGGCTATAACAAAGAGGAGGTGGTGGGCAAAAAGTGTTTCGAAATTTATCACCAGACCCACCAGTCGTGTTATGGCGACGAGAGCGGGTGCCCGCTCAGTACCGTGATCCGGAACCGCGAAACCGCCCAGACGATCCGCACCCGTACCGACCCCTTCGGCAAAACGCATTACATCGAAGTGACCATTCACCCGCTTTGGGAAAAGGACGGCAAGATTTCGCGGTTTCTCGAGATCAGTCACGATATTACCGAACGTAAACATCAGGAGGAGGAGAGCCGCCGGCGCCTGGAGCAGATGGTTGACGAGCGGACCCGCCAGTTGCAGGAAACCCACGACAAGCTTCTCCACCAGGATAAGATGGCCTCCCTGGGCAAATTGTCCGCCTCGGTGGTTCATGAGATCAACAATCCCATTGCCGGCATTTTAAACCTCATCCTGCTGATGAAACGGATTATGAAGGAAGACTCCGGCGATGCCCGGGGGCAGGATTCCTTTGATCGCTACCTGACCCTGATGGAGTCTGAAACCCGTCGGATCAGCCGCATCGTCTCCAACCTGCTGACCTTTTCCCGGCAGTCCAAAATGGAAATGGGTGAACAGGATGTGAACCGGCTCATCGAAAAGACCCTCGTGATCAACGACAACCTGCTGAAGATTCACAACGTCAAGGTCCGGAAGGAGCTGGATTCCGAACTGCCTCCGGTCGTGGGGTCCGCCGACCAGCTGCAGCAGGTGTTCATGAACATGGTGTCCAATGCCGTCGAAGCCCTGGAGGGCAGGGGCGGCGGTGTGCTCTCCGTGAGGACCTGGTGCGGCAAGTCGGCGGATGTCATCAACATTTCTTTTGCCGACAACGGGATCGGCATTTCATCGGGCCACCTCAACAAGCTGTTCGAACCCTTTTACACGACGAAAAAAAAAGGCAAGGGCGTCGGACTGGGACTCAGTGTCGCATACGGCATAATCAAAGCGCATAATGGCAGCATCACGGTCGATACGCTTCCGGGCAAGGGGGCAACCTTTACGATCCAGCTGCCTTCGTCACCGGAACCGCCACAGGCGGAAACGGCCGATGCTGGCCGGAAGGCAGGGCCCCGGTAGGAGATCCATCTTCAGGTTGCGGAGGGGGACCTTACCGTGACCCTGAAACCGAATGCGGAGGAAAAATGAGTAAAACCCGGATCATGGTGGTGGACGACGAACTGATCATTCGAGAATCACTGGCCGGGTGGCTGGAACGGGACGGCCACCATGTGGAGACTGCTGCCAGCGGGGAAGAGGCGCTTGAAAAGATTACCGATGCCCAATACGACATTATGCTGGTGGACATCAAGATGGAGGGGATGAGCGGCCTGGATCTTCTCGAGGCGGTCAACTCGCGCGACCTGGGTGCGGCGGTGGTGATGATTACGGCCTACGGGTCCATCTCGACGGCCATTGAAGCCATGAAGCGCGGCGCCGTGGAATACCTGCTGAAACCCTTTGACCCGGAAGAGATCGGGGTCCTGATCGAGAAAATCATCGCCCAGCAGGACCAGGTCAAGGAGAATATCTACCTGCGTGAACAGGTCCGGGAGCGCACCCGGTTTGAAAGCATGATCGGCCAGTCCCCGGCGATGCAGGAGGTCTTTGATCTGATCAAGGATGTGGCTGCCGCCGATACGACCATCCTGATCACCGGTGAAACCGGTACGGGCAAGGGGTTGGCTGCCAAGGCCATTCACACCTGCAGCAGCCGCTGCCAGGGGCCCTTTGTGGCCGTCAACTGCGGCGCCATTCCTGAACACCTGATGGAGAGCGAGCTGTTCGGCCATCAGAAAGGGGCTTTTACCGATGCCCGTGAAACCAAGAAAGGCCGTCTTGAACTGGCCAATGGCGGCACCCTGTTTCTCGATGAAATCGGGGAGATCAGCATGCGCATGCAGATCGACCTGCTGCGGGTGCTCGAGGACGGTGTTTTTTACCGGGTGGGCGGCACCCAGCCCCTGGAGGCCGATTTCCGGGTGGTGGCCGCCACCAACCGGGACCTGAAAAAAGCCATTGCCGACGGCGCCTTTCGCGAAGACCTGTTTTACCGCCTCAACGTCATCGCTTTTGCCATGCCGGCCCTGCGCCAGCGCAAGGAAGACATCCCTTTGCTTTGCGACCATTTCCTGCTTCGCTTCTCACAGGAGACCAACAAACCGATTCGAAAGGTTTCCCGGGATGCCATGGATGAAATGATGCTGTATGATTGGCCCGGGAATATCCGGGAACTGGAAAATGCCATCGAGCGGGCCGTTGTGGTCGGCAAGGGCGCCCAGGTGATGCTCAGCGATCTGCCCATCGTTTGTCCTGCGGAGTGCGTCCAGCCGTCCGACCATACGCTCAAGGCCATGGAAAAGAACCATATCCTGCAGATACTCACGGAAAACGCCTGGAACATTTCGATGTGTTCGAAGATCCTGGGAATCGATCGTTCCACCCTGTACAGCAAGATCAAGCGTTATCGACTGCAGAGCCCGTCTTGACCGCCACCTCAAAAACGACCGTCCTGATTGCTCCCATCGGTGCGTTTGATGCAGACATCCTGTCTGTTGTCGAAAACATGGTGCTGCGGACCTTCGGCCTGCCATGCCGCACCGAAACGCTGCTTGACGATATCGGTTTTGCCTGGAACGAAGAGCGCGGGCAGTATCACTCCACCATGATTCTTGCGAAACTGTCCGAAACGGCACCCCCCGATGTGTTCAAGGTCATTGCGCTGACCCACGATGATCTTTTTATCCCGATTCTTACCCATGTGTATGGCGAGGCGCAGCTGGGGGGGCGCAGCTGTATCGTCTCCACCTGCCGGTTGGCCGGGGGGATCTCCATGGTCGGACAGCGCGCCCTGTATCTGAAGCGTGTCACCAAGGAAGCCGCCCATGAACTGGGCCACACCTTCGATCTTCGCCACTGCAAGGACCGCCAGTGCCTGATGCACTATTGCCGCAGTACCGGCGATGTGGATGGAAAGACAGGCCGGTTTTGCCGCTATTGCCAGGTGATGCTGAACGACCAATTGAAGCACGTTCCGCTGAGGGGAGGGTCGACGGACGCGGAGGCGGCCTTGAGGTTTAAAGCGAATTGAAACCCCGGGGCCGCCGACGGGTTTTTTCTGGAATCAGGCCCTGTCGGTTCTGAGAAATTGCCGGGCCACTTTTTTCCAGCAGTTCGGTGGCAATGATCCAAGGATGTCGTCGGAAAGGGTGCCGCCGTCGGCGGCCAGCGGACCGAGCTGGGTCTCTATCGCCTGAAACAACTGGTCGATTTCACTCTCGATGAAGGCCGTGGCCTCGGCCCCCATCTGAAGGCTGCGCAGGTCCTCACGCAGGTGGTTCGGCTGAACCATCAACAGCCATCCGTCCCCGTAGGGATCGGCCGGCAGCGCCTTGGGGTTGTCGTTTACGATGGGGTTGAAGGCGGTGACCACGCCGCTGACCGGTGCCACCAACCCGGTTCTCAGATCGCCGCGATTCATGCGGATACCCACCCGGCCCCGCTCCAGCGGTTTGCCCATCAGTGGCAGCTCGATCCGGTCCAACGGTCCCAGCAGCCGGGCGGCAAAGGCGTCGAGGCCGATGCGTACCTGGCCGCCGGACGCCATTCCCACCCACGCGTGCCCCCGGTGGAGATAGACGCCCTGGGGAATCTTGACGCCCTTAACGTCCTTCATCGCAACCGGTTTGAGCACCGCATGGACCGCGTACTGATCCTGGAAATACTGGTCGAACTCACAATTGCTGCACAGGTAGTCGTTGGTGCAGGCGCGAAATTCGATGCGCCGCTTGAGATGATGCAGGCAGGGGCGCCGATGGGCGGGCAGGCCCCTGAGCTTGTCGGGCCAGTATACGATGCGCCCGCGCCGGCCGGGAACTGCCTGCCCGGATGCCGATCGCTTCCGGTTTTCCTCCGCCAGGTTCCGCAGGACCCTGTCGAATCGACAGCCGGTGCAATCGAATTCCCGGCGGCAGATTTTGGTCTTTACCACACCGGCCTGCATCCATATGCATGGGCCGGATGATCGCGCGCGCTGTTGGTCTCCCATGGTATCAACCCGTCTTTAAGAAGGCTTGCGTCAGTTTCTTCCAGTCCAGTCCGGGCAGGTTGCCGTAGACATCCGGCCCGAAGGTGCCGCCGTCGGCGGCCAGCGGTCCGGCCACTTCGGTGACCATCTCCTCGAGGACGCCCACTTCGCTGCTGATCCAGTCAACGCCGGCCTCGTCACTCATTAACCGCTTGGCCGCCGATTTGACGTCAGGGGTTCGAACCAGGAAGAGCCACCCTTCACCATAAGGCTCGCGGTTGGCCAGTCCTGGATTTTCCATTACGCGGGTATTGACCTCCACGATGACCCCATCGACAGGTGCCCGCACATCCGCCAGGTGGTCCCGTCGTTTCAACCCCCAGCCGATCTTGTCGTGGCTCAACTCCTTTCCCATGAGGGGAAGCTCGAATCCATCGGCCTGGCCGAAGACCTTGAGGGAGAAATCATCCAGCCCGACGCGCAAAAAACCGCCGCTTTCGATGCGGGCCCAGGTGTGGCCGTTGTGGAAATGATAGTGACTGGGAACGTCAAATCCCTTGACCGTTTCCACCCGGGTCGGGTCGCTTTTGGTTTTGGCGGCCAGCACATCTTCGAAATATTGATCGAAATCGCATTTGTCGCATCGAAAGTCATAGGCGCAGGCACGGTGGGCGATCCGCCGGGTCAGGCTGTGCCTGCAAACGCGTTCCAGGGCCGGCTGGCGACGCATGGCATCCTGCCAACTGGTCTGTTTGCCCTTTGAGACCTTGGCCTGCATGGCGTGGTCGTACTTGCAGGTGGTGCAGTCGTAATAGTTGTTGCAGCTTTTGTACTTGACTGCGCCGGCCTGCATCCACAGGCAGGGGTTTTCGGCCTGGGCCTTTTTGTCCGGTTTAATGACCCACACCTGGCCGCCGAGGACGGAACCGATGCCGGACGGCTGTGCCATTTCGTTCTGTTTTCCACGATGATAAGATGATCCGTAACCGATGCGGCTTCTTGGGTGCCCGTTGCCTTTTTCACTCATTTTCCCATCTCCTTTGCTGATGTATGTTTCATGTTTGATATCTGTTGAAAGCGCTTCCGGTGAAGGCTTTCCCGGATTCGGCAAAACCCGGTATGGAAAAAACTGCCACCGGGTGACGTCCACTGTTGCCTAATACTCAGCAAGTGGTGTGCCATGTTTTTAACGAATCGATATTACAGTTAATATCAAATATACGGCAGGCTTTTTTCACGGGATGTCGGCCCATGTGTAGAAAAATCCTACAAAATCAAGGGCCATGCCATCCTGTTTCGCGCAAAAAAACGGATTTGATAATTGTTATCGGGTAGTTGCCGTCATGCCGGATTTTCCTACACCCGAGTCGGGATTTCCTACAGCCCCTAAAAATGATATTGACTCGGCCTACCCGGGCGGTGTTAGCTGGTATCCTGCTGCCACGATTAAACAGCGGCCTGTTGATCGTCCTCATCCCCGGATTTGATCGGCATGAACCGAAGACGGCGTATCACCGATGCCCGTAAACCCATCACAGGAAAAGAAAGGATAATGCCCGATGGATTTTAAAGACATGGACGCGCTCATCACGTTTGCCATCGAAAGAGAAAAGGAAGCGGCCAAATTTTACGAAGAGAACAGTGAATCCGAAATGATGTCCGGCAAGCGGCAGATGCTCAAGGAATTTGCCGCCGAAGAACGCAAGCACCAGCGGATGCTGGAAGATTTCCGGGCTACGGGCATCGCCGAGAATATCGAAGGATACCGTTTTGAATGGATCACCGATATCAAGCGAAGTGATTATGTGGAACCGATGGCGTACCGACCGGGCATGGCTTACAATGAACTGCTCATGCTGGCCATGAAGCGTGAAGAGGCGGCACTCAAGCTTTACAACGAACTGCTGGATAAAGCGGACAGTGACGACGCCAAAACCCTTTTCAAAATGCTTTGCCAGGAGGAGGCCAAACATAAGCTCGCCCTGGAGACCATGTATGACGATTACATGGCAGAGATGGGCGATTGATCGTTGGCCCTGGATTCTGCCCAAACCAAACTCATCGTTATCTGCGGGCCCACCGGGTCTGGAAAGACCGGCTTCGCCATCCGCCTGGCCCGGCGGTTTGACGGGGAAATCGTCGGTGCCGATTCCATGCAGATTTATCGCATGATGGATATCGGCACCGCCAAGCCCACGCCGGCGGAGCAGGCGGCGGCTCCCCACCACATGATCGACATCGTGGATCCGGACGAGGATTTCGATGCCGCCGCCTACGCGAAGATGGCTGCCGATACCATCCACGAGATCGGCGCCCGGGGACGGCCCGCGCTGGTGGTCGGTGGAACCGGATTTTACATCAAGGCGCTGATTCACGGCCTTTTCGAGCAAGGCCCCTCGGACCCGGCGGTTCGTCGCCGCCTGGCGCGGCAGGCGCAATCGTCGGGCACCGACGCCCTGCACCGGCGCCTGCAAAAGATCGACAGCACGGCTGCCGGTCGAATCCATCCCAACGACACCTATCGTATCATTCGGGCACTGGAAGTATTCGCGGTCACCGGTGAACCCCTCACCGTTTTTCAGCAGCGCCACGGGTTCCGCGAACAGCGCTTCAACACACTGGAAATCGGACTCGCCTGGGCCCGGCCGGTTTTGTATGACCGAATCAACCGGCGGGTTGACGCCATGATGGCACAGGGTTTTCTGGATGAGGTCCGGCACCTTCAGGCCAGGGGCTACGGCAGGGATCTCAAATCCATGCAGAGTCTGGGATACCGCCACCTGGCGGCAGTGATCCGCGGGGATGTCATGCTGGCGGATGCGGTGGCCACCTTGAAGCGGGACCACCGCCGATACGCCAAGCGCCAGTTGAGCTGGTTCGGCAACCGGGAATCGGTCCACTGGCTATCCCCGGACCAGACGGCCCCGGCCAGCGAGATGATTCGCGCTTTTCTGCAGGACCGCCTGGCCTGAGGCCGGCAACCGGGCCGAATCCGGCGCCGACCGTCCGGCAGCGTCTTTGATTTCCAATCCTTTAGAACCACCGATAAATGCCGATAAAACAACCGCGGCGGTAAACGCATTTGCTGCCGGTTGTGCCGTCAATCAGAACGTTTTGGCAAAATAAAATGACCGATTTTCCCCAGCCGCTGATCCTGACCATTGAAGACGAACCCGCTATTCGGGATAGTTTTCGTAACTATCTGGAGGACTTCGATTACCATGTGATCGAGGCGCCGGACGGGGTTGCCGGCCTGGAAGCCTTCCGGCGGCATCAGCCGGATCTGGTGCTGCTGGACCTGCGCATGCCCGGCATGGATGGTATTGAGGTGCTGGCACAGATCCGGGAAATATCGCCGGATACACCGGTGATCATCGTTTCCGGAACCGGTTTGATTGAAGATGTCGTTGAAGCGCTGCGGCAGGGGGCGCAGGACTATCTGCTCAAACCGATAGAGGATCTGCCGATTGTCAGGCACGCCGTGGACCGCTGTCTGGAGCGTGCCCGCCTGGTTCGGGAAAACCGCCAGTATCAGCAGCAGCTGGAAGAAAAGGTCCTGAAACGCACCCGGGATTTAGCCGCTGCCAACCGGCGCTTGAAAAAGAGCGAATCCAAATACCGGCTTCTGTTCGAATCCATGCGTCACGGATTCGCCTTGTGCCGGCCGGCGGATGCCGGCCGGCCTCCCGAGGATTACCGGTTGATGGACGTCAACCCCGCCTTCGAATCAATGGTCGGTATGGGTGCCGCCGCGTTGAAGGATCAGCGGCTCTCGGCCTTATTTCCAGGGGTTGATTTCCAGGGGGCGACGCAGGCTGGAGCCGATCGTGGCAGCCATCACGTGGAATACCATGATCCAAGCCAGGACCGTTATTTCGATATGCTCGTATACCTGCGCGAAAACCGGGATCTGGTTCTTGTTCTGGCGGATATTTCCGAGCGGCAGCGGCTCAAGGAACAGCTTCAGCAGGCTCAGAAGATGGAGGCGATCGGCACCCTGGCCGGCGGAATCGCCCATGACTTCAACAATATCCTCGGGGCGATCGTGGGTTACGGTGAACTGGCCATGCTGGACCTGGCCGCCGATCATCCGGCCAGGCGCAAGGTCGGGAGGATGATCGGATCCTGCGACCGCGCCAAAGAACTGGTTCGCCGGATTCTTTCGTTCAGCCGCCAGAACCCGACTGAAAACTCCCGGGTCCGTATGGATCGGATGGTGGTGGAAGTGCTTGAACTGCTTCGGGCCGCCCTGCCCACCACCATTGAGATCCGCAAGCAGATCCGCTGCGCCGGCGCCACGGTCCATGCCGATCCGACCCAGGTGCACCAGATTCTGATGAACCTGTGTACCAACGCCCATCATGCCATGCGAAAAACAGGTGGCAGGCTTACCATTCGAGTGGACTGTGTTGAATCCACGCAGGTACCGCTGAACGAAGGGCCTGCCCTGCCGGCGGGTGCTTACGTCTGCCTGACGGTCCGGGATACCGGAACCGGTATGGACAGCCGGACCCTCAAGCGCGCGTTTGATCCCTATTTTACCACCAAACCCAAAGGAGAGGGGACCGGGCTGGGGCTTGCCGTGGTTCATGGCCTGGTGAAGCGCTGGAAGGGGGAGATCGGCGTCAAGAGTGGGCCCGGAAAAGGAACGACTTTCAGCATATACCTTCCCCGAATCGATGATGCACAGGAGGCCTTCGGTGTGCCGGTCGGGGCCGCAGCGACCGGCTGCGGGCGGATTCTCATGGTTGACGATGAGCAGGCCCTGGTGCTGGTGGGGCGGGAAATGCTGGCGCGTGCCGGATACACGGTGACGGTTTTTACATGCCCCGAAAAGGCACTGGGGCAGTTTAGGGAGGCCCCCGGTGCCTTCGACCTGGTGCTTACGGATATGACCATGCCCAAATTGACCGGGGACCAACTGGCAAGGGAGATCCACCGGGTGCGGCCGGATTTGCCGGTCATTCTGTGCACCGGATACGTCGAAGCCATGGAGACGGCCATGGCCAGCGAAGCCGGCTATGCCGCTGTTCTCATGAAACCGCTGATGATGGACGCCCTGATCCATACCGTGGGACTCGTTTTGGAAAAAGCCGCCAAAGGGCGAACGGCGTAATCTGTTTGCCGGGCGTCCTTGAGATTGGCCTGCGGGTCCGTTGCGCCACAGGTGTTCAGGCGCATCATCGGACCTGCCTATTGTATCCGGGACAAATGAATCGAATTGTCATGATGTTCCGCTAATCTGGAGGCGCCATGTCGTCCCGAATTCGCGTGCTGGTGGTTGACGATGAACCCGCCATCCGCAACAGCCTGGTTGAGTTTTTGAAAGATTTTCAGTATGATGTTTTATCCGTGGACAGTGCCGAAGGCGCTTTGGACCTGATCACCCGCATTCCTGTCGATGTCGCCGTGGTGGATATCCGGCTGCCCAAACTGGATGGCGACTCCCTGATCCTCCAGGCCCACCTGGTCCGGCCCCGAATGCGGTTTCTCGTCCATACCGGATCCGTGGATTATATCCTTCCCGATGAATTGAAAGCGATCGGGGTGACCCAGGATCATGTTTTTTCAAAACCCCAGGCGGATCTGTCGGTTTTTACAGACGCCATCGTTAAACTGGTATCCCCTGAAGCCTGACCTGATTTTAATGGCCTGCGTGATGACCCCCTTCAGCAGAGATGCAAATGTCGGAGACTGAGTTGACCCACCGCACCCATCGCCAATCGATCCAACCCGTGATGGTCTGCCCGACAACAGGGCTGCCCGTCAAATCCCGTCCGGAATGGACGGACCGCCGGTTTGGGAAGCGCTATCGGCTGACCACCCGGGTGGTGGGCGACCGCATCCTGTTGAACCAGCCCTCCGGCCATGCCGAGCTCAAAGACATCATCGACTCCCTGCGCATGACCGATGCCGTGGTCCGGGAACATATCGACGCGCCGGCCGGCTACGTTCACGTATCCGACTACTCGGGCATGCTGGGCATCACCCGTGAGGCCCGCACCCACTATATCCGTCATATGCAGCGTCGTGAAAATATGCTGGGACTGGTTTATTTCGGCGTCAGCCCGCTGTTCAGCTTTATGATCAAGATCGCCAAGCGCTTGAGCCTCGTCAAATTCAATGTCCGCATCGTCAAAGATTACGAAGACGCCATGTTGGCGGCCATCCGCCTGGCCGGCATCGAGTCGATTGCCGCCCCGTCTGTCGGGCCGCCTGACCAGCTTCGGGCTGCCGGCATTACCGAACACGATGAGGAGGGGCGCCATATCCTTCGCTGTGACCGGTGGCACCTGTCACTGGACGGCTATTCCCTGGCCGTTGAGGTCATCGACCGACGCATCTATCATGCCGTTTCGTCAGGGACCCTGCGCGCCCATCACGTGGCGTCCGTGGCCCGGCTGCGGGAACGTGTGCGCCGCATGGTCGGCCTTGACGAGGGGTTCGAGGCCATCGTCACCGGTACTGCCGACGCTCACAACAGCGACCCCAAGGCCCGAAAACAATACATGGCGTCGCTGAAGCAGTGGCATGATCAATACCCGATGGCCCTGTACGTATTCTACAACGCGAACTGGTTTATCCGCACCGCGGCCATGCTGGCCGTTCCCTTTATGCCGTTCAAGGTAAAGGTTGCCCGGGACCGTGCCGGCGCGCTGGCCTTGGTCGACCGGCTTGTCGTTTCTTTTCAACGGGTTGCGACGGATGATCCGCCGCCGGCACCGAATGCCGCCGATGCGGCGCCGGTCGTTCATCAGCTGCTCGAGTATATCGGTGATATCGACTGGGAGCGGCACGGCATTCCCGATCCCGACCATGTGGATCGCGCTCATCCGTTTCGCCCGGTGTTCGATGCCATTGCCCTGATCAAGGGTGAACTGGATGCGCTGCTCCGGGAGCGCCATGCGGCTGAACAAGCGTTGCAGGCAAGCCAGCAGCGATTCGATGAAGTCCTGAAACACTCCCGGGATATCCTGTTCAAACGGGACCTTAAAAACGGTGCCTACGAATATGTCAGCAACGCCATCAGCGATCTTTTGGGCATCAGTCCCGAAACCGCCGGCCGCAATGGCTTTGACGGGATGCAGGCCGTGGTCCATCCGGAGGACCTTCCCCGCTTTCTGACCTTCAACAGGGAACTGCTGAAAGCTGCCGAAAACAGGGATGCCGACCATGTCATCGAATACCGCATGCGCGACCGCCAGGGGCGATACCGCTGGTTCAGCGACAGCCATGCCATTATCCGGGATGCGGCCGGCAAACCGGCTTTTGTCATTGGCAGCAACCGGGATATCACCGACCAGAAAGATGCCGAACAGGAACTCAAGGCGTCCCACGAACGTTTCACCACCGTGCTGGACAGCGTCCGTGCCCACATTTATGTGGCGGATATGGAGAACCATGAAATCCTGTTCATGAACCAGGCGATGCGTGATGATTTCGGTGACAACCGCCTGGGTGACCGGTGCTTCGAAATCCTGCGCGACAACACGGCGGTCTGCCCGGACTGCACCACGGATAAACTGTTGGATGCCGATGGCCAGCCAACGGGCATTTCCACATGGGAAGGTCTCAATCCATTGAAAAACCGGTGGTATCTTTATAGCGCCCGGGCCATCCGGTGGGTGGACGGCCGCCTGGTCAGGCTCCAGATCGCCGTGGACATCGACCGAATTAAATCCCTGGAATCGGAACGTCAGGAGATCGCCGAACGGCTCCGGCATACCCGTAAACTGGAAGCCGTCAGTACCATGGCCGGCGGCGTGGCCCACAATTTCAACAACCTGCTGATGGTCGTTCTGGGCAACCTGGAATTGATGCGAATGAGTGTGCGGGAGGGGAGCAGCCTGAGCCGCCGGATCGACGCCGCCGAAAAATCCGCCCAGCGGGCCGCCGATCTGGGTACCCTTATGCTTACCTATGTGGGGCAGACCCGGATCATCCCTCAGAACGTAAACCTGAATAATACCTTGTCGGAAATGGTGGATGTGCTGAAAACGACGGTGGCTGAAAAGGCAACCCTGACCGTCGATGCGTCCGACAGCCCCGGCCTGATCCATGCCGATGTTTCAAAGGTGTGCCAGGTGATCACCAGCCTGGTCACCAATGCGGTGGAAGCGTCTGCCGATCACCCCCTTGAGATCCGCCTCAGCGTCGGAGACCAGCATTGTGATGCCGCTCAGCTCTCCCGGCTGGCTCCCGGTGAAGACCTGCCCGAGGGACGATATGTCTGGTTGCGGGTGGCCGACAATGGGCGCGGCATGGACCAGGAGACCCTGGAAAAGGTGTTCGACCCCTTCTTTACCACCAAGTTCACCGGCCGGGGGTTGGGAATGGCCGCCGTCATGGGGATCATGCGGGCCCACCGGGGCGGCATTCGTATCGACAGCCGGCCGGATGCGGGCACTGCGGTCAGCGTCTATTTCCCTGAACGCAGAAAGACCGCTCCGGATACCTCGGGAACCCCGGCTTCTGCGGTGTCGAAACGCCGGGGAACGGTCCTGCTGGTGGACGATGAGCCCCTGGTGCTGGAACTGGGCAAACAGATGCTGGTTTTTATGGGGTTTGACGTGCTCACCGCCAAAGATGGCCTGGAGGCGTTGACCGTATTCCAGGCTAACCGGGACCGGATCCGGCTGGCCGTGCTGGACGTCAACATGCCCCGGATGGGCGGCCGGGAAACCGTGGAGCGGCTGCGCAGCGCGGATGCCTCGCTGCCGCTGCTGGTGGCCAGCGGCTTCACCGAATCCCAGGCCCGGGAAAAGATGGGGCGTGCCCGTGTGGACGGTTACCTCAAAAAACCCTTTCGCGTGGAACAGCTGCAGGAAAAGATCGACGCGATATTCCATTCAACGGACGAATGACCTGAGGGCATGGGCCAATCCGATTGGCCCCTATCGCCCAGACTGCTCTTTTTTGGGGATACTGACCCTGAATGCGGCACCCTGGCCCGGATTGCTGTCCACCGTGATGGCGCCCCCGTGCTGGCCGACGATCTGATTGGCGATGAACAGTCCCAGCCCGGTTCCGTTTCTTCCCTTGGTCGAGTAAAACAGGCTGAATATGCGGTCGCGGGTATCGCTGTCCATGCCCATCCCGTCATCGGCGATGGTAAAGACGATTTCGTCCCCCTGATCAACCATGGAAAACTCTATCCGGTGGGTTGGCGAGCGGTGGTCTTTCAGGCAGGCATCTACGGCGTTTTCCAGGATGTTGACCAGGGCCGCATGCAGGTAACCGGCGTCCACATCCATGGTGCCGGCGGACCTGTCGAACCGGCATGCCAGCCGGATGCCGGTCCCGTCCACGCGGGGGCGGATCGCCCGGACCAGTTCATCGGCAATGTCGGCGGCCGGAACCGGTGCCCGCTTCAGTTGACGTTCTTTTGCGTAATAGAGGATGTCCAGCACCATCTTGCGGATGCGCTTGGCGGTCTCCCCGGCGGCCATGCATCCTTCTTCGGCCCGTTTCAGGTCTTTTTGGGCCAACCCCGATGAAATCAGGTAGAGCCCCCCGTCCAGGCTTGTCAGCAGCCCCTTCATGCCGTGGGAGATGGATCCGATCATCAGGCCCAGAGAGGACAGGTGGTCCTGGAGTTCGGTCTTCTCACGCACCAGCTGCTCCAGGCTTCGGGTATAATCCTGAAGGCGCCGGCGCATGGTGATCTTTTCCCGGGCCCGGCGCATGGCAATCTCCAGGGCGTCCACATTGATGGGCTTGGTGATAAAATCGGTGGCATTGTATTTCAGGCTCCGAATGGCCAGGTTCATATCGCCGTGTCCGGTGATCATAATGACTTCGGTTTCCGGGTTTTCGTGCTTGATCTTTCGAAGCAGTTCGATGCCGTCTCCCCCCGGCATTTTGATGTCGGTGACCACGATCCGCGGGTCCTCCTTCTGAAAAACCGCGAAGGCCTCTGCGGCATCTCCGGCCTCCACGGTCCGGTAGCCCATGTCCTGCAGGGAGATGGCCAGGACGTCCCGGATGTCCGGTTCGTCGTCGACGATCAGGATGATTTTTTCGTTGGTGTCATCCATGGGAGACCCCTGCCTCGCGTTTCATGGGCCCGGGTGCGGCGACCGATTCATCGCTGCACGGAAATCGAAGAACGAAACAGGTGCCCCGGGGGGCATTGGGCACCGCTTCGATGATGCCACCGTATTCCTTGACAATGCCATAGCTGATGGAAAGCCCCAGCCCCGTGCCCTTGCCCACTTCCTTGGTGGTGAAAAACGGTTCGAAGATTTTTTCCACCATGTTGTCCGCGATACCCGTGCCCGTGTCGCAGACCCGGCAGACCACCCACCCGTTTTCGGTGTCCGTCAGCAGGCGGATGGCCTTTTCATTGTCGGCACCGCCGGCGGGGTGGTCTCCCCACCTGGACTCGATGGCATCGCGGGCATTGAGCAGCAGGTTGATGAACACCTGTTCCAGGCGGCTGGGGTCGGCATTGATGCGCGGCAGCGGTTCGCGGATTTCCCATATCACCCGGATGCCGCGCACCTTGAGCTGCTGGCTGAAAATTTCAAAGGCGCTTCTGAGCACGTCATTGAGCTGGACCCTGACGGTTTCCATATCGGACTTCCTGGCAAACTGGCGCATGTGGTTGATGATCCTGGCGGCGCGGTCCACGTTGCTGTCCACCTTGCCCAGCATGGTCGACAGGACATCCAGTGCAATGGCTTCCGAAGCGGCGAGTTTTTTCATGAAGAAGCTGCTCACGGTCTTGATGACGGAAAGGGGCTGGTTGAGTTCGTGGGCCACGCCGGTGGCCATCTCGCCCAGCGTGGCCATTTTGCTGGCCTGGATGAGCTGCTGCTCCGTCTCCAGACGCTTGGTGATGTCGCTGGTGGTCACCAGAAGCACCTTCTGCCCGGAGTATTCCGATGGTGAAATGCGGATGTTGACGAACAGGCTCTTGCCGTCCCGGTTCAGGTGGCGGGCCTGGTTGATCACCGAGCAGGTGACGACCTTGAAGGCATAGTGGTCCTGTTCGTCACGATGAAACAGGGTCATGAACGACTGGCCGACAATCTCTTCCACCGAATAACCGTAGACGGCCGTGACACTCTTGTTGCAGTCCATGATCTGCAGGGTCTTGACATCCAGCACGAACACCGGATTGGGGATATTGCTGAAGATGGCATGGTACTTTTTTTCGGATTTTTGCAGATCCACTTCCAGCTGTCGGCGGTGGGAGATGTCCAGGCTGATCTCCATGGCGGCCACCACCTGACCGGCGACGTTTTTAATGGGGGAGGTCCGGACGAGCCAATGCTTGGCCGAACCGTCCTTGTCCAGGCCGCTTTCTTCGGCCTGGTGGGAGAGACCGTCGGCAAAGGTCTTTTCCACCGGACAGGAGATGCATTTTTCCGTCCTCCCCTTGTAGGCATGGTAACAGTAATCGCCGGGTTCGGGAGCAAACCGCCGATGGAATTCGCGGTTGAAGCGCAGCAGGCGGTAGTTGCGGTCCTGGACGGTGATCAGGCAGGGTACGCGTTCGAACAGGTTCTGATACTCATCGCGCTGTTTGTTCAACTCCTTCTGGCTGGATGCGATGTCATCACTCATCTGGTTGATGGCCGTCGCCAGCTGGCCCAGTTCGTCCGCTTTTTTAACCTGCACTTTACTGGTGTAGTCTCCCCTGGCGATGAGGCGGGTGCCGTCGATGAGGCGTTTGATGGGCTGGTTGACGAAGCGCAGCACGAATACAAAGATGATCGCCGCGGTGATCAGAAAAACGAAGACGGCCAGGCCGATGATCCCCCGTTCCTCCAGCAAAATTTCGTGGTCTGTTTTTTCCAGGGAGATGACCACATCCAGTGCCCCCAGGATTTTTTTCCCTTCGGGATGCACATGGCAGTCGCCGGTGCTGCAGCCCGGTTCATTGCAGATGGGGCTGATGATGCCGATCAGCCGATGGCCTTTTTCCGACGGAAAGATGCGGGTTCTTTCTTCCAGCGGTACCGACGATACGGGCGGGTCGCTCCGGTGGCAGATGTCACAGGCTTCGGCCTTGATGTTGGTCGTCTGTTCGACTTCCTCGGGATTGTTGGAATATTTGATCTCGCCCAGTTTATTATAGATGCGGATCTTTTCAATTTCCGGCTGACGGCTGATGTTGTTGATGATCTGGTTGATTTCGTCCCGGGCGTTGAGCATCATCGCGTAGTGGGTCCCCAGACGGATCGTCGTGGTGAGCCGGTCGGTGCCGGCCACCATGTTTTTCATCATCTTCTCTTTTTGATGACGGATATTGAAAAACGCCCAGGTGGCGATGGTGAACAGCAAAACGATTCCCACCGTCAGGATGAGTTTGGATGCCAGGCTGTTGCGCAGCTTGTCGATCAGGCGGATCATGGTGCCTTTCGGGAATGTCGAATGACACAACCCAATGAAAAATGGAGGATTGGGTTTTTTCTTTCAATCGGCCGGATGCCGCCAATTGGCATCGGTCATTTACATCTGCAGTTTTTCCCGGACCTCCTTCATCACAGCCAGGTTCAGGTCCATCCCCAATTCCCGCGGGCTTATTCCCATCGCCAGCCCCAGCAGCTGCGGCAGGTAGAGCACCGTGACGGAAAGGTCCTCCCCGGCCATGCGCGATGCCCTGGACTGCCAGCCGTCCAGATTCATCTGGCACATGGGGCATACGGTGACGATGAGATCCGCGCCCCGGGCCGCTTTCAGTATGGCGCAGACGCGCTCGAGTCCCGCTGCCGGCTGGGTGCTCACCAGGGAGGCCCCGCAGCAGCGGGCGCCCATCTCCCAGGGGTGAACGGCGGCGCCGGTCGCCTCGATCAGGGGCGTCATGGAAACCGGCCGTTCCGGGTCATCGAATTCCCGGTAGGGCCGCAGGCACTGACAGCCGTAGTAGGCCGCCACCGTCAGGCCCGACAGGGACCGGTGCACCAGCGGTGCCAGGCGCCCGGCGCCCAGGTCCGTGGCCAGCACGTCCAGCAGGTGGCGGACCCGGACACTGCCAGCAACCGTCAGATCCACGGCTGCCAGGGCGTCGTTGATCCTTGCCCGGGATCCGGCATCGTTGTTCAGCGTGTCGTGGGCCTTTTTCAGGTTCAGGTAGCAGGCACTGCAGGGCACCAGTACCTGGCCGTCGGCGGCCATCTGCTCTGCCAGCGCCAGATTCCGGGCACTGAGCGACAGGGAAAGCAGTTCGCTGATGGGGGCCGCCGCACTGGCGCCGCAGCAGGTCCAGTCTTTGATTTCCGTCAGGTCGACGCCGGCTGCGGCCAGGGCTGCCCGTGTGGCCAGATCATATTCACGGGCCGAGGCGGTGAGGCTGCATCCCGGATAGTACAAATAGTTCATCCGTGGCCCTCCTTCCCAAGGGTTTTTTCCGGCGTGCTCTCCAGGGCCGCCACCTTTTCGAACAGGGCATCCAGGGGCGTTCCGGCCGACCTGTCCCGACCCATTTCCACTTTGCCCTTGCCCATCAGTTTCAGGCCCAGCGGCGCAAAGCGAAAAGGTGCCAGCGGGCTCTTCATGGCCGTGAAGTAGCGGGTCATGAATGCCATTTCCCGCAGGCGGCCATGCCGCCGAACCGTCTGCATGAACTTCTCGTAAAACAGGCGGCTGCTGCGATGGCGCGCTTCCTGCCGGGCGAAGGCGATACCTTTGAGCGCCTCCATGGCGGCCGTCAGGGGAAGCCCGCGGGGACAGCGCAGGGTGCAGGTGTAACAGTCCGAACAGAGGATGAACGTGCGGCTCGCCATGACGTCGGAAAGGCGTCCCATGATGACCAGCCGCCACATTTTTCTGGGTGTCAGGTCCATCTGCTCGGCGTTGGGGCACGAGGCGGTGCAGGTGCCGCACTGGATGCAGGCGCTGACCATGTCGCGGATTTCGTTCAGGGCGGCCCATTGGTCATCGGTTGTCGTCAGTGCGTTAACGGGTGGTGGACTCATTGATAATTACCTGTATTTAAATTGCATGTTAGCCTTTCAGCGGGTTTCTTCACATGGCCATGGCGCCGTCGATGGCCCCGAACAGACTGCGGTGGGAAAATCCCTCCACGATGGATGCACCGTTGGGACACACGGTCGCACAGTCGCCGCACCCCTGGCACATGGCCGGGTTGACCTCGACCCGTCCACCGGTGTCATCCAGAAAGCGGGCCCCGTAGGGACACGTATCGATGCAGCGCAGGCACAGGGTGCAGAGGCTGTGGCGCACGATGGCCGTTGTCCGTGCGGCCGGCAGGCGTTCGCTGGCAAGGATGGCCAGGGCGCGGCCGGCGGCCGCTTCGGCCGTGGCCACGGTCTCGGGAATCGACCGTGGCGAGAGGGCGATGCCACAGCCGAAAACCCCGGTTTTCAGCGCCTCCACCGGCCGCCACTTGGAATCGGCCTCCTGAAAAAATCCATCGCGGTCCCGTTCGACACCATAGGCCTGGGCCAGTGTTTCGGGCACATGGGGCAGTATGCCGGTGGCCAGCACCAGCAGATCGGCGGCAATTTCCACCGGGGCGTCCAGTATGGGGTCGTGGAGTCGCACCGACACCGGTGCATTCTCGTTGCCGGTAACGCTGACCTCCGGTTTGCGGTCCGGATGGTACTGAAAGAACACAACCCCTTGCTCCCGGGCCCGGGTGTACCAGGCTTCGGCCAGTCCGCAGGTCATCATGTCCCGGTAGAGGATGTAAACCTGGAGGTCGGGTTTCTGCTTCTTCAGCCACAAGGCCTGTTTCAGGGCGGTGGGGCAGCAGACGCGGCTGCAGTAGTTTCTGGGCTCCTCCCGGGAGCCCACGCATTGGATCATGGCCACGGCGGACAGGGGGCCCGCGTCCAGCCCGTTGTCATGGATACGGGTCTCCAGCTCCCGTTGGGTGACCACCGCCCGGCTGGTGCCGTAACCGTATTCATCGGTGGGGGCTTCGTCGCCGCCGGTGGCCAGGATCACGGCCCCGTGCTCCACGGTGGTCGCGGGGGCGTCGATTGTTTCGATGGTAGAGAAAAAGTGGCCGGCCTGACCGAAGGCCCCGACCACCCGGCTGTCGGTCATCACCTCGATCCGGGGCTGCTTTTCGATCTGACCGGTGGTGTCCGCCAGAAAGGGGGCAACGGGAGTTCCGTCAATGGTCTGATCGAGCCAGGCCAGATTGCCGCCCAGTTTTCCGGTGGCTTCCACCAGGGTGACGTCCACCCCATGGTCGGCCATGGCCAGTGCGGCGCTCATCCCGGCGATACCCCCACCCACGACCAGGGCCCGGTTGACGACAGCGATACCGGTTTCGCCCACCGGCGATGCATGCTTCAGGCGGGCGACAGCGGCCATGACGGTCGTGGCCGTGGCCGGTGATGCCGGGTCATGCCGGTCGTCCATGGCCACCGATTCAATCAGGGCCGGAGACAGGGAAAAGGATTCAGACAGCCGGCGGACGCGGTTCCCGTAGACCCACGTGCGGCAGGCAACGACCAGTACCCGGTTGACATCGGTCGTTACGGCCTGGGTCAATGCGTCCCCGCCGTCGGCCGTGCAGAGGCGGTCCAAAACCTCCACCCGGGCAACTGCAGGGTCCTGCTTCAGGCGTGCCGACAGGGTTTCAAGGGCTTTTTCCGTTTCCGGGCCGGGGGTGCAGCGGCAGAGCACCGCCAGGATGCGGGGCCGCTCACGGGATACATCCCGGAAGACCTCGGGTGTGGTCGGTTTTTCGGCCAGGCCCCCTCCCGCATGATGAATCGTCCGCGACGCGTTGACCGCGGCCGAAGAGGCCCGGACCACCGACTCGGCGATATCGGTGGGGCCCGTGAGGGTGCCGGCGGCATAGATTCCCGGCCGCCGGGTACGGGTGTCGGAGAAAGGGACCGTCTTGACGAAGCCGAATCCGTCGACCTCGATGTCCAGCAGGTCGGCCACGGCCGCCGTCTGGGGGTTGGCCCGCTGGCCGACGGAAAGCACGACCAGATCGAAGCGCTTGTCGTGGATCTCGCCCGCCGGGGCGGTCCAGCGGATGGCCACATCGTCGCTGCCGGGGGCCGGGGCGATGGAATGGACCCGGCCGCGTTCAAGGCGGACACCCGCCGGGGACAGGGTCTGCTGCCCGTAGCGCTCGAAGGATTTACCGAAGGTGCGCATGTCCATGTAGATGATCGTGGCCTCAAAATCATCGCCGGCCACCGTCCGGGCCACCGCCGCCTCCTTCAGGGCGAACATGCAGCAGATGGTGCTGCAGAAATCGGCGCCGGTCTGAAGATCTCGCGATCCCACACATTGGATCCAGGCGGCCCGCTTTACCGGTCGCTTGTCCGATGGCCGCAGCAGGCGTCCGCCGTCGGGGCCGGTGCCGCTGAGCATGCGTTCGAACTCCAGGCTGGTGACCACGTTGGGAACGATCCCGTATCCCATGGGGTTTTTCCCCTCGGACGGGTCAAAACAGGTGGTTCCGGTGGCCAGGACAATGGCCCCCACCGTCTGCCGGCGGTAGGCGCTTTCCTCGAAGGCCGCATACACGGCCGCGATTTTGGGGATCAGGTCGTCGGGCTCGAAGGGCTTGATCAGGTAGTCCATGGCCCCGATTTTCATGGCATCGACCGCGGTTTCCACGGTGGCGTAAGCGGTCATCATCAGCGTTTGAAGGGCCGGCCGGATGGCCCTTGCCTTTTCCAGCACCTCCACACCGTCCATGCCCGGCATCTTGATGTCCAGCAGCATGAGATGGTAGGACGCCTCCGCCAGTTTTGCCAGGGCATCGGGACCCGACGCCGCCATGTCGACGGTGTAGCCTTCTTCGTCCCCCAGCCAGGCATCCAGAGAGTTTCGGATGATGGACTCGTCGTCCACCACCAGGATGCGAAATGCCCGGCGCCCCATGGCCGACAGGCGGATGGCCCCGGTGGGACAGACGGGCTCGCAGGCCCCGCAGCCGGTGCAGGCCGCCGGGTCGATGGTGAAGGCATTGGGAATGTTGTGGGGGACCGGCAGATAGACCGCCTTGCGGCGGGTGAGCCCGGCGTTGAAGGCATCGGGGACCGACACCGGGCAGGCCTCGCTGCACAGGCCGCAGCCGATGCAGCGGTCGGGATCGATGGGACGGGGCCTCTGGTTCAGGGACACCTCAAACCGGCCCGGTTCACCCTCCACCGCACCCAGGCTGGTGCCCAGCAGGATCTCGATGTTTTCGTGAAAGAGCCCTTTTCTCAGGCAGGTCTGGACGCCGGCATCCCGGTCCACCATGGGCAGCATCCGGCACATGCCGCAGCGGTCGGTGGGGAACTGGTAGTCCAGCTGGCTGAGAATGCCGCCCATGTGCGGCGCCCGGTCGGCCAGGGTGACCCGGTACCCCATCTGGGCCAGGTCAATGGACGCCCGGATGCCGCTGATGCCGGCGCCTAAAACGAGAGCCTTGCCAATTTTTTTGTCCATCATTTTCTCCCGAACCTATTGCTGGAAACCACCAACCATCAACCATCCATCAGAAACCACCAACTAACCCAACCCCACCACATCCGTGTACTCATCCTCCTCAAAGCCGCTCATGGGCGGCTGCTGGGACAGATCCAGGCCGGCTGCGTAGCCGAAGGCGTCCTGTGTGTGGTGGGCCACAAAACTGAACAGGTCGGACAAGGGGATGTCGTTGGGACAGGCATTGGTGCACTGCCCGCATCCCACGCAGGCCGTGCTCATATGGGCCATTCGGGTCAGGTGGAAAAAAAGGGTGTCCGTGGGCATCTTGACGCCGCCCTTGCGCCGGGCCCACTGCAGGTATTGAAACGGCTCGTGGCGGAAGGTGTCGGTGGTAAAGACACAGGTGGTGCAATAGCAGACCGGGCAGGCCGCACGGCAGTTGTAGCAGTTGACGCAGTCGGCCAGGTACGTGCTCAACCCCTCGATGCTGCCGGTGGCCGCCGCCACCTCGGCAAACATCTGATCCCTGCTTTGCTTGCGTTGTTTCAAGGTACTGCTGATGACTGCCTTGCGTTGTGGCGGCGCCGCTTTGGCCGGCGGGAGGTCCAGGCCGGTGAGCACGGATTCTCCCGATGGCGTGCGGGACCGTACGGTCAGGCCGCCGGCCGGATCGGCGCCAAACAGTTCCACGACGATGTCTGCACCGTCGGGGATCGGATGGTTGCAGGCCCGGCAGGCGGCGGTGAAGGAGACGGCCGCATCGCCCGGCTCGCCGGAGAATGCCGCGGCGCAAAATGCCCCGGTGGCGGCATCGGCCGTGTCGTGCCGGTCTGCAAAGGCCCTGAAATCGCTGTTGGACAGGGCGCCCGGACAATCGACGCCGATGATGACCACGTCGTCCCGTTTTCCCTGATTGAGCTTGACCAGTTCATTGAAGGCACGGATTTCACAGGGCCGCAGGACGGCCGCCATCCGGCTGCCTGCCGGCAGTCGGGTCAGCTTGGCCAGCTGCTGGGCCCCGTTGACCGGAAAGGCCGGCGACAGCGGATCGGCTTCCGCCAGTCGTGCCGGATCCGATACCAGTGTGGGCATGATCCGGTTCTTCACTGCCAGGCGGGTGGGGACCAGCATGGCCTCGATTCCCGCTTTTTCCATGACCGTGGCCAGAAAGGATCGAATGCCTGAAAGCCAGTCTTGGTTGTCGATGTCAATGGTGATTGCCTGTGTCATATCTCTCTCCGGTTAGATTACCATCTTCAGGTCGGGCAGCATTGGTCCCAGCTCACGGGTCCGGGCCACCAGATCGCCCATGACATGGGCAAACTCGATGCCGTCGCTGGCGCCGATCCAGGTCAGCCGCAGACGCCGGCTGTCGATGCCGAAGCGGGGCAGAATTTCCTTGAGCAGCTTGACCCGGCGCCGGGCCTTGTAGTTGCCGTTGATATAGTGGCAGTCGCCGGGGTGGCACCCGCTGATCAACACCCCGTCCGCTCCCTCCAGAAACGCCTTGATGACGTACTGGGGGTCCACCATCCCCGTGCACATGACACGGATCAGCCGGACATTTTTGGGGTAGGAGAGCCGGGAGGTGCCGGCCAGGTCGGCGGCCGTGTAGGTGCACCAGTTGCAGACAAAGGCGATGATTGCGGGTTCGAAGTTATCCATAAGATCTCCATATAAGGACAGTGTTAAGTGTTACGTTTCAAGTGTTAAGTTAAGGATCGGGTCCTTTCTAAATCGACAGCATACCTTCACTTAAAACTTAACACCTACTGCTTGAAACGCTCTCAGCCCACGGCTGAGAGGGCATCCATGATCCCGTCCAACTCGGCGAAAATCTGCCTGCCCTGGAAATGCCGGACCTGGGCGGCGTTGGACGGACAGGCGGTGCTGCAGCTGCCGCATCCCTTGCACAGTGCGCCGTTGACCACGCTGACCTGGCGACGCGGGTCGAACTCGATGGCGCCGTAGGCGCACAGATCGATACAGGTCCGGCAGCCGGAGCAGACTTCCGGGTCGATCCAGCTGATGGCCGAGGGCACTTCCACCTCCCCCCGGGTGGCCAGGGAGAGGGACTTGGCCGCCGCCCCGGAGGCCTGGGCCACGGCGTCGGGAATGTCCTTGGGACCCTGGCAGGCGCCGGCCAGAAAAACGCCGTCCGTGGCCGTGTTCAGTGGGCCCAGCTTGGGATGCTCTTCCAGAAAGAACCCGTCGGCACCCGGATTGACCCCGAAGATCCGCCCCACGTCGGCGGTGTCGGCGCGGGCTTCCATTGCGCTGCACAGCACCACCATGTCCACGGGCACCCGCACCCGTTCGCCGAGCAGGGTGTCTTCGGCCACAGCTACCAGACGGCCGGCCTCCGCCTCGGATTCGGCCTGGTCCGTGATTTCTGCCACCTTGCCCCGGATAAACACCGTGCCCTCCTCCTGGCAGCGGCGGTAGAACTCCTCGTAGCCTTTGCCGAAACAGCGCTGGTCGATATAGAAATCGTAGACCTGTGCGTGGTGGCCCACCTTTTCCTTGATCAGGTGGCTGTATTTGAGGGCGTACATGCAGCAGACCCGGGAGCAGTAGGGGTGGTAATTGACGTCGCGGCTGCCCACGCAGTGAACCAGGGCCACGCTCTGGGGTGGGTCGGTGAAGCCACCGGCCGCGTCGCGCATGAGGATCTGCCCCCCGGTGGGGCCGGTGGCATTGCTCAGGCGTTCGAATTCCAGGCTGGTGAAGACGTTGGGATAACGGTCGTAGCCCAGGGGTTTCATGGGGGTGGGATCCAGCAGGTCGTATCCCGTCGCCAGGATAATGCTGCCCACCTGGATGGTTTCCCGGGTGGCCGTCATGGTGTGGTCGATGGCGTTGGCCTCGCACACCGACACGCAGGCCATGCACTCGCTGCAGACGCCGCAGTTCAGGCAGCGGGCGGCTTCCTGGCGGGCGGCCGCCTCGTCCATGCCGGTTTCCACTTCATCGAAGGTGGACGCCCGGGCCGCATCGGCGTGATGGGCGGGTTGCACCCGCGGCAGCGGTTCGATGTCATCGGGGATGGCGGCCCAATCGCCGCCCGGGGCGGGCTGGTCTTCTATCTGGCGGGCCCAATCGCCCAGATCCGCGCCCTGGAGAAACTGCACCATGGCGTCCGCCGCGCGGTGCCCGGCAGCCACCGCCTCGACCACCGTAGCCGGTCCAGCCACGGCGTCGCCGGCGGCGAACACGTGGTCGATGGATGTCTGCATGGTCAGGGGGTTCACGGCGATGGTATGGCGGGCGGTCAGGTCCGGGGCGGTTGCTTTTTGCACCCAGGCCACGTCGGTGCGCTGACCGATGGCCGGGATCACCGCATCGCAGTCGATGACGAACTCGGACCCCTCGACGGGGACCGGCCGGCGGCGGCCGGTGTCGTCCGGGGGACCCAGTCGGGTGCGCATGCATTCGAATCCCACCACCCGGCCATCGGCGGCCAGGATCCGTAACGGGGCCGAGAGAGTGGCGAATTCGATACCCTCGTCCCTGGCGCCCCGGATCTCTTCGGCATAGGCCGGCATTTCCTGCTCGGAGCGCCGGTAGACCACGGTGACCTTGACGGCCCCCAGCCGTTTGGCCGTGCGGGCCGCATCGATGGCCACGTTGCCGCCGCCGACCACGGCCACCTGCCTGCCCGGCCGTTGCCGCTCGCCCTGGTTGACCTCCCGCAGGAAGGCAATGGCGTCGATCACGCCGACCGGCGTGTCCTCGCCGGGAATGTTCATCGTCATGGCGCTGTGGGCGCCAACGGCCAGAAAAACGGCCCCGTAGCCCTGGTCCGTCAGGTCGGCCAGCTCGAAATCCCTGCCCAGGCGCATGCCGGTGCGGGCCTCGATGCCGTGGCGCAGCAGGTAATCGATTTCACGGTCCAGGATGTCCGGGGGCAGGCGGTAGTCGGGAATGCCCACCCGAAGCATGCCGCCGAGAACGGGCAGGGCCTCGAAAAGGGTGACCCGGAAGCCTTGCAGGCGAAGGTCGTAGGCCACGGTCAGCCCGGCGGGGCCGGAGCCGACCACGGCCACCCGTTCGGGCCGGTCCTCGATGGCCGGGATCGCCAGGTCCCCGGGGTCGACCTGGTCGGCGGCAAAGCGTTTAAGGTCGCGGATGGCCAGCGGCGCGTCCACCTCCCGGCGCCGGCACTGGGCTTCGCAGGGATGCGGGCACACCCGTCCCAGCACCCCGGGAAGGGGCAGCCGTTTCATGATCAGTTCCACGGCCTCCCGGTACTTGCCCTGGCCGATGAGCTGCACATAGCCCTGGACATTGACCCCGGCAGGGCAGGTGGTGGTGCAGGGGGCGCGGTCTTTTTTGTCGATGGTAAACGTGATGGGCACGGCCTGGGGAAACGCCCGGTAGATGGCTTTGCGGTCGACCAGGCCCTCGTCCCACTCGCTGGGCAGGGACACCGGGCATACCTTGGCGCACTCGCCGCAGCCGGTACAAATTCCTTCCTTGATGTAGCGCGGTTTGCGGGTCACGGTCACCTCGTAGTTGCCGATGTAGCCGGACACATCGGTGACCTCGCTGTAGGTCAACAGCTGGATATTGGCATTCTGGGCCACTTCCACCATTTTGGGGGTGCCGATGCAGGCCGCGCAGTCCAGGGTGGGAAAGGTTTTGTCGAACTGCAGCATGTGGCCGCCCACGGTGGTCTGGCGTTCCACCAGGTAGACCGTGTGACCGGCGTTGCCGATGTCCAGGGCCGCCTGCATACCGGCGATGCCGCCGCCGACCACCATGACGTCGGGGTGGACGCTGACGGACCGAGATTCCAGCATCTGGTGAAAGTTCACGCGGTTGACTGCCCCGGCGGCCAGCGTCTTGGCCTTGCGGGTGGCCTCGTCTTCATCTTTGGTGACCCAGGATACCTGTTCGCGCACCGAGGCCATCTGAAACAGGTAGGGGTTCAGGCCGGCCCGCTGGCAGGCGCCCTGGAAGGTTTTTTCGTGGAGCCGGGGCGAACAGGAGGCTACCACCACCCGGTTGAGGCCGAAGGTCCGGATGTCGTTTTCGATCATCTCCTGGCCGGGGTCGGAACACATGAACCTGTAATCGCGGGAGACGACGACGTTTTTCAGGCCGCGGGCGAAGTCGGCCACCTCGGTCACCCGGACCTTATGGGCGATGTTGATGCCGCAGTGACAGATGTAGAATCCGATCTTGATGGTCATTCGTATAGTCCCCCAATCCCCCAATCCGGATAAACCGGAGAAAACAAATTGCATGCACCCGATCTATAAATCACCAATTAAAAGTTCCAATTTCCCAATAAATTCCAAATTACAAAATCCAAATCTCAAACAAGGTACAAACCGACTCTTGTTTGCTGTTCGTTCTTCGTTTTCAGATATAAACACACCAATTTTCAGGATTCATCGCCCAAGCTCGTCGAACAGGTTGTGCACAGCCGGTTGACGACGGCCAGCAGTTCATCGGCCTCCGGTGGTTTCTGAAGATAGGCTTCGGGTTCCGGAATATGACGGCCGGCAGGCGACCGCTTGGCACCGGGGCAGCGGTAAAAGGTGCTGCTGTCCAGCGTGGAGAGCATCACCACCGGAATATGGCACAGGCGGCTGCTGGTCCGAAGGTTCTGGTAGAGGCGGATTCCCGCCTCACCGGGCAGCATGGCGTTGATGATGACCAGATCGGGGCAGGCATCCACCGCTTTTTTGAGCCCGTCGGCAAGCGTTGCCGCGCATATCGGGCAAAAGCCGTTGGCGGAAAGCAGGTTGGACAAAAAGATGCTCATGTCCGGTTCGTCTTCCACCACGAGGATTGTTTTTGCTGACCTGTCCGGTGCCACCACCGATACCTCCGTGCTGCTGAGATTCAAGAGGATCGCCCGTGAATGATTCCTGCGGCGGTCCATGGGTAAGGCGCACCGAAGGACGTTTCCATTTCGCGGCCCTGCCGGTCCCGGCCGCATGCAGTCAGGTCAAATCCTGACGATGGAATGGTTTATTAAAAAGCACAGAATGTGCCATTGGGTGGTAGTGTTTTCAATTGCTTGATTTTAATTGAAAATTGAGCTTTTTGAGGAGCGTAAGATGATCCCTTTCCGCCAATGTTGCATTTTTTGCAACAAAACCTGCATCAGTCAGGGCAGCCTTTCTTCAATCTAAAAAATCTTAACCATCAGGAAAGATATATGATTTTGATTATGTTGCAATATGTTGCGCAACGATTGTTGCATTACGGGCAGGGGGCATGGGCCGGAATTGGCCACCGGCGATCGCCGATGCACAGGTAAAACCCGTCCGCGCCTTCCTCCAGATAGGGGGCCATGGCCATCAGGGAGCGCTCGCCGAATCTGATGCGCTCATCGCCGCGGCGGAGGTAAAGCTGGTCGGCGTCCACGAACAGTCCGGCCGGATCCAGGTTCATGGTTTCGCCGGTGTTGAGAACCAGCTCGATCGGGTGCCGGGTGATCACCCGGCTGACAAAAAGCGGCGTGTCCACATAATTGAAGTAGACCTTTTCGCGGACATCACCGCGTGTCTGGGTGAGGTAGTAACCATCCTTGTCCCGCCGGATGGCGCGGTTAAAATGGTCGATGATGCGCTTGTGCGTGAAACGGCCGTGGCGGTTGCACCAGCGCCCCCGGTCGTCCATCCAGAAAACGGCGTTTTCTTTGGGGATGACCACTTCGGGCAGACGCGCCTCGGCTGTTGGCGGATCGCTGTTTTTCATTTTCCTGCCGGTTTATCGGAATTTGACATTGTCCCGTCAACCCTATCTCAATCCTTAAGCCTTTTCAAGGCGCTGCCGGCACGTGTCGTCGTTTATTCTGGCTACACTGGCGACGGTCGGTGATGAAAAAGGCTACACGTCCTCAACCTTTTGAATATTAATGAAAAAATGGCATTTCGGGCGGGGGGCGGCCGGTGGATAGTAGCCGGATTACGCATTCCGGGGATGCGCCCCATGGCCGGCCGTCATTCCAGTGGCGGCGGTTATGGTTCGATTGTCAATAATATCTATGGGTAAACCTCTCCGATCGGTGCAGGCGGCACCCTGGCAGGAACCTTGCTCCTACCTGTTGGCAGACATTTAACACAGGAGGGCATCGCCATGAACGCCACAAAAAAGAGAAAGCCGGTCTCCCCGAAGAAACGGGTGGTTTGCTTCGATATCCTCGAAGACCGCTGCATCTGGATGAAGGCCGGTGTCATCAACTATCGCATTTGCGACAATGCGTTTGACTGCGGCACATGCACGTTCAACAAGGCCATTCGCCAGGCCATGAAGATCGACCCCCTGGTCGACAGCCAGACGGTTGCCCCCAAATGGGTGGCCCACCTCGTCGAACGCTACGACGGTGCCAACCGGCCCTGCCGGCACGCATTGACCGGTCGGATCGACGCCCCCAAAATCTGCCCCCACAATTACGAATGCTATCATTGCGCCTTCGATCAGATGCTCGATGAGGCGGATCTGGCGGCCGACCGGGGCACGCCGGTGTGCAAAGAGGTGGCCGGATTCAAAGTTGCAGACGCGTATTACTACCACATGGGCCACAGCTGGGCCCGTTTCGAGCATGGGGGCCGTGTCCGGATCGGTCTGGACGATTTCGCGGCCTGTGTGTTCGGCGGCCTGAGCAGCATCGATCTGCCCCCCTTGGGTGCAGGGGTGCAGCAGGACCGGGTCGGGTGGGCGTTCGGCCGGGACGACCACCGGGCGGCGGTGCTGTCTCCGGTCACCGGCACCGTGCTGGCGGTGAACCATCCGGCCCGGGAGCACCCGCAAATCGTCAACCAGGATCCCTACGGCAGCGGGTGGCTGTTCATCGTGGAGCCGGAGGTCCCCAAGCGCAACCTGAAACGGTTGTACTTCGGCAAGGAGAGCCTCCAGTGGATGGACCAGGAGAATCGAAAGCTGCTCGGTCTGATGGGGCCGCCCTACGAGGGCCTGGCGGCCACCGGCGGATCGGTGGTCCGGGACATTTTCGGCACGATTGCCGATCTGTCCTGGGATGCCCTGGCCAGCCGGTTCCTGCATACCACGCGGAAAGGGTGAGGCCTGACCATCGCTCATTGTCCGGTTGGAATCAGGGTCCTGCGTTCGCGGTCTCATATCCCCGGCGTGCCCGGCGCAGTGCGGTCCGGCAGTGTCGACAGAAGTTGAGCGGCGTTTGATCGAGCCGGTCCACATCGCCGCAAAAATGCATGAGGCACCGTTCATCGTCGCAGTGCAGCAGGTTCAGCAGGTGCCCCGCTTCATGCAGGGCGATCTTTGCCACCCGTTCCAGGATCCGGTCGGCCGAGGGTGAAGAGCCGTCCATGTGGGCCTGCAGGCGAAAAAGCGAAACCAGGGCCACCCGTCCGTTCTGGCGGGCTTCCCCGAAAACGTGCGTGAACAGGGGGATGAACAGATCCACATCCAAAAGGGCGATGGCCCTGAAATAGTCCGCCAGGGGCATGGCCTCGATGGCTCCAATGAGGGTGGCCGCGTTGTACTGCAGGCGCGTTTCATCCAGGGCGGCAAAGGGGATGTCCACGGGAGGAAGGATGTCCGCCGGCAGGTCCAGATACCCGGACACATGGGCGGCGATCACCTTGGCCGCGGTGGTCGACGCCTCCTCGAACGGGATCACGGCCACAACCGGTCGGGGCCGGGGCGGGCGGGGGAGCGCCTTCATGGGTTACCGATTGTCGGGGCCACCGGGTTCCAACCGGTATCGCTTGATTTTTTTATGCAGGGTGACACGGTTGATTTCCAGGTCCTTGGCCGCCCGGGTGACATTCCATCCATGCTGGTCCAATATCCTGCAGATGTGACTTTTTTCCATCGCACGCAGGGACGGGCCCGGGGGGGCGGCCGCCCGGGGCGGCCGAAGAAATTCGAAATCCAATGCCCCCAGGATCCGTGATCTGGACAGCACCACCGCCCGTTCGATGGCGTTTTCCAATTCGCGGACATTGCCCGGCCAGCCATAGGCCTCGAGTAGCCTGTGCGCATCGGCCGAAATGCGGTCCACCCGTTTGGTGGTTTCGTGGCAGAATTTTTTCAAGAAGTGTTCCGCCAGCAGCCGGATGTCCTCCCGGCGCTCACGCAGGGGCGGGATGTCCATCTGGATGACATGGATGCGGTAGTAAAAATCCTCCCGGAAACGGCCTTTATCGATCTGTGCTTCCAGGTCCCGGCTGGTTGCCGTAACCAGCCTGAAATCGACCGGCACCGGCTGACGGCTGCCCACGCGGGTGATCTTCTTCTCTTCCAGCACCCGCAGCAGGTCCACCTGCATTTTCGGGCTGATCTCACCGACTTCATCCAGAAACAGCGTTCCCCCGCCGACCACCTCGAAAAATCCCTTGCGTTCATGGACGGCGCCGGTGTAGGCGCCTTTCTGGTGTCCGAAGAGTTCACTTTCCAGAAGGGTGTCCGGCATGGCCCCGCAGTTGATGGCAATAAAGGGAAGATTGGCGCGCGGGCTTTTGGCATGAATCGCCTTGGCGACCAGTTCCTTGCCCGTACCGGTCTCCCCCGCCAGAAGCACGGAAGCATCGCTGCCGGCCACCTCGGCGATCATTTCAAAAATTCGGGTCATGGCCGCCGACTGTCCGATGATATTGTCAAACCGCGTGATCTTCTCCAGGCGCCCCTTGAGGTAGTTGTATTCGGAGGTCCTTTTCTGCTGCTGGATCACCTTTTCCATCACCAGGGACAATTGATCCGGTTTGAAGGGCTTCAGCAGGTAGTCGGTGGCACCGATTTTCATGGCCTGGACGGCCGATTCGATGGATCCGTAGGCGGTGATGATAATGACCATGGTCTCCGGGTAGGTTTCCTTGACGGCCGCCAGCAGCTCGATGCCGTCCATGCCGGGCATTTTGATGTCCACGAAAAGCAGGTCGTAAGGAGTGTCTGCGAGTTTTTCCAGGGCCTCTTTTCCGGAGGCGGCCGTGGCCACTTTATGCCCGCTTTTTTGAAACCAGTGGAAAAAGGACTCCCTGATAATTCTTTCGTCGTCCACGATCATGATATGCATACGCCCCTCCGGGTTCAGGCATGCTCGGTTGTCGAGGCGGCCAGCGGCAACTGGATGATAAACGCCGTGCCTTTTCCGGCTTCACTGTGAACCTCGATCTCCCCTTGATGGTTTTTGACAACGCCGTATACGATGGACAGGCCCATGCCGGTCCCCTCCCCCATGGCTTTGGTGGTGAAAAAGGGATCGTAGATGTGGTCGAGGTGTTTTTGGGGGATCCCGTGGCCGGTATCCCGGATTTCAACCTGGGCGGTCCGGCTCCCGGCCATGGCGGTGGAAACGATCTCCAGCCGGCCGCCGGGCCCCATGGCCTCGATGGCGTTGAACACCAGATTGAGAAAGCATTGCTGCAGCCGGTTCGTGTCGCCATGAACGAAAAGCGGCTCCGGCGTCAGCGCCAGCCGGAAGTATAAATCCTGAAGCTCGATCCGGTGGCGGGTCAGGTCCACCACACTTGTGATGACCTCATTGAGATCGATGTCCCTGAAGGCCTGGCGCGTTTCCCGGGAAAAGGAGAGCAGACCGCTGATGATCTTGCCGCAGCGTTCCAGTTCGTCGGTCATGATTCCCGAGAATTCCCGCATTTCGGCAATCTCCGCGCCCGTCAAGTGGTCCGTGGCCAGCATTTCCTTCATGAGGTGGCCGAAGGTCAGCAGTCCCTGGATGGGGTTGTTGATTTCATGTACGCAGCTGGCCACCAGCTTGCCCAGCGAGATCAAACGGTCCTCCTGGATGAGCTTGTTCAGATCCGATTTCAGTTCCCGCTCCCGTTTTTCCCAGCGGGAGGAAATTTTGCGCTCGAGATCCATCCAGATTTCGATGACCCGAATCGTCTGGCCTTTTTCGTTTCGCACCGGATAGGTCACGATGTCATGGAACGCCGACGCTTTTTCCGCCGTGGCCATCGAATGAATCCCCTTGGCCGACCGGCCGGTCCGCAAGGTCTCCAGCATCGGGCAGACCATCCCGTTGCGCAAGGTGTCGCAGGGCGCATCCAGTCCGTGAATGAGCCGATAGCAGTGGGCGCCGATCACCTCATCGTGTGTTTTGCCGACGGTTTTCAAATAGGCGTCGTTGACCGCTTCGATGGTAAAATCGGTATTGATGACCACGATGCACTGCTGGTTCTGCTGAATCAGAAAGTCGCGGACCGCCTTTTCAAAGACGATCCGCTGTTCGGCAGATCTGAGTTTCTGGTCCACCGTAAACAGGTTTCTGAGCAGGCGGCCGATATTGTGCTCGACAATACCGACACGGGGAGGGCGCAGCTGAACGAGTTCAACAAGGACGTCCCGGTTGTTGGTCAGCTCGATGATGCCGTCCAGTTCCTCGAGCTTGAAGAGATCCTTGAAATCGGTTGTGGTGTAAATCCCCAGCTTCCGGGCCATGCGGAACCCTTCGGCCCGGGGGTCGATGTCGCAGACGCCGATGATTTCGATCTGCAGGTAGGGCAGGTCCCCCAGTCCGACCAGTTCGAGAAAAAATCGGCAGGCCCGCCCCCCGCCGACGATAGCCAGTTTAAGTGGAATTCTCCCGGTAGGCAGTGGGTTCATCGTCATCGTCCCCGGGCCAACGGAAAAGGGTCGCGTGGTTCCGAATCAGAAGGGCAGCCGGGCGGTTCGATTCCGTTGAGAAACGGCGGCGGGTCGTCAATCGTTCAGGGTTTCAGGAAGCGATGCGGCCGCCCGGGTCAGGGTGCAGGCGCACACCCTTTTCGATGCAGAAAGATAACCCTGCTCAGAATTTGTTGGCATATGCCAAATTTATTTCGCCTGCGGAAAAATGTCAAGTAAACGCCGCCTGCCGGCACCGTACTTCAGCCTTTCGGCGGCCTCCAACGACATTTTATGACGGTTTTTTTTTGTTCGCGGGATCTGTTATAGTCGCGCCATGTCAACTGCCAACAACGAGGGATGCATGATGGATGCTGAAAAGCGAGCGGCCCGGGGATTCTATACTCTTCTGCGCGAACTTTACGCGGATCGTCTGCCTTTCAACCGGGTGCTGGGCATTTCCGTCACCTCCGTGGATGCAGACGGCGCAACCATGGCGTTTTCCATGCGCGAGGATCTCATCGGCAACGTGTTCCACCGCATCCTGCACGGCGGGGTCATTTCCGCCGTACTGGATGCCGTCGGCGGCCTTACGGCATCGGCCAGCCTCGTCGAGCGGGCCGCCGGCCTGCCGGAAGAAAAAGTCCGGCAGATGTTTGCCCGGGTCGGGACCATCGATCTGCGGGTGGATTACCTGCGGCCCGGCAGGGGGGACGGGTTTACGGCCGGCGGGCGGATCATGCGGTCCGGCCGCAAGGTGGCCGTGGTGCGCATGGAAATGCACAACACGGCGGATCTTCTGGTGGCCGTGGGCACCGGCACGTACATGGTGGGTTAAATTAACGTTTATCTTTCAAAACCCCCACCGGTTGTTGTCCGAGGCCCGGTTTGAACATATATATTGAGATTCGGACCGTTTTATGCTAGTGACGATCACACGGTGAAAATGGATAGTTGCTCGAAGTAAAGGTCAACCCCCGGCCGGTAGAAACGAACATGAAACAATATGTGATCGACGAAATCCGCCCCCAGGATTACGAGAAAATCAAGGGTTACCTGGATGAATCCTTCGGCGAATCCGACCTGGGGGGCCTGTACTGGGTCCCCGTGGACGAGGCCGTGCTGTCCGACGTACAGAAGGCCCATACGGATTGTGCGCCTTTTTTCATGGCCCTGGAACTGGGGCCGGACCGCCTGGCCGGTGAACTGCTGGTCCGGACCCGCAGCCGGGTGCGCTGCGACTGCATCCACTATGCCGACCAGCGTCAACGGGACTGGCTCGTGCGGACCGTGGATGCTATTTTTGAGAAACTGGAAATCATCACCTGACCGTATGGGACGCGGCCGGCAATGCTGAAAACAATTGTACATGCCCTGCACACGGTAATCATCGTCCTGTGGACGCTTCTGGCGACAGCGGCTGTCGGGACCGTGGTCATTATTTACTCTTTTTTCAGCCGGACGGGCAACGGTCCCCATCTGCTCGCCCGGTTCTGGGCCAATTCCATCCTGTGGGTGAGCCGGGTCAGGGTCACCGTTACCGGTGCCGAAAAACTCGATCCCGGCCGGTCCTACATCTATATGCCCAACCACCAGAGCAATGCCGACATCCCTCTGCTCCTGGGGCGGCTGCCGGTTCAGTTCCGCTGGTTGGCCAAGGCCGAATTGTTCAAGATCCCCCTTTTCGGCCGGGCCATGCGGGGGGTGGGGTATATCAGCATCGATCGGTCCAATCGCAAATCGGCGTTCGCCAGCCTGAAGCAGGCGGCCCGCACCATCCGCAACGGTACCAGTGTGCTGATTTTTCCCGAAGGCACCCGCAGCCGGGACGGCCGGATCCTGCCGTTTAAGAAGGGCGGATTCGTTCTCTCGGTCGATTCGGGGGTCCCCATCGTGCCCATCGTCATCAAGGGCACCCGCAATATCGTTCCCAAAGGCCGAAAGATGATCCGATCGGCCCCGGTGACCATGGAGATCCTGGACCCGGTGGAGACGTCCGGATATACCCGCAAGACCAAGGATGAACTGCTGGACCGGATCTGCACCATTCTTACGGAAAACTTCGAAAACGGCGGTCGGGGGTCTTGAAACGATGCTGAAACTCATCCCGCTGGGCGGCCTGGGCGAAATCGGCCTGAACATGATGGTGGTGGAGTACGGCGATACGATTTTTATCATCGATGCCGGCATCATGTTCCCGGAAGCCTATATGCTGGGCGTGGATTACGTCATTCCGGACATGGATTATCTCCGCCAGAACCGCACACGGGTTTCCGGGGTCATTCTCACCCATGCCCATGAGGACCACATCGGGGCGCTTCCGTTCCTGCTCCGGGAGATCAACGTGCCGGTTTTCGGTACCCCCTTTACCCTGGGCATCGTGCGCCACAAACTGGAAGAGCACGACCTGCTCGCTACGGCCTCGCTTCACGAGGTGCTGCCCAGGGAGCGGCTGAAAATCGGGCCCTTCGAGGTGGAGTTCATCCGCGTCAACCACAGCGTCGTGGACGGGGTGGGACTGGCCATCCGCACCCCTGTCGGCCTGGTGGTCCACACCGGCGACTTCAAGATGAGTCAAACCGTGGTGGAAGGCATGCTCACCGATGTCAACCGCTTCGCCCAGTGCGGGGAAGAGGGGGTGCTGGCCTTGTTGTCCGATTCCACCAACGTGGAGAAGGACGGCCACACCATTTCCGCGCAGGAGATTGGCGCCGAACTGGCCAGAATCATGGAAGCCGCCACCGGCAGGATCATCGTGGCCCTTTTTGCTTCCAACATCGCGCGTATCCAGCAGGTCGTCAACATCGCCCAGACACGCCACCGGAAAGTCGTCTTCAACGGCCGCAGCATCGAGGTCAGCGTGGCCATCGCCCGCAAGCTGGGATACCTGAATGTTCCCGAGGGGATGGAGATCGATATCGACGAGGTGAATACCTTCCCCGACGATGAGGTCATCATGATCACCACGGGCAGCCAGGGCGAACCCATGTCCGCTTTGGCGCGCATGGCCGCGGGCACCCACAAGCAGATCAAGATCCACCAGGAGGACAAGGTCATCCTTTCCTCCAAATTCATCCCGGGCAATGAGAAGGCCATCGCCAACATCATCAACAATCTCTACCGCCGGGGCGCCGATGTCGTTTATGAAAAGATATCCAATATCCACGTGTCCGGGCACGCCTTCCGGGAAGAGCTCAAAATGATGCTCAACCTGGTCAAACCGAGATTTTTCATGCCCGTTCACGGAGAATACCGCCATCTGGTGCTGCACACCCGGCTGGCCCGGCAGGTGGGCATACCCGACGACCACCTGATCCTGGCCCAGAACGGCCAGATTATCGAGCTGGAAGAGAACCGCTTCCGGATTCGCGACGGCATCAGCGCCGGCCGGGTGCTTATCGACGGCAAGGGCATCGGTGATGTGGGACGCAGTGTGCTCAAGGAACGTCGCGTGCTTTCAGAGGAGGGCCTGGTGGTGGTGAACATGGCCTTCGACGAAGAGACCGGCATCGTGGTATACGGCCCGGATATCGTTTCCCGGGGGTTTGTCTTCGAGACGGAAACGGGCTACCTGCTCCAGGACGCCCAGTGCGTGGTCCTGGAGATTGTGGAGGACGTCACCCCGGATGTGCCCAACCGGGTGGATCGCATCCGCAGCCGCATCCAGACGGCCCTGAGGCAGTACTTTTTCTTCACCATCGGGCGGCGGCCGGTTATTCTTCCCTTTCTGGTGGAGATCTGAGAATGAAAAAAGAAATAACCGGCATTCTTTTTTTCTTCATGGTGGTCTTCAGCCTGATCAGCCTGCTGTCATTCGATCCGGGCGATCCATGCCTGTTTTTCAACACCGGCGGGGCCGGCAGGGTCCATAATCTGTTCGGCGTCTTCGGCGCCAACTTTGCCGGCATAATGGTGGGCCTGTTCGGCATCGGCGCCTTCTGGGTCCCCTTTCTGTGCCTGCTGGGCAGTATCCTCTTCTTCGGCAAAAATCCGGGGCAGGCGATGCTTCCGCTGGCTGCCGGCGGCATCCTGCTGATCATCACCACGGGCAGCCTGCTGGCTTTCAGGCAGGATCACTATCTGCTTTTCGGCAGCCGGTTCTCCGCGGGCGGCATCGTCGGCATTCCCCTTAAATCATTTGCCGTGCGTTATTCCAACCCGGCCGGCGGCTCCATCATCCTGATGCTGGTCTGGCTGATCGGTTTTATCATGGCGACCGGCTTTTCCGTCGTGGCCTTTTACCGTCGCTGCAAAACCGCGAATTCAGCCCTGTTGGACCGCATGGCCACCGCCCTGATCAAGTGGAAGGAACGCCGTCAGAAAAGTGTCAAGCGGCGCCGGACCCTCAAGGCAGAGAAGACTAAGAAAAAAGAGAAGATCAGGATCAAGACGCCGGTTTCCAACCCGGTGCCGGTCAAACCGGTTCCCAAGCAGGCCGTCTTCGAATTTATGAAAGGCGATGCGCAATTCTCCCTGCCCTCGGTCAATTTTCTCGACGACCCCAAGGAACGGCCCCAGTCCACCAGTAAAGAGAACCTGCGGATGCAGTCCCGGCTGCTGGAAAAAAAGCTGGAGGATTTCGGTGTTCACGGCAAGGTGGTGGCCGTTACCCCGGGGCCGGTGATCACCACTTTCGAGTACGAACCGGCGCCCGGCGTCAAGATCAACCGCATCGTCAACCTGACCGACGACCTGGCCCTGGCCCTGAGGGCCATCAGCATCCGTATCGTGGCACCCATCCCGGGCAAGGCCGTCATCGGTGTGGAGATCCCCAACACCGACCGGGAAACGGTCCGCTTCAAGGAGATGATCCTGTCGCCTTCTTTCGAGCAGACCAAGAGCACCCTGACCCTGTGCCTGGGCAAGGACATCGTGGGCAACCCGGTTTCCGCCGGACTTGAGAAAATGCCCCATCTGCTCATTGCCGGCGCCACCGGGGCAGGCAAGAGCGTGGCCCTGAACACCATGATCTGCAGCCTGCTCTACAAGCTGACCCCGGACCGGGTGAAGCTCATCATGGTTGACCCCAAGCGCATCGAGCTGTCCATGTACGACGGCATCCCCCACCTGATCACCCCGGTGGTCACCGATGTCAAGAAAGCCACCAATGCCCTGTTCTGGGCCGTGCGCGAGATGGAGCACCGCTACGAACTGCTCTCGCAGATGAAGACCCGCAATATCGACCAGTACAACCGCAAGATAGAGAAAGCGCCCGCCCCCGAGCCTGCCGAAGGCGAGACGGCCCCCGGCGAACCGCCGTCAACGCTGCCATACATCGTCATCATCATCGACGAACTGGCCGATCTCATGATGGTGGCCTCCCGGGACGTGGAGGTGGCGCTGACCCGCCTGGCCCAGATGGCCCGGGCGGCCGGCATCCACCTGATCCTGGCCACCCAGCGCCCCTCGGTAGACGTGCTGACCGGCATCATCAAGGCCAATTTTCCCACGCGCCTGACTTTCCAGGTTTCCTCCAAGACCGATTCGCGCACCATCATCGACACCAACGGGGCCGAGAGCCTGCTGGGCAACGGGGATATGCTTTTCCTGCCCCCGGGAACGGCCCGGCTTCAGCGCATCCACGGGGCCTATATTTCCGAGGCGGAGCTGACCCGTGTTACTGAATTCTTAAAGCAGCAGCAGCCGCCCGACTACGACAAGACGGTCGTTCAGGCCCCGGCCAAGGAAGCCGGTGCCGGGGGCGAGAAGGAGTACGACGAACGCTACGACGATGCCGTCGCCCTGGTGAGCCAGGCCGGCCAGGCCTCCATTTCCATGGTCCAGCGGCACCTGCGCATCGGATACAACCGGGCGGCCCGAATTATCGAGATGATGGAGCAGGAGGGTGTTGTCGGCCCCCAGGACGGGGTCAAACCGCGGCAGGTGTTGGTTAAAAATTACGACGACATCTCATAGGGATCGCTTTAAAACGGCATCTTTCGGCCCAGGCCGGCGTTCTCGCTCAGTCGATATCCTCAACGTAGCGCAGCGACGCCTCCGGTTTCGACTTCACTGCGGCTTTGGCCTGAATCAAAATCTACCATTTATGACGGATTCGTAAAAAAGCCGATATCTGCGTTACGCTTCATCCCTCGTCACTGCGGCGTACCGTAAGTACGCCTCATTCCTTAAGGATTCGCAAGCCTTGATCTCGGCTTTTTTACGAACCCGTCGGGAAAACGACTTTTTACGAGGGCATCCTTTATGATAGAAGGCGGTTTTGATTGAGGAATTGAGGAATTGATGGATGCGTAGGAGCGGCTTCCAGCCGCGATATGAACGAGTAGATTGTCCCAATCAATCCCGTGAACAGTTACAACAAACCAACAAACCAATCAAACGAACGAACCAGATGAAAATCGACCAGACACTGATTGACGGCGTAAAGGGATTCATGGACCCGGAGGAGGGCAGGGGGCTTTACGACATCGCCCTGGAGGCCTCGCGGCTGGGGCCCTGCCTGGAGATCGGCAGCTACTGCGGCAAGTCCGCGGTTTATCTGGGCAGCGCCTGCCGGGAAAACGGGGCCGTCCTGTTTTCCATCGACCACCACCGGGGATCCGAGGAGCAGCAGCCGGGAGAGGAGTACTTCGACCCCGCCCTGTTCGATTTCAACACCTTTGCCATGAACACCCTGCCACTGTTTCGCGAGACCCTTGCCCTGGCTGGCCTGGAGGAGAGCGTGGTGCCCATCGTCTCCCGTTCGGACGTCGTCGCCCGCAGCTGGGAAACCAAGCTGTCGCTGGTGTTCATCGACGGCGGGCACGCCTTCGAGACCGCCCGCACCGATTACGACTGCTGGGCCGGCCACATCCTGCCCGGCGGCTATCTGCTGATCCACGACATCTTCGAGAAACCCGAGGATGGGGGACAGGCGCCCTGGGACGTATACAAAATCGCCGTGGCCTCGGGCCGGTTCGAAGAGCTGCCCCGCATCAAAACGCTGGGGGTGTTGAAGAGAAAAGCAGATGTTTAGGCTGACGGCTGCAGGTGTTTAGAATATAAAGACAGTTATCTTGGGTACCGGGCCGGGAACCTCCGGTCCAGAGTTCATGGTTCTGACCGTTATCATCCGAGCTTAAGCATCCGGTATCCTATCTTCCCTCACATCCCTGATTCGCTCAATTTCAGGCTGCCAAATGGGGTCATAACTTTCTGTAAGTTTGTTAAATTTTGAACAGGTTGGAGATCGCCCCAGTTTTATGCCTGAAGCACGGTTGTATGATATTGTTTGACCGGATAAAGATGAAAAGCGTGAATTTTTTTTCAAACTAATCCACGCTTTTTTAACAGTAATCCCATTTAAGGAGTGGAATTAAACAACTACTTTGCTTTTAGTTTGTAATAACAGCACGGACTTTCACCTTTAAATGGATACTCATGATCGTTTGGGTCGTAAACCAGCGAAATATTTTTTTCGTTGCAACCATCATATTTGACAACATCCGAAGTTATTGTGACGTCACGCTCACAAGTTTGGTTCCAAGCCGGGTTCTTGATTTTTACCACTATCTTTTCTCCACGACCTTCAAATATTGATTCGATCACCCCACTACCGTTCCCACGCCATTCTACCAGCCATCCGCCGGGTCTAAGCAGCATTTCCTTGATTTTTTCTGACCCTGCGGTCTCACCTGAAAAAACATTTGTCACCAGACAAAAAAAAATGCACAGCGCTGTTAAGATAGCTTTCTGTTTCATAGCCACCTCCATTTGATGTTTTGTAGTTGGAAGATAGGTCAAGTGAAGGCTTTTGACCTCATTATAAAACATTAAATGAAAACTATTACCGCTTCAGCAGAGGAGGAGGAGCGTAAAGGTTCAGCGTAAGGAAAGAACTTCAGAAAAGACCTGATTTTGCAATAGATTAAATTTTACTTGGCACTAAGAGCGTTATCGAAGGTAGGAATGAATAATATTACAATCCTCGGTAAATTGATGTCAATATAATACACAGCCAAATGGTTTAAATGTGCCGCAACGTATTGTATTAATTAGTTGCATTAGCTGTGGTTCTGATTGGACGTCCATTTGGTGATACATTGAGATAAGACCAGTTCGTTACATTTTCAGATCGCATTGTTTTCTGACATCAGCCCCGGCATCCTGGTCGGGTGGAAGCCGGGGCCGGTGTCCGTTTGCGGCGTCCCTGACAGGCGGTTAAAAAACCAGCTTGAGTTTGGCGTAGACGTAATCCCTGTCCGCATACTGGCCGAAAACGGTCGTCTCCTCATCGCCGTCGAAGAGTACCGCGCCGATGCTCGTCTGGGCCCAGGCCACCGGTTTGTATCCGATTTCCAGATGGTGCCGCTGGTCGTTGTCCTCGAACAGCACCATGAAGCGGTACCACATCTCCACTTTTGAATCCATGAAGCTGTAACGTCCATATGCGGTCATGCCGGTCTGCGATTCGGAGGCGGTCATCCGCGGGTCGTGATCCACAATATGGCTCCCCACGAATTGAAGGTTCAGGAACAGATTGCGCACGAACAGGTCGTTTTTGTCCATTCCGACCACATATTGCAGCTGATCCTTCTCCACCACACCGCTGGGCGTGTCCAGCAAAAGCGTGGGGTCCTCCTCCCAGTCCAGTGAGAACCAGGCGCCGTCGGTCTGGTAGGCCGCCTCGGCGCGCAGAACGACGGATCCGAACGATCGCTCCACATCGGCGCCGTAAAGGGTCATGCGCGGGTGGGTCGCATTCACGGACAGGGGAATCACGGGAAGCCCGTAAACCGGATCCGGGGCCAGCCGGTTGACCGCATAGGTCGGACTGGGGTCGTAGCCGTGAAAGGCATACAGGGAGATGTCCGCCTTTAACAGGGAGAGCATGAGACGGCCGCCGAGTCCGGCATCGAGGGACCACTCGTCCGGTTCGTCTTCGTCATCGATGGCGATGCCGGCGTCCACGAGCTGGCCAAGCAGCCTCGGTTCAAAATAGTCGCCCGGTCCGGGGGTGTCGCTGGCTTCGAAATAAGGCGACCAGAAGCCCTCGAAGCGGACGCTGCGGTTGACCTGCATGTCGATGAACGCCCCCACCCGACCGGTCTTGCGATCGTTCATGTCGTTAAAGTACAAGGCGGTCAGATCCTGCGGCGAGACCCGGTCGACCGGCCTGATTTCGTCTCCCTTGCCCCAGTAGAGTATTTTCTTGCCGATGACGATATCCGCATAGGCCATGCCCGGGGGCCGAAGCTGAGTGGTGGCGTAGAGTTCGCGAAGATCCGCACCTGCCTCGGCATCTTCTTCAAGGTCCTGGTAATCCAGGCGGAAGCGGCCATCGACGCCGATGGCACCGATTTCTCCCCATCCCTTCAGGTCCAGCCGGTTGCTGGTGTGCCAGTCGTCATCGTAGTCATTGGGCGCCCAGATGCTGCCGATCAGTTCTCCCTCGTAGCGCACCGGAAGGCCCGCCTCGGTGTCGTCGGCCTCGGTGTCGTCGGAATCGTTAAGGGGAACGGCACCGGCGCCGGACTCATTGAGGAGATCCTGCATAAAGGCATCTTCTTCCCCCTCTTCATCCGCTTCCGTATCCGCTTGCGCCCACAGGCCGGCCACCTCCGGGTTTTCGGTGCCGTCGGGCGGTTCCGATGAACCAAAGCAGGCGGGGACCATCATGTTCAGCACGACGATCAGCACTGCGATAGTCGGGGTCGTCCACGCCCCGGCACCTAAAATTTTTCTTTCCATGCCGCCCCCATTTTCTCTTTGTCAAAATCCAGCCCGTCGATACCGCTGTCCACGTCGGCACGGATGACCTCCAGGATGGTGGTGTGGTTTTCGAGAAGATCCCTGGCCACGGATTTGAATGGAATGTGGATACCGCCCATGGGGCGCACATCTCCGGCGACAATGACGCGTTGAAGCTTGTTGTCCCGGTTGTAAACCTTGACCTGCAGGGGGATGAATGTCTCCTGGTCAAACCAGACGATCCGTTTGGGAAAACGTGCGTCGTCCGCTTTGGCCCTGGCCGTCACCTTGAAACAGGCATGTCCGGCCAGGGTGGCGTCGCGGCCGCGTTTATAGGAGTATTCGTCAAGTTTGATGCTCCCCAGGTCTTCGTTGGTCAGGTCGGTGTCTTCGAAGTTGTTCTGCCGGTCCTGTGAGGCAATCTGGCGAGGACGCCCGATGGCCGGCACGTAAAGATACTGGTCGTCTGTGGGGCCATGGGTCTCTATGGTCAGAAACGTCAGCCCCCGCTTCAGCGAATCGGTGAATCGAAAGACGATGCGGCTGAGATCGCCCTCGGTAAATTCCTTGACGATCACCTTGCGCGTATCGCTGACGGCGTCACCGGACTTGAGCGTCATACGGGCGAGCAACACCATATCTTTTTTCGGCCGGTTGAAATCGTCGGCGATGTCGAAAATGAGGCGGCCGTCGGGTTTTGCCGTCGCCCGGTCATAGGGGCCGATTTCAGCTGCATGGCCCGACAGACAGGCCAGCAGAGCAAACAGGGCAGACAACACCAGGGCTTTTTTCATACCTTACTCCTTATGTTTTTTTGAAGGTGGATCGGATCGGTCGGATCTAATCGGTCGGTCAGGGACAGTACCGCCGGCAACAGGGTCAGGGATGCGGCCGACGATGTCAGCATGGTCAGGGCGATGAGAAACCCGAGATTCACCAGGGGAACAAACGCGGAAAGCATCAGAACCGAAAAACCGGCCGCGACGGCCGACGCGTTGATACAGATTGATCCGCCGGTGGTCTCGGCCGTGTGAACGACCGCTTCTTCATGGCGCTGGCCCTCTTCCCGAAACAGCCGATAGCGGTTCAGGTAGTGCAGTCCGTAATCGATGCCGATGCCGATGGCCACACAGGCCGAGATGGCCGTGGCGGCATCCAGGGGGATATCCAGCAGTCCCATGACACCAAAATTGATGACAATGGCCACGCTCAGCGGCAGGATCGAGAGCAGTCCGTAAACCACCGATCGCATGATCAAGGTCACCAGCACCAGGACGATGACCACGGAGACGGCAATGGAACGCAGCTGGCCGTTGACGATCAGGCGCTCCGCTTCGACGTAGAGGGCCCCGATGCCGGTGGTATGCACCTGAACCCCCATTTGATCCAGGCGTTTGCCGATAGGGCCTTCCAGCAGCTCCTGGACGGATCGAAATATCTGGCGAGTGACCTGGCTGGATGCGGTTTTGACCTGCAGCATCAAGGCTGCCTGGCGCTTGTCACCGTCGATAAAGGCGCGGGTGTCGCTGCGCTGGTACTTGTCGATATAGGAGGCCAGGTGGGCTTTCAGCCTGTCGGTGGTTCGCTCGCCGGCCAGATCGGCCACGGTCGGAATCCGGTAACGGGCCGGATCGTTGAAATAGAAGGCCTGGTTCATTTTGCGGATCAGGTCGAGGATGGACAGGGTTTTGCCCACCTCCGGATGGCGCTGCCGGATGGTCTCGCCCAGCTGTTCCATGGCGTCCAGTACCACCGGATCGAGCGCGCCGTTGGCTTCAGGTGCGGAGAAGATGACACGGATATCCACGGTACCGGCAAAATGGCTGTTGATAAACGCGTCTGCCTGGTGGATGGCCGTATCTTTTTTGAAAAAAGCGATATTGTTCATCTCCACGCGAATTCCGGTCAGGCTGATCACCGATACCAGCAGCACCAGCCCACTCGCCAGGAGCATCCCCCCGGGGTGCCTGGAGGAAAAACGCCCAATCCCGCAGATGGCCCGTCTGGCCAGACGGCCATCGAAAACGGGGTTGCCGCTGGGTGGTCGCCGAGGGGCCCGGACCCCGAAGCGCATCAGCAGCGACGGAACCAGGATCAGCGAAACCAGCAGGGCAAAGAAAACACCCAGTGCGGTAAACGAGCCGAAATCCCGCAGGGGCACAATTTCGTTGAAGACCAGTGACGCGAATCCGGCCACCGTTGTCAGGCCGGCCATGACCACACCGCGGCCCGTGCCGTCAAGGGTGTCGGTCATCGCCGCCTTTCGTTGGGCTGTCCCGGCATGGCGATGGACAAAATAGTAAACCAGGTGGATGCCGTATGCCGACCCCACGGCGACCAGAAGGACGGGCATGGCGGTGCCGACCACCGACAGGGGCACGGCAAACAGCGCCATGGCGCCAAGGCACCAGCATACGGCCAGCAGGATCGTGGCCATGGGATAGAGCACGCCGGCCAGGTTGCGAAAGGTCAGGAAAAGGAACAGGGTGACCACCCCGAACACCAGGGGAAACAGGCGCACGATATCCTGGCGCATGTTGTTTCCCACGGCGCGGTCCACCACCGAATAGCCGGCCATATGAATGGGATAGCGGCCGTCCCCAAACAGATCATGCACTTCGGCCTTGATGGCGTCCAGGAGCAGTTCGCGGTTGGGCTGGTCCAGATTCGCCGCGGTGCGCACGACGACCAGGAGGCTTTTTTCGTCCCGGCTGTAAATCCCTTCCCGGAAAAATGACCAGGCATGCAGGCGCTGGCGGATGTGGGCCATGGTGTCGGCCGTGATTTCCCGGGGAACCAGGTCGCCCACCCGGATCTGTTTGGGGGCCCCGGCCAGGGCGCCGGCCAGGGCCCGGGCGGCGTCCGGGGTCAGATGGCCGGCCAGGGACTCCCAGAAAGAACCGGAAATATCGGCCGGTTTGGGAGTGGACGCCCTGAATGCCAAAATGGCATCGGCACCCATGGTACCCGTTTCCAGCAGCGCATCCGCAAACCGGTCCAAATCCGGACCGGCCTTGAGGCCGAAGGGGGCCATGGCGGCCGCGATGCCGGTGTGGTCGGTGAATTCCGGCCAGACCGTATCGGTTTCGGTCAACGAGATCACATCGTCGACCCAGGACCCGTACACATGGCCGCGCCGGTCGGTGGTCTGCCGGGCAACGGCAACCAGTCGTTCGGCCAGGGACGGATCGGCTTTGGCCATGGCGGACAGGCGGTCAGCCAGCTGCATGCACAGGCCGTCCGGGTCTTCCACGGTCAGCAGCGGCGGCAGACTGTCGTAGATGGCCTCCGACAGCTCCTCCGGTGCCGTCAGCCAGTCGGACAGCACCCGGGGGGTAAAATCAGGATCGGAGGAGAGGCTTTGCAGCAACCCGGCCAAAGCCAGCGACTGGTCTGACGAAAGCGAAAGGCGGGTGGACAATTGCCCGGCCGGTATCTGCAGATTGAGCGCCCGGCACCGTCTGCCGAACACGCGAAGGCGGTCGAGCAGATCGGTCTGATAGATGCCCGCCCGGGAGGTAATGGCGATGGCGATGCCGCCGGCATTTCCCAGCAGCTCCTCGGCATCCAGATAGTGGTTTTTCGCCACGTTATCTTCCGGAAGCATGAACATCAGGTCGTTTTGAATGACGATTTCCGGAATGGCCCAGAGCGAAATTGCCGAAAGGGCGATGACGAGCAAAACGATGAGCCGGAACCGGGACGCCAGGGGCATGATAACGGCAGACATGCCGATTGATGGCGAACGTTTATCTCGATGGGGCCTGGACGGGTGCTGCGCCATCCGCCCTTTTGTTCGTGTTGTCACATTTCCTCCGGATCGGCCCCAGGTGTGACTGACATATCAGTCATCAGATGGGGCAAAAAAAAGCCGCCACGGATCAGGTGGCCGGCCGGTTGATTTCCTGGTTGATTGACAGCCTGCGGTTATCCGGACAGGCCGTTGAGCATAAAGTCGGTCATTCTCCAGCTTAATTTATCGATATCGATATCCTGTTTGACTCTCAGAAAATAAAAGAGGCTGCTGTCAAAAAGCCCGATCAGAAAAGTGGCCGTGGTTTCCGCATCTTCAAATTCGATGAGCCCCTTATCTTTGCCGATTGACAGGTAGGTTCCAATCCTTTCGATAAATTCGGAATAGATATTTTCATATACCCCTTTGAACTGCCCGCTATAGCTGCTCCCTTCCACAAAAAGGAGCCGTGCCATTTTATAATTGGCGGTGAAAAGGGTGATCAGCTTACGGATGAATACGAACAGCTTTTCTCTGATCGCTTCAATGGAGGCACCGGTAAACAGGTCGGCGGCATCATCCAGCAGGTTCAAAAACAGGACCCTGAATTCCGAGCAGATGTGGTTGAAAATCTGTTCTTTCGACTGGAAGTGGATGTAAAAGGTTCCCTGGGCGACGCCGGCTTTGGCGACGATATCCGAGATCCGGGTCTTCTGATACCCGTTTTCGTGAAAGACATCGATGGCCGCCGATAAAATCTGCTGTCTGGTTCGTTCCCGTCGCTCGTTCATGTCCCAGTCCGGTGGCTTGATTGCAACTGCGGTCAAAACTGACTGACTCGTCATTCATAGATTGGCCGTGACGGCCTGTCAAGTTAAAAATCGTCGATTCGTGCCTGGCCTGATGGCTCAGTCTTCGGACCTCGGATCTCCGTTGCCGGTCAGCCGACCGCTGCCTGCAGCGGCCAGAAGATCGGCAGCACGATCATCAACACGATCAGCACCACCAGGGTCAGGGGCAGGCCGACCTTGATGTAGTCGATAAACCGGTACCCGCCGGGGCCCATGACCAGTACGTTGGCCGGATGGGAGATGGGGGAGGTGAAACTGGATGAGGCCGCCATGGCGATGCCCATCATCAGGGCGTAGGGTGAGATGCCCAGGCTGGCGGCGGTTTTCAGGGCGATGGGCACCATCAATACCACCAGGGCCGCGGTGGGGATGATGCTGGTGGCGATAAAGGTGATAGCCAGCAGCCCGAACAGCACCGCGTAAGGCCCGAAGGGTCCCAGGATTCCCACCACGCCCTCGGCCAGCAGCCGGGCGGCGCCGGTGTTGTCCAGGGCGGTCCCCAGGGGCAGCATGCCGGCGATGAGAAAAACGGCTTTCCATTCGATGTAGCGGTAGGCCTCCTCCATGGTCAGGCAGCGGGTGAGAACCATGAATGCCGCGCCGATGACCACCGCAATATAAATAGGTACCCAGTCCATGATCACCGGGATCAATACGGCGGCCATGATGGTCAGGGCGAGCTTGGCTTTCTCTTCCCGGGGCGCTTCCTGAGCCGTTTCGGTGAGCACCAGAAAATCCGGTTCGCGACCCAGCAGGTTGAGTTTGTCCCACGGGCCATAAAGCAGCAGGGCGTCGCCGAACTGCAGGGCCATGTCGCGCAGGTCCTCCCGGTAGGCGGTGCCTTTGCGCCAGATGGCCAGAACGGACAGGCCATATTTCTCCCTGAAGTTCATCCCTCGCAGGGTCAGGCCGGAGAGCACGCTGTGGGGGGAAAGGATGACCTCGACCAGGCCCACCTGGTCATCTTCCAGCATGGATAGGTCCGTATGGGGGGCGCCGGCTTCGATGAACATACCTTCCAGGCCTTGCATGAGCAGGATGGAGATCATGTCCGCTGCGCCCCAGACCATCAGCCGGTCCCCGGCCGCGAAACGGTCTTCGGAGGAGGGGATCAGGGCCGAACCGTCTGCGCGCACGATGCAGAGGATCTGAACGTCCACGGCATCTCCCAGGCGGCTTTCGCTGAGGGTGAGCCCGATCAGCTTGGAAGTGTCGGGAACCCTCAGCTGGCGGAGGTCGTGGCCCAGTTTGACGGTGACATCCACATCTTCTCGGGTGAGAATCGTCGGCGGCTGAAAATGAGCATTGTCCGCCAGCCCGGCCAGTTTTTCCGAAAGACCATACACCACCAGCGTATCGCCGGCCTTGAGCGGGCGAATTTTCAGATCCGTATCCAGCCGGCTTTCCCCCCGTTCGATGGCCAGCACATTGAGGCTGAGACGGTTGCGGAAGCCGATGTCCGAGAGGGTCTGGCCCTCATAGGCGCTGCCGGGCTTCAGAATCAGCCGGGCCACCTGCATGCCGTGGGCAGTCAATGCGTCCGGGCCGATGGCATCAGACTCGGTGAGCAGCTGACCCCAGTTGTTCATTTCCTGGATCTGGTCCGGCTTTCCCTCGACGATCAGCAGGTCTTCGGCTTGAATGGTCTCGGTAATCGGGGGCGCCAGCAGTGTTGCCCCGCTGCGGGTGATGCCGACCACGGTAAGCCCCAGGGCCGCTCCCAGCCGGCTTCCGGCCAGGCTCTTGCCCACCAGTGCCGAACCGTCGGGGACCTTGATCTGAAACAGATGCTCATGCAGCCGGTACTGTGATCGGTAATCCGGCTGGCGCCCGGCGGCTTCTCTGGCCGGGTTGCGTTTGGGAAGAAGACGCGTGCCGACCAGGGTGACGAAGGCAACGCCGCAGGTCATCACGACGAGGCCCACAGGTGAGAAGTCAAAGAGCTTGAACGCCACCATGCCGTTTTCCCGCAGGGCTTCGCTGACCAGGATGTTGGGCGGCGTGCCGATCATGGTGGTCAGGCCGCCCAGCAGCGACCCGTAGGCCAGGGGCATCAAAAGGATGGACGGCGACCGGTCGGTCTTGCGGGCGATGTCCATGACCACCGGCAGCATGAGGGCGGCCACGGCCACGTTGTTCATGAAGGCCGACAGCACCCCCGCGATGACCATGATGATTACCACCAGCATCGATTCCCCGCTGCCGGCGACCCTGAGCAGCTGCCGGCCGAGAATATTGGCGATGCCGGTGCGGGTCAGCCCGCCGCTGAGGATGAAGACCGCCCAGATGGTCACCACCGCCGGGTTGCTGAATCCGGCCAGGGCCTCCTTGGGGCTGACGATATCGGTGACCGCCAGCACTCCCATGACCAGCATGGCCAGGACTTCCAGGGGCGCCCATTCGGTGACCAGAAGGACGATGACGGCCGTCAGGATGGCCAATACAGTGATGATTTCAGGGGACATAAGTGTTATAGCCTTTCAGCAGTGCTTTTGGCCGCCCATCCCGGTGGCCGTATGCATGGATTGGTTTCAGGGTCGGCTGGCGCGGCGGCCCTGAGCGGGTGCCTCCACAATCATAAGGGATTGGCCCCGGTTTTCAACAGCGAAACACGCTTACCTGAATTGCCAGCCCTGTCCGGGCTCCTCATGGTCATCGATGAGGAGGTGGATTTTTATCCTACAGCCCTTACCGCCGGTATGGAAACACCTTCTTCGCGCCTGCGCAGAATGCACGGCTTCTCCTTGATCGATGCCGGCAATCGGAAACGGCCGTCATTCATGTTCAACACCTTACCATGCAGCCGGGGCAACGTTTTTCCTGCCGGGGACCCGCGGGGCGGAAATAAACGGAATCGTCGCTCCTGAAAAAAACGAAATGGTCGTTGCCGAGCATCATTGCGGGCAAGGCATGACCAGCGCCCAGGAGTAGCGTATATCCCCACCCGTGCCTGACCGGCTGGGGGGATTACTTCGACCCTCCCGGCTGCCAATTCGGGCCTTCGGGCGGCGGATCCGGAAACGCCGGTGCCTGCCCGGTCAAAAAAGCGCCGATGCCGTGCAGGCACTCTCCGGAGGCGATCAGGTCCACTGCGGTGCGCCGTTCCATATCGAGCGTTGCCTGCAGGGAAAGCTCTCGGCCGGCACGGATGACCGTCAGCGCACTTCTTACCGCCTGCGGGCCGTTGCGCATGATCGCTCCGGCCATTTCGACGGCTGTTTCAAGGGCTTTTCCGGGTGGACTGATTCGATTGGCCAGGCCGATCCGCAGGGCCTCATCCGCGCCGACCCGTCGAGCGGTCAGGATCAGATCCGCCGAGGCCGCCGATCCGATCAGATGGGTCAGGGCCGCCCCCCCGCCCCAGTCCGGCATCAGTCCCAGCCGGACCTCGGAAAAACATAATTCCGCATCCGGATCCATCACGCGAAGGTCGCAGCGAACGGCCAGTTCGGCGCCACCACCGAATGCGCTGCCGTTGATCGCCGCAATGATGGGTACGGGCAGTTCCACAAAACGATCCACGGCCGACCGTACGACCCCGATCGATCGTTCAATGGGCCCCCTTTCCCCCTGCTCCAAGGCACCCATCATTTCGGCGACCATGGGGTTGTCCGGGTTGACATCGAATCCGGCACAAAAGGCGTCCGGCCCGGCCCCGGTGACGACCACCGCCCTCGGCAGGGGCGGCGTGGCGAGTTTTCGGGCGGCATCTTCCAGCGCCCGGAACATGGCCCGGTTAAACGCATTGCGCCGATCCGGACGCCGCAACGACACCAGCGCCAGCGGCCCCTTTTTTTCTACTGCAATCCCTTCGGATGCCATGACTGCGATCTCCTTTTCAGGCTGCCTTTTTGAGAATGTCAAGGCGGATTATGCCCGCTCTGCGTGGCACACACATCCTAAGGGGATACCAGTGGGCCCGCTTAAAATCAACGGACATGGGCTTGACGGAAGTACCAAACCTGCAATGAGTCGGAAATTGTCTGCCTATCTGAAAATAGTGAGATCGCTATATACTTCTTGTATACGGACACCAATCGTAGAAAAAATCAAGGCGGGGCGGGTTGGCCGGAAGAAGCGGCGGAAATTCAGGGCCATGTGCGTGGTTAAATATGACGGCCTGATGTCGCTGCTTATGGCGAAGCGGAAATAAGCAGTTCCCCGCGGCTTGCCGCGGGGAACTGCTTCAATCTGTATGCTTCAAGGGCATAAAAAAGGTTATATCTTAAACTGACCGACGAGAGTATTTAGTTCGGTCGCCATTTTCTTCAGATCCTCGGCATTGATGTTGACCTGTTCGCTGGAGTTGGAAATTTCGCTGGCGCTTTGGCTGACTTCAGTTATGTTTGCGGAGATGCCGTTGGCAACGGACGAACTCTGGTTGACATTCTCGTTGACTTCCTGAATGCCTGTGGATGCCTGTGAAATGTTTTGGGCAATCTCCCGGGTGGCGGAGGATTGTTCATCCACCGACGTGGCAATGGTCCCCACGATTTCATTGATGTTATTGATGACCGAGGAGATCTGGTCAATTTCGGTAACCGTGGAATCCGTGGTGTTCTGGACCTCTTCGATCTGGCGCTTGATATCCAGAGTAGCATCCGATGTCTGCTTGGCCAGTTCCTTGATTTCGTTGGCCACCACGGCAAAGCCCTTACCGGCCTCACCGGCCCGGGCCGCCTCGATGGTGGCGTTAAGGGCCAGCAAGTTCGTCTGCTCAGAAATTTCGGTAATGGTTTCAGTCACCTTGCCGATGGCTTGGGCGGCGATACCCAGGGCGCCCATTTTTTCAGAGGCGCTCCTTGCCTGGCTGACGGCCGTGTTGGAAATCTTTTTTGCCTTGTCGGCATTTCCGGCAATCTCGGTAATCGTAGCGTTCATCTCCTCTGCCGCGGAGGCAACCATGGAAGTATTGGTGCTCGACTGTTCCATGGCGGCGGCGACATTGTTGAGATTGACGTTCATCTCCTCGGCCGAGGTCGCCACCGTCCTGGAATTGGATGACATCTCGACGGCCTCCGTGGACATATGGCCGGCCAACTCGGCCAGTTTGTTGGACGAATCGTTGAGAGATCCCGCATTGCTCAGGACATCACCGATGATGGCCTGCAGTTTTTCAATGAAGATGTTGAACCACTTGGCCATTTCGCCGATTTCATCCCTGGACCCGGCTTCCAGCCGCTTGGTCAGATCGCCTTCGCCTTCGGCGATGTCGCGCAGCATGCTGACCGTGTTGTTCAACGGACGGCTGATGGAACGGGTGACGATGAACCAGGCGAACAGCAGGGCTACTGCGACCACAACGGCAAATATCCCCACATTGACCATACGCTGGATTTTTGACTGGTCGCTGAGGGAGACCAGTTCGGTTTTTAAATCGTTAGCAAGAGCGGTTTTGTATTCCTCCAGCTTCTCACTGAGATGCTGGGTCTTTTTGGCCAATAAAGCCATCTGGGTTTCATCGATATTGCCTTCGCTCATCGCCGCATAGACTTTTTGGGCCGAGGCGGTGAAATCGGCATGCTGTTGAAGGGTTTGCGACATATCCGCTTTTCTGGCCTGATCGATTCCCGGCATGCCGGCGATGGCCTCGAGGTTTTTGGCCACCTCGTCCGCCTTTTCCCGGGTCTTGGAAAAAATCGCGGATTCGCCCATGAGCACGGCATCGTTATACAGTTTGATCTGCTCGTCGAATGCGGTAACTGCGGCGCTGCCCATCATGCTGGCAGGGAATAAATCGTCCGATACGCCATGCAACCGGGTCTCGGTCTCCTGGCCCAAGTGGAACCCGATGGCCATGGAGAAAAAGTAACCGACGACCAGGATGCCGAGGCTGATCCATACTTTTTTGGCAATGCTGAGAAATTTCATTATTTGGTTGTTTCCTTACCGATATTCCTGCGATCGTCTTTTACGAGATGCGGCACCCGTTTTAAATGGAACAACTGTCAGTTTTCAGGCGGCCGGTCCCTACGGCAAGGGCGGTGTGTTCTATGGCGCCCCTGCCGCGGGGCAGGCTCGGTTGCTGGATCAACGATTGCGTTGATAGCAGCCGGTTAAAAGCTGAAGGTGACCTTGGCAGCAAACATCTGCCAATCTTCTTCAAACGTGTGGTTATTATTCGCATCCACGTTTTCCGCCAAGGGCAGAAGGGCCACACCTTCAAACTGGTGGCCTTCGAGCTTGATGGCCCAGTATTCGTTGATATCGAACCGTGTGGTTAGGCAAAAGTCTTTGTTATAGGCTCGATATTGCGGGTCAAGCGGCGCAAATGCACTCGCGGCGGCAGCGGAACCATCACGGTCATCCCTGTCCGGGTAGTACTCGGAGTAGTAGCCGCCCAGCTCGAACCAGTCGGTGAAGCGATAGGTGGCGCCCACATACCAGCCTTCGGATTTATTGTCAAAAGGTGCTCCTGATCCATTAAAGTCGGTCAAATCAAACGGTCCAAAAAACGTGTCAACTGGCCCTGCAGGATATGTATAAGTGCTAGCAATTGACACCTCACGGTTGCTCCAAGTGTACTCGGCCACCAGCACCAGGTTCTCCCATGTGTATTCGACGGAAGCGACGTAGTTTTCCGATTTCAACTCGGTATCATAATATCCTCCATAAGGCACAGGCATAAAAGACCACAGGCCTTCGCCTGCACCGGCATCGATAGTGGAGAACAGGTCCATCTCCGCATACTGGAAGGTGCCGCCAATCCGCAGGCCGTCCAGAGGCGTATCGTAAGTCAGGCTGAAAGCATACTTCTTGTCGACGTCGATATCCTCCGCCGTGACTGAGGTATCAATGGTATTGATGCCCATCAGCGACTGGGCCAGGGACTCATCGGCATCGATATTCTGGGTACCGACCATAGCCTGGTAGGAGATGCCGCCGAACCAGCCCAGATCGACATTGCCGTAAAGCCCGGCACCCATCAGGGAGAGCGCCGCATCACGTTCGATCTCGGGGTATACGCTCTGGGGCAGAAAGACCCAGGTGCGCACCATGTCCACATCGCGGCTTTCGTTGTACAGGCCGTGGGGGGCCTTGATCTTACCGACCCGGATGCCCAGCCAGTCTCTCCAACGGTAGTCGCCGTAGGCCCAGTCGAGGGTGACTTCGTTGTCACCGAAGTCACCCAGATCTCTGGAGAAGAGCTGCATGCCCACGTGCAGTTTGTCGGTCAACTCCTTGCCGAAGTTGATGCCGAATTCGTTGAACTCGAAGGTGCCGTCTTCGGTGCCGGTAACGAAGTTGTTATCTGAAGTGGATAAATAGCCCTGTGAAATGAAACCATGAATATCGACGCCCATGACTTCCGCAGCGTATGCGGAAGTGGTCAGAGTCAACAGGGTAAAGCCGATTAAGATATGTTTGAATGCGTTTTTCATTATTCGTGTTCTCCTTACTGAATGGATAGGGTTTTTGCACTGCCAAGGTCAGCGCCGCCGGCCACATAGCCGATGGCACCGCCGGTTCCGCTCACCTGGCTGACCATCTCCTGATCGTTGGCTGCAGAGACAGGCATTTTACCCTTGCCGGTGAAAACCTGCTTTTTCCAGAACGTCTTGAACTGGTTGGCTGATTTGCCCACGTGGCCTTTCAAAAAGGCCTTATGGGTGGCCGCTTCATCGGAGGTGAAAAAAGTGATGCTCCCACCGCCGTCCCAGCTGGTTTTTTTACCTAAGAAAATGTTTTTGACGTCCGACGCGCTGAGTGAGTCCACCGGAACATCGGCATTGGCAATCAGTACAACATCCTGAGCGCCCACCGCCGGTACAACTAAAAAAACTGCGATTAGCAAAAAAAGAACCCAATTTTTCAAATACTGCATGTGAACATCCTCCTTTAAAATGATGCTGATTCCACATGGATCATTTTTTCAAGCGATATCGAAGCTTTCTGCAGCAAACTTCAGGGGTATATCCATTGAAAGAACGGCACTGTGGCGTAAAAAACCGTGAGCTGGATTTTCTTCCAGAAGCAAAACTTTTCTTTTTCTTGGCTGCACGTTTTCGACAATATCGACGCCAAAGAAGAAAACTTTAGAAAAAGTAGTAATTGTTAGTTGGCCATACAGAGGGTTCTTGGTATCGGAGTTGTCATGCGAACTGGTCAGCAGGCATGGACGCTTTGGCTTGCCGGCATGGTCTAAGTTTTGAAACGTTCAACAATGGGGTTATCAACAGGAAATTTGATAAATTCCAATGATCATGAGTGCTTTTGATGATTATCTTGTTGGTGTGATCGAATTAACCGACACTGATGCATTGAAACGTATGATTTCAATTGCGTGATTTTTGGGAAGAAAGGCGCAGGAAACTGATGCAGCAAGTTTTAACGAAAACCGAAGGCACTCCCAGGGTTATATTTGTGACCTGCACGGATCCTTGATTGGCAAGTAATCGGTGAGGCTCGCGTTAATAACAGCTAAATTCGTGTGTGTTTTTAACGACTGAACTGCGTGATGGAAATGGTCCTTTGGCATATTCGGGCCGGCATTAATTGGAAAAATACTGTTGTGTAATCGATTCCAGCTTCTGGTGCAGTGTTTCTTCAGAATTATTCGAAAACCGGTCATACAGGGATCTTGAAATGGTTGAAAAGGTGTCGAGGAGGATCGGATCAAAAAGCGTTCCGCGACCTTTTTCGATCGTTTTCATGGCTTCAGCAGGATTCGGTCACTGATGCCGATTTTGCCGACATCATGAAGGAATGCCCCTTTTATCAGTCCCCGGATCAGACTGCGGTCCAATCCGAGCGCCTCGGCCAGGGAAACCGAGCAGATGGTGACGCGGTAATTGTGAATGTCGGTATCGCTGTCCCGTTTGGCGATGGCACTTCCGAGAACCTGTAAAATTTCGATGTTTGATTTAAGCAGGTCCGCCGCCAGCTTGGACAACTGGCCGATGAGGGTCATGATGATGGGATAAAGCGTCAAGGTGATCAGGGCCACAATGCCGATGGCCTCGACGGCGGTTCTGACGATACGCCCCTTGACCTCATCGATCGCCGCGGATGACAATGCAAAGATGCCGTTGATGACGGCCACCTGCTCGTTTCTGCTGTTGGTGAGCGGATAGGCGAGCAGGATGTGCGGTTTTTTATCGATGCGGTGGAACGCGTACGCTTTTTTGTAGGACCCCGGCATCAGGTGGTCCCGTGTTTTCATAAACGTGTCGACGGCATCCGGATAGGTGCAGCTCGCATCCTTCTCCAGGAGTATTTTTTTCCCGTCGGCATCATAGATTCCCGCCGAAATCAAGGCGCCCAGCCCGAAGTTCAGTTTCCCCGCAATTAAAAGGACCTTCAGTTTGTTTCGAATTGCCGTTTCGGTGGTCAGCGGGGGATGATCCAGCAACTGCCGGATTTCATCATTGAAACCGACCACGATAACACTGGCGCGTGAGCTGGCCAGACGACCCAATCGATCAAATTCGTTCCCTCTGCAACCGCCGGGTTGAATGTGAAATGCCAGATTCGGCCAGTATGATACTATTTTCTGAAAAGTTCAAGGTCGGGTAGCATTCTCGAAAAATTGAAGCCATTGCCAACATGATGGATCGGCCCCGCGCCCGTTTCCTTCATCCCGCAGTGTAGAAACCGCCGGGACGCAATAACCCTCCCGTGCCCTCGCATGCAGGGTTTTGATCAGATGAGGGGGGTGGATTTTTACTTCCCTTCCCTGGCGCCTCAGGCCCGCGGATCCATTGGCCCCCATCCAGTGATTTTCTCCAAAACCATTTGCGGTTCAATGGGTTTGGCCAGCTGCCCCTGCCCGCCGCTCCGTTACATTGAATCCCTCCGCCCACGGCCCAGGGTCCATCTTTTTGGGCGACGACGGCCTGCTGAAGACAATGGCGGGGTGACCCGCACGACAAACGCTTATTGATAATCAGAATTATTTAAAAAACTACTTAAGTATTGTTTCCGCCCTGCCGAAAAAGGATGAAAATGTAGGAAGCAGTTAAGGGGCGATTGCGTGTGGCGTCCAATAATTTATGCTTTTATAACGATCGGTTAGGATTCATTTTGTTAAAAAAGTGGCGCAGGGTTTTTTTGGGGAAGATGCCTGAACGGTGCTTCGCATACCTATCCAAAGCACCACCCCTCAAGGCTGCACCGGCGATTTCTTCAGTCGCATGCCTGCGAACGTATTCACAGAAGATGAAAGGTTGTTCTGAACATCCCGTTTGGCAACCATTCAACCATCAGAAAGGAACGTTATTATGAAAAGATTATTATCATTGGGCATGAGTCTGGTCACCGCTGCCGTTATGGTCACATCGGCCAACGCGTCACCCTATGCGGGCAAGAAGGTGCTCTTTATCGATTCCTATCATTCCGGCTACGCGTGGAGCGATGGCATCACCACCGGGGTGCAGCGGACCCTGGCCGATACCGGTGTGGACCTGAAGGTCATCCACATGGACACCAAACGAAACACGGATGAAGCATTCAAAAAAGAGGCGGCCCTGAAGGCCAAGACGGTGATCGAGCAGTTCAAACCCGATGTGGTCATCGCCGCCGATGACAACGCTTCCCAATACCTGATTCAGCCATATTACGAGGACGCCAGCCTGCCCTTCGTTTTTTGCGGTGTCAACTGGGATGAGAAAGGGTATGGATTTCCCTATAACAATGTAACCGGCATGGTGGAAGTCACCCCGATCCCCCAGTTGTTAGAGCAGCTGCAGCCGTTGGCCAAGGGGGACAAAATCGGTTTTCTCGGTCCCGACATCCTGACCGCCAGAAAAGAGGCCCAAAACTACAAAAAAGTTTTCGGGATGACGCTGACCGAATACTATGCCAAGGATTTTGAAGACTGGAAAAAGGGGTTCGCCGAACTTCAGGCCAAGGTGGATATACTGGTGATCGACTCTGACGGAGGACTTTATAAAACGCAGGCAGACGAGATGAAACAGTTCGTGGAAGACAACACCAAAATCCCTTCCGGCGCGACTTATGATTTCATGGCCCCGTATGCGTTGATAACCTATGGCAAGGTTGCCGAAGAGCAGGGCGACTGGTCGGCTGGGGCGGCCCTGAAGATTTTGGCCGGTGATTCACCCAAGGATATTCCGGTCGCCAAAAACTCCCAGGGCAAGCTGATTGTCAACACCCGAATTGCCTCCAAAGCAGGCACGGATGTTCCCTTTGACATCCTTCAGTCGGCAGAAAAAGTTATCGAGTAATTCCTTGTATCTGCATCCCAATTGCCGGCGGAACGTTGTCGCTCCGCCGGCAATGGTCGCAACCCGCCAAAAGGAACCGGTAGGATGATAAAAAAAATATTCAGAATGAACCTGCGAAATAAATTCATGATCCCCACGGTGCTGCTGATCATGGTCGGTATGGGCCTTTCTTCCACCGTTTCTTATTTCAAGGCCCGGCAGGCGCTCACGGATACCCTGAGGAACCAGATCATGGGGATTGCGGGAACGACCGAAGCCGTTATCGACGCGTGGATAAAAGACCGTCGCCTGGATCTGATGAGCTGGAGCCAGCAGAAAATCTTCCAAAGCGCCGTGCAGGACTCCTTCATGGGAAAGGCGGCCCGCAAGTCCGCCAACCTTCAGCTGGAGAAACTCAAGGCGGCCTACGGATACTACGAAAATATCACCATCGCCGACCTGAAAGGAGAAATCGTCGCCGCCTCCGACAATGCGGTCATCGGCAAGTTCAACGTCTCCGACCGCGGCTATTTCAAGCAGGCCCTCCAGGGCCAGCCGGGGGTATCCCAGGTGATCAAGAGCCGTGACACGGGCAACCCCATTTTTGTGGCCGCCATGCCCCTGACCGTAAAAGAACAGGTGGTGGGCGCCATATGCGGTATCCTGGACCTGCAGGCCTTCGGCGCCAAATTTGTCGATCATATCAAAGTGGGTGAGATGGGATATGCTTTCGTGGTGGACGAGCAGGGACGGGTGATCGCCCACCCGGACAAAAGCCAGATCCTGGCGCTGAATCTGAACGAACTGGATTTCGGCAAAAAGATAATGGCCATGGACGAGGGGTTTTTGAACTACGCGTGGGAAGGTAATGAAAAATGGGCCGCGATTCAAAAAAACCCTGCCTTTGACTGGCGCGTTGGCGTCGTTGCCCTGAAATCCGAGATCCTTTCACCGGTCAGGGCGCTCGGTCAGTTCAACCTGCTGGTGGCTGCCGTCGTGGTCCTGGTGGCCGGGCTCATTGTCTTTTTACTCACGATTCCGGTGGTCCGGCCCATCAATGGTGTTGTAGGTGGCCTGCGGGATGCCGCCGAGGGTGAGGGCGACCTGACCAAACGGCTGGCGGTTAAAAGCCGAGACGAGGTGGGGCAGCTGGCCCACTGGTTCAACACCTTTATTTCCAAAACCCAGCAGCTCGTTTCCGAGGTGGCCCAGAATGCCGTCAGCATATCCTCCTCTTCCAGATCGTTTACCGATATCAGCGGCAAGATGTCGGAAGGGGCCGAGACGATGGCCGGTAAATCCACCACCGTTGCCGGTGCCGCCGAAGAACTGAGCAATAACATCAATTCCATCGCTGCGGCGATGGAACAGGCGGCCACGAACATGAACATGGTCGCGGCCGCCACTGAACAGATGACCAACACGGTGGGCGAAATCGCATCCAATTCCGAAAAAGCGCGCGCCATCACGACCGATGCGGTAACCCAGGCGCAAAGCGCATCGGGTCGGGTTGATGAACTGGGCAAGGCGGCCCAGGATATCAGCAAGGTGACGGAGACCATCACCGAGATTTCCGAGCAAACCAATCTGCTGGCCCTGAATGCCACCATCGAGGCCGCCAGAGCAGGGGAGGCCGGCAAGGGATTTGCCGTGGTGGCCAATGAAATAAAGGACCTGGCCAAACAAACGGCCGAGGCCACTGGAGAGATCAAGGGGCGTATCAATGGCATCCAGAGCTCTACAACGGCCACGGTGAACGAAATCAGCCAGATTTCAACGATCATCCAGAATGTGGCCGAGATCGTATCCACCATTGCCACTGCGGTTGAAGAGCAGTCCGTAACCACCCGGGAAATCGCCGGAAACGTCGGCCAGGCCTCCCAGGGGCTTCAGGAAGTCAACGTCAATGTGGCCAACAGCTCGACCGCATCCAGCGAGATCGCCAGGGATATCGCCATGGTGAACCAGTCGATCGGTGAAATGACCAATTCCAGTTCCCAGGTCAACATGAGTGCATCGGAGTTGAATTCGCTGGCTGAAAAGCTGTCCGCAATGGTTGCCCGTTTCAAAGTCGCATAGGCGATAAAACAGGCGGCGGGGGCCGCTGAACTTACATTCCGCACCCGTGAGAATCGATTTTAGGAAATTTTTTATCGTTCAAAAATAACCACATAGGCGATTTAACATATTGTATTTACTGTAAAATAAAAATACCTAGACATTTCAACTAGTTGCTGGTACGTTACCCCCAATCTTGACAACAACAGTTCAAAGGAGGGGACATGCCACCGCTTGACACTGAAAGTTTGACCATCACCGAGGTCAGGCATCTGCCGATCGTCAAGGCTTATGCACAAAAAATCGGTCTGGTGGAGACCATCGACCGGATGGTCGGTTCTCAAATGGAATTGAGCCCCGGCATGGCTGTATTCGGCATGGTGCTCGACACCCTTTCGGGACGGACACCGCTTTACCGTCTGACCGAATTTTTTGAAGAAAAGGATACGGAGCTTCTCCTGGGCACCGCTATCGAACCGGAACGCTTTTGCGATACCAACTTGGGCCGGTCCATGGATCAGATTTTCGAGACCGGTACCCAGAAGGTGTTTTCTCAGATCGCGCAGAATGCATTGACAGTTTTTGCCGTCGATCCGCGACGACTGCATTTCGATACGACCTCCGTGAGTGTATTCGGCGATTACCATCTGGTTGATCCACCGTTTGAGATCACCTATGGTTACAGCAAGGACAAACGACCGGACCTCAAACAGTTTCTGGTATCGATGCTGTGTGTCGACCGCAACATCCCCATTTTGGGGACCACGACGGACGGCAACGCTTCGGACAAGACCTTGAACAACGAACTGCTGACCAATATCTCCGCATACATGGCCAGACACGGGCTTGAACCGGGCGCGTACGTCTATGTGGCCGACTCTGCATTTGTCACCGAGGACAATCTGAAGAAAGCCGACAGGCGTCAGACCTGGTTTCTGACCCGCCTGCCGGCGACCTACAAAGAGTGCGGCCGGATCATTCGTGAAGCCGTGGCCGCCGATGACTGGATCGACATCGGCCGCCTGGCCGAAGAACGCGACCGCCCCAATCGCTCAGTTGCCCGCTATCGGGCCTATGACGGCACCGTCGAGCTTTACGGAAAAACCTACCGGGCGATCGTCGTGCATTCCAGCGCGCATGACAAGCGGCGTCATAAACGCATCGATCGCATGTTGAAACAGGACCGCAAGCAGCTTGAAAAAGACTGCAAAAAGCTCGCGGACACCGTGTACTATTGTCAGGCCGATGCGCAGGTCGCGTTAGACAAACTGATTCGTCAATCCGCGTCCAGCTACCACCGGCTTCAAGCTGGTGTTGAAAAAATCCCCAAATACGGTCGCGGCCGGCCTGCGGCCGGTAAGCCCCGAAAGGTTTTGCGCTACGAATATCGCGTAACGGCGACGGTTGTGGAAGCCCCGCAAAAAGTGCAACCGCTCAGGGAAGAAGCCGGTTGCTTTGTCCTGTTGACGAATCTTTTGGACCAACAAGGCGACTGGTCCGCCCCGGAACTGCTCTCCCTTTACAAGAGCCAGATCGGCATCGAGAAGAACTTCAGCTTCCTGAAGGACCCGGCCATCGTAAACAGCATTTTTCTGAAAAAGGCCCAGCGGATCGAAGTGTTGGGCCTGGTATTGCTGATCTCCCTTTTGATCTGGCGTTTGATGGAGCGTTCCATGCGCCAGTATGTCGAGACCAATGACTGTGAGTTGCCCGGTTGGGTGCGACGCAAAACCAGAAAGCCGACCAGCTTTATGATGACGACCAAGTTCTCTTCAATCATGGTCGTTTCCATCGGGAACCACAGACAGTTGGCAAAACCATTGAAAGCTGTTCAGCTTGAGTATTTGAAAGCGCTTGGCGTCACAACTGACACATTCACAGCCCCATAAAGCGATGAAAAATAGTCGAATCGTTGCTGCTTGGGGTGCGGAATGTACGGCTGAACGCCCCTTATCGCCTTGACGGCAACTTGCGTCCATGTTCATACAGTGGCGGATATACCCGGGTGGGACGACGTGAGCCCCACCCGGGTATTCTCCGCCACTTGATCTTTTGGGGGCAGAGCCAAAAGCGTTCAACAGGGTTGCCGATCCATGATATGGTCCCCTTTCCGGCTGAATGGTCCGGATCTGTGTTGACCTTCCATATGGACAATCGCCAATGGCCACGATAGACACCGCTTTGCTCATCACCGGGTTCACCCATGCCGGCATCGTCGCGTTCGCCGCCCTGGTTCACGGCACCATCGGCATCGGTTTCCCCATGGTCGCCACGCCGCTTCTGGCCCTGATCTCCGACGTTCGAACGGCAATTCTGCTTCTGGTGCTCCCGACCGTGGTGATCAACGTGGCCAATATCTTCAAGGGCGGCCGGTGGGGGCGCAGTATCGCGATCTACTGGCCACTGGCCGTCTACGGCATGGTCGGGAGTTTCATCGGTACCCGGCTGCTGCTTGCCGTCCCCGCGGAGTCTTTCCGCCCCGTTCTGGCGGCCATGCTGGTGCTCTATCTCAATGCCGAACGGATCGGGGTCGGTTTTGCCTGGGTCAACCGCTTTCCCCGCGTCGCCTTTGCCGTCTTCGGCCTGGCGGCAGGAATCCTTGCCGGTACGGTGAACGTGATGCTGCCGGCGCTGATCGTCTATGCCCTGGAGGTGCGGATGCCAAAAACCGTCATGATCCAGGTGTTCAATTTCTGTTTTCTGTTCGGCAAACTGACCCAGGGGGCGGTTCTGGCCCAGGCCGGCCTGATCAGCGCCGATCTCCTGACGGCGTCGGTCTTGCTGGCGGGTCTGGGGTTGATGGCCCTTCTTCTGGGGATGCGGGTTCGCGAGCGGATCCCCACCGGGACCTACCGGCGCTGGCTGCGCCGGTTGCTGGTGGTGCTGGCCGTTTTGCTGACGGTGCAATTTGTGTACGACGCGCTAAAAACCGCTGACCCCAATCCCGGCTTCAATCAGATGGTCCCGGAGACGGGCGGCTTCCTGTTTTTTGGTGATGTCGAGGCCCTCACCAATCAAACGGCGCGAATGGCGTCATTCGCGCCGCTGTTCGTGGCTGGTGCATCGAAGATGGACGGGGTCGATCAGTTCTCGATCTTCCGGTCGCCCGAGTATTCCAGGGCCGCGGCAATGAAGCTGCGGAACAGGGGATGGGGGGTCATGGGCCGGGATTTGAACTCCGGGTGGAACTGGCACCCCAGGTACCAGGGGTGATCCGCAAGTTCCACGATTTCAACGAGTTCACCTGACGGGGCCATTCCGGAAATCTGGAGGCCGGCATTTTTCAGGGGCTCCAGGTAGGCATTGTTGAATTCGAAACGGTGGCGATGACGCTCGGAAATGGACCCCTTCCCGTAGGCCCGGTGGGCAACGGTGTCCGCTTCCAGCTTGCAGGGGTAGGCCCCCAGGCGCATGGTGCCGCCCTTGTCCGAATGGACGTCACGCTGCTGGACGGTTCCCGATTTATCATCGAACCACTCCTCCATGAGGTAGATTACCGGGTGCGGCGTGCTCAGGTCGAATTCGGTGCTGTTGGCCCGGTCCAGTCCGGCCACGTGGCGGGCGAATTCAATGACGGCGATCTGCATTCCCAGGCAGATGCCGAAATAGGGGATCTTGTTTTCCCGGGCATAGCGGGCTGCGCAGATCTTGCCTTCCACCCCCCGTGAGCCGAAGCCGCCGGGTACCAGTATCCCGTCAACCCCCTCCAGGCTCAGGCTGCAGGAATCGGCATCGATGGTTTCCGAGTCCACGAATTTCAGGTTGACCCGGGCCCGGTTGGGAATGCCGCCGTGGATCAGGGCTTCGTTGAGGCTTTTGTAGGATTCGGTGAGGTCCACATACTTGCCGACGATGGCGATGGTGACCTCATGGGCGGGTTCGTTCATCCGCCGGCACAGGGACTCCCAGTCCTCCAGGCGGGGGGAGCGGGTCCAGATGTTGAGCAGTTCGACGATTTTGTTGTCCAGCCCCTCCTGATGGAAGAACAGGGGACACTCATAGATGCAGCCGACATCCTTGGCCGTGATCACTGCATCCGCACCCACATTGCAGAACATGGCGATCTTGGCCTTGATATCGGCGGCGAGCATTCGGTCGGTGCGGCACAGGAGGATGTCCGGCTGGATGCCGATGCTGCGCAGCTCTTTGACGCTGTGCTGGGTGGGCTTGGTCTTCACTTCACCGGCCGTGCCGATGTATGGGACCAGGGTCAGGTGGATGTAGATGACGTTGTCCTTGCCCGCATCGTTCTTGAACTGGCGGATGGCTTCCAGGAAAGGGAGGCTTTCGATGTCGCCGATGGTGCCGCCGATTTCAACGATGACCACATCCACATCATTGGATGCCTTGCGGATGCTTTCTTTGATTTCGTCGGTGATGTGGGGGATGACCTGCACCGTGCCGCCCAGGTACTTTCCCTGGCGTTCTTTGGTGATGACACTGTGATAGATCTTTCCCGTGGTGAAGTTGTTGTCCTTGCCCAGCTTGGCATGGGTGAAGCGCTCGTAGTGGCCAAGGTCCAGATCGGTTTCGGTGCCGTCGTCGGTGACGAAGACCTCTCCGTGCTGAAAAGGGTTCATGGTCCCCGGATCCACGTTGATGTACGGGTCCAGCTTCTGGATGGTGACCGTCAGGCCGCGGCTCTCCAGCAGGGCGCCGATGGACGCCGATGCCAGCCCCTTGCCCAGGGATGAAAGCACGCCCCCGGTAACAAAAATGTACTTGGTGTCATACCCCATAAAAAACCTCAGCCGTTCTTTTTATTACCCGGACAGGCCGGAATTGATGGATTGCGAATAGAGAGACGTGGGCATTCAGGACCATTCACACGATAGAAAACAGACGGCATGGAATCTCAAATTGCCCTTATTATTTGAATTGCGACTGCCTGTACCATATTTGGCCGGTTTGGAAAACCGGCTATTCAAATTTTTTCTGAAAGTCCTCCACCGCCTGCTGCACCGCCTCCACGGCTTCCTGCTTTTGACCCTGGGGGGTGTCGGCGCTATTCGCGGCTACCGATGCCTTCAGCGCTTCCAGGTCCATCAACGCCGAAGGGAGAGATGGGTTGACGCGAAGATCCGCCACCCGGATCTCCCGGGCCAGGCGGCCGTTGACGGTAAAACGCACCTGGAAGGGGAACCATCCGCTCTGCACCTTCTGCCAGTTATCGTAAAAAATTTCCAGACTCGGGCCGGCGGCCTCCGCGTCCCCTTCCACCAGCAGCAGGCGAACCGGCAGAAAGGTCTCCTTGTCGATGGCCAGTTGGGAAACCGATTCATCGGGATAGCGGGCGCCGAGGACAAACACCACCCTTTCATCCAGCCGCCCCAGGCTGGATATGGCGGTCTCGACGCCCAGCTGATTCAGGGTGCGTATCAGGCGTGGCCGACTGCGGCTTCTCAGCAGGCGCTGGTAGAGATCGAACCGGTTTTCGCCAACGGCTGTCCGGCCGTCGATGACGGTCAGCGAACTGTCGGCGAACACCAGGTGCGTCCGCTGGATCCGTTCGGAGGCGATGTCTGACCGGAACCGTTCCGGCATCACGTAGATGGCCGTTTCATCAAAAACGGTCGGGGCTTCCTCCGGCGTCCGGGGATAGACGAGCAGTTTCTGGTTCACCCGGAGGGCGGCGATCCTGCCCATGGCCTTTGCGCTGAGATCGAGAACATGCGGACCTTCGAGAACATAGGCGCCGACCCGTTCGGGCAGTGCCGCGCAAAGGAGCATCATCGACATGGCGGCAACGGAGAAGACCGCCCGTAACGGCGCCAGGGATCTTGTTCTTGTCGGCACGCGGGGATCAGTCGCCAATGAAAATCTCCTTGGCGAACTGCGCGCCCCGGCCCAGCGCCTCTTCGATGCGAATCAGCTGGTTGTACTTGGCGATGCGGTCGGACCGTGACAGGGAACCGGTTTTAATCTGGCCGCTGTTGACCGCCACGGCCAGGTCGGCGATAAATGCGTCTTCGGTTTCACCGCTGCGGTGGGAGATCACGGTGGTGTAACCGGCCTGCTTGGCCATTTCGATGGCGTCCAGGGTTTCGGTCACCGTGCCGATCTGGTTCAGCTTGATCAGGATGGAATTGGCGATGCCGTCTTCGATGCCCTTGGCAAAGATGGCGGGGTTGGTCACGAACACGTCGTCGCCCACGATCTGAATGTATTCGTCCAGTCGGTCGGTGAGAACAACCCAGTTTTCCCAGTCCTGCTCGGCCAGCCCGTCCTCAATGGACAAGATGGGGTATTTTTCCACCAGGCTTTCAAAATAGTCGACCAGTTCGACGGCCGTCAGCGATTTGTTCTCCCCTTTGAGAACATATTTTTTCTTGGCGTACAATTCGCTGGCCGCCACATCCAGGGCCAGGCCCACATCCTTTCCGGGGGTGTAACCGGCGGCGTTGATGGCTTCCATGATAAAGGCCAGGGCCTCCTCATTGGATTTAAGGTCCGGCGCGAAACCGCCCTCGTCTCCCACGGCCGTGCTCAGCCCCTTGGACTTGAGTATTTTTTTCAGGGCGTGGAAGGTCTCGGCGCCCATCTGGATGGCCTGGGCCATCGTTGCTGCGCCGAAGGGGACGATCATGAATTCCTGGATGTCCAGGTTGTTGGCGGCGTGGGCCCCGCCATTGATCACGTTCATCATGGGCACCGGCAGGATTCTGGCGTTAACGCCTCCCAGGTAGCGGAACAGGGGAAGGCCGAAGGCGTTGGCTGCCGCCCGGGCCGCCGCCATGGAGGCGCCCAGGATGGCGTTGGCGCCCAGTTTGGATTTGTTGGCCGTGCCGTCCAGGGCCAGCATGCAGGCGTCCAGGGTCAACTGGTCGGCGGCGTCCATTCCACGGATTTCGTCGGCGATGGTCGTGTTGACATTTTTTACGGCAGTGACCACCCCCTTGCCGCCGTAGCGTTTGGCACGGGTGTTGCGCAGCTCCAGGGCTTCCCGTTTGCCCGTGGACGCACCGGAGGGTACCGCCGCCCGGCCGGTTGCGCCGCAGGCCAGCATCATCTCCACCTCCACGGTGGGGTTTCCCCTGGAGTCCAGGATTTCTCTCGCCGTTACATCAATAATTTCCGTCATGTTCTCAATCCCCCGATTGTCTGTTTGGCGTGGCCGACAACGACGACGCGAATGAAGCGCAATAGGTTTTAAAATTCCTTTTATGATAATGGGTTACATCGGATCTGCGATGCGGCGACCTGGAGGGGTTGCCGCTTGACAATTCAACGGCAAATGTTACTCTCCTTGCCGGGGGATGTCAAGAAACCCGCAGCGGACCTGCCGGCAGCGAGTCGTGCCTCCGATGCGGATGGTGGCGTCGTCTCGGGACGTTAATTTTTGTCGGGCCCCCTAATCCCAACCACACAGGAACGGACCATCATGAAACCGAACGATTTGTATACCACCGCCCATCTGTTTGTGGCCGCCGTCCGCGTGCTGGACTATCGGGACGGCGCACCGCCGGCCCTGGAGGCCGTCTGCGGGCTGCTGGACTTCTCGGACGAAAAGGGCAGCTACCTGCTCAACCGGTTCAGGGAACAGGGCATTGTCGACACGGTGAAAAGCGGGTTCAATGACCGGATTGTCATCGCCGATCACCTGGCCATCGAGGACCTGCCCCGGGACGTCGAAGAGAGCCGGCTGGAACTGGAGTTGAAAAAGTTCAAAAAAGGCAAGGATACCATGAAAGAGAAGGTGGCCTCCATCAAGGCCCAGCAGGACCAGAAAAAACAGGACCTGTTCGCCGAAATCGAAAAGAAATTGAAACAGAAGATGGAAAAGAAGTAAGTGCACCGATACCGCATTGTTATCTCTCTTCCGGCATCCGGCCGTCGGACACGGTGAGGACCCGGTGCACATGGGCGGCGCAGCGGTGGCTGTGGGTGACCATGACGATGGTCATGCCTTCGCCGTTGAGGTCAGCGAACAGGTCCATCACCGCATCCGTGGTGCGGGTGTCCAGATTCCCCGTGGGCTCGTCGGCCAGCAGCACCGGCGGCGCGTTGACGATGGCCCGGGCGATGGCACAGCGCTCCTTTTCGCCGCCCGAGGCTTCTCCGGGAAGCCTTGCCTCCTTGCCCCCCAGTCCCACCCGTTCCAGCGCGGCCAGGGCCCGGTGCCGTTTTTCCGATGCCGCCATGCGCACGGCGGCCAGGGGCAGCATGACGTTTTCCAGCAGGGTCAGGTAGGGGATCAGGTAAAAGCTCTGGAAGACAAACCCGAGGAATTCTCTTCTGAAATCGGCCCGCTGCTCCGACCTCAGATCGTAGACGTCGATGTCGTCCACCTTCAACGTGCCCGTGCTGGGGGTGTTCATGGCTCCCAGGATGGAGAGCAGGGTGGACTTGCCGGCACCCGACTCCCCCATGATTCCGACGAACTCGCCGCTGTTGATGGTAAAACTCACATCGGACAGGGCATGTACCGTTCCGGCGCCCCGGCCGTAAGATTTGCCCAGTTGACGGGCAGTGATGCTGCTCATGGTGGGTTCCTCCTACAGGGACCGCAAGGCGGTGTTGGGATCCAGGCGTGCGGCCATGACCGCCGGATAGACGCTGGCCGAAAGGCCCACGACCATGGCCAGCAGCACGGCGGCGCCGCACAGGGCCGGGTCCAGCGCAATCGATGCGTGGTCCAGGCCCGAAAACAAGCGGACGCCGGCATAGGTGGCAGCGGTGCCTGCCAGGTAGCCGATCAGGCCGGCCGGGCCGGACAGGATGGCCGCTTCGGAAAAGATGATGCCCATGACATGGCTTCTGCGAAAGCCCATGGCCCGGAAGATGCCGATCTCCTCCCTGCGCTCACGGACGCTGCTCATCATTGTGGTGAGCACCACCAGGCTGCCCACCAGGATCACGACGATGGACATGCCCAGGGAAAAGGTGCTGAAGCGGTGCAGGGTGGCCATGCGCCCCTTGACCACCTGCTGGATGGCCATGACCTTGGCATCGGGCAGGGCGCCGGCGATCTGGCTGACCATCTCGTCGATGGGGCAGGCGTTGCACAGGGCCGCCACTTCGACCATGGATATCTGACCCTGCCTGCCCAGTATGTCCTGGGCCGTGGTCAGTTCGGCAAACAGCAGGCTGTCGTCCTGGGAACCGGTGGCCTCGAGGATGCCGACCACGGGCATCCGTCGGCCGTTGACGGTGACCTCGCTGCCGATGGCCAGATTCAGTATGCGGGCGGTTTCCGCGCCGGCCAGCAGGCCGTCGGCGCCGGGCGGGCCGCCGTTGAGACGCCACCAGGGTTTGAGAATCCGGACACTTTCGAGGTCGATGCCCGCCAGCAGTACCCGCCGGCCGTTGGCCTCGACCACGCCCAGCAGGGTCGGGCCGGTAGCGGCGATATTGGCCGCGTTTTTGATCGTCCTCAGCCGCAGCAGGTCCTCCTGCCGGATCGGTTCCACGTCGAATGAGACGCCGCCCAGGTTGAGGCCGCCGTAGCTCAACTGCAGGTCCTCGGTTTTGGGCAGGACCAGGATGTTGGCGCCGTATCGCTCCATCTTGTGGCTGATTTCGGCGGTCATGGTGCGCACAAATCCGATCACCGCCACCATGGCGGCCACGCCCACCACCAGGCCGGTCATGATAAAGCCGGCCTTGGCCTTGCGGCGCATCAGGTTTTTAAGAGATATATCAGTCAGATTCATCGCTTATGCCTTCGGGGAAAAGTTGAAATAGGACCGGCCTTTCTTGAGATCCGCCACCCGGATGACCACCCGGTCATTCTCGATGGTTCGCGCCAGCGGTGCCGGATTGCAGCCTCCCTGGACCTCGTTGACCTTCACCGATTCGAAGTGCCGGCCGCAATTGCGACAGACCATGTCGCCGCCTTCCTGGTAATACCCCTTGCCGGCCTGCCAGCAGACATCGCAGGCATCGAAGGCTGCACGGATGACGCCGTCGGTGCTTTTGAGGATGAAATAGCTGATGGTGATATTGCCGTCGGCGTATTGGAAATGACGGGCCTTGCCGTCGGCAAACATGCTGGCCGCGTAGGTGATGCGGCCGTCATCGGCCGTTGGCGTGTTGCCGGCTGCCGGTGTCCCCGGCGTGTTGGCGCCCGGAAAGAGGAACAGGCCCAGCCCGGCAGCTGCGGCGATGACGACGACGGCGGCGATGACGATGGGGGTCGGATTTTTTTTGCCGGCATTCATGACGATGGCTTTCTTGGTTTCGCGGGTGCTGTGGGTCGACGATTTTCTCTTGGCGGTCATGGCGGTTATCCTCAATGATCGATAATGATTGATTTTATGGAGTTGTATTGACAGGCCACGTCGGCAGCGCGCCGCCTGAAGGCTGAAATCAGCCGGATCCAATGCCGGATCATCCGGCTGGCGATCATAGCGGCGTGGACGCGGACGGCTTGCGGTTCATTTGATGGGAACCGGTGCCGGCGACGGGATTGAAGACCGGGGCGCAACGCGTGGTGCGGGTGTTCAGCGGCCCCCCTTCAACCGGTCAGGCGAAAAGACATGACGTCAACAGATGAAACGGCAGGTTTTCAGATAAAGCGCCGGGGGGTTGAACCCGGGATCGGTATCGATCCGAAAATGGTGCGCTTTGAATGCTCGGGTGTCCCCTGCCGGATGAGCGGTATCCGGCAGCAGGGTGGTCGGGTTGACGGGAAATTTCTGTGGGGTCTGGATGAATGCGGCAACCGGGGCCGGCAGGCTGCCGGCGGACATGTGGCATGGGGATGACCCCGACGGACCGCAGCAACCGGCTTTCATGCCGGTAGCGCTTCCGGCGGTCGCGGCCGACATATGGGCCGAAGCCCTGCAGCAACAGCACTGGCTGTCGCATTCTGCGAAGGTGTCAACGGCGGCCAGGAGGGGACTTGCCGACAGCGCCGCCGTTAACACCAGGCAGAAGACGACGGCCAGTGTTGAAGGCCGTTCAGAGGATCGGAAGCATCTCATGCCGGCCACCCTAAAATAGATACCACAATGTGTCAACCCAAAAACGCATGGCCGTGTCCCGGGTCACCAGCCCCGCTACCGAAAGCCGGGGTGAACGGTCATCCGGTCCTGTACCGGTCCCGACGGGGGCGTCTCCGGTTCAGGGATTCGTGCGAGCCGGCCCGCCTGCCCATCGATGATCAGATGCTCCAGAAGCGCGAGCCTTCGATCCGGCGTCAGGCCGCGGTGCAGCCGTTCGAAAAGCAGGGCCTGAGGATGTTCTTCAAGGGTCCGCCAGTAAAATTCGATCAGTGCCTCCGGGCGGCAATCCGATCGTTTCAGCATCATCAGGGCGATGGACGCGGCCCGTCGTTCCTCCGTCTGGCTGTAATGCCGCTCCCCGGGCCCCAGGTCCCGTGCCTCGATGTAGGCCAGTTTCATCCAATCCACCGCGCCAAGGTTCACGGCCCCCTGGCTGGCAATCATCAGTGCCGTCGATCCTGCCAGTGAACCGAGTTGAAACAGCAGGCTGGAAATCATGTTGAAACGGACCGGGTCGGTGTGGCGTGCCAGGTCATGGGCGATTTCGCAGGCCAGCAGCCCCGCCAGTTCATCTTCGTTTCGTACGGCGTCGTAGAGCCCGGACCAGACAAAAATACGGTTGCCCGGGACGGCCCGGACATCGACGATCTCCGGGGCGTCCAGCAGATGCACCTGCCAGTGGGCATATCCGGCGCCCGCCGCGCGGGAAAGATGGTCGACGATGCGCGCCAGCTGGGTGATGCGCCCCGTGTCCCCGGAAAGGGTGTACGTTTTGTCGAAATCGGCATAGAGCCAATTCCCCAGCCGGGTCTCCCCGGAAGCAAGCGGCAGGTCTTCCGGTATGTCGCCATGGGAGAGATTCATGGGCTTGACCGTACAGGCGGACAGGATCATCCATACCGCCAGCAGGGATGCCACCCTGAGCCGGTTGACTCGCCGCTGTCCGAATGCGCTTCTGCTCACAGGCAACACCTCCCTGGTTCCCAAGCCCTCCAGCTCTGGACCTTTCAGGGGTGAACCGAAATCTTCGGCGCCGTCGGCCGGTTTTCTACTCGGCCAGCTTGCCGGCAGCCGACAGATCTTTCAGCCCGGGGATGTCCATCAGGTGGATCTCTTTGCCTTCGACCCGGATCAGGCGCTGGGCCGACATCTTGGCGAAAATCCGGGACAGGGTTTCCGGTATGGTGCCCAGCAGGCTGGCCAGCTGCCCTTTGGAGATGGTCAGCCTGACCCGGTCCGACTGCTCCTGTTCCTCAGCCAGAACGGTCAGGTAGGATGCCAGACGGGAGGGGACCTCCTTCAAACTCAGGTTTTCAATCTGCACGGTGAACTGCCTCAGCCGCATGGACAGTTCGGCGAGCATGTTCATGGACAGGGACGGGTGCGCGGCGATCAGGTGGACAAACGCCGTCCTGGGCAGATAGAGAACATGGCTTTTGACCAGGGCCTGGGCGTTGGCCGGAAACCGGGAGCCGGAAAAGACCGGCACTTCGCCGAAGGGGTTGCCGGGCCCATAGATGTGCAGGATCTGCTCTTTGCCCTCCATGGAGGTTTTGAAAATCTTGACCTGCCCGTCGGCGACGATGTAGAATCCGTCCGCCTCGTCGCCCTCCATGAAGATGGCCTCGCCCCGCTTATACCGGCGGTCAACGGTGATGACGCTGATTTCGTCGAGCTGCTGTTCCGACAGCCCCTTGAAAAGCGGGGTGTCCGCCAGGGTCCGGCTTATTTTTTTCATTTGGTATTATCCCTCGAGCAGCCGGCCGGCCGCCAGACCTTTTTGGGTTTCCGGGGTTGCATGCTTATTATCTGCCATTAACATTATGGTCGAAACGCATCTGGCGATGAAATCCTGTCATGCGGCGTCTGCCCGACCCTCCCTTTTTCCGGGCCGGTTCCTTTATTTTTTAAAGAATCGCTATTGTTTTCAAAGTGATAAGTTAACTTGAATTCTTGATGTAAGTCAAGGCGGTTTGACCGGCAACGACGTATGGTTGGCGCGCCATCGACACACGGCAAGGGGCGCAGAATCCAGAAAACCCAAAATCTTGACCCAGGTCAAGGACAATGCCAACCGGAAAGGATATAAGATGATCAGCTTTTTGAAAAAGCTGTTTTACAGCAATGACACCCGTTCCAATGACGATATCCAGGACCCCCAACATCAAGGAGGAGACACCATGTTTTGTTTTCAATGCGAGCAGACAGCCAAAGGCGAAGGATGCACCAAGATCGGCGTATGTGGCAAGCAGCCCGATGTGGCCGCCCTTCAGGACCTTCTCGTTTATGCGGTAAAAGGCATCGCCCAGGTGGCGGTGGAAGGGGCCAGGGTCAATGTCAGCGACCCGGCCGTCGACCAGTTCACCAATGAAGCCATCTTTTCCACCCTGACCAATGTGGATTTCGATCCGGCCCGTTTCGTCACCCTGGTCAAGGACGCGGCCACCCATCGCGACGCCCTCAAGGCCAAGGTAAAGGCTGCCGGCGGCAATGTGGCTTTTGCCGACGGCCCGGCGACCTTCACGCCTGCGGCCGACCAGGCCGGCATGGTGGCCCAGGGCGAAACGGTCGGCATCAAAGCCGACGCCACCGTCAACCCGGACATCCTCTCCCTGCGTGAACTGATCGTATACGGGATCAAAGGTTTGGCCGCCTATGCCGACCACGCCCGGATCCTCGGCCAGCAGGACGATCGGATTTCTGCCTATATCTACGAGGCCATGGCCGCCACCCTGGACAACAGCCTGGGGGTCGACGACTACGTGGGCCTGGCCCTCAAGTGCGGCGAGGTGAACATGCGGGCCATGGAACTGCTGGATGCGGGCAACACCGGCACTTACGGCCATCCCGTGCCGACACCGGTTCCGCTGGGCGCCAAAAAAGGCAAGGCCATCCTCGTTTCCGGCCACGACCTCAAGGACCTGGAGGACATCCTGAAGCAGACCGAAGGCAAAGGTATCAACGTTTACACCCACGGCGAAATGCTGCCCTGCCACGGCTACCCGGAATTGAAGAAGTACGGCCATTTCTACGGCCACTACGGCACGGCCTGGCAGAACCAGGCCAAAGAGTTCGACGCGTTTCCCGGCGCCATCGTCATGACCACCAACTGCATACAGAAACCCCGGGAGTCCTACCAGGGGAACATCTTCACCACCGGCCTGGTCGGGTGGCCCGGCGTCACCCACATCGTCGACAAGGACTTCACCCCGGCCATCAACCGGTCCCTGGAACTGCCCGGTTTCCCGGAAGACACCCCGGGCAAGCAGGTCATGGTCGGTTTTGCCAGAAACGCCGTCATGGGCGTGGCTCCCACGGTCATCGAGGCGGTCAAGAACAAAGCCATTCGTCACTTCTTCCTGGTGGGCGGCTGCGACGGTGCCAAACCGGGCCGCGACTACTACACCGAACTGGTCGAAAAGATTCCCCAGGACTGTGTCGTGCTGACCCTGGCCTGCGGCAAGTTCCGCTTTTTCGACAAGGACCTGGGCGACATCGGCGGTATTCCGCGTCTGCTGGATGTGGGCCAGTGCAACGATGCCTACTCGGCCATCCAGATCGCCGTGGCCCTGGCCGGGGCCTTCGACTGCGGCGTCAACGACCTGCCGCTGTCCATGATTCTTTCCTGGTATGAGCAGAAGGCCTGCGTGATCCTGCTTTCCCTGCTGCACCTGGGCATCAGGAACATCCGCCTGGGACCCAGCCTGCCGGCCTTCATTACGCCCAACGTGCTGGACGTGCTGGTGAAAAACTTCAACATCATGCCCATCGGGACGCCGGATGAGGACCTGAAGGCGATATTAGGGTAGTCGACTGCGCGACGGCAGGCCTTTTGAGAGAGAATCGGCTGCCGGGTAACCGGCAGCCATTCAATTAACCTGAATCACAATGCTTTTTTGAGATTTGGATATTGTAATTTGGAATTTATTTGGAAACGGTTATTTTAGATTTTGGTGCTTGCATTTCGTTATTTGCGGCCTACGTTTTTTCAACCGCACCGGTATAACCGGGTCAGACCTAAATACGGAGAACGATTATGAAATGTCCCGGACAGGATACGCTCTACTGGAAGCCCGGCGCCATCTACGAGGTGCCGTGCCCCGAATGCTGCGCCAGTGTCGAGTTCTTCAAGGACGATACGGCCCGAAAGTGCCCGAAGTGCGGGCACCGGTTCGTGAACCCGAACCTGGATTTCGGCTGCGCGGCATACTGCCAGTACGCCGAGCAGTGCATCGGGACCCTGCCCGAGGAGTTCTTGCTCCAAAAGGAAGACCTGCTCAAGGACCGGGTGGCCATCGAGATGAAACGCTATTTCCGGGGCGACTTCAAACGCATCGGCCATGCCACCCGGGTGGCGCGCTACGCCGAGCGCATCGGCCGTGCCGAAGGCAGTAACCCGGCGGTGGTCCTGTGTGCGGCCTACCTGCACGACATCGGCATCGTCGAGGCCGAGAAAAAGTACGGCAGCAGCGAGGCCCGCTACCAGGAGCAGGAAGGGCCGGCCGTGGCCCGTGACATCCTGGAACGCCTGGGCGCCAAGCCCCCGCTGGTGGAAGAGGTCTGCGACATCGTCGGCCACCACCATCACCCGCGAGAAACGGAGACCCTCAATTTCAAAGTCCTCTACGACGCGGACTGGATTGCCAATCTGGAGGACCGCAAAAAGGAAAACGGATTGACCTCAGAGAAGGTCGAATCGATCGTCAACGAGAAATTCCTGACCGAAAGCGGCCGGGCAGAGGCCCGTAAGACATTACTTTGAAAATAACCGGAGTTTTTATATCGCTCCGACCCACATAAACGCACCACCCCGGCGAGCCGGCGGTAAACGAGGAAGCGACAACCATGAAAGTTAACCGAAAGATCATTGAAATCGATGAAGAACGCTGCGATGGATGCGGCAACTGCGTGATCGCCTGTGCCGAAGGGGCGTTGAAGATTATCGACGGCAAGGCCAGGGTGATCTCGGACAACCTGTGCGACGGCCTGGGCGCCTGTATCGGCGATTGCCCCCAGGACGCATTGAAGATCATCGAGCGCGAAGCCGAAGACTTCGACGAAGCGGCGGTGGAAAAGCACCTGGAGTCCCAGAAGGCCGGGGAAGAGACGGAATCCATGCCCTGCGGCTGTCCGTCATCCCAGATCCGGAACTTTGCGCCGGCCGACGGCTGCCAGGGTGCCAATACGCCCAAGAAACTGGAAGCGGGCAAATCCGCCCTGAGCCACTGGCCCGTACAGATCCGCCTCATTCCTCCCACGGCGCCGTTTCTCAAAGGCGCCGACCTGCTGGTGGTGGCCGATTGCGTGCCCGTGGCGTTTCCCAACCTGCACTGCGACTACCTGGAAGGCAAGACCGTCATGGTGGGCTGTCCCAAATTCGACGACGCCCAGGCTTACATCGACAAGTTTGCCGAGATTTTCGATGCGGCGGGGGTCAACAGCGTCACCACCATGATCATGGAAGTGCCCTGCTGCTCCGGCCTGCCCATGATCGTGAAAAAGGGAATGGAAAAAGCCGGCGTCGATATCCCCACCCGTCAAGTGACCATCAGCACCCGGGGAGAGGTCCTGGAGGAACAATAGGACGCGAGCTTCAGGGCATGCCGCGATTCTGCCGACGGGGCCGGCGGCATGTCCTTTAGGTCAATGCGCGTCGAACGGCGCCGGCCAGTTTTTCAATCCCAACCGGTTTCATCAGCAGCGCGTTGATGGAAAGCCTTTCAAGATCATGCTCCGACAGATGGTGGCTGAACCCCGTACACATAATGATCGGGATGCCGGGCCTGATCTTTCTGATTTCCATCGCCAGGTGTTTGCCGGTCATGCCGGGCATGTTCATGTCGCTGATGACCAGGTCATACCTTTCCGGCCGTGTGCGAAATGCCTCCAGGGCATCCTGCGGGTTCATATGCGTCTCGACATCGTAGCCCAGCCGTTCCAGATAATGCCTGCCGATTTCGACAAGGGATTTTTCATCGTCAACCAGGAGAATCGACTCATTCCCATCAGGCAGCGCAGGGGGGGCGGCTTCGGTTTTCCGGGCCGTCGAATCAATCATGGGAAGCCATATGGTAAATCGCGTTCCTTCGCCAGGTACGCTTTCAACCGCGATCGTTCCGCCATGGTCGTTGACTATTCCCATCACCGTGGACAGCCCCAGGCCCGTTCCTTTTCCCACCGTCTTGGTGGTAAAGTAGGGGTCGAAAATCCGCTCCTTGATTTCGGGGTCGATGCCTTGACCGGAGTCCGATACCGTCAGCTTCAGGCCTTTTTCGCCTTTTTGCGGGCTGACCGTCGTTCCATCGGCGGGGCCAATGACGAAAGGTTCCAGTTCGACATCGATCACGCCGCCGTCCGCTTCCAATGCGTGGACCGCATTGGTGCACAAGTTCATGACGACTTGATGAATCTGGTTCTCATTGGCCATGACGATAGCTGCCTGCAGCGGCACCTGGTGTTGAATCGTAATGCTCGTGGGGGTCGAGGCCCGAATCAGTTCAAGGGCTTCCCTGACCACGATGCCGATGTCGATGGGTGCCTTTTCAGATGAGGATCTCCGGCTGAATGTGAGGATCTGGCCCACCAGGTTCTTTGCCCGTTCACAGGCCTGTAAAATTCTGTCGGTGTATTCCCGGACCTTCGGGGGGGCGGAGGGTGCATACCTGGACAATTCCGCATAGCCGACAATGGCACCGAGAATATTATTGAAGTCGTGGGCGATGCCTCCGGCCAGTTGCCCGATGGCCTCCATCTTCTGGGCCTGTTGAAGTTGTTTCTCCAGTTTGCGCGCCTCCGTCACGTCCCTGGCACCCACGACGATGCCCTTGACCGTGTTGTCTTCCCCAAAATAGGGAGAATAGCACACATCCAGCGTCTTGGGGCCGTACACCGGACTATCGAAGGTGCTCATGAAACGCACGGTCTCTCCGGTGAAGGCCCGATGCATATGGGGCCGGATCTTTTTGTCAAAGAGCGCCTGGCCAAGCACGCTGGATACCTGCTGCCCGACGATTTTCCCGGGCGGCAAACGGAAGAACTCAAAATAGCTGTTGTTCGCCGCTTCGTATCGGTAATCCTTATTGACCAGGGCTAAAAAATCATTGGAAGCGGACACAATCTGCTCGTACTTGCGCAGCAATTCCTCATTTTCCCGACGTCTTGACAGGTCTTCGATGTCCTTCACGGTTCCGAGCACACGAACCGGCGGTCCGTTCCCGGCGTTCAGAAACACGCCATTGTCTTCGACCCAGCGATAGCTGCCGTCTTTTTTCCTGAATTGATACTCGAGGGTGAAGGGAAGCCCGTCGTTCATGGCTTTGGATAACGCCGCCATCGTGTTTTGCCGGTGTTCGGGATGGATATGCGCCTCCATGCCGGAGATGTCCAACGCTGCGATTTCTTCTTCGCTGTACCCGGTTATTTCAGTTACCGCCCCATGCCAGCGGATCCGGCCGGTTTCGATGTCATGGTCGTAAAGCATCTGCCCGGTCTGGCGGATCATGACGGAATAGCGTTCTTCGCTTTCCCTGAGCGTGGATTCTGCCCGCCGGACCTCCTGGACGCTGGCCTCCAGTTGTCGGATCCGTTGTTGCTGGTCTTCCCAGAATGCAATTTCCTGGGGGATGAACCGACGGGTCAGGATGAAGAGAATGGTAATGCCGGCAAGCAGGTTGAATATTTTGGGCCAGATCGTATTCTCGGGCAGGATCAGATACTCATAGACCCCGGCAGGCAGGATGCCGACCTGAGCCGTTCGCAGGGTGCCGAAGTAAACACTTTCGAAAAAGGTTCGAAACGCTTCGAGGGCGAGGACGACCATCAGGGTGGCGAACAGCCGGCTTTTTCCCTTCGGGACGACGATCCGTTGCAGGCAGAACACGAGGATCGCCAGCCAGATCACCGCCAGCAGCCAATAACTCGCCGGCATCAGGATGTTAATGATTTTCATTCATTCTCCAGCATACAAGGGTTGTGTGTGGCAGCTTTTCCCGATCATTGCCGGTCCAGCTCCCGACGAACGGCCAGCCCGATCTTTTCCAGGGTGTAAGGCTTGCGGATATAGCCGCCGGCCCCCAGGTCCTGCATGGCCTTGACGCGGTCGGATGGGGCGTAGCCACTGGCAATGATGGCCTTTTGACCGGGGCGAACGTTCAATATGCGCCGGTAGGTTTCCAGGCCGTCCATGCCGGGGGGCATCACCATGTCAAGGACCAGAAGATCCACCGTGCGGGTTTCCATGAAGGCCACGGCCTCCTCTCCGCCCGCTGCGGATGAAACCCGGTAGCCCAGTTTGCCGAGCATGCGTACGGCGATATCGAGCTGCTCCGGGACGTCGTCCACGACCAGTATCCGTTCCGAACCGGTGTAGTCCTGGAGAACCACCCGGCGGCGGGTTTGATTATCCGCTTCACGGGTGGCCGGCAGGAAAATGTGAAACCGGGTCCCGTCACCCTCCCTGCTTTGAATGTCCACAAATCCACCGTGGTCCTTGATGGTGTTCCAGACCACGGTCATACCCAGGCCCGAACCGCTTCGACCCATCCGCTTCTTGCTGTAAAAGGGTTCAAAAATCCGGTTGAACGCTTCCGGCGGGATGCCGATTCCCTCGTCGGAGACGCACAGCACGACATATTCACCCTCCGGGATCTTCTCGTATCGGTCGATCGCCGTGTCCAGATACCTGTTGCGGGTCATCACGCCAATGGCGCCGCCCGCCGGCATGGCCTCGGCAGCATTGCCGACCAGGTTCATGATGACTTTTGAGATGTGCACGGCCGACCCCTTGATGTTCATCAAATCATCGGCCAGCTTGGTGACCACACGTGTCTTGGGATGGTTTTGCGACAATCGCTTGAATTCAGGCGCCTTCAGATATCCCTCCACCGCATGGTTCAGATTGATGATATCGTGGTTCTTGACACTGCGGCGGGCGATCATCAGCAGGTCCTGGACAATGTCCGCCGCCCGTTGGCCGGATCGCTGGATCGTTTTGATGCTTTCTCTCATCGGGCTGTCCGCCGGCAGGTCCAGCAGCAGCAGCTCCGGGTAGCTGACCAGTCCGCTGAGGATGTTGTTGAGATCATGGGCGACCCCCGCCGCAAGGCTGCCCATGGCTTCCATTTTCTTGGATTGTTCCAGTTTGTGTTCCAGGTGTCTGCGCCGGTTGATATCCCGGGCGATGCCCTGGGTGCCTAAAAAGGATTGGCCGTCCGGCGGTGTTTTCGTATAGATTCCCTCCGCCGAGACGCTGAAGTAGCGGTTGTCGCCGTCTGTCTCATTGGGGCCCGGGGAGACCATCAGCCGTACCTCCAGATCCGTGGTGGCACGCTCGCCCGTCCGTCGTTCATTGATTCGGCGGGTGGCGGACTCCCTGTCTTCGGCGGCCACCAGATCGAGGATGTGCCTGCCGATCAACGCCTCGGGCGTTTTCTGGTACTTGGCAATGGCGGGGCTGATGAACGTGATGCGACCCGAGGCGTCCAGCCGAAACACAATGTCGGGGATCGTCTGGATGATGGCATTGAGGTGCCGCTCGCTGTTTTTCATCAAAATCAAGGCCTCCTGCAGGTTCTGGCGGGCCTTTCGCTGTCTGGTCCAATATTTGAAAAGCATGAGAAAAAGACCGCCGGTTGCGATCACGGCGGCGGGCAACAGGGGCGACACCAGTATCTGACGGCTGCTGAAGATGAGTTGGGCACCCCCCCAGCAGCCGACGATGCCTGCCGTACCGATTGCCGCTGCAGGCACGAATTCCAGACGGGCGATGCAGAGGCTTAATAAAACGGCCACCAGCACGGAGAAGATGACTTCAAGATACAGGATCTCACGGTGGCGACGAATATAGCCCTTTGACAGGATCGTCTCGACCGCCTGGGCGTGGATCTCTACGGCCGTATACGCCCCCCCGGCCGGTGAGTGGAATGTCGGTGCCAGGCCGGTCGCATTTAACCCCACCAGCACGATTCGGCCCTTGACTTCCGATTCGGTGATTTGACCGTTCAGCACCCGGTCCGCCGACATGTGCCTCAGGCCTGACCGCCGGCCGGTAAAGCGAATCCGCATGTTTCCGTGGTCGTCGATCGGTATCCTGTGGTCGCCCAGGATCAGACAGGTCTGGCTCCCCTGGCGATGCTCCAGCATCGCCGGTTGACCCTTTCCGCCGGCGGTCAGCAGGGCGGCGAGGGCGAGGTTGGGGTAAATGTCCTGCCCCCAGCGAATCACCAATGGCAGTCGACGCAGCCGCCCGTCTCCATCGGGCTGGCCATTCAAAAATCCTGAACCCGCTGCTGCACGGGCCAGCTGATCCAGATTGCAGACCACACCCTGTGCCTGGAAAAGCGACAGCGATCCGGACCCATTGGACGGGTGTTGACGCTTGACCAGGTCGAGCGGGTGCAACGGACATCCGGCGATTTTTTGACCGCCATCGGTGAAATTAAATTCATAACCCAGAACAAACGGTCCCTTGGCCAGGGTGGACGCCAGTATGGCATCGTTGTCCTGCACGGCGGTGACATCCACCATGCCGCCCGCGATGGCGGGCTGGTAATCAAGCCCCGACTGGAGCGCTTTGGGGGACGTGCGGTCAGGTTCAGCCATAATGAAGTCCAGGGCAATGCTGCGGGCTCCCAACCCGGCAATCCGGTCCAGCAACACTGCCAGGCGGGACCGTGGCCACGGCCATTGGCCCCATGCCGCCAGGGATTGCTCATCGACGTCGACCACCACCACCGCATCGGTGATGCCGGTATCGGCGTCCCCGGCAACGATGGCGTCCATCAGCTTGAGCTGGAGACCTTCGAACATCGCGGGGTAAAACAGGTAGGCCGCCGACCACAGAATCGACCACAGGACACCGAGAAGAATGGTTTCCCTGATCGACGGATTGATGTTTGGGGGAGATGTATCCATCACTTCCTAAAACGATGGCACCATATCTCCCGGCGTCTCAGAAGTCGGGGCGGCCATCGATGCACCAGTCAACGGCAGTTGGGTTATCGGACAATTACCTCTACGCGCCGGTTTTTGGCATTGGCCACATTGTCCGCAGTTTTAACCAGCGGGTTTTCCTCACCATGGGAAGAGACATCGATAAGGGTGTCATCAACACCGTTGGCCACCAGCAGCCGTTTGACCGCCTTTGCCCTGCGCATGGAAAGGTCGAGGTTGTAGGCCTTGTCTCCCATGGTGTCCGTGTGCCCCACCACGGAGATGCGTGTCGGTGCCCGCTGGTGAATGGCTGCGACGATACCCGGCAGCTGTCTGCCGGATGCCGGCAGCAGCTGCACCGAATCCGACAGGAAATGCAGCACGAAATGAACCGGTGGGGGAGGCTGGTTGGAAACGACCTGCCCGAACAGGTCCTGAACATGGGCCGCGTCCAAACTGACCGGGGCATCGGGAGGCGTCTTCCTGCTGCGGACAACCGTAGACTGGTTGGGCTGGCTGATGTCAACCGATCCGGCATCGTTGGAAACCGTAATCTGTCCCACGGACCCGTCCGCATCCGGCACCAGAACGACCATGCTTTTGTGCCCACAGGCCGTTACAACAGACATCGCCACCAAGCAGCACCAGATAGCGATCCATTTTTGCATGGTCGATTCACCTTTCTAAAAAAGCGGTATACACCCGGCAACTACACCTTCATTTCAGCTGGCCGCCTAATCCACCTTGATCAGCACATGGGTTCCCCGAACACCGATGGTCGCGGCCGGCAGAATCAGTTGAACCGATTCAGGGGCCAGCCTGGTCATCTGCCCGGACAAAAACGATACGGTGCCGCGGATCAGGCGTACGATGAATGACAGATTTTTTTCCACTGGCTGGAACAGATAGTCATCAATAACGAGCTCGGTGCCCGGCCCCATGGATATGCGGGTATCGTCAGAGAAAACCAGCCCGACATATCCCCGGCCATCGGTTTTGATCGTATCCGCCTGGTTGATCTGCATGCCGGCGACAACCGTGAACCTTTCACCATGGCGCTCGACGGTGACGCCTCCTTCGACGGATTTGACGACGCCGACGAAGGGCTGGGCCGAAGCCGGGGGGCAGAGCCCGGCCAGCAGGACCACCATCCATAACAGGGCGACATGCGCAATCCTCATGACGACCTCCTCACGGGAAGCGGACAGCCATTTACAATAACGGCAGTTGACAGCGGATGCCTAATCCGCCGGACGTGGTTGTGGAGACGCAGGAGGGCAGAAGGCGTCTAGGAATCGGTCTCCAGATCTTTCGTATTGGAATTCGGGACGAAATGCAATACTTATCACATTATATCAGGGGATTAAAATAGATAAAGGGGATAGCGGCAACCATCGCCGCCCCCACCACCGGTCGGTCCATGGCGCGGCACGGGGATGGAAGCGGTTTAAACGAAACTGCCCGTGAGGCAGGCGGCTTCAACGACCGGGAAGGGGGGGGCGCAAGGCAGGATGCAACCCCTTGGTTTCAGGGGGGCACCCGGCTTTTGTGAAACCGGGCGTCAATTGTCTTTTGCGGTTCTGACGGCAAACCCACGCGTCCCGTAAGGGTCCATGTAACGAAAAAGATAGAGGGACAGATCCTCATTTTCTTGAAACGGCCACACATGGATTCCCGTGGTTTTCAACAACGGCGTGATGCCGGGCGGTCTGCCGGGAGAGTGGGAAAGGATACGCAGCTCCTCGGCCGTCGGCATTCGCCATCTGCCTCCGGCAACGGTCAAGCTGCGCACCCATGCAACCGCCCGGTGGTAGCTGGTATCCTCATCAGGGCCGGCGAGCCACTCCAGGCCGGTGCTCGTATCCGCCACCATCCCGTTGGCATAGGCCACAAAACGTCCATCACGGCCGACCTCTTCAAGGCTGTCTGTCCGAGCGGCACCGGTTGACAAGAGCATTGCGGATGCCAGTAATAAGACAGCAATGCCGACGACGCGTTTCACTTATTTCAGCCTTTCAATCAACCCCTGACGGGTGCATTGAGGGAACGACGGCATGCATGATTCGAAATGCGCTGCAGCAGGGGCCGTCGAGGGTGCCGTCGCTGCGGGTCAGGTATCGGTTTTCAAGATCCTTGGGGTGCAGGTCGGACATCACTTTCAACCCCCGCTTGCTCACATAGGTCGCGCTGTCGCCTTCAGGGATGCCGAAGACAAATGGCTCGCCTCGATACGCCACCCAGAAGGACAAAGCGCGGGCGTCCGGGTATCTTTTGAAATCGCCCTGGATGACCCCTAAAGGCATGTAGTCAAAGACGACTGAACTGCCCGTTGCCGACTGCGTTGCGATGAACCGCAAGGTGCTGTCCACGGCTTCCGCTGAAATATAATAGGTCACCCCTTCCCAGATAAAAAATGTTTTACGGCTGGGATCATAGCCGGCCTTTCTCAACTCGTCCGGGATGTTCTGAATATTGAAGTCGATGGGCACATAAGCCACGTAATCCGGCACCTTGCCCAGGGCCTCCGCCAGTCGCCGTTTCTTCTCTTCGATCATGGCCGGCAGGTCGATTTCGAAAAACCGGACCGTCGGCATGGTTTCGCGGAAGCGGTAGGCCCTGCTGTCATAGCCGGCACCCAGGTTGACCACCTGGACGGCGCCGTTTTCAGCGGCCTGCATTAGAAGGGCGTCCATGTGTTTGGTGCGGGCATTGACGTAAAAGTTGGTGGTTATCCGGTACGTTCTGGTCACTAACATGCCGGTCTCGAAATCCGGCTTCATCAGGGAGTAATGCCAGTACTCCGGGGCGACCAGTTTCATGGCCAGATAATCATCGTTGCGAACCTTTTGGTCCGGGTGCTGGGCAAAAATAGCACGGGCGGCGGTCACGCCTTCGGCGGTAATGGACAGCATGCCCGACTCCACTGCCCAGGCGGCGGGGGTGCACAGGGTCAATACCAGCAGTAACCCGATCAGTCGGGAAAAAGTTACGATCGGACGTTGATGACCTGATTCGGTTTGCATATGGCGTTCCTCCTTGAAGGGGTTGCGTCATCCGCTACTTGTTCAAAACGGCATGCATAATTCGGAAATAGGGGGTCGGCTTGCCGTCGATGCCGCCGTCGCTGCGGACCAGGTAGCGTTGGGCCAGTTCGCCGGCCCCCAGATCCGAAACCACGCTGAAACCCCTGTTGTTTGCAAATTCACCGGCTTTGTCCGGGGCGATCCCGAACCTCCAGGGGTGGCCATAGGCAGCCATGCGTACAGCTTGGAATCGGGCCCATGGCATTTTCGAAAAATCTCCGTTGGCGATGTCATCCGGAATGTAGTCGAATACCAGTTCGCTGCCCGACGCGGCGTTTTCAGCGATGAACCGCAGGGTCCGGTCCACGGCCGCGGCATCGATGTACCGGGTGACCCCTTCGCAGACGAAAAGGGTTTGGCGAGCCCCGTCATATCCGGCCTGCTTAAGAGCGCCGTCCATTCCCCCGTTGCGATAATCAACAGAAACATAGGAAACCGTTGCGGGCGGTTTTCCCACGGCGGCCCGGACCAGTTCTTTTTTGCGCGCCACGGCGGCCGGCAGATCCACCTCGAAGAATCGCACGGACGGCATCTGCTGCCGGAAGCGATAGGCGCGACTGTCCAGCCCGGCGCCGATGATGACGACCTGTTGGAGGCCTTTTCCGACGGCTTCCTGCAGGATGCCGTCGATATGCTTGGTGCAGGCGTTGGACGCGTAGTAGCCGCTTACCCGATAGAATTTGATGAATTTTTTGGATTTTTCGTAATCCTCGTCCAATGCGCTCCAAAACCAGTATGCCGGCGATAGAAACTGCCGCGCCATGGTATCCGGGTTGCGGATTTTTTCATCCGGATCCATTGCGGCGATGGCCCGCATACCGGCGGTAAATTCTTCCGTAACCGGAATGTCTCCCAGCCGCGAGGCAATGGCCGGTGTCACGGTCATTGCCGTCAACAGCCAGACGGTAATGAAAAAACCGGGCAAGACATACCACCGACAGTGTCCACTCATGACAGGTCCTCCTTAGGTTTGGATGGGTTCATTTCGATTTCGCCACGATCCGAAAGCAGGGTCCGCACCACCGGCGGATTGCTGGCCTTCTTCTCCCGTGGCTGGAGACGGCCGCGGTGGAAGTAAAGGTACATTCCCAGGCCGGCGGCAATGGTGATGATGCCCCACACCACCGGGGCCGGCCGGCTTTTGATGGAAAAGACGATGATCCACAAGTTGCCCAGGATAAAAAACAGCGGTGTCAGCGGATACCCCCACGTCCGGTATGCCGGTGCTTCATCCGTGCCGGCGCGACGAACGCGGATCAGGCCGACCACGGTCAGCATGGCAAACAGGGACAGGGTGAAGCCGATATAGACCAGCAGTTTGTCGTAGGACGCGGAAATGATCATGATGATGGCGATGGCCGCCTGCAGTCCAATCGCAGGGGCGGGGGTGTGCCGTGCGGAACTGACCCGACCGAAAAGGGGGAAGAAAATGCCGTCCCGGGACATGGCGTAGTAAACGCGCGGGCCCGCCAGGATCATGGCGCTGATCACCGAAAGGAGCCCCAGTGAAATGGCCCCGTTCAGCCAGCGGCCGATGCCGGGGCCGAACAGCCCGGTACCGGCGGCTGCAGCCACCTCCATCACCCCGCTCATGTCCTCCGGCGGCAGGGCATACACATAGACCAGATTGAGCAGCAGATAGAGGGCCGTGACGATCAAGGTGCCTGCCAGCATCGCCAGGGGAATGTTGCGGGACGGGCGTTGGATTTCTCCGCCCAGGTAAGCGGCCGCATTCCAGCCGCTGTAGGCGAAGCTGATAAAGATCAATGCGACCGCAAATTTCCCGTCCAGAAGGACGCCGAGGGAGAGACCTTCGCTGATATGGTCGGTGGAGCCGCCCGAGGAGAACATGCCCGCGCCGATAAAAGTGACGATCAAAGCGATTTTGAACAGCGTCAGCAGGTTCTGGACCCGGCTGCCGACACGCAGGCTGTGCGCGTGCAGAATCGATAGCAGCGCCACCACGGCAATGGCCAGTACCATGGGCAGGGAGAACGTGACAGCCGGCACGCCGAACAGGGTAACCACGCGGTCGGCGTCGGCGCCAACAGCTTTGAGCAGGTAAACGGAAAAGGCGATGGCGGCCGCCGCGATGGGGGCCGAAAAACCGACGATGAGCGATATCCAGCCCGACAGGAAAGCCACCGGTTTGCCGAATGCCTCGCGCAGGTAGACGTATTCCCCGCCGGCCTGGGGATAGCGTGCGCCCAGTTCGCCATAGCACAGGGCGCCGCACAGGGCGAAGGCGCCGCCCACAAGCCAGCCCAATAACAGGGCAGAAGAGCTGCCGACCTCCTGGAGAATGAAGCCGGAGGTGGTGAAGATGCCCGTGCCCACCATGTTGGCCACCACGATGGCAATGGCCGAGAACAGGCCGATTTCCCTTTTCAGCTGGCTGGCGGCAGACATGGCAGCTCCTGTCCTTATATGCTGGCGATGCAGGCAACGGCTGAAGGCATGATGACGATCTGTGGCGCCGAATGAAAAATCACGTAGTGGATACTACGCTTTTGTTCAGTATGGCCAAAAAGACGAAAAAGTCAAGTACAAAAAATGTACATATGTATATTCGTCATCCGGTTTCACGGGTGCCGGCACCCCGGCAGCATGGAAAAAAATTTGTCTCTGTGATCCTGTTTGTTCGGCTGCTCCGAGCCACCTGATGGCCAGGTCTGATTCCCGACAGGCGTGTGCGAATATCGATGGGGCAATCCGGCGATATCGGAAGCCGATCCTTTGGAATTGGGCGGGTGACGCGACGGTGCGGGGTTGGCGGGGGTGTCATCCAATAAAGCCCGGGGTTTGATGCGTTGAAAACGCAGTATGGACGGTTTTTTGAGAGAAATGTACATTTTATGGAGCGATCCCTGTCCGTTAAAAGGGGGCGTATTCTATTCCATCCGGCAACGGCTGAAAGCGGTTTCCGTAGGCTGGTATGCAGTGGGCGGCAAATATGACTTTTTTTGTCAAGTTTGCGCCCTTCATGTCGATAAGACCACTATTTCGAAGCGGACATTCGTCCTGATAAACAGCTCTGCTATACGCATCACTAACCACTGATAGAATCAAGGAGGGGGCATGGCCGGTGTAAAAAGAGTCAATCTGAGGTCATATCTGAGCGCGGTTGCGCTGTTGTTTGCCATGGTGTGGGCGCTTGGGGCGGCTGCCCCGGCGGTGGCATCCGATTTTCCCGGGCGGGAAAAATTTTCAGATGTGCCCTACATCGAATCCGCCGATCTTTTTGATGCCTATACATCGGGGGAAGCGATTATCGTCGATGTGCGCTCGACCATCGAATACAATGTGATTCATCCTGTGGATGCCCTCCACATCCCGGTATCCAGGATGAATTTCGTGAAGGAGGTAAAAACGCTGCGTGCCGCCAATGCGGGCAAAAAACTTGCTTTTTACTGCAATGGCACCACCTGCCTGAAGTCATACATTGCCACCCAGAAGGCGCAACAGGCAGGTATCGGCAATGTTTTTGCGTATGACGGCGGCATCCCGGAATGGGTCATGGTGTATCCGGACAAGACCCTCCTTCTGGGAAATGTCGTCACCGATCCCGAAAAGCAGGTCATTCCCAAATCCGAATTCAAAAAGAAAACCCTGGTTTTTGAGGATTTCAAGGCCGTTGCAAAGAAGGAAGGCGGCATCGTCGTCGATGCCCGCGACGCCATCCAGCGGGCCGAGAACCTGCCCGGAATGGGAAAAACCCTCAAGATCCCCCTGGATACGTTTATCCCCAACTTTGTCGAAAAGAAAAAGAATCAGGACAAACCCCTGTTTATCTTCGACCAGGTCGGAAAGCAGGTGCGGTGGTTAGAGTACTACCTGGTTGCCAACGGCTATGATAACTACAAATTCCTCAAGGGTGGCGCCACGGCGGTTTTAAAGGACCAGACGTACAAATAAAGGGCTCGCGTGTCCCGTTCAGGGCTCCTTGATCAAAGAGATGTTTGCATGCCGGCGTGCAAACCTCTCTTTCGTGCCGTCGTGCGGTGACAATGATATTTTGGTCAAAAAAAGGAAGGCCCTTCGATGAAGTTTCCTCTGAAGAACAGACTCGCCTTTAAATTTTTATCGATCACCACCGGGGTGATCGTCCTCTGGCTCGGCTCCCTGGCGGTGCTGATCGTTAAGGGCGGCGACTCGGCATTGTCCCGCCAGGCCCTGGTGTTTACCGACTCCCTCAAGGAGGAGCAGCAGAACCAGGAGATGCTGCTTCGGCAGGCACTGGTGCAAAAAGGGACCTCCATGGCCGCCATACTGGCACGGACGGCGGCCGGCCTTATTGCCAACTACGATTTCGATACCCTGGGCGTGCTGGCGCAATACACCACCGAGGACGCGGATTTTGCCTTCGTGGCCTTCTATGATGCCGAAGGGGCTCCGCTCACGGAACTGAAGGACAACCCGATCGGTTTCGAAGTTATCAAGAAAACCATTGAATCCGAGGGCGACGTCGTCGGTTCCATTGAAGTGGGGATATCCGACACCGCCATCAAGACCCATATGCAGGCCGTGGGCCGGCGTTTCGATGCCATGATGGCAGCGGCGCAAGCGGTCCAGACTGAGGCCAACGGCGAACTGATGCGTCTGATCGGCATCGATTCCCTGCTGGGCCTGTTGACCATATGCGTTGCCATTTATCTGTCGCTGTCGAAAACCGTCCTTCTCCCCATCCAAAAAACTGCCGCTATGATAAGGGATATCGCCCAGGGCGAGGGGGACCTGACCCGGCGCCTGGAGATTCATTCCAGAGATGAAATCGGTGAGTTGGGCCAGTGGTTCAACGCCTTTGTGGAGAACATCCAAACCATCGTTCGGGATGTGGTCGGCAATGCAAAAAAACTGAATGCCTCATCAAGTGATCTCGCCGGGATTGCGGACCGGATGTCGCTCAATACCGAGCAGACATCGGTGAAATGCGATACGGTCGCCGTGTCCACCGCAGAGATGAACACGTCCACGAACACGGTTGCCGCCGCCATGGAGCAGGTGTCGTCCAATATGAGTATGGTGGCTTCCGCTGCCGAAGAAATGACAGCGACCATCAACGAGATTGCCGGCAATGCGGAAAAAGCCAGCAGCATCACCATGAATGCCGTCGACCAGACGGGCAGTGCATCGAAACAGGTGGGGAATTTGGGCCAGGCGGCTCAGGAGATCGGAACGGTTATCGAGACGATTACCGAAATTTCCGAGCAGGTCAATCTGCTGGCCCTGAATGCCACCATCGAAGCGGCCAGGGCCGGCGACGCGGGCAAGGGGTTCGCGGTGGTGGCCAACGAGATCAAGGACCTTGCCCGGCAGACAGCGGAAGCCACCGGTGAGATCAAAAGCCGTGTCAACGGGATTCAGTCCTCCACTGCCGGCACGGTGACCGAAATCGAAAATATCACGCATGTGGTCAACAGTGTAAACGAAATCGTCGCCACCATCGCCGCTGCCATCGAGGAACAGTCTGTCACCACCAGGGAGATTTCCAGCAACGTGGCCCAGGCATCCCGGGGCGTCGGCGATGTGAGCAACAACGTGACCCAGAACTCGGCCGCTGTTTCCAAAATTGCAGAGGACATTGAAGATGTCACCCGGGCAGCGACCTCGATATCAGACGCCAGTTCTCAGTTAAGCTCGAGTTCAAAGGATCTGTCGACACTGGCCGGCCAGCTGGAGGGCATGGTCGGGCGGTTCAACGTCTGATCGGGAATGGTCGGGAGACCGTGACCCGGCGGCCACCTGAACCGATCCGGCACAAGCCGTACCTACGGGAAATTCAATTCTTTTTTGAAAAACGCACGCATCGTCCCGGCGATGGCAAGGTGGCCGTCCCTGTTCGGATGCAAGCCGTCAGGCAAAAAAAGGTTGGTCCTGACCTGCCGGTCGGCCTCCAGAAAGGGGGTGTGCAGGTCGACCACGGCCACCTCGCTCTCGGTTGCGTGGCGGGACAACGACTCGATAAACTCTGCCAGTTTGGCTGAAAAGCCTGCATACCCGTCCAACGGAGGAGAGAAATCGTTTGCCTGCGCAGCGGCGACGAATACCGGTACGGGCAGGCCGATGACTGGGGCGATGCCGTGATGCCGTGCCTGAACGACCATGGAGAAGAGGTTCCCCAGCAGGGTCCTGACTTCCCACCCCCACCACAGGTCGTTCGTTCCCCCCATGATAAAAACAAATTCCGGCCGCCTGTCCACCACATCCGGGTTGAACCGTGACAGCATTCCGCTCGTGGTGTCCCCGCCGATACCGCCGTTGACCACTTCCAGGCTGAGGGCGTTGGCCATTAGCGCCGGCCAGGTGTGGCCGACGGGGATATCCGTACCCTCGGTCAGGCTGTCGCCGATGCAGATCATTGTTTTCATGTCGTTCTCCCTGGGTTTGCAGTTTGGATGAACCAATAAGGGGTGTTCGATTCAGGTCAGAATACAACTCGTTAATTTGCTGATCTGAATTCCAACTGATGACAAGAGACGTCTTCAACGATTAAAAGTCCAGTCAAAACGGGCCCCCTCTGCCTGTTTATCACGCCATGGCGACCCACGTTCATGACAAGTACGGTCCCGCCCGGTGATTAGAATGATATCATGAATTGTGTGGGTGTGATGATGGCCCCGTCCTTTGTATTGGGGAGGGGCGATCCAATTCAGACCTGACGGCGAGCCCGATTTTCTCGAGCGTGTAAGGCTTCTTGATATAGCTTCCGGCACCCAATTGCTGTGCTTCGTGGACGCGTTCGGTTTCGGCATAGCCACTGGCAATGATCGCTTTCTGATCGGGGACAATGGTCAGGACCTGCTTGTAGGTTTCCAACCCGTTCATGCCCGGCGGCATGATCATGTCGAGTATCAGCAGGTCGTAGGTCTCCTTTTTTACCAACGCGACGGCCGCTTCACCGCTGTCCGCCGTATGGACCTCATATCCGAGGCGCTGCATCATTCTCCCTGTTAGATCCCTCTGCTCCGGCGCGTCGTCAATAATCAGTATGGACTCACCCAGGCCGAGATAGTCGTCAATGTAGACGGATCGGGGAGCCTCTTTTTCTGATCGGGTGGCAGGGAAATAGAGCACAAACGTCGTCCCGGTCCCCTCCTCTGTGGTGATGTCGAAAAAACCCTCATGATCTTTCACCGTTCCCCAGACGACCGACATCCCCAGGCCCGTGCCACTGCGTCCCATTACTTTTTTGGTGTAGAACGGTTCGAAAATTTTTTCAAGATCGGATGGGGGCATGCCGATGCCCATGTCCGACACCTCCAGGATTGCATATTCGCCTTCGGGGATAATCTCAAATCCGGCGTAGGGTTTGTCGATATAGCAGTCCCGGGTGGCAATGGTGATCCGGCCGCCTGAGGGCATGGCATCGGCGGCATTGGAAACCAGGTTCATAACCGTTTTTAATATATGCATCTCAGACCCCACCACACCCAGAATGCCTTCGCATATGTCTGTCTCGACGGTGAGGTGGGGTCGGTTACCGACAATTTTCCTGTATTCAGGAGAGGTGATGAAATCGTTGACGACATGGCTGATGTCGATTCTCTTTTTGGAGGATACGTTCCTGCGGGCCAACGTCAGCAGGTCCTGAACAATCTCGGCCGCTTTTTCTCCTGATCGTTTTATCGTCAAAATGGGTTTGCGAAGCGGACTGTTTTCACCGATGTCGAGTAAAAGCAGATCCGGATAACTGACGATCCCGCTCAGAATATTATTCAGGTCGTGGGCCACCCCGCCGGCCAGGGTCCCCAGGGATTCAAGCTTTCTGGCGTTCTGAAGTTTGACCTCAAGCGCTCTTTTTTCTTCTTCCGCTTTCCTGATTCCGGTCAGATCGTGAACCACCGCCATTGCTCGCTTGGGAATGCCATTCTCGTAGAAAAAACGTGAATTTGACAACACCCAGCGTTCTTTCTGATCCTTTCCGCAGATCTTGTATTCGGCCGACAGTTCTTCCGGCTTTCTGGCAAACACCTCTTCGATTAACCGGGTAAGGGTGTCCTTGCTGTCTTCGGACAAGAGCACGAACGGGTCCAGATCCAAAAATTCATGCTGGCTGTATCCCGTATACTGACACATGACATCGTTGACACTGATAAACGTCAACGTCTCCATATTAAATTCATATATTCCAGCAGGCGCGTGCTGGACGATATTCTTGTATTTTTCCTCGCTCTCTTTGAGTGCCTTTTCGTATTGGAGCCTCCGGGTCACATCCCTGGCGGCACACTGAATCGCTTCTGGCTGTCCATTGCCGTCCTGAATGAGCCGGCTGCGGTATTCCAGGATGACCCTGCGGCCTGGCCGGGTGACCATTTTCAAATACCCGTCATCCGAGCCATTGGCGAGGATGCGGTCGATGTACCCGTCGATTTCGAGTTTGTACCCTTCGGATAACAGGTCGCGGATATTCACGCCTTCAAGGTCTTCCCGGCGCCAGCCGTATTCCTTTTTAAATGGAATATTGGTTTCCAGTAAATTTCCTTCCAGATCGTGAAGGCAGATCAGGTCCAAACCGTTTTCAAACAGGTTGCGGTATTTGATTTCACTCTTGGCAACAGCCTTTTCCGCCTTTTTGCGTTCGGAGATATCCCGGGTGACGCCCATGATCGACTTTGGCACGCCGTTTGGATCGCGGATAAAGGATACAGTGGCTTCGGCCCAGGTGTATCCGCCGCCTTTCAGCGAATGTTCGATCTCTATTGTCTTCGATCGCTGGGGGTCGACGCCCGGTTTGTTTTCAACGGCCAGCTCCGCTTCAAGGACCGTCGACACCTTTGCCAGTGACCTGGGCGACAGGGTCTGTTCCATGCTCAGGTTCAAGGCCTCTTCCACCGTAAATCCCCGGTTTTTTTCTACAGAGGGACTGATGTATTCGAATTTCAGGGTGTTCAGGTCGATGACCCAGATGGTGTCGGAGACGTTTTCTGAAATCAGACGGTGTTTTTTTTCGGATTCAATCAGTTGGGAATGTTGACGCTCCAGCTCCTGATTGGTCCGTTCAAGATCCGCCGCCAGGTGTTTGGCCTCATCATATTTGGCCTGGATCAATTGATTGGCATATGCCAGATCCTCAATGGCCTGGCGATGGGTGCTCCAACCGGCGAAAATCCGCTTCAGGAAGGATGTTTTTCCGGGCAACCAGGACACCCGATAGAAGCAGCCTGTGCACCCCTGGGCCGGGGTGTCCGGCCATATTCGCCGGCCGTAGCGTTCGTGGGCCACCTGGCACTTGACTTCTTCGACCGTGGCCGGCGGCAGGCCGAACATCGTCGGTATCCCAGCAAGAATGCCACGGGTGTAATCGCAGTCGAAACGGGTCTTCTGGCAGCTGTCATGATAGCGGTCCTCCAGCACGACCCATGAATCCCCGATGTCGTGGATGAACACACTGCCGTTCAGTTTAAGGAAGTTGTTGTATTTCGGGGCCTGGGAATAGATCAGCTTCGGACTGCCCATCAGCCGGACAATACGGTCCAGGATCCCTAATGATTGTAATTGTCCCGATGCCAGGGTCATATGATAGACCGCTTTTTGATCCCCCAGCATTTCAATCATGCGCGCATAGAGCGTCTGCAGGAACGCATGCGAAACCCAATTGTTGGTGTCGGACAGATAGCCTTCATCCAGGGGCATACCGTCGAGAAGATTACCCAGTGTGCCACGGTTGTTTTTGCGCACATAAAGCAGGAGCGTATGCGTGACCCGGCAGCTGATTTCTTTGGCGGCTGCTGAGCTGGCGTTTTTGTTCATTGGATCTTTCTATTTGGTGTTCAATGGGTACTGAAAATAGACAGCACCACGGGTGTCGTTTTTTTTCACATGGCCTCCAACCTCTTGTCGGGCTTGTCCCGGCAGTTCTATATCGGCACATCCGTCAAATTATCAAGCAACGACGCTCCCAGCGGCTGGCCGGGAAGAACGGTCACGCACATGTGGTCAAACGGTAGGGCAAGGCCTCAGCAACGGCGACCGCTTCGAAAAGGGATAAAAAAGACCACGCGATGTCGACACAACCCCGTCGGCCCGACAATTTGTTACAAACTGATACGCCTTTGAAAAGCACTGGTTCATCAAATACCTCATAGTCGACCCGGAAGATGACATTGCCGTCATCCAACGTAAACGGATTTAAACCCAAAGGAGGAAGCAATGAAGAAAAAAAACGGCATGATCGTTATCACCCTGTGCACCCTGTTTCTGGTTGGCGGTGTCGCGGCCTGCAAACACGGGCACCACCCCGGCGGCTTCGATGAGTTCGACCTGGCCGCGGCTACGGACCGCATCGCATCCCGGCTGGATCTGACGGCATCCCAGAAGGCGGACCTCGACCAGATTGCCGCTGAAATCGCCGAAAAAGCCGACGCCATGCACGCGGACCGCGAAAACCGGCTTCAGGCGCTGGCGGACCTGGTTCGTCAGGATGCCATCGGCAGGGATGTGGTCGATGGCATGATGGCGGACAAAATAGAGATGCTGAGGGAGATGGCCGATTTTACGGCACAGCGGCTGATTGCCTTCCACGCCACGTTGACCCCGGAGCAGCGCGAAAGGGTCGCGACGCACATCGAGAACCATTCGTCCGATGGTTGTCGATTCGGTTTCCGGTAAACGGCCCGACGGCCTGCGGCCTGGCGGTGCGACGGCTCCTTGCTCCGGCGGGTCGAAGGCCGTTCGTTCGCAGCGAACCAACCATCGCCGCGACAGACGGTGAAAGGGGGACGACATGAAACGAACCTTACCGAAATTTAAAATTATGGCCGTTCTGGCATGCCTGGCGTATCCGGGGTTCGCAGTCCCGGTCCTCGCCTCGGATTTTTTCCCGCTTGACCTTTGGGAAGAGATGACCGACTGGCAGTTACACACCCGCGTTACGCATGAGGCGGATATTGAGGCCTATCGTCAAGCCATGACGTTAATTAGGGGGGCGGATGTTGGCCATACCACCTTCCCCTTTGACGTCGCTGCAGAATTAATTGCGATGGGCGACAGTCACCGGCATGAATCCCGTGAGTACCCGGCAAGCGATGGCAGCACCCACCGGAACAGAACCAGCCCGTATTGGCTGCCTGAGGAATTCAGCACGGATGGGGTGTTCGGATTGACGGCATGCGCCAAACGAAATCCATCGGATTAAAACCGCCGCCAGGGACCCTGCCGGTGCGTTTCGGGTGGTCCGGGCGCCTTTGAAAATCCGGCAGGCACTTTCCTTTAGACCCGGAAGCTGATAACTGCAAGAGGACCACCGATTCTGACAGGATGGTGAACACGATCTTCCTTCTTCCCAGAATCAGACCTCCGGTGGAACCGTAAAAAACCGACATTAAAGCTGCTATTTGCAGAAGATCCGTTGTTGCGGGGAATTTTCCATGCCACGGACCATCCTTGTCGTCGATGACGACGAAAAACTCAACCGTCTGCTCAAGCGGTTTTTAAAGGACTTCGGCTATGACATCTATTCGGCTGTGGACGCCGACGACGGTCTCAAGAAAGTGCGGACCGTCATGCCGGATCTGATCATCCTGGATGTCATGCTGCCCGGCATGTCCGGTTTCGATGTCTGCAAGCGCATCCGCGAGTCCAGTGGCGTGCCGATCATCATGCTCACTGCCAGGGGGGATGTGATGGACAAGGTGGTCGGGCTGGAACTGGGGGCCGACGATTACCTGCCCAAACCGTTCGAACCCCGCGAACTGGTGGCGCGGATACAGGCGGTGCTGCGTCGCGCCCAGGGTTCCGGTTCGGATCGCCGCCGGCGCTTCGGGCGGTTGACCGTCGATTCCCGGCGCCGGCAGGTCCGTCTGGACGACCGGGAGGTCGATCTGACCACCAGCGAATTCGCCGCCCTGGATCTGCTGGTCCGGCATTCCGGCAAGGTTCTGGACAGGGATGAGATCATGCAGGCCCTTCGCGGGATAGACAGCGAGTGCTTCAACCGGGTGGTGGACATCACCATGAGCCGGTTGCGCCAGAAACTGGGCGACGATCCCAGGCACCCCCGGTTTATCAAGACGGTATGGGGGACCGGATATACCTTCGTGGCCCGGGAGACCGTCGATGAAACCCCGTCCCGTTAAACGGCTGTTCGGCTCCGTGTTCACCCGGCTGCTGGCGGCCACCCTGGCCGCCGGCCTGGCCATTACCGTCACGGTGATCGCCGGCTTTCTGATCATCCGGATCCACAGCGAAACGGCCTTCGAGCGGAATCTGCTTCTCTACACCGAATACCTGGCCACCGATCTGGGAGACCCGCCGGACGAGGACCGGGCGCGGGAGATCGCCCGACGAACCGGCCTGGCGATCGGTTTCGTCCATCCCGGCATTTCCTGGCAGGCCGGCCGCCTGCCGCGGTTTTTCAATCCTGGGCGGGCTTGGATCCACCATCACGAAAGCGGCCTGCAGGTGGGCAGCTCCAAAGGCCACCATTTTGTCCGTCTGGCGCACGGCGGCGGTGAGTTGACCTTTGTCGCCACCCGGGACGCCCATCATGGCGAGCAGGCGTTATGGGTTCTGGTCGCCATGGCAGCCGCCATGGGACTGATTCTCGGGGCGAGCTATTTCTACATCCGCAAAACCCTCAAGCCCCTGCACACGCTCAAGGCCGGCGTGGATGATCTGGGCGCCGGGCGGCTGGACCAGCGCATCCCCGAAACCGGGTGCTGCGAACTCCACGATCTGGCAAAGGCATTCAACGACATGGCCCGGCGGCTTGACCGGCTTCTCAAGAGCAAGGAACAGCTGCTGCTGGATGTGAGCCACGAGCTGCGTTCCCCCATAACGCGGCTGAAGGTCCAGCTGGAATTTCTACAGGATGCCGACATGCGGGATTCCCTGGGCGGTGATGTGGCCGAGATGGAGGCCATGGTGACAACCCTGCTCGAATCGGCCCGTTTGAGGCACACGGCCGCCGCCCTGAATCTGAAATCCGTCCCTATGGGCGACCTGGTCCGGTCCCTGGTGTCGGAATTCAAGGCGCGCCCGCCGGGTGTGGTCACGGGGCCGCTGATGGACGAGACGGTCACCGTGGATCCCGGGAAGATGAAAATCGTTTTTCGTAATCTTCTGGACAACGGGTTGAAGCATACGCCTGAAGACGGGCCTGCGGTGTCGATTTCAATGATTCTGCAGCCGGAGTGCCTCGAGGTCGTGGTGCAGGACCGGGGGGAGGGAATTCCGGCATCGGCGCTGCCCCACCTGTTCGAACCTTTCTACCGGCCGGACGTTTCCCGCTCCAGGAAGACCGGCGGTTACGGGCTGGGGCTGAGCCTGTGCAAGGCCATCATGGATGCCCACGGCGGCACCATCGACCTGGCCAGCACACCGGGTGACGGGACCCGGGTGACGGTGACGATTCCCCGATCAGCCTGATTTTCGGCTTTCAGCCGATGCCCAGAAACCGGAGAATGATCTGGATGGGGTAGAAGACGAACCGGTCGAGAATATTGAAATACATCAGGGCGATCACGATGATGAACCCGTAGGGTTCGATCCGGCTGTAGGCCATGGCCTGCCTGGGCGGCAGGAGTCCCACCAGCACCCGGCCGCCGTCCAGCGGCGGGATGGGGATCAGGTTGAACACGGCCAGAAAGACGTTGAGCTGGATGGCGATGATGAGAAACAGCAGGACTCCCTTCACGTAGATGCCGGCGGCCAGCATGCCCTTGAAAACGAGGGACAGGACGGCGGCCAGAAAGAGGTTGATTACCGGTCCGCCCAGGGCCGACCACATCATGCCGCGCCGGGGATCCCGGAAGTTGCGCGGATCGATGGGCACCGGCTTGGCCCAGCCGAAGACCACCGGCGACTTCATCAGGATCAGCATGGCGGGCAGCAGGACGGTGCCGAAAGGGTCGATATGATCCTTGGGGTTCAGCGTCAGGCGCCCCTGGGCCTCGGCCGTGCGGTCGCCCAGCCGCCGGGCCACCCACCCATGGGCAAACTCGTGGAAGGTCAGGGCCATGAACAGCGCCAGCACTTTCAACAGGATTAATCCGATATCCACGCCCCTTGGTCCCTTCGTTCAGAGATACAACCGTCTGGTCATTCCGTCGACAGTCCCCGTATACCATCCGCTGTCGATTTTATGAAATAGTTTTTGTGGAAGGAAGGCGGGCTGGGCTTGCATTGCCTGTCCGTATCGACGGCATGCCCCGCCGCCTATCCACTGGGTGAAATTTTCATTCTTTTTCTTTACCCCCTGCGCTGCAGCCAATTCTTCTAAACTATAACAGCCCTGCAGTGAGCGTATAAAGGTTTTCCACAGGCAGGTTTTTATCTGCCGTGGTGTCGAAAAACAGATTCAGATCCGATTCAGGCGAGCAGGATCAGCCCCGCCACCCAGCTGGTAGCGTTTTGATCAGATACATTCGATTGTTCCGCTTTTGGGGCGGACCATCCGCAAGACTGCATCAATCGGGTGACGTCGATACCAAAACCGGACATGGACGGGCGGGCAACTTCTATGTGACGGCAGGTTTTATTTTCCGCTACAACACAGCACGCTTCCTGATCCTCACAGAACAGTTCCTTGCATGATCCGCCGGCAAATGCCTTTGATTTTACAAAGCCTGCTTCGACGGCTTTCTGCTCCACTGCGGCCACGATCTGATGGAGCAGTTGCATGACCTCCTTGCGTTCATCGGAAAACATTGCGGATGCGGGTACTTCTATTTTTACGGTAACGGAATATTTACTCTCCGCCTGCCATTTCCTGAATTCAACGGGACCTTTTACGTAGGGTGGACAACTGGCCGCCAGACCATAATTCGGGCAGGTATAGTCTCCGTTGCAGAGTGCCGCCAGATTGTCCTTAACCTGAATATCTTCGGACAATATGATGGCGGCAGACGTTGCCCCAAGCCTTTTTGCTTCCCGGGTCAAGCGGGCAAGCTGTTGTCTATACGTCATCCTGCTTTCCGTATCGCTTCCCAATTTTAAACCCTTCTCCGATGGCTTCGCCCAGTGACCAGTATTCACGCAAGCCGTTGCCGTAAACAAATGGGGCCACTTTTTCCATAAGCGGGATGTTCTGTTTGTTGAGGATTTCCTCATCCGCCTTGATATCCGCTTCACCTTTTAATTCAGGTTTGACGGGTCAGGTCGGACGGCTATGACATTGAAACTGACCATTACCCCGCTGTTCGTGCAGGCGCTCACCGGTCAGACGACCGATTCGTTTTGCTTCCTCCCATACTTCTTTGTCATCCTCGACCCTTACGTAGGCGTAATCGGATGTCCTGGCCTCCGGACCGTACATTTGCCGGAAGCCACTTAGTACACAGGTCTCCCCCTCGCCGCAGTAGATATTTCCCGACCCCCTGAATCGAGCGACTCTATGTTTTTCCCATTTTTCTATCCGGATTACCGGCTATTTCAGAACGTCCGGCAGCGCCATAAGGTTTCGGATTTCAACATCCGGTTTTCCCGGAAGCCGTTCCTCACTCTGGCCAAACCGGTTCACCCAGGCCACCTTGAACCCGAACGCGGATGCACCCGAGGCATCCCAGGCGTTGGATGACTGAAATACGATTTCTTCGGACCTGACCTTCAAGCCGTCGACGGCAAGCCGGTATACGCGACAATCGGGCTTGAATATGCCCGCATCCTCAACAGAAAAGTTCTTTTCGATCAAATCGTCAAGCCCTGAATTTTTCACGGCCGCGTCAAGCATGGCCGGCGTGCCGTTGGACAGGATGGCAAGATTGAAACCCCGGCTTTTCAGGATTGAAAGCGCCTCGGGCACTTCCGGATAGCAATCCAGTTTCAGGTAAGCGTCCATGAGGTCCCTGCGCAGATCGGGGTTGTTGATGCTGTGCATATCAAAGGCAAAATCCAGTGCATCCTGTGTGACTTGCCAGAAATCCGCATGATGCCCCATCAGGCTGCGAAGCCAGGTGTACTCCAGTTGCTTGGTACGCCAGATATTAGACACCTGATCGGCGAGATCACCCAGTCGATGGCGATGTTTGCCGACGGCTGAATGGACATCAAAGAGCGTCCCGTAGGCATCGAACACACACGCCTTAATTCCTTCGATGGATTTGTTTTCAGGCATAAGGTTCTCCTTAACCGCTCGTTTTAAGATTGCGTGGCACGCATCTGTTTCATCATTTCCTGTAAGCCCTCGACAGGCGCGCCCAGTGCGTCGGCCATGCGATCCATGAAATTGAAAAGCGAGGCAACGGCAATGACTTCGAAAAGCTCCTCGTCGGTGCAGCCCTGGTCACGGAGTTCCTGCAGGGTCCCTTCGTGAATCTGGTAAGCGTTGCGGGTTATGGTTTCTGAAAAATGGAGAATCAGTTTGGTTTTCTCATCGATCAGAGATGAGGCGTCAATGTCTTCCAGAATGCTCTCGACCTGTTCCTGCGTGAATCCCTGCGCCATGACCATGGCGCTGTGCGCATCCACTCAGTACGCGCAGGCATTCAGCTTGGAAACGTAGGCGGCAATGAGCTCTTTGGTGCGCCTTGGCAGCGCATGTGTTTCGACCATCAGCCGGTTGACATATTGGACAATGGGCGCCAGCAGGTCCGGGCGAATACTTTGTGCCACAAATACCTTCGGGATAAGTTGAAACATCGTTTGCAGCATCTCATAGGACTTCTGCAGCTGGCCGCTGCCGTGTTCAGGTTCCGTGACCTTCAAGAAATAACTCATGGGTTCAATCTCCTGTTTTGGTTCTGTGCGTCTTTTTTTGGACCGTGTTTCATCATCATTTGTAAACGTATCTGAACTATACGACCTTGGTGCCAGACATTCTGTAGCAATTGTTACAACACAAAAATAATTTTCAGGATAACCTATCATTGGGAGATCATTGACTCTGGAAATGAAACCTGGCCAATGAAGGGCGGGCAGAATAAAATCTGCCTGGACCGCCACCTGCCCAGTCGTTTAAAAAAAGGTGGTGACGGTAAAATAAATCCCCATCGAGGGCGGGTCAAATTTGTACCCCGAATACTGACAGGCACCAACAGGGAAGGCTTGCCTGCCGGCGATGGATTCTAAAATCGAACGAAAACCCATCGGCCGGAAGCGGAAGATTGCCGGTTACAGTTTTAAGTATCAGGAAATACGGAAAATTTGAATTTTCTACCGGGTGGATTAGGCTTGCCCTGCGTGGTACCCGAATTTTTCATCCCTGATCCCATAATTTTATGGAAACCGGTGACTGCATCACCCTGACGACGATCCGTAAACGCCTGGTGTGAGAAACAATGAAAAACAGACTGTTCGGCAAGGCTGGCCACCATCCATGGCGATCGAATCCTTCAACTGCGTACCGAAGCGGATGCCGGCCACGGACGTGTGGAAAAACAAGCAACCGAACTGCCGATCAGCAGGCTTTTCGAAAAAGGATTTCATCGGATTACCGCTCTGATCGTATCCTGGTCATACCGGACCTGCTGGCAGAGGCGCATCGCTCCTGGGTGGATGAGAAAAGAATTGAATCCGGAATCAGATCCCTTCTGGTTTTACCATTGTCCTATCAAGGCGGCATCATCGGCGCAATGGACATGGGTTCCCCCACACCCGATGATATCGGGCCTGCGGATGCGTGGCTGGCTGAGAACATCATGCCTTTGTTGAAATTCATTTCTATGTTAAATGCGGACTAATGTGTTCGAATCGCAATTTGTAATAGCCCAGATTGAATTTGATATTCTGAGGAAAGCCACTCTCTAATCTTCTTAATTCAGCATTAACCATGTGACGGATATTATCCACATCTATATCTAAATAACTACAAATATTTATAAAGCTCGTGAAGGAATCAAAATCGTTTACTGTCAACCAATACAAGGCCTGGCTTTTGTAAATTTCCTGGTCACTATAGGTAGGCTTAAAAATATCTTTTAGGGCACGAGTTAAAATCGCAGCAAACAGTGCCCGGATGGATTTTGCTAATTCTCCTATGTCTGGATTGGTAGAATTATCCATTTTGAATCGACTATCCCTTTAACAGTTTTTAAAGAAATCATAAAACCGGCCAAATTGAGGCCCGCAAGTGAAATTCTCGTATCGCGTTGTTATTAGAAAGTGGCAAGGCCAATGTTAACGCTGCCATAATAATGCGTGCTCAGTACTTGCCAAAATTCATTTCCCAGCCTTTTTGGACTTTTATAGGGGGCACTTCCATGGATTGGATGCTCTCGGCAGCGATGACGGCTTCTTCTTTTCATTGAAGGAAACAGCGTGCATTCGCTCACACAAATTGGAACACTGCACCAAGCAAGTCGACATTTTTAGTCAAGTAATAGTTACTTTTTTAATTTGCTAAACAAGTAGAAATTCCCCGGTCCGCTTTACGGCGGGGATATTCAGCCGGCAGGTGGTCATTTCTACTTGGTGCCCATCCATAAATGGCCAATTTGTCCGATATCTGCGTTGCGCTCAAAATTTTATCCTCGGAATATCATCCATATGCCTGCGGTAAAATTTTTCGCGCGCCTTGATCTCGACCAAATTTTCCTATTTCTGGATGAACACTACTTATAAAATGCTTTTTTATGAAAGGGGATGTCATTGCTGCGAGAAGACCGCCGTAATCCAGACTAAAGTTGACCTCATCCCCGACCTTTAGGTTGTTGTTTTTGCTGTTAAGAATAATGTGATCACTGCTGGAACCCAATATCTCTAAACTGTTATTCGATTTTAAGCTGGATACCAAGATGTCCTGTTTTCCCAGCGCAATGATCACCCGCTGGTGAATTCCCTTATCTTGGAAAACGGGGACATTTCCAAAAGCATCTTGACCGATATCTCCAAATGGAAAAGATGGCTTTTTCTTGGACTCGATAACTTCGGCAACGAGCTTGAAAGCGTCTGTGTGCAATCCTGGGATTGTTTTTCGGTTCACCGTTTCAAGGCCTAAAAGGATTGATTCACCCAGTCGAAAATTGTTTATTTTTCCTACATCTTGGGTAGATCTATACCACTCATAATTTGCCGAGTTGCCACCCGAAATAATTGTTAAACCAAGATGGAATTCATTTTCTATGATATCAAAAAGTTCAGATAGCTCATGCATGTTTTTATCAGCAGGTTTCACACCACCGTAACAAGCCAAATTGCATCCAATACCAACGATTTTTATATGGGATAAAGAAATAGCCTGCCGGATAAACTCAGACAAATCGAGAGGAAGTACGCCTTCACGCAAATCGCCCAACTCGACCATCACAATTACCTGATGGTTTTTGTTACCTGCTTTTGCATAATAGGATAGCTTTTTAAGTGTCTCAATCTCAGTATTTAAGCTAATGTCTGCACTTCGAACCACGGATTCGGCCTGACTTAACGGTGTTCGCAATAGAACAAATTGAGTTGTAATCCCTGCCGCTTTCATCTTTTCTATGTTTTCAATGCGTGAGTCGGCAATAAATCTGGCACCACCTTGAATCATGGCCCTGACAATAGAAGGTTCTCCAAGCACCGCTTTGGAAACTCCCATTATGGAAATACCTTTTTTCCCATAAAGTTCGGATAGCATCCGGGCATTATCCCGTATTTGTGGCAGTGATATTTCAATTCTGGGCAAGAATATTTTCATATTTTATTTCTATTGGTTACAACTCTTACGCTGCCATTGCATGGGTTTTTATACATCTCTTTTGTTTGATTGTTCGCCTCAGTTCTGGAAAATGATGGCTTAAGGCGTGAACGAGTTTTTGACATCCATGGCTTAGTACATCTGTTGTCGCTAAGTGGAACTTTTTTTCATAAATTGCTATGATGTCTGTTACTTCCTTGTCTGAAAGGTCTTCATGGTTTAATGCGATAGCCATTACTTCCGCTTGAGAAATCGCTTCTATCAGTTTAATTTCACTCTCAACAGTAGGCATCTTCAAATTGGGAAAATCACACCTTTTTTTCCTGGCGGGTGGATGTTGGAGGATAACGCCATCGGGATTGCTGCCTTTCAATATACCAAGAGAGCCCATAAAGGCGGGATGGCTGACGGCACTCTGCCCCTCCACTAAAATGATATCGGGTTTTTCGATTTTAAATGCTTGAACAACGGCATTTTCTATTTCACCGACCACAAACTGGGAAACAAGCGCATCGATTGCTATGCCGTACATCGCCCCCTGCATCAAGCCACTTTGGCCTGTGGCAACCAATACCGAATTTATTCCGAGACTGTTCAAGGCCTTGTTGAGTTCAACTGCGGTAGTCCTTTTTCCGCAGGCACAATCAGTACCCAATACGGCGATCACAGGAGCAGTTACTTCCGATCTTTTTCCCGTGAATACATGCAAATCTTTTAATTGCGGCGGCTTTCTGATGTCTTTTATCTGGACTGCGTTGCGGGCCGCCATATGGATAAACTCTCGATCTTCAGAAAAGAACTGATGCAGACCGTTAATGATGTCCATTCCATTTTCCATGGCTTCTAATATCAAAGCCCTTTCATCCATTGATATAGATGCTTCTAACGGAGCTTTCCCATATATATAACAATCTGGGACTCCAGAAAGTTTACTCAATGCATCCTTTAAATTGGAAAAAATGGGGATACCATTTTTTTCTCCCCCTAATTCTTCCCCGGCATCCTTTCCGGCTAAAGAACTGTCAATTACTCCGACAACGGTATAGGTTTCAGAGTGTCTAACCAGCCCGGAAGCCGTTTTTCCGTCAACTAATCCAAATTGATTTTCACAGTAAACCAAGGCCGTTTCATTCGCGATCGCCATTATCTATACTCCTTTTTATATATTCCTGAAGTTTATATAAATTTTTAAAATAGACTAATTTTTTCTAAGCCTACGGTGTCAATTCTAAGCGGAAATTTCGCATACGCATCATTCCCATTGAGGCCAAGTGCGCTCGGAACAAGCCGTTCATCTTGATCCGGGTGCCCATCCGGCACACCCAACATGGACAAATGGGTTTCAGGCAGCCACCATTTTTTTCAGGCTTCCACCTGGTTAGTAATTGTAAATAGTATTGAAAAATTGAAAATAACTGGCGACCCGCTCATGCAGCCATGCAAGGAAGGTATCGGTCAGAAGAACGGTTTTGATTTATCTGGATCGCCCATCATGTGAGCTTTTTGCTACTTGTCTGATAGCGCCACCTTTATTGGGTCTGTCTTGCGTTTTGTCCACGACACGGTGCTGTTCGGCAATATTCGAATTTCCTTATGAATTTGCACCCACCATGCGCTTTGCGACTGCCATGTCCGATGGGCTAAAGTTTCTGGCATCGCTCACGCACTGATTTAAACGGCATCCCCTCAGCACGCTCATAGCGCTCGGCACGGATGAACCAGAATGCGAGTCCGCCCGTATTGTGATTGGGGGCCAATCCATTATTGGTGCTCCTGACCCCCAGCGACCCTTTCCGGCCAGTCTTCCGCCAGCCTCTGGCCTGCATGATCATTCGAATGACCACACCAACAGCCTGTCGTAAGCGTTTACTCCGTTGAGTGTGTGTATCTGCCAAACACCGATCGATGGCTGGATGAGATTCAAGCTCCCGAACGACACCAGACAAAGGCGGTCTGTCGTGGTGAATCTCAGACTCTTCCATCCGGCGTTGCCTGTTGGCATCATTAAAAAACGCCAGTACTGCGTCAAAAGGTTGATCCGGATCGTTCACAACATCTGAAAACCTTCGGCCCTGATTGTCTTCGAGGAACGTATCACGTGTTATTGTCACTCTTGGCAAACTATACTCCGCTTGTCGACTTCACTCCAGAAACACAGACAAATATTGAACCTTCCTTTTTTGCAGATACAAATATTGTATCTATATTTCAAGAAAAAGCAAGGGCAAACTTATTTACAAGGGCCTCGTACTGTTTGAAAACCGCAGAAACAGACGTCCGTCTTAATTTATTTGAAGGTTTTATCTGCGAGATATGATAGGTGAACAAATTTTGCGTCAACTCAATCGATTAATTAAATATTAAGGGATTGTACAATGCCGTTCAAGGTCCTGACTGCCGAAATGTCCCATGAAACCAATTCCTTCAGTCTCCAGGAAACTGATGAACAGGCATTTAGAAACCGTTATGTTCTGATGGGCGCCGAAGCCATCGCTGAGCGTGGCCAAGCAAATACCGAACTTGCTGGCTTTCTCGATGCCGGTCGAGTGCATGGCTGGAACGTCAACCATGTGCTCAGTGCAGCCGCGGGCCCAAGCGGTAAGGTTAGGCGAAAAACCTTTAATTGGCTCTGCGATCCAATCATTTCCGTCATCAAGCAGCACGCTTTCGACGGACTTCTTTTCGGATTGCATGGCGCCATGGACCTTGATTTCTGTGAAGATGGCGAAGGAGAGTTTCTTTCGCGCATCCGCAACGTGGTGGGCGAGAAGATGCCAATTGCCATCACGCTTGATCCACATGCGAATGTCAGCAATAAGATGTGCGCGCTCGCTGACATCATGGTATCGTTCAAAACCTATCCACATATCGATATGCGCGACACCGGCCGCCATGCCGGCGAAATTTTACAAAGGACGATGGCCGGTGAGATTCAACCCCACACGATCCTTGTGAGTCGACCTATGCTGGAAGAAGTCAATGGTGGCCGCACCGACATCGGCCCGATGATCGAGCGCATAGCATCAGCACGGGCGTACGAGGAGGAAGCGGACGTATTCGCCGTGAGCATTAATGCTGGTTTCGCAAGTGCAGATGTCGCAAGGATTGGCCCAACAGTGCTGGTCACAGGTCAAGGCGATTTTTCCGCACACACTGCTTTCGCCGAAACGATTGCTGATGACATCTGGAACAGACGCTTTGAGGTGCTGAACGACTATCTCAGCGTTGAAGAGACTGCAGATATTGCAGCTACATATGTGGCTAACGAAGGACCGCTGGTAATTGCTGACTATGCGGATAATCCCGGTGCCGGTGGCTATGGTGACTCAACCGAGCTATTGCGTGCATTGCTCGAGGCGGGTGTTAGGAATGCCTGTTTTGGTCCGATGGTGGATGGCGCGGTAGCGAAGGCTTTGCATACTGCTGATATTAGTGAACGGGTTCACATTGAGCTGGGCGGTAAAACCGATCCAAGCTTCGGTGGTGGGCCACTCTACGTGGAGGGTGAACTCGTCTCTATCAGTGACGGGTATTTCACCGGTGACGGTTCAATGATTCATGGGCTCAGGGGCAGTTTCGGCCCCAGTGCTGTTCTACGCGTCGACGATATTGAAATATTGGTGGTCACCATTGCCCGCCAAATATTAGATTTGCAGCAATTTAAAGCGTTTGATATCGACCCGCAGAACAAGCGTGTCGTCGCGTTAAAATCGATGCAACACTTCCGTGCTGCGTTCGAGCCGATTGCAGGACAAGTGATTGTTTGTGACAGCGGCGCACTTTGCACCCCACGTTACAACCGATTGCCCTATCGCAATGTACCGAGACCGATTTTCCCTTTAGATCCGATACAAATCTAATTGGTTCGTTCTCGGCAGACTGCGAATTAAAAATTGGCTAAATACAGATAGGATGATTATCATAGTTTTAATCGGAGCCCTGCCGATGTATTCAATTATCTGCCCGACGCAAGCAGAGCGCGTATCAACAAAGGACCAATCCATTTGATCGTCGCGAGCTATGGGGAATTGCTCCCCAGCTTCGCAATAAAAATCAAAACCACTGTGGATTGTAAGCTAAAGAACAGGAATCAGCATGTCAGTCTCAAACTCGATCCTCCCAGATGATAAATCCAAGCAGCAATTTTCTTGTTTCAGAGCTTCAGCGGAGTTCATTCAAATACCGCATTTCACGGATGGGCCGGATGACTACCGTCTGGTGCACGGGAATGTGGCCACGTTGTCGCAAGATGTGCCGGTGAACCATGCGTGGATTGAAGAGATAGACTTCGTCTACGAATTGAGCGAAGGACATAAAATTTTGTTTTCTAAAGACGACTACTACAAAAAGAACAAAATAATCAATGTTCGCACTTATACGGCACAGGAAGCGATCACCCTGATTGGCGAATATGGTCACTGGGGGCCATGGAACTGACGTGCACGCAGTCATTTCAAACCCGAATCGTGATCAGTCGCAGGGCGAAGAAATCGCCAACAGTATCAGTCACGGCGCAGGGCTAATTGGTGCGCTGGTCGGAACGCCATTTCTCGTCATGCATGCAGCAAGGCACGGGGATGCCGGATTCATTGTCGGTACGAGTATTTTTGCCTCCTCCATGATTCTTCTTTATCTTGCCTCAACGGTCTACCATGCGTGGCGATTCGGGAAGGTTAAAAGCTGTTTTCGAATCATCGAGCATTCCGCGATCTTTATCCTTATTGCCGGCACGTACACACCCTTAACCCTTGGCACTGCTGAAGGGTTACCAATAGGTTGACAAAAAATCGGAAAGGCCAACACTACGTCAGGTGGTTGGCCTTTTTCGATGATTTGTTGACTTTCAAATTCCTAAAATCTGAGGTCGCATGGGTAATCCTTCTTTGCTGATCGTTCGTGGACGTATTGGTACGGTAAGGTTGTTTTGGCAGATTTTCTGTAGCAACTGTTACATGATTGGAAAAAACGAATCGGTTCAGAAGAACTGCGGACGGAAAAGGCGGCGATTTCAGTTAATGGGATGGCCCGGATGAATTTCCACAGCCGATCGGTCTGGAAGGGGAGTGTCAATTACGCTGTCTTCAACAGCGGCAGGACAAGCCTTTTGTCCTCGTGGATAATCTTGCCGGCTTGCTTCAGCGCTTTCATGGCGCGGGTAATGCTGACCCGATGGGCTCCGGTTAAAAAACTCAAGTCTTCATGCGTCAACGGGAACTGGATAACGGTTCCTTGCGGGCTGACCGTTCCATGCTCCCTGGCGACATGGGTGAGCACGCCGTAAAGTCGATCTTCAATATTGGTGACGGCCAGGCTTCCCACCCGCATGGTCAACCAGGTGATTCTTTCGCTGAGGTTCTTTATGATCTGCAATCCGACCTTCGGGTGCAGAAGGACCAGCTGTTCAAACTGGCTGCGGCTGAAACCGCAGGTCAGGGTGTCTTCCAGACAGTAGGCACTGACCGGGTATTGGCCTTCTTCCGAAAACAAGTTTTCACCGACAAAGTCACCGGCCTTGCGGATATCAAGCGTCAGTTCGGTGCCGTCTTCCAGCACCTTGGAAAGCTTGATCCGCCCGCCTTTGATCAGAAACATTTCGTCGGCAGGGTCTCCCTGCAGAAACAGCGCTTGGCCAGTGGTCGATTTTTTCCGCAGCGCCTCTCGACTGAGCGCTTCAATTTCCTCTGCCTCGAGGTTCTGGAATATCCACAGGTGGCCGATGCAGGTTGGGGACAGGGCAATGTCACCACCAGCGATTTGTTCACACAGACAAGCCATTAAACACCTTTTTGATGACAGATTTGACTTTCACCCATGGGTTCCCTTTATGCCTTTACGAAAAACCTGGTCCGCCGCAACGGATGCATGAACCATCACACCTCACAACTTGGGGATCTGCTTGCCGTGGGAAAAAAACGGGCAGTCTAAAATTAGACGGAATTAAGGACTGTTACAAGCTACTACGCGCCCGCCTGGTTGTCGATAAAATGTATCGGAAATAAGATGTGGGTTTTCATGGATGCATAAGCAATGGCCATGTGAAAAGAAGAATCCGCTCATATTTCCTTTCCATGCGGCGCAGGGCGCAGCCGAATGACTGCCGAGAAAAAATCAATAGGTCTTTCCCTGCCGGTCCACCATGGGCACGAAGCGAACATCCACGATTTTTTCCTTTCTGATCTCACCGTGCTGTTTGGTCAGCAGCAGCAGCTGTTGATGGCCCGCTTCCCCCACGGGGATGACCATGCGGCCTCCTTCGGCGAGCTGGCTTTCAAGAGGCTGCGGAATGCGCGTGGGCGAGCAGGTGACGATGATGGCGTCAAAGGGGGCATGGTCGGGCCATCCCTGATAGCCGTCACCGATTTTTACGCGAATGCCGGTATATCCCGTTGCTTTCAACGTTTTTTGTGCTTGCCGGCCCAGCTCGGGAACGATCTCGATGGTAAAGACGTCGGCATCCATCTCGGCCAGCACCGCCGCCTGGTAACCGGACCCGGTGCCGATCTCCAGGATGCGCCAGCCGGGTTCCATGGACAGCAACTGGGACATCAATGCCACGATATAGGGCTGGGAAATCGTCTGCCCGTGGCCGATGGGCAGCGGCGTGTCCCGGTAAGCGTGGTGCCGCAGGGCCTCCGGCACGAACAGATGACGGGGGACGGCCTGCATGGCCCTTAAAACGGGCTGATCCACGATGTCCCGGGCGGCAAGCTGGTGGGCCACCATTTGCCGCCGCTGGATTTCAAAATTGGCCGCCTCCGGTTCGGCCGGACCCAGAAAGGGAACGGCCGTCATTGCCATGACGATCAGCAGGTTACCTATCGTCCATCGTCTCCCAACGGCCATCATTTTCATAATCCCAGATCCTGGTTGATGAGGATGATTTTGATCCGTCCCGCGGGGAAGGACTTTTCCGTTATACACCAGGTGTTGCAGATGCGGTCCGGGCTGCTGCAGTCGGTACACAGCGCGGTTTTGGTGCACGGGGTTTTCAGGCCCGGATGCCGGATGGCATTGGCCGGGGCGGCGATATTCCTGACGCGTGCCATGGCGTCGTCGAGGGTCGGCACGATTTTATTGCGGCCGATGAACAGGACCACGGTTTTAGGGCCGAAGGTGATGCCGGCGACCCGGTTGCCGACCATGTCCAGGTTCACCAGCAGGCCGGTTTCCGTGACCGCGTTGGATCCCGATAAAAACAGGTCGCTCAGCAGGGCCTGCCGCCGTCGTTCCAGGCGTTCTTCCTGCGAAATCGTCGTATCGAAGGTTTCGATCATCCGAATGCCGGGATCAACCCGGATGGTATCAAGGACACCAGTGGCCTGCAGGGTCATGGAGTCGCCCCAGGAGGCGACGTTGACCTCCAGCGGAGCAAGGATCCGTTCCCGGAAGAGGGTCCCCGCATCCTGGACATCAGAAGCCATGAAGACCTCGAATTTGTTTTTCACCAGGGCGCGCCTGCAGCGCTCCAGCCGCAGCTGCCGGTAGGTGTCGATGGGGTCGGGCATGGTGATTCGTGTTCCCCGCGGGTTGTCGGATCTGTTTATGATGCTGACCAGTGTATGACAGAAGAGATGCGGGTTCAAGGGGGCGGCAGCCTGTCATGCCACCACGCAATCCGCCTCCATCTCCACCAGCCAGTCCGCATCGATGAAGCGGCTGACCTCCACGAATGTGCTGGCCGGGCGGATGTCACCGAAGAATTTACCATGGGCACTGGCCGCCTCCTGCCAGCGGGTGATGTCGACCAGCATGATGCGGGTGCGGATGACATCCTCCAGGCCGCCGCCGGCTTTTTCGATGGCATCCTTGATGATCTCGATGCAGGTCAGGGTCTGGCGGTAGAGGTCTCCCGGATAGGCGGTGCCGCCGCCGGGGGCAATGGGAGCCGTCCCCGAGACGGCGATCGTGTTTCCCACCCGTACGGCACGGGAAAAACCGATGGGTTTTTCAAATGGGGATCCTGAACTGATCAGTCGTCGTTGCATGGTGTCCTCGTGGGGGTTGCGGGCCGGTATCGATGGCCATCCGCTATACCTGCCTGGTGAATTCACGCAGGACCGTGGTGGCGTATGCCCCGGACGGAAGCGTGAAGGAAAAACAAAGACCGTCGTCCACCTCGGTGATTTCCAGGTCCGTCATATGCAGGATGGCTTCGCGTCGCGATCCGGGTGCGCGCAGCCGCCGGAAATCGTCCGGGGTGAGATGGAACCGATCGAGAAACGTCGCCTCCCGTTCACCGGCGGCATTCAGGGCCGCTTTCATTTTGAATCCGTAAATGGGTCCGGTGTAGACAATCTCGCCGGCAGCGAATCGTGGCCCTTCGATGACCGGATCATCGACAATGAACATGCCTCCCGTGTCGGTCTTCTTAACGATGTCTCCGGCCAGCAGCCGCCGGTAGTCGCCGGTTTCCATGCGTTTTTTAAGCCAGATGTTGAACAGCGCCGACTGGACCACCGACACCATGAACGTGTCCCTGGGTCTCTTTTTCCCCGGTGAGAAAAGAGCAAACCCCCTGTGGATGTTCTGCAGGTCGCGGCCGAATCGCTGGGGACCGTAAAAATTGGGCACGCCGGTCTGCTTGAGCCGGTCGGCAATGGCCAGTGCCCGGGGCAGCGCATCGGATACGGGGTCGCTGACGACGACCGTGAAGCGGTTGGCGGCCACGTGGCCGGTTTTGATCTTGTTGAGATGGCGGTCGATGGCAAGAATGTCGAAGGGCAGGCCGGCCAGCGCATCCTTCACTTCTGACAGGGGATGCTTGACACCGCAGCGAAAGGAGAGGGTCTGCACGACCACCGCCGTCTTGTCCTTGCGGCCGCCCCAGCCCACGTCAGACGGTGCCAGGCCCAGGCGTTTCTGCATGATGCGGGCGGCATCGGCAGTGTTCCAGCCGGTTCGCCGGAAAGAGACGTAGACATGCTCCCCTTCACCGCAGGCGGCGTAAGGCAGTACTTCCTCGACCACAAAGTGCTCCGGGGCCGCCTTGATGGTGCCGCCGATGCCCGGCAGCGGGTCGGCGGCAAAGGGCAGGGGGGACATCATGGTAATGGCGGCCTCCACCCGATCGGCTGTTTCGGTAAGGTCTGAATTCGGGGTCATTGCTCCTCACACGGTCCTATGGGTTACCCGCCGGTCGTTATCGCGGTCGACGCTGCAGCATACCATATTGCCTGACGAGCAGGAAGGCTCCCCAGGCAACGGCCGATGCCATCAACAGCGCACCGGCTCCGTGGGACAGGCGCGCGATGGTGTGATCGAAACGGATCAGGCCGGTTTCCCTGAGAATGAACTCCCAGTCGTGAAACCCGTAGGGGCTGTGCCTGCCGACATTGCCCCCCAAAAGGGGCATGCTCAGCGAACGCGCGTCGTCGATGTACGGGGCCAGGTCGATAAAATTCTGCCCCATCCACCACAGGGAAAAGGATCCGGCAAAAGGGTCCCGCGTTTTGATCAGAAACACCACCAGGCAGATGGCGGGCATGAGCAGCTGCATCAGGCTGCCGCCGAGACTGGTCATCACCGGGCCGAAGGGGCGGAAAAAGATGTGGCCCGCTTCGTGAAAGGGCAGATTGATCAGGTGCCACAGGGAACTCAGGGTGGCCTGCGCGTCGATGGGAGAGAAGATGAATTTAACGCCCCACAGGGTGAGAACGGCCAGCAGAAACAAGCGGGCGCCCCATGGGATCGGGTTGACTTCGGCCGGCGTGTGAAACAGCAGGGTTTCCCAGAAACCGGGTTCCCTGTCTGTATCGTCTGCGGCCTCCCGTACGGCCGCACTTCCTGGACGGGGCGACGTCCACCGCTGGCGCCACTTCGCAAAAACAATGCCGCAGCGGGGGCACTCGCTGCCGCCGTCCGCTTGTTCGCAGCCGCACTGGGGACAGTTCATGACAGGCCTTTATCCGTAAATGGTGAAACCGGGAACCCAAACCATAAAATAACGGGTTGCTGGCCGGTGGTCAACAGCGGGGCGTTTCCTGTCTGGGCCTGGCATTTCACCCCATGGCTGCACAAAAAACATGGCCAGGGCGTATCATGGTCTGATCTCATGATATTGTGGTGTCGGGACGTGTGTCCCGGCCGGCCCATCACCAGGGGGGCGTTCAAGGGCGCCGTCGGGCACACTTATTACCCTCAGGGGAAGGCCCGTGTCGACCGGCTTCGATACGGGATCTGGGAGAGGGCGGCGCGTCTCCGGACCATGGGCGACTAAAAAAGCCTGCCCAGCCAACCGGTTATCATTGATTTTAAATAACGGCGGTCGACATTTTTGGCGAGTTCGACCAGCCCCAGCCGTTCGGCCCCTGCATAGAAAAGGGTGTACTGGCGACGCCGTTTTTCAATCACGCGCACCAGGTCATCCCGACCCATTTTTCTCAGATAGGGCTAAAGCTCGACCAGATAGTGGGCGTGGAACCTGAAGAATCCCCACCGGAGCCTCCGGACCTGTTCTGCCCGGATATCGCTTCCCGGAAAGGTGACGGCCTCCGGGAGCCTGCCGATGGCATAGAACGCCAGCATCGTCCGGATGCATTTTTGACACCGACCGCAGTTGACCCGGTCCACCGGGTTGCGGATGCAGACCCGGACATTGGCCAGGCCGGCGGGCCATTGCGCCACCATTATTACCTTCTCCAGCCGTGAATACTGAAAGCCGGTGTGCAGCACCTGCAGGCCGGTGCTGCTGAAATGGGCGTCGAGCCGCGGATCGGACCCAGGGAATCGCATCCTCAAAGGTTTTGGACGCACTGATGGCCACGGATGTCAATCGCCTGGAGAACGCATGGCCGGCTGCCGCAAGAACGGCACCATGGTATTCGAGGGTAAATCGCCGACGGTCGTCATCCAGAAACCGTGCGTTGGTATACACCGGGATGAGCGATACTCCCGCCTGGCTCGCCACGGTGGACAGGTGCTGCACGGTGCGGTCGAAGACGGGATACTCCGTCTCACCGTTTTCACGGCCGCCGATGTCAAAGCCGTGCAGGACCAGGCAGTCCTGGATCCATCGGGGATGATCCGGCGTAAAATTCATCCGTTTGTCCCGCAGCGTGGCCAGGGAATCGATCCCGCCGGACAAGAAGGATGCCGCCCGGGGCGCCATCGCGGGCCGGCGGTGGGCATCCCCCCGGGTGGACTCGATGGCAATGGGCCGGCGGGGCGGTGGTCTCGAAAAACAGGTCGCGTTCCGGCCGGTCGGCCTCTTCCCAGACGATTTCGGCGCATACCCGCGGCCGGTCGCCCCCGGACTCTTTTCTCAGGTTTTCAATTCTCATGGTTGATGCGGCCTTTCAGATTGGATCTTACGATCCGCATCTTGCCGGAGGCTTCCAGGGGCATCCGGCCAGGGCTTGCAGGCATCGAACGTATGGTAGCGGATAAAAGGGGTGGCATAGTTGTCCAGGTTGGTGCCCACGAAGCAGGTGACTCCGTCCACCTCCGGAAATTCGGCATATACGCTGTCTTCAAAAATATGGTGCCCGCCCCCCTGTTCGCAGCTGTCCGCAACGACTCCCAGTTCGGCCGTGGCATACCGGTCGATCACCCGGGCCCGGAACGCTTCGGAGACCTTGTCGCGCATGAAATCATGGGCCATCTCCGCCGACCCGCAGGATTTTGTCCGTCGGGCGCAACCCGTGGAGGCGTTTGGAGCGAATACAGTCCAGACCGACCTGTTTACCGTAGGCCGTGTCCAGGAAAAACCTGAACGGCTCCCCGGTGCTGCCGCTGGTGCGCATTTCATACCGGTCATCGGGTGCGACGGCATCCGATGTGATCCGGCTGCGGTCCAGGGACACAATATCTTTTTTTGAGGTCAGGGGTATCTTTTTTAAATCCTGAAAGCAGCGGATGTCCTCCGGCTTGAGGTGGTGGCGGGAAAACAGGTCGCGGTAATAGGGTACCGTGGCGTGGGCATGGGCGATGATGGCCTTCAGCTTCCGCCATTGGAGCCGTTCAATCCGGCCGCGCAAATACTTCATGAAGCGAACCTTTTGGTTCAGCGTCCAGAGTTTTTTTATTTTTTTCAGCATATGCGGTTGGCCTGTTCCGGTATATGGAAATCTCTGGTTGGGATGGCCGGGATCTATTGAGAATTCACTATCCGGTCCTTAATGGCGACCAGTTTCGACCGGATCAACCCGTTATGACGGGGGGGAAGTGGAAGCAGAAAGAGGATGGACTCTCCGATGTATTTGGCGTGGTCCAATGCCTTGTGGCGATATAACTCTTTTCTGACCGGATTTTTTGTTCTGCCCGCATCCGCTGCGCTGCAATTGTCCAGGGTTTCAAAGGCCTGCCTGATTTTTTCGATAAAGCGGTTGTGCGTCCGCTCCCTGGCGGGATTCTCGGCGCTGACAAAGCTGGCGATCCTCGGGTAGGTATTGATTTCCCACACCCGGATGCTGCCGTTTCGCATGCCATAATCGATACGCCCATAGCGGATGCCGGCCAGGGCGAATATCCGCTTCAGTTCGGCCCGATGGCCGTTGTGGGAGATAAAATCCAGTTCTTCCCGGATCAGCTCAGGGCTTGAGAGGTCGGGAAACTTGACCTGCCATTCCCTGCTGGAACAGACATGCCTTGGAATGATGGTCCCATCGATATTCAAGGCCGAATATTTACGGTAAATACCCGAGCTGTCGGCCGTGTCGCAGAATTCGACGATGATTTTGTCTTCCCTGCTGATGCCGCGCCGATCCAATAGGTCGATTTCGTTGCGCAATTCGGCTTCGGAATGGATCAGTGCCGTGGCCGCCCCCCCGTGGTCATCCGCACCGCGGATAAAAACAGGATACCTCTCCGGCAGTCGTCCTTCGGTGACCCGGAAGACATTGTGTGAATTGATACCGGCATTGTAGAGCGTCCGCAGCAGTTCGTACCGTTTCATGGACCGGGTGGGATGGTTCAGGAGCCTAAACCGGTTTCCCCACCGGGCGGTGAGCGCATCGTGAATGGATGCGGCATATCCCGTCTCACGGACCGACAGCCGCTCTATATCTGAGAAAATATACGTGCCGGGAGAAAAGTGCCTTTGCCTGAAGGCCTTGTGGTAAGGGATGACCCGGACCCTGGGTTTGAGTGCCTTTCCCCATGTGGCCAGAAACGACCGGATCGTGTTCGAAAACGGTTTGGTGACCAGGTAGTAGATCAATCGCACCGCCTTTATCCGAGGTTGGTATCACTGCGACAAATAAATACTCCAATCATCCGTCACTCGGGCGGAAGCCGGCACCCGGTATTTCCCGGATGCCGGATCACTTCCGGAAAGACAAAACCACGCCTGTTGACTCGCCGGGTTTACAACAGCAATCCGATGGATGCCGAAACCGCCCCGGATGCCATCCGTGAGAACGTTCGATCGGGGCGGTCGCCATTAATGGGGTGTCGCACTCTTACCGAAAGCCGCAGGGCAAAAGTCCTTTGGGTGGCCCGGACTGCTGTCCCTCCAGTTTTTCCACTACTTGCTCATCCTGTCCGACAGGTGGTTTGTTTCCTTTTTGCCCAAGGGCAATCTGGGGGCCCTGGCCTATGGCCGGATGTTCTCCTTTCTACTGGTCGGCCTGCTCAACATGCGGGGGACGTTTCTTACGATTTTCTCCGAATTGGACGACGCCCTGGAAAAAAAAACAGGGTCTACAACGATCTTTTTTCGTTGTCCGTTTTTGTGGCCCTTCCCGCAAGCATCTTCCTGATCCTGATGGGCAAGGATGTCGTTCCGGTCCTGCTGGAAAGGGGGGTGTTTTCCAGCGACGATACGATCCTGGTCTACCGGGCGCTGGCCGGCTTTTCCTGGGCCCTGTTCCTGATGATCATCCTCGGCCCCCTTGAGCAGATCTTCCAGGCCCAGGGGAAGATCAATCTTTTGGTGTGGCGCAAGGTGATCGGGATGCTGGTCAATATCCTGGGCAACTATATGTTTCTTTTTGTTCTGGACTGGGGGGCTTCGGAATCGCGGCGGCGAGTTCGGTCAGCTATTGGGCGGTCCTGTTCTGCGGCATTGCGGCACTCCGGCAGATCGGCCTGTCCCGGATGTGGAAACGGGTACTGGCCTGGTCGCTGTGGATGCCTTCCGCTTCGTTGCTGGCCGCCTTCTTGATTGTGCAGGCCGGCCGGCATATCACTGGTCCTTTTTCATCTATTTAAAACCATTCGTTTTTGCGGCCATCATCATTCCGGCCGGTTTCTTTTACCGGGGGCCCGAGGGCGTCCTGGTGAAAGCGACCCTGATGCGGCTGAGGCCCGGCGGAAAATCATTGCTGTAGGCGTGGATTGTTGAAATGAAAATTTTGCTTTTCAGCACATCGTTGAAAGGCGGGGGGGCGGAACGGATCGTCCAGCTGCTGTCCAGCCACCTGGCCTCGCGGGGGCACGAAATAACCGTATCTCCCACCGCAACATTACCCAGGGGCTGTATGGCAACGCCGGGTTGAAGGGCCGGATCATGCTCTGGTTGATTAAAAACCCATACCCCATGGCCGACCGCATCATCGCCATCTCGAAAGACGTAAAGACCAGCCTGGAACGGGTGGGTGTCGATTCCTGCAGGATGGTGGTGATCCACAATTTTATCGATCACCGGGTAATCGATGGATCAAAAGGGCCGACATTGCCCATCCCGCAGGACAAACGGGTCATCATCAGCGAGGGCCGTCTCGTCGAACAAAAGGATTTCCCCTCCCTGTTGCGGGCATTCGCAATTGTCAGGTTGGCCCTGGATGCCCGGTTGGTGATCATCGGAGAGGGGCCCTTGCGCAAACAGCTGGAAAGGCTCGCGGGCCGGTTGAAGGTCGCCGGGGACGTCCTGTTTACCGGGTGGCTGGCCAACCCCTTCGGGGCAGATCCCCAGGCCAGCGTGTTTGTGCTGTGTTCCCGGTATGAAGGCTTTGGCAACGTGATTGTCGAGGCCATGGCCTGCGGCCTCCCGGTGATTTGTACCGACAGTCCCGGCGGGCCTGCCGAAATCCTTGGAAACGGGGCTTTTGGAAAGCTGGTGGGGGTCGGCGATGTCCGGGAAATTGCCGACAGCATCCTGGAGGTGCTGATCGATCCCGTCGTGCAGGAAACCATGCGGCGGCAAAGCCTCATTCGGGCCAACGCCTACCGGGTCGAAACCCTGGCCCCCAGATACCTCGAGGGGCTCGATGCCAGCCCGGCCCCCGGCCTTTTGCCATCCCCTGAGATTTGAACATGGATCAGCAAGGCCGTGGATCCCCGGTCGATCAAAGCAGGCTGATGGCCAGGTCCGAAAGTTCGCTGCGCTCCCCTTTTTCCAGGTTGATGTGGGTGTAGAGGGCCTGGCCTTTCATTTTTTCGATGAGGTAGCTCAAGCCGTTGCTCTGGCTGTCAAGATAAGGGTGGTCAATCTGGTAGATGTCTCCGGTAAAGACAATCTTGGTGCCTTCGCCGGCCCGGGTGATGATGGTTTTTACCTCATGGGGGGTGAGGTTCTGGGCCTCGTCCACGATGAAGAAGACCTTGACGATGCTTCTGCCGCGAATATAGGACAGGGGGGTGATGACGATCTTCTCTTCATCCAGCAGTTCCTTCACCCGGCGCCCGCGCCCGTTGCCATTCCCGTTTTTTCCGTTCCGGCTGTTTTCGATCACCGACAGGTTGTCATACAGGGGCTGCATATACGGGTCCAGCTTGGACTGGATGTCTCCGGGCAGGAAGCCGATATCCTTGTTGCTGAGCGGTACCGACGGGCGCGAGATAAAGATCTGCCGGTAGTTGCGTCGCTTTTCGAGGGCGGCGGCCAGGGCCAGCAGGGTTTTTCCCGTGCCGGCCTTGCCGGTAATGGTCACCAGGGGCACCTCCTGGCTGGTCAGCGCATCCAGGGCAAAGCACTGCTCGGCATTGCGGGGACGAATGCCGTAGCAGACCCGGGTGTCGATGCGACGGATCGACCGGGTCTGGGGGAGAAAGACTCCCAGTGCGGACGTGCTGCCGTTTTTCATCACCAGGTATTCGTTGGCCAGCAGGGGCGCCGCCAGATCCAGGCCGGCGGCGTCCATTTCGTAGGGCTTGGCATAGAGCTGCTCGATAACCGCGGCGGGCAGGTTTTCCACCACGCGGGTGCCTTTGTAGATATCCGCCGGGGCCTGGACCCGATCCGTGCTGTAATCCTGGGCCATCAGGCCGATGGATTTGGCTTTCATGCGCAGGTTGACGTCCTTGGTGACCAGCAACACCCGGTCAAAAGCCTGTTCACAGGCGATGTGGTAGGCGGCGTTGAGAATATGGTGATCCGGCTTGTCCGGAGAGAAGTTGGTCTTGAGCTTGTCGTGGAATTCCCGGTCCAGGCAGACGGTGATCTTGCCTTTTCCCGGCCCGATGGGCACCCCCCCGTTGAAGATACGGTCCCCGGTCAGTGCATCCAGGGCCCTGGCGAACTCCCTGGCGTTGCAATTCAAAATTTCCTTTCCCTTCTTGAACCGGTCCAGTTCCTCGATAACCGCGATGGGGATGACAATGTCATGCTCGTCGAACTGGTTGATGCAGGAACTGTCGTGCAGGATAATGTTGGTGTCCAGTACAAATATTTTTCGTTTGCTCGGCGAAAACGAAATCATCGCACCTCCTGGAAATTTTGGATGGTTGCCGGCGGATCCCATGGATCGCTGGATGAAAAGACGTGTGCCGCTGCCGGACGGGTCGTCCTGAAACGAGAATAACGGGCAACACCCATGAGCCGGGGAAAAAGCCGTTTACGGGGAGGCGCCAGGCAGTGTTGCGGGGATGGCGCCGCAGGTAAGGGGCGTAAGGTGGATAGGGCGGTCCGAAGCATTCGACCTTGTTCAGGTTTAAGATCCATTATCATTGATTGCCTCAATATATAGCATACAGGGGGTGCAGAGGCAACAACATCTTCCATTTTATGCCCACGGGGCCCGTTGCCTGAAACCACCGCCGGTCCTGCCATCTAAGCCTTGAAGCGGCCTTGATTTTGAGCTATATAACTAAATCCGTCGACAAAGTAGTGGCGGTCGGGGGGGCGGTTGACCGGTGATCGGTTCCGCCCGGAAGCCCGGTCTCTTATCCAACTGAAGTCAACCAAGTGCCATGCAATGGTTAACCTTTTATGAGGGAGATGCACCAAAATGAAAATCGCTTTTCCGGTAGCAGAAAACAAAGGCCTCGACAGTGACGTTCACGGCCATTTCGGGTCCGCGCCCTTTTTTGTATTTGTCGATCTGGATACGGACTCTATAGAAGCTTTCGAAAATCCGGATCAGGATCACGATCACGGCGCCTGCAATCCCCTGTCCGCCCTGGGGGGGCGTCAGGTGGATGGCGTTGTGGTGGGCGGTATCGGCGGCGGTGCCTTGAAAAAGCTCAACAATGACGGTATTACCGTCTATCGGGCCGCTGAAGGAACCGTTGAGGAAAATGCCCGCCTGATCAAAGCCGGCAATCTGCCGGTATTCGACCCGGGAAAGGTCTGCGGCCACCACCACGGGGTTCAGATCGGGGGGTGTGCACACTGATGCGTGGCCCTGCCATGCGTTGATGGAACAGGAGGGGAAACATGCCACTTTTTGATTTTTTGTGTGCCGATTGCGGCCATGTTGCCGAGATGCTGGTTTTTTCCGACGAGACAACCGTCCATTGCGAGCGGTGCGGCAGCGGCAACGTCAAAAAGTTGATGGCCGCCCATTCATCCCTGTCCGGAACGCCGTCCAGCGCCATGCCCGGGCCCGGGGATACCGCCTGCTGCGGTTCCTCTCCGGGTCACGCCGGCTGTGCCGGGCCGGGAAGCTGTTGCGGGAAAGCCTGACGGCTGAGGGCTGAAGACCGGATTCCGGTTTCAGGCCGGACGGGTCAGCGCTGCTGGAGACGTTTCAGTCGGGACCGCCACGTCTGTTCCCCTTCCCGGTCACCCATAAACCGGCAGCAGCGGACCAGCAGTTCGACCGCCTGGGGATGATCCGGAAAGCGATCAAGGCATAGGCGTGCCTCCGGGTGGCGGTTCAGCCGCATCAGGCTGTTGGCCAGGGCCAGGTGCAGGTCCACACTGTCCTTGTGATGGCCGATGCCCTGCTGCAGGATCGCCACAGAGTCCTCAAACCGGCGAAGGTGCTGGTAAACCAGACCCAGCCCCCAGAAGGCGCGGTGGTCCGGATGGTAGGCCAGCGATCGTTCAAACAGCATGACGGCGGTTGCCAGGCAGTCTTTGACCAGCGGATTCATGGCAAAATCGCCGTGGCTGAATGTCAGGGCCAGCCGGGATAGAAAATCGGCATGCAGCGGGTACAGGTCCGGCTGGTCCACCAACTCGATCCGGGCGGCAAAATCAGGAAGCGAGGCAAAATAACCTTCTCTGAGCCGTTTCCCGAACGCAAGCACCGCTTCGCGGCTCATTGCGTCATCCGTTTCAAAGTAAAGCATGTCCTCGACCCGTTCCAGCCAGATGTCATCGGTGGCGCCGGAGCGCTGCTTGAAATCGTCGTACAGTGCCGTGCCGGGGAACAGATCCAGGATGTAGAAAATGGCCGACAGGGGGCGGATGCGACGAACCAGGGCCAGGCTTTCATCGATGGTCTGATCGGTTTCGCCGGGTGCGCCGTAAATAAAATAGGCCCTGGCCATGATGCCGAAGCGAACCGTCATGTCAAAGGCGCGGCAGATGGCTGCGTCACTGATGCGTTTGCGGTAAAGATCCCTGATTTTCCGGCTGCCGCTTTCCACCCCGTAGCTGATCTGGGTGCATCCGGCCCGGCGCATCCAGCCGAGCATTTCCTCGTCCACACAGTCCACCCGTGAGATGGCCACCCAGACGATATCGAGATGGGCCGCGATGATCCGGCGGCAGATGGCGATCACCAGTTCCCGTTTGAGGGTGAACGTATCGTCGGATACGAAGAAAAAGGTGATCCCTTTTTTCCGGAGCCTCGCCATCTGGGTCACGAAGTAGTCGGCGCTGTGGAATCGCACCCGTCGTTTCCAGAAAGCAGGAGAACCGCAGAAGGTGCACCCCGCCGGACACCCGCGTGTGAGCGACAGGTGCTGAAAAGAGAAATGGTCGGCAGGCATGGGCAAACTGTCCAGGTCCGCCACCGGTTCCCGGTCCCTTGTTTTGAAAGGCGTTCCCGCTTTTCGAAAGGCAATGCCGTCGATGTGTGTGGGGGGGGCGGTTTTTTTTTGTTCCAGGTGGCGGATCAGCTCCAGAAAACTGACCTCGCCTTCGCCTCGAACCACATAGTCGACCTGCGGGAAATGGGTCAGAAAATGTTTCCAGAGGAAAGTGGCCCCCACGCCGCCGAATACCACGCAGGCCTTCGGGTTGACCTTTTTGACCATGCGGGCGATGTCGATGCCGCCCCACCGGTTGGCGTGCAGGATGGAAAACCCGACCACATCCGGCCGCTTGTCTCCCAACACCTGGTAGATGCGGTGGGGCGCGCGGCCCAGGTTGTAGCCGTTGAGAAGGTCTACCCCATAGCCGTTGGCCCGAAGCATGGCGCCTATGTAGTACAGGCCCATGGGGACGGCACTGACGTCCTCTTCGTTGATGCGGTTGTCTAAAAAATAAGGGTAGACCAGCAGTATTTTCATGGTACGGATGCTGTCGCCATCAGCAGGGTCAGGCTTTTTTATGGCGGACGATCATGACCGAGCAGGGCGCCTTGTGGGAAATGCGCTTGGCCACGCTGCCGAACAACACCAGTCCCATACCGCTGAGGCCGAAAGCGCCCACCACGGCCAGGTCCGCATCGGTTTCCTCGATAAAGCGGATGATCTCCGTGGAAACGTGTCCGTGCCGGACCACCAGTTCGACGTCCACCGTATCGGGGATGCGGTTGCCATAAACATCCTGCATCCGCTCGTTGAGGCTGACCACCAGGTTTTCGTCGGGATGCTCGGGCAGTATCAATTCCGTGTCGGTGAGCATGGGGTTGACCACCGGCGGCAATACATGGATCACGAAAAGCTTGGCATGATATCGCTGCGCCAGGTCGAGGGCCGTTTCAAAAGCGATCTCAGCGTGATCGGAAAAATCCGTACAGCATACAATCTGACTGACTGCCATGAGGGCCTCCTTTCATCATCAATGAACCACGGGCATCAGGGTCCGCAGGATATCCTCCTTGCCGACCACACCCATCAGCACGCCTTTTTCCACCACCGGGACGGTATGGAAATTATGATCGACCATGAGTGCTGCCACGGTTTCGATGCTCGAATCCGGACCCACGGTGACCGGGTTGGGTGTCATGGCATCCGAGACGGCAGTGGCGGCGATTTTGCGGACCTCCTTCTCCAGCCCCTTCATTGAATTGAGGCTGATATAACCGTCCAGAAATGAGAACAGCGATGGCAGCGGAAGCTTTTTCTGCTGGGCGATGATGTCGCTCTGGCAAAGGATTCCCACCAGTTTTCCGGTGTCGTCCACCACCGGAACGCCGTTGATACGGTTGTCCAGGAGGATTTTGGCGGCCTTAAAGATCTCCATGTCCGGAGTGACAGTAATCGGTTTTTCGGTCATGATCTCTTTTGCCAGCATGGCGATACCTCCGGTTAACGGGTGGCTGTCCATCAAAGCAATGTTGGTGGTCGAAAAAATCGCGGCGACTCAAGCCGGCCTGACGCCAGGCGCCCTATTTCAGTCTAAGTGATGGCCGGCCGGCCTGTCAAAACAATTCGGCGGCAAAGCAGGACGCCTTCATGGTGACCCCCGGGCGCACCATGATCGACCCGAGGGTCATGCTGTCCGCGGGGCGGCCCGCCAGGCGATGGATTCCTTCTTTGCGGCCATATCATTGCCCGTACCGGCGAACCAAGAAGGGCCGCAGGCGGCATTGGCCCGACACGGCGATGGCCAGCGGCCCCGAAGCGTCGTGCCTACACCCTTGCATGGATGGGCACAAAATTGTATTCCGTGGCCCCCGTGTAGATCTGACGGGGCCGGCAGATTTTCCACTTGGGATCGTCCACACTTTCCTTCCACTGGGCGATCCAACCGGGAAGCCGGCCGATGGCGAACATCACGGTAAACATGTTGGTGGGGATGCCGATGGCACGCAGGACGATTCCGCTGTAAAAATCGATGTTGGGGTAGAGGTGGTGGTCGATGAAGTAAGGATCCTTTACCGCCGCTTCCTCGAGTTCCGTGGCAATATCCAGGAGCGGGTCACTGATGTTCAGGGATTCCAGAAGCTCATCGCATACTTTTTTCATGATTTTGGCACGGGGATCATAGGTCTTGTACACCCGGTGCCCGAAACCCATCAGGCGGAACGGGTCGTTCCTGTCCTTGGCCCGTTCAATGGCTTTGAGGTAGTTCCCGCTGTCGGCCTGGATCGCGGTGAGCATTTCGATGACCGCCTGGTTGGCGCCGCCATGGAGGGGGCCCCACAGCGCGGCAATCCCCGAGGAGATGGCGGCGTAGAGGTTGACCCGGGCGCTTCCCACCACGCGCACGGCCGATGTGGAGCAGTTCTGCTCGTGATCGGCGTGGAGGATCCAGAACACCCGCAGGGCATTGACCGCTGCCCGGTTGAGCTCGTAGGGCTTCACCGGCGTGTCGAACATCATGTTGAGAAAGTTTTCGCAATAGGTCAGATCCGGACGGGGGTAGACCACGCGATGGCCTCGGGAAATTTTGTAGGACATGGCGGCCATGGTGCGTACCTTGGCCAGCAGCCGGGTCATGGTAATCGTGATCTCTTCCTCCAGGGTGCCCAGTTCGGGATAAAAGCTCCTCAGGGCGTTGACCATGGAGGAGAGGATGCCCATGGGGTGGGAGGCCCGGGGATAATTCTGGTAAAACGCCTTGAGATCTTCATGAACCAGGCTGTTGTCGTTGAGCATCACCGAAAAGCGGGTCAGTTGTTCCCGGTTGGGCAACTTGCCGTTGATCAGCAGGTAGGCGGTCTCCTTGAAGGTGGATTTCTCGGCCAGCTGCTCCACGGGAATCCCGCGATAGCGCAGAATGCCTTTTTCGCCGTCCATATAAGTAATGGCGCTCAGGCAGCTTCCCGTATTGGCATAGCCGGGATCCAGGGTGATGAAGCCGGTGTCCGCGCGCAGCCTGGAAATGTCGACGGCCTTTTCCCCTTCGGTGCCGATGACCACCGGGAGTTCTATCTCCCGGCCGTTGTAGGTGAGGGTTACGAATTCTTCCATGGTGGCTCCTTTCTCTCAGGAAATCCCCGCTGCTGTCTCGTTTGAGAATGATCGCCGATTCAACGCGGATGTTCCGTTGTCGTCCATGTGCATCAACAATTGTCTTGCTTGACGGCCTGTTTTCGACGTAATAAAAAAGCAAGCCGGTCCCGATGCCGAAAAGTGGCCGGCGGCCCCGTCCTTATTTTCCCGATAGTCCGAAAACGGCCTGTTTCACATCTCAGGCATGGCAGCGCATGGCCGGCTTTCACAGCGTCGGCGTGGCAGCTTTCCAAATGGATATTCATAACGAAAAAGGGGGCAGGGCCTAAAGCGTAACAGCCGATATACATATGAATATTCCGGCCGGATGTCAAATGCCAAATCAGGATTGCCCCAGTCGGGCCGCAACCCTCAGGCCGCTGAAAAGGAGGAATCCGATGTCATACAAGGACAATCTGCTGAAGAAAATTGAGATCGACCGGCTGGTCCGGACCATCACCGGCGCCATCGGACCGGTGGAGAGCGGCAAGCGCATCGATAAAGCGCTGTTGGGGCAGCTGGTGGCTTTTTTCCCCTGGACCCGCAGGCAGGAACGGGATCTGCAGCTATTCCTGGAATCCGATGGCCCGGGAAAAACGCGCATCCTGGTGCTGGACAACGACCTGACCATTTACCATACCACCGTGGACGACGTGGCCCTGAGAAAGAGTCCCACCGTGAAAGAGATGGTGAACATCCGCAATGCCATTAAAATCCTCAACGACAAGGATGTGGTGGTCAGCAAAAAGGAAGCGTCCCTGAAGACCATTCAGGACATCTGCATCGCTGACCTGGACCTTGACTTCACCGCCGCCGATATCGAGGGCATCGCCGGGGAGGGGGCCGCGTCCCTGGAAAACGGATACGCCCAGGGGGTTCAGGAAAGCCTGATGCTGCTGGCCGAACTGCTGGGGCTGAGCCCGGCGCCCAAGGCCTTTTCACTGAACCACCACGACATGTATGGCCAGGTGGGCCGGAAGCCCGGCGGGGAGACCACCTTCGGTCCCCTGGTGATGTTCAGCCGGGTCCACAACACCCTGACCTGCCTGGAACTGTCGTTGAGCAGCAGGGACAAGGGGCGGTTCGATACCCTCAAGGCCGCTGCCGCGGGCCAGACCGAGACGGCTGCCTCGGGGCCGGCGGTCTTCGAGCTGATGAAATCCAAGGTGCTGGCAGCCGGTTCGTAATCGTTCACGGTCATCGGTTCACAGTGGACGGTTTTTCCAGACCTCTACATCCGCAAAAGCAGACCCCCAAAATTATCCACGGCCTTCTGTTTATTTAACCGTGAACCGATAACTGTAAACCGTGAACGTTTACGCCGGTCCTCAACCCCTTACATGCCGAACTTGCGCAGCATCTCGATGACCTTGTCCTGACTCTGTTTCTGGACGATCACCGCTTTCTTGTGGTGGGCCTTTTTGATCTTTTCCGACAGGGCATCCAGGTCCGCCGGCTTTTCCACAAAATCCATGGCGCCGGCCTTCATGGCCTCTACACCCTTTTCAACCGTTGCATGGCCCGTGAGCAGGATGATCTGCATCTCCGGCCTTTTCTCCTTGATGGCCTTCAGGGCCTCGATGCCGTCCATTTCCGGCATCATGAAATCCATGATGACCGCGTCATAGGACTCGGCGGCGATCATGGACAGCGCCTCGGTGGCCGATGTGGATGTGGTCACGTCCATGTCCCGGGCGCGCATGCGTTCGGCCATGATTTCCAGAAATTCAACTTCGTCGTCAACCAGCAATACTTTTTCCTTCATGGTGTACTCCTTTCTCTTTACCCTTGAAATGTCACCGGTCCATGGACCGGGTTTTTTTTGGGGCAGGTGTTATAACAAGACTTATTTCTCCCTTTTTCCCGTCCGCGGTCAGCCGGGCACCGAGGAGACGGGCCACCACGGATTCCCGGGGCGAGGGCTCGGCCGCTTTCCCGGCAAGCGCCTTTTCTGAAAGGCCGCAAAAGCGGACCCGGGCGCCGGGGCCGATTTTTTCCGCCACCACGGATAGGGGTTGGTCCGGGGCGCCGGCGTCCATGGCCCGGCACAGGCAGGTCCACACGAGGTTTTCCAGGAAAAACCGGTTGGTGTCGACGGTCACCGGCGAATCCGGCATCCCGAACTGCACGGTCTTTCCCTTCATGGCGATGATCCGGCCGGCCAGGTCCGACATAAAATGAACCACCGCACCCACATCAACGGTCTCCATGGGCACATCGGCACTGTGGGCAAACCGGTTCATGCCCTTGACGATCCGGTCGCCCCTGGCCACCTGTCCGGCGATGGCCTGGGCCAGTTTCGACAGGCGTTCCGGGGGCAGGGGGATCCCCTTTTCATTCATCATGATCATGTCCTGGAGCAGTCCGGCATTTTCGTTGATGATGGCCAATACGTTCTTGATCTCGTGGGTAACGGATGCGGAGATCTCTCCGAAGAAGCGGATACCCTCAATGGCCAGGGCCCGGGAATTGTCGGTCATGTCGTCTCCCTTTGAATCGACCGGCCGTCGGCGCCGGCGTGGCCGGCCGGGTGGATGGCACATGCGGCTGCAGGCGTCTCCCGCGGCGGGTTGAGGGGCAGGGTGACCGTAAAGCAGGTGCCCTGATTCACTCGGCTGATGACCGTGATATGGCCGCCCATTTCGGACACCATGCCATAGGTGACGGAGAGCCCCAGCCCCGCCCCCCCGTGGTCGTGCCGGGTGGAGAAAAACGGCTCGAAGATGTGCTTCAGATCACCTTCCGGAATGCCCCTTCCGGTGTCGGCCACGGTCACACGGACGTGCGCCGTCCCATGGCGGCCGATGGTGATGTCCAGCCGCCCCCCGTCTCCCATGAAGGCAAAGGCGTTGTTGACCAGGTTCAGGAAGATCTGCTGGAGGTTTCCCCGGTCGCTTTTCATGCCCGGGATGGTATCTGTTACCGATACGGATACGGCGATGCACCGCCGTTCGGCCTCCTTTTCCATAAACGCCAGTACCTGGCGGACGATGGCTTCGATGTCGACCGCTTCGATGGATGATTCCATGTGCCGGGAAAAGTCCAGCAGGCGCCGGGTAATGGTCCCGCAGCGGCGGACCGAATCAAGGACGTCGTCCACCAGTCCCAGAAGTTTTTCGTTGCCGGCATAGTCCCGGTTGATGGTGAACAGGTCCTTGATGAGTCCGGTTTTCTGGTTGATGATGGCCAGCGGGTTGTTGACCTCGTGGGCCACCCCCGAGGCCAGGCGGCCGATGGATGCCAGTTTGTTGGCATACGCGGCCTGGTGCAGGGCCTGCACCCGGCGCTGGTCGGCCACGTGGATGCGGTTGACCAGGTAGGTGGCCACACCGAGGATGGATGCCAGGATCAGGGCGATGCTGAAGAGCAGAAAGCCGATCAGGCGCAGGCGGGGCTTGAACCACAGGTCCATGATACCCGATTCCGGCCGGACCATCATGAGCGAAAAAGGGCTGTCGGGTATGAGGGCAACGCCCAAGAGCACGGATCGCCCGTCCCGGTCCCGGGTTTTCAGTACCCGGGTGCCGGCGAGGGGTTCCGGGACCTCCAGGGAAATCTTTTCGAAGCGGTTGCCGTAATGGCGGCTGGATGTCTGCAAAATCCCATCGGCGTTGACGATAAAGGCGTCAATCTCGGGGGGCAGGTCCAGCCGGGCGATGGGCTCGTCCAGCAGGCCGGCGTCCAGGGTTGCCCGCAGGACAAAGAAGCTGCCGGGCGCCTGGTCGTGCCGGATTGCCACCACCAGCTGGTGCTGCTGTCCACGGGGCAACGTCACCTCGCTGATGAAAAAACCATTGGCCACGGCGCCATCGTAGCAGACGGCGGTTTTTTCGGGAAATTTTTCAAGGGCATGGGGTCCGGCATGCGCTCTCAGGGTGCATTGGGCATCCATGACATCGAGATCCACGAATCCACCCAGGCCGCCCTGAAGGTTTTCAAGGACGGCCGCCAGCCTTCCCGGTGCCAGCAGGTCCGACAGGCGGTTGTCCCGGGCCACGAATTGCAGGGCCGCCCGGCGTTGGGACAGCAGAAAGGATGTGCTGCGCCAGGTGTTGGAAACCATGCTGGAGATGCCCATCGTCGCTTCGGATTCAAAGGCCTGCCGGGTGAGCCGGTAGTCCACCAGCGTCATGACCAGCAACGGCGCCAGCGTCACCATCGTGGTGAAGGCGACGATCATCAGCCATTTGCGCCGGAAGCTGAAATGGGCGCTTCCCGGTCCGGCCGCCGCGTCCTGATAATCCCAGAAACGCGGTTTCAGTCTGGACAGGTTCAGCATGACCGGTCCCCGCGGGTCCGTCGACCTGATTCAGGCATGGAATGTGCGGATTTTTTCATGGGCTTTTTTCAGGATGTCGCTTAATTCATCGATGTCCACGGGCTTTTGCATATAGGCGAAGGCCCCCAGTTGCATGCACTGCTTCCGATCGGCTTCGGAGCCATGGCCGGTGAGCACGATCACCTCGATTTGCGGCCGGGTGGCTTTGACCTGCTTGAGGATCTCCATGCCGTCGATGCCCGGCATTTTCAGGTCGATGATCATGACCTCCGGTTCGTCTTCGGCCACCAGGGCCAGTGCCGATTCGCCATCATAGGCCACGGCCGATCCCATATCCCGCAGCTGAAGCCGTTCCGACAGGGTCTGGACAAATTCTCTCTCGTCATCCACCAGCAGCACCCGGGATGGCATTTCGAAGCTGTGCTTGCGGTAGATATGCGCCTGGTGAAAATCCTTGCCCACCTGGGTTTCTACCGAGTGGACACCGGGGATGGCTCCGGCGATGGATTTGAGCTCTTCTTCCAGGCGGGTGAGCATCAGCACCTGCTTGTTGATGGTCAGCGCCACCTCACCGCCGCGGGCCGCCACGGAGACATCGTGTCCTTCCCGGGACAAGGCCATCTCCACGGTGGCGGCCAGCAGGAAATCCTTCTGGGCCAGCATGGAGGCGTTGGTGCGGCGGACGGCGTCCTTGATGAGGTTTTCCTCGATCAGGGCGCCGGCCTTGGCCACATTCACCCGGTTCATGGGGAGCACCATGTCGTACAGGGCTTTATCCCATGGATCTTTGGCCGAAAAGAGGGTTTCGGCCCAGCTGCTGCTGTCTGCATCCCGGGCGTGGATCTGTTTCAATGCCTCCTTTTCCGCCAGCCCCTGAACGACGCCGGCCTGTTCGAGGCGATAGGGTATGGCCGCGATGATGCAGACGCGGAGCACATGGCTGATGGCCGCGGGGATCAGCAGCCCGGAAAAGCCATGGACCACGGCAGGGCCCTTTTCCAGCTCGGTTGCCAGGGCCAGGCGCAGGCAGGCAACGGAGCACTCTTTTTCATGGGTGAACGGGTTGAAGACCGAGGTCTTGGCGGAAAAGGCGCGCCGGACCTTGCTCTCCGGCATGCCTGACGTCTTTCCCGCCATGCGGACGAGCTGTTCGTCGGTGACCAGCCGGTACCCGGTGCTGTCCATCACGTCCCGGACGACCGCGTCCGCACTGCAGAAAATGCCGCTGAAGATGGAAATGACAGACATCGTTAAACTCCTTTGGATTGGCTGTTGATCCCTGAGCTTCGAACCGAGGTCAACGGACAGTTTTTTTCACTGCCGCCCGAATGGGTCTGTTTGTGGATGGCGCGAATCGCCTGCTTCAGGGTCGGATAAATATGATCTTCGCCGATTTTGTAGAGCAGGTGCGTGCGTCGCAGTACCTGCATCACCGGATCGTGGACACTGCTCAGGGAGATGTCGATGCCTGCGCTTCTGACGCGATCCACGGTCAGGGAGAGGGATTCCTGGCCCGACGCGTCCATGTCGTGGATGGACTCGGCGGCGATGATAATGTGTTTGAGCTCTTTTTTGATTTTGCGCCGGTGGCGGATCTGGTCCTCCAGATAACTGGCGTTGGCATAGAAAAGGGGGCCGTCGAACCGCACCACGTCGATGTAGCGGCACTCCTTCAGCCCGTGGGTCACGGCGTCGTGGAGCGCCTTGTCCAGCCCCAGGGAAAGGTCCACCACGTGGGGCCGCATGCTCCGGTAGAGAAATACGCACAGCGAAAGCCCCGCCCCCACCATGATGCCCCGGTCCAGGTGGGGGGCAAAGACCAGGGTGCACACGAAGGTGGCCACGGAAATGGCCCCGTCGTACCATTGGGCGCGCCAGGCGTGGAAAAATCCCCGGGTGTTGATCAGTCCGGCCACCGCCACCATGATGATGGCCGCCAGTACGCTCTGGGGCAGGTGATAGAGCAGGGGGGTGAAGAAAAACAGGGTCGCCACGACCGCCAGGCAGGTGATCACGCTGGACAGGCCGGATACGGCCCCGGCTTGGAGATTGACCGCCGAACGGGAAAAGGACCCGGCCACGGGGTAACTCTGGGCCATCGAGCCGATGATATTGGCCAGCCCCTGTCCCATGAGTTCCTGGTTCGGGTCGATGCGCTGGCCGGTTTTGGCGGCCATGGCCTTGGCAATGGAGATGGCCTCCATAAATCCCAGCAGGGCGATGATGACGGCCGTTGGCAGCAGTGTCATGGCGATGTGGCCATCGATTTGGGGAACAGAGAAGTCGGGAAGCCCCCTGGGGACGGCACCGACCACCTCGCCACCACCGCTGAAGACCAGTGACGACGCATCCAGGGGGGTGTTGGCGACCTTCAGCCGCCACGTGCCGCCGATTTTTTCCATGTCGGCCGGGCGGTGGCCCCTGGCATAAAACCGGAGGGCTCCCTCCCTGCCCCGGCCGGCTTCAAAGAGCAGGCGGCGGATCTGGTGCCGATAGTCGGCGGCCTGCCTGGCCTTGAGGTCCATCCGGTAGTTCAGGACCTCCAGATCCCGGCGGGCGTCGATGCCGATCATCCGGTGGCCCTCAATTCTGGCCTGCTTGAGGATGGCGTTGATGCGGGCCCGTTCGGCGCCCATTCCGCCGAGTTGGGTGGTGGCTGCGTTGAAATGGACGATCAATGCCCGGGTGTCAGGATCGACCACCGATTCCAGCGGCATGGTGGCCCGCTGTTCGAACCCGGTGGCCCAGCTGACCAGGGTGGTGGCCGCCACCGCCACGAGCACATTGGGAATCCGCAGGCTGATCTTTTTCAGGGCCAGCATCACTGCGAAGGCAAAACCACCCATCATGAGCGTGGGCCAGTGGGAGTAGTGCAGGGCCGCCTGGATCACCCGGATGATCGTGTGGTAGTGATAATCGCTGCTGTCCACCGCCACGCCGAACAGTTTGGAGATCTGGCCGGTGGCGATGATGATGGCGGCCGCATTGGTGAAGCCATTGACTACCGGGTGCGAGAGGAAATTGACCACCAGGCCCAGTCGAAACAGGCCGATGCCCAGCTGAAACAGCCCCACCATCAGCGCCAGCAATACCGCATACCCGACATACGCCTGGCTGCCGGCCGCGGCCAGCGGTTGCAGGGCCACGGCGGCCATCAGGGAAACCACGGCAACGGGACCGGTGGCCAGCTGGCGGCTGGACCCGAACAGGGCGGCCACCGCCGGCGGCAGGAAGGCCGCGTAGAGTCCGAAATAGGCAGGCAGGCCGGCCAGCTGGGCATAGGCCATGGATTGGGGCACCAGCACCAGCGCAACGGTCAGGCCGGCAAACAGATCGGCTTTCAGATGGGGTGCGCGGTAGCCGGGCAGCCATTCCAGAAAAGGCAGCAGCCGGTCCGGCCTGACGTTTAGAAATGTGGATGACAATCTGCTGGCCATGGCGGTTTAGCGGCCTCCTGTCAGCAGCCGGCGGCAGGCAACGGTCAAACTCTCGAAAAGCGCGCCCGCATCGTAGACCCGATACGTGTTGAGCCGGACGATGCCGTCGACCATGGCAAAAAGAACCATGGCCGTCTTTCGCGGGGCGGCGACCGCCACCGACCCGTCCTGAATGCCTTTCTGGATCCCCTCTTCGAAGATGTCCAGCAGGCAGGTGTAAATGGATTCCAGGTGGCTGCGGCACACGAGACTGGTTTCCGCCATCTGGTAGGGATAGTGGCGGTGAAGAATCAGGAACTGGTCTTCCATGGTGCCGGCCAGGTGCAGGTAAAAAGCGACCACCCCCTCGACCGTTTCGATGCCGTTCAGGTCCCCGCGATTCTGCTGATGCCGGTTGAACTGGTCCAGGATGCTCTCCTTGACGTCTTTCAATACGTGCAGGAACAGATCCTCCTTGTTCCTGAAGTGGTGAAAGATGGTGCCGGTCGCCGCGCCGGTGAGGGTGGACAGCTCTGACATAGAGGTCCCCTTGAATCCGTTTCGGGAAAAGAGCCGGGTGGCGGCGGCAAGGATTGCATTCCGTTTGGACATGTGTTACCTGTTTCAAAAATAACCAACCGAATGATCGGTCGGTTTTTAATTAAAGACTTTTCGCCAGAATGTCAATATCAAAAGATGGCATTCGCTGACCTGCACCCTTGTCTTCTGTCGACGGACGGGCACGAAGGAGGAGTACCATGTCCCACCCTGTTCCTGAAAAAGCGGAATTGCTGGAAAAACTCAAGCAGGGCGGTTTTGATGTCCCCGATTTTATCTATGTCCCCGCGCAGCATTTCGAGACGGAAGATTTTACCGCCCTCGAATCGTTTCTGGAGCGGCACCGCAAGAGTTTCAAGGTGATCGCCCGCAGCGCCCACCTTGCGGAGCGTTTTTTCAAAGGGGGGACGTTTGACTCACTGGAGACCTATGCCGACGTGGCGGGCATCCGGTATGCCCGCAACAAGATGATCAAGCTGGCCAGAACCAGCAGGCACCTGACCATTGCCCGCCAGCAGCGGTTCAATCATGCGCCGGAACTGGATGTGGACCAGATGGGCGTCATCGTGATGCCCTTTGTTGACGGTTCCAGCGTCATGGCCAAGAGGATCCACGGCCACTGGGAATTCGGATATTGCCGGGACCGTATCCGCAAGGTCCAGCACGGGCCCTATATCACGCGGACGCCCCATGACCGGCGGCTGGTCCAGTTGTCCAAGGACATTCAGGCCCATCTGGGATTCCGGTGCGAAATCGAGTATATCATTTCCGCCGACGGCGGCATCCACGTGGTGCAGGCCAAGGATATCTCCCGCATCGATATTCTCGAAGAAAAGGAGAGCCGGCGGTCCATCACCCTGGACGGCATCCGGCGGATCCGAAAGCGTCGAAACTATCGGGAGCGGCCGCTGTATGTCATGGACAACAAGGCTTTTTACATCAATATCATCTCCCGGTGCGAGGAAATGGTCACGGACGGCGACCCGGCCGGGGAGGCGACGATCGACGGGATCATCGATTTCATCAAGGCCTATGAAGCGGATCTGGAGGCCTTTGCCCTGCGCCACCAGCGATATGCCGTGCTGGGACTGGCCATTCAGGATCCGGTTGACCTTTACCAGATCGCCAACCATTACCTGGACGACACGCCCGAACTGCAGGCGAAGCTGTCCAAGGCCCTGCACAACAATCTCTACGAGATCGATATTTTCCTGTCCGAAGCCGACACCCTGATCGCCAGGGACAAGTTCCGCATGAATCTTTGCAGCCACGATGCCTATGGTATCGACACGGTGCGGAATCCCCTGTGGACCGTATACTGGTCCATGGAGCGCCATGACGATGTGGTCCCGGACTTCAAGCGGGTCGGCTTCAAAACCGGAGATACGGTCGGTATCGATATCGACGTGGACGACAGACCCACGATCTATCGCCTGTGACGGTCCATGTTCAGGCCGGGGGCGTTTTCAGGGACCTTCCTTCAGGGATCGCGAAAATCTTTCAGGTTGATCACATTGCCATGCTCGCTGCCGACTGATCCCGGATCCTGCCAGGCGCCGTCGCGTTTTTTACGGCGGATCTGATCCATGACGGCCTCGATTTTGGGATTTTCGGCGATCAACGCCTGAATCTGGATTTCCAGGGCCTCCCAACGGGCTTCCAGCGCGTCCGTGGTCAAGGAGAACGCGGCCATTTCGCACAGCAATCGGGCCAGCGAGCGCATGATGCCGTGGTGGGTGATGCCCTGCAGGTAAGCCGGGCAGTGGCACCAGAGGCTGGCACCGGTCAGCGCCCGCTTCCGGCAGGCGTCCAGAATGAGGGTGTGGATGGCGCTGGGTCCGTGGTAGGTAATGGGCGTCACCCGGTGCCGGTTGAACACGTCTGTAAAATCACCCCCGGTGCTCACCGCCGAAATCATGCGGTCCGTGTGCAGCACATGGTCGAACATGCTGCCCAGTGTCATCACCGCCGGTGCCCCCAGCCGCTGCGCCCAGTCCGCCAGCTCACGGGAAAACCGGTACCAGTTCAGGCTGGGTTCGTCGGCGACGACCACCAGCAGGTCGTTCTCCCCGGTGGGGGTTTCGATCGCGTAAATGCGCCCCTCGGGGGGCTGGATCGATATCAGCCGGCCGGCATCGATTTTCACCAGGGGCCGGTTCTCGTCGTATCGATAGCAGCGGTCGGGATCCACATGGCCGACGGGCACACCCTTCAGGGTCTCTACCAGGTAGGCGGCCATGCCGGCTGACACCTCCAGGGCATTGCCCCACCCCCGAAAACCGATGATCAGCATCGGCGATGTCAGCGCGGGCATTGCCTCCAGGTGTAAGGTTTCGTATGCCATGTGACTGCCTGCCCTTTCTGATCATTGTATTGAACCAATACAATCATTTTCAGCTGGAATGCGCCGACTGTCAACAGGCAAGCCACCGGCCCGAACCAACGGGTCCCGGACGATCGTGCGATCAGGCTGCGACAGCCGCGGACCGTTGCGGATGCGGGAAAAAGAGATGGGCCCGGGATTCCGGATGGGCCGGCGGGCCGCCTACTCCCTGTTCCGATAGATCTCCGGGTAGAGGCGACGGGCGCACTCGGGGCAGATGCCGTGGGTAAAATCAACGTCGGTGTGGCCGGCGAGGTAGTCCTCGATCTGCTGCCAGGTGTTTTCGTCATCGTTGCGGATTTTTTTACAGGCGGCGCAGATCGGCAGCAGGCCGTCCAGGGTTTTGACCTCCTCGAGCGCCTTGCGCAGCTGGCTGATCCGTCGTTCCCGCTCCCGTGCCGCGGCATGCTTTACCATGGCGATCCTGATGGCCGACCGCAGTGCATTGATGTCGTATGGCTTGATGATATAGCCATAGGGATTGGTCCGGATGGCGCGCTCGAATATCTTCTGGTCGGAAAGGCAGGTCATGTAGATGACGGGAACATCCGAACCCTCAGAGATTTTCTCGGTCGCTTCGATCCCCGTCATCTCCCCCTTGAGCAGGATATCCATGGTGACCAGGTCGGGGTGGTAGCGGTATACGCCGCTGACGGCTTCCAATCCCGTTTCGGCCGTTGCGCAGATCCGGTACCCCAGGCTTTCCAGGCGCGCGGAGAGCACGGTGGAGACGTTGGGATCGTCCTCCACCACCAGGATGTTGATCGGTGGCTGCATGATGACCTCCCTTTTGGCTGTGGATGCCCGGTCAGGCAATTCTTGCTCACGGGGTTACCTTTTGTGCACTGTCGGGACCGGTCCGGGGCCGGATGATGAGGCGCCGGGAAACGATGCCGCCCCCTTCGACCGGGTGTTTCCGGCCCGGCAGATGAATTCATGGCCGCGATAATTCTGACACGGCGATCCATACCCTCGTGAATTAGCAATATCTTTGCCATTGCGTCATTCTGGCCAGGTCTTCGGGGATGAAATGTTTCTATCGATAAGAACAGAAAATCCTTGACACCCATTTTAAAAGCCCCTAAAGGTATGGGAAAGATCACAACGGGAGAAACAATCATGGATCGTCGGCCGGTTTTCACGATGTCTTGCTCAGCGCTGTCCGCGTCACGGTGGTGGTGGCCGTGGCGCTGTTCCGGAGCCTGCCGGGTCTGATCTGTGTAAACCAAGCTGAACGAAACGGACCGCGGGCGGACCCACCGATGCCCGTGATCGCGCATCCAGGGTCGTGAAGACAATCGCGGCCTTTTTTATTGGAAAAAAAGGAAAACCGATGAAATTAAGGGAGTTCCCCAGCCGGGATGAATTTGATCACCTGGCCCGGACCTGCAATGTAATTCCCGTTTGCCGGGAAATCCTGGCCGACATGGAGACGCCGGTGTCCCTGCTGAAAAAAAGCTATGATGATGGCGGGCAGGGGCCCCATACACCGATCTTCCTGCTGGAGAGTGTGGAGGGGGGTGAGAAATGGGGGCGCTACAGCTTTCTGGGCACTTCGGCGCGGACCCACGTCAGGGTTTTTGCCGACGGGGTAACCATTTCCGGGGGCGATGGCGAAACGACCATCCCGCACGGCGGCGATCCCCTGGCCACCCTGCGGTCTTTCATGGACCGCTTCCAGCCGGCTGAAATGCCCGAACTGCCGCGGTTCTGGGGAGGCCTGGTCGGGTATCTCACCTATGAAATGGTCTCCTTTTTCGAGCGCATTCCCAGCCGGCTGCCGGCCGATACGCCCCTGGCCCACTTCATCGTCTGCGACGAACTGCTGATTTTTGATAATGTCCGCAATACCATGATTTGCGTGGCCATTGCCTTTACCGACGGCAGTCCGTCTGCGGGCTCGGCCTACGACGATGCCGTGATGCGCCTGAACGCCATGGAGCAGCGCATGGCCGGGCCGGTCGGCACGGACACGGTGGCCGATGACGACGACGGGTTGACCATGGCCCCGCTGCTCGATGCGGAAACGTTCAGGGCACGGGTGGCCGCGGTAAAAGACCACATCCGGCAGGGGGATGTGATCCAGGCCGTTATCTCGCAGCCCTTTCAATGCCGTGCCCCCCGCGACATCGTCTCGGTCTATCGCGCCCAGCGGTATGTGAACCCGTCTCCGTACCTCTACTTTTTTCATTTTGACGAGATGGCCCTGGTGGGATCTTCGCCGGAAACCATGGTGCGCCTGGAAAACCGGGTGGCGACCCTGCGGCCCATTGCCGGAACCCGGCCCCGGGGAGCCAGCGAGCAGGCCGACCGGGAGCTGGCGTCGGAACTGCTGGCCGACGAGAAGGAGCGGGCCGAGCATCTGATGCTGGTGGACCTGGGGCGCAACGATCTGGGCCGGGTCGCCCGGACCGGCACGGTGCAGGTGACGGACCTGATGGTGGTGGAGCGTTATTCCCACGTCATGCACCTGGTTTCCAACATCAACTGCGACCTGCGGGACCGCTACGACGCCTGGGACCTCCTGCGGGCGTCGTTTCCCGCCGGCACCCTTTCCGGTGCCCCCAAGGTCAGGGCCATGGAAATTATCGACGAATTGGAGCAGGGCCCGCGCGGTCCGTACGGCGGGGCTGTCGGCTACGTCTCTTTCAGCGGCAACATGGACCTGGCCATTACCATCCGGACCGCCTGCGTCGAAGGCCGGATGCTGACGGTCAGGGCCGGAGCGGGTATCGTGGCCGATTCGGATCCGGAAAACGAGCGGAGGGAAACCGTCAACAAGGCCATGGCCATTCAACGGGCCCTTGAACTGACCCGGCGGGGAGGGAAGGCGACACCATGATACTGATGATCGACAATTACGACTCCTTTACCTACAATCTGGTCCAGTACTTCAAGCAGATCGGCCAGGATGTCGCGGTGAAAAGAAATGATGACATCACCGTCGATGACATCGCTGCCATGGGGCCGCAAGCCATCGTGATTTCTCCGGGACCGGGCCGGCCCTCGTCCGCCGGCGTTTCCCTGGATGCGATCCGGCGGTTTTCCGGAACGATCCCCCTTCTCGGCGTCTGCCTGGGCCATCAGTCCATCGCCCGTGCCTTCGGCGGCAAGGTGGTTGCCGCCAGGCGGTTGATGCACGGCAAAACCTCGGCGATCACCGGTGACGGCAAAGGGGTTTTTTCCGGCATCAAACAGCATTTCCAGGCCATGCGCTACCACAGCCTGGCAGTGGAAAAAGAAAGCCTGCCCGACTGCCTGTCGGTGACCGCCACGGCGGAAGATGGCGAGATCATGGGGCTGAGGCACCGGTCGCACGCCACCGAAGGGATCCAGTTTCATCCCGAATCCATCATGACGCCGGTGGGGAAGCGGCTGCTGCGCAATTTTATTAAATTGGCGGTTCCGTAGGAAGTCCGATATCTGCGTTACGCTTCATCCCCCGTCACTGCGGCGTATCAGAAATACGCATCGTTTCCCGGGACTCGCAAGCCTTGACCCCGGACTTCCCATGAAACCGCCTGCGACGGGGCCTTGTTGATGCGTCAGTGATTGAAATTGTAAAGACTAAATTAAAGGAGGCCCGCAATCATGTTCAAAGATCACCTGGCGACCATTATCAGCCGAACCGATTTGAGCGAATCCCAGATGACGGAGATGATGTCCGAAATATTCGACGGAAGGACCAGCGATGCCCAGGTGGGAGCCATGATGGCGGCCCTGGCCACCAAGGGGGAAACCGTCGAGGAACTGGCCGGGGCGGCCCGTGCCATGCGCACGAAGGCCCACCGTATCCAGGTGGCCGCCACGCCGGTGGTGGACACCTGCGGTACCGGCGGCGACGGTCTCAAGACCTTCAACATCTCCACCACGACGGCCTTTGTCGTGGCCGGCTGCGGGGTGACCGTGGCCAAGCACGGCAATCGCAGCGTCTCGTCCAAATGCGGCAGCGCCGATGTCCTGGAAACCCTGGGCATCAGGCTGGACACGGATCCGGAAATCGTCGAAGAGGCCGTCCGCGAAATCGGCATCGGTTTTCTCTTCGCGCCGCTCTACCACAGTGCCATGCGCCACGCAGCCAAAGCACGCACGGAGGTGGGCCTGAGAAGCATCTTCAACATGCTGGGGCCATTGACCAATCCGGCCGGCGCCAACTGCCAGCTGCTGGGCGTGTTTGCCCCCCAGCTGACCGAAATGTTTGCCGAAGCCCTTCGCCTGCTGGGCGCCAAAAGTGCCTTCGTCGTTCACGGCCATGACGGACTGGACGAAATTTCCGTGTGCGCCCCCACGCGTGTTTCCCAACTGGAGGACGGCATGGTTCGAACCTATGACATTTACCCGGAGCAGTATTTCGGCCGGTTGGCGCCACCGGAAGCGATGACCGGTGGCGACCCCGGAGAGAATGCGGCCATTACCCGGCGGATCCTGGAGGGAGAGAAGGGCCCCAGGCGGGACGTGGTACTGCTCAATACCGCTGCCGCACTGGTGGCCTGCCGGAAGGCGGCAGACCTGAAGGCGGGCATCGCCCAGGCGGAACAGGCGATCGACAGCGGGGCCGCCATGGGTAAACTGGAGGAACTGGTTGCATACACCCGCGACAACGGATAAGTAGGAAATTATGTCAACCGATTTTCTTTCCCGGATTGTCCAGCAGAAGGGGCGCGAGATTTCCAAGGGCCGAAAGGTGATCTCCGAAAGCCGGCTGGCGGAGGCGGCCCGGCAGCGATCGGATTTCCGACCTTTTTTTGACCCCCTTGCCCGGCCGGGTGCCGCCGGGGTGAACATCATCGCCGAGGTCAAGCGGGCCTCCCCTTCCAAAGGAGATATCCGTGCCGACCTGGATGCTGCGAAAACGGCCGCCCAATATGAACGGGGGGGGGCGGCGGCCGTGTCGGTGCTCACCGACGCCACCTATTTCAAGGGCCATCTCGATGACCTGAAGGCGGCAAGATCCGCCTGCCGCCTGCCCGTATTGAGAAAAGAATTCATCATCAGCCGCTACCAGGTATACGAAGCGGCGGCGGCGGGCGCCGATGCGATTCTGCTCATCGCCCGAATTCTGAGCCCGGAAAAGCTGGCCCAGCTGTACAACCTGTGCCGTACGCTGGGCATGGACGCCCTGGTGGAAATCCATACGCCGGAGGACGCCCGCATGGTCGCCGCCTGCGGCGCCCGCCTCGTGGGCATCAACAATCGCAACCTGAGCACTTTTGAAACCGACATTGCCGTTGCCATGGACCTGGTGTCCCGGCTGGGCCCCGGCCAGGTGCCCGTGGCCGCATCGGGCATCGCCGGGCCGGAGGACATCCGCCGCAATCTGTCAGCCGGTATTTTCAATTTTCTGGTGGGGGAAAGCATCGTCCGCTCCGATGCCCCCTCCCGTTTTATCCGCCTACTGACCGGTGCGTCATCCGTCGATCCGTGACGGCCTGCGGCATCGCCGCCCCGGCACGGGATGGGTTTCGGCACAGAACCCGACGACTGTCCGGTTATGCAGGAAGGATTGGAACCATCCAAAAAAACGTTGTCCATGTCTGAACCCGCCATGACCTGCCCATATCCCCAAGTGAAGATCTGCGGGTTGACCCGTCCCCATGAGGCTGCCCGATGTGCCGGCCTGGGTGCCGATGCGATCGGTCTGGTTTTCTTCCCCCAAAGCCCCCGCAACGTCACCCCGGAACAGGCCGGCGCCGTGGTGGCTGCCCTGCCGGAATCGGTGGCTGCCGTGGGCGTGTTCGTGGAGGCCGGTTTTTCCTTTATCATGTCCCGGGTCGAGCGTTGCGGGCTTTCCATGGTCCAGCTCCACGGCCGGGAATCACCACGTCTGGCGGCGCGGTTGACCGCCGAAGGGGTGGGTGTGATTAAAGCGCTGTTCGTTGGCGGCCGGCCGGGGCTGACGGCGGTGCAGGTGTTCGATGCCGATGCCTACCTGGTGGAGTGTGCCCGGGGCCCGCTTCCCGGCGGAAATGCCATGGCCTGGGACTGGGGAGCGGCACGTGATTTCGGCGCCCACCACCCCCTGGTGCTCGCCGGCGGCCTGTCTCCGGACAATGTGGGCGATGCCATCCGCGCCGGTTTGCCGGCGGCGGTGGACGTCAGTTCCGGCGTTGAGGCCTCGCCGGGCCGCAAGGATACGGACAAGGTGGCCCGGCTGATCGCCGCCGTTCACGGCAGCGCCCGACACTATGCCGCCAGGACGCTTCAGCCGGTTTTTCGGCCCAAAGGGGGGGCCCTCCATGCCTGATCGACAGGAGATGCTCGTTATTCCACACGACCAATTGAGCCCCGAGGCGCTTTCCGGCCTTATCGGTGAGTTCGTGACCCGCGATGGCACCGATTCGGGATACACCCGTGGTTCGCTGGCGGAAAACATGGCCAGGGTGCGTCGCCAGCTCGATGCGGGGCAGGCCGTGGTCGTCTTCGACAATCGTACCCGGACCTGCAACATCATCCCCGCGGAAACGCTGCGGCAGGCCGCCGACTGATCAAAATGCCAATCTCGCCAATCCTCAAAATGGAAGATGGTGGCTCCGGTCAGGGCCGCAGGATGCCATTTTGGGGAATGATCCGGAGAATGAAAACATGAAGTATATCGGTGCCCACGTCAGTGCGGCCGGCGGCGTTCAGAACGCGCCCCTGAACGCCCAAAAAATTGGTGCCACGGCCTTTGCCCTGTTCACCAGGAATCAACGGCAGTGGGCGTCCAGACCGCTGACCGATGAATCGATCCGGCAATTCAAAAAGAACTGCGCGGATACCGGCTACACCCCGGACCAGATCCTGCCCCACGACAGCTACCTGATCAACCTGGGCCACCCCGAACCGGCTGCTCTTGAAAAATCCCGAAGGGCGTTCATCGACGAAATGCACCGCTGCCAGCAGCTGGGGTTGAAATATCTGAATTTTCATCCGGGCAGCCACCTCAGGAAAATATCCGAAGCGGAGTGCCTGGCGCGGATTGCCGAATCCATCAACCTGGCCCTGGATCGCACGACGGGCGTGACCGCCGTCATCGAAAATACGGCCGGCCAGGGCACCAACATGGGCCACCGCTTCGAACACCTGGCCGCTATTGTTGCCGCCGTGGGGGACAGGACCCGGGTGGGGGTCTGCCTGGACACCTGCCACACCTTCTCGGCGGGCTACGACCTGACCACCCCGGACGGCTACGAGAAGACGATGGCCCTGTTCAATGAGGTGGTCGGTGTGACGTATCTCAGGGGGCTTCACCTGAATGACGGCAAGAAAACCATGGGCAGTCGCGTCGACCGTCATGCCAGCCTGGGGCAGGGAACTTTAGGGCTCGAGACCTTCCGCAGGATCGTGAACGACCCCCGTTTCGACGGCATTCCCATGATCCTGGAAACCCCCGATGACGGCCTCTGGGCCGAAGAAATCCGCATGCTGAAAGCGATGATGGCGGATTGAGGCATCGGGCGGTTCAGGACGCCTGTGTTTCCTGACGGGCCACCTGCGCCTGTCCGGCCGCCGCTCCCAACGCGGACGGTCCTCGCGGCCTCCTATAGATTGTTGAAGGTGTCACAACTGTCCATGTCGCCGCTGGCCAGACCGGTTTTAAACCATTTCACCCGTTGCGCCGAACTGCCATGGGTAAATGCGTCCGGGCGCACATATCCTTGGGACTGCTTCTGCAGCGTGTCATCACCAATGGCGCTGGCTGCCGTCAGCCCCTCCTCTATATCCCCCGCTTCGAGCAGCTGGCGGGCGCTGTCGGCATGATGGGCCCAGACGCCAGCAAGGCAATCCGCCTGCAGTTCCTGTCGAACGGACAGTTTGTTGCCTTCCGCCCGGCCCAGTTTTCGGCGGGTCGCATGTACCTGGCTGGAGATGCCCGACAGGGTCTGGATATGGTGGCCAACCTCGTGGGCAATGACATACGCCTGGGCAAAGTCTCCCGTCTTATTCCGGCGCCGGGCATCGCCACCCGTTTTCTGGTGTTCTGGTACCGTCCCTGACGGCACCCTTTTGCTGTCCATTTCCTGAGCACCCGCTGCGCCGCGGTTCAGCCCCGGGGGGGCAGCCGCAACTCCTGGCCGGGATAAATCAGGTCCGGATTCGCCACCTGCGGATTCCGATCGATGAGATGTTGTATTCCAACGCCGGTGCGTTCGGAGATGACACTCAAACTCTCACAGGCGGCCACGACATACCGGGTCCCCAGATCCCGTCCTCTGGGAGGAACGCCGATACACAGGCCGGCGGCCTTTTCAGCCGTCGACGCACCGGCATCAAGGGGTGTGGCCGGGTGAACGGGAAGCGGGTCGGGGCGGGCCGCACCGGCCTCGGCGGGCTCGACTGCATTCAGGCTTGGCAACGGCCGGTGGGCCCGGTCGGTGCCGGTATCGCGGGCCGGCCCGGCCAGTCGGTCCGCTTTTTCAGTCAGCCGGGATGAGCGGGCCGATCCCCTGTCGCGGCCGTAGACCGTCGTATCGCCACGATTGCCTTCGATCGGGCCTGCCGCGGCCGTCAGGATCTCACCCGCTTGCCGGTACGCGGTAACCGCTGATGACGCCGCTTCGTCCGCTTCGGCGTGCCGGCCGTCGGATGGACGCTGGCCCTTTGAATAACTGGCGAATCCCACAGCACCGGCAGTCAGGAGGATGAGAAAGATCAATTTGAATATTCTATACTTTTTCAGGGCCTGGTTTTTTTCCATGGACTTTCTCCTTTCGGGATAACAGCACCCATTTTACTTTCCCCTGATGGAGCATGATCCGGGCAGTGGGGCCTTTTTATTGACCATGCCGACCAGTTCCCGCAGGGCGCAGTACCCCCTGTTCAGCAGGCGTCCGGGCCAGGAAAGGTGACGTCCCCGGCCAAATTGCATTTTAACGGATGACACGCCACCGCTGAATTGCTCGGCGGCCCGGGCGATTGGAGAGGCGGCGGTTGCGGCTAACGACCGCGTATAGGCCACCGGCCGCCGACTGGAACGGCGAATGCGGTCTTGCCACGATGCGGTATCCCAGACCCGCCGCCGCATGGATGTTTCAACCCATTGATTCACCGTTTCGAGGGTATCACCCAGATGATCGCGTTCGGCCCTCAGTTCGGTGATCTGCCGGTTGAGCCGGCCGATGCGCTGCCGGGATGCCTTCAGCTCGGATGAAAGCTTTTCGGAGATCCTTTCCAGATGGTTCTGCTTGTCAATCTGATCTATCAGGTCATATTGGCATTTTCGGCATTCGTCCTCTTTTTCAAGGTGTTGAGCCACCATGGCCTGGGCCTCAACCGCTTTTTTCTGGGACGCCCGGACATTCAAACGGCAGGTGTCCAGCTGGGCCGCAAGGCTTCTGTTGCGGCGCCCCCAGAACCACCAATCGAACAAAAATTCCAACACCCAGCCTGAAGCCAATCCGATGAAAAACACGGCGATCACATTCATGACGGTCCTCCTTTCGACAACCCCGACACACGGATCGATTCGTCGTTTATACGTTTACCGATCACTGTCTGAGCAATATCAGGGCCATGTTCGGTATGATGACCGTTGAAATGAATAACGTTCATTATTTATTATAAAATTTTATGGGTATGGCCGCTTCCTCATTTCGGCCAGGCCCGTTTGGCGTGCCAAATTGCTCATGATTGCGCCATATGGCGCACGCCGGGGGACTCGGCCGCGGCCGCATGATGGCGGCGGCGGTGATCGATGGGCCTTCTTCCGGCATGCTGAAATAGGTTTGCAACGACATGAAAATAAGAGCGATAATTTTTTTCCAGCCGGGACGCCATCCCAATTTTCTGCCCGTCGGCTTCAGGTTGACCGAAAAAGACCGTTATAAGGGTTGGATTTTATGCGCAGGGCACTTATCTTGACCCCAACGCGTCAACCCCTTTACCGGGGAACGGCGGGCCATGCCGGCCGTTGGTCCCCACTCTTTGAGGTGATGCCATCATGGATATGCAGCCGCAGTTTGGACGGATCGCACGACAGATCGGACAAGTGGTGCTGGGCAAAGAACACCAGGTCAAAATGGCCCTGACCTGCCTGTTTGCCGGAGGGCATCTGCTCATCGAGGATATTCCCGGTATCGGCAAAACCACCCTGGCCAAAGTTCTCTCACGATGCATGGGGCTGAAATTCAGGCGGGTGCAGTTCACCAGTGATATGCTGCCCGGAGATATTCTGGGCAGTTCCATCTTCGACCAGAACACCGGTGCGTTTGCCTTTCATCCCGGTCCGGTTTTCACCCAGGTGCTGCTGGCCGATGAGATCAACCGGGCCACGCCCAAAACCCAGAGTGCCCTGCTGGAGGCCATGGAGGAGGGGCAGGTCACCAGCGACGGCAAGACCCGCCGGCTGGGCGCCCCTTTCTTCGTCATCGCCACACAAAATCCCCTGGAATTGTCCGGCACCTTCCCGCTGCCCGAGTCCCAGCTGGATCGATTTCTCATGCGCATCGAACTGGGCTACCCGGATCGTGAGGCGGAGCGTCGTCTGCTGGGCGGTGACCGGACCCAGCGGCAGGCCCTGGACCGCATGAAACGGAGCCTGTCCCCAGAAGATGTGCTGGCCCTGCAAAAACAGGTGGATCGGGTGCACGTATCCGATGCTTTCCTGAACTACCTGCAGGACCTGCTGGGGTTTACCCGTACCGCTCCGCATTTCCACATGGGACTGTCACCGCGGGCGGGCCTGGCGCTGATGCATGCCGCCCGGTCCTGGGCCTTCATCAGCGGGCGTGATTATGCCCTGCCCGAAGACATCCAGGCCGTATTGATCAGCGTGGTGGGGCACCGCCTCAGGTCCCGCGACGACCTGTCCGAGATCCCGGCGCCGCGGATGAGCACCCTGTTTCAGGAGGTGCCCGTCCCGTGACCGCCGCCATTGCCCGAACCTTTTACCGCTTTGTGGGCGGCAACACGACCGTCCCTGTCACCCTGGGCCTTCGCAACATCTATATCCTTCCCACCGGATATGGCCTGCTGTACCTGACGGTGGTGGCGGCCATGCTCGTCGGGTCCATCAATTACAACAACAACCTGGGGTTCCTGCTCACGTTTCTGCTGGGCAGCCTGGGGCTGACGGCCATGATGTACACCTACGCCATGCTATACGGCCTTCGCCTCACAGCGGCTGCGGCCATGCCGGTGTTTGCCGGAGCGCCCGTGGAAATCGATATCACGGTTGCCGGCATCGAGCGGCCGAGAACCCGCCTTCGCTGGTTTTTCAGCGCCGCCGATCAGGTGGTGGCAAATATAGGGCACGGGGAAGGGGCGCGAATCCTGGTCAGGGCCGCCACCGACCAACGGGGCCTTTTGGACCCCGGATGGCTGCGCATCACCTGCGAGTATCCCCTGGGATTGTTTAAGGCCTGGGCGCGGATCGACACCGGTTTGAAGTGCCTGGTCTATCCACGGCCCGTTGCCGGACCGGCACCCGTGGCAGCGGCATCGAGGGATTCCGGGGGCGGCGACAATGCCCGGGAGTCCGGTGTCGACGACTTCAAGGGACTGAGCGCCTACCAGCCCGGTGATCCGCCGGCGCGCATTCACTGGCAGGCCTTTTCCCGGGGGCGGGGGCTGCACACCAAGACCTTTGCCGGCCAGGCCGATGCCGGCCTGTTGCTGGACATCGCGGATATCAGGGAGGGCGACACGGAAAGAAAGCTCTCCGTTCTCTGTTTTCATGTGCTTCAGGCCCACCACCGCCGGGGAAGCTATGCGCTTCGGCTGGGCGGGCCGGCTATTCCGGCCGGCAACGGCCGGGGCCATCGGGACCGATGCCTTCGGGCGCTGGCCCTTTATGGAAAGTCCTGAATCATGAAGTCCCAGCCGGTGCGTCCCCTGATTTTTGCCCTCATTGTGGCCATGGCACCGCTGGTGTTCCAGCTGCCCTGGTGGGCCGTGGGCTGGTGCGCGGCATGCTGGGGGTACGGGGGCGTTCGGGACTGGCGCAGATGGCCTTTGCCGTCCCGGGGATTCCTTCTGGCCGGTTTTGTCGTCGGCATGGCGGCAGTGCTGCTGTCCGCCGGTCTGCGTTTTGACGGCGGGGATTTTATCACTCTGCTGGCTGTCATGGCCGGTGTCAAACCGCTGGAGATCACGAGCCGGCGCGACAGTATGGTGACGGTTTTTCTGGCCTATTTCCTGACCATCACCAGCCTGTTCGTTTTTGAAAACCTGTCCATGACCCTATACCTGTTCGTGTCGGTCTGGACCGCCACCGGCGTCTTGATCCATGTCAACGACCCCGACGGTGCGATCCGCCGGCAGATGCGGCTGGCGGCCGGCCTGGTAATGGGGGCGGTTCCGCTCATGGTGCTCCTTTTTCTTTTTTTCCCCCGGCTTTCCGGCAGTTTCTGGGGCTCCCCGTGGGCCGGGCACAGCCGTTCGGGTTTTTCCGATACCATGCGGATCGGCGATGTGTCCCGGCTGGTGCTGGTGGACGAACCCGCTTTTTCGGTTTCCTTCGATTCGCCCCTGCCGGATGCCGACCAGCGCTACTGGCGGGGCATCGTTTTCCAGCGCTTCGACGGTGTCACCTGGCACCCCGACCGACAGCCGCTCCCCCGGCGGGAGGCTGTGGGCGGCGACGCGCTGTCCCGGTATACGGTGATGCTCGAACCCCATGGCCACCGGCACCTGTTTGCGTTGGACCTGCCGGCCACGGCCAACCCCGTCGCCACCATTCTGGACGACCACACCCTTGTGGTCCGCCGCCCCGTCCGGCAGCGCTTCCGATACGGCGCCGCCTCATTTCTGGACTACACCCAGAATTCTTCAGATCCACCCGGTGGCGCCGCCCTGCAACTGCCCGCGAACCGCAATCCGCGGGCCATTGCCCTGGGGGGGCGGTTGGCGCGGGACCATGGGGCACCCGAAGCCGTGGTGGCGGCGGCCCTGGATTTTTTCAGGAAGAACGGTTTCGCCTACACCCTTCAGCCCGGCCGGCTGGGCATCGACGCGGTGGATGCGTTTCTCTTTGCCGGCCGGAAAGGCTTTTGCGAGCATTTTGCGTCCGCTTTTACCGTGCTCATGCGGGCTGCCGGCGTGCCGACACGGATGGTGGGCGGGTACCAGGGCGGCACATGGAATGCGTTGGGTAATTTTTTGACCATTCGCCATTCCGATGCCCACGTCTGGTGCGAAGTGTGGCTGGCGGGCCGGGGGTGGGTCCGTGTGGATCCGACCGTCGCGGTGGCGCCGGAGCGAATTGACGCCGGCATCGGCGGTGCCCTGGGCGCAGAGGGCCTTCTCGGTTTCCTGAACCGCAACCGGGGCAACCGGCTGACCCGCTGGACCGAGGTGCTGCGCCAGACCTGGGAAGCCGTCAACATCCGATGGAACATGTGGTTCATGGGGTTTTCAGCCGAAGACCAGATCGCCCTGCTGAAGGCTCTGGGCCTTTCCATGGGGCGCCGGGGCGGGTGGCTGCCCGTTATGGTCCTGCCGTCGTCGTTTCTTGCCCTGGTGATCCTGGTGGTCCGTATGCGGCGGCAATCGTCCCGGAGGGAGCCGGCGGACGAGGCATGGCGGCTTTACGGCCGGTTTCTGGAAAAAATGGCACGCATCGGCATGCCCAAGGCACCCCACCAGGGGCCGGCGGACTATGTTCGGCTGGTTGCGGCCAGATGCCCGGCCCTGAAGCGGGAGGTGGCTGACATTACCGGCTGCTACATCGGTCTGCGCTACGGGCGCGGAAACCAGGGCCATTCGCTGAAGGTGTTTCGGCAGCATGTCCGGCGGTTCAGGCCGGAGAAGCGCATAGGCCGGGGCCAGAGGGCCGGGTGCCGGGGTGGGTCGCCGGGAGAGAAAAAAGGGAAGGATTGAGAACGTCGGGTTGGTTGCAGACGAATTCGTGACCGTGGCAGGGATATGGCAAGAGCTATCTGCGGCTTAATGCCGGCAGATAGCTCTATGGTTTCAGGCCGATCCTGAAGCGAAACCGTCAGAAGGGGTTGCTTTCCTAAAAACAGACCCATTTACGCTATCGCCCCGGCTCTGAATGCCTTGAGGTAGCTCATGCAGAAATTGTCCCGGCCGGACAGGGCCTCGGCGATGGTGATGGCCGCGATCATGCCCTTGTCCAGGGGATTGACGATGGCGCCGTCGAGGCCCTTGGCGATGGCCATGGTCATGAAGGCCCGGTTGATTTGCTTGCGTCCCGGCAGCCCGTAGCTGATGTTGGACAGACCGCAGGCGCTGTGGATGCCGGGCCAATTGTTGTGGATGGCCTCTATCGAGTCGATGAACTGCACGCCGAAATCCTTGTTCACCGACAGGGGCTGCACCAGGGGGTCAACGTAAATGTTCTCGACGCTGACACCGTTTTCGGTCAGCCCGCCGACGAGTTTTTCGGCAATCTTCATGCGGTCATCGACCGTTTCGGGCATACCTGCATCGCTCATGCACAGGGCGATCACCTTCATGTCGGTGTTGGCCACGATGGGCATCAGGTTGTCGTAGCGCTCGGCTTCCAGGCTGATGCTGTTGATCATGGGGGGGGCGCCCTTGTGGGCTTCCAGCGCGGCCTGGATGGCCTTGGGGTCCGGGCTGTCGATGGCGCAGGGCTTGTCGGTGACCTGCTGTACGGTCTCGACCAGCCAGCGGAGGTATTCGGGCTCCTTGCCCACGAAGATGCCGGCGTTGACGTCGATATAGTCGGCCCCGGCGTCGGCCTGGTCCGTGGCCACCTGCTGGATGGCCGCGGCATCCTGGGTTTCGATGGCCGCCTTGATCGCCTTGCGGCTGGCGTTGATCAGTTCTCCGATGATGATCATGGTATTCATTCCTGGTAAATGGGTTTTGAGTTTCCGGTTTCCGGTTCACCGTTCACGGCTCACCGGCGGTTAGGCCACCAGCAGCTCTTTCACCAGCTTGACCGCTCCGGGGGCGTCGGCGCTGTATCCGTCGGCGCCGATCTGGTCGGCGAAGGCCTGGGTCACCGGGGCGCCCCCGATGATGGTCCGGGTCGCCATGCCGGCCTCTTTCACCGCCTTGACCGTGCTCTCCATGGACGGCATGGTGGTGGTCAGCAGGGCCGACAGGGCGATCACGTCGGCCTTCTTTTCCGCCGCCGTCCTGACGAAGGCCTCGCTGTCCACGTCCACCCCCAGGTCCACCACCTCGAACCCGGCGCCTTCCATCATCATGGCCACCAGGTTCTTGCCGATGTCGTGCAGGTCGCCCTTGACCGTACCGATGACCACGACCCCCTTGCTCTGGCCCTGGCCCTCGGCCAGGTGGGGCTTGAGCAGCTCCAGGCCGGCCTTCATGGCCTGGGCCGCCATGAGCATTTCGGGCACGAACAGTTCGCCGGCGGAAAAGCGCTCGCCCACCTCGTCCATGGCGCTGATCAGCCCGTCGTTGAGAATGCTGTCGATGGCCGTGCCGGCGTCGATTTCCGCCTGGGTTTTGGCCGTTACCGTGGCCTCGTCAAAGGCCAGTACTGCACTGAAAATATCCTGGGTACTCATACGTTTTCTCCTTTGATGCGAAGGGGGGGTCAGATCCCGATATAAAAGACAATCTCAGTCACCGGCGAAACTGCTTTTTCACCTTTTCCTTCCGGGATATTCCCGGTCGGAAGCCGTGCAATCAGTCGCCGATGCCAAGGTACATTTTGCGGACGTGATCGTTTGACAGAATGTTTTCACTCGTATCTTCCATTGCCACCCGTCCCTGTTCCATCACATAGGCACGATTCGCGAATTTCAGCGTGGTGTCCACGTTCTGTTCGACAATGACAACGGTCACTTTCTCTTCCCGGAGTTTTTCAATGGTTTCGAATACGGCAACCACATTTTCCGGTGACAGGCCCATGGAGGGCTCATCCAAAATGATCAGTTTGGGGTTGGACATCAGGCCCCTGGCGATGGCCAGCATCTGCCGCTCCCCGCCACTCATGGTGCCTGCCAGTTGAACGTCGCGTTCTTCCAGGCGCGGGAAGAGGTCATAGACATAGCGGAGGTTTTTTTTGATCTGTGCCTTGTCCTTGATGGTAAACGCACCCATGAGGAGGTTGTCTTCCACCGACATGGCCGAAAAGAGGTTCCGTTCTTCGGGGATGAAAGCGAGTCCCAGATGGGGCAGCTGATGGGTCGGCGTACCGGTGATATCCTGTCCCAGGAATTGGACGGAACCGTCCATGGGGGCCAGCAGGCCGGTGATGCTTTTCAGCGTGGTTGTCTTTCCGGCGCCGTTGGGACCCAAAATGGCCACCATTTCGCCTTCACCGACTTCAAGCGAAACATTCCAAACCACCTGAAGGTAACCGTAGCTGACGTTTAGGTTGTTGACTTTCAGCAATGTGAGTTCTCCTTGTTTCCTGCGTCCTTTATGGCCTGCAGCGGTTCAGTGCAGCAGGGCATCCGCCCCTAAATAGGCCTTGGCCACACCTTCATCCCGGGTAATCTCGGCCGGGGTTCCGTCGGCAATTTTTTCACCGAAGTTCAGGACGGCGATCTGATCGCAGACGCTCATAATCAGTTTCATCAGGTGCTCGACGATCAGGATGGTGACGCCGCTGTCGCGAATACGCAGGATCAGTGCGGTGATGTCGTCGAGTTCGGCGGGCGTCAAACCGGCGGCAACCTCATCCAGAAGAAGGAATTCGCAATTGCTGGCCAGTGCCCGGGCCAGTTCCAGCCGTTTCAGCTGCATGGTATTGAGGTTCTGCGCCTGAAGGTCGTGGGCCATGGGGAATTCGACGTAGTCCAGCATCTCCGAGGCCTTGCCCTCCGGAGTTTCGCCTTTGCGGTGGTTGCCGAAAACGGCCCCGACCATCACGTTTTCCAGAACCGACATCTGTGGAAACGATCGTACAATCTGATAGGTGCGCGCCATGCCCTGGTGGCAGCAGCGATGCGCCTTGTAGCCGGTGATGTCGCGGCCTTTGAATCGAACGGAGCCCTGGGTCGGGGGAAAGGTGCCGGCAATGCAGTTCTGAAACGTGGTTTTGCCGGCCCCGTTGGGGCCGATCAGACCGAAAATCTGGCCTTCACGGATGGTCAGGGAAACGTCGTTGACCGCCTTCAGGCCGCCGAAAAACTTACTCACGCCTTGGGTTTCTAAAATCACGGTTCTCACCACCTTTAAAAGCTATGAAGAAGGGCGACACCGTTTCGGCGTCGCATGCGGACGGTGCCGCCTGCCACGGCAGCCGGCACCGTCCCACAGCGGTTTGGTTATTTCATGTTTTCCGGGATGGTCATGTCCGACATTTTCCACTCTTCGGGCCAGATGATCTTGCCCTTGCCGTCGATGTACTGAATGACCGGAAAGATGTAGTATCCCTTGCCGACGACCGGGTCCGGGAAGGTTTCCGTCGTGTATTTGTACTCTTCCATAAAAAGACCTTCGGTGTAGGTCAGCTTGCCCGGAATGACCTGCTCGACGGCGCACTTGACGAAGTTTTCGCGGTTGAGCGCGCCATAATCCTTCAACGTCGTCTGAAGCACCTTGATGAAGAACCCGGCGGTGTCATGGCACAGTCCGGCCGAGGACGCACCGGGCTCGAACCCGTAGCGGGCGGTGAAGTCATCGCGGAATTTGCGGGCTTCGGGGGTGGTCCACTGGGGAATCTGGTCGAGCACATAGTTGGAGGCGTCGCCGGTGAGCTTGTACCACTCGCCGACCCAGCCGAGACCATCGGACAGGATCATGCTTTTGAGGCCCACCTCGCGGGCTTGTTTGATAAAGGCCGATACCGATGGCGGATCCGACATGGAGCCGACAGCGACCGACACCTTTTTGCGTTTGATCTTGGACAGCAGCGGATAAAACTCGGTCTCGCCGAGCTGGACATACTCTTCGGTGACGACTTCCCAACCGGCATCCTGAAACTGTTTTTTGACCGCCGAGCCGAAGGCCCGGCCCCAGTCGTTGTCCACTCCGTAAACGGCGACTTTCCGGCTTCGGGGTTTCCAGAGTCCCTTGTTGATGGCTTCCTGCAGGGTTTCGATATAGCCGATGCTGAGTTTTTCAGGCAGCGGCCAGGTCTTGCCGACCCAGTACTTGTATTTTTCCGGATTGGAATTGTACTTGTCGATCATGATCTTGCCGGCACCGAAACTGAAAAAGTGCGGGATCTTGTACTTGGCGGCAACCTCCATGCACGAGGCGGAAACCCAGCTGTGCCAGGTGTTGAAGCCCACGTCGATCTTATCGCGGACGATGGCGCGCTCGTAGGCCTTGGCCGCTTTCTCGGCATCGGATTCCGAATCGATCCACACGAATTCGATTTTGTAGTCGCCGATTTTCCAGTCTATTTCATCGAACGCCATTTCGATGGAATTCTTGAATTCCTGGCCCACACGGGCGGCGGGTCCGGTAAACGGGCCGATCGAGCCGACCTTGATGACTTTTTCCGCGGCAGCACTGGCGGCATCCGGGGCGCCGATGCCGGTCATTACCAGGCAAACGGCTGCAAGCAGGGTGACCGTCAGTTTCCCGAAGCCACCTGCCGTGAATCGATTTTTCATCTGTGTTCTCCTTTCAAAACGTTGTTAAGGGTGTAAGCCTCTTCCTCAGAGGCGGGTAATCGGTTGCCTTGAACCATTCGGCAGGCATTTGTATGCATCCAGTTCCAAGTTCCCGTCGGGCGGCATGTCGCCGTCCCGGGCAGCACGTAACCCGGTTTTCTCAGGACGGGGATACGGGTGCGGCGTGGCCCGACAGATTTCGTTTGTCCTTGCGGAGCTTGCCAATGTAGCCGACGATATTTTCCCAGATGCCGACCATTCCTCTGGGATAGTAGGTCATGACGAAAACCATCAGTGCTCCGTAAAGAATCAGCCGGTACTCCATCAGGTCTTTCATGAATTCCATGACCGGCACCATGATCATGGCCGAAACCAGAGGGCCCCAGATGGTTCCCCGGCCGCCGATATAGGCCATGGCCAGGACTTCGACGGTGTGGCTGGTGTGCATGACGGTGGGGGTCAGAATGCCGATGAAATGGGCATAAAAGCCGCCGATCAGGCCTGCCAGAAGACAGGAAATGGTAAAGTTCATGACTTTGTATCGAACGGCGTCGATGCCCGAGGATGCCGCTGCTTCGGTGTCCTGTCCGATGGCCCTGAAAGCCATTCCCACGTTGGATTTGATGATGACCGTGACCAGGATGTAGACGGCGAGCATAATGGCGAGGATCAGGTAAAAATAGGGCCAGTTCTGAACGGTTTCGAACAGCAGCGGCACGGTCATCCCGGCGTGGCCCTGGGTCAGGTCCACCATGTTGCCGGCGGCGGAGAGCATGGCCAGCGCCACGAACCAGGTCATGCACGATGCGAAGATGCCTCCCAGTCGAATCGTGAGAAGCCCCAGGATAACGCCCAACACGCCGGAAGCCAGCGCGCCGGCCGGTATGGCCATCCAGGGAGACCATCCCAGTTTGACCACCAGGAGCCCGGATGTATAGGCCCCCATTCCCCAGAACGCGGCAAACCCGAAGTTGACGATATTGATGAAGCCGGCCGTAAAATCGAAGGCGACGGCCAGGGCGCCGAACATCATGGCGGAGATCAGCAGGCGCAGGAGAAATTCATCCTTGACGAAAAGCGGGACCAGGGCGAGTCCGATCAACAGCGCCGCTCCGATCGGGTTGAGACCGATGCCGGTCAGGCGCGACCGCCAGCCGCCAAGTTTGTTTTCAATAGTATCATTCGCGATTTTCATTTGTACCTCGCTCCCCTTGTTTTATTCCAGTGCGGTTTTGACACCTTTGACTCCGAACAGACCGTTGGGTTTGAACAACAGAATCATGATGATCACCGACAGGCTGATGACGTCCTGCCATCCGCCGCCGATGTATGAATAGGTCACGGTTTCCAGCAGGCCGACGATGAGGCCGCCGGCGATGCTGGCGCCGATGTTGCCCATGCCCACCAGAATGGCAACGAACCAGGATTTGTAGAGCGGGTTGAGGCCCATGGTGGGGTATGCCGGGTTGATGGACAGCAGGCAGGCGCCGGCAATGCCGGCCAGCATGGCGCTGAGGGCGAATGTGAGCGTCTGGATGCGGTCCAGGTTGATTCCCACGATCTGGGAACCGGTCTCATCCTGGGAAACGGCCCGGATGGCCCTGCCGGTTTGGGTCTTGTTTAAAAAAAAGACGAAGGCGGTGATGACCATGACGGCAATCAGGAACCCGACGACCCGGTCCATGGCGATGGACATGCTGGAGATCCAGGTAATCCGTCCGGCCCAGAACTGGGTAATTCCATGGTATGTGGATCCAAAACTCAGCTTGGCGCTGTTCTGGAGAATAATGGAGATTCCCAGGGTGACCAGAAACGAGTTCATGACCCACTGTTTCTGGGTTCGCATCCGCAACGGGTAAAAAAAGACTTTTTCGAGAACGATGCCTGCCAAGAAGGTGATTGCCCCCGCCGCCAGTATGCTCGAAACCGGTCCCAGGTGAAAAACGGTGAAGGCGAAGTAGGCGGCGTAGGCGCCGATCATGTAGAGTTCGCCGTGGGCGAAATTGGCTACGTTCATGACCCCGAAGACAAGAGAAAGACCCACGGCCATCAGGGCGTAAAGTCCTCCGCGTAAGGTCCCGGCGACCAGTATATCCCACCATTCCATTAAAAGTTCCATAAACGATCTCCTATCCGTTACTCATATATCCGTTGCAACCGAAGCATTCGGCTGCATTCATGAACTATACATGGCCGTAGTAATCCCGATGGGCGACCACCGAGAAGGCGTAGTCCAGCAGGGTGCCCCAGCTGAAAACCGGCAGGTCCACCGCCCGCTGGATGGCACGGGCGTATGGCTGCATGCCCGTGCATTCGAGCATGATGGCGCCGATGGCGGGGAATTTCTGGCGGAATTCGGTGCAGATGCGCACCATGTCCGCTTCGGAGCGGTCATAATAGCTCTCCGGCACCTCCGGCCGCTTTTCATGATCCCAGAGCGTGTCGAACTGCGGGCAGCCGTATTCGTCCTGGGCACCGGCGATTTCAAACCGGCTGGACAGATCGATGCCCACATTGGTCAGGTGGGCGTCGCTCAGGAAACGCTTCTGGGCGCAGACGATGCCCACCGCGCGGTCGGGGCCGATCACCTGCTGGATGAAGGGGACCTGGAGCAGGCTGGACATGAAAACCGGCACGTCAACGGCGCCGGCCACATCTTTCTGGAAGTAGGCGAAATACCCGCATTCGGCCGCAATGGCACGGCAGCCCATGCGTTCGAGCTTTTTGGCCGCCCGCAGGATGGGCGCTCTGCAGGGGGTCTTGTCCGGCTCCCAGACCAGGGTGTAGTTGTCCACCCCTTCGGCAATTTCATACTGGATGGGATAGGGAAAGGCACTGGCGTTGCGCACGTCGCCGGGAAAACCGGGATAGGCGTCGTCCAGAACCATGATGCCGATTCCCATGCCGTAGCAGGTATGGTTCTTCCTGGTTTTGATATAGTTGATGCCGAAGTCTCTGTTGCCGGTCATGCTGTTCTCTCCTTGGGGCTATGGGTAGTGGCGGCTGCGTTGCCGCCGTTAGGGATGTCCGTCTCCGCCCAGCCGGCTCGGGTCGATGCCGAGGCGTTCCAGGCTGCGGTCCAGGCGTTGCTGACAATCCGGTGGCAGGGCCGGTTTCCGGTATGCATCCAGCATTCGATTCATTTCGCGGGCGATATTGTCCTGGAAACGGTCGTTGGCGCGGGTCCCGGGTTGATGCTGGGCGACGCCGATGGTTCCCGCCCATGGGGTCGTGCGGCAGTGGGCCATGGTATGCCGCTGGGTCAGATATTCACCTCCGGCGCCCACGGCGCGGATGGTATCGAGCGCCAGGGTGTCGTCATCAATGACCACTCCCTTGAGGTAGTGGTCGACCATGTCGATGATTTCCAGGTCCATTATGAATTGTTCATAGGACATGGCGGCGTAACTGTTCAGGATGCCGGCGGCATGAAGCACCAGGTTGGCCCCGTTCTGGCGTGTGGCCATCATGGCCAGCATGCTTTCGTAGGCGCTTTGGGCACCGATTGCCGGCGCATCGGTGCTGGACCCGCCACTGCGGCAGGGAAGGCCGTAGGCCTTCGCCAGGCGGGTGGCATACACGGTCTGGAGGGCAAAGCCCGGTGACCCGATGCTGGCCGATCCGGTTCGCATGTCGGTGACCGTTGCCTGGAGGCCATAGACCACCGGTGTTCCCTGCCGGAGCATCTGGCAGATGGCGATGGCGGCCAGCGCTTCGGCATTGCCCAGGGCGATATTGCCGGCCGGGGTGATCGGCCCGGTGGCCCCCGCCATGGGACCCGGGGAAATGATCACCGGCTGGCCGTGCCGGACACAGACCGTCATCGTCTCCAGGGCGTTGGCATCGATCTGCATCGGGCTGAGGGTGTTGACCAGGGTCAGGATGCGCGGCCTGGCGCAAAGCGCCTCCCCACCGCCGAAAACGATGCTGACCAGGTCCATGATCTGTTCGACTTCGGCCGCCGTGCCGGGAATGCCCAGAAGGGCTTTGTCGGAGTGGCACAGCGCCGCATAGATCATGGCCGCGTGGGAGTGGGCCGACGGCAGATCCTCCGGCTGGACGAGGATGCCGCCGTTGATGCGGAAACGGGGGTGTTGCTGCACCAGTTTGAGAAAACGGCAGTAATCCGAGAAACGCGCGTTGCGGAACGCTCCGTCGGGGGTTACGATCTGGGGGCAGCCGTAGCCTGCGGCATATTGGACCGCATCGCCGCCGATGACGGCGTCGTGGGCCGGATTGCGCGCAAAAACAGTGAACTGCCGCGGTGCCCGGGAGACCCAGGCCATCACCTCGTCGCCGTTGAAATAGGCCCGGTCGCCCACGACTCTGGCACCATGCCGGTCCACCAGTGCGAGAATATCCGGATGAAAGAGGCGGATCCCCACCTCTTCGAGAATCGTCATGGATGCATCATGGATGCGTTTTAGTTGATCGTCCACCATATGGCTCCGTCAGTTCAACCGGTATCCGGAAAAATTACAGCGTTGTTAAAAGGTTTCCTTTTCAGGCCGCGATGCCGGTTTTGACCGCCGACAGGGTCTCCGGGGCGACCCCGGCCTGACCGGTCAGAAACCGGTCGATTTCCCGTAAGGCGTCATCGGGCAGCGGCGGCTGCTGATACGTCTCGAGGGTGTCATTCATCCGACGGCGGATTTCTCCCAGGACCTGATCTCCGGGAGGTTTTTTCTCTCCGGACGGGTTGCCGGAGAAGGCGGGCACCCAGGAGTGGGTACGGCATTTTTTCATCGTGTCCATCTGGGTCAGGAACTGCCCTCCCGGCCCGACCTTCCCGATCAGGTCGACGGCCAGATCGGCGTCGGATTCGATGACGATGCCCCGGCGGTAAAACCGCACCATGCGGATGAGTTCCAGGTCCACCATGAACTGTTCGTAGGACATCCCGGCGAATCGATCCAGGATGCCGGCACTGTGGACCATCAGGTTGATGCGGTTTTCAAACGCAGTCGAAATGGCCAGCATGCTTTCATAACCACTTTGGACGTTCACAGACCGCGCATCGGTGGTTGCCCCTCCGGCGCGGCTGGGAAGCCCGTAATGCCTTGCCAGACGGGCGCAACAGCCTGCCTGCAGGGCGTACGCCGGAGAACCGATGGAAATGTCGCCGGTGCGCAGATCGGCACCATAGGACTGCAGCCCGAAGACCACCGGAACCCCCTCCCGGACCATCTGGGCCACAGTGATGCAGGCCAGCGCCTCGGCGGTGGCCAGGGCGACGTTGCCGGCCAGGTCGATGGGACCGGTGGTGCCGGCCGCCGGGGCCGGGGAGATAATCATCGGCTGGTTGTGGCGGGCACAGGCCAGGACCGAGTCCAGGGCCATTTCATCGATCAGCAGCGGGCTGATCGTGCTGATCATGGTCAGGACGCGGGGTCTGGCGGTGAACGCATCCATGCCGCCGTAAAGCAGGGCCAGCATCTCCATGGTGGCGTTGATCTGCGCCGCGTGGCCCGGGACGCCCATCAGGCATTTGTCCGAGGCCAGGACGGCCGCGTAAAGCATGACCAGGTGGCTGGTGGCGGGGTCGACGTCATTGGGCTGCACCAGGATGCCGCCGTTGATCTTAAATTCCGGCGACTGGTGAACCAGCTTGGCAAAGGTGAGATAATCCTTTACCAGCGCCTCACGGCGCGACCCGTCCGCCCCGATGATGGTGGGACAGCCGTAACCGGACGCACACTCCGCATGATCCCCGCCGATGACCATGTCGTGGCGGGGATTGCGGGCGTAGAGGGTGAATTCGGCGGGAGCCTTTTGGACCCAGTCCATGATCTGCGTTTCTTCGAAAAAGACCCGGTCGCCGGATATGCGCATTCCCTGCTGCCGGAGGATCTCAAGGACCTCCGGGTGGGGCAGGCGAATGCCGACCTCCTTCAGGATCCGGACGGCGGCGGCATGGATTTTTCGTATGGAATGATTCATAGAGGGCTCCCCTTCCGTCATTTAGCGGGACTCCAGTTTGGCGGTCCAGGCGTCCAGTTCCGCGAGAACCGCATCGTTCAGGGGCGGAACGCGATGGTTTGCCATAATATCCTCGATACGGGCCTGAATCGCGCCGTCCACTTCGGACGCGTCCGGGTTGTTCATCTTGCGGCTGAACAGCGTCGGGTAGAACACGCTGCGGAAGTTTTTCATGGTATGGGGGGCGCTGAGATAGGCGCCCGCCGGGCCGACTTTTTCGATCATGTCCAGGCAGAGGCTGTCGTCGTCCACGTCGACCCCCTGGGTGTAGTGCTTGAGCATCTCGATAATTTCATCGCACAGGACCACCAGCTTCGGATTGACGCTGTTGCAGTGGTCCGAGACGCCCACGTCGTGAATCAGGTTGGCCTGACTCAACAGGGTGGAGAAAATCTCCATGGTCGATTCGGCGACGGCCTGGTGGTCCAGGGTCTTGGCATCGGTGCAGCCGGCCGTGCCGTAAAACGGCAGGCCGTAGTGCGCCACCAGCTGGGACGCCGCTGCCACCAGAAGGTGAAATTCCACGGCGCCGTAGCTGCCGATGGTGGTTTTCATGTCCATGACCGAGGGCATGGCCCCATAGATAAACGGAGCGCCCTCGCTGGCCAGCTGGTGCAGAACCAGGCCGGACAGCGCCTCGGCGTTGCATTGGGCCAGGGTTGCGGCAAAACTCATGGGGGCGGTGCCGCCCATCATGCAGTAGGGCATGTAGACCACGGGAATGCGGTTTTCGGCGCTGATGATCAGTTTTTCCGTGCTCTCCTCAGGGTGGGTCAGCGGTGGAATCGGTTCGCAGTAGTTGAAGATGAACGGTTTTTCCTGAAGCTGTTTGTGGCCGCCGGCGACGACGGCGGCGATATCGATCACTTCCTGAAGCGATTCGATGTCGTTGGTAGAAAAGTTGACGGTTTTGCTGAAGTGTTTCAGGGTTTCGATGAAAGAGATCTGGGTCTGTATCTCCGGGCGCACATCCTTGGACATGCCCACCGAGAGGACGAAGTGGATGTTCGGCAGGGCATCCGCCAGCTTGCACATGGTCGCCGTGTCGGATTTGAGAAAATCGCGAACCTTCCCGGTGGTCGGGTCCACGAACTCCAGCTGGTCGGCATGGGTCCCGAAATAGACCGGGTTGTCCGCCGTGATGGTCATGGCCGGTTCGCCGGAACGGTTGTAAAGGGTCAGCGCTTTCGGGGCGGTCTTTAGCGCCCAATCCAGCAGCGAACGGGGAATCTTGACCAGATTCTCGCTGGTGACCTCGCAGCCGGCCTTCTTAAACAACTCCAGGCCCCGCGTACCGCCCACGCGCAGGCCCACCTTCTCCATCAAGTATACACTGGCGTCGTGAATGCGTTCGATTTTAGCCGGATTCAGAATTCCGAAATCGATATTCCGTTTTGCAGCAATCCCCATTGAAAGCCCTCCACCGGTCCGGCCCGGCCACGGGGAGTGTGGCCGGGCAACCGGTCTGTCGATGTTATTTTTTTTCGGTGTAGACGCCTTCTTGCAGGTACCGAAGCATCTCTTCCTTGGTCATGTGGTCGATCCCCAGGTATTCCAGGGTATAGCCCTTTTCGTAGAAGTCCTGCTCGGCCATGACGCTGGCCAGATTGATCAGGGAGTCCACGATCGGGGTTTTGACACCGAATTTCTTGCCCAGTTCGTGGTACACGTGGCAGCCCACCGGGATATCTTCGGTGATGTAACGGTTGTGGATGGTGAAGGGGCCCGTGCCGTACTGGATGTAATCGTGCTCTTCGAAGGGGATCTCATAATCCGGGCCCATGTACTCCGCGCCCAGGATGTTTTCCCGTGAGAAAAACTGTTTTTTGTCGAATTCCTGGATTCCCACGCCCATGGCTTCCGCCAGATTACACTGCTCCTGGTAGAGGCCGTACTGAACCCGGGAAATGGAGGGGCAGTATGCATGGGAGTAAATGGAGAAGTCGTTGCGTTCTTCACCGTAAATGACGCCCCAGTTTTCCATCACGCCCACGCCCAGGATGACGCCGGGGCAGTGGAGCACCGGGTTGACATTGGAAAAGCCGGTGTCCATGACGGTCTGGCCGGCGATCACCCCATCGCCCTGATTGATGCAGTCGAAGGCGCCGATATAGCGGGTGGAGGCGAGAAAATCCTCGTTGTCCGTCATGGGCAGCGATGCACCGCGCAGGTTGATGGCGCGGTAGTAGGCACGGATGCGGGGCAAAACAACGCCGCCCTTGATGTCCACCCGGCTGCCGTAGGGGGAACTGGACCAGCCGCCGATGATGACCTTTTTGTCGCATCCGGCCTCGCGCATCATTTTTCTCAGGACCATGGAGCCGTAATTGTCCGGGATGATGTGGATGACCATGCCGTCTTCCAGGGCCGGGATCAGCTTTTCGAAAAAGACGTTGTGCCCGATGGACGGGGTGGTGAGGATGACGATGCCCGCACCCTTGACGGCCTCGGCAACATCCGTGGTCACCTTGTCGAAGATGGCCTGGCCGGAGCGTTCGAAACCGTAAAGATTGAGTTGGTCGCCGTAGAAGGTCAGACCGCGCTCCTCCATGCCGAAAAGGGTCTGGTCCGAAAAAGGCGGCAGGTCGCAGATGCGCACGGTGTTGCCGGCCAGGGCGCAATCCCCGGCCACGGCCTTGCCCACGGCCCCGGCACCCAGCACTGCAACGGGTTTGTCCTTCAGGTAATCGATGTTGCCCATTTTTCATTCTCCTCTGGTGTTTTGAATTTATCGGTTCAACTGCTCTTCAAGTTTGGAAAGTTCGCCATCGACCATCTTGTAGGTATGCTCGTCAGCGGGGAAACGGCGGCTGCGCACGTCAGCCGCATATTCCCTGAACACCTTTTCGATTTCGCTGCCCAGTTCGGCGTAACGTTTGACGAATTTGGGCGTGAACGCCTGGAAAATACCCAGGACGTCGCTGCAGATCATGAGCTGGCCGTCGGCATCCACACCTGCGCCGATGCTGTAGACCGGTATGCTCAGTTCATCCCGGATGATTTTGCAGACTTCCGGCGGCACCGCCTCCACCAACAGGGCGAAGGCTCCGGCGGCTTCGATGGCCTTGGCGTCGCTGATCAGTTCCATGGCGGTGCCGGCGGTTCTGCCCTGGGCTTTGAAGCCCCCCAACTGGCCGGAGCTCTGGGGGGTCAACCCGATATGTCCCATGACCAGCATGCCGCCGTCGGCAATGGCCTTGATCTGCGGACAGACCCGGACCCCGCCTTCCAGCTTGATGGCGTCCACCCCGGCCTCCTTGTGGAAGCGCCCGGCATTGCGCACGGCCTCTTCGATGCTGACCTGGTAGGACAAAAAGGGCATGTCGCCGATAATGAATGTATGCGGGGCGGCCCGGCGGACAGCCTCGCAGTGACAGATGCACTGATCCATGGTCACCGGCACCGTACCGTCGTACCCGTAGACGCACATCCCCAGTGAGTCCCCCACCAGGATCATGTCCATACCTGCTTTTTCAGCAAACTGTGCGGTTGAAAAATCATACGCCGTGATCCAGACAACGCTTTCACCGGCAGTCTTTTTGTTCTGAAGATCGAATCTCGTCAGTTTTTTCACCTTAACCTCCGTGTTGAATGAGTGGCATTTTCGCCGCCTTGATTTCGGCCCGCAGCCCCGACCCTTCTATCGATCTGCCTGGCCATATGTTTCAGCAGACTTTTCAATGTTTCGGATCTAAAAGGCTTGGACATGTAATAGGTCACGCCGAGTGCCCGGCTGTTGGTTTCGATCTCTCTGGTGTTGTAGGTGGTGGTGCTGATGATTCTGACGTCCGGATTTTTCTTTCTGAAATCGGGTATCAGTTCATAACCCATGCAATCCGGCAGAAACATGTCCAGCAGGATCAGGTCGAAATCAGCTTCGCCGAACAGTTTGAGGGCCGCTTTACCGGTCCGCGCAATCGAGACCCGGAATCCGCAGCTCTCGATCATCTTCACGGTCGCTTTTTCAGGTTTTTCTGAATCGACAACGATGATTTTCAGCACCTGTATATTCCCCGGAAAAATAGGTTCCAATCGTTCGTCCAGATCGCTTCACCGGCTGGCCTGCTGCTAAAGACGTGCCACGTCGGAGAGATTGGTTCAATTATTCATATTCAATAGGAAACTTAACGGTTAGAGCCGGTAGGGGGGTGCGGGGCGGATAGAAAAAACACGTCAATAATGACGCACTGTCTGTGGGAATGTGGGACTTTTACCAAAAAATCTGCGAATTTGCCGAGTACGCCAAAAATAGCGCACCCGCCATCAGTGACCTATCCGCCGATGTGGTATTCATTGATCTTTCGCTGCAGGGTCCGGATGCCAATACCCAGCATTTTTGCCGTATGCGTCCGGTTGCCGTTATTTTCGGCCAGCATGGTCGTGATGTATTTTTTTTCGAAATTCCGGACTGCGGCCTTCATGGAGGTGTCTCGATGGTTTTTCAACCCGCTGGGCAAGGAAAGGCCGCTGCGCGATTGGGCGTCGTCCAGTCCGGGAAGGACTTGGGAATCCAGAACATCTTCTTTCTGGCCGGAGAGGTATCGCTGGACCATGTTCTGAAGTTCCCGGACATTACCGGGCCAGTCGTGGGACCGCATGGTTTGAATCATATCCTCCGGCATGGTGGCAATATTGTTTTCATCGCTGAACATCTGGAGAAAATGATAGATCAGCAGGGGGATGTCGCTGGGCCGTTCCCGCAGCGGAGGAATCCATATGGGAAGGATGTGGATGCGGTAAAAAAAATCCTGGCGCATGGCCCCCTGGCGGACCAGCTCCTTCAGGTCCCGGTTGGTCGCTGCAATGATCCGGACGTCGGGCTGCTTGATTCGGCGGTCACCGATGGGCATGTAGCCGCCCCCTTCGATGGCCCGGAGAAGCTTGACCTGCATGTTCGGGTTGATCTCTCCGATTTCGTCCAGAAACAGTGTGCCGCCGTCTGCGATATCCAGGTGGCCCAGCTTGTCGATGTTGGCGCCGGTAAAGGCGCCTTTTTTGTAGCCGAAAAACTCGCTTTCCAGCAGGTTGTCCGGGATCGCGCCGCAGTTGACGGCCACAAATTCCTTGCGGTTCCTCTCGCTCATTTCATGGATGGCATGGGCCACCAGTTCCTTGCCGGTGCCCGACTCGCCGTAAATGATCACATTGGCCGAAGACGATGCGGCCTGCAGGATCAACTCGTACACTTTCTGCATGGCCGCACTTTTTCCGATAATCTTGCCGAACCGCTGACTCCCGGTTTTCATCATGTTCATCAGGCGGATATTTTCTTTTTGGAGCGAATGCTCCACCTTTTTGTAGGCGGTCACATCTGCTGTGAAACCTTCGATGGCCAGCAATTGCCCCTCTTGGTCGAAAACGCCGGTGCCCTTTTCCCAGACCCACCGGTCTGTGCCGGCGGCCGTTTTGATCCGGTAGAACATTTCATAGGGCTGCTTTTCAGCGATGGCGCTTTCCACCTGGCGCCAGACATCGATTCTGTCCTGCGGATGGATGAGGTTTGCGTACAGGTCCCGGCTCCCGGTCAATTCCTCGGGAGAAAAGCCGGTGAGTTCAATGCAGCCCTGGCTGGCAAATTCCATCTTCCATCGATCCGAATGGATGCAGCGATAGGCCATGCCGGGCAGGCTGTCCATCAGGGTTGAAAGCCTGCGCTCGCTTTCCTGTAGGATGGTTTCCCAGTTTTTTCTGTCTGAAATATTGATGACCATGCCCACCATCCGGGTCGGTATGCCGTGCCGATCCTTTTCGACGGCGCTTCCGCGGCAGAGCATCTGGAAGTAGTCACCGGATTTCCTTCTGACCCGGAATTCGAACTCAACCTGCTTTTCACCGTGATCGACAGCCTCTGAAAATTTACGTCGGATCTCATCATCATCTTCAGGGTGGATGTAATCGATCCATTCATCGGAATTTTTCGGCCTTTCAAACGGAGCGTATCCCAAAATGGTATAGTAACTGGCACTGAAAAATATCCTGTCACCACCCACCTTCCAGTCCCAAAGCCCGGCATCCGAAGATGCCAGGGAAGCTGTCAGGAGTTCTTCGTTCTGACGAAGCACCTTGCTGAAATGCTGGTGCTCCATACTCCAGTAGAAGAGGTATTGCGACAGTGTCCGTTCAAGGTCGGAAATTTTCCGGGCGGCTGGGTATGCGGTGGAAGATGGATACATGGTGCTTGCTCGGCCAATGGTGTTGATGAAATCTGATCAATGCAACCACTGACCAGGTATGACGGTTCCAATGAAGCCTGCCCATAACACAATTCGGAACCGGTGCTCAACATCCTACTTAACCTGATCGGACAACCGCCTTTGAAACCCCGGATGGACATTCATTTTCGCAGGCCCGTTGCCGGCTGATGCAAGCCGGGCCTCCGGCCCAGACCCTCAATCGTCTCTTTTTCCTTTTCCTTCGTTCCCCAGCGCCAGTGTGCCCCGGCAAACCGCCGAGCGGCCGAAGCGTTCGGCGATGCGGTCCACGGCCCGGTCCACCTTCTCCCACCCGCTGCCCGCCGGGTCCATGTCGGGAAACAGGCAGGCCTGCCGGGGCGTGGTGTCGGCAATCAATGCGGATGCTCCCACGCCGATCAGCCGGACCGCCTTGTCCAGGGGCTGGCTGGCCAGCAGGAGGGCGGCCGTTCGGTAAACCGTTTCCGAACTCTGGCTGGGGTGGTCCAGCGTGAGGCTGCGGGTTGTCTGCCTGAAATTCGCGTCCTTGAGCTTCAAGGTAATCGTGCGGGCAAGGAATCCCTGGCGGCGCAGCTGGCGGCCCACCTCCTGGCTCTGCGCCAGCAGATGCTGGTTCAATTGGTCGTGGTCGCGGGTATCGGCGGGAAGGGTGCGTTCCGTGGATATGGATTTGGTGGGGGAATGGGGGGTGACAGCGGACGGGTCCCGTCCGTGGGCCAGATCGACCAGCCGGTGGCCGAATCTGCCCAGGCGGTGCGCCAGAACCGACCGGTTGATCGTCCGGACGTCTCCCAGTGTGGCGATGCCCATTTGCCTGAGCCGCTCGCGGGCATGTGCGCCGACACCGGGGACTTTTTCCACGGGCAATCGGGCGATGAACCCGGGAACGCGTTCAGGGTCCACGATGGTCAGGCCGTCCGGCTTTTGCATGTCCGAGGCAATTTTGGCCAGGAACTTCAAGGGGGCCACGCCGATGGAACAGGTCAGGGCAACCGAGGCGCGGATATCGGCCTTGATGGTTTTTGCCATCGCTTCGGGAGGACCATACAGCCGGCCGCATCCGGCCGCATCCAGGTAGGCTTCGTCGATGGAGACCTGCTCCACGACCGGAGAATAGCGGCGCAGGGTGGCCATGACCGATCGGGAGACCTCGCCGTAGCGGCCCTTGCGTGAGGAGACGATGACCAGACCGGGGCATCGCTGTTTGGCCATGAACATGGGCATGGCGCTGTGGATGCCGTATCGGCGGGCCTCGTAGCTGGCGGCCGCCACGACCCCGCGGCCCGAATCGCCGCCCACGACCAGGGGCTTGCCCTTTAATTCCGGGCGATCCCGTTGCTCCACCGAAGCAAAAAAGGCGTCCATGTCGATGTGCATTATCATGGGGCCACTTTAGCGGTTGCCGGTCTTCCTTTCAAGATGTGCTGTCGTATGGCGGGGTCTTCAGACCCGTGAAAACCGTTCGACAGAAATAAAATGGGCGTCATGGCTTTCGGGACTTGCCAGAGGTTACAAAAATGTTGTAATGAATGTCCGATTTTACAAATTTAGATTTTTTTTCGAGGAATTCCAAAGGAAAATGCGATGAAAGCCATTGAACAGGTTACCCTTTTTTACGAGATATCCAATGCCCTCAACGAGCATCTGGACCTTAAAAAATCCATGTACAAGGTGCTGGACATTCTTTCCAATTCCATGCAGATGGAGCGCGGCACCATCTCCATTCTCAATCCCCTGAGAAACGAAATCAACATCGAGGTGGCCCACAGCCTCTCCAAAAGCGCCATGGAGCGGGTGAAATACAAGCTGGGAGAGGGGATCATCGGGCGGGTGATCGAAACCGGTGAGGCGGTGGCCATTCCCAAGATCAGCGAAGAGCCCCTCTTTCTCAACCGGACCGCATCGCGCCGGATCAAGGGCATGGGTGAGGTATCCTTTATCTGCGTCCCGGTGCAGAAAGGCAAGCGGGTGGTGGGGGCCTTGAGCGTGGACAGGGCCTTTGACCCGGACTACCCGCTGGAGGAAGGTACCAAACTGCTTTCCGTGGTGGCGACCATGCTGGCCCGCCATGCCATCAACCTGGAGACCATCCATCTGGAAAAAGAGGCCCTGCGGGCGGAAAACAACCGTCTGCGGGACGAACTGGAAAACAAGTACCGCATCAACAACATTATCGGCAACAGCAACAAGATGCGCGAGGTGTTCCAGATGATCAGCCAGGTATCGCGCAGCAACGCCACCGTGCTGATCCGCGGAGAGAGCGGGACCGGCAAGGAACTGGTGGCCAACTCCATTCATTACAACTCCACCCGGTCCAAGGGCCCCTTCGTCAAGGTCAACTGTGCGGCCATCCCCAACAACCTGATCGAGAGCGAGCTGTTCGGCCACGAGAAGGGGGCCTTCACCGGGGCGGTCAAACAGAAGCCGGGGCGTTTCGAACTGGCCCACAAGGGGACCATTTTTCTCGACGAAATCGGCAGTATCGAACCCGATGTTCAAGTTCGACTGCTGCGCGTTTTACAGGAGCGGGAGTTCGAGCGGGTGGGGGGGCACAAGACCCTCAAGGTGGATGTGCGCATCATCGCGGCCACCAACAAAAATCTGGAAATGGCCGTCGAAGAGGATTCATTCCGGGGGGACCTCTACTATCGCCTCAATGTGTTTCCCATTTACATGCCCCCCCTGCGGGAGCGCAAAACGGATATCCTGCTGCTGGCGGACTTTTTTCTGGAAAGATACGCCGAAGAAAATGGACGTGAGGTCAAACGGCTCTCCACGCCGGCCATCGACATGCTCATGGCTTACCACTGGCCCGGCAATGTCCGTGAACTGGAAAACTGCATCGAGCGGGCCGTGCTGCTGTGCGAAGAAGGTGCCATCCACAGTTACCACCTGCCGCCGACCCTTCAAACGGGCAAGGAGAGCGGCACCCTGCCGGATCTCTCCCTGGAGGATGCCGTGGCGGCACTGGAAAAGGAGATGATCATCGATGCGCTCAAGAATACACGGGGAAACATCACCCTGGCATCGGAGATCCTCAAGACCACGGTGCGCAAGTTTGCCTACAAGGCCAAGAAGTTCGGGGTGGATTATCGCAATTACCGATAATGCTCTGGGGGCTGCGTCTGAGATGCCGTTTCAAGACGCCGCGTCGGGATTGGTGCGGATGCGGCTGACGATCGCGGACTCGCCGCGAATGGCATCGGCCAGCTGGCGGGTCAGGGTTCCTTTCCGGGACCGGATCTGCCCCGTCCCTTCGGACCGGTCGACCAGCCAGGTGACGTAGATTTTTTCAACCTTTGCCGTCACCCCGGCCATCACCTCCGACAGCCGGTCACGGGCCAGGGTGAGTTCTTCGGTCTGAGTGGCAACGATCTTTTTCTGATTGGGGAATTTTTTTCCGATTCGCTGCAGCCGCTTCAGTTCCCTGTCCATCATCGCCACGATGTCGTCCAGCACCAGCAGGTTGTGGTAGAGTGCGGTCGAAACGTGGTCATGGGTAAAGCGGATCAACTCCTCTTTTACCTTCAGGGTCGCCAGCTTTGTCTTGAGCGGCGTTTTTTTCAAATATTTGTTGTAGGCCAGGTAGCCGCCCCCGCCGGCCAGGGACAGCACCAGCACCAGGGCAATGGCAAGGCCGACGGCCCCGCCCCGGGCATTGGCGAACGGATGGGTTAACCGGTGCGGTTCGGGTTTCCTGCTTCGTTTCGACGATACCTGCATGGTTCCTCATTCCGGGGGCATCCGGAGCGCCTGATGGCCGATTTTCAACTTCGGTCGCGTTTCCGGATCGGTTTTCACTACCATTATCGGTCGCTGACTGAAAACCTGTATGTTTTTCGGAAAAAATTTTCCGGCGTCCGGCCGGCCCTGTTTTAAGTTGACGGCATTACTTTATTTTTATAAATTCCAGTCGTTTTTCCCATTGATAGTGTTCCCTCGGCTATCAAAACCGTTTCTCCAAGGAGCAGGATATGCGTGTGGCATTGACGATCGCCGGTTCCGATTCATCCGGCGGCGCAGGTATTCAGGCGGATTTAAAGACCTTTCAGGCGCTGGGCGTTTTCGGCATGAGTGCCGTGACGGCGGTGACGGTGCAAAATACACGAAAGGTATACGATATCCAGGAGATGCGGCCCCGGATAATCCATGATCAGATTACCTGCCTGTTTGACGACATCCCTATCCACGCCGTCAAAATCGGCATGGTGGCAAGCATTCCGCTGATCGAGGCCATCGCCGGCGCCCTGGGCACCATTGACCGGCTCCCTCCGGTGATCCTGGACCCGGTCATGGTTTCCAAAAGCGGCTACGCCCTGCTGCAGCCCGATGCGCAGGCCGCGCTGGTTCGGCATCTGTTCCCGCTGGCCCGGGTGGTGACCCCCAACCTGCCCGAGGCCGAGACCCTGCTGGGCAGGAAAATTGCCGATCTCGAAGACATGAAAGCCGCCGCCCGGGAAATTTCAGCGCTGGGGGCGAAAATGGTGGTGGTCAAGGGGGGGCACCTGAAGCAGGGCAGCGCAACGGATGTGCTTTTTGACGGAGAGGTATTCAGGATGCTGGAGAGCCGTCGCATCGACACGGAAAACACCCATGGCACCGGGTGCACGTTTTCATCGGCCATTGCGGCTCACATGGCCCGGGGCGAGACGTTTTTCGACGCGGTCGGCCACGCCAAGGACTATATTACCGGAGCGATTGAAAACGCCTTGTCGCTGGGACGGGGATGCGGTCCCACCCATCACTTTTTTGATCTGTACCGCCGGGCGGGAATGGGTGTCGGCTGAAGGGGAGGGCGGGGGGCGCCCTCCCCTCCGGCACTGCGCCAAGAGCGCACCCAATGATCCGGCTCAGGCATATTGCCTCATGTCGGTCCATGCGCCATGGCTGCTGCCTGCGCATGGTTGTTGTTTCTGCCGCCGGTCCGCGGTGGTCCGGCGTTCGGGAATGTACCAGTCGTAGGTCAGCACCCGTCGGTCAAAGCCGCTGCGCCGTTCATCCTCGATCGGCTCGTTTATCGGCAGGGTTATCTTCGCTGTGATCATCGCCGCCATCCTTTCTGACTGGTCCGGCTGTTCATTTATGGACGGGCGATTGCCCCCGCCAGGCGGTTAATGCCGCCCTTGATCCACTGCCAGGGACCATTGCCGGCAAGGGACCCCTTTTTGGGGGTGCGGATCGTCGATATAAAGCAACCGCCGCCCCCGCCGCCGCCTCCGTCTCCGCTGGTGGTGGTCGGTGGCGCACTGACCGCCGCGGTGGAAAGTCCGGCCGGGTCTACGATGATGCCGTTGGCGATGCCGTCGGCATCGCCATGGCCGCCATCCTTGACCTCAACGGTCACCGACTGACAGTCGGCGGAAAATACCGCGTGTTCGGAATAATCCTGCCATCCATCCACCGCATCGTACTTGAACCACGTGGACCCGTCGGGTGCCGCGTCGGAGAGGTGGATGGTCACCAGGGCGCGCTGACCGGGCTGATCGAGCACCAGCTTGTAGGCCAGCATGGCGGCGGGCAGACGGTCCGGCGTCGTCTCGTCAATTTCAAATTCTGCCGGATCCAGCAGGACCACCTGTTCGATTTCCGATATGGTGTCTTCGGATGCCACGGCGATTCCCGTGGGCTCACAGTTTCCGGCTGGCGATGAAACGGACCGGGTTACATCGGCCTGAACGTCTCCCCCCTCCTGATCGTCGGGGATACCGTTGCCGTCAAGATCATCATCGGCAGCATCGGTGACCAGATAGCTGGCGGCCGACCATTGGGATGCCCGTCCGCCACTGTCGAAAAACCGTACGCGCCAGTGATAGGTCCGGTCGCCATTGAGCAGCAGAAAGGGGATCCGCAGCTGGTCGAGCCGGCGATCGCTCACCACGTCCAGCAGGCAATCCTCCGAACTGGTCTCGTATACCTGCCACTGGGTGGCGATATGGGCATCGCCGTCAGCGTCCGAATAGGCTTCAAGCTTCAGCACCGGGTTGCGCGCCACTTGCGCATGGGAAGCCGGTGAGGCCACTGTCGGCTGCCGTGGCGCCGTTCCTGCACCCGGGTCGTCGGGCTCCAGCCCGGCGCGATATTCATCACGGTTGTTGATACCGTCCCCGTCCGGGTCGTCGCCGGCATCGTCGCCGGTGGGATTCAGCCCGAACAGGACCTCCCAGTGGTCGGGCATGCCGTCGTCGTCATCGTCATCATCCTCGACGTCCGGGGTGCCGTCGTTATCGCTGTCCGGATCGGTCGGCGGCGGCGTGGTGTCTTCGGTGTCTCCGGTGACGGTCACCCGGCAGGTATCGCTGCCGCTCGCCCCGTCGCTGTCTCGGACGGTCAGCCGGAATTCCAGGGTGGCCGTGTCCGTATCGATCCCGGGGGCCGTAACGGCCGGCCGGATGCTGTTGGCCGAAGAGAGAGCGGCCGGCGGTCCGTCGATCTGCTCCCAGAGGAATGAAAGGGTGCTGTCGTCCGGATCGGTCGAGCCGGATCCGTCCAGGGTAACGGCCAGGTTTTCCCCAACGGACTGATCGTCGCCGGCGTGGGCGGTCGGGGCGTCATTTACCGGGGTGATGCTGACTGCCGCCTGGGCTGAAGCCGTGTTGCCCCGGCCATCGGAGAGCGTATAGGTGAACGTGTCGGAGACGGTCTCTGCGGAATCGTGGACGTAGGTAAAGCTGCCGTCCGCGTTCAGGGTGAGCGTGCCGCTGGCAGGGCCGCTGGCCAGTGAAACCGCGAGCGCGTCACCATCGGGGTCGCTGTCGTTGACCAGCACACCGCCGGCGGCGGCAACGCTCAGGGTGCCGCCTTCGCTGACCGTGTAGCTGTCATCGATGGCGACCGGGGGCTGGCTGGTGGGATCGGCCGGCGTATAATGGACCTCTTGCGAGTCCGCACTTTCCAGGCTGCCGTCGTAGGCCCGGACCACGAAAAAATAGTCTGTCTGATCGTCGAGATTGCCGATGGTGCAGCCGGTCGCGTTGCCTTCCCAGTCCGGCTGGCTGTAATCATACAGCTGGTCACTTCTGCGGGCGAAGACGCGATACCCCTCGGGTGCGGGATCATTGGGGTCCCACTGAAGGCTTACGCTGGCCGCCAGGGCTGAAACGGCGGTTGTGAGAATTAAAAAAGAAAGGATGACGCTACTGATTCGGGCAGGGGTCAGGTGCCGTTGAATGTTGTGCATGCGAATACAATTCTCCTGGAATATTTTCGGTGTGTGCGCACGGACTGCACACGTCCATCGGGGGCATTTCCCAATCCACAGCAATAGGTCTGCCAGGTATTCTTCCGATGTGTTGGACTGTGGCTATGCAACCGATTTTATAAGTATAATATTTTTCAGGAGAGAGCTGCTGGACGGGTGCCCGGAATCGGGCCAACGGTGTCCGGGAACAGGTGGTAACATCGCTGCGCAAAATACGTAATCGACCGAGTTCATTTTAAAAGGCACTCTTTGACCAATAAGGGCGGCGATCCGGGGCAATCACCCCTGGCGCAGGTATGCGCCAGGCATCGGGGCGGGAAGGTGACCGGTACCCGGACCGGCAATTTGGGGGCGTCACTGAAATGACGGCCTGCCTCAGCCGGTCGAGTCCGACCGGATAAAGGGAGGGGGCACGGCTTCAGCGGATCATGCAGTGCCCGACAAAGGGGGCGGCCAGCTGCTTTAATCGCTGCATTTCGTCGGGGAAAATGGTCGGATCCTGGTGTCGGTTGAACGCAGGATCGAGGCACTCGGCCCGTCGATTGAACGGCTGGAGCACATAGCGGGCGGCCCCCTCGATCGTTTTGGCGATGCGTTCCACACATACCTGGTCCACAAAGGGTTTGGCGCAGGTGGTTCGAAACTCGTAGTCGGGGGCGGATTCCATGATGAGGCGGATGGTCGCGGTCAGCCGCTCCCGGATTTTCGGGTCAGGGCAAAAGGGGCCGTAGCTGTCCAGCGGCGCCTTGATGTCCATGGCCACGAAATCCACCAATTGCTGATCGAGCAATTTTCGGAGTACCCCGGGACGGCTGCCGTTGGTGTCCAGTTTGACCGGGTATCCCAGGGATTTGACGGCCCGGCAAAGATCGACAATGCCATCGGCCAGCGTGGGTTCGCCACCGGTAATGGCCACGCCGTCGAGCATGCCCCGGCGGGATTTCAGAAACGCGATCACTTCCGTCGACTGGAACCGTGCCGGGTACTCGCCCCGTGCCAGGTCGGCGTTGTGGCAATAGGGACAGACAAAATTGCAGCCGGTGGTGAACAGGACGCAGCTGATTTTGCCGGGAAAATCGATGAACGAGTTTTTCTGGAGGCCTGCGATGATCATACGTGGGTCACACCGTTCCCATCTGTCGCAGGGCATCGTCGGTGCAAACCGGATCCATCACGTCGTCGGTGCTGTCGGCCGTCCGCTCGCAGGGCCCATCCTCCTTCATGGCCACAGCCGCAGCGACCCCGGGTTCTTCGAGGTTGACCTTGAAGGTTTTACGCCGGCAGTACTCCGCCTGCTTGCCGTCGTTCCATTGCTTCACGGGTCTCAGGTATCCCACCACCCGGGAGTAGACCTCCGTCTCACGGTCGCAGTGGGAACAGCGGGGCTGTTCGCCATTGAGATAACCATGGGACGGGCAGACGGAAAAGGTGGGGGTCAGGGTGAAATAGGGCAGATGGTAATTGTCCGACACTTTGCGGATCAGCGATTTCACCGTCTCGATATCACTCACCTGCTCCCCCAGAAACAGGTGCAGCACCGTGCCGCCGGTGTATTTGGTCTGCAGGTTGTCCTGAAGCATCAGCGTTTCGAAGATATCGTCGGTGTGGTTCACCGGCAGCTGGGTGGAGTTGGTATAGTAGGGCACGGCGCCCTTGCTGACATCTTCCTCGTTGGCGCAAAGGATATCGGGATAGCGCCGCTTGTCGATCATGGCCAGGCGATAGGAGGTGCCCTCGGCCGGAGTGGCTTCCAGATTGAAGATGTCCCCCGTGCGATCCTGGATCTCGGAGATCATGGCCCGCAGCGTGTCCATTACCTTGACGGCAAATGCCTGCCCTTTGGCGGTGGTGATATCCGATCCCAGAAAATTCAGACAGGCTTCGTTCATGCCTACGATGCCGACGGTGGAAAAGTGGTTTTTCCAGTAAACGTCGGAGCGGTTCTTGATGGCCCGAAGGTAGAATTTGGAATAGGGGTAAAGGTTTTTGTCGGTAAACTGTTCCAGCACCTTGCGCTTGATCGCCAGGCTTTCGATGGCCAGATCCACTTTGGTTTTCAGGCTCTCGAAAAATTCCTTCTCGTCCTTGGCCACATGGCCGATGCGCGGCAGGTTGATCGTCACCACCCCGATGGAGCCGGTCAGCGGATTGGCGCCGAAGAGACCGCCGCCGCGCTTGAGCAGTTCCCGATTGTCCAGCCTCAGGCGGCAGCACATGGAGCGGGCGTCTTCCGGCGACATGTCCGAGTTGACGAAGTTGGAGAAGTAGGGGATGCCGTATTTGCCGGTCATCTGCCAGACCGTCTCCAGATTGGGGTTGTCCCAGTCGAAATCCTTGGTGATGTTGTAGGTGGGAATGGGAAAGGTGAAAACACGGCCCTTGGCGTCGCCTTCGATCATCACTTCGGCAAACGCCCGGTTGAAGGTGTCCATTTCCGTCTGGAACTCGCCGTAAGTGGCGTTTCGGTCCTTGCCGCCGACGACCACCGGCTGGTCCTTCAATGTGCCCGGCACGTAAAGATCCATGGTGATGTTGGTAAAGGGCGTCTGGAACCCCACCCGGGTGGGGATGTTGATGTTGAAGACGAATTCCTGAAGGGCCTGCTTGACCCTGTCGTAGCTCAGCTTATCGTATCGGATAAAGGGTGCCAGCAGGGTGTCGAAGTTTGACAGGGCCTGGGCGCCGGCCGCCTCTCCCTGAAGGGTGTAGAAGAAATTGACGATCTGGCCCAGGGCCGATCGCAGGTGCTTGGGCGGCCCGCTTTCGACCTTGCCTTCGACCCCCTTGAATCCGTTGCGCAACAGGTCCGTGAGATCCCATCCCACGCAATAGACCGACAAAAGGCTCAGGTCGTGAATGTGCAGATCCCCTTCGGCATGGGCCCGGCGGATTTCCGGCGGATAGATTTTGTTGAGCCAGTATTCCGAAGTGACATCCGAAGAGATGTAATTGTTGAGCCCCTGGAGCGAATAGCACATGTTGCTGTTCTCTTTGATCTTCCAGTCCAGCTTGCGGATGTAGTGCTCCACCAGGTCCACCTGGGCCTCGGTGGCGATGCGTCGGATCTGGGCGTGCTGTTCGCGGTAAATGATGTAGGCCTTGGCCGTTTTATAGAAAGGAGAGTCCAGCAGCACCCGTTCGACGATATCCTGGATTTCCTCCACTTCCGGGGTGGGCCCCAGGCGAAGCTCATGGGCCAGGGTGAGGACCCGCAGGGTCATTTTCTTGGCTTCCCGTTTCCCGAATTCTCCCGAGGCATTACCGGCCTTGGCGATGGCTGCAGTGATCTTGGATGGGTCAAACTCAACAATTCGGCTGTCACGCTTTTTGATCTGTTCAATCACGGGGGGTCTCCTCGGGTGCAATTTTCTGGTTGTGGTGGTTTGAAACGACGAAAAAATGCCTCGACCGGCATTTTTTCTATGGCGTGCAACATATCGGACAACTTCAGATATGGTGTAATTCCGGCCCCATGGATGTCGAGGCCATGAAAGGGCGTATATAACAAGATGTTGTTGTCTGTCAAGGAGCTTTTTCCATATGTAGTGGCCTTGGCGGACCGGGCGTGAGCTTCTCAACTCCTTGTGTTTGCTTAAAATACGGTGCGGTGGCGGCCGCGTCTCCATCCTTGTGCAGCAAAATTTCCATCGCTGGCGGCATATTTTTTTACCTGCAGATGTTGTGTTGAAAAGCCGCTTGACATACAATATGTTGTATGAGAAGGGTGGGTGTACACGCCGGAGCGGCAGGGGCGCGGCATTGACAGGCTCCTCCATGTTGACCCTGTATGGCAGGTCCCCCTTCCCCGCGCGCCGTTTCGGCATCGCCCGATTCAATGATACTTTCACAACAGAGAAATACCGGGGCGGCAGTCCCCGGTTTTCCCGCTGGTTGCGGATCCGGATGGTATCCGCCGCACGCTGGCAGCCTTTTTGGGGAACCCTCCGGCCGGCCCCCGGCCGGAGCTTGACCCGCCACTCATAAATCAACGGAGTTGCAATACCCGATGACACAAAAAGAGAAAATTCTCATCATGGACGACGGGAACGTGGATCTGGCCACCCATGTCTGGGACGACCAGGTATTCTGCAAACGTCTCATCGGCGCCAATGCCGTCAATAAACGTCAGGCCGAAGAGATCGCCCGGTTTATTCGATCGACCATTGACCGGATGGACCTTCGGACCATCACCCCGTCCATGGTGGACGAGATGGTCAAGGCCAAACTGTCCGAATACGGTCTGGATACCGCGGCGCCGATGCGGTTGACGCGGGATATGTTCGTGAGAAACGGCCTCGACCTTTGCGCCAATGCCAAAACCGTCCTGGAGCGGCGCTATCTGAAAAAAGATTCGGACGGCAAGCTCCGGGAAACGCCGGCCCAGATGTTCCATCGGGTGGCCCGGCACATCGCCCGGGCAGAGACGGCTTACGATGAGAACGCCGACGTTCGCAAGGTTGCCGAACAATTTTACACCCTCTTGGCGGACTTCAGGTTTTTGCCCAACTCGCCCACCCTGATGAATGCCGGCAGGCGCCTGGGACAGCTGGCTGCCTGTTTTGTCCTGCCCATCGAAGACAGCATGGAAGGGATATTCGACTCGCTGAAAAATGCGGCCATTATTCATAAATCGGGCGGCGGAACAGGTTTTTCCTTTTCCCGCCTGCGGCCGAAAAACTCCATGGTGGGCACCACCGGCGGCATCGCCTCCGGCCCCATTTCTTTCATGAAGATCTTCAACACGGCCACCGAGCAGGTCAAGCAGGGGGGCACCCGGCGGGGTGCCAATATGGCGATACTGCGGGTGGACCACCCGGATATCATGGAGTTTATCCACTGCAAAGCCGCCAATGCCGAGTTGAACAACTTCAACATCAGCGTGGGCATTACCGAGGCGTTCATGGAGGCCGTCAGGGATGACCGCACCTATGACCTGACCGACCCCCGCGACCGGCGGCCCGTGGGAACCCTCAATGCCCGTGAGGTATATGCGGCACTGGTGGAGCAGGCCTGGAAAAACGGCGATCCGGGCATCGTTTTTTTAGACCGCATCAACCGCGACAACCCCACGCCCGGGCTGGGCGAGATGGAAAGCACCAACCCGTGCGGCGAACAGCCCCTGCTGCCCATGGAGGCCTGCAACCTGGGGTCCATCAACCTCGCCAAGTTCGTGGCAGCCGATCCGGGTTCGCCAGGGATCGATTTCGACGCCCTGAAGGAGACCGTGTGGACGGCGGTGCGATTTCTGGACAACACCATCGACATGTCCCGCTACCCGCTCGAGGCCATCGACCGGATGGTCAAGGGCAATCGAAAGATCGGCCTGGGGATCATGGGCTTCGCCGATCTGCTGTTCCAGCTGAATGTTCCCTACAACAGCGACAAGGCCCTTTCGGTGGCCGAGGAGATCATGGGATTTGTCCAGGACGAGTCCCACAAGGCCTCCCTGGCACTGGCCGAGCAGCGGGGGGTGTTTCCCAACTACGAGAAGAGCCGGTTTGCCGGTGACAGCCGGCGGGCCTATCGCAACGCCACCACCACCACCATCGCTCCCACAGGAACCCTGAGTATCATCAGCAACTGCTCGTCGGGCATCGAACCGCTTTTTGCGTTAAGCTTTGTGCGCACGGTCATGGACAACGACAAGCTTGCGGAAGTCAATCCCCATTTCGAGGCGGTGGCCAAACGGGAGGGGTTTTACTCCGAAGCGCTCATGGAGGCCATCGCCGGGGCCGGAACCATCGCCCACATGGACGATATCCCGGAGGCCGTGAAACAGGTGTTTGTTACCGCCCACGACATTTCACCCGAATGGCACCTGCGCATGCAGGCCGCTTTCCAAAAACATACGGATAACGCCGTTTCCAAAACGGTAAACCTGGCCCGGGATGCCACCGTGGAAGATGTGCGCAAAATTTACGACCTGGCCTGGGAGTTGGGCTGCAAGGGGGTTACCATTTATCGGGACGGCAGCAAGGAAAACCAGGTGCTCTCCTTTTCAACGGCCAAAAAGGAAGAGGACGCCTTCATGATCGCCGTCCGCAAGCGTCCCGATACGCTGGATGGCTTTACCACCCGGGTAAAGACCGGGCTGGGTCAGCTTTATGTGACGGTGACCGACTATCACGGCAAGCCCTTCGAGGTGTTCGCCACCATCGGCAAGTCGGGCCGGTCCACCACCGCAAAAACAGAGGCCATCGGCAGGCTGGTCTCCCTGGCCTTCCGTTCCGGGGTTACCGTGGACAAGGTGGTGGAGCAACTCAAGGGGATCGGCGGCGAGCACCCCATTTTCCAAAATGGCGGGCTGGTGCTCTCCATCCCCGATGCCATCGCCCGGGTATTGGAAAACCGGTATCTGAAAGATGGGAAAATGAAAAGGAAGGGCGGCAGTCGCCTGATGGGTGAAGTCTGCCCCGAATGCGGCCAGACCATCAGTTTCGAAGAGGGCTGTATGACGTGTCACTTCTGCGGGTTCACCAAATGCGGCTAACTACTGCCCGTATCTACCATTTCTGAACGGGCAATAGACAATACATGCACACAATAAGGGATCAAAAGAAGAGCCCGGTGTGTTTATTTCTTTTTCTTTACCCCGCCCATCATCCGGCCGTGGGGCATGCGCTGGTCCGGGGTGACCCACAGGTAGTCGGCCCAGGACAACTCGGCTTCATCGCCCACTGATGCCAGGTAGACCGTTTTAAAGGGGGCATTTACCCGGGCAAATGCCCGGTTGGGGATGCCGAATTTGCGGATGATGTGGCCGTTGCCCGCCAGGACCACCATCGTCCCCGGTCCCGGGTGGTCGGCCACCGCTTCGGCCATGGCATCCTCCCAGGTGCACTGGGCTTCGTAGAAAAAATCGAAGGTATCCCTGCCGCGGAAGGCGTGCAGATTGAAAATTTCCTGCAGATAGGCCCGGTGGCCGGCATCGGTGGTGTTGATCACCGCCGGCAGGTGCCGGCGGTCCGCTTCCGAGAGGCTGGCGATGCCGCCCACCCTGATACGGGGTGGAATGTGAAAGGGGACGTTCAGGGCAATGATCCGGATCCCTTTTTCCTTTGCATATTCCAGAATATCGCGGTACAGCCCAAAATTGAAGCGCCAGTTGGCGTACCAGTGGGTCTGCTGCAAAAACGCGGTTTCGTCCAGCTCTCCGGCGACCCATCGGTCCAGTACCGCCTGGTAGGTGTGATCGAACATTTCCATGCCGATGACCAGATTCGATGTGTTCTGCGCGAGCGCCCGGATGACTTCCAGCTGAATCGCGTGATGAGACGGGTTGGTGTGGCTTTCGCCCACATAGACAACACGGTGCCGGGCCAGGTCGGCGATCATCTGCTGCCGGGTTACCACCGAGGCGGTATCGGTCTTCAGGATGGTATTTTCCATCAGTCGTGTCGGCTGGCCCTTGATGGAGAGGGTTTTCGGGGCCACAGCGCATCCGGCGGCAGCTGCCATCACGAGCGCGATGAACGCCCAGAGTTTATGCCGGAAGGATTTCCGGCCCTTGAGCGGCGGCGCCTGTGTATCGCAAGGTGGTGTCATCGGCCAATCGGTCCCGGAGGTGTGGGTGAGAATAAAATTTAAAAACGAACTGCTTTTCCGCAAGGCATTTATCCCGTGGTACGACTCGGAACCCGCCATGTTTCTGACCCTGGCCTTTGCCCTGGCGGTGCTTCTGTTCAGCATCGTCGGTGTGGCCGCCGCCCTGGACACGCCGCGATACCACGCCATCCTCTGGGTGCCCTGTCTGCTGGGGCTTCTTTCCCTGTCCATCACCATCTCGACGCTCATTCGCCTGATCAGAAGAGATTCCAACGGCCCGGTCTGATGGTTCCCGGCTGGTTGCCAGGCGGTTGTTCGTTTACCTGGTGCCCATCCATAAATGGCAAATTGGTCCGATATCTGCGTTGCGCTCAAAATTTTATCCACGGAATATCAGCCATATGCCTGCGGTAAAATTTTCGCGCGCCTCGATCTCGACCCAATTTGCCTATTTCCGGATAAACACTACCTATTTCCCTTTTTTCATGAAGGCACTGAAACTCATGCTCTGATAGCTGTCCGATCCGATGAATTTCAATATTTTCAGCATTTCATCGGGCGCAATGTAGCCGGGACGGTTCGCAATCGGATCGCCTGCCTCGGAGATGAAAAAGGTGTTCGGCAGCCCCCGTACGCTGTATTTGGCAGCAATCTCCTGCTGGCGGTCCGAATTGACGCTGATGGGCACAAAGTTGCGGTTGACGTAGGCAATGACCGTTGGATCCTGAAATGTCTCCTTTTCCATTTGAAGACAATAGCGGCACCAGTCGGCATTGAAAACGAGAAACACCTTTTTGTTTTCGGTCTCCCCCCGCTGCCGGCCTTCTTCGTAGGAAACCCACTGGATGCCGCCGCCGGCACCCTGGTCTGCAACCGCGGGAACCGACCCGATATAAAGGGAAAACACCAGTGCCACGGCCGTTATGAGGGTCCATCGTTTTTTCATCACGTCTCGTTTCCTATACGCTGATCAGGTTCATTTTGTTCGTGACCAGCAGCAGGCCGAGGATCAGCAGCAGCACGCCCGCAGTCACGTTGATATACCTTATCGACCAGGATGCCTTTTTGATAAAGGTCAGCAGTGAGTCGACAAATACGGAAAGCACCAAAAAGGGAACGGCCAGTCCCGCCGCATAGACGGTGAGCAGCGCCATGCCATTGGCCACGGTCTCCTGGCTGCCCGCCACGATAAGTATGGAGCCTAACAGCGGGCCGATGCAAGGGCTCCATCCTGCCCCGAAGGCCATTCCCACCAGAAAAGTTCCCAGGAAATGGAGCGGCTTTTTCCGGACCTGAAGCCGTCTTTCGAATTCCAGGGTTTTGAACCGGATCAGGCCGGTCATGTGAATGCCAAAAAGGATGATCAGAACCCCGCCGACAATCCGTATCCAGTCCCGGTATTTGAAAATGGCGCCCCCGATGAGGGACGCCGATGCGCCCATCAGGATGAAAACCAGGGAAAAGCCGAGCACGTAACTCAAGGTGGCCCGAACGACCCGGCCCCGGATTCGGCGGGTCGGGGCACCGGTCAGTTCATCCAGGGACAAACCGGTGATAAAGGTGAAATAAGCCGGTATGAGCGGCAGGATACACGGAGAGAAAAAAGAAAGCAGGCCTGCGAGCAGTGCAGCGGGATACGAGATCGATTCTGTGAACATGGGTCTGATCCATCCTTCGGCGTTGATGTCGTCACGAAATGGTGGCGGCCTCTACTGGTGAGCCCACGAAGCGGCAACGGGTTACAAGAAATGATCACCGTTCAACGGGCAGATCTTACCGGTCGCCGACCCGAAAAGAAAAACACCCAGGTCCCGCCCGCCAGGATGAAAAGGTTGCGAAGGGTGTTCAGGGCAATGTTCGACGGCGCTTTGGCCGTCAATGAAAAACAACCGCAGGCAATGTTCAGGCCCCGATACCCGTTATAAAAGATGATGGCGATAAAAACGACCATCATCAGGCTTATCAGCAGGGCCGCCCCTTTTTCGAACCGGCCGAAAACCAGCGCCACGCCGCATGCTGCCTCGACCCAGGGAAAAACCACGGCCGTCGCCGTTACCAGCAGGGGCGGCAGCAGCTGATAATTGGTCACAATGGCCGCAAAGGCGGTCGGATCGGCGATTTTTCCGGCGCTGGAAAACAGAAACACCGCCCCCAGCCCGATTCTGACAATGATCGTGACGGCATCGACAACGGCTGGCTGAATCGATTTCACAAATATGCTCCGGTCTCCCATCGAAATTGACGAACCCATACTATAATCATGAGCCATGAGTCCGACAAGGCCTGTCCCCCGTCAGGGCATTGGCCTGCATCAGGGCTGGGTCTGGCCGTTGGCGAAGTTCTTGATCATGGCATCACCCAGTTCCCTGGAACGGTTGGTGGCGGCTTCCACGGCGTTGATCAGCGTGGTGCGAAGCCCGCCTTTTTCAAGGGTGTGCAGGCCGGCGATGGCCGTACCGCCCGGAGAGGTGACCGAATCCTTGAGCTGGCCGGGATGGTCGCCGGTTTCCAGAAGCAGTTTGGCGGCACCCAGGATGGTCTGGGAGGCGAGGACCAGGGCATCGTTACGGGAAAGGCCCACTTTTACCCCTGCGTCGGCCAGGGCATCCACGATCATGAAAATATACGCCGGCCCACTGCCGCTGAGTCCCGTGATGGCGTCCATCAGGTAGTTTTCCTTGATAAAAATGGACTTGCCCACCGAATCGAAAATCGCCATGGTCAGTTTGACGTCATCCTGGTCCGCATGGCCCCCGGCAGCGATTGCCGTGGCGCCTTCCCGCACGGCCACGGCCACGTTGGGCATGACCCGTATCAGGCGAAGGTCTTTCTCGAGCAGGGATTCGATGGCGGCCAGAGGGACGCCGGCGGCAATGGAAATGATCAGCTTGCTCATGTCCAGATAATCGGCGGTTTCCTTGAGCACGCTTGCCATAATCTGGGGTTTGATGGCGTAAATGATTATGTCTGCCGCCTTGACCACCTCGATGTTGTTCGTGGTGGTCGCCACCTGGTATTTTTCCTTTATCGGCTCCAGCTGGCGTTCGCTGGCATCGGAACAGATGATGTTTTCAGGCTGGGCCGCGCCGGACCGGATCAATCCGTCAATGAGGGCGTTGCCCATGTTTCCGGTTCCGATCATACCGATTTTCTTGTTGTTCAGCATGGATTGATTCTCCCTTTGGGTTGGCGTCATGGAACAGATAGTCACCTACGTTTTAGGCCTTTGCCGTGTCAAGTGAAATCCTTCGGCCGGGGTCGCTTTTGTGGCGTGCGGCAGAAACGATCCGGTTCCCGCCCTGAATCCGGCCAGCCTGGCCGGGTTATCCTTGACATCGGGCATTGACCATTGTAATGGTTTAACCATTACAGTATATGGTTTAACCATTACAAGTTTCGCTATCCTGAGCTTTCCCACCGACGCCGGCACGGGATGCATGCCGGTGGCAGTCACCGATAGCCAAGGGCGGCGCACGGGAATTGATGCCATGTTTAAAGCAGCCAAACAGAATCGTATTTTCCAGGATGTGGTGGAGCAGATTCAGGAGACCATCCTGTCGGGCAAGCTCAAGCCCGGCGAAATGCTTCCATCGGAGCGGGAACTCAAGGCGATGCTCGAGGTCAGCCGGGGGACACTGAGGGAAGCCCTTCGGGTGCTGGAGCAAAAGGGGCTTATCGAAATCAAGCTGGGGGTGGGCGGGGGTGCCGTCGTTCAGGACATGAGCTACGACCAGATGAACGAAAGCCTGGCCCTGCTCATCCGTTACCAGAAGGTATCCTTACAGCACCTCTCGGAATTTCGGGTGGGCGTGGAGGGGCGCGTGACGGCATTGGCCGCCGCCCGGGCCACGCCGGCGGACGTGATACGGCTCAAATCCATGCTGGAACAGGCCCGTCAGTTTGTTGAAAAGGGCAGTGATTTCCAAAAGGAGTTTGTGGAGGTGGACAAGCAAATTCATCTGGCCCTGGCGGAAATCACCGGCAACCCCGTCTACATCTCCCTGCATCACACGGTCCATGACAACATCGATCAGTACTATGAAGCCTTTTTATCCATGGAGCAGAGGGAACTGGAAGAAAATTTCAGCGATCTGGGCAGCATCATCGATGCCGTTGAGAAAAAGGACGTGGACCAGGCCCGGCAGCTGGCCGAGGCGCACGTGCTGCGATTCAACCACTATATGGAAAACCGGGAGGCCTAGCGGCGATGGCGAACAAACGGATTCAATCCCATCCCATTCTTGAGGTGCCGCCGGAGGATGCGGTCGCCTTTACCTGGAATGGCACGGCTATGACCGGCAGAAACGGGGAGATGATCTCGTCCGCCCTGTTTGCCAATGACGTCCATGTGTTTGGCCACCACCACAAGGACGGCAGCCCCCAGGGGCTGTTCTGTGCAAACGGCCAGTGCGCCCAGTGCATGGTGGTGGCTGACGGCAGCCCCGTCAAATCGTGCATGACCCCGCTCAGAGAGGGGATGACGCTGCAGTCCCTGGAGGGGCTTCCCAGGCTTCCGGAAACCGGTGGCAAGCCGGTTTGCGTACCGGCGGCGGAAACGGCGGTGGCGGTGCTGATCATCGGCGGCGGACCCGCGGGACTCAGCGCGGCCATTGAACTGGGCAAACTGGGCATCGAAACCCTGATCATCGACGACAAGGATCGCCTGGGGGGCAAACTGGTCCTGCAGACCCACAAATTTTTCGGTTCCGTGGAAGACTCCCATGCCGGCACCCGCGGTTTTGAGATCGGGGCGATTCTGGAGAGGCAGCTGCACGACCTGCCATCGGTAACCGTCTGGCTGGCGGCCACCGCCGTGGGGGTTTTTTCAGACGGCGTCGTCGGGGTGGTAAAAGAGAAGGTGTACCGCAGGATCCGTCCCCAAAAACTGCTGGTGGCCACCGGCGCCCGGGAGAAAATGCTTTCTTTTCCGGGCAATACCCTGCCCGGCGTATACGGTGCCGGCGCCTTCCAGACCCTGGTGAACCGGGACCTGGTCAAGTCTTCGGAACGTGTCCTGATCGTGGGCGGCGGCAATGTGGGCCTGATTGCCGGGTACCATGCCATCCAGGCGGGCATCGAGGTGGCGGCCCTCATCGAGGCCCTGCCCCGGGTGGGCGGCTACAAGGTCCATGCCGACAAATTGCGGCGGCTGGGCGTCCCCGTTCTTACCGGGCACACGGTGGTGGCCGCCCACGGGAACGGGCATGTGGAAGGGGTTACCATTGCCGAACTGGACGACCGTTGGCACACCGTTGCGGGGACCCTAAAAACCTATGCCGTGGACACGGTGCTGGTCGCCGTGGGGCTGGCCGAAGTGGACGAATTTTATCTGAAAGCCCGGCAGTGGGGGATGGATGTATACGCCGCCGGGGATGCCCAGGAAATTGCCGAGGCGTCCGCGGCCATGTTCACCGGCAAAATCGAAGGGCTGAAAGTCGCCAAAGCACTGGGCCGCTATCCGGGTGAAATCCCTTCCGAATGGGACGAGAAGGCCGTCATTCTGAAATCGCGGCCGGGTGAACCGGTTCACCGGGAGCCGCCGGCCGGGGAAAAAGGGGTGATGCCCGTTTTTCACTGCCAGCAGGAAGTGCCCTGCAACCCCTGCACCTCGGTTTGCCCGGAAGGGGCCATCCGCACCGAGAACGACCGGATCACCGGGCTTCCCTATCTGGTGGAAGGCGCAACGTGTAAAGGCTGCATGGCCTGCGTGGCCATCTGCCCGGGGCTGGCGATCACCCTGGTGGATTACCGCAAGGACCCATCACATCCCACCGTCACCCTGCCATACGAAATCTGGCGGGAGCGTGTGGAAAAGGGGCAGCGGGTCCCGGTCACCGATCAGGAGGGTGCCATCCTCGGCCATTACCCGGTGCAGCGGGTGGTGGCCAACCGCAGGAAGTATCCGGGGACGCTGCTGGTCCAGGTGAAAATGGCGCGTCGGCTGGCCAAACGGGCCGCCGGCATCCGGGTCCAGGAGGCCCGGGTGGATCCGTCAGCCGTATACGAAAAGGCCCCCCTGCCCGACGAGGCGGTCGTCTGCCGCTGCGAGCGCATCACCGCCGGGGAGATCCGGTCCGCCGTTCGAAGCGGGGTGCGGGACATGAACCAGATGAAGGCGCTGAACCGGGCGGGGATGGGCGCATGCGGGTCCAAGACCTGCCGGCCCATGATCTGGCGGATTTTTCAGGAGGAAGGCGTGGATCTGAAGGCGGTGACCGACCGGGTGGATCGGCCGCTTTTCGTGGAAGTGGCCCTGGGGACCCTGGCCGGGGAAAGGAGCGGTGAACAAGATGCCTGATGTGGATGTCATTATTGCCGGGGCCGGTTCGGTGGGTGTCCCCACGGCCATGGCGCTGGGCGCCATGGGGGTGAAGACGCTGGTTCTGGACGCCAAACCGTCACCGGGCCAGGGGGACAACAAACGGGCCATCGGCGGGGTCCGGGCCACCCACTCGGACCCGGGGAAGATCCTGGTCAGCCTCCGGTCCCTGGAGATTTTTTCCACATGGAAAGAACGGTACGGGGATGATATCGAGTGGCTCAAGGGCGGCTATCTCTTCCCGGTATACCGGGAACAGGAAGAGCAGTCGCTTAAAAAGTTGCTGCCCCTGCAGCGGCAATTCGGCCTGAATATCGACTTCATCGACCCGGGGGCGCTGCAGGCAATCGTACCGGGCATCGATCCCGATGGGCTCGTCGGCGGCACCTTCTCTCCTGACGATGGTTCGGCCTCACCGCTTCTGGCTTGCAACGCCTTTGCACGAAAAGCCCTTGAAAATGGCGCCCGGTTCCAATTTAATGAACCGATCAGGACCCTGCTGGTGGAAAACGGCAGGATCGTGGGGGTTCAAACTGAAAAGGGCCGATACCGGGCGCCGGTTGTGGTCGATGCGGCGGGCGCCTGTTCCGGGCCGCTGTGCCGGACGGCCGGGGTGGTGCTTCCCGTGACGCCTGATTCCCACGAAGGCGCCATCACCGAGCCGGTGGCCCGCATGTTCGCCTGCATGGTGGTGGATCTGCGGCCGGGGCCGGGGTCGAAGAACTACTACTTTTACCAGAATGTCCATGGCCAGGTGGTGTTCTGTATCACCCCGGACCCGCCTGTTGTCGGCACCGACACCCGGGAGACATCCGTGTTCCTGCCCCAGGTGGCCGCACGCATGGTGGCCCTGATTCCCCGTTTGAAAACCTTGCGGGTGCGTCGGGTGTGGCGGGGCCGCTACCCGATGAGCCCCGACGGGTCCCCCATCGTCGGTTGGAGCCCGGCGGTCGAGGGCCTGTTTCACGCGACCGGTATGTGCGGTCAGGGTTTCATGCTGGGGCCGGGAACGGGCGAACTGGTCGCCCGGATGATCACCGGCAGCACGTCCCGTCAGGACGAGGACGCCATCACCATATTTTCACCGCGCCGGCAATTTTCCGACGACCACGAGGCATTGAAATAACCTAATTTTTAACCATACCAATAGAGGAGCATGAACATGACACCATTGAAAGCCACCACGTTGAAGGCCTTATCTTACCAGCGGTGCGATGTCGACAAAGGGTATACCAATCATTACCTGGATGTGGATCTGTCCGCGGGCTCGATCTCTATCGGTATGTTCGAGGATCGGATCAAGAAAACGTTCATCGGCGGAAAGGGGTTTGACCTGTGGCTGCTGTGGCACGCCGTCAGCGGCCAGCACAAGTGGAACGACCCGCAAAATGCCATCTGCATCTCCTCGGGCCCCATGGGGGGGACGCCCGGTTATCCCGGTTCAGGGAAAAGTATCGTCACATCGATCTCTCCGACCACCGGATCGGTGATGGACTCCAATGTGGGTGGCTATTTCGGCCCCTACCTGAAGTTCTCCGGTTTCGATGCGCTGCGGATCACCGGACGATCAGAGGGCGATGCGGTCTTGTTCATCGACGGCATCGAAGAGAAAGTTGAAATCCTCCGGATCCCCGATCTGCCGGGGGATGCCTATGCCATGTCCGACGTGCTGACCGACCATTTCTCCAAGGGCAAGAAGGTTGGCATCTCGGTGGTCTCCGCCGGGCCGGGCGCTGCCAACACCCTCATCGGGTGCCTCAATTTTTCCTGGTACGACAACGCCCGCAAACTGGTGCGCTACAAGCAGGCGGGCCGCGGCGGGATCGGGACGGTATTCGCCGACAAGGGCATCAGGGCGGTGGTGGCCCGCTGGGAAAAGGTGTCTCAGAAAACCAACAACCCCGCCGACCCGGAGGCTGTCAAGACCGTGGCCAGATGCCACTCCAAAGAAATTGTGGAACTGGACCCCAAACAAAATGAGATGGCCCGCATCGGCACCACCCACCTGGTGCCGATCATGAACGATTTTGACCTGCTGCCCACCAACAACTTCCAGTACGGATCCGATCCGAGGGCGTCGCTGATCGGCCGGGACGCCTTTGAAAAGCTGTTCGATCCGGGGTTCGACGGCTGCTGGAAGGGCTGCACCGTGGCCTGCGCCCACGGGGTCAGGGATTTTGTGCCCTGCACCGGTGCATACAAGGGCGAAAAGGTGTTCGTGGACGGCCCCGAATACGAAACCATCGCCGGGTGCGGTTCCAACCTGGGCATTTTCGACCCCTTCACCATCCTGGAAATCAACTTTTACTGTGACGCCTACGGACTGGACACCATCAGCGTGGGAACGGGCATTGCCTTTGTCATGGAGTGCTTCGAGCGCGGATTGATCAGCCTGGAGCACACCGGCGGCATGGACCTGTCTTTCGGCAACCGGCTCAATGCCCTGGAACTGGTCCATCAGATGGCTGCCGGCAAGGGCTTTGGCGCCATTGCGGGCCAGGGGATCCGCAGGATGAAAAAAGTTTTTGCCGACCAGTTCGGTGCCGATCCGGTCATGCTCCGGGATATCGGCATGGAGTCCAAGGGCCTGGAATTTTCCGAATACATGACCAAGGAATCCCTGGCCCAGCAGGGGGGGTACGGATTGGCGCTCAAGGGGCCCCAGCATGACGAAGCCTGGCTGATTTTTCTGGACATGGTCCACAACTTCATGCCCACCTTCGAGCAGAAGGCCGAGGCCCTGCACTGGTTTCCCATGTTCAGAACCTGGTTCGGTCTGTGCGGTCTGTGCAAGCTGCCCTGGAACGACATCGTCCCCGAGGACAACAAGGATACACTCGAACCGGCCAAGGTGATGAAGCATGTGAACTGGTATGCCGACTATTACACGGCGGTCACCGGCAATACCGCCACCCCAGAGGACCTCATCACCATGAGCGAAGCGGTCTATAATTTTCAGCGCATTTTCAATCTGAAGATGGGGTACGGCACCCGTGATCATGATTCGCTGCCCTATCGCGCCATGGGGCCGGTCACCGTGGAGGAGTACGATTCACGTCAGGAGCGCTATGACACCGAGCTCGGTGAAAAGCACCATGTAGACATAACGGGGAAAGATACGCCCTGGAAGTTGGCTGAACTCAGAAAACGGCGGGAAGCCCAGTACGAAACCCTGAAGGACGCCGTCTACCAGCGCCGTGGGTGGACCGCCGACGGAATACCCACCGTTGAAACCGTCAAGCGGCTGGGGATCGATTTCCCGGAAGTATTGGACGTGTTGGCGGCTAACGGGGTCAAATGATTTATCTCGACGACAGGGAAATCCCCTGGCAGGAAGGGCTGACCGTGGCCGCCATGCTCGCCGGGCTGGCGGACGGCCACCTTTACGCCGTGGTGAAGCTGGATGGCCGGCTGGTGTCCCGGCCCCATTTCAGCACCACGCCGATCCCGGACGGTGCCCGGGTAAGGCTTATCCCCATGATCGCCGGTGGTTAGCCCGAAACGGGGTGTCCCATGCCGATGCGGTGTGCAGAACCTGCCGCCAGCGGTCCCGTCGACTGCTGGCGGTTTAGGTTTACCCCTCCCCGAATTCATCCCCGATCTTTCCCGCATTTCTTCCAACCCCTGAAAAACATTGACTTATCCGAGGAAAAGGTCGTATTTTTCCTGTGTCATGCGCCCTGTGCGTGTTTTCTTGCGGGGCCAACTTTTAACGATGAGGATACCTTTTCAATGTATATTGTGGGCTACTTTCTGATGGCAGCGGCCAAAGTCATGGATGTGGTGCTGCTTTTTTTCATGTGGGTGGTGATCGCCCGGGCCGTATTGTCCTGGGTCAATCCGGATCCTTACAATGCCATTGTGCGCTTTATCAACAATGTCACCGAGCCGGTGCTCTACCCGATTCGCTCGAAACTGCCGATTCACTATGGAGGGATCGATTTCTCTCCCATCATCGTTTTCCTCATCGTCATTTTTTTGCGAACCTTCGTGGTGAACAGCCTGGTCCGAATGGCTGCTTCACTGATTTAACCCCATCCAATACAGGAACGCTGTCATGAAACTAACCCCGCTGGACATTCAGCAGCAGCAATTCAAGGTCCGCTTCCGGGGCTTCGACGTGCGTGAGGTCGACCGGTTTCTGGAACAGACCGCCGACGCCTTTTCTGCCATCCAGGAGACTACGAAACGGCAGGAGGAGGAGATTCGCCGCCTGAAGCTCGAAAAACAGGGCTATAAAGAAAGGGAAGAGACCTTCAAGCGGGCCATGCTCAACTCCCAGAAAGTGCTTGAGCAGATGAAGGACAATGCCCGCAAATCAGCGGAAATCATTATTGCCGATGCCGAAGTCAAGGCGGAAAAGATTCTCAACCGGGCTCACAGCCGCCTTTCCCAGCTCCACGAGGACATCGCCGAACTCAAGCGCCAGCGCGTCCAGATCGAGGTACAGATCCGTGCCATCATCGACGCCCACACCAAACTGCTGGAGATCGGCAAGGAAGGCATGGATGTGCTCGATGCGGAAGACACCAAAATCAAGGTGCTCAACCAGTAGTCCGGGAATACAGAGGACGCCGGCATCTGCCCGATGTGTCAGTGCTTAAACTGCCGGGTGAGCTTCGGGTCCTGACCTTAACCAACAACCGGGAGAAGTGAATGGCCAAGATTGATGCTTTTTTCAAGCTCATGCACGAACAAAATGCCTCCGACCTCCACCTGCTGTCCGGTCAGCCGCCCGCGCTGCGCATCCATGGCGACATCGAGCGGGTGAAATACAAGGTGCTGGACAACGATGATCTTCGCAAGATGCTCTACGAGATCACTCCGGAAGACAAGGTCAAGAGCTTCGAGGAGACCGGCGATGTGGACTTCGGCTACGAGATCCCCGGCCTGGCCCGCTACCGGGCCAACTACTTCATGCAGAAGAACGGTATCGGGGCGGTATTCCGGGAAATTCCCAGCAGCATCATGACCGCCGAACAGCTCGGCCTGCCTCCGGTGATCTCCAAGCTGGCCTCGCTGCCCCGGGGACTGGTTATCGTCACCGGCCCCACCGGTTCGGGTAAATCCACCACCCTGGCGGCCATTATCGATGTGGCCAACCGCACCCGCAGCGATCACATCATCACCGTAGAAGACCCGATCGAATTTGTGCATAAAAGCCGGAGTTGCCTGGTGAACCACCGGGAGGTGGGCCTGCATACCAAATCCTTCAGTGCGGCCCTGCGCGGCGCCCTTCGCGAGGATCCGGACATCATCCTGGTCGGTGAAATGCGGGACCTGGAAACCATCTCCCTGGCCATCGAGGCCAGTGCCACGGGGCACCTGGTATTCGGCACCCTGCACACCACCAGTGCACCCAAAACGGTGGACCGTATCGTTGAGGTCTTCCCCGCCCAGGAGCAGGCCCAGATCCGCTCCACCCTGTCCGACGGTATCCGGGCCATCATTTCCCAGACACTGTTCAAGCGCATCGACAAGAAGGGTCGTGTGCCGGCCATGGAAATTCTCATCGCCACACCGGCCGTGCGCAACCTGATTCGTGAATCCAAATCCCACCAGCTGCCCTCCATGATGCAGACGGGCAAAAAATACGGCATGCAGCTTCTTGACGACGCCATCATGGACCTTTACAACAAGGGGCGGATCAGTGCCGACGATGCCTACACCAAAGCCAACGACAAGGGGCGCTTCCGGCCGCTGCTTAAATCGCCGCCAACCGATTTTACCGAAGCGTGATGCCATTGCCTTTTCGACACCCATGGCTGCAAGATAGAGGGAAACAATGAAAAAACAGGAAGTCGACCATATCCTGACGCGGATGCTGGATTCCCACAGCAATGTGTCCGACCTGAACATCACCGTGGGAAAACCGCTTCAGGTGGAAAGCGCCGGGGAACTGGTGCCGGTGGAGATCAAGCCGGAGATCAAGGAACTGACTCCCTTTCAGACGGAGACGTTTGCCCTGAACCTGATCAACCGGGACCGGCGTCTCACCGAGACCCTGATCAACACCGGGTCCTGCGATCTCTCCTACTCGCTGCCCGGCAAGGCCCGGTTCCGCGTGAACATTTTCGCGCAAACGGGCAACTACTCTATCGTTCTGCGGAAGCTGGAATCCAAAATCCCCACGATCCGGGACCTGAACCTTCCGGACACCTTTTACAAGATCGCCAAAGACCTCAACGGCATTGTCTTCGTCACCGGCGCCACCGGGTCGGGTAAAACGACCTCCCTGGCGGCGATTCTGGAAGAGATCAACGAGGCCCGATCCGTTCACGTGGTGACCCTGGAGGATCCCATCGAATACCAGCACCCGCACAAGAAGGCCACCTTCAACCAGCGGGAACTGGGTACCGATTATGACAGCTTTGCCAATGGCCTCAGGGCGGCCTTGCGACAGGCGCCCAAGGTCATCCTGGTGGGCGAAATGCGTGACCGTGAGACGGTGGAAATCGGCCTGAATGCCGCCGAAACCGGCCACCTGGTGCTGACCACCCTGCACACCGTGGATGCCGGGCAGACCATCAACCGTATTCTGGGCATGTTCCCCAACGAAGAGGAGAAGCAGATTCGCATTCGGCTGGCCGACACGGTGCGCTGGATCGTCGGCCAGCGGCTGCTGCCCAAAATCGGCGGAGGCCGGGTGGCCGCCTTCGAGATCCTGGGCACCAACCTGCGGGTCAAGGACGCCATTCTCAACGGGGAATCCGAAGGAAAGACGTTTTATGAAATCATGGAGGCGGGGCGGCCCTTCGGCATGACCACCTTCGACGACCATATCGTCGGGCTGTACGAGCAGGGGCTGATCACCCAGGAAACCGCCATGGCATATGCGTCTCACAAGGGGGTGGCCGGTCGCGGTATTGACAAGGTGAAGAGCGCCCGGGGCGAATCCACCACGGATATCGATAATCTCGAGATAGACCGCCATTATGATAAGGCCTGAAAGCCCCCCGTCTATGGCCTGAGAAGCGGAAAGGATCGGTTGGGAACCCATGGAAATTGTCTGTGAAAGCTGCCAGAGCAAGTTCAGAATTGCCGATGAAAAGCTACCCAAGGATAAGACGGCATTTCTGAAGTGCCCCAAATGCCAGAATCGTATCAGTGTCCCGCCGCCGGCCAAGGACCCGGATGAATCCGACCCGCCGGGGTTCGAAGAGGACTTTTTTTCATTCGACGAGGATGAAAGCGACGGCTACGACTCCTCGGACAAGCCCTTTGACTTTGTGGAGGAAGAAGGAAAAACCGCATTGTTATGCGAATCTGATCCGATGATTAAAAAGACGATCAAACCGGTTCTGGACGTTCTCGAGTATCACATCACGGAGGTCAAAAACAGCCGTGAAGCCTTAAAAACAATGCGTTACCACAGTTATGACCTCATCGTTGTCAATGAGTACTTTGATGCCAAGAACCCCGATGCCAACGGGGTGCTGATTTACCTGGAACGCCTCAATATGAGCGTCCGCCGGAACATTTTTGTGGCCATGATCACCCGCCGGTTCAGAACCATGGACAACATGGTGGCGTTCCAGAAGAGTGTGAACATGGTTGTGAATGTGGACAATGTCGCCGATTTCGATAAGATTCTGAGACGGGGCATGGCCGATTCGGGCCTTTTTTATCAGGCGTACAAGGACTGTCTGGATTGACAGGAGACGCAACCGGTTGGCCGCCTCACCAGGAAGACGATCGCATGAAACCCGTCGGGAACTATACTTGTACTGAATATCGCCAGGAGATGATGCTGCTGGGTTTGAAGCGTCAACTGGAAGATCCGAAGCTGCCGGAACCGGATCGGATGCGTATTGCCGAACGCGTCCGTGAATTGGAGCAGCAGATGGGGATGGACTGACCATGGCCGCCGCCAGGGTTCGGCAGCTTGCCCCCCACCTTTACCTGATCGTCCTGGCTCCGCCCATCAACGGGTTCCAGGATTTTGTCGGCGCCTGGCTGGTCGACGGACCGGATGCCGTCTATCTGGTCGACGTGGGACCGGCGGCGACGGCGGACCAACTCGTCGATGCGCTTGCCGCACTGAACGTGGGTCGCCTGGATTTCATCTGCCTGACCCACATCCATCTCGACCATGCCGGCGCCATTGGCCACCTGGTGAAACAGTACCCCACGGCACCGGTGGTTTGCCATCCCAAGGGCGTTCCCCACATTGTCGACCCCGAACGCCTGTGGCAGGGTACGGTCAAGACACTGGGCGCCACCGGCCGGGCATACGGGCGGATGCTGCCGGTGGACCCCGCTCGTATCGCCACCGAACGGCAGCTGGCCTCGGCACCCTTTCAACTGCTGGACACCCCCGGCCATTCACCGCACCATTTCGCCATTGCCGCTGCCCGCTGTTTGTTTGCCGGAGAAGCCGGCGGGGTATGCCTGCCCCTGCCTTCGGGAGATCTTTACCTGCGCCCGGCCACCCCGCCCCGTTTTTTTCTGGAAACGTCGCTGTCCAGCATCGACCGGCTCCTGGCAGCCAGTCCCGATGCCCTGTGCTATGGGCATTTCGGCATGCAGCCGGACGGTGCAAGCATGCTGGCCAAACATCGCGAACAGCTGCTTTTCTGGAAAGCGACCCTGGCCGCAGAAGCCGACGGAGGGGGAATGAATTCACCCGATTTTGCAGCGCGGTGGATGGACCTTCTGCTGGCGGCAGATCCCCTGCTTTACGGGTTTTCACAACTGGCGCCAGAGATACAGGCGCGGGAGCGGGGCTTTCTGCTGAACAGCGTCAAGGGTTTTGCCGGCTATCTGGCCAGGCGGGACAGGTCCGATAGCGAGACAACTTAATAATTCTTAAATTATTGGATTTTGGATCAAAGCCGTCAACGATGAATCCGGAAGGAACCGACGGCTACTCGAAGCTGTCGCTGATGATCCTGAGTCCCTCCAGGGTTAGGGAAGACTCCACTTTTTCGATGCTTCGGGCCACATTGGCCATCAGGGGTGCCAGACCGCCCGTGGCCAGCACCATGGGCACGGTGTCCATCTGCTCCTTCATCCGGCCCACAATTCCGTCCACCAGGCCGGCATAGCCGAAAATGATACCGGATTTGATACCACCGATGGTATCTTTGCCCACTACGTTTTCCGGCCGCTCGAAGATCTCCACCCGCGGGAGCTTGGACGCTTCACGGAACAGGGCTTCGGAGGCAATCATGATTCCCGGGCTGATGGCCCCACCCAGATACTCTCCTTTTTCCGATATCACGTCGAAAGTGGTGGCGGTACCGAAATCAATAATGATGAGACTTTTGCCGTATTTGTGGTAGGCTGCCACCGCATTGACGATGCGGTCCGCCCCCACCTCCGATGGGTTGTGCATGAGAATCGGCATACGGGTATAGGAGCGCGCATCCACCCACTGGGGGATGTGACCCAAATATTTACGACAGAAAGAATCCAAAATGGTGACCATGGGCGGAACAACACATGAAATAACAGTTTTCCGGATGGCGCCGGAATCGATGCCGCCGATGGCGAACAGGCTGGTGACAATGACATTGTACTCGTCTTCGGTCGTTTTTCGTTCGGTTCGGATCCGCCAGTCCTTGACCAGCGATTCCCCCCGATAGATCCCCATGACCGTATTGGTATTGCCCACATCGATGACAAGCAGCATGATCGACTCCAGCCTATTTGCTGATGGTTACGGAAAAGCGTTCCGGACTGACACTGAGCAAAGCGGTTCGCACCGGCAGATTGATTGCGGCCTTGAGTAAATGACTGCCCGGAGACAATCCGCTGAGATCAACGGCGACGGCGAAGGCCGGGTCGGTCTCAATGGTATTGACAATCGCCTCGGGGCCGCTGACGGTTAGGGTGATGGCCGGGGGGGTGATCCGAAAGTCACCGGATGCCTCCTTGGCCGAGACAGGGATGTTTTCCAGAACCCGCGTGATGATGCGTTCTTTGACTTCGACATGGGCCACCACGATCCGAAGTGGCGGGTCCACGGCAATGATATCCGGAAGGTTCAGGGCCACTTCTTTTTTAAATGATTCCGAGGCGGCTTCCAGGTTGATGGGCCGTGTTTTTACCGTGTCGATCCCGGCCAGCATGGCCGCTGTCCCTTTCAGCACAATGTGGTCCGGTTTCAGGGTAACGGCCGCCACGGCGAATCCCGTCGCCGGATTTCCCTCGAGCACTGCGACAACTCCCACCGTTTTGAGGGACACCGTTTCCAGGCGCACCGTCAACGACGGGGTCAACAGCTTCTGGAGGGCCACACCTTTGGGAAGCTCCACATCTGCCTGATGTACTCTGATCGTGTGTGTGCCCTCGCGCATGCCGGACAGATCCAGCCGGCAGGCAATCGCCTGGGGATCGATCGTTTCGAGAACGGACGGAATGCCGGCTACCAGAAGCCGGACCGCCGGCAGCGGGTTGTCCATCAGCAGGAGGTCGTCGGAAAGGTGGCTGACCGTCGCGTTGATGGCGATTTCGACCTCTTTTTTCTCGGTCCTGGCAATCAGCATCACGGTTGCCGCACCCAACAGCAGGGGGAGGACCAGCCACCGGATCCATTTTCCGTAGGCCTGTTTATTCGCAGGGGATGCCGTCATGGAGATCACACCGATGCGATGGCGTTGATAACGGATAAGGTGTCCCGTGTAAGGGCCACATCGTGAACCCGAACCACGTGAGCACCTTGCATGGCGATTGCCGCCACGGCCGCCTGGGTGCCTCGCGCCACTTCCGGGCAGAGGGGATCCATGTCCTTTTCAGACGGGTCTTTGAGCAACTGGCGAATAAACATTTTTCGCGACGGGCCGACCAGCAGCGGGGCGCCCAGTTCATGGAAACGATTCAGGTCGCGGATGATCTGAAGGTTGTGGCGGATGGTCTTGCCAAAGCCGATTCCCGGATCGAGGATAACGGCCCCGCGATCGACGCCGGCGGCCACGGCCCGGTCCCTGGCTTCGGAAAGAAATGCCATGATGTCGGGTATCAGGTCACTGTAGACCGGCGCCACCTGCATGTCCTTGGGGGATCCTTTCATGTGCATGAGAATGAGGGGGACCCCGCAGCGCGCCGCTGTGGACGCCATTTCCGGATCCATCCGAAGCGCACTGATATCATTGATCATGGTTGCACCGGCGGCCACGGCCTGCCGGGCCACGGAGGCTTTGGTCGTGTCGATGGAAATGGGAACCGATACACGGTTGGCCAGGCCCTCAATCACGGGCAGGACGCGATCGAGTTCTTCCGATTCGCCCACCGGGTCCGAAAAGGGGCGCGTGGATTCTCCGCCAACGTCAAGGATGTCCGCGCCTTCTTCCATCAGCTGCAGGGCCTGGGCCATGGCCCGGTCGGGGGAAAAGAACCGGCCGCCGTCTGAAAAAGAATCCGGCGTGATGTTGACGATACCCATGATCAGGGTACGGGATCCCAACTCCAACGTCCGTGATCCGCAGGTAACGGTGTAGGTCTGCATTGACGCACTCATAGGGGTTGCTGGGTGGCGGTTGTCTGGTTCCGGATCTACAGTGATCGGAGATTCCCCGCGGCAAGCGCCGCGGGGAGGCGTCATGACCAAATTTATTCCCCGGCGTCCGTTTCCTGGGGCGGGTCGCCATGGGGGGGGGGGTCCGGTCCATCCGCGGCTGCATCCGCAGGCGGTGCCGACGATGCCGCATCCTTAGCGGCCGCCGCTTCCCTCTCTCCGGGTTTTTCCGGAAGCTGAATGCCCGGCCGGACCTGACGGATGAGGTCATCCATTTCAGCGCCCAAAACCGTTTCTTTTTCCAGAAGCTGTTCGGCCAGTTTATGCAGCACATCGATGTGCTCGGTCAATACGGATTGGGCCCGTTCGTATGCGCTCATGACCAGCCTGTTGACCTCAGAATCGATTTTTCTGGCTGTCTCTTCCGAGTAGTCGCGGTGCTGGGCGATCTCCCTGCCCAAAAAGACCTGTTCTTCATTCTTGGCAAACGACAGCGGTCCCAGCGTCTCGCTCATGCCCCAGCTTCGGATCATCTGCTGGGCCAGTTCCGTGGCCTGTTTGATGTCATTGGAGGCGCCGGTGCTGATGCGCTTGAAAATGAGTTCCTCGGCCACCCGGCCGCCAAAAGCGATGGCCAGCTCGGCTTCCAGCTGGTCCTTGTAGCGGAAATCCCGTTCTTCGGGCAGGAACCAGGTCACGCCGGCGGCCCGCCCCCGCGGGATGATGGTGATCTTGTTGACCACATCGGTGCCGGGGATGAAGCGGGCCACCAGGGCATGCCCGCCCTCGTGGTAAGCCGTGGTCAGTCGGTCCTCTTCCTTGATGACCTTGGATTTTCTTTCGAGCCCCATGTAAACTTTGTCCTTGGAGTCTTCGAAATCGACCATGTCCAGCCGTTCCTTGTCTCGTTTGGCAGCCAGCAGAGCGGCCTCGTTGACCAGGTTTTCCAGGTCGGCGCCTGAAAATCCGGGGGTGCCTTTGGCCAGCACCACCGGATCCACATCAGAAGCGATGGGGGTGCGCTTCATGTGCACCCGCAGGATTTTTTCGCGCCCCTTGATGTCCGGCAGCGATACCATTACCTGGCGGTCGAAACGCCCGGGGCGCAGCAGCGCCGGGTCGAGCACATCGGGCCGGTTCGTGGCCGAGATGAGAATGACGCCTTCATTGGACTCGAAGCCGTCCATCTCCACGAGCAGCTGGTTCAGGGTCTGTTCCCGCTCGTCGTGACCGCCGCCCAGTCCGGCCCCGCGGTGGCGGCCCACGGCATCGATTTCATCGATGAAAATAATGCAGGGTGCGTTTTTTTTCCCCTGCACGAAAAGATCCCGCACCCGGGAGGCGCCGACGCCGACAAACATTTCCACGAAATCGGATCCGCTGATACTGAAAAAAGGCACGCCGGCCTCACCGGCGATGGCGCGGGCCAGAAGGGTCTTGCCGGTCCCCGGAGGGCCCATGAGCAGAACCCCCTTCGGGATTCGCCCGCCCAGACGGGTAAATTTTTTCGGATCTCTCAGGAAATCGACGATTTCTCCGAGCTCCTCCTTGGCTTCGTCGATGCCGGCAACATCTTCGAAGGTCACTTTTTCCTGCTGGTCGGAGAGCAGACGGGCCCTGCTTTTGCCGAAGGACATGGCCTTGCCGCCGCCGCTCTGCATCTGGCGCATGAAAAAAATCCACACACCGATGAGTACGATCATGGGGAACCAGGATACCAGCACAGACATGTACCAGGGAGATTCGGCCGGGGGCTTGGCAATGATGGTGACGCCTTTGTCTTTCAGCCGCTGAATCAAAGCGGGGTCCTGGGGTGCATAAATCTTGAAGTGGCTGCGGTTGAGGTCTGTCACCCGGATTTCCTGACCCTGGATGGTGACCTCAGAGACCCGGTCCGCTTCGACCATGGCCAGAAATTCTGAGTAGCTGATGTCGTTTTGTGCAAGCTGCTGCTGGTTGAACAGATTGTAGAGCATGACCATCATCAACGTGATGACCAGCCACAGGGCCAGGTTCTTGTAGAATGGATTCAAGAGCGGTTTCCTCCTCGAGATTTTTCAGGCCAGGGAAGCGATTTCCTGATTTTGTTTAGGATCATATTAACCATCATCGGGTGTCAAGCAAGAAAAATTCAACCACCAGGACCTTGGACGTCGATGCCGTCACTTTGACGTGATCGTCCATTCGTTGCCCCACCAGCCAGATGATGCGCTGCTGGTCTGCCAGCACCGGGGTCCCGGACCGTTCCTGTCGGGGGATGCGGTGGTCGATGAAGAATTTTTTTAGTTTCTGGGAGCCGCCGGCGCCGAGGGGCGTGAACCGGTCACCGGGGACCGCGGGGCGTACCGTCAAGGGAAGGGATAACCGGGCCAGGTCAAAATGGGCCCGGTTCCGGTCGACATCCCCCCACGGGGGCAGCTGATCCGGCAGGCATGAGAAAAACCGAAACCCGATACCCATGGCCTGAATCTCAACCCTTTCGGGAAGGGGGGCGGGGATTCGTGTTGCCGGGACCCTTTCTTCTTCAACCCTCCGTTCGGCGGCCCCCCGTCGACCTTCAGCTGCAACCTGCAGCACGATATGGTCACCGGTCCGGCGGGTGCGGATGCCGCCGGGCAGATGACATTCTTTCCCGTCGCAGCCGTCCGCCAGCAGACGCAGCGCGGCTTGGACATGGGCGAAGGTGATCCGCCGCAAGGTGCCGGTGAGATCCTGAAGGGCATCGCGCACCAGGCGGCGGGCCAGGGCTGGATGCATCGTCTTCAGGGCGCCTGCCGATATCGTGATCACGCCTGCACTGCGGGCAACCATGGCCCGTTGGTATTCGGCGGCCACCAGTCCGTCCGTCCATGCCGCTTCCTCGCGCATCACCTCTGCCATCCGGTTCAGGTGGTCTGCGATACGCGGGTTGTATTCGGCTGCCAGCAGTGGCAGAAGGCGGTGCCGGATGCGGTTGCGAACAAACCGGAGATCCTCGTTGGAGGCGTCCCGGACGCAGGCAATGCCCGCTTTTCGAACGAAGTCTTCGATTTGCGAGCGGCGGACATGGATCATCGGTCGAATGATGCGATCGCGGCGCACCGGGGCAATTCCCGAGAGCCCCCGTGGTCCCGTGCCGCGCAGAATGGCCATGAGTATCTGTTCCGCATTGTCGTCCGAATGATGGCCGAGTGCCAGTTTGTTATACCCGGCGTCGGCCATGGTCTTGCTGAAAAACGCATATCGGACCCGGCGTCCGGCCTCTTCCAGGGAGAGCCTCAGCTTCCGTTTTACCTTTATTACCTGGGCACGTCCCGTGTGGCAGGCAATGTTCAGTGTCGCCGCAGCCTGTCTGACGAAGCGGGCATCCCTGTCTGCGGATGCCCCCCTCAGGCAGTGGTTCAGGTGGGCGATGCCCAGCCCGATGTCAAGCCCGGGAGCCAGCCGGAGCAGCAGATGCAGTAGCGCCATGGAATCCGGCCCGCCGGAAACACCAACCAGCACGCGGTCTCCGGGGGCCAGCATGCGATGGGCGGCCAGTGTCTGTCGAACCGTGGCCAGGAGGCCATCCGGGTCAGATGGCGTTGAGGATGGTGGCATGGATCAGTTCGGCGGTTTTACGATCCCAGTAGCCGACATATCCGCATCGAACGGCCACTTCGGTCATGCCATCGCCGAGGGTCCTGATTTTCACCGTCACCGGAGACCCGTTGCTCTGGTGAGCCTTGAGGGCGGTTTCGTGGCCGGTCCGGTTTTTCTCATCGATGGTTATTTTCAGGTAATTCAGACTCTGGATGGCTGTTTTTTCGGTATGGTCAAAACTTTCCGTGTAAGTTCGGATCAGTTCTCCCTTTACCCACGTGTAAACGCCGGCGCCGGCGCCGGCGCCGACAACGATGGCCGCACAGCCGGCCGTGAGCAGGAATGCCGATAACAAGGTGATGATCGTCGTGGTTCGCGCCATGGTCGGTTTCTCCAACGCATTGGTGGGCTGTTGAAAGCAGGCTACCGCTTTTTGCTTTATTGCATGCCCGGAGGGAAGTCAATACCGCAGACCCGGCGGTCCCCCGGTCGGGATGCGGTTCCCGGCCCCGGACCGGCCGATTGGATTGAACGGCTCCGGTCGGCAACCGAATGCCGGTTGCCGGATGCGTTGCGGGCATGGGTTGACTTTTTCCATGGGATGCTGCCGTTTCCGGCTCACAGGCGGGTGCCGGTTTGGCCGTCATCCAAAGTTGTTCACTTATCTCTTGAAAAACCGGCATTGACTATACTATATGATCCCCGGTTGTGCTAGGCGGGGAGCCAGCGGTGCCCTTTACCCGAAATCCGCTTTATGCGGGGCTGAATTCCCCCCTTAGGGTTGATCCCGAGAAAATCGGGTCATTTTGACCGGCCGCCGCGCAACAGACGGTCTCGAACCTCGTCAGGTCCGGAAGGAAGCAGCGATAAGGGATGCGGTCTGTGTCGTGGATCGATCCCGGTCAGACGGTGGCTCCGGTTTTTCGGATCAGTTCGACGGGGGGTGCACAACCATCTCACCGATTGGCCTTCCGTTTTGCCGTCAACCCACCAGATTTTCAATTAATTATTAATGGTTGCGTAAGGCCGGACTTGTCCTTGACAAGCCATCATCTGGTCTTATTTTCTATCAACTTTGCGGACCCGCCCGCAGCCAACGGCTTAAATTTCAAGCGGTTCGGTCCGGTCGGGAGCCCGCCGGCCGCGAAGATGAGAACATAAAGACAATCAGGAGATTCAGCAGCTGATGGCACACAAGAAGAAAATTGTGATTGAGGATGAGAACGATCAACCGAAGCAGGACACCCCGCCTACACCGTCGGATTCAGACGTCGCCGCCGATGAACCGGCGGATTCGCCCGACCCCATGAAGGAGATTGAGGAACAGCTGGCTGCGGCCAAGGCGGAGGCCGATGATCATCGTAACCGCATGCTCCGTATGGCCGCCGAGTTGGAAAACTTCAAAAAACGGTCTGCCCGCGAACAGGACGATCTCAAAAAATACGCCACCGAGAACCTGATCCGTCAGTTGCTGACTGTCGTGGACAATCTGGAGCGGGCCATCGCATCAGCCGCTCCGGACCATGCAAATGGCCAGAGCGTGGTTGATGGCGTCGCCCTGACCCTGGCCGAGGTCAATAAAATTCTGGAAAAACATTACGTCCGTCCCATTGAGGCGCTGGGCGAACCGTTTGATCCGACCTTCCACCAGGCCATGTGCCAGGAGGAAAGCGCCGATCAGCCGCCCAACACGGTTGTCCAGGAGTTTCAAAAAGGTTATCTGATTCATGACCGGTTGCTTCGCCCAGCCATGGTGGTGGTTTCAAAGGCCCCACAGAACGGGCAGTCCGAAGAAAAAACGGTTGATACCAACGCATAAGTTAACAATATTCAAAGGATCGTCGAAGGTAAGGAGGAACATCAGATGGGCAAGATTATCGGAATTGATCTCGGGACCACCAACTCCTGTGTGGCCATTATGGAAGGCGGCGACGCCAAAGTGATTACGAACCCGGAAGGCGGCCGGACCACGCCCTCCATCGTTGCGGTGAGCGAAAGCGGTGAACGCATGGTGGGGCAGATCGCCAAGCGGCAGGCCATCACCAACCCGGAAAATACGGTTTTTGCCGTGAAGCGGCTGATCGGTAGAAAATTTTCGTCTTCCGAGGTTCAAAAAGACGCCAAAATTCTTCCTTATCACATCAAAGAGGCGGAGAACGGCGATGTCCGCATTGACCTGAGGGGAAAACTCCACAGCCCGGCGGAAATTTCATCATTTATCCTGGCGCACATCAAAAAATACGCCGAGGATTACCTGGGAGAAACGGTCACCGACGCGGTTATCACCGTGCCGGCGTATTTCAACGACAGCCAGCGACAGGCCACCAAGGATGCCGGGAAAATTGCCGGTCTCAACGTGCTGCGGATCATCAACGAGCCGACGGCCGCCTCACTGGCCTATGGCCTCGATAAGCGCAGCGAAGAGAAGATCGCCGTCTTCGATCTGGGCGGCGGCACCTTCGACATTTCCATTCTGGAAATCGGTGAAGGGGTTTTTGAAGTCAAGGCCACCAACGGTGACACCCACCTGGGCGGCGAGGATTTCGATCTGAGGCTCATTGATTTTCTGGCCGATGAATTCAAAAAAGACCAGGGCATTGACCTGAGAAGCGACAAGATGGCGCTTCAGCGGCTCAAAGAGGCGGCGGAAAAGGCCAAGATGGAACTGTCCTCCTCCATGGAAACCGATGTGAATCTGCCGTTCATTACCGCTGACGCAAGTGGTCCCAAGCATTTGAACGTCAAGATTACCCGGGCCAAACTGGAAGGCCTGGTTGCCGACCTGCTGGACAAGCTGGAACTGCCCTGCCGGACCGCTCTGAAAGATGCGGCCCTGTCTACCGGGGAGATCAATGAAGTTATCCTGGTCGGTGGCATGACCCGGATGCCGGCCGTTCAGGAACGCGTGAAAAAGATTTTCGGAAAAGAGCCCCACAAGGGGGTGAATCCCGATGAGGTGGTGGCGCTGGGCGCAGGCATTCAGGGAGGCGTGCTCAAGGGCGACGTGAAGGATGTTCTCCTGCTGGATGTCACGCCGCTCTCACTGGGGATTGAAACCCTGGGCGGCATCATGACCCGGCTCATCGAAAAAAATACCACCATCCCCACCCGCAAGAGCCAGGTGTTCTCAACGGCGGCCGACAATCAGCCGGCGGTTTCCATCCACGTGCTTCAGGGGGAGCGGGAGATGGCCAACAGCAACAAGACCCTGGGACGGTTTGAACTGGTTGGTATTCCGCCCGCCCCCCGTGGAATTCCCCAGATCGAAGTGACCTTTGACATCGATGCCAACGGCATCGTCAATGTCTCCGCCAAGGATACGGCTACCGGCAAAGAGCAGTCCATTCAGATTACGGCATCCAGCGGTCTTTCCAAAGAGGAGATCGACAATCTGGTCAAGGATGCAGAAATGCATGCGGACGAGGACAAGAAGAAAAAGGAGTTGGTTGAGGCGCGAAACCACGCCGATACGCTTATCTATACGACTGAAAAGTCATTGAAGGATCTTGGCGAGAAGGTGGATGCCGAAACGCGCGGCAACATCGAAACGGCTTCAGCGGCTCTGAAGAAGGCCATGGAGGGCGATGATGTCCAGGAAATTCAACGCCTGAGCGAAGAACTCACCCAGGCCTCCCACAAGGTGGCCGAAGCCATGTACAAACAGGCTTCCGAGGCGGGGGCCGGCGAGGCGGCCGGTCCGGGGCCTGACGCCGGTGCGGATGCGGGCGGTGCCAATGCCGACGACGATGTGGTGGATGCTGATTTCGAAGAGGTCAAAGACAAAAAATAAACCAACGTGAACCGTTGGCGGTAAATATGGGGTCGCGGGTTGCTGATAACCCGCGGCCTTTCTTTATCCGCTTTGCCTGGCCCCGGACCCGACTGCCCGTGCCCAGAAATATCGCCACCGGATGATGTTATCCGAATGGCCGGGCCGGGCACCGTGGTATCGGTCAGATTTTAAAGCTCTCCGCCTGCCCCGTGTATTGTTTGCGCAGTACCGGTTTTTCAATTTTTCCGGTGGGGTTGCGGGGAACGTCGCCGAAAATGATTTTCCGGGGGCGCTTATAGCGCGCAAGCGCACTGCAGAATTCTTCCACCTCCGCTTTGGTCAGGTGGTGGCCGTGCTTTACCTTGATGATGGCCGTGGCGATTTCTCCGAGCCGCATGCTGGGCAAGCCTATCACGGCCGCATCCTGAACCTTGGGGTGGCCCATGAGAAAATCCTCTATTTCTACCGGGTAGATGTTTTCGCCCCCGGTAATAATGACGTCTTTTTTCCGATCGACCAGCCAGATGAATCCCGCATCGTCCTGCCGGGCCACATCGCCGGTGAGCAGCCAGCCGTTATGGATGGCTTCAGCGGTGGCTTCGGGATTTTTGTAATACTCTTTCATAACGCCGGGCCCCTTGAGGATCAGCTCGCCCGGGCTCCCCTGGTCGACCGGCTCCATCCGGTCGTCGACAATCTGAAATTCCCAGTCAAAACCGGGTACGCCGATGGCGCCCACCTTGTGCATGTTGGCCATTCCCAGGTGAATGCAACCGGGACCGGTGCTTTCCGTGAGGCCGTAGTTGGTGTCGTACTGGTGGTCGGGAAAAATTTTCTGCCATTCCCTGATCAGGCTCGATGGAACCGGCTGGGCGCCGATATGCATGAGCCGCCACTGGTCCAGTCGGTAGTTTTTCAATTTCAATTCACCGCTTTCAATGGCAAACAGCAGATCCATGGCCCATGGCACCAGCAGCCAGACGATGGTTACCCGCTCCTCGGAAATGGCTTCCAGAATCCACCGGGGGTCGATTCCCTTGAGAATGACCGCCCTGGCCCCGACGATGAAATTTCCGAACCAGTGCATCTTGGCGCCCGTATGATACAGGGGAGGGATGCACAGGAAATTGTCCGTGTGGGTCTGGTTGTGATGTCGGTTTTCCACATAGCAGGCGTGTTCCAGATTGCGGTGGGTCAGCCGGGTTGCCTTGGGTGTTCCCGTCGTGCCGGAGGTGAAGTAAAGCGCCGCATCATCACAGATGTCTATGGGGACGTCCGGGGCCTTGGCCCGGTGCCCGGCGATCAACCCGTCCAATGATTCCGCCCAGGAGGGGCGTTTGTCTTCAGGGCCGGCAAAAATGAATGTTTGGACACTGCTTTCAATTTCGGTGCGGATTTCCGATACCCGTTCGATGAACTCCTCTCCAAAAATGAAGGCCTTGGCCTCGGCGGTACGGGTGCAATTGGCGATCGTTTTGGCGACGAACCGAAAATTCAACGGAACCGCCCAGGCACCGGTTCTCAGGATGCCGAAATAGGCGGGCAGCCACTGGATGCAGTTCATCATCAGGTGGACGACACGATCACCTTTTCTGACACCCCTGGCCATCAGCCCCCGGGCGATGGCATTGGCCTGGTCGTCGAAGGTTTTCCAGGTGATTTCCACCCGGCGATGTTTTTCCGGCTCCCTTTCGATGAGGGCCGTTTCCTGACCATACATTCTGGCGTTTCTGGACAGGATTTCGGTAATGAGCATGATGGTTGTCCTTGTTTGTCGACGTTGCAAAAACGCCCCGATGAATTACGTTAAACCAAGGTTGGGGCATTAACAGAATGCCGACCGATGGTCAAGGCTGCTGCCGTATGACCGGCAACTGTGATCACCCGATTAACTGCAGCCCCGGTTTTGACTGCGCCTGGAGGATCACCGGGATTCCCTTCACACCCTTTAGGGCACTTGAGGCGGTAGCCTGTCGTCTACCGCCAGTGTGCTGATTCCATAGACGGATGACTGACCCTTATCGGGAAAAAGAGGCGGCGATGCTTGTCTTTGATGGAAATTATATGCTGGAAAGAAAGGGGGACCCCGGCGCGAATCCGGCCCATGCCTGTGCCTGGCGATTGAAAATTATCGATTTCTCATCCGGCGGCGCCCGTCATGCCTACATCCGTCCGTATGCTGTTCTGGCGTTTCGCAAGGAAGGGGGCATTTTTAAATCCAGTTGCGCAGAAAGCCTGGGCAATCGGATCTGCAAGGATTTTGGCCTGAATGTGGATGACATCCTCTGGGTCGAAGCATTCCCCGACCTTCCCGGTGCCCTTTACGTGGCTGTTTTTACGCCCCGCTACCAGGAAATGATGATCGACTACACCGTCAGCTGGCGGCCCATTCTGGAAAACGAGCAGGCAGCCGTGGCCCCCTGGTGCTGATCGGTGCCGGTTCAGAACCCCTTTCGCGTACCTTAAAAGAGAGGGCGATGACCCGAAAGGGGGCTCGTCAGCGATCATGCGCTGCCGTTCCAAAATATGGGTTGAATGTTCCAGCGGTTTTAACTAATATGCGCCTCCAGACAGAACACTCCGGGTTCTTGTTTTTTCGTGTCCATCGCGGCAATTGGCAAACAGCGCTGAAAAAGAGATCTGTTTTCTCAGTATGGGTTTCTGTCCGACAGGGAGCCCATTGTCGATGGTGATGCGCTGTGTGGACGATTCATCAACCATTCAACCAAGGACGCACATGATGAAGGTGCTGGTCAGTGACAATCTGGGTGAAGATGGCATTCGTATGTTTCAGGAGGCTTCCGGTATCGAGGTGGATGTAAAGACCGGTCTGGAAGCGGACGCGCTCAAGGCGATCATTGCCGATTACGATGCCCTGGTGATTCGAAGTGCCACCAAGGTGACCGAAGAGCTGCTGCAGGCGGCCACGCGACTCAAGGTGGTGGGCCGGGCCGGCATCGGCCTGGACAATGTGGACATTCCGGCGGCAACCCGGCGCGGGGTCGTGGTCATGAATACCCCTACGGGCAATGTCGTCACCACTGCCGAGCATGCCATCGCCATGATGCTGGCCCTGACCCGCAATATCCCCACGGGGACCGCCTCCCTGAGGGACGGCCGGTGGGAGAAGAAAAAGCTTCAGGGGCGTGAGATCTTCAACAAGGTCCTGGGGGTCATTGGATATGGAAAGATAGGTGCGATCGTCGCGGACCGGGCCCGTGGACTGAAAATGAACGTGATCATCCACGATCCGTTTGTCACTCCGGAGCAGATCGAAAAGGCGGGGTTCGAGAGCGTGGACCTGGAGGCCCTGTACGCGCGGGCCGATTACATCACCGTGCATGTGCCCAAACTGAAAAATACCGTCGGGATGGTGGACAGGGCGGCTTTCGACAAGATGAAAGACGGGGTGATGGTCGTCAACTGCGCCCGTGGCGGCATCGTCAATGAAAGCGATCTCTATGATGCCATTGTTGCCGGAAAGGTCGCCGGTGCGGCCCTGGATGTGTTCGAAACCGAACCGCCGGGGCAGGCGCCCCTCATCTCCCATGAGCGGGTGATCTGTACACCCCATTTAGGGGCCTCCACCCGGGAGGCACAGACCAATGTCGCCGTGGCGATCGCCAGGCAGATTATTGATTTCCTGGCCGCGGGGACGGTGGTCAACGCGGTGAACATGCCCTCGGTGACCGGTGAGGTACTGGAAAAGATCGGCCCCTATCTCACGCTGGCCGACCGCATGGGGTGCCTCCAGGCCCAGCTGGTCCAAGGCCCCATCAAGGAAGTGGTCGTTGAATTTTGCGGCGATTTCAGAGAGTTGGATCTTTCTCCCGTGTCGACGGCGGTCCTCAAGGGCATCCTGACCCCGGTGGTCAAAGATGACGTCAATTTTGTCAACGCCCATGTCATGGCCCAGCAGCGGGGCATCAAGGTGACCGAGACCAGCACGGCCGAGTCGGACTACTATGTGAACCAGATAATCGTTCGGGCGATCACCACCGAGATGGAAAGTGTGGTCTCCGGAACGATTTTCGGGAAAAAAGACCCGCGGATTGTCAAGATTGACAAATTCCGATTGGAGATGATTCCCCATGGCCACATGGCATTGATCCAGAACATCGACAAGCCCGGCTCCATCGGTGAAATCGGTACCACCCTGGGCCGATACAACATCAATATCGGAAGGATGCAGGTGGGCCAGGAGGAGGAAGGGGACCGCAACATCATTTTCCTGACGACCGATACCCCCATCCCCGAGGAAGTGGTCGCGGAAATGCGGCAGCTCTCTCTTGTTAAAACGGTCACGCCGCTTGAGTTTTAGATTGTCCGGATAGGCGTATGCCTCGTCGGTAAAGAAGGTTTTTTCAATCTTTTCAAGGAGTATTGCCATGACAGACGAAAAGCGGGAGAGCGCCGGCACTGAGGGGCCGGGCGGCCATCAGGAATCCGAGGCAAGATCGCCCCTGCCGACTATCAATTTTGCCACCTTTATCTTTTCGCTCAATTCATCGGCACTGGTTCAACTGGGAATGATGGAAGACCCGACGTCCGGTGAACAGGCCAAGAACCTGCCACTGGCCAAGCAGACCATCGACCTCCTTTCCATGCTTGAAGAGAAGACGCGCGGGAACCTGGATGCCGATGAGGCCGCAATGCTCAAAAATATCCTCTATGACCTCCGGATTCACTACGTGAAAGAGACCGGGTAGGCACACGCATCCGGGGAATCGGCAATGGGTACGGTTACCATCAAGGCGCCGGCGAAGATCAACCTGTTTCTTCGTATCACCGGCAAGCGTCCCGACGGTTATCATGATCTTTATTCGCTCATGTGCCCGCTGGCCCTTTACGACACCTTGTCCCTGGTCTTCTGTGGTTCGGGAATATCCGTGTTCTGCGACCATCCGGGGATTCCAGAAGATTCTTCCAACCTGGCCTTCTGTTCGGCGGAACGCTTTTTTGATGCCGCATTCGATGGAAACATCCCGCCCGGGGGTGGTCTGGCCATTCACATTGAAAAAAATATTCCTGTGGGAGCGGGGCTGGGTGGCGGCAGCAGCGATGCCGCTGCCGTACTGACGGCCCTGAACCGCCATTTTGGCCAACCGCTTTCTCCTCCGGCACTCATGGCTCTGGGGGCGCGAATAGGGGCCGACATTCCTTTTTTCATCCTCGGCGTGCCGGCGCTGGCATCCGGAACTGGTGACCGGCTCTCCCCCTTTCCCCACCTGACCCCATGGACGGCATTGCTGGTGTATCCGAACGAGGCGGTATCCACCGCCTGGGTCTACAAAAATCTGAATTTAAGATTGACAAAAGACGAAAAAAAACTTAGTAAATTTCACTTTGATGGCCGATTTTTCAACGTTGATGAGCATCTGGTCAATGATTTGGAATGCGTGACCGAAAAGGCGATTCCGGTCATCAAAGGGATAAAGCGTTTGCTGCTGGCACATGGAGCGGCCGGGGCCATGATGTCCGGCAGTGGCTCGACGGTGTTCGGATTGTTTGCGGACCCCGAACGGGCCAATTCAGCATATACTGCCTTGTGTAACAATCAGCAAAGTCAAAACTGGACGCTTTATGTCGCGGATCTTTTGATCCAGGGGCCGGTTGCTACCTGAGTTCGGACTTGGATCACGGGCGTTTATCTGCTGGGGCGTCGTCAAGTGGCAAGACACAGGATTTTGGTTCCTGCATTCGGAGGTTCGAATCCTCCCGCCCCAGCCAAAATCATCGAACAGGAGCAGTCTTCAGAAAGTGACAACGAAAAAGCATAATTTCTGTATCTTTGCAGGTAATTCCAATCCGGACCTGGCGGACAAGATTGGCGAGTATCTGGATATGCCCCTGTGCGGTGCCGTCGTCAAACGCTTCAGCGATGGTGAAATTCAGATTGAAATCAATGAGAACGTTCGCACCAAAGACGTTTTTATCCTTCAATCCACCTGCGACCCGGTCAACGACAACCTGGTCGAACTGCTCCTGATGGTGGATGCGCTGAAAAGGGCCTCGGCCCGGCGAATTACTGCGGTCATCCCTTACTATGGCTATGCCCGACAGGACAAAAAAGTGGCGCCACGGGTGCCTATCAGCGCCAAGTTGATCGCCGATCTGCTGACGACCGCCGGTGCCACCCGCGTGATCACCATGGATCTGCACGCCGGTCAGATCCAGGGCTTTTTTAACATTCCCGTGGACAACCTTTATGCGGCGCCGGTGCTGTTGGATTACATCAAAGCCAACTTCAGTAATGAAGACCTGGTCATCGTCTCACCGGATGCCGGCGGTGTGGAGCGGGCCCGTGCGTTTGCCAAGCGCCTCAATGCCGGACTGGCCATCGTCGACAAGCGGCGGTCGGCGCCCAACAAGGCGCAGGCCATGGCGGTTATCGGGGATGTGAAGGACAAGACCGTCATCATACAGGACGATATGATCGATACCGCCGGTACGCTCACCGAGGCCGTGAATGCGATCATGGAGCGGGGGGCGCGGGAAGTCCATGCCTGCTGTGCCCACCCGGTACTCTCCGGCCCTGCCGTGGCCCGGATCAAAGATTCGCCGATTACCAGCATTGTGTGTACGGATTCCATTCCGCTTAACGTCAAGGCGGCGACCTGCAATAAAATCAAGGTGCTTTCCATCTCCAGTCTGGTGGGGGAAGCCATTATCAGAAGCTACACCGGGGACTCGGTAACGTCCCTGTTTGTGTAATATTCTTAAGGAGGAAAAGATCTTTGGAAATATTGAGCCTGAAAGCAATTCAACGGGAGGCTGTGGGAAACGGTCCTTCCAGAGTCCTGCGGCGGGAAGGGAAAGTTCCTGCCATTTTGTATGGTCCCAAGACCGAAGCGATGAAACTGACCATCGATAAACTCGATCTGGAACCCATTTTCAAGTCCGGTTCGGTCGCCCAGAAGGTATTGAAACTGGAAATAGAAGGGCTTAACGATAAACGCAACGTGATGGTCAAAGAGATGCAGCGGCATCCCGTTTCTCAGCAACTGCTCCATATGGACCTCTATGAAGTGTCGATGGGCACGAAGCTTAAAGTCATGGTACCGGTCGTGGTCACCGGCAAGTGCGTCGGTGTGGAAATGGGCGGCATGCTGCAGATCATTCGCCGCGAACTGGAAGTGCTCAGTCTGCCCGATCAGATTCCCGACAACATCACCATCGATATCACCGACCTGGATATCGGTGACTCGTTTCATGTCCAGGACCTCCAGCTGGAGGGAGATGTCGAAATTCCTGCCGACGTCAACTTTACCATCCTGACCATCCTCGCCACCAAGGCTGAAGAAGAGGCCGTGGAAGGCGAAGAAGATGAAGAAATGGCTGAGGGCGCAGAGGCTGAAGCGACTGAAGAGCCGGCTGCAGAGTAGCTGTGCTGACGGGTGGACCACCTGCGGCCGATCCGGCCAGGCATCTCTGCGATGGATGAAATCAAACCGCACCTGATCGTCGGGCTCGGCAACCCGGGCCCGGCGTATGCATTCACCCGCCACAACATCGGATTCATGGTCGTTGACCGGCTGGTGAGAAAATGCGAGTTGGCGTCCTGCGGCCAGCGGGACGATGCAGTGCTGCACAGCGGGCGGATCGCCGATATTCCGGTTGTTGCGGCCAGACCCATGACCTACATGAACCGGTCCGGCGGCCCGGTCGGCGATATCGTTCGAACCCACGGTATTCAATTCGAGGACATGGTCGTCATCCACGATGACATTGACCTTGCATATGAAAGACTGAAAATCAAAGAGAAAGGGGGGGATGGAGGACACAATGGTTTGAGGTCCCTGATTGACGCCCTGGGGACTGACGATTTCGTGAGGGTGCGAATGGGCGTCGGGCGGCCCGAAGCCGACATTGGGGTGGTGGATTACGTTCTGGGGGAATTCGATGCCAGTCAGCGAAGCACGCTGGAACCCTTTCTATCACGGGCCATCGAGGCTGCTCGAGCAATCCTTTGTGAAGGAGCAAAGGAAGCTATGAATCGGTTTAACAGGAAACCTTGATTTCACGCTAAAACTGAATGGAGGAAAGAATGGAAGTTGTAATGAACAACATACCGCTCGTGTGTACGTTGGTCGGCGTTGTTGGTGTTCTTTTTGCGATTATCCTCGCAGGTATCGTCAAAGGCGCACCCGCCGGAGACGAGAAGATGCAGGCCATCGCCGGTGCCATTCAGGAAGGTGCCATTGCCTACCTGAACCGCCAGCTGAAAAGCATGGGCATCGCCGGTATCATCATTTTTGCCGTTATTTTCGCTACCATGGGCGCCAAAACCGCCTTCGGATTCATGCTCGGCGCCGTGGCCTCGTTTATGGCCGGCTACATCGGTATGCGCGTTTCCGTACTGGCCAACGTGCGTACGGCCGAAGCCGCCAAAAAAGGCATGGCAGCAGGACTCTCCATGGCCTTCAAAGGCGGCAGCGTGACCGGTATGATCGTCGCCGGGCTGGCCCTGACCTCCGTGGCCGGCTACTACACCGCCACCCATGACGTCATCGCCCTAGTCGCTCTCGGTTTCGGTGGCAGCCTGATCTCCATCTTCGCCCGTCTGGGCGGGGGTATCTTCACCAAGGGCGCCGACGTGGGCGCCGACCTGGTGGGCAAGGTCGAAGCCGGGATTCCCGAGGACGACCCCAGAAACCCCGCCACCATCGCCGACAACGTGGGCGACAATGTGGGTGACTGTGCCGGTATGGCTGCCGACCTGTTCGAGACCTATGCCGTCACCGCCGTGGCCGCCATGCTGATCGGCCACCTGCTTTTCCCCAAGGTCCCCATGGCAACGGAGTTCCCGCTGATCCTTGGCGCCATCTCCATCATCGCCTCCATGATCGCCGTTTTCTTTGTCCGTCTGGGCAGCGGCGGTTACATCATGGGCGCCCTGTACAAGGGCATGTTCGGTTCCGCCATTCTGGCCGCCATCGCCTTTTACTATGCCTGTGCCAAGTTCATGGGCGGCCTGGGTGACATTTCCTCCCTGGATATCTACTACTGTGCCCTGATCGGCCTGGTACTGACCGTGGTCATCGTTATCATCACCGAGTATTACACCGGCATCTACGGCCCGGTGAAGAGCATTGCCGAGGCCTCCACCACCGGGCACGGCACCAACATCATTTCCGGTCTGGCCGTCTCCATGCAGGCGACCGCACTGCCGGTCCTGGCAATCTGCCTGGCTATCCTGCTGGCTTACAATTTCGCCGGACTTTACGGCATTGCCATGGCCGCCATGTCCATGCTCTCCATGACCGGTATGGTCATCGCCATCGACGCCTACGGCCCCATCACCGACAACGCCGGTGGTATTGCCGAAATGGCTGAAATGGACGAAAGCGTCCGTGCCGTCACCGATCCCCTGGACGCTGTCGGAAACACCACCAAGGCCGTCACCAAGGGCTACGCCATCGGCTCCGCCGGTCTGGCCGCCCTCGTGCTTTTCGCTGCCTACGTCATGGAATTCCAGATGAAGGGCGGTGGCGAAATGTCTTTTGACCTGTCCGACGTGAACGTCATCATCGGCCTGTTCATCGGTGGCCTGCTGCCCTACCTGTTCGCCTCCATCGCCATGAAGGCTGTGGGCAACGCCGGTGGCGCGGTCGTCGAAGAAGTTCGCCGTCAGTTCCGCGAAATTCCGGGGATCATGGAAGGTACCGCCAAGCCGGATTACGGTGCTTGCGTGGATATCGTCACCAAGTTCGCCCTCAAAGAGATGCTGGTTCCCGCACTGCTGCCCGTGGCCGCGCCCCTGCTGGTCGGCTTCCTGCTGGGCAAGATCGCCCTCGGCGGCCTGCTCATCGGCTCCATCGTGACGGGTGTGTTTGTGGCCCTGTCCATGACCACCGGTGGTGCTGCCTGGGACAATGCCAAGAAATACATCGAAGACGGCCACCTGGGCGGAAAAGGCTCCGATGCCCATAAGGCCGCCGTTACCGGCGACACCGTCGGCGACCCCTACAAGGATACCGCCGGCCCCGCCGTTAACCCGATGATCAAGATCCTCAACGTTGTGGCCCTGTTGATGGTTCCGTTCCTGCTGTAGTCATTGCAGCGGCGGACCCGATCCGCACATAGGGTTGGAAATAAAAGGATTGGCGCCCCAGCCGGCGCCAATCCTTTTTTTATTGATTATTGAGGGCCTCAGTGGTATATTCTGCTATTCCATATGGTTATTATTTGCTTTCCCCAACCGCCGGTGGAGGGCGCGCCTTACGGATGTCACTATTAAACCGGATGCCGGTCACCACCGGTTTCCGTCTTGGGAGCGTATCCTTCTCAAGCTGGTTTAAACCTCCAGATCGCTGGTACCCACATGTCAGAAAAATCGGACAAGGACAGCTCGAAAAGCACCGCCTCCCAAAAACGATTCAAGGTTGGTGATCTTGCGGTATACCCTGCCCACGGCGTGGGGCGCATTGAAGCCATTGAAACCAAAGTTGTGAACGGCGAAGAGCATGACTTTTACATCATGAAGGTCATCGAAAATGCCATGGTGATCATGATTCCCACCTGGAATGTGGAATCGGTCGGTTTGCGGGACGTGATCCAGAAAAAGGATATCCCCAAAATTTATGATGTCATGCGATCCCGCCAGGAACAGCCGATGGACAATCAGACCTGGAACCGTCGCTACCGTGAGTATATGGAAAAGATCAAAACCGGCTCTCTGTTCGAGGTGGCCGAAGTGTTCCGGGACCTGTCCCTGCTCAAACTGACCAAAGACCTCTCTTTCGGGGAACGGAAACTGTACGACACGGCACAGAACCTTCTCGTCAAAGAGTTGTCCACGGCCAAGAATAAAAACGAAAAGGCCATCATCAAGGAGATAGACGCCCTGTTCAAATCTGAAGAGGCCTGACCCTTTCCCTTCATGTCCAACCCGCCTTCGTCCTTTTCTTTTTGCGTCCGGCCCGCACAGGCCGGGGTTCGCCTCGACGTCCTGGTCGCTGCCGAGGTCAACCAGTGTTCCCGCTCATTTGCTGCCGCGCTGATCCGAAAGGGTTGCATTGCCGTCGATGGGGCGGTCAAAAAACCACGCTACCCGTTAAGGGCGGGAGAGACCGTTTCCGGGACGATCCCCGCGCCTGAGCACATCGATTCTCTGCCAGAGGATATCCCCCTTCAAATCCTTTATGAGGACGCTGAACTGCTGGTGCTGAACAAGGCGGCGGGAATGGTGGTGCACCCGGCCCCGGGGCATCCCGGCGGGACGCTGGTCAATGCGTTGATGCACCACTGCTCCGATCTGGCGGGTATTTCCGGTACGGTTCGGCCCGGAATCGTCCACCGGCTCGACAAAGATACGTCCGGGGCACTGGTGGTGGCCAAGAACAGCCGGTCCATGCACCATCTGGCCGGTCAGTTCAAATCACGGCGTGTTCGCAAAAATTACCTTGCCCTGGTGTACGGAATCCCGAAAAGCAATTCAGGAAGCATAGACCAACCCATCGGCCGTCATCCTGTGGAACGGAAAAAAATGTCGGTCACCACACATACACCCCGTTCGGCCTTGACCCATTGGCAGGTGCGCGAGACCTTTTCCGGGGCATCCCTGCTCGACCTGGATATCCGCACGGGGCGAACCCACCAGATCCGGGTTCATTGTAAATTCATGGGACACCCGTTAATCGGGGACCCGATTTACGGACGCCGGGGAGAGCGAAAACGGCTGGCCGACACATCCATCGGAATGCGTCGGGCCGTCATCGATATCCATCGCCAGATGCTTCATGCCTGGCGCATTTCTTTCGACCACCCGACAACCGGCAGGCGCATGAAGCTGGAAGCAGCCTTACCGGAAGACATGGCGCAACTGATCGATCGATTCAGGATCCTGTCGGCAAGCGAAAAGGCTCAAGAATAGAGACGGACGCCGGGGGATGAAAAAAAGGAGCAACCATGAAATGGCTGCTCCCTTGATGGCGTGTCTTGCCTGAATGGTCAGGCCGCGTTCTGGTCCTGCCGGTCCGGGTCATAGCAGATCCGGCAGCAGTTGAGGCACCGTTTGGACTCATGTCTGGCGTCGGACTCGGTGATCACCTGGTCCACCTCGATCATTGAATCGATGCGTTCGGCCACGGGAAGTTCGGGCATGGGTGTCCTCGGTGAGGGGACCACCCCCGCAACGGTGTCGAACAGCGATTCGGGAATGTGGCGCTTACGCAGGGATCGGGGAGACCCCTTGATCTCCTCCCCGGTCATGTACTGGTGAATGGAGCGGGCTGCCCGTCGTCCGCCGCCGATGGCGTCGACCACCAATGAGGGGCCCGTGGCCACATCACCTCCGGTAAACAGATAAGGGACGGTGCACTGCAGGGTTTCCGGGTCGTTGTCGAAGGTATTCCAGCGGGTGATGGCGATGTTCTCTTTGTCCGGTTCGCCTTCCATGAAACGGATGTCGGGCTGCTGGCTGATGGCGGAGATGACCATATCCACGTCGAGGATCGTTTCCGACCCTTCGATGGGTACCGGCCGCCGTCGACCGCTGGCGTCGGGTTCTCCCAATTCCATCTGCAGGTATTCCAGTCCCTTGACATTTCCCTGCCCATCGTCGAGAACACGGGTTGGAGCGGCCAGGAACTGAAATTTGATGCCTTCGTGTTCGGCGGCCACAATTTCCACTTCGTTGGCCGGCATTTCTTTGCGTGTACGTCGATAGACGATGTAGACTTCTTCGCAACCCAGGCGCAGCAGGGTGCGCACACAGTCGATGGCGGAATTGCCGCCGCCGACAACGGCCGCCCGCTTGCCAATGGGAACCTTTTTGTCCGGGGAATCGGCCACGGAAGAAAGAAAGTTGATTCCCTGGGAAACGCCCTTCAACTCTTCCCCCTTGATGCCAAGGGTGTAGTCTTTCCATGCGCCGATACCCATGAAGATGGCATCATACCCCTCGTCACGCAGACTCTGGATAGTGAAGTCCTGGCCTAACACCGTATTGTAGTGCACATCGACGCCCAGGTTGAGGATGCCTTCGATTTCCCAGTCAAGCACCTTGTCCGGCAGCCGGTATTCAGGGATGCCGTAGCGGGTGATGCCGCCGAGTTTGGACATGGCCTCGTAGATGGTGGGATGGTGGCCCAGCCGCCTCAGGAAATAGGCGCAGCTGACGCCGGCGGGGCCGCCGCCGATGACGGCGACGCGTTTGCCGGTATCCGGTGCGCAGGAGATGGGAAACCGACGGCCGCTGTTCATTTCGTAGTCGGCCACGAAACGCTTGAGCTGGTTGATGGATACGGCCTCATCCTCGATGCCCCGGCGGCAGTAATTCTCGCAGGGGTGCGGGCAGACGCGTCCGCAGGAGAGCAACAGCGGGTTGCGTTCACGGATGGTGTTGACGGCCCCTTCATAATCGCCTTCCTTGATCAGGCGGATGTATTTGGGAATATCGATTTCCGCCGGACAGGTCTGCTGGCAGGGGGCCAGGGCATGGTCCTCCTGGTTGAAGACCAGCAGGCGCTGGGACATGGTTTTAACGGACAGCAGGTCTTTGGGGCAGGCGGTGGCACAGGCCCCGCAACCCACGCATTTGAATTCGTCGATGACCGGGAAGCCTTCGGGGCCCATATAGATGGCGTCGAACATACACGACCGGATGCAGTCTCCCATGCCCAGGCAGCCGATGGAGCAGACCCGTTTGCCCCCGTACAGGGCCGTCATGGCGGCGCAGGTCATGGCGCCATTGTAGATGAACTTGTCGTCTGCCCGGTCGCCGCCGCTGCAGGGGTTGAGCGATTTGAGCGGTTCGGCTGTACCCGGGTCCACACCCATGACACCGGCGATATTGACGGCCGCCTCTGAATCGGCGGCCACACAGATACCGGGGCCGGCCTTGCCTTCGACAATGGCCACGGCAGCGGCGCTGCATCCTGCATACCCGCATCCACCGCAGTTGGCGCCGGCCAGGAAATACTCCACCTGGCCGATGCGGGGGTCTTCATAAACATAAAAGACTTTTGAGGCAACACTGAGGATGATGCCGCAGGTTGCGCCAATGCCCAGCATGACGAGAATAGCGATGGTCACGAAAACCTCCTTGAATCGAGATCAATGGTTCGCTTGAAAAGCGGGTGTCAATCCATCAAACTTTTTTCTATTAACCGGGCCTGTATGAATGCATGTGCGCTGCAGTCGAACAGAATCGGTACAAAAAAACCGTTTGGACCCCAGGCACTCCAAACGGTTTTAGCCAATCATTCTTATGTATCGCTCCCGTTAAGCGCAGGTACCACCACCTACACCATACCGCGAAAGGCATAGAAACTCAGGGAAATAACACCGGCGGTGATCAGGGCAATGGAGGTGTCCTGCAAGGGCCTGGGAACCCGGGCCAGCAGGATGCGCTCACGCAACCCGGCGAAGATGATCAGTGCCAGGCCGAAGCCGGCGGCATATCCGAAGGACGTGACCAGGGCCGGTAAAAAACCAAGCTCCTTGTCGATGTTGAGCACGCAGACACCGAATACGGCGCAGTTGGTCGTGATCAGCGGAAGAAAAATGCCCAGACCGGCGTAAAGCGCGGGGATGCTTTTTTTCAGGAACATTTCAACGAACTGCACCAGGGACGCAATCACCAGAATAAAGGCGATGGTTCGCAGGAATACGAGGTTGTTGGGCAACAGCAGGTAATTAAAGATCAGCCAGGTCATAACGCCCGCCATGACCAGGACGAAAATGACGGCCATGGCCATGCCCATGGCGGTTTCCATCTTCTTGGAGGTCCCCAGAAACGGGCAGTTGCCAAGGAACTGCGCCAGCAGGATATTGTTGACGAAGATGGTGGCAATGATGATTTCAATATATTCCATGGTAGCTTAATTCCTCCCGCTATTTGCTGGGGATCAGGTTCATCGCGCAGAGCAATAATCCCAGGATCACAAACGCCCCCGGGGCCTGGACGGCAAAACCGAACGGTTCGAAAGAGGCGCCGAAGATGTTGGTTACGTCCCAATGGATCAGTCCGAACACGTCTCCTTTAAGGGAGCCGGTTCCGATCAGTTCACGCACGGCACCCAGCAGGCCCAGTGCCCAGGTGAATCCGAGCCCGATGCCCAGCCCGTCGGCCGTCGATTTGACCACGCCGTTTTTGGAGGCAAATGCCTCGGCGCGGCCGAGAACGACGCAGTTGACCACGATCAGGGGGATAAACACGCCCAGGTCGAGAAAAAGGTTGTAGGCAAAGGCCTGCATCATCTGTTCGACCACGATGACGAAGGTGGCGATGATGATGATGAAGCAGGCGATGCGCACCTTGGGCGGAATCACCTTTCTCAGCAGGCTGACCAGGATGTTGGAGCAAAGCAGCACGAAAGTGGTGGCCAGTCCCATGCCGATCCCGTTTTTCATGGACGTGGTCACGCCCAGCACCGGACAGAGACCGAGGACCAGCCGGAACGGCGGAACCTCTTTCCAGAGGCCTTTGGTAAATTCAGAAGCGATCGATTTGGCCATTGAGTAAACTCCTTTATTTGCCCATGCCTTTGATTTTTTCTTCCAGCTGCGGTTTCAACCTGTTGTATGCCTCGACAGCCTGATTGACCCCGCTGCAAACGGCCCGCGAGGTGATCGTCGCGCCGCTCAGGGCGCTGATCTGGCCGCCGTCGGTGGTGACGCCAAAGGCGTCGCTGATGCTTTGGCCCACAAACTGCGCCGCAAACTTGGGGTCGTCCTTGGCCATGGCGCCCAGTCCAGGGGTCTCCTTGTGGGTCGTCACCGCCAGGCCGCGCAGGGTGTTCTCCGCCATGTTGATCGCCACGACCATCCCGACCTTGTCCCCATAGCCGTTGGCGGCGGCTTCAACGACGACCGTGTCGGCCGTGCCGCCGAATACGCCCACGAAAATATTGCGATCCTGGTCCCCGTCTTTGATTTTGAACCGGTCTTCCACCGGGTCGTTGTCGGCAGCTTCGAGGATCGCGCGAATGGCGGGCCCTTTGACCAGGTTCATCACATTGTTTTCAATCTTGGGTTTGGCCCATTCCTCCAGCCCTTTCAAGCCGCCGCCTGAAATGACACTGAGAATGGTCAAAACCACAACCATTTTGATCATTTCACCCATGTTACGCCACCTTTCCGATTGCCTTGGGTCTGATCTTGTCGACCAGCGGATTTATCAGATTGATCAGGAGAATTGCGAAGATCACGCCGTCCACATAAACACCGATGTTTCGGATCAGAACCGTCATGAACCCGCCAAGTGCGCCATAGACAAGCATGGGAATAAAGTTGACCGGTGATGATGAGCTTTCGGTGGCCAGGAAGAAGGCCCCGATCAGGGTGTAGCCGGTTAGCAGGTGGAACACCGGCGGGGCGTAGCGTGCCGGGTCGACCATGTTGAACAGCATGGCGCTGATGAATACACCGGCGATGAAGGCAATGCTGATTTCCCACCGGATGATTCCCCGCAGCATCAGGTAGATCCCCCCGAGGGCAAGGGCCAGGCCACAGGAACTGCCCAGGCCGCCCACCTGTCGTCCCATGAACAGGTCGATGGGATTGAGGTGCTCCACCGCTGCAGGACCGAAGGCCTTCAGGGCGGCCAGTGGATCCGTGGCCGATGGAAAGTCGAGTGAGAAGTTGACCAGGGCGGCGTCGAAGTCCATATGGGATTTGTAGGAAACCATCAGGATGGCGATCGCCAGAACGACCGGATTGAAGGGATTGGCGCCGATGCCGCCGAAGATCTGCATACCGATGACGATGGCCAGAAAGGTGGCGATGATGACGAACCACCAGGGGGCCGACGCGGGCAGCACCATGGCGATCAGCAGCCCGATCAGGGCGGCATTCCCGTTGCCGACAGTAATCGGTCGTTTGCCGGCATAGTTGAGCAGCAGTTCCCACAGGATCGCGGATGAAATGGCCAGGCAGATAACGCCCAGCGCCGGGGCGCCGTAATAGGCGATTCCCACCATGGCTGCAGGAAGGGCGGCGATGATGGTGTGGTAGCTTCGCTCGGGAATCCCGCTGCCGTCATGCCAGAACGGTGCGTGAGATACAATTAGCGTCTTCTTACTGTTCATTCATCTCCTCCGCAGATGTGATCCGGGCTAATTCGTATTTTGCCAGTTTGATATACTGATAGATGGGAATGCGTGACACACAGACGTAGCTGCACAGGCCGCATTCGATGCACGAGTAAAGGTCGTACAGGTCGGCGCCCTCAGCGTATTGTCCGGCTTCCAGAAAGCGAACCAGCAGGTTCACCGGCACGTTGGCCGGGCAGATGCGCACGCAGTCGCCACAGTTGATGCACGGATAATCACTGTAAAGGGGGATAACGGTTTTGTCCTGAACGAGGATGGCGTCGGTATCCGGCCCGACGGGCAGTGCTTCACTGTAAATGGCATTGCCGGTCATGGGGCCGCCAAATATTATCTTGTCCTGGTCGTTGACGGAGATGCCGAAAGCCCCGAGCAGATTACCCACCGGTGTGCCCACACGTGCCCGGGCCAGGTGTTTGCCTCCCTGCTTGTCGATTACGGTGACCATCTTGTCCACCGGCAGGACACCGGAGGAAAAGGCCTGGCCGATGGCGGCCACGGCTTCAGCACGGATCAAATAGATGCCCATGGACGCCATGCCCTTTTCGTCGGGCAGTCGCCCGGTCAGGTGGTAGAGGACCATGAGCGGCTGGGCAAAGGGATATTCGGATGAAACCGGCTCGATCCGGGCGTCCAGGTGCCCGGAGTAGTTCTGAACGCTCTCTTCAGGGACCACGATGACGATGTCTTCGATTCCCGTGGCTTTTCTCAGGACTTCGATACCGGCGTTGACCGCCTCGGCATTCTGCTTGAAGACGTGCAGGCTGGTATCGATGAGAAGGTCGGCGTTGCCGGCATAGATTACGATGGTGTGCACCGGGTTGCGCTCGTCCATCAACGGCGCGATGTCCGGTTCACCCGGGCAGGCGGACAGATAACGGTTGAGTGTCTCCAGCGAGGGGGTCTGGCTGGCTTCCGCGAACTCGGCGTCCGCCGTGTCTTTGCCATCGGTTTTCACGGTGACGGCGGTCCACGACCGTCCGAAATCGGCCAGGAAGGGTTCGATCCTGCTGATGGTGCCGGTTACCGAGGAAATGGCGCAGATCGTATCGCCGTCGTTGAGTACCAGCCGCTGGCCGGTTTTTACCGCCGTGCCGACTTTAAGGTCGCAGCTGGTCCGCTTTAGTTCCTGTTTGATGTAGAGAGTCACCGTGTCCGGCGTCGGGATGGTCACTGATCCGTCAGCGGCATCGGTGGCCAGTTCGTATTGGAAACAAGGTTTGGACAAACCGAAGAATGATCGCTTTCGCATAGCTCAACCTTTTTTTAGGGCCGCGGTGAAAAATGAAAACGTCGAAACAGCGTCATAAAGGCTTTCTGCCTGGATCAAAGCACATGACATGCAGAGCAGTTTTCCGAACCGGCCTGAGGGCCTTTTTCAAACTGCTCGTGGCATTCAATGCACTGCTGGTGAAAGGCATCTGCCCGTGCCGGCACTTCAGACCCCTCGATCTCTTCTTCATCGTGGCAGTCCAGGCAGCTTTCCGGCATTGATCCGTCCTCCGATGGGGCCTGGTGGCACTCCCCACAGGCAATCAGGGAACTTTCATCCTCATCTCCGGGATGATGGTGGCAATCGAAACAGGATGCCCCGTAGCCGGACGCGGCGGTGTGGGTGTGGTGGTCAAAAAGGACTTTCCCGGCATTGGTCTGGTACATGATCCGAATCGGTTCATCGGGCGCTTTGACCGGGAAGGCGGCATAACAGATAATGCCGACAAGCAACAGGTGGATTGCCAGACCGTAAGCAAACAGCAACTGTTTCTTCGACGTCATGTGGTCTCGATCCTCTTTGGAGTTGGGTTGTGAAACAACGCGGGCAGAAAAATCAGAACATCGACTATCATAATGCACAAAACCTTTCAAGGCTTTATTTAGAAGTCGTCCAACCTGTTGAAACCTATTTGTAAAGGCTGTTTTCCGAAGAAGTAAAAGTCGCTGGATATGAGCCTGTAAACGGTCGACGAGGAGGCCTGGCAGTTTCTGCCGCGACACTTGAGAAGTAATGAGAAGTGAAAAGGGCGCAGGGGCGGGGCGCCGGCCGGGCGCCGCTTTCTGCGTTGCATGGCCTCCGCGACGAAGACGGGTCAGATCGATTGACAGTCGCCGGCGGGCACCGCCACCGACGGGAACCGTGCGGTGTCCGTGTGGGGAAGGAACTTGGCGGCGGAGAAGCGGTTCATGAAATCCTGGTTCACGTTCAGCTCCATGTAGGTGATGCCGTCTCGGATCCGGTTGACGCGGTCAAAGCACCGGCTGTCCTCCAGCACCCGCGACGCGCCGCCCAGCGAACTGTTTCCCAGGCTGTGGTAGCGATCCCGCGGCAGGTCCGGAATCATGCCGATGGTGATGGCCGACTGGGGGTCGATGTAGGCGCCGAAGGTGCCGGCCACGAAAAAAGTTCCCAACTCATGCTGCTGCATGCCCACGCTGCCGGTGATGGTTTCAAGGATCGTGTACATGGCGGCTTTGGAGCGAATCAGGCTGTCCAGGTCGGCCTGAGTAATGCCGAGGTTTTTCCCGGTGGCGGACTGGCTGGCCGGCACGATGGTCAGGTGGGCCAGACCGTTTTGGGTTGCCAGGCGATCCCCGCACCGCTCGGGAACGAATTTCCCGCGAATATCGATCATGGACGACCGGAACAGGGCGGCGGCCAGGTCGATGACCCCCGAGCCACAGATGCCCCGGGGCGGCTGATCCCCGATGGTATGGATGTCAATGGCCATTGAACACGGGTCAATTCCGATACGGTCGATCACGCCGGGACCCGCCGTGGTGCCCATGCGGGTGACACCCCCCTCCAGCGCCGGACCGGCCGCGCCGGCGCAGGCAACCATCCAGTTCCGGTTTCCCAGCACCACTTCCGCATTGGTGCCCACATCCACCAGAATAGCGGTTTCCTCCCGCAGGTCCATGTCGCAGTAAAGAATTCCTGCGATCAGATCGCCGCCGAAATAACTGCCCGCATTGGGGAAGATCAGCGCGCGGGCGGCAGGGTGAGCGCCGATGCCCAGTTCGGCCGTCTTGACCACCCCGGGACGATTCACCACCGGGATATAGGGGTCACGGATCATCCAGCGGGGATTGAGGCCCATCAGCAGGTGGGTCATGGCCGTGTTGCCGGCAATGGATACCAGGTGGATCGTTTCGGCTGAAATGCCGCAACGGCTGCACAATTTTTGCGTATGGTTGTTGATTCCTTCCACAATCAAGCGGTTGAGCTGATCCATCCCGCCGGGTGTCTCCACGTGGTGGATGCGGGTCAGCACGTCCGGCCCCACGGCCGTCTGGGGATTGTCGAACACTGCTTCGCCAAGGTGTTCGCCGCTTAACAGGTCGATGATGCGCAGCACCACCCGGGTGGTGCCCAGATCCACGGCCAGGCCGCACAGGGTATCGGTGGCGTCGGCAGCGGTAAGGTGGACCAGGATGCCGGCGCCACCGGAGTCTTTGAACAGCACGGCGGTGACCCGGTAGTTCCATGCGCGCAGCCGCTCGGGCAGCTGCTTCAACAGCTCGGGATCCATGTGGACGCTTCGGGTTCCCAGGGCCTTGTTCAATGCCGCCTCCAAACGGTCGGCATCGGCCGTGTTATCCCCCAGCGAGGGCGGCGAAAGGGTGACGGAAGTCACCCAGCGGTTGTCATGGGTTGGTGTCATGGGCTGTCCTGCATTTCGTTGGTCGGGTCATGGGGATGATACTATCGGTTGTCGGGAAGGGGCATCCGCTGCCGGATTGCCGCCGCCAGCCGGGGCATGATGCTGCAGGCGTTTCCCAGCAGGGGCAGGTTGCTGATGCGAGAGGTGAGCGGCGTGGGTTCCGGATTGATTTCGATGATGACGGCGCCGTTGTCCTTGGCGATGAAGGGCATGGTGGCGGCCGGCTGGACCATGGCCGAGGTGCCGATCACCAGCATGACATCGCAGGCCGCCGATAATTTCTGGGAGCGGATCAACGCCTCGTGGGGAATCATCTCACCAAAAAAGACACAGTCCGGCCGAAGGATACCGCCGCAGCGGCATCTCGGTGGTATCTGTGCGAGGTCCACCCGGGAGGTTTCAATGCTTCGGTTGCAGTCCAGGCAGCGCTGCCAGGCAAAATTCCCGTGAAATTCGATGACGTCGCTGTTCCCTGCCATCTGATGCAGGCCATCCACATTCTGGGTGATAACGGTCTTCAGGATGCCCAGTCGCTCCAGGTCGGCCAGGACGGTGTGCCCGGAATTGGGCCGGGCCTTGTCCAGAACCGTCTTCATATCCTTGATCAATAAATTCCATACCCCTTCCGGATCTTCCAGAAATGCGTCGATATGGGCGACTTTCATGGGGTCCATCTTTTCCCACAAGCCGCCTTTGCCCCGAAAGGGCGGGATGCCGCTTTCCACGGAGATGCCGGCGCCGGTGAGGGCCACGGCCGACGTGGCCCTGGCCAGAATGTCTGCGGAGCGTTCGATCAGGTCAGGCATGGCATGGGGGGCTGGTCGAAGCCAGGTATCGGTTGGTGTCTGCTTTTCTGATCATCATCATGGTCGGTCCGGTTAAAAAATGACAAATGGAAAAAGCCTAATGGTGGATGAAAATCGATTTTATACCTTTCCCTCGAATCCTCGACGCCGAGTTCAGTGTTACAACGTAAACGTCATGTCCCGTCCCACGGCAAAGCACTCCAGGGTCTGGTTCTCATCGGCAATGATCTGCCGGCAGTGGTCCACGATGTCATCCACCTGGTCGTCGGTGCGCTCCTGGTTCAGGTGGAACAGGCCCAGACGCCTGACGCCTGCCGCAAATGCCAGTTTGAGGGCGTCGGTGTATGAGGAGTGCCCCCACTCACGTAGTTTGCGATACTCGGCATTGGTGTACTCGCCGTCGTGGATCAGCAGGTCCGCCCCGGTGCAGAAATCCACATAGTCCTGGAAGGGAAGCCCGCCGGGATGAACGAACCCCAGTTCGTTGTCGGTAATGAAGACGAACGTTTTTCCGTTTTCGACGAATTTGTAGCCTTTGCCGGTATTGGGATGGCTGATGGGGATGGGCACCACGGTGGTCGACCCGATCTGAAATTCGGCCGGATGCCCCTCCTCCCAGACGACCTTGGCTTTGAGGTCCGAGTAGCGCACCGGGAAATTGGGCGGTGCCATCACCTTTGAGAACATGCTTTGCATGAATTTTTTGTGGAACGGGGCGCGGTGCATATGGATTTCGGAGCGGCTGAGAAACAGGGGCTTGAAGAAGGGGAACCCCATGAGGTGGTCCCAGTGGCCGTGGGTGAGCAGGAAATTGTAGCGGTAGCGGCCCTGGTCGATGAGCTGGTTGCCCAGCCGCCGGATGCCGGTGCCCGCATCGACGATGATGATATCGTCGCTGTCGGTGCGGATATCCATGCAGGTGGTATCACCGCCGTACTTGATGTACTCCTTTCCGGAGACGGGTATGGAACCTCTGGAGCCCCAGCACGTGATGTCCATGGTCAGTTCTACCCCCGCAGATCAATATGATTCACCGTAGAAGGTGTGCCAGATGCCATCCCGGCTCCATCGGCGAACAATCTTCACCGGAAGATCGGCCAGCACCGATTCGATACGTGCGGCCTCACTGCGCATCAGCCCGGACAGGATGAAGCGCTTTTTTCCCAGAAAACCCCTGGTCCGAATCAGGTTTTTCATGACGTCGTAATGGATATTCGATACCACAAGGTCGCTCGTAAAGTCCATAAATTTCTCGGCATCCCCCTGTGCCACGAGTATCCGGTCCGTCAGTCCGTTCAGTTCCACATTTCTCCATGCGGTCCGGGCGGCCAGCAGGGTCAGGTCCGTTGCCAGGACTTTCTGGCAGCCCATCCGGGCCGCCGCCAGTGCCAGCAGGCCGGTCCCCGTACCCAGGTCCAGGGCGGTGCGGATGGTCCGGTCCTCAACGGCCAGTTGGAGCGCCTCCAGACAATCCCGGGTGGTCGGGTGGGTGCCGGTACCGAAAACGACGCCCGGGTCAAGAATGATCGTGGTGTCTGCGGATTTCTCATCCACGGCGAACCACGGCGGAGAAATGGTAAAATGACCGATGCGGCAGGGCACGATTTCTTCCCCCTGCCACTGGTCATAGGTCATGTGGTAGTGGTCCAAAAGCTTCAGCCCGGCCAGGCGGCTGACGGTCGTTTCCACCAGGGGCTTGTTTGGCCGGGTGAAAAAGAGAAACGAGAACTCCCCTTCCTCCCAGCTGCCGATATAGTGCTCCGGTTTAAAATCCCGACCCGGCCGGAATCGTCCTGACAGGTAGTAGATGTAAAGGTCCCGGTAGGGATTGGCGGCAACGGGTGCGGGCATCATCGTCACGGTCGGTTCAGGGCTTTTCAGGCAGCTTGTCCAGGTACCAGTCCATGGGGTCGATCATTTTGTATCCCATGCCGGTGAGCTTTTTTTTCACTTTGGACACATTGTTGGTGAGCAGATAGGGAAACACCGCCCGGTGGCCCGCTTCCCAGGTCCGGGCCACCAGGACACTGCCGAAGGAGATATTTTCTTCGGTGATGGCGTCCACGATCTTCTTCAGCTGCCCGATTTTCTCTTCCACCTCGATGCCCACCAGCGTCCCCGGCTGGCCGATGCCCAGGACATTGACGAAGGCCCGCAGCAGGTCCCGGACGGAAAGGATTCCCTTGAGCTTGCCGTCGTCGTCCACCACGGGAAAGGCGCCCACTTTGGCTTTCTGGATCATCAGCAGGGCGTCCTGAATGGTATACATGGGGGAGATGGTCTTGGGGTCGCGGGTCATGATATCTTCGACTTTAAGATGCGCCAGCCGTTCCCGCTCCTCCGCGATACCCTTCTCCTTGATCAGGCTGTAGGGCATGGCGCTGCGAATGTCCCGGTCGGTGACGATTCCGATCAGGCGGTTGTCGGCATCCACGATGGGCAGGTGCCGGATGCCGTTGGCCGCCATTTTTTCCTGAGCCTCGAAAACGGACGCATCCTTTTCAATGGTAATGACTTTTGAAACCATGGATCGGCTGACAAACATGTTGTTATCCTCCAGGCAATCAGTGGTGAATGTTCATTCTTAGTAAATTCTGCCAACCGCTTTCAACTGTCGAGCAGAATCCTGACGTGATTGGCGGCCAGTTCCCCCAGTCGCTCCAGGCAATAGCCGCCTTCGAGAACCGAAATCACCCGGCCGGCGGCATGTTGGTTGCCCAGTTTCATGATCGTTTCCATGATCCAGGTATACCCCTCGGTGGAGAGGCTGACGTCAGACATGTCGTCGTCCCGATGACCGTCGAAGCCGGTGGAAACGATAATCACTTCCGGTTTGAACTGGTCGAAGGCCGGCAGCAGGTCCTCCCGGATCGTTTTTTCGTAGACGTCGTCCCCCTGGCCGGGCAGCACCGGTGAGTTTTTCGTGAACCCCTGGCCGTTCTCGGCGCCCTCCTCGAACTCGCGGCCGGTGCCCGGAAACGCGAAGGAAGGGTGCTGGTGGATGGAGTAATAGAATACGGTGGGGTCATCCTCGAAGATGTGCTGGGTCCCATTGCCGTGGTGGACGTCGAAATCAATGATTCCCACCCGCCCGATGCCGTGTTCCTTCTGCAGGTAGCGGGCGGCGATGGCGACGTTGTTGAAATAGCAGAAACCCATGGCCTGGTCCCGCTCTGCATGGTGCCCGGGCGGCCGGACGGCACAAAAGGCGTTGTCCAGCTCCCCCGCCATGATCCGCCTGGCGACATCCAGAATGCCGCCCACCGCCAGGAATGCCGTTTCGTAAGTGTCCACGCACATCTGGTTGTCGGGGTAATCGAAAGTCCGGTTGCCGGACAGGCAGACCTCTTCAAAGCGGCGGATATAACCGGGGTCATGGACCGTTTCGATCCACTTGAGTTCGGCACGCGCTGCCGGGACGAGGGTCAGCCGGTCCAGCAGCCCGGCATCCTTGATGCCGTTGTACACCGCGGTAAGGCGATCGGCCGTCTCCGGGTGATAAGGGCCCGTGTCGTGAAGCAGGTACCTGTTGTCATGCAAATAGCCGGTTCTTTTCATAGGCGTCCTCGTCCGGATTTAGGGTTTGCAAGCGGTTGTCACTGCCGTAATGGGTCCATACGGGTGCCGGGTGGGACTGCCGTACCCGTTCAGGGAATGATTTTGTCGAAGATGGAATACGCCGCCTTCAGGGCCGGGTTGTTCTCGTCGATCTCGACGGTCGGGCGCCCGTTCAGGTCGAATTCGTAAACCTGTTCATCATCCGGGATCACCCCGGCCAGTTCCAGGCCGTCGTTGTCGATCATCTGCAAGACTTCATCGGAGGGTTCGCTTTTGGCCTGATTGATGATGATGTAGGATTTTCCCATGCCGATGTTCAGATCCTTGGCCAGTTTATGGATTCTCAGGCCGGCCTGAAGCCCCCGGCGGGAGGTGTCGGTGACGATCAGCAGCACGTCCATGTTTTTGGTGGTGAGCCGGCTCAGGTGTTCCATGCCCGCCTCGTTGTCCATCACCAGGTAGGGGTAGTTCCCGGACAGCCGTTCCAGGAAGCCGGTCAGCAGGGTGTTGGCGGCGCAGTAGCAGCCGGCTCCCTCGGGCTGGCCCATGACCACCAGATCGAAGTTCTTCTGTTCCATGATGGCCTGCTCCAGCTTCATGGAGATGAACACATCCTTGGTCATGCCGCTGGGCACGATTCCCTTTTTCATCTCTTCCCGCGCGTTGCCCAGTGTTTCGGTCACCTCCAGGCCCAGGATTTCATTCAGATTGGCGTTGGCATCGGCGTCGACAGCCAGTACGGGGGACTTTCCCCGGCTGACAAGGTATTTGATCAGCATGCCGGAGACGGTGGTCTTTCCGGTCCCTCCTTTTCCGGCCATGGCAATGGATACGGGCATAATCGTGCGCTCCTTTTCAGTATCCGCCCCGAAATGCCGTCCTGCGGCCCGGCCCGGTGTTCTCGCGATTCGGGAATCCCCGACGCAGCGCTGCCGAGTCTGCGGTTCACCAATCGCTTCGGCCTCGATCCGGACCGCCCCCCGGTCATTGTCGGGCGGATGCTCGATTGAATATGGACTGTATTGGCCGGACGGCCCATCGCCGCCGGACAATCTTCGAATGATTAAGACAGTTGGGAAAAACAGTCAAGCAGATTGTCCCGCCTCTTTTTTCCTGCGGCGGGGCCGTTCGGGCATTGGTTGGCCGATGTCGTCAAATCTCCCGGAGGACGCTTTCCATCCGCGAAATGCCTATATCTGGTGTAAAGCAAATACCTTGCTATGGCCGGGGCCTTGTGGTAATTTATGCCCACCGTTTCCCCGGTCGGATGTGGGCCCGACGGACGGGATTCACCATCGCTTTAAACCCGTCACGATGCAGCATCCTGCAGCCGGCGGACCTGGCCCCTTCGCAGGCCGGTTTGACAATCAATTTTTCCGATATCAATAAAACAAGGAGACACCGATGTTTGATCTGGTCAGAAAGAGCATGCTTGCCGGCGTGGGCCTGGCCCTCAAAGCCTGGGACGAGGTGGAGGACCTGGCCAAGGAGGTGGCCGAGCAGAGCAAGATGACGGAAAAAGAAGGCCGCAAATTTATCGACGAGATCCAGGACCGCTACGAGGACGCCCAGAAGAAACTGGAAGAGCGCGTGGAGAAGAGTGTCAAGGATCTTCTCAAGAAGGCCGACGTGGTGACCCAGGATGATCTCAAGGGGTTGAAAAAAGAGATCCGGGATCTCAAGAAACTGATCAGCAGCCAGGGCGGCGAGGAAAAGCCCTGAAACGGCCCGGATGATCAGCATACGCAAAATTGGTGTCATCGGCCGCACCTATCGAAACCTGAACCGCTACCGGCAGATTCTGGCGGTGCTCTTCAAATATGGTTTCGATGATATCGTTGAGTTGTTGAAGATCGATCAGTACATCGAGATCGGCCTTCAGGTCATTTCGCGCAAGCGCGGTGAACGCGTGGAGCGCCTTTCCCGGGCGGTCCGGGTGCGGCTGGCCATCGAGGAACTGGGGCCCACCTACATCAAGATGGGCCAGATCCTTTCCACCCGTCCGGACCTGGTGCCCGTGGATTTTATCCGGGAACTGGCCCGGCTCCAGGACAAGGTGCCCGCCTTTCCCTTTTCCGATGTCCGTCGAATTATCCGTGACGAGACCGGCCACAGCGCCGATGACCTGCTCGACAGGCTGGATCCCGAGCCCCTGGCATCGGCCTCCATCGGCCAGGTTCACCGGGCCCGGCTCAAGGACGGTGACGAGGTGGCGGTCAAGGTCCAGCGGCCGGGGATTCGAAAACTCGTGGAGGTGGACCTGGAGATCATGCTCCACCTGGCCACCCTGGCCGAGCGCCACATCGAGGAGCTGGCCCACCACCGGCCGATGAAAATCGTCGAGGAGTTCGCGCGGTCCATCGAAAAGGAGATGGACTACACCCTGGAAGCCACCAGCATGGAGCGGGTGGCGGCTGCCTTTCTCCACGACGAGTCGGTCTACATCCCCAAGGTGTACCGGGAACTCACCACCGAACGGGTGCTGGCCACCGAATTCGTGGACGGCATCAAGGTTTCCCTGCTGGACCGGCTGGATGAAAACGGATACGACCGCCGGTTGATCACCCGGCGCGGCGCCGACATCCTGCTGACCCAGGTCTTCGAGCACGGCTTTTTCCACGCCGACCCCCATCCCGGCAATCTTTTCGTCCTGCCCAACAACGTGGTCTGCCTTCTGGATTTCGGCATGATGGGCACCGTGGACCGCAAAACCCGCGAGGCCTTCGTGGAACTGGTGGATGCCGTGGTGCGCCGCGACGAAGCGCGCACCACCCAGGTGCTGCTCAAGCTGACCCTGTGGGACGAGGAACCCGACATGCGCCGGCTGGGAAAGGACGTGGCCGATTTCATGGGGGAGCATCTCTACAAGCCGCTCAAGGACATCCGGATCGGCCGGCTCCTGCAAAACATGCTCGAACTGGCCGCCGGTCACCGGCTGCGGATCCCGCCCGAGATCTTCCTGATGATGAAGGCCATCAGCACCGTCGAAGGGGTGGGCCTGGCGCTCGATCCCGATTTCGACATGATCGTCCACGCCGAACCGTTCATCAAGCAGGTGAAACTCTCGCGTTTTTCTCCCAAACGGCTGGGCAGCGACGCCCTGAGTATTTTTGGCCAGTACATGGACTTCGTCCAGGAGTTCCCCAAGGACCTGCTGGAGATCACCCGCACCATCCGGCAGAAGAAGTTCACCTTCATGCTGGAGCTCAAAAGCATGGAGAGCATGCTTCACACCCACGACCAGATCAGCAACCGCATCTCCTTTTCCATCATCATCGCCGCCCTGATCATCGGCTCGGCCCTGATCGTCATCTCCAAGACCCCGCCGCTGTTTTACGGTATTTCCATGATCGGCATCATCGGATTCCTGGCCGCGGCTGTCATGGGCATCTGGCTGCTGGTGGCGATTATCAAGAAGGGGCGGTTGTAGGTTCGTGACAAATTTTGTCAATTCTTTTAGCACCAAATGTCAAACAAGGCCCCCAACAGCGGGAATCATTTTTTTTAACCGGTTGTAACCTTTTTATATCCCCTTCTTTTTTACATTCGGTACAATCCCTGCAGAAGACACACCTACTGAATCGAATTACTCCTCATCACCGTTGACCCAGGAAGATTTCTGCCTCGAACCCGATTTTCATGATCCCGTGACACAGGTATGTCGGCTTTTCCCTGACCTTCCCGCCTCAAAAAGATGGGTTGCAGGGCTCATGCGGCACAGAAACTGTTTCGGGTTGGCGTCTTTTCGCCATCTTCTGTCTCGCATTGGAATATGTATCTAATGTTGAAGGGGGACTGATAATGTGGAAGAGGTGTTTTTTTCTTCTTGCTGTTCTGGTGGTTTGGTGCGGTGTTTCGGACCCCACATACGCCGGAGACCAGATCGATTTTAAGCCCGCCGATTATACAATCAGCAAATGGCACGTGCATCTTTCCCACAAAACCGTAAAAGCGAATGATCCGGGAGAGCGTTTTATCGTCATCAGAAAAAACACCCCTCACAGACTGATACGAGGCGGCTTTCTTGTGTTTAACCGGAAAGTTATCTCTTTGCGTGAGTTTCTCAGGGGGGATGGGACCATTCTCTCCAGGAAAGTGAAAATGAAATCCCGCAACAGACTGGTGGTTTTTCTCAGAGGCACACCCGGCGCCTCGGTAACTATTGAGATCAGAAAAACTGGCAGCCCGGGTCCTCCGCCGCAGGTTGTTTTCTCGGCTGAGCCCGTGGCCATTCATTCCGGAGAGTCGTCTGTGCTGACATGGACGAGCACCAATGCCGATTCTTTGTCCATCGATCAGGGCGTTGGCCCGGTCGACCCTGTCGGATCAATTTTTGTCTCACCTTCCCAGACCACCACCTACACCCTCACAGCCGTCCATTCAGGAGGAACCACGACCGCCAAGGCAACGATTGCTTATGAAAATAGCGCTCCGGAGGCCGTTGATGATGCCGTGACAACAGATGAAAATACACCCGTGACCACGACCAACGTGATTGCCAACGATATGGATATCGACGGGGACGATCTCACGCTTTCGGGATTCACCCAGGCGGCCAACGGCACGGTCACCAGCCTTGGGGATGGCACGTTCACCTATACGCCCGACTATGGATTCAGCGGTGAGGACCATTTTTCCTATACCGTCGGTGATGGTCATGGGGGGTGGGGCACAGCCGCGGTCGCCGTTCAGGTTGTTCCAGGTATGCTGTCGGTGGAAATCGCCAGCCCGGCCGCAGGGCAGGCGTTTTCCGAAGACAGCATCACCGTAACCGGCAGGGTGAACCGGACAGGCGCATCCATCTTCGTCAACGGGATTGCCGCAACACTCACCGGCAACGGCTTCGTGGCAATAAACGTTCCTCTCGTACCGGGGATCAACACCATCAGCGTCCTGGCCGAAGACGGTGGTGACACGGCCGTGGCCAGCACATCCGTAATGTCGCTGGCGACAATTGATCTCAATCCGGTTCTGATAGAAGTCGCACCCGGTACTGAGAATGACGGCTCACCCAAAGTATCCGGCCAGGCCATGATCACGGTGGCCAATAAAGGCAGCCGCGCCGTTATCAGTCCCTTTCATATCGTCCTGTTTGAAGACACCAACCTGAGCCGCGGTTATGAAGAAGCGGAAGATAACCGATTGGGCGAAGCCCACGTCTCAAACGGACTCGGTGCCGGTGAGGCCTCCAATGTTTCTATCGATTTTGCCGGTCAATTGTTGTTTCGTGACAACCGGATATATGTCTTTGTCGACAGCGCCGGCGATGTTCAGGAATCGGACGAGGATAACAATATCATCGCCACCGGGACCGGCGCTATGGACCTCAGCGCGTCTCTGTTGCAATCGGACGAAGCCGGTTGCCCCGACGGGGTTGGTTTGACCGTGCGTATCGGCAATTCCGGTGAAACGTCCATTCACAGTGGTATACCGGTCGCCTTCTATGATGGTGAACCGGGAGGCTCCGGCATGCTGATCGGAACGGTCAGGACGACCCAGGCCCTTGATTCCGGCCAGTATGAGGATGTAACCCTTCAGTGGCCAGATCCGCCGGTCGGGGAGACAGTCATTTGTGCCCGGGCTGACGACGACGGCACCGGAACCGGCAGCCTGGGTGAAACCGATGTGGCAAACAACCAGGTCTGCGCCCAAATGGCCGTCTGCACATCTCCGCCGTCCTGCATGGACGGGATATCGGGGCGGGTTGTCGATGCATTGACAGGCGATTTTCTTCCCGGCGTCACGGTTTTTCTCCATGGGGAGGAAAACGGAAACCGGGGCGCGGCCATCAACCAAACCGACTCGGACGAATATGGCGGATTTGTTTTTACGGGGGTCAATCCCGGCGTTTATGTCCTGGTGGCCGATCAACAGGGATATATCGAGGGGCAGCGCAGGGTTGTTCTGGCTCCCGATGAAATCCTCGTTCATCGCGATGTGGTGTTGTCGCCAGTTTTGAATCCGGGTGAGTTTCGCGTTGTCCTGACATGGGGAGAACACCCGATGGATCTCGAGGCCCACCTGACGGCACCGAATGCCGACGGCTGCAGGCACCACTGTTTTTACTGGAACCGCTCGATCTCCGGGGCCAGCCTCGACGTCGACGACAGGGAGTCCTTCGGTCCCGAGACCATCACCATTTCCCAGATGGATCCGGGAACCTACCGTTTTTACGTCCATGATTTCACTAACCGCAATTCTGCCGCCAGTACTGCTTTGGCCAATTCGGATGCAACCGTATCGGTTTTTTCCGGTTCCGGTGATGCACCATTGGTCTTTAGCCCCCCGGCCGAAGCCGGAAATGTCTGGCATGTCTTCAACCTGGATGGAAGCAATGGGACGATCATACCGATCGACAAAATGACCCATCAGACCCAGCCGGGCCAGATCGATTTCCCAAAAATTACCTCCTTTCCTCCTACCATCGCCACCACTGGAGAACCCTATGTATACCAGATCGAGGCCGTGGACCCGGACCAGGATACGCTCGTGTATACCCTTGTGGAAGGACCGGAAGGAATGGCCCTGGACCCGTTCAGCGGACTGATCGAATGGACACCCGGTGCTGGGCAGGGTGGATGGTTTGATGTGGCCGTCCGGGCAGATGACGGTCGTTGCGGGCAAAGCTCGCAAACCTTTCGTGTCTATGTGGCCTATCTTCCCGTGGTTCAGTTCGCGGTAGAGCCCTGTTCCGGTGTGAATCCAGGCGGCGAGATCACGCTGTCCTGGCAGGTTGAAAGAGCCGATACGGTCATGATCGACCCGGGCATAGGAGAGGTGTCGACCGAAGGCAGTCTCAACATTCAATCGCCTGACCAGCCGATTCGTTTCACGCTCACGGCGGTGAATGATGCCGGGCAGGTCCAACGATCCACTCCCCGATCACCGGCAATCACTAATTTCTCTGCAGAATGTGTCGAATTGCCTGGAGGTTCCGGTACATTGACCTGGGCCAGCGATTGTGCCGTCAGCTGCGTGATCGACCAGGGGGTCGGGACGGTATCCACCAGCGGTTCGTTGATGGTAACCCCCGCCGAGTTGCCTTCCACATATACGCTAACCTGCTCTAATGGCGCGGCAATGGCATCCGGAAGGATCTCGGTTGCCGGCTGCACCTCAAGTGCTGATATCAGCGTTTTTCCCGATTGCGGCTGGTCTCCCGGTGACCCGGTCACCTTGAGCTGGTCGGCCAGCGGCGTCGACGATTGTTCGATCGACTACGGAATCGGCAGCGTGCCTATCGCCGGCACGATGGAAGTCTTTCCGGACGAAGATCCGACAAAATACACACTTACCTGCAGCGGGGCTTCGGATTCCGTTGAGATTAAAAATCCACGAAGGGTTGAATTGGCTGCAAGCACAACTGCCTTGCTTCCCGGTGAAAGCACCGCCCTATACTGGAAGACGAATTGCATTGATACCTGCAGCTTCGATCAGGGGATCGGTGCGGTTCCGACAAGCGGCAGCCTTGTGGTGACGCCTGAACAGCTGCCGATCACATATACACTGACGGCCATCTATGACCAGTATACGCACACCATTCCCGTAACGATCAGTCTGCCCATGCCGGTTGCCACCTTTGCCGCCAGCCCGGCACAGATCAAAGCGGGTGAGTCCGCCACCCTGACATGGTCCACGGACCTGGCGGCATCGTGCACCATCGAACCGTATATCGGGGAAGTGCCTTTAAGCGGCAGCATCCCCGTTGCGCCGGATCAGACCACCACCTATACGCTGGTCGCTACCGGCCCGGGTGGTACCTCTCGGACAAACGCCACCGTCGCCTATGTCAAACCAACGGCTGCCATCTATGCCGATCCCGTGCATCTTGATGTGGTCGGCCAAACCACGACGCTTTCATGGGTGTTCAGCAATGCCGATACCTGCATGGTTGACCAGGGCATTGGTACGGTGCAACTGGGCGGAAGTCTGGTTGTCACTCCGGAAAAAAATACCACCTACACCATTACCGCCACGGGGCCCGGCGGCATGGCAAAAGACAGGGTTGCCGTTGTCTATCCCTCGCCCACGGTCGAGATTCATGCCGATCGGGAAATTCTCGATGAAGGCGAGACCGCCACGTTGACATGGACCTTCGGCAATGCCGATACCTGCAGCATTGATCCGGCCATCGGGGACGTGCAATCCGGGGGCAGTGTTGTGGTCGATCCGGAGCGGACCACCACCTATACCATCACGGCAGCGGGTCCCGGCGGTATCGCCAGGGACAGCGTCACCGTGACATGCCGGGCGCCCGCAGCGGCCATTCAGGCCAGTCCCGTAACAATCATCGAAGGACAGCCGGCCACCTTGAGCTGGCAGGCGGACCATGCAGCTACCTATGTAATCGCACCGGACCTGGGTCCGGTCGATTCGGTTGGGCTGGAAGAGGTTACGCCTGCCATTACAACATCTTATACCCTGACTGCATCGGGACGTGGCGGGACCATATCGGATCAGGCCGTGGTTACTGTGATCAATCCGCCATCGATCAGTGTGAAAGAACCGGATGGCCGCGACGATTCTGCCCATACCAACTATATTATCCGATGGACGGACACGGATCACGACAGCGACGCTGTGATTTCCCTGTACTATGACATCAACAGCAGCGGAGCTGACGGAACATTGATCGCCGGCGGGATCAGCGAAGATCTTGAGGGGCAAGCCGATACCTATGTATGGGAGACAACCGACGTCCCCCCGGGGGCCTATTATGTGTATGCGCGCATTGAAGACGGTGTCAACGATGCGGTGATCGCCTACAGTCGAGGGCCGGTTACGATAGACCATCAGGTCGCCAGTGAAATCAAACTGACCGCAAACGATGGCTTGGCCGATGACCATTTCGGCAGCACGGTGGCGATCGACGGCGATTATGCCGTTGTGGGTGCTCCCAACAGCGGTGATACGGGTGCCGTGTATGTTTTCCGGAAACAAGGCGCAACATGGGTCGAACAATGTAAGCTGACCGCTGGCGATGGCGCGCGGTATGACCATTTCGGGACAGCCGTATCCATTAGCGGTGATATGGTTGTTGTGGGCGCTCCCGGTGAAAATGATAACCACGGCGCCGTATATGTATTCAGGCATGACGGCTCGACCTGGGCCCATCAGGCCAAACTGATCGCAGGTGATGGGGGGGCATACGACCATTTTGGCACTTGTTTAAGCCTCGACGGCGATACATTAGTCGTCGGCGCACCGGATCATAATGGCGGCTCGGGGGCGGCCTATGTTTATACCATACAAGGAAACACCTGGTCTGAAACCATCAAGCTGGCTGCGGGCGAAGATGTGTTGGAAGGTCATTTCGGTACATCGGTGTCCACTATCGGTGACCTTCTGGCTGTGGGATCACCCTCTGTTGACAACCTGAAAGGCGCCGTTTTCATATTTCGGCGGGTTGGTTCCGCCTGGGAAGAGGATGCCCGATTGGCTTCCGGCAGCGCCACGAGATGGGAGCGTTTCGGTACATCCGTATCCATAGATGGTAAATATGCTATTGTTGGCAACAGCGGGCTCTGGGAGGCAATGGTTGACGGCGCGGCCTATATTTTTATGCATGACGGCACCGCCTGGGTTGAGCAGACCAAAATCAGCAGCTCAAGTGTCGGTGCCGGAGAAAGTTTCGGACAAAGCGTATACCTAAAAGGCGACATGGCCGCTGTGGGGCAACCGAAAGTGTGGAACGATGCCTGTGCAGTATATCTCTTCCAGCGATCGGGCTCCCAATGGGTTGCTCAGGACATACCGGATACTGGTGAAGGGGAGGGCGAAGAAGAAGCCCTTCCCGTTGAGGAAGAATCGTTTCCACCGAGTGAAGGGGGGGCTGACAGTGAGAGTGAAGGGGATACGGCAGCACCTTATGCCATACTGACCCCCAGCGACGGTACAGCCGATGATTGGTTCGGAAACTCTGTGGCCATGGACGATGACCATGTCATCGTTGGTGCTATGTTTGACGACGACAAGGGGGGCGATTCGGGTTCAGCCTATATCTTTCCGCTGTTATCTGTCAGCATAGAAACCAACCCTGTAAGCATTGATCTCGCTGACCCGTTTTCCACAACCACTGCCTTGTCATGGACATCGAGAGGTGCGGACACCATTACGATCGATCCGGATATCGGGGTCGTTTCGGCAAGCGGTTCGCTGACCATTGCTCCCCGGCAGTCAACCACCTATACGATAACCGGGGCCAGGGACGGGGTTACAGCCACCGACAGCGTCACCGTCACGGTGATTGATCCTTCCGTGTTGCCCACGGTGACCATCGGGGCGACACAAGAAACTGTTGCCCGGGGAGACTCGGCCATCTTGACCTGGTCGGCTACCAACGTTGCATCCGTAACCTTGGATAATGAAATCGGACCGGCGCCAATGACAGGCAATTTATTGGTTTTTCCAGAAGTAACGACAACTTACACCGTGACGGCCGTCAACGCAGCCGGAACCGCCACGGCCAACGTTACCGTAACGGTCACCGATCCGCTGCCCACGGTAGAACTGAGCGTTCAACCATTAGAAATAACGGCTGGAGAACCGGCTACGCTTGTCTGGGATTCGACCCATGTCGATGCGGTGACCATCGAACCGGGTATCGGGATGGCTGGTCCCAACGGTACGCTATCGGTTGCGCCCATGCAAACCACCACTTACACGATCACGGCCATTGGAACAGGAGGTACGGTCAGCCAATCTGCGACGGTTAGGGTCGATTCTCCCATCAGCATCAATATCGTTTCCCCAACAGACGGTGCATTCATCGAGGGCCCGGATGTGATGGTTCGGGGCTCCTTTGCCAGCACCGGCGGCAGCGAGCCCGGTATTCGTGTCAACGGCGTGGTGGCTATGGTTTATGGTAACGAGTTTGTCGTCAACAACGTTCCCCTTGAGCCGGGAACCAATACGATCATAGCAACAGCGATGGATATCAACGGCCATTCCCAGTCGGCCGATGTATCGGTAAGTGCTGCTGTCCCGGAGCATTATATTGAGCTTCATGCCAACATAACTTCGGGCAGCGCACCGTTGGATTTCTCGCTGCATATACGGGGAACATTTTCGATTCAGGATGCAATCATTACCTATACCGGTATCGCTCCTGTTGAACTGATGGAGGTCGAACCGGATGAATTCCAGGTCAGTATGATCGATGAGGGCATTGCCTGGTATACCGCCAAAGTGGTGCACGAAGGCGTGACCTACACGGATACGATTGCGGTTATGGTTGTTGATGTCGCCGAGATCGATGCCTTGCTGCAGCAGAAATGGGCGGATATGAAAAAGCGGCTCGGCAATGGTGACATTCCGGGCGCTTTGGAATATTTTTCTGAAGCCACCCGCCCAACGTTCGAATATAATTTCAATTTGCTCAATGCCCATTTGGATGAAATCATCGCTGGTATGCGGAGCATTACTTTGGTTAAAATCGAAGAGGATATGGCCGAGTACAATCTGGTAGGAGAGCAGGCTGGCCAACCTTTCTCTTTTTACCTGCTGTTTCAGAAAACGGGCGATGGTACATGGCGAATTGTAAATTTCTAATCTATTTGCTTTGGAGAACGACCATGAAAACCTACAAAGGCAATAGCTTGTTTTTCCTTAAATTGAAGATGGCCCTAACTCTGATGGTTATGGTTCCACTGTTTGCATCCTGTGGGATGCACTATAACATCAAGGGCAGCGTGGTTGATGCCCGGACCGGAGAACCGGTGGAAGGTGCTGTGGTGGCTATAAATTGGATCCGGTATAAGCTCGCTCCTCCAGGATATCCAACGCCAAAGGAGCGCTACGGCACCACCGAGGATGTCACCGATTCTCAAGGAATTTTTACCATCCCCTACTACCCCATCGGCACCCATTTTATGGGGATTTATAAAAAAGGATATGTCTGCTGGAGCAGTGATACTGTTTTCAATCCGCAAGGAAAAGACGAGGATGAGATGTTTGTTCGTCGTAGGGAAAAAGTTAGAAATGGTATGGCTGTTACCCTAAAACCTAAAACCCGTGAGTTCCCAACATACAAGCATGCGGCATTTGTTTATTTGCATGTTGATACTCAATTGTCAGCACCAAAACCTTTATTTGATAAAGTGACAGCAGAAGAGAGAGAAATATATATAAAGCATCACTGCTGTCCGGTTAAAAATTTTTAAACATGACTTAGGCTATTGAAAAAACTTTAAATATTAACAAAATTCAAAGGGATCGATTTGAATTTGCCGTTAGCTCCGTTTCGTGGTTTTTTGGCAGGAAAGTCGCGAAAGGAGCGTTATCATGAATCAAGGACAAACTATTTTTTCTCAGGTAATTGATTTCCTGCCAAAGAAGAAATTTCGCCAGTGTGTCAACCGGTACAACGGCAACCTCCGTACTCGCTCTTTTACCTGCTATGACCAACTTCTCTGCATGGCTTTCGCACAGCTGACCTATCGCGAAAGCCTTCGTGATATCGAATGCTGTCTGAGGGCCATGCGCGAGAAGCTTTACCATATCGGAATCCGGGGCAAAGTATCTCGCAGCACCCTGGCCGATGCAAATGAAAGCAGGGACTGGCGTATCTACAGCGACTTCGCTCAAATCTTGATCCATGAGGCGCGCCGGCTATATGTCGATGATGATTTCGGCCTTGAACTGAAAGAAACGGTCTATGCTTTGGATTCATCGACAATTGATCTGTGCCTTTCGACTTTTCCGTGGGCGCGATTTCGAAAAACCAAGGCGGCTGTGAAGTTGCACACCTTATTGGATCTACGTGGTGATATTCCAACATTCATTTGGATCACCGATGGCAAAGTTCACGACGTCAATGTGCTTGATCATCTGATTCCAGAGCCAGGCGCAATTTACATCATGGATCGTGCCTATCTTGATTTTCAGAGGCTGTACCATATGCACCAGAACTCAGCCGTATTTGTCACGCGTTCTAAAATCAATACGGGCCTTCGCCGGATCTATTCACACAAGGTTGATAAAACAACCGGTGTCAGATGTGATCAGACAGTTGCACCAACCGGCTATTACAGCAAAAAAGATTATCCAGAAAAATTGCGTCGCATAAAATACTATGATGCCGAAAAGGGCAGATCATTCGTTTTTCTCACTAATCAATTCTTGCTGCCGGCATTGACGATCGCTGAGTTGTATCGCTACCGGTGGCGAGTAGAAATATTTTTCAAATGGATCAAACAGCATCTGAGAATCAAAAAGTTTTTTGGCACATCTGAAAACGCTGTCAAAACCCAAATCTGGATCGCCATCTCAGCTTATGTTCTGGTAGCGATTATGAAGAAACGGCTGAAAATCGAATTAACTTTATACACAATTTTACAGATTCTGAGCATATCTCTTTTTGAGAAAAAAATGATTTATCAGGTACTTACAGAAACCGACTACAGAAACGAAATCACTAGTTCGCATATCCAACTGAAATTATTTCCTAAAATACGCGATTTTCATAAAAAAAGAGTCCTTTAAAATTGGATAACGTGTTATAATGCTTGTTAAAAACCGCCAAGTTTACAACAAGCGTAAACACACCCAATAGGTAAAGGACTCTATGAGCAAGCATAGCAAAAACTACCGACAAAATGAACTCAAAATTCGACGCATCGAAACGACTTCCGACCGGTTGACCGGAAGAGCCGGGCTGGCCCTGTTCGTGGCGTATATGCACGGCATTCAAGTTTTTGGCTGGTTCGACCGCTGGTTCGGATCCATCCGAAAAAACCGAAAAGGAATTGAGATTACAGAGCTTTTCAAACAAGTTCTCTGCTTTTTTGCCGATGGAACCAGTCGGCGCCTGGCATACTTCGACCAGATTTCCCGTGATGAAGGCTATGCCGGCAGCATTGAGACGCCAATCGAAGACATGGCCTCTTCTCATCAAATCAAACGCTTTTTCAAAGCATTCGCCTGGACGCGCGTCTTTTTGTTCCGCCGCCTTTTGCAGACCCTTTTCATCTGGCGTCTGCGGATTACGCAACCCGATGTGATCGAATTGGGTATCGATACGATGGTCATGGACAATGACGATGCAAAATGCCGGCACGGCGTGAAGCCCACATACAAGAAGAAAAAGGGCTTTCAGCCCCTGCAGATGAATTGGGGGCGCTTCATTGTCGATGCGGTGTTTCGTAGTGGGGACAAACATTCCAATCACGGCGATACGGTCCTGAATATGATCCGGCACATGGTTCTTAAAATCAGATGCGAATACCGTGGGGATGTGCCGATTATCATCCGCATGGACAGCGGGTTTTTCGACCAGAAAATCTTCGAGATTTGCGAAACGCTTCATGTCGGTTATGCCTGCGGCGGCAAGGTGTATAAAGACATCAAGCATATGGCGGACAACTGGGATTCGTCCAAGTGGAAACGGTTCGAATCCGGCAAGAAGAAAGCCTGGCAATATGCCGAGTTCGGTTGCCGGCAAGGCAACTGGAAACGGTTCCGCCGCGCGATTTTTTGTCGGTTGATGCACGATGACAGCAAACAGCTTTACCTTCCCGGCTTTCGCCCTGATACCGTCATTATCACCAACATCGGTCAAGGCCAGGCGATCGACGGTATGCTGGAAAAAGCTGGGGCGGTGGAATATCTGACCACCAATGGGCTCGTCGCCTGCTATCATGAACGCGGCAGCGACGAATTGGCCAACCGGGCGTTGAAGGATTTCGGTCACGAACAACTGCCTTTCAAACGATTCGCTCCCAATGCAGCCTGGTACTATATGATGCTGGTCGGTCATTTTCTGCTCGAATCGTTTAAACAAGATGTCAGTGCGCCGGTATTATCGATCGGTTCCTATGCCTCCACGGTGCGCAGACGGCTGATCGATATCGCCGGCAAGATTGTATCCCACAGTGGAGAAACGATTTTGAAGGTATCCAAGGCCTGTGCGGCAAGCCTCCGCTTGCCGGACCTGTTCGAACGGTGCCGCACAGCGCCGGTTATCGCATAACCGGCAGGAAAACAAAATTCGGAGTAAAACCGGCGGAGGGGTGCGCGTAAAAGCAGAGAAATGTGAACATATGCCTGAAATAAACTCGGTCAGGACGGCTTGTCCGGAGAAATAGTCTCAAATTCTCAGCCGATTCCGCTTTTTCTACCGTGTTTTACCAGGATACTTCTGTTCAAAACCAAAATCGCCTCGTTTAGGTATTTGAAAGTTAACCGGACACCACTGATAAAGCATATTGATGAAAAAAGGCGAAAGGGTAAAAAATGATTCGTTTTTGTATGTCCTTATATATATTAATCTTATTAACTGTATCTGTAGCATATGCGTATAACAATAAAATTACTCATCCTGAATTATCTAAGATTGCTTTTTTAAATACGAACAAGGCCGAGTACAATCTGGTAGGAGAACGGGCTGGCCAATTTTTTCCTTTCTACCTGCAGTTTCATAAAACGGGCGATGGTACATGGCGAATTGTTAACTTCTCAACTTTCGGGTTTCATTTTAAGTATCATAATTACAATAAGTTGTGGGTCAGCATCTCCAGGTTATTTGACCTTCTGAGTCTCTACTTTTAGCCGTAATTTTATATTAACTGTCTGTAATTGTATAATTTATTTGGTAAACGTGAATCCCGAAAGTTGAGTTAACTTCTAATCTATTTGCTTTGGAGAACGATCATGAAAACATACAAAAACAATAGTTTATTTATCCATAAATTTAAATTGTCCCTAACCCTGATGCTTATGGTTCCACTGTTTGCATCCTGTGGGGTGCACTATAACATCAAGGGCAGCGTAGTTGATGCCCGGACCGGAGAACCGGTGGAAGGTGCAGTGGTGGCTATCAAATGGATCAGGTACAAGCTCGCTCCTCCAGGATATCCTACGCCAAAGGAACGTTACGGTACTACCGAGGATGTCACCGATGCCGAAGGCAGCTTTACCATCCCTAAATACACCGTCGGTACTCATTTTATGGGGGTATACAAAACCGGGTATGTCTGCTGGAGCAGTGATACCATTTTTAACCCGAATGGGAAAAATGAGGATGAGATGTTCATTCACAGGTGGGAAAACGTGAAAAATGGGATGATGGTCGAGTTAGAACCGAAGGCTGAGGCTTTCCCATGGATTAAACACGCAAGCTTTAGTCTAAGCGTAGGGACAAAATTATCCTCACCAAAACCCAAGTTTAATGAAGCTGTTTTAGAAGAACACAAGATATATAAAAAATTTATTTTTGACAGAAAAAGAAAGGGTAAAAAATGATTCGTTTTTTGTACGCGTTCACGGGATATTCCCGTATGAATCAAATCCAGGAAAGGTCAGGCATTATATTACGAAAGTAGGAAGCAATACATTCCACGAGAAATGGGAACGTGGGCTTTTCATTTAAACGGCAGGTCTCTTTCAGTGACAAGATCCGCTCGACCCACCGATTACCCTTTTCGCTTTGGGTTCCCAGACTGCGTTTTCGCCACAGCACACCAAAACGTAAGGCCCGCTCAGCGCGATTATTTGTAGGTTCGACGCCATGGTGATCGAGAAAGGTCCACAGACTGTCCATTTCCCGTACGATCTGACGGGCAAGTCTACCAGCATCGGTCTTGTCCTCCTCCCAAAGGGAGACGGTGAACAAGAAGAACGTATAAAAATCCGACCACTGTTTTGAGTCGGGAGGTTCTTTGGCAAACGATACCAGTTGCCTCAGCCAGGCGGCGACGATTTCTCCGAAGCGGCGAAGGTCGGGTTTCTTTCTTTCCGTCAGGGCATCGGCCTTGCGGATCAGGTGAGCCAGGCAGGTTTGGCGGTGCACCCATTTTTGGTATAGGCCGTATCCATCACTGACCAGAATGCCGTTCCAATCCTGGATTAAGTTTTCGAAGGCCTCCTTAGACCGGTGTGGGTCGATACGATAAAATGCCACCCGTTCATTTACCATGGCCCACAGCCAGTGCAGATCATTTTGCTTAAACCAGGATGTTTCGTCGATGTAGTTACACCAAAAGCGTCGGGCGATCTGGCCGATGCGTTCGTAGACTGGCAATAGCGCATTTGAGGTGCGGTCGACAATTTTCTGGATGGTTCCGGTGGCAATGGGAATGTCTAATACAGATTCGCACAACTTTTTGACATCGTTTCGGCTCATGCCCTTGATGCCGCTCAGTTCACCGATAAAGGCGGTAAAACGAGGACCGTAACCGGTGGACATCTCAGGTGGCAGCATGGCTTTGACCACGTTACCGCAGTTAGGGCAATCGCATTGCTGGAGAAGATAGTGATTGACTTGCATTTCGATTTCGGGAAGCTCAATATGTTGATGTACGTAAAACGTTTTCATCTTTTCCTGATCGAAAGCCGAATGCCCGCATGAGCAACGTTGCGGGGTCAACCAATAGCTCTCGGTCGGGTCCAGCACTTGCTGCTGGTGCGGCTTATGGCCTTTCTGACCGCCTTTAGCCTTTTTGCTCTTTTTTTGCTTTCTCTTCTTCCTCGCAAAAGGTGGATCGGAAGACGGTGGCTTGCTGGAGTTGTGAGAATTTTTCCGGGTCCGAACCTCGAGCTTCTCGAGCCGTTTTTCGTGGAGTGCAATCCGCTGTTCCATATCGAAAAGCGTCCGTTCCAGAGCCATGATGTAATGACGCACCGGCTCTGGCGTCAGTTGCCAATCGAGTTCCGAAAAAGGTCTTTTGAGTGCCATGAAAAGCACCCTATCATAGCCAAAAAGAAAAATCTAGATTTATTTTGAATTATTCCAGATGGTTAGGAACCTTGCTTTTGTGTATTGATTTCGGGGACTTGCGAAGCCAATCGGACCATCAAAGTACCCCGTGAATGCTTACCGTTTTTTTATATCCTTTTACCTAATACTGACATTTTCTGCATCTGTAACATTTGCATACAACGATGAAATTACGCATCCTGTAATTTCGGAAAAAGCTCTGCTTGATTCGAATACTATAGAGAATAACTATTTATCAGAACAATTAGTGTTAAAAAACGGAGAAGATTATTCGATTAAAGGTAAAAAGCTTATCGAATGGCTCCAATACGGCGCAGAAATGGAAGACGACCCCATGTGCCGAGCATCCAATCACTTCCACAACCCTTACCTGGATTGGACCACATCCGGTCTTTCAGACACCCTAAAAATAGTAGACTGGTGGTGCTGGGGTACCAGCCCCTATCCACCGAACCAGATCTATTCCAATGTCACCTGGGCTACCGGCTTCATCGACAGAGGGTATATCGATCCCTATTCCGATGTTCAAGACTTCAACGCGTGGGACTGGGAAAGCGCTAGAAAGTATTACCTGGCTTATTTGACCGGATCGGATCTCGAAGTCGGCAATAACGTGGTCGTAGCAGATGAACAGAGAAGAAACCAATTTCTGACATATACGTTCCGGGCATTGGGCCAACTCATGCATCTGATACAGGATACCGCGGTACCGGCCCATGTCAGAAACGATTTTTCGCAAGGCCATACCCGGTATTTGGCGGAACGCGAATCAACCTGGAATATTTTAAAATGGTTCGGTAACCCTTTTGAGGACTACGTAAGGCGAAGAAATAAAACGAGTTGGTTTGATAAAGAGCCGGATAACGGGGATTTTCTGGATTTCAGGATTACCGATCTGTGGGATGCCAATATCCTTCGGGCCGACACGACACCAGACCAGTTGAGTCAAATAAACATGTCCTGTTTAGGCTTGGCCGAGTACACAAGCATCAATTTTTTAAGTATGTTTACCATGTTTAAAACAGATGGCGATGATGGTCCTCTTGTCTTCCCATACCCGAAGCCCGAGCATTGCGTTGTTTTCATGGAGAAGCCTCAAGATGTTCTAACGAACCTTGAACGGCAATATCTGGCCAATTGGAACGGCCATCCCGGAGAAACCATCTACAAACTAGCAGCTGTGGGTTATTTAAAATATTTCCGTGACGCTTATTTTCCCAATATATCCAATGAAAAACTGCCTGTAGCGTTAGATGACAACTGTTATGAAGAATATGCACAAAAACTTATCCCCCGAGCCATCGGCTACTCTGCAGATTTGCTGGATTATTTTTTCCGCGGCCAGCTATCGGTAACGACCATCCCCCGTTTTAACAACAATACGTTTAAAGATATCAAGTTGAATATCCAGAATACCACCGAAACACAGGAGTCCATGTTGGATGGCAATTTCTTTTTGCTAATCCATTATAAAAAAGAAAATGCAGATGTTTTCGTCCGCGCCGATCACACCCCTTATATCGGCGAACTTGCTTATCAGGACTCCATAGCGCTTTCATTCAAATTCACCACTGTTGAGCCCATTTTTGTTGAAGAATGGAAAGACGTTACCTTCACATTGGCATTTCAGGGCACAATGGGCAATGAAATAGATGCAGTTGTGGGAAAAGTATTCAAGCCGGAAGTAAAGGATCTTTTCATCGAAAATTGGGAAAATGGAATAGATAAAGATAAATGGCAGAATACAGGCGATGATGACGACGATTCCACCCAGACAGCAATCGATGGCCACTTGATCATGGAAAGCAATCAATCATCAAACCACGATGGCGTTAGTCGCATCAATTCTTTGGTCAAGGATTTTACCTCCGATGGCAGCGATGGCATACTTATTACGCAAACCACATATTTTCAGTTCAGTATTCCGAAAATGGAGTCTTATTTTGGAGACCACCCGGAATGGGCCAACCATGCTCTTTTGCTAAACTTCAATGACGATACTGTAATCGAATACTCTGGTGACGGCCGTTTACACAACTGGACCTCCTCGGATCTTCTGATTCCTCATGTATTTGACCCTGCGGAAAGAATTACCGACAATATTCACGAGCGGTTTGAAATCGGTGGTCACCCGATACCCGACCCGCTCTACCTGAAATCCATCCAGTTCATGCAATTGGCCTCTTTTGATACATTGAACGATTATTATTTCTACATGGATGTCGATGATATCCGTTTGTTTGATACGCAATGGGAAGAGTGATGAACTGTCATTCATATTAATTCCGATAAAAAGGTGCGAAGTGATGTTTTAGCGCTATCCTTAAATTTCAATATGTTATTTATGTCAAATCAATATCGGAATGAGGTTTGGTCATTTTTTAGAATTCATCAAATGTTTAAAAGATGAGAATGTCCCCTTTTTCCCCATATGGTGAGTATCGAACCGGATATCGGCATCGTCGATTCGGACGGTACGCTATCGGTTGCGCCCATGCAAACCACCACTTACACGATCACGGCCATTGGAACAGGAGGTACGGTCAGCCAGTCTGCGACGGTTAGGGTCGATTCTCCCATCAGCATCAATATCGTTTCTCCGGCAGACGGTGCATCCATTGATCGTCCGGATGTGATGGTTCGGGGCACCTTTGCCAACACCGGCGGCAGTGAGACGGGTATTACCGTCAACGGTGTATTGGCCATGGTTTATGGTAACGAGTTTGTCGTCAACAACGTTCCCCTTGAGCCGGGAACCAATACGATCATAGCAACAGCGATGGATATCAACGGCCATTCCCAGTCGGCCGATGTATCGGTAAGTGCTGCTGTCCCGGAGCATTATATTGAGCTTCATGCCAACATAACTTCGGGCAGCGCACCGTTGGATTTCTCGCTGCATATACGGGGAACATTTTCGATTCAGGATGCAATCATTACCTATACCGGTATCGCTCCTGTTGAACTGATGGAGGTCGAACCGGATGAATTCCAGGTCAGTATGATCGATGAGGGCATTGCCTGGTATACCGCCAAAGTGGTGCACGAAGGCGTGACCTACACGGATACGATTGCGGTTATGGTTGTTGATGTCGCCGAGATCGATGCCTTGCTGCAGCAGAAATGGACGGATATGAAAAAGCGGCTCGGCAATGGTGACATTCCGGGCGCTTTGGAATATTTTTCTGAAGCCACCCGCCCAACGTTCGAATATAATTTCAATTTGCTCAATGCCCATTTGGATGAAATCATCGCTGGTATGCGGAGCATTACTTTGGTTAAAATCGAAGAGGATATGGCCGAGTACAATCTGGTAGGAGAGCAGGCTGGCCAACCTTTCTCTTTTTACCTGCTGTTTCAGAAAACGGGCGATGGTACATGGCGAATTGTTAACTTCTAATCTATTTGCTTTGGAGAACGACCATGAAAACCTACAAAGGCAATAGCTTGTTTTTCCTTAAATTGAAGATGGCCCTAACTCTGATGGTTATGGTTCCACTGTTTGCATCCTGTGGGATGCACTATAACATCAAGGGCAGCGTGGTTGATGCCCGGACCGGAGAACCGGTGGAAGGTGCTGTGGTGGCTATAAATTGGATCCGGTATAAGCTCGCTCCTCCAGGATATCCAACGCCAAAGGAGCGCTACGGCACCACCGAGGATGTCACCGATTCTCAAGGAATTTTTACCATCCCCTACTACCCCATCGGCACCCATTTTATGGGGATTTATAAAAAAGGATATGTCTGCTGGAGCAGTGATACTGTTTTCAATCCGCAAGGAAAAGACGAGGATGAGATGTTTGTTCGTCGGTGGAAAAAATTGAAAAATGGGATGATGGTCGAGTTGGAACCGAAAAGTAATGACTTTCCTGAGTTGAAGCATGCGAGTTTTGTTCAAACCGTTGGAATAAAGGTGAAATGGCCAACGCCAATGTTCCATGAGGCTACAACAGAAGAAAGAAAGACATACAGAAACCAAATTAAGTCTCGTATGAGGAAAAACAAGAAATGAGACATATTGTATCTACATGCATAATAGTGTCTTCAATAACATTTAATTTTCTCATAGCGTTTGCTTTTAATGATGAAATTATCCATCCAAAGATGTCAAAAGAGGCGTTGGAAGCCTCGCTAACTGTTTCCAATTCATACTTTAAAGATAATTTAATACTACAGTATGGTATTGACACATCAGTTAATGGGAAGTTTCTTTATCAATGGATTCAATACGGCGCAGAAATGGAAGACGATCCCATGTGCCGCGCATCCAACCACTTCCACAACCCTTACCTGGATTGGACCACATCCGGTCTTTCTGACACTCTAAAAATAGTGGATTGGTGGTGCTGGGGTACCAGTTCTTATCCGCCGGACCAAATTAAATCTAATATTACCTGGGCTACCGGTTTCATCGACAGAGGGTATATTGATCCCTATTCCGATGTTCAAGACTTCAACGCGTGGGACTGGGAAAGCGCTAGAAAGTATTACCTGGCTTATTTGACCGGATCGGATCTCGAAGTCGGCAATAACGTGGTCGTAGCAGATGAACAGAGAAGAAACCAATTTCTGACTTATACATTCCGTGCATTGGGCCAACTCATGCATCTGATACAGGATACCGCGGTACCGGCCCATGTCAGAAACGATTTTTCGCAAGGCCATACCCGGTATTTGGCGGAACACGAATCAACCTGGAATATTTTAAAATGGTTCGGTAACCCTTTTGAGGACTACGTAAGGCGAAGAAATAAAACGAGTTGGTTTGATAAAGAGCCGGATAACGGGGATTTTCTGGATTTCAGGATTACCGATCTGTGGGATGCCAATATCCTTCGGGCCGACACGACACCAGACCAGTTGAGTCAAATAAACATGTCCTGTTTAGGCTTGGCCGAGTACACAAGCATCAATTTTTTAAGTATGTTTACCATGTTTAAAACAGATGGCGATGATGGTCCTCTTGTCTTCCCATACCCGAAGCCCGAGCATTGCGTTGTTTTCATGGAGAAGCCTCAAGATGTTCTAACGAACCTTGAACGGCAATATCTGGCCAATTGGAACGGCCATCCCGGAGAAACCATCTACAAACTAGCAGCTGTGGGTTATTTAAAATATTTCCGTGACGCTTATTTTCCCAATATATCCAATGAAAAACTGCCTGTAGCGTTAGATGACAACTGTTATGAAGAATATGCACAAAAACTTATCCCCCGAGCCATCGGCTACTCTGCAGATTTGCTGGATTATTTTTTCCGCGGCCAGCTATCGGTAACGACCATCCCCCGTTTTAACAACAATACGTTTAAAGATATCAAGTTGAATATCCAGAATACCACCGAAACACAGGAGTCCATGTTGGATGGCAACTTCTTTTTGCTAATCCATTATAAAAAAGAAGTACGCGTTCACGGGATATTCCCGTATGAATCAAATCCAGGAAAGGTCAGGCATTATATTACGAAAGTAGGAAGCAATACATTCCACGAGAAATGGGAACGTGGGCTTTTCATTTAAACGGCAGGTCTCTTTCAGTGACAAGATCCGCTCGACCCACCGATTACCCTTTTCGCTTTGGGTTCCCAGACTGCGTTTTCGCCACAGCACACCAAAACGTAAGGCCCGCTCAGCGCGATTATTTGTAGGTTCGACGCCATGGTGATCGAGAAAGGTCCACAGACTGTCCATTTCCCGTACGATCTGACGGGCAAGTCTACCAGCATCGGTCTTGTCCTCCTCCCAAAGGGAGACGGTGAACAAGAAGAACGTATAAAAATCCGACCACTGTTTTGAGTCGGGAGGTTCTTTGGCAAACGATACCAGTTGCCTCAGCCAGGCGGCGACGATTTCTCCGAAGCGGCGAAGGTCGGGTTTCTTTCTTTCCGTCAGGGCATCGGCCTTGCGGATCAGGTGAGCCAGGCAGGTTTGGCGGTGCACCCATTTTTGGTATAGGCCGTATCCATCACTGACCAGAATGCCGTTCCAATCCTGGATTAAGTTTTCGAAGGCCGCCTTAGACCGGTGTGGGTCGATACGATAAAATGCCACCCGTTCATTTACCATGGCCCACAGCCAGTGCAGATCATTTTGCTTAAACCAGGATGTTTCGTCGATGTAGTTACACCAAAAGCGTCGGGCGATCTGGCCGATGCGTTCGTAGACTGGCAATAGCGCATTTGAGGTGCGGTCGACAATTTTCTGGATGGTTCCGGTGGCAATGGGAATGTCTAATACAGATTCGCACAACTTTTTGACATCGTTTCGGCTCATGCCCTTGATGCCGCTCAGTTCACCGATAAAGGCGGTAAAACGAGGACCGTAACCGGTGGACATCTCAGGTGGCAGCATGGCTTTGACCACGTTACCGCAGTTAGGGCAATCGCATTGCTGGAGAAGATAGTGATTGACTTGCATTTCGATTTCGGGAAGCTCAATATGTTGATGTACGTAAAACGTTTTCATCTTTTCCTGATCGAAAGCCGAATGCCCGCATGAGCAACGTTGCGGGGTCAACCAATAGCTCTCGGTCGGGTCCAGCACTTGCTGCTGGTGCGGCTTATGGCCTTTCTGACCGCCTTTAGCCTTTTTGCTCTTTTTTTGCTTTCTCTTCTTCCTCGCAAAAGGTGGATCGGAAGACGGTGGCTTGCTGGAGTTGTGAGAATTTTTCCGGGTCCGAACCTCGAGCTTCTCGAGCCGTTTTTCGTGGAGTGCAATCCGCTGTTCCATATCGAAAAGCGTCCGTTCCAGAGCCATGATGTAATGACGCACCGGCTCTGGCGTCAGTTGCCAATCGAGTTCCGAAAAAGGTCTTTTGAGTGCCATGAAAAGCACCCTATCATAGCCAAAAAGAAAAATCTAGATTTATTTTGAATTATTCCAGATGGTTAGGAACCTTACCTTTGTGTATTGATTTCGGGGACTTGCGAAGCCAATCGGACCATCAAAGTACCCCGTGAATGCTTACAAAAAGAAAATGCAGATGTTTTCGTCCGCGCCGATCACACCCCTTATATCGGCGAACTTGCTTATCAGGACTCCATAGCGCTTTCATTCAAATTCACCACTGTTGAGCCCATTTTTGTTGAAGAATGGAAAGACGTTACCTTCACATTGGCATTTCAGGGCACAATGGGCAATGAAATAGATGCAGTTGTGGGAAAAGTATTCAAGCCGGAAGTAAAGGATCTTTTTATCGAAAATTGGGACAATGGAATAGATAAAGATAAATGGCAGAATACAGGCGATGATGACGACGATTCCACCCAGACAGCAATCGATGGCCACTTGATCATGGAAAGCACTCAATCATCAAACCACGATGGCGTTAGTCGCATCAATTCTTTGGTCAAGGATTTTACCTCCGATGGCAGCGATGGCATACTTATTACGCAAACCACATATTTTCAGTTCAATATTCCCATAATGGAATCTTTTTTTGGAGACCACCCGGAATGGGCCAACCATGCACTTTTGCTGCACTTCAATGACGATACTGTAATCGAATACTCTGGTGACGGCCGTTTACACAACTGGACCTCCTCGGACCTTCTGATTCCTCATGTATTTGACCCTGCGGAAAGAATTACCGACAATATTCACGAGCGGTTTGAAATCGGTGGCCACCCGATACCTGACCCGCTCTACCTGAAATCCATCCAGTTCATGCAATTGGCCTCTTTTGATACATTGAACGATTATTATTTCTACATGGATGTCGATGATATCCGTTTGTTTGATACGCAATGGGAAGAGTGATGAACTGTCATTCATATTAATTCCGATAAAAAGGTGCGAAGTGATGTTTTAGCGCTATCCTTAAATTTCAATATGTTATTTATGTCAAATCAATATCGGAATGAGGTTTGGTCATTTTTTAGAATTCATCAAATGTTTAAAAGATGAGAATGTCCCCTTTTTCCCCATATGGTGAGTATCGAACCGGATATCGGCATCGTCGATTCGGACGGTACGCTATCGGTTGCGCCCATGCAAACCACCACTTACACGATCACGGCCATTGGAACAGGAGGTACGGTCAGCCAGTCTGCGACGGTTAGGGTCGATTCTCCCATCAGCATTAATATCGTTTCTCCGGCAGACGGTGCATCCATTGATCGTCCGGATGTGATGGTTCGGGGCACCTTTGCCAACACCGGCGGCAGTGAGACGGGTATTACCGTCAACGGTGTATTGGCCATGGTTTATGGTAACGAGTTTGTCGTCAACAACGTTCCCCTTGAGCCGGGAACCAATACGATCATAGCAACAGCGATGGATATCAACGGCCATTCCCAGTCGGCCGATGTATCGGTAAGTGCTGCTGTCCCGGAGCATTATATTGAGCTTCATGCCAACATAACTTCGGGCAGCGCACCGTTGGATTTCTCGCTGCATATACGGGGAACATTTTCGATTCAGGATGCAATCATTACCTATACCGGTATCGCTCCTGTTGAACTGATGGAGGTCGAACCGGATGAATTCCAGGTCAGTATGATCGATGAGGGCATTGCCTGGTATACCGCCAAAGTGGTGCACGAAGGCGTGACCTACACGGATACGATTGCGGTTATGGTTGTGGATAAGGAAGAGATAGATTCCTTGCTGCAACAGAAATGGACGGATATGAAAACCGCGCTTTTTGCCAGGAATATTGAAAAGGCAATTGACTATTTTGATGATAATAAGAAAAACTTGTATGAGGAAATATATACAGCATTGGGGGATCATCTCCCCCAAATTGCGGGCGATATGCAGGCAATCTCGATGATTTCAATCGATGATAAAACGGCTAAATTTCGGATCCGCAGGATCGAAACACACAATACCGGAACATACGAGATAACCCATTACATTTACTTTATAGTGGACGATAATGGAATCTGGAAGATTTATCGTTTCTAACCAAATCGCTATCCCAACGAAAGGTACATCCCATGAAGATAACGTTTCAGATGGTTAAACATAATGAAAATGGTGGTATTCCAACCCTGACAGGTGTCTACCGACATGCTTCTGATCGTCTTGAAAGTGCTTCCTTGGTAAAGCGGATTCTCCTGTTGTTTTGTATGTTGTCGGTGCTCAGCAGTTGCATGAGCATTGTATACTACGAGGGCAGTTACCATGGGAAAGTAATCGATTCCAAAACCATGCAACCTATTGCGGGGGCTGTCGTTCTCGGTGTTTGGTATAAAGTATATCATACGGCCGGTGGTGAAGTTACTGAGTTTTATGATTCTCGGGAAACTCTCACGGATAATAATGGTGAGTTCACAATCGAGGGGATGGGGCCCAGAGCTATGACCCACCTTGGGAAAATGGATATCGTAATTTTCAAAGTGGGGTATGAAGACGTCAGTCTAACAAGCTGGGAGTCCTTAAAGATATCTATCTATTACAGAGATCGCGTTAAATGGGAGGGGCGAAAGGCGGTTATTCCGTTGGACAAATGGAGCATTGAACAACGACGAGAAAGATTTAGTGTTCGTGTTGCTGGCCTTTCTGATGAAAAACAATCAATGCTTTTAGATGAAATCAAAAAGGAAAAGTATGATATCAAATAACCCTACAACGTAACTTAGTGTTCTTTGAAAATTTCACGCATGCGTCTTTTTCGATGTGACAAGTAGGCCTGATGGTTCCGGGCCTGTATCCAAGCAACCTGTTCGAGTAGGCTTTCAAGCGTGTGCCGTTTCATTGGCAAAATGAGTTTGATAAGGATCTTAAGCTGCGACAGCGTAATAGATGGCGCTTTTTTTTCCCATCCTGATTTTCAGGTGCCAGAGGAAAAAATGGGCCAGCATGCACGTTAGCATGTGGTGCTGCCATCCAGGAAACTTGCGCACCTCGTAGTGATCCATGCCCAACTCGGTTTTGGCCTCCTCAAAACACTGCTCGATTGCCCAACGCAGGCCGCTGAGCCATACGAGTGTTTTCAGCCTCGTGCTCGATGACGCATTGCTGATGAAATAACTGTATTGCGGATCATCGCCAAGGCTACGTCGGTTTAGCAGCCATACGGTTTTCTGAGGAAGCCCTTCAGCGGACAGGATGACCCGGCGACGGGTAAACTCATAAACGATGGGTCCTTTGGTGCCTTCGGACACCTGCCGACGATACCAAAAATAATCGTTGATGTTCCGGGCCAGTTCTTCCACGGTCAACGGTTTGCTATCAGGATCGACCAAAAGCGTCTTGGTCCTGGTTTTCCCACCCCAGCGATACGATCGGGTAATGGTCATCGGTCGTTTCAGCCAGCATCGTGTATCTTTGGGAACCGATACGAGGTAGGTTTTGTCCGGCAAGGACTCAACCGCGGCGATAAAATCAGGGCTGATCCCGTATATGGAATCGCCAAGCACATACTTGAAAGGCAGGACGTTTTCTTGATTGACAGCGCTGAGCATCTCAACAGCCAGTTGGGGTTTAGTCAGGAAAACCGTATCTTCAGGCAGATTGCACTTTTTCCGGCGCTCGATGTAATCGTCGGTGAACCATTTTTCGGGGAGAAATAGCCGCTTGTCGACCATTGCATATCCGTTTTCCGATACGTAGGCGGCGAAGACGCCAACCTGGCAGTTTTCGACTTTTCCGATGGTTCCGCAGTATTGTTTGGCCACGCCGATAGAGTCCTGGCCCTTTTTAACAAAGCTGCTTTCGTCGAAGATCAAGGCACCGTCAGGACTACCAAGGTCATCGTTAACAAAACTACGATACTTGGTTAATATTTTATCGTCGGCCCATGGCGCATCGCTGACAAAACGTTGCATCGCCCTGACATTGCCATCTTTCACGGCCAGCGCGATAGGCTCGATGGATTTACGCTCAAGCGGGCTGAATTGTCCGGCCATAAATTTTAGAAAGTGCTCTCTGGATTCGCTGCGTTGAAAACAATCGTAGAACTGTTCGTGAAATCCTTTGAGTTCATTCATAAAATCTTTAACATCGCCTTTCCCAAGATCGAATTTTGGAACCGGGTAAAGGTGTTCGTCGCACCGCGTGACTGGTAGCATGGTCTGCCTCCTTTATTAAAGGGTTGTTGCGTAGTATGGCAGACCTTGGGAGAAATTACAAATTAAAAATTAATAAGTAACGTTGTAGGGTTAAAATATGCCCCCATCCCAACAACAATGAACATTTTTCCAGCAAGTTGACATCCCAATTAATAATTGGTAGGTGCGTAAAGACCCACCCGTTTTAGAAACAGATCCATTTTTTTTCGTATCGTTCGATCGCCATTGAGATGCCGGTAAACATTAAAGATGGGCCTATGGATAAACACTTATGCGCTTGATTATCCACTTGCTGATTATCATTTCAATCGCTGTACCGGCTACGGCCGGGGCTTTTCTAATTGAGGGCACGAAGGGCACCAAAATTGTGGCCGTGCAGGTCGCTGTTTTCCATGAGCCCTGGGCCATGACGTTCCTGCCCGATAGCACTCTTTTAGTGACCGAGAAGAGGGGGGTGCTGTGGCATGTTGCCAGCGACGGTTCGAAAACAGAAGTCCGGGGCTTGTGGGAAGTTGCCTATGGCGGTCAGGGTGGATTGGGCGATGTGGTGCTGCATCCTGATTTTGAGCGCAATTCCTGGGTCTATTTGTCATATGCCGAACGAGGGGATGATAACGCCACAATCGGTGCGGTGGTGGTCCGCGCCAAGCTCGATCTAAAAAGCAGCCCGCTCAAACTCACGTCAGTGGAAAAGCTGTGGGTTCAGAAGCCAAAAGTTACTGGAAAAGGTCATTACAGCCATCGCATCGCGTTCGGCCCCGATGGTAAAATGTTCATCACATCCGGAGACCGCCAGAAACTTAAACCGGCCCAGAATTTTGACGGCCATCTTGGTAAGGTGCTGCGCTTAAACGACGACGGAACGTTGCCCGATGATAATCCGTGGCAGAATCGGGGTGAACTGGCCAAGCAATTCTGGACCATGGGTCACCGCAACATGCTGGGCATCGATTTTGATGCCGACAGACGTTTGTGGGTCCATGAGATGGGGCCGCGCCACGGCGATGAGTTGAATCTGATCATTGCTGGTAAAAATTATGGCTGGCCGATCGTGTCGAACGGCGACCACTACTCGGGAATACCGATCCCCGATCATGACACCCGTCCTGACTTCGAACCTCCGCGAACGTTTTGGGTGCCTTCCATTGCACCGTCCGGTCTCGTTATCTATGACGGTGACCTGTTTGCCGATTGGAAAGGCAATGCGATTATCGGTGGACTTGTATCAAGAGCCCTCATTCGTGTTGATTTGAAAGGGGACATTGCCAAAGAATCCGAACGGTTTAAATGGGGAAAACGTATACGCGAGGTCGAACAGGGACCCGAAGGGGCGTTGTATGTGCTCGAGGACAAAACCGGTGGTCGTCTTCTAAAATTGACACCCCGCCGTTAAAAACCATTACGACGAGCCGGGGCAAAACTTTAGCATTGAATTGAGGCTGGGGAACTGCCCTCCTAAAAAATGATCTGAAGAAACCCTATCCGCGGATTCATAGCCCTGTTAACACAAAATTTATTCCGACCGCTTCTTTATAACCCAATCAATAATGTCATTCGGATTGGGCGGGTCATACTGAGTTTCGATCATTTCGTTAGCTTTTTCAGATGCCTCTTTATTATCATTGACGTCAGGTAAATTTTGTTGTTCATTAATTTTTAATTTCAAATTAGCTAATTGGTTTTTTAATTTTTTAATATCGATTTTGTTTTGGTCCATTGCCGTTTCGTACCTGATTATAATATCCCGAAGTTTATATACCCTTTCCTCTAAGTCGGCGATCGAAAAATTCTTTTTTGAAAGTTCGAATTGAAGTCTTTCATTTGTCTTTTTTTCATTCTGTAGCTCATCTTTAAGACTTGTAAGTGTTTGATTATTGTTAACTATAATATGTTGCTGCTCAGCCGATGCGGATTGAAGTTCACCGACACGCGCATTTGCATGCTTCAGTTCAGAAACAAGGGTATCTAATTGTTTGCCATTAGTGTCCAGTTTTACAGGTTTGTCCAGTTGCGTGTGGACCTGGCCATCTGAATCATGACTTTCAATTTTTGTACTGGCTTTATTGTGGCCCTGTATTCCAATCCCTTTAATTGCTGGCAGAAGTGTATCTGGTGATCTTCCTGTAAAGATTCTCAATGTGTTTGCAAAAATATTGTTATTTTTTGGTGAAGCGTCTTTGAGGTTGTATGAATAATTAAAAATGACGAAAATGAAACATATTAAGGCCAACAAAGATGATGCTATATATCTAAACTTGTAAGTTATAAAACCTGATTTGATGAATTTGAACAATTTGTGTGACCTGTTGGATTTTGTTGAGCTGTTTTTATACGAGAAATTGTAGCTTTTTACACATTCTTTAATGAGCCTTGAATTAATATGTTTAATATTTTTTTTGTATCCTTTTAATAGAGCGAAATCGCAGATATTGTTTATCATGCGGGGAATGCCTTGAGAAAATTCGTATATCTCCCGAAAAGCATTAGAACTGAATATATTATTATTGGTTCCTGCAACCTTTAGTCGATGTTTGATATAATATGCTAATTCAAATTCCTCCAATGGATCCAAGGTGAAAATAAAGGTAAACCTTTTCCTGATAGCATCGTTACCTAACAACGTGCGGTTGGCATCTTTCTGTCCGATAAAGATTATGGCAACTATTGGTTTGGAAAATTTACCAATCTTGGAAAGCATATCGATTTGATTTAAAATATTTGGTTTCAGCCTTTGAAACTCTTCAATGACAATAATTACCTTGATATCCTTTTCAGATGCAATTTTAAGAAATATTTCAAAATGCATCATGAATTCATTTTTGTTTTTAAATCTTTCTTTGATGCCTAATAATGACCCAACCATATTAAAAAAATCTTGTTCTCCCAGAGAAGGATCCGATATCCGTGCATAAATGATCTTTTTGTTCAGTATGTGTAATAAGGCATTTACTATTGTCGTTTTGCCCGTACCCGGTTCGCCAATTAGGGCCACCTGTTTGTTGTCGTTTAAAATGCCATATTTTAAAGACAAAAGCGCCTTCTTGTGCTTTTCACCAAGCCACAGAAACCGATGATCGGGAGATACATCGAAAGGTTTGAAATTCAGATTGTAATAATTAAGATACATGGCCGGGAACATTTAGACACGAACGGGAAAAAGAAGTTTTGGATTAAGGGTCATTTTGATATGGCTCATAGCCATAAACGACTCAAAGTCGTCATGGCTTTTAAAAAACAGGCTCGTCCTATAAACAAAAGTTTTCCGTAATTATTCACTCAATATATTCTTAACCGCTTCCAGAATGGGGTTTATCTCAGTCGGACTATTCTCCGGAGACCGCTTGGTTCTTGCGAGATATTTTTTAACACAATCATATTGCTCCCAGCCACGCAAAGGATAATCCAGGTCAACGGATTTCCACTTCGGATGCCCGTTTTTCATAAGCCAATCCATATTCGAATTAACGACCTCTGCAAACTGACCCACAAACTGGCAATTGGCTCTTCTGAAATTAAACGATACCAGCACTGCTTTGACAGCAACCGTATTAATTGTCTCCGGTTGCCACGGGTATGTGTTATCAGGGATTTCAGCTATCGGATAAAATTCGGTAATGCTTTTGTTCAAGATTGGAATTAAAGCAAGATTATCGTCCATCGTTACATCTTCCTTGAATAATTTAACAGGGTACCCTGCCACATAGAACATCGCGTCTATTGCGCCATTTTTCAATTGTGAAAGCGCCTCGTCTGTACCAATCGCAATCAACTCCCTGGGCCTGACATCGGAAACTTCAAACAATAACTTTGCGGTAAGGTAGGTACCGCTGCCTTCTTTTCCGATTGCAACGCTTTTCTCAGTCAAGTCGTCAAAATCTTTAATATCCGGTTTCCCAAGCAAATGAATTTCTTCATTATACAATGGAAATATCATTTTTGTTTTCTTGGCAATCCGCTTCAAGACCGGATCATTTTGAACCCGGGATACAAAGGCCAAAACATCCGATTGCACAATTCCCATTTGCGTCCGAGGTCTCTTGTATACCGCGTAAAGGTTTTCGATAGACCCTGTGGAATTATAAACCTTGAGTCGGATGCCTTTTTCTTTAACAAGCTCCTGTAAATTGAGTCCAAATTGGTAGTATGTGCCTTTTTCCCCTCCCGTGATAACACCCAGGTCCACTGCCAAAGACGAAGTCGCCAGGAATACGATTAACTGCAATACCCCACAAAACACCACCAATCCCTTTTTCATGCCATAATCTCCCCGGTTTCTGGTTAACCAACAAGAGGATTCTACATTGTCACCGTATTTACGAGTATATAAAGCTTTCAATTTAAACTTCATGAGGGGTTTATCAGAAACCTGCCAGACAGAATGTAATCAGCTCAGATTAAACGCTATCTGGTTTACTGCCTTTTTTTAATTCACGAGAATGTCGTTTTTCGCGGACCTGCCCGATCAACAGGTCGAATCGATGCGGCAGGCCGGGTGTTTTATCCCAATGGAAAGGGGGCGCCCAGGGCGGCATTACTTTCGCCCGGGGCTGCAATCGGCAATTTCAGGGGCATTTTTCCCCAGAATGTTTTCGTGGCTGGCACCGGCTTTGACAGAGAATTCAAAGTTCTTGTGGCGGCCAAGTTTTTCAGGATGTGGCTACAGCTTCAATTGCAGTGAAAGACATGTGGTTCATCGTCAGGTGGGAAAGCCACGAACGATCAGGCACTAAATAATAAAACTTATAATTTATTCTTGTCAATACACAGATTTTTCAGCAAGTCCTGCCATAACCGGCCTGATGGCACGCCCTGGGGAGATAGCCAGGCCGGCTGGAAACAACGTGTTCCCCCGGTTCGGAGAACGGGTTTGGTCCACCGGGGGTGGCATGGCGATGTCCCGGCTTACCGTCTGCCTGCAGGTACGCGTCTGCTGCCCTGTAACCGGTTCGAAACAAACGCCGCTAGAAAATTAAGGACGTCGCCTATGCCTTTGGCCAGGTTTTAATGATCTGCAGGACCTCTCTGATGTATGCGCACTCGCATTCCGCCAGACAGGGTTCTAAATCTTCTTTCCGGAGGCAATGCTCCGGGCAGTGGTCACTGCCTGTTGCACGCTTTTGAAATACGGGCCCGTGATAAAGGTCAACGAAATAAGAGGCAGGGATAGCCAATGTGCTGCCGCAAGAATGGTTGAAGTAGAACAACCCGGTTGTAAACTTTTTAAAATTCGGCTGGTACCCGATGACGTGTAATTCCGGGTCATCCATAAAACGATTCCGTGATTCCCACGAAGAACCGCAATTATTGCATTTTTTGAAGGCTGCATGGCTTTCTGGCTGTCTGACGGTCGGCTTCATTTCTTTCATTCCCTGTCAAGGGCAGACGGTCGCAGATACATAAACGTTCAATGTGTCATCGTCCTGCACCATTGTAATGATCCGTCTGCTCTGCCTTTGGCCCTGCTTTGAACTCGGGGGCGGGGCCAACCATAATGTTTACGTTGAGCGGGAACGCATGGAAGCATGGGGGCTAAAGGGCTTCCAACGGTCCCTTCCGACACCTGGAAGCAGATCCGACGCAGTGTTCTCACCCATGGCATGCGCTGACCCTTCTTCCGCCAGGCCGGCTTTCCGGTAAGATGATGACTTTTCAGGCAACGGTCGGAAGGACGGGCAACAAGGAACCAACGTTTACTGCCCCCCCTGAAGTTTGAATTCCCAGGGAGGCACCAGATCAAAACCCGACCAGATGCCCAGCTTATACTTTCTGGCGTGAGATTCTAATTTTTTCCAGGACGCACACGCCTCGACCCTGCACCTGCCCGGGTTCACCCACGAGTAGCCGTTTGCCACCATCGCCGCGTTCACGCTGGTGTCTTTGCCCCTGCGAGTCACAATGGCATGGGATCGGCCAATCCGATCGATTTCCACCACCTTGATTTCCAGGGGATGCTCCCAAATCAGGCGCTTTAAAAAACGCGTGGCGGAGACATTGCCGTCCTGTCCACTCTCCGGGGCATCGATTCCATAGAGCCGGACACTGACCCTTTCCCCCTGCACGCTGACACTGAGTGTGTCTCCGTCATACACTCTGAATACCTTCGCCGCGGCGGCATATGTGAAATCAAGGCCGGTCGTCAGAGGGATGGAGACCGATGCGCATAGGAGCACCAACATCCTGATTCGTTGCATTCGCGTTACCCTGCCTTCCGTTCGTTTTCGATTCCATCAATGGTGTCTGCTTCACCTGCGGTTTAAATATCCTAACCATTCGTCGATTCAACAGCAACCTTTTGGTCAGCCGGTCTCGATGAAACCGAACGACCTGCCGCCGACACGGTCCGTGGACGCCCATCTGAATCGTCAAAAAAAAGCAGGCGGGCCCATCTTGCTGACAAAATGATATATAAAATGATGGATGACTGATATTTCATCTTGGCCGATCGGTTTACAGTCCTTATTTTAATTCTCAAACGGATTCTCTTTGAAGGGAGGTGAGGCGCATGAACGATGATATCGAACAAGGCATTCTTTCCCTGCTGGCCAGGGAGTGGGATTTCAAAGGGCCTCCGGGAATTCTGGACATCAGTGATATCACGGCGGTTCTCCCGTTGGCGCCCAGCGATGTGGTTGCCGGCCTCAAGGCGCTGTTTGAACGTGGTCTGGTCGACATGAACCGCCTGAAGACAAGCGCCTTTCTGACGCCGGAAGGCTATGACGCCGCCAACCGATCCTGACCCGGAGCGGCCATCCATTCGCGGATGCGCCCGGGCTGCTGGCTTTTCTCGCCCCTGCATGGCCTGACGCTTTTTTTATCTTTTTTCTCATTCAAGTTTAAAGGAGAAGGGCCGAACTAATATCAGACCCCTTCACCTTGCGAGGAAAGAGATGATTTTCAATGGAGAGCTGAGTAAATACCATCCTGCCGACGCCATCATGTTCCTTTCCCAACTGAACTTGAACGGCGTTCTTTCCATCAACGCGCATCGGCGCCTGATCACGCTCAGTTTCGACAACGGGTTTATCGTCGATGCCTGTTCCGTGAAAGGGGACGCCAAAATTATGCAGGGGCTGATCTTCAACCGACGGGTAACGGCCGATCAGGTCAGGCACATCCGGCGCATACAGGTGGAAACCGGGCTGCCGATTCGTGCGATTTTATCCCAGATCGACCTGTTTCCCCTCGCGACGGTCGAAGACATCCTGCTCACCGGAATGAAAGAGGTGCTGCTGGAGATGTTTTTACTCGACGAGGGCGCCTTCCATTTCACGGATACACCGGTGGCCGTGGACGCCCTGGAAACGAAACTGGATGCCCGCATGCTGGCCATCTCCGTGGCCGCCCAATCCGATGAGCACCGCGATTTCGTCAAGGGAATCATCTCGCTCGACCGTGAAATTCTGGTCTGCACCCACGATCAGGGGGCATCGGCCATGTCGACCGAGGTGCAGGTGGTCATGCGGCTGGCCGCTTCCTGCGGGACCGTTGGGCAGGTTCTGGAAAAAGCACCCTTTGACAGCGCCACGGTGGTGGCGATCATCAAGACGCAAATGGAAAAGGGGGCCATCACCCTGCGTCCCGGCGATGCGGCCGAACCTCCGGCCTTGCCCGAATCCGGTGGAGACCCCCTGTTCGGGGCTTTCCGCCAGGCGCTGAAAAAACTGGTGTTGAGTGACGATCCCTTGAAGCGCATCGAGGCGCTGGTCACCTTTTGCCAGGGCTTTTACGACAGCATCCTGATCCTCTCCGCCAAAGCGGGGCAGGTGGTGCACTGCAAACAGCTGCGCAGGGTGGGAGATGGCCACGGGATGGATCAACAGTCAACTGCCGGATGCCTGGGCGTACTGGCTGAAGAGCCTGTTCTGGATGCGGTCCACCGCTCAGGTGTCGGTTTTTTCGGCGACCGGTTCCGTTCCCGGCTGCTGGACCGGCTGTCCGGCGCCTGCGAACCAGGCGAATGTGCACTGATTCCCGTGGTCAGCAAGGGGAAGGTGGCCGTGTTTATTTATGTATTCAGTGAAAACGGTTTTGCGGGCCTTTCCCCTCAGCACTACCTCGAACTGCTTTCGTGGATGGTGGCGCCACGCAAAGCGGCCGCCGCCGGCCATCCGTCGCCTTCCACGCCGGCCGATCCGCCGGATGCCGGTCAGCCCGATGCGCCGACCGGCTCCTTCAGCCCGGACCGCCTGGTGTCCGGGATAAATGAACTGCCCCCCCTGCCGACGCTGGTGACCCGTGCACTCGACATGCTTTCCGATCCGGACGTTGACGTTGACGCCCTTGAGCGGGTGATCGGCAAAGATCAGTCGCTGGTGACGAAACTGATCAAGATCAGCAATTCGGCACTCTACGGCGGGCTCCAACGTGTCGAATCCCTGCACCAGGCGCTGGCACGGCTGGGCGCCCGAACAACCAGGAGCCTTGTCCTGTCTGCATCCATGCAGGCCTACTTTTTCAAAAGCAACCCCGGCATGCGCACCTGGGGGCAGTTTTTATGGCAGCATGCGGCCGAATGCGGCATGGCCGCCCGCCGGATTGCCGCCGCCACCGGATACGAAGACCCGGAACAGGCCTTCGTCGGCGGGGTGCTGCACGATATCGGAAAACTGGTGCTCCTGCTGGTGGGTGCAGATTCATACCGCCAGATACAGAATCTGAGAAAGCGCGAAGGGCTCTCCGACCACGAGGCAGAAAAAAAGATCATCGGCACCGATCACATGGAGGTCGGTGAACTGTTGATGAAAAAATGGAAAATGCCCGAATCGGCGATGATTTGTGTGAAGTATCATCATCACGTCCCCAATGCGGAACCCGGCAGGCACCTGGCCGCCATCACCGCATATGCCAACCACCTGAGCCACCTGCACGGCAGCCAGCTGCAGTGGTTCGTCCAGGACCCCGAAGGCGTCGCCGGCCGAATGGCCGGTGATCTGGGGCTGTCCGCGGCCGTCAATGCGGCGCTGGTCGAATCGGTGCTCAGCGACTTTCAGCAGGCAGACCTGCTCTGACTGCATGCGCTGCGGTTTCAGACAGCAGTGGTGACGGCTATTATTATATGATCCATGGCCGTTTCCAGTCGCTTTCCCGATTAATTCGACTCGGGCTAAATGGTATGGATCCAGTTCAACCATCTGTATTGTGCCTGGTCCAATGGGTTTTTCCAACCACCCGCACGCCCAGCGATCGCGTTTATTGAGAATTGCCGGGCTTTGCACCCCTGCCTTGATTAATCCCGGTTGTGATGGTAATTTCCCCGCTTTCGTGCCATGGGTTCGCCATGATGCCGTGTTCGCCCCTGCGGCGAATGAAATTCCTGTGAAAAACCGGATCGGACCGAATTGGCCAAGAAAGGCCACCGTGGTCGTCGAGGAGGAGCTTGTGGGGATCGACGCCTTACAGGCCATGGCCATCCTTCATGAAGACAGGGTTACGGGCAAGCCGCCATCAACATCGAGGCGGTATGAAAGAGGATTGGGAAGGGGCCGATATTCAAAAGATTGAGGGATTCATATGAGCCTGCAGTCCAAAAAATCATTTGCCGCAATAGACTACCAGCGTTGCGATATAAAAACATGTGCCCCTGAAAAGGGCCTTTGTCCGGCCGTGCCGGCGTGTGCCCACAAAGTGATCAAACAACTGGACGGTGTTTTTGAATCACCGATAATTTTTCAGGATATGTGCATGGGATGCTGGGACTGTATCGATGCATGCCCGTTGGATGCCATTGGAATGACGCATATCGGCGCATGAGGTTTTGCCATGCAAGGTAATCAGGCGGTTTTAAAAATGCCGGCGTATCTGGCGGATTTCAGGTGCCTCGGTCCGAAATGCGAAGACCACTGCTGTTATGGGTGGGATGTCATCGTCGATAAACGATCCTACCAGCGGTATCGAAAACCGAGCTCCACGGATCTCGGCCAGCGGCTTCGAGCGGGGGTGCGGCGCAATCGCAAGGATTCCTCCGTTGCACGCTATGCTCGAATTGTGCGTTCCGGCGATGCGTGCCCCTTTCTAACAGCGGACCGGTACTGCCGGATTCATGCCGAACTGGGTGAGAACTGGCTTCCGGATACCTGCGCCGTTTTTCCCCGGCACCTGCGGGCCAGGCACGGATGGATCGACCTCTCCGCCTCTCTGGCCTGCCCGGAGATTGCGCGCCGGGCGCTGGGCAATCCCCACGGGATCACTGTCGTCGAAGCGTGCCTGGACCCTGAAGCGGCTGAAAACCTGCGTGCGGTCGAGCCGAAGATGCCCATCGAGGAGGAAACCGCCGGCCTGTCGTTGAGGGCATGCGCCTTGTCCCTTTTGCGAGACCGGCGGCATGCGTTGTGGCGGCGTCTTATGGCGCTCGGCTATTTCCTGGAGATGGTCGGACGCGCTGAGGCCGCGCCGGGGACAACAAATGTGCCGGCGATCGTGGACGCGTTTACCCGTCGCCTGGATTCCGGCGATTGGATGGCCCGGACTGAAGAAGCACCTGCGCTGACCGGGATGCAACTGCAACTCACCCGACGGCTGCATGACGAAATGATTCCTTCCGTCTGCGTTGAAGCCTTCAAGCGTTGCGCCGGGGAATGCCTTGCCGGACTTTACTACTCCGGTCCGCAACCGTTCACCGAGACCATCGGCCGCCGTTACGATTCCGCCTTCGAGCAGTTCTACCGTCCGTTTTTCCGGCAATACGGTTTCATGCTGGAAAACTTCCTGGTCAGCTATCTGCTGCACCACGACATCGGCTTTCATCGCGGCCAACGGCTGTATACCGATTACGTCATGATGGTGCTGAATTTCGCCATGCTCAAGACCTATCTGGTCGGCATGGCCGCATGGCATCGGGAAAACTTCCATCCGGACATGGTCACCCGGTTGATCTATTCCTTCACCAAAGTGATCGAACCGGATACCCGCTTCAGGGAGTATTCGCTGGGTCTGCTGGCCCAAAGCGGTTGCACGGACATGATGCACCTGGCGGTTTTGATCAAGAATTGACGAGACGGCTGCATTTCAGGGGTGATGGTTCCGGCCGCATTCACTGTCCGATGACGGACGTCGGAGGGGTAACCAGGTCCGTGAATCAAGGGGCCGTGGATTTTTTAAGGCCGGCCTGCATGTAATTGTCGATAGCTGCATGCAGGGTATCGACCGCCAGGGTCGAGCAGTGCCAGTGGTCCCTCGGGAGCCCACCGACAGCGTGGCGAATCATGGCCGAATCGATGTCCAGAATTTGTTCGGGCGTTTTGCCCTTGGCAAGATCCACCGCCGCGCAGATACAGTTGAAGCTGTGGGCACACCCGTTGGTCCACGGAGAACCCTCGATCATTCGGTCTTGCTGAAACCGGAGACGGACCTCCATGGTGTCGCCGCAGCTGCCGACTACCCGCGCCTTGCCGTCGGGGCTCGATACATGGGGGTTGAGCCAGTAATAAGCGGCAAACCATGCCAGCGCGACGGCCAGGAGAATTCCGGTGCCCAAAAGGATGCTGGCGCCGTTCGTCATGATAATGCCCCCGGTCGGTTGTGCGGTTCGATCCTGCGACCGGCCTCCGCCCGTTTACAGGGCAAGCGCTTCCTGTTCGGTCGGTTCGTGGCTGTCATCCTTCTGGAACAGCGGGCGCGCACTGTGGGTTTGAATCGCATGGGCCATGAAGCAGGCCTTGATGCAGGCCTCCTCGCATTGAGGTCCATATTCCAGGCACTTGTGATGATCGATGCGGATGACCCCGTCGACCAGGGCCACTGCCTCGGCCGGGCAGGCCCGTATGCAGGACATGCAGTGAATGCAGCCCGCCTCGCAGATCTGGTGGGTCACCTTGCCGTTGTCCAGGCTGCTGCAACGCATGACCGCGCGCGCTTTTTTGGGCACCAGGGTGATCAGGTGCTTCGGGCAGGTCTTGACGCAGGTGCCGCAACCCACGCAGAGGTCTTCATCGATTACCGGGAAATGGTTTTCCATGGTGATGGCGTCAAAGGGGCAGGCACCGGCACATTCGCCGAAACCGACGCACCCGTATTGACAGTCCGTCGGGCCGGCAAAGGCCAGATTGGCCCCCGAGCAGCGCCCGTATCCGATGTAATCGTATTTCTGGTAGTCCTTGCGGATGGAGCGGGCGCAGTGTACGACCGCCACCAGATCCTCCATGGCTCCCATCTGCTTGCCTGTGATTTTGGCCACGGCCTCTGCGACCGACGCTTTGCCGGGGAAGCACAAATTGGGGGCGACGTCCGGGTCGGTGACCACGGCCTCGGCATACGCTTCGCATCCTGCGAAGCCGCAGCCGCCTCACTGGGCCCCGGCCAGAACTTCCTTGACCGCCTCCACTTTGGGATTGACTTCGACGGCGAACTTATGGGCCGCCATTGCCAATCCGATGCCGAAAAAAAGCCCGATGCTGCCCAGCAGCACCAGTCCTCCGATTGCCAGTTTGATGTATAAGGGATCCATTAGAAACGTTCCTTAGAAGATCGACATGCCGGAGAATCCCATGAACGAGAGGGCAAAAAGACCGGCCACGATGAACGCGATCGGCAACCCCCGGTAGGATGGTGGAATCTCGGCGAGTTCAAGTCTCTCACGCACGGAAGACATCAGGAAAAGGGCCAATAGAAACCCGAGCCCGGCTCCCAGGGCCAGCATGAGGCTTTCAAACATATTGTATTCGTTGTCGGCCAGGATCAACGGCACGGCGATGACGATGCAGTTGGCGATCACCAGCACGAGATAAACGCCGAACGCCTTGAACAGGGCCGGGTTGATTTTGCGCAGGATCGTGTCCACGGCCTGAACGGTGAGCGACACCAGTCCGATGAAAACGATAATCTGCAAGTAGTCCAGGCGGTAGGGCTTGAGCACGAACTGGTAAAGGAACCACGACATCAGGGATGCGAAGACGATCACGAAGGTGAAGGTGATCCCCATGCCTACGGCGGTGCTTTTCTTCTGGGACGTGCCGAAAAAGACGCAGAGCCCTAAATATTTGGAAAAGACGAAGTTCTGAATGAGCAGGGCGCCCAGCAGAATGCCGAACAGATGCCCGAAGTAGGGCTTGGATACGATGACCCCCTGTGTGCCCAGCGGCCGGCCCTGGGAAACGATCTCCTTGGCGACCACCTGGTGGGATTGGTCCTGGTTGATGGGGTCGGCCAGCGTGAGGGTCAACCGGGTCTGATCCGGGTTCAGATCGACGCTCCGGAGGTTCAGGAGAATGTCGGGGTCCGGCTTCTCGTTGACCGTGAAATGGTCGCGGTCTGCGGCCCAGTCCGGATCCACCGGGCCGGCGAAGGTCAGCACGATCTGGTCCGTTTTTTCGAACCGGGCTGTTTTGATGAAATTGGGCGCTTTGCACCCGCCGATCAGAAGCGTGGCGATCAGCAGAACGAACGTCCCGATTGCTGTTGCGTTTTTTTTCATTTCACGATCCTCATCGCGCCCGCCGTTGGTAGAGCGTCTCCACATAATTAAAAACCGCCATCATGAATCCGACCAGGAAGAAGCCGGCTGCAGGCAGTACGAAAAAGAGCATGGGCCTGAATCCCAGCACGTCGTAACCGAGAAAGGTGCCCATCCCCATCACCTCGCGTACCCCCCCCAGCACCACCATGCCGAACATGAATCCGAATCCCATTCCGATTCCGTCCCAGAACGAGGCGACCACGGTGTTGCGACAGGCAAATACCTCCAACCGCATGGTGATGATGGCAAATGCGACGATCAGGCGCACGAAAATGCCCATGGCCTTGTAGGCCACCGGCAAATAGGCCGCCAGCACCAGGTCGATCACGGTCACCCAGGTGGCGATCGTCAGGGTGTAGGTCGGGATGCGAATGCGCGGATGAATGTGGTCCTTGATCAGCGCGATGGTGCAGCTCGAAAAGACCTGCACAAAAAGCACGGCCACACCGAGCAGCAGCCCGTTGGCGACCGTGGTGCTGATTCCCACGGCCGGGCACATGCTAAGGGCCAGCCGGAAAATGGGGTTTTCGTTGAGCAGGCCGTTGACGACCAGTTGCATATTGGTTTTGGTGGTTGCTGCCACGGGGTGTTCCTTTCTCCGGCCTAAAAAAGAACCTTGACTTCGCCATCCGCTATGGCCTGGTCCAGTATCTGAATGCGATAAGCGAACTTTTTCACCATGCCCTTGACGCCGTTGGTCACTGCGGCGCTGGATATGGTGGCGCCGGTCAGCGCATGGATATCCTGATCCTTGTAGCGTCGCCGAATGTCGTCCGCCTCACTGTCCGAAAGCCCGTTGTCCCGCAATCCCATGGATTTGAGATAGCGCTCGTAGTCCGCAGGCAGCGGTTCCTTGATGACGGTAAGGTGTTTGAGTTTTTCGAAGGATTTGCCGATGAACTGGTTCTTAAAATATTCCTGGGTGATTTCACCGCCCAGGCCGGGATCTTCCTCGTGCTCGATGACTTCCAGCCCCAACAGCTGAAAGTCGGCGTCCAGGGCCACCATGGCCTTGATGAACGTCTTGAAACCGGGAAACTGACCCGGCAACAGATACGCCGTCCGTTCATCTCCCAGGCTTGCGATGATCATGGTGTCGGCGAAATTGAACGCCGCCTCGGGGGGCAGAATTTTCGCAAGGGACTTCTTGCGGTCTTCGGCGGACAAGGCCGCTTCGACCGTCAATGTCAAATCTCGACGTTCGAGGAATCGACCCTTCAAGTCGAGTACGACCAGCGTGTACCCCTCGTCGCCGCCGTTCATGGTCGGGACCATGTACCCCATATACAGTGTTTCCGCCTTGCGGATGATGTAGCGGTGAACCTGGTACAGCTTGAGTTCGGGTGCTGCGGGTCGTTCCGGACCGTATCCCAGCAGGCCGAGCATGGTCTGTTGCACATTGAGATGCTCGTTGTGCTGTTTGGCCTTGGCCGTGAAGATGAAGGTTGTGCCGATTACGAGACCGGCCACCAGACAGGAAATGGTCAGGGCAACGGTAATCTTGATAATCTCTTTCATTGGACCGCCCCCTGGGAAAATCGTTTCGGTTTGAGCCATTGATCCAGTGCCGGCGTTAGGGGATTCATCAGCAAAATCGCGTAGCAGACCCCTTCCGGGTAGCCGCCTTTGAGCCGGATCAGGACGGTCAGGGCGCCAATGCCGATGCCAAAAACGATTTGACCGCTGCGCTGCGTCGGTGAGGTCACGTAATCGGTGGCCATGAAAAACGCCCCGAGAATCACGCCCCCGGAGAGCACCGCCAGCAGCGGATCACCGGTGAACAGCCGTTCGCCGCCGAACATCCATGTCAGCAGGCCTACCGTGACGATGGTCGAGACCGGGATTTGCCAGTTGATGTACCGCTTGTAGATCAAATAGGCCCCACCCACCAGCAGGAGCAGGGCTGACGTTTCGCCGATGCACCCGGGCCTGAAACCGAAGAAAAAATCGGTGTACACCGATGCCCGGGACCCGAACTGCTCCAGCATGGCCGCCATGCCGTAATGCTTCAAAACGTAAAGCGGCGTGGCCGAGCTGACGGCATCCACACCGGCGCCCATGTACCTGAATACGTCCGCATTGCGGATCGGCTCCAGCCAGGCGGTGGTCATGGCCACGGGGTAGGTGGCAACCAGGAAGGCGCGGCCGATCAGGGCCGGGTTGAAGATGTTGAAACCGAGGCCGCCCATGATGATCTTGGTGACGAATATGGCCATCACCGCACCGCAGACCGGCATCCATAACGGGACGCCGGGCGGAATGACATAGGCCAGCAAAAGACCGGTAATCACGGCGCTGCCATCCCTGATGGTCACCGGATGGCCCAGAAGCTTTTGCGAGATCGCCTCGGTGGCCAGGCAACTGGCCACGCTGACAGCGGTGATGGCCAGGGTCTGTAGACCGAAGACGAAGACCGACAAGAACAGCGGCGGCATCAGACAGGCAACCACGGTCCACATGATCCGGGATACGGTGACATCGGTTTTCAGATGGGGCGACACCGATACCAGCAGATGGTGCCCGTCAACGCCATCGCACGACTGATGGGAGATGGGGGAGAGTTTTATTGCCATTATCCTGCTTTTCTTTTCTGTTCCCTGGCTTCTTTGAGCTTACGGGCTTGGTTGATTTCCTGCCGGGCCAGGCGGATGAACTGCACCAGGGGGCGTTTGGACGGACAGACGTAGGCACAACTGCCGCACTCGAAACAATCGTCCATCAGGCCAAAGGGTTCGGTTTCCGCACCCCTGCCGGCTTCGACGTAGATGCCGATATTGTTCGGCTCCAGCCCCATGGGGCAGGCATCCAGGCAAAACCCGCACCGGATGCAGGGGCCGTAAGCCTGCGCATCGACTTCGGCATGGTTCAGAAACAGGATCCCCGGGGTCGTTTTTGTGATCGGGATGTCCAGGGTAGACACGGCAAATCCCATCATCGGCCCGCCGACCACCACCTTGCACAGGTCTGCCGTGGTGCCGCCGAGGTAATTCACGATATCCGAAATATGGGTGCCGATTTTTACGCGCAGATTCGCCGGCCGTGCGATTCCGCTGCCGGTGACCGTAATGATGCGATCGGTCAGGGGTTTGCCCAGTGCCACGGCATCGTAGACCGTCTTGGTTGTGTATACGTTTTGTACAATGATCCCGATACTCGAAGACCGCTGGCCCGATGGCCTGACGCGGCCGGTGACACTCTGCATGATCTGATCGGCCGACCCCTGGGGATATTTGACCGCCAACGGTTTGACCTCGATCTTGAAACCGTCGGTCGAATCCGTCTGGTCGATGGCTTTGTTCAGGGCCGCGATGGCGTCCGGTTTGTTGTTCTCCACGCCAATGGCGCAATAGGTAATTCCCAGCACCGTCAGCAGGATTTTGGCGCCTTCGACGATCTCACGGGCGTTTTCCACCATGACGCGATGATCACAGGTGATATAAGGCTCACATTCGGCCCCATTGAGGATCAGGGTATCAATCTTGACGCCCGGTTTGACGTTGAGCTTGACCTCGGTGGGGAATCCGGCACCCCCCAGGCCGACGATCCCGGCGGCGGCGATGCGCTCCTGGATCTGCTCCCGGGAAAAGCCCCGCCAGTCCACCGGCGTGCGGGTCGGTGCGACGGCCTCGGGATCGGTTCGGAGGACGATGGCCGGGGCCGAACCCACCTGGTGGTGAAGAATGTTTTCCACCCCCAGAACCGTTCCGCCGACGCTGGCATGAAGCTCAGCGCCGAGCCGGGTGCCGATTTCGCCGATTTGATCGCCTTCCCTGACCTTGTCCTTTTTGTCCACCAGCAGCCTGAATAGCGCTCCGGGGTGCTGGCTTGAAAAAAGAAGATTCTCGCTGACCGATTGCTCACATCTGGAATCGTTCCGATGCGGCACGGCCACTTCGCAGGGTGCGCCGACATGTTGTTTGAGAAAAAGCGACACCGCCGGCGGATCGGGCATGGTTTCGATTGGCAACGCGTTGGTCAGGTGCTTGTTCTCTTGGGGATGGACCCCTCCCTTGGGGAAAGTCGCCAGTGGGGTCATTATCAACGCACCTTTGCCGGCATCAATTGTTTTTCGAGCAGTCCCTGGCCGAAGGATTCCCGGGTATTGTTGGAAAGTTCTGCCGGTTTGCTGAACTGCAGCGCGTTGGTGGGACAGACCGATACGCACACCGGCTTTTCGCCGGCGTCGATGTGATCCATACACAGGTCGCACTTGACGGCCTTGCCGGCCTCCCTGTCCCACTGGGGAATATGCCATGGGCAGGCCGAGATGCAGGCCTTGCAGCCTACGCACAGACTGTCGACGATATAAACCAGGCCGTCCTCTTCTCTTCGCCGTATGGCTTCCGTGGGGCAGGCCTCTATGCACCATGCCTGTTCACAATGAAAACAAGGAACGAAGACGGAGTTCATTTTGGGTTTGCCGTTTACCATTTTGGGTCCCAGGACGACAATCTTGCCCAGGGTCACATCCAGCGGGAGCTTTTTCTCGGATTTGCATGCAATTTCACAGGCATGACAGACAATGCAGCGTTGCGGGTTGGTGGAAATGATGTAATCGCCCATATCTTCAAATACCTCCAAGAAACGGATGGGGTTTCAGATTTTATTAACCGTGATCCAGCTATGGTCCAAGGCGGGACTGCCGCCGATTTTGTCGTGGAGGCGTTCCTGAAAGAGCGCATCGGGCAATCCTTTTCCGAAACTGCGCTTGCTGTCGACCTCCTTGTGGCCAAACCCGTGGAGCATGAACGCCGCTTCGGGGTGGATCATGTCGGTGACATAGGCGCGCATTTCACCTTTGCCGGCCTTGGATTCGACAAGAATGCGGTCGTTATCGGCAATTCCCAATGCCATGGCCCGCCGGTCGTTGATCCAGAGCCGGTTTTCGGGAACCAGATTGTTAAGATAGGCGTTGTTCTGGGTCATTACGTTCGTGTGGGCCACGCAGCGGCCGCACATCAGTCTGAAGGCCTCCGGCTTCGAATCGAGTGCTTCATAAGGCGGCAGCGAGGGAATCCCATGGCTTTCCATCATACTGGAAACAACTTCGATCTTGGCGGAGGGGGTCTTGAATTTGATCCCGTCGTTGCGGTCCCACCAGATGGCCTTGTCGCTCAGGGATACGAAACCGGTTTCGTCAAAATCCTCGATCTTGATGTCCAGGTCCGCCAGCTGGTAATTCCAGATATCTTCCACGGTTTCATAGGGGAAATACTGACCCGCGCCCAGACGCTCGGCCAGCTGCTTGACGATCCACCACATCGGCTTGGTATCGAAGAGCGGTTCGACGCAGGCGATCCGGCGGTTGATGGCCGGTTTCAAACTGGACCCCATCTGCAGCGGATCGGAGCGCTCCAGAAAGAACGATTCGGGCAAAATCACATCCGCCAAAGCGGTCGTGCCGCCGAAGTTGACATCGCTGGCCACGATCAGATCCAGTTTTTTGAGCGCCTTGAGATTGGTGTTATAGTCCGGATTTGACAGCAGCGGGTCGTAGCGGAAAGCAAACAGGGCCTTGATCGGATAGGGGTCCTCGTTCAGGATGGCATGGGGCAGCATATAGCCTACGCCATGGGACGGATCGGCAATGGGGAACTTGTCCTGGCCGCACCCGTCGAAGCGGCGCGTGTCCTCCATCTCGGGAAACTTCTGAGAAGAGAAGGTCTTCAGCCCGTTTTGGTAGCCGGCGTCCTTGAGACCTTTTTTTATGAAGATGCCCCCCTTGCTTTCAATGCTGCCCATCAGGGCATTCAGGATCAGGATGGAGCGGCGGAAGTATGTTTCCTTGGTGTGGTGGGAGCCGCGATAGCCGTAATGGAAAACCGCCGCCGGCTTGACCTTGCTGACTTCCCGGGCCAGACTCACGATCTCCCCGGCCGGTATCCCCGTTTCCTTTTCGGCCCATTGGGGCGTATAGGGGATAACAAAATTACACAACTCTTCGAATCCTTCTACCCAGCGTTTCACGTAGTCCGCATCGTAGAGATTTTCCTCGATGATGACATGCATCAGGGCGTAATTGAGAGCCAGGTCACTGCCGGGACGAATCATTTTGTAATCGGTGGCCTTGGCTGCCGTAAGCGTTACCCGTGGATCGATGTAGGTCAGCTTCGTTCCCTTTTCCAGGGCCGAGATAAAGCTGTTCATGGCCTTGATCTCAATGGATTCGAAAACATTGCGCCCATATAGGACCACGTGTTTGGCATTGGACCAGTCCGCGTTGATCTGGCCGTCGGTGTATCCGATGGTCGTTCGGCAGGCCGTGTTGATGGCCCCCTTGCAGACCGTGTCGTGGGTAAAATGGTTCGGTGAGCCGATGGCCTTTTGAAAGGATTTGGAAATGTCGGATATCAGGTTGGCCCGCTCACAGTAAATTGAGCTCCTGGCCCCGTGCTTGTCGAAAATATCCTTGCATCGGTCGGCCGTATAATCCAGCGCCTCCGTCCAGCTCACCCGTTTCCACCGGCCCGAACCGCGCTCGCCGTCACGAATCACGGGATAGCGCACCCGCTGGGGGTCATTCAGGCTGGCAATTGCTGCGGCTGCTTTGGGGCAGATGCCGCCGTTCATGGCCGGCACGTGCGGGTTGCCCCGTATGCTGATCACCTGCTCATTTTCCACCACGACCTGAATCGGGCAGCGTACGGAACACATGAAGCAGAGCGTATTAACAATTTTTTTCATTACCAATTCCCTCCAATATGCCGAGCATGATAAAAGTAATTTGGGACCTTACAGCCTGGAAAATACCTGCATTTCTTTAATGAACATATGCACAATAGCGAGTCGCCGGAGGTATAATGAACATATGGTCCCTTTGTCAACCTCAAAGTTACAGTTGAAAAGGGTAACCGCATTTTTATAATGAACATATGCGCAACCTAAATCGCTCGGAGGTATAATGAACATATGGTCTCTTTGTCAACCCCAAAGTTACAGTTGAACAGGGCAACTGTATTTTATGGTTTCACGCTTAATTCGAGGCAAGGATAAATAACTTAAAAAACAATTAGTTATAACATTTCAATATTATCCCCATTGAAATCTGGCATCACTTTTGTGTTGCAGACGGATTTAACATATTTGCGAATTGGGTCAGGCAGAGTGTGAAGGGTTTAAGAAATTCCCGGCGCTTTCACTCGCAATTCCGTATGCGGATACATTCGCCTTTGAGAACGGTTGAATTGGAAAAATTCAGGCCCGTCGGAATAAAAAGAAATCCAGGCTGGAAAAATGTTTCGCATATTGATAGCCTTCAATTCAGTTGGCAAGGCGGGGTAGGCCTGTGGGAGGCGAGTGGTTCCAAATCAGGAGACCATTTTACGAAAAGGTTTCCAATGATCGGGAGGGGATGATGTCGATTATTACGATCTCAAGAGGCAGTTATGGTTATGGATCGGAAATCGCCGAGAAACTGGCCGACAAGCTTGGATATGAATGTGTCTCCCGAAAAGTGTTGCTGGATGCATCGGAACAATTCAACATACCTGAAATCAAGCTTGTCAAGGCCATTGAGAACCCACCATCATTTATTGAGCGTCTTTCTCTCGGAAAAGAGAAGTATATTGCTTATATCCGCGCTGCTTTTATGAAAAGCATAGCAACGGACAATGTCGTCTACCATGGGTTTGCAGGCCATTTCTTTGTTAGGGATATTCCCAATGTATGCAAGATCAGAATCAATGCCGATATGAATTATCGGATACAAAAAGTGGTGAAAAATGAAAACGTCTCTGCTGAAAATGCTGAAAGAATAATCGGGAAGATCGATGAAGCCCGTCGCAAATGGAGCCTTCACCTTTACGGCATGGATACATCGGATGCCGATCTTTATGACATGGTTTTTAAAATCGATAATATGAACGAAGATAATGTGGTGGATATTATCGCCAGCACCGTTCAACTGCCGTGTTTTCAAATTTCGCCGGAAGCAAGGGAAGCTCTTGATAATAAATCCCTCGAATATGAAATCAAAGCAAATCTGGTGGAAAAATTTCCGATGACCAGACATGTCTCTGCCAAAGCCGGAACGGTCACTGTTGTAATGGAAACCGCACTGAAGAATAAAGAAAAAGTGGAAGCTGAGTTGCAAAAAAACCTCCGGGGTGTCGATGGGCTCAAATCAATCGATGTCTGCTTCAAACACTGACCCTGAACAGCACCTTTTTTTTTCTGTCGGTCTGCGTGTTGTCTGCCCGTTCAGCCGGATGCTGTCTGGCCGTATCGGTAAAGGTGCCGATGTCCGTGATAGGAACCTGTTCTTTGAGGGGCAGGGAGCGTCGACTGTTTGGTTGGCAGCCAGCAGGAAAAGCATCACCATTCAGGATATCGCAGCTCACCAAGCCACGTGCGTGCGTAACAGCTCTCAGGGCAGGATCCCAAAGCCATACCCCCGACAGGCCAAAGCGAAATGTATTCATCGTTCCTCAGTGGAAGGAGGGGGTGGAAAACTGCCTTCTGAACCGTTTTTTGTCCCTTCAGTGCAGATTTTTTCTTCAACGCTTTCTCGCCATCACAAAATGGCTGAGTTTGGTTTGGTAACGCATATCCCACAAGAACAAGCGGCTGCAAAAGATGACATATCTCCTCAACTCATTACTAAACGACATCATCTGTGATATTAACTGGTGCCCATCCATAAATGCCCAATTTGCACGATATCCGGGTTGCGTTCAAAATTTTATCCTCGGAATATCAATCCTATGCCTGTCGAAAAATTTTTCGCGCGCCCGGATCTCAGCCAAATTTGCCTATTCGATACGGTTGACATCTGCGTTATGTTTATGAAAAACAAAAAGGTTTTGCAGGCATGGCCCGGTTAGTGAACCGGTCTTGGTGCGGCGGTTCGTTTGCACGCCGTCCAAGAATGCTGCGCCGGACGGAGACGTGTCCCAAAATGGCACCGCAGCCCGGCGGTCAGAAACCAACAACCCGGTGACGGCGGGATCAGAATCCCTTGCATGGACACCGAATCGCGGATAGAGACCCGATGATGGAAACAGAAGATCGCCGTATTCTGATTATTGATGACGAACCCTCCATTTGCGCCGGCTGCCGGATGACGCTCGCGGACAACGGATACGTGTCAGACGCGTGCAGCACCGGCAGGTCCGGGCTGAAGGCACTGCTCAGCGGCAGGTACCAGCTCGTCCTGCTGGACATGAAACTTCCCGATATGGACGGGATGGACATTTTGCAAAAGGTCAAGGACTCCGGAATCGACCTCTGCGTCATTGTCATGACCGGTTATGCCAGCGTCAAAAATGCCGTGGACGCCATGAAGTTGGGCACCTTCGATTATTTATCCAAGCCTTTCTCGGACGACGAGTTGCTCAACGCGGTGGCGCTGGCCGTTGAAAACCGGCGGTTTAAAGAAGCCCATATGGCCGTCCGCCGTCAGCCGGCCACGCGGCGGGATTTCGGCAACATCATTGGTGAGAATCCACGAATCCTCCAGATTTTTGATGATATCCGAAAAGTCGCGCCCACCGACACCACCGTGCTGTTGTGCGGTGAGAGCGGCACCGGAAAAGAGCTGTTTGCCCGGGAGCTCTATGCCCACAGCCACCGGTCGGATCGTCCGTTCATGGCGGTGGACTGCAGCACCTTCTCTTCTTCCCTGCTGGAAAGTGAATTGTTCGGGCACACCAAAGGGGCCTTTACCGGTGCGGTTCAGGATAAAGAGGGCATTTTCAGCGCCGCCGGCAACGGCACCCTTTTTCTGGACGAAGTGGCCAACCTGAACATGGACATTCAGGCGAAACTGCTGCGCGCCCTGGAAACCCATGAGTTCAAACCGGTGGGGGCCAGCCGCCTGAAGAAAGCGGATGTGCGCTTTATCGCCGCAACCAATCGCGATTTAAAGACCATGGTGCGCGAAGGCCGTTTTCGCGAAGATCTGTTTTACCGCCTGAATGTCTTTCCCATCATCATTCCCCCGTTGCGCGAACGTCGCGATGACATCCCCCGGCTGCTGTACCACTTTCTAAGACAAACCTGCCGCCAGACCGGAAAGCGTGTCGACGGCTTCTCGGACGAATCCCTTGAAATACTGGTCAACGATGACTGGCCCGGAAATGTGCGCCAACTCAAGAACGTGGTCGCCCGCCTCGTCATCATTGCCGACAGCCCTGTTCTGGAGTGCCAGCATCTCTCGGACCATTGGGAAGCCGGACCCGAGCCGGTGCGGGATGAGGTCCCTGACAGCCTGGATGCGTTGAAAGCGGCCAAACAGAACCTGCTGGACGTCCAGTTCGGAGAAATCGAGAAAGCCTTTCTCAAAAAAGCCCTCTCCGAGGCGGGCGGCAATATTACCCGGGCGGCCCGCCGGGTCGGCATGCAGCGGTCGAATTTTTCCACCCTGATGAAAAAACACGGACTGAACTCAGCCGCCGGGCCGTCGTCCGACAGGATTTAATGCATCCGGGGCTGACCGTATGACCGCCCATACCCCCGTATAACCCTTTATACGCCGATAACACTCTGCGATTAATGGATAAAGCTTTTTTTCCACCTGTTTCCACCATATAAAAACCTATACGCTTTTCACCTTTTCTCCTATCCCTTCCGATCCATCCGCTTGTAACTAACCTGTAGAATATAATAGTAAAAACGACTTTTTTGCCTGTTGCTTCTTCCCTTGGGGGCAAGTGGCACGGCCTATGCTTTTTATCCAACTGAAGGCGGCTCGATGGTTGAGAAGTTGATAACCCACTCAGAAGCAAAACCGGAAGAAGGAGGTATCATCATGATGACCCAATTGGAGAATGCGGCCATGAAGTATGAGGTGCCCCCTCATATCCTGGTGATGGAAGACGATCTCAGCGTGGCCCAGGGGCTGGAAATGGTGTTGCGTGAAGACGGATTTGACGTGAACCTGGCCGGTACCGGTGAACTCGCCATGGAGGCCTTCCGGCAGAAACGGTTTGACCTGCTGGTGGCTGACCTGCGGCTGCCGGACATCGACGGCATGGACGTCATCCGGCGGATCAAGGCGGAAACCCCGGACACCGAAGTCATCGTGATCACGGGATACGGCACGACGGCAACGGCGGTGGAAGCCATGAAGCTGGGCGTCGCCGATTTTCTGCCCAAACCGTTTACCGAAGAACAGATCAAGACGGCGATCGCCGGTGCCCTCAAGTCTCAGGAGGAGAAGGCTGCCGATGAACCGGCCGTCGCAGAAGCGGTAACCGAGGAGGAGCGGATTATCCAGAAACGGCAGGTCATCCAGGTGATGAATCGGACCTGGGAAGACCAGACCTTCTGGGCGGATCTCATGGAGAAGGGGTCCTCCGCACTGGCTGAATACCAGCTCTCCAGCCAGGCCAAGGCGGCGATCACCTCCGGGGACCTGAAATGGATCAACGAAAACGTGGGCGAGCTGACCCAGAAGCAGTTGATGTTCATCTATAAACGACTGGAACGGGAAGCGTGGTAGCCGCGACGGCATCACTCGCGTTGGCCCTCGAGCCCGTGTCAATGGTCGGGAAGACGCGACCGGGCCGGCGGATAGCCGGTCCAGGGCTGAGGCAGGACCATAACGGGCAGGCAAACCATGATATCTTCGACACCCTATGAAAGTTATTTCCATGTCTTCCGGGACATCATCCGCTCCATGCACTCGAGCAACAGTCTCCAGGAGGTGCTGGATGTGGTGGTTACCAAATCAGCGGGGGTGCTGAACGCCAAGGGCGCCCTGCTGAGAATTTTAAACGAGGATACGGATCGGTTCGAGGTCCGGGCCGCCTGCGGCCTGGGCGAAAACTATCTCTCCAAGGGGCCCGTCACCACTGAAAAGGTACTCTCCGATCCGTCGGAACTGCATCGGGTTAAAATTATTTCCGACCTCTGGCATGCGCCCCGGGTGGAGTACCCCCAGGAAGCCTGGGACGAGGGAATCCGCATGATGGTCGATGTTCCCCTGGCCGTCAAAGACCGGATGCTGGGCCTGATCCGTATCTACCTGGACCACAGCCGTGATTTTTCAGAGGATGAACTGGATTTCATGCTGACCATTGCCGAGCAATGCGCCTGCATTATCGAGCGGGTCCAGTTGATGGAAAACCAGAAGAAGCATTTCAACCACCTGGCCACCCGGATGGACAAGATGTCCTCCCTGGGCCGCATGGCGGCGGGAATCGCCCATGAAATCAACAACCCCCTGGCCGGCATCCTGCTATACAGCTCCAACATGCGCAAGAAAGTACCTCCCCGGGGGGGACTGGTGGAAGGGTTCGACATCATTATCAAGGAGACCCAGCGCTGCAAAGTGATCATCCAGGGACTCCTGGATTTTGCCCGTGACACCGAACCCCAGCGGGTGCCGGCCAATGTCAACCACATCGTGGAGTCCGCGCTGGGCATTGTGGAAAACGAGTATCACCTGCAGCATGTGGATATCGGGCTGGCCCTGGCCAAAGACATGGTCACCACCCTGCTCGATGAAAACCAGATCGAACAGGTGGTGATCAACCTGCTGCTCAATGCGCTCCATGCGGTGGACGAATACGGCAAGGTCGCCGTCAGAACCGGTGTGGACGACGATGCCGGTAAGATTGTCGTCGAGGTTGTCGACAACGGATGCGGCATCACCCCTTCGGACCGGAAGAAGATATTCGAGCCTTTTTTCTCAACCCGGTCAAACGGAACCGGGCTTGGCCTCGCCATCAGCTACGGCATCGTCCAGAACCACCAGGGAGATATTCAGGCTTTCAGCGAACCTGAAAAAGGGACGCGGTTCGTGATCACGTTCCCGATCCGGACGGACACGGCCGCCGGGCGGGTGTTCCCATGAAGCCATTACATGTGCTGGTCATCGACGACGAACAGGTGATCTGCGATGCCTGCCGGCTGGTGCTTTCCGAAAACGGGCACCAGGTGGCGCACTGCATTACCGGCAATCAGGGGCTGCTGGAAATCGAACGCAACCCCTATGACCTGATCCTGTTGGACATGAAACTGCCCGACATCGACGGCACCCGCATCCTGGAGTTTATCCGGGAGCGGTCGTTGTCGTCGGCCGTGATTGTCATGACCGGGTATTCGACCCTGTCCAACGCCGTCGAGGCCATGAAACTGGGGGCCGCGGACTATCTGTCCAAACCCTTCAGCGAGGATGAGCTGCTGGCGACCATCGATGGGGTGTTCGACGGCCGGTAGCGAACAGGATGCAGGCGGAAACCCGGGTGCGATGCCGTCGCCGTCAGCGGATCGATCTTGAGAATTTAAGCTGCGGGGGATGCAGCCGTCAATAACCACTATCAACCGAGCAGGGAGCAGGTGTATGGAAGACAAGCAGACGAAAAAAGCGGTCCTCGGATCCGTCATGGTCGTCGGCGGCGGTATCGCCGGCATGCAGGCGGCCCTCGATATGGCCAATTCCGGTTATTACGTATACATGGTGGAGCGGTCACCGGCCATTGGCGGGGCCATGGCCCAGCTGGACAAGACCTTTCCGACCAATGACTGCTCGATGTGAATTATCTCACCTAAACTGGTCGAGGTCGGCCGGCACATCAACATCGAACTGCTCACGTTGTCCGAAGTGACCGCCATCACTGGCGAGGCGGGCAACTTTACGGTTTCCGTTCTTCAGCATCCGCGATACGTGGACATGGACAAGTGCATTGCCTGCGGCCTGTGCGCCCAGAAGTGCCCCAAGCGCGTGGATGACCGCTACAATGAACGCCTGATCAAGCGCAAGGCGATCTATGTTCCATACTCCCAGGCCGTTCCCCTGAAGTATGCCATCGATGCGGAAAACTGCATCTATCTCAAAAACGGCAAGTGCGGTGCCTGTGAGAAGTACTGCCCCTCGGGAGCCATCAATTTCAAGGATACGGAGAAGACCATCGACGTCCGGGTGGGATCGGTGGTCATGGCGTCGGGGTTCGAATCCTTCGATCCGTCCGGTCTGGACACATACGGCTACGCCAGCCAGCCGGACGTGGTGACCGCGCTGGAATTCGAGCGTATCCTGTCGGCCACCGGCCCCTATGGCGGCCACCTGGTGCGTCCGTCGAGCAAACGCGGCAAGAAAGCCACGGGCAAACCGCCCAGACGGATTGCCTGGCTGCAGTGTGTGGGCAGCCGGGAGATGAACCGCTGCGACAACGGCTTCTGCTCATCGGTGTGCTGCATGTATGCCGTCAAGCAGGCGGTGATGGCCAAAGACCACAGCGACACCCCCCTGGAATGCACCATTTTTTACATGGACCTGCGCACCCAGGGCAAGGATTTCGACCGCTATTGCGATAATGCCCGCAACAGCGGTGTCCGGTTCGTTCCGGCCCGCATTCACACGGTGGATCAGGTTCCCGAATCCGACGACCTGATGCTGCGCTATGCGGACGACGGCGGCGAGATCCATACGGACGCCTTTGACATGGTGGTGCTGTCGACAGGCCTCGAAGTGAGCAAAGCGGCCGTGGAATTGTCGCACACCCTGGGGGTCGAACTGGACACGGACCGGTTCATCCGTTCGAGCTGTTTTCATCCGGTGGCCACCTCGGTGCCGGGAATTTATGCCTGCGGGGTCTCCACCGGTCCCAAGGATATCCCCCAGTCGGTGATGGAGGCCAGCGCCGCCGCCTGCGCCGCCACCGAAAACCTTTCCGACGGGCGCAACACCCTGACCCGGACCGTGGAGATCCCGGCCCAGCGGGATGTCAGCCGTGAAGCGCCGCGCATCGGCGTCTTCGTTTGCAACTGCGGCATCAATATCGGCGGCATCGTGCGCGTACCCGAGGTGGCCGACTACGCCCGGACCCTGCCCGGGGTCGAGTATGTGGAGGAGAACCTGTTCACCTGCAGCCAGGACACCCAGGACAAGATGACGGCGGTGATCCGGGACAAACATCTCAACCGGGTGGTCGTGGCGGCCTGCACGCCGCGGACCCACGAGGAGTTGTTCCAGGAGACCCTGGTGAATGCGGGCCTGAACAAGTATCTGATCGAGATGGCCAATATCCGCAATCAGGATTCATGGGTGCATGCCGACGATCCCGATGCCGCCACCGAAAAGGCCTGCGACCTGGTGCGCATGGCCGTGGCCAAAGCGTTTCTGGCCGGCCCGCTGCAACAGACCGACCTGCCGGTGACGCCTGCCGCCATGGTGGTGGGCGGCGGCGTGGCCGGCCTTACCGCGGCCCTGTCCCTGGCCCGCCAGGGCTATCCCGTTCATCTGGTGGAAAAGGCCGCGGTCCTGGGCGGCAATGCCCGCCGCCTGGTCAGGAGCTTCCAGGGGGAAGATGTGGCCGGCTTTCTGATTGACCTGATCGATGAGGTGGAATCCGAGCCCCGGATCACCGTCCATTTGGAAACGTCGGTGAGCGATGTGGACGGGTTTGTGGGCAATTTCAACAGCACCCTGTCCGACGGCAAGACGGAAACGACCATTCGCCACGGCGTGGCGGTTCTGGCCACGGGTGCCAGGGAGAGCCAGCCGTCGGAATACCTGTACGGCCAGCACCCGGCGGTGGTCACCCACCTGGAGATGGATGACCTGTTCAGGCAGAACGACCTGCGCATCAAGCGGGCCGGGGACGTGGTCTTCATCCAGTGCGTCGGGTCACGGAACGAGGCGCGCCCCTACTGCTCCAAGGTGTGCTGCACCCATTCCATCCAGAACGCCCTGGAATTGAAGAAACGCAACCCCGATACGAACGTCTATATCCTCTACCGGGATATCCGTACCTACGGCAAAAGGGAATACCTGTACAAGGAGGCGCGGCGGCAGGGCGTTCTCTTTTTCCGTTACGACCCGGATCATCCGCCGGTTGTCACCCCCGCCGACAAACGCGTCGCCGTGAGCTTTACCGACCCCGTTCTCGGCCGCCCGGTGCGCGTGGACGCCGATCTGCTCTGCCTGGCCACCGCCATCGAAGCCCGGGACAATACCGGGCTTGCCCAGTCCTTCAAGGTATCGGCGGATGCCGACGGATGGCTGATGGAAGCCCACCAGAAACTGCGGCCGGTGGAATTTGCCACCGAAGGGGTGTTCCTCTGCGGCATGGGGCATTATCCCAAACCCCTGGAAGAGAGCATTGCCCAGGCCCAGGCCGCCGCGGCCAAGGCGCTGACCGTGCTGTCCAGGGATCATATCATGGTGGGCGGCATCGTCAGCCACATCGACCCCGAGCTGTGCTCCGGCTGTCTGGGCTGCATCAATGTCTGCCCCTATAACGCCATCACCTACAATGCTGAAAAAGGGGTTGCGGAAGTCAACCAGGCCCTGTGCAAGGGGTGCGGGGCCTGTGCCGCGGCCTGTCCATCCGAGGCCCCGGTGCTGCTGGGCTTCAGCAACCGGCAGCTGTATGCCCAGATTAAAAGTGCCATGTGCGCCTAATTCATATTATCCAAGGAGTGATTGTGGAACAGAAACCGTTCGAACCCAAAATTCTGGCATTCATATGCAACTGGTGCGCATACGGGGCCGCCGATCTGGCCGGCGTCAGCCGCATGCAGTACCCGCCCAACGTGCGCGCCATCCGGGTCATGTGCTCGGCCACCGTATCGCCCCACCATATTCTGCGGGCGCTGCAGGACGGGGCCGACGGGATCCTGGTGGGCGGTTGACACATCGGCGACTGCCATTACCTGTACGGTAATCACATGACGGTTAAACGGATCACCTTTCTCCAGGAACTGCTCACTTTCATGGGCCTTGACGGCCGTGTGCATCTGGAATGGATTTCCTCGGCCGAAGCCCAGAAATTCGTCCAGGTGGTGTCTGCCTTTACGGAGAAAATCCGATCCCTGGGCCCCAATCCGCTTGCGGGGGCGAATGCGGCGATGGCGGGCCTTTTGCCTGCCGCGTCACTGGCGAAAAACGCCGATTTAGCCAACAACACGCCATTGGCGCGGCCGGACGGCGCCGGAATGACCAAGGAGGCAATCAATGAAAGCCAAAGTCAAACGGTGGCTTGAAGAGGGCATCGTCGACCTCTTTCTGGGTTACAAAATGGTCATGGGCCATCCGCTGCCCTGCAGCTTCACCAAAGACGATCTTGACGCAGTGGATGACCTGGTCGACGGGCCGGCGCGTTATTCCCTGGAAAAGATGGCCACCCACATCGCCGCCATCGATCCAGACATCAAAATCGGAATGCTGGCCCGGGACTGCAACCAGCGGGCCCTGAACGTTCTTTATGTCTGGAATCAGCTCAAACCGGACCATATCAAGACGGTCAATGTCAACTGCTGCCCGTCGAACCTCAAGCCCCACGGGGACTGCTCCTACCTGGAGCCCGAGAAACCGGCGCCGCTGAAACAGAAGACCGGTGTGGACAACACCTTGTGCCCCGGGGATCTGGAACAGATGGATCCGCCGGAGCGTCTGTCCCGGTGGATGAATGAATTCCAGAAATGCATCAAGTGTTATGGCTGCCGGAACATCTGTCCGGTCTGTTTCTGCAAAGAGTGCAGCCTGGAGCATGGCGACCTGATCGGCAAAGGCGCCCTGCCGCCGGAGGTGCCGATATTTCATCTGGTGCGGGCCGTGCATATGGCCGGGCGCTGCATCGACTGCGGGCTGTGCGAGGATGCCTGCCCCGTGGACATCCCCTTGCGCCTGCTCTACCGCAAGGTCAACGAGATCGTCAAAACCGTTTTTGACTACGAAACCGGATCCACCGCCGACCAGTCGCCCTTCAGCATCCTGGGAGAGACGGTCACGCTGGAACCGAAACCGATGAAAAACGCCGATTTAGCGAACTAGTGGCGGCGAGGGTGTAACACGCGCCCATCAGTCGGCGGTTCAGTCTTTTTATATATCGGACATTAACCAAAGGAGTGCACCATGCAGTGCAAGTTCGTCCCCTCCGTCTGTTCATATTGCGGCACCGGATGCGGTGTCCTGTTTGAAGTCATCGATGGCCAGATCGTCAGCACCCTGCCCATGAAAACCCATCCGGTCAACCAGGGCAAACTGTGCATCAAAGGCTGGAACCTGCACGAGCATGTGAACAGCGTCCTGCGTTTGAAACAGCCGCTGGTGAAGACTTTCGGCCGATTCATCAAGGCCGGCTGGGATGAAGCCATCGGCGTGGCCGCCGACCGCTTCCGTGCCATCATCGACGAGCACGGACCGGATTCCGTGGGGGTACTGGTGTCGGCCAAGGTGACCAACGAGGAAAATTATCTGGCCCAGAAGTTTGCCCGGGCCGTGCTGGGCACCAACAACGTCGATCACTGCGCCCGTCTCTGACATGCCTCCACGGTGGCCGGGCTGGCCGCCGCCTTCGGAAGCGGAGCCATGACGAACTCCATTGCCGAGATTGAATCGTCGGGGTGCATTTTTGTGATCGGGTCCAACACCACCGCCTGCCATCCGTTGATCGCCCGGCGTATTTTCAGGGCCAGAGAACGCGGCGCCAAGCTCATCGTGGCGGATCCGCGGAACATTCAGCTGTCCCGTTTCGCCGACGTGGCCGTCAACCACCGGCTGGGCAGCGACGTGGCCCTGTTGAACGGCATGATGCACATCATCATCGAAAACGGCTGGCAGGCCGACACCTACATCGCCCAGCGCACCGAAGACTATGAGGCCATGGCATCCGTGATCAAGACGTACACGCCGGCCAGGGTCGCGGAGATCACCGGGGTGGACACCCGGGATCTGGAACGCATGGCCGAGCTTTACGCCACCCGCAGCCCGTCCACCCTGCTCTATGCCATGGGCATCACCCAGCACACCACCGGCGTGGACAACGTCAAATCCTGCTGCAACCTGGCCATGCTCTGCGGCAACGTTGGCGTGCACGGCGGCGGGGTGAACCCGTTGCGCGGGCAGAACAATGTCCAGGGCGCCTGCGACATGGGCGGGCTGCCCAACGTGATGACCGGCTACCAGCCGGTGGCCGATCCCCAGGTGCGTGAGAAATTCTCAACGGCATGGGGCGTACCGCTTTCCGACAGTCCGGGACTGACGATTACGGATATGATTCCGGCCATTCTCGACGGCCGGCTGAAAGGGCTTTTCGTGATCGGCGAAAACCCCAAACTGAGCGACCCGGACTGGAACCACCTCAACGAGGCCCTTAAAAAACTGGACTTCCTCGTGGTTCAGGACCTGTTCCTGTCGGAAACCGCCCAGGTGGCCGATGTGGTTTTTTCGGCCGCCGCCGTGGCTGAAAAGGAAGGTACCTTCACCAACACGGAACGCCGCTGCATGCGCATCCAAAAAGCCGTCGAGCCCCTCGGCGACACCCTGCCCGACTGGGAGATCATCAGCCGCCTGTCGACGGCCATGGGTTATGAGATGCGCTATGACAACCCGCAGGCCATCTTCGACGAGATGGCCTCCCTGACGCCCAAGAGCTATGCCGGCATGACATACGACCGCATGGGCCTGGACGGACTGCAGTGGCCCTGCCCGGACCGCGACCACCCGGGAACCCCCTACCTGCACAAGGACCAGTTCGCCCGGGGCAAGGGAAAATTTCACGCCGTTGACTACCTGGCCCCGGCGGAAATGCCCGATGCGGAGTACCCCTTTTTCCTGACCACCGGCCGCATGTTTGCCCATTTTCATACCGGCACCATGACCCGTATTTCTCCCCATCTGGATGTGGAACAGACCACCGGTTACGTCTCCATCAGCCCGGCAGACGCCGAGGCGCTGAGCGTGGCGGAGGGGGATGTGCTGGTGCTCGCGTCGCGGCGGGGCCGCATGGAAGCGCCGGCCAGGATCAGCGCCTCCCTGAAACCCGGGACCCTGTTTCTGCCCATCCATTTCGGGGAAAATCCGACCAACGTGCTGACCAGTTCGGAGGCCTTCGATCCCCTGGCGAAAATTCCGGAGTTCAAGGTCAGCGCCGTGAAGGTAGAGAAACTGTCCGCTTAAGAGAAATGGTCCCCGCCTGTCGGGTACCTCCGGAAAAGGATGCCGTCGGGGCATCCTTTTTTGTTTGACAGCGCCCCGGGACCATTTTAGCATTGATGGTAAAGCCGATATGAATCGTCCCGTCCAACCGCCGCTGTCGATGCGGATGTTCAGCGTTCCTTCCCGGACCTGACGTTCCTGCCCATTTTCAGAAGTCGTCCGATCTGCACCCTGTCATTCGGCCTGCGCCAGCAGCATGTGCCCGCTACCGCTTTCGGTTACGCGGCCGACCAACAACCCTTTTCAACAGGAAAGGAGGGCGCCATGGCAACGTTTCGGATACTGCTGCCCTACAATTATTCACCCAACGATCAAAAGGCCATCCGTTTTGCCATCGATGCATTTGCCGGGCACGGGGACACCAGTGTTACCCTTTTTCACGCATACACCCCGCTCCCGGAGATCGATGTGACCGCCAGTCCGGAGAATGTGAAGATGAGAAGCGGCATGACCTACCTGGTGACGGAACTCAAAGAGAAGGAGGCGGCCCTGAAGGCCGTGGGGGATCTGCTGGTGGAGAACGGTTTTGACCCCGACGCCGTTACCTGCGTGTTCAAAAAAAGGGTCAAGAGCGCGGCCGAGGAGATCGTGGAGAGGGTGGCCGGCGCCAACGTGCTGGTGCTGAGCCGGGGCGCGGGCAAGGTGACCCACTTTTTCACCCGAAGCATCTATGCCCGCGTGGTGACGGCACTGCGCGGCGTCACCATCTGCGTTGCCACCTGAAAGGAGGAGGATATGGCATCTGAAAACAGGATCAATATCGACATCTTCAAGGCCGTGACGCGGTCCGTTGCCCACAGCGAAGACCTGGATGTGATGACCAACCACCTGGCGCAACTGCTCACCGCCGGCCTCGACATCAAGGGCTGCGCCATTTTCGTGCTCAATGCCGTTACCGAGGAACTGGAGATTCTGGCCAGCTTCGGCCTTTCCGCCAAGTACCTGACCAAAGGGCCGCTGAACACGCCCAAAAGCATCAACGAAACCTTTCAGGGCAACCCGGTGGTGATCGCGGACATCAGTAAAAAGAACAAGAGCCTGCAATATCCGGACGAGGCCCGCAAAGAGGGGATCGCCGCCATCGTGTCCCTGCCCATCGACCACCTCGGCGAGGTGGTCGGCGTGCTTCGCCTCTACCACTTCGAGCCCTGGAAAGTGTCGGATCAGGACCTGGAGTCGCTGCAGATCCTGGCGGGCATCATCGGCCTGGCGATGACCTATGCACGGTTTCACAACAGCATTTATGCCATCGCCGAGGTGCTGGGGCACACCTTTCAGGTGGAACTGACGCCCAAGTGGGGGAAAAGATAAGGGGCAGAGGCTGTAGCGGTTTAGGCTGTAGGAAAACAGATGGCCATCATCCGGAGAACTGAGGACTGAGGTCGGTAGGCGGATGACCGACATCCGACGTCGGTGGCCGTCCTACAGCCTACAGCCTACAGCCTACAGGCTATCCACCTCCGTCCTATAGTTTCCCTATGCCCTTGAGCACCTTCTCCGGGGTGATGGGCAGGTCCCTGCACCGGTAGCCGGTGGCATGGAAAACGGCTTCGGCGATGGCCGGTGCCGTGGGGGAAACCAGCCCTTCACCGGCTTCCTTGGCGCCCATGGGGCCTTCGGGTTCGAAGGTCTCGATGCACACCGACTCGCCCGGCGGCATGTCCGCGGCGTTGGGGATCTTGTAGTCCAGAAAGTTCGCATTCAATGTTTTGCCGCCCTCCATGACGAACTGCTCGGAGAGGGCGTACCCCAGTCCCATGTGCACGGAGCCTTCCAGCTGGCCTTCCACGGACATGGGGTTGAGCACGGTGCCGCAGTCGTGGGCGGTCCACATCTTCTCCACCTGGATCTGGCCGGTATCGGTGTCCACCGCAACCTCGGCCACCTGGGCGCCGAAGCTGAAGGCCGGGCTGACCAGCCCCTTGCCCCGGGGGGTATAGGAGCCCCGGGCCACCAGCGGTTCGCCCCGCTGGGTCTTCTGGACAAAGGCCACCGCCTCGCCAAACGTCATCCCCCGGTCCGGCTTGCCTGCCGCAAACACCCGCCCGTCGGCAAATTCGATATCGAAGATCACGTTGAGGTCGAAGCGCGCCGAAACGGCGCCGGCCAGCCGTTCCTTTATTTTTTGGGCGGCATCCAGCACGGCGTTGCCGGCCATGAGGGTCACCCGGCTACCCCAGGTGCCCAGGTCCGCCTGGGGGGTCATGGCCGTGTCGGCGGCCGTCAGGCGGATGTCCGCCATCGTCAGGCCCAGGGTTTCGGCCAGGATCTGTTTGAGCACCGTGTCCGATCCCTGGCCGATGTCCGAGGCCATGGTGAGCAGGTGCACGGTGCCGTCGTCGAAGGCACGCACCTCGGCGGCAGAAAACGGATACTGGGTGTTGAACCAGTTGAAAACGCCCCCGGAGATGAAACTGTAGCAGCCGATGCCCACCCCCCGGCCCGTCTTCAGCCCCTTGCGTTTGCGGGACCAGCCGCTGATGCGCCGCACCTCCTTCAGGGATTCGATGAACCCGCAGGAGCTGATGGTGGCCACGCCGGGCAATTCGTCACCGGAAACCATGGCGTTTTTCAGCCGGATGGCGATGGGGTCGATGCCCAGCTCTTCGGCGGCCATGTTCATCTGGGTCTCGGCGGCAAAGAGGGTCTGGGGCGCACCGAAACCGCGCATGGCGCTGGCCGGCGGCTTGTTGGTGTAAACGTGCTCACCCAGGTAGCGGTAGTTGGGGTAGCGGTAGAGCATGGCCCCGAAGTTGCCCGACAGGAAGGTGGCCGTGGGCCCCATGGCGTTGTAAGCGCCGCCGTCCAGGTAGATGTGCAGGTCCTTGGCCACCAGGGTGCCGTCGCTTTTGAAGCCCACCCTGGAACGGACGGTCATGGGGTGGCGCCGGCGCCCGTAGGCCAGTTCCTCTTCGCGGGTGAGGGTGAATTTAACCGGCCGCCCGGTCCGGCGCGCCATGAAGGCCGCGCAGAACTCCCAGGGCCGCAGTTCCATCTTGCCGCCGAACCCGCCGCCCACCGTGGGCTTGATGACGCGGATGTCGTTTTCGCGCATCTTCAGGGTCGATGCCAGCAGGCATTGCACGATATAGGGGGTCTGGGTGGAGGTCCACAGCGTAATGCGGCCGTCCAGGTCGCTCTGGGCCACGCATGCGCAGGGCTCCATGTAGGCGTGGCTCACCGCGTGAACGGTGAAGGTGTCCTCGCGCACATAGTCCGAGGCGGCAAAGCCGGCCTCGATGTCCCCATAGGCAATCTTGCGGTCGATGCTGATATTGGTGGGCGACGCCTCGTGGATGACCGGCGCGCCGTCGGCCAGTGATGCGGCCACATCGAAGGATCCGGGGAGCTCTTCGTATTCAACCGTGATCGCTTCCAGGGCGGCTTCGGCGGTTTCCCGGTCCACGGCGGCCACGGCGGCCACCTCGTCGCCGATGAAGCGTACTTTGTCCACTGCCAGCGCGTATTCGTCCTGAGTGCCGGGAAACAGGCGCCAGTTGCCGTAAGTGACCCGGGGGATGTCCTGACCGGTAATGACACAATGCACGCCGGGCAGGGCCGCTGCTTTGCGGGTGTCGATGGCCAGGATGCGGGCGTGGGGCAAGGGGCTTCTGAGCAGTTTGCCGTAAAGCATGCCCGGCAATTTGATGTCGTCGGCATAAATGGCCTGGCCGGTGGCCTTGGCCCGGCCGTCGGCCCGGGGGATGTCTTTTCCGATGATGCGATGCGCGTTCATGGGAAATCCTTTGCTTGGATAGGATGGGTTCGGTTCCTACTGCCTGCGCCGGGCCATTTTCCGGGCGTCGGTCAGGGCGCGGATGGTGAGCACGGTCACCATCTTCCAGCGATACGGGGCGCTGGCCCGGACGTCGGTGATGGGCGAGGTTTCTTCCGATGCCGCCCCGGCCGCCTTTCGTATGATGGCATCGGTCATCGGCTGCCCGATCAGCAGCCCTTCGGCACCGTGGGTGCGCATGGGTACCGGGGCGCAGGCGCCGACGACCAGCCGCGCGCCCGTGCAGCGCTGCCCTTCGAGAACCACCATGACGCCCACCCCCACGGCCGAACAGTCCAGCTTGCCCCGCTGGGAGAGGCTGTGGTAGGCCGTGCCGCTTCCGGCCGGGGGGCGGGGGACGCGGATGGCGGTGACGATTTCACCGGGCGCCAGGGCGTTGAGGCCGGGTCCCTGAAAAAATTGATCCAGCGCCATGGTCCGGCTGCCCCCGGGCCCGGCGATGTGCAGCGAGGCCGCCATGGCCATGAGGGTGGGGGCGTTGTCCGCCGACGGGGAGGCATTGCACAGGTTGCCGACCACGGTGCCCATGTTGCGGACCTGCACATTGGCCGTGGACCCGGCGGCCTCGGCAATGGTGGGATAATACCGCCGGACCTTCGGGTGGGCGGCCACATCGGCCAGCAGGGCCGTGGCGCCGATGGTCAGCCCGCGGTTTTTATCGAAGGTGATCGTATCCAGCCCGGGGATGCGCTTCAGGCTGACGATGCGTTTGGGGAAAAGCATGCGGTGGCGAATCCTGACCAGCAGGTCGGTGCCCCCGGCCATGACCCGGGTGTCCCTGCCGCCCTTGGCGAGCACGGCGACCGCCTGGTCCACCGTTGCGGGGGCGATAAAATCGAATCGGGGTACTGGCATGGCCGTTACCTCCTGACCTTGGCGTGGGGTTTCATCTGCCGGCCGGCCTCGGCGATGGCATCCACGATTTTATTGTATCCCGTGCATCGGCAGAGGTTGCCGGAGATGGCCGATCGGATCTGGGCGTCACTGGGAGACGGGTTGGCTGTCAGCAGATTCAGGGCGGAGATTTCCATGCCGGGGGTGCAGAATCCGCACTGGATGGCCCCCTTCTCGATGAACGCCTCCTGGATGGGGTGAAGCGATTCGCCGGAGGGGGCCAGCCCCTCTACGGTGAGAATCGTTTTACCGTCCATTTCCACGGCCAGGGTCAGGCAGGAGCTGATACTCCTGCCGTCCACCATGACCGTGCAGGCACCGCAGTCTCCCGAACCGCAGCCCAGTTTGGTCCCCGTCAGGTTCAGGTCCTCGCGCAGCACCTCGTTGAGGGTGCGCCAGGGCTCCACGGCCAGGGTGTAAGTGTCGCCGTTGACCGTCAGGCGGATGTCATGTTTCATATGTCGCTCCCGGGGAAAATCAGGTTGTCAGGCCGAAGACCAAGGTCCGGTTCCGATTTCTGCTTCCGGGCCTCATTCTCTTGGAAAAAGCTATATCATAGCTGTTATGTATTTCGTCAAGGCCTAAACCGTATTCAGGGTGCCGCAAGCTTGCTTTTTGGGTTTTCTTCGTACAGAACCGATGGCCCGTCAGGTGGCGGCGACGCCTGTTGTGCGCCTGACCCGGAAACGACAGCGACGCTGCTTGACAGGCGCGGAATGCATCTTTACCCTGATGAAACAGGCGGGTGCCGCTGTATCGATAACCATAGAAAGGTGAATATGTCTGAAGCCAGGATCGTTCGTGCCCTCGGTCTGTGTTCCGGGGGACTGGACAGTATTTTGAGTGCCCTGGTGCTCCGGCAACAGGGGGTCCAGGTGCACTGGGTGTCGTTTGAGACGCCCTTTTTTTCATCGGCCAAGGCCAGAAAAGCCTCGAAACACACCGGTGTTCCGTTGATGGTGCGAAAGATCACCCCCGTGTATCTGGAAATGATGCGGTCCCCGTCGGTCAAATTCGGCAAGAACATGAACCCGTGCATGGACTGCCATACGCTGATGTTTCGCCTGGCCGGCGAGATCATGACCGAACAGGGGTTCGACTTTCTTTTTTCCGGTGAAGTGCTGGGGCAGCGGCCCATGAGCCAGACCCGCACCTCCCTGCGTTATGTGGAAAAGCACTCCGGATATGACGGATATATCCTCAGGCCGCTCTCGGCCAAAAATATGCCCGAGACGATCCCGGAACGGGAGGGCCTGGTGGACCGGGAGCGGCTGCTGGACATCACCGGCCGGTCCCGAAAACGGCAGCTTCAGCTGGCCGACCAGTTCGGGGTGACCGATTTCCCGGCACCGGCCGGCGGGTGCCTGCTGACCGACAAGATCTTCAGCCGCCGGCTCAGGGATTTGTTCGACCACCAGGAGAGGTATCCGGAAAAGGACCTCAACCTGCTCAACTTCGGCCGGCACATGCGCCTGGACGATCAGACCAAGATCGTTGTGGGCCGTACCCAGTCGGACAACGAAGGGATCAGCCGCTGCATCGATACGAATCGCGACACGGTGCTTAAAGTGGAAAAATTTCCCGGTCCGCTGGTGGTGATGCCCGGCGGCGGCAGCGAAGCGATGACCCTGCTGGCAGCCGGTATCTGTGCCGGCTACAGCAAGGCGCCCAACCATGAACCGGTGGCGGTAAGCGTGCAGACGGGCGGCCGGCGCCGGCAGGTGATGGTGCTGGGTATTCCGACGGCCGAAAACAAACGCTATCTGATTTAAATCGAGACCGATGACTGAGGACGGAAGACGGATGTCCGATGGCTGGCGGCCAGACTGAAATCGGTATTCGGGCTTCTGCCGTCAGGCGCCTGTCTTCGGACCTCTGACTTCAGTTTTCGGACCCCGGACCGCCGGCTTCCCTTTTCAGCTTTGCCCGCAACTGGCCGCAGGCGGCACCGATATCCTGGCCCTTGCTGTGGCGAACGATGGCGGTGTAGTGGTGACCGGCCAGAAACTCCTGGAAACGGATGATCCGGGCCGGGTCCGGACGCATGAAATCGCTGCCGGGGTGTTCGTTGAAGGGAATCAGGTTGACCTTGGCCTTGATGGGCCGAAGCAGTTTCACCAGGCGCCGGGCATCGTCCATGCTGTCGTTGACGCCTTTCATCAGGATGTATTCGAAGGTGATTTTTCGCCGTGGCGGCAGGGGATAACGCCGGCAGGCCGCCATCAGATCGGCGAGGGGGTATTTGCGGTTGATGGGCATCAGCCGGGTTCGGGTGTCGTCATCGGTGGCATTGAGGGAGACGGCGAGGTTGGCCCGGGTGTCACGGCCCAGATCCGCCATCCGGGGAACCAGGCCCGCCGTGGAAACGGTGACGCGGCGGCTGGATATCTTGAGGCCGAAATCGCCGTCGGTGATGACTTCCAGGGCCTGGACCACATTCCGGTAGTTGGCCAGCGGCTCCCCCATGCCCATGAAGACGATGTTGGTCAGATCCAGGCCGCCTTCCGCCCTTACCCGCTGCTGGACATCACGCACCTGGGAGATGATCTCGCCGGCTGACAGGTTGCGCACCAATCCGCCCCTGGCCGTCATGCAGAACCGGCAGCCCTGGCTGCACCCCACCTGACTGGAGATGCACAGGGTGTAATGGCTTTTTTCGGGGATGATCACCGTTTCAATATGGTGGCCATCGGGCAGCCGGAACAGCAGCTTGCGCGAACCGTCCTGTGACGTCGCTTCTTCGTCCACCTGCAGGCGTGGGTTGGCGAAGGCGGCTTCAAGGTCCGCCCGCAGCGGCTTTCCCAGGTTGGTCATGTCGTCAAACCGGTCGGTCTGACGCAGGTAGATCCACCTTCTTATCTGGTCGGCACGAAAGGGGCGCTGGCCACGGTGGGTCAGCCAATCGGTCAACTGCTCCCTGGACAGATCCTTGATGTCGATTTTGCTTGATATTGTGGCCATGATGTGGGATCCACGGGCCGGATTTGTCGGCCGGTCCGCATTGTTTTGGGGTGATTGATGGAATGGTCGGGGATTCACGTGGCCGCGCCATCTGATTCCCCAAAGATCCGGGGCCTTTTGGCCCCCTTTTTATGCCTTGACATACCATTTAAAAAAATCTATTTTCAAGGTTTTAGTTTATATGCCGGTGGAATGTCATGTTTGACACGCTCAGCGACAAGCTAAATTCGGTTTTCAAGCAGCTCAAGGGGCAGGGCAAACTTTCTGAAAAGAATATTGCCGATGGTCTGCGGGCGGTGCGTATGGCCCTTCTGGAGGCCGATGTTCACTATCAGGTGGTCAAACAGCTGGTGGCCGACATCAAGGTGCGTGCACTCGGACAGGAGGTCATGGGCAGCCTGACCCCCGGCCAGCAGGTGGTCAAGATCGTCAACGAATCGCTGACCCGGCTCATGGGGGAGACCCATCAGGAGCTTAACCTGTCCGGAGAAAAACCGGTCGCGGTGATGCTGGTGGGCCTGCAGGGATCGGGTAAAACCACCACGGCAGGCAAATTGTCGGTGATGCTGAGAAAAACCGGCAAGCAGCCTTACCTGGTGCCGGCGGACGTTTACCGGCCTGCGGCCATTGACCAGCTGAAGACGCTGGGCGGCCAGCTGGGGGTGCCGGTTTTCGATTCCACACCGGACATGGACCCGGTGAAAATATGCCAGGATGCCCGGGTGGCGGCCCAGAAGGCGGGCTGCGACACCCTTTTGCTGGATACGGCCGGTCGGCTTCACATCGATGACGAACTGATGGATGAACTGTCCCGCATCCGGTCATCGGTGAAGCCCACGGACATCCTGCTGGTGGCCGATGCCATGACCGGCCAGGATGCGGTCAACATCGCCAAGTCCTTCGATGAGCGGCTGGACGTCGGTGGCGTGGTGCTCACCAAAATGGATGGTGACGCCAGGGGCGGCGCGGCCCTGTCCATCCGATCCATTACCGGCAAGCCCATCAAGTATATCGGTGTGGGTGAAAAACTCAGCGAACTGGAAGCCTTTCATCCGGATCGCATGGCCTCGCGGATTCTCGGCATGGGCGACGTCCTCACCATGATCGAGAAGGCCCAGGAGGTGGTGGACGAAAAACAGGCCGTCGAGCTAGAAAAAAAGCTGCGCAAAAACCAGTTTACCCTGGAGGATTTCCGCGACCAGATGCGTCAGATCCGCAAAATGGGATCCCTGACGGACATTCTGGGCATGATTCCCGGTATGGGAAAGATGAAACAGATGAAAAATCTGCAGGTGGACGAGAAGGAACTGGTCCACATCGAGGCCATCATCAATTCCATGACGCCACGGGAACGACGCCAATACGGGATTATCAACGGGAGCCGGCGCAGGCGAATCGCCGCGGGCAGCGGCACCCGGGTTCAGGACGTTAACCGCCTGCTCAAAAATTATGCGCAGGTGATGAAAATGATGAAAAAAATAAATAAAGGCGGCATGCGCGGATTAGGCCGCGGCATGCTGCCCTTTTAAAGGAGAGCAACCATGGCAGTGAAAATCAGACTGGCCCGGCACGGGGCAAAAAAAAGACCGTTTTACCGGATCGTGGCAGCCGACAATGACAGCCCCAGGGACGGTCGTTTTATCGAAAAACTGGGCACTTACAATCCTCTTCAGGATCCGGTGCAAGTGGTTCTGGACGCAGATCGGGTGAAATACTGGATCGGCCAGGGGGCGACCCCTACCGATACGGTGCGGTCGATCCTGAAGCGTGAAGGTGTTTTTTCCGCTGCGGAATAACGGATGGCGCCGGACCCGATTCTCAGCCGCATCAAAGGAGATGGAGCTATGAAAGAGCTGATCAAATTCATTGCGCAGGAGTTGGTGGACTTTCCCGACCAGGTTTCTGTTGAGGAGATCGAGGGCAACCAGACATCCGTCATTGAATTGAAAGTGGCAAAAGAGGATTTGGGTAAGGTCATCGGCAAGCAGGGACGGACGGCACGGGCCATGCGGACCCTTTTGAGCGCGGCCTCCGCCAAAATCAAGAAACGATCCGTCCTCGAGATCATCGAGTAGATCGATGGCGCCCGAGGATGATCTCGTTCTGGTGGGCCGGGTCACGGGGGCCCACGGTATTCGCGGGGGGGTAAAGGTCCACTCCTACGCTGAATCGACGGCACTCTACCGGATCGGGGAAGGCATCATGCTGACCCTGCCCGACGGAACGGTCGCCACCCTTGCGGTTCAATGGGTCAAACCCCATGGGCGCGCACTGCTCATGGGCCTGGAATCGGTCACCGACCGGAACCAGGCCGAGGACCTCGTGGGAGCTTCGCTTTTCGTAGAAAGGTCACGGCTGCCGGCTCTGGAAGCGGACACCTACTACTGGACCGACCTGGTGGGTCTCGATGTTTACGACCCCGCCGGATCCCGTCTCGGCAGCCTCGACGGGGTGATTCCCACACCGGGCAACGATGTATACGTGGTCAAGGGAGACGTCGACGGGCGGCCCCGGGAGTTGCTGATTCCCGCCGTCGGCGATGTGGTCCTCAGCATCGACATCGCGGGCAAGACCATGGTCGTGGAACTGCCGGAAGGGTTACAGGACTGCTGACAGCGCCATGAAGGTTTGCGTACTGACCCTTTTCCCTGAACTGTTCGCGCCGTTCTGGGACCACGGCATTATCCGGCGGGCGGTTCAGGAACAAAAGATCCGCCCAGACACCATCAATATCCGGGACCATGCCAGTGGACGGCATCGGGTCACCGATGACCGGCCCTACGGCGGCGGTTGTGGCATGGTGATGAAGCCTGAACCGCTGGCCGCAGCCTTGAAACACGCCCGGAAGCGGATGCCGGCCGCCATGACGCTGCTGCTTTCGCCACAGGGGAAGCGGTTTGACCAGGCGCTGGCCGAATCGCTGGCAACCGCCGGGGAACTGATCCTGGTCTGCGGCCGCTACGAAGGCGTGGATGAACGGTTTGTCGACCGGTACGTGGATGCAGAGGTTTCGATCGGTGATTTCGTGCTCACCGGTGGCGAACTGGGGGCCATGGTGGTGATCGATGCGGTGGCCCGACTGATTCCCGGGGTGCTGGGCAACGAGGCCTCTGCAGGAAACGACACATTCAGCGACGGCCTCGTGGAGCACGCGCACTTCACGCGGCCGCCGACTTTCAACGATGAACCGGTGCCCGATGTCCTGCTTTCGGGGAATCACCGGGAGATCGACCGGTGGCGCCGGGAAACCGCCTTGATCCGGACCGTGTTGAAGCGGCCGGATCTTTTGGTGCACAGGGATTTTACCCCTGAGGAACGCGCAATACTGTTGAAATGGCGACAGAACATTGACCGGCTTACCGGCTAAGCGGCTTTACGTCGCCCTGATTCACTATCCGGTGATCGACAAGAACGGGGAGACGATCGCTTCGGCGGTTACCAATTTGGACCTGCACGACATCGCCAGGGTGTGCCGGACCTACGGGGTCAAAGGGTACTACGTGATCACCCCGCTGGAGGACCAGAAGGTGCTGGTCGACCGGATTCTCCACCACTGGACCGCCGGTGTGGGGAGGGCGTACAATCCCAAACGGCAGCAGGCCCTTGAACGTGTAAAGGTCAGCACCACATTCGCCGAGGCGATTGCCGATATCGCTGAGGTGGAAGGGCGCCGGCCCAAAACGGTGGCGACCTCTGCCAGGCGTCACGCGGACAGCCTGTCTTACTCGCGGCTGCGCGGGCTGCTGGCCGATCCGGTGCCTCACATCCTGGCATTCGGCACGGCATGGGGCCTTGCCGGCACATTCATGGCCGAAGCGGATTACCGGCTGGACCCGTTGGTCGGAGCGGGAACTTACAATCATCTGTCCGTCCGGTCGGCGGTGTCCATCATTCTGGATCGGCTGCTGGGCCGACCGGAGTGATCATTTGGAATGGGTATACCGTCACCTTTCAGACGGTTTCGAAAGCAGTTCGAAATCAAGGGGTGCAGGTTCCATCCAACGAGGGATGGTGGCTGTGCGCCACAGACACGGGGCATGACGCGTAACGCAGATATCGACCTGCTTACGAAACTGTCAATTGTTAACATCAATATCGGGAGCTATAATGGAAACCATCAAGAACATTGAAAGAGAGCAGATTCGCATGGATCTGCCCGACTTCACCGCAGGCGACACCGTCACCGTTTACGTGAAGATCCGTGAAGGAAACAAAGAACGTATCCAGGCCTTCCAGGGGGTTGTCATCAGCAAGAAAAAAGGGTTGGCCAATGCCACCTTCACGGTCCGCAAGGTGTCCTACGGCGTGGGTGTGGAAAGGGTCTTCCCCACGAATTCACCGATCATCGACCGTGTGGAAGTGGTTTCCCGCGGCCGGGTCCGGCGGGCCAAGATTTACTATCTGCGCAAACTGCGGGGAAAAGCCGCCAGGATCAGGGAGCGACGATTCAGCTAAATCGTCGGCAACGACTTTACCAGCCCATGGGCAATGCCACCGGTTCGTCGACGAACCGGCAAATGGTCGGATCACATGGTATCAGATCTCTGGGCATTTGAAAAAAAAGCCCGCGACACGGGCCATAAAATTATTGCAGGCATTGATGAGGCCGGCCGGGGTCCCCTGGCCGGTCCCGTCGTTTCGGCCGCAGTGATACTGCCCGACGGGGTCGACCTTCCAGGCATCGACGACTCCAAGAAGCTGACCCCGGCCCGGCGAAACCGCCTTTACGACCGGTTGTATGCCACTGCCGGCGCCATCGGCATCGGTGTGGTGGACCCGGCCGAGATCGACCGCGTCAATATCCTGCAGGCCACCTTGCGGTCCATGGCCATGGCGGTGGCCAACCTGCGGCCCCGGCCCGATCACCTGCTGATCGACGGCATTTTCACCATCGCCTCGGATCTGTCCCAGCAGGCCATCAAAAAAGGGGATTCACTGAGCATTTCCATTGCCGCCGCTTCGATTGTGGCCAAGGTTACCCGGGACCGCATCATGGCGCAGGTGGACGCCCTTTTTCCCGAATTCGGATTTGGCCAGCACAAGGGGTATCCAACCCGGAGCCATCGCGCGGCCATCGCGCGCCTCGGATGCTGCCCCGTCCACCGGCGGACCTTCAAGGGGGTCCGGGAGCACCTGTAGGCTTACCGATGCTTAACCGACACCAACAATTCGGCAAACGGAGCGAACGGCTGGCCGCGGAGTTTCTCAAGCGGACGGGGTATCGTATCCTCGAAACCAATTATCGATCCACCGTCGGTGAGATTGACATCATCGCCAGGGAGAAGGGCACCATCGTTTTCGTTGAGGTCAAGGCGCGCTCTTCCAGCCGGTTCGGCAGCCCCAAAGGGGCCGTCACGCCGGCCAAGCAGCGCAAGATCTCCATGACCGCCCTGGACTACCTGAAACGATCCGGCCAGGTCGATGCCCGGGCCCGCTTTGACGTGGTGGCCATTGACACCGCCACGGGACAAACCGACATCGAGGTCGTGAAAAATGCCTTTTCCCTTGCCTACGGATGACCGGGAACCGTCTCGTTGCCCCAGCGGGCTCTATGTGGTGGCCACCCCCATCGGCAACCTGGAGGATATCACCCTGCGGGCCATCCACACCCTGGACGGCGTGGATCTGATTGCCGCCGAGGATACCCGCCACACCCGTCGGCTGCTGTCGCGCTATCGCATCGACACGCCTCTGATTTCCTGCCATGAGCATAACGAACACCATCGCACCCCGGAATTGATTGCCAAGATACAATCCGGCGCGGCCGTTGCCCTGGTGTCCGATGCCGGTACCCCGTCGGTTTCCGATCCCGGCTACCGGCTGGTGTGTGCGGCAGTGGCGCACCGCCTGGACATATTTCCGATTCCCGGCGTGTCTGCGGTGGTCACGGCCCTGAGTGCATCGGGTCTGCCAACGGATGCCTTCGTATTCCTGGGTTTTGCCCCCAAAAAAAAGGGCAAACGGCGGGAATGGCTGGAATCCCTGGCCGCTGAATCCCGGACCCTTGTTTTTTACGAATCGCCACGGCGTGTGGCCGGGTTCCTTGAAGAACTCCGATCGGTCATGGGGGATCGGCAGGCCGTCCTGGCCCGCGAGATGACCAAAGTGCACGAGGAATTTATGCGCGGCAGCATCGCTCACATCCAGAAGGTGCTGGCGGGCCGTCCCGAGGTGAAAGGCGAGTGCACCCTTCTGGTGGGCGGTGCGCCGGCGGCGGATACCGTCTCGGATGCCGACCTGGGCGATCTGCTGCGCGAGGCGCTCTCCCAGCCCGGCGCGCGCATTTCCAGCATTTCCAAGACCATCGCCCGGCAATACCGCCTGCCCCGGAAAACGGTTTACGAGATGGCCCTGACCATCCAGCGTGAAACCGGCAGGACCCCATGAGTTCGATGATCGAAACCCCAGCGCTTCTCTACCCGGTGATTCTTCCGGTATCCAGAACCGATCGGCATCTGAAGGGCCGCGACAAGGTGCAGGCCCTGAGCCGTCTCGCCAGGTCCGCCCTGACCCTGTCGTGCCGGCGGAGCGGTCTTCGCCTGAACACCCTGCCCAAGGACGAAAGGGGGGTCCCCCTCCCGGTAGACGGGATCCACTGGTCGCTGACCCACAAATCGAACGTCGTCGGTGGCGTGGCCGCCCCGTTCCCCGTGGGGTTGGACCTGGAGACCCTCCGCCCGGTAAGCGACGCCCTGCTGGCCAAGGTGGCCGATGCGGATGAATGGCGGCTGGTCGGCGATGATCGCCAGCGACATTTTTTCCGCTTCTGGACCGCCAAGGAAGCCGTGCTCAAGGCGGTGGGCAGGGGGATGGCCGGCCTGTCCCGCTGCCGGGTGACGGCGGTCGTCGATGACACGCGCATGATGCTCGCTTACGACGACACGCCCTGGCCCGTGAATCACTTCTGGTTCGACGGCCATGTGGCCGCCATTACCCCCCACCGCCTCGATGTTTCCTGGGCACTGATCGACGGCTCCGGCCCGGGGCCTACCCCCTGATGATGCGCGGCAGGATCATCTGGTGCTGCGGACAGATGGATTTGGGATTCTGGTAGGCGCAACCGGCAAACGCCTTGAGATAGTCTCGTACCCGGCTCAGGTCGACGATTTCATCCACCATGCCTTTGCGGGCGCAATACACCGGCCGGGAATTGTCGTGATAGGCCTTGGCCATCTCGTTCATCTTGTCCACGATCGGTTTCAGATCTCGTCCGGCCGCCTTTTCCTTGACCAGTCGGCGGGAATAGGAGGCGGCCGCCGCGGTCTCGCCGTGCATGACGTAGATTTCCGTCGCCGCCGTCCCCAAGGAAAAGGCGTTGTGGCGATTGGCCGTCGGTCCGCCCATCACATAATGGGCGGCGGCGGTGCCCTTGCGCAGCACGATGAGCATCTGCGGGATATCGGTCTGCTGGATCGAGTATATCAGGCTCTGGCCGAGACCCAGCAGTTCGGCTTTTTCAGCGATGTCGCCCACATCGATGCCGCTGGTGTCCTGGAACCAGACGATGGGAATGCGGTCCCGCCCGCAAAGGGTCACGAACTCGTTCATTTTGATCAGCCCCTGGCGGTAGAGCTTGCCGCCGATACCGGGGTAGTCCGCATACTCGGGGTAGTCCGGTTTGAGAAATCCCTGGCGATTGCCGATCACACCGACCAGGTAGCCGTCCATCTTGCACAGGCCCGCATAGATTTCGGGTCCCCTGTCCGGCTGAAATTCGAGGTGCTCGCTGCCGTCAACCAACCGCGCCAGAATCTGATCGAACGAGTATGCCCGTTTCTGGTTGGCGGGCAGCAGGTGGTACAGGTCGTCTGCCGGATAGAGCGGCGCTTTGGGGCTGGCCACGCGGAAGAACTTGGGCGCATACGCCGGCATGTCTTTCATGTAGTCCCGGATTCCGTCAAGCACACCTTCCTCCGTCTCGTAGACGTACCTGAAGAATCCGGTTTCGTCGTGGTGGATAGCCGTTGATCCGGGGGGTTTGACCTTAAATTGCTGCGCTGCCGAGATGAGCTGCTCGGCCCCGTCAACGTCAAAAAAACCTTTGGGGGACATCCCGCTTAAAATACCGCCGCCGCCGACAGCGATGTTGCAGTCTTTGTGGGCAAACAGGATCGAGGGGCTGATTCCCTGGTAACCGCCGCCCGCCGGATTGGTGCCGTAGATGCCCGCCAGCACCGGGATGCCGGTCTGGTTCAGTTCGGCATGACGGAAAAAAGGCGTTCCGCTGCCGCGGCGGTTGGCGTAGAATTTTTCCTGCTCCGGCAGCTTGACGCCGCTGCAGTTGACCAGCCACACCAGGGGAATGTTCAGCCGCTTGGAAAGATCGGTGACCCGAAGGATGTTTTCACTTTGGCCGGCGATCCAGGCGCCGGCCATGGTCTTGTTGTCGAATCCGATGATCACCGCCCATTTGCCGGCAATTTTTCCCAGCCCGTCAAAGACGTTGGTATTGCCCTCGACATTGTCTTCCGGGTTGTACAGGGTGTGAAGGGGGCACCAGGTGCCCGGATCGACGAGATATCGCAATCGCTGCCAGACCGTCAGCTGGCCGCGGGCATTGATCTTCTCTTCCGGAAAGCCGGCCTGCTTGACCTTTTCCACTTCGGCCGCCACGTCCTTTTCGACCTCACGCAGCTGGTCGGCATTGTCACCGGCACTTTTTATCATCCCCTCACTCAGCTGGCTGCCAAATACCGGCATCTTTTCGAAATACGGTTTCATCGGTCATCCTTTTCTTTCGGGTCTTTGTTTGATTATAAATTTGATCAAATTTGCAATTAAATGGTCTTTAATGAACATGCCCGAACCTGTCAATATTTTTCGAAAACTACGGAAAGTTGAGGTGCGGGCAGCCGGGAATCCATTTTTTGCGGCACCGGGGGAGGAAATCCACACCCAATCTGGGGCGAATCGATTATTTCGAAAAGGGGTGCACGCTGACGATGGGGAAACGTGGCATCAGAAGACGCCTCCCGGTCATGATGCCGCCGCATTGAACGGGGAAGGGGCTATAAGAGAACGGCAAAACGGTTCCCGGCCCGCCTTTCAGCGACCGGCTGAGGCCCGGCATGGTTCAGGCGCGGCGCCTGTAGGCCGTGCCCGTCGTTGGGCTAATCGTCTGCCAGCCATTCAAGCGCATGGTCCAGATCGCGAAAGACCTTGTAGATATAAGGCATTCCGGCCAGCTGGGCAAACGCGGCGAAAAGTTTGCCCAGGCCGATATTGATCCTTTTCGAGCCCACCAGGGCGACCTTTCTGGTCGTTCCGGCCGGGGTGATTTTTTTCAGGCTGTCGGCAATGCCTTTCATTTCAACGGTGGAAATCTTCACGCCGGTGGCCTGGGTAAAATCCCACAGGGATGTGTCGGTCTGCTCACCGTTCATGTATTCGGTCGCCTGCACGATGATCTCGTTGGCTGTCACATCACCGGTGACCCGGAAAAAAGTGCAGTTATCGGTGGTTTCTATTGAAATCATGGTTTTCCTGTGTCGCATGGGGTTAAACGGTCATGACCCGAATGCGTTATCTCATTTCAGACGTAGCGTCAATGATCGATCGCCCCTTATCCCCAAAGCGCTGAAACCGGCGTCCGGGGTGAATATTGGTCCTGCAGCTGGGCCAGGAGCAGTTCGGCGGTCGCCAGGGCATCGGTGAGCGCATGGTGGGGATGGTAGGGCGGGAGACCATAGCGGGCCCGGGATGCATCCAGTCTCAGCGAGGGGTTCTGGACGTTGCCGAACCATCGCTGAAACAGGCCGGGGCGCTTTTGGGGGTGCTTTCTTTCTTCAATGGCCATGGTGTCGATTACCGGGAACGCAAGGGATTCGCCGGTGATCATCAGGCTGGCCGCCTCGAGGAAGCGGCGTTCGATGTCCCCGCAGTGCACCACGATTATTTTTCCGGCCATGGCCTGGAGCAGCGGCTCAAAACGATCCGCCAGTCGGGGGGCGGCCTTCAGCACGCTGTTGGTAATGCCGTGAATGGTCACGGCAAATTTTTCAACCGGAAGACTGGGCCGGACGACCCAGTTGTTTGCCCCGCTGCAGTGGATGCGGTGGCCGTCAAGGGGAATAAAACCGATGCTGATAATGGCGTCCCGCCCGGGGTCCAGGCCTGTGGTTTCGAGGTCCAGGGCCATCAGGGGGGCATGGGAAATGGGGGCGCGGGCCGATACCGGAGGCTGCCGGTAGTAGGCCCGCAGCCGTGGATCACGGGTCCGGGCGGCCAGTTCGGCAAAACGGCCGGGCCAGTCGACAACGGAGGCTTCATGGGATTTATCCGGGCCGGCTCGGCCAGGCCGGTCGGCATTGAAAATGGTCATGGCCGGGACGCTGTTTTCATTTGAAGGCCGGGATGCCGTCGGCGGCGGTGTAGCGATAGCGCAGGAAGGCCTGGGCCTTGTCGACAATTTGAAAGGCATTGCGAAGGTGCCGGCGCTCGAATGACGACAGGCGCTTGGGTTCCACGTGGTTGTCCGGTTCGATGCCGGCCTCTATCTGCCTGGCCTGGTGGCGAATGCGGACCATGCCGATAAACTCCAGGGCATCGGTCAGATCGCTGCCCACGCCTTCCGGAAGCAGGTTGGTCTCGTTCACGTCGGCCAGCCTTTCCAGGGTGTTCAACGATGGTGACCCGCAAGCCAGGCCATGGACCCTCACCAGGTCGCTGATGGGGGCGGTGCCGCGTTCCTTGAGGTCGAACGTTTTCACGTGCGCCCCATTGGGTTCGAGGACAAATTTACGGAAAAAGCCCAGCGGCGGGCTGCGCAGGAGTGCATTGCGGGCAATATGGGCAAGGAACCTGCGACTTCCGGGCGCTTTTTGGCGAATCAGCCGCTTGAGCGAATCGGCCAGTTCCAATTCACCGTGAATGCCATCCAGGTCAAAAAAAATGGAGCAGTGCAGCAGCGCCTCCGGGTCGGGATGGTCGATCCAGTCGTTGAACATCGCCTGCCAGGCTTTCAAGGGCTGTCGCCAGCGCGGGGTGGTTCCCATGATGCCGCCCTCACAGTAACTGTAGCCGCACTCTGCCAGGCCGTCGCTGACAAATGCGGCCAGGTCGGCAAAATAGGCGTCGTGCCGCCGGGCGATGAAGTGATCGTCGAGAACGAAGGCGTTGTCCTGATCGGTCACCATCGATTGTTCCTGCCGGGCCATGGATCCCAATACGAGGTAGCAATAAGGGACCGGCGGGCTGCCCAGCCGGGATTCACCCAGTTGCAGCAGGCGCTGGGAGATGCTGCTCCCGATAAAGGACAGCGCACTGCCGATCATGTGCGAGCTGGCGTCCTCGCTGACCATGTGGACAAAAGAACGCCTGACTTTGTCGCTGATCGCCCGGAGTCCGGCCACATCCTGTTGCCTGAAGATCTCACCGACCAGAAAGATGCTGCCGTGGGATTCATACTGGACAATGTCGGATGCGGTGATGACGCCCAAGGCCCTGCCTTTTTCCATTACCGGCAGATGATGAAGGTTGTGGCGCATCATCGTGAGCATGGCCTCAAAGGCGTAGTCGTCACTGCGGCAGCAGGTGATGCGGGTCGACATGACCTCCCGGGCCGGGGTTGACAACGGAAGCCCCCGGGCCATTACCCGGGCCCGCAGGTCGCGGTCGGTAATCAACCCGGCGATCGCGGTCTGACTGCCGGCCGGCTTGGTTGCTTCGACGATCAGCAGAGACGACACCCGTTCCCGGGTCATGAGGGCCGCCGCCGCTTCGACGGTAACGGACGCCGGCGCGGTAACGATTTTCCGACGGATGAGTTTTTTTACCGGTGACGCCAGCAGGGGATTGAACGCATCGTCTCGGGACTTGTTTACCGCCTGGCGAAGCCGGGACCCGTGGTCCTCTTCCATGTGGTCGGCAAAGCTGTCGAACTCTTCGCACAAGTGCTGGAAATGGACGTCGGGAATCAGGTAGATCAGTGTATCCTCGATGGCCTGCACCGGATAGCGCACGCGCCGGTTGCGCATGAGGGCGAACTGGCCGAAGCAGGCGCCCTCGCCATAACGGTTGTAAAGCTCTCCGTTGCTGCGGGTGACTTCCACGGCGCCGCTGCGGATAAAATACAGGAAGTGGTTGACCTGCCCCAATTCGAGAATGGGCTTTCCGGCCCTGAAATAGGTGACGTCGATGTGCGACACGAGATCGTCGAGGACATCCGGCGGCAGATCCCTGAAGGGCCGGTACCGGGACAGGTGATCCCGTATTTCAAACAGCTCTATTTCCATAGCAGGTCTCTGGAGACCCATCCCTTATGGGCGTCTGACCGCCGCCAGCGCCTTTTCCAGTTCGGGAAGAATCTCGAACAGGTCCCCCACGGCAAAATAGTCGCAATTGGCCATGATGGCGGCATTCTCGTCAGTGTTGATGGCGATGATGGTTTTTGCCGTTTTCATGCCGGCAACGTGCTGGATGGAGCCGGAGATGCCCGCGGCCAGGTATACCTTGGGGTTTACCTTGACCCCGGTCTGGCCCACCTGCATGGCATAGGGCACCCAGCCGTTGTCCACGGCCACCCGTGAGGCGCCCACGGAGGCGTTGTTGATGTGCCCGGCGCAGGCAATGAGCAGGTTGAAGTTCTCGGCGTTTTTCAGGCCCCGACCGCCGGAGATGATGACGTCCGATTCGGCCAGGTACTGGGTGCCGCTGCTGTCGGTGCGGGTTTCGATTACCCGGTAGCCGGGATCCGGATTCCCTTCGAAGGCGAAATCGATGATTTCTGCCGTCACCTGACATTGCAGGGGCGCGACGGCATTAACGCCCATGCCGTAGATGAAATGGCTGCCGGTCAGGGCGATGGTGGCCATGGTCTTGCCCGAATACTGGGAGGTCTTGACCCGGCGGCCGTCCAGGTCGAGTTCGATACAGTCCATGACCAGGGCCGCGTCCAGCCGGGCGGCGATCCGCGGCAACAGTTCACGACCCGCAGGGCTGGTGAGGCCCACCAGGCTGGAGATCTCAAATTGCTCCATGGCAGCGACGACCGCGGCGGCCCGGATGGCCGGGTCCCAGCGGCGGCTGCCGGTGGTGATGTTGACGATACGGGTCACCCCAAAGGCTTCCAGCGCCCTTCGGGCGTCGCCGGCCGAAGCATCCACCACCAGGGCGATGAGCTGCCGGTTTTTTCCACGTGCGGCCGTTGCCAGTCCGAAATTGGCTTCTTTGACCCGGCCGTCCTTGAATTCGATGAGCAGTCCGATAGGGTTCATGGTCAGATCACCTTGGCTTCGTTTTTCAAAATGTCCACAATTCTGGCGGCAACCTCGGCAGCGCTGCCCGTGAGTGCCCGGGGCGTGCGCTGTTCCACGGCCGGCACCAGCTCTTCGACCTTTACGCCGGCATCCGGCGGGTCAATGGCCAGATCCGAGAGGGCGATATGCCTGACCGGTTTTTTCCGGGATTTCACAATCTCCGGGAATGTCGGGTAATTGGGTGTGTTCAACCCTTTGCCGGCACCCAGAACACAGGGCATGGTCATGCGGATGACATCAATGGTGCCCGGTTCCCGCTCGCATTCCACCTCCAGATCATTTTCACCTGCCGCCACCTTGACCACGTTGGTGGCCACGGGCATGCCCAGGCGGGCGGCCACCCGGAAATGGGTCTGCATGCCCTCGCTGTCGATGGACTCCTTACCGGTGAAAATAATCCGGGGCCGGCCATCGGTTCGGATGGCGGCAGCCAGGGCACGGGAGGTAAAGATGCTGTCGTGGGGCTGATCGGTTTCGATCAGGATGCCGCGATCCGCGCCCATGGCCATGGCCGAGCGCAGGGTGTTTTCCGCAGCCGGTTTGCCCAGGCATACGGCCACGATCTCGGCATCGGGAAACGATGCCCGGATCGTGGCGGCTTCGGTGAGGGCGTGTTCGTCATAGGGGTTGACGAGGAAGGTGATCTTTTCGTTGATACGGTTCGTGCCCTCGACGGTGATGGTGGCCGCCGAATCGGGAACGTGCTTGACGCAAACATAAATGTTCATGTTATTTCCCGTTCAATCCTGAACGGCATCTTGCGGTCCATATCTGCGTTCCCGGGTGATCGAAATCCTCAACCTAGCGCTGCTGCGCCACCGGTTCCGATAACCCTGCGGCCTTGATCTGAACCACCATCCACCATTAAGGACCGAACCTTCCTTTTTAGATTGATAGAAACCCTTCATTCAAAATTTAAAAATAATAATTCAACTTGCCAGTTGCAAAAAAAACGGGCCTGCACACGCAGGCCCGTTTCCAATTGGCAAGAACCCATCCGTCTTTCAAGCACGGATGCCACCGGCTTTATCCGTTGACCGAAAAGCTGGAGTTATAGTTGATCTCGCGCTTGCGGGAAAAGAAACCCACATCCAGGGTGCGTCCGGTGTATTTCATCTTGAACTGGAAGGGCTCCTTGTCGTGGTCCAGCCCCTTTTCACAGGCATCGATCAGCTCGGCCATCATGGCGCCGACCACCGGAGCGTTCTTGTACTGGTTGCCGCTGGTTCCCACGGCCATGTAGAAGCCGCCCAGGTCGGATTTATCGTAGACCGGGATCCAGTCGTCGGAAATGTCGTAGAGGTCACACACGCCCTTGGGCTGGTTAGGCACTTTCAGTGTGGGAATTCGGCGCGCGAGCCGGTAGCACTGGGCCTTCCACTGTTCTTCGGTGAGTTCGTTGTCGCGGCCGTGACCCCCCTTTCCGGCGTAGAATTCGTCCGGATCCACATGTTCCTTGGGATCGCATTCCGGGTCTTCGGAACCGATCAGGATAAGGTTGCCGGATTCCGGGCGGATGTAGCAGCCGATGTCGCCGTCGCTCTGATGGTAGCCATCGTTCAGGTAATCGTAACCCTCGGGTGAGGGGCAGTACATGACCTCGTGGCGCAGGGCTTTGGTTTTGATGTTGCAGCCTTCCCAGACCCCCGGGGCCATCTGGTTGATCTTGAATGAATGGGGGCCGGCACAGTTGACCACCACGGGAGCGTCGATTTCGGTGCCGTCGGCCAGGGTGATTCCCTGGACCTTGCCTTCGGCGGCACGGATTTTGACCACTTCGGCGTTGAACATGAACTCGGCACCCTTGGCCTCGGCGGCCCGCATGATGTTGTGGGCCGACAGGGCCGGATCGTTGACATAACCGCCTTCGGGGCAGAAGAGCCCCCCTTCCAGCATGTTGGTGGGATCTTCCCAGAAAGCCGGGTCTTCGGGACGCTTCACCGGCCAGAATTCGTGCATGTCCATCACCGGAACCATCTCCAGGATCTCTTCGTTGGTCAGTTCCTTGTACTGGACGCCCACGGCATCATAGTGCTTCTTCACGTTCTGCCACTTATGCCCCTGGGATTTGATCAGCAGGGAGCCGGTGTTCATATACTTGGCCAGGCCTTTTTCGTCATCCACATGATCCAGGTAGTCTTCCCAGTTCAGCCAGTATTTAAAACCCTCGTAGGCAAAGGCCACGCCGTCTTCGGTGGAGTAGTGGGCCCGTACGATGGCGCAGGAACCGGCCGTGGAGCCTTCTCCGGCATCGGGCAGCTTGTCCACGCTCATGGTCTTGTAGCCCATCTTTGAAAGCTCGTAGGCAATGGGGGCGCCAATAACGCCCGCCCCGATGATGATGGCGTCATACTTTTTGGTCATGATTTCCTCCGTCAAGTGCTGTGCGTAAATGTTTGGTCTGAATCCATACAACAATTCGGACAAATGACATAAGCAAAATAAACGCCGGAAATTAGATAAATCCTATTTAATTTAGGATTCTTTTGAAGCGCTGATATCAACAATAAAATCAATTTGTTGCGCTGGTGGCGAGTTCAGCCGGTGGTGACGGGGCCGGCGTGCGGTACCGAGGATGCAAAAAAAAGCATCCGAAAGGCAAGGAATTTTTCTATTTTCAGCAAAAAAATTTTCTTTTTTGCCGGTATGCCCCTGTCGTGTCCGGTTTTGCCAGGCAGGCGGCTGAAACGGAGAACGCCCGTTTCAGCCCCTGTTTCCATCGCATGGTTTCGTCTCTTTTCCGAGTGTCCGGCGGCTATCCCTGAAGGCCCTGAATCCAGGCCGAAAATCGATTTTCACCGGCCGGCCGCAAGCCGAATTCCGCACCGGCTTCCATCACCGCGTGAAGCATGCTGTCGCCGTACCCCCGGCTGCAGGTCAGCAGGATCCCGCCGGCACCGTCAGCCGTTTTCTCCAGGGTGACGATCTGGCAGGGAACATGGCAGAGGGGGCCCTGGAGGAGAAAAGGTGCCTCCATGGCGGGGTCCAGAAAATCCAGGTTGGTCAGTTTTTCGGCGACCAGAAAGGCCTGGCGGCCGAACAGGGCCAGAAAAACCGTGGATTCGCTGACGTCGGTGTAGCCCGGGAAATCGGGCATGGCCGGCGCCGCCGCCCCCAGATGATAGATCGAGGCCTGGGTGCGGTTCATGCGGTTGACCAGTGTATCGTTGGCCAGGGTGCATCTGCCCGGGGTTTCCGGCACGGCCAGGTCGCAGGGCCGCTGCTCGCCGACCCGGCTGTCCTGCAGGTCCCAACGGGTCTTGTGGGCCAGGTCCACCAGCCAGGGACCCTGACCCTCGTCGTCGTATTCCAGTGCCACCGTCCAGTTGTCGCGCACCTCGGCCTTGAGGGGGCTGGCCTTGAACCTGACCGGTGATTCTCTTTTTATATTACTCATTGTCGTTACCTCATTCCTTTGACAGGATTTTCCGGTATTCAATTTGTGTTCATCCGGAAATGGTAGATTGGGGTTCAGGCCAAGGCCGCAGCATTTTTGCAACCACAGGCGCAGCAGCGCTACGTCGAGGATTGCTAAATGGGAGAACGCCGGCCTGGGCCCCAAGATGCCGTTCCGCAGCCTAACTCTTCATGCGTTCGCCGGTCGGATCGTAAAACGGTGTATCGATCACCCTTGCGTACAGCCGCACCCCGTTGCACTCATCTTCAAAGATTTCCAGCCGGGTGCCCTTGTCGGCCAGCTGGGATTCCACCAGGGCCATGCCCACCGCTTCACCGGTGGAGAAGCTCTTGCGCATGGTGGCCACGTAGCCGCGCACCCGGTTGTCGACGATCAGGGCGCCGTCGCGGGCGGGGCGATTGTCGTCTTCCATGCGGATGCCCACCAGCTTGAGCCGGCCGGTATTCTTTTCGGCCTGGCGCAGGGCCACGGCACCGACGGTTTTGGCGTCGCTTTTTTTGCGGTCCCACAGAAAGCCCAGGCCCAGGTCCAGCAGGTTGGTGCGCTGCTCGGATTCGGAGCCGAGAATGACGTGGCACTTCTCCATGCGCAGCACGTTCTGGGCTTCCACGCCGAAGTTTTGGATGCCGAATTCTTCGCCGGCAGCCTTGAGCAGGTCCCAGACCGCCTGCATATAGGAGGACGGCACGTGCAGTTCGTAGGACAGTTCGCCCACGAAGCCCAGGCGCATGGCGCGCACGGGGATGACGTCGTTGATCGAGAACTCCTGGTACCCGGAAAAGGGCAGGGCTTCGTTGGAGACGTCAATGTCGACCACCTTGGCCAATACCTTTCGGGAATTGGGCCCGGAGAGGTTGATCACGCCCATGGCGTCGGTCAGATTGACCAGGTTGAAATCCCAGCCGTCGAAACGGGTGTGGTAGCGGAACCACTCCACGGTCTGCCCGGCCCTGCCGGTGGACGTGGTGAAGTAGTAGTCGTTTTCAGCCAGCTTGACCACCACGCCGTCGTCGATGACGCAGCCGTCGTCGTTGCACATGGCCGAGTATTTGATACGGTCATTTTTGACTTTGCTCATGTCCGACACGTAGACCCGCTGCAGGGCCTTGAGGGCATCGGGCCCGTGGATGCGGAACTTGCCCAGGGTCGACCCGTCCAGCATTCCCACATTGTTGCGCACGTTGAGAATCTCTTCCTTGCAGTCAAAATCCTCGGAAAAGTAGCGCGCCCGCTGCCAGACGCCGATGTTGCGGAAGATGCCGCCGTCGGCGATCTGGTCGTAGTGCATCGGGGTGCGTTTGAACATGTGGTGGTTATAGCCGGCATAGGTGGCCAGGAACGTGGGCACCAATGGCGGCCTTACCGTGGTGGGCACGGGGGTGTTGATGGACGCCGTGTATTTGGCCACGAACAGCGGCAGGTTATGGCCCGGGATGCCGCCCTGGCCCGGCCCCAGTCCCACGCCGGCAAAGCGCTTGACCAGTTCGGGCACGTCGAATCCCTTGTCGATGGCCTGCTTGACCGATTTGACGGTGGCATCCTCGTCGAAACAGATGAAGCTTTTTCTTCCCTTGACCGGGGCGGTGACCAGCTTGCAGCCCCGTTCCGCGCCGGGCAGGCTTGCAGCGGCAGTTTCGGCTTCACTGACGGCCGTGGCCATGTCGGCGCCGGCTGCCGCCGCCGCCCTGAGTCCGGCCAGGCGGCCCGAGGCCTCGATGGCGCCGGGATGGTTGATGCCGGTCAGGCGGCCGGCGGGAAACATTTTTTCCGGCAGTTCGGTGGGCAGGAAGTAGCCGGTGAGGCTGTCGTAACCCATCTTGGCCTGGGCCAGGATGAAGGGGCCGGTCACCGGGGTGAGGCCGGCGGAGGCCACCAGCAGGTCGCAGCTGAATTCCCGTGTCACGGTTCCCTCCACGGTGGAGAGAGAGGCTTTCTCAACGTGTTTGCCGCCGTGGGCCTTGGTCGCCACCCAGCCTTTGAGGACCGGAATCTTGCGCTCGGCCAGGGCCAGCATCAGTTCGGGGTTCTGGCCGTCTTCACGGATGTCGGCCACGCAGTTGATCTTCAGGCCCAGGTCGAACAGGTCGATGGCCGCTTCCAGGCCCAGGTCGTGCCCGACGGAAAAGACCGCTTCGCTGCCCGGCAGCAGGCCGTAGCTGCGGGCCATGCGATGGGCGCAGCCCACCTGCATGACACCGGGGCGTTCGTTGTTGTCGAAGAGCAGCGGCCGTTCGATGCACCCGGTGGCTACGACGACGCTTTCCGAGCGGATTTCGATGTAGCGCTCGGTGAAGGCGTCACCGGCCTTGCCGACCTGGAAGGCGGTAATCAGGTTGTTGTTGTAGGCGCCGACCATAGCGGTGTGGGTGAACACCCGGATGTTGGCGGTCTGTTCCACCCGGCGGGCCAGTTGGCGTGCGCGCTCGTGAAGCGGTGTGCCGTCTTCGGTGGTGGTGACCCGGTAGTCGAAGCAGCCGCCCAGGTGGGGGCGGGCCTCCAGCAGGACCACGCGCTGGCCGGATTCGGCGGCGGCCAGGGCGGCGGCCAGGCCGGCGGCACCACCGCCGATGACGGTGGTCTCCGCTTTCATGTAGCGTTCATCATAGCGCCCCTGCATCTCATAGTCGGCGGAGATGACGCCCAGGCCGGCGGCCTTTCGGATCTGCTTCATGGCCACCGGCCAGATGGCGGCAGGCTTGTGCATGGTTTTGTAATAGAACCCGGCGGGCATCATCCAGTCCAGCTTGTCGATGAATGCCATCCAGTCAAAGTTTGCCGAACCGACCACATTCTGGGCCTTGACGGCCATGCCGTCTTCGAGCAGGGTATTTTCCGTACGCACGTTGGGCACGCCGTTGACGTCCATGCAGGTGTTGCTGCATTCGCCGTCCAGGCTGTAAAGCCCGCGGGGGCGATGATATTTCAAACTGCGTGCAAAGACCCGGACGCCGTTGGCGAAAAGGGCCGTTGCAACCGTATCTCCGGCAACCCCCTGGTAGGTTTTCCCCTGATAGGTCAGGGACAGCTTTTCCGAGGGATCGATGCGGAGCGTGGGCAATTGGTTAAGCCTGTTCATTTGCTCGCCTCCGGTTGTTCCACTTCGAGGTTTTTGGTTGTGTCACGCCAGGTGGTGAACCAGGATCCGCATCCATCGCGGTGGAACCACCATTCTTTCTGGACGCCGGCCGTGCACTTGTTCATATGGACGTAGTCGCACCAGGCAGCAGGGGTCAGTCCCGCTTCGTCCGGGCGCGGTCCCTTGTCTTCTCCCCCATATCGGAATTCGTATCCGTTGCGTTTGCCGCAGACGGGGCAGGTGAGCGTCAAAGCCATGATATCGTCTCCTTTAATTGTCCGGTGTATAACTGACCAGGGCCGCAGTTTCGCCCATCAGTTCGTGGTTTTCGTAGCGGCGAAGGTTGAACGGCTTGAGCATGTCCGGGCAGTTGCCGGTGGCCATGAATGCGGCCATGTGTTTGCCGACGGCGCTGCAGGATTTGAAGCCGAAATAGCCCCAGCCGCAGTCCATGTAGAAACCGTCGACGGGGTCGTTTCCGTCCATGATGGGCGCCATGTCCGGGGTCATGTCGGCCAGGCCGCCCCAGATGCGCATGAAGCGGACGCCGCGCAGGCAGGGCAGCCAGTCGGACAGGGCCTCGGCCTGGTGCTTGATGTAGTGGGCCGTGTTCTGGGTGGTGTAGTTGGGCCACTGGTCCATGTGGGCGCCGGTGGCGATTTCACCTTTGAGGGTCTGGTTGGCGTAGCAGTGGTAGGCGCCGGATGAGACCACGTGGTCGAGCAGCGGCTTCAGCGGCTGGGTGACCATGGCCTGAATGGTCAGCACGCTGATGGGCAGCTTGATGCCCAGCATGTGGTAGATCAGGCCGGCGCTGTAGCCGCCGGCGGAGACCAGCACCCGGTTGGTGTTGATCCGGCCGCGGGAGGTGCCCACGCCGGTGACCTTGCCGCCTTCGGTGTGTATGGCGGTGGCTTCGGTGTGCTGGTGGATGTGCACGCCGTGTTTGGCGCAGCCTTTGGCCAGGCCCCATACCACGGCGTCGTGTCGCACGATGCCGCCGGGGGGATGAAACATGGCCCCGTGGATGGGAAAGGTGATGTCTTCGGAGATGTTCAGGGCCGGCACCAGTTCCTTGGCTTCCTTGGCGTCGATGAGATGGCTCTCGACACCGTGGAACTGGGCCGTGGCGATGGTCATGCGGGCCGCCTTCATGGCCGCTTCGCTGTGCATCAGGTTCAGGTTGCCGCAGTTGTTGAACATCAGGTTGAAATCCAGCTCTTTGGTGAGCACCGGCCACAGGTCCAGCGCTTCCTTGTATAGCGGGACGTTGTACTGCGTGCGCTGGTTGGCGCGAACGATCGCCGTGTTGCGCCCGGCACCGCCGAATCCGATGTAGCGTTTTTCAATGACGGCCACATCCGTGATGCCGTGCTCTTTGGCCAGGTAGTAGGCTGTGGCCAGGCCGTGAAGGCCGCCGCCGATGATCACCGCATCGTAGCTGGACTTCAGTCTGGGTTTGTTGCCCCACAGGGGCTTGGATTTCCAGAACATACGCTCTCCCTACATGGTTATAAGATAAAAAATGCGTGGGTGAAGGTGACTCCATAAATTTTCAGTTGTGACGGATGGTATCTGAATGAAATAAAAGCTGTCAATAAGAAAATCTATTTTTGATAAAAAAACATGCAAACACTGTTGACATTAATTTGAATAGATAATAAAAGTGTATAAAAAAAAATGCTTAAGCTGACTTCAGCTTAATGAAATGAAAATTTCATTTATTGCTTTGCAAAAGGGCTAATGATGAATGACTCCCAGGCACACCCCGTGATCAAGGGGATCGTAAAACAATTGGACTCGCTGACCCCCAAAGGAAAAATCCTGGGCAGCTACATTATCCAGAACCCCCGCAAGGCGGTGTTCATGACGACCAAAGAGCTTTCCGAAGCCTGCGGGGTCAGCGAGGCCACGGTGGTCCGGTTTGTGGGGCAGCTGGGCTATGGGGGGTATGGGGAGTTCCTGCAGGCGCTGCGTGACTTTGTGGATTCGGGGCTGAGCCTGCCGGACCGGGTGGACCTGCCCGGGATGAAAGGGCCCGGCACCGACCTGCTGCACCGGGTGGTCTTCGAGGAGATGAACAACCTGCGACAGTTTTATGAAGCCATCGACATGGATGTGCTGGCACAGATCGTGGCGCAGCTGCAGGAAAGCCCCGCCATTTACCTGATCGGCTCCCGGGTCTCCTATACCTTTGCCTATTACATGGGGTGGTCCCTGACCAAGGTGCGCCGGGGGGTCCATATCCTGAAGGGCAGTGACAGCACGGCGATCGACTGGCTGACCAATGCACCCGACAACAGCCTGGTGACCATCATCACCACCTCACGCTACCCCAACGAACTCATCAAGCTGGGCAAGGCCGCCCGCCGGCTTCAGCATAATCTGCTGGTGATCACCGACAACCGGCTGTGCCCGGTGATTCCCTTCGCCCATCTTTCTCTGGTGGTGCCGTCCCGATCCATCCCGCTGATCGGCTACCCGTCCACCATCTCCTGCATCATCAATTACCTGGTACTGGAGCTGGTGAATCGTCAGGACCCGCGATTGAATGAACATCAGGAACGCCTGGAGCAGATGTACCTGGAAAATGACATCCTGTTCAACATGTACACCGACGACTGAGGCCGGAAGACAGAGGTCAGAGGGGCGGGGGGCATAAGGTCTAGGCTGAAAACTGAAGACGAAATCTGAAAATCGGATGAGCGGCTTCCGGCCGCGGGCGGTTTTCTGACCTCCAGCCCCGGATTGCCGGTTTGCCTGAATCAACAAATTATGGCATCCTTTTCCATGCGGCATGAACCGTCAACTCAATTCTGGAAACGATGGCCATGAAAACATCCACACGCCATTCCATTGCCCGGACCCTCGACATCGGATATGAGGAATTCCTTCCTTTTTTCGACGGCTTCAGCGAAGGTCTGCTCATCGTCGACCGGTTCGCTACGATCATCTATTACAACGCGATCATGGCCGCCATCGACGAACTGGATCCGGCACAGGTGCTCGGGAAAAAAGTGGTGGACGTCTACGAGCTGTCTGAAACCGACAGCGTGATCATGCAGTGCCTGAAGAATCAACAGCCCATCGTCGACCGGTCCCTGCTCTACCGGACGCGGCGGGGCAAGGTGGCCAACACCATCCACACGGTGTTTCCCCTGTTCAAGCACGACCGGCTGGAGGGTGCCATCTGTCTGGTACGCGAGTACAACGTGCTCGAAGAGACCATATCGTCCGTCTCCATTCCCCGTAACAAGCGGGTCCTGCCCAATGACACACGCTTTGATTTCGAAGACATCATCGGCCGCAATATCGATTTTCTCCGGGCGGTCAATACGGCCAAGATGGCTGCCAACACGCCTTCGCCGGTGATGTTGTACGGGGAAACCGGCACCGGGAAAGAATTGTTTGCCCAGGCCATTCACAACCAGAGCGGTCGCATGAAACGCCGCTACACGGCGGTGAATTGTGCCGCCATACCGGAAAACCTGCTCGAAGGACTGCTGTTCGGCACCACCAGCGGGGCCTTTACCGGAGCGCGCAACAAATTGGGACTGTTCGAGCGCGCCAGCGGCGGCACCCTGTTTCTGGATGAACTCAACTCCATGGGTACCGGGCTGCAGGCCAAAATCCTCAGGGTTATCCAGGAGCGCAAGGTTCGCCGCCTGGGATCACTGCGGGAAACGGAAATCGACGTTAAAATCATCAGCAGCGTCAACAAGGAGCCCCATGTGGCCATTGCCGAAAACAATCTGCGGCCCGACCTGTTCTACCGCCTGGGCGTGGTGTTCATTCCCATTCCTCCCCTGCGGGACCGCAAAGAGGATATCGTTCTCCTGGCGCGCCATTTCCTGGCCAAGCACAGCCGGGTGCTGAAACGCCAGGTGGCCGACATTTCCGCCAGCGTGCTGGCCCTGTTCAACGAGTATGACTGGCCGGGCAACGTCCGCGAACTGGAGCATGTCATCGAAGGGGCCATCAACCTGGTGGTTTCCAGTCGAACCATCGAGCGCCGGCACCTGCAGTCCCACCTGACCACCTGGCGGCGGTTGCGGGGACTGCCCAACACGGTTCAGCCGCCCGTGGCCGGTTCATCGTCCGAAGGAACCGGTCTTCATGGCCACCCGCGGCCCCATCCAAGAGGGTATGCCGCGTCCGCCGGTGCCGATCGGCAGCCGGTGAACGGGGGCAAGGGGTTGCTGGCCACCCAGGCTGACCTTGAGAAGGTGGCGGTGACCGACGCACTGGCGGCCCACGGGGGGAACGTCACCCGGGCGGCAGCGAGCATCGGCATTTCACGGCAGCTGTTTACCTACAAGATGAAAAAATACCGGATCGACCGGCGGGACTATCTGAGATGAATGCAGCCGATCACCACCGGTTGTCCTATTTCGAGGCCATTGTCGAAGCGTTTGACGGCATGGTCTATGTCTGTTCACCGGACAACCGGATCGAATTCGTCAACCGGCAGGTGGTGGAGCAACTGGGGCGTAACCCGGTGGGGGAGGCATGCCACAAGGCCCTGTACAATGGTGATCAGGTCTGTCCCTGGTGCCCGGAGCAGAATGTTTTCGAAGGCAGGGCGGTGCGCTGGGAATTCCAGAATCCCACGACCGGACGCTGGTACTACAACATGGCCACCCCCATCCGCCATGCCGATGGGTCCACTTCCAAATTGAGCCTCAGCCTGGACATCACCGAAAAAAAACGCGCTGAAGACGCCCACCTGGAAAGCGAACGCCGGCTGAGCACCCTGATGAACAACCTGCCGGGAATCGTTTATCGCTGCCGGGCCGACGACTCCTTTACCATGGAATTCGCCAGCCGGGGCACCAAGCGCCTGCTGGGATACGATCCCGAGGAACTGCTGGACGAGGGGCCCCACGCGTTCCAGCGGATCGTTCATCCGGACGACCGCAAGAACATGCTGGCCCTGGTGAGGGAGACGGTGGCCATGCGGCGTCCCTTCAGCTTCATCTATCGCATCCGGGCGGCCAATGGTAAGGAAAAGTGGGTCTGGGAGCAGGGCGAGGGGGTTTTCGACGACAGTGACCGGCTGGTGGCCTTGGAGGGTTTTATCAGCGACGTCACCGCCTACAAGGAAGTGGAGCTGGATCTTCGCAAGGAGAATCTGCGCCTGCGTTCGTCCATCAGCGACCGTTATCGTTTCGGGGACATCATCGGCAAAAGTGAACCCATGCAGGCGGTTTACGAGCTGATTCTCAAGGCGGCCGCCAGTGATGCCAGCGTGATTGTCTCCGGAGAATCGGGTTCCGGCAAGGAACTGGTGGCCCGGGCCATCCACCGGCTGAGTGATCGGCGGGAAGGCCGTTTTGTACCGGTCAACTGCGGGGCCATCCCCAAGGATCTGATGGAACGGGAGTTTTTTGGCCACCTGAGAGGCGCCTTCACCGGGGCCGGCGCCGATCGGATCGGGTTCCTGGATTCAGCGGACGGCGGCACGCTCTTTCTGGATGAGATCGGCGAAATCAGTCACGAAATGCAGGTCAAGCTGCTGCGGGTGCTCGACGGCGGGGGATATACGCCATTGGGGGGCGTCAAGCTCAAAAAAAGTGATTTCCGGGTGATCGCCGCCACCAACCGGAACCTGGTAAAGCTGGTGCAGGAAGGACAGATGCGGGAGGATTTTTTTTACCGCATCCGGATTCTGCCCGTCCGGCTGCCCCCGTTGCGTGAGCGGCAGGAGGATATTCCGCTGCTGATCGACCATTTCCTGTCTGCGCTGACCAAAGGCTCGGATCATCCCAAACACCTGCCTGTCCGGGTCCGCGAGGCCATGGAATCCTACGACTGGCCCGGTAATGTCCGTGAGCTGCAAAATGTGCTGCACACCTATGTGACCCTGGGCAAGCTCGACCTGATGGGGCAGATTACCATGGGCGCGGAGGCAGACGTCCCGGGTCCGGAGAATCCTGCCTGGCAGGGAAAAGGGCTTCGCCAGCGGATGGATATTCTTGAGAAACGGATAATTCTGGGGGCCCTGGAACGGACGCGATGGCATCGCGGGAAGGCGGCCCAATTGCTGCAAATCAACTACAAGACCCTTCAGCGTAAAATTAAATCACACGGTATAAAATAGTCTGTAATTAAGACAATTGTGTCCATATTGAAATAATATATATTTATTCCAAAGTGTTGAGTTGTGACCCGCCGGAATTTAGGGACAATCTTGTCCGATCCGCCTGAGCTGACTCCCGCTGAAAAAATGAATCTTTCTTTTTCATTTCAATCTGCTGCAGGTCTGCCGCCCGCCTGGCACAAAAATTGAAAAATTTCTTTCATCCGCTGGACGGTCGGACGTCATGTCACCCCATTTTTCTAAGTATGCCACTAAAAACTGACGTCTCCACGTTGCTTCTTTTTATTACAGAGAATGGCGTAACTCCGGTCAAGCGGAATATATTTTCAATATATCGACGGGAGCTGTGTCGCTGGCATTGCGTTGCTGAAACGGGACACCAATCAATCATCAAAACTGGAGCAATCGCTAAGGAGAATATGCATGGCCAAAAAAGACAGGTTTACCACTTCCTACAAGGTGGGACAGGACAACATCCAGAGATGGGGCATGGATATGCACAACCCGGTATTTTTTATATCGGCCGCCCTCGTCATTCTGTTCGTGGTTTCCACTCTGGTCAACCCCGTGGGTGCCAAGAAGCTCTTTGACGCTTCCAAAGGGTGGACCATTCAGAATTTCGACTGGTTTTTCATGATTTCCGGAAACATTTTCGTCTTGTTCTGTCTGATCATGATCGTGCTGCCGGTCGGGAAAATACGCCTGGGCGGCCCGACTGCCGAACCCGAGTTCAAACGGCTCTCCTGGTTTGCCATGTTATTTGCCGCCGGCATGGGCATCGGGCTCATGTTCTGGAGCGTGGCCGAACCGGTGGCCTATTTTACCGACTGGTGGGGAACGCCGCTCAATGTCGAAGCCCGTACGCCGGAAGCGGCAAGTGCGGCCATGGGCGCCACCATGTTTCACTGGGGGCTGCATCCCTGGGCCATTTATGCCGTCACCGCCCTGGCCCTTGCCTTTTTTGCCTTCAACAAAGGCATGCCCCTGACGATTCGCTCCACTTTTTACCCGGTTCTGGGTGAGAAGACCTGGAAAACCCCCGGCAACATCATCGATGTCGTTGCCGTCCTGGCCACCATTTTCGGTTTGGCCACCTCCCTGGGGTTCGGTGCCCAGCAGGCCAGCGCCGGCCTGAATTTTCTGTTCGGGATTAAAAGCACCATCGGTCTGCAGGTCTTCATTATCGCCGCGGTTACCGGCGTGGCAGTGATTTCCGTGGTTCGGGGGCTCGAGGGCGGGGTCAAAGTGCTCAGCAATTTCAACATGCTGCTGGCCGTGGTCCTGCTGGGCTTCGTTATCGTGGCCGGCTCATTTTCCCACTTCATTGTCGGCTGCTTCAAAACCACCCTGGCCTATATGCAGGACATCATTCCGCTGAGCAACTGGATCGGCCGCACCGATGAAAAATTCTACAAGGGCTGGACGGTCTTCTACTGGGCCTGGTGGATTTCCTGGGCGCCCTTTGTGGGCATGTTCATCGCCCGGATCTCCAAGGGCCGAACCATCCGCGAATTTCTGATTGCCGTTTTGCTGGTGCCCACGATCCTTTCCATCTTCTGGATGCAGGCCTTCGGGGGCAATGCCATCCTGCAGATCCAGAACAATGTGGGCGCATTGGCCAACGGGCTGGGTGAAGTTCCCCTGGCTACCTTCCAGATGCTGGCCAATCTGCCCCTGACCCAGATCACCTCCTTTTTCGGAATTGTCCTGGTGCTGGTCTTTTTCGTCACCTCTTCCGACTCCGGTTCCCTGGTGGTGGATTCCATCACCGCCGGCGGCAAACTGGACGCACCCATCCCCCAGCGGGTCTTCTGGGCCGTCATGGAAGGTGCCATTGCCGCGGCGCTGCTGGTCGGCGGCGGCGCCGACGCCCTGGGCGCCATCCAGGCCGTGGCCGTGACCGTGGGACTGCCGTTTACGATGATCATGCTGGTCATGTGCATCAGCACCTACCTGGGGGTCCGCAGCGAGAACCTCGCGGATTACCGTTCGCCCAGCGCAGGGTTTGCCAAGGCGGCCGACCAGATGGCGGATTAATCCTCGCATGCATCACACCGCAACGGGCGCAGCGGTTCTTAAATGCTGCGTCCGTCTGCGACGCTTGTAAAGACACGGTTGGCAGGCCGGGCGCCCCCCGGTCCCTGGATTCAGGACGGCGGTTTCGCTTTCGGCGAAGCCGACGGCACACGGCGGCCGCCGCGGCGGGATCGAGATGGTTATTTCTGAAGCGGTGCCGCCAATCGATATATTCAAAATATATTGACCGGCCTGCAAGAACCCGTGAGGGAGGAGAAAGACACCGGACATGAAGCGTGGTGAGACGAAGAGCAACGCGGTTCCGCTGAGTGAAATCGCCTATCGGCAGATCAAATCCCAGATTGTGAGCCTGACCCTGGAACCCGGCGCCCAAATCGATGAGACGGCCATGGCGGATTCCCTGGGCATTGGTCGCACCCCCATCCGGGAATCGCTTTTCCGTCTGGCTGCCGAGGGCCTGTTGCGGGTCAGGGCCGGCCGCGGTTTTTTTGTACGTGACATTACCCTGGACGATATCAAGGATCTTTTCGAAACGCTCATGATCATGGAACGGGCTGCCGTGGCCCTGGCGGCCAGGCGCATCGGCCCATCCGGAATCGGCCGGCTGGAACGTCTCAACGACCAGTTCCGGAGGGCCTGGCAGTGTCGGCAATTCCTTGATGTGACCCTGGCCAACAGCCATTTTCATCGAGAGCTTTATGCCGCCACCGGTAATGATTTCATGACATCCTATCTCAATTCGCTGCAAACCCAGAGTCAGCGTATGGCCTACATCTGTTTTACCCGGCCGGCCACTCTCGACCTTGAAGCCCATGCCGAGGAGTCCATCCGGGATCACCATGAACTGATTGCCCGGTTGAAGCGAAAGGACGAATCCGGCGCTGTGGAACTGATTACCGGGCATATCCGGCGCTTCCGGGAACAGGTGGCCGACTATACGGCGCCTGCGCTGCTTGACCTTGGCATTGTTGCCTAACCCGTCAGGAACCGGCCGCTGGCGGCCACCTGCGAAATTTACAAGGAGAGCGTAACTAGAATGGAATTAAGGGCTATCCACACCAACTGCTCCGGATGCGGGGTTTGCCGGCAAGTGTGTACCCTGGAGAACTTCAGGGAAGTCAATCCTTCCAAATCACTGCTGAAAATCCAAGGGCGATTCCCCTCGCCGGGAGATTACCGCATCCACATATGCGACCAGTGCGGTGCCTGTGCCGAGGTCTGTCCGGTGGAGGCGATCCAGGTGGTGGACGGCGCCTACCGGGTCGACGAGGAGGAATGCGTGGGCTGCATGGAATGCGTAGCGGCCTGTCCCCGGGGCGTGATGATGGTCCATCCGGACAGGGAGGCGCCCGTCAAATGCACCTTGTGCGGCCAATGTGCCGAATTGTGCCCGCGCCAGGCCCTGGTGCTGGTGGATGACAAAATCAAAAAGGCGGGGTGATCATGCGATACGGATACCAGGATAAGCTGTTGCGGATCAATTTGAGTGCCGGAAGCATTTCAACCGAGCCGCTCGCCGATGAGATGGTGGACAAGTTCATCGGTGGGCGGGGCTTTGTGGCCAAACTGCTTTTCGATGAACTGCCCCGGGGCATCGATGCCTACGACCCCGAAAATTTGTTCATCGCCGCCACCGGCCCCCTTTCCGGTCACTTTCTGCCGGCCAGCGGCAAGACCCATTTCGGCGCCAAGTCGCCGGCCACCGGCGGCTATGCGGACAGCAACATGGGCGGCCATTTCGGCCCGGCCCTCAAATACGCCGGCTACGACGTGCTCGTGCTTACAGGGAGAGCCGCCGAACCCAGCCTGCTGGTCATCGACGACGACCGGGTGGAGATCCGTCCGGCCGCAGTCTACTGGGGCCAGGGCGCCCTGACCGCCGAGAAAAACCTGAAGGACGACCTGGGCGAGGATTTCCAGATCATGACCATCGGTCCGGCCGGAGAAAAACAGGTGCGCTACGCCTGCCTGTCCCACGACTTCGGCCGACAGGCCGGCCGCAGCGGCGTGGGCGCCGTGCTGGGTTCCAAGAACATCAAGGCCATTGCGATCCGTGGGACGCAGGGGATACCCGTTTACGACATCGACAAGGCCTACGCCAAGGGGGTGGAAGCCTTCAAGAAGGTCGCCGAAAAGCCCGGCTTTACCGAGTGGACCCCCGAAGGCACCGCCGGTATCACCAACTGGTGCAACGAGGTGGGCGCCTTTCCCACACGCAACTTCCAGACCTCTTTTTCGGATCACTACGAGCAGATCAACGGGAAGGCGATTCTCAAGAAGCTCAAGATCACCGACAAGGGCTGCTATTGCTGCCCGACCCCCTGCGGCAAGTACGGCCATGCCACAACCAAGATCGGCGAAGCCTACGTGGAAGGTCCCGAGTACGAAACCATCGCCCTGTTCGGCGGCAACTGCGAGCTCAAGACCATCGAGGAGGTGGCCTACGCCAACTACCTGTGCGACGAGTTGGGCATCGACACCATCTCGGCCGGTGCGGTGATCTCCTGGGCCATCGAGTGCCTCGAAAAAGGGATCCTAAGCGAACAGGAGATTGGTCGGAAGGTGAAATTTTCCGACATCGAGACGGTTGACTACCTGCTGAACCAGATCGTGGCCCGTGAAGGCATCGGCGACCTGCTGGCCGAAGGGGTCAAGAGGGCTGCCGAAAAAGTCGGCCGGGGGTCCGAGACCTTTGCCATCCACGTCAAGGGCCTGGAGTGGACCGGCTACGAGTGCCGCAACGCACCGTCCATGATGCTGGCCTACATGACCGCCGACATCGGCGCGCACCACGCCCGGGCCTGGGTATTGGGCCACGACATGGCCGGGGCCTGGACCAACGTCAACGACCTGGTGCAAGGGGGCGGCACGGTGGAGCGGCAGCCCCCGGCCCAGGTCAGGAAGGAGAGCGCCAGCTACGTGATCGCGTCCCAGCACACCCGGCCCCTGTTCGATGCTTTGGGCACCTGCCGGCTGCAGCTCATGGAGCTGGGCTTCGAGGTGGAGAACTACGCCGAACTCTTTTACTTCATCACCGGTAAAGAACGGACCTGGGAGGAGATGCTGGGCGCCTCCGAACGGATCTGGAACCTGACGCGGAGCATCTCGGCCCGCGAGATCGACGGCTTCGGCCGCAGCTGGGACTACCCGCCCAAGCGGTTTTCCACCGAGCCGGTGGCCACCGGTCCCAATGAGGGATATCTGATCCCCCAGGAGAAGCTGGAGCAACTGCTCGACTGGTATTACGAGGCCCGGGGGTGGGATGCCAACGGGATTCCCACGAAAGAGACCCTGAAGCGATTGGATCTCGGTGATGTGGCCGAGGTTCTGGAAACCGAGGGCGTGCCGATCAGGTAGGTAAAAACGAGATTCCATTGATCCTTCGGGGACATTTTTCCCAATCGTGCGGCCTTTGTGCGAAAAGGGTTCAAGGGGTCCGGGATTCAAGGATTCAAGAGGGGAAAAGACAATGAGAAAAATACTTACACCGGAAACATTCAACCAGGAATCGGCCGATGCCGTCGTCATCGGCGGCGGGATTATCGGCGTGGCCACGGCCTTCTGGCTCTCGCGTGCCGGCATGTCCACCATCCTGGTGGAGATGCGCGACGGCCTTTCCACGCTGACCACCACCGCTTCCATCGAGTCTTTCCGGGCCCAGTTCACCGAGCCGGCCATGGCCGCTCTGGCCAAGGAATCCATCGAGGTGTGGGAGAACTTTGCCGGGATCACCGGGCTGGAAGGTTACGAAATCGACCTGCACCACGGCGGCTACCTTTTCCTGACCACCGAAGCGGAGATGGTACCCGCTGTCAAGGAGACCGTCGACGGGTATCACCGGGTGGGCGTGACCGACTCCGAGTACCTCACCGGCGATGAAATTCTCAAACGCTGGCCCTGGCTGAACCCGGAGATCAAAGCCGGCGCCTACCGGGCCAGGGACGGCTGGTTTTCCGCCCATGAAGTGACCCAGGGCTTTGCCCGCGCCGCCGAGCATGCCCGTTTTTACGTGCGCACCCGCGCCACCGGCATCGAAACCGACGCCTCCGGTGTCTGTGCGGTGACGACCGACCGGGGCCGCATCAACACCCGCGTGGTGGTCAATGCCGCCGGACCGTTCGCCGTCACCGTGGGCCGATGGGTGGGACTGGACCTGCCGATCTACCAGATGCGCCGGCAGCGCGTCTTCGTGGCGCCCCATCCCAAGATCCCCCAGGATGCGCCCCTGATCATGGATGTGGACAACGATTCCTACTGGCGGCCGGAAACCGGCGGCGCCCTGCTCGGCTGGCACGACCCCGAAGAGCAGAAGAGCGACCCCATGGAAGACCCCCAGGGAGATTGGGATTTTCCCGCCTTCAACCTGGAGATGTGCTCGCGCCTGAGCCCCTTCTGGAACGAGGTGGTGGAGGACCTCAAACAGGAGGACCTGTCGGTGTACGCCGGGCAGTATGTGCATTCGCCGGATGACCAGCCGTTGATCGGGCCGGTCGGCGGCATTCCCGGATTTTTTCTCAACTGCTCTTACTGGCCGGGGGTGATGCTGTCGGCGGCGGCCGGCCGCTGGACCTGCGACCTGATCACCGGCCGGATGAAACCCGAAGACAACCCGCTGCGCCTGAGCCGCTTCGAGGAGGGGTTGACGACGACGCCGGGGGCGTTTATGCGCGGACGGCATTAGTGCCCATCCCCAAGCGGCAGGTTGCGGTCCGGATCGGCGTTCTCGTGTTTTGGAAAACCTCGACGTAACGCTGCTATGCCTGCGGTTTCCAAAACCCTGCGGCCTTGATCGGAAGCCCAGCCTGCCCCTTATGAAGGCCGCTGATAAAAGGGGTCATGACGAAACCTTGTACATTTACCCGCAAGGTAGACCCGGGACGCAAATGGCCGATTGTTGCGGGCGCATCGCAGCCGTGGGCAGTGCGGTCGATGAAGGCCGGATTGGCCAGCGGGTCATCGTCCGAAATATGCTGCGCAGCTGCGTCGACTATCGGCCATTCGCGTGCCGGACCCTGGGTTCCGAGAAAAAGGGTTCGTCGGTAAACAGGTTCTGCTGGCCGACGGTTGACCAGCGCACACTTCTTTCAAGAGGCGTTAAATAACGATCAAACACACCATGAGATAGAGGAGGAAAACCCATGCAGCGGTTTGAATATTTCAGTGACCAGGATGTGCAGAAGATCCACGCAGCCACCCTGCAGGTGCTCGAGACGGTGGGGGTCGATTTTGGCTACCAACCGGCGGTCGATGTCTTCAAGAAGGCTGGCTGCAAGGTGGACGGAAAGCGTGTTTTTTTTTCGCCCGAGATGGTCATGGATCAGGTTGCCAAGGCGCCTTCCGAATACACCCTGCAGGCGCGCAACCCGGAAAGGAACGTGACCATCGGCGGCGACCACATCGCCTATATCCCCTGCTACGGCCCTCCTTTTGTGCATGACCTGGACCGCGGTCGGCGCGAATCCACCATGGAAGACTACACCAATTTCGTCAAGCTGGCATTTGCCAGCCGGAGCATGGACATTACCGGGGGGATGATGGCCGAACCCAACGATATCCCCCATGCGCGGCGCAATGCCGAGATGATTTATGCTTCCATGCGCTATTCTGACAAACCCTTCATGGGGGGGGCCATCGGCGCCGAGGCGGCCCGGGAGACCATCGAGATGGCCGCTATCCTGTTCGGCTGTTCCGAGGCGGCGCTGGCCGAAAAAATGCCCATGATCAGCATCCTGTGCACCCTCACTCCCCTGGCCTACGACGACCGCATGCTGGGTGCTATCATGGAATATGCCAGGGCCGGCATGCCCCAGCTGATCTCCTCGCTGTCCATTGCCGGCGCCACCACACCGGTGACCATGGAGGGGACCCTGGTGGTCCAGAATGCGGAAGTGCTGGCCGGCATCGTGCTGACCCAGCTGGTCCGTGAAGGCACGCCGGTGGTTTTTTCCGGATCCTCCTCTGCCGCGGCGATGCGCTACGGCACCCTGAGCGTCGGCGCACCGGAGATGGCGGTGAACACCGCCGCCACGGCCCAGCTGGCCCGGTTCTACGGCATCCCCAGCCGCGGCGGCGGAGCGATTACGGATTCCAAGCTTCCCGATGCCCAGGCCGGTATGGAATCCATGATGAGCCAGCTCATGGCCACCCTTTCCGGAATCCACTTTGTCCTGCATTCCGCCGGCATTCTGGAGGGTTACATGGCGGCCTCTTACGAAAAATTTATTATCGACGATGAAATTTGCGGCATGTGCAAGCGCATCAAACGCGGGGAGACGGCCGATCCCGCGAAGTTGGCGCTGGACGTGATCGCCCAGGTCGGTCCGGGGGGCGAATACCTGACCAACATGCACACGTTCCAGAATTTTCGCCAGGAATTCTACGCGCCCATCATGGAACAGAAAGAGGCCTATGCCGGCTGGAAAGAGAAGGGCGGCGAGTCCATCGAGAAGGCGGCCAATCGAAAATGGAAGGAGATCCTCGACAAATATGAGGAGCCCGCCATGCCCGACGATTCATTGCGTGAACTGGAAAAATACATGGAAAAAAAATACGGTAATTAGAAATACGGACACAGGAGGACCATCATGACGACCCAGGACATTTTCAACGCCGTGCTGGCCTTTGACGAGGCCGCGGTAACGGCCAGAACCCAGGCGGAAATCGACGCCGGCACGGCCATCGACAGCATTCTCAACGACGGGCTGATCAGCGCCATGGACGAGGTGGGCGAGCGCTTTTCCGCCGGCGAACTGTTCGTACCCGAAATGCTCATGGCGGCCCAGGCCATGAAGTCCGGCCTGGGGCTGCTCAAGCCCCACCTGGCCGAGGGCCAGGGCCAGAGCAAGGGGGTCGTGGTCATCGGCACGGTCAAGGGCGACCTGCACGACATCGGCAAGAACCTGGTCTCCATGATGATGGAAGGCGCCGGGTTCGAGGTGGTGGACCTGGGGGTGGACGTGGACAGCGAGGCCTTCGTCCGGACGGCGGCGGAGAAGAAGGCCGACGTGATCGCCCTGTCGGCCCTGCTGACCACCACCATGCCGTCCATGGAGAGCACGGTCAAGGCGGTCAAAGAGGCCGGCATGGCGACCCGGACCATCATCGGGGGCGCCCCGGTGACCCAGGCCTTCGCCGACCAGATCGGCGCCGACGGATACAGCGCCGACGCCCCGGGGGCGGTCAAGCTGGTCAAGCAGCTGGTGGCGTAGATCCGGCGGCGATCATCAGCCCCCGGATCAAGGGTGATGGCTTCGGTCGCCGCCGCGGAGGTCCTGTCTGGCCGGGACAGCTTCTGCATGAAGAGATGTGCCCGGCTCCGGTGAACGGGTGAAAAAAAACTTTCTTTTTGATTGCAAAAAGATTTTCTGTAAAGCAAAAAATTTTTCTTATTGTTTTTCGTCTGAGAACGGAAAATAAAATTGGAATTCGAAAAAGAATCGCCAAATGGCCGTGTTTAGACCGGATTTTAATTTTTCTATGCCTTTTTTAAAACAATGAATGAGGGTCAGTGGCTACGGTATGTTTATTGCGAGGACATTGTTTTTTCAGCTGCGACAGACGCGGTTTGGATCTTTCAACCCAAGCAACACCCAACCCAACGGAGGAACCCATGAGAGGAAAGAAGCTGATCGTGAGTATCGTGATGGCCTGTTTTGTCCTGACCTTTTTCGCCGGACCGGCGATGTCGGCGAAAACGCTTAAGGTCGGCGTTCTTGGCCCCTTTACCGGTCCGTCTGCCAAGAACGGCGCCGAGTTCAAAGCCTCCGTCGAGATGGCCCTGGACAAGATCGACTACACGGTGGGTGATTACAAACTTGAAATCGTATGGATCGACAGCCAGAGCGATCCGGCCAAGGCCGCCAGCGCCTATGCCGAGGCCGTGGAGCGCAAGGGGATCGACTGCGCCATGCAGAACTGGCACAGCAGTGTGGCCGTGGCGGCCATGGACGTGGCCGCCCAGTACAAGATTCCCCACTGGTTCGGTTTCGGTGCCACCGAGGTGGTCAATGAAAAGTGGAAGGCCGACCCTGAAAAGTACAGCTACTGGGGCGGCAAGGGCTGGCCGATTCCGGCCAAGATGGCCCTGGGGTACGTCGAGTGCCTGGAGAACGCCATTGCCGATGGTTCCTATAAACCCAAAAGCAAGAGCGTGGCCATTTACGGCGAGGACACCGACTGGGGCCGCAGCCTGGGCGGGGCCCTGAAGGGCTTTTTCGCCGACAAGGGCTGGGAGATCGTTTCGGAAGATTACTTCGCGCTGACCCAGACCGATTTTTATCCGCTGCTGGGCAAATACAAGAAAAAGAACGTTGCCGTCCTGGCCGGCACCTCCACCGCCGCCCCGACGATGACGGCGTTTGTCAAACAGGCCGGTGAAGTGGGCCTGAGAAGCGTTATTATCGCCGACGGTCTCGGCTGGATGGGCGACTGGTACAAGATGGCCGGTCCGGCATCCAACGGCGTACTGGACATGATCCCCCAGCTGACCACCAAGGAAGCCCAGAAGTGGGCCACCGACATCAAGGCCAAATACGGTTTCTATCCCAGTCCTTCCGCCGGCGGCCTGTGCTACGACGGCACCAACATGTTCATCAAAATCTTGAAACGGACCCTGGAAAAATACGGCAAGCTCGACAAGGTCACCATCCACAAGACCTTTGTCGAGGAGATCCACACGGGCAAGCTGACCTTCGGCAAGGCCGACGGCGCCCTGATCATGAACGAATACCGCTACAACGCCGACTCCGTTCCGGATCCGGTGGTGGCCAAGGACGGCTATTACTTCCCGGTGATCCAGTACACCAACGGCAAGGGCGACATCGTCTTTCCGGATGACTGGAAAGTGAAACCCTTTATGGCCAAATAGTCTGTTTTCGTTGCCTGACGGGCGGAGCCGGAAAGCACTCCGGCTCCGCTGACACCCCCTACCCCCGAGACAGGAAAAGGCGCGTATGATCGTACTTGAGACCAAGGAACTGACCAAGCAGTTCGGCGGGTTGACGGCCGTCAATGCCGTTTCCATGCACATCAACGAAGGTGATATCGTCGGGTTGATCGGTCCCAACGGGGCGGGCAAGACCACCCTGGTCAACGCCATGGCCGGGCTGAACCCGCCCACCTCCGGGCAGGTGTTCATCTTTGGCGAAAATACCACCGGCAAGACTCCTGAGAAGATGTGCCGGCGCGGGTTGTCGCGCACCTTTCAGATTCCCGTCCCCTTTCCCAAAATGACCGTGCTGGAAAACGTGATGACCGCCACCATCTTCGGCAACCGGCCGGGCACCATCAGGGATCCGGCGGCCCACAGCCGCCAGATGCTGGAATTCGTGGACTTCCCCATCGCCGAAGACACCATCAGCGAGCAGCTCAACACCGTTCAGCTAAAGCGCCTGGACCTGGCCCGGGCCCTGGCTTCCGGTCCGAAACTGCTTTTTCTGGACGAACTGGCATCGGGACTGAGCGAAGGGGAACTCAAGGATATGATCACCCTGATATTCAAGATCCGGGACCAGGGAATCACGATCCTGATGATCGAACACATCATGCAGCTGATCATGAACCTGTGCAACCGGCTGGTGTGCATCCAGTTCGGCACCAAGATCGCCGAGGGCACCACCGAGGAAGTGGCCAACGATCCGGCGGTGACCAAGGCCTACCTGGGCGACGCGGCGTTGGACTGTGCGCCCGATGCCCAGCAACCCGCATAGCCAACGGAGACGCGATGCTACTGGAAGTAAAAAGACTCAATGCCGGCTACGGCTTTCTGCAGATTCTGCGCGATGTGTCCCTGACCGTGGACACCGGGGAATACGTCTGTCTGGTGGGACCCAACGGGGCGGGCAAGAGCACCACCCTCAAGACCATCGCCGGCCTGGTGACGCCCATGGGCGGCGAGATCCGGTTCGACGGGGAGAACATCGGCGGCCTGCCGGGCAACCAGGTGGCCCGGCGGGGGATTTCCCTGGTGTCCGAGGCCATGAACCTGTTCGTCAACATGACCGTCCAGGAAAACCTGGCCATGGGGGCCTACACCATCCGCGACAAGAAAGCCCAGAAAGACCGTCTGGACTTTGTCTACGACCTGTTCCCCCGCCTGGTGGAGCGGCGCAACCAGCTGGCCGGCACCATGAGCGGGGGCGAGCGCAAAATGCTGGCCATCGGCCGGGGCCTCATGCCCAACCCCAAGCTGCTGCTGGTGGACGAGCCCTCCTTCGGCCTGGCCCCGCTGCTGACCGAAAACGTGTTCCAGAGCCTGGACACCCTGGTGAGCCAGGGGGTCACCATCATGCTGGTGGAGCAGAACGTGACCAAGACACTGGCGGTGACCGACCGCGGCTACGTCCTGGAAAACGGACGCATCGAGCTGTCGGGCAAGAGCAGCGATCTGGCCTGTGACGCCCACGTGAGAAAGGTTTTTCTGGGGGTATAAACGGAAAGGAAACGGTACATGGTAGAACAGGTAGAAAAACGCATCTGGGAGCGGGTCTTAAAATGGTGCCGGTCCCTGGCCGGTTTAACGGTCATCGCCACGGTGGTGATTGCCCTGCTGGCCACCCTGGACCGGGGGGGCTACGTGCTGGTGAACACCGTCGTCACCGGCGGCATGACGGCCCTGGTGGCCATGGGCCTGGCCCTGACCCTGGGGGTGCTCAACATTCCCATGTTCGCCCACGGGGAATACTTCATGATCGGCACCCTGGTGGCCTACTATGTCTTTACCCCGATCAGCGAATACGTCAGCACGCATCCCGAATCGCTGCTTGCTTTCTGGGGGCCGCTGGTCACCATCGTGGCGGCCATGATCATCGGCGCCCTGGCCGGGGTCGCCTCCGAACTGCTGGTATTCCGCCAGCTTCGCAAGCGCAGCCGCGAGAACTGGGTGATGAATTCGTTTCTGCTCACCGTGGGCCTGTCGGTGGTGCTGATCAACGCCCATCAGCTGTTTTTCGGGGCTGACTTCAAAGGCATCGTCGGCTACTGGAGCGGCATGCCCTTTTCGATCATGGACGTCTACATCTCCAAAGACCGGGGCATCGCCTTCATCCTGGCGGCGGTGGTGGTGGCCGCGTTCTGGTTTTTCATGACCTACACCCGTACGGGGCGGGCCATCCGGGCCGTCTCCCAGGACGAGACCGGGGCCCTGATGGTGGGCATCGGCCTCAACGGGATCCTGCTGCTGACCATGTCCCTGTCCTGCGCCCTGGCGGCCATTGCCGGTGCCGGCCTGCTGTTCATGTACCCCTCCTACCCGTCGGTGGGGCTGGAGCCGTTGTACATGGCCTGGTTCGTGGTGATCCTGGCCGGCCTGGGCAACGTGCTCGGGGCGGTGATGGGCGCCTTCATGGTGGCCCTGCTCAAGGTGCTCACGGTGGAATACATCGGCTCCGGCTGGGACTTCGTGGTGCCGTCGGCCCTGATCATCGTGATTCTGATATTCAAACCCAGCGGCATATTCGGCTCCGAAGTGCGCGGCGTACTGGACAAGTAACGGAGGATTCATGGACAACACGACCCCGAGCGTCAATCCTTTTGACCGGCTGCTGGACCTGCTCTGCTTTACCCCGCTGGGCCTGCTCGCCCTGCTGGTCCTGGTGGTATTGCCCCTGGTTCCGCCCTTCAACCAGGAGTACCTGGTCCGCTGGCTGGTCAGTGCCGCCTTCATTGCCTCCCTGGCCATCGCCTTCGACTTTACCGCCGGGCTGATCAACATTGTCAACTTCGGCTACTGCGCCATCATGGGGCTGGGGGGCTACACCTCGGCCATCCTGGCCGAGCGCATCGGCCTGAGCCCCTGGCTGGGCATGCTGGCCGGGGGGGTGACCGCCGCCGTGCTGGGACTGATCATCGGCATGATCACCCTCAGGCTGCGGGGCATCTTCGCCGCCTGCCTGGCCTGGTTCTTCGGCCTGGCGCTCATGGGTCTGGCCACCAAGATGGTATGGCTGACCCGCGGGCCCCTGGGCATGCGGGTGGACCGGCTGTTCGAGACCCAGTCCAACGTGCCCTACTACTACCTGTGCCTGGCCCTGATGGTCGGCATCTACATCATCTGCAAGTGGGTGACGCGCACGCGCATGGGGGTGGCATTTAAAGCCATCGGCCAGAACATGGAAGCGGCGCGCACCTCGGGGATCAACCCGGTGTTCTACCGGGTGAGCAACTTCGTGCTCTCGTGCGCCCTGGGCGGGGTGCTGGGCGGCTTTTACGCCCATTATTACGGGATCCTCACCCCGGACATGATGCACACCTCCAAAACTGTCGAAGTGCTGGCCGTGGCCTACATCGGCGGCCGGGGCAGCCTGTGGGGCGGGGCGGCCATCGCCTTTCCCTTCATCTTCGCCATGGAGCTGGTGCGCTCGTCCCTGACCAACCTGCCGGGATTGAACCTGCTGCTGTACGGCCTGCTGCTGATCGTGGTGATGATCTACTACCCCGGGGGATTCGCCCAGTTCTTCGACACCTACGTGCGTAAACCCAAAAACCGGATGATGGATTATTTCCTGAATGGGGCCTGCGGAAGTGCCAAGTGAGGCGTATAGGCTTATAACGACCTGTAAACTATAAATTAAATTCGGCCTATGTGATTCGCCGATGCAATTTCTACACGTAAAAGGAGAAGAAACGCTATGAAAACACAGGCAAGAGTGGTCGTCATCGGCGGTGGCGCCATTGGTGTGAGTGTGGCTTACCATCTGGCCAAATATGGCTGGGAAGACGTGGTTCTGATCGAAAAACACGAGCTGACTTCCGGGTCCACCTGGATGGCTGCCGGGAACTGTTCATTTTTCCACGGCAACTACTACTGCACCCAGGTCAATATGAAGAGCATCGAGATTTACCAGGGGCTGGAAGCTGAAACCGGCCAGAGCGTCGGCTGGCACACCACCGGTTCCATCCGTACGGCCGACAATCCGGGCCGCATGGAAGAACTGGGCTACATCTACAGCATGAACCGCTGCCTGGGCCTGGACGTGGACTGGATGTCCCCGGAAAAGATGAAAGAGATGCATCCGTTGATGAACACCGACGGAATTATCGGCGGTCTCTACTGGCCCGACGACGGCGACGTGGACCCCAACGGGATCACCATGGCCATGAGCATCGGTGCCAAGAAGCATGGTGCCGAGATCAACACCCACACCCAGGTGACCGGCATCGACCGCACCGCTTCCGGCGAGTGGCTGGTGCACACCGACAAGGGCGACGTCACCTGTGAATACGTGGTCAACGCAGCCGGCCTGTGGGCGCCGGAGGTGGCCAGGATGGTGGGTCTGGAAATCCCTTCCATTGCCGGCGAGCACACCCATATTCTTTTCGAAGCCATCGATGCGGTGGACAGCCACGACACCTACCTGCCGCTGGTTCGGGACCCCGATCGGTCCATCTATATCCGCCAGGAAATGGACAGCCTGATTCTGGGCCTGTACGAGAGCAAGGTCAAGCAATGGAACCCCAAAGGGGTGCCATGGGACTACGCCCAGACCGAACTGCAGCCGGACATCGACCACATCGCCGATTTCATCGAGCACGGCATCCATCGCTTCCCCATCATGGGCGAGACCGGCTTCAAGCACGTGACCGACGGTCCGATCACCTACACCCCCAACGGCGACCCGCTGGTGGGACCGGCCTACCCGCTGAAGAATTTCTTCCATGCCTGCGGATACAGCTTCGGCATTACCCAGGCCGGCGGCATCGGCCACTATCTGGCCGGCTGGATCATGAACGGTGAGCCCGAAATCGACCTGTGGCCGGTGGACAGCCGCCGCTACGGCAGCTACGCCAACTGGGCCTACAACCATGAGAAGATCGAAGACACCTATCCGCGCCTCTACGCCATCATCTGCCCCAACGACTGGCGCGACGCCGCCCGTCCCAACCGCACCGCGCCCATCTACGAATACCAGAAGCAGGCCGGCGCCGTGTTCGGCGACTACTACGGCTGGGAATGCCCCAACTACTTCACTGACAACACCGCCGACAAACGGGAAACCCCGGGCTGGAAGCGCAACAACACCAATGCATATGTGGATGCCGAATGCAAGCACGTCATGGAACACGCCGGCATTCTGGATCTTTCGCGTTTTGCCAAAACCCGCATCACCGGGCCCGGTGCCGAGGCCTGGCTCAATACCCTGACCTGCCAGAAGGTGCCGGTCCGGGACGGTCGTATCGCCCTGTCCCCCATGCTGGATCACAACGGCAATTTTAAATCGGACATGACCATTACCCGGATCCGGGACAACGATTACTTCTGCGTGACCGCCTCGGTGGGCAAGCGCCACGACCAGCACTGGCTGATGGAGAACCTGCCCGCCGACGGCAGCGTCTGCATGGAAGATGTTACCTACAAGCTGGGCTGCCTGGTAATCGCCGGTCCCAAAAGCCGTGAGGTATTGGCCAAGGCCTGCTACGACGACGTTTCCAACGAGGCATTCGCCTTCGGTACCAGCCGTGAGATCTATGTGGGCCGGGTCAAGTGCCGGGTCAACCGCATGAACTACGTCGGTGAACTCGGCTACGAGATTTTTCATCCCATCGAATCCCAGATTTCCGTTTTTCAGAGCCTGATGGCAGCCGGCGAGGCCCATGATCTCAAGATGTTCGGCATGTACGCCATGGATTCCATGCGTCTTGAAAAAGGCTATCTGGCCTGGAAGAGTGAAATGAACGTCCACCACACCCCCCTGGAAACCAACGTGGCCTGGACGGTGAAGATGGACAAGGATTTCATCGGCAAGGCCGGACTGGAAAAGCAGAAGGCCGAGGGGGTTCCCCGACAGCTGGTCTGCCTGGTTTGCGAGGCGGACGACGCCGACCCGTGGGGGTACAACCCCATTTTCAACGGTGAGGAAATCGTTGGCATGACCTCTTCGGGCGGGTATGGGCACCGGACGGACAAGAGCATTGCACTGGGCTACGTGCCGCCCGCACTGGCCGCACCGGGAACCCGTCTGGACGTGGAGGTGCTGGGCAAGCGCCTGGCTGCTGAAGTCGTGGCCATGCCGCTGTATGACCCGAAAAACGAGCGGATGAAAGCATAGAAAGGGCAATTATTAATTTTGAATGTTGAATTGTAAATTGATGAATTCCGTCGATTGATAAATTTATAATACCTTCATCTGAAATTAAAAATTAGTGATTCAAAATCATAGCTTGCAGGACCTCCTCCTGCTGCCGGGGCGGGTACGACCCGAGGCACCTCCCAAAAAGACGGGGTCGTGCCCGCTTTCTCCGGTAAATGGAGGATGTTGAGTACTTTTAGACCATAGAGGATTCTATTATGCAGATATACGTATGCGTTAAACATGTACCCGACACGGCGGCCAACATCAAGATTGTCGGTGAGAACGGCTTCGATGATGGCGCCTGTAAATTCATCGCCAACCCCTACGACGAATACGCTGTCGAACAGGCCGTGCAGCTGGTGGAGAAGAATGGCGGAGAAGTGATCGTCGTTACCGTGGGCAAGGCGGCGGCAGCCGGAACCATCCGCGCGGCCATGGCCATGGGCGCCCATCGCGGCATCCTGGTGACCCTGGACAGCCAGTTTCTGGACAGCCAGATTACGGCCCGGGCCCTGAAGGCCGCCATCGAACAGGACGGCCAGGCGGACATCATCTTCACCGGCAAGGGGGCCGTGGACACCGAAGGCTTTCAGACCCCGTATCGGCTGGCCGCAGCCATGGGGCTGCCGGTGGTCAATGAAATCAACCAGATGGACCTGGCTGATGGCAAAGCCACGGTCGGACACGAGATCGGTGGCGGTGCAAGGGAGGTGCTCGAGGTCAACCTGCCATGCGTGCTGGGTGCCACCAAGGGGCTCAACGAACCGCGCTACCCCAAATTCCCGGATATCATGAAGGCCAAGAAAAAACCCATCAAGGAGATTGCCCTGGCCGACCTGGGATTGTCCGCCGACAGCGCCGGCAGCGAACTGGTCAAGCTGGAGAAAGTCCCCGAGCGCACCGGCGCCAGGATGATGGATGGTGACGTCCGTCAGGCGGTGGAGGCGCTGGTGAAGATACTCAAAGAAGAAGAAAAAGTGATTTAATGTCGGCCGGAAACGGCATCTTGCGCCCCGGGCCGGCGTTCTCACATTTTCCCCATCCTCGACGCAGCGCTGCTGCGCCTGTGGTGTGAAAAATGCTGCGGCCTTGCCCCGGAACACAATCTACCATTTCCCGATAGACTCGAGCGTCGTCTATTACACGGCGATATAAGGAGAATTAATTATGGCTACCATCGGTGTTTTGATTGAAACCGAAGACGGCAATGTCAAGGATACCAACTTCGGTGTTCTCACCGCCGCCCGTGGACAGGGTGATGGCACGATCGTCGCCCTGATGATGGATGGGTCGGCGGAAGAGGCCAAGGGCTCGCTTGAAAAATACGGTGCCACGAAAGTGGTTCAGGTCTCCGTGGATGGCGCTGATCTGGATGCCAGCCCCGACCTCAAGGCGCGGGCATTGGCCGCCGCCATCGAGAATTTCAATCTGGACGTCCTGCTGGGGCTGGCCAGCGCCCAGGGTCGGGATCTCTTTGCCCGTCTGGCGGCGTCCATGGACCTGCCCCTGGCCTCGGACTGCGTGGCCCTCGACCTCGCTGCCAAAACCGTGAAGAAATCCCATTTTTCCGGAAAGACCTTTGCTACCGTCAAAATGTCCGGCAGCGTGATGCTGTGCGCCGTTCGCCCCAACGCCGTCGAGGCGCAGGAAGCACCGGCAGAGGCTGCCGTCGAGTCCTTTGCGGCCGCCGTGCAGGATCCCGGGCTGGTCAGGGTGGTGGACGTTAAAAAAGAAACCATCGACAACGTCGATCTGACCGAAGCCGCCGTCATCGTGACCGGCGGGCGGCCCATTGCTTCGGCGGACAACTATAAAATCCTGGATGAATGTGCCCGCCTGCTGGGCGGCGCCACCGGCGCCTCCCGCGCTGCCGTGGATGCGGGGTTTGCCCCCCACCCCATGCAGGTGGGACAGACCGGAAAAACGGTCAGCCCGCGACTGTACATCGGCTGCGGCCTGTCCGGTTCGGTTCAGCACTTTGCCGGCATGAAAACCTCCAAGGTGATCGTGGCCATCAACACCGACAAGGATGCACCCATTTTCGAAAAGTGCGATTATGGGATTATCGGTGACCTGTTCGAGGTCGTGCCGGTGCTGACCGAAGTGCTTAAAGAAAAACTGTAATGACCATTTGAAAACGGCATCTTGAGGGCCATATCGGCGTTCTCGGAGGATTGCAAGCCTCGACGTAGCGCTGCTACGTCTGTGGTTTCAATCCTCCTGCGGTCTTGATCTGGACCCCAACCTGCCGCTTCCAAACGGCCATTTTTAAACCAGGATAGTTGCTTAACCGAAATCTACCGGATGTGAACCGGCACCCGCAGGAAAACAATGGCTGGAACGGATCCCGATCACCCCTCTCCCCTCGATGGGAGAGGGAGGCTTGGGATGCGGCTTCAACCGATGAATGGCCAATCGCCACTCAAGCGTTTCTTCGCCCCCTATGGGGCAGAGGGACAGGGTGAGGGGGATTCGTAAAATAGCCGAGCGAAGCGAATCCAATCAACTGCTGGATTCCGGCTTCTGAATTCTGACCTCGGAGCAATCCGAATGCTTGAATTCATAACCATCTAAGGTCAATCCAACAAAGCAGCAAACATTTGCGGAGTAGGTAATGGAACAATATACCATCATCAAATCCTTTGTCATGCTCATGGCCCTGGTCGGGGCATTCTCCTTTTTTTCCATTCGGGTCAGGCGGCTTTACCGCCTGATGATGGCCGTAGAGGGCGCCGCCGAATTCAAGCTGGACCAGATCGGCAAACGGATCGGCGTATTGTTCAAGGACGTGCTGGGGCAGGCCAACGTGCGCCGCAAGAAACTTCCCGGCATCGCCCATACCCTGATCTTTTTCGGTTTTCTGGCCGTGCAGCCCCACAGTCTGGAGTTGATGATCAAGGGCGTCTGTCCGGCTTTCGAAGTCGGGCACTGGATCCCCGGGCTTTACGGGGGGTACCTGTTTGCGGCCGATATCCTGGCTTCCTTCGTCCTGGTGGGTTTTGCCTATGCCATCTACCGGCGGACCATGGTGCGCCCTGCCTACCTGACCATGGGTACCGACGCCAACCTGATCATCCTGTTTACTTGCCTGATCATCATCACTTTTCAGTTTATCAATGCCTTTCAGACCCTGCTGCCAGCAGAACCCGGTGCCTTCGATTACCGGGGGGTGTTTCCCCTGTCCAGCCTGTTGGTCGGATTCTTCGGCCTTGATCAGATGGGCCCGCAGCAGATTTTTGCCGGCTACGAGATTGCCTACTGGATCCACATGGCCACGATCATGGGATTCCTGGTCTATATCCCCGGGTCCAAGCACCTGCACCTGCTGGCAGCCGCCCCCAATGTCTTCTTGAAACCGCTGGCGCGTGAAAAGGCCATCGTCAAAACCGACATCGAAAACGAGGACCTGGAGACATTTGGCCTGGGCAAGGTCAGTGAACTGAACTGGAAGAATGTCCTCAACCTTTACGCCTGCACCGAGTGCGGCCGCTGCGAGGAGCAGTGCCCGGCAGCCAATACGGACAAGCCGCTTTCACCGAAGCAGATCGTCCATGACCTCAAGGTGGACCTTCTGGGCCAATCCGATGCCATTCTGGGCGGCAACTTCGACCAGGTGCAGCCCATCGTCCGGGAGGACTCGCCGGTGACCGGTGATGTGCTCTGGTCCTGTACCACCTGCCGGGCCTGCGAAGACATCTGCCCCGTGAACATCGAACACCTGGACTTCATCGTCGAAGCGCGCAAACACCAGGTGCTCATGGAGGCCAGCTTTCCCCCGGAGGTTCAGGAAACCTTCACCAACCTGGAAAACCAGGCCAACCCCTGGGGGTTCGGCGCCGACAGCCGTGCCGACTGGTGCAAGGGTATGGACGTGCCCCTGATGGGCGACAACCCCGACGCCGACCTGCTCTGGTTCGTGGGCTGCGCCGGCTCCTTTGACGACCGTGGCAAGAAAATCTCCCAGGCCATGGCCCGCGTGCTCCAGCGTGCCGGGGTGAACTTCGCCATCCTGGGGCCGGAGGAGGCCTGCAATGGCGACATGGCGCGTCGCGCCGGCAACGAGTACCTGGCCCAGATGCTGATCCAGCAGAACGTGGAGACACTCAACGGGTATAAACCGAGGCAAATACTCACCGGCTGCCCTCACTGCTTCAACATCATCAAGAACGAATACCCCCAGTTCGGCGCCAGTTATCCGGTGGTCAGCCACGCCGAGCTGCTCTTCGACCTGCACAAGCAGGGGCGGTTGAAGCCCAACGGAAACAGCCTGGGAACACTGACCTTCCATGATTCATGCTACCTGAGCCGATGGAACGGCATCGTCCAGCCGCCCCGCGACCTGCTGCGCTCCATGAACAGGGGGCAGTTGACCGAGATGACGCGCATCGGGCAAAAGGGATTCTGTTGCGGGGCCGGCGGCGGCCGCATGTTCATGGAGGAGAATCTGGGGCGTCGCATCAACGTGGATCGGGCCGAAGAGGTGATCGGTACCGGCGCGGCCACCGTGGCCGCCGCCTGCCCGTTTTGTGCCACCATGCTTTCCGACGGGCTGATGGACAAGGAGGCGGCGGTCGTGGTCAAGGACATTGCCGAACTGGTTGATGAAGCCACGTCCTGATACGCGATGGTTACGGCACGGTTGCATACACTGAAATTGGTACTTTCTGTGTCGGATGTTGGAAATCAAATTACAATAGTCAAAAACAAAATCACAACTAAATCGCAATGACCCAAATCCAAAATTCCAAACCTTTAGATCTTGAAGGAAGGACATTCCAATACAGGAGAAATCAAAGTAACGATCAGCTGTCGGCCTTCGCTCCCGTTTGAACTTTCGATATTGTGGTTTGGAATTTATTTGAAGTTTGGGTATTGAGATCAGGAACGTGTTTATTGGGAGGTGTATATGCCCGTAGAAGCCAACATCGTCGATATCCTCAAGAAGAACAAGATTGCCTACGAGGTGGTCGAGCACGAGCCGGTGTACACCAACCCGGCCATGGCCGAGGCCCTGGGGGTCAGCGAGGCCGAAACCGTAAAGTCCCTGGTGCTGCTCACCAAGGAGAAGCAGATGGTGGTGCTGGTGCTGCCCGGCGACAAGAAGGTGGACTGGAAAAAGGCCGCGGCAGGCATCGGGACCAAAAAGGTCTCCTTTGCCAAGCCCGAGGCGGTGCTGGAAAAGGTGGGCTGCGAGGTGGGCTGCGTGCCGCCCTTCGGCCAGCTGGCGTCCCTGCCGATTTTTATGGATCCGGATCTGGCCAAAAAGGATGTCGTCTATTTCAATCCGGGCCGGCACGACAAATCGTTTAAAATCAAAGCCTGGGACCTCAAGAAGGTCAGCAAGCCGAAATTCATCTGACCCCACGGTGCGGTGATGGGCGCCGGCAATATTGGCCGGCGCCTTCCTGGCATCCGGTTGCCGCCGGCACCATTCCTCCATCGTGACATTTCTTTTACTGGCCTTTCCCCTCGATATCCATTAAATTACCCGCTGGCATAATCCCGGGCACCGTTTTGGAACCAATGCGTCAGTTGGGCCTTTTTGCGGCGCCATTCGAACAGCTAAATCGAGTGTTTCATGAAGCCTGTTGCTTTTTTCTGTCGGACGTTCTTATCCTTTACCGCCGGTTGTCTGTTATTTCTGATGGCCGGCAGTGCCATTGCATCGGAGGCGCCCGAAACGTTGCCGCCGGGCGCCATTTCGACGCTTCATTACCTTCTGGATCTGGCCCGAACGGAGGATGGTGCTGCCTGTGATGCGCAGCGCATCGCGCCGTTGATGGCGTTTCTTCTGTCACCCAAGCCGGACGGCGCCCTTTACCGGGCAGATGATTCCTTCGACGCACCGTCCGCATACAATGAATTTACCGTCCATTCCGGTGTCCAGCGCATCACCGATTATATCCTGGATGCCGACATCCCGTCATTTTTCTTTTGGCCGTCATCCCTGCGGCTCTCCCGGTGGACCCGGGTGGAAGGCGGAGACCAGCAGTTTGCCCGGCTGAAATCGGCCTCCACCGATTGGAATTCAACATTCATCCTCAAAGGGACCGAACACATCACCATCACACCGGATCAGCACACCGGCGCCTACTACAGCTACGACGTCGACCGGATGGTTATCCTCGGCCCCTACCAGAAGGGGAAGGTGCTGATAAATATCTATCGGCAGCAGAAACCATCGGCGGTGGGCCGAAAAGGGTGGGTGCTGGGCAAAGACGATGAATGGAACTACCTGTACACCCGGGATAAGGGGTTGAACGTCAAGGGGCTGGGGTGGGCCGATACCTATATGTACGATTCATTCGGGATAACCGTTTATTATCAGGCGGATCCTGGAAGTCCGGCCGTCACCTGCGGAACCGTCAGCTGGGTGAAGGCCGGCTGGGCGGGTATCAACATGGTCAAATCCAAACATATTCATCGGGGGCTGGTCCGGGTGGCACACGCTTTTACAGCGGTGATGGAAGACCCGCGGCTGCCGGAGCCGGCCCAATTGGCTGAGACCTTTTCAAAATCCAAAAACCTGCCGACCCCCACCTTGAGGGCCTACGCCAGAGATTATCTTTCCGGCCTCGAGCAGCGCATCGCGTCATCCGAAATCCTACTGAAAAAAATCGGTGGAACGTTTGACAGCCACGCCCTGCTCGAGCAGATGACCCGCGATGAATTGTACGCCGTTTTGGCCCTGGACTATTTTAAAAAAATTCTCGGGCATAATCCTGTGATGTCATCCCACCCGTTTTAATTCGGCCCCGGCCATCGGCCGGCCTTCATGCCTTCGCGTCATTATCGATTTTCGCCCCGCGGCACGGATGATCGTGGAAGACGCTGCCGCTATCGATTACCCCTCCTTTTCCCGGTGGGGGGCGTGTTCGACAACCCGCATGTGCTTCCATTTTCCCTGCCGGTAACGGAAAAATGACAGCGCAAAAAGGGAGGTGATGAAGGCCAGGACGCACATCCAGGCATAGACCACGCCACATTGCAGAAGGTGGATACCGACATAAAGGGGCACCACCATAAAGCAGAGGCCCGCACCGCCGATGCTCCACATCACAAACCGGGTATCCCCGGCACCTTTCAGAACCCCGACGAAACTCATGTACAGGGCATCCATGAAAAGATAAACGGCGACGATCCGAAGCAGGCGGCGACCCATTTCCATAATGACCGCGGCTTCCCCGACGGTCTGGCCCCCGACCATGAAAAGGGCCAGCGCTTTATCCGGCGCAAACATGAAGGCCAGATCGACGAACAGGGTATACAACAATAGAAAATGAATGGCGCTGAAGGTTGCGTATTGGGCTTCGGCGGGCTTTTTTCTGCCGAGCGCCTGGCCCACCAGGGTGCTGATTCCCTGGGAAAAACCCATGGCCGGCATGAATGCGATGGAACTGATGGACAGAACGATGCTGGTGGCTGCCAGTTCCAGCGCGCCGATCCGTCCGACCATGAAAATAAAAAAAGTGAAGGCAAAGATATCCAGGCAGAACTGCATGGCGCCGGGAATACCGTACTTCATCAGCCGCATGAGCATATCGGCATCGATCCGGCGGCTACTGATGATCCGATAGTTTTTTTCGTTGGCCGCAGTGAACGTCAGCACCGAAAACAGCAGGGCCATCAGGGCCCAGGACGATACGGTCGCAATGCCGGCGCCGGCGATGCCGAGTTCCGGAAAGATCCAGATGCCGTTGATCAGCGAATAGTCCAGGGGAATGTTGAAGGCCATGCCGATGAAGGAGATGATCATGACCGGCCGGGTCACCCCCCTTCCGGTGAAAAATGCCGAAAGGGCATGGACGCTGATATGGAAAACGGATCCCGCGCACAAGATCTTAAAATAAATTGCCTCGAGGCCTTGAATGGTCTGGGGGTGACCCGCCAGTGAAAATATCGGGGCGGCCATGAACAGCGAGGACAGGCCCAGAATACAACCTGAAGCGAAGCTGAAATACAGGCCCTGCCAGAGTGCCGCGCCAATCCGCCGGCTGGTCCCGGCGCCTTTGTATTGAGCGATAAAGACGGAAAGGTAGGCGGCCACACCGCCAAAGAAGGCCAAAAACAGAAATGCGGCGATCCCCGAAGGCGTCGCGGCGGCAATTGCGTCAAGGCTGAAATTCGCCAGGAAAACCCTGTCGGTGAACTCCATCACCGTGGTGGCGGCCGTTCCCATGACTAGGGGGACGCATACGGTGGCCACCTCCCGGTACCGGCTGTGCTGCCGCCATCTTTTCAACCATTTATCACGTGGCGGCATCCCTATTGGGTATTCTCCGGCGTGATCTCGATGGGGCCGACCGTCAGAACCGGGGAGGCCTTGATGTCCTTGGCGTCAATCATCTGAACCAGCCGCTGCAGGGAACTCAGAATCATGGATTGCTCCCAGTCCTTCAGCGTGTCGAATTGATTTAAGAAGGACTCCTGAATGGGCGGTGGCGCCTGGGCCAACAGCTTCCGGCAGGCCTCTGTCGGCTGGATGACGACGCGCCTTCTGTCGATCTCATTTTTCGTTCTGGTAATCAATTGCCGTTTTTCAAGGCGATCGGTAATTCCGGTGACCGTCGCCTGGCTGAGACTCACGGATGCAGCGACCTCTCCCGGAGACATCTCTCCCGCCCTGGTTAATTCTCGCAGGATGATCAGCTGAGGGCCGGTCAGGCCGAAGTGCTTGGACAGGTATCGGGAGTGAAGATCAATGGCCCGAATCAGTCTTCTCAGGGAAATCAATACCTCGTCGCTGATGCTGCCCTGGGTCGGTTCCACCATGGTCATTCCCCAATCCCTTTTTTTTTGCGTCGTTCGTCGAATACCGTCTGCCGGAAAGCGTTGGAGCGGGTTATCTATGCCCTTGTGCGATTGGCATGTCAACCGCCGACGGTGCATTTATTTAGTACGCTAATTAAAAATATAAGAAAATAAGACCTTTTTATTTTGTAAAACATTGCCATAACAGTCTTTTTTTAGAAGCCGTTTATTTTGACCAGAAAGTATGTTATAAAGTCTTTATGATTATTAAGAGAGAATCTCGCCGTCCGCTTTTTTGGAACACTTATGAATATCGCTGAGGCGATGCCCCGCCGTTATTTATGTGCCCGTCACTAACCCCGACTGATAATGACCATGTGGCTATGCCTGCCAGCAATGCCTCGGCTGGTAAGCATCCGCTTTGAATTTAACCTTTTGCCCAGTGGTGCTTGAATTTTATCTTACCAATCGCGGAGGAGACCATGAAAGACGCACTTAAAGAACTTGAACGGTTATTCGAACTTGGACGCTTGAGCCGGCGGGCATTCCTGCGGCGTGCCGCCGCGTTGGGACTGGCAGCAACGCTGAGCCCGACGCTGATGCCTCGGCAGGCCCATGCCGATACGCCGAAAAGAGGGGGGCGCCTGAGACTCGGCCTGAACGGCGGCGCCACCTCCGATACACTGGACCCGGGCATTCAGCTGGCCATGATGCCGCAGACCCTGGTTTACGGTGCATCGGGCAACAGCCTGGTGGAGATCGATGCGGATGGCCAGCCGGTGCCGGAACTGGCCGAGAGCTGGGAGTCCACCCCGGACGCCAAAAAATGGATTTTCAAGCTGAGGCGGGGGGTTGAGTTTCACGACGGCAAAAGCATGGACGCCGACGATGTGATCTATTCGCTCAACTGGCATCGCAAAGAAGGCACCAAGTCAGCCGCCAAGGCGCTGGTCGAGTCCATCGTCAGCATGAAAAAAGAGGACAAGTACACCCTGGCGTTCGAAATGGAGAGCGGCAATGCCGATTTCCCCTATACCCTGAGCGACTATCACCTGGTGATCGGGCCCAAGGACACGGACCTCGCCAAGGGCATTTTCACCGGTGCCTATGTGATCAAGGACTTTGAACCGGGTGTGCGCGCCTTCTGTACCCGCAACCCCAACTACTTCAAGTCCGACTGCGCCTGGTTCGACGAAATTGAAATACTGGGCATCAACGACGTCAATGCCCGCACCAATGCCCTCAAGACCGGTCAGATCGACGTGATGAACCGATGCGACCTCAAGACCGTGCACCTTTTCAAACGCATGCCCGGCATCCAGGTCATGCGTCAGGACGGGTTCAAGCACTTCACCTTCGCCATGCGCACCGATACGGCGCCCTTCGACAACAATGACGTGCGCCTGGCTCTCAAATACGCCGTGGATCGTGAGCAGTTGGTGAAAACCATCCTGCGCGGCTACGGCCGGGTGGGCAACGATCACCCCATCAGCGTGGCCAACCGTTACCATGCCAGCGAGCTGCCCCAGCGGCAGTATGATCCGGACAAGGCCAAATTCCATCTCAAAAAGGCGGGGCTGTCCGGTACGACCTTCAAGTTTCACGCGGCCGAGGCGGCGTTCAAGGGCGCCGTGGATGCCGGTGTGCTTTACAGGGAGCAGGCCGCCAAGGCCGGTATCACCATCGATGTGGTTCGCGAGCCCAATGACGGCTACTGGAGCAATGTGTGGCTGAAAAAACCGTTCTGTGCGGTTTTCTGGGGCGGACGGTCCACCGAGGACATGATGTTTTCCACGGCTTATGCCAGGGGCGTGGCCTGGAACGACACCTACTGGGATCATACGCGTTTCAACGAGCTGCTGGTGGCGGCCCGGGCCGAACTGGACGAGAAGAAGCGTCGCGGCATGTACGCGGAAATGCAGCACATTGTGCGCGACGAAGGCGGCGTGGTGGTGCCCATGTTCAGTGCCGACCTGGCGGCGGCCAGTGACAAGATCGGCCACGGCAAGCTGGCGGCCAACTGGGAACTGGACGGTTTCAGGGCGCCGGAACGCTGGTGGTTCAAATCATAATGGAACTTCCCAAACTGAACGGTATTGCCGCCCTGGCGCTCAAGCGCATCGGCCTCGGGCTGGTCACCCTCTGGGTGATCTCGGTGTTGATTTTTGTGGGCGTGGAAGCGCTGCCGGGGGATCTTGCCGAAGCGGTTCTGGGGCAGAGCGCCACCCCGGAAACCGTTGAGGCCTTCCGCAAGGAACTCAAGCTCGATATGCCCCCCCACGTACGCTATTTTTCCTGGCTGGGGGGCTTCATCAGGGGCGACTTCGGCAACTCCCTGGCCAACCATCGACCGGTTGTCGACCTGATCAGCTGGCGCTTTGCCAACAGCCTTTTCCTGGCCGGGGTGACGGCCATGATCGCCGTGCCTGTGGCCGTCCTTCTGGGGATCCTGGCGGCCCTGCACCGCAACACCCTGTTCGATCGCCTGATCTCCATGGCGACCCTCAGCACCATTTCGTTTCCCGAGTTTTTTGTGGCCTATATCCTGATCGCCCTGTTTTCGGTGCAGGTGGCCATTTTTCCCAGCATCGCCAACATCAACGACCAGATGAGTTTATGGCAGAAGCTGTACGCCATTATTCTGCCCTGTCTGACCCTGGCGCTGGTGGTGACCGCCCACATGATGCGCCAGACGCGGGCGGCCATCATCAACATCCTTTCGAGCCCCTTCATCGAGATGGCCAACCTGAAAGGCCTCCGGCGCCTGCGTGTGGTGGTCCTGCATGCCTTTCCCAACGCCCTGTCGCCGGTGATCAACGTGATCGCCCTCAACCTGGCCTATCTGGTGGTGGGCGTCGTGATCGTCGAGGTGGTTTTTGTATACCCGGGGCTGGGACAGCTGCTGGTGGATTCCGTTTCCAAGCGCGACATCCCGGTGGTCCAGGCCAGCGGTCTGGTCTTTGCGGCCACCTATGTCCTGCTCAACCTGCTGGCGGATGTATTGTCCATCGTCAGCAACCCCCGTCTGCGCAATCCGCGCTGACGGTTGAACAAGAGGTCCTAATGACAGGCTCGTTGAAATTGTTTCGCACTGCGCCCTTCAGCGCCCGCCTCGGGATGGGCATGGTCCTGATCGCCCTCCTGGCCGCCCTTCTGGCCCCGGCCATCGCGCCCTATGGGGAGACGGAGGTGGTCGGCGATGTCTGGCTGCCGGCCAGTGGCGATCACCTGGTCGGCACCGACAACCTGGGGCGGGATCTGTTTTCGCGTCTGCTCTATGGGGCCCGCAACACCATCGCCATCGCCTTCCTGATCACCGCGCTTTCGTTTATCGTGGGCATCGTCTGGGGCTTTCTGGCGGCCACGGTGGGGGGCTGGATGGATCAGCTGCTCAGCCGCTTCGTGGACATTCTGATGGCGTTTCCCACCCTGATTTTCGCCCTGATGGTGCTTTCGGTGGTCGGGACCTCGATTCCGGCGCTGGTGGTCGTGATTGCGCTGCTGGATTCCACGCGGGTATACCGCCTGTCGCGTGCGGTGGCCATGGATATCGAGGTGATGGAATTTGTCGAGGCCGCCCGTCTGCGGGGTGAGGGCCTCTGGTGGCTCATGCGCCATGAGATTTTGCCCAACGCCATGCCGCCGCTGGTGGCCGAGTTCGGACTGCGGTTCTGCTTCGTATTCCTGTTCATTGCGGCCTTGAGTTTTCTGGGGCTGGGGATCCAGCCTCCCACGGCGGACTGGGGCAGTATGGTGCGTGAGAATTCGGGGGCCATCACATTCGGTATCTTTACCCCCCTGTGGCCGGCGGGCGCCATCGCCTTTTTGACGGTTGGCGTCAACCTGGTCGTGGACTGGTTCCTTCATATCGCCAGTGGTCTGGAGGATTGATTTGGGAAATGGCGGCCCCATGAAAAGTCCGATATCTGCGCTACGCTCAAAATGTAATCCTCGGAATATCGCCCATATGCCTGTGGTTACATTTTTCGCAAGCCTTGTCCCGGGCTTTTGATGAGGCCTTATGGTGGCATGAGTTGCAGCCGCCGATAGTGAATGCGAAGGAAAAAGTTTACCCAATTGAGAAGAAGAGAGAATCATGGCACCATTGCTTGAGATGAAAAATATCGTGATCGACGGTTTGACCGGCGAGTCCTGGGAACCCATTATCAAGGGCCTCGACCTGACCCTCAACAAGGGCGAGGTCCTCGGCCTCATCGGCGAGTCCGGTGCGGGAAAATCCACCCTGGGGCTGGCCTCCATGGGGTATACCCGCCAGGGATGCCGCATCACATCCGGGTCCATTGTTTTCGACGGCCAGGAGCTCTTCGGCGCACCGGAATCACAGATGCGCGATATCCGCGGCGCACGCATTGCTTACGTGGCCCAGAGCGCCGCCGCGTCGTTCAATCCGGCCCATCGCCTCATCTGGCAGTATGCCGAAGGCCCAGTGCAGCATGGGCTGATGCGTGTGGCCGAGGCCGAAGAAAAGGCCATCGCCACATACGAACAGCTGCTGCTGCCCGATCCAGAAAACATCGGCTACCGTTTCCCGCACCAGGTTTCCGGCGGACAATTGCAGCGGGCCATGGTGGCCATGGCCATGAGCTGCCAGCCGGATATCATCATCTTCGACGAGCCCACCACGGCCCTGGACGTGACCACCCAGATCGAGGTGCTGGCGGCCATCAAGGAGATCACCCGCCGGTTCAACACGGCCGCCATCTACATTACCCATGACCTGGCCGTGGTCGCCCAACTGGCCGACCGCATCATGGTGCTGCGCTACGGGGAACTGGTGGAAGAGAACGACGCCCGCGAGATGCTGGCCCACCCTCGGGAAACCTATACCCGCGATCTGCTGGCGGTGCGTTCCTTTAAAAAGGGAAAAAACGATGCGCAGATGGAAAAAGACGTGATCCTTGAAGTCGAGGACGTCACGGCCAGTTATAACGGCACGGGCAATGTGCTCGAAGATATCGACCTGAAGATCCGACGCGGTCGGACCGTGGCACTGGTGGGGGAATCGGGCAGCGGCAAATCGACCCTGGCGCGGGTGATCACCGGGTTGTTGCCGCCGCTTCAGGGGCGCGTGGTGTTCAAGGGAGAGGCGCTGCCCGCAGCCCTCAAATCCAGGAAGCGAAAGGACCTGCAGCGGCTGCAGATGATTTATCAGATGCCCGACACGGCCTTGAACCCGCGCCAGAAGATCCGCAAAATCATCGGACGGCCGCTTAAATTCTACTTCAACTACGGCCGGAAGCAGCAGGAAGCGCGTATACTGGAACTGCTGGAGCAGATTGAACTGCCGGCGGACTACATCGACCGCTATCCCACCGAGCTTTCCGGCGGCGAAAAACAGCGTATCTGCATCGCCCGCGCCCTGGCCGCCCGCCCGGACCTGATTATTTGCGACGAAGTGACCTCGGCCCTGGACCAGCTGGTGGCCGAAGGGATATTGAAGCTGCTGCTCGACCTGCAGCGCAAGCTGCAGGTCTCCTACCTGTTCATCACCCACGACCTGGCAACGGTCAAAGCGATCAGTGACGAGATCGTGGTCATGCTCAATGGCCGCATCGTCGAAAAGGGGTCCAAGCAGGAGATCCTCAAACCCCCCCACCATGAATACACCGAACTGCTGCTTTCTTCCGTCCCGGAAATGGACCCGGAATGGCTGGACAATTTACTGGAAGAACGAGAGGTGGCCTGACGCGGCATACCTTTGCCCGCAGGTCTTCGCTCCGTCGCTGGATGTTGACGCCCGATTTTTGGCGGACATTCCGGTTAAGGGGTGGCAAGACCTTTTTTTTCTAACCCCCCGGGAGGTAAACCGCACAGGGCGCCTTGTTGCGCGGTGGCGATATGCCTTATGGCGGGTATGGCTGCGGGCGCCTGTATTACCTCAATTCTCTGGGAGTACATGAATATGACCCTGTTGCTGGGGATTTCGGGGATGGCGCTTTTGCTGTTTGGCTGGAAATTGTTTTGGCTGTTTGTGGGCGTGGCCGGTTTCACCGTCGGCCTGCAGACGGCGCCATGGATTCTCGGACCGCAACCCCTCTGGATACTCTGGGCGGCGGGGCTGATCTGCGGGCTCATCGGTGCGGTCCTGGCTCTTTTTTTTCAGCATGTTGCCATCGCCGTTGGGGGTTTTGTGGCCGGCAGCACCATCGCGTTTCGCCTGATGCTGATGCTGGGGCATGATCCCGGCGCAGTGATCCTCCTGACCGGAGGCGTCCTCGGAGCGGTGGCCCTCTACCTGCTTTTTGACTGGGCCCTGATTGTTCTTTCATCGATGGTCGGGGCGACTTTAATCCTTGAGGCGCTGGGCCGGCAGATCCCTTATGCACCGGTCCTGCTCTCAGTCGCCATTGTTGCCGGTGTGGTCTTCCAGGTCAGGCTATTGATGACTTCACGGCCGGCGGGGCGTTGATGTCCATTGCGAGTGAGCCCCGATGGCGTAAAACCTATTCCATTATGCCTTTAATCCCGCCAGCGCATGGTCCGGCCCCAGCATGACGAGCACGTCGCTGTCTTTGACGACGAAGCGGCCGGTGGGGATCATGACCACGTTTTCGGGGCCCATCTCCTTGACCGCCACCACCTGGATTCCATGCCGGTTGATCAGATCCAGTTCGATCAGGGTCTTGCCGATAAAACCGGTGGGGGGCGCCAGTTCAACGATGCTGTATCCTTCCATGAAGGGCAGGTAATCCAGAACATTGGGGTTGTCCAGGCGCTGGGCCGCGGCCAGGGCCAGATCCTTTTCGGGGAAATAGATGTCGTCGGCCCCGATTTTCCGCAGAATGCGGCCGTGGGCTTCGCTCACCGCCTTGGCCACCACCCGCTTGACGCCCATATCCTTGACGTTGAGGGTGGCCAGGATGGAGTTGTTGAGCACGGAGCCGATGGCGACCACCACCGCATCCAGTTTTTCCAGCTCCAGTTCCTTGAGCGCTTGGGGGTCGGTGGCGTCGGCAATGACGGCCCGGCTCACCTGATCCCGGATTTCCTGGACCTGACGGGCGTTGATGTCGATACCCAGTACCTCGTGACCTTTTTGAAACAGGGCGGCAGCCAGGTAGAAACCAAAATTTCCCAGTCCGATTACGGCAAATTGTTTTTTCATCTGTTCATCCAATCATGATGTTTTCTTCGGCAAACTGAATCCTGCTGATGAGTTCCCGGCTCACGGCCAGGCCGATCACCATTGGCCCCAGACGGCCGATGAACATGAGCGCTGCAATCGTGAGGCGCCCGAACGGGGTCAGGGTGTCGGTAATGCCGGTGGACAGGCCTACCGTCCCGAAGGCGCTGATCGTTTCAAAAAACAGTTCCAGGAACCGTCCCTGGGTCCGGGTGTGGGAGATGCCCCCAAGTTCGCTGACCATCAGCACCATGACGGTAAGGGTGATGACCACCGCGCTCATCATGACCACACTGGTGGCTTTGGAGATGCTGGCCTCGGTCAGGGTCCTCCGGAATACCTGGGGGCGTCTGAATCCCCGCAATCGAGAGATGGCCGCAACTGACAGACCGGCAATGGTGGTCGTCTTGACACCGCCGCCGCAGGAGCCGGGACAGGCGCCGATGAACATGAAAATGCACAGCATGAAGAGGGTCTCGTTGGCCATGAGGCCCGTGTTCAGGGTATTGAATCCGGCTGTTCGTGAACTGACCGACTGAAACAGGGCCGCCAGCAGACGCCCGGGCACGCTCAGCGTCGACAGGGTGTTGTTCCACTCCATGAACAGAATGGCAAGGGCTCCCAGGAGAATGAGAATGGCACTGGCGGTCAGGGCCAGGCGGCTGTGAAGGCTCAGGCGCTTCAACCTGTCTCTCCCGCCGATAAAACGGTTTTTCACATCGGTAATGACCACAAAGCCGATGCCGCCGATGACGATCAGCACGCCCAGCACGCCATTGACGATCCAGTCCTCCCGATAGCCGACGAAGCTGTCCCGGTAAAGCGCAAATCCGGCGTTGCAGAAGGCGCTCACCGCATGGAAAACGGCCGGGTAGGCGGCCTGCCGCCAGCCTTCAGACGGTGCGGTCCGCAGGTAGAGGCACAGGGCCCCGGCTGCCTCGATGGCAAAAGCGGTCGCGAAGATCGCCCGGAGTACCGAGGTCACTGTCTGCTTCCCCTCGCCGTAGGTGAAGGTGTCCTTGATGATGGCCTGGCCGGACAGGGTGGGGCGCCCTTTCATCATCATGAACAGCAGGGTGGAGACGGTCAGTATCCCCAGACCGCCCAGTTGGATCAGCAGCAGGATGACCATCTGGCCGAACAGGGTCAGCTGGCGGCCGATATCCAGGACGGACAGGCCGGTGACGCAGGTCGCCGAGGTGGACATGAACAACGCATCCACGACGCCCAGGGGGGACTCCGCGGCAGATGCCGGCAGCATGAGCAGGGCCGTGCCCACGGCGATCAGCAGGGCGAATCCCAGGATCGACATCCGCGCAGGGGACCGGAGCAGGTGGACAGACAGACGGGTGCGCATGGGGGTGTTATCCATGATCGGGCCCTTCGGCCTTGAGTTGTTTCAGTTTGCGCCACAACGCCGCCCGGCTGATGCCCAGAACTTGTGCGGTCCTGGATTTGTTTCCATGGTTGGCTTCCAGAACTTCAACGATGTAACGTTTTTCCAGTTCCGCCAGCGTTGAAAACTCACCGGGTTTCGTTGACGGGGCCTTGTTCGGGTTCTCGAGAAATCTTAACGGCAGGTGCTTGCGTTCGATTGTTTTGCCCTCGGCAAGGATCACCGCCCGCTCGACGATATGTTTCAATTCACGGACATTGCCGGGGAAATCGTAATCGACGAGGCGCCTCACAACATCCAGAGAGATAGCCTCGACGGGCTTTTCCATTTCCTGACGGAATTTGTCGAAGAAGTACCGAAGCAGGGGGTGGATGTCATCCCTGCGCTCACGCAACGGCGGAATGGAGAGTTCGAACAGTTTCAGTCGATCGTAGATCCCTTTTCTGAACAATCCCGATTCGACCCGTTTGGCCAGATCCGTGTCGGTGGCAACCAGGATGCGGATATCGAGGCCCGTCTCCTTCAGGCTGCCGGACGGCTGGCCGTCGGCCATGTCGAGAATGCTTTGAAGCTGATCCTGCATATTCAGGGGCATTTCTTCAACCTGGTCGAAAAGGAGCGTTCCCACCCGACCGGAACTGAAAATACCGTCGCGGGTTCGGATGGCCTCGGACAGATTCCCGCTTTTGTAGCCCAGCAGCTGCCCGGCGAGTTGCTCGCTGCTGAAATTTGCGCAGTTGATCGCCAGAAAACGATGCGCCCGGCGCATGCTCCCCGCGTGAATGGCCCTGGCTGCCAGCTCCTTGCCGGTGCCCGGTTCTCCCCGCAGGGTGACCCTGCAGTCCAGTGACGCCGCGCGTTCGATGTTTTTGCGTAACTCCTGCATGGCCGTTGTTTCGCCAACAATGCGCAGGCGGCCCATGCCCCCGGGCGGATTCGGGCCGGTCGACGGCCTGGCGACCTGATCGACGGTCTCAAACCGGTCACGCCGGGGATGGATCTCGATCTCATTGGCAGGGAAGGGCGCGGGCCGATGGACACCGTCGTCCGATGTGCGGGGCGACTCCGCCGTGGGGCGGATCACGACAACGTTTCCGTCGTCATTCAGCTTTTTGATGAACTCCCAGAACGCCCCCATCTCATCTTTTTCGAAATAGAGTGCGTTCAGGGATTCGGTGGCCTGCTTGACCTTATCGCTGCCGTGCCCGGTGAGCAGGACGGTTTTCAGGCCGGGGTGGATTTCCTTGAGTTTGGTAATGGTCACCAACCCGTTCATATCAGGCATTTGAAGATCGACGATGGCCATGTCGATTTTATTTTTGGTGGCAATATCGATGGCCGCCATGCCGCTGGCTGCCGTGAACGGTGCGAATCCCAGCACTTTCATGCGCAGGGCAATGGATTGAAGCAGTTTTTCTTCATCATCGACCAGGAGGACGCGTTTGGCATTTTCGGTCATATTTTATTCGCTCCCGTCAGGGGCAAGAGAATTAAACACTTCTTAAAATATAGATAAAATTTCATCAAGCAGAATACCTTTACCGATCTCCCTTTGACCGGTGCCATCGATTGCTATGGGTTCTCTCGCCAGGCGAAAAGAAAATTGGTTTATCCCCTCAAATCGATCAACAAAGTGTTTACAAATTAAACCTTATATTTTATAGACCATCTATAAGTTATGTTATTAAACGGGTCAACCCAAAAAATGTTTAAATATGAAACATTATGACTTACTAATTGTCGATGACGAACACCGCTACGCCGATATGCTGGCCAGGCGCCTGGGGCTGCGCAGCCTGGCCTGCAAAGTCTGTTATGACGGCCGGACGGCCATTGACATGGTCGAAGCGGAAACTTTTTCCGCGGTTATCCTCGACCTGCGGCTGCCCGATCTTTATGGCACGGAGGTGCTGACACGGATCATGCGGTGCCGGCCCGAAACCGAGGTTGTCATTCTGACCGGTCACGGGACGGAGAAGGATCGGGAGCAGTGCCTCGCCCGGGGGGCCAGCTCCTTCATGAACAAGCCGGTGGACATCGACCGGCTGGTGGCCATGCTGGCCCGGATTAAAGAGAGGTCGTCATGACGACATTGGCGAGCCGGTTTCGGGAGGCCATCTGGCCCCGGTTTCACCGCAACCCAGACGGGCACCCGAATCCATACACCACCTTTCAGGATTATCGACGGACCTGGGGGATGGCTATTTTTATCCTGATGACGACCGCCCTGTTGCCCCTGATCGTGATGACCCTGATCTATTATCAGCTGATCGAAACCTCCATCGACACCGAATCCCTGCTGCGCACCGAGCGGCTGGCCTCCAATGCCCGCCGGGCCGTTACTTTCTTTTTGGAGGAACGCCTGGCCGCCCTGACGTTCACGGTCAATGAAATGGGCTACGAACGGCTGACCAATCCCGGGCGTCTTGCCGAGGTGCTCAGCAATCTGAAGCTGGGTTTCGGCGGATTGACCGATCTGAGCGTAATCGCGGATACCGGAACCCAGGTGACCTACGCCGGCCCCTTCAATCTGGAGGGCAAAGACTACAGCAGTCAGCCCTGGTTTATTGAGTGCCAGCAGCACAATGCCTGCGTCAGTGAAATCTTTTCCGGCTACCGCGACGTGCCCCATATCGTCGTGGCCGTCAAATCCATGCGCCCGGACGGGCGCTTCTTTGTGCTGCGGGCGACCCTGGAGACCGAGCGCCTGATTCAGACGCTCTCCTCCTACAAAACCGGGGCGCATACGGATATCTTCCTGGTTAACCGCAACGGCCTGCTACAGACCCCCTCGCAGTTTTACGAAGGGGCCGCCCATCACGTGGATATCTCTTTACCGGCCTATTCCGATCGGACCCAAGCCGTGATGTCGACCGATCACGGCGGCCGGCCCATTGCCATCGGCTATGCCTTCATCGATACCAAGATCGCCCCCACATCGTTTATCCTCATGGTGGTCAAGCAAAAGGCCGGGATGATGAAAGTGTGGCTGGACCTGCGATCGAATATCAACTGGTTTTTCGGCGTCAGTGCCGTGATTATCGCCATGGTGATCACCCTCACATCCACGGTGATGGTCAACCGGATATTCCAGGCAGACCGTCAAAAAGCCGAAACCATGGTCATGGCCGAACAGAACTGTCAGCTGGCTTCCATCGGACAGCTGGCCGCCGGCGTGGCCCACGAAATCAACAACCCGCTGGCCCTGATCAACGAAACGGCCGGTTATGTGAAAGACCTGTTCTCCATCAAAAAGCAGTACACGGAAGACCCGGAACTGGTCGAACACATCGATTCGATACTCGATGCGGTGGCGCGCTGCGGCACCATCACCCGGCAGCTGCTGGGCTTCGCCCGACGGTTTGACGTTCAAATCCAGCCCATCGACCTGAAGGGCATGGTTGCGGACGTTATCAACTTTCATAAGAAAGAGGCCGAATACCGCAACATTAAGATTGACGTGGATATTCCGGAAAGCATTCCGCCCATTGAAACCGATCGGGGGAAACTGCAGCAGATCATCCTCAATCTGGTGAACAACGCCTTTCAGGCCATCGACAACGGGTGCTTCCTGGACGTCAGGGCCGAGACGGACGGGCCGGACCATGTGCGCCTGTTCATCCGGGACAACGGCTGCGGTATTCCGGAAGATCACCTCAATAAGGTTTTCGAACCGTTTTTTACGACGAAAAAGGAAGGCCAGGGGACCGGTCTCGGTCTCTCCATTACCTATGGCCTGGTCAAAAAACTCTATGGCAGCATTACGGTCCAGAGCAAACCGGGCCAAGGAACCACCTTCGTGGTCACGCTGCCTGTCAACATCAGGAAAGAAGTCCAACCATGAAGATATTGCTGGTAGATGATGAACAGAAATTCGCGCAGATGCTGGCCAAACGGTTAGCATTAAGGGGGATACTGGCGGACGTCTGTTTTTCCGGTGAACAGGCCCTTGAAACGGTGCAGCAGGGCCATCGTTTCGATGTGGCCATTCTTGACGTCAAGATGCCGGGCATCGGCGGTATTGACTTGAAGCGGAGACTGGCCCTGCTGGACGGGCGGATGAAGTATATCTTTCTGACGGGCCACGGGTCCAAAATGGATTATACGACGGCAGCCCGTGAGGCGGAGAACTACCTGCCCAAGCCCCTGCAGATCGATGTGCTGATCGAGACCTTGAATCGCCTGACCGAAGAACCGCCGGGGGCGTCGGAACGCGACGGGTGATCGGGCGGGGCGACGGGATGGATGTTCCCGCGAAAGGAAATGATTTAACCGGTGGGGGATGCGGATGGATAACCTAAAAAATTGGTTTGGATACGACAGCCTGGCCTTTTTCGGGAAGGTCAACGCATCGATTTCCCATGAACTGAAAAACGTCATGGCCATCATTTCCGAAACCGCCGGACTGCTCGGCGACTTGTCGGAAATGGCCCGGGGGGGGACGCCCGTCGACCCCGATATGCTCACCAGCAGCACCGAGAGCATTGTGGAGGAAATCCAGCGGGGGTTCACCACCATCCGACAGATGAACCGGTTTGCCCACAGCATCGATACCCCCGTTTTATCCGTCAATCTGATGGACGTCCTGGACCTGGTGCGCCACCTTTCCGGGTACCTCTCCTTTGCCGGGAAAACCAACCTGCACGCCGGCGATGGGGCGGCCCCCATGGCGGTGACCTGTCCGTTCATTCTCCAGGCAATCACCTATCAGGCGGTGGTTCGGACCTTCCAGAATACCGGTCCCGGGGCCGAACTGGATATCTCCGTTCAGGCCACCAATCCATCGACCTGGCGGATCCTTTTCGACGGCTTCGATCCCAAAGACCCTGTGGCCTTCCCCGATGCCCCTATCAAGGGCATGGCAGCGTCGATCGGCGTTTCCCTTCTTTTGGATCGCAGCTCGGATCGCCTGGCGATCGATGTTCCGGTCTCCATGGACGGCCCCGGGGCACGGCTGGATATACCGGAAATGCAGCCGGGCGAAACGGGTCGCGGAACCGGTTACCATTCGAAGTAGATATATATTCACCCCTGCAGGCGGAGGACCCCATGGAAAAAGAGAACACGATAAAAATTCTTTTGGTTGATGATGAAGTCAAGTTCCTGAAGGCGGTTTCGGACCGATTGTGCCTGAAAGGTTTCGACGTCTTCACGGCAACCAGCGGTGAAGCGGCCATCGACGCCGCCCGAAAAGGCGGCTTCGATGTGGCGGTGGTTGACCTGCAGATGCCGGAAACCGATGGCGCCCAGGTGCTCCGGATCTTGAAGCAGAGCCATCAATACATTGAAATCATCATGCTGACGGGGCACGCCACGGTGGATTCGGCCGTGGAATGTACCCGGCTCGGTGCGTTCAGATACCTGGAAAAACCATACGATTTCGACAAGCTGGTGGACGTTCTCAAGGATGCCTACCAGGCCAGACTGCAGAAGAAATTTGAAAGCAACCTGAAACGAATGGAAGCCATTCAGAAGCTATCCCAGCAACAGTCACCGCTGGGTTTGCTAAGGGAAATGGCCCGGCTCGATGATGGCCGGAAATAAAACAACGGCGGTCATCGGGCAACGGTCCCGGCAATAGAAATCACAAGGATAGGAGTGCTACATGTTGGCAAAGGTATTTCCTTTTTTGGCCTGGTTCAAAAACTACGACAAGGCATCTCTGCAGCTTGACGCGCTTTCGGGCCTGACCGTGGCCCTGGTTCTGATCCCTCAATCCATGGCCTACGCCCAGCTCGCGGGGCTGCCCGCCTATTACGGACTATACGCCTCGTTTCTGCCGCCGATGATTGCCGCGCTGTTCGGGTCGAGCCGACAGCTGGCCACCGGACCGGTGGCGGTGGTCTCACTGATGACAGCGGCCTCGCTTTCTCCGCTGGCCACCGCAGGCAGCCCCGGGTATATCTCCTATGCCATCCTGCTGGCCCTCATGGTCGGATTGTTTCAGCTGACGCTGGGCCTTCTGCGGTTGGGGCTGGTGGTCAATTTTCTGTCTCACCCGGTGGTCAACGGGTTTACCAACGCCGCCGCCATCATCATCGCCTCTTCCCAGCTTTCCAAAATGTTCGGTGTGTCTGTCGACACCGCGCCGCACCATTATGAGACCATCATCCATGTCGTTAAGGCCGCCGTCCACTACACCCACTGGCCGAGCCTGCTGATGGGGGTATTTGCCTTCGGCGTCATGTACGGCCTCAAATGGCTTTCGCCACGGATTCCCAATGTGCTCGTGGCCGTGGTCATCACCACCTTGGTCTCCTGGGCAACGGGATTCCAGCATGACCGAAACGCCAGCATCGAAGACATCGCCTCCCCGGCTGTTCGCAACCTGATCGAACAGTTCAACACGGCGTCTTCATCGCTGCCATCCCTTGCCGAAGGGCGAACGCAGTTCGGTGAAGCACTGGACAAGGCCAGGCAGCGTCACGACGAGATCGGCGTTCTGGATGCCGGGCACCATGTGGATGTGATGAACCTGAATATCTCCCGCCTGCAGGAAAAAGCCCACAGCTACCGGGAGCGGATCAGAGCGATTCTGCTTGCCGGTGTTCCCCAGGCCGATGGTTCCTTGACATTTTATGCCCGAGGCGCCGTTCCCGACGGTATGGAGAGCGACGGACGCACCTGGCGGTTCAAGGTCGGCAACCAGCCCCTGGACACCGGGAACCTCAAGATGACCGGCGGCGGCGCTGTGGTCGGCAGCATACCCAAAGGTCTGCCATCGCTGGACATGCCGCCGATCAACGTCGGGGTCATGTTGCACCTGTTGCCTTTCGCAGCGATTATCTCGCTGTTGGGCTTCATGGAAGCGATTTCCATCGCCAAAGCCATGGCCGGAAAAACCGGACAGCGGCTGGACCCCAACCAGGAACTGATCGGACAGGGATTGGGCAATCTTTTCGGGGCGATCGGTAAGAGTTATCCCACATCCGGTTCCTTTTCACGATCGGCAGTCAATCTCCAGGCGAGGGCGGTCAGCGGATTATCAAGCGTCTTTACCAGCCTGGCGGTGGTGATCGTTCTTCTGTTTTTTACGCCGCTGCTCTATCATCTTCCCCAGTCCGTGCTGGCAGCCGTCATCATGATGGCCGTTATCGGCCTTCTGAACGTTTCCGGTTTTATCCACGCCTGGAAGGCCAAATGGTACGACGGCGCCATCTCCATCATTTCGTTCGTCGGCACCATGGTATTTGCACCCCACCTGGACAAGGGGATCATGATCGGTGTCGCGCTCTCCCTGATGGTCTTCCTGTACAAGAGCATGCGCCCCAGGGTGGTGTTTCTGTCCAGGTCGGCGGACGAGGAACTGCGCTGCGCGACGACCCATGGGCTCAAGGAATGCCCCTATGTGACCCTGGTGCGTTTTGATGGCCCGCTTTTTTTTGCCAATGCCAGCTACCTGGAAGACACCATAACCGAAATCATACGCAGCAAAGAGGGCCTCAATCACATCCTCATCGCTGCCAGCGGGATCAATGACATCGATTCATCCGGCGAGGAAACCCTGTCGCTGCTCGTGGATCGGGTCAGAAGCAATGGCATCGACATATCCATGAGCGGGGTCAACGAGGCGGTCATGGAGGTGTTCGAACGCACTCACTTTCTGGCGAAAATCGGAGAGGACCACCTTTTCCCGACATTGGACAAGGCCATCGTCACCATCCATGAATCCGCTCACACGCACAGTCAGGAAGCGGACTGTCCGCTGTTGACCGCTTGCCGGCTTGTAAAAGCCTGAAAGGAGGAGTTCCCCATGCCAGTCATTTCCCTATTCAGCGGCAGCTACTGCAACGAGAAACAGGTCCTCCGGGAAATTGGTGTGCAGACCGGTTACCGGATGATTTCGGATGAGCAGATCGTTGACCAGGCCAGCCGTCTTTCCCATATCCCTGAAAACAGGATCGCGCGGGTGTTTTCCGATAAAACATCGGTATTCAACCGCCTGACCCGTGATCGGGAGCGTTCCCTGGCATATCTCCGGCTGGCCCTGGCCAAAACCCTTTCCGAAGACGACCTGCTCATCAGCGGTTTCGCCGGTCAACTCATCGCCCGCGATATCCATCATGTACTGCGGGTTTGCCTGATTGCGGATATGGATTCGCGCGTTGCCGCCGCCGCCGGTGAACTCAAAATTTCTCAACCTGATGCCCTCAAACGCATCCACCGTGAAGATGAGAAGTGTGCCGCATGGATGCACATGATTTTCGACGTCAACGATCCATGGCGTGCCTCCCTTTATGACATCTCCTTTCCGACCGACAAGACAGCTTCGGAAAAGATTGCTGAAATAATAGAAAAAAGCATTGCCGCGTCGGTTATCAAACTCGCCGGCCGTTCCAGACAGGCAGTCGATGATTTCACCGTTGCCGCCCACGTGGAAATTGCGTTGGTCGAAAAAGGCCATACCGTGGGGATCGACGTCCGGGAAGGCGCCGTCACCCTGACCATTAACAAGCATGTGTTGAGGCTCAATCGCCTTGAAACAGAACTGAAGGGTATCGCCGGGCAGCTGCCGGGCGTAACATCCGTCGAGACCCGGGTGGGGCCCGGGTATTACCAGACCGACGTCTACCGGCGCCAGGATTTTGAAGCGCCATCGAAGATCCTGCTGGTGGATGACGAGAAAAAATACGTCCAGACGCTGTCGCGGCGGCTGATGATGCGCGAACTGGAATCGGCGGTGGTCTATGATGGCGAATCGGCCCTTGAACTGGCCCGGGAAGACGAACCCGATGTCATGATTTTAGACCTCAGGATGCCGGGAATTGACGGCATCGAAGTGTTGCGCCGAGTGAAACAGACCCACCCGGCGATCGAGGTGATTGTTCTGACCAGCCAGGGCTCGGAAGCCGATAAAAAGATTTGCCTTGAACTCGGTGCGTTTGCCTTCCTGTCGAAGTCGGTCGATATCGATGCACTGAGCAAGACCATCAAGGCCGCTAACGAGAAAATCCGTAAAATGCAAGCAGGCCGGAAGGCGAACCAAACGGATGGTTAGGCTCACAAAAACAGGCCGCGGCCCAGATTTGGCGGATCATGTTTTTTCAACTCACACCGGTGGAGGGTGCCATGGAAACGGACAATACGATTAAACTTCTTTTGGTCGATGACGAGGTCAAATTTTTGAGGGCGGTTTCGGAACGGCTGTCCATCAAGGGCTTCGACGTAACGACGGCAACCAGCGGGGATGAGGCCGTCGAGGCGGCCGGTAAAGGGGGCTTCGATGTCGCGGTGCTGGACCTGCAGATGCCGGGAACGGATGGCGCCCAGGTGCTTAAGATCCTCAAGATGAATCACAAATATATCGAAATCATCATGCTCACCGGGCACGCCACAGTGGATTCAGCCGTGGCATGCACCCGGCTCGGTGCGTTCAAATACCTGGAAAAGCCTTACGATTTCGACAAGCTGGTAGCGGCGCTCAAAGAGGCCTATCATGCCAGGCTGGAGAAAAAATTCGAAAGCAACCAGAAGCGCATGGCGGCCATTCAGAAGCTGTCCATGCAGCAGTCTCCGCTGGGTCTGCTCAAGGCTTTGGCCCGGCTTGATGATGATGAAAAATGAAATCCGTTGACGCAGGTGCATGCGGCAATTTATTGCATGTATTCAGAAACACGCCATTGGGGCGGGAAACCCTGATGCAGTTCCTGTACTTTTGCCGCACCCTGGCGGTGGGCTTGACGATATACGTCCCGGATGCGGTGCGTTTTTTGATGTACTTCGACCTCGACGCCGTTCAGGTCGACCTGGACCGGTCTTATCTCAATGAACCGGAAACGGCCGTCGACCGCGTACTTGCCCTTGCCTCCGAGGCCGGACTGAAGCCACGGTTACTGCGTCCCAAGAATCGTACAGCCAGCGATCTGCCGGACATCCCCACGCATTTTGCGTTCATGTGCTGCCCACGCAGCGTCAGTGATCTGTCCTCAAAAATCGGTTTGGGCTGCATCGGCCCGAAAGTCAGGCGCATCATCCGTTCGGCGGATTTTCCCGTGTTGCTGTCATCACCGGTTTTCAAACCCTGGAAAAGCGTCCCCGTTTTATTCGGTGGATCGGACAGTGCGTTGAATGCGTTTCGATCGGGTATCGAGATCTCCAGGCGCTCCGGATACCCCCTGGACTTTTTTATCCAACTGGAGCAGGACCCCGGTTATTATGAGGGGAGACTCCGGGAGGCATGTCTCGAGAAAGCGGTGGCGCTGTATTGCCGCGATCGATATCAGTTCGCCGGTGGCGAGTTTGTCCACAATCTATATGATCTGCCCCATGACGCGTTGGTCCTGTCGGGAGCCTATGGCCACGGCTTGATCAAAAACATGCTCTTCGGCAGCAAGGTGGAGCGTGCCCAGGCGACGCTGACCAACAGTATGCTGGTCAGCGGCCCGCATTCAGCGGTGAGTTTGAACTGAAGTGAACGCGGGAAGAAAAACTTTTTGACCCCAAGATACCTCAACGCGGCCTTTCCGGATGGTTCGACGCCATGCGGCGGGGGAACCGCCGCCAGGGGGTTTAAAAATGAAAATGAAGACGGCAGCTGAAATCTTATTGCTGGCCGCGGTGCTGATGTACGCGTTCCCGGGAAAGTCGACTGCCGGGACGGATTCGGGCGTCCCTGAAATGCAGACGGTTACGGTGTTTTCGTACCATGCCGGTCCGGGGGATTCCCGCCAGACCGCATGTGCCCTGGCCCTTTTCGGTGCAACATATAAGGCGGTTGTATTGTCGGCCGATCATTTGGCCGGCAAGGGATGGTTAAAAGACTACGGGGACAGGCAAATGGAAGTCTTTTGTCTCGTCGCCGATTCACTGAAAACCGGCATCATCCAGCAATCGTTTTCAGAAAAAGAAGGTGTCGCCACGATTAAGTTCCGACGTCGAATTTCGCTGAACGACTTTGTCCGGGCCGAAATCAGGAACGCTGCTCTGGAGCGGGAAGAACGCCATTTCTCATTGCAGGAAGAGATGGAACCGGTTGTGTCGCCGACCATTGCACCAGGCCAGGAATTGTCCAGAGCGTATCGCTACATCAGAAAATGCCATTGGCGGATGGCAATTATCTACCTGGATCATCTTGAGAATAAATATCCGTGCTGGGGCACGCTTTTTCATGCCAAGGCGATGGCCTATCTGGGGATGCATGAGACCGGGAGGGCACTCAGCGCCTTGTCGTCGGCCTGCCATCTGGGCGACCAGGCAGCCTGCCTGAAAATAAAAGCACCGGGGCCGCCGGATTGAAGCTCGATTGATGCGAAGACCCATGTGGACTTGGTCATGAGCGGACGATACGAACGATCAGCGTGTTGGAAAGGACGTTAAGATGGATGGGGTTGGGTTCCGATTGCCGTTTCTGTAATGGTATACGTGGCCTTGACCTTTGAACTGGTAACCAGGCCGTGGCCGCGCTGCCGGGCGTCTTGATCCTGATTGTGTTGCCGGTGGTGGGTGAACTCACTGCCGGCATGGGGCCGGACCCGATTGTACGTGATCAGCCAGAGGGATGTCTGTGCCTCTGCAGGGTTCGGTGCATTGGGGCGTGTGATGCCAACACCATTACGGGTGACTATCGGGACGGGGTGCGGATGGCCCCGCCGACTTCCACCGCCGGCAATCCAGACCGCTTGCGTAAGGGCTTAAACCGGGTTCCTGGTCCCGGGGGGTAAGCCGGCAGCCCCAACCCTGCAGGTTCTAAATACCACCGGCGTCCATTTTTACTTCAAGGGCAGTTTCCGCAGCACCGATTTGACGCCGTATCCGGCCAACTCGTCGGCTGAGAGCCAGCGAAGCCCCATACCGGCTGCTTTCAAGCCCCCCAGTATATCATCCGTCAGCGCCTTCTGAGTGCCGTCGAAATTGCCGCGCCATACCCGCGCGCCCGTCTTTACATCGATCAGGTAAAGGGCAAAACCGACCGATGCGGGGCTGTCCGGCACATCCGTCAAGGCCCCTTTCTCCCTGTATCGCCACACGGTGCCCACCATCACGACATCCACCCCCATAGCTTCTCCCCATCTGACGGCGCGTTTGCGCGGCGTGTCCGGCGCCGCATCACCGAACCCGTCACGTTGGGCATTTGCAACCTGGGCCGGCGTTATCAGCCTTTCCTGGAAACGTTTTTTCAGGTGGTCATTGACAATGCGGGTCAGTATGAGGTCCGCACCCTCCTTGAGGCCTTGATTCTCGACCCGGATTTTGGAAAAAGGGGTGCTCAGGGGCCTGGCGATCGGCTGGTCGGAGGACTCCAGCTTGCCTGTCAAAAAGGGCATCAGGGCGATCTTCTCGACCTTGATGGCCGCCGGTCCGGTTGACGCCGCCTGTGTCTGTGCGCCGCAGCGGTCTGGGTGAAGGCCGGACAATAGTAACCCCATGGCAAGGACAACGATGCCGACGATGTTTTGGTTCATAGATGCCCCTCCTTTTTCCGGGAGATCCGGTCGGCGTAGGGTTGTTTTTCAGTTTTTACCGTATAAAACCGACAGGTGCCGCCGGGCTTTTTCGTTGGCGAGACGTTTACACACGAATGGATATCAGATTGAACGATTGACCACAACATGGTAAAAAAATAAAGACCCATCCACCGTCGAAATGGGAACGTCCCTGAATCGTTGACCCCTTGCAGAGCAATCTGTATCCTGATGGTTCGGACCTTCTTTCCTTATTCCAGGTCACGATGCATCCCGGGCCCGGTTCACCGGATTCTTTATGGATGGTGACAGAAAATGACACCGCCAGACACGTTGGCACCCATTGCCCCTGTGGATGATGGTTTTTTCGTTCGAGCAACCTAAAGGCCAACAGGAGGATTCATCCATGGAAACTTCCAGTAAAATCCTCACCATCGTTGTGCTCGTCATGATGGTGGCTGTTCTCTTCTGTCAACCGGTCATGGCACAAACGCAATCCGATCGAACCTCGGACGGCTCCGCCACAAAGGTGCAGGAGACTGTCGACGGTCATCATGACCTGAAACCGGATATGGGCAAAATAGATCAGGCCGGAAATAAGGTCGGCGAAAAGATTGAGCAATTCGGGGCAAAGGCCTCGGATCGCGTGGGCGGATGGATCGACAGCAAAGTATATGCGGATGTCAGCTGGCTCATACTGCTCTTCTGCCTGCTGCTGGTTTTTGTCGTGGTGACCCTCGAGCGGTTGGTCCGCCTGCTGATCCAGCGCAAGATTGAAACCATTCCATCGGTCGACGGCCAGATCTCCTGGGCACGCCTTATTCTCAAAGCGGTGATGCGGCCGTTGAGCCTCTTCGTCTGGGTGTACGGCATATACGGGGCACTGTCTCCCCTGTACAGCCATTTCCAGGGGGCCGACGGCAGCAACCTGGTTCACCTCGTGTTCCAGAAAACGGCCACGGTGGGCGGCATCCTGGCCTTTTTCTGGTTTGTCTACCAGTTTGTCCATGTGCTCGACGCCCGCCTGTCCCAATGGGCCGACAGCACGGAGAGCACCATCGACGACATCCTGGTGCCCCTGTTCGGCAAGACCCTCAGAATTTTCATCGTCATCATGGCCGTCATCATCGTGATCCAGAACCTCACCGGGGTGCAGATCGGCCCCCTGCTGGCCTCGCTGGGCATCGGCGGCCTGGCCGTAGCCCTGGCCGCCAAGGACTCCATCGCCAACTTTTTCGGGACCCTGACCATTCTCTTCGACAAGCCCTTTCAGGTGGGCGAGCGTATCGTTATCGACAATTACGACGGCGTGGTGGAGGACGTCGGGTTTCGCAGCACCCGCATCCGGCTGCTTACCGGGCACCTGGTGACCATCCCCAACGAGAAGGTGGTCAATTCCGGGCTGGAGAACATCGGCAAGCGGCCCAACATCCGCTGGCTGACCGACATCGGCATTACCTACGACACGCCGCCGGACAAGATCGAACGGGCCGTGGCCATCATACGGGGGATTGTTGCCGACCACGAGGGCATGCACCCGGATTTTCCGCCCCGGGTGTACTTCAACGGCTTCAATGAGTGGAGCCTGAATATCATGATCCTGGTCTGGTACCACCCGCCTGAATACTGGGATTTTCAGGAGTGGGTCCAGCGTACCTGCCTGGAGATCGCCCGGCAGTTTTCCGCCGAGGGCATCGATTTCGCCTTTCCCACCCGAACCCTGCACCTGGCCGACGATGCCGGACGGCAGGTCAAATTCGAGCTGCCCGAACGGGAGGTGAAACGAACCTGAAATAGGGGCAACCCCTTTTCAGTGATTGCCGGCAGTGCGCTGAAGAAAACACATCACTTTGAGGGACATCGCCATATGGCTCCGCGCCTGTTAAAAATCATTCTACCGGAAAGCCATGGTGCCGTTGCTCTGGATGTTCTCGCCGAGCAGGGGACAACAGATTTCTGGCAGGAGGAGTCGCTGGGGGAAAACCACGTGGTCAGCGTGCTGGTCGATTCCGGACAGAGTGAACCGCTCATGGACCGCTTCGAAAAGGCCTTCTCCACCATCCCGGGGTTCCGGCTGATCCTGATTCCCGTGGAAGCGGCCATTCCCCGGGTCGAAACCAGTGCCGAACCCCAGCCCGGTGAAACGGCCGAACCGGAGACCATCGGCTCCACCCGCATCAGCCGGGCAGAGCTGTATGAAGACATCGTGGACAGTACCCGGTTGTCCGGTTTTTATATCGCCATGGTGCTGCTGTCCACCGTCGTCGCCGCCATCGGCCTGCTCAAGAACAATGTGGCGGTCATTATCGGTGCCATGGTGATTGCACCGTTCCTGGGTCCCAACGTCGCCCTGGCGCTTTCCACATGCCTGGCGGATTATGACCTGGGGAAAAACGGACTGAAGACCCTCGTGGCAGGGGTTTCCGCTGCATTTTTACTCGCCCTTGCCATGGGGTTTCTGCTTGCCGTCGACCCCGGCATCGGAGAGATCGCCTCGAGAACCCGGGCCAGCATATCGGACATCGTCCTGGCCATGGCCTCCGGTGCGGCCGGTGTGCTGGCGTTTACCACCGGGGTGTCGGCGACCCTCATCGGAGTGATGGTGGCCGTGGCCCTGTTGCCGCCGCTGACCGTCTCCGGGTTGCTGCTGGGCGCCGGCCACCTTAACGATTCGTTCTTTGCATTTTTGCTGTTCATGACCAACATTATCTGTATCAACCTTTCCGGCATCATCACTTTTCTGGTCCGGGGGATCAGTCCACGCACCTGGTGGGAGGCGGACCGGGCCAAAAAATATACCCGAAAAGCCCTGCTCACCTGGTCGGTCACCCTGTGCCTGCTGACCGTCCTGATCCTGCTGTGGAAAACAGGATGAGACCATTGCCGGTCAACGAATGAAAACTCGAGAAAAGGCGGGGGATGACATGGCCGAGGTATCCAGCGGGCTGGTATATGCACACCGGATCACCGGTGACAGACGCACGTCGGCTCTGGCCTGGGCCGACATCGACGCATGGCAGCCGGAGCAAGGGCTCTTGTGGGTTCACCTGGATGCGGCCAACGAGACGGCGTTAGGGTGGCTGACCCGCAAGAGCGGATTGAGCCCGATGATCCGGGAAGCGCTGCTGGAACAGGGAACCCGGCCACGCAGCGCGGTCTCCGAAACCGGGGTGCTGATCATCATCCGCGGGGTCAATTGCAACCCCGGAGCCGACCCGGAAGATATGGTGGCCGTCCGCATGTTCATTTCCGACCGGCGGATCATCACCATGCGGCGAAACCGCGTCATGGCGGTTCAGGACATTCACGAGGCATTGTGTTCAGGCAACGGGCCTGCCACAGCCGGGGAGTTCTTGGTCTCCGTGGTGGACCGTATTACCGATCGCATCGGCGAAATCGTCGCGGATATCGAGGATCGGGTGGCCGAGATTGAGGATACCATCGTCAGTGCCGAAACGGCGGCGCTTCGCCCCCGGCTGGCCGAACTGCGGCGCGAGAGCATCAGCCTGAGACGGTATATCGCCCCCCAGCGGGACATGCTGGCCCGTCTGACCCACGAGCGGATCGCCTGGCTGACGGATTCGGACAGGACATTGCTTCGGGAGACGGCCGAGCGGACGGCCCGCTATGTGGAGGACATCGATGCGGCCCGGGAACGGGCACTGATCTCCCAGGAAGAGCTGAACAACCGTCTGGCCGAGCGGATGAACCGGGCCATGTACACCCTGTCCATCGTGGCGGCGATCTTCCTGCCGCTGGGGCTGCTGACAGGGTTGCTGGGGATCAACGTGGGCGGCATCCCGGGGACTGAAAACCCGAAGGCGTTTCTCATCGTCACGGTTTTCCTGGTTGTTCTCGCGATCGTTCTGGTTGGATGGTTTAGAAAAATAAAATGGCTGTAGCGGGCCCCTTTCAGGAAACCCGGGCATGCCTGGCGCATACCGTTTTCAGGGCAACCCACGATGGCCATCGGGCTATACTCGCCCGGCATCAGTGACCCTCATTCGACCCTGTAGGTCACGGTAATCATCCAGGGTGCATAATCCGCATTGGATTTTTTGATGGCCTGGACCACGCTCTCTTTGAATGTTTCTTCGACGATTTTTATTTGTCCGGGCCACAGCTTGAATTTAATCCGCAGATAACGCCATTGGCCGGCCTTTGCCTCCTTGATCCCGAAGGCCTCCGGGGGGGACAGAATGATAGAGCGGTGCTGGTGATACATGCCGCCGGCAATGGCCTGGATCGCCGTGGATATCTTCGCTTCATCGATTTCCTGCGGCAGTTGGATGTCGACATAGGCCCGGATGCAGCCCCCGCGGAACCGGCCGATGACGGCAATGTTCCTGTTGGGGATTAAAATTCGCTGACCGTGCAGGTTGATCAGCGTGGAGAATCGCAGGCCGATGTGGTCGACCCTGCCGATTTCATCACCCAGTTTAACCACTTCCCCGATATTGAGGGCATCCGAAAAGATCAGCGTGAGACCGATCACCAGATCCTGCACAAATCCCTGCAGCCCGAAGCCGACGGCCAGTCCGATGACCGTTGCGCTGGCGAAATACGTTGTCAGTGAAATTTTAAATTCTCGCAGAACCATGCCGACGGCCACGAAATAGATGGCAAACGTCACGGCACTGACCAGGATGGTAATGATGGTGGCAACCTTGGGGTATCTCCGGGTCAGGCTGGTTTCAGATGTTCCATCATGGTCTATTTTGATGGTCAGCAGATATTGACTGAACCGGCGGATAGCCTTGACGGTGAAGTGGGCGGCAACCGCCAGGACGATAATGAGCAGAATTCTCAACATCGGGTGAATTTCGGACAGGATGTCTGCCAGTTTCATCGTCATTATGCCTCACGGTCCAGGCGGTACAGAACGGCAGCCAGAACCAGGCTTCCCGCCAACATCCAGCTTGGACCGAACAGCCAGAGGGCGATGGGCACCGACAGGTAGAACCCCCGCATGCCGATGGTGTAATGCAGCGCACCGTGATTGAGTACCTGGGTAACCGCTTCCGCGGAGACGGTGGAATCGTTTTGCTGAAAGGTGTTGATCATGAACCCGACGTGATTGGTGATGCCGATGGCCGTCGTCAAGGGGGCAAGGCGGACCTTTCTGTAAAGACGCATGTGGTAGACGATAAAAACGACGGCAGTCAATGCAACCAGGATCGTTTCATACAGCGAAATAATTGACATGTCCGGCTTCCGGTATGTAAAATAATTCTTTATGCTATTTCGAAAATACCATGTTTTCTTATTTGGAACGCACTGTCTTAAGGGCAAAGATAGTAATCTTTGCGGTGTATTGGTATTATATTCTTTTTTAACACATACCCAAACACATTAAAATTAATACCTCAATCTTTCATGGAAATGGCCTTGACACGGTTCATATAACGGTATTCGTCCGCAATGCATCTCCAGTTTCTGGAATTCGTCCGACCGGATCCTCCGTCCTTAAAAAGAGTTACAGACGTCAGCGGTTGCCGAGGCGTCTCTGTCCGAAATGGGCAAAGAACTGGAGCTTGCAGGCTTTAACGTGAGAAGTATCATCAAGACCGGTTATCCGTGGCGTAAGATCCTTGAATTAGAGGAACGGGAGGCGCCGTCCATTCTCGTTATCGGATCCCATGGACGGTCCAACGTCAGTGACATGTTATTGGGGTCAGTATCCGACCGGGTGGTTCGAAAATGCAAATAACCGGTGATGGTCATCAAGAGGGACGCGGCGGTGTAGATAAGGCGTTGCGGTCGTTTGGCCCTGGCTCGACCGGTTGGGGCACGCCAATTGGCCGCAGGGGGCCGATCCGGGGCCAGTCGAAGCCACCGGACTTCTAAAATCCCATTAATACCAATTTGCTAAGGGAGCGTTCCAATGCGTCTGATTATGGTGGTTGTTGCAATGATTGCCCTCGTTGGGATGACGGCCAACGCCGCGGAGATATCCATTTCCATGGCCAAAGAGAACTGGTCCGCAGGCCAGCGGATTGAATTCTCGCTGGTCGCCATGGGGGCAGGGCCGGAGGCGCCATCCGATGAATTCTCCGACCATCTGGCCTGCACCCTTGAAAGCGGTGGGCAGGCCCATGCGGTCACCGCCCGAAGGGTCCCGGGGTACGACGTTTCTCTTGCCGGTGGCTTGGCGGGCGTCCAAAAAGCGTTATATGCCTTCGAGCCTCCTGACGGGCTGATGGGGACCGTACAGCTGCGTATTGCGGGCGTCAGGGTGCCGGCAATCCTTTTCGGGATCGCTGCGCCGGCGGAGACACCGGAGGCCAGCGGCCGTTATCCGACGCTGGACTCCCTGTTTACCCTTTACCAGCCGTACCTTGGCAACATGGCCGCATATGAACCCATGTACTTTCTGGTCGGCACGGACCCCGAAAAAAGCAAGTTCCAGGTCAGCTTCAAATATCGCTTTTTCAATCCGGAGTCGGACTTGGCAGAACGTCACCCGTGGGTCAAAGGGTTTAACTTCGGCTACACCCAGACCTCCTTCTGGGATCTGGAGTCCGATTCCGCCCCTTTCGAGGATACCAGTTACAAGCCGGAGTTGTTCTGGATCTCCAGGAACTTCATGGCCGGTGACGCCCCCATCCAGGGGTTGTTTTTTCAGTCCGGATTCCAGCACGAATCCAACGGCCGGGGCGGGGAATTTTCGCGCAGCACCAACTACCTCTATGCCCGGCCGGTTTTCATCTTTTTCAGCGAAGGCCGCCAGTATGGGCTTCAGGTGGCCCCAAAGATCTGGGCCTATGTGAATAATGACGACGACACCAATCCGGACCTGGATGACTACCGGGGCTATTTCGACCTGGAACTCAAGCTGGGCCGACCGGACGGTATCGTGCTGGGATCCGTATTCAGATGGGCCCGGGAGGGACCCTCCGTGCAGTTGGACCTGACCTACCCGCTGCACCGCTTTCTCTTCAACGCACTGGACATCTACCTTCACGCACAGTACACGAATGCGCTTGCAGAGAGCCTTATCGAGTATCGGGACCGCACGGAGGCATTCCGGCTGGGATTTTCCATTGTCAGGTAGACGGCTTTTTACGCAGCGTGTTTATTCCCGATGGCTCCGTCGATCCCACCCGCTTCTGCCATCGCCCGGTTATTGCCGAAGACGGAGAGACCTTGGGCAAAACGCTGCGCCGGTTTCAGGTGCAGGGCATCGCTCCGGACGATGACGTGATCGATCAGGATATCATCCTGGTGTGGGGCCGCTCTCCGAGGATCATTACCGGCGCGGATATTCTCGGCCGGCTGCTGCGTCGGATCGCCGAACCGATCGCCTCGCCGGCGGCGGTCCGGTCCCGCTGATTCTGGTACCCTTTGGTGGTGACTTGCACCCCCGACGTGCCGCGATGTTGCCTGCTACCCCTTTCATCAAAAGGAAGGCCCCCGATATCCATGACCGCCGTGCCACTTCCGGTCCCGGGGGGCACCCCAGGTTTTCGACCTGGCGTGTGTTTTACGCCGTTTCCGGTTTGGCTCCAGGCCCGGCAGGGGAGGGTGACGCCTTTTTCCCCGGGGGGGGGGCGTCGACGGTGAAGGTATTCGCCGCTTGCGCCGTGACGTTGGAGCGAATGTGGATGTCGCGCTGGGGAAAGGCGATTTCGATGCCCTGCTCCCGGAACAGCCGGTCGATTTCGAAGCGGATGGCGGTCCCGACCTTGAGCATGTTGTCCACGTCGGTCCAGACTCGCAGCACGAAGACCAGGGCGCTGTCGCCAAAATCAGAGAAGAGTACATCCGGGCGCGGATACGCGAGGACCTTTTCTGTTTTGCCGGCGATTTCCAGCAGGGTGCTGCGAACCCGTTCGATGTCCGAGCCATAGGCCACACCGACGCTGATCTTGATGCGCAGGGTCAGGTCGCGAAAGCTCCAGTTGGTTACCTGGCTGCTGATGAATTCCGAGTTGGGAATGATCAGTGAGGCGTTGTCGTAGGTTTGTACGACCGTGGATCGGAAGTTGATCTTCTTGACCTCCGCCCAGGTGCCGTTGATTTCAACGGCGTCGCCCACCTGGATGGGCCGTTCGAAGAGCAGGATGATGCCGCTTATAAAATTGTTGAAAATGTTTTGCAGGCCAAAGCCCAGGCCGATGCTCAGGGCGCCGAAGGCCACTGTCAGGGAGGTGCTGCTGAGTCCAAATGCGTGCAGCGCCGCCAATACGCCGATGCCCCACAGAAGGTAGACCGTGATACTGGTTATCGAATGCTGAAGACCGGACTCCAGGCCGCTTTGCGCCAGTATCCGGGTGGAGAGCACGTGACGCCACAGCCGGATCAGCAGATGGGTGAAAAACAGGATCAGGGCGGCTGAGAGAAGGCCCCTCAAGGTGAAGCTGGAATCTCCGACACTGACGGGAAATCGAAGGACCTTCACCAGGCCTGAGAAAACCGTCTGGGTGCCGCTCCAGGCCAGGATCAGGCTAATCAGCAGCACAATGCCCCACATCAGCCAGAAAAGCTGGAACAACGCCCAGCGGACCGGCTGTGCGGCCCGGTGAGGGACGGCCGGGGATGATGGCGGCTCCTTGTAGAACCGCTGGTCCCCTTCCCGCAGGATCAGAAAAAAAAGAAGCCCCCAGAAAAGCGCCGTCGCCGTTGCCCCCCAGGAGGTAAACCAATAGAGTGACAGGGCGCCGTAACCGGCCAGTTCGAGAACCGGACCGGTGATGAAAATGATGTTGGCCAGCACCGAAAGTGTCGGGCGCAGCAGCTTTTGCCAGGTTGCCGGGGCGACCCCCGGCATGGGATGCGCCCTGAATTGGGGGCGAAACCGGAAGATCCAGACAATCAGGGCGGCTTCGAAAGCGATGCGGGCCACCATCAGGAGGACCCCCCCGGATCCGACGAGCCAGGCAAGTACCAGATAGATCGCCGCAAAACAGCGAATCAGGCGCAAAAGGCTTTTCAGGGGGGAAGCCCAGGCGGTCGGCAGCAGCTGGGGGTCTTGCTGCGTTTGCAGGGAGATGAAATTCAGCCCCCACTTGGTAAAGAGCCACACGATCAGCAGGGAAAACATTTCCTGAATGCCCAAAACCGTGTCGAAGAGACTTCGGGCCTGGAAAAAAATGTAGAAAAAAAGAACGGTCCCCAACAGCGGCATGGAGCGGGTCAACAGCCGGATGGCCATCCGGCGCCAGGGGTATTCAGTGGTGAACGCCTTCTCCCGGATCCGCCGGAAAAAACGCCGCAAACGCAGGATCAGGATCATGGTAAGCAGGTAAAGCAGCAACGACGTCACCGGCAGCAGCCCCCGGCTGGCCAGCAGGTCGGCTCCCAGCACGAACCAATACGACAGGGAACCGATTTTACGAAGCTGTTCCCCCAAACTTCTCAATTCACCCCCGATGTTTTTCCATCCGAGGCTGATGAGCGGGTTGACGGTTCTCTGAAAACGGTCCGCCCACCTTTTTTCCTGTATTCCCAGACTGAATTTTTCCGTCAGGTCGACAAAGCCCTGACGGGTTTCACCGACCCGGGCGATCAGGTCGAGATAACCCGCCTGCAATCGTTTCAGGATCTCACCCCGCTTCGCCTGGCTGCGAATCAGGACATCGAGGTCATCGATCAGCGCCTGTGATTCCGGGGTGCGGCTTTCAGCCGCTTTCAGGATCTGGAGTTGCTGCTCGGCAAAGGTCTTCTGGTCGGCTAACTGCCCGCTGAGTTTCTGCGCGTCATCCAGCCGCTTCTTCAACTCGGCCAGCCAGCCATCCAGCTTTTCTATGGTGCTTCGAATGCCGGGCCATGCCTTCTCAAGGTCGTCCATGCGTGTCTCGGGTGTCAGCAGCAGGCTGGCGACGGTCGAGAGTTGAATGTTTTTGAGGCCGAGTTCGGCAATCTGTTCCCGTGCCCGGTTTTCGTGGTCCTGGAGGCTTTTCTCGAGACTGGAGAGGTGGCTTTTTTCAGCCTGCAGGGCGGCCTGGACGGTTTGTTTCAGGTCGGGATATGGGGGCGCCCCGGACGGTGCCTGCCCATCGTCCTGGGCAAAGGCTGTTGACACGGCCAGGAGCAGCATGACGGTCAGGAGAAAAACCCGGCCGCCGCCGGTCGCTGCAAGCGTTGATTGACGTGCTGTTTTCAAATGCCGGAAACTCCTGTGTCGGTAATCCCTGGCCGGCGGGACGCATCCCGCCGGTTGATTTCCCTTGACGGATAAAGGTCGGACTTTTAAACTGTGATTTGGATCCCGCTTTTGCTGAACACGTTAAAAAAATTAGAAATAGCTTCGCCGGTGATCGTTCAGCCCATAAGAGGCGCACCGTAAAAACCTATACACTGAATGCCGTTGGAGAGGCAAGGGCCTTGCCGACTTTATTCGGATGCCAGGTGCTTCAGCGGACGTGGCAACCGTTGCCGTGCCTGCAGGTGCCCCATGGAAAGAGAACCCGCTTTATGAGGAACATCAGAGGAACGGCGTCTCGGACTTCCCCCAGAGGCGCGTTTCGCCCATGATCATCCCTTCACTGTTGCTGCTGGCCGGGTTTCTCGTTCTCATCAAGGGCGCCGACCTGTTCGTGGATGGCGCTGCGCGACTGGCGCGGGGCATGAACGTCCCGCCCGTGGCCGTCGGGCTGACGGTGGTGGCTTTCGGCACTTCGGCACCCGAACTGTTCGTCAACATCTCCGCCGCCGTCAGCGGAAGCAGCGATATCGCCCTGGGCAATGTGGTCGGCAGCAACATTGCCAACGTTCTTCTGATTCTGGGGATATCGTCACTGATTCGGCCGCTCACCGTTTCGAAGGGAACCGTTTGGAAGGAGATTCCTCTCAGCCTGCTGGCGGTGGTGATGCTCTGGATCCTGGCCAGTGACGTCTATATCGACGGCGCCGTCCGTTCAACGATCAGCCGTTCGGACGGCCTCGTGCTGCTGGGCTTCTTCGCCATCTTCATTGCATACACGGCATCTATCGCCGCACCGGTTGACGGGCTGCCGGAATTCACGCCGGCGCCGGCGGACAACGCGGTCGGGATTGCACTGAAAATGACCATCGGGTTTTGCGGCCTGCTGTTCGGCGGGCGCTGGATCGTGGACAATGCCGCCATCATAGGGGAGCTGCTGGCCATCCCCCGGGCCGTAATGGGACTGACGGTGGTGGCGGTGGGCACCTCGCTTCCCGAACTGGCCACCTCGGCCATGGCTGCCAGGCGGGGAGACGTGGAGATCGCGGTGGGCAACGTGGTCGGCTCCAATATTTTCAATGTGTTTTTCATCCTGGGGGTCAGTGCGGTCATCCGGCCGCTGCCCTTCAACCCCGCCGCCAATGTGGACATGGGCGCCATGATGGCGTCCGGCATCCTGCTTTTCGTCTTCATGTTCAGCGGCCGGGTGCGCATCATGGACCGCTGGGAAGGGGGGCTGGCCCTGCTGGTTTATGGGCTTTACCTCGGCTATCTGCTTTATCCCCTGTTCCCGACCGGCACGCCGGTGGGGTCTGCCGGCTGAGGGCAAACGTTGTTATCCCGTTTTCTGCAAGGGGGGCGGAACAGGGCCGACCGGGTGATACGACCGATGATGAAACGACTTTGAACGATGATGACCCTGTTTCCCGATGGATGGGCCACAGCGCCGGGGATCTACAAAACCAACCACCCCTTGAATGCACCAGGTCGGATGGAAAGGCGGAGCCATGAGCATTGACAATCTCACCCCGCTGGCCGTTGAAGTCTTTAAAAAACGCTATCTTGCCCGAAACTATCGCGGAGAGACCATCGAAACGCCGGCAGATGTGTTCGCGCGGGTGGCCCGGGTGGTGGCCGAGGCGGACCGGTTGTTCGACGCACGTGCTTCGGTCCGGGACACCGAGGCGCGCTTCGCATCGGCCATGACCTCACTCTCCTTTCTGCCCAATTCACCCTGTCTGATGAATGCCGGCCGTCCGCTGGGGCAGTTGGCCGCCTGTTTCGTGCTGCCGGTGGAAGACCATCTGGAGTCCATTTTCCAGAGCCTCAAGGATGCCGCCCTGATCCACCATACCGGCGGCGGCACCGGATTCTCCTTCAGTCGGCTGCGCCCCGCCGGGGACACCATTTTTCCGGCATCCGGGGTAACCGGCGGGCCGGTGTCGTTCATCCGGCTGTTCGATGCCGCCACTCACCTCATCGACCGGGACCGCATCCGGCCTGGCGCCAACATGGGTGTGCTGCATGTGAACCACCCGGACATCAAGGCGTTTGTCACGGCCAAGCAAGACCGCCGCCAGCTGTGCCATTTCAATCTTTCCGTGGCCGTGGACGACCTTTTTATCGATTGTGTAAAGAACGGGCGCGACTATCCCCTGGTTCACCCGCGAACCGGGGCCGAGGTGGCACGCCTGCCGGCGGCCGACCTGCTCGGCCTGATGGCAGCAAGCGCATGGGCGACCGGGGATCCCGGCATCCTGTTCCTCGACCGCATCAACCGGGCCAACCCCACCCCGGAAATGGGGCCGCTGGAAGCCACCAACCCATGTGGCGAGCAGCCGTTGCTGCCCTACGAGTCGTGCACCCTGGGCTCCATCAACCTCACCCGGATCATCGACGGCAACGCCATCGACTACGGGAAACTGGATTCCCTCGTGCATTTGGGCGTTCATTTTCTGGACAACGTGGTGGAAGTGAACCGGCACCCCATTTCCCGCACCGGTGAGTGGAGTCGGATGAACCGCAAGATCGGGCTGGGGGTTATGGGATTCGCCGACATGTTGATTCTCCTCGGCATCCCCTACCAGAGTGAACAGGCCGTGGCGCTAGCCGAAGCGATCATGTCCCGGGTTCAGCAAACCGCCGAGGCCGCGTCGGCTGAATTGGCCGTGAAGCGGGGAAATTTTCCCGCTTTTCAGCAGAGCGTATTTCCAGCCAGGGGGGTGACGTGGCGGCGCAATGCCACCCTGACCACCGTGGCGCCCACCGGGACCATCAGCATTCTGGCAGGGGTCAGCAGCAGTGTCGAACCGGTTTTCGCTTTTGACGTCGAGCGCCGGATCGTGGATCAGGTTTTCAAGGACGTGCATCCCCTTTACCAGCGATACCGGCGTGAAGGCCGGCCCATCGACCGACGGATCTTTCAGACGGCCTGGGACGTCTCCCCCCACTGGCACCTCAAGATCCAGGCCGCCTTCCAGAAGAATACGGACAATGCCGTTTCCAAAACGGTCAATCTGCCCGAAGCCGCCACGGTTGAGGATGTCCGTGATCTTTTTCTGGAAGCGGCGGACATGAACCTCAAGGGGATCACCGTATACCGTGACAAGTCTCACCCGGACCAGATTCTCTCCGCCTGTTCGTTAAAAAATGAGGAGTGTTCCTAAGGGCCGGGGACCGGAGGCAAAAGGTCGCGAAACCGACGGCTTCGTTCTGGCTGCGGTTCTCATCTGCGGGCAGCCCATCTTAAACGTGAGGATTTATCATGAACCGAAGACAATCCATCGATGCCATCGACGCCAATGACGGATACTGGGACATGCTGGTGATCGGCGGCGGTGCCACCGGTCTTGGATGTGCGCTGGACGCCGCCTCGCGGGGGTACCAGACCTTGCTGGTGGAGCAGGATGATTTTGCCAAGGGGACGTCCAGCCGCAGTACCAAACTGGTGCATGGCGGGGTGCGCTACCTTCAGCAGGGCAATGTCTCGCTGGTTCTCGAGGCCCTTCACGAACGTGGCCTGCTGATGCAGAACGCGCCCCACCTCGTTCGGAACCAGGCGTTCATCGTGCCCAACTATGAATGGTGGGACGGCCCTTTTTACGGGGTCGGGCTCAAAGTCTACGATCTTCTGGCCGGCCGGCTGGGGTTGGGGACTTCCAAGTGGCTGTCCAAAGCGGAGACCCTTCAACGGATTCCGACCCTGGAGCCGGACCGGCTGCGCGGCGGCGTGGTCTACCATGACGGACAGTTCGACGACGCCCGTCTGGCGGTCAACCTGGCCCAGTCGATTGCGGATGCCGGCGGTGTGCCCGTCAACTACATGCAGGTGACGGACCTGACCTATTCGGGGGAGATGATCAACGGGGTTACCATAAAGGATTCCCTGACCGGGGAAGAACGGACCGTTCGCGCCCGGGTGGTGATCAACGCCACGGGCATTTTTGCCGATGACATCCTGCGAATGGACCGGCCCGGGGCACCCGCTCTCATTACCCACAGCCAGGGCATTCACCTGGTTCTGGACAAGCGGTTCCTGAAAGGAAACACTGCCATCATGGTGCCTCAGACTGAAGACGGACGGGTGTTGTTCGCCGTGCCCTGGCACGACCGGGTGCTGGTGGGGACCACCGATACACCGGTGGATCGCGCCACCCTGGAACCCCGCCCCTTCGAAGAAGAGATTGATTTCATTCTCAAGCATGCCGCCCAGTACATGGTCGAGGATCCCGTCCGGGAGGATATCCTGTGCGTGTTTGCGGGCCTCCGGCCGCTGGTGGGGGCAGGTGAGGGCAAAAAGACCGCTGCCATCTCCCGGGACCATCATTTGGCGGTCTCCCCGTCGGGGTTGGTGACCATTACCGGCGGTAAATGGACGACCTACCGAAAGATGGCCGAAGATGCCGTGGACCAGGCGGCCTTGATTGCCGGTTTGCCCGAAAGCGACTGCCGGACGCGCACGCTGCGCATTCACGGGTGGCTGAAGAACATGGATCCGGCGGATCCGATGCGGGCCTATGGGTCCGACGCGGTTTCCATCCGGCGGATTGTCGACACCGATGCCCGGATGGGAGAAAAACTGCACGACCGTCTGCCCTACGTCGGTGCGGAGGTGATTTGGGCCGTTCGCCATGAAATGGCCGTAACACTGGAAGATGTGCTGGCTCGCCGAACCCGCGCCCTTATCCTTGATGCGCCGGCAAGCATGGACATTGCTGAGAAGACGGCTGCCCTCATGGCACACGAATTGGGAAGGGGGGCGGAATGGGAGCGGGAACAGGTGGCCGGATTCAAGATGCTGGCCCGAGGCTACCAGCCGGATTGAGGCTGGCGGTTCGATGTCGGAAGGTGGAAAGTGCCGACCGGAAGGCGGTCAGGCCACTTTGAGAAAATCCACTTTCCTGATCCCGCTGGTAAATTCCAGGGTGCTGCAGATCATGTCCAGGTTTTCCCTCAGGGCTTTCTGGCGATGCTCGCCCATGGGATAGGCCTTCCCGATGGTTTTGGCCATGGCGGCCAGCAGCTTGACCCGCTGGTAGAATACATGATCGAACCCCATCCCGTCTTTGATCGACTGCCGGTTACGAATGGGAATCAGTTGTTCCAGGTCGATGCTTTCGGCGCCGATGTAACGCGCATTGCCGACCAGCGTGCGTTTGCGCACCGCGCCCAATGGATACCCCTCCAGATATGCTCGCGTCATAATGATCAACAGCTTGAGCCTGGAGATAAAAATATGGTCGAGGTCCATTTCGCAGGCGTTGCCGGTCGAAGCACCGAACCGAAGCATGGCGTTCCTTTCCGGATTGTTTTCGGGGAGTGAAGCGGCAATTGTTAAATAAAGTCACAAAAGCAATAATCGAACCATGTGCGGTTTTTTTCACAATGATACAGTCGGCTGGTTAACCGGTTTCAATCACATGAAAAATGAAAAGTGCGGCGGCGGGCGTGTCCGGTTGGGTGTATGACAAAAACTTCCTATTGTGTCCTTTTTGTAACAGTTTTTGTGAAAAACCTTCCATGGTGGGGGCACAGCACCGGTCGAATCCGGCGTCTGAGGAGGTCCGTGCGGTATAACGCCGATCCTGAAGGTCGTCCACCACAAGGATGGTTTCCATTCTGTCCCGTTAGATGGGCCCCCGGGTGATCCGGGGTGTGGTCAGGAGGCGGGAAGCCAATAGGGGGGGCGTGGGATTACAACGATTCCTGATCCAATTTCATCAGGCCCTTGATGCTCTGGGAGATCAACGCCAGCCTGCGGATGATTTCCAGCCGCGTCTTGTTTTTCGGGAGGGTCTCGTCCGCGATCTGCTTGCGGTATTGCCCGGCCACGGTTGACAGGAGATCGGCAATGGCGTGGTCATCTTCCATGTCCTTGCTCCATGACAACAGACAGGAGTACCCATTGCGAGGACAGGCTTGAGAAGAGATTCATGTCCGCCGAGACCTCGCCGTCATCCACGCGTGCGTTCCGGATATTGCGGGTCAACTCGTCGGGGAAACGCTCAGCAATCCGCTGGAGATCCCTGCCGTGCACCTCCACCCCGGTTTCCAACAGGCGGGAGCCGACCTCCCTGGCGACCATGTTGAACAGTTTGACCGTCACCCGTCCCGTGGATTCGCAGGCACCACAGGCATCGGCGGGTTGAGAGATATCCTTGCGGAAGGCCGCGTAGCGTCCCCCCTTGCGCATGGTGGCTCCCAGCAGGCCGGGCATGGCCGCACTCAGGGCCAGGGTGGCCCCGTCCCGGACCATTGCCGTATCCACATCGTCCACCGGTCGGGCATCGAGGAACAGGGTCTGGACGCGCTGGTCGAGGTAGTCGTCGTCGATACCCAACTGGCCGCAAAGAAACTCCCGAAGGGTGCAGCCGGTTCTTGCAGACAGGACGACACCTTTTTCAAATAGTGAGGAAAACAGGGGGGTGCAGGAACCATCCACCCGCAGGTCGAGTCGAATCATGGCTGATGCTCCGAATGGGGCTGTGGTGTGTCGCTAAGTAAACGGGGAGATCCTTGCGGATCTCCCCGTCCGTTTCAGTGGTCATCCCTGTCAAGCCTCGACCCTACCAGTTGAATACCGTGTCCAGCTCTTCGTCGGTGACGCCGAAGGTGACATTGTGGGGTGCCAGGGCCTCTTTCTTGAAATAGTCGGGCAGACGGTCGTCATTGGCGGTAAAGCCGGCGGCCCGATTGAATTCGCGTTCGTTTTTCAGCACCGACTGGCCAAGGGCGGTGACGTCGTCGGCGGTCATCGGCTGGCCGATAAAGGCGCCGACCAGATCGACCAGGGCATTGAAGGTGTCGGGCTGGTCGAGGATGGCAAAGGCGATGAACAGGCACATGCCGGTGGAGTCGATGGCTGCGGTGGCAATCTGAAGGTTCCTGGACAATTCCACCTGCCCCTCGGGTTTGAGGGCATCCACGCTGCCGCCGACGCCCAGGAGGTTGGTGGCCACGGCATAGCCGGCCGTGTGGTCGGCGCCCATGGTGGTGGTGGCGTAGGTGACGCCGATGCCCTGGACCGCACGGGGGTCGTAGGCGGGCATGGACTGGCGCTTGACCACGGGCACCCGCTCCACGCCGAAGACCTGTCCGGTCACGGCGGCGCCGTTGCCCAGAATTCTTCCCAGCGGCGTTCCGTCGCCCACTTCCTGGAGCAGCCGGATGGCCGCCTGGCTGTCGCCGAACTTGGCCAGTCCGGCTTCCATGGCCACGCCGATGGTGGCGCCCATTTCGATGGTGTCCAGGCCGAAATCGTCATCCATGCGGTCCAGTTGGGCGACCACATCCAGATCGTCGATGCCGCAGTTGCCGCCGTGGGCCCAGACCGTCTCGTACTCGGGCTGTTTGGTGACGAAATTGCCGTCTTTATCGTAAAAGGTCCCCGAGCAGCGGATCACACATCCCCGATGGCAGCCGTGGGTGGCCGATCCTTCGCCTCCGCGTTCGTTTTCCAGTGCGGCCTGGGTTTCACCGGAGAGGTTGGATGCACCCTCGAACTGCCCGGTTTTAAAATTGTGGGTGGGGTATCCGCCGGCTTCGTTGACCACATTGGTGAGCACATTGGTGCCGAATGCGGGCAGTCCTTCGCCGGTGACCGGGTGCTTGCGCAGGCCTGCGGCAAAAGCCTTGTTGGCGGCTTTGAATTTCTCGGGATCGGCGGGCTGGCGCATTTTCATGCCGTTGTCATCCAGGACGATGGCCTTGATGCCTTTGGACCCCATGACGGCACCAACGCCCCCGCGTCCGGCGTGGCGGGTGGGGCGCTGCTCCACATCCGTGAAGGCGATGGAGGCGGCGGACATTTTCATTTCACCCGCCTGGCCGATGGTGACACAGGCCACCTTGCTGCCGTACTGGGCGCTGAGCTTTTCCACGGTGGCGTAGTTGCCCAGACCCTTGAGATCTTCGGCGGACTCCAGTTTGACGCCGTCCTTATCGATGAAAACCTTGTAGAGGCTGTCGTCGTCGGCTTTTCCCTCGAGGATGATGGCCGCATAGCCCAACCGGCCCATCACCTGGGCTCCCTGGCCGCCGGAATTGGCCTCCTTGATGCCGCCGGTGAGCGGGCTTTTGCAACCCACGCTGATCCGGCCGGAAATGGCCGCGGCCGATCCGCTCAGCAGGCCCGGTGCGATGACCAGTTTGTTGGCATCGCTCAGCGGATGGCAGGTGGGGGGGACTTCCTTGGCAACGACCGCCGAGGTCATTGCCCGGCCACCCAATCCTGCATACTCTCCCAAAGCCTCGGTTTTTACAGCCGGGCCTCCCGGAGCGCCCATGTCAATTCTTAAAATTTTGTCCATCTTGTCCCTCCTGTTCATACTATTCTGATGTTAACAAGTAATCCGTGATTGATGGTCGTATGTTGAATGACGTGAGAAAACAGGCTTCCTTCTTATTGTAATTATGAGTGTTCGCCGGTAATGTCAAGGAAAACCAAGAATGACAAGCAGATGACAACCCCGTCCTTTCAGGTGATATTGGGTCGTTATGGTCGGTTCTGTCCACCGTGACGAATAAAGCGGTCAAGGCGAGGGAAAGATCAACCCCTGGCGGCAGGCGTCAACATAAAAAAAAAGCCCGAAACCCTGTTCAACCAATCGGTGAAAAGGGGGTTCGGGCTGGCGATCCTGTACTGACGTGCGGGGGCTTATCCGTTTTTGCGTTCAAAGGTCTTCATGAAATCCACCAATGCGGCCACGGCCGCCAACGGCGTCGGGTTGTAGATGGAGGCCCTGCATCCGCCCACGCTGCGGTGGCCTTTGAGGCCTCCCAGACCGTTTTCCAGGGCCTCGGCCACGAAGGTTTTTTCCAGATCCTCGTCGGGCAGACGGAAGGTGACGTTCATGAGCGAGCGGCTTTCCCGTTCCGCCGTTGCCCGGTAAAAGTCGCTCTGGTCCATGTAGTCGTAAAGCAGGCCGGCTTTCTTGCGGTTCAATGCCTCCATCTTGTCCAGTCCGCCAATGGTTTCTTCCAGCCATTTGAGTACCAGCTGAACCGTATAGATGGCAAAGCAGGGCGGGGTGTTGTACATGGAATTTTTTTCGGCATAGGTGCTGTAACGAAGCATGCTGGGAACGCCCTCGGGGGTGCGGGCCAGCATGTCATCGCGGATGATGGCCAGGCAGACGCCGGCCGGTCCCATATTTTTCTGGGCACCCGCATAGATCAACCCGAATTTTTCCATCTCCAGCGGCCGGGAGAAGATGTCCGAACTCATGTCCGAGACGATGGGAACGCCCCCGGTGTCCGGAAACTGGGCCCACTGGGTCCCCTTGATGGTGTTGTTGGAGGTGATATGGGCATAGGCGGCGCCGGCGTTAAACGGGATCGCCCGGGGGATATAGGAAAAATTGCGGTCTTCGGATGAGGCCACCACGTTGATGGACTTCCCCTGTATGCGGGCTTCTTTGATGGCTTTGGTCGACCATGTCCCGGTGTTGACGTAGTCTGCCGAATCGCCGTCCCCCATCAGGTTCATGGGCACCATGCAGAACTGCATGCTGGCGCCGCCCTGGAGAAAAAGTACCTGATAACGGTCGTTCAGCTTCAGGATCCGTTTTACCCGGGCGATGGCGTCATTGATCACATCGTCGAACCATTTGGAGCGGTGACTGATTTCGGTGACCGACATCCCGGACCCGGCGAAGTTGAGAAAGGATTCCTGGATTTCTTCCAACACCGGGAGGGGCAGGGCTGCCGGTCCTGCGTTGAAATTATGAATTCTGTCCGCTTTCATCGTTTATAACCTCCATTTGAATGTGTCTGGACAGGCCGGTGCCGGGACCTGGCAGAGGATAATGGCTCCTCTCGCGTGCCGCATTCTTTTATCGTCGGCGCTGATCTGTTTTTCCGCTGGCACCGGTCAATTAACCGCTTATTTCTACAGATAGAAACCCATATGTCAACTCGTAATGTCAATTAAATAATAATTGCTGTTTATCAGGCCTTCACGGGGGCCCGTGAAGACGATAGGCGCGGGTGGCCCGTCCCGGCGGCCCGGAGGGAGTCGACGGCAGGTGCGGGCCGCCGCCTTCATGATTCCCGCCGTGTTCCCCCCCCCCCCCTCTATTGACAAACCCTCTGGATTCACAATAAAGGGGGGTAACTTTGACAGAAAGGAACTGTTCTCATGAAAATCTTCCGCTACCCGTCGTCTGCCGCGGATAAGAAGATGAAGGCCATCGTCGGCCGGAATATCGATTTCAGGAAATCCGATGTCCAGGCCGTCACCCGTATTCTCAAGGACGTGAAAAAAAACGGAGACAGCGCGCTGATCCGATACAGCCGGCAGTTCGATGCTCCCCGGATGACCGTCGAGGCCCTTGCCGTTTCCCCTGAGGAGATGGCGGCGGCCAAAAAGAAGGTGGACCGGGGGTTCATGCGGGCGCTGAATCGCGCAGCCTTGCAGATCGAGGGATTCCACCGTCAGCAGCTGCCCAAGTCGTGGATCGACACGCGACGGCCAGGCACCCTTCTGGGCCAGATGGTCAACCCCGTCGATGCGGCCGGCGTTTATGTGCCCGGTGGAAAAGGGGGCACGACGCCCCTGGTTTCCTCGGTGCTCATGGGGGCCATCCCGGCCAGGATCGCCGGCGTGCCCAAGGTCGTGATGGTCACGCCGCCGATGTCATCGGGGGAGGTGGCCCCCCATCTTCTCGTGGCAGCCAAAAAGGCGGGCGTGGACGCCGTCTACAAGGTGGGCAGCGCTTGGGCCATCGGTGCCCTGGCCTATGGTACCGAGACCATCCCCGGGGTCAACGTCGTCGTCGGGCCCGGAAATATATACGTCACCCTGGCCAAGAAAATGGTCGCCGGGACGGTGGGGATCGATATGATCGCCGGGCCCAGTGAAATTCTGGTGATCGCCGACGGGACCGCCGATCCGGTATTTACCGCTGCCGATCTTCTCAGCCAGGCCGAGCACGACCCGCTGGCTTCGGCCATCCTGGTGACCGATTCGGCGCAGCTGGCCCAGTCGGTGGCGTCCGCTGTGGAAGACCAGCTCGAATCGCTGGCCCGCGCCGACATCGCCCGCCGGAGCCTGTCCGCCTTCGGGGCCATCATGGTCGTGGAGAACATGGACTCGGCCATCGACCTGGCCAACCACATCGCCCCTGAGCATCTGGAACTCCAGGTGGCCGATCCCATGGATGTGGCCCCGCGGCTGCGCAACGCCGGGGCTATTTTCCTGGGGCACTATACGCCCGAGCCGGTGGGAGACTACATGGCCGGCCCCAATCACGTCCTGCCGACGGCGGGCACGGCGCGCTTTTCTTCGGCCCTGTCGGTGGATGATTTCATGAAAAAGACCAGCCTGATCCGATACTCGCAGGCGGCATTCAGGAAAGATGCCCGCGATATCATGTGCCTGGCCAACGTCGAAGGGCTGGGGGGGCACGCCAACGCCATTCAGGTCCGTCTGTCCAAAAAATAAATTACCGGCTTAAAGTGAAAAGGTTTGAGAAAAGACGGCCCTGCGAATCCATGCAGACATCCTGCGGTTTCCAGCCGTCGGTTGACGGTCAAGGAGAACAGACGGCAGCTGATAACGATGCCCAAACCGTGAACCGGTAACCGGCAACAATAAACCCGTAGCCGATACCAAAAGGATAACATTGCCTATGGATATCATCGACCTGCGATCGGATACCATCACCCGGCCTACTCCGGCCATGAGAAAAGCCATGGCCGATGCCGAGGTGGGGGACGACGTGTTCAAAGAAGACCCTACCGTCAACCGATTAGAGGAGATGGCGGCCCGGCGGATGGGAAAACCCGCTGCCCTGCTGGTGGGCTCGGGCACCATGGGGAATCTGGTGTCCCAGCTGGCCCACTGCGGCCGGGGAGACGAGACCCTCCTGGGGGACCAGTCCCATGTTTTCTTCTACGAGCAGGGCGGGGCTTCGGCGCTGGGCGGTATTCATCCGCGGACGCTTCCCAACGAAAAGGACGGAACGATTGCCCCGGAGACCATCGAAGCGGCCATCCGTCCCGATGATGTCCATTTTCCGCAGTCCCGCCTGGTCATCGTGGAGAACACCCATAACCGATGCAGCGGCACCCCCCTGACCGCCGCTTACACGGCCACGGTGGGCCGGCTGGCCAGACGGCACGGTCTGAAGCTGCACATCGACGGCGCCAGAATTTTCAATGCGGCGGTTTCGCTGGGTGTGGATGCGGCCGAACTGGCCGCACCGGCTGATTCGGTGACCTTTTGCCTGAGCAAGGGGCTGGCCGCGCCGGTGGGATCCGTGCTCTGCGGCGATGAGGACTTCATTGCCCGGGCGAGAAGAATGCGGAAATCCGTGGGGGGCGGTATGCGGCAGGCGGGCATCATTGCCGCCGCCGGTATCGTGGCGCTTACCGAGATGGTGGATCGCCTGGCCGAGGACCACGCCAATGCCAGGACCCTGGCCGTGGGGCTGGCGGGAATCCCCGGGCTGGGAATCGATCCCGATGCCATTGCAACCAATATTGTCTACTTCCGCGTGACCGCAAAGGGGCTGGACGCACCGGCGGTGGTGGCCCGGCTGGGCGAGTCGGGGGTGCGGGTGCTGCCGACAGCAAAGGATCAGATGCGTGCCGTGCTCAATTACCATGTGACTGGGGCTGACGTGCAGCGGGCGCTGGCAGTATTCAGCCGGGTCATGAAGGGGTAGCGCCGCTCGGGGATCAGACGGCCGTCAACGCATTATCGGCCAAAAAAAGACGGACCGCCGGTCTCGGATGAACCCGACGGTCCGCCATGTATAATCGGCAGGTCGCTGAATTATACAGCGTCTCTCAGTTTCTTTCCCGGTTTGAACTTGACCACGTTGGCGGCCTTGATCTTGATGACTTCGCCGGTCTGGGGGTTGCGTCCCTTGCGGGCCTTACGGCGCACCTTCATGAAGGTTCCGAATCCTACCAACGTCACCTTGCCGTCTTTTTTCTTCAGGGCTTTGCCGACATTGGCGGTGAAGGAATCCAGCGCGGCAGCGGCGGCAACCTTGGTGATGCCGGCATCATCTGCCATTTTCTCAACTAATTCAGCTTTTGTCATCGTTTCCTCCTTTGGATGGTGTGAAATGGGAACCTAATAATGATGCATATGCTCTGGCATTACAGTAAAATGTCGACCGTGTCAACAGCGAAACCCCATGGTACAAGGGTTTGAGGGAAGAAAATGGGTTTCAATGCTTGAAACTCCGCTGTCCGGTATAGACCATCGCCACGTCGGCTTCGTTGCATGCTTCGATGGACTGGTAGTCATTGGTCGATCCGCCTGGTTGAACCACCGCGGTTACACCTTCACGAATACCTACGTCCACCCCGTCCCGGAAGGGAAAGAACGCGTCGCTGACCATGGATGCACCCACGAGTCCACCCTTTTCGGCTGATACGCGTGCATCGATTTCAGCCTTTCGATCCGGATCGTCCAGGTCGTTGTAAGGCGTCTGCCAGGCTTCGAAGCAATAGCGGTCGGCCAGCTTGCGGTAGGCCTTGTCGCGGGCGATCTCCGCCACGCCGACCCGGTCCTGCTCGCCGGTGCCGATCCCCACGGTGACCAGATCCTTGACGTAGAGCACCGAATTGGAGGTGACCCCCGACTCCACCAGCCAGCCGAACAGCAGGTCGTCGTATTCCCGGTCGGTGGGCATGCGGCGGGTCTGGTAGACCTTCCCGTTGGCTTCGCAGCGGGCCGGTGTCAGGTCGTCCCGGGTGCGTGCCTGGGGGACAAAAGACCACTGGGCGATGATCCCGCCGTCCATGAGGCTCTTGAATTCCACACAGCGTTTCCCGACGAATTCCTGCAGCCTCCCGATGTTGCCGATGCGGATGACCCGCAGGTTTTTCTTCCTGGAGAAAATCTCCATCACCCCGTCCTCGAAATCGGGTGCCACGACCACTTCGGCGTACTGGCTGCAAATAGCTTCGGCAGTCGCTTTGTCCACGCCGCGGTTCACGGCGATACAGCCGCCGAAGGCCGCTACCCGATCGGCGAGGTTGGCCCTGGTGTACGCCGCTTCCAGGGATTCTGCCTGGGCAACGCCGCAGGGGTTGTTGTGCTTGACGATCACCGCCGTCGGCCGGTGGGTCAAGTATCTCAGGATGTTGAGGGCATTGTCGGCATCGGTGAGGTTGGTCTTTCCCGGGTGCTTGCCCGATTGGAGCAGTTCGATGTCCGACGCGAGGTATTGTCCGGGCTGGATGGTTTCGGTTTCGCCGAGCACCAGATTGCCGTTGACCATGCGATACAGGGCCGCCTCCTGCCCCGGGTTTTCACCATAACGCAGGCCCTTCTGGACCGCATCGATGGTCCAGGTGACCTTCTCGTAAAACAGGGTTTGCCGACGGTCATGGTCCACGAAGCTGATTTCCATGTTCGGGGGGAAATGGTCGTCCATGATGGTGCGGTACATTTTTTTCAGGTCTTCAGCCATGGTATTGCTCCTTACAAAAAGAGGATTCAAGGATACAAGGATTCAGGGGGTCAAGGGGGCAGGGGAACCCACCAAACCCACCAGGCTCAACGAACTCACCTGTCCTGAAGCTGGTATTCACCTTCAACATCCGCAAACGCGGTGTCGGCCAGATAGCCGGCAATGGTCGTGTCGTAGCCGGCCGTATGGGTAAAGGCCTTGCAGGCCAGTCCGTAGCGCAGACCCAGGGAGATGGTTCCCCTTCCGGCCTCCATTTCGTCGGCAATCTGCTCATAATCGTCGGGGTCCACCACCGATGCGACACGGATGAAATTCTTGGCCGAGGCCCGGATCATGCACGGCCCGCCGATGTCGATGTTGCCGCGGGCCTGCTCCGGCGTGACGCCTGACCGGGAGATGGTTTCCCGGAACGGGTAGAGGTTCACCACCACCATGTCGATGGGGACACCCCCGGTTCGTTTGAGGTCGGACTGGTGGGCGTCGTTGTAAGTTTCGGTGAGAAGTCCCAGGTAAATTTTAAAATCCAGGGTTTTTACCAGCCCCCCCTGGGTTTCCGGCTGGCCGGTATAGTCGGACACCTGGGTCAGGCAGTCACTGGCCCGGTCGCCCAGTATTTCCTTCAGCCGGGCATAGGTGCCGCCGGTCGAGAAGATCCGGATGCCGGGGTTGATCGCCAGCAGGCGGGGAACGAATGCCTCCAGTCCGCTTTTGTCGGACACGCTGATCAGTACATGGTTGACGTGGACCCGATTGTCAATTTTCTCTACCTTATTCATTGCCATGCGAAATCACCTTTCTCCATTGTATTCTTCCAGAAAGCGGTCAAAAAAACCGACCATGAACCGGTGCCGGTCCTCGGCCAGCCGCCGGCCCGTATCGGTGAGTATCCGGTCCTTGATTCTGGACAGTTTGACCACATATTCGCGGTATCCCGTGTCGTCGATGGAATAGGCCGGCGCCCGAACCACGTCCACCTCCGGGCTGTGCAGCCGGGCTCCCAGTTCGCCGGCAAACAGGAATGCCCGGGCCACCCCCACGGCGCCGATGGCGTCCAGCTTGTCGGCATCGAACAATACCCTCGCTTCGAGTGTCTCCGGGGATGCGCCCCGGCGAAACCGGTGGGCGGCGATGCTGTGGATGATATTTTCACGGCGATCGTCGGCCAGGGGGACCGCAGCCAGCATCTCCCGGGCCATGGCGGCCCCTTTTTCCGCGTGGCACAGGTTGCCGCGGCCCCGATCCTGGTGCGCCCTTCCGATGTCGTGCAGGTAGGCGGCGGTTTCCGCCACCAGAAGGTCCGCGCCTTCGGCGGCGCCGATGCACCGGCAAAGCCGGTGTACCCTCAAGGTATGGTCCCAGTCGTGGCTTCCCCTGGCTTGCGAAAAGTGTGACTGCGCCGCCTCCCGGATGCGGGACAGCAGGGCCGCTTCGGCCTCGCCTGTCAGCCGGACATGGCCGTCGTCGGCCTGATGGATGGTGCCGTGTGTCATGGCGGTGCCGCATCCATGCGAATCACTGCCGTGGTGTCCTGGGGGCGGCCGGAACCATCCCTCGCGCCGGTGTCGAAATCGCCCGTGATCAGTTGATGTCGCCGTCTCATTCGATGGACATGATTCCTTCCCAGCGCTGGTATTCGCTGGCCGTGGGCAATCCGTTCAATTTCAGGATGGAGATGATGTCCGGGGCGTTGAACCTCAGGTAGGGGTTGACGGCCAGTTCGTCGTCCAGGGTGGAGACCACATGACTCCTGTCATAGCGGGCCGCATAGGCGTCGATGGCGCTGTTGTCCGGGGTCAGCTGCCGGGCAAATGCCAGTGAGGCCGCCACATAGTCGTGGCCGGCGTAAATTCGATGGCTTCCGGGGTAGCCCATGAGCAGGCGGATGGACCGGTGAAAGGCTTTCAGGTCTCCGGAGAAGCAATTGCCCACCGTTCCGTTGAACAAGGTGTCGCCCGTGATCAGAAAATCATCTGCGGCAAAGGTCACCGAATCCGTGGTGTGGCCCGGCGTCAGGCGGACCGTGACACTCCCGCCCGCCAGGCCGATGGTCTGGCCGTCAACGAACCGGCGATGGTCGAGGTAGGACGCCCCGGTTGCATTCACGAGCTGCCGGGTTCCCGTGGTGTGGTCGCCGTGCCCGTGGGTGTTGGTGACCAGCGACAGCGTCAGGTTGTTTTTCCTGACAAAGCCCACGATGTCATCCACGGCGCCCCCGTCGATGGCCAGTGCATGGGTACCCGTGTACAGGAGATAGCCCAGATTGTCGCCGCCGTATAAAAATTGTTTGATTTTCAATGGTCTGTTGCCCGCCGCGTGTCAATGCCGGGATGAATTCGAATTCTGCTTTGATATCGATATATTAAACTGAGCATCCAGGCAACAAAAAAAGCATCTTGCGCCCGTTGCCGGCAAGTGCCGGGGCCGTTGGCCCCTTCGCCGGTTTTGGTGGAATGATAACTCCACTTTACTCCACCCTATTGACCCAATCGGCTATTTATGTTTAACTTTCAAAAATTATTGATAAAATTTTATGTCATAAATACATTTTTTGTCTTGACAGAAAAAGGTTTTTGTACTTTTATCCCTAAGTAGTGGATCAAAGTGGATAATACTGGTGAATAATGTTTCGGGGAAGCTCCTTTCATACGATTGACCCAAAAGGGCGGATTATCATTCCGGCACGGTTTCGTGATGTGATCAAGGCCAGCGGTGCCGACAGCATCATGATCACCCGTATGGACAGATGCCTGTTCGCCTACACCCAGGACGAATGGAGCAAGCTGGAACAGAAAATACTTCATCTTCCCGAAAAAAGCGAGGCCATGCGCCGCTTTCAGCGCACTTTTATCGGCGGGGCGCACGACTGCAGGTGCGACGCCCAGGGGCGCGTATTGATACCCCCCTTTCTGAAGCAGTACTCCGGTTTGGGCAAGGAGATCGTCCTGGTGGGCGTGCTGGACCGTTTCGAGATCTGGTCCCGCGAAAACTGGGACAAGGAAAACGGGTTGGCGGAGAAGGATATGGGCAACGAGCAGGTGAGGCACGAGATCGCCCAGTTGGGGCTTTAGTCCGTGTCTGCCTATCATGTCACCGCCATGCTCGAAGAAGCGGTGGATATGCTGGCGTGCCGGCCCGGCAGGACCATCGTGGACGGGACACTGGGCGGTTGCGGGCATGCCCGCCGGATCTGCCGGCAGATCCGGCCCGGGGGCGTTTTTGTCGGTATCGATCAGGACCGGGATGCGATTGACCGGGCCCGCAGGGTTCTTCCTGCCGGCGATTCCCGGATCCATATCGTTCACGGCAATTTCGTGGACCTTCCACAGTTTCTTTCTCAACTTGGTATCGGAAGCGTAGACGGCATTCTTATTGACATCGGGCTTTCTCTTCATCAAATCGAGGCCAGTGGCCGCGGTTTCAGCTTCAGTCGGGATGAACCCCTGGATATGCGTATGGACGTCCGGTCAGGCAGAACCGCGGCCGACCTGCTGGCTACCCTGGATCAGCGGGAACTGGCACGGATTTTCAGTCGATACGGCGAAGAGCGGTGGTCGGCGCGGATCGCCCGTCATCTGGTGGATCGCCGCAAGGCCCAGCCGGTGACCCGCAGCGGCCAGCTCGCCCGCCTGGTGTCGGAAGCGGTGCCCGCCGCCGCGGCGCGAAAGCAGAAGATCCATCCGGCCACCCGGGTGTTCATGGCCCTGCGCATTGCCGTGAATCGGGAACTGGAAGTACTGGATCGATTTCTGGAAACGGCCGTGGATCAGCTCAATCCGGGCGGACGCCTCTGTGTGCTTTCCTTCCACTCCCTGGAGGACCGGATCGTCAAGCATCGATTCCGGACCATGGAACGGCCGTGTACCTGTCCGCCATCGTTTCCCCGGTGCGTCTGCGGACAAGAGCCCACCGTGCGGTTGCTGACGCGCAAGGTGGTGCGGCCCACGGACGCGGAGGTCCGGGACAATCCCATGGCGCGCAGTACACGGCTGCGGGCCGTGGAGAAGTTGTGATGGCTGCCGCGGGCCAGATTAACCGTCGCCGGCCGGAAAAAAAGGGGCCGGCCGGGAGGGATGCCCCCCGGAACCGCAGGCGGCGGCCGCCGGGAAAAGTCATGACCGGACTCTGGATTGCCCTGATGGCCCTGTTTTTCGTGGAAGCCCTGTTTTACGCCTGGTGCCGGGTTCAGTGCGTCAATGCCGGGTACGGCATCGACCGGGAGACCCGCCGGCACCAGGCACTGCTCAAAGAGCGCAATACCATGAGAATTGAACTGGCCCGGCTCAAGTCGCCGGAACGGATCGAAACCATTGCACGGACACGGCTGGGACTGGTCATGCCGGATGCACAACGGACGGTGACATTGCCATGACAAATCCTGCAACCACAAGGACCCGCCTGCGGGCCGGAATCGTCGCGGCCCTGTTTCTGGCTGCGCTTGTCGCCATCAGCGTCCAGGCCGTCCGGCTGCATGTGTTCAAGGGCGCCTGGCTTTCCGAACGGGCGGCCCGGCAATACGAACGGGCCATGGTGGTGCAGGGCAAGCGGGGCGCCATCACCGATCGCAACGGCAGTCCGCTGGCCGTGAGCATCGACAGCCCCTCCATTGCCGCCTATCCCCGACAGGTGGCGGATCGCAGGGCAGCGGCAAAGCAGCTGGCCCGGGCGCTGGGTCGGCCGCAGCGAAGCGTCTTCAAAAATCTGGACCCCAAGCGCACCTTCGTGTGGCTCAAGCGCCAGGCAACGCCCCGGCAGGCGGAAGCGGTAAGGCGGCTGGGCCTCAAGGGCGTCGACTTCATCACCGAGCACAGCCGCTACTATCCCAGCAAGACCCTGGCGGCGCAGCTGGTGGGGTTTTCCGGCATCGACGGCCAGGGGCTGGAAGGCATGGAGTTTTACTTCAATGCCAGCCTGAAGGGAGGGGAGAAGGAGATTACGATCCTCAAGGATGCTCTCGGCCGCCGGTTCGAGGGAGCCGGGATGCCGGCCAACCTGTCCGGGGGCAACAACGTGGTGCTGACCATCGATCGCACCATTCAACACATTGCCCAGAAGGCCCTGGAGTCGTCGGTCACCGAATACGCGGCACAATCGGGTATGGCCATCGTGATGGCCCCGTCCACGGGCGAGGTCCTGGCCCTGGCGCACTACCCTTTTTTCAATCCCAACCGCTACCGGGATTTCAGCCGGGAAGCCTGGCGGAACCGGGCCATTACCGACCCCTTCGAGCCCGGCTCGACAATGAAGATGTTCAGTGTGGCGGCGGCCATCGACAGCGGGGTCTGTTCGCCATCCACCATTTTCTTCTGTGAAAACGGAGAGTATCGCATCGGCAGGAACATCATTCACGATACCAAGTCCCACGGGTGGCTTTCCCTGCAGCAGATTGTCAAGTTTTCGAGCAACATCGGTTCGGTAAAAATGGCCGAAAAACTGGGGCCCAGGCAGCTTCATGATTACCTGAACGCCTTTGGCTTCGGTGCGCGTTCGGGAATTGCCTGCCCCGGTGAAACCGCCGGCAGCCTGAGCAATTTCAAGGTCTGGTCGGCCATCGATGCCGGGGCCATTTCATTCGGGCAGGGCATCTCGGTCTCGGCCATCCAGCTGATCACCGCCGCATCGGCCATCGCCAACGACGGGATGCTGATGAAGCCGTTGCTGGTCAGGGCCATTACGGACCGAAAGGGACGGACCGTACAACGGTTTTCCCCGGAGCCGGTTCGGCGTGTCATTGCCTCCCATACCGCGGCCACCGTGCGACGGATACTGAAAACCGTGATCACCGAGGGCGGAACGGGTGTCAACGCCGCCCTGGAAGGCTACTCCGTGTGCGGCAAGACCGGCACCGCCCAGAAGATTGATGAAAGCGGCACCTACGCCAAAGGCCGCTATCTGTCTTCTTTTTTGGGGTTTGCGCCGGCGGATCATCCGGAGGTGGCTATCCTGGTGATCGTGGATGAACCCACCATTCAATCCTATGGCGGTATTGTGGCGGCGCCGGCATTCCGCCAGATTGCACTGGAAACATTGACTTATCTCAATATCCCGCCGGGACCCGATGCGGATCGGCTGCGGGTGTCCCGGGGAAACAGGGCTAACGGATGAAGCTTTCATTGCTTACGGATCAACTGCACGTCGAAGCGACAACCGGTGCCGATCCGTCTTTGGATCCCGACGTCACCGCCATCTGCTACGATTCGCGCAAAGTGGCCCCGGGGGCCGTGTTCGTGGCCATCGAGGGGTTTGCTGCGGACGGCCATCGCTTCATCCCGGACGCCGTCCATCGGGGCGCGGTCGCCGTGGTCTGCCGCAAACCGGTGGCGGCCGATGTGGTGGTGATTCGCGTGACGGACCCCCGGGCGGCGCTGGCGCAGCTGTCCTGCCGGTTTTACGGACAGCCCGCAGACCGGATGACCCTGGTGGGGGTGACCGGCACCAGCGGCAAGACCACCGTCACCTATTTACTGGAGAAAATCCTGGAGAAAGCCGGTCATCGGCCGGGTGTGGTCGGGACGATCAACTACCGCTATGCCGGCCAGGCGTTTGCGAATCCGGTGACCACACCCGAATCGCTTGAGCTTCAGGACATGTTCCGGCAAATGGCGGACAGCGGAACCACCCATGTGGTCATGGAGGTCTCTTCCCATTCACTGGACCTGCACCGTGTCGACGGCTGTGATTTCGATGCGGCCGTATTCACCAACTTGAGCCATGACCACCTGGACCACCACGGCACCATGGACCGCTATTGGCACAGCAAGAAACGGTTGTTCCTCGACCATCTGAAACCGGTGGACCGCACCCATCCGGTTCGTGCCGTGGTCAACACCGACGATCCCAGGGGAAGAGAGCTGGCCGCAGCTTTAGGGGCCAAGGTATTGCGGACGGCTGCATACGGAGACGGAGACCTCGTTCCCCAGGGCGTGGTTCGTGATCTGGCGGGCATTCGCGGCAGCATCGCCACGACGCACGGTGAGATTCCCTTCGATTCACCCCTGGTGGGGGATTTCAATCTGGAGAATATTCTCAGTGCCGCGGGTGCGGCCCTGGCCTTAGGTATTCCTCCCGCAGCCATTGCTGCGGGAATCGATGCCACCGTATGTGTGCCCGGACGGTTGGAGCGGATCGTGGAGGGCGGCGATCGTTTCATTTTTGTGGACTATTCCCACAAACCGGATGCTCTTGAAAACGCCATTTCGGCCCTGCGGGCGCTCACAACGGGGCGCCTGATCACCGTTTTCGGATGCGGCGGGGATCGGGATCGCTCAAAACGGCCGGTCATGGGAGAGATTGCCGCCCGGCTCAGCGATGTGACCGTGGTGACCTCGGACAACCCCCGGTCGGAGGATCCGCTGACGATTATCGCCCAGGTGGAGGCGGGCGTGCGGAAGGTCTGCACCCGGCGACTGTCGGCCGATGCAATGTCGGGCGGGTGGCAGAACAAAGGCTATCTGGTGGAACCGGACCGGGGAGCGGCGATTTCCTCGGCCATCACTGCGGCCCAAGCCGGCGATGCCGTGCTGATAGCCGGCAAAGGACACGAAACCTATCAGATCCTGGCCGGCGAAACCATCCATTTCGACGACCGGGAAGTGGCCCGCCAGGTGCTGGCGGCCATTGGCCCGTCAGGAGCATGAGATGGTGACTCCCTACCGATGGACCCTCGATCAGATTCTGGCCGCAACCGGCGGCTCCCTGGTATCAGGGACGGTGGACGCGGATTTTGCCGGCATCGGTATCGATTCCCGAACGGTTGCACCGGATGACCTGTTTGTGGCCATCCGCGGAGAATCCCACGACGGCCACCGTTTTGTGGCCGAAGTGCTCGACCGTGGCATCCGGGGAATCGTGGTGGCCGGGGGACAGACGTCCCAACTGCCCATGGATCGTATCACCGGCGGCCCGGTGGCGTGTGTGGCGGTGGCCGACACCGTAACCGCCTTAGGGGCGATGGCGCGCTACAACCGCAACCGGGGCGACCTCAAGGTACTGGCAATTACCGGATCCAACGGCAAAACCTCCACCCGCATGCTGGTGGACCGGGTGCTGGCCGGGACGCTGGAGACATTGAGCACGCGCGGCAATCTGAACAACCACATCGGCCTTCCCCTGACGCTGTTCCGGCTGGCACCGGCACACCGGGCTGCCGTGCTCGAACTGGGGATGAACCATGCCGGTGAAATTACCGACCTGGGCCGCATCTGCGAGCCGGATGTGGGCGTGATCACCAACGTGGGCCCGGCCCACCTGGAAGGGTTGGGGTCGATCGACAACGTGGCCCGGGCCAAGGGGGAACTGCTGCACACCCTTCGCCCCGGCGGACTGGCCATTCTGAACCGAGACGATCCGCGGGTCGCCGCCCTGGCCGGCATCGTGGACCGTGAGGTCATCTATTTCGGCAGCGACCGCCAGGCAGATGTCCGGGGCGACGATATTCGTCTGACCGAAGCGGGAATGCGGTTTACCCTCTCCACCCCGGCGGGCAGCACCCGGGTGGCCCTCTCCACCCCGGCGCGGGTGATGGTCTCCAATGCGCTGGCCGCGGCAGCCGCCGGCCAGGCCATGGGCGTGCCCCTGGAGCGGATCAAGGCGGGCCTGGAAGCCTTTTCCCCCCAGGCCGGACGCATGGGCATTCGCCTGGCGGGCCGGGACATCCGGCTGCTGGATGATACCTATAACGCCAACCCCGGCTCCATGGCGGCGGCCATCGAGACCCTGGCCCGCATGCGCGGCACCCGGCGCACCCTCGCCGTTCTCGGGGACATGCTGGAACTGGGAGACCAATCGGCGGTCCTGCACCGTGAAATCGGCCGCAAGGTGGCCGATGCCCGAATCGACCGGCTGTATGCCGCCGGCCGTTTCGCCACCGACGTGGCCGACGGAGCCGGGGAACGGCAGATGGGAGCGGATCGGCTCTTTACGGGAAACCGGGACGCCATCATCGATCGGCTGAAAACAGAGCTGCGGCCCGGCGACCTGGTCCTGGTGAAAGGGTCCCGCGGCATGGCCATGGAGACGGTTGTGGATGCGATTATGGGTTGGGCAGATGGGGAAGAAAAAGAAGCCGGAAGCCAGGAGTCAGAATGAATCGGATGTCGCTGCGATCCTCTGATTTTAAAGAGAACGGTACGCCGAAGGCGTCTCCTTTTGCTGGATCCTGACGTCCTGATACTTTTTTCAACTTTGCCGGAAAGCGAACCTAAACCAAAAGAGAAGCAGACAATCACCAGATGATCTACCACTTCCTATATCCGCTGCATACGACTTTCGCAGCCTTTAACGTGTTCCGGTACATCACCTTCCGGACCATTTACGCCAGCCTTACGGCCTTTCTGATCTGCTTTCTGCTGGGGCCCTGGGTGATCCGGCGGCTCTCCATGATGCAGGTGGGCCAGTACATCCGGGAAGACGGGCCCAAGGACCATTTCAAAAAGGCGGGCACCCCCACCATGGGGGGCGTACTGATCATCTTCGCGGTGGCCGGGTCCACCCTGTTGTGGACCGATCTGACCAACCGTTTTGTCTGGATCGCCCTGCTGGCCACCCTGGGGTTCGGTGCCATCGGTTTTGCCGACGATTACCTGATGCAGGTCAAAAAACGCAGCCTGGGGCTCACCGCCAGACAGAAATTGCTCCTTCAGGTACTCCTGGCGCTGCTGGTCGGATGGCTGGCCACCCTGGTGCCCGAGTTCTCGACCCGGCTCAGCATCCCTTTTTTCAAACGGATAACGCCGGATCCGGGTTGGGGGTACATTTTTTTCGCCGCCCTGGTCATCGTCGGGGCCTCCAATGCCGTGAACCTGACCGACGGCCTGGACGGGCTGGCGATCGGTCCGGTTATCATTGCCGCCGTGACCTACATGATTTTCGCCTATGTGGCCGGTCACGCGCGAATTGCCGACTACCTGCAGATCGCCCCGGTTGCCGGGTGCGGGGAGATCACCGTCTACTGCGGCGCCCTGGCCGGTGCCGGGCTGGGCTTTTTATGGTTCAACGCCTACCCGGCCCAGGTGTTCATGGGGGATGTGGGATCCCTGTCCATGGGCGCGTCCCTGGGCACCGTCGCCGTGATTACCAAACAGGAGATCCTGCTGGCACTGGTGGGCGGCCTTTTCGTCATCGAGGCGCTGTCCGTTATCTTTCAGGTGGGGTTTTTCAAGATGACCAAGGGGCGCCGCATTTTTCGCATGGCCCCCATTCACCACCATTTTGAACTGAAAGGATGGCCGGAGCCCAAGGTGATCGTAAGGTTCTGGATCATTGCCATCGCCCTGGCCCTGATTTCCATGAGTACCCTGAAACTGCGCTAACGCTGGTGCTGAAACGGGACGGTTGCATGCTGATTGAAAACAAACAGGTTGTGGTGGTGGGAATGGGCCGGTCCGGGGTGGCTGCGGCGCGGTTTCTGGTCCGCCGGGGAGCCCGGGTGACAGTGACGGATCGCGCGCCCGCCGATTCCCTGAAAGCCGCCATCGACGCCCTGGGCGGATTGGACATCCGGTTTAAGCTGGGCGGCCATGATGCCGGGGATTTCGAAAGGGCCGATCTGGTGGTGCTCAGTCCCGGCGTGCCCCATACCCTGCCGATGCTGGAACCGGCCTGGGTGAAGGGTACCCCGGTGATCGGAGAACTGGAACTGGCCGCCGGCTTCATCGCCGAACCGATCCTGGCGGTGACCGGTACCAATGGAAAAACCACGACAACGGAGCTGGTGGGACATATGCTTGGCAACAGCGGAAAGCGGGTCTTTGTCGGCGGTAACATCGGCACTCCGCTGATTGCCTATGCCGACGGTGCCTATCCGCGGGCCGATGTCGTCGTGGTCGAGACTTCCAGTTTCCAGTTGGATACCACCATCGATTTCAGGCCGGATACCGCCGTGATGCTCAACATCACCGATGACCACCTGGACCGCTATTCGACGTTTTCGGCATACGCGGAATCCAAGTGGCGGATATTCAACAACCAGCGGCCCGCAGATTCGGCGGTGCTCAACGCCATGGATGCCACGGTGGCGGCGATGATCAAAAAACATCCGCCCGTGGCCCGCCGGCAGCTTTTTTCGGATCAGGCGGTGGTCAACGGGGCACAGATATTCAAGGACAGGATCCTGGTTTTCGATGGCGGCCGTCAAAGCGGTTGCTTTTCATTGGACAAAACCGGGCTGCTCGGCCCCCATAATCGCGAAAACATGGCGGCCGCCTGCCTGGCATGCCTTGGACAGGGGGCCACGGTCGCGGGTATTCAGCAGGCCATCGACGAATTTCAGGGACTCGCCCATCGTCTGGAAACGGTGGGCCGGGTCGGTGGCGTGCGCTTTGTCAATGACTCCAAGGCCACCAATGTGGATGCCGTGAAACGGGCGCTGTCCTGTTTCGACACGCCGGTGGTGCTGATCATGGGCGGCCAGAACAAAAAGGGCGACTTCACCGGGCTCAAATCGCCGGTGCGCCGGCATGTCAAAACCCTGGTGGCCATGGGCGAGGCCAGGGACGAGATCGTTACCGCCCTGGCCGGGGATCCGGAAAAAGGAATCATCGAAGCCACCTCCATGGAAGAGGCGGTCGAAAAGGCTTTCGATGCGGCCGTGGCCGGGGACACCGTCCTCCTCTCCCCGGCCTGTGCCAGTTTCGATATGTTCGACAATTACGGCCAGCGGGGCGATCGGTTCCGGGAAATCGTGGAAAGGCTGGGATGAGCACTGCGGTAAAGCGAAACGGGAGTCAACCGGTAACCTATGACCTGGGGTTGCTGTTCCCCGTTCTGCTGCTCGTGGGCATGGGCATCGTCATGGTATACAGCGCCAGTTCCGCCCTGGCTTTCAAAAAATACGGCAGTGATTACTTTTTTCTGAAAAAGCAGGCCATTTTCTCCCTGGTGGGCATCATGGTGCTGGTGGCATTCAGCTACATCCCCTTCCGGTTATATCGGTTGATGACGTATCCGGCGCTGGCGGCGGCCGTCATGATGCTGGTGGCCGTGGCCTTTACCGGATGGGGCGTGACGGCTGGCGGATCCGCCCGCTGGCTGCAGCTCGGGCCGATCCGTTTTCAGCCGTCGGAGCTGGCCCGCATGGCCCTGGTGGTTTACCTGGCCTACTCGATGAGCAAAAAGGATGACCTGCTGCGGGATTTTTACGTGGGGTTTTTGCCCCATTTCCTGGTTCTTGGCCTGTTTACGGCACTGCTGCTGGTTCAGCCGGATTTTGGATCGGTGGTGATTTTCGCCGCCCTGACCTGGATCATGCTGTTTGTGGGCGGATGCCGCATCACCCACCTGCTGTCGGTGGTCGTTGTGCTGGCGCCAATGGCCTGGCTGTTCATGACCCAGGCCGAGTACCGGGTCAAGCGGCTGATGAGTTTTCTGGATCCCTGGCAGTATTCGGCGGACGAGGGATATCAGATCGTTCATTCACTCATGGCCTTCGGCACCGGGGGCATCACCGGGGCGGGTCTGGGCAAAGGGTACCAGAAATTGTTTTATCTTCCCGAACCGCACACGGATTTCATCTTTTCCGTGGTGGGGGAAGAACTGGGTCTCATCGGCGTCATGATCGTGATCCTGCTTTACGCGATCATGCTGATGCGGGGGATTCGCATCGCCCGTCATGCACAGGATCGCTTCGGGTCGTTTCTGGCCATGGGGATCACCGTCACCATCGGCCTGCAGGTGTGCATCAACATGGGGGTGGCCCTGGGCCTGCTGCCCACCAAGGGATTGACCCTGCCGTTTCTCAGCTACGGCGGCACCAGCCTGCTGATCAACATGGCGGCGGTGGGCATCATGATGAATATCGGAGCACGGAATGCACGGTACTGAATCCAGACAAGCGTGGCGGCCGCTCAACGTGGTCGTTGCCGGTGGCGGCACCGGCGGGCACCTGTTTCCCGGCATCGCCGTGGCCGGTGAGTTCATCGTGCGCAATGCGAACAGCCGGGTGCTCTTCGTGGGGGCCGGCCGTCCCTTTGAAAAAAAAGCCCTGGCCCTGGCCGGCTATCCCCAGAGAACCATCGACATCGAGGGGATCAAGGGAAAAGGGGGATGGGCCCGGGTCCGGGCAGCCATGAAAACCCCCGCTGCCCTGTTGCACGCCGCCGGCATTCTGGCCGACGTGAAGGCAGACCTGGTGGTCGGTGTGGGCGGTTATGCGGCCGGGCCGGTGGCGCTGGCCGCCTGGCTCAAGGGTATCCCCATGGTCGTGTGTGAACAGAACACGGTTCCCGGCATCACCAACCGCATGCTGTTTCCCATGGCCAGGCGCATCTACGTCAGCTTCGAAAATACGCGGGGAAAGATCGATCCCGCAAAGATGCGCATCACCGGCAATCCGGTCCGTCCTCAGATCCTGGCGGCAGCGGCCATTGGCGCGGACCAACGGGACCCATTTACGGTCATGGTCGTGGGCGGCAGCCAGGGCGCCCACGCCATCAACCAGGCGGTGATGGCGGCCCTCCCACTGGTTCGATCGTCCGCGAACATCCGTTTCGTTCACCAGACCGGTGCCGCGGATCAGGATCAGGTAGCGGCCGCCTACCTGAAAACGGGGATCGACGCCGAAGTGAAGGCGTTTTTCAATGATATGGCCTCCCGCTACGGCCAGGCGGACCTGGTCGTCTGCCGGGCCGGCGCCACGACGGTGGCCGAGTTGACCGCCCTGGGCAAGCCGGCCCTGTTGATCCCCTATCCCTTCGCCGCGGACAACCATCAGGAATTGAACGCCCGGACCATGGTCGACCGGGGTGCGGCCCAGATGGTGCTGGAGCGGGACCTGAGCGGCAGCGGACTGGCACAGTGCTTCGACCGGTTTGCCGGCGGTCCGGACCTGTTGGCCGACATGGCATCACGCTCCCGGGCATTGGGGAAACCCGAGGCGGCCCGGGTCATCGTGGACGATTGCTATCAACTGGTGGGGAACCAAGCATGTATTTGAAAAAATACCATATTCATTTTGTCGGCATTGGCGGCATCGGCATGAGCGGCATTGCCGAACTGCTGCTGAATCTGGGTTACCGGGTTTCCGGTTCCGATCTGAAGGCTACGGACATCACGGCCCGTCTGGCGCGACTGGGCGGCACCATCCAAGTCGGCCACCGCGCCGGTCAGATTGCCGGCGCCGATGTGGTGGTCGTTTCCTCGGCCATCGACATGGAAAACCCGGAGGTGGCAGCCGCCCGGCAGTCGGCCATTCCGGTCATCCCCCGGGCCGAAATGCTGGCCGAGCTCATGCGTCTCAAATACAGCGTGGCGGTTGCCGGTGCCCATGGCAAAACCTCCACCACCTCCCTGGTGGCCAACGTGCTGGCCGGCGGGGGGCTGGACCCCACCGTGGTCATCGGCGGCAAGCTCAAAAGCATCGGCCGCAACGCGGTGCTCGGACAGGGCGACTTCATCGTGGCCGAGGCCGACGAAAGCGACGGCTCATTTCTCAAGTTTTCCCCGGCCATTGCCGTGGTCACCAATATTGACCGGGAACACATGGATTTTTACGAGGACATGGATGCCATCAAATCGGTGTTCCTCGATTTTATCGACCGGATTCCTTTTTACGGCCTGGCCGTGCTCTGCCTGGACAACGAGCCGCTCCAGGGCCTCCTCCCCCGTATCAAGAAACGGCTGACCACCTACGGGCGGAGCGCCCAGGCCGATTACCAGGCGCGGGACATCAGTTTCGGCCAGATGAAAAGCCGGTTCACGGTGGTTCACCGGGGAGAAAGCCTGGGCGAATTTCAATTGGCCATGCCGGGCATGCACAATGTATACAACGCCCTGGCCGCCATTGCCGTTGGCCTGGAGCTGGACATCGCGCTGGATGCCATCAAACGGTCCCTGGAGACTGCGGAAGGGGTTCAGCGCCGGATGGAGATAAAGGGTGACGTCAACGGCATTACCGTGGTGGATGACTACGGCCACCACCCCACGGAGATTCAGGTGACCCTCGATGCGGTCAAGAGCAATTGGCCGGACCGTCGCAAAGTGGTGGTTTTTCAACCCCACCGGTACACCCGGACCCGGGCCCTGCTGGAGGATTTCACCCGTTCGTTCAACAACAGCGATGTGCTGGTGGTGCTGCCGATCTATGCGGCCAGCGAAGCCCCCATCCCGGGGGTGAGCGGTGAGGCGCTGGGGGACTGCATCCGTGCCCACGGCCACCGGGACGTTACCTGTCTGGACACGCTCGAGGCCTGTGTCGATCACCTCGTAAAGATGCTCGCACCCAACGATGTGCTGCTGACATTGGGGGCCGGGGATGTCTATCGAGTGGGAGAGATGGTTCTGGAGCGGATGGCTGAAAGCTGGGGACAGACGACAGAAGGCTGAGGTCGGCGGCCGCCGCCCGGAAACGAAAGACCAGCACGTACGAACGATAAACGCTAAACCTGAGACGACTGACTGAAATTTGAAAACGAAACCGATCCGCAAAAACCGATTCAAAAAAAAGAGGGCCGTCCGCCGCTCCCTGCTCAAGGCCCGTGCCGTCTATACGGCCAGGGTCCTGCTGGGAGTCCTGGCATTGGTGGCGGCCAGCGGCGGGTTTATATTCACATACGATTATTTTACCCAGTCCGGGCACTTCCGGGCACGCCGGATCGAAGTGACCGGCCAGCAGCGGCTCAGCCGGCAGCAGGTCATGGAGATTGCCGGCGTCGGAACCCGGTCCAACATCCTGGCCGTGAACCTGACCACGACCCGCCGGCGGCTGCTGGCCCATCCATGGATCGCCGAGGCGACGGTCAGCAGGGAAATTCCCTCGGTGCTGCGGTTTCATGTCCGTGAAGAGAAACCGCTGGCCCTTCTGGAGATGGATGATGGGCGGCATTTTGTGATCAACACCGCCGGCTGGGTGTTCAAGCGGGCGGACGGTTCGGACCCCGGCGGGTTGCCGCGGGTGCAGGGTCTGGATCATACGGACCTGCCGGTTCCCGGCAGGCCGTCCACCAAGGCCTTCAAAATCGTGATGAGCCTGTTTCGCCTGGCGGGTAAAACCGGCAGTGCGCCGCCCTTTTCGGACATCCGCCGGATTCGGGTGGATCGAGAAATCGGGGCCACGATTTACCTGGGTGAAAACGACCGGATGGTGAAGCTGGGATTCGGTCGCTATCCTGAAAAGCTGAAGGCGCTGGAAGCGGTGATGGCCCGCGTGGGCAGTGACAGTCGTTTGGCCCGGTATCGGGTCATCGATCTTTTTGACATCAATCGGATCGTGGTGACGTTGGCATCGGCCGGTTTGTCCGGTTCGGACCATGAGGAGGTGTAAGTTGCAGGGACCCAGGGAAGGCACGATCGTCGTCGGCCTGGACATCGGAACCACCAAGATCTGCGCGGTGGTCGGTGAGGTGACAGGCCCGGAGATCAATATCATCGGCATCGGAACGCACCCGTCGATCGGACTGCGAAAAGGTGTGGTGGTCAATATCGAATCGACGGTGGAATCCATCAAGAAGGCTGTGGAAGAGGCTGAATTGATGGCCGGATGTGAGATCTCCTCGGTATATGCGGGCATTGCCGGCGGGCATATCACCGGTTTCAACAGCCGCGGGATCGTGGCCATCAAGGGCCAGGAGATCACCGATCAGGATGTTGAACGGGTCATCGATGCGGCCCGGGCAGTCGCCATCCCCATGGACCGGGAGGTGATCCACGTGCTGCCCCAGGAGTACATCGTGGATGATCAGATCGGTATCCAGAATCCGGTGGGCATGGCCGGCGTGCGCCTCGAGGCCAAAATCCACATCGTAACCGGTGCCGTCACCTCGGCCCACAATATCGTCAAGTGCGCCAACCGGGCCGGACTGGATGTATGCGACATCGTATTGGAGAGCCTGGCCTCGGGTGAAGCGGTGCTTTCCGACGAGGAGAAACAGCTGGGCACCGGCCTGATTGATCTGGGGGGCGGTACCAGCGACCTGGCCATCTTTTCGGGTAAAAACATCAAACACACGTTCGTGCTGGCCCTGGGGGGCGACAACCTGACCAATGACATTGCCATCGGCGTGAGGGCGCCCCTGAAGGATGCGGAGCAGATCAAGCGTAAATACGGCACGTGCAATGGCGGCGCCATCAGCCCGGACGAAACCATCGAGGTGCCGGGGATGGGGGGACGCGAGTCCCGCAAGCTTCCCCGGCAGATTTTAGGGGAAATCCTCGAACCCCGCATGGAGGAAATCTTCACATTGCTTCAGCGGGAGATATACCGGGCCGGCATGGAAAACATGGTCGCCTCGGGGATGGTCCTTTCCGGGGGCACCGCCCTGCTGGACGGCACCACCGATATCGCCGAGGCGATTTTCGGCGTGCCCACACGCCTGGGGCGGCCCCAGGGCATCGGCGGCCTTACCGACGTGGTGAACAATCCGATGTATGCCACCGGTGTGGGGCTGGTCATATACGGCGCCAAAAAGGAGCCGGAGAAAAAATTCCGCATCCGGGACAAGAATATTTTCAACACGCTTGTCGCCCGGATGAAGAAATGGTTCAGGGACGTCATCTGATTCCGGGGGGAAGACAGGGCGTCCCATGGGAGATCGATCATCGTGATTAACTTGAAAACCAAGGCGTACAGGCAAGCGCCGCTATGGGCAACACAAGAAAAGGGGGAGATTATGACTGGTATGTTTACTTACGTGGAAAATGAAAACTCGGCAAAAATCAAAGTGATTGGCGTGGGCGGGGCAGGCGGCAACGCGATCAACAACATGATCGCCAGCAATCTGCAGGGCGTCCGGTTCATTTCCGCCAACACGGATGCCCAGGCGCTGGACGTATCCCAGGCGGAGATGCGCATTCAGCTGGGAACCCAGATCACCGAAGGCCTGGGCGCCGGCGCCAATCCCCAGGTGGGGCGGGATGCGGCCCTGGAAAATGCGGAAATGATCAAGGATGCATTGTCCGATTCCCACATGGTCTTTATCACCGCCGGGTTCGGCGGGGGTACGGGAACCGGTGCGGCACCGGTAATAGCACGGCTGTGCAAGGAAATGGGCATCCTCACCGTGGCCGTCGTGAGCCGGCCCTTTTCCTTCGAGGGCAGAAAGCGGGCCAAACAGGCCGATGAAGGCATACTCGAGCTTAAAAAAGCGGCGGACACGGTGATCACCATCCCCAATGACCGCCTGCGGGGGCTGGCCTCCAAGAACGCCAAGATGGTGGACATGTTCAAAAAGGCCGATGAGATCCTGCTCCACTCGGTCAAGGGCATCACCGACCTGATCATGATGCCCGGCCTGGTCAACCTCGATTTTGCCGACGTCAAGACCACCATGTCCCGGGCCGGCATGGCCATTATGGGCATCGGCATCTCCAGCGGAGAAAACCGGGCGGTGGAAGCGGCTGAACGGGCGATATCCCATCCGCTGCTGGAAGACATCGCCATCGGCGGGGCCAAGGGGGTGCTGATGAACATCACCTCCAACAGCGACCTCACCATGGAGGAAATGACCGAGGCCTCCGAGCGCATCTACAACGAGGTGGGCGACGATGCGGAGATCATCTGGGGTGCGGTCATCGACGACAGCGTGGGCGATGAAATGAGCGTTACGGTCATTGCCACCGGCATCGGTGAAAAGGACAAGCCGCATCCGAAGGAGGCGGCGGCGCATGTCAGCGACCCGACATACGGTGGCAAGGTGCGTGACATCACACCGGCTGACCTGGCCCGTTCCACGGAACTGGACGAACCGACCTTTATCCGCCGGCGGCAGGCCGCCAACGAAAGGCCGGCCAGCGACCTCTACCGGGAGTACAAGGGGATTGTCATCGACAACGATGACCTCGATGTCCCTACCTTTTTAAGGCGCAAGGCCGATTGACCCTGTGAGGGAGGGCTCGGGCGCCTCCGGGCCAGCTGCGATAACGTTGAACCAAAGGACGGACGATGCAGCCAGATAAATGCAGCGACCACCTGACCGGTGGACGCAGGATGGGTGGCGATCGACGCAACTATTCATATGCCTGCTGCCTTCCTGAACGCCGCAGCGGCATGGATCGCCGCAGCGGCATGGATCGCCGGCAGCAGAGCCGGATGGTCGCCATGATGGTGCCGGTCGACGAGGCCGTCATGACGGTGCCGACCCGATCCTGAACGCCAATGGACAGCGGTCGATGCGGATAAAGGGATGCCCGGGAGATGGCAACTGGACCTCGACAATTATCCCAAGCGTATGCGGCGATGGAACGCGGCGTCATTCGCAAGCCGGCCGCCGGCCGTATTCGCGTGGCCCTGGTCTACCCCAACAGCTATCATGTGGGGATGTCCAACCTGGGGTTCCAGACCGTTTACCGGCTGATCAACGATATTGACCATGTGGTTTGTGAACGGGCTTTTTTACCGGAACAGGATGGCGGTAAAAACCAGCGGGTGTTGACCGTCGAGTCCCAGACGCCCATCGAAGACTTTGACATTATTGCCTTTTCGATCTCATACGAGAACGATGCACCCGCCGTGCTTACCATCCTGGAAACAGCAGGACTCCCCCTGCCGGCTGCCCGGCGTGGCACCACATTCCCCCTTGTGATGGCAGGGGGAGTCTTCTGCTTTCTCAATCCGGAGCCCCTGGCCCCGTTTATCGATGCCTTTTTGCTGGGGGAGGCCGAGGTCCTGATATCGGCATTTTTCGAGACCTTTGATCCGTCGGTCGACAAGCAGGATAATCTGCTCGACATGGCCCGCCGGGTTTCGGGCCTCTATGTGCCGGCCTTCTATCAGGTAAACTATAAGGAAGACGGCACCCTGGCGGAATTCTCACCGCTTTTCGATGTGCCCCCCGCCGTCCGGCGATTGGTGGTGCCGGACCTGTCGAAACTGCCAACCGCCAGCACCATCCTGACCCCGGACACCACCTTTTCGGACACCTACCTCATCGAAGTCTCCCGTGGATGTCCCCATGGGTGCCGGTTCTGCAGTGCCGGATATGTTTACCGGCCGCCGCGGTTTCGTCCCCTCGGCCTGCTTGACCCCCAGGTGGACGAGGGGTGTGCGCTGACCGACCGCATCGGCCTGGTGGGCGCCGCCGTGTCCGACCTGCCCGGCATCCGGGAACTGTGCGCCAAAGACCGGGGTCGCGAGGTGCGGTTTTCGTTCAGCAGCCTGAGGGCCGATGCCCTGGACGGCCCGCTGGTCGATGCACTTAAAAAGAGCCGGGTGAAAACGGCCACCATTGCTCCGGATGCCGGATCGGAGCGCATGCGCCGGGTGGTCAACAAGGGCGTCACCGAAGACCACGTGGTGGCTGCGGCCGATATCCTGGTGGCCGCCGGGATTCCCAACCTGAAGGTCTATTTCATGACCGGCCTGCCCACGGAAACCGATGACGATGTCGCCGCCATCGTCGATCTGGTCAAGCGCATCAAACACCGTTTTCTTCAGACCAGCCGGGGAAAGGGGCGCATCGGAGAAATTACCGTGAGCCTCAGTTCCTTCGTGCCCAAACCCTTTACGCCCTTTCAATGGGTGGCCATGGACGATGTGAAGACCCTGAAACGAAAGAACAAAATGGTGAAGACGGGATTGAAAAAAACGGCCAATGTGCGTGTGCATGCGGACGTGCCCCGGTGGGCCTACCTGCAGGGTGTGATTGCCCGGGGGGACCGGCGGGTGGCGGATATCCTGATGCTGGCTCACCGGAACAGGGGCAACTGGCCCCAGACCTTCAAGGCCTCGCCGGTCAACCCCCATTTTTACGTCCACCGTGAGCGGGGTCCCGAAGAACGGTTCCCCTGGGACTTCATCGACCCGGGTATCGACAAATCCTTCCTGCTGAAGGAGTACCGCCGGGCACTGGCCGGGCGGAGTTCCGCTCCCTGTCCGGCCGATCCCTCGAAATGCAGCATCTGCGGGGTGTGCAAAGGCCGGCCGGGCGGCTGAAGACGGTGTGCCGCCGGTCTCGCCCCCCCTCCCCCTCATTTCCGGATGCCCAATTTTTTCATTCTGGAATCGAATGTGGATCGATTCATGCCGGCATCCCTGGCCGCCCGGGTGACGACCCAGTTGTTCTTTTCAAGAAGGTGGCGGACATAGGCCTTGTCAAGCGCCTCCCATGTTAAGCCGGTAAAAGGGAAATCCGGTCTGCCCGCCGGGTCGGCAGGTTGCCCGCTCGGTGCACCGTCCGCAAACGGAAGCGATTCGCCCCCGGGCAGCTGGCGGTGAGCCGGATGCTTGTAATTGTCAGGAAGGTCGGTGACACCCACCATGTCGCCATCCACCGTGCTGAGAATATATTTCACGAAATTTTCAAGTTCACGGATATTGCCCGGCCATCGATAATCTACCAGACAGGACAACGCCTCGTCTGAAATACGTTTTTGGAAATGCCCCAATTCAAGCGATTCCCGCTTGATGAAGTATTTCAGCAACAGGGGGATGTCATTTTTTCGTTCCCGCAGAGGTGGCAGGTGAAGGGGAAGGACATTGAGGCGATAGTACAGGTCTTCCCTGAATGTTTTTTCTTTCACGGCTTCGTTCAGGTTTTTGTTGGTCGCCGAAATAATCCGTATGTCGATTTTGTGGGTGTTGGATTCTCCCAGCGGTTTGATTTCCTTGTTTTGAATGACGCGCAGCAGCCGGGACTGCAACAGCCGAGACATATCGCCGATTTCATCCAGGAAAACCGTCCCCCCGGTAGCGGCCATCAAAAGGCCGGTTTTGTCGTCAGATGCGCCGGTGAATGCTCCTTTTTTGTAGCCGAACAACTCGCTTTCCAGCAGGGTTTCCGGGATGGCACTGCAATTTTGAACCACAAACGGCTTATCCTTGCGCGAACTGAGGTTGTGCAGCGCCATGGCGACCAGGTCTTTTCCGGTTCCGCTTTCACCGGTGATCAGCACAGGAAAGTCCGTTCGTGCGTAATCGCGTACTTTTTTCATCGCTTCCAGGAAGGAGGCGCTCTGGCCGATTATCTGGATCCGGTTCCGGATTTCACGGAGGGTCTGCTCGAGTTTGCGGTTCCTGGCAATCTGATCGGTATGCTGCAAGGCGTTGTTTATGGCAATGGCGCCCATATCGACAATGCTTTTCAGAATCCGCAGGTAGTGGTCGTCGAGATTCAACCGGCTGCCGCCCGCACTGGTATCAACGATCTGTACGACGCCATAGACCTGCCCGTCTCTCAGGATCAATGGAAATGCCAGAATCAGGGCGCTCTTCAGCTGCATATGCTTTTCAAAGGCCTTGAAATGACGGGGGTCCTTGCCTCCCTCCGCGATCGTCATCCGGCCATTTTCCATCACCCATCCGACAATGCTCTTTTCGTCAGCATGGATACTGGCGCCTTTGATGATATCAATTTGCGATGGCCCGCCCAAGGACTCGACACATACAAAATGGTCCTTTTCCCTGATCCATATGGAACCGCGCTCGACATTCTGAATTTTTAAAAGCAGTTCCAGAAAGCGCTTCATCAGTCGGGCAGGGTCGAGATCTTCAAAAAGGACCCTGTAAAAGTTATAGTCGAGGTCATTCATCATGCGAACGCCACAGGCCGTTGAAAAAATAGATGGGGTGAAAAATGCAAGCGCCGGAAAAGAAAGAAAAGATCGATCCAATGTCGTCTGGATGAATTGTATGACTATTGGGGAGGGCAGTCAATCAAAGGATGCGCTATCGGAAGGTGTGCTGAAAAGCCGCAAGCGTGTCGGGCGGCTGCCGTTCGAAAGCCGCAGCAAATCACTCCGGTGAATGCGAAAGCCCGTATCAAAACGAAAGTGCCGGATTGATGCCTTTCACCGGAGCGACCGGGGATGATCCGAATCCATGATTGCCGATCCTATTGAAAGCCCCGTCGCGGCTGTGCCGCATCGCCGGTCAGGGGACGTGCAGCTCCTCGGGAAGCCAGTAGGGGACCGGTATGTATTTTTCCGACCGGCCGTAACCAACGTCGAACGTGTCGGCCCTGGGGGCGCCCATGCTGCCGAGATCATTTAATTCTTTCCAGACATCAAACGGAAAAGACGTCTGGACCGTTTCCAGCCCATACCCCTTTATGGACATGGGGGGGCCATCGCGTCCGGTGAGCCTTTCATCGGCAACGCTGCCAGGCTGCCAGGCTGCCATCTCTTCCCAGACATCTAACGGGAAGTAATCCGACGCATGCATCACCGGGACCGCCACACCCGCCAATTGCATGATCATCAGGGCGGCAAGCGTCCTTGAAGTTAAGCCTGTTTTTTTCATCGGTGCCTCCTCTCCTCTGTGGTCACCATCGAGATACCTGTTGACGGACCGGGCTTTGCTCATCATTCGAGCAGGAGGCGTGCCATAACCTTGAACGATGTATAACTACATGATTAAAATAAAAATTTATTTGTTTTCACGAATGTTTAAAGAAGAGGGGGCGGTTGGCAGGTAATGAATCCAGGCAAAAATTATGATATTTCATGTTTCGGGTGCCGAAAAATCGTAATCCGCCGATTCGGCATGGATGCAGGGACGTCGGTTACCGGTGGAACGTCCGCCCCGGGCGGCCGGTCAGGTCATCATGTAAAATCCCAGCGTTACATCGCAGGGGGCCTGGCCCACAAACTGGCAACCGATGACTTCCCCGGCCACGGAGCGCACCACCACTTCTTTCTGGACGACCGAACGGGCCGTGTTGTCCAGGGTGAATTTGACCCGGAACCGGTCGGCCACGTGCACGTCCGGTTTGCCGAACACGCGAAAGCCGATTCCATGGCGTGAGAGATTGGTGATGCGGATGCTTCCCCAGTCGTCCGATTTAACGGCAATCCGATCGCCCCGACCGCGGATGAAAATACCGTTGAAGTTTACCGCTTTACGATGCTCCCGGCGAAGTTCGACCTTGATGAACATTTCCTTGCCGCAGGCGCAGGTGGCCTTCAGGCGGGTGCCGATGGTTCGGATTTCGGAAATATCCAGCAGTTTCTGCCGGTTGCAGTGTCTGCAGGCGATATAGGCGGTCTTTCCGTCTTTGAGCAGAGCGGTTCCCTGCATGCCCGGGTCCTCCGGTTCACCCGGTTCGAAGTGCCACCGGGGTTTTCCCGCAGGTGCAGTGTCGGTTTCATCATCAATGATCTCGATGGGCCCTTCGTAGTCAAAAATGGTGTCGCCGTTGGCCGGCCGGGCAGGCTCGACGAAACCAAGAAGGGTTTCACGGATCTCGGCCGGTGCCGTTTCGGCCTGCTGCCGGATCAGTGCGTGGACAATGGTGCTGCCGACGCATTTGACCAGGCTTCGGGTCTCCCTGGACCATGTTGCCGGCTGTTTGACGGCATCACAGCCGATGACCCCAAGCAGGTATCGGCCGTAAAAAAGCGGAGATAAGAGGAAAGACCGGGCGCCAGGGGAATGGAACCCCTCGTGGGCCGCACGGTCTGCCGGGGAGAGCCTGTCGATATCCGATACGGCCACGGTTTTTTGTTTTTTCACCTGGCCCAGCATTTTGGCAAACGGTTTTACTTCTGCTCCCATCAGAGCCGCCGCAGGGGATTCGGTCGCTTCGCTGAGCCACTCATGGGTGATGGAAAGCCGGGTTTTTCTGTCATGAAACAGGCAGACATAGACCCGGTCGGCAGCCGATGCCAAGCCTGCTTTTTCCAGGGTGTAGATGATAATTTCGTCGATGTCGGCCGGGGACCATATCGTAAGATCATCGATGATGGAAAACAGCAGGTTGATAAAGTATTCTTTGAGTTGAAGGGCTTCAGGGCCTGACGATGGGGCGTGATATCCTCCACGGCCAGCAGCATGCCGGGCAGCTGCTGCCTCGGCGTGTCCACCGGGCGGGCGTTCACCCGTACCGACCGTATGACGCCGTCCCTGGCCTTGAGATTGATTTCGAAGGGGTGGTTGGCGGTACCGGAAAATATCCGGCTGCGATGAAGGTAAAAAACGGCCTGGTCTTCAGGGGCGATGAACAGGCTGATGGGTTTTTTCAACAGAAAGGCCTTGTCCGCACCGAGCATGTCGACGGCGTGGTCGTTGACCCAGTCGATAAGGCCGGCCTTGTCCAATGAAATCAGACCGGTGGTCGATGCCCCCAGTAATCGGGAGCAGTCGGCCAATTTTTTCTTTAAGGCTTCCCGTTCGCGGGTGAGGCCCTGTCTGGACTTTTCCAATTCGGTATGGCGGCGGGTCAACTCGGCGAGTCGGCGGCGCAGGTGTTCGGATGATGCATGCTCCGTTGAACGATCGTAGGTGACCATGACCTTACCGGTAGAGTTTGTTGAGTTCTTCGGAGGCCTTGATGGCCAGTTCCGAATCATTCGTGTATTCGATGGCTCCCTTCAGGGCCAGCCTGGCGCTGTTGTAATCACCCAGCAGGCGGTAGGTCCGCCCCAGTTCTAACAACAGGCCCGGGTTCTCGGGGTGGGTTTTGGCAGCCTCTTCGAAAAGGGCCAGTGCGCGATGCATTTGCCCGGTGGCCAGGTAGGTCCGGCCCAGATTCAGCTGGGCAATAAAAAAATCCGGTTTCAGTTCCAGGGCCTCTTCCAGGTATTTCCGGGCTTTGTCATACTGCTTTTTGTTGTAGTGGGCCCAGCCCAGGTTCGACAGCGGATAGTGAGGCGTCGCGTAGAGCAGGTCTGTCGTCACCGATTCGAGCACGGGGATGGCCTTGTCCCATTCCTGCCGGACCATATAAGCACTGCCGAGGTTGTTTTTGGCCAGCGAGTAGTCGGGTTTCAGCTGCACCGCTTTTTCGAAATGAATGACCGCCGTATCGTACTTCTCCTTGGCCATATATGCCAGGCCCAGGTCGTTGTGCAGGATCGGGTCCTCCGGATTCAGCCGTTCTGCTTTGAGCAGTTCTCCGAGGGCAGCGGTGTAGTTGCCTTCACTGAGGTACGCCTCGCCGAGGTTCCGGGAGGCCACGGCCTTTTTTTTATCCCGGGGGGAGACGCCCGGGGTCGCGCAGGCTGAAAACAGCAGCACGGAAAAAACCAGGAAAAGTACCGCCTCCGTTCGCCATCGTGCCATGGATGATTCTCCTTTGGGTTGAGGTATCCGGGTGGGGTGGCCTGCAAGGCCCTTTTTTATCCACCGCCTATCCCCGGGAAGATCCTTGGATCCGGACCAGCCGGATGCCTTGGTCCTGGATGAAAACTTGAATTAATTCGGGTATCTGTTCCTCAACGAACAATCGGTTCATTCCGTTGTCCGAGGGAATGAGAATGCCGTTGACAGTAATGGCCGTGTTGAACTCGGCAGGCCGGTTGGCCCCATAGAAAACAGGGGCGGCGGTATAGGCCATTCCTGCGGTTTCCATCAGGCGTGCGATTATCTCCACCGGTGCGGCGTCCACACTGATCTGCAGGATTTCAAGCCCGGTCTCTTTGATGGCGTCGACGGCATCTCCGTATAAGTCCCCAAAATCAATGAGGATCTCTCTTCCATTACCAAAAGACAGCAGGTTGGACAGGGCCTGGACCTGGATGCCGGCATAGGGGAAGCTGATGCTGGTATTGGGCGAGTAGTGAAATCCCATTAATCGGGCGAAAGATTCGAGCAGCGCTTTCTGGCTGCTGCCGTCGATTCGGTCGACATCGGCCGACGCATTCGCGGGAAGCGGCGGCCGGGTTGCCCCGGACCCGCCGGTCAGAATGTCTTTGATGACGATTTCGTTCCGGTCCAGGTAACGGACAATGGCCGCATGGGTGTGTTCGCCGGCGGACAGGATGGGGGTGATACAGGCGTGGCGGGGGACGCGGCCGTCGGCGGACGCCTCGGTGCGGATCCATTTGGCGCTGACGCGGACGGCGACGCCCCCATCGTCAAAGGCCAGCTGATCGGTGGTCGCTTCACCTGAAAAGGCCGTTAAAACCGCGTCCAGAATCTCCTGCGACGTGGCCTTTTCCGGCACCTTTACCACCTTGACATTTTCCCAGTAGGATTGGATCAGCGGCAGATCGACATTCATCACCCGGTCCTGCGTGGACAGGATCACCTTGGATCCGTTCTGAAGGTCGATCATGGGGTAGCGGGAAAGGTCCAGCTCGAAATCTTTTCCCTGTTTCATGGGGAAAAAATAAGTCCCCTTGTCCAGCAGCCGGCCACCGACGATCGATGCGGCCTCGGCGGCCGGACCGGTATTGGTTGCCTCCTGAGGAGGCCCGGCTGCCTCCGGTGCTGCGGCGAGTGCCTGTTGCCGGGGGGGCGGGGGCGCTTCGGTTTCAGCCTCGGTTTCAGCCTCACCCTCATCCGTGCCGGCCATCCGTTCCACCACATTTCCGGCGTCATCGAAAAGCGCCTCGTACCAGCTTTGTTCGCGGAGGGACGGATCGGGCATGTAAACCTTCTGGCCGGCATAAATCCGATTGACATCCTTGATGTGGGGGTTGACGGCCTGGAACAGCTTCAGGCCCTGGCGGTAGGTCGTATTTCCGTACCGGCCGCCGAATTGCTGGGCAATCAGCCTGGAAACGGTGTCCCCCCGCTGGATGGTGTAGCTCCGGGTGTGCTTCTGGATCATCTCTTTCGGGTTGGAGATCATGACGAAAGGGATGGTGACCACACCGGACGATTGGCCCGGCAGGTTGCCCTGAACCAGCTTTTTCAGCGGGATATCGACCACCTGCCCGGGGCGGATGCGGTCAACGTCCTTCACATGAGGGTTGAGGCGCTGGAAAATGCCCAGAAACTCCCTGAAGTCGTCATGGGCGATTTCCCCCTTCTGGCGAAAGATTTTGAGCACCCAGTCCCCCTGGCGGATCCGGTAGGGGTCGCAGAGGATGTCCCAGCCGCGGTCATAGCGCACCACGTAATTTTTATAGAGCAGGGCACCGTGAAGGTCGGTCGCCAAAAAAACCGGGATAAACGCCAGCACCGGAAGAAGGATCCGGCGGGTGAACCGGTGAAGACACTGGGTGGGATGTCCTGTTGCCATGGCTGTCTGCCTGTTTAGGTTCTTTTTTTCAATCCGAGGTCCCCGGCGATCTGATCCGATACGGCCTTCACAAAGACTGCGAACGCCTCCGGGTCGAGCGGCTTTCCCGGTGCCGGAACCTGTTTCAGAGTCGGGGGATGAACATAGCGCGGGCCGTTGACCAGCGCCGGGTCCGGTTGAACGGCATAGCCGTCCGGGAAACTGTTCTGAAAATACATGTCCTGGAAACCGGAAAATTTGAGGGCGTGGGCCGTGGAATCAACGATGGCCGTCTCGCTGGATGTCACAGCGCCATTTTTAAGGGCCACCTGCAGCCCGGCCAGGGATTCGCCGCCATGGGTGCAGGCGATGTGGCCGTTGCGGTTGGCCGTGAGCTGCCAGTCCATGATGTCCTGTTCGGTCACTTCCGCAAAAAAGACCCGGGGGGTGCCGGCAGCCCGGTTGTAGCGGTCCACCAGATGGATCACCCGGGGCATGGAAACCGGGTTGCCGATCATGGCGGCCTGGGCCACACTGGGCTTGACGGTCATGGGAACGAACCTGCGTTTTTCGGCTTCCGGTTCGCTGTAGTACTCGAACACGGGGTTGGCGTGAACGGACTGGACGCCGAGGATTTTGGGCAGGGCATCGATGATGCCGGTCTCATGGAACTTGAGGAACCCGTTCATCACGGCGGTGATATTGCCCGCGTTGCCGATGGGCACCACCACCACTTTGTCGGCCATGGCATACTCGAACTCCTGGGCGATTTCGTAGGAGTAGGACTCCTGGCCCAGAATACGCCAGGCGTTTTTAGAGTTGAGCAGGGCCACGTTATACGTTTCGGACAGGGCTTCGACGACTTTCATGCAGTCGTCGAACACCCCGGGGATCTCGAACACGTCCGCGCCGCTGCCCAGCGGCTGGGAGAGTTGCTGCGGGGTCACTTTCTTGTGTGGCAGCAGGACGGCCGACTTGATATGCGGTTTGAGATAGGCGGCATAGAGGGCGGCGGCGGCGCTGGTATCTCCGGTGGACGCGCAGATCGAGAGCACCTGGTCGACCAGGCCCTGGCGAATGAGAAAATTGATGTAGCTCAGGGCGCTGGCCATGCCCCGGTCCTTGAAGGAGGCGCTGGGGTTCTGGCCGTCATTCTTGTAGAAAAAACGGATACCCGCTTTTTCCTGAAGGGTGCCGTTGGCCTCCACCACGGGCGTGTGGCCTTCTCCCAGGTAAACCACTGAATCCAGGGGGACCACCGGGCCGATGAACTCGTGGTAGCGGTAAATGCCCTTGACGGCCGGAATCTTGAGCATGCGCCGGTAGTCGAAAATCTGCTGCCAGGTCTCGCCGTCGATGGCTTTGAGCCTGTCGAAGTTGCGGTCGTGGAGCAGCAGCACCTGGCCGCAGTCCGGGCAGGTGTAGAGCAGTGATTCGATGCCGTGCTCGGTCTGGCAGCCCAGGCATCGGTAGACGAGGTCGCCGCCGGGTTCCGGTATCAGGTGCGGCCGGATCGTTTCCGGGAATTGGTCTGTTCTCACGGGGTAATCTCTTCCATTCCGCCCAAGTAAGGCCTGAGCGCTTGTGGGATGACGACACTGCCGTCCTCCCGTTGACAGTTCTCCAGCAGGGCGGCCAGGGTTCGGCCCACGGCCAGGCCGCTGCCGTTCAGGGTGTGGACCAGCCGGGTGCCCTTCTTTCCTTTTTCCCTGAAGCGGATGTTGGCCCGGCGGGCCTGGAAATCTTCGAAGTTGCTGCACGAGGAGATCTCCCGATAGACGCCCTGGGCGGGCATCCACACTTCGATGTCATAGGTCTTGGCGGCCGAGAAGCCGATGTCGCCCGTGCACAGGGTGATCACCCGGTAGGGCAGCTCAAGACGGCGAAGCACGGTCTCCGCATTGTCGAGGAGCGTTTCCAGTTCGTCGTAGGAGGTTTCCGGCAGGGCGAATTTAACCAGTTCCACCTTGTTGAACTGGTGCTGCCGGATCAGTCCGCGCGTGTCCTTGCCGTAGGAGCCGGCTTCCGAGCGAAAGCAGGGCGTGTAGGCCGTGTAGCATAACGGCAGCTGCGATGCGTCGAGAACTTCCTCCTGGTGGATGTTGGTGACCGGGACCTCCGCCGTGGGGATGAGAAAATAGTCCAGGCCTTCCAGCTTGAACAGGTCTTCCTCGAACTTGGGCAGCTGGCCGGTGCCGGTCATGGTCTTGCGGTTGACGATAAACGGCGGCAGCACCTCTTTGTAGCCGTGTTCACCGGTGTGCAGATCCAGCATAAAGTTGATCAGCGCCCGCTCCAGCCGGGCGCCCACGTCCAGATAGAGGGGAAATCGCGCGCCGGCGATTTTCGCGGCACGGGCGAAATCCAGGATTCCCAAACGCTCGCCAAGGGTCCAGTGGGGCAGGGGGGCATAGGCGAAATCGGTGGGCTCCCCGATGGTTTTGACCACAGGGTTGTCCGCCTCGTCTTTGCCGACCGGCACCGTGCCGTGGGGGATGTTTGGCATGGCCATGATGGTTTCGCCAATGGTCGCTTCACATGCCCCCAGGTCTTTTTCCAGGCCCTTGATGGTTGTGGATACGTCGCGCATTTTTTCGATGATGGCATCGGCGTTCTCCCCGCTGCGTTTCATCGCGGCAACCTGATCAGATACGCTGTTGCGCTGGCGCCGGAGTTCTTCAAGGTCAAAAAGGATGGCTTTCCGCCTGGCGTCCAGGGTTTGAAAGGCCTCCCAATCGACAGCCGTGCCCCGGTTGTGCATGGCTGTTTTGACGCGTTCCAAATTTTCTCTGACGAGCTTGATTTCCAGCATAATTGTCCTTATATTCCAAAATTGTGTTTATACGGGGCCATACATCGGATTGAAGGCGGCTTTTACAGTTCGTTTTGGGGTGGTGAACGGCTATACCGATGAAAGGCGAACACCGAAGGCAAAATCAGCCGAAACCTTATCCCAAGTGGTCCGATTAGTCAATGAAGATTGCCGGTTGAACCGCACGGCAAGCGGATTCCCCACCGCTTGAGAGCGAGGAGCAGCGCTTCCGGCTTTCGGATCGTCCGGGAATGCGAAAACCTTGTCAATGCATCGCTTTTATGCGCCGCTCCAATCCGGTGGTTTGCCCAGACCCTGGTGATCAGCGACCCCGTGTTTCGACCCGCGGCAACAATTGAAAGGTGGAAATGGTAATGGATGAAGTCCGGGAAAAAAAGCAGGAAATAAGAAACGACATATCAACATTTTTTAATTCACTTTCCGATGAGACGCTGCAGGAGAATACCCGCATCATAGAGAACCGGCTTTTTGAGTTTGCCAACTTTCTCGAGTCCAAGATTGTCATGCTGTACGTCAATGCCGAGAACGAAGTGGCCACCGACGCCATCGTGAAACGCGCCTTCGAATTCGGCAAGATCGTTGTGCTGCCGGCCTTTGACAAGACCAAGGCCTCCATGCGGCCGATGAAGGTGGATCATCCCGAAAAGGATCTGATTGTCGGTCCGCGAGGGATTCTCGAACCCAACCCGGCCAAATGCAAGCAGGTCCCCCTGGACTGTATCGACATCGCCATCGTTCCCGGCGTCGCCATGGACGAAAAGGGCGGCCGGATCGGTTCCGGCGATGGCTATTACGACCGCATCATCCCGGAACTGCCCATGACCACCCGCAAGGTGGGACTGGTCTTCGAAGGGCAGCTGGTTCCCCAGGTGCCCATGGAATCCCACGACAAGCATGTGGACATCATCATCACCGAAAAGCGGGTCATCTACAAGATATAAGCGGACCACCCATTGGGAATGATCGAAAGCGCCTCCGACTGCGGGGCGCTTTTCTGGTCTCAGGTCTCTGGTTTCTGGTGCCGGTGGCGCTGGCCGTCCCCGGTTACGGGGCATCTAACATCTTGACCGGATTCCTGTGAATTGGTAGACACGTGCTGGGAGAAAATTGCCGATGAAATACCAGCGCCTCAGAAATGAAATGGTTACCAAGCAGATTATCGCCCGCGGGATCAGCGACCCGCGTGTGTTGTCGGCCCTGCGTAGCGTTCCCCGGCACCTGTTTGTCAGTGAGGCCATGATGGATCAGGCATACGGGGATTTCCCCCTGCCCATCGGTGAGCAGCAGACGATATCCCAGCCTTACATCGTTGCGGAGATGACCCAGGCGCTGCAGGTGACCCCGGAAGACCGGGTGCTGGAGATCGGAACCGGCTCCGGCTATCAGGCGGCCATTCTGGCCCAGATTGCCTTTCGGGTATACACGGTGGAGCGAATCCACTCCCTGTATACCCGAACCCGAAAGCTTTTCGACCAGTTGCGCTACCACAACATCGTCACCCGCTATTCGGACGGCACGACCGGCTGGAAGGAGCACAGCCCCTTTGACGCCATCATCGTGACTGCCGGCGCCCCGGAAATTCCCGCGGTGCTGGTCAACCAGCTGGCCATCGGCGGACGCATGGTCATTCCGGTGGGAGACCGCCACACCCAGGATTTGATCAAGCTGTTTCGTGACGAACAGGGCGTCCACCAGTCCAGCCTTGGCGGCTGCCGTTTCGTGAAGCTCATCGGCGAACACGGTTGGAGAGAGTCCTGAATGCTCAGACGCCTTTACGACTGGGTGCTTCACTGGGCGTCGACCCCATACGGCAGCTGGGCCCTGTTCCTGCTGGCGTTTGCGGAGTCCTCTTTTTTCCCCATTCCACCCGACGTGCTGCTCATCGCCATGTGCGTGGCCCGGCCGGAACGGTCCTTCAGATTCGCCCTAGTCTGCGCCGCCGGATCCATTCTCGGGGGATGCCTGGGTTACCTGATCGGGTGGCAGTTCATGGCCTCGGTGGGAAACCGGATCGTTGAATTTTACGGACTGACCGGCAACGTCGCCTATATCGAGCGTCTTTACAACACCTACGATGCCTGGGCCGTGGGGATCGCCGGGTTTACCCCCATTCCCTACAAGGTTTTCACCATCGCCGCCGGCATGTTCAAGATCAACTTCACCGTCTTCGTTCTGGCATCCATGGTGTCCCGTTCGGCCCGTTTTTTTCTTGTGGGCGGACTGATCTATCTGTTCGGGCCGCGCATCCAGCGATTTATCGACCGCTATTTCGATCTGCTGGCCGTCACCTTCACCGTATTGCTGGTGGGCAGTTTTATACTGATCAAATACCTGTTTTAAGTTTAACGGCAATCTCAAAACGCCCCATTTCGGCCACTATCCGCGTTGGCCTCCCATTTCAATCCTCGACATACTTCAAGTATGCCTCCGGTTGAAATGATTGTCCGCCTTGATCTTGACCCAACTGCGACCTTTTGAGACAGCCTCACCGAAGAGGAACTCGCCATGGCCTGTATCGTACAAAAATATGGGGGCAGCAGCCTGTCCGACGTAGACAAGATCATGCAGGTGGCCCGGATGATCGCCGGTGTGAAGGCCACGGGCATGGATGTGGCGGCAGTGGTCTCGGCCATGGGAAAGACCACCAACGGACTGGTGGAGATGGCCCGCAGCATTTCTTCGAAACCGGCCCGGCGGGAGATGGACATGCTGCTGAGTACGGGCGAACGCATTACCATGTCCCTGCTGTGCATGGCCTTGAATGAACTGGGTGTCGCGTCCGTTTCCCTGACCGGTTCCCAGTGTGGCATCATCACCAACCATCGCCACAACGATGCCCAGGTGATCGAGGTGCGTCCTTTCCGGGTGATGGATGAAATGGCCGAGGGCAAGGTCGTGGTGGTGGGCGGTTTCCAGGGCGTAAGCTACAGGCGCGACATTACCACCCTGGGGCGCGGTGGCTCGGACACCACCGCCGTGGCCCTTGCCGCCGCCATCGATGCCGAGCGCTGTGAAATATACTCGGATGTGGACGGGGTGTACTCCTCCGATCCATCCGTGGTTGCCGATGCCCGGCACCTGCCGGAAGTCTCCTATCCGGTGATGCAGGAGATGAGTGCCGCCGGCGCCAAAGTGCTCAATGCCCAGGCGGTCCAGTTTGCCAAGGAAAAGAAGATTGCCATCTATGCCGGCAGCACCTTTGACCGGAGGCGGGAGACGGTGGTCCGCAAACTCCCGACGGGGCAGGTGGCCGGCGTTCAGGCGGTGGTCAGTGAAAAAGAGATCACGCGGGTTCGCATCAGCGGGGACCGGGCGCTGGTGGATTTCAGATGGGCATTGGATTTTCTGGAAGGAGAACAGGTGCCGGTTAAGGAGGTCCATGCGGCCGATGTTTCCGCCGACCCTCTCCCATCCCAGGTTTCCTTCGTGGTCTCCGCTTCCAATATATACGGCTGGAAGGATATCCGGGACCGGCTGGTCCAGCGGCTGGGCGCGTCCGTTCGGTTCGACGCCCACCTGAGTGCGCTGTCGCTTATCGGCGAAGGACTCAATCGGACCAACGCCACCTTGATCGAGGCCCTGGCGCTGTTGGAAAACCATGGCATCGTCGTTGCCGCCGCCACCACCACCTCGTTTCGTATCTCACTGCTGGTGCCCCGGGAGAAGATCGACGCCGGTGTGCGCCTGTGCCATGGACATTGGATTTCCAAAATGAGTTAACCCATCAGACACCAGATATTTTCAACGGGCTTTGGCGGATCGGTGATGATTAAAATGATCATGGAAATCATTAAACTGCTGTTTGTTTTTTTCGTGGGTGCCACCCTGCTGCTTTATTTTTTCCAGGGCAGAATGATTTTTTTCCCCCAGCCGACCGCGGCGGCAAACCAGTCCCGCTATGCCGGGAACGAAATCCGCCTGCGCCACGGCGACATCACCCTGACCGGCTGGTTCTTCAAGGGTGAAATCGGTCCGGGCAGCCCGCTGATTGTCTACTATGGCGGCAACGCCGAGGATGTATCGCTCAATTTTTCGGATCTGGGGCGGTTCAACACCCGATCGTTTCTCTTCATGAACTACCGCGGCTACGGCGGCAGCGACGGTAAGCCGTCTGAACGGGCATTGCTGGACGATGCCCTGTTTGCGATCGATCATGTCCTGGCCGCCGAAGCGATCGATCCGGCCCATGTGGTGCTGATGGGGCGCAGTCTCGGATCGGGGGTGGCCGTGCATGTGGCGGCGAAGCGCCGGGTGGGCGGTGTGATTCTCGTCACGCCTTTCGATTCACTGCTGAATGTGGCCCGGGCACACTACCCCATCTTTCCCGTGGGACTGCTGCTCAAACACCGGTTCGATTCGGCGGCCCTGGCGCCGGAAATTTCGACGCCGGCCCTCTTCCTGACCGCATCCAACGATCAGGTGGTGCCGCTACGGTTCGCCAACAACCTGAAAGCGGCGTGGGGCGGGCCGACCACCGCCGTTACCGTGGACGGCACCGACCACAACTCCATCGAAACCGCTCCGCTGTATTGGGAAGCGGTCAATGCATACCTCTCATCCTTTTAGTTCACTGCACCGGCCACCGTGAAAGGCGCCAATGGAAAAGAAAACCGTTCCATGCACGTACCGTGGCCGCTGCGATGGCGAGGATTGCAGCGGCGGACCCGGCCGGCCACCGGACGCTGACCTCGGACGAAATTGCCGAATGGGGTAGCGATTGACGCGGAGGGGCAAAAAGGTGTATATCCCCCTTTTAGACATAAGACCGACCGGTTTTACTTTTTAATTGCCACTTTATTCCGGAGGCCTGAATGACCATTCTCAAGCACCTTTTTTCCCCGATCCAGATCGGCCGGATGACGGCCAAGAATCGACTGCTCATGTCCGCCATGAGCATTAATTTCGGCGTGGACGAGAACGGCTACGTCACCGACCAGCTGACCGGTTACCTGGCGGCCCGGGCCAGAGGCGGCGCGGGCATGATCCTGGTGGGCGGCGGCGGCGTGCATCCGACGGGGTTGGAACTGCCCGGCCTGCCCGCCCTGTGGGACGACGGGTGTATCCCGGCCCTGAAAAAGATGGTTGAGGCGGTCAAACCGTATGACACCTGCTTCGGCGTCCAGTTGATGCATGGGGGTCGACAGTCCTACCATGACCGCAAGGTGGCGCCGTCGCCCATCCCTGCGCCGGCGGTGGTAAAGGGGACCCCCAAGGAGCTGACCGTCGAGGAAATCGCCGAACTGGTGGCCGCTTTTGGCGATGCCGCCCGGCGATGCCGGGATGCCGGCTTCGATTTCGTCGAGGTCCACGGCGCCCACGGCTACCTGATCAACCAGTTTCTGGCCCTTAATTCCAACCATCGTGAAGATGCCTATGGCGGCAGCTTCGACAACCGCATCCGCTTTTTCCTGGAACTGCTGGCCGACATCAAGGCCAAGGCCGGCGCCGATTTCCCCGTGGGGCTGCGCATCAACGGGGAAGACTACATCGACGGCGGCTGGACCCTGGCCGACGCCCTGCGCCTGGCACCGATTTTAGAACGCCACGGGGCGGACTACCTGCATGTATCCGCAGGGGTGTATGGGTCGACCCAGCTGACCATTCCTTCCATGTATGTGAAACACGGCTGCTTCGTGCACCTGGCCGAAGCTGTCAAGCAGGTCGTGGACATCCCCGTGGTGGGCGTGGGCCGGGTCAAGAGCCCGGAACTGGCCGACCGCATCCTCAAAGACGGGCAGGCGGACGTGGTGGCCATGGGCCGTGCCCTGATCGCCGATCCCATGCTGCCGGAAAAAGCCCGTGCCGGGAACCTGAACACCATTCGGCCCTGCATCGGCTGCTGCCTGGGCTGCATTCATGCGGTGCTGGCCCTGGAGCCCGGTTCCTGTGTGGTCAATCCCGATGTGGGGCGCGAGTATTTGATGGACGCGGACGAAAAGGCTGCGGAGCCTAAGAACGTGCTGGTGGTTGGCGCCGGTCCTGCCGGTCTGGCGGCTGCCCGCATGGCGGCCATGCGCGGCCACCGGGTGACCATCGCCGAAGAAAAGGGCCGTGTCGGCGGACTGCTGCGGCTGGCCGCCCTGGCGCCGGGGCGGGGCGAGATCATGGATGTGATCGATTTTCTGACTCTTGAAGTTGAACGACTGGGGGTGTCGTTGCGGCTCAATACCGCCCTGGATGAAGCATTGCTGGAAGAACTGAATCCGGAGGCGGTGGTCCTGGCCTCGGGCAGCCTGCCGGACATGCCCATCATCAAGGGATTGTTCAAGACCCGGATGGATCTGTGCACGGTGACCGAAGTGCTCGAGGGAAAAATCACCGGGGACCGGGTGATCATCCTGGGCGGCGGCCAGGCCGGGCTGGTGACGGCGGACTTTTTGGCGGAAAAGGGCCGCGAGGTGGCGGTGCTCAATCGCAAGCGCCACTTTGCCGATGAGATGTCAAGCAACGACCGTTTTTACCTGAGAGAACGGCTCAAACGCGACCGTGTCCATCTGTTCAAGCAGGTGGCCGTAAAAAAATTCACCGACGATGGCGTGACCTTTACCACCGCGGGCCATGCGACCACCCTGGAGGGCTTCGACACGGTGGTGGTGGCCGAAGCCATGACCCCGGTCCGCGATGCCAAAACATTGCTGGACCGGCGGGACATCGATGTCTTCGTCATCGGGGATGCCAGGACGCCGCGGAATCTCATGCTGGCCCAGAGTGAGGCCGAGGAAATCGGCCGCAGTCTTTGAGGAAAGACGCAGCGGGAACCGGAGGTGACCGGTCCCCGCTTTTTTCGACGGGTTAGATCCTGAACTGGTCCACCATTTGTTTGAGATTCTCCGAAAGTTGGGAAAGCTCCTGCGCGCTGAGGTTGACCTGGGAACTGCTGGTGGACATCTCGTTCATGGAGGTGCTGACATCGGAGATGTCCCTTGAAATTTCCCCGGACACCGAAGCGCTCTGGTTGACGTTTTCATTGACCTCCTGGATCCCCTGTGAGGCCTGGGCCACGTTGGCGACGATTTCTTTGGTGGCTGCCGATTGCTGCTCGACCGCAGATGCAATATTGGTTACCACATCATTGACGTCGGTGATGACCTCGGTGATTTCGGTGATCTGGCCCACCGTCATGGACGTGGTCCCCTGAATGTCTTCGATTTTCTCCTTGATGTCCTGGGTGGCGTCGGCGGTCTGTTTGGCCAGTTCCTTGATCTCGTTGGCCACGACGGCAAACCCCTTGCCGGCTTCACCGGCGCGTGCCGCCTCGATGGTGGCATTGAGGGCCAGCAGGTTCACCTGTTCGGAAATGTCCGTGATGGTCTCGATGACTTTGCCGATAGAATTGGCAGCCGTTCCCAGCTGATCCATGTTGGCCGATGCGTTGGACGACTTCCGGGCCGCGTCATCGGAAATTCCCCTGGCTTTTTCCGCATTTTGTGCAATTTCACCGATGGTGGAAGACATTTCTTCGGATGCCGTAGCCACCATATTGGTGTTGGTCGCACTCTCTTCCATGGCCGCGGCCACATTGTTCATGTTGGCGTTCATCTCTTCGGCCGCTGCAGATACGGTGTTGGACTTATCCGAAACCGTGTCGATACCCTGGGTCATTTGGGTGGAAATGGCCCCCAGTTCGGTTGATGCGGAAGAAAGTGTATCCACTCCGCCGGCAATCTGTTGAAGCATCGTTCTCAGGGAGCCGGCCATCTGGTTGAGGGCTTTAACGAGTACGCCGATCTCATCGCTACGGTTGTCGTGCAGTTGCTGCGTAAAATTTCCGGTAGACATGGTTTCGGCCAGCGTAACGGCCTTGCTCAGGGGGGTGACAATGCTGCGCGTCAGGAAAAATGCCACGGCGGCGCCCATCAAGATGGCAATGGCCGTGATGGTATAGGTCAGGTTGAGCGCCCGGTCGCGGGACCGGTTGGCATTTTCCATAAATTCATCGGCCTTGGACTGGGCAAATGTCTCGAACGCATTAATCGCCTTAACAATGGATTGGACATGGGTGGCCCCTTTACCTTTGGTAATGGCCGCCGCACCGGCCCGGTCGCCCTTGCGCATCAGGTCGATCACCTCCGCACGGATGGGCCGCCAGCCGACCATTTTTTTATTCAGATCTTCAACCTGTTTCTGGTCGCCCAGAAAGCGCTCTCTCAAGACCTCTATCTGCGTGGCTATTTCGTTTTCAAAACCGGCGATTTTTTTGAGCTCTGCATCATAGGCGGAATCGGTTTTCGCCAGGGCGACATCTTTCATCGCCCGGTGAATTTTGACCAGGTCGGTTTCGACTTTGACAATCGCCTTGGTGACGGCATACGGATGGCGATAGAGTTTTTCTGTCATATCCGATAGCTTCTGCATGTTGTATCTGCCAACCAGCGCAATCACGGCGGTGAGCAGCAGGACGGCCGTGAACCCGATGCCCAATTTGACACCCATTTTAAGATTATTGAATTTCATGGAACGCTCCTTTCAGTGGTGGGGAGGGATATCGGCCGACGGTTCAAAGCCATCATCCATCGTCTTTGTCGGGAATAACTCCGGAATCCAAAAAAGAAACAGAAGCCGTTTCAAACACTGTTCGCCAGTTATCGGTTGCTAGGATCCAGACTTTAGGAAAACTACTTAGGTGTTGGTTCGTTGGGATGTCCGCTTGCTATAAGACGCAGGAGATAGTCCTGCTCCTTAAATTTTCAGTCGGTTTGCGTTTTTGGCGCAGAACCGGTTTGTCGATCCCGCAATACGCAGCCGGAAAAGACAGACCTTCAGGTGGAACCCCACGCCCGATCAGGGAAACCCGATCCCCCCTGCAGACGCTTGCCCCCCGGACAGGTTTAAGATATGGTAACATTGTTGTCGGATCATCTGCCCCGCCGCACCGGCCAGCGCGATCAGGACAGGCAACCGTTGCGCTGCCGGACAAGAGGCAGCGACTGAACCCTTTTTGCCGAAGGGGGGTAAAGGCATCATGGACCCGGTCATCATCCCCATCGACGGTGTTCTCGATCTGCACACCTTTGCGCCCGGCGAACTCAAGGACCTGATGCACGATTATATCGATGCCTGTCTGGAAGCCGGGATTCATGACCTGCGAATCATCCATGGCAAGGGCAGCGGGGTGATGCGTGCCCGGGTACGGTCGCTGTTGAAAAAGGATCCGCGGGTCGCGGCGGTCGAAGATGCACCGGCCGATGCCGGCGGGTGGGGCGCCACACTGGTCAGACTCAACAGAACTTGATACCTTGACAAAAGGACGGGGCGACGATGTTGAAAAAGATAATATCCGGAGGACAGACCGGCGTTGACCGTGCGGCCCTGGACGTGGCCATGCGACTGGGCATCGCCCATGGCGGGTGGATTCCCAGGGGACGCCTGACCGAAGACGGTCCCCTGCCGCCTCACTATCAACTCCGGGAGATGCCCACGGAGGACTATGGCGCACGAACGGAAAAAAACGTGCTGGCCGCGGACGGCACCCTGATTATCAGCCGGGGCAGGCTCACCGGCGGCAGCGACTATACCCGCAAGATGGCATTGAAACACGGCAAGCAGCTGCTGCATATCGACCTGAATCTGGGGCAGCGGGCCTCGGACGCCGGGTCGCTGGTCGCCTCCTGGGCTGAGATGAACCGCATTGAAACGCTGAACGTGGCCGGTCCCCGGGCCAGCCATGACCCGGGCATCTACATGGACGCCATCAATATACTGACCCACGCCCTGCAATGAGTGATATTCCATCAAACGGCGACATCGTCGAGGGGGTCGTGACCGCACGGCCGTGCGACTGCTGCGGGCATCATGAAGTCGGAATCGTCACCGCTGCCGGCGACTATCTCCCGCTCAGGCCCGGCATGCAGGTGAGAATCCTCCGCCAGGCGGAGGCGGAGGATGATGAGCCGGTGGGGTAATCGGTCAGCCACAAACCAAAAAGGGGCCGCTTTTTTAAGCGAGCCCCTTTCGAGTTTTTATTGGTGGAGCTGAGGGGGATCGAACCCCTGACCTCATGACTGCCAGTCATGCGCTCTCCCAGCTGAGCTACAGCCCCGAAAACGAAAACGCAACCTAACAAAATCGGTTTTTCCTGTCAACGCAATTTTTCGCTTCCCGGCGACTTCCTGATTTTGACGCCGGGTGCACCCGATGGGAAAGCGTTGCCGGCCCTGCCTGCGCGGATGGCCAGAACAGGCAGGGCCCGGCGGGAAACTGTTGACAAAATGTGCGCCAGCACTTAATGTCAATCGTTTGAAAAAATGGGATATTTTGATGTGCCGGGCCAATGCTGAAGGGGGCGGCGACGCCCCCTGTCACGGGTGGCGCCTTTTATCGGTTCCGGTGGCAGCAAAAAAAACAGGGAAACGACATATAATATCGGGAGCCTGCAAGGGGTCCGGTCCAATATCTACAAAAAATGAGGTCGTGAATGCTCAACGTGATGCGCAAACATGCTGGCAGCTGGATGATCAAAGTAGTTCTGTTCGCTATCGTAATTGTCTTCGTTTTCTGGGGGGTGGGCAGTTTCCGCTCTCGTGAAGCATCCAAAGTCGCCACCGTCAACGATGAAATCATCACGGTGGTTGATTACCGACGCGCCTACAACAATATGCTCGATCAGTATCGCCAGCGATTCGGTTCAAGTCTCAATGACGACATGATCGAGATGCTTCAAATCAAAAAACAGGCCCTGGATCAGCTGATCGACCGTAAACTCCTCCTGCAGGAGGCTGAACACCTGGGGCTGCGGGTTTCCGACTCAGAAATTGCCGATTCGATCATTAATACTCAGGTTTTCCAGAACAACGGGTCTTTTGACAACCGCCGTTACCGACGTCTTCTTGCACAGGTGCACCTGACTCCGGAAGAGTATGAAACCGATCAGAAACAGGTTCTTCTTGGAGGAAAACTCTCCCGCATTGTCATGGGCGCCGCAAAGGTGTCCGACCAGGAGGCGCGCCAATGGTATGACTGGCAAAACGCCTCCGTGAGCGTTGACTATGTCCTGTTTGAGCCGGCACGCTACACTGGTATCGACCCCTCCGAAGAGGCGATTTCCACCTATTTCGACGCCAACAAAGAAACATACAAAACCGACCCGATGGTCAACGTCAGATACGTGGTGTTTGAACCGGACACCTACAGGGACCAGGTTACGGTGGATGAAGACGAACTCCTGGATTACTATGAGACCAACCTCGCCGAATTCAAAACAGAAAAAACAGTAGAAGCCCGGCATGTGCTGATCAAGCTGGACGCCAACGCCGATGAAGACGCCGACCAGGCGGCTAAATCCAGGGCGGAAGAGGTCGCCAAAATGGCCCGCGCCGGCCAGGATTTTGCCGAACTGGCCCAGACCTATTCCGAAGGCCCCACAAAGGACCGGGGCGGTTATCTGGGCAAGTTCCAGCGCTCGCAGATGGTCAGGCCTTTTGCCGACCAGGCGTTCTCCATGGCTGCCGGTGACGTCAGCGATCCGGTCAAGACCCAGTTCGGTTGGCATGTCATCAAGGTGGAGTCCGTGGAAGCAGCCTCGACAAAGACCCTTGAGGAAAGCAAGGACCGGATTGTCAAAACCCTTACCGACAGGAAATCGAGAAACCTGGCCTATGACACCGCCGAGCAGTTCTACGAAGGCTGTTTTGAGAAGGATGACCTGGTCAACAACGCCAAGACCTTCAAGCTCGCTGTAATGGAAGCCGGCCCGTTCAGCCGTGTCGGTCCGGAAGTGCTGGGCACGGGCAAAGGGGCCTTTGCCAACGCCGCGTTTGCACTCAAGGCGGATGAAATCAGCGACATCCAGGATATCGACGGCCGCTACTACCTTATTCAGCAGACGGAGACCATTGACGCCGCCATTCCCGGGCTTGAGACAGTCACTGAAAGGGTGAAAGCGGATCTGACCAAGAAAATACAGGCCGACAAGGCCAAAGCCGATGCCGATGCAATGGCGGCCGCGCTGAGTGAAGGCGGCGCGTTTGACCAGATTGCCGCCCAGCGCGGCGCAACGGTCAAGAATACCGGCCTGTTTGCACGCAGCGCAGCGATACCTGATATCGGCTCCGATCCTGAATTCTCAGAAGCAGCCTTCCAGCTCTCCTCGGTCGGCGACACCAGCGGGCAGCCGGTAAGGGGCGGAGCCGGCTTCTACCTGATGCGGCTCGCGGAGAGAAAAGCACCTGATGCCGGAGCTTTCGAATCGGAAAAAGAAAGCATCAGAAGTATGCTTCTCAGGCAAAAACAGAGAACCGTGTTCCAGGATTGGATCGATTCACGCAAAGCCGACAGCCAGATCATCATCGAAGAGGCGTATCTGGAGTAGCAGGCCGCCTGTCGCAAAATTGTTCTCCGGCGCCGGAAAGGAATAATGGGGATGATATGAAAAAACCGCGCGATGCAGTCGACCCAGGCAGTCCCGGCAGCGGATTTATCTCCAAAAAGTGCCCGGAATGTATGGAGTACATGCCGCTGAGCGCGGAAGTGTGCCCTGCGTGCAAGCTGCCCGTCGGAAAGATCAACAAGCACGGCATGGCTTCCCGGAAAACGGACTGGAAAGGGTATGCGACCGCCATCGCTGCCTGGCTTTTCTTCTTCTTTTATATCTGGTGGGCGTTTATCAGAGAACAATGAAAGACCGGGTATGAGTCTTAGGCCGCAGGAGATTCATCCCTTTTTTGGCGTTGGTATGCCGCGGGGCCCCTGTAGATCGGGCCGGCGGCATTGCTTCCGACATTCATCCCAGCCACGCCTGTTTTCAAACTGCGGCATTGATATGGACCTCCCCGCGGTTTCCACAAAAAAAATACTTCCATTCAAAAGCAATCGAATAAAACCCTTTACTTCAACCGTGGATGAAAAATTGCTCAAAACAAGTGTTGACAATAAGGGAGAAATATAATAGGCCTCAGACTAAATAGCTAAATTTTTAGCTAAAACCGCTTTAACAAGGAGGCTCGAGCTGATGAAAGATGTTCAAAAGGAACTATTAGCGATTTCCACTGCGCTATCTTCTCTTGTCAAACAGGTAGAAAAAATGGCTGCTGCCATTGAAAAGGGAAGCGGAAAAGCGGCACCGGCGAAAAAGGTGAAAGCAGTAAAAAAGGCCAAGGCACCGGCAAAGAAAGCGGCGGCAGTAAAAAAGACCGCGGCGCCGAAAAAAAAGGCCAAGGCCCCTGTGAAAAAAGCCAAGGCGGCACCAAAAAAGAGGGCCGCAAAAAAGACAGCACCGGCCGCCGCAGCACCTGCGTCAGGGACGACGATGCTTGACAACATTTTTGGGATGATCAGCAAAAGCCGAAAAGGAATTACCGTAGAACGCCTGAAAAAAAGAACCAATCTCGAAGCCCGGCAGGTGAGCAATGCCCTGTACAAACTGACCAAAAAAGGGAAAATTGAGACACTCTCCCGGGGTGTTTACATCAAAAAGAAAAAGTAACCTTTTTCACCAGGGTTCAAACCACAGCACAAACCGGCACCAATCAGCAAAGCCTTCCGGTTGCGGCATCCAGACAGATGACGCGGAAGGCTTTTCTCTTTCATGACGATCATCCTCCCGCGCATTGCCATTCGCTATCACTGTATTACTATCTGATGTGTTCGATTACCCTGTAGCGATCAAGAAAAGGGACATCTATGATTCATTTCTGTACGATTGGATTCACGAGAAGCGGTGCGGTGAGGCGTCTGTCGGCTGCGTTAGCGGTTTTTCTGCTCATGGGGTGGTGGGCACCCTTCGTGGATACCGCCGCCTCGGCCGCAACACAGCTAGCGGACCCTGCAGGAATCCTGCAAGGGGAAAGCAAGGGCCGGGCATACCAGACCTGGCCCCATGAAAAAAGTGACCTGGAACCTGATCCGGCAATCCGGTTTGGACGGCTTGCCAGCGGTTTCCGATACGTCCTCATGGAGAACAACCGCCCGGCGGACCGGGTCAGTGTCCACCTTTATATCGGCGCCGGCAGTCTGAATGAAACCGATGCACAGCAGGGCATCGCCCATTTTCTCGAACATATGCTGTTCAATGGATCCACCCATTTCCCTCCCGGTGAACTCGTTCGCTATTTCCAGAGCATCGGCATGCAATTCGGAAACGACGCCAACGCCCACACCGGTTTCGATGAAACCGTGTACGACATCATTCTGCCCACCGGCGATGAGGAGAGCCTGAAAAAGGGGCTGCTGGTGGTCAGGGATTACGCCATGGGAGCGTTGCTGCTCGAAGAGGAAGTCAAGCGGGAAAGTGGGGTTATTCTCTCGGAAATGCGCTCCCGGGATTCGGTGTCCTACCGGACCTTTAAAGCCTCACTGGCGTTTGAACTGGGGGACCACCTGATATCCAGACGGCTGCCGATCGGTAAGGCAGAGATAATCAAAAATGCGGACAGAGCACTTCTCAAACAGTTTTATGATGCCTGGTATCGGCCGGACAACATGGTGCTGGTCCTGGTGGGAAATTTTTCCACGCCCATGGCCGAAAGGCTTATCCGCACACAATTTTCCGATTTCGCCCCCAGAGCGTCAGCCCCGGCGGCACCCGTCCTTGGCACCATCAATCATACCGGCCTGAAAATTTTTCACCACCATGAACCGGAAGCGGGGGGGACCACGGTGAGCCTGGAAGTCATCCGTCCCCTCGTGACGGTCCCGGACTCCCTCGCCCTTCAGCGACGGGAACTGGTGGCGGAGATGGGGGACCAAATCGTTCAGAATCGTCTTGACGACCGGTTGAAAGCACCGGAATCGCCGTTCACGTCTGCTGCTGTCGGCTCCGGCAGTTACCTGAATCGCATCCGCTACGCCGAAATTTCAGCGGACAGCGCCGCTGATCGATGGGAGCAGACCCTTGCCGTCCTGGAGCAGACGCTGCGACAGGCCAGGCTGCACGGTTTTTCAGAAACCGAACTGGCGCGTGTAAAAAAAGACACCCTGAAAATGCTCGAGAACAAGGTCAGGGAAGCCGCCACCCGAAACAGCACGGCGCTGGCCAGGGGCATTGTCCGGGATCTTTCCGACGACCGGGTCATCCTTTCTCCCCTGCAGGAAAAAGAGGCCCTGGCCCCCATGATCCACGATATTACATTGGCTGAAGTCCACCAGGCGTTCAAAGAGAACTGGCCCGACGACCATCGCCTGGTCCTGGTCTCCGGAGACGCCGACTTGAAGACGATATCCCAGAAAGCGCCGGAAACGCTGATCCGCGATGCCTTTCTGGCGTCGGCAAGCACCGTGGTCCATCGACCCGAGGTTGAGGCGGTCGGCGCCTTTCCCTACCTGCCGATGCCTGAAGATACCGGTTCGATTGTATCCCGGGAGGTGGTGGACGACCTCGGTATCACCCGCATTCGCTTCGCCAACGGTATCCGGGTCAACCTGAAGCACACCGATTACAAAACCAACGAGGTCCTGGCCAATCTGATTTTCGGTCAGGGGCAGTCGGCGGAGCCCGGCGGCCTTCCGGGACTTTCACTGCTGGCCGAAGCCACCATGGATGAAAGCGGTCTGGGACAGATGGGATCCAATGAACTGGCCCAGGCCCTGGCCGGCAAAAGCACCTACGTGGATTTCAGGATCACGGAAACCCATTTCAATCTGTTCGGTGAGACCGTTTCCGGAGAAGTGGAACTGCTTTTTCAGTTGATTTACGCGAACCTCACGGACCCCGGTTTCCGTGAGGATGCACTGGCCCTGGCCCGTGAGCGATTGCGCCGGGAGTATGGGGCCTTTTCCCGGTCCATCGAGGGGATGATGCGGATCGAGGGGCTGCGGTTTCTGGCCGGAGGAGACAATCGATTCGGCATGCCGTCGCTGGAGCAGATCCAAGCCGTTCAGCTGGATGATATCCGGGGCTGGATTGCGCCTCGCCTGAACCGTGCCCCTCTGGAATTGTCCGTCGTCGGCGACTTTGACGAAAACCAGGTCATCGAACTGGCCCGGCGATACCTGGCGGCCCTGCCCCCGAGGGACCAACATGTTGAAGAACCCGTGAGTGACCTGCCCCGCCTGCCCTCGGGAACGGTCAAGCGGATCGACGTGGATACCCAGATCCCCAAGGCCATGGTCGTTGCCGCCTGGCAGACGGAGGATTTCTGGGACATAAACCGGACCCGCCGGCTGTCTGTCCTCGCCGATGTGTTTTCCGAGCGTCTCAGGCAGCGGATCAGGGAGAAACTGGGCGCATCCTATTCCCCCTATGCCTTTAACCGCGCCAGCAGGGCTTACGCCGGCTATGGCGTTTTTCAGGCCTACATCAACGTGGCTCCGGAACAGACCGACACCGTCCTGGCGGAAGTCAACGCCATTGCCGGCGACCTGGCCCGCAACGGAATTACAGCGGATGAACTGGCCCGTGCGGTGGATCCCATTCTCACCTCGATCAAAGAACTGCGGCAGACCAACGGGTACTGGCTCAACAGCGTCATGACCGGCTCGGAACGCCATCCCCAGCAACTCGAGTGGGCCAGAAGCTTCCAGAGCGACTATGCCGCGGTCACCACCGGGGAACTCGCCCTGCTCGCCGCGACCTACCTGACCGATGAGCGCAGTGCGGCGATCATTATTCAGCCGATGCAGAAATCCGGGAGCTGATGTGCGGGGCTGAAGTCGGCCGCCAGACGATGGAAACCTGAGAACTGGGCTGGGATAACCCGGGCCATGGGGAAATAAGAATTGGTTTCGGAGTCTATCCAGTAAGAAGGCCGGGGTGATTCCCGGCCTTTTTTGCATGGTTTCTCAGCCAAAAACGCTTGTCAAACGAACCAAACTGATTAATCCCTGGCTTTTTGCGGTTCACGGTTCACGGATTCCATCAGCTGCCGTCCTCCTGCACCTTTACTTCTTCCAGGAGCGATTCCAGCCGGGTGATGAAGCTGTCAAACTGCCACTTTTTCACCGAGAACACCCACGGATTCAATTCGCCGTTGAGTTCGCGGGCCGTTTTCGGCGCCGGTGCGTCCGTATCCGGCGCCTGCGTTTCGACATCGCCCGTTTTTTCGTCTTGCTGGACCGGTTCATCGGCCGCACCCGCTTCCACTTCGCTTTCCCCGGCGCTCACCCGCAGGGTGTAGCGGCCGCCGGCGTCGGCTATGGGGAAAATGGAAATCTGCCGGCCGTCATAGAGCTGGTAGACCAGGCGGAACGATTCCGATTCGGGCGAAGGCGGATTTTCACCGGCGGGCCTGACGTCGTCCAGGGTCAGGGGGGAGAGGGCGTCGACAACCTGGTCGATTTTTGCCGGGTCGGCCGTCCTTCCCGCCGGGACGGGGGTCAACCGGGGGGCCTCATCTTTTTCCGGCCGTTTGAGGGTATACACCGGGGGCCGGGCGTCGCCTGAATAACAGACCACCGACGCCACATCGTCGGCTTTCACGTTCAGGATCTCTTTTCGCAGCCACTGGGCAGGCGCCGTCTTCAGGAAACGGAAACTGCCGTCCACGAGAAAAATGGTCTCGGCATCGGCTTTTTTCAGATATTGCCCGCCGCTTCCACCGCCATCAGTTTCACGGGGTTGTCCCAGCGTGACATCGGCGAGGATATTTTCCGATTGATCCCTCAGGATAATCTGCTTGCCGGCACCCGGTGTGTCCGGGGCGGACGGTGTCACCAGGGAGAGCCGGATCAGGCTCTCGGGCGTCGCGGAAAAGCTGCGGCCGACTTTAAGCCGGGAGAGCTTGACCACCGTGTCCCTGAGTTCATCGAAATCGGCCGGATATCCATTGCGTTCTTCCACCTGCCACACCTTTTCGCCTCTGACCAGGGTCACCCGGTTTTCAGCATCGGCAATGGTAATGCCGGCCACCTGGTTTACCGGCAGGTCGGCAAATAACTTGGCACCCATTTTGACCGTTCCGGTCTGATTCTGCTCTCCGAATCGAAGCAGCGAGAAGGCCACCAGAACCCCCGCCGCCACCAGCAGTATCAAAAACGTCTTGCCTTTCATCGATCATGCCTTTCTTCTTCGGGTGAATGCGAAAATGATCCCGCCGATGCCGATAAGCAGCGGGACAAGGAAGATATTGACGAACTTGACCGTCTTGCCGAGCTGTTCGATATCGGCCCGCAGGTTTCGCCGGACAATCTTCAGTTCCTTGCTTATTTTGAGCTTTTCTTCCTGGAACCGGGCGATCTCTTTTTCCTGTTCTTCGCTCAGGATGGCGCGCTGGGAGGCATCCTTCTGCTGATCGAGCACGCGCAGTTTCTCGTTGGTTTCCTCCACCTGGCGGACCAGGGCCTGCTCCCGGTCGAGCCACCGGTCCTGGGCCTTGCGCTCCAATTCCTGAACCCGGGTGAAGGGCCGTTCGAAGGTGCCCCGGGACCGGATGCTGATCAGGGCGGGGTCGCCGGTCAGCATTTCGCAGGTGTTGAGCATGAAGTTCAGGTTGTCGTTGAAGATGTTGGACATGGTGAAGCCCAACAGGTTCTGCTGGCTCAGGTAGTAGCCGTCATACAGCAGGTCGCTGTCCGCCACCACCACGATGACAGCGGCTGACGTGCCTTCCTTCAATGGGGCTTGGGATGGCTCGGGGTCCGTCTCGGGCACGTCCTCGCCGGCTTGGGGGGCCGCCGGCGGTTTCCCTTCCGGAAACGCGGTCTTGAACGTGCCCGAGATGCGCACGGCCAGGTTGCGTGCCTCCCCCGACGGTTTGAAGTCCCGCCGCAGGGCCGCCACATCCATGTTGTGGGCGAAGGCGTCCACTTTTTTGTTGTTGGTACTGGTTTGAATCAGGGACTCGACGGTATAGGCGCTGTCCGGCATGGCCTCGATGGCGCCGGCAACGGGCAGCAGCATGGACTCCAGGTTGGCGGTAATCAGGTTGTCCGCGTTGAAGGCACCGGCCTGGGCGGAAAGCCACAAGGGGTTGATTTCGACCTGGTTGCTGCGATTCCGCAGTCGCGTGGCGTAGGTGTAGTCGGCCACGGCCTTTCCCGTTTCCATGGAAATGCCCCAGGCTTTGAACAGGGATTCGGGTATTGAGCCGCCGGGCCCCATGCGCGGGTCGTCCATCAGCGACAGGGGGTCGGCAAAGACAATGGCGTTGCCGCCGCCCAGGATATACTGATCCACGGCAAACGCCAGGCCGTCTGACATATTTTTGGGGTGGAACAGCACCAGCAGCCCCGCCGCCGGGTCGATGCGCTCGGCATCCGGCTGCACCTCGATCAAGTCGTAGGTCTTGCGCAGCTCCTGGATGAAAAACCAGGGCTCCGAACCGGGGCGGGATCCGCCCATGCCCATGTTCATGGGCGGGCTGCCGAACACCGGCAGGCCGCTGAACACGGCAATCTTCATGCGGTCCGTCGTTTGCACTCGGGAGATGATGCGGGTCAGATCATACTCCAGCCGCGTCTCCTGGGTGGGGTCGATGAAGGCAATGGCCGCTTCCTGGTCGGCGGCCAGGGCGACCAGCCCCAGGTACACCTGATCGCCGGCTGGCAGGCTGATGCCTTTCATGCCGTATTTGATGGCCCACTCCTCCTCTTCGGAATCGGGTTTGGGATCGTAGACCTCGACTGAAATGCGGCCTTTTCCGTATTGTTCGTACTCGGAAAGAAAATCGATCACCCGCTGGGCAAATGTCTTTATGTGGGACGGGATGTTGACCACGTGCTTGCTGTAAAACACCTTGATCACCACCTCCTGGTCCAGTTCGGCAAGGATGGTCCGCGTTCCCGGGGACAATGAATACAGATTGTCTTCGGTGGCGTCCCACCGCAGGGTCGTGCGGGATAAAAGAATGTTCACCAGCACGATGATGACGAGCACCAGCAAGGCGCTGCCGGCCGAAAATGCAGTTTTTCCAATGCGTCTTTTTCCATCGCTCATGGATTCAGGCCTCCTTTATGCCGATTCCCGGTTTTGCAGAATAACACCGTTGACAAAGATCATGAAGACCATCACCGACAGGTAGTAGAGCAGGTCCCGAACGTCCAGCACGCCCCGGGCGATCGAGGCGAAATGCGAAAGAACGCTGGTCGATGATACGAGATCCACCAGCCACGCCGGCGCCCAGCCGGACAAAACCGCGGTTACCGGTGCGAACCCGGCCAGGATCAGGAACAGGCAGGCCACCACCGCCAGAATGAAGCTGACCACCTGGCTCCGGGTGAGCGCCGAGGTCATGCTGCCGACACTCAAAAACGTGCCGGCCATGAGGAATGAACCCACATAGGCGCAAAAAATCACTCCCAGATCCGGATTGCCCAGGAACATGACGGTCAGCACCAGGGGAAAGGTCAGTGCCAGGGCAATGCCGATAAAGAACCAGGCGGCCAGGAATTTGCCCAGGACGACATCGGTGACCGTCACCGGCAGGGTCAGCAGCAGTTCGATGGTTCCCAGCCGGCGCTCCTCCGCCCACAGCCGCATGGCCACGGCAGGCACAAGGAACATGAACAGCCACGGGTGCCACTGGAAGAATCCTTTCAGGTCCGCCTGTCCGGCTTCGAAAAAGTTGCTGATGTAGAAAGTGAAAAATCCGGTCAGGAGGAGAAAGATCACGATGAAGACGTAGGCGACCGGGGAACCGAAATATCCGGCCAGTTCGCGTTTCATGATGATCCGTATGTTTCTCAAAAAATTACCGTTCTGCATGGGCCGCTCCATTGGTTGTTGATTCCTTGAAAAGCTGGCAATTGATCAGGAGGACGGTCGATCATTTGCCGGTGGTGATATCACGAAACACATCGTCCAGCCGGCCCTGTTCGACGAAGACCGAGGCAATGGTCGCCCCGTTCCGGCCGACGGAGGCGATCACCCGGTCGGCAACCGGCACCGCCGGGTCGCCGGGGAAGATGCGCAGGGTCGTCCGGTCGGCATCGGCATCCACCACCGAAACCGATGCCACTCCGTCGAGTGTGGTGATCTCTTTTTCCAGGCCATCGCGTTCCGCCCCCGTAACGGTAAGGACAACGGACCCGTGAAAGCCCGACCGTTGTCGAAGCCCGTCAGGGGTGTCATCCGCCACCACCTTGCCGTCCGCAATGATGATGGCACGGCTGCAGACGGTGTCCACCTCGTCGAGGATGTGGGTTGAAAAGATAATGGCCTTGGTTGCGCTCATCTCCCGGATCATCAGGCGCACTTCATGTTTCTGATTGGGGTCCAGCCCGTCGGTGGGTTCGTCGAGGATCAGGTATTCGGGGTCGTGCAGGATGCTCTGGGCGAAGCAGACCCGCTGCTTGTAGCCCTTGGACAGGGTGTTCACCGCCTGATGGCGGACGCCGGTCAGAAAACATCGCTCCAGGGTCTCGCCCACCCGCTGTTTTCTGGCGGCGCCAGAGAATCCGCGGATGTCGGCACAGAAGTCCAGATAGCGGATGACCGTCATGTCCGGGTAGACCGGTGCGTTTTCAGGAAGGTACCCGATTTTTTTGCGGGCGGCGATGGATTGGGTCAAAATGTCGTTGCCGCCGACGATTACCGTCCCGTCCGTCGGCGGGAAAAATCCGGTGATCATTCTCATGGTGGTGGACTTCCCCGCGCCATTGGGGCCTAAAAAACCAAGTATTTCGCCCTTTTCCGCGGTAAAGGAGATGTTGTCCACCGCCAGATGACTGCCGAACTGCTTGGTCAGGTGCTTGACTTCAATCATGGGTGTGCGGTCTCCTTGGCCTTTGAATTGACTGGTGGCAATGGCAGCACGCCGCCTGCCGTGTCGCCGTCGCCGGCGTGCAGGGCCTGCAGGGGGCAACACTGTGCTCACGGGTGGTGCGCTGTATGGTGACAACAGGCCGGAAGATGACGGGAATACTCACCCGGGCCCGAAACGGCGGCCTGCAAAATCATGAAAAAATAATATTTGATCGTCACATGTCAAGTCTGTTCGCGAAGCGCCACGGGACAACTGAATCCGGATTAAATATCTGCCGCTGTCCATTTTTCGGACATGCCGGTGGAAGCGACCAGACCCGGAGGGCCGACGTCTGCGTCCGGACCCAGCGCCAACTTCAAAACAGCCCGTTTCGACCCGGTGGGCCAGCTTTTGCGAATGTCGGGCAAATCGTTGCCCCACAGCGGTCTATAGCGGACGACAGGGGCCGGTCAACGGCCTGTTTTCAAGGATTTTTTCTTGACAAAACGACCAACGGCCGATAGAAAGTCGCAAGATTTACCTCCCGTGATTTTTACTCATGGGCGGGATTGCCTCCCGCCTTAACAATTTACACACGCAGGTATCGTTAACGAACGCGGCGTGTTCGAAAATGGAGCCGCATGGGCCCTGGGCCGATGCGGCGACTGGCGCAGGGGTTTTAAGTTTAATCGGTTATGGTTTCACCACAGAAATCATCACACAGCGGTTGACGGAGATTCCATGAGTACCAAAGATGAAAAGGCGAAAGAGGTGATGGATGAGGGTACGGCACATGCCAAAGGGGGCAGGGATACCGGGGCCGGCGGATTTATCATCCTGTTCTTCATCATCGGCTTTGCAGCCAGCATGGTGTTGGGGTGGGTGGTTTTTCCCCAACTCCTTTATTCCCAGAAGCAGCAACCGTTCAATTTCAATCATGCCCTGCACGTAGAGGAAGTGGACGAGGGCTGCGAAAGTTGTCACTTCTTCAGGGACGACGGCAGCTTTTCAGGAATTCCCAAGCTGGCTCAGTGCACGGATTGTCATGAAGAGCCCATGGGCGACACCGAAGATGAAGAGATTTTTGTCGAGCAGTATGTTACCCGGGACAGGGAAGTGCCCTGGTTGTCATACTCCCGCCAGCCGGACTGCGTGTTCTTTTCCCATGCCGCCCACGTGATCGGCGCCAAGATGGACTGTGTTTCCTGCCACGGGCACATCGGCGAATCCGAAAGCTCCAGGCCATACGAATACAACCGGGTCACCGGCTACAGCCGGGACATCTGGGGCAAGAACATCGCCGGATTCAAGAAAAACAGCTGGGACCGCATGAAAATGGATGACTGCGCCCAATGCCACAAGGAGGCGGGAATCGTTCACACCTCCAGCGTTCAGACCGAGCGCGATGCCTGTTTTGTCTGCCATAAATAGGGGTAACGCGAAATCACGAACCGGAAAATGATTGCAGCATCTGTTTTGCATATAAGGTGAGGGGAAATTCATGAAAGTTGACAGAAGAAGTTTCTTGTCGTTCGTAATCGGCGGCGCAGCAGGTACGGCCCTTTCGCCATTGCCGTGGAAACTGATGGATGATTCTTCCATCTGGTCGCAGATGTGGCCCTGGACACCGGTGCCGCCGGACGGAGAAGTGGTTTACGAAGATTCCACATGCTCCCTGTGCCCGGGCGGTTGTGGCATCTCCGTTCGCAAAGTCGACAATCGGGCCGTTAAAATCGAGGGCAAGCAGGGCCACCCCGTCAACGACGGCGGAATCTGCATTCTGGGACTTTCCGGGCTTCAATTGCTCTACGGCCCCACCCGCATCAAATCGCCCATGAAGCGAATCGGCGAGCGGGGAGAAGGAAAATGGCAGAAAATTTCCTGGGACGAAGCCACCGCCATCCTGTCGGAGAAACTCACCGATATCCGCAACAAAGGCGAAGCCCACACCGTGGCGGCCATCACCGGGGCGGACAGCGGAACGGTGCCGGCGTTGATCGAGCGTTTCATGACCGCCTACGGGTCGCCTAATTTCATGCGTATGCCGTCCCACCGGGATGCCGATGAACTGGCCGTGAAAACCCTTTTCGGTGCCAATGGCCGAATCGGTTTTGACCTGGAAAATGCCGATTTTGTCCTCAGTTTCGGCAGCGGTATCGTCGACGGATGGGGATCACCGGTTCGCATGTTCAGGGTCAGCAGCCAATGGAAGGAAAAAAAGACCACCGTGGTTCAGGTGGAGCCGCGTCTGTCCAACAGCGCAGCCAAAGCCACCCAGTGGGTTCCGATCAATCCCGGGACCGAGGCGGACCTGGCCCTTGGCATCGCCGCATACATGATTGACCACAACCTGGCGGCCAACGCCGCTGTTTCAGGGTTGAGCAGCTGGAAAGCCGATCTGCTGGCCAGTTACGATATTGAAACGGTATCACAGACCACCGGGGTGGCCGCCGATGTGATCGTTGCACTGGCCAAGGGCTTTGCAACGGCCAACCGGCCGCTGGCGCTGTGCGGCAGGGGCAAGGGCCTCGTGGCGGGGAGCCTGCGGGAAACCGTCGCGGTTTATGCCCTCAATGCCCTGGCCGGCAATATCAACCAGGACGGCGGCATGTGGGCCGTCCCCGAAGCCGACTACATCCAGTGGCCCGATGCGGCACCCGATCAGCTGGCGTCGGCCGGCCTTGACCAGCCGCGCATCGACGGTGCCGGTGCGGGCCGCTACGCCAATGCCCGGTATCTGCCCAACCGGCTGGCCGAGGGGATCAACGGCGGCGGGCCCTACCCCTTGCAGGTCCTGCTTGTGGCCGGCGCCAATCCCTGCCATGACCTGCCTGACACCCAAAGCGTCCAGGCCGCTTTTGCGCGCATTCCTTTTATCGTCAGTTTTTCGTCCTTCAGCGATGAAACCGCTGCCATGGCCGACCTGTTGCTGCCCGACCATGTTTACCTGGAACGCTATGAGGATGTTTCCGTGGGCGCCGGTCTTGCCCGGCAGGTCATCGGTTTGAGCAAGCCGGTGGTGTCTCCGCAATTCAATACCCGCCACCTGGGCGAAACCATGATTGCGACGGCCAAGGCCATGGGCGGATCCATTGCCGATGCGTTTCCCTGGGACGACTATGAAACCTGCCTGGAGGAGACCCTGGCGGAAAAATGGGATGCCCTCATGGAAGAAGGCGTGTGGGTGGAAAGCGACATCGACCCCGTAGCCAGCCGGGTTCAGCTGGCTGGAATGGATGCACCGGCCGTTCAGGCCGAGGGTGATGTGAACAGCTTTCCCCTGCTGCTCGTACCGTATGACTCCATTCGAATTTCCAGTGGCACCGCCGGGGAGCCCCCCTTCATGATCAAAACCGTTGCCGATACCGTCATTAAAGGCAAGGACGGCTTCGTTGAAGTCAATCCCCAGACCGCCAGCGCCGCCGGTCTCGACGAAGGCGCCCTGGCAACGTTGACCACGCCCCGCGGCGAAGTTCAGGTGCGGATCCACCTGTTCGAAGGAATCCGGCCCGGCGTGGTCGCCATGGCCAGAGGACTGGGCCACACCGCCTATGACGGCTACATGGCCGGCAAGGGGGTCAACGTCAACGAACTCATCGGCCCCGTTGAGGATCCGTCCTCCGGTCATGACGCAGCCTGGGGAATCCGGGCCAAGCTGGCCAAAGCCTAACCACCCTGACATGAGGTTCTGATGAAACACGAGCAGAAACACAACCCGCCCATGAGATACGGAATGGCCATCGATCTTGACAAGTGCACCGGCTGCGGCGCCTGCATGGTGGCCTGTATGTCCGAGAACAACGTGCCCTTCAAGGAAGATGAATCCAATAAGCTGGACAGCATCACCTGGATACGCGTCTACAAGCTGACCAACAATAAACCCTACCCCGATACGGAAATCTGCTATCTTCCGCGGCCCTGCCAGCACTGTGAGGGGCACGGGGGGCACAGTCCCTGCGTGTCGGTGTGCCCGGCCACGGCTACCGACTACAGCCGGGAAACGGGCATCGTCAGCCAGATTTACACCCGCTGCTTCGGTTGCCGCTACTGCATGGCGGCCTGCCCTTACCACGCACGGTATTTCAACTGGTGGGATCCGATCTGGCCCGACGGCATGGAAAAATACCTGAGTCCCAATGTGTCACCCCGCATGCGCGGTGTGGTGGAAAAATGCAGCTTCTGCTTCCACCGCTATCAGCTGGCCAAAAACAAAGCCTACCTGGACGGCGAACGCCGGGTGCCCGAAGCGGCCTACCAGACTGCCTGCACCCAGGCCTGCCCGGCAGGGGCCATTGTCTTCGGCGATCTCAACAACCCGGAACACCAGGTGAGCCAGATCGTCAAGCCGGACCCCAAAAACGGAAATAAATCCAGGAACCCCAGGGCCTTCAGACTCCTGGAACGGCTGGGGACCAACACCAAGGTGTACTACCTGTCCAGCAGGGAGTGGGTCCGACGCGCCGGCGACAATTACCTGGCCCACGAGAAAACCGGGCAGGTTTCCCAGCCGCACCATTAAAAGCGCCATGGCGGTCAAGGCTTTTGCGCCGGAGACATAAGACAAGAACGGTAAACCGTACAGATCAAGGAGTACTTACCCTATGGATTCTGCTTTAATACCCAAAGGAGTCAAGCGTTGTCCCATGTGGCAGTTCCTCCTGGGACTGGGCATCGTGGGCGCTGTCCTGGCGTGGGGCGTTTACGCCATGCTGTTGTGCTGGTTCAAGGGCCTGAACCAGACCAACATGAATGATTACTACGGGTTCGCCCTGTGGATCTGGGCGGACCTGGCGGTCATCGCCCTGGGTGGCGGTGCATTCTTCAGCGGCCTGCTCAAATACATCATCGGCAAGGACGAACTGAAGCACATCATCAATTACGCCGTGCTCATCGGCTTTATCTGCTACAGTTCCGCCCTGCTGATCCTGGCCATCGATATCGGCCAGCCCCTGCGCGGGTGGTTTATTTTCTGGCACGCCAACGTGCACTCCATGCTTACCGAGGTGGCCTTCTGCCTGTCGTGCTATTTTTCGGTGCTGACCATCGAGTACATCCCCTTGATTCTGGAAAACCGCCAGCTGGACAAGGTGCCCTTTTTTCACAACCTGAGCCACAACATGCACGAAGTCATGGCCGTTTTCGCCGCGACCGGCGCCTTCCTCTCCTTTTTCCACCAGGGCTCCCTGGGAGGCGTGGCCGGCGTGCTCTTCGGACGTCCCTTTGCCTTCCGTGAAGGGTTGCTCATCTGGCCGTGGACGTTTTTTCTGTTCACCTGGTCCGCCGCCGCTTACGGTCCCTGCTTTACGCTGCTGATCACCTGGATCACGGAAAAGGTGACCCGCAAAAAGCTGGTCAAGGACAACGTGGTGGAATTGCTGGCCAAGATTTCCGGCTGGATGATCTTCACCTATACCATTGCCAAGACCTGCGATTTCACCCGCTGGGCCAATATCACGGCGCCGGGTCTGGGACAGACGCTGACCGATTTTTATACCGGTAACGCCCTGTACGGCTACTGGATCATCTTCGCCGAGATCGTTCTGGGCGGCCTGGTCCCGGCCATTATCCTGATCAGCCGGCCGTTGAGAAAGCGACCCGCCTGGCGGGTGACGGCTTTCCTGCTGGCCGTGATGGGGGTTTCCCTGAACCGCTGGGTGATGGTGCTGCAGGTTATGGCCATTCCGGTCATGCCTTTTGACAACTGGGCCCTGTACTATCCCAGCTGGCAGGAAGTGGCCACCACCATCCTGCCCGTGGCATACGGCATTATCCTGATCATGATTTCCTACCGCTATCTGCCGATCTTTCCCCAGGAGGCCGAGCTGAATCCACTCGAGGACGAGGGCGGAGCAGCAGTGGCGGCACAGATGGAATCCACACCGGACCTGGAACCGGCAAAAGCATAGCTTGTTTGAGGAGGAGAAAATATGTTCCCTTTCAGTTTTGAATGGATCTGGGACGCCGGTCACCTGGTATTTCACGGCGGCCTCTGGTATGCGTTGAATATTATCGGCCTGGGCATGACCTACTGCGTGGTCAAAGCCGTCATCGACGCATCCAAGGGAAAGGGCGATCACGGCCATCATTAAGTCCCTGTCCCGCTGACCTGCTTCCAAAAAATCAAAAAGCGTTTTTCCCGGATCTCGGTCCAGGGAAAAACGCTTTTTGCATTACTTGCCGCCTTCAGGGCCTGTGCCCCGCAGAATCCCGCCGAATCCATGTGGCGGAATCCCGTTTGATGCTTATTGTAAAACTTATTCGACGCAACCATCCAGCGTGCCGGCGGCGGTTGTTCAACCGATCGGCTGCAAGGAGTGATCCCATGTCAACCTTCCCGACCCCCGATGATTTCAGGACCGTTCTCAGCATCGACCCGCTGCTTGATTTCTGGCGCGAAAAAGTGGCGCCAAAGTGTCCGCATATGGCCGAGATGTTCCGGGTTTTCGAAGAAAAGATCCAGAAAACCCCTGATTTGAAGGGTGATATTGATAGTCCCGAAGTGGCCGCCCGGTACACGGATATCCTTTCACCGCTGATGAGCGTGGCCTTTCCCTCATCCACCTGGGACACGGAGATCAGCGCGGCATTCACCCCTTTTCAACACCAGGCCATCTATGGCACGCCGGCCTATCACCGGCTGCTTTTCGATCCGTCCGGAAAGATCGCCGGGCATTTGAAAGGCCAGCACCATACCCTTGACTTCCAGCGCGTCGTTCGTGCCTATGCCCTGATTCTGAAACGTCTGTACGGGATTGATCAGGGGATCCACAGCCCCCTGATCCGGATCGTGACCGATCCGACCACCGGCCTTGAGCGCCATTTCCAGATCACCCCCGATTTCCAGTTTGTCCAGGTGGGCACGGTGGGCAAGCCGCCGGTGCTGAACGACCGCGAGCGGGAACGGGTGATCGAGCACATTGCCAACCCGGATGTGCTCACCACCCTGCTTCCGCCAGGAAACTTCATTTTCAGGGGCTTTGCCGTGATGCGTGCGGTTGACGTCACCGAATCGGAAATTACATCGGCTCTCGAGCGCGACCTCATCGATCAGGAATCGATTTTTTCTGCCGACGGATTCAAGCGCCTGCAAAGCCGGCTGCGCACCCTGTTCGGCCAGCCGGAGCTCAAAGCCAGCCTGGCGGCGCTCCAGGGTGACAAAGTGCTGATTCTCAACGACGGGCACACCTCCGAGGCCAACTGCCTGTTCACCAATTCGAGCCATATTCCGCTGACGGATCTGAAGCATTCGGTATGGCTTCAGTCCGTGGAGCACGCGGATATCCTGCGCATCCCCGACCTGAGCAAAGAACCCAACCTGTGTCCGGCCGAGCAGGAGGCCGTCGACCATGGCGTGCGCGCCATGCTCATCGCTCCCCTGTCTTTCGGCGGTGAGGCCATCGGTACATTCTGGGTCAAATCCAACCGGGCCAACGGTCTGGGTGCCGTGGACATCGAGAAGATGCGTCACCTCGCCCCCCTTTTTTCCATGGCCCTCAAACGCGGTCTGGATGATATGAACAACGAAATCCAGGCCGTGATCAAGGAAAAATGCACCGCCGTGCACCCGTCCGTGGAATGGCGTTTCCGCAGTGCCGCCGTGGAACACATGGAACGGCTGCGCCAGGGCAAGCCGTCTGAAATGGAGCCGATTGTTTTCAAATCGGTGATTCCGCTCTTCGGCCAGTCGGACATCCGCGGGTCGTCGGAAGCCCGGGTGCACGCCATCCAGTCGGACCTGACCGAACAGCTGAGCCTGGCGGGAAATATTATGCGGCGGGCGGGCGAAATCAAATCCTGGCCCTTGATCGACGAATTCAGCTTCCGCATCGACCAGCGCATTGCCCGTATCAAAAGCGGCCTGTCCACCGAGGAGGAGAGTGGGGTAGCCTCCTTTCTGCAGCAGGATGTGGAGCCAAGTTTTTCCGAGCTTCGCGGCATCGGCCCTTCGGTCAGCCATGCCATCGACCGGTACGCCGAGGCCGTGGATCCGGTTACCGGGGTTGTCTATCGCAAGCGCAAGGCCTTTGAAGAGAGCGTCTCCAGACTCAATGAACGGATGTCCGGCTATCTGGACCAGCAGCAGGCCGAGGCCCAGCAGATTTTCCCCCATTATTTCGAAAAGCACCAGACCGATGGCATCGATTATGTGATCTATCTTGGGGCCTCCATGCACCCGACAGGGGTGCACAGCGTTTTTTCCCTCAACAATCTGGCGCTATGGCAATTCAAGGTCGCCTGCGGCATGGCCTGGCACACCCGCCAGATTCAGCCCGCGCTGAAGGTGCCGCTGGATACCTGTCACCTGATCCTGGTCAACCACGCCCCGCTTTCCATACGTTTCCGCTACGACGAAAAGCGGTTTGACGTTGACGGTGCCTACGACGTGCGCCATGAAATCATAAAATCCCGCCTGGACAAGGCCATGGTCAAGGGCGGCCGTGAACGCCTCACCCAGCCGGGCCGGATCGCCATCGTCTACGCGCACCCCAAAGAAGGCAGGGACATGCGGCGCCACATCGACTACCTGCAGAACCGCGGGTATCTCCTCGATGATATGGAACCCATCGACCTGGAAGATCTGCCCGGTGTACGGGGCCTCAAGGCCCTGCGTGTCGGAGTCAACCTGGAGGCCGCTGCTGCCGTACAAGGTGACCGCGAGATGGTCGGGTGAACGGCCGGCGGCTTGGCCGTTGGGGCGGGGGCACCCGTTCCTCCCCTGCGCCTTCAAGGGGTCAGCTGAATGCCGCAGCGTTTCGTGCGGTTCCAGACCGTCACACGTTTGACCCCCCAGGATCCGGGCCGGCCTCGGTCCGGTTGCCGCCGGACTGCTGAAGGGCGCTGATCAGTTGCCGGCGCCAGGTTTCCTCGCGACCTATGGCCGACTCCCGTTTCGGCCCGCTCCCTGAAGCGCCGCTGATATCCCCTTTGTGGTTGGCCAGGCCGTGGTTCCCAACCGCCACCCCGGAGGACTGCCGGGGTGGGTGGTCGACATGAAGGCCAAGCTCCCGTTCAACCGCGACACCGGCAGCATCATCGGCGGGCATGTCCGCGGCGGAGCGTCCACCGCGGACATGGTCAATATCGTGGCCGCTGCCAGCTAAGGCGGATGCCTTTCGATCAGATTCAGGGAAACGGGGCGGTTCGAACCGGGAATCGCCCTGCCACCCCATGTCACAGCCGCTTGCCGATAATGCCGCCTTGACGGCGGCGACCGGAATGGGTTAACTCAGCCTTGAGAACCGGTTCAGGCTTTTTCTTTTAGATTTCCAGCAGTGTTCATCTTACAGGACTTGTCCGACCCTGCCACGACAACCCGTGTGCTGGCGGCCGGGCGATATTCCGGTTGTCCTGCCTGCCGGTCCAGCGCCAGGGGGTTGGGGATGGAAAAAAACCGCGGAAAGATAACGGCTGACCCGCCTGTATGCGTAGCGCTCGAGACCCGACAGATTCATCGGGTCGCCGCATACGCATTCCTGGTGAACCTTGGCCTGGCCATCATGAAAACCGTCCTTGCAGTTCTTTCCGGAAGTCTCGCCATTACCGCCAGCGCCATCGATTCGGGAACCGATGCGGTCGCCTCCCTGGTGATTTTTGGCGGGGTAAAGCTGTCGACGAGAAAAACGCGCTCGTTTCCCATGGGGCTGTATAAACTTGAAAACGTCGCCTCCGTGGTCATTGCCATATTTATCTTCATTGCCGGCTACGAGATTCTCCGGGAGATCTTTTCCCCCGCCGGGACGCCTCCCCGAATTGCGCTGGCCTATATCCCGTTGCTTTTTGCCGGCAGTGTGGCCACACTCTGGTTTGGACGATTTGCCATATCCATCGGACGGCGGACAGAATCCCCCACACTGATCGCCGAGGGCCGACACCGCCAGGTGGATTTTCTTTCATCGATGGTGGTTCTGGTTTCGGTAACCCTGAGCTATTTCAATATCCAAATGAATTTCAGGGGGATCACCATCGATCACATCGGGGCGGCGTGCATCCTCATCTTTATCGCCCGCGCAGGCTGGGAACTGCTCTCTGACGGCATGCGGGTGCTTCTTGACGCATCGATTGATGGTTCTACGCTCCATCGCATCCGCCAGATTATTCAGGGCGAGCCCCTGGTGAGCAGGATCAAGTCGCTCACCGGCAGGAACGCCGGCCGGTTTCGATTCATCGAGGCCACCATCACCATCAGGACGCAGGATCTGGAGCGGGCCCACCAGATAACGGAAGACATCGAGAAAAAAATCAGGGGCAGGATTCCGCACATTGAAAAGGTCATCATTCACTACGGCCCCCGGGAACGATCCCATGAACGGGTCGCGGTACCCCTTGATGACCAAGACGGTCGGGTGAGCGGGCACTTCGGGGAAGCGCCTTACTTCGGCATGGTTCTCATCCGTCGAAAAGACCGGTTGATTGAAAAAAAGAAGATATTGGACAATCCGCATCGACTGGTAGAAACGGCCAAAGGCATCCGTGTGGCGGAGTGGCTGCTCGAACAGGGCATTGAACATGTCGGGATGAAAGAGGACGTTTCCCGCAGGGGGCCGGGTTATGTGCTTGCCAACGGCGGGGTGAAACTGCACATCATATCGGCAGACCACCTTAATCAGGCGATCCGTGAGATTTTTGGGAACCCCGGGCGGTGACGGCCCGGGTGCCTTTATCGGGTCGGGGCCCCTGCTGCAGGACTTCCGGCAGCCGCCGGATCACCCTGAGCCATCAAGCTCCCAAGGCGGGCATCCCGCAAAAAGCAGTTATGGAAAAAACGCCGCATATCGCCGTCAATACTGCCGGCTCTGGTTGTCAGGCGGCATGACCTCGAGAAGATGGCCGGTCATGCCACCGGTCATCCACGCTATCCGGGTATCGAGACCGGGGATGCCTTACCGATCTCCTCCATGATCACCCGTTTTCTCGTGCCTTTTTTCCATGGCGTCTGCCTGGATCCCCGGATCGGTGCCTCCAGCCGGGTGCTGCCGTATGTTCTGCGCATGTTCGCCTGAGGAGATGCGGCCCTGCCGGCCAGGGCCATGGAGCAGATCCCATGGCAGCCGGCCGGCTCGCTTCCCGGAGAATGCCTGCGCACCAGCCTACGTGTGCGCCAGGTCCGCAGCGACGGGGTCATACTGGATGTCGGAACCACCATGGCGGCCCGGGACGTTTCGTCTGTGGCGAACACCGAAGCATGCCGGGCATTCAGTGGGCCCTGGTGTCCGGCCGACGGGCAGCCGAGGCGCTGCTCGCCTATCTGGGAACGGGCGTTTTTTTCATCATAGGGCACAGGCCCCTGCGGGCGGCGGGGGAGGGCCGGGTTTGACTTCCTCCGCCGGATGCAAATTTTATACAGATGATCGTCAGTCAATCCACAGTGGCGTCCTGATGAACGCAGCAAACACATCCGCTTCCCCGAACGCAGACCCGATGGCCGTGTCCGCCCGCCGGCTGACACGCGTCTACACCGTCGGGTCGGCTCAGGTGACCGGTGTCGACGGCATCGATCTGTCGATCCCCAGTGGTCAGATGGTCGTGCTCAAGGGGCACAGCGGGTCGGGAAAGAGCACCTTGCTGTCCTTGCTGGCGGGGCTGGACCGGCTCTCCAGCGGAAGGCTGACCGTTGCCGGCCGCGATTTGAATCACTGCAGCGAAGCCGACCTGACCGACTTCCGGCGCAACGCCGTGGGCATGATCTTTCAGGCTTTCAACCTGCTGCCCACCCTGACCGTGCTCGAAAACGTCTGCCTGCCGGCCATGCTGGCCGGCAGGCCCCAGGGGCCAACGCGGTCCAGTGCCGCCGAACTGCTGGCCGGACTCGGTCTGGGCAACCGCCTGGCTCACCGGCCGCGGCAGCTTTCCGGCGGAGAAATGCAGCGCACCGCCATTGCCCGCGCCCTGATCAACGATCCGGCCATTGTGCTGGCGGACGAGCCCACGGGGAACCTGGACTCGAGCAATGCGCGCAAGGTCATGGGGCTGCTGGCCGATCTGAACCGCCAGTCCCGCCGGACCGTCGTGGTGGCCACCCACAGCGATCTGGCCGATGCATACGCCAGCGTGATCCTGACGATGCAGGACGGCCGGGTCGTGTCATGAGGGGCCTGCTGGCAGGGTCTCTGCGCTATCTACGCCTGTTTCACTGGTTCAGCCTGCGTCACCTGCAGGGACACATGATGCGCACCGTGGCGGTGCTGCTGGGCATCGCCCTGGGTGCGGCGGTTTTCACCAGCGTTCGCCTGGCCGTTCACGCCACCCTGGATTCCTTCGGCCGCAGCATGGACCTGATCGCCGGCGACAGTGACCTGACGCTCGTCCGCCCCGGCGGCCGGCTGCCCGATACCCTGGTGCCGGCGCTGATCGAGCACCCGGCCGTGCGGACCGCATCACCGGTGTTGTCCACTTACGTGCGGCCTGCCGACCGGGAGACCCCTTTTCTGCTGATCGGCATCGATCCGGTCCTGGACCGTGACCTGCGAACGTGGACCGTCCAGTCATCCGGGCAGGGGGCCGACGTCCAATGGGGGGCGATAATCGCCCGACCGGGTTCGGTGGTCATCGGCGCCCGGCTTGGCGAGGCGTTCGGCTGGCGGTCCGGCGAGCAGGTGAGGCTGGTTCATTCCAACCGGACCGCGACCTTCAGCATCCTGGCCATGCTGGATCGCGACGGACTGGCCCTGGTGGAAGGGGGGCGCATCGCCCTGTGCGACATCGCCACTTTCCAGGAGTTCACCGGACTTTTCGGCCAGGCCGACCGCATCGATCTGAAGATCGAGCCCGGTATGGCCGCGGATGCAAAGGCATCCCTGGCCGCCCTGCTGCCCGCCGGGGTGGTGGCCCGGTCACCCTCGGCCCGCAGCCGGAGCGGTCGCGGTATGATCCGGGCCTACGAGCTCAGCCTGACCTTCCTGAGCTTCATCTCGCTCTTCGTGGGCATGTTTCTGGTCTACAGCCTGGTGGCCCTCAACGCGGCCGCCCGCCGGCGCGAGCTGGCCGTGATGCGCGCCACCGGTGCTTCGGGGCGACTGCTTTTCTGCCTGTTCGTGGGGGAAGGGGCCTTTGTCGGCCTTGTGGGATGGCTCCTGGCCCTGCCGATCAGCACCGTGCTGGTACGATACCTGCTGGACGCCGTGAGCCGAACGGTTTCGATGCTCTTTGTTCGCGTGCAGGTGGATGGGCTGTCCCTGAGCCCCTGGGAAGTACTGCTCTCCTTCGGTGTCACCCTGACGGTCGCCGTGCTGGCCGCCCTGCAGCCGGCCCGGGAGGCCATGGGGGTGCCCCCCCGCGAAGCGTTGGACATCGACCCCGGCACAAGCCTCCGCCCGCGGCTGATCCGCAACATGGCCCTGGGCGGCGTCGGCCTGCTGGCCCTGGTCTATCCCGTCTCGCGGCTTCCCAGTCCGCCGTCGGTTTCCCTGCCCGGGTACCTGGCGGCCTTCCTGCTGTTCGTGGGCTTTGCCCTCCTGGCGCCCCTGCTGCTGCGGCAGTTCGGCCGCCTGGCCGCCCCGCGGCTGCTGCGCCTGGGGGGCCAGCCGGCCTTTCTGGCCGCCGGTTACCTCAAGGAAAGCGGCGTTCAGACGGCCATTTCCGTGGGGGCGCTGATTACGGCGGTGGCCCTGTTCACCGCCCTGGTGGTCATGATTCACAGTTTTCGCAGCACGGTGGCCCTGTGGGTCCAGCAGAGCATCGCCGGCGATATCTACATCCGGCCCAAACTGGCCGAACTCAATCGCTTCCGGGACCCACTGCCGTCCCGTGTGGTAGCGGCAATCCAGTCCCTGCCGGTGCCGGTGGAACTGGTGCCCATGCAGCGCCTGGAGCTGGACCTCGAGGGCCACCGGCATCTTTTCGAGGCCATGGATTACGAGGCCTATGCGCGGCGCAGCCGCTTCATCTGGATGGGCGGCGACGCGGGGCGGATCGAAGCGGACCTGATCGCCGGGAAGGGCGCGGTGGTTTCGGAGGTATTCGCCAACAGCACCGGCCTGAACGCCGGTGACCGCTACCGGGTGCAGGTCGGCGAGCAGGTGCTGGACGTGCCGATTCTGGGCGTTTTTCGGGATTACCGCACCCGCGGCGGCGCGGTCTACTACTCGCTGACCCACTACCGGCAGCGCTTTGGCGATGACGCCTGGAGCGGGGTGCAGATCAATTTCTCCCAGCGCGGGGCCGAATTACGGGAGGCCATGGAGCGGGTGTGGTCATCCCTGCTGACCTGCTGCGGGGAAACCATCGAGATGATCGACGGGCGGCACCTGCGCCGGGCGGTGCTGCGCATATTCGACGAAACCTTTGCCATCACCACCGTATTGCTCCTGATCGCCCTGGTGGTGGCGGCCCTGGGCATCGCCACCACCCTCGCGGTGCTGGTGCTTCAACGGCGGGTGCAGATCAACACCATCCGGGCCCTGGGCGGCAGCGCTGCGCAGCTGCGCCGCATGATCATCTGGGAGGCCAGCCTGATCGTTCTCGCCGGCCAGGCGGCCGGGCTGATCTGCGGGTTTATTTTGTCCACCCTGCTGATTTTCGTGGTCAACCGGCAGTCCTTCGGCTGGACCTTTCTCTACCGCGTCGACTGGTCGTCGCTGCTGACGGCCCTGCCGCTGATATCTGCCGCCGCCCTGCTGGCCGCCCTGCCGGCGGTCCGGCTGGCCCTGAGCACTTCTCCGGCCACGCTGCTGAGGGGAGGCACACGCTAACCCCATGGTCGCATTGAAAAGAGAACAACCCATGACACCATGCAAGAAAGTCAGTGTGCTGGTCCAGATTCTTTTTCTGATGGCAACGGGCGGCTTCCCGGCGGTTGCCGCGGACGACGGGTTCATGAAGGTTACCGGTCCCTGCGGCCTCTCCTTTCCCGCCGATCATGGCCCCCATCCGGACTACCGCACCGAGTGGTGGTACTACACCGGCAACCTGACCGGCCGGGACGGCCATCGCTTCGGCTTCCAACTCACCTTTTTTCGCCGCGGGATCCAGCCGCCGGCGGATCGCAAGGGGTGGCCCGACCCCTCCTCGGCCTGGCGCACCGACCAGATCTACCTGGCCCACGCCGCGATCAGCGACATCACCGGCGGCCGGCACCCGCAGGCCGACCGGATGGCCCGTCCGGTGCTTTCCATGGCCGGGGCCGAGCTGGCGGATGGAGACGTGACCATCCACCTCCACGGCTGGCAGGCAACGATCACCCCGCAAGGTCACCGGCTGCAGGCCGATGCCGGTGACTTTGCCCTGGCCCTGGACCTGACCGCGCTCAAACCGCCGGTGCCGCACGGGGAAGGCGGCTACAGCCGCAAGGGGCAGTCTCCCGATCGGGCCAGCTGCTATTACTCCTTTACCCGGCTGCATGCCACGGGCAGCCTGACCGTGGCCGGCACCCGCCACACGGTGCAGGGGACGGCCTGGATGGACCACGAATTCAGCACGGCCCCCCTGCAGCCGGGCATTGTCGGCTGGGACTGGTTCAGCCTGCAGCTGGCCGACCACTCGGAGGTGATGCTTTTCCTGCTGCGCCAGCCGGACGGGACATTGAACCCGGCTTCCAGCGGTACCGTCGTGCTACCCGGAGGGGACACCCGGCACCTGACGCTCGGCGACGTGCGGGTCACCCCGCTGTCGTTCTGGACCAGCCCGCATTCCGGTGCACGGTACCCGGTCGGATGGCGGCTGCGCGTCCTGCCGCTGCAACTGGATTTCACCCTGACGGCCAGTCTGAAGGACCAGGAAATGCGCACCCCGCACAGCACCGGGGTGGTCTACTGGGAAGGCAGCGTGCAGGCCAGGGGCACCGGCCATGAAAAGACGATCGACGGAGTCGGCTACGTGGAGTTGACCGGCTATGCCGCGCCCTTCGACGCACCCATGTAAACCGCCGGGGCATACCGTATTATAATGTTTTGGGAGGTTCATGGCAGGTGCTCACCCCGCCGCTCGTACGGCGGGCAGTGCATCGACCGGCGGATGACCGTCGGCCGGTCGACACCGACGCTGGCGCACAGGCGATAAAAACCATTATGACTCCGAAGACATCCCCCTTCAGGACGTGCCGGGCGACGGCCTTTCTGCGGATCAGGGATCAACCGAACATGAAGGCCACGGAGGCGGCCCCCAATCCGGCACTGGCGCCGATGACCGGTGAGATGTTGACCCGGGCCACCGGGGAGGCGGCGGTGAGGGCCGTCATCTGGCGTGTATACCAGTCGGCCGCCGGCCGGTTGTTGGCATGCAGAACGATACAGTTCCAGATGGCCCGGTCCCGACTGGTCCGGTGGATGTGGGCCATGACCTTTTTCATGTTGGCCTTCTGGCTGAAGGGTTTGCCAAACACCATCGAATTCCCGTCGGTATCGATCGACACGATCGGCTTGAGGTTGAGCAGATTGGCCAGCAGGCCTTTCAGCGGCGAGACGCGTCCCCCCCGGACCATGTATTTCAAGGTGCTGACGCTTACCAGGATGCGCGTGTCGTCCACGACCACGTTGGCCCCGGCCAGAACGTCCAGTTGGAGCGGGGTCTCGGCCAGCACCTTTTCGAGGATGGCCTTCGATTCGACAAACAGCTGGCCAAAATCGTCGATCCGGTGCTGCTTGGCATCGATGAAGTCGGCCCAGGCCCTGACGATGGTCAACAAGGTCCCCTCCATCGGGTCGGCCACAGCCTGGTAGATGTATCGCACCGCATTTTTGACGCTGGCCGTAAACGGCTCAATCGACACACTGGCCCTCTCGCCGGTTTCGCTGCTCACACCGAAGAGGAACTGGGCGAAGATCATGCCTGAATTGCCGCGCGCGTTCGTCAGGGCCGTTTCGGCAATCCGATCCAGCATCTGTTTGTAGGGCCGCTCGGGCCTGACCGACGCGACGACCGCGCCCAGGGTAAACGCCATGTTGGCACCGGTGTCACCGTCTTTGACGGGAAAGACGTTGATCCGGTTCAGGTGTTTCCGGTCGGCAACCACATTCCGGGTGCCGGCCAGGAACATGTAGTACAGCCATCGACCATCAATTTCTCTAATGGGATCGGTTGCTTCTCTACCACCAGGTTGGTTGAACGGCTCATCTGCGGCCGGGGTATGCTGTCGCACCTGCATCGTGACTCCCGCCCGGGCCGGATTCAGGATATGTCCATGATCGTAACCGCCACATCGCGAACCGCATCCCCCCGCCGCACCTGGAGGGTGATGCGCCTGCCTATCTCGAAGGCCTGCAGGAATTGAGCGAAATCGGCCATGTTGGCGACCGGCTTTCCCTCCACGGCGACAATGGTATCTCCAAGGATTCGCCTGCGGTAATCGATTCCCTCCAGCCCGGCGCGTTGGGCTTCCGAATCGGGAATCACCCGGTCGATTACCACACCGACCACACCGAGACCGGCGGCGGCTTCCTCATCCAGCACAACGATTCCGATACCGGGCCGGGGGAACTTGCCCTTGGCGATGAGTTGCGGCACCACCCGGTTGACCACGTCCACTGGAACGGCGAATCCGATTCCGGCCGAACTGCCGGAGCCGGAGATAATAGCGGTGTTAACGCCGATCAGGCGGCCACTCGAATCAATCAGCGGCCCCCCGGAGTTACCCGGGTTGATGGCCGCGTCGGTTTGAATCACCCCGACCACGTCGCGTCCGGTGGCTGTGGGCAGCCGGCGATCGAGGGCGCTGATCACGCCGGTGGTCAGTGTGCGTGAGAGGCCGAAAGGATTGCCGATGGCCAGGACGCTCTGTCCCACCTGCAGGTTGTCGGATGTCCCCACAGGAATCGGCTGAATGGTGGAAAGGGGCCGCCGCAACCGGATGACCGCCAGGTCGTAATCGGGAGCGCCGCCGACATAAGTGGCGTCGATGGCCTCGCCGCTCTCGAGGCGTACCTGGACGCGCCGGGCGCCCTCGATGACGTGGAAATTGGTCACCACATGCCCATTGTTATCCCACAGAAAGCCTGAACCCGCTCCCTGGCGGACCTCACGCGTGCCGAAGAATCCGGCCACCGCATTTTCGGTGAAGATGTAGACCACGGACGGTGCCGACGCGTTGAAAATGGAGATGGTCGTTTTTTCGATGTCCGCCAGGCTCCCGCGCGGCGTGATTTCGCGGGTGTGGCTGGCGATGCGCTGCTTTTCATCGGCGAAGCGGTTCCAAAAGAAAAAACCTGCTGCTACGGCCAGGGCAATGATGGTGAAGACGGTGGTGCGGTTCACTCGTTGCATGGTTGATGGCTCCGATTTCCCGGGTTGTTGCAGGGCAGAAAACCAGGCGTTTCGCATAAGCCTGAACGCTTGATACCGGTCAAACGGGCGTCCTGTCAATGTCAGGCCGCCTTTTCCGCTTGCGTGGCCTCAGGTCCGGGGCGATCCTCCGGGATTGCGGCGGGGGTCACCGCCCCGGCCAACCGGGTCAGCGCATCTCCTTCGATGACTTCATCGGCAAGCAGCCGGCCGACCGTTTCAACCAGAAGCGCCCGGTTGGCCGTCAGAATGTGGAAGGCCACATCATATTGTTCGTCGACGATGCGCCTGACTTCCTCATCGATGGTTTTGGCGGTTTCATCGCTGTATTGACCGCCGGCATCACCCATTCCGCCCAGGAAATTCGGTTGCTGATTGTGGGCAAAGTAAACCTGCCCCATGCGTTCGCTCATGCCATACTCTTTGACCATGGAGCGTGCAATGCCGGTGGCGCGGGAGAGATCGTCCTGGGCACCGGTTGAGATGTCGTTAAAGATGAGCGCCTCTGCCGCTCTTCCGCCCAACAGGGTCGCGATGCGGTTGTTCAGTTCGGTCTTGCGCATCAGGAATCGGTCTTCGGTCGGCACCTGCATGGTGTAACCCAGAGCGGCAATGCCCCGGGGAATAATCGATATCTTCCGGACCGGGTCGGTTCCGGGCAATGCCATGGCGACCAGCGCATGCCCCAGTTCATGGTAGGCGACGATCTCTTTCTCCGCCGGATTGATCAGCCGGTTTTTCTTTTCCAGCCCGGCCACCACGCGCTCAACCGCCTCTTCCACTTCGGCCATGCCGACACATGCCCTGTCGCGCCTGACGGCCAGCAGGGCCGCTTCATTGACCAGGTTGGCCAGATCTGCGCCGACCATACCCGCGGTCATCGCCGCGATTTTCTCCGGATCGATATCCGTCCCGGTTTCGATCTTCTCCAGATAGATCCTGAGGATGTCCACCCGTCCGGTTTTGTCCGGGCGGTCGACGAGCACCTGGCGATCGAACCGGCCGGGCCGCATCAGCGCCGGGTCCAATATCTCAGGGCGGTTGGTGGCCGCCATCAGAATGACGCCAACATTGGCATCGAATCCGTCCAGTTCCACGAGCAGCTGGTTCAGGGTCTGCTCCCGCTCATCGTGACCCCCGGCCATACCGACGCCACGGGCCTTTCCCAGCGCATCCAACTCGTCGATGAAGATGATACACGGTGCTTTCTCTTTGGCCTGCTTGAAGAGGTCGCGGACCCTGGCCGCTCCCAGGCCCACAAACATTTCGACGAACTCGGAGCCGCTGAGGCTGAAAAACGGCACACCGCTTTCTCCGGCCACCGCCTTTGCCAGCAGCGTTTTACCGGTACCCGGCGGGCCGACAAGCAGTGTGCCCCGCGGGATCTGCCCGCCCAGACGCGTGTAGCGTTGCGGCTCTTTCAGGAAATTGATGATTTCCTCCAATTCCTGTTTGGCTTCGTCAACACCGGCCGCGTCATCGAACCGGACCGAGACGTCGTCATCGACGTATATCTTGGCCTTGCTCTTCCCGACGGTCATAAATCCGGCCTGCTGCCGGAAACGGCGCATCATCAGGACCCAGATACCGAAAAAGATGCCAACCGGTATCAGCCAGGAGAAGAGTGTTCCCCAAAAGTGGGTCTCGCGTCTTCCGGAGTACTTGACATCGTTCTCATCCATCAGCTGGGAAATTTCGGGATCCACCCGGACCGTCCTGAAAAGCGTGTTTGACTCCGCCCCGTCCTTCGAGATCAGCATGCGGCCTTGAATTTCATTTTCGGAAATGGCGATTTCAGAGACCTTGCCCTCCTTGACCGCTTTGACGAAGTCGCTGTAAGGGATGTTCTTCACGGCCAGAGTTGAAGCAATCAGGTTGTGCAGAAGCAAAACAGCCCACATGCCGATAATCGCGTACCAGATGGAGAATCGATGTTGTTTTTTCATATTGCCCCCTTCGGGCCATGCGTCGTGGCCTGTCCGTAAGCATGTCAAAAAAATCATTCCGTCGGCAAACCGATGGTGTCGCGGCGCAGCTCGTTGGAAAAGGCGTCGCGGCATGGTGATACCCTGCATCGGTCGACAGCCGGTCACCCTTTTCCGAGTAACCGGCACAAGCACGCCGCCTGCAGCAATTGGCTCAGCAGGCCATGGGCGTCAGGTCCGTATCACATTCATTGCCGCCACCGGTGTCTGCCGCGGAATTGCCGCGATCTGACGCACTGCCGCCAGGCTGGTCGGCGAATCCCCCGGCAATGGCCTCATCGATGTGGTCCACGGTCACAACGGTCAGTTCGCTGCGGACCTCTTCGGGCAGGTCTTCCACGTCGGATGCGTTCCGCCGGGGAAGGATCACCGTTTTCAGTCCGGCCCGATGGGCTGCCAGCACTTTCATCTTGATGCCGCCAACCGGAAGCACCCGGCCGCGAAGCGTTATTTCACCGGTTATGCCGACATCGCTGCGCACCGGCTTGCCGCTGAACAGGCTGGCCAGGGTCATGACCATGGCCACGCCTGCCGAGGGGCCGTCTTTGGGCAGGGCGCCTGCCGGGACGTGCAGATGCACATCCGACTGTTCGAAGGCGACCGGATCGATGCCCAGCTGATCTGCCTTCGTGCGCACGTAGCTGAGCGCAATTTCGGCACTTTCTTTCATCACGCTGCCCAGCTGGCCCGTCAGGGACAACCGTCCCTTGCCCGGCATGCGGGTTGCCTCGATGTAAAGAATATCGCCCCCGACCGACGTGACCGCCAACCCCTTGGCGATGCCCGGTGTATTGAAGGCCTCCGACCGTTCGGCCTCGAAGCGCTCTTTTTTCAGGCAATCACGAACCATCTGTTCCGTGACCACCACATGCGACCAGCCCTTTTCGCTCAGTGCCACGATGCCTTTCCGGCAGATGGCGGCGACGTGTCTTTCGAGATTGCGAACGCCGGCCTCGCGGGTATAGTCGTGGATGATTTTCAGGACGGCATCCTCCACAAAGGTGACCTCGTCATTGTCGAGGCGATGCGACCTGAGCTGACGGGGGATCAGGTGCCGTCGCGCAATCTGAAGCTTTTCGAGCGACGTATAGCCATCGATCCGGATGATTTCCATGCGGTCTCTCAGCGGGCCCGGTATGGTGTCCAGACTATTGGCCGTAGCGATAAAAATGATCTCGCTGAGATCGAAATCCACATCCAGGTAGTGGTCACGAAAGGTACGGTTTTGCGCCGGGTCCAGGACTTCAAGCAGGGCACTGCTGGGGTCGCCGCGCCAGTCCTGACCGATCTTGTCGATTTCGTCGAGCATAAAAACCGGATTGCGGGTACCGGCGCGCTTGACCGACTGGATGATCCGTCCGGGCATCGCTCCGATATAGGTACGACGATGGCCGCGGATCTCGGCCTCATCCCTGACACCCCCCAGGCTCATGCGGGTGAATTTTCGACCCATGGCGCGGGCCACGCTGCGGCCCAAACTGGTTTTGCCGACGCCCGGAGGACCGACCAGACACAAAATGACGCCCAGGGCGGTGCGCTCGTCTGCCTCGTTCGGCATCTCTTCCCGGCGATTGACGAGACGCCTCACGGCGATATATTCGATCAGGCGCTCTTTGATTTCCTCCAGGCCAAAATGGTCCTCATCCATAATGCGTCGTGCGTCGGGGATATTTCCACTGTCATCGCTCACCTGGCCCCAGGGCAGATCGATCAGCCAGTCAAGATAGGTCTTGACGATCGGATATTCGGCGGACTGGGGAGTCATTTGCTGCATGCGTTCCAGTTCGCGGACCGCCTCTTTGCGTGCTTCATCGGGCATGTCTGAGCCTTCGATGCGCTCGGCGTAATTATCCGGCTCCGACGGGGGGGCGTCGGTTTCGCCCAGCTCCTTTCGGATGGCCTTGAGCTGCTGCCTCAAAAAATAATTCCTCTGCGTTTTGCTCATTTTTTCCTGAACTTCGGACTGGATTTTTTTTCCGATGGTGAGCATTTCTTTTTCGTGGGACAAATGCGAAAGGAGCACACGAATTTTCTGGGACACACTGTCGATCTCGAGCAATTCCTGGCGTGACTCCGTGGTCAGATTCATGTTGAACGTCGTCACGTATGCCAGCTGGAGCGGATCGCTGATGCGCGTGATGGTCCCAGCCGCATCCTCCGAGGAATTGGGGGTCAACGCCAGCACCTCGGATACAGCGTCCCGCAACTGGCGTTGCAGCGCCTCCAGTTCAATGCCCGTTTCCACGATTTCCGGGGCGTGAAGTACACTTGCCTTGAGGTGCGGGCCATCGGTTTGCCAGGTGGACACCTTGAACCTGCGGATGCCATTCAGCAAGGCGACCATGACGCCCTCTTCATTTTTCTTGGCATGCAGAATTTTGGCAATGGTTCCCACTTCATGCAGTTGGCCCGGTACGGGATGCTCGACCGCCGGGTCCTTGACCGTCAGCAGTCCAACGGTCCGGTCCGCTTTCATGGCATCGTCAATCATGGATGCCGAACTGAAGGAGATCATAAACGGCACACTCATCTGCGGGAACGCCACCATGCTGCGAAGCGGCAGAATGGGAATGACCTCCTGGCCGTCGGTTTTCACTCCAATGCCATCGTCTTCGTATCGGTCATTGTCGTTGTTCATGTCTGGTTTCATCATAGCACCTCAGCGTTTGGGTGGGGGCGTTGGTTTTTGGATTAATTTAAACAAATGTTAAACATAATCTTGACATTGGCAAACGTTTTTTTTATCATTCATCCATGGACATGAAACCTTCCTACACCATCAAATACGTTGCCTCGAAAACAGGCCTGAAACCCTATCTGATCCGGAGTTGGGAATCCCGCTATCAGGCCATCTGCCCACGGCGATCCGACGGCAATCGCCGATGTTTCAGCGATAGCGATATCGAACGGCTGGGATTGCTCAAACAAGCGGTGGACGACGGGCATCCCATTTCCGCAGTCGCCAAAATGAGCCGTGATGAACTCACCCGCCTGCTGGAAAGGGGGGCCGCTCTGGCCGCTTCCGGCGGCGCCATCGAAGGCGGCACTGAATCCGGTGGGTTGGACGAGGGCGCAACGGCCGCACAATTGGTCGAACAAGCCCTGTCGCATATCATTCGACTGGACCCGTCGGCGCTGGAGTGCGTGCTGGAAGGTGCGGCAGTCGACATGCCCCGGCAATACTTTCTGCAGATGGTGGTGCTGCCCCTTTTTGAGCGTGTCGGTGAACTCTGGCGGCTTGGTCGACTGAAGACCATCAACGAACACATGGCCTCGGTCGTTGTCCGTACTATTTTGTGGGACATGCTGCGCAGCGTTCACGTCGCAGAGGCGGCCCCCCGGATCGTCGTGGCCACACCTGTGGGCCACTGGCATGAACTGGGAGCCCTGGCTTCGGCGCTGGCGGCATCTGAATCGGGCTGGCGCGTCTATTACTTCGGCCCCAACCTTCCGGCTGAGGAGATCGCCTATGCGGTCAAAAAATTCAGGGCCAGGGCCCTGGCCCTGAGCCTGTGTCACCTGCTGAACGATCACCGTCTGAGTGGTGAGCTGAAAAAACTCCGTCGTTTGGTCGGCAGCGAGCCATCGATCTTTATCGGCGGGCCGGGGGCCGGCACCGTCCGCCGGACCATCGCCCAAATCAATGCGGTGTCGGGTGCCGATCTGGGCGAATTCAGGGATAAACTCGAATTGTTGACCAAGGCGTGATGCAGCCGCGCGGCGGGCGGGGCGGTGCCCGGCGGGAACGCGGGGAAGGAGATGGCCGTCAGCAGGACGACATGCTGACGGCCCTGCGGGCTACTGGCCCGATTTCATGCTGTGCACTTCCAGAAACGCATTCCATTCGTCGACGCCGAGGTCGCCGTCACCGTTCGTGTCGATCATGTCAAAACCGGAGCGCCATTTTTCCATGTTGGGCGCGATGAACTCGGCGAAGGTCAACCGGCCGTTGCCGTCCGTGTCCAATGCCGCCATATCCCAGACCATATCCATGTTTCCATGACCGCCGTAATGGTGTCCGGCAAGAGCGAGTGGCGGCAGGGTCAAGGCCAAGATGGCCAGCGTCGATGCCAGCGTTTTCAAATGCATATGGACCTCCCGGCTCCATTTCGGAGCGTTGCTTGTTTAACATTAAACAAATGTTAAACTTTGATTCTGCGCTGTCAAGGGGGATGGAAAGGACCGCAATCGCGAGCGCATTCCCCCTGCCTGCCGGAGCAAGGCCCTGTTGCGGCGGGGATGGTGAGCGAACTGGGAACCGATTCGGGGGTCTTCCGGGGAACCTCTCCGCAACGCGTCGTCCGGATCCGCCCCGGTAACGTCAATCCCGGCGGCAGGTCGCGATTCAGCCGCGGCTCACAGGTCGTTCAGCACGGCCCGATAGGTTTCGGCCTGGGCCAGCAGTTCCTGCCGCCTGTCGTCTTTCATCCGGTTCCAGGTCCGAACCATCATTGCCACGCGCGGATTGCCGGCGAGTTTTTGTCGATGGCGGTGGATAAACGCCCAATAGAGGCTGTTGAATGGGCAGGATCTGTCACCCGTCGGTTTGCGCCACAGGTAATGGCAGTCCTCACAGTAGTCGCTCATCTTGTGGATATCGTTGGCCGAAGAGACGTAGGGTTTGGTCGCCACGATACAGCCGTCCGCGAACTGGCTCATTCCGCGGGTGTTGACGATCTCCACCCACTGAACGGCATCGATATAGACGCCCAGATACCAGTTGTCGACGCGATCGGGATGGACACCCGCCAGGAGGGCGAAATTGCCGGTGATCATCAATCGCTGAATGTGGTGGGCATAGGCATGCGTGAGCGATTGGGATATGGCTTTTCGCATGCAGTTCATGCGCGTGTCCGCAGTCCAGTAAAAATCCGGCAGGCCGGCCGTGTGGCCGAAATGGTTCATCGCTGCGTAGGCGGGCATGTGAGACCAGTAGATACCGCGCATGTACTCGCGCCAGCCGAGTATCTGGCGAACGAAGCCCTCCAGCTGTTCGATGCTCACGGTCACGCCCGAAGTCGCCTGTGAACGGGCGATTGCCGCCTGGATCACCTCCATGGGATGAAGCATTTTGGTGTTCAGCCCAAAAGAGAGCAGCGAATGAAACAGGCACCAGCTGCCGGCAGTCATGGCATCCTGATACGTGCCGAAGTGGGGCAGCCGATGGTCGATGAAGGTTGACAGCTGATGCAGGGCCTGGTCGCGGGTCACGGGCCAGATGAACCCCCTGGCGTCAATGTCGCCGAAGGTGGGCACCCCGCAACGATCGATCATGGCGACAATATCGGACACATCGTTGTCGAAAACGGCTGGCTCGGGAAGCGGCACAGCGCTATCGTAGCGCCTGCGATTGCTGTGGTCGTAATTCCACTTGCCCCCCGCGGGTCTGCCATCCTCCATGAGGATATCGTAACGTTTACGCATCAACCGATAGATGGTATCTTTTCGAACCTTCCGGAACCACCTGTGCTGTGCGTTGAGCTGGTCGCCGAGGATCAATCGAAGGGTTGTGCCTTTTTTCATGGGTGTTCTGCCTGAAATGCCCGGCGGCAATGGGAGTTCAACTGCCGGCCAGGGGAACCGGTTTGATGCCTGGCGTGTCAATCTTTGGCGGCCTGGAGGGCGCGAACGGAGTGCATCGATCGGGTTGGCAGGTCGACGGCCCAGGCGACCGCAGCCCCCCTCTATCCGCCATACCGGTTGCCGGCCTGCGCCAGCCACCGGTCAATGCGGTTCAGCGCCAGGCGGCAGACGAGACCGTATCCGAAAGCCCAGGCCGGCACGGTGAAGGTCAGCCGGCATCGATTCGGTCCAATAGGGGCCACACGGTGGCCGGTGGCAGCCAGACCGCCTACCCGCCAGTCCCAGTAACGCCCGGGGTCGAATGTCTCCGCCGAGAAGGGTACCCATATGCCGATCGGGGTGAGGATGCGCCCCGAAGATCCGGCATGGATGAAACGATCACCGCAATCGACCGCCCTTACAGACGGCCCCCAGTGTGGCCAGCTTCTTGTGTCCGTGATCAGCCGCCACACGTGCCCGCCGGCTGCGTCGAGTCGTTTGGAAAACCCACGTGGAGGGCTCATGGTCAACCGTTCTGGGGGTGAGGCGAATCGGCACGCCGGTGTCGGCTGCGGTGGGAACCACTTCGGGTGAGGCGCTGAACGTAAAGCGTGATGTCCTTTTCGCCGCGTGTCAATAAAAAAATGCTTGTCTGAACCCTTCCCGGTTGGTTTAATACCGGGGAGCATGTCGCGGTCTGAAGGGGGCCGGCACCACCGTGCGGGGCACCCCCCTCCAATCGCCGCGTCCATGCGTTTTTCCTCCATGGCGCGACCCATTCCTGCCGATTGCGTGGTCCAAAAGGTTCTTCACACAAAAATCTCCGGGTGGGGCCGTATGGACCGGGTGCTCCTGCCCGGCCGATACAACCGTTCAATGAATCGGGCGCCCGGCCGTTTTCGGTTGCCCGATATGAATAAACCAGCGTTTCCAACCACAGGGACAGGGAGGTGCTCGTGATCCATCAATTCGACACGGTGATCGTCGGGTCCGGCGGCGCCGGGCTATACGCCGCACTGGAAGCCAGTCAGCGATCGAAAACGGCGGTTCTCTCCAAGCTGTACCCCATCCGCAGCCATACCGGTGCGGCCCAGGGCGGGATCAGTGCCGCGCTGGGCAACGTGGAGGAGGACAAACCCGAATGGCACGCCTTCGACACGGTCAAGGGCGGCGATTATCTCGTCGATCAGCAGGCCGCCGCCATTCTGGCCGAGGAGGCGGTCCAGGCGGTCTATGATCTGGAAAACCGGGGCCTGCCCTTCAACCGCACCCCGGAAGGGCGCATCGACCAGCGCCGGTTCGGCGGGCACACCCGCAACTTCGGCGAGGGGCCGGTGCGGCGGGCCTGCTACGCGGCGGACCGCACCGGACACATGATTCTGCAGACCCTTTATCAGCAGTGCATCAAGAACGCGGTGACCTTTTTCGACGAATTCCAGGTCGTGGACCTGATCCTGGACGGCTCCACCGCCCAGGGGGTCGTGGCCGTGGAACTGGCCACCGGCGACCTGCATGTCTTTGCCGCCAAGGCCGTCCTGTTTGCCACCGGCGGGTTCGGGCGCATCTTCAGGATCACCTCCAACGCCTACGCCAATACGGGTGACGGTCCGGCGGTGTGCGCCCGGCGCGGGATCCCCCTGGAAGACATGGAGTTCTTCCAGTTCCACCCCACCGGGATCATGGGGCTGGGCATCCTGATATCCGAGGCGGTGCGCGGCGAAGGCGGCATCCTGCGCAACCGGGACGGGGAGCGCTTCATGCAGCGCTACTCGCCAACATTGCTGGACCTGGCCCCCCGGGATATCGTCGCCCGCTCCATCCTGACCGAAGTGCGGGCCGGGCAGGGGATCCGCGGCGACCGCCGCATCGACGACTACGTCCATCTGGACGCGACGCATCTGGGAAAAGAGACCCTGGGCAGCAAACTGCCCGACATCACCGGTTTCTGCAAGACCTACCTGGGCATCGATCCGGCCGATGCACCCATCCCGGTGCTGCCCACGGCCCATTACGCCATGGGCGGCATCCCCACGGATGTGCAGGGGCGGGTGATCATGGACGGTGCCGGCACCATCGTCAACGGCCTGTATGCCGCCGGGGAATGCGCCTGCGTCTCGGTGCACGGTGCCAACCGCCTGGGCACCAACAGCCTGCTCGACCTGGTGGTGTTCGGCCGCCGGGCGGGGCGGCACATCGGCGATTATGTGCGCCAGGCCGACATGCCCCGGCCCGGCACCGCCGCCGCCGACGAGGCCCGGGCCTTCATCGGTCGGCTGACCGACGGCGCATCCGGTCCCCACGGCGGCCACATCACGGACGACATGCAGACCACCATGATGGAGAACGTGGGCATTTACCGCAACGCGACTGACATGCAGGCCGCCGTGGACCGGATTCAGGAACTGCGGCAGCGCTACCGGTCCGTGCGCGTTCAGGACACCGGCAGGCCCTTCAACACCGATCTGCTGGAAATCATCGAACTGGGCAACCTGCTGGACCTGTCACTGGTCACCGCCGCCTCGGCACTCAACCGCCGGGAGAGCCGCGGGGCCCACAGCCGGGAGGATTTCCCCGAACGGGACGACGACAACTGGCTCACCCACACCCTGGCCTATCTGAAAGACGATTCGGTGCGTCTGGACGACAAAGCGGTGGACACCTCCGTCTGGGAACCCAAACCGCGCACCTATTGAAACCAAGGAGCCATACATGGAAATCACCCTCAAGGTACAACGCTTCAACCCCGACATCGACAAGGCCCCCTATTACCAGACCTACACGGTGGCGGCCGACCCCAACGAGCGGCTGCTGGACGCACTGATGCAGGTCAAGCGCTTTCAGGACGGCAGCCTGGGATTCCGCAAAAGCTGCGCCCACGGCGTCTGCGGGTCGGACGCCATGCGCATCAACGGAAAGGACGGCCTGGCCTGCAAGACCCTGATCAGGGAGGTGGCCGAAAAAGACGGCGACACCGTTACCGTGGAACCGCTTCGCTACCTGCCCGTGCAGCGGGACCTGATCGTCGATCAGAGCGCCTTTTTCAAAAAATACAGGTCGGTCAGGCCCTTTTTGATCAACGACGAACCGGTGGACGCCAAAGAGCGGATCCAGTCCCAGGACGAGCGCATGCGTTTCGATGATACCACCAACTGCATCCTGTGCGCCTCGTGCTATTCGGCCTGCCCCGTACTGGAAGACAATCCGGCGTTTCTCGGACCGGCGGCCATCGCCCAGGCCTATCGCTTCAACGCCGACACGCGCGATCGTGGATTCGACCAGCGACTGGCCGTCCTGGACCTGCCCGACGGGGTGTGGCCCTGCCAGAATCATTTCCAATGCACCCGATCCTGTCCGCGCGGCATACTGATTACCAAGCGGATCAACCAGACCAAGCGCATGCTCGAGGCGCACGAGCAGAAGGCGCCCTCGGAGAAATAGGACCTTCAGGGCATCAGGATATGGGGCCGATGTTTACGGGGACCGCTTTACTTCCGCAGGCATTCACGAATCCGCCGGGCAGCGGACACACGGCTTCCTACTCGGCGAGGGAATAGAAAGGCCGGGTGCCTTTCCTGTCGGCCGTTCTCAGTGAGGGGTGTCGAACGGGTCAAGCAGCATTTCAGGCTGCTCGGCCTCAAACGTCTTGAGATCGGGATGGTTGTTGATGAATCGGGCACAGGAGTTCCAGCGCAGCACGGCATCCTGGTTGTCCGGGTCGCAGCCGGCCAGGGCCTCGCCATAGGCCTTCATCGCCTTGGCAAACCAGTCGTAAGCCACCGCGCCGGATCCCGGGCCGCCCTGCTTGAGATGAAACTTGGCCCGCCGCTCGAAAAGAATGCCGGTGTAATAGGATTTGCAATAGGCGCTGTCGAGTTTGTCCACGATCTTGCGGCCCTGCTCATAGGCCGGATTGAGACCGTGGTCGGCAAACTTGTCGGTCAGCGCCAGGAGAAGGAGTACCAGGGCTTCCTGATTGGCGGCATCGACCGCCAGGATATCCAGGCAGATGCTTTCCGCCTCATCCGGTTCGTTGAGCAGACGATATCGTTTGGCCTTCTCAAGTGCAGATGGAACCACTTCGGGGCTGAGGGTTTTCAATGCGACCATGAGGACCTCCCTTCCTGTTTGGGTGACGGACAGCGACAAAATGGCTGTATCGTTTAGTATACGAATTTTTTTAGTATTTTCAAGAGGCTGGCAGATGGAAACACTCTCCGGCCCCCTCAGTTTCAGGTCACCGGCGGCCTGCCGCGCCCAATCCGGAGGACGCACAGCGCCATATCAACGGGCCGACTTGCCCGGCCTGGGGATGCATCCGGCATCCGCAGGCTCACCCCACCTCCGACAATGCCCAAGCGTGCCAGGGAACCGATCAGCCCCTGGACGCCGTGCATCCGGGCGATAATGACCGGCATTTTTGAAGACCCGTTCAAAGGTGGACATTCATCGATCCGGTGATTTTCCGCTGAGCTCCGCATGAACGCGTCCGATTCCTCCGGAGGGAAGCATCGCGGTTGTATGGCGGACGACACGGGTGGTCATGGCGTCGTTCACCCGTCGGTCGGGGTCGCCAGGGCGTGCGTCTCTATCCGGGCCAGGGGAATACGGTCCAGCACGCGTGCGTGCGTGGCGGCCATAATCACCGGCGGCGCAACGCCGTGGTCGAAGGCCTCCTGCCAGCGGTCCTCGCACAGGCACCAGCGGTCGCCCGGTTTCAGTCCGGGGAAACCGCCCAGGCGATCGGGGGTGTACAAATCGTTTCCGCGGCGTCGGGTAAATTCAAGAAACGCGCGGGTTACCTGGGCGCAGACCCCGTGCCTGCCGCGATCGGCCGCAGAAATCCGGCAGTCGCCATTGCGATTAAACCCGGTCAGCGGCTGCAGGCTGCAGGTTTCCAGTTTTTCGTTGAGTACATTTTTCTCATGGCTGTTCATGGTCGGCCCCCGATGCATTTCCAGCTTCAGTCTGGTGAGCGGGCCGACATGCTACGGCCAGCCCGTTTTACTGACCGGGTGTGCGACTTCTTCACACGCACACCCGGTCACATCTCCAGGGAGTGAAGGTAGTTCCTCTGACGGCAACGGCAATATGAGCCGGTTGACCGTTTGGTGATGGTTCAGAACTACCAGCCGGAGGCGAACCGGCGCCATCAGCGGGGGCCGCCGTACCTCAGCCCACCTTCTTGAAGGCCGATTGCGGGAAAAAGCAATAGGGGCACTCATCGGGAGCCTCATCCCCGTAGTGCACATAGCCGCACATCCGGCAACGCCACACGGGCCCCGTTTGCGGATCGGCATGGGGATCGGCGTCCCGGTGCAGGGGCAGGTCTTCCAGGGCCGGCATGACCGGCTGGTATTCACTCATCACGTAACCGGAAACGATCACCCGCTGGACTTCACTGGTCCCTTCGTAGATGCGCAGAAGGCGGACATCGCGCAGCAGCTTCTCGACAGGGAACATCTTGGTATAGCCATAGCCGCCGAAAATCTGCAGGGCCTCGTTGACCACTTCCAGGGCCACTTCCGTGCCATAAAATTTGGCCAGGGAGGCATTCAGGGTAGGATCCTGGCCCTGGTCGGCCTCCCAGGCCGCCTTGAGGGTCATCAGGCGCGCCGTTTCGACTTTCTGGTACATGTCCGCGATCTTGAACTGGATGGCCTGGAAAGCGCTGACGGGCATGCCAAACGCCCGGCGTTTTTTGGCGTAGTCCATGGCGAATTCCATGGCTGAACGGGCCGCACCTACGCCGAAAGCGCCGATGATGGGTCGCGTCCGGCCGAAGGTTTTCATGGCCAGGACGAATCCCTTGCCCGGCGGCGCCAGCACGTTGGCCTTGGGAACCCGGACATCGTCAAATTTCAGGCCCACCGTGTTGGAGCATCGCTGCCCCATTTTGGGGATCGGGCGGCCGACCCGTACGCCGGGCCAGTCCTTTTCCACCACAAAGGCGCAGATGCCGTCGTGCTGCGTTTCGGTATCGACCGTGGCAAAGACCGATATGTAGTCGGCAAGGCCACCATTGGTGATCCAGTATTTGGTGCCGCTGAGGATGAAGTCGTCGCCATCGGCCCGGGCCCGGCAGCGAATACCGGCCACGTCCGACCCCATGGTCGGCTCCGAGGTGGCAAAACAGATATTCTTGAAATCGTTGAGGATGCGGGGCAGGTACCGTTTGCGGGCGTCCTCGTTGTCAGACAGCAGGAGCGGCTCCATGCCCAGTGAATTGTCAAAAATCGACGTAGCCAGACCGGGGCAGGCTGCGGCCAGTTCTTCGGTCAGGATGGCGCCCTCGACCAGCCCCAAGCCCTGACCGCCGTATGCCTCAGGGATGTCCGTGTTCATAATCCCGGCATCGTAGGCCTTGCGCAGCACCGAGATCGGCATCTCGTCTTTCTCATCATAGTACCAGGCGATTGGAAGGACTTCTTTCAGCGCAAACTCGCGGGCTTTTGACTGAAGGGCGATCTGCTTTTTGGTCAGCGTAAAATCAAGCATTGGTTCCCCCTTTTTAAAAGTTTAGGGCCTGCCGCGATACCACTGATCGGTGCCTGTCGGTGCGTTGCCTGCACCCGATGGCACCGCATGCAGGCGGTGTGTCATGGTGATGGGATCGCTTCCACCATGGCACGGCGGCGGCCGCGATGCAAGTGGCGGAACTTCAGGCGGCTCGGGGCAACCCGACGTTTTTAGACGACCGGATCTTGCAGTCCCCGCCGGGTTTATAAAACCCCATAACCGCAAAAGGAAGCAATGTGCTTAAACCGCAAATGTGTACGCGTTGGTTTATGGCGGTTGCAATGGTATCCGGGATGCTTGTATTTGCCGGCAATGCCATGGGTTCCGGGTTTGCCCTTATCGCGCAGAGTGCATCCGGTGCCGGTTGTGCATATGCCGGCATCGGCGTCACCGCCCCCTGCGGACTGGATACCGAATGCAGCGACGGCTGGCCGGCCGCTGCCATGCCCTCAAATCCGAACTGGCCACGGTCAACATCAACCCCACCGACAACCGTCGCACACCGCGCATTCCCGGGGCAGACCGCATCTGGATGACCCTGGGCGCCGGAGGAGATTATCGAGGAAGTCAACCGGCGTTTGCGTCGGGTCGACATCCTGGTGAACAATGCCGGCTTCAATGAATGCGGCTATTTTTCAGAAACCAACCCGGGTCGTGAACTGCAGATGATCCAGCCCCATGTGGGTGCCGTAGCCAGCCTCACCCAGCGGTTGCTGCCGGCAAGGGGCAAACGGGCTTCAGGGAGAATTCTCAACGTGGGCTCCACCGGCAGCCTGGTTCCCAGCCCCTTCTGGCGGAATGCATATCGAAACCGGGCTGCCGACCGCCGGCCGGCCTGAAACGGTCACGCCGTATCGCGCACAAGCCATTGATCCGGCTGAAATTGCACCGCCTCCCATCGATGCCTATATTCGTCTCTGGCATTGATCCGAGGATATAGGGAAACGGTATGCGCATCGAGGACAAGCTGACCATACTGGCCGACGCGGCCAAATACGATGTCTCGTGTGCATCCAGCGGCAGCCGGCGCAAAAACAGCGGACGCCGGCTGGGCAACGCCGCCCCCTCGGGCGTCTGTCACACCTACACCGAGGACGGCCGCTGCGTGTCGCTGCTGAAGATCCTTTTCACCAACCAGTGCATCTATGATTGCGCCTATTGCGTCAACCGCTGCAGCAACGAAATTCCCCGGGCGGCCTTTACTCCCCGTGAAATCGTGGGCCTGACCATCGATTTTTACCGGCGCAACTACATCGAAGGCCTTTTTCTGAGTTCGGGCGTCATGCGCAGCCCCGACGACACCATGGAGCGGCTGGTTCGAACGGTTGAGGACCTGCGCCGCCAGGGATTCAACGGATACGTTCACCTGAAATGCGTGCCCTTTGCCAGCCGGCGATTGATCCGGCATGCCGGCCGGCATGCCGACCGGTTGAGCGTCAATATCGAGCTGCCTTCCGAGGCCAGCCTGAAGCGCCTGACCCGGTCCAAAACCTATCCCTCCGTGCTGACCCCCATGGGTATCATCCGTGAGAATATCGCGGAGAATCGCGAAGACCGCAAACGCCTGCGCCGGGTGCCGGCCTTCGCTCCGGCGGGCCAGAGCACCCAGCTGATTGTGGGTGCCAGCCCGGAATCCGACTACGAGGTGTTGAATCTGGCTGACCGGTTGTACCGGGGGCAGTCACTCAAGCGGGTCTACTATTCGGCCTACATCCCGGTGGCCGATATGCCGGCGCGGCTGCCGGATCTGGAAGGTCCCCCGCTGCAGCGGGAAAGCCGGCTCTACCAGGCCGACTGGCTGATGCGGCTGTACGGATTTTCAATCGACGAGGTGGTCAGCAGCACGTCGCCCTGGCTCGATCTGAGCGTCGATCCCAAGCAGGCCTTTGCCCGGCGTCATCCCGAGCTGTTCCCGGTCGACATCAACCGTGCTGACCGGGAAATGATTCTCAGGGTGCCGGGCATCGGACTGAAATCGGCCGACCGCATTGTGCGCCTGAGAAAAAAGGGCAGAATTCGAATCGAGCATCTTCGGCAGCTGGGTGCCATCGTCTCACGGGCGCGTCCCTACATCCGTTGTGACGGCCTTCCAACGGAGCAATGGTCGGGTGGCCGGCCGGCGACCCGCTCAGCCGCCGGGTCAGCGGTCCTGGTCGATGCCCGTCGACTGGTATTCGAAACGGACGGCAGTTTTGAAGGGCTGCTGACGGCCATTTACGAGGCCTATGCGAAGAACCGGGCACCGGATGCCATCCGGCCCGGGGGCCGTGGGCAGAAGGGGCTGTTCGACCAGGCGGCGACCATCGACACCGACCCGGATCTTGCCGGTCGGGTGTGGAAAGGCCTCAGGACCCACCTGGGCGTCCGGCGGCGCCGCAAACTGCTGGATGCCTATCTGTCGGGGCATGCCGACGTGGAGACGCTGATCTATCAGCTGGTCGCAGATGCCGTCGCGGTTCGCCGCGGGTTCGCCGCCAATGCTCATCTTTCCGCCAGCATCCGGATCGACAGGCTCAGCCGGCAGGTCCGCCAGGAGGCCCACCGCATCAAGGGCCTGGTTCGCTTTCAAAAAATAAGCGACGAGGGCTATCTGGCCCTGGTGGGGCCCCGTTACGACGTGCTGCCGCTGGTTCGCCGCCACTTTGAATCCCGTTTTGCCGACCAGCGCTGGATGATTGTCGATACGAACCGGGGCTATGGCCTCTGCTACGACCGACGGCAAACCCGCCAGGTCCAGGTGGATCCGGCCGCCATCCAGGCCGCCTCTCCGGGCGAACGGGCCGACGAGCGGCTTAGCCGCAGGCTCTGGCAGCGCTACTACGCTGCAGTGAACATCACCGCGCGCAACAACCCCAAATTGCACGCAAGTAAACTGCCGCGCCGCTACTGGCGGTACTTGACAGAAAAGCGGAACTGAAGGGCCGCCGGGATGGCCGTGCCGACCGGCCGGAGTCACGTCTTTGGGCCTGTCCCCCACCCGTGACGAGCTGGACCCCGGCAGACTGTCGCCGTCCGCATCCGATGCACCGTCGGGCCTTAACGGCAACACCCCCGGGAGATCGGGCCGCACTGCTGCGACGGTTGTCCGGACCAGCAGCAGCGGGCCATCTCATCCCTGCAAAAAGGGTGAGCACGGGGCTTCATGGTGACTGGCGGGCGCAAAAGAACGACCTTGCGGTGGAAAAAACCCCGATCCGCGTTATATTGGTTGATTTGAATCATTATACAAGGGGCGTAACGCGATGAATCAGCTGCAATCAGAGGACCGGGCTCCGGCATTCAGCGCCGTGGATCAGAACGGCGACACCGTCAGTCTGAAAGATTTCAAGGGGCGCAAGTGTTTTGTCTTTTTTTATCCCAAGGCCAACACGTCCGGCTGAGCCACCCAGGCCAAGGCGGTGCGGGACGCACTGCCCGATCTGGCGGCTGCCGGTGTGGCTGTTGTCGGTATCAGCCCGGACGACATTTCCCAGCAGAAAAAGTTCGACGACAGGCACGGGCTGGGATTTCCCCTGCTCAGCGACGGCGATCACCGCATCGCCGAGAGCTATGGGGTGTGGGGCGAGAAGAAAATGTACGGCAAAACCTTCATGGGCATTGTCCGCTCGGCCTTTCTGATCGACGAAGCCGGCAACCTTGCCGCCACCGGATACAAAATCAGTCCCAAGAATACCGTTCCCACATTGATGAAATGGCTGGCATGACGGCTCCGGCACTGAGGCCGCGGTTTCGCATGAACGCGGTCGGCTCCCATGGACAGTGATTTGGCGCTCAGCGGGAAGTACACCTTCCGGGCCGGCGGCCGCAAACTGGTGGTGGTCAAAAGGCCGGTTGAGCGCTTTCGTCACGTCGTGATGAAAGCATTGCTGTGGGCCCTTTTCCTGCCGTCATACCCACACCTTCGCGTCGAGGTGCCCATTGGCTGCAAGTACAAGCCCGACCTCGTCCAAACCGGCCCGCAGGGCCCCGAATTCTGGGCGGAAGCCGGCCACATCGGGACACAGAAGCTCCGTTGCATGCTCCGCCGCTTCCCGCGGACCCACTTTGCCCTGGCCGTGTGGGGCGGCTCGTTTGCCCCCCTGGAATCCCGCATCCACCATCAGACCTCACCAATGCGGCGCTCGGCGCCCATCGACCTGATCGCTTTTCCCGAAGATGCCGATACGCACTTCATCGATGGGCGCGGATGGATTCGCATCACCCTCGACGACCTGAACCGGCGACGCCTTCAGTGACACCGGGCAGCCCCCCGGTGCTGACCGCTGTCGAAGGATCGCTCCTGATCACAGCTGTATAAAAAATATGAACCTAACCTATACATCTCTGCCATTCGTCCGCCTGCTTGAATCGTGGTAATGGCCCCAATCCCTGTTTGGTCCGATCCGCAAACCTATACAAAACATTGACACCCCGGCCGGCGACACTATGTTGTGAACGTGTCATGATGGGCATGGCACCGCTGATGACGCTGCCAGTGGATGGTTCGGCAATCCCGACCGGCGTCATGTCCAACCCGAACGGGAAAGGAGGTTATATGCCGAGTTTCGTAATCGCTGAAAAATGCGATGGTTGCAAAGGCGGAGATAAAACGGCATGCATGTACATCTGCCCCAACGACCTGATGGTTCTGGATCCCAATCAAATGAAGGCCTACAATCAGGAACCGGACCAGTGTTGGGAATGTTTTTCGTGCGTGAAGATCTGCCCGACGCAAGCGATCGAGGTGAGAGGTTACGCCGACTTCGTGCCACTGGGCAGCAGCATTATGCCCATGATGGGAACCGAGGACGTCATGTGGACCTGCAAGTTTCGCAACGGGACCATCAAGCGTTTCAAGTTCCCCATTCGCACCACGCCCGAAGGCATGGCAAACGCCTACACGGACCTGAAAGGAAAGGATCTCGAGAGCAGCCTGCTGTCAACGGAAGAGGCCGACGGATATGAAATGCCACGGCCGAAGACGGCAGGGTAGCGATCGACTTCGCCTGACCGGATGGTCCTGCTTCAGTCGCGCACGGGGGGCTTCGGCCCCCCGTGTTCCCCCGTCTTTTCAAACCGATTGCCCGGCCTCTTGACCTCACCGGTTCCCTGACAGGGTCCGGCCCGGAATTTTATTTCACCCCTTTTTACACAGTTCTTTTTTTAATGTCGACCCATTGCCCGCAGGATACGTCTGGCGGCGATGACAGACGAAAGCGATGACATCATGAACGAAACCATATTTTTGAACTTGCTTAAAATGACAGTTGAAAACCATGGCTGCACCATCGTAGACTTGGATCTTGAAAATCACATCGTGAATCTGGACGGACCGGATGACGCTGTTGATGCATGCGCGCGGGCTATCGCCGAACTCGTCGGAGACTAGACGATGCGCCCGCCATCAGCCGGCATCGGGTGATCCGTTAAGGGCGATGATGCCGGTCGATGAGAGGTTTCCGACCCATGCGCGAAAGGGCGCTGCTCAGCGGCGCAGGCGTCACGCTGGATGGCAATCAACATACACGCCTGACCGTTTTCGCGGCCATCATGCCGGATCCGGGCGAGGAGGATTTTCGGATGAAGGAACCGGTTGGTTTCCCGATTGGGTTTGTCAGTTTGCGTACGGGGCTCTCCGTTCATGTGCTCAGAGCATGGGAACGGCGGTACCGCGCGGTGACACCGAAACGCTCAGCCGGCGGTCGTCGCCTGTACACCCAATCGGACATCGATCGCCTCGTTCTGCTCAAACGGGTCATCCAGAAGGGCCAGAGCATATCCCACATTGCCGGACTGGGGCAGGCCGAACTCCACCGGATGGCCGTCGCCGATTCCGGGGCGCCTGCTTCTGCCGGCACCCGCCCCCAACCGGTTTCCGGCATCCCCGCCCGTGGATGCACGGAAATGGTCGATGCCTGCCTGGAAGCGGTTGTGCGGCTCAACGGCGGTGCGTTGCGCCGGATACTGCAACAGGCCGCCATCGGCTTCAGCAGGCAAGCGATGCTTGAAACGGTCGTGAGGCCGCTGGCGGAAGCGGTTGGCCGTGGCTGGTCCGAGGGCTCGATGCGGATCGTGCACGGGCATCTGGTTGCCACCGTGATTCATGAACAGCTGGTCGCCATGCTGAATCATTCCAACGGAGACACAACCGGTCAACCCTGTGTCCTGATCACCACACCGACGGGGCAGCACTGCTATCTGGGCGCACTGGCGGCGGCCGTCACGGTTCAGGATCACGGCTGGGCACCGGTCTTTCTGGGGGCCAACCTGCCTGTGGAAGAAATTGCCGCCGCCCGCTCGATCCTCGATCCCCAGCTGCTGGCCCTGAGCATCACCTGCCGCGTCGACGACACCTTCATGCATGACCAGCTCGACCAGCTGTCGACCCTGCTGAATGGTCACTGTCCCCTCGTGATCGGCGGCCGGGCCAGCAATTATTATCGTCGAAGCATCGAAACGGCGGGCGCTGAAGTCTGTTTAACCGCCGCGGAGCTGGTCACTTTTCTCGAATAAACCGACCTGATTGCCTCCGGGCGAAAACCGTGCGCGATCGTCTCAACAGCCCTGAAAATCCCTTTCTTTTGGCACCCTCAGGCCGAAATCCCTTTGAGAACCCGTTCGATATAGTTTTGCGTCTCCCGGTATGGAACGTTTCCGTTGTACTTTTCTACGGTTCCCGGCCCGGCATTGTAGGCGGCCAGGGCCAGTTTGACATCCCCGCCGAAGCGATCCATCATCCGCCGCAGATAGCCGGCGCCGCCGTCGATATTCTGCCGGACATCAAAGGGGTCGTCCACCCCGAGTTCTTTCGCCGTCCCCGGCATGAGCTGCATCAGCCCCTGGGCGCCGGCCGGTGACACGGCATCCACCCGGAAGCTGGATTCGGCCTGTATTACGCTTTCAATCAGTTTGGCCGGAAGGTTGTATTTTCTGGCCGCGTCTTTGATGCTGTCGGCGATCAGTGCCCGGCTGTCCGTTTGGGGAGGGCCGCCGGCGTCGGCCTCAACCCCGCCGCCGTCGGATGCCGAATCTGAAATGACGTGCTTTCCTCTTGACGCCGCAACCGCATCGCCGAACCCCTTCGGGCCGCCGGGGCGGGGGGAACCGTTCATAAGGGTCGATTTCTGGAAGAATCGGGCTGTGGCAGGCGGGACGGCCTGGCGTCGATAGTCCGAGAGGGTCAGCCCGGCTGGTTTTCCCGTCGAGCCCACGGCGTTCTCTGGAACAGGCGATATCGCCGCTGCAAGATTCTCTGAAAAAACCGGATCGGGGCCGGTTTTTGCCGGGATGGATGATCTGCGGGCCGCCGTGGTGGCCGGCTTGATTCCCGCATTTCGCAGATACGCATCGATGGTCATATGGGTTTTCATGATCGTTCCGTTCCTGTTGACATTGCCTGCAGTCAGATTCAATTTTCATACCAGCACCGGGAAGGCCCAATGGGTAGAAAAAACAGGGGGCTTGGCAATGATCGCGCCGGCGGCATCGCTGCATCCGTCAATTCCACCGGGTCAGGAGACAAAACCATGACACCCGACGCCTGCGACTATGAATCCGGACCCATTTTGCGGGGGCAATGAAGCTGACGCCAGTTCTGGAAGCGTGTGGTAAATTATCGCTGCTCAGTTCTTCCGGATGTCAGCGACGCTTACCTCTTTCGTGGTAAGGTGATGGGGCCGTTGACGCCGCTTTTCGTTTTCCGCAGGGTTGATTTCCATGAATTGACATCGAACGCTGTTGCTCTCTGGAAAAAGGTGTGCCGGGCAGGATCGGGGCGTTCCTGCCCGGCACCGCTTACCCCAAATTGAAAGGGCTAATCGGAAAAGTTGAAGTTCAACGTATACGCCGCTTCCGTGTCGCCGGCATCAAAACCGACCACTGTTTGAGGGGCCAGTCCATCGCTGGTGGCCGTGACATCATAGCTGCCTGAAGGAAGCTCGATTCCGTATGTATACCGGAATGCGCCATCTGCAGGGGTGTAGACGGTCTCTGATGAGTCCTCATCGTCGGTGGTCCGGACATAGGCGGTTTCGACCGGGACCGGAAAACAGTCGCCGATCTGACGGCTGAAGCTGACGGTCACCACAGGCGCTTCTTCCGGGAAGGATTCCTCATCATCGTCAACAGGCGCCGTCCCGGTAACGGTCCCCGTTACTGTCACCACTCCAGTGGGTGAAAGGATAAAATCCGTATCGGGGTAGGTCTGGTCGGCCTCCACCGTCAGGGTGGTGCAGCCGGGGGCAAACCCATCTGCCGTGGCCACGATCCGGTACTCCCTGGCATCCAGCGCAACATCACCGCCCAGGTCCAGGTAGAGCATATAGTTGCCGTCTTCACCGGTCGGCGAACTCATGGCCTCGTTCCAGTTGCCCTCCGCATCTTCATACCAGGCGGTGACCGTTGCACCGGGCAGGGGGGCCGCTGTCAGACCATCCGTGGCCACCATCCCGGACACAACGGCCCGGTTGCGGGTGCCGATGACCTTGATGGTCGGTTTCAACAGGTATTTGCCACTGTTTCCGGCCTTGACCACACTGCGCGCCACATCGAAATCCAGGATCAGTTCGGTGGTCAGACGCGCCACGATGTCGAAGGGATGAACCAGCTTGATGCCGGTCTGGTACCCACTGGGGACCTTCATCTCGTGCGCTGCGCCTTCCTCGTCGATCAGGTATTGGGGGTATGGGTGCTCCGCCAAATCGTCCGGCTGATCGTCAAGCAGCAGTCGCATCTGGTTGTATGTCCCGGCTTCAAGATCCTTTTGCCCCAACGTTGCCATGACGCCGTTGACCAGTTCAAGGAGGTTGTAGGTCTGTCCGGGCGCGGCGATGGTATTCCATTGACACGCACAATCATCCTCCTCCTCGTCCTGGTCGCACAGGCCCGTTTGCATGCAGACCTGAACTTCCTTGATGGTCACATATACCGCCTGATAGGACCCTCCGGGCGCATCCACCATGGTGAGGCTCAATGTTCCCGAACTGCTTTCCGTCGACGCGCTGCCTGATCCGCCGCTGCAGGACCACAAGAATAAGATAAGTATCCCCAGGATCATGCATGCGGTTGTTCTGGATTTTTTCATTGTCGCTCTCCTTTGTGATTGTTTAATATGATCTAAACCTTCAACCCGTCTATTCCGTTGGTTCTGAACCCATGGTGATCGTTTCCCAGACCACCGAATTGCCGGCAAGCAGTTCTCCCCTGACCGCCACCGGGTCATTTTCCTGTAACCGGGCAAAAAAGACCTCTTTGGTTACCGACATCTCGTCAGCGGCAAAGAATCCGTCATCAGGGATCTCATCCGTATCGATGGCCACACCGTTGATGGTAAGGACCGGATCGTTGATTGACGTGACGCTGCCGCGAAGAAAAATTTTATTCTGAACCTCCGGTAACCCGAAGATCCGGGTCGCCGTTATTGTCCGATGATCTGTCGGCCACCCTTTGATCACCAGGTGGTCCCCCGCATTCAATTGCTGGAAACTGTCGGTTGAACCGGAGTACCGTGTGAGAGCATTGACCTGGAGGGTCAGCCCGTCCAACCCGGCAAGCGTCAGCGTGTTCCCGGACGGGTCTTTTTCGGCCAGGTGCGATTCCGCCCTGAAAACCTGGTTGAACGCTATCTTCTCTGCGAAGACGACACCTGCTGAATAGTTGCCCTCCACTTCCAACCCGACCCCGGCCAGCAGATCCTCGCTGTCTCCTCCGGCAAACTCGGTCGCAGGTGAAATTTCAACCGGAATTCCTTCCAACTGAAACCGGTTTTGATCCAGAGCAGCACTGATAATGCTTTCAATCTCCATGTAATCCGTTTCGATTTCTCCCAAACGTCCGTAATTGCCTATGGCGATAGCGATGAAGACGGCACCGTTATCCGCCATCTGGCCGGTAACGGTGACCATGCTCCCGTCTGCCATACCGGACGGCAGCCCCTGCCCGTTTTCCACTTGGCGGTAATCGATTTCCTGATCGTTAATTTGGAACGTCCGGTTGACCGGATTCAGTGTGCTGACCGGGCCGGTGATGGTGAAAATGACACCCGGAGCGGCCGCATCGGCCAAGTGGAGCAGAAAGGTGGCCTGTATTTGATTGACCTCGTTAAAGAAGCCTGAAACCTCTGCAAGATTTTCCGTGGTCAGTGCATCGATGCTCAGATTGTTGAGTACGGTTCGGTCGTCAACGATCACCCGTTGTCCCAGAATCGTCAGAACCAAAGTTGAATCATCAATGGTATCAATTGCTTGAACGGGTCCAACCAGTAACGGATCATAATACACCCTGTCGGCGTTGCCGTTGCCGTCGGGGGTCAGTCGCCCGATGACCCGCACGACCCTTCCCGGATCCAGATTGTCGATGACGGCCTGATCGCCGCTTCCTTGAAATCGGTCGCCCACATAAACCCCGGCCTCACTGGTATCGAACCTGACGCCGTTGACCCAGACGCTGCCAATGGCGGTTACCGAACCGGTGCTGACAACACCGGTTCCTCCAATACCTCCCCCGTCCGCAATTTCGCCGCCGCCGCCGCAGGATGCGGCGGTCAGGAGGAAAAATAACACCGTAAGATGAAGCATATTTACCGTGGGCTTCATGGCTTATCCGTCCTTATCGCTGTGTGGGCGCTGAAAGTAATAGATGCCCAATCCGGCGCAATGTCTGCCGACGCCCTGCACCTCCGGATTGGAATCCCGGTCGTTTCGTGCCAGCCATCCGTCAAGTTTCTCCAGGAGATGTTGGGCTGATTCCGCAGCCATGACCTCAAAAACGGGCAACGCTGCTTCGGGCAAATTGTCATAGCTGACTTTTCTCTGGAAAACCCGTCGAGATTCGTCTGCCTGCATATTGTGGTCGATGGTCTCGATCAGGAGGCCCGCGTCCGTCCCGAGGATATGAAGATTGACAGGGTCATCAGTCGCGGAAACATAGGCGGGGCGGAGCAATTTCACGCGATGCATGTCGGTTATCTCTACGGCGTCTGTATTGACGAGTTCATCCAGTATGGCCCGATAGGGCAGGTCGCCACTGAATTGTCGGACCAATTCCGCAAAGGAAGGCCCATCGCCCGTCAACGGAAGTACAAGCGGCGTTCCGCTTCGATCAGTATACCGCGGTTCCCGCCGCCAGGCCGCGATGACCCTGGCGGCCCGGTTGTATCGCTCTGCAATTTCAGCGTCCGAAGGGCGGGATTTTTCCTTTACCCGTTTTACTTCCTTGCGGGATAAGCCGGTAATCACCGAAATGCGGGATATGGTCTGCTTACGGTTGTCAAGGCCGAACTCATTTGCGGCGGTATCTACATAAACCCCCTTGGCGATATCGCTGAATGTCCTGAAGGAGACGCCGTTGCGCAACAAAATGCGTACAAGGGGGCGCAATATGCGAACAACAGCCATCGTCAGTGTCTTCAGGGCAGCAGATTCCATGGCCTTTATAAGTCGGACCGGTTACGCCTGATCCCGGCGAGCGGGGGCGAGATGCAATCAGGGTATTATGTTCAGAAACGGGATTGTTTGGGAAAAAATTCCCAAATTTTTTGCGCGTTGTCAAGCCATGATGCCCTTGTAAAAAGTCGTTTTAACGACGGGTTCGTAAGAAATTGGAGATCAGGCTTGAAGATTCCTTGGAATGATGGGTGCTTACGGTACAACGCAGTGACGGGGGATGGCCCGTAACGCAGGTATTGTTTTTTTTATGAATCCGTCATGTCATCAACGGCCATCCTTTTTTTTGCCCGGGAGTCGAAAGTGGACCTCAAGCCCGGGGATGAGCTTCCTTTACTTCCGATCCGGTGGCCTGAAGGAACGTCCGGGCGGCTTGAAATGCGGCGTCTGCCGGTATCCAGCGCTCGGGGCGTCTGACCCCAATTGCCCCCCATTGCCTTGTTGTCGCCGGGGCCTGCCCATGAATAAAAGCGGTTGCCGTCGGCATGCTTTTGTGCCTATTTATCGGACGGTGCCAGGAGTCGGAGGCGCTGATTTTCGTGGCGGTGGTTCTGCCGTTGCGTGTAAAACCATAGAGAGAGCCCACCCATAAATGGTCAATTTGCCCGATATCTGCGTTGCGCTCAAAATTTTATCCTCGGAATATCAACCATATGCCTGCGGTAAAATTTTTCGCGCGCCTTGATCTCGGCTAAACTGGCCTATTTCTGGACGAACACTAGAGAGGCAAATTAAATGACCGGTCAGGAATTCATCGAAATCGAGGGGGGAACCCCCCTTTCGGGCAGTGTCTGTGTCCAGGGATCAAAAAACGCCATCCTTCCCATGCTGGCGGCATCCCTGCTCCCCGAAAAAGGGTGCAGCGTCATCCGCAACGTACCCCCGTTGAACGATATCCTCGTCGCCTTTGAACTCATGCGTTACGTGGGTGCCAGGGTGGACTACTTCCCCAACGAAAAGGTGGTGTCCGTCGATGCGACCCACCTGACCCGGTCGGACCTTCCGGAGTCACTCACCTGCCGGCTGCGTGCCTCGGTGCTTTTCATCCCGCCGCTGCTGGCGCGGCTGGGGGAAGTACGACTGCCCAGTGTGGGCGGCTGCCCCCTGGGCGCCCGGAACCTGAACTACCACTACCGGGGGTTTGCCCGGCTGGGGGCGCAGATCACCAGTGAAGATGATTTTGTAATCAGCGGCGAAGATTTCACCGGCACGACCATGTACCTGGATTTTCCCAGTCACACCGGCACGGAAAACCTGATGATGGCGGCCTGTTATTCGACGGGGGTGTCCGTCATCGAAAATGCCGCGTCCGATCCTGAAATAACCGATTTTGCCAACTTCCTGATCAAAATGGGCGCCAAAATCCACGGCCTGGGCACCCGCACACTGACGGTGGAGGGCGTGCCGGCGTTGAACCCCATCGACTATTACGCCATGAACGACCGGCTGGATGCCGGCCTGTGGATGATGGCCGCCGGTATTGCCGGGGGGAAAATCTCGATTATCGGCGTCGCTCCCGGAGATATCCGCATTCTCATCGAAAAGATGATGCAGATGGGGATCGATATTGGTATTAACGGTCACGTGCTGGACGTCTCCTCACCGGGCCGCCACCTGAAGCCGGTGAACGTGCTGACCTGCCCCTACCCGGGGTTTGCCACGGATTTCCAGCCGGCCATCATGGCCCTGTCCTGCGTCGCCGACGGGCAAAGCTACATCCGGGAGCGCATTTTCGACAAGCGCTTCAGCCAGGTGGCGGAGCTGAGAAAGCTGGGGGCGTCCATCGAACTGGATGAAGAGGACGGCCTGGCGATCGTCAACGGCCCCACCACCTTCAGGGGCGCCGACACCAACCCGGACAACATCCGGGCCGCATCGTGCATTCTGCTGGCAGGACTGGCCTGCCCGGAAAAAACCATCATCCGCAATGTCTACCAGATCGATCGGGGGCATTTCGATATCGAGAGCCGATTCCAACAGCTGGGCGCCAGGGTGGTCAGAAAATAGCCGCCGCCCATCCGGCAACGGCTTCCACCAGTCCGGATTCTTGATCTCACTTCGCATGCGCGGCCCGCTGCCGTCTTGACTTTAGCGACCGTAAATTCTAACATATCAGATTGAACACGATGCTGGGGGTGCCCCGACCGAGGGGGCTGAGATGGCGCATCGGCGCCGACCCTTTGAACCTGATGCAGATAATACTGCCGTAGGGAAGCGCGACAAGAAAAACAGTTTGGGTTCTTTTTTGTCAGGCTTGCCTCTTGAGGCAGGCCTTTTTTTATGGTGTGCCAGGCATGACGTAATCCTATAGGGTGCAAGTCCCGAACAGGCCGTAGTGGTCGGAACTGTTAGCCGAAGGCAAGGGCGTTGTCGCGAGGCAAGGTCTGGAGGAAGCCGGAGGCAAAACTCGGACCCGACGAACAGAAACCGGATACAAGGCCGATGCTCGCAGGGTAATCTGGCCATGGACAGAGAAGCCCGATAGCCACTCGGATGCGACATAGGTAAATCCGGCGGGAGCCGAGGGAAAGGATTCCGTCTTACCCTGGGAGATCTCCAAACGTGTCTGACGAGCAGACTACCGATGCCGTAAGGCTACGGGATGCGTTTGGAGAAGTCAGCAGAGGCCATAGTAGACCAGACCGGTTGAAGGGCCGAATCCTTTAGTCCAAGGAGCAGTCTGAGACATCTCGATGAACGTGGAGCGGCAGCAAGGTATAACAGAACAACTGAGCCTGTTCGAGCAGGTAGGATCGGTTATACGCCCCGTCGATTTTGGAGAAGCCGGAAGCGGATCTGGAACGAGCGAGGAGCAGCAAGCGTTTGCGGCGGTGGCCCAGCAACGAGCCTTGACGCAGGACCTGATGGAACGGGTGGTCCTTCCATCCAACCTGAACGCTGCCTATCGGCGTGTGAAAGCCAACAAGGGATCAGCAGGGATCGACGGGATGACCGTCGACGACCTAAGCCCGTGGCTGAGCACCCATAAAGGGCAGTTGATCGAGCAGTTGGTCACCGGCACCTACAAGCCCTGTCAGATCAGGGGCGTGCAAATCCCCAAGCCAGCCGGTGGTATGCGACAATTGGGTATACCAACGGTGGTGGATCGGCTTGTCCAGCAGGCAATCCTGCAGGTATTGGAGCCAATTCTGGACGCGACGTTTTCACCTGCCAGCCATGGCTTTCGGCCAAGGCACAGCGCCCACACAGCACTGAAACAAGCTCAGGAGTACGTGGCCTCTGGCCATGAGGTCGTGGTGGACATGGACCTGGAGAAGTTTTTCGACCGGGTCAACCACGATGTGCTGATGGGTCGTCTATGCCGCTGGATCGGAGACAAACGGCTTCTGCGGGTTATTCGTCGGTTCCTGGAGGCGGGCATGCTGCAAGAGGGGGTAAAAATACGCCGTGTGGAAGGGACTCCGCAAGGCGGTCCCTTATCCCCGCTGTTGGCGAACCTTCTGCTTGACGATTTGGATAAGGAATTGGAACGGCGCGGCCACCGGTTCTGCCGGTATGCCGATGATTGCAACATCTACGTCCGGACAAAGCGTGCCGGAGAGCGGGTCATGCAGTCGATTACCCGCTTTCTGGAAAAGAAGCTATGTTTACGCGTGAATCAGGCCAAGAGCGCAGTGGCGCCCGTCCAGGAACGGAAGTTTCTGGGCTACAGGCTGATGCCAGGCGGCTGGCTGGGCATTGCCCCGGCCAGTCTAAAGCGAGTAAAAGATCGGATCCGACAGATCACCCGTCGGAACCGGGGTGTGAGTATGATGACGGTCATTCGGAAGTTAAATGAGTACCTGACCGGTTGGATAACATACTTTCGCTACGCGCGATGCCGGAAGTACTTAAGGCATCTGGATCAATGGCTACGGCGCAAAGTTCGGTGCTATCGTCTGAAACAACGTAAACGGCCAAAGCCGATTGTAGACTTTTTGGTTGATCAAGGCGAGCCGGAATGGCGATCCTGGCTGTTAGCACTATCTGGAAAAGGATGGTGGCGCATGGCAGGTTCCCCGCAGGCCAACGAAGCCATGCCGATCCAATGGTTCGAAAAGGTTGGAATGATAAACCTGACCAACAGGTATTTGTTGTTAAACCGCTAAAAGAAACCGCCGGGTACGTAGCACGTATGCCCGGTGGTGTGAGAGGGGGAGGCCGTGAGGCCCCCCTCTACTCGATTGGTCAGTTGCCATTAGGAGCCAAAATACAGGGCAACGGCAGCGTGGAGGAGACAATGGACATCCAGCTTAACGGTAGACGGACGTCGGTGGCCACCGGCACCACCATCGGCGATCTGATCCGGGCGAAGGACCTGGATCCGACCACCGTGGTGGTGGAGCGCAACCTGGCGATTGTCGCGTCGGCCGATTGGGACCGGATTACCCTGCAGGGAAACGATACCCTCGAAATCCTCAGATTCGTGGGTGGAGGATAACGCCATGCGCACAAAACCATCTACAGACCCCCTGATCATCGGAGGGCAGGAATTTGATTCACGCCTGCTGGTCGGCACCGGCAAATACCCGTCCGACGAGATGATACCGGATATTGCCGCGGCGTCGGGATCGCGAATCATCACCGTTGCCCTTCGTCGGGTCGATTTCGAAGCCGCCACCGACAATGTGATGCAGCATATTCCCGATCACATGCAACTGCTGCCCAACACCTCCGGTGCGCGCACCGCCGAAGAGGCCGTTCGCATCGCCCGCCTGGCCCGGGCCACCGGTTGCGGCAATTGGGTAAAAATCGAGGTTATTCCGGACAACAGGCACCTGCTGCCCGAGGGCAACGAAACCGTCCGGGCGACCAGAATACTGGTGGAGGAGGGGTTCGTGGTGCTCCCCTACATCAATGCCGACCCGATCGTCGCCCGCCAGCTGGAGGATGCGGGCGCCGCCGCGGTCATGCCCTTAGGGGCGCCTATCGGAACCAACCGGGGGCTGACCACCCGGGAGATGCTGCAGATCATTATCGACGAAATCAAGGTCCCCGTGGTGGTGGATGCAGGCATCGGCAAACCGTCGCAGGCCTGCGAGGCCATGGAGATGGGCGCCGACGCCTGCCTGGTCAACACGGCCATTGCCAGTGCCGCAGACCCGGTGGGCATGGCCGGGGCCTTTGCCGCCGCCATCCGGGCCGGCCGGGATGCCTGGCGCGCCGGACCGGGCGCAATACGCTCCGCTGCGGCGGCATCCTCCCCGCTGACCGGCTTTCTATACGAGCAAACGGACCCGTCATGAGTTTTTTTGATCCAATTACCGCCCTTGGAGACGGCGATCTTATCCGTCAGGTGGAATCGGTAACCGACGAAGATGTTCAGCGGGTGCTGGGCAGCCGCACCATATCCCCCGAGGCGTTTCTGTGTCTGCTGTCGCCGGCGGCCGAACCACATCTGGAACAGATGGCCCGGCAGGCCCACGACCTGACGGTGGCCCAATTCGGCCGCACCATGGTGCTCTACACCCCCTTGTACCTGTCCAATTTCTGCACCAACAGCTGCGTTTACTGCGGATTCAACCGGGACAACCGTATCGTTCGGCGCCAGTTAACCTTGGCCGAGCTCGACGTCGAAGCCTGCGCCGTGGCCGACACCGGGCTCAAACACATCCTGATTCTCACTGGCGACGCCCCGGCCAAGGCCAGCGTGGATTATATCGCGGCGTGCTGCGGGGTGCTGCGGCGGTATTTCCCGGCCATCGGCATAGAAATTTATGCCTTGTCGCAATCCGACTACCGGCGCCTTATCGATGCCCGGGTCGACAGCCTGACCATCTACCAGGAAACTTACAACGAAACGCTTTATGGTCGACTGCACCCCAAAGGCCCCAAGCGGGACTACCGCTTCCGCCTGGATGCGCCCGACAGGGCCTGCCTGGCAGGCATGCGCGCGGTCAACGTGGGGGCCCTCCTGGGCCTGGACGACTGGCGGCGGGACATCTTCTTTACCGCGATGCACGCCCGGTACTTGCAGGACCGTTATCCGGAGACGGAGATCAGTGTCTCGCTGCCGCGAATGCGGCCTCACGTGGGCGGTTTTCAGCCCGGATGCATCGTCGAGGACCGCCACATCGTCCAGACGATGACCGCCCTGCGCCTGTTCTTGCCCCGGGTGGGCATCACCATCTCCACACGCGAAAACGCCCGCTTCAGGGACCGCCTCCTGCCGCTGGGGGTCACCCGCATGTCCGCCGGATCCTGCACGGCCGTCGGCGGCCGGACCGAGGAGAACGCATCCGTCGGTCAGTTCGATATATCCGACGAACGGTCGGTGCCCGAAATGGTGGCCATGCTTCGTCGGGCCGGATGGCAGCCGGTGTTCAAGGATTGGCAGTGTCTGGGGTGATCGGCTGAAGCGCTATGGGCGCAAGGGGCGCGCCGACAGGCCACCGGGCGTGGCGAAAGAGATGATCAATGATGGATAATCCGTTGCTCGCCGGCCTTCGCACCCATTTTACGGATGATCAGATCCAACGATTTGAAGCGGTGTGCGTGGGTATCGCCGGAGCCGGCGGCCTGGGCTCCAACACCGCCGTTCACCTGGTGCGGTCCGGCATCCGCCGGCTGGTCGTCGCCGACTTCGATCATGTGGCCCCTTCCAACCTGAACCGCCAGTTCTACTTCCTTGACCAGGTGGGCATGAAGAAGGTGAGGGCTCTCGGCGTCAACCTGCAGCGAATCAATCCGGACCTCGAGATGCAGGGCCTTGATGTTCGCCTGGATGCCGGCAACGTCCGGCATGTGTTCCGGGACTGCCATCTGATTGTCGAAGCCCTGGACCGTGCCCGGGACAAAAAAATGATGGCCGACAGCTTCATGGCCGGCCCCCGGTTGCTGGTCTGCGCATCGGGCATCGGCGGCTGGGGGCAGAGCGACCGGATCCTCACCCGGCGGGTCCGCGACAGCTTTTACCTGGTCGGTGACGGGCGTTCGGAAATATCCGCGGTCCTGCCGCCCACCTCTGCCATCGTCGGCATCGCTGCCGCCAAACAGGCGGATGTGGTGATTGAAAAAATTTTGGAAGAACGGGTTCAAGGTTAGAAGACATCCGTTTGACAATCCGGCCAGGCCCTTGCCCTTGGAGTCCTTGGCCCCTAAACACCAAGTATTGAATGAGGACTCCCATGAACTACGCCACCCAGATGGACGCCGCACGGAAAGGCATCATCACTCCCCAGATGGTAACTGTTGCCCAAAAGGAGCAGATGACGCCAGAAGCCCTGCGTGAGTTGATTGCCGCCGGCCAGGTGATCATCCCGGCCAACAAGAACCACAAGAACCTTGATGCGGAGGGGGTCGGACAGGGCCTTCGAACCAAGATCAACGTCAATTTGGGCATTTCCAAGGACTGCCCCGATGTCGATCTGGAAATGGACAAGGTCAAAATGGCCCTGGCGATGAAAGCCGAAGCCATCATGGACCTGAGCTGTTATGGGAAAACCCGCGATTTCCGGCGCAAACTGGTTGACCTGTCGCCGGCCATGATCGGCACCGTTCCGATATACGATGCCGTGGGCTTTTACGACAAGGATCTCAAGGATCTTACAGCGGACGAGATCTTCGAGGTGGTGGAGCGCCACTGCGACGACGGCGTGGATTTTCTCACCATCCACGCCGGTATCAACCGCGGTGCAGCCGAAAAAATCAAGCGCCGGGAACGCATTACCAACATTGTCTCCCGGGGTGGATCGCTCATGTTCACCTGGATGGCGCTCAACGACCGGGAAAATCCCTTTTACGAATACTACGACCGGCTGCTGGATATCTGCCGGGCATACGATGTGAGCCTGAGTCTGGGAGATGGGTGCCGGCCCGGCTGCCTGCACGACGCAACCGATGCCTGCCAGGTGGAGGAGTTGATTACCTTGGGTGAATTGACCAGAAAGGCCTGGGAAAAAGATGTTCAGGTGATGATCGAGGGGCCGGGGCACATGGCCCTGAACGAAATCGCCGGCAACATGATGCTGGAAAAGCGCTTGTGTCATGGAGCGCCCTTTTACGTGCTGGGCCCCATCGTCACCGACGTGGCCCCCGGCTACGACCACATCACCAGCGCCATCGGCGGGGCCGTGGCCGCTGCCAACGGCGCCGATTTCCTCTGTTACGTCACTCCGGCCGAGCACCTGCGCCTGCCCGATCTGGAAGACATGAAGGAAGGCATCATTGCCGCCCGCATCGCCGCCCATGCCGCCGATATCGCCAAAGGCATCCCCGGCGCCCGGCGCTGGGACGATACCATGGCCCAGGCGCGGGCGGATCTGGACTGGGAGAAGATGCTCGGGCTGGCCATGGATCCGGACAAAGCAAGACGCTATCGTGAAAGTTCTCAACCCGAGCAGGAGGACAGCTGCACCATGTGCGGAAAGATGTGTGCCGTCCGCAACATGAACCGGGTGTTGGCGGGCAAGGATATACAGCTTAACGATTAGAACGCATGCTCTCAAGCGGCATCTTGGGGGCCATTTCAGCGTTCTCGAATCATCGGAATCCTCGACGTGGCGCTGCTACGCCTGTGGCTTCAATTATTCTGCGGCTTTGATCTGATTCCCAACCTACTGATTGAGAACAGGTGTTTCTTGGCGACTCCCGGCTTTTCGGCTGTTTGGAACAACGGCATGGACCAAAAGATGCCGTTTACGAACAAACACTAAATGAACAGTTCAGTACTTATGTACCGCTCCCCCGTACTGGGCAGCACGGTAACGATGCGTTTGCCGGCGTTTTCCGCCCGGGATGCAACCTGAAGGGCGGCCCACACCGCAGCACCCGAGGAGATGCCGCACAGGATGCCTTCCCGGGCGGCCAGGCCGCGGGCGGTTTCAAAGGCATCGTCGTTGGAAACGGTGACCACCTCGTCGATCAGCGTCTGGTCCAGCACCCGGGGAACGAAACCTGCACCGATGCCCTGGATCTTGTGGGGCCCTTTTTCGCCGCCGGAAAGTATGGGTGAGGCGCTCGGCTCCACGGCCACGACGCGAAAACCGGGTTTCTTCTCCTTGAGAAAACCACCCACTCCGGTGAGTGTGCCGCCGGTACCCACACCGCTTACCAGGATGTCCACCTCACCATCGGTATCCGCCCAGATCTCTTCGGCCGTTGTTTCCCGGTGGATGCGGGGGTTGGCCGGGTTCTCGAACTGGTTGGGCATGAACGCCCCCGGATTTTTGGCCACGATGCCATTGGCCGTTTCAATGGCCCCCCCCATGCCCTGGGGCCCGGGGGTGAGCACCAGCTGCGACCCCAGGTGCCGCAACAGTTTCTGGCGCTCGACACTCATGGTTTCGGGCATGGTGAGGCAAAGCCGGTACCCCCGGGCCGCACAGATAAAGGCCAGCCCGATACCGGTGTTGCCGCTGGTCGGCTCCACGATCAGGGTGTCGGGCCCCAGCTGTCCGTTTTTTTCCGCATCGTCGATCATGGCTGCGGCGATGCGGTCTTTGACGCTGCCCAGGGGGTTGAAAAATTCCAGTTTGGCGTCGACCTCGGCATGAAGTCCTTCCCCGGTCCGGTTCAGCCGAACCAGCGGGGTCCGGCCGATGGTGCTGTCAATGGCTTGGTGAACGGTCATGATTTCCTCCTTGCAGGGGCTGGCTTCAACTGCCGGCCTTCCGGCGGGCGTCCTTGATGATCAGTCTGGGCATTTCCATCATTACGGTGGTGTCCGGCGGAATGGATTCGGTCAGCCAGACGCTGCCGCCGACCACCGAACGGGCGCCGATCAACGTATCCCCGCCCAGAACGGTGGCGCCCGAATAGATGATGACATCGTCTTCGATGGTCGGATGCCGTTTTTTCCCGCGCAGCAGTTCTCCCGCATCCTTGGGCAGGCTCAGGGCACCCAGGGTCACTCCCTGGTAGATGCGCACGTTGTTGCCGATTTCGGTGGTTTCGCCGATGACCACCCCGGTGCCGTGATCGATCACAAAGCGTCCTCCGATGGTTGCTCCGGGATGGATGTCGATTCCGGTAATGCTGTGGGCATGCTCGCTCATGATCCGGGGGAGCATGGGGACCTCCAGCTCGTAAAGCCTGTGGGCCACCCGGTGGACGCTGATGGCATAAATGCCCGGATAGCTGAAAATGACTTCGTCATGGCTTTTGGCCGCCGGGTCGCCTTCGAAGGCCGCCCGCACGTCCGAGGCCAGGACCTGGCGGATGTCGGGGATGGCGTTCATCACCTCGAGGGCGATGCTGTGGCCCCGGGACTCGCATCCGCTGCACGATTGATGGTAGCGCAGGCAGTCATGGCGGATGTTGTGGGTGATCAGGTCGGCCAGCAGGTCGAACAGCTTGGACACGGTCTGCCCCAGGCTGTAGCGCAGGTTCACCGGATCAAGCTTTTCCCGGGTAAAATAGCCGGGGAAGAGCAGTTCCCGGAACATGTCGATGATGTCGGCCACAAAGCCTTCGGACGGAATGGGTTCGCTGTCGATGTGGGTGTAGCATGGGCTGTTTTCGCAGTGATCGATAATGCGTTCCGCGATTTCCGGCAGGTTGGACCGCGCCTGCTCGCGGCACTCGACTTCCGACCGGCAAACACCATCGGGAACGGGACTGCTTTCTTTCATCGATAATCTCCACAACTCCAATTGTTGGTCTTCAACCGGGGCGTTACGGTCGAGGGCGGGGGGGATACCTGCGACCTTTGATCTTCCTCCGGTCAAGCTGGTCAAATGGGACGGCCGTTATCAGTTTAGAGTAACCATAAAGAAAAGGTTGTCAAAAGCGGCCCCTTCGGGGCATATGGCAGAAGCGGCGCCCGGCAGGAATTGACAGGACGACGGAATCCCGATTATTTTCAATGCCAGCCGGGTATGGCCTCGACCGGTTCGTAACCCGCCGCTAAACCGATTTGAACCGATAAAGGAAGCACGCCATGACCGGACTGGAAGATCTCAAGATCGCCACCTTAAGCCCTGAGGATCTTGAAACCATTCGAATCCTCGAAAAGAAACTGGGGCCTGCCGTTCGGCTGGTGGCCGTGGAAACCAAAGATGTGCTCTACGCCCTGGAAGCCAAAATGGGCCCCAACCAGTGGCAGCGGGTGGATGAGGTCTACCCTATGATCAGGGACATCAAGGCCTACTATGCCGAGCAGGAAGCCGCCAGGGAAGCCAAGGGGTGGCTCAAAGGGTTTCTGATCAACAACAGCCTCACGCCCAGGCCCAAAAAACGACCCATCCGGATTCGCCAGGTGGTGAATACCGAGTCGGAAAAATAGCCCGGTCCCCGGAAAAAATAACATCTTGCGGCCCAGGCCGGCGTTCTCACGTCTCCGAAATCCTCAACGCAGCGCTGCTACGCCTGCGGTTGCGAAAACGCTGCGGCCTTGGCCTGAACCACAATCTGCCATTTTAAGCCGGGCAAAGAGCCTTGGTGGTTTACTAAATTTGTTGAAGGGCAGATAATGCCTCTTGCTTAGAATCGCCCAATCACTCCAGCGGCACCATCGTGCTTTTATCCACAGGCGTGGACAGCACGATGGCCGTTCGCGTCTGGCCGAAAGGGCTCAACCGGCCCACCACCGCTTCCAGGGCGGGCAGGTCGTCGACGCAAACACGCATGATAAACGAGGCATCGCCGCTGATGTGATGGCAGGAGGTGATCTGGGGCAGGTCGGCGGCCAGGTTTTTTATGGCCGGATAGTGCCTGGCGTCGGTGGTCAGGTGAACGAAGGCGGACACCGACCGGCCGACGGCTGCCGGATCGATACGGGCGTGGTAGCCTTGGATGATTCCCGCCTCCTCCATCTTTTTCACCCGTTCGGCGACCGCCGGCGCAGACAAGCCCACCTTTTCGCCGATGCGGGCCAATGGTATCCGTGCCATTTTCTGCAATTCGGCAAGTATTTTCAATCCGATGCGATCCAGCAATTTTTCAACCTGAAGGTCCATGGCCGGTAATTCCTTGTTTTATTAGGCGGACACCCCCAAAAAACGTTGATTCGCCATGGCATCGTCACTGTCGTTGACGTAGGATGGCCGCCATGGATCTCTCATTTTTTTTCAAAGGGCTGATATTCGGTTTTTCCATTGCCGCCCCGGTCGGGCCCATCGGCATTCTGTGCATCCGCCGCAGCCTGTCCGACGGGTGGCTGGCCGGATTGCTCACCGGTTTAGGTGCGGCCACTGCCGATGCCTGTTACGGCTGCGTGGCCGGTTTCGGGCTGGCCGGCATCAGCGGGTTTCTGGTGGACCAGCAGGTCTGGCTTCAGCTGTTCGGCGGCCTGTTTCTCTGCTGGCTGGGACTGCGCATCTTTCTGTCCGATGCCGATGGCCCGGCGGCGGAGAACATCTCCGGCAATGCCGCCATGGGCTACCTCTCTGCCCTTTTTCTCACCCTCACCAACCCCATGACCATTCTCGCGTTTGCCGCGGTCTTCGCAGGCATGGGGCTCGGGAGCGTGCGTGCCGCACACAGTGCCGTCGGCTGCCTGGTGGCCGGCGTGTTTGCCGGTTCCATGGCCTGGTGGGTGATTCTCTCATCGACGAGCAGCCTGTTCAGCCGCCGCATGAATGCCACGGCCATGCGCTGGATCAACCGCTTTTCCGGGGTGGTGCTGGTCGGTTTCGGCGCCATCGTGGTGATCGGGCGCTTCTAACCACCGAGGACGGGCCCCGCCTCCAGCCCCGACAGGAAACGCCTGCACAGACGGCCCGAAACCCGGTGGGCGTAAACGGTCCCGTCGGGTTCGACGCCCCTGATGACGCCGTCCATCAAAAATGCCGCCAGCAGTTTCGTGCCGATCTCCCTTCGTTCCAGTGCCGGATCGACCCGTTTGCCCATCGGTGCGGGGCGGGGAAGGGCCCCCTCGGTGGACAACAGGTGCTTCATGAAATTGAGCGTCCGACCCAGACGAAGCAGGGTGACCGAATCGGTGCGCGAGGTCCGCTGGTCGACAGGCAGGGCCGTGGCACGCATGCCGTCAAAGGATGCCGGCAGCAGGCCCAATTCCCGACAGCGCCCGTAATCCGTGCTGCCCGGTGCCGGGTAGAACACGGACACCCCGGCCAGCACCCTGCGCCGGGCCAGAAACAACAGGTCGTCCACCGAAACGAGCGGGTCCTGGTCCGGTGCCCCCACGATGATGTACCCCACTGTTGAAAGTCCTTCCCGGCGGGCCCATTCAAGCGCCCGGTCAAAGGCCTTGCGCACGTCAGGGCGGTTAAAACGCACCAGCTGGCCGCGGTCCGCACTTCCCAGGGAAAGATTCAGTGTCCTGAATCCGCTTATTCTCATGACCTTTACCACGGTTTCGGAGAGGGACGGCGGGAACAGGCCGTTCATGGCCCTGAGTTCGGGAAGCGATTGCCCGAAGATCTCACGAATTCCTTCCATCAGCTCAAGAAACCATTTTCGGTCCATGGTGAGGTTTTCATCCTCGAAATCGATAAACCCCACCTGCCGCTTCTCCGACGCCGACCGGATTTCACGCAACACCGCAGACACCGATCGCTTCCTGAACCCCATCCACGAACCCCTTCCGGTGGCACAGTAGCTGCAGGCCAGCGGGCACCCCCTGCCGGCGGTGGTTACGATGCTGTCCCTCCCGGCGCGTTGATAGAACTTGCGCCGGATCAACCCGAAGGCGGGAACGGGCAGCTGGTCCGGGTGCCTTGCCAGGGCAGGTCCGTCCACATGAAGGGAACCGTCGGCTCTTCGGAACACGATCCCGGGCACATCGGCCAGACGTCCACCGGCTTTCAGTGCCCTGGCCAGCAGCGGCAGGCCGGTCTCACCTTCTCCCCGCAAGACAAAATCCACGGCCGGTTCAGCCATCACCGCCGCCGGCAGGGTGGTGGGGTGGTGGCCGCCGAGAACCACTATGCAGTCGGGCAGGCTGGATTTAACCAGGCGCGCCACGGTAAGTGCCATCTCGCTGTAAGCGGTGAATAAAGAGGCGATGCCGACGAGAAAGGCCCCGGAGGCCTTTACCCCGCGGCCGATGTGTTCGAGGCTGTAGCCGTAGTGGCGAAATTGGTGAAACAGGGCAAACGGGCTCCGGTCCGCCCGGCCGTAAAAAGGGGAAAGGTCTCCCATTCCGTCGGGCGGAGATATGACCCGCGACCTGGCGGTGGCCATGGCATCCAGGATCTCCACTGAGAATCCTTTCCGGGAGGCGGCGGCGGCAATGGATGCCAGCCCATAAGGAATGGTCCGCTTGGCGGTAAGGTAGAAATCCGCGATAGGCGGCTGAATCAGAAGAATATCAACCATGACGGTGTGGGGGGATCAGACCCGCCTTCAGGCCATTTGGGAGATCGTGCCGAAAGTGCGAATTTCCGCGGGCAGGTCCTCAGGGCCGATGGCATTTTCAACACCCATGGCAAAGGCCCGCTCGATCACGTTCTGCAGCTGGATCAGGTTGCCCGGCCAGTGGTACCGGAGCAGGATGTTCATGGCCGCCGGCGTCATGCCGTATATCCGTGTCTTGGCTGCCGGGCTGTCAACGTAAAGAAAGTGGTTGATCAGCAGCGGGATATCCTCCTTGCGTTCCCGAAGCGGCGGCAGCTTGATGAACACGGCATTGAAAAGATCCAGCAGGTCTTTTTTAACGCTGCCGCTGGCAATGATTTCCTCAAGGTCCCTGCTGGTTCCGGCAATCAGACGGGGTCGATGCCCGGCGTCGACGTCCGTGTCGGCCAGCAGCGCCGTCATGCGTTTACGCACCGTCGATGAAAGTGACGAGATTTCGTCCAGGTAGAGCGTCCCGCCCCCGACGGATGTCAGCATGTCCGACAGATGCCCGGTGATCTCATCCTCTGTTTGGGTCGCTTTGGTCAGACTGTTGCAGTTTGCCAGAATGAAGGGCATCTCTTTCCGGTCGCTGTGATCGTGTATGGTCCGCGCCGTCAACTCCTTGCCCGTCCCGCTTTCTCCCTGGATCAACACCATGGGACTCTCGATGCTGATGGTGTCGATCACTTCATAAATTTCTCTCATCTTGGGACAGATGCCGATCAATTTGCCATAGTGGTGACGCTCCCGGGCAATCTTCCGGATCAGCTGGGCTTTGTTCTTGATCTTCTTCTCTTCAACGATCCGGTCGATGATCAGTTTGAGGTGGTCCAGCTTGAAGGGTTTTTGCAGGTAGTCGTAGCTGCCGAATTTCATCGCCTGTATGGCCGATTCCATGGACCCGTAGCCGGTGACGATGATCACTTCGGTCTGGGGCCGGTATTTTTTAATGGCCACCAGAAGTTCAAGGCCGTTGAATTCCGGCATCTTGTAGTCGGTGAAGACAATGTCAATCTCTTTTTCCTTCACAATGCCAACCGCTTCGATGCCGTTGTCCACGGTGGTCACATCGTATCCCTTGATCGTCAGGTACTGCTCGACCATGGCCAGAATGTCTCGGTCGTCGTCTACGAAAAGAATTCGGGTGTCAGGCATTGCATTCTCCGAAGATTGAACGGGGCAAAGGATAATCGTTCTTATTCAAGATGTATGTATAGTAAATCTCCTGTAAAAGATCAACCGCTGGCTTCATTGACTTTGCGCCGGGCCGTCTCTATAGTGAACCTACTGGCACCTTACGTTGATGGAGGCATTTTGACTTATCGCGTACTAATGGTCTGCACGGGGAATATCTGCCGCAGTCCCATGGCGGAAGGGCTGCTTCGCCAGATGCTGCCGGAATCCCTGACGCCGTCCGTAGAGATCAGATCGGCAGGGACCCACGGGCTTCACGGCAACCGGGCGGAGCCCTTCGCCATCAGGGCCGCCGCCGCCTACGGGGCCGACATCAGCGGGCACAGGGCCAGGATTCTGGACGCCGCCCTGGTCAGGGGGGCCGATCTGGTGCTGACCATGGAGCAATACCACATCGACAGGATCAATGAACTGCTGTTCCTTCGATGCAAATACGCCGTGATGCTGGGCACCTTTTCGGCGGACCGCGATAACCCGGAAATCGAAGATCCCTATGGGCAGCCATCAGGCGCCTATGAAGCCTGCGCCGATGAACTGGCCGCCTGCATGCCGGCACTCATCGATCATATCCGTCGCCAGGTGGGAACGGGTTCGTCGTGAGTTCGGCCATGAGAACGCCTCGCCAACAGATTATGGACCGGTTGCGCCAGGAATCCATGACGGCGCTGGAACTCTCCCAGGCGCTGCGACTTCCGGAAAAGGATGTATACCGGCATCTGGCCCACGTTCAAAAAACCATTGCCGGCCGGCGAGGAAAACTGACCGTCACCCCCAGCAGCTGCAGGGCCTGCGGCTATACGTTTACGGATCGGCGCCGGCTCACCAGACCGGGGCGCTGTCCCCGCTGCCGGGAGAGCCGCATCGATCACCCGGTTTTCAGGATTGCCCCCTATTAACATTCATCGTCCGCGACATCGGACGTGGAGTCTTGACATGCAACCAACGGCCATTCAGGATCATTTCAGCGGCGAACATGCCATCTGCTACGGCTGCGGCCACGATAACCCCAACGGTCTGCATGTCCGTACCCGGTGGGATGGACAATATGGAACGTTCTCCTTTACTCCGAAGGATTACCATACCGCTTTTCCCGGTGTGGTCTATGGCGGACTGATCGCCAGCCTGTTCGATTGCCATTGCATCGGCACGGCCATCGCTGCCGCCTATGACGCGGAGGGCCGCCAGCCGGGTACGGATCCGGCGATCATGTTCGTGACCGCCAACCTGAATGTGAACTTTCTCCGCCCCACGCCCATGGACCGTCTGCTGATGTTAAAGGCTCACATCGTCGAGACTGCGGGCAGGAAGGCCATTGTGTCGTGCACGCTGGCGGCAGACGACACGGAGTGTGCCAATGCCCGGGTTGTGGGGGTCCGGGTGACCTGAACCGTCACGGGCGGGTGAGAGGATCCGGTCCGGTTCGTGACGGTCCGTGAGAAAATGGCGCTGCCGGCCAACCTGTTGAGGAAATAATCGCACCATGGCGCAGGATCCCCTCGAGCATCTTTTTTTTATCACGGGCACCACCCGAGGCCTCGGCAAGGCGCTGGCGTCATCGGCATTGCATCTGCCGAACAGTTTTGTGGTCAGCCTTTCCCGGGCAGCCCCGTTTCTCTGGAACAACCATCAGAATATTTGCATTGATTTGAACGATGCCGGCGGCATCGGGCCGGCATTTAAGGGCATTCACCTGGCCGGGCAGCGCACCGGCCGGCTGAGACATACCGTCCTGATCAACAATGCGGGAGTCCTCGAACCCATTGCTCCCATCGGTGACTGTGATGACGCCCTGCTGGCCCGGAACATCCAGGTCAACCTGATCGCTCCGCTGATTCTCTCCCGGCATTTTTTTCACTTCAGCCGATCGCTTCCCGGTCGCAAGTGGATTGTCAACATCACCTCGGGGGCCAGCCGTTCGCCTTATTACGGCTGGTCGGCATACGGGGCCGGCAAGGCCGGTCTGGACATGGCCACCCGTGCCATGGCCCTGGAGTTTTCCAGCATCGACCCGGCCTTCGCTGCCTGTGCCGTGGCGCCGGGAACCGTGGACACGGCCATGCAGGAAAAGATCCGTGCCTGCTCGTCCGGGCAGTTTGAGCAGGTGGACAAGTTTCTCAGGCTGAAAGCCAGGGGCGGCCTGGCCTCGCCCGGGCGCGTGGCAGCGACCCTGGTCCGCTTATTGGTGGACGGGCGGTTTACCAACGGCGGACGATACGATTTGAGAAAAATGGAGTAAATATGGCCACCGGTGCCTGCGGCATCAATTGTGACGTCTGCCAGCTCAGCCTGCTGGGGCAGTGCACTTCCTGCGGACCGGGCCGAAGTGACCTGGCCGCTCGAAAAAGTGCCGCCCAGAAACGCAGCTTCGGTCATCCGTGCGCCATATTGGAATGCGCCCGCCTGAACCATATCGACTATTGCCCCAGAGACTGCCCGTCCTTTCCCTGCGACAACTTCAGTGAGTCGGCCTATCCCTATGGGGACGGCTTTCTGAATATGCAGCGCCGCCGCCGCAGCCAGGGGCCGCCGGCAGTTGATCCGTCGGGTCGGCCAATCGTGGTTTCCGATGCCCTGTGGGAGACCTTGCGCCAACGGGATATGGACCAGGTGGCGAACTTCACTTTGATGGACATCGACCCCGATTCGGGTCACCTGCGGTTCCAGTTTTTCAACCGGGAGATTCGGGTGGATATAGATGATCGATGCCTCGAGGAAAAAAGGGCCCGGGGCTGGGAAACGGTGACCGTTCCGCTGTTGGAGCTGGCGTTGCTGGACTACCTGTCCCGCGTGGAATGCCTTTATCCTGTCGGCCGGGAGATGGTGGGCATCGAAGACCTGGCGGATGCCCGATATTTCAGCGGCCGCAACCGTCTCAAAAAAGCGTCCCTGCTGGCGCGTTACGGCGACAACCCCAATGGGTTCGCCGCTGCAGGAAAATACCTGTGCGGGCGGCCGGAGAAAATGGGCGATGCCGCATTCCGGCTCAACCCCTTTCCACGGGTTCCCCTGTACTATCTGCTGTGGCTGGGAAACGGGGAATTTCCACCCCGCGTCTCGATCCTCCTCGACCGCTCCATCGAGCGGGCACTTTCCTCGCCGGCCATCTGGAGCCTGGTGACGCTCTGCACCTATTACCTGCTCAAGGCACCGGGAGACTGAACATGTGCTGAACCGGCGGCTGCCGGAATGCTGCCCCGGCAACGAATCCCCGGTTTCATCGATCAGATGGTCAAGGTTTCCCCCACCCGGGGCACCACTGCGTTGAATCCTTCGGTTTTCAGGTGTTGGGAAAAAGCCAGGCTCTGGTCTTCCTCGCCGTGGACCACGGCAATCCGCTTGACGTTCAGGTTGGATTCCTTCAGGAACCGGACCATCTCGTTGCGGTCCCCATGGGCGGAAAACCCGCCGATTTTAACCACCCGCGCCTCCAGCGGGTACTCCTTGTTGAAGATCCTGACGATGGGTGCCTCCCCCTTGCGGCCCGATTCGTCGTAGGCGGTTCCCTGCTCCAGGATACGCCGCCCCAGCGTATGGTTGGCCATATACCCCACGATGAGAATGGTATTTTTGGGATTGTGGATCTTGTAGCGCAGGTGGTGCAGGATGCGACCGGCCTCGCACATGCCCGAGGCGGAAATGACGATGTGGGGCTTTTCCTCGCGCATGAGCGCCATGGAGGCTTCGACACTTGCGGTGAACTGCACCTGCCGGAAGGCGAAGGGGTTTTTGCCCTGCTGCAGGAAGATCTCGTGGGTCTCCGCGTCGTAGACTTCCGGATGTTCGCCGAACACCTTGGTGATATTGGTGGCCAGGGGACTGTCAACGTATACCGGCATGGCCGGCACCTCACCGGCGTCGTAAAGTTCGTGGATCACGTAGAGCAGTTCCTGGGTCCGGCCATAGGCGAAGGAGGGGATCAGCACGGTGCCGCCCTGGTCGAAGGTTTCGTTGAGCACCTTTTTCAATCGGGGACGCAGGTCGATCACCGGTTCGTGGTCCCGGTTCCCATAGGTGCTTTCCATGATCATCAGATCCACATCGCTGCCGAGTCCGTTGAAATGACTGGCCGGGTCCCGCAGTATGGGCTTGTCGTAGCGACCGATGTCACCGGTGAAGCAGACGGTGCGGGACCGGCCGTTGTCGTCGCAGCGGATCATGGATATGGCCGATCCCAGAATATGACCGGCTTCGAAGAGGGTGCAGGTGATGTTGTTGCCGATGGTGACCGGCGTGCGGTAGGGGATGCCTTCGAAAGCCTTGAGGGCCCGGTCTGCATCCGCCGTGGTGTATAAGGGCTCGACCCCCTCCAGGTGGAACTTTTTGATATAGTCGTTGATTACCTCGGCGTTGAGCCCGTGCTTGTTTTTTTTCAGCAGCCGCTTGATCTCCTGAAGCTCGCGCTTGCTGGTTTTGCCGGCCTCGCCGGGCCGCATCTGGGACAGGGCCGAACGGACGGTTTTGTAGTTGAGGTATTCGGCGTCGCTCTCCTGGATGTGGGCCGAGTCGGGGAGCAGGTAGCCGCAGGCATCGGCGGTGGCCCGGGTGCAGTATATCCTGCCGTTGAACCCGTTTCTGGTGATCAGGGGAATACGGCCGGAGTGGTCGATGTGGGCGTGGGAGAGCACCATGTTGGTGAGAATTCCCGGATCGAAGGGCAGGACCCGGTTCTTTTCGGCGGCGGTTTTTCGTCGTCCCTGATACATGCCGCAATCCAGCAGGATCCGGTCCTGCTCGGTGCTCAACAGGTGCATGGAACCGGTCACTTCCCTTACCGCTCCGTAAAACGTGATGTGCATGCCAGCACTCCTTTTTTCTTTGTTTTAGGTGGTTGAATGATCAGCAGATCACCGTCATGGGTCAGGATGCCGAGCATGATGGCGCACACCAGACGGTCGATGTCGACGGAATAGTGCTGTCCGTCCGCCATGGGGTTGGAAAGAAACGGATCGGCGACCAGGGCGCGGCGGGTGTCGCGATTGTAACCGGCCAGGACGACGAAGTGACCGACGGATTCGCCGCGGACATCATCATAAACCACCTGATCGTCCACATCGTATTCCCGTGGCGTGTTATACAGATAGGTGGCACTCAGGCCGGTCATGATCGGGATTCCGCGTTTGAGATAGTGCCGGATCAAGGCAACCGTCAGCACCTTGAATTTCAGTCGGCCGCCAAGCTGAAGATAGTCCAGATAGGCGTCGGTCAGGCGATCGATTTCCGGCAGGTCCGGTTTGAGGGTGCGCTGCCGGCGGAGCTTCCCGGCGATATCGCCCGGGGCCGCATCAGCCCAGGTCGGATCGAAGATCTGCAGGTTGTATGGAAAAATGGTGGTCCGGTACCCGCGGCGCAGGGCGTGGTTGGCCAGATAGACCGACAGGGTGCCGCCGCCGTCCAGCGTGGGCACGTCGGCAATGATCGATGCCAGGCCGATTGGGTCGTCAAAATACCGATAGACGGCATGCAGGCAGGTTGGACCGCAGGTGGTGTTGTCCGGCTGGGGGCCGATATCGAAAGGGAAAGAGGTGGTCACGGGTCGCCGTTCATATGAAATTACCGTTTCCGGTGTTTCTCAAGATGCCATTTGTGTATGCATGGTCGCTAAATGGTAATAACACACGGCAGCGGTTTTATGAAGGTCTGTCTGAGGCTGTATGTATAGGCCCCCTGGGTGGGAATCATGAGGATGTCCCCGGGCTGGATATCCGTACCGAAATAGGTATAGCCCCACACGTCATGCGGGGTGCACAGGGAGCCGAGGATGTGGCAGGGCTTTTCCTCCAGCGACGGGCGGGTCAGGTTGAGCACCGGGAAGTAGTCGGTCTCGAACCGTTCCCAGCCGATGGTGTTGGTGCCGGCATCGGTGATCACCAGGTCCGGTGCTTTTTTATCGACCACCGAGAGCAGCAGGTGGACGGCATCGTTGCATATCCAGCGCCCCGGCTCCAGGCAGATCCGGCAGGCAGCGATCGACAGCAGGTGCGTTCGGACCGCATCGCCCAGCGCTTCGGCAAAGCCGTCGATGGACGTTGCCGGCAGATGATAATGGACGTCGTGCCCTTCGGTGGGCCGGCCCAATGCCTGGCGGCGCTTTCCCTGATCCGTTCCTGCCGCCTGAAGCCACTCGCCCTGTTCCGGCCAGTATCCCCCGCCGATATCGATAAATTCAATCTGCGCGCGCGCCGCCGCCGGCATTGCGGCCAGCGCGCTTCCCAGTTTGCCGATAAACGCAATCTGGGGCGCCGGCGAAAGGTTCCAGCTGCTGTGAAACTGCAATCCGCAAAGGGCCACCCGGGAATGCCGCCGGGCGGCGTCCATAAATGCCGGCAGATCGTGCAGGGGAATCCCGAACTTGCGCCACAGGCCGGTGGGGTTGACGGTCAACCGCACCCCGCAGCGGATGGTGGTCTTCATCGAAGCGGCCAGGGGCGCCAGCCGTTCCAGTTCGCCGAAGCTGTCCAGCAGCAGCACCACCCGGTCGGCGTGGGCTACCGCCAGGCACAATTCCGCGCCGGTTTTTCCCGGGCCGCTGAAAACGATGTCCTGCGCGCCCAGGGAAAGGGCCATCTCCAGTTCCTGCCCGCTGGACACGTCCAGGCCGAAGCCTTCTTCGATCAGTATCCCGGCCATCCGGGGGTGGTTGTTGCTTTTTACCGCGAAATAAAAGCCCACCTCGGGCAGGCGCTGTTGGAAGGCGCGCTTCATCCGTGCCGCGCTGGCCCGCAATACCGCCGATTCCTGGAGATAAATCGGGGCCGGGTGCTTTTCAAGGATCTTCAGATACCGGTCGCCCCGGTCAAAATACGTGCGCACGAAGGCCTGCAGCCGTTCCGGGGCCAGCAGCGGATCCGGTGAGCGTTCATCCGGATTCATCGGCATCAGGCCACCTTGACGGTCAACTTGTCGCCCAGCATATGGCATTGGGCGGCAATATCGGTGTGGGGGTCAGGCTCAAAGATGACATGGCCCAGCAACCAGGCATCGTAGTCCTGTGGGGGGCGTTGGATGCGATGGCCGGGTTTGCGGATCAGGTGGATTTCCCGCACACGCGGATCCTTTCCCAGATCGCGGGTGTCGATACCCACCAGCTCGCCCTCCTTTTCGGCATGCAGCCGCAGCCCCACCATCGGTGGATGCACCGGCAGGGGGCGCACGCCGAGCGGCTGCCGCCGGGCAAAATCGAGCATCAGCTGCAGGGTGTCCAGGCGGTAGCATCGGCGCACCAGCGACGGCAGGCAGTCCCCGCCGGGCCGGGGGGCCAGCTCCAGAAGGACCATCCTTTTGTCCTTTACGATAAAGTCCAGCATGCAGACGGCCCGCTCCAGCCCCAGGGCCCGGGCGCTTTGGTACAGGGTCCGTTCGAATTGGCCCGGATCGATCGCTTCGGGCCAGGTGCCCGGCAGGACGTAGGCCTTGGCCGTTCCGAAAGGATCCTGTGGGAAGCCTATCTTATGGGCCAGACGGATCGGTGTTACCCGGTCGTCCTGCAGCACGAAATCACAGCTGTATTCTTCACCGCCGACGAACGTCTCTGCGATAATGGCGGGGGCGCCCCCCGCCAGGGGCTGGTACAGGCGGTGATCCCGGCGGCGCGCCAGCCCCTGCACGATGCGCCGGTAATGGCGGTCACAATCGTCCTGGCTGTCGCACCTGAAAATCAGCTCGCTGCCGCTGCCGCTCAGGGGTTTCAATACACAGGGCCCATCCGTTTGCCGGAAAAAATCGATGGCGTCATCCGCTGAGTCGATCCTGCGAACGTCGGGCGTATCCAGGCCATGTTTCCGCCACAGGACTCTGGACCGGTTCTTGTCGCGGCAGTTGTCGACCGCCTGCACACCGGGGTAGGGCAGGGTGAACACGCGGGCCAGTCGGGCGGCCAGGGCCATGGACTCGCAGTCATAACAGGCGATGCCGTCCAGCGCCATGTGCCATTTTTGAAGGTGGCCGGCCAGGGCGTCGCGAACATGGTGCGCATCGGCCAGGTCGCACAGGAGCTCTTCCTCGGCGGAGGGCGCCGGTTCATCCGCCTCACGCCGTATGGCCGGATCGGTCAGGAACAGGACCTGACCCGGACGGCACCTCCGAAGCCACTGGATGTAATCGGCTGTGGTGCCGACAACCAGGACCCGCCGGTCAGCAGGCGGCACAGATTTGCTGCGATGCATAAGCCGGTTCACCCGCGCCGTCGATGCTGACGAGCTTCGACATCTGGTAAAGCGGACGGGGGGTCAGGTGGAAGCGGTTCTTCCAGTTGAATTCACCACAAAGGAAATCCACCTCGCGCATCTGCCGGCGGCAGGCCCATTCCAGGTGGTGGAAATTGATCAGCTTGGCAACCCCGGGAAAACCCTTGCCGGTTCCTCCCGCCACTACCGTATAGATACCGTTCCAGACCGCGCCGATATCCACCGCGGCAATTTCTCCGCCGACCAGCACCGTGGTCACCCGCAGCAGCTGATGCCGGCTGAGCCATACGACCATGTCTTCGAACGCACCCAGAAAACGTGGGTCGCTGAAATAGGAGTCGTCACCGAAACCGTCCAGGTTCAGGCGGAACAACCGGTCGACGTCGGACAACGTATCGTAGCGAAAGGATACGCCCCGCCTGTTGAGCCGGTCGATCTCACAGCGGAACTTTTTCCGGGTTTTTCCTGAAAACTGACCCAGATAGCGGGTGAAATCGTAGTCATACTGAGGCGGCCGAAACAGGTACCCCACCTCGTCCATGGTGACCGATGCATTCTCCGGCAGATACCCGTCGGGGTGCAGATAGCGGATCCGGGCCACATCGGGAACTGCCTCCCACAGGGCCTGGAACGATTCTTCATCCGCGGCGAGGATGCGGTTTTGCTCCAGCCAGGTTTTACCGTGCCACAATTCGCCCGGAAAATGCCCGTAGTAATGCCCTTCATCGATCCAGCTCAGGGCCAGCATCCCGCAGAATTGACCTTTTCTCCTGGCGACAAGCACATGCGGCGCATGCTGGAACCGTTTCTGGAAACAGGCCCTCACCGGCCACAGGTCAAACAGACACCGTCGGGGCCAGTGCCGCTGCCACAGTCGATGGATTTCTCCCAAATCGGTACAGACGCTGACGTCAATCATGGCGCGTGCTCCTTACCTCGTTATACGTCGGTATCGGGCCAGAACTCATCCTTGACCGTTTTCTGGCGGTGCGACCGTTTGCTTGATCGCTTCTCACGGTGAGCCACCGTATCCTCAATGTCCTCGACGGGCCTGAACTTGGTCCGCTGGGGCCGCCTGGGGCGGGTGCCGGTTTTGTCTTCATAGCCCTCGTCGTCTTCCTGCCAGGTCATTGCGACTGCATCTCCGTCTTCGGGTTGATTTTATTATTTTTCTTCCGTGAAAGTGTCTTCGCCTTATCACGGATCGTGCCATAGTCTGAAAAATTATTTAACCCATTTGTATTTCAATATAAAAATGTTTTGCCGTGGCTATCATGCGGAGATTTTTCGGGTAAAATTAAGCATAATTTTGCCTTTTATTGTATTTTTAGGTATATTAATGCTGATTTTGCCTCCTTTCGTCGATGTCGTGTCGTACCCCAGGATCAAAGGTCGCCGAATTTTCTTTTTTTAATTATAAATACAGCTTGTTGAAAGTATTATCACCTTGCGAACGCTAATTTGAACGGTTTTTTTCGGTATTATTTTGCTTTTTTTTTGAGATGGCAGTACATTGGCTTTCGATCAGAGGCTGTACCATGATTCCGTGAGCGTGGAGGTGCCGGCATGCTTATCCGGGTAGGGGTAGCGATTAAGGACAGTCGCCTGCAACGCTATCTGGCAAAGAAACTTTCGGATACCGATGTCCGGGTGGAGGTGTTCGGTCCACCCCGTTCGGTATGGCAGCATGCATTACGCAGCGGTATGGATGTCATCGTCATCAGCGACGCCTATGTCCTTCGTCCGATCGAAAACGGCATTGCCATTCTCAACGATCTGCCGGAAAGCCCCACCACGATCATCATTCATGGCAGCGAATCCCTGGAGGAACACGCCCACCTCGCTGCGGCCGGGGCCGATGTCGTTTTGTACGCGGGCTTGTCGCGAACCCGTCTTTACGAGGCGATCGATTCGGCCCTGGAATCCCGACGCCAGTTCATCCAGCGCAAACGCATTGACCGGAGGGGCATTGTCGAACCGAAGATTTCGGACTTTGTCATGGAAAGCCGGGCCATGCAGGTTTTCATCGAGGACGTCCAGCAGATTATTCCCAGTGACTCCCCCATCCTGCTGACCGGTGAAACCGGTGTCGGCAAGGAGCACCTGGCCAGGGCCATTCATGCCCAGAGTCCCCGTTCGGTGGGCCCCTTCATTTCCATCAACATGGCGGCCATGCCCGAGAACCTGCTCGAGAGCGAACTGTTCGGCCACGAGCAGGGGGCCTTTACGGGTGCGCTGCGCTATCGCCGGGGTGCCTTTGAACTGGCTCACGGAGGAACCATCTTCCTGGATGAAATCGGCGAAATGCCCCTGCATCTTCAAACCAAACTGCTGCGCGTCCTGCAGGATTATGAAGTCAAACCCCTGGGGGGAGAAAACATTGTCGAACTGGATGTCCGGGTGATCGCCGCGACCAACCGGGATCTGGAATCGGCTGTCACCCAGGGAACCTTCAGGCAGGACCTGTATTACCGACTGAGCGTGTTGACGCTTACGATACCGCCCCTGCGCCATCGCAAGGAAGATATTCCCGCAATGGTGAGGCGCTTTACCACCCTGTTTCGCTACAAGATCGGCCGGGAAATCAGCGGTTTTTCCGAACCGGCGCTCAGCGCCCTGTGCCGCTATGACTGGCCGGGCAACGTGCGCGAATTGATGAACGTTATCGAACGGGCCATCCTCTTGTGCCGCAACCCGGTGATCGGTATGGCTGAACTGCCCAATGTGTTCCATGGCGATGGGGTTGCCGATGGAACGCCCATGCAGGGAATGATGCTGGAAGCCGACGACCTGTTGAGCAGGACCCTTCCTGAAATCCAGCAGGAGGTGATGGACAGGGTGACGCGGATTTACCTTGAACGGGTCCTGTCAAAAACAAAGGGCCGGGTCAACCAGGCGGCCCGCATCGCCGGGATCCATTCCCGGGGCCTTTACAACAAAATGAAGCGGCTGGGCCTGCGAAAAGAGGACTTCAAGCGTTAATCCGCCGGAGCCTGGCGGCGGATGGATTTTGGTCGATGGCGGATTCACCGGTTTGGCTTTTCCATCCGGTCCTGCTGTGCTAAAGGAAGCAACGACATGGGACGCGCTGGCTTCTCCTGCCGGTTCTACCATCACATACATCCAATGGTGGTCTGGTTATGAAAAAATTATTGGTCAGAGGTGCATCCGGATCTTCCCAGATAATGGTGGGAGAATCCATCGCCAACCTGAAACGGTATATCGAGGCGCGGCGGACGGTGATCATCACCGACAGCACGGTCGAAGGTCTATACCGGGATCAGTTTCCCGACTGTCCGGTCATTGCCATTGGCGTGGGGGAGAAGATCAAAACCCTGGAAACGGTGACGACCATTTTCAGCCGTCTGGTCGACCTGGAGGCGGACCGGTCCACTTTCATCCTGGGCCTCGGAGGCGGGATCGTCTGCGATATCGCCGGTTTCGCGGCCTCCACGTACATGCGCGGCGCCCGTTTCGGGTTTGTCGCGACCACCCTGCTGGCGCAGGTGGATGCCAGCGTGGGGGGCAAGAACGGGGTCAATTTCGGTGGCTATAAGAACATGGTGGGCGTGTTCAATCAGCCCGATTTCGTCATCTGTGACCTGGGGTTGCTCAAAAGCCTGCCGGTTCGGGAACTGCTTTGCGGTTTTGCCGAAATCATCAAGCACGGGGCCATTGCCGACCCGTCCATGCTGGACTTTCTCGAAAACCACCGGGACGCCGCCCTGGATCTGGATGCGGCCATTATCCGGCACCTGGTTTACCGCTCCGTGGAGATCAAGGCCGGGGTGGTCACCCGCGATGAGCGGGAGCAGGGCGAGCGGCGCAAGCTCAATTTCGGACACACCTTCGGGCATGCCCTTGAAAAGCTGACCGGCATTCCCCACGGTGAAGCCGTGGGCATCGGCATGGTGCTGGCCGCCCGGCTGTCCGTCGAAAAAGGCCTGCTGGGCAGAAACGACGCCCGGCGCCTCGAGCGGATCGTCCACAGTTACGGGCTGCCGGTCCGGCCTCCCGTGGCGGTGTCCGCCATGCTGGCGGCCATGAGAAAAGACAAGAAGCGTGAAGGCGACCGGATCCATTTCGTTTTTCTGGACAGGCCGGGGCATGCCTGTGTGGAAGATCTGGCGTTCGAGGAACTCTCCCGTCTGGCCAAATCCGCCGGGATCGCATAGGAACTCATCCCCGATGCGTTTTCTTTTCATTGAACCGTTTTACGGGGGGTCCCACCAGGATTTTGCCCGGGGGCTGGCGGCCCACTCGCGGCACGATATACACCTGATGACGCTTCCCGCCCGGTTCTGGAAGTGGCGCATGCGCGGTGCCGCCCTTCACTTTGTACGCACCATCGACGACGTGTCCGCCTACGACGGGATCATTACCAGCGGCCTGATGAGCCTGTCCGATTTCACCGCCCTGTGCCCCGGCCGCCGCCCGCCGACGCTGGTCTATTTTCACGAAAACCAGTTGACCTATCCGCTGGCGCCGGGGGAACGCATGGACATGCAGTTCGGTTTTACCGATATCACCACGGCCCTTTGTGCGGACCGGGTCCTGTTCAATTCGCGGTTCCACTACGATCAGTTTTTTGCCGCCCTGCCCGGTTTTATCGGCCGGATGCCGGAGTTCAAACCCCACTGGGCCGTCGACGCCATCCGCAAAAAGGCCGGTGTTCTCCACCCCGGGTGCCGTTTTGACGCAGCGCCCGTTCCCCTTCCACCGCTGCCACCGGGGCCGCCGTTGATCGTCTGGAACCACCGCTGGGAGTTTGACAAGAATCCGGAGGCTTTTTTTACCGCCCTGGACCGTGTGGACTGCATGGGGATCGACTTCCGGATTGCCCTTTTGGGTGAGAACTACCAGGTCCAGCCAAAGGCGTTTGTCGCCGCCCGATCCCGTTTCGGTGAGAAGATCGTTCACTACGGGTTCGTCGAATCCCGGGGGGCGTATCAGGAGTGGCTGAAAAAGGGAGCCGCCGTTGTCAGCACCGCCAATCAGGAGAACTTCGGCATTTCCGTGGTGGAGGCCATGCGCCACGGCTGCCTGCCGCTGCTGCCGGACCGGCTCTCCTATCCCGAAGTGTTGCCCCCAGAATTCCACGACGCGTTTCTCTATCGGGGCGAAGATGACCTGGTGGAAAAACTCGCTGAAATCCTGCGGCATCCGGGGCGATTTGCCGGTGACCGGAAGGTGCTTTCCGGGATGATGGCCCGCCACGCCTGGCCCTCTGTGGTTGAGCGGTATGACCGGGAGCTGGATCTGCTTTCGTCGATGGCGACCTGATACCGGCTTGCGCAGCGGCGATCCCGACGCGGCCCAACCCGTCGATCACCTTTTTGACGATGTCATCGAATTTGATGTAGTGCCGGATCAACACGCGGCCGCGTTCGGGGAAGTCGGACTTGCAGTTGAGAAGATCTTTTCCCGCCTGCACCTCCCTCATCAATTTTTCCCAGCCAACCCAGATTCGCGGCCTTCAACAGCGGATCCCAGAACAGCCTGACCCGTTGGTTGGTCGGGGCTAATTTTACGCTTCGCTCGGCAAAGGCTGCGGCTTGTTCGATGGGGGGGCAGGTCGAACAACTCCAGGCTGTAATTGAGGGAATAGAGGCGTGCCAGCATGCTCCATGTCAGTCCGCACTCCGGTTCCTGGGGACACGCTTGCCAGAGGGCATCAAACGTACCGCGAAAGGTTTCTGGTGAGAAACTGTTCGAAAATCGTTAAAAACGAAGCATCGCCTGGCAGGAGGTGAGTTCCGCAGGGGGCATCCTTATCGCCTCAGGTGACAGGGTCTTGGCAATCACACCGATCGGCCGACCATTACCTATACCCCCCCTCATGGGAGAAAAAAGGGGTCAAAATGGTGATCATTTTCCGGCCGACGGCCAACGCCGCTGCCGAAGAGAACCTTTGCCGGCTGAAGAAACTGCTCGGTTTGGATCTCCATGTCAATGAATTCAAGGTCGTGCATGGCAAGTTCGCACTGGATAACAAGGAGATCGCCGTCCTCAACCGGTCGATGATGCAAATTATGACCGCATACGCTTCCTGTATCGACACGCAGGTATCTGATTTTAATGAAATTCCAATGGGTTCGGACGGGCAGGCCGGTGGGTCGAAGAAAATACCGGCCCAACCCTTGATTCATGCCCACAATGGTACGACAAGTCCGGACGACGCTTTTGTTTCCGTTCATTACCGGGACCGCTGGTGCTGGATCGATGATCGGGATGACGATTCAAAATTCATGTTTAATCTTTTGATCGTCCTATTCTCCTTTAAGGAGAGAGGAAGCCCCGATGCCTTTACGCCGGTGATAACCGTGCCGGCCAATTGAAATCCGACTCGTGCATGCGCAAACGAATGCTGCCGGGATTTACGGCTTCAGAGGAGGCCATGGCTGTCTCCTGGCGAGTCGCCTGATAATCTTAAGAAGAGGAGATTACATGATGAGAACAACGCGATGGATGGTTTTACCGGTTGCCCTGGTTTTGGCCCTGATTTGCTTCAATACGGCCCATGCCGACAAATATGCCAGTACGATCAATGTTTTTAAAAAGTCTGATACGGTCGCGCCCTTCTTCGAAGACTGCTACGGTTACGCGGTCTTTCCCACCGTGGGCAAGGGGGGCATCGGCATCGGCGGTGCATACGGCTCCGGACAGGTGTATGCGCAGGGTGTGCCTACCGGAATCGCCAAACTGTTCAAAGCGACGTTTGGTTTTCAATTGGGTGGGCAGGCTTTCAGCCAGATGATTTTTTTCGAGGATAAGCGTGCCTTCGAGGAATTTACCGGCGGCAACTTTGAATTTGACGCCGGCGTTTCTGCTGTGGCCATCACCGCCGGCGTGCAGGCCAAAGCCGGTACCGAAGGCGCCACGGCCGGAGCCAGCGCCGGTCCGGCCACCGGTGCACAGGCCGAGACGCGCTATCGCAAAGGGATGGCAGTGTTCGTTCATGCCAAAGGGGGGTTGATGTACGAAGCAACAATCGGCGGGCAGAAGTTCAGCTATACGGCCAACAAGCAGTGACGTGCCCACCCATATCAAACACCCCAAATTAAGCCGATGACCCGATCGGTCTTCCGGTGTGTGTGACATTGACACTACGGACAGACGTCACTATATTGCCCGTTTAAACGCAACCCGTTCCACGTCCGCGCGCGGCGTGGTTTTTCATTCCATGAACAAGGAGAAGTCAATGTCGAACCAGAAGGAGAGCTACAAGGAAGAGATCGATCGGGCGACGGCGGTTTTCGAGACCAGCATGGGGACCTTCGAGGCCGAGCTTTATGCCAAGGAATGCCCGGAAACCGTTTGGAATTTCATCAACCTGGCCGAAGGACGGCAGGAGACCGCCAGGGGCGGCAACTACTATGACGGCCTGGGTTTTCACCGTGTGATCGAAGGATTTGTCATTCAGGGCGGCTGCCCCTTCGGCAACGGCACCGGTGGGCCGGGCTATCAGTTTAAAGACGAGTTCGACGCCTCTCTCAGGCACGACGGCCCCGGTGTGCTCTCCATGGCCAATGCCGGCCCGGGCACCAACGGCAGCCAGTTTTTCGTGACCCTGGGCCCCACGCCCCACCTCGACGACCGCCACTCGGTGTTCGGCAAAGTGACCGAAGGACTGGACGTGGTTATGAAGATCGGTTCGGTGGCCACCGGCCCCATGGACAAGCCCAAGGAGCCTGTGGTCATGGAGAAGGTCACCATCCGGCGATAACTGCGCTGTCCGCGACGTAACCGCCGCACCACCAGGGCGATCACCCCCCCCATCCCGTCATCTGACGGGGCCTCCACGAAAGGGGCAAGCATGCTTGAACTCAAAACCGTCAATCTGAAACGTGTGAAGGTGGACACCCTGGTGGTGCCCGTATGTGAAGATCACGATATCCATGCCGACCAGACGTCGCGGTCATTGATCGACACAGCGAAGACCATAGCGGCGTTCAAGGGGCAAAAGGGCGACCGGGTCACCCTTTTTCAACCTGCTGGAACCCGCATCAACCGGGTCGTTTTTTTCGGGCTCGGCAGCCTCGATGATCTTGATGGGGAGGTCTTCAGGGTCTTTGCCGGCAAAGCGGTAACGTTCTGCATCGATGCCGGGCTGACCGCCATAACCGTTGCCACCCCGTCGGCCGCCAATCTGAAAATGGATGCCGGAACCCTATTCGGCGCCTTGATGGAAGGGGCCTGCCTGGGTAATCATATTTTTGACCGCTACAAGCAGAAGCGAGAAAAGACGCCGGTAAAAAAGATCATCCTTACGGCCACTGCCGCCCAGAAAAAGGCGTATGCCGGGCTGGCCGCCTCGGTGGCGGCCGTATGCGACGCCACGGTGATGGCCAGGGAGTGGGTGACGACACCCTCCAATGACAAGCGTCCTGCCGCATTTGCGGAGATGATCCAAAAGGCCGCCACGTCGGCGGGGTTGAAGGTCAGCGTCAGGGATGACCGCTGGCTGGAAAAACAAAAATTCGGCGCCATGCTGGCCGTCGGTCAGGGCAGCAGCGCCACACCCCGTCTGGTCATCCTCGAATATGCCCCCCGGGGTGCCAAGAAAACCCTGGTTCTTGTCGGCAAAGGCGTGACGTTTGATTCGGGCGGTATCAACCTGAAGCCTTCGGGAAGCATCGAGACCATGAAGATGGACATGTCCGGCGCCGCCGCCGTGGCCGGCACCATGATGGCCGTGGCCCGCCTCAAACCGGGTGTCAAGGTGGTGGGCGTCATGCCCCTGGTGGAGAACATGCCGTCGGGTACGGCGATCCGGCCCGGGGATATCATTCGATCCTATGATGGTAAAACCATCGAGATCGGCAATACCGATGCCGAGGGGCGCCTGATACTCGTCGATGCCATGGCCTGGGCCATCAGACGCTACAAGCCGGACACCATGATCGACCTGGCCACCCTTACCGGTGCCTGTGTCGTTGCCCTGGGTGAGAAGATTGCCGGTGTGTTCACAAAAGACCCATCGCTGGCCGATGCCATTGTCGCCTCGGGGGAGAAGACCCACGAACGCTGCTGGCCGCTGCCCCTTCCCGAAGACTACAGGGAACTTTTGAAAAATGACTTCGCCGATCTGAACAACGTAAGCAGCGGGCGCTGGGGCGGTGCCATCACGGCGGCCCTGTTTCTCTCTGAATTTGTCGGCGACACGCGCTGGGCGCACATTGACATCGCCGGGCCGGCCTGGGCCAAGAAGGCGTCAGACTACTGCGGGGCCGGCGGCACCGGTTTCGGCGTGCGGCTGTTGTGCGATTTGATCGAAAAGATATGAGATCGGCTGCCGGCCGTCTGAAATCGGAAATCCATCGGATTCCCGGGACAATGAATGGAACCCCGGGGGTGGAAGTACCGGGGGCGGGGGCTTGAAAGGGAAACGTTCAGCCGCGGCGAATCGAATTAAAGGTAATGGCCATACCCACGGCCGGGAATTTTTCCCGGCCGTCCCATATCTCAAACCAAAACACCGAATGGAAAAATTGAATAAAACAACTGGTATTTTCAGATCTGGTTCGTAAAACGCGCCCTGTATCTGCTGAGATGTCGATTTGTTGCCCATCGTCCAACATCGCAGGCATCTGTGTGGCTTTTGAGAATTTTAATTGCTCTTCAACGTGTATGAAAACGCACAAGTTTCATCAGTGTTCAATCCTCGTTCAACGGAGCGGCGGCGCTGAATTCGTAAAGAGCAGCCGCTTGTTTCCAAAAAACACAGCTCCCGGAGCCCTATTTTCCGCTTGACCACCAGGATCATCCCATCATATTCATACGTAATGACAGTGATTCACCGCTGCCTTCTTCCTTCCTGTCGCAACGGCTGTTTTGAAAATCCTGATCCTGAGATGCCCCTATATTTGATGCTTCATACCTGAAGGCGCTATCCATTAACGGTGATATGTCCGTCGATGATCCCATGGCGGGTGCCCGGATCCCGACATTTTCAGATGGACGGGTGGCGGCAATTGCCAGGCCTCGACCGCAGGGAGTGAAAATGAAATCGGGTAGCAGGCTAAGCCGTGAACAATTGTTGAGCTGTCTGGAATTTGGGAAAGCCCTGACTTCCGAGCTGGACCCGAACCGGCTGTTGAAGCGAATCATGGAAAAAATTTCCAGGCTTTTCCCTTCGGAGACATGGTCGCTTCTGCTTCTGGACGAGACCACGGAAACATTGAGATTCGAGCTGAGCATCGATCTCGATCTCGAGCAGATGAAAACGTTCCGGCTGCCCCTGGGACAGAGCGCGGCCGGGAGATGCGCCTTGACGCAGGAACTGCTCGTGCTGGAGGATGTCAGGCAATATGAATTTTTTCACGGCAAGGTGGATGAACTGTCCGGCTGCCGCACCGAGTCCCTGGTGTGTGTTCCCATCCTGTTCGCCGGCCGCACCCTGGGGGTTCTGGAAATGGTCAATCCCAGATCCCTGGACGAGGCGAGCATTACCTTGCTGGCCCTGATCTCAGACTATCTGGCCATTGGGATGGAGAACACCCGCCGATTCAGAAAATTGCGCGATATGGCCATCCGGGACAGTCTGACCGGTCTATACAACCAGCGCCATCTTTATCGTTCCCTGGAAGCCCTTATGGCAAAGTGTAAGGCCGGGGGAGGGTGTTTTTCACTTATTTTTCTGGACATCGATGATTTCAAGACGGTTGTCGACGCGGAAGGCCACCTGAATGGCAGCCGGACCCTGCGGGAAGTGGGCCAGAAGATAAAAGGGTGCCTTGACGCGTCATCCTTTGCCGTGGCTTATGGCGGGGATGAGTTCGTGGTGGTGCTGCCGGATGCCGACAGCGGCCAGGCGGCTGAGACCGCCCGCGAGATTCGAGAATCCATCAGAGCCGCCACGTTTCTGGCACGCTGGGGGCGCAGCGTTCAGGTGACGGCCAGTTTCGGTGTCGCGACCTTTCCTGATCATGCCGGCGATATCAAGGCGTTGCTGGCCCTGGCCGACCAGGCCATGTTCCGGGTCAAAAACACCGGAAAGGATCGGGTCGGATTGAGCCTGAATCGGCCCGGCGTTGAAACCGGCTGAGCGATTCAGCGCGGCGGCGGCAAGGGTGACGCCGAATTGGTTCCCATCGATGGGACAAACTGGGTTCGCTTGGATGAGAGGCGCTTCGTGACTGGAGTGCTTCACCTGTGGATCAGTCGGGGGGTAAACCGCCCTGCGATGCCCGGGGCTTTTTCCCCGGGTGGCCGCATCTTTCTTGTGCGTATCGCTGGTCTCCTCATATGCCGTTTTTCCAATTCCCCCACAGGCTTTTACGGTACTCCGGACACTCAGCTGTTTGAGCCGCATACAACCGCAAGGCAGTGCATCTTTTGCCGGCTGGATGAAAAGCGCCTTTTCCATAAATCGTTCCCGGGCAATGTCAGACAGGCAAGGGTGCATCCGGGCAAGATGCCGTAGTCAAGGGAGATAAAATGGCGAACATCAAGCCGTGCAGCAAGCGCCCTGTCCTGACCCCCTGCACTTTAGCGGGCCTGAACTACCAGGTCGATCCGTATATCGGATGTGAACATTATTGTTATTACTGCTACGCGCTCAACCAGGCTGAAACGGATTGGCGGGAAGAGATCCACATTCATGAGGACATCACCCGCCAGCTGGAATCTGAACTGGCAACAATTGCACCCCAGACCATATATATGGGCTGGCAAACCGATTCGTATCAGCCGTGTGAGGCGGAATACCGACAAACCCGCCAAGTGCTTGAGCTGATGCTGAAAAAAGGCTTTTCAGCAAGTATCCTGACCAAATCCGACCTGGTGTTGCGTGACACGGACCTGTTACAAAAAATGAACCGGGCATCGGTCAGTTTCTCGGTGGCATTCAATGATGATCGAACGCGCTGCCTGTTCGAGGCCAATACCGTTGACAATGAGAAAAGAATTGAAGCCCTCCGTGAACTGAAAAGGGCAGGGGTAAGAACCGCTGCGTTGCTCTGTCCGGTCATCCCTTATCTTACGGATGCGATCCAGTTGATAGAACTGCTGGCGCCATGCACTGAGGTTATCTGGATATACGGTCTTGGTATCGACGATCGTTCGGGCCGGAACTGGTTATATATGCATAAGATTCTAAACCGCGAGTTTCCCGGTTTGCTTGAGCCGATTGCGTCGGCTGTATTCTCAAAAGAACATGATTTTTGGGCACAGCTAAGAGGTGATCTGGTGAGGCTTAAAAATGATCGACAGTTGAACCTGAACATCCGTTTGTAGGAATTTCTTGTTGATTGTCGAGAAAAGGCCCAGCAAGGCTTTTGCTGCGGCGCGCAAAGCGCCGCACCCGTTGAAGGGCAAGGGCCCTGCAGGTGCGCCGCGTCACGGATGTCGACCCTCTATCCCCCCAAAAGGAACGAATATGGGCACCTTTCAGATCTCATTGATGGAAAAAAATGATATCCGGGAATCCGCAACCGTTCTCAGTGTGGCGATGCTCAACAATCCTCTCCACGTTGCTGTTTTTCAGGGCAACGGTGAGACAGAACGCCTGGAAATTGAAAACATGTTTTATACCCTTCTGGTTGAATTGCCCGGCATTGTCTTTCTGGCAAAAGAAAAACGAACGATTATCGGGGTGATGCGGATGACGTCATGCCAGGGGCGAAAAGTTGCCGGCGTCTCCAAAGCCGCAATATATGAAAATGATATCGGCTGGCGCAAGTCTGTATGGCATGCGGAGTGGGACCGTCACGACCCATCGGAGCAGCATTGGCATCTGGGGCCGATTGGCGTGCTGCCGGGTCGGCAGGGCTCAGGTATCGGTTCCATCCTCATGGAGCGTTTCTGCAGGGAAGTGGATGCCTGCCTGGCAAAGGCCTACCTGGAAACAGAGGGGGATAAAAATGTGCGCTTTTATGAGAAATTCGGGTTCAACATCGTTGGAGAGTCCGAAATATTCGATGTCCAAAATCGATACATGTCAAGAGATCGCATGAATCGACAGGATCGTTCGAAATGTTGACCAATGGCCAAGGCCAGCCACACGCGCACTCCGGTTGCACAAAACTGCTGCAAAAGGCCTGTTATTGGACGGGCGGCCACAACATCACCAGGTGGCGGCCGTTTTCGATCAAAAGTTGGATTCGTTTTCCCACCCGCGAGACCAGAACGGGCCAGTAATCGCTGACTGCCGATGATTCTGAAATGTTGGGGGAGACCTCAATATTCATGAACAGGCGCACCAAGGCCCGGTACGTTTGTTCCCCCAACCGGTCACTGCCTTCCCAACGCCAGGCAGCGCCCTGGTGGTTCAGAATAATGGAAATCGTCCGATCCTCTTTTTATGGACCGACCATATAAACCACCAATTTTACATTTTCTCCACTTGCAAACCGTTTATACCTTGACGCGACAAAGGCAAATCTGGTCTAAAGCCGTTATGGAAAGGTTAAATTAAAAAGAAGCCAACCACATAATAATATATTTAATATATAGTTATGTGCGTGGCCTCTGCTAAGGCTGAAATGTTGACCAAGCCAATCAGATCAGATTAAACGGCAAAATCGTAGCCTCAAGAAAATAATACTTATTGGTCGTACCATAAAAACACGGCCAAGATCAGAGGGGGTTAAGTGGTTACATTCAAACAGACCCGGAAAAAAGGCGTCGTTCAAGACGTCATCCAGCAAATCGAGAATGCCATCGTCCGGGCGGAACTGGTTGAGGGGGCCAAGCTCCCTCCGGAAAGAGAACTGCAGGGCGCGTTCCAGGCCTCCCGCACGACCATCCGGGAAGCCCTGCGGGTTCTGGAACAAAAGGGCCTTATCACTATCCGAAAGGGCAAAGGCGGTGGCTCTTTCGTAGACCCCAAAAGTGGACTCAGATTCGGTGAGAACCTGGACCTGATGATCCGTTTGGGCCAGGTCAGCTTGAGTCAATTGTTCGAGTTTCGCAGCAATATCGAAGTCCTCGCCTTCGAGTCGGCGATCTATAAGGCAACGGCGGCGGATATCCGCCACCTGAGAGAGATATACAGAAAAATGGAATGGGCCGCTGAAAACAATGGGGGTGACCACCAGGCGTTTTTCGAGATCGAAAAAAAACTGCACAGAACGATGGCGGTTCTCTCTGGAAACCCGCTGTATGGCCTGGTGCTGAATACCATCACGGCGAGCACCTGGAAAGTCATGCGCTTTTTACCGAACTCGGAAACAGAGATGGCGGCAGCGCTGGCGGACTGGCATGACATCCTCGACGCAATGGCCAAGGGCGATATCCACAAAGCGACCACGGTAATTCGGGCCCACCATTTAAATTACCGGCGGGTGTATGAAACCTATTTGAAAGAGAAGAACTTATGTGATCGGACGCTCGCACAGGCGATGGAAGACGTCGGATAGATCCGGCCTGGACCGTTTTTTATTTTGAGGAACGTCAATCAAGCGAAAAAGAAGGAAGAGGACCACCATGCTGCAATCGGGACAGACCCAGTCAAGTTCAATCCGAATGCGGATTTTTTCCGACGATCAGATCTGGGAAATTAAGCAGGCCGCTTTTGACATCGTCGAGAAGGTCGGTTTCGTCTGTTTCCATAAGGAGGCGCAGAAGATGCTGGCCGACGCAGGGGCCTGGGTGAAGGCGGACCGGATTCGGCTCCCGCGGCACATCGCCGAGGCCTGTCTGGCGACAACGCCCAAAGGATGGACCATCTACGACCGCGATGGCCGTCGCGCCATGGAGGTGGAAGGTCGCAAAAGCCACTACGGTACATCTACCGCCAGCCCCTATACCCGGGATGTGTATACGGGCGAAATCAGGGCCACTGGATTGACCGACATCGCCAATGGCGCCAGGGTGGCCGATGCCTGTGAGAATATCGACTTCGTCATGCCCATGGGGTCCTCCAGTGACGTGCCGCTCAATACAGCGGATGTCAACGAGTTCCCCACGGTGGCGGCCAACACGACCAAACCGATGGTGTTTATCGGGTACACCCCCCTGGGGTGCGCGTATGTCTATGAAATGGCAGCGGTTGTCGCCGGCGGTATGGACGCCCTGAAGGAGAAGCCTTTTGTCATCGCCTATCCCGAGGGCATCGCGCCGCTCTTCTATCCTGACGACACGATCGAACGCATCTTCGTCTCCGCCGATCGGTTCATGCCTCAGCTTCCCGGTTCCACTATCCAGGCCGGTGCTACCGGCCCGGTGACCCTGGCGGGGGTGACAGCCCAGATGACGGCTGAGGCCATCATTCACATCGTCATCGCCCAGCTGCGGAACCCCGGGTGTCCGGTGGCCATGAGCGCCAACGCAGCCGTTCTCAACATGACCACGGCCCTCAACACCATGGGGGCCCCGGAGCTGAGCCTGGGGCAATGTGCCCAGGCGGAGGTGGCCCAGTCCTTCAATCTGCCCACATGGGGGCTGGCCGGTGCGACTGATTCGAAAGGACTGGATGCCCAGGCAGGACTGGAGGCCGCCTTTTCGATTTTAAGCCAGGGCATGGGAGGACTCAACCTGATTCACGACGTCGGCTACATGGCCGCCGGCATGATCTGCAGTCTTGAACAGCTGGTCATGGGCAATGAAATCATCGGTATGGCCAAACGTTTCGTCAGCGGCATTACCGTCAACCGCGAGACCCTGGCGCGGGACGTCATCGAGGCCGTGGGACCGCGGGGCCATTTTTTGCAGCAGCGGCACACCATGAACCATTTCAAAGATGAGTTGTGGCGGCCCGGCCTGCTGGACCAGACTGCCATCGAGACATGGACCCAGGCCGGGCGGCAGACAATGGCGGACCGCACCCGCGACGCGACCGTCTCCATTCTGGAATCCCATACCCCGAAGGCGCTTTCCGACAAGACGATGGCTGAACTGGAGCGCCTCAGAAGGGAGGCGGAACGGGAACTTCTCGCCCAACTGGAAAAAGCGTAAGCCGCGTTTGGCTATAGAGAAAGGTTTATCCGGATGAACAAACTGAGATATGATGTCATCGTGATTGGCGCCGGAATCATCGGCAACTGCATCGCTTATGAGCTGGCCAGGAGCGGCCGCCGCAGTCTGGTCGTCGACAAGCTGGGCGGTTCAGGTTTTGGAACGACGGCCGCCAGCTGCGCCATTATCCGCCTGCACTACTCCACCCCCCAGGGGGTAGCCCTTGCCAGGGAAGGCTACTACTACTGGTTGGACTGGAAGCGCTATCTCAAGACGCCGGATCCAACAGGCATGGCGTCTTATAAAAATACGGGCAATCTGATTTTCAAAACCGAGGTCAACCGGAACCTCGAGAACGTTAAGGCCGCCCTGGACGAGATGGGCATCGGTTACCTGGACCTGGAACCGGAAACGATTGACGCGTTTCTGCCCGATCCGGATCTGCGCGCCTACCATCCCCAGAAAACGCTGGACGACCCGGCCTTTGGAACCCCCACCCGGGACCGCATCGCGGGCGCCATCTATGTGCCGGAGTCCGGGTATGTCAGCGACCCCAAACAATCCGCCCACAACGTGGAGGTTGCGGCGCGTGCGGCGGGGGCCGATTATCGCTTCAATGCGGAGGTGGTGGCGATACTGAAAAGGAATGGGCGTGTGGATGGTGTCCGGCTTGCCGGCGGAATGGAGATCGGGGCACCCGTCGTCGTCAACGTTTCAGGACCTCACTCGCACCAGATCAATCAGATGGCCGGTGTGGAGACCCGGATGAAGATCAAAACCCGGGCGCTTCGTGTGGAGGTGGCCCATGTCGAAAGCCCGGAGGGGGTGGACTGGGAACGCAACGGCGTCATGATGTCCGACAGTGACACCGGTGTCTACTCCCGGCCGGAACTGGGCAACCATTGGCTCATTGGAAGCGAGGAACCGGCCTGCGATTCCCTCGAGTACGTTGATCCAGACAACTACAACCCCAATTTTACGGATCAGGCCCGGGTTCAGGTCCTGCGTGCAGGGATTCGCATCCCCGGTCTTCCCGTTCCCAACCAGCTCCGGGGGATGGTCAGCCTTTATGACCTCAGCGACGACTGGTATCCCATCTACGACAAAAGCGACCTGCCGGGTTTCTACATGGCCGTCGGCACCAGCGGCAACCAGTATAAAAATGCGCCCGTGGCAGGCGCTTTCATGGCGGAACTGATCGACTATTGTGAAAAGGGCGGCGACCATGATCGACATCCGCTGCAGTATCGGATGAAGTATCTCAAACGGTCATTGGATATCGGGTTTTTCAGCCGCAACCGCGAGATCAACCGTGCGTCCAGTTTCTCGGTGATTGGATAAACCATTCGGTGAAAACGCGGTCAACCCTTCTGACCAATCCAAAAGGGTGAAACCAGCAACTGGCTTCACCCTTTTTTTTCTCGTAAAAATTTTCAATCCATTGGCGTGCTGCCACATCGCAGATTGGCCCAAGGTTTCGCCGGGGGCTCCAAAGCAAAGCGTGCTGAGGATGAACGTGCTGACAATGTCAATCGGTACATCGCGACGAGATGCATACACTGGCCATCTACACCATCAGTGCTCTCTGTCCGGCATTATTTTTGTTGACTTAATTTTTTTGCCTTTTAATAAGTTTTTTTCTATCCTGTCCGAGTCACTGACGGCATGGTCGTTTAAAGAGGGATAGCCAGGTGCCGCTATCGGGAATCTGCTACGGCCACCAGATCATCGCCACGACCATGGGCGGTGGGGTGGAATTTCATTTGAGATCTGAGAAAAGGAATTTTTTTGAATGTCACATATCAATAATCCCATGGAAATCTATAAATTGTTGAATGGGTCTAACTGTAGAGAATGTAATGAAAAAACCTGTCTGGCATTTGCAGTGGCCGTGTTTAAGGGGAAAAAACCGATACATGCGTGTCCACATTTGGATAAAGAAGTGATTGACCGGTATGGAGGGGCAATTGAGAAACCCAATACCATCGATGAGTATAAAGCGGAAGCCATTGCAATGCTAAAGCATAAGATTTCTTTAATCGATCTTTCCGAAGCAGCGACACGCCTGGGCGCCCGGTTTTCCCAAAACAAACTGACCATAAAGGTTTTTGGTAAGGATTTCAGTGTGGATACCGATGGCAACATATCATCTGAAATTCATATCAATGCATATATGGCTGTGCCGGTATTAAACTATATCTTGAACGGTTCGGGCACCTCTCCCCACGGAAAATGGATCACATTTCGAGAGTTGGCTGGCGGGCCTTCCCGATATGCCCATTTTCAACAATGTTGCGAAAAACCCTTAAAACGGGTTGCCGATAACTATACGGATCTGTTTAAAGATATGCTGGAAATTTTCGACGGGAAACAAATGGTCAGTCATATTGATTCAGATGTTTCAATAGTTTTGTATCCCCTGCCTCTTCTTCCTATAATGGTTTGCTACTGGAAACCGGAAGATGGTCTTGAGTCCAGTCTTCACATCTATTTTGATTCTGCATCTGATGATCATCTTGACATTGAATCCATCTATACACTTAATGAAGGTGTGGTTTTGATGTTCAAGAAGATCGCCTTGCGGCATGGTGCCTGATTCCTCTTCAGCCCCGGCGTGCCACCATCGCCTCGGCCAGTTTTTCCGCCGACCGGCCGAACAGGTCGTCCACGGGGACATCATTCAGGTAGGCGTCGGCCCAGGGGATGCTGTTTTCCTGGACGATGTTTTTGATGTGTTCATACTTTCCACCCAGCGCTTTGATTTTTCTGTCCAGAGGTATGGACGCCTTGAACGCGATGTTCAGCAGTAGCAGATAGCGGATGCGGCTGCCGTCGGTGGGATCTTCGGACGTGGCCGGGATGACGACGATGCTGCGTCCGTCTTTTCTTCCCTTGCCGATATAGACGTTGCCCTTGCCGACAATGATGCGTTTGGTGCCCTTGAGGACATTGTCGGTCTCTACCCGTGAGGGCAGTTCGGCCAGGATGCCCGTCTTTTTCAGGATGTCGATGGTGGTCTGTTCCGTGGGGTCCCCCAGCAGGCCCAGACCGTCAATGCGGTACAGAATGCTGCCTTTGACGCGGTCGATCACCCCCTGTATGTTTTTCATGACAATCACGTTGCGGTTGATCACCTGGGCGATATCCAGGGCGTGATCGACCAGGGCGTCGAAAAGGATGCCCTCCACCCGCTCGCTGATCCTGCTGGTGCCTACGGTGACGGTCTTGGCCTGGTGCTTGATGGCGTCCACCGGGCGGGACATGAGGTTGATGGACTCTCCCAATACCCGGAACAGGGTGTTGAGCACATTTTTGGCCGTGCCCTTGAGACCGAAATCCATTTCGAAATCGGTCAGCGGGAGCCGGCCCGACAGGTATTTGAACAGCAGGGTCAAATCCGATGCATGGGTGATGGCCGTGGGGAATTGGCTGGCCCGGCGCCTGCTTCGAAAGGCCTGGTAGAAGCCGGCGATTTTCTCACGGAATGTTTTTTCCAGCACCACCTCGTAGACGTCCAGCCCCTGTTCGGCCAGATCGTCGAGGGTGCTGTGGATGGATTCGCGCACGTCGTGCAGGAAACGGGAACCTTCGTGAATGGCCAGTGCGGCGTGGTAACCCCAGATATGTCCCACCAGCGTGTTGAGAATGGGCGCGAACTGGGGGCTCACCTGGGGAACGTGAAACACATCGTCGGCATAGGGACCGAAACGCTCCTCCCCTTCATCGGCGATGACCACCGGAGCGGCCTTGTGGGCTTTGAAGATGGCCGTGTCCTTGATGATGTCCCCGATGACGGTCCCCTTGGCGCCGGCGGCACAGACGATGATCAACGGCTCGGAGGAGAGATCGATGTGCTTCTTGTCTTCGACATAATCCGAGGAGATGGTCTTGTAGCACAGTTCGCTGAGCTTGATGCGAATTTCATCGGCAGACGCCTTGTTGGGGCCGCTGCCCACGGCAGCCCAATAGGTCTTGGTGGCCGCCAGTCGACGGGCCGACGCCTGGATGGACTCGCCCATGGCCAGAACGGTGCGCATGTGCCCGGGGATCTGCAGCAGTTCGGCCAGCTGGTCCGAGAGAAATTCGGAGGAGCGCCGGCCCGTGATGCTGGCCACCTTCAGCCCGAGCAGGGCCCCGGCGACGATCTGCGAGTAAAAGGCCTTGGTGGAGGCCACGCTCATCTCGATATCCCGGCCGCTGGAGGTATACAATACGCCGTCGACCTTGAAAGTGATGTCCGAATCCCGCCGGTTCACGATGGCCAGGGTCCGTGCGCCGCGGGCCTTGACCATGTCGACCGTGCGGTTGGTGTCGGTGGTGGTGCCGGACTGGCTGATGGCCACGACCAGGGTGTCGGCCATGCTGTTTTTATCGTCCCCCTCGTTCAGTTCGAATCCGCTGAGTTCCGAGGCTTTGAGGGCGCGCAGCTGAATGGCGGGATCGGCCAGATAGGATTTCAGGATATCGGCACAGGCCTGGGCGGCCACGCCGGCAGTGCCCTGGCCCACGAAAAAGATGCGCCGGATGCGATCCTCGGCGAAGGCCGCTTCCAGGCCACCCGGGAAGGTCCGTTCATCGAGATGAATGACATAGTGCGGACCGTCGCCGCTGTCGGCAATTTTCCAGCGATTGAGCAGGGTGCGCTCCACCGACAGGGGCGCTTCGGAGATCTCCTTCAAAAAATAATGGGGAAAGTTCTGGCGGTCGATATCCCGGGACGTGATTTCCGTATGTTTGATATCGGTATCGGTGAGCACGATGGGGGTGCCGTCGTAATACATGGCCGAGATGCCGGAAAGCCCGCCGGAAGATCGCTGGTCGAGGACGAAGATCTGGCCCTGGGTTTTTCCCGCCTTGCCGTCCACCACCTGTTCGCCGTTCATTTTCAGAAAATTCGCTGTTTCCTCGATGAACCCGTACACCTCTGAAGCGGGCATGTAATGGTCGTTGGCCAGCCCCACGAACACGGCCTGGCCGCTGCCTTTCTGTGCCAGGAAAAATTTGCCCGGGGCCAGGTCCGTGTGCATGGCGATGGCGTGAGACCCCTGGAAATCATTAACCGCCAGCCGAAAGGCCTCGGCCACGCCGGCACCGGTTTCCAGGTAACGCTCGACCTGCAGGGGGATAATCTTGGTGTCCGTGGTGATCGATGGGGGAATCGAACGCCCGGATGCCTCCATGGCGGCCCTGAGTTCCAGGTAGTTGTCGATATCGCCGTTGAGACAGGCATGGATGATGGGGCCGCCGTTCAGGGTGTCCCCCGAGACGGTATTGTCCACCGGGTGGCAGTTGGGTTCGGTGATGGCACCCACCGAGGCCCAGCGCGTATGGGACGACACGGTGTGAAACGAATGCTCGGCGTCGGCAATCTGCTGCAGGATTGCATCCTCCCGGATCTGCCGGCGAAGGAAGCGGATGTTGTCTCCCAGGCTGCCGATCTCGGCGGCAATTTTGTAGACCAGCGTCAGGGCCACGCTGGGCTTGCCGTCATCGGTGGTCGAGCGGTTCATGCTGATGCTGTTGTTGCCCAGCACCTCCCGATTCATCCGCTGATCGAATGCGGCCGCCTGCCCCTTGCGGTTGAATTCGGCCTGGAGGCGGTCGTAGGTCTCTTCCGGCAGGTGAAAAAGGATGGAGATGCCCGCGGAATCCCGGCCCCGGACTTCAAGCCGGTCGATGCTGTTGAGCACGGCGTTGATCTGCCTGAAAACGGTGATGCAGCGGTCCGCCCCCTGATGGCCGTCTGCAGGCATCAACGACCGGATGCGCTCGATGTTGCCGGCCAGTTCCACATCCAGGCACCAGATCATGTCCTTGAGCGATTCGATGCGCGCGGAGACGATATCCACCGCCCGGGTGTCGAGACTGCCCGCCTGGCGGACCAGCAGCGCCTGTTCCCGTTGCACGATCCCCGACAGCCGGTCGGAAAGCCGGGCCAGGGTTTTCTGAGCCGCCGGATCTTTGAAGATGCCCAGAAAGGGCGTTTCCTGCTTGAGGGAACGGATCGCCGCCAGCAGGGTGTCGTGTGTTCCCCGGCCTCCTAAATAGCCGTCGACGATGGCTTCGGATTGCTTAAGGTCCGATTGCAGGCCGGCGTTGTCAGCCGTCTCGACCAGAGGCGGCAGGGCGGACAGATCCACGGCCGTCGCCTGCTCGGCCCGGCCCTTGACCGCGATAATGCCGGCCAGACCGCAGCACAGCCGGTTGGGGCGGCAGGGAAAGAGGATCACTGCCGGTCCGGACACCGTTGCCGGATGGCGTCCCCAACGGACTGCGGGCAATCGGGAGAGCCGGCGTCGGGTGTGCCGGTGCAAACGGTCAACGGTGCATGCGGCGTGCCTGGCCACGGCGGCGATCAGTTGATATTTCATAGCTTTGCCTTTTCGGTGTCAGGGGTACTCGGTGGAAACGGACCGCGGGTCACATTTTCAGGTAGAGATCACTGATTTTTTCCCGGGTCATGACGGTCTTCCAGTCCCTGCCCAGGGCGTTTTCCCACAAGGGCTCCAGCACCAGGGCCACGTCGACCATCGTTTTCATCTGGTCATCGGTGATGCCGGCCGTCAGGTTGCGCGGCAGATCGATTCCCGATCGCGCCATCATCTGCCGGAATTCCCCGACCCCTTCGGGATAATAGTCTTCCAGATAGTCGAACGCCACACAGTTGCCGATGCCGTGATGCAGGCCCAGTACGAATGAAAGGCCGTAAGAAAGTGCATGGCAGATGCCCACCTGTGAGTAGGCGATGCTCATGCCGCCGCAGTAGGAGGCCATCATCAGCCGGTCGTCGGCGTCCTCGGGGGAGTCGAGGAACACGTCCCTGCACAGGTCCATGGCTTTTTCGCCGTAGGCCCGGGAAAAACTGTTGAGGTAGGTGCCCTCCAGGGATTCCACGCAGTGGATGTAGCAGTCCATGCCGGTGTAAAACCGCTGCGGGTTGGGCGCATCGGCGATCATTTCCGGATCCAGGACGATCTGGTCGAAGACGGTGTGGTCGGAGTTGATGCCCAGTTTTTTTTGCGGGCCGGTGAGCACCGTGGTCCGGGAGACCTCTGCGCCGGTGCCGGACAGGGTGGGCACGGCGGCATGGTAGACGGCCGGTTTTTTGATCAAGTCCCACCCCTGGTAGTCGGCGGCCGATCCCCGGTTGGTGAGCATGAGGGAGACGGCCTTGGCCAGGTCCATGGTACTGCCGCCGCCGATGCCGACAACGCCCGACGGGTGGCTGTCCTGCTTGCCGGCCATGTGCGCTTTGACCTGCATGACCAGCTGGTCGACGTAAACGGTCTTGGGTTCGTCATCGACATTGACCCAGACGAGCAGGTCGTCGGCATTGCGTGGCAGGCGGTTCTCCAGCGAACCGTCTTTAAACACGTCGTCCACCAGAAACACCATGACCGATTCACTGCCCTGGCGCTGCTCCTGGAGGATATCTCCCAGCTGCGAGAAGCACCCGCGGCCGAAGACCACTTTGGAGACCATTTTAAAGTTGCGAAACATATCGTTTTCCTTTTTTGTTGGTTTCTTATGCGTTTTAAAGCAAAGAGACGTCGTTCTCTAAGGTTCAAGGGTATGGTGCCAAGGCTGAAAGAACAAGAAACGAGGTATTCAAAAGAGGATCACCCCTTTCACCTGCCTCCCATTCCTGCCCCCTTGAATCCCCGAACCCTTCTATCAGGGGGCCTAACCAATTGTTTTCAAGGCCTTTACCGTTTTCTCCACACGTGTTTGCAGCTCCGTTTCGGTCCACCCCAGCTTGATCTGCATGGAGATGGCCCGCTGCATGATGGCATCGGACCGGGGGGTTTCCACGGAGCCGAAGTCCGGGCAATTGGCCAGGCATTGGACGGCCAGTCGGGACGAGGCTTTCATGGCATGGAAGTGGTCCCATTTGCGAAGGTAGTGCCAGTTGTTGTCGAACCAGTGAAAGCAGCCGTCCACGCCGGCCGCGCCCAGGGACTTGACCGCCTGCCGGGCGGTTTCTAGATCGGGCATGAAAAAAGAGAGAAACGTTGCCGAGTCGCCCGCGGGGTCCGGCAACTGCCTGAAGGTGATGCCGGGCAGGGTCGATATGGCATCCTTGATGGCGGCCTTGTTGCGCCGCTGGGTTTCCAGGATCCAGTCCAGTTTCCGCAACTGGGCCAGCCCCACGGCCGCATTCAGTTCGCTGATCCGGTAGTTGGCGCCGATAAAGAGGTGGTCTTCGGCGCCCCGGTCATTGCCGATGTGGTCATGCCCGTGGTCGGCATGGGCATGGGTGGCATCGTAGACCGCCCTGTCGTTGGTGACCACGGCACCGCCTTCTCCGCAGGTGATGGTCTTGACCGGATCGAAGGAAAAGCAGCCGGCCTTGCCGAAGCTGCCCAGCGCTTTCCCGTTGCAGCTGGCGCCCACGCTCTGGCAGGCGTCTTCCAGCAGAATCAGCCCTTTCTTGTCGCAGATCGCTTTGATTTCCTCGATGCGGGCCATGGCGCCGCACATGTGAACGGGAATGACGGCCCTGGTTGCCGGGGTCAGGGCCGCTTCCAGACCTTCCGGCGACAGGCAGAGGGTTTCGTCGATCTCGGCAAACACCGGCACCGCCCCGGCCATGAGCACCGACTCGACCGTCGCGACAAAGGTGAAGGGGGGAACGATCACCTCGTCGCCGGCACCGACGCCGCAGGCGGCCATGGCCGTAGAGAGGGCTGCGGTGCCGCTGGCGCACAGGTGGGCGTATTCAACACCCAGTCGCCGGGCCAGTTCCGTCTCAAATGTCCTGGCTTTCCAGTGGCCCTTGCGGGCCGCGTCAAAACCATAGCGGAACAGGACGCCTGTATCCAATACATCGTTGACCTGCTTGCGTTCTTCGTCGCCGAAGATTTCAAAACCGGGCATAATATATCTCCTTATATAACTCCGATAGATAACCAGCGAATATGGAACAGCCAAATTGCGCGTTATGAACTTTGTATCTGTTTACGGTTATCGGTTCACAGTTCACAGTTTTTTCAATGAACAATGCAAAGATGGAAGTCGTTTTAATATTGGCTTTAACGATGAAAACCCCATAGTCATCCTCAACCTTATGTTTTCCTTTAACCGTGAACCGATAACTGTAAACCGGGAACGCTATCCGCTGGTATCGCCAGCGGTTTTTTCTTTCTTTGCAAAATAGTCCTTGAAATAGTGTTCGATGGCCATCCGGGCGTATTGTCCGGCCCGGGTGCCGATATATTCCTCGTGGGCCACCATCACGGAAACCACCAGTTTTTCATGACCCTTCTTTTCCGTGGCAAATCCAACGAACCAGTCGAAGCGGGCGTCATGGGCCCGGTTGAAGATCGAGCCTGTTTTCCCTCCAAGGCGCAGCCGCGACAGCACCTTGCTGCGCCGGTGGCCGCGAAATATTTTTCTCGCGGTGCCCGAGGCCACGGTGGCGACCATGAGCTGGTCGATTACACCGGCGGTTTCGGGGGTTATCGCCGACGGTAAAAAGCGTGGCTCGGCCCGATAGACGGGGGTGCCGGCCTTGTCGATGATCCGGTCCACCAGGGTCGGTTCCGCCGGTATGCCGTCGTTGACGACCGCCGATGCGATCACCGCACCGTGAAGTGGGGAAATCGTCGTCTGGCGGTTGAATCCACTGGCAATTTCAGCCCGGTGGTAGGCGTCATCCTTCACCGCCAGGCGGCTGGTGGGCCAGGGGAGTTCGAAATCCACCCTCCGGTTGAAGGCGAAGGCGCTGCCGTAAGCTTCCAGGGCCTGCCGTTTCAGGTAGAGGGCCCCGATTTTTCCAAATACCGGGTTGACGGACTGGGCGAACGAATCCCGCAGAGAGATGGAATTGGTGTAACGGTTGGTTTTGTCCGTCAGCTGGCGCTTGTACAGTGTATGTTTATAGCCGTTGAACTTGAACCGGGAGCCTGCGGTGTAGCCTTTTTCTTCAACGGCGGCCGCCGCCGTCACAATCTTGAAGAGGCTGGCTGCGGGATAGTCGGCCGTCAGGCATGGATCCCGGTCCGGGTCTATTTTGTTGAATCCGGCCATGGCCACCAGCCGCCCCGTGTCCGGTGCCATGGCAACGATGCCGATATAGCGTGAGTTGACCCGGTCCATGCGTTTGAGCAGATACTGCTGCAACCCCAGATCCAGACTGGTGCTCAGCCGATAGGGCCGGCCGTCGAATTCCACCGTGACCGGTTGTGCTTCCAGGTTCATCAGGTGGGTGTTGCCCAGCAGGATATGCACATCGGTTTTTTCGATCAGTTCCCGGGGCTGCGCCGCCTGCTGCTGCGGAATCGGATCCGTGACGGGCAGGCCGGTCTCTCCGTTGATGCCTGCGGCGAAAACCCACCAGCCGCCTGTCAGCACCAGGATCAGCAGCCCGACCGCCAGCCACGGTCCGCCGCGGTCCAGCCGGACGCGGCGGGACGGCAGGTGCTGCCGCCTGAGGCGCTCCTGGTAAGCGACCCAGCTGGGTCGGGGTGGCGTATGGTTCTTTTTTTTAAAGAAGCGGGTCATTGCCGAAAATAGCGTTCCTGGCGACCATTAACTCAAGGCGGTGCCGGGTGCGACGGGTTTATCCAGCGTGGCAACGGTCACCCCGGCATCGTCCGTTGCCGCAATGAGCATACCCCTGGATAGAACCCCCATGAGCTTGACCGGTTTGAGGTTGGCCACGACGATGACCTGTTTGCCGACCAGTTCTTCGGGTGAATAGCTGCCGGCGATGCCGGAGACGATGGTTCGTTTATCGCCCAGGTCGACTTCCAGCTGGAGCAGTTTACGGGCCCGGGGAACGGCCTCGGCCGAAACGACTGTGGCCACCCGCAGGTCGACCTTGGCAAAATCGTCGATGCTGATTTCCGGCTTGATGGGTTTGTCCATTTTCTGTGATTCACTGCTTTCTGGGAGGGGTTGCCTGCTCTTGTCCAGATCGATGCGGGGGAAGAGAGATACGGATTTTCTCAGCTGAACGCCCGGCGCCATCCCTCGCCATGAGGCCAGCCGCTCCATTCGATAAAAATCGTCATCGCCCGCAAAGCCCAGGTGCTTTTGCATGTTGGCGGCGGTGTCGGGCATCACCGGATAGATCAGGCCGGAGATGATGCGCAGCCCTTCCAACAGGTTATAGATCACCGTTTCCAGTTGTTTGCGGGTGGCCTTGTTTTTGGCCAGCACCCACGGGGCGGTCACATCCACATACTTGTTCATGTGGGTGATGAAACCCCATACCGCCGCCAGTCCCTTGTGAAAAGCGAACGCTTCCATGCTGGCGGTGTAGGCCTCGATGGCCGCCCGGGAATTGGCTTCCAGACCCAGGTCCATTTCCTTTTCGACATCGGGGTCCGGTTCGGGAACCACACCACCGAAATATTTATGGGCCATGGAAAGCACCCGCGAAAACAGGTTGCCCAGGTCGTTGGCCAGGTCCGCGTTGATTCGCTGCACCAGGGCCTCTTCGTTGAAGTTGGAATCCAGGCCGAACGCCATGTCCCGCATGAGGAAAAAACGAAACGCGTCAAGGCCGTAAACGTTTTTCATTTCAAGAGGTTCCACCACATTGCCAATGCTTTTGGACATTTTGCTCTGGTCCACGTTCCAGTAACCATGGACATTCAGGTGCCGGTAAACGGGAATCCCGGCCGCCTTGAGCATGATCGGCCAGTAGATGCCGTGGGGTTTGAGAATGTCCTTGGCAACGATGTGCTGGGCCACGGGCCAGTAGGTTTGGTACAATTCACCATCCGGATAGCCCAGGGCCGATACATAGTTGAGCAGGGCATCGAACCAGACGTAGGTGACATAGTCATGGTCAAAGGGCAGGGTGATGCCCCACTTGATCCTGGATTTGGGCCGCGAGATACACAGGTCATCCAGGGGTTCCCGCAAAAACGCCAGGACTTCATTCCGGTAGCGTTCGGGACGGATGAAATCGGGGTTGGCGTTGATGTGGTCGATGAGCCACTGCTGGTACCGGCTCATTTTGAAAAAGTAGTTGGATTCCTTGATGGTTTCCGGCGGGGTCTGGTGGTCCGGGCAGCAGCCGTCCACCAGTTCCCGTTCGGTATAGAACCGCTCGCATCCAAAACAGTACAGGCCTTCGTATTCGCTGAAATAGATGTCGCCGGCATCATAGATGCGCTGGAGGATGGTTTCCACGACGGCCATATGGGCCGGGTCCGTGGTGCGGATAAAGTTGTCGTTGGATATGTTCAGCTCCGGCCACAGGTTGCGGAACAGGCCACTGATCCGGTCGACATACTGCCGCGGCGTACGGCCTTCCTTTTTGGCTGCGCGGACGATTTTATCTCCATGCTCGTCCGTACCGGTGAGGAAATAGGTCTGGTCGCTGGACATGGCGTGAAAACGCCGGACCACATCCGCTGCAATGGTGGTATAGGCATGGCCCAAATGGGGGCGGGCATTCACGTAGTAGATGGGGGTGGTTATATAAAACGGCGAGGCCATGGTTTATCTCCTGTTTGTGATGATGTCGTCGAGGCTTATTTCCGCTTCTCCGCCCTCTTCCAGACGGACCGTCAGGCGATTGCAGATGACGTTGTGGCGGGTTACTTTACCCCGGCCGTTTTTGGTGTTGACCATTTTCCCGATTTTGGGAAACCCCTGCTTCAGCTTGCGGTAGGTTTCGTTTTCAAATGTCAGGCAGCACATGAGCCGGCCACACTGCCCGGATATCTTGGTCGGGTTCAAGGAGAGCCCCTGCTGCTTGGCCATGCGGATGGATACCGGTTCGAACTTTTCCATGAATGACGAGCAGCAGAACACCCGTCCGCAACGGCCCATGCCGCCGCACATCTTGGCCTGGTTTCGAATGCCCACCTGGCGCATCTCGATGCGGACCCGGAACTGTTTGACCAGAATTTTGACCAGCTGCCTGAAATCCACGCGCCCGTCGGCGGTGAAAAAGAACGTCAACCGACTGGCATCGAAGGTGCTTTCGACGGAAAACAGGTTCATTTTCAGCCCGAGGTTCTTGATGCTTTTCAGGCAAAAGGCATGCGCCTCACGCTCCAGCGCCATGTTTTGCTCGACCTGGTTCAGGTCCTTTTCATTGGCTTTTCGAAATACCTTCTTCAGGGGTTTGCGCGGTCGGTTGCCCTCCTCGATCAACTCCGGCGCCGTCTCGACCGCACCGAAGCCCAGCCCCTTTTCCGTTTCCACGATAACCTGATCTCCAACGTTGAGGACAAATGCCCCGCAGCTGAAATCATATACCTTCCCGCCGGTTTTGAACCGGATTCCCACTTTTTTCTTCATGGTTTCTCGACTATCAGGTGCACGCCCCTGCTATTTGCAGGACCATCGCGTCCAGTGTCAATCTTGCGTTTGTATTGGATCGCAACGCCTTCAACGCGCGATCGACCGCATCGATTTGCAAAAGCAGCCGGGCCGGTTTGACCGATTCGGCGGCCCTTGAGAGGGCCTCCAGCCGATCCCGGTTTAAAACCCGCTGCGGATCATGTCTGGCCACCAGCACATCCCGAAACCACATAGTAACGATTTCCAGCGATTCTTCAATAAGATCCTTTTTCCTGGCAAGTTTTTCAGAAAATGCCAGCCAGGTGCGAATCTGTGGTGGCGGGGGGCCGGCCAACTGTTCGTCCATGACCCGGTGGATCCAGTCGCGGCGGCGAAGCCACCGGCTGTCCATCAATTTCTGTGCCCGGGTGAAGCTTCCGCCGCAAAGGGCGGAAACCGTTTCAGCGGATTCCGGTTCAATCCCGCCGGCCAGGGCCAGCAGCCGCTTGATGTCCGGGGCGCCGAGGGGGGAAAACCGGATGTGCCGGCACCGTGAAACGATCGTGGGCAGCAGGTCCGATGGCTGGCGCGCCGTCAGCACCAGCAGGGTCCGGTCCGGCGGTTCTTCCAGCACCTTCAACAACGCATTGCCCGCTTCCGCATTCATGGCCTGCGCTTCGGACAGGATGACCACCCGCCAGGCCGCCTCATTGGGCTTCAAGGCCAGTGATTGAAGCAGTGACCGGATCTGGGCGATTCGGATAACCGACGGCAGGGGGGCGACGCGGATAATATCCGGATGGTGGTTCCCGGCAATCTTTCTGCAGGGGCCGCAATCACCACAGGCGTCAATAATGGCATCGGGATGGGGTTGCCGGTCGATCGCCGATCCGAGTTTCCGGCAGTTGCAGGCCATGGCAAACGCCGTGGCCGTCGTTTTTTTTCCCACCCCGTCGTCACCGGTAAAGAGCAACGCATGGGGCATTGTCCCGTTGCGGATAAATGTCTTGAGCAGCTTGATGGGTTGCTGTTGGCCAACGATGGCGTTAAATCCGGTTGCCGTCGTCATTTTTTATGGATTCCGGGAGGTTGAATCGGTGCGGCACCCCTTTCGGCTGGGATCTGTAACCGGGTGGGGCGGCCGCCAGATGTTGGGTTCGCATGTTCTTTATTGATCCACCCGTTCCTTCAGTTCTTTGCCTGCTTTGAAAAAAGGAAGTTTTTTGGGTTTGATGGTGACCTTTTCACCGGTTTTGGGGTTCCTGCCCGTATAGCTTTTGTATTCTTTCACAAAGAAGCTGCATAGGCCGCGAATTTCAACGCGTTCTCCATCGGCCATGGCATCGGCCATACTGTCAAAAAAGATCTGGACCACTTTTGCCGCTTCGGATTTAGATATGTCAGCCTTGGTCTTCAAAGCGGAGATGAGCTCCAGTTTGTTCATGAATCCTCCTTGAACGATCAGTAGTGTATACGGGATTGAAAATGATTCTATAAAATAGAACTTAATAGAAAGTCAAGTAGTTATGATAATATTTCCGGCAGTTTCTCCACGTCGGCGGCATCGACGTTGACGGCGGCGAACTGCCCCAGGGCCTCGATATTGACGATGACGCGGCCGTCTCCACGGTAGCTCGAGAAAATGCCGGTCACCCCGGCAAATGGACCACTGATCACCATCACCCGGTCTCCTTTTTTGAACCGGGTGCCGGTAATGACCTCGCCATCCGTTGAAACCATGATCTTGAGGGACGCAATGGTGCCATCGGCAATGGGCACCGGGCCCCGGGTGCTTCCGATGAGCCGCACCGCTCCCGTGGTTTTTAATATTTCAATGTGTTCGTATGGGTTGAGATCGGTCCTGACAAACACATAGCCGGGGAAAAGAGGCACCCGGATCATCTTGTGCCGGTCCCGGCGCCGGCTCTTCACCGTAATCTTGGGCAGGAAGACGTCCAGGGTCTTTCTTTCCAGGCCTTCGTTGACCACATTCTCGAAACGGCTCTTGGTGTGCAGTGCGTACCAGGCGCGCGTCAGTTTGTCTCCAGCCATGGGATGTGATCCTGTTGGTTGAAATGGCATCAATGGCCCCGGCGGCTTGTCCGATAACCCGCCGGCGGCAGACCCGTTTATCATCCCTCCCACCAAAAGGCAATTGGCATTCGCATCCCTTATTCTCCGAATCCGCCGATGCCCGTCAGGTTGATCAGGAAGGAGAACCGGTTATCCTCGCCTTCCTCGGCATAGAAGCAGTCGATGGACCAGCATTGGGCCGCGTACAGAAAGCCGACACCCGTAATGATGTCTTCCCGTTCCAGCAGGTTTCGTTCGTATTCGCCCCTGACAGTGAGGCGGTCGGCCAGCCTCACGGACAGGGTGCCGCGTATGGATTCACTCTCGCTTTTTTCGTAGCGGTGTTCGATCCATAACCGGTCCCCCCGACGGTCGGCGATGGCGGCGGCCACATTGTGCGATGAAAAATGGCTTTCGTAAGTGTCAAAACTGGCATCGGAATCGATCTTCAAATATCGGCCGAGATTGAATTCCAGTTCGCCATAGATGTCGGAAAAAGGTTCGGGGTCATCATCCCGCTCCGCTGTGATATCGTAGGTCTGTTCCAGATAAAACCGGCAAAATCGACTATAGTCAAAGAGTTGGGGCTCCACCCGGTTTTCCTGAACCCGGTCGCCTGACCTCCCTGCCGGTTCCGATTCGGCCCGTTTCGTGGATGGCGTGGCCGTGGGGACCGCACTGGTCGTTCTTGCCGTAAGGGTGTTGGTCAGCGAGTAGGTGATCTCGTTGGCCTCGTCAATCCGGTCTATTTCGGTATCAAAATCGGGCAGGTCCGATTGATCCTGGTCAGGGATATACGTGTAAACCACCCGCGGCCTGATGCTGTGGCGGATTCGCTCGACTGCCGCCACCGGAGAGCCCATGACTTTCGAAAATTCCGTGGAGAGATCCAGCCGGGCGTCAACGATCTGCCGGTAGGTGGATCGATCCGGCGTTTCATCCTCCCGGCGGTCCATCCGCCAGGTGGTCTGCCGCCAGCCGGCAGACGGTTCTATGGACAGATAATTTTTCCACCTGAGTGGCAGATAGGCCCGGGGGTAGAGGTCTGCACGGTGGCCCCGGTCGCCGTCTTCCCGGTAAAAATAGGTGTATTCGGAGTCCAGGTCCCAGTAGATGCCGCTGTCGAACGCCTGCTGCTTGACGCTGTTGAACGCGATGAAAGGGAGTTGCTGCAGGGTGTCGTCGGTTTCTTCCCAGCGCCGGTTGGTCACATTGTCGTTCCATATCAGGTCGCCGTTCAGGGACGAACGTGACCAGGTCCGGTTGACCTTCAGTCGATTGGTGCGTGTGGTTTCATCGTAGGTGTCCAGGTCCCGGCCGAACGTCTCCAGGAAAAAATCCCGGGTTTCGTTAAACCCGCTTTTCCCCTCCCTGAACTCGACCAGGTAGTCCTGGTCGCTGACGATGTCCAGATCCAGTTGTGCGTTGGCCCCCCAGGGCAGCTCCTGGTCAAGTTTGGCCCTGAGCCAGTATCGGTCCGTGTTGGGCCGATCGTAGCCGTCGTCATCGTAGCCCCACTTCTTGGTTGCTTCCGAGGTGCCGTCGTCGACTTTGCGATCCTGCAGGCCGTCGGCCATGATGGCGCCATAGGCGCCGTTGGTCAGGGCGTAGCGATATTCCAGGCCTGCCTTGATGCCCCTTTCCTCCATGTAGTGGGCGTATACGGTGGCATCGCTGCTGTCGCTGATGGCCCAGAACAAGGGCTGATCCCAGGAAAACCCCTTGCGGTCCGAGTAACCCACCTCCGGGATGAGCAGGCCCGTCTGGCGCCTGGTCTTTGCCGGGAACAGCAGGTATGGCGTGTACAGCACCGGTACATCCCGGGCCCTGAGCACGGCGTGGGTGGCGCTGCCGTAGCCTTCGACGGTCACCTCGACCGTCCGGGCGGTGATGACCCAGTCCGGGCGGTCGCCGTCACAGCTGGTGATCGATCCCCTTTCCGCCCGGTAGGTATCCTTTCCGGTCTTTTCGATGCGCTGGCCGCGGATGTAAAAATGATTTTTCCTCAAAAATATGGTGCCGTCGTTCACGACGCCGGTTTCCCTGTCCAGGTCCATTTCCAGCCGGTCCCCGGTCAGGATGTCACTGCCCGCCGTCAGGACGACGTGACCGGCGGCCGAGGCGGTCATGGCCTTGTGGTTGAACGATACCCTGTCGGCCACCAGACGGGTGGTCTGCTTTTCGATGATGACATTGCCCCTGGCGTGATAGGTCGCTGCGGCGGCATCGTAGTCGACCGTATCCGCACTGATCTGCCAGGGCACTTTCGGACTGCCGGTGAACCGGTTCGTAAGGGACTCCGCACAGGCATGCGGGCACCCGAGCGTCCCGAAGAGGATGGCCAGGAATGCAGCCGCAACGTGTATGACGGGAGGCGATGGTCTGAACATGAACGGCCGCATCAATCGATTAAAGACATAGACGTTATGGGAAAGAGATGATTTTTGCTTGGATCCCGCCGGAGCGGGCGAAGGATAACCGCTTGCACATAAATGAAAAATTCAATATAAAGCTATCCTGCCTGAAAATGCAACAATAGTTTTATCCGTCGACCCGTGACCGGCGCGACACCCGATGCGGGTGATGCCAGGATGAAAACGAGTGCTCATGCATGTAATGCTGACCAATGACGATGGTATCCATGCCCCCGGATTGGGGGCCCTGTTCGATGCCTTTTCCAGCCGGCACCAGGTGACCGTGGTTGCACCGGACCGCGAGCGCAGCGCTGTGGGCCACGGAATTACCCTGCACCAGCCCATCCGATTCGAAGAGACCCGGGTCAATGGGGGCATGGCCGGCTTTGCCGTCAGCGGCACACCGGCGGACTGCGTTAAACTGGGACTGGCGGAACTGCTGGACACCCCGCCGGACCTGGTGGTCTCGGGTATCAACCCGGGGGCCAATGTGGGCATCAATGTCAATTATTCCGGTACGGTCGCAGCCGCCAAAGAAGCCGCCATGGCAGGCATCCCCGCCATGGCTGTCTCCATCATTTCACCCGGTGACCGGCATGTCGGCGCTGCCGCCCGGTTTGCCGAAGCGCTTTCACGCCGGGTGACGGGACAGGCGCTGCCCGCGGGCACGTTTCTCAATGTCAATTTTCCCGACCTGCCCATGGACCGGATCCGTGGTGTTCGATGGAGCCGACAGGGTGCCGGCGGTGTTGCCCGGCACTTTGAAAAACGACGGGATCCCCGGGACCGGATATACTACTGGCAGGGGTGTGACAGCCAGTCCGCCGACGACCCGCCGGACGTCGACGGGGCTGCCCTGGGCAACCGCTATATTTCCATCACGCCGATCAAATGCGACATGACCGATTACGACGCCCTGAGGGAACTGGCCCGGTGGAATATACCCGTAACCCCTTAACCCGAGGCCGTTCGTTGCCCAACGGCCGGGATACGGAGACTGTGATGACCAAACGTTTTGTCTCTGAGCTTGTGGCCGGCAGCGCCATTGACGAGGTGTTTCTGCTGGCCCAGCGCAACATGGCCCATAAAAAGGACGGCAATCCTTTTTTGAATGTGACCCTGTCAGACCGCACCGGCCAGGTCAAAGGGGTGGTGTGGGACCAGGTGGAGCGCATCGTTGCGGCAGTTGCCGAGGGAGACTTCGTCCATGTTCGGGCGCAGGTGAGCGAATACCGGGGCAGCCTTCAGGTGGTCGTCAAGGACATGGTCCGGGTGCCTCCGGAACAGGTGGATGTCGACGATTTCCTGGAGGCCACGACCCGCGATGTGGGCAAGATGCTGGCGCGGCTCAAGGAGATGACCGGCCGGATGAAAACGCCCTGTCTGAAGGCCCTGTTCGATGCATTCTGGGCCGATGACGCGTTCGTGGCCGCCTACGTCCGGGCGCCTGCCGCCAAGCTCATGCACCATGCTTACATCGGCGGGCTTCTGGAACACACCCTCTCCATGGCCGTTTTGTCGGAAATGATAGCCGGCCACTACAGCGGTGTGGACCGTGACCTGCTGCTGGCCGGGGTGATCCTCCACGACGTGGGCAAGACCCGGGAACTGGAATACACCCGCAGCATCGACTACTCCGATGAAGGCCGCCTGCTCAGCCACATCATCATCGGCCTGTCCATGCTGGATGAAAAACTCAAACAGGTACCGGATTTCCCGGAGCTTCAGGCGCAACTGCTCAAGCACATGATCGTCAGTCATCACGGTACCCGGGCCTTTGGCTCCCCCGAACCGCCCAAGACCATCGAGGCGGTCCTGCTCAATTTTATCGACGAGATGGATTCACGGGTCAACAGCATCCGCGAATATGTGGCCAAAGACCCGTCGGACGGATCGTGGACGCCCTATCATCGCCTGCTGGAGCGCCATTTTTACAAGGGGCCCAGGGTGAGCGATTCGCCGGAAGGCTGACAGGCCTTTTTAATTGTTAATGGTTGTATTCCGGCTGTTTTTGGGAAGATAGAATACCTTCATTCAAAATCAAGAATTTATAATTCATAATTGGATTCCCGTTGATAGTTACGCGCATCAATGAATCCGGTGACATTGATTATTGGAACTTAATTCCGAAATGAAAAAATCCGGTTATGTTCATCACTCTTGAAGGCATCGAAGGGTCCGGAAAAACGACCCAGATGCGGACGATTGCCCGATGGCTGACAACCGCCGGTCGGGATTTTTTGACCACCCGAGAGCCCGGAGGCACGCCCATCGGAACCCAGATCCGTTCCGTTCTGCTTAACCCGGAAAACAGGGACCTGGCGCCCATGGCCGAGCTGCTGCTCTACGTGGCGGACCGGGTCCAGCACCTGGAAACGGCAGTCCGCCCGGCCCTGGCGGCCGGCAAAGTGGTGGTCTGTGACCGCTACTTCGACGCCACCCTGGTCTACCAGGGCTATGCCCGGGGCCTGGACCGGGACACGATACACGAACTGCACCGGCTGGCCTGCGGCGGCTTGACGCCCGACCTGACGCTTCTTTTGGATCTGGAGCCCGGAGCCGGACTGGCCCGTGCCTGGCGCCGGATCCACGCCGATACCGCCCACGCACAGGAATCCCGCTTTGAAAAGGAGCAGCTGGATTTCCATCAGCGGGTGAGGGCCGGTTACCTGGACCTGGCCGGCCTCCAGCCGCAGCGATTTGTCATCATCGACGCCGCCCTTGACGAAACGGCAGTCGGCGTGCAGATCGAGGCCGCGCTGGCAGCGCATGTGACGGGTCGGCAGTGAATGCCCGAATGACCGGCGATAATTTTAAATGTTGAATCCTTAATTTAAAATGGACGTATTGGGCCTGTTGAAACGACAGAATGCCTTCATTCAACATTAAGAATTCAAAATTGGAACCCCATTGGCATTTGTGTGTATCAATGAGCCCGGCGGCATCGTCTGTTGGCATGTCGCTCCGTTTTTTTCCCATCGCAGACGGATATCAGTGTCATGAGCCCCAGCATCCTCAATCATATCGGCAATACCCCCCTGGTGGAAATCCGGCGGTTGAACCCCAATCCGAATGTGCGCATACTGGCCAAACTGGAGTATCTCAATCCCGGCGGGTCCATCAAGGACCGGCCGGCCCTGTCCATGATCGAGGACGGGGAACGGTCGGGTGAACTGAAACCGGGCAAGACGGTGATCGAAGCCACCAGCGGCAACACGGGCATCGGCCTGGCCATGGTCTGCTCGGTCAAGGGCTACCCTTTGCTGCTGGCCATGAGCGAAGCGGCCAGTGTGGAGCGGCAGAAGATTCTCAGGGCGCGCGGTGCCGAAATCCTGCTCACGCCCGGCCACCTGGGAACCGATGGCGCCATCGAGGAGGTGTACCGCCTGGCGCGGGAAAACCCCGACACCTATTTCATGACCGACCAGTACAACAACCCGGCCAACTGGAAGGCCCATTACCATGGCACCGCGGTGGAGATGTGGGAACAGACCGGCGGGACGATGACCCATCTGGTGGCCACCATGGGCACCTCGGGAACCCTGATGGGGTTGTCCCGGCGGTTAAAGGAATTCAGCCCCCGGATCCGGATTGTCGGTGTGGAACCCTACCTTGGGCACCGCCTTCAGGGGCTTAAAAATATGAAGGAGGCCTACCAGCCGGAACTGTTCGACAAACACCTGCTGGACGAGAAGGTCAACGTCGAGGATGAACCGGCGTTCGAGATGACCCGGCGCCTGGCCAGGGAAGAGGGCCTCATGGTGGGCATGAGCAGCGGGGCTGCCCTGGTGGTGGCCGTCGATATTGCCCGAAACCTCGATCAGGGGACGCTGGTGGTGGTGTTCCCCGACGGCGGTGAACGCTACCTTTCCACAACGTTGTTTGCCGTCCAGGAGAAGATCGATCTCCAATTGTTCAATACCATGACGCGCAAGAAAGAGCGCTTTCTGCCGGTGAACCCCGGAAAGGTATCCATGTACGCCTGCGGGCCCACCGCCCATGCGCGAATGCACGTGGGGGAGGGGCGCCGTTTCATTTTTTCGGACCTGCTGGCCCGCTACCTGGCCTTCCGGGGGTACGCGGTCAAGCAGGTGATGAACATCACCGATCTGGACGACAAAACCATCGAGGGGTCGCAGCAGGCCGGCATGTCCCTGAAAGACTATACGGGCATGCACATCGATGCCTTCCATGAGGATCTTCGCACCCTGGGCATTCAACCGGCCGACCACTACCCCAGGGCCAGCGAGCACGCCGACGAGATGGTCAGCCTGGCCGACCGGCTGGTCAAGAAAGGTTATGCTTACGAAAAGCTGCGCTCGATTTATTTCGACATTTCGCGTTTCAAGGCCTACGGTCGGCTGTCGGGCGTCGATCTGAACAAAATCCGCCTCGGCGCAACCGTGGACCTGGAAGAGTATGAAAAGGACAATCCCCGTGATTTTACCCTGCTCAAGCGGACCCGGCTGTCGGAACTCAAGCGGGGCATCTTCACCCGGACCGACTGGGGCAACATGCGCCCATCCTGGCACCTGCAGTGTGCGGCCATGTCCATGCGCTATCTGGGGGATTATTATGATATTCATTGCGCCGGCCGGGAACTGGTTTTCCCCCATCACGAAAATGAAATCGCCATTGCCGGTGCCCTGACGGGAAAAACCCTGGCCAAATACTGGATCCACTGTGACCGTGTGCTGGTGGACGGTAAGAAGGTGGATGAAAAGGGCGACGCCCTGACCATCCAGGATCTGCTGGACATGGGGTATACGGGGCGGGAAATCCGCTTCTGGCTGCTTTCGGTCAATTACCGCAAGCCGGTCCTGTTTTCCGAAGCGCGTCTGGACCGGGTGCGCAAGACACTGGCGCGACTGGATGCCTGCATTCGCGCCCTCAAAAATGTCCGCCAGGGGAACCCTTACCCGGAACTGGATCAGCTGTGCTACGATATCAAAAACGGTTTTACCACGGCCATGGACGACGACCTGAACATTTCTGCCGGCCTGGCGGCCCTGTTCGCCGTGGTCAAGCGTATCAACACGCTGATATTAAACGGTGACCTCGATCGTGCCGGCGCCCGGAAAGTGCTGGACACGCTGGCTGGCATCAACGCGGTGCTGAACCTGTTCGATTTTGAAGATGAAGCCCGGGACCCGGCCGTTCAGGACCTCATGGCCCGGCGCACCCGTGCACGGCAGGCCAGGGACTGGGCCCTTGCGGACCGGTTGCGTGATCAGTTGCTGGCCAAGGGGGTGGTTCCCCGTGATGAGAAAGCAGACGAATAGTTGAACGATGCCCGTTCCTGACAGACAAAGAAAATTTAGGGAGATCCCAATGACCCCAGCATACATGCCTTTTACCTACCTGTCGGAGTCCACGGCCCGCCTGCTGGCCGGCCTGGTGGGGCCCATTGTCGTATATCAGCCGTCCCCGAAAGGCATTTCCGACGGCCTGAGCGTCCTCGCATCCCGGGGGGTCGTCGATATCCGGACACCGATCGTCGACGATGATGACCGGGTGCGCGCCGCCCTGGCGGAATTCACGGACTGGGCCCGGCAGAACCCGGGAGCGTCGACCCCGGGTGCCGGTTATTTCGGCGCCCGTCAGGGGCAGATTCCTTTTTTCGATGAAACCACCATCAACCGGATTCGCAGCGACATCCAGCGGTATCATTCTGCGGATCCCCTGGCGGACGCATCGGAGGCGGGGTTCAGCGCCCGGCTGTTCCTGGCCGTGGCCCAGGAGAACGACTCTGCCGCCGACCACCTCGATCAGGACCTCAGCCGGGTCGACGCACTGGAGAAGGATTTTCTGGATGCCATGAAGGATGCCGACGATGCGGCATTCAACCGCAAGGCATACGCTGGGACGCTCTGGCGTGAGGATCCCGGAGCCAAGCTGACCGGGCAGCGCATTCGCGCCTGGTCCAGTCTTGCCGTGGCCGACAGCGTGCTGCCCGACCTGCTGGTTACCACCAGCAGGTCGGTAATGGAGACCCTGATGGACATCCATGGCGAAACCCTCGATCTCCAACGGCTGGGTGATGCGCGACTTTCCGTTCCGCCTGCCGATGCACCATCGGTAATGGGCCGGCTGCTGGCTGACCTGGCCACCCAGGCCACCCTGTCACCCGCTGATTTAACGCCCATTTCAGCCCCGGCCGCCGATTTGCCTTCCGAACCGGCCGTCACCGTCACCCTATTCGGCGCCGGGAATCATTCGCCGGCGGCCGTCCTGGGCCGGATGGCCCCTGCCGCCGCCGCTTCACCCCGGGAGGATGGCACCCCGGGACCGATCCGCCACACCCTGTTTCTGCTGGTGGAACGTTGATGCCGGGGCTGGTGACGCGGGTGCGGGGTTGCTGTCCCCAAGCCCTGTGGCGGCCCGCCAAAGAAAATAACAAAACCCATGACCCACCCTGTGGCGGCCCTCGGTGGCCTGCCACGGGAAGGTTATAAAAGCCCATTTGACGGGGATTTGCGGGCTGTCGGCCTGGGCGCCGAAAAAAACGGTTTCAACGCTTGACTGGGTCTATTATTTGGTATAAGCCCTTTTCCATAAAAGCAAAAAAGATGTTGGTAATTGGATCAACACGAATTGAACCTATTGAAAGGAGGCTTGTAAAATGGCTTTTATCCCGACCGTTGATGAAGCAAAATGCGTTGGCTGTGAAGAATGCGTCGATGTTTGCCCCGTGGAAGTGTTCGAAATGCAGGATGAAAAATCCGTTCCGGTCAACGCGGAAGAGTGCCTCGGCTGCGAAAGCTGCGTGGAAGTGTGCGAAGAGAGCGCCATCACCGTCGAAGAAACCTAATTCTCTGCGGAATTAAAGTTGGTTTACCCCCGTCGGATGCTTCTGCCGGGGGTTTTTTGTTTTCCATGCCTACCGCCTTCCGACGTCAGTCGTCCGCTTTCTGATTTCCGGGCACGATCCCGCCGGATTGTGAAAGGGAGCCCATGAACCGCTATCGGATTGTCGAAACCGCCTTTGGTCACGCTGCCCTGGCTTTTTCCGTCGAGCCGTTCAGGCTTTTGGAGGTCAAACTGCCCCAGGCCGACATCGATTCGCTCTGCCAGCCTTTCGATTCGCTCTGCTGGCAGATCGACGCTCACCATCCGGCGGTTGCGTCCATCGCGGCGAGCCTGATCCGTTATTTCGACGGTGAACCGATCGATATTCCCTGGCCGGTGATGGACTTCTCCCGTTTCACCCCTTCCCAGCAGGCCGTATACCGCACCGTGGCCACCATCCCCTATGGCGAAACCGCCTCATACGGCCAGGTGGCCCGCATGGCCGGCTTCCCCCGTGCCGCCCGGTTCGTGGGCACCACCATGGCCAACAACCGGTACCCGGTTTTTATTCCCTGTCACCGGGTGATCAGAAGCGATGGATCTCCCGGTGGTTTCGGCGGCGGGGAGCCGCTGAAGAAACGAATGCTGGCCTTGGAATCTGAATCCGCCGCCGGGTAGAAAATCATTGGAAGCATTCCTGGAAAAAGGTCTCTCCGGTGAAATGCGTTGATCCCGATCCTAATCCGAAAGGCGGTCGGATGAGAAAAATCTTGACAGCGCCCTGCTGTGCGAAATAGTAATGCCGCAATCTCACAATCAGGTGAAAAAGGTTTTTATGTTTCGAAAATCAACGGATATTGTGTCAATCGTTGCCGACAAGGGGACACCCCCGCCGGTGGTCGATTGCGCATAACCCTGCAATACGGAAAGCAAACGATTCCGTGTTAAAGACAGATCTGTTTTTCCGTTCTGTTGCCCAGCAGATTCCTGCCTGAACTGCCGTCGCTACACCTGCCCCCTCAGTCAGCAACGCTTCATCCCTTTAACACATCCACAAGCTGTTGAATGTGCCGATTGGCTGCGGGTCAAGTCCTCAGTGTCCTGCGTCAGCCGATACCGGCCTGAATGATGGAAAGAAAAAACGGAGGCGAACAATGGGCACCAGGAAACGCACATGCGGGACAGGTGAAAAAGACAACAGCCTACATCTTTCGCGGATGGGGTGGAATTCCTATTTTCAGGCTCAGCTGCAAGGTTGCTGCAGCGATGATTTTCTTCCGGCCAGAGTGGTCGGGGTAAGCAAAAATTCCTTTCGTATCAGCAACGGAGAAGAAGAATGGCGCGCCGTCCTGGCCGGAAGGCTCATGCACCCCCCCCATGGACGGTATCCGGTTACGGGGGATTGGGTCCTTGCGGCCGACTCCGTGATCGTTAAGGTGCTGAACCGAACAAATGCGCTCTGCCGCGGCGCTTCGGGCACACATGGGAAACCGGATGCGCTGCCCAAAAGAGAGCAGGTCATTGCCGCCAACCTCGATACCGTGTTTGTCGTTTGCGGTCTGGACCGGGATTTTAACCTGCGCCGCATCGAACGCTACCTGACGCTGGTATACAACTGCGGCCTGAATCCAGTCATCCTCCTGACCAAAGCGGATCTTCACCGGGATCCAATGCCTTTCGTCAGTGAACTTGAAACGGTTGCTTTCGGGGTTTCGATACACGTGGTATCCGGGCTGGATGGTAAGGGGTTGCTTCCGCTGGACGGATATCTGTCACCGGGGCAGACGGCGGCCATGGTGGGGTCTTCAGGTGCCGGCAAATCCACGCTGGTGAACCGACTCTACGGGAAAGCCATACAGGCAACGGGTTCTGTCAGTTTGCGTATCGGAAAAGGGACGCACACAACGACCGCCAGAGATCTGATTATGATGCCCCAGGGAGGAATGCTGATCGATAATCCCGGCCTGCGTGAAATCGCTTTCTGGAATGACGACGGCGGGGTCCGTGCCGCCTTCCCGGAGATCGAAAACCTGGCCGGGGCATGCCGTTTTTCCAATTGCCGGCATATGCACGAACCCGGCTGTCGGGTCCTCCAGGCGATCGCTGCCGGTGAGATCCTGCAAGACAGACTGGACAGCTATCACAAGATGAAACGTGAACTGGCCTATCTCTCGCTCCGGCAGCAAAAGCGTGCCGACCGGGTGGAAAAGGAACAGTGGAAGGCGGTATCGCTGAAAATAAAGGCGCTCAAAAAAGAAAGGCGCAACCGGTGAACGCCCGCCCCGCAGGGCGAAAACCGTGAGTACATGCGGCACTGAACGACCTGCCGGCAGTGAAACGGGAAACGCTTCGCGCAGGGTCATGATTGAGCGGCTGTCCGGGGGAGGGGGCTTTTCCCGGCCAATGCCAGCGTCGACCGTCTGGATTGCGCCGCAGCGGCTTATTTCTCTTCTGCCAGTATTTTCATGATGGTTGCGCCATCGGCATCGGGGTTGCGGGTCAAAATGGCGGCCACGCGGCGGGCGGTGTAGGCGGTGGCAATCGATGTGCCGGCGTAAATGCCCGGGTCGCCGTTGTAGCCCACCGGCAGATCGGCCAGGCCCGGGGCGGACACGGACACGAAATCACCATAGTTGGACTGGTCCCATGCCTTTCCGTCGGGGGTCAGGGCCCCCACACCGATCACATGCTCGTAGGCAGCCGGGTAGACCGGGTTGCCCGTGGGGGCGTTGCCCGCTGCGGCGACGATAATCAGCCCCTTTTCGGCGGCATAGCGCGTGGCCGTTTCCAGCAGGGAACTGGAGGTCTCGGACCCCCAGCTCAGGCTCAGCACCCGGGCGCCGTTTTCAATGGCGTGGTCGATGCCGCGCATCAGGGTGTAAGTGGACGTAAACCCGTTGTCGTCAAATGTGCGAATGGGAATTACCGGACTGCCTGGGGCGTCGTCCACCGCTGTGCCCAGGGGATTGATGGCTCCTGAAGCGATGAGGGTCATCTGGGTGCCGTGGCCCAATTCATCACCGACGTCGCCCCCCGGCGAGAGGGCATCATAGGCGGCCCGGACGAAAGGGCTGCCCGCAAAGTCAACCGACAACCCGCTGTCCATCACCGCCACGGCGGCATCGGCTGCCGACGGGGAGGAGGCCGGCGGGACGGAAGGCGATACGGCCGCTCCGGTTGCGGGGCCGCCGCCTTCCAGCGGATAGGCATAGTCCGGTTCGGCGCCGCGGATGCCTGGAAAATCGGCGATGGCACCGGCGATGGCGGGCACGTCACTGCCATGCGGCAGACGCAGCCGGACAATTCCCAGCGGCGGATAACTGTCGATGATCGATGCGCCCAGCCGGTCCAGAAGGGCGGCCATGACGGCTTTCGTCGCGTTGGGATTCAGGCGGACCAGCAGAACATCCCTGACGTGGTAGGTGCCGTCAGGATTCTTGAAAACGGCCAGGTTCGCCGTTTTTTTCAACGGCCGGATGCGTGCTTCCTGGCCCTTGTAGAAAATACGGATTTCCCAGAGCCGGGGTTCGCCCGCCGTCGAGGCCTTATCCTTTCTCCAGATGAGGGCGTAGTCGACGGATTTCAGGATCCCGGTGATCGCGGCGCCGATGGGCCGGTCGGTAAAGGATGCCGTCACCGTCGGGTTGATCCGGGGGTCGATACGGATGCGGATTCCCCGGTCGGACAACATGTCCAGAATGGTGGCCAGCGGCTGATCCTTCACGTCCAGCGTGAGACGGTCATCCTGGAGATGAACGACCGGACCGGCCGCGATGGCCGGGGACGTGACAGGGGCCGGGATGACCATGAGGATGACCATTGCCGTTTTGAACCATTTCATCGCATGTAACCTCTATTGTCCGGGGGCCTGCTCTGTTGGGGGGGCCGGCGCCGCCTGGCTTGCGGCGGATTCTTCCGATACGAACTCCGCTGCGCTTTCCACCAGTTTAAACGGTGCTTTCAACGTCCGCTCCATGATGCCGAGAAGGCCTTTGCCGACGGCTGACGGTGGCAAGGGCACGACGGACAGGTCGCCCATCTTCCCTTTAACCCCCAGCGGCACGGAAATCAGTGAGCCGCCCATGATATAGCCGATGATGGGAATCTTGTTGACGATCCGATCGATGGTTTTCAGGGGCGCGGCCAGCAGGATGATGTCAACGGTGTTGGTCCCCAGGTCGATGTTGCCCTGGCCGGTAATCTTCAGCGAGTTCCCGTCCAGCAGGATTTCATTGAACGTCAATTTGCCCTCCCCGATTTCGGCCGATGCATAGGCTTTGGTGTACCCGTATCCTTTTTCCGCGAGGTCGGATTTCCCGCCGGTAAACACTTCGGTGATATTGAGAACGGAAAAGATTTTCATCAGTACGTAGTCGGACTCGATCCTTCCGTTTAGCGATGAAAATTCCATCTGGCCGGACAGGAACGCGGCCGGATCTTCCTTTGTCGGGGGCAGGTGGATTTCACCGGAAAGGTCATATCTGGAACTTGCTTGAATCGGACGGTGCCAGAGGCAGTCGACGGTCTGCTGAAGAGAGGCATCCGTTGCCGTGGGCGTGATGCGCAGGCCGACGCCCCGGGGTGAAATTTCCACCATCCCGGTGGTTGAGATCCCGCACAGATCGGCCTGGTCAATTTGAATCCGCGTGTTGTCGCCGTCCAGGCGGACGCTTGCCTGCACCGGTGACCAGGTCATCCCGCCATAGGTGACGTTGGCAGCCTGGATGTGAACCGCCCCCCGCGGAGCCGTTGTCGACGGCACCGCCGGCTTGCCTGCGCCGTCCGCGTTGCCGCTGCCGATGGGCCGGAGGGCCCGGATCAGTTGCTCGTCAAGGCGGTCGGCGTCGACGTTCAGGTCAACTATCAGGTCGCCGTCGCTGCGTTCCAGTACACCGTCGACAACCATCAGGCTGTTGCACAGGGATACCTCCGAAGATCCGATTTTCAGTACCCCGTCCCGCCCGTCGATGGAAAAGTGATTCAAGTCGAAGGGCTCGGGGAAAAGACGGATGATGTGCACGCCCCGGCCCGCCAGTGTTCCGGAAAATGAAGAATTCAGCGGTTGACGGCGATTGATCTCCGTTTGAAATTCTCCTTCCAAGCGCCCCGACAAGACCCGGTTGTCTGCGAGGAGACGGTCGGCGGTGTTTTTCTCCACGTTGCCGGAAAAACCGATTGCTATCCCATGGGTGTTTTTACGGACAGAGACGGTGGCCCGGGAACTGCCATCGGCGAACTGAATCCGTCGAAACTGCCAGTCCTGCGGGGCGACGGTGAAATCCGCGCGGACGTCAACACCGCCGCCGGTTTTTAACCCGCCGGTGAAAGAAAAGGTATCGGTCGTGTTGAATTCGACCTTGACGTCGTAGAGTTCAACGGGGGGTTTGATCTGCAGGTGACTGGGGATGGGCAAAACCGTGCCGGCCCAGTCAATGGCCGCCTGACCCATGGATCCGTCGATGCGCCATACGGAGGATTCTTCGACGATGATGCCTTTGGCCTGGTAGGAGGCAACGATGAATCCGTCCAGGAAATCAATTCTGACCCCTTTTGCCTGCTCTTTCCCGGGTGTGTAGATGATTTCACCCCCTGAGAGCTTGACCTCAAACGGCACCAGGGGGCTGGTTGCCAGGAGCGTCTCCGGGGCCCCGGCTATTCTGAAGATCCATTTCTCAGGCTCGGTGAGGGGACCATTGATATCCAGTTCGTGGATCCGTGCGGTCCCGGATAGCGTTTCCACATTGTCTTTGAACTTATCCAGTCCTATAAAGCCGGTGAGCCAGTCGTACATGGGCCCTGTATCGACAGCCACCGAACGGGTCGATATCGCCAGAGTCGATTCCTTTTCCCAATCGATGGCGGCATCCAACCCCTTGAAGGTGGCTCCCCGGATATATCCGCTGACATTCTTGAATGCCACATGGTTGTCTTCGTAAAGGACATCGCCATCCATGCGTTCCAGGTCGGTCTCGATTCCCGGAATGGTCACCAGACCCTGTGCCAGGTGGCCCGAGGCCTTCATCCCGGTCAGTTGCAGCCCGTTGCTGCCGGTTTCAAATCCTGCAAAAAAGGCCACATCGGTCAGCTGCCCCGCCCTGGCCACGGAAAATGCGGTCCGGATCGCGGCCAGATCGCCGGCAACGGCACGGGTAAGTGCACCGGCGCTGGCGATATCCAGTTTGTCCATGGCGGCACGGACCTCTACCACCGACCCGCCGGGAGCAGACCGGGGTCGGATACTGGCGGCGCCGGTGAGTTCCAATGCCGGTTTCGCCGACCGAAGGGTGTCGACGGCAACCGACAGGCGTTGGCCGGCATAGGCCATCGACCCGCTGACGGCAACCCCTTCCAGGTCAAGCGTGCGGCCGTTGCGCTTCACCGTGAGGGACGGGAAACGCAGGTCAAAGCGCCCGTTTACCGTTTCGGGGCCGTCGACGGCGAAGGTGGCCGTGGCCGCTGCGCGGGTGTCTTCGGCCGTGATGCCGCCGGGAAGGGCGCCGTAGAACAAGAGCGGCCGAAGGTTCATGCCGCTCAGGGTGGCCTGCCCGCGGGCCTGCATGGCGTCAATGTCGACGCTGGCGCTGAAGGTCAGGCGTCCGGTAAGGTCGGATCGGCCGTCCAGGGTCAGGGACAGGCCGTCGTCCTCATTTTCGACCCGGGCATCGATGCCGCCGATGCGAAGATCCGGGGCATCGGTGAACCACAGGGTCACCGCGCCATCTTCAATCCGCAGGTCCGTCTGTGGATCGATGGCCTTCAGGGCGCCAAAAAAAACGTCGATGGCCTTACCGGGCCTGCCTTGAAGGGAACGGTGTTCTTCAGATGCCGGTGAAACTGCGGGTCTGGCCGGTCCTGAACCCACAGGTATCATGAGGTCGGGGGAAACCAGCACAATCTGTCGGATGCTGACCCGGCCTTTCAGGATCGGCAGGAAGCGGGGATACACCGACAGTTCCCGTGCCGCAACATCAAACGTTTGCGGCCGGTGCAGGTGAACATTGCGGGCCCGCAGGTGGGGAAGGGGAAAAAGGCTGACGTTCAGACGGTCGTAATCCAGTGTGCCGCCGGTTGCCTGGGCCGTTTTGCTGACGATCAAGGATTTCACCTGTTCGCGATTGGCCAGCAGGCGGGTGGTCAGGACCGTGATCAGCAGCAGGGCCATGGCGATGCCGGCGCAAAGGACACTGACCATGAATAGTTTTCGGGTGCGGCGCATTTATTTTCCTTCGGATCGGGCCAGAAATTTGCCGATCAGCATCGCGATGAGGATGGTCATGTACAACTGGCCGGTGATGGCGATCAATATCGCAATGGAACGGGACAGATGGGAGGCCGGCGTCACGTCTCCGTAGCCGAGGGTGGACAGGGTCACAAAACTGAAATAGATGAAATCGTTAAACTGGGGAACGCTCTCTCCGGGGAAAATGATGGATCGGCTTTCCGGTAGCAGCAGGTGGCGATGCACCGCATCTGAAATGCCCAGCAGCACACCTCCCAATACCCCGAGCAGCAGGTAGCCGTTGATGGCGCTGAGGATGATGGTGGGGGTCACGTGCCGGCTGCGCGCGATATGGCGGATCATCAGCACGACGATGGCCACCAGGAAAAGAAAGGTGCTGATGAAATCGATCAGGTAGGCCAGGTCGTTCTCGACGAAGTGGTTGATCCACGTCGTGGCTGCCGTTGCCGTCCCCAGCGGCAGAAGGATTTTCAGTGTTCTGGCGGAAAAATCCAGCGAGAAGATACCGGAGAAAAGAACAGCCGTGAGGATCAGGTCCCGCACCAGCGAATCCCGCTCCCTGAAAAGGGGAAAAAGAAAGAGCAGGGCAAGCAGGCAGGCCAGCAGGATAACGTTGTTGCGTGTCAGGCTATTCAGTTTCATCGGGCTGGGCTTCCCCGTTGTCCGTTTTCATGGGCCGGTGGCAGGCCAACGGTCACACTGCGCTGGTGCTTTCATTCCGGACGTTCCGAGTGGTAACACAAACGTCTTCAGGCCGCTCAAAGGGTCTGGACGGCGGCTTTTTTCTGAAACCATCTTCCCCTCAGCCGGCCGGTTTAACCAGAATTTTTTCGAGAATGACCTTGGTGATCAGGTACGTGGGCTTGACCCCCTCTTTGCCCATGGCGCCGGCCGCCAGGGTGCTTCCTGTTTTGATCGGGTTGTCCGATGCGTAGTAGGCATAGCGCACCGGCATATCTTCCCGGGCGTTGCCCTTGATGATGGCCGCGCTGATGGCCCGCTGAAAATGGCCGCCTTCCATTTCCAGCCCGATCGTCCGCCAGTCCGACTGGAATTTTTCCAGCATATCGCGGTTCTGAAGGGAGGTGCCCAGTACGGTGACCATGGGGCCCACGAACACTTTTTCGGTGTCAGGAAAATCCGACGGCGAAAGATCGTTGTTCACCCGGTAGTTGTCGGAGGTGCCTTCGAAAACATGGGCCGTGGCCAGCATGACGTCCCCCTTGTCACCGGGCAGGATGCCCGCCTTGCCCATAATGGAGATGGAACTGAAGTCAAACGCAACGGTGGTGCCGCCATTGTCATATGACTCCAGTAAATTTTCCATTATTTCAAACGCTTGTGCCCCAAATGCATAATCGACCACCAGGATGACGGGCGCGTTCTCTTCTGATTCGGGGATGGCGATATCCAACTCGGGGTGCAACGCCAGCCCATTCAGTTTGCCGGTATCGATGATCTGGCAGTCAATGTGTGCGCCGGACCGGTCCGGCAGCGCCAGAAAACCATGGGCTGCGGCGAAATTTTCGATTTCGTCCTGGTGCTGGCGCAGGTGATGGAAAAAATCGTACAGGCTGCCGCTGGCTGGATGGCCGGCCCTGTGCAATGCCGGAAAACCGTAAATCACATTCAGGAGGCTGTGAAGATTGGCACTGACAATGTGAATCGGTCGCCGGTGCAGGTTTTTCTGAATCAGTTGCTGTTTGATATCCGAGGCCCATTTTTTTTCATACTCCTGCTGCCCGATGATCCTCATGAGTGATGGGGTCAGGTAGATGATGATGGCATCGTTCCTGTTTTTTTGTTCGGCATCGATACGCTGGCCCAGCCGGTGGATCAGGTGAAACAGTCCGTTGTTGCTGCCGTGCTGTTTTTTATTGGTCTCAAGATAGTGGAACGTGTCCCGGGTTTCCCGGTAGGGTCGACCTAAAATGATGCTCAGGCTCCACAGGGCCTGATCCAGGTCGGCATCCGAGAGCGGTTCCCGGCGGTGAACGGTTTTTTCCAGTTCGGTCCATTCAATGGTCAGGCTGCCGGAATCATCGGTCATTCGGCTGTTGATCTTGCGGGCCTCAACGAAGAGGAACGTCATATGGGTGAGAATGTCATATATCTCGCTCAGGCCCCGGGTGATGACGAAACACATTTCGTTGGGCCCCACCCGGTAGCAGGTGCGCCGGCGCTTCAACGGAATGGTCGGTTGCAGGGTGTCGTTTTTAAAAGGGTCTTCCTCGGTAAGGATGATGCGGTTGCACTCTTCGATGCCTTTGGGCAGCCGGTCCACGACGTATTCGAGACCCTTGAGTTCCACGATTCTGGCGTCGTTCATGCTGCCGTAAATTTCAGGGCTCAGGTTCTGCAGGCAGTGTTCCATTGCCCGCCCCATTTTTCCGCAGGGGCGGTAGAATCCCCGTATGGCCATCGCGTCGGTCAGGGTCTTGAATTCGCGTATGGCATGGCGGGCTTTCTGGGCTTTGGTGAATTCCCTCACATTCGCACCTCCTCAATTGACTTCCCATGGGACCGATCTTCAGGATTTTATAACATATCTTGGATGGGCTGGATAGGCGCAAAGCGGTTGGAAAGGATCTCCATCCCGCGGTCGACGGTACTGATGGCCCGCGGTTGATGATCGTGACGATGGACCCAACGGCAGGTGCCTCTGCGCCTTTGGCGGCAGGGGGAGGTGTGGACTGCAAATCGCCTTGACTTCACGCCGGTACCCGCAGCCCCCGGTGCCGGATGGATCCCGGGCTTATCCGGCCAGACGAATTCATCTATTCGTCCGGCCGTCAGGGCCTGCAAGGCCTCGTGCTGGTCGGAAAAGGCCCGAATGGCTCTGGCGCCGTCGCTTTTCCGGCGGATGAAGGCCTCGCCGGTGCGCCAGGTGATGGGCTGGGCAAAGGCGGTTTCTCTGTTTTTGATGAAGATGGATTTAAGTGAATTTTTTTTGGGGTGTGGAAAGAGCCGCCCGCCGCGCATGGCGGTGGACGGATGCCCGCCCAAAGGCGCGGCGGCCACCCGTCACGGTTTATCCGCCTTGCCCCCTAGTTGAGATCCGACAGCCAGGACGGATCTTCAATCCACTTGATTTTCAGTTTGATCAGTTCGTCCGATTCCCTCATGGTATTGAGAAAGTTGCTGACCCAGTTCATCATCTGGGCATTTCCCGCCGGCAGCGCGATTCCCAGCGGTTCATAGGTAAACGGGGTAATCAGTGAAACCAGCCCTTCGTCGGGGTGCTTCAACAGCGACAGGACACAGACGTGGTAATCGGCAACCAGTGCGTCCACCTTGTTGGAGAGAACCATGTCGACGGCGGCTTCGTAATCTTTGGCCGTAACCAGGCGGGCTCTGGGCATCATGGTCTCCACCAGGGTGGCGGAGGTTGAACTTTCCAGGGCGGTGTAGGCAAACGCTTCCGAGTTGAGCTTCGATGTATCCTCCGAGGTGACCAGGGATTTGAACTTGGTCAGCAGGGCCTTGCCTGAAATATGATACGGACCGGCAAACGCCACTTTCATGTTCCGTTCGGGTGTGATGGTCATTCCGGAAATGACCATGTCCACCTCCCCGGCTTCCAGTGCCGGCAGCAATTCGGAAAAGGGTTTCACCACCAGGCTGAGTTCCACGCCCATGGCAGCGGCCATGTAACCGGCCAGGTCCACATCCAGCCCCATGGGGACACCGGATTTGTCCAGCATGTTCAGCGGCGGCATATTGGCTGCCGTGCCCACGCGCAGAACACCGCTTTGGGCAATCCCGTCCAGGCCCGACGATGTCATGCCGCCCGGGTCGGTATGGGCGCACGCGGTGGCGAAAACCAAAACAAGCAGCAGCATCAGACCCCGTTTGAACTGTTTCATTTTTTTCCTCCCCTTCTCAGTGTGTAGTTGTTGTTTTAAATGAAGACGGCAGCGTAAGACGTCCGGTATCCGTGCTGTATGCCATCCCGCGTCCAGGTGCGGTCAACGGGGTGGCCTCATTTCCGGGAACAGGCTGCCGTTATCCCGCACTTCTTGGGAAATCTTCTGGAATGCGACGACTTGCGCCGTCGTCAGGCTCGATCCATACTTTCAAGGTGTTCTCCAAACACCCGGTGTGAATCGCTTTACATGAGCGGCTGGACGGATCGGGTGGCTCAACGTGCAGGCAAGGGCTTATTCCCAGCCGGCCACCTCGTACCCTTTTTCGAAAAGGCAGCGCTCAACAATGGCCCTGAACACCCCTGGCGGATTCTCCTGCGCCAGCATGCCCGCGGCGATGGACGCTGAGCCGCCACCGACGGCACCGGCCACGGCGGCACGGTGGGGATCCCCTCCAAGCGCGGCGGCGGCTGCGGCACCGAAAACGGCCAGCGCGGCGGCATCCTTGGCCGCCTGCTGCTGTATCTGCGTTTCGCCGGTTTCGCTGGCACCGCTTTCCCGGGCCAACTGCCAACAGTCCTCAACATCCGTCCGGACGGATGCTTCATCCATGACCTTGTAGTGGGCGTTGGGGTATAGAATCGGCCGTTTTCCCGATTCAAAGGCCGAAACCAGCGGGGGAGACATCAGAAGCCAAAAACACGCTACGGCAAATCTGACAAGTTTCATGTGCCACCTGACCCAGCTCAAATTAGGGGATAGATCCGCTCGTCGACAGGGTGCCGAATGATAAAACGGTTGTTTCCACTTTCCCGGCGGTCGGAAATTGCGTGATCGCAGGCGTTGACGGATGGAGCCAGACAAAATTAACACATTGCTTCATGAGGGTCAATGTGTCCGATCCGGATTCGGTGGTGGCGCAGTCAGGAGGGATTCGCAGTGAGGTTGATCCCGTTGGCCCGTAAACACGCTCCCGGGGGGATCAGAAGGGGGCTCAACCCATATCCGGGTATATGGTTTTTCGGCAGGGCGGACAGATGGTGTGGGAGAAGTCAGCTTGGGAATGCATGGAGACATATTCTTCCACAGGCCACCATTTCCCCGTTTTATCCCGAATCCTCTTACAGCCGGAGCAGATGGGCAGCAGTCCCCGCAGCATCTCGTTTTCGGCTTCCAGAATTTTTTCGTTGCTCAGGGATGCTTCGAGCCGGCGAAGCAGTTCATCCCGCTCCATTTCGATGGCGTGCTGCCGGGAGATGTTGCGCATGACACCGAACAGCTGGGTTTTTCCATTCTCGCCTTTGAAAAATTTAGCGGTGACCTCCACCCAGTATGAAGAACCGTCCCTGTGCTGCAGTTCAAACTCGGCCTTCCGCTTGACGCTCCTGCCCATTTTGTATTTTCGATGTCCTTCGGCCAGGTACTCCATGGCTTTCTGATAGGACTCGGGCGCCAGCTGTTTTTTGATGGGCCGCCTCCGAATGTCATCGGCGGTGTAACCGCTGAGGGCTTCGATGGAGGGGCTGATGTAGGTGAAATGCATTTTTTCAACATCCACCACCCAGATGACATCGACAATGGCATTTTCTATTATTTTGTATTGTTTTTCGTAACTTAATATTTTTTTTTCGATGGTCTCGTGCATGGTATCTCGCCATTATCGGGTCGCTGAATGGGTCGGTTCTGACCTGTGAACCCATTATCGGCCGATGGATCGGCATCTTTAGTCCCAACGGACCCTGATTCCGAATTAGTTGGAACTAGAGGCTTTTTTCCGGCCGGAGGTTGAGCGGTATTCGCGGGAAAGGATAGCGTCCGAGGGCAAAAAAGGGGTCAATCCCCGTTGCCCTTCACCCAGTGGTTCAAGGGAATCGGTTGGACGATGCGACATGACACGGGCTTCCATTGGCAGGCCGCGCTGATTTCGATCCCCGATTGAATAATGGATACCGGCCGGTCCGAGGAAACCACCACGACGATGATATTGGCGTGCTCGGCGGTAAACCGCAGCGCCGAATTGTAGCGCGCTCCGCGAGCCCGGTTTTCACTCGCGATGGCGCGGCCGTCCAGCAGGCAGGCAAAACCGTGAAGGTGCATGTCGACACCGATATGAACGGCGCCGTCGACCCGAAGCAGGGATTTGGCCAGGTTGAGGTTGCCCGCTTCCCCCAGGTCCAGGGGGTGTTCGAAGCACTGGCCGGAAATGGCCACCGGTGTGCGATTCAAGTCCAGAACCAGCGTGGCGCCATGCTTCTGGTCCTCAGCCTGGTGAACCAGCGTTGACAGGATTTTAAATACGGCGTTTCCGCTTTCCCGGTCGAGGTCCGACTCCAGCAGCGCCTCTTCGAGATGAACCAGATTGGCCCGCCGGGTGGTGGACTGGTAGGCGCCATCGGCAAAGCTGCATATGGTGTCGTCAACCACCTTCAGGAATCCGTGGCCCCCATTGAATTCGGCGGTAATGGAAAAGTCCGGCAGGCTGTCGTCCGCAATCCCCGCCACGCAGCATCCGTCGGAAATCAATTTGAGTCCTGACTGTTCCACGGCGGCCAGCAATTTGCGCACATGCTTGATGTTTTCCATGGTGGGCTGTTCCGTCGGCGAAAAACGGGCCAGAAACGGTATGCGTCCCAGCGATTGGGGCTCCACGAAAACCAGTTTCCCGCGGGGCCAGGCCCCTTCTTCGCGCGTCCGGGAGAGTTCCAGGATGGCATCCAAAATGGGATAGATGCGCAGGCGGGTATCCCATCCCAGCAGCAGGTTCATGCGGTCGACCACGTCATCGCGCACGGCATGGGTGGCATATTCCCGTAAAAAACTGCCGGAAATGCCCGTATAGAGGGCGCTTTCATTGGCCATGTCGTGGGCAAAGCGCCAGGCGGCGTGCTCCAGCCACCGTTCCGTGGGGCCAATGCTGCACATGTCCGGGTGATGCTCGGTAAACCACATCTGGTAACAAACCGAACCGGACCGGCCGCCATAGGAGATCAGGCCTGTCATCTGAAGGTTTCTTTCAGGGGAGATGTGACTGTATTTCAGGCTGCCCCGTTGAACGAGGGGACGCTTTTGCCAGTCCCGGTTGTCCACATACAGTTCCTTCAACCGGGGCTCATGTCCCGACAGCAGACGCTGGGGATCGAAGATGAACATCTTCGATTCCGGGTCCGCGGCGAACACGACGGCGGCCCGGCTGGGACCTGAAAAATGGGATAGGCCGTCGCGAAGGCCATCCAGGGTGTCGCCGATGCAATGGCAGGTGAAGGGGGTGATGGTCACGGTGATGTTCCGTTGACGATGAATTTGGCAATCGGTCCGTGGGGCACCATTGGTTTCAGTTCTTAAACGACCCCGGAACTTTTGTCAATTTCTTCGCATGCCTTGGGATCGACCCCATTTGCGGTTGTGGATAACCACTTGATAGTTTTCTCCTCCCAGTGTGCCGTTGACGACTTCTCATTGCCGTGTCGCGGGACACTCTTAGTTTGACATTCAGGGAGCAGTTGTATTTTAATGACAACGGGGTTGTGGGCCCCTGTAGACCAACCCAGATCCTTCCTCCCGGTTCAACCAACCTCAAACACTGTTTTCCGGGTGGCGCCATGAACAAATCGGTCAGATACGCCTTGTTGAGATGGATCGATTCAGAAGCCGGTATCGAGGAGATCACCGCCAAGGGCGCGGAAAAAAAGGTGGACTGGCCCAGGATTCTTCCGTTTGTGCTGCTCCACCTGGCCTGTCTGGGGGTGCTGTGGGTGGGGTGGAGCCCGGTGGCGGTATGGACGGCCGTTGTGCTCTATCTGGTACGCATGTTCGCCATTACCGGCTTCTATCATCGCTACTTTTCCCACAAGGCGTTCAAGACCGACCGGCGCTGGCAGTTTGTCTTTGCCGTAATGGGAAACGCATCGGCACAGCGGGGCCCGCTGTGGTGGGCGGGCCACCATCGCCACCACCACCGATTCGTGGACACGCCGCAGGATGTCCATTCGCCCTCCCAACACGGCTTCTGGTGGAGTCACATGGGGTGGCTGACCTCACGGGCCAACTTTGTAACCCCATACCGGTATGTCCGGGAGTGGTCCCGCTTCCCCGAACTGGTGTGGCTCAACCGTTTTGACACGGTGGTACCCATCCTACTGGTTGCGGTCCTGTATGTTTTCGGTGCGATTCTCGGGCGGCTGGCTCCCGGACTGGGCACCGGCGGGGCCCAGATGGTCGTCTGGGGATTTTTCATCTCCACCGTGGTGCTTTTTCACGCCACCTGCACCATCAACAGCCTGGATCATATGATCGGCACCCGGCGCTTCGACACGCCGGATACCAGCCGGAATAATGCGTTGCTGGCCCTGGTCACCCTGGGCGAGGGATGGCACAACAATCATCATCATTACGCCGTTTCGGCCCGCCAGGGCTTTCGCTGGTGGGAACTGGACCTTACCTATCTGCTGCTGAAGCTGCTGGAGCGGGCCGGCGTCGTCCGGGATCTGCGGCCGCTGCCCCAAAGACTGCGTTTCGGATAGGCGGTCGTCCGACCCGGTTTTCAGCCTGCTGTTGCAGCCAAGGAGAATTTCTCATGCGCATCGCCATTATCGGCACCGGCATATCCGGGATGACCTGTGGTTATCTGCTGGGCGGCGATCACGAGGTGACGGCCTACGAAGCCAACAGCAGGATCGGCGGCCACACCGCCACCGTGGACGTGCCCCTCGGGCACCGCACCTGGCCGGTGGATACCGGGTTTATCGTGTTCAACCACAGGACCTATCCCCACTTTACCCGGCTGATGGACCATCTGGGGGTGGCCTCCCAGCCCTCGGTGATGAGTTTCAGCCTCCAGGACCTGCGAAGCGGGCTCGTGTTTTGCCCCAGCAGTCTCAATGCCCTGTTCGTTCAACGGAAAAACCTGATCCGCCCCGCCTTTTACCGCATGCTGTTCGATGCCTGGCGTTTTCGTCGCCAGGCTCCCAAGCTTCTCGATTCAGCCGATGAGGAGACAACCCTGGAGGCCTACCTGCGGGCTCACCGGTACAGCGCTGAATTCATCGATCGCTTCCTGATTCCCATGGGTGCGGCCATCTGGTCGGCGGGGCCGGACGCATTCCGTGGCTTCCCGGCCCGTTTTTTTGCGGAATTTTTTGCAAACCACGGGTTCCTCAACATCCTCGACCAGCCCCGGTGGCGGGTGATCAGGGGCGGCTCCCGCAGCTATATCGGCCCCATCACGCGGCCGTTCGCCAACCGCATCCGGCTCAACCGGCCGGTGGTGGCCGTCAACCGGGCGGCGGACACGGTGACCGTCAAGACCGCCGACGGCGGTGTGGACGACTTCGATCATGTGGTGATCGCCACCCACTCCGATCAGGCCCTGGCCCTGCTGGCCGATCCGTCGGAATCCGAGCGTGGCATCCTGGGCCGTATCGGCTACCAGCAAAACCAGGTGGTGCTGCACACCGACACCGCTGTGCTGCCCCCCCGGCCGGCGGCCTGGGCCAGCTGGAACTACCTGGCACCCGAACAGCCGTCGGACCGGGTGGCCCTGACCTACAACATGAACATGCTCCAGGGGCTGGACGCACCGGAAACTTTCTGTGTGTCCCTGAACATCGGGGACCGGATCGATCCGTCCAGAATTATCCGGCAGTTTGTCTACAGCCATCCGATTTACACCCCCGACAGCCTGGCTGCCCGGCGCCGGCATGCAGAAATAAGCGGGGTGAACCGCACCTCATTCTGTGGGGCCTACTGGGGATACGGGTTCCACGAAGACGGTGTCAACAGTGCGCTGGCCGTGTGCCGCCCCTTCGGAAAGGGGCTGCCATGATCAGCGCCATATACCGGGGCACCATTCGCCATCGCCGTTTTACGCCGGTGGAAAACGCCTTTCGATACCGGCTGTTTTTCATGTACCTGGACCTGTCCGAGATGCCGGCGGTGCTGGACCTGCATCCCCTGTGGTCGGCCCGCCGGGTCAACCTGGCTTATTTCCGGCGACGGGACCATTTCGGCGATGCCGGGATTCCGCTGGACCGGGCCCTGCGGGATACGGTTGAAACCCGGACCGGCATTCGGCCGTCCGGCCCCATTCGCATGCTCACCCACCTGCGGTATTTCGGCTACTGCTTCAACCCGGTGACCTTTTACTACCTCAACGATGCCAGCGATACGCGTCTGGAAACCATCGTGGCGGAGGTCACCAACACACCATGGGGGCAGCGGCATATCTATGTGCTGGACGACGGGCGCAACATCCACCCGGACCGGAAGTGGCGCCGGTTCCGTTTTTCCAAGGCGTTTCACATTTCTCCCTACATGCCCATGGATATCGACTACGACTGGCGGTTCTCCGTGCCGGGAGAACGCCTCAATGTCCACCTGATGAACCATAAGGACGGCCAGCAGGTGTTCGATGCCACCTTGAACCTGTCCCGAAGGCCGCTGGACCGCCAGAACCTGACACGGATGCTGCTGCTCTACCCGGCCATGACCGCCAAGGTGGTGGCCATGATCTACTGGCAGGCCTTCAAGTTGAAAATCAAACAAGCCCCGTTTTATGACCATCCGGGTGAGAAGATGCCTGTGAATTAAAGAAGGAGGTGACCGCATGACCACCACAACCATAATGCCCAAGCGTGAGCGCATGTCCGGTTCCAGACCTGTCCGTTCCCTGAACGGCGTGGGCCGGCGGCTGGTTCTGGCACTGCTGAAAAAACTCCGGTACGGCCGGCTGACGGTGTCCGACCTCCGGATGGAAGAAACCTTCGGCCGGGACGTCGACGGGTTTGCCGTGTCAGCCGCCATCCGGGTGCACCGGGATGATTTTTACCGTTTCTGTGCCTTCGGTGGCAGCATCGGGGCCGCTGAATCGTATATGCTCGGTCATTGGACCGCCGACGACCTGACCGCCGTGATGCGCATCATCGTCCGCAACCAGCAGGTGTTCGGGGAGATGGACCAGGGCTGGACCATGCTCTCCCGCCCGGTCAATCAGGCCTTTCACCTGATGCGCCGGAATACGCCCACCGGCAGCCGAGAGAACATCATGGCCCACTACGATCTGGGAAACGACTTCTATCGCCTCTTCCTGGACGAGACCATGACCTACTCGTGCGGAATTTTCGAGACGCCGGAGAGCACCCTCGAGGCGGCAGCCATCGCCAAGTATGACCGGCTGTGCCGTAAACTGGACCTCAACCCCGGTGATCACGTGCTGGAGATCGGCACCGGGTGGGGCGGGTTTGCCCTTCACGCCGCCCGGACCTATGGGTGTGAGATTACCACCACGACCATTTCCCGGCAGCAGTACGCCTACGCCCGGGAGAAGATCCGGTCGGCGGGTTTGTCACGGCGCATCCACCTGCTGAAAAGCGACTATCGTGAACTGACAGGCCAGTACGACAAGCTGGTCTCCATCGAGATGATCGAGGCAGTGGGCCACCAGTACTACAACGACTTCTTCCGCACCTGCGCCCGCCGTCTGAAGGATGATGGGCTCATGGCCCTCCAGGCCATCACCATTGCCGATGATGCCTTCGAACGGCACAAGAACGATGTGGATTTCATCAAACGGTACATCTTTCCGGGCAGCTGCCTTCCCTCGGTGTCGGCCCTGTTGTCGGCCATGTCCACGGCCAGCGACCTGCACCTTTTTCATCTGGAGGACATCACCCCCCACTACGCCACCACCCTGCGGATGTGGCGGGAGCGGTTTTTCGACAAGATCGACCAGGTCCGGGAGCTGGGGTACAGCGATGCGTTCATTCGCATGTGGGACTATTACCTGAGCTATTGCGAAGGGGGCTTTCTGGAACGGTATATCGGCGACGTCCAGATGGTGTTTGCCAAGCCGCTGAACCGGCGGGAGCCCATTCTCGCAGGGATACAGGGGCCTCAGGGATCACGCTGATCAGCCTGCCCGTGCGGTCCACCCAGGTGGCCTTGACCGATTCGAGGCAGGGGACACGAGGGCAGGGAGGCGGCCATCTCCCGCTCAACCCCATTCCCCGGGTCCTGGAGCGAGTTGATTTTTGTTTCATCTTCCGGCCGGGTCCGCTCAATCAACCGGCTGCTTCAACGGGAAGGGCGATCGGCGGTTTCATCGGACATCCTTCAAGGGGGGACGCGGGAAGAACGCACTGGTCCTGCGGATGTATTCGGCGTAGCCGGGCCGTCGGGCTTTCAGCGCCGCTTCGGTCAGCGGCACACCGGTCATTTTCAGCAGCACCGCAGATATGATCAGGGGGCTGACCACCGTCCACCAGCCCTCTTTTGTGGCCAGTGCCACCAGGAAGAACCCCCACCAGACTAGAAACTCGCCGAAGTAGTTGGGGTGGCGGCTCCAGGCCCACAGCCCCCGATCCATGACACGGCCGCGATTATCCGCATCGGCTTTGAATTGTGCCAGCTGCCAGTCGCCAACCGATTCGAAAATGAGACCCACCGCCCATACCAGCGTGCCCAGGATGTCAAGCGCTGTGATTCGGGCCGGTTCCGGGCTTGCCTGGGCCTGTTGCAGCACCAGCGAGATGGCCCACAGGAAGATCGCCTGCAGCCAGAACACCTTGAACAGGCTGACGATCCAGAAGCGGTGACCGCTTTTCTCGCGCCAGCTGCCATAACGATGGTCCTCCCCCTTGCCCCAGTTGCGGCGGGTCAGATAGCCAGCAAGCCTCAACCCCCAGATGCTGGTGAGGATGAGCACCAGCAGGCTGCGGGCGGTGAAACCGTTACCCGTCCGAAACGTGATCAGGGCCACCAGGACGAAACCCAGTCCCCACAGGCTGTCCACGATCGTTACATCCCGCCTCAAGAGGCTGATGATCCAGCCGATGGTCATCAACCCGGCAACTGCTGCCAGGTTGACCATAGCAAGGGAAAAGAAGTTTTCCATGGGTGTCCTCCTATCCGGTGTTCCGTGCCGGCTTCAGCGGATCGGCCACCGACAGGCCCGATTCCCGCCGACGGATGGCCGATCGGATACGAGCGTGGATGTCACCGCTGATGGGATAGTACAGGGCAATGACAATGGCCAGCAGGTTGCACACCGACGGCACCAGGGCATACAGGATCCGCAAGGCCAGGCGAACCGATTCGCTTTGCTGGGCATTGGGGGTGTATCCCACGGCGCCGAGCACGGCCAGTCCCACGCCCACGCCGGCTGCCGCGGCCAATTTCTTGGCGACGGACCACAGGCCGATGTATTGGCCCTCCCGGCGGCGCCCGGTTTTCAGTTCGTCGTAATCGATCACATCCGCCTGGATCGCCGAGGGCAGGGCCAGGGTGGCACCAAAGCCAATACCGGAGACCACCACCAGCAGGCTGTACAGGGCGGTGTCTCCGGGACCCAGGAAAAATACCCCGAGGAAGGCGCCAGTGTTGACCGCCATGGATGCCACCCAGGTTTCTTTTCTGCCAAATCGGCGGGCCAGGCGGACCCAGACCGGAAGGAGGAGGATGCCGGTCGTGAAGTAGAGGAGGAGGAACAGGTTGGCCTGGCTCGATTCGAGCACGTACTGGACGTAAAACAGGATCAGGGTGGCCGGCAGGTTGCTGCCGATCGCACTGATGGTGTATGCCGCCAGCAGGATCATGAAGGGCCGGTTTTCGAAGATCGTCCTGAAGTCCCTCCAGGTAGCGCTTTGAGCGGGTGACGGTGCCTGATCCCGCTCGCGGACGCCCCACGCGCACCAGGCGCACAGGGCCACCACCAGGGGGGCATAGACCGCCGAAATCCAGAAAAATGTGCTGCGTTCACCGGCCGGCCCGTCGCCGGTCTGAAAAACGGCATGTACCAGGGCCGGAGAGGCCGCAGCCGCGAGCGTGCCGGCGATGAGGAACCCATCCCGCCAGGCAAACAGGGCGGTTCTGGCATTGTAGTCGTAGGTGATTTCCGGCCCCAGGGACTCATAAGGGACCGCCACCAGGGTCCAGAAGAGAAACAGGGCATAAATCCAAAAACCGAACCACAGCGTATTCCAGGGGGAGGCGGCAGCCGGTGGATTGAACAGAAAAACCAACGCCACGGCGATCAGGATGGAACCCCCAAAAATAAATGGTCGACGTCGGCCGTAACGCGAGCGGGTTCTGTCGGACAGGGTTCCCACGAGCGGGTCCGTGATGGCGTCGAACAGGCGTACGCTGAAAAGCAGAACGCCAACCGCACCGACGTCAACGCCCACCACGTCGGTGTAGAATTTTGGGATGTAGACGTAGACGGGAATGCCGATCACCGCCAGGGCAAAAGCTGGAAGCGAATAGGCCAAACGGATCCGGAGTGCCGTTTTTTTCATGGTGACGCTACCCGTCGAGACCCAGCAGGTCGTTTTTGAAACGCCCGTCGAAGGGGGTGTCTCCCAGCCAAAGGGAAAATATGGCTGCCGCGAAATCCGCTCCGTCGATAACGCCCAGGGGCCGACCGTTCAGGGACAGCTCCGTCCCCACACCGGGCATGTAGGTCAGTGCATACCGGTCCCCGGGTTCTACGTCCACGTAGAGGCTGTTGTGATAATCAATGCGGGTCTTCAGACGCTCAATTTCCTGCGGATCATGGCTCCTGGCCAGCCCCTTGTACGTGGCCGAGCCGAAATCCTGGCCGTTGAGGGCATGAAAATATTCCACCTCCAGCCGCTTGGGTGTGTCTGAAAGGACAGCATCAGGGTCTGTACCGGGCAGGGTATACAGCGCTCCGGCATAGACCTTGATAACGCGCATGTAGCGCAGCACACCGGTACCCCTGATCGCCAGCGCCTGGTCACCCACCATCACCTGCCTGTCAAAATGAACACCATCCGTTCCGGTGGCCTCTGCTGCAGGCGGGATCAGAATAGCGATCAACACCATCAGCCGCAACCATCTACCGTATCTGGATACGGTTGCCATTTCTGCACCTCGTGTCTTGTCATGCCATGTTGCCAAAAAAAAGGATTCGCCGAGTACTAAAATGGTCAGCCGGTCAGGAGATTTCAATGCGGTTGGATTAGGTGGCCATTGGCAGGTTTAACCTCTAAACAGAAGCCCCTGACGGGCCGGATGCCAAGGCGTGCTGCCGGAAGATCGCCCGTCCGCAGCCCCTGAAGCCGGTCATGGCTGCCTGTGGGTTGGGTGAAGTCGTATTTTTGACTTTCAATCCGGAATGTGCTCTGCTTAAAAAGAGTATCGGAAACCTCTATGAAAGATATGCCGGGCATTACCTGATCCAGTCCAGCGGCTTCCGGAATATCTACGAATGTTCCCCGCCGCTGGCGGTCAGACCCATGTTCCTCTACCTGAATAAGAAGCATGCGGCCCTGGTCCCGCGTATTGCCAAAACGCTGAAAGAAATGAAAGCGGACGGTACCTTAAAGGCCATCAGGTCGAAGACGCTGAGCCATTTCGATCTGCACCGGGAAGCAGGACCGCAGCACTATCCGGGGGGGACCGGAAGGAAAACACCATTTTCCGGTCATGCGGTCCAAAGGGCCGTTTTCCAATTATGCGCCGACCCGTCCGGACGTCCCGCGCCACAGGAATCCGTTTCCATTAATCTGACCCGTTGACTGCAGCAAAGGAGGTGCCATGAACTTCGAATCCGTCAAAAAAGAGACCGTGATTCTGAACCCGCAAAAGGAGATAACCGAACGGCGAATCCCCAGTGAAATCCGCATCGATCCGCTCACCGGACGGACCGCCCGGATCTGCCACTTCATGAAGCTGCAGTGGGAAAAACCGGACTTCGATGCCCTGGTGGCCGGCACTGACGCCTGGTGTCCGTTCTGCGGCGACAACGTGCTCGAGGTGACGCCCTGCTTTCCCGGAGACCTGATTGCCGAGGGGCGCATGCGCCGGGACGACATGGTGATTTTTCCCAACATCGCCCCCTACGACAGCATCGGGGCCGTGGCCACCTTCGGTGCCCGGCATTACATCCCCATGACGGGTTTCACGCCGGAACACATGGCCGACGCATTCGGTTTTGTCCTCGATTTTTTCAGGCGGGTGGCCGCCGCCGGCCACCCGGAATCGGTTTATCACATCGTTAACTGGAACTACATGCCCCCGGCGGGCAGTTCCCTGATCCATCCCCACCTCCAGGTTTTTTCCACGTCGTCCGCGCCCAATCTCATGCGCCAGGAAATAGAGGCCTCCGAACGCTATTGCGACTCCAATGGGACCGTCTATTGGGATGACCTGGTGGCTGCAGAAAAGGATTCCGGCGAGCGCTACCTCGGCACGATCGGCCGTACCCACTGGCTTACCGCTTTCGCCCCCATGGGCGTCGCCGGCGATGTCCTGGCGGTCGTTGAAGATGCCCGCTGCACCCTGGATCTGACCGGCGACGATCTGGCAGATATCGCCAGCGGCCTGTCGAAGCTGATGGCCGAATACGATAAAATGGGCGTCTACAGCTTCAACATGAACTTTTTTACCGCTGTCTGGGGCGACGATCATTTTCGCTTCCACCTGCTCTTCTCGCCGCGCACCTTTTTTAACCAGAAGCTGGGAACGCCTGATATGGGCGCCCTGCGCAACCTGTTCAACGAGACCCTGTGCATGGCCTACCCGGAGGAGATCAATGCGCTGTTGAAGAAGGGTTTTTAAGGCAGGACATCCAAAGGCGCCGCCAGGAATCCGCGGATGGCAGAAAAGGGGGACGGCACAACGCCACAGGAAGGAACCTCAACGCCGGTCGTCGTCCCGGGCCCGCCCATCCCGCCGTCTTGGCCTCTGGGATGCGCGGAAACCTGTTCGCTGCGTTTCAATTCTTTGGCTTTGCAGACCAGCATGGCTGCATCTTTGAGGTAGGACACCATAAAAATCGCATCCGGCTGGTTTTGACGGACAGGGTTCAACACTTTTTCCAGGTAGGCCGGCGTGGCACCCTTTTTAAAGTAAGGATGGATGCCCTTGATCTTGATGTCATTTTCCCTGCAAAACCCCATCATGCGCCGTGCACCGCCGATTCCATAGGGACTGTTTTCATAAACGATCGACATGCTTTTTGGCCTGACCCGGTCAAGAAGCAATTCTTCCAGCCCTTTGGTGTATTCACAGGCAGGCGGGTTCAGGCGATAGATGTTTTTCAGGTCGTGCTGGGTGATGCGATCATCGGCGGCCGTGCACACCAGAAAAGGGGTGTCCAGGCGGTTGGCGGCATAGGCCATTTGAAGCGTGTTGCTGCTGGAATAGCCGCCCACCACCATGACGGCCTTTTCTTCCCGGACCAGTGCCTCAACCGCCTTTTCTCCTGCCGTTGGCTCCCCTTTGTCGTCGGAAAAGGCCAGTTGCAGCGGCTGTCCATTGATGCCGCCGGACCGGTTGATCTCTTCCCGTGCCATTTCAAAGGCGTTTTTCATCATCTTTGCATAGGCAAAGTCCTCTCGGTGAACAATGCCGACGACAATTGAGGCGGTTGCCGTGGCGGCTATGCCGGAAAGAAAAATGGAAATGGCGGCAGTGCCTGCGACGCTTATTTTCATGAATGCCCAACGCATGTCTGTCCCCCCGTTTTTTAAAAAAAAGTGGTGCGTGGCAAGTTGTTTTATGATCGTGGCGTTTGAGGCTCGTTCATTGAGAGGGAAAGCGACCTTGTCCAGGCGGGAAAGGTTCTGAAGGGCCGTTGCTGGTGCCTGCTCAACGTCAGCGCGGCGGGTATCCGGACATCCCATTTCTACGCGATCATATTGAACTATATGATATCCAGAACAATTGTAAACACCCAATATACAGGTAGGTATCCCGCAGATCGAATCAGGGGTGTCACCGGTAAGCAATATCGCCTGGCGACGCCTTCAGCTTTTCTTCGATTTTTGCTGCCAGGTCGCCCCGGCCGCGTGCTTTCAGTGGTTCGATAAGCTCTTCGTAAAACGGATTTCTGACACGGATGGTGATGCTGAAGGCATCCAGCCAGGCCGGGTCCACCGCATCCTCTTCAAATGCGCGCGTTTTGTCCAACAGGCCCAGGGCTTCCAGTTCCAGCATGGTGCGCACGCACTTCTCGCAGCGGCCGCAGTTGAGCTTGTCGGGCACATTGGCCAGGCAGACCCGAAAATTCTGGAAGGCCACCTCCCAGCCGGCCACGATTTTCAGTTTTTCCATGCGGGACAATCCCACATCCCGGTGGCGGATCTGCAGGTCGGTGCTGCCGTACTCCGGGTCCAGCAGCGGGTGGGAACCGCAGGGGTGCAGGTGGGGGATGTCGTAGGAAGAGGCCAACCAGGCCAGATTGATGCGCGGGGCAAAGGCATGGACGGCGGCGGCCAGTACGGCGCCGAAGAACTGGTTGAGCCACAGGTCACGGTTGTCGCACAGGTGGCGGATATTGGTATACACGGGAACCAGGGTCAGGCCGGCGGCGGCCGCGACAGGCGCCATGGCCGTCCTGGCACGTTCGAATACGTGATACTTGGCACCGCGTTCGACCACCCCGCCGATGTCGAACCCATGGACCAGCAGGGCGTCTTTGGGGCGGCCGGGATGGGCCGGGGCATAGTTGTCCATGATCAGCCTGAGGGCGGCCAGTGAATCCATTCCCCCGGACAGAAAGATCCCCGCGTGGCGGTTTTCCCCTTCATACCGTGCTGTTTCAGATACCGGGGCATCAATGGTCAGCGGCTGAAATTTTCCTGAGGTCCAATGCTGCATGAGGGCCATGACGGTTTCCAGCCCCTCTTTGAGCCGGGGGCAAATGGCCTCGTCAAGGGCCAGCCGCCGCTCCCCGAAGTAGAGGGCCGGGATGATGCAGCCCACGGCAAAGGCGTGGGGATTGGGACACATATCACTGGCAAACGCCTTCTCGGTTTCGATGAATATCTCCTTGTCCGGCTGGTCGCCATCCTCGAAGCCGACCGTGGCCGCGGCCCGGGTCAGGGAGTCGTTCTGGATCATGCGAAGATTGGATAGTTTCATTTCAGAGGCCCGTGTTTTCAGAATGGTTGCGATATCGCCGGGCGGCCAGGCGGATGATCCGGCCGGCGATGTCCTGACCGCTGACCGCCTCCATGCCCTTGAATCCCGGCGAGTAGTTGACCTCGACAATGAACGGTCGGCCCTTGCCGTCTATCATCATGTCCACGCCGGCCACGTCGCATCCGATTGCCGTGGCCGCCCTGACGGCGGTTTGCCCGAGCCTGCCGGACAGCTGCGTTGGCCGGATGAGGCCGCCCAGATGAAAATTGGCCCGGAAGTCGCCTCTGGCCGGAACCAGCGCTGCCGCGCAGATCAGCTGACCGTCGATCACCAGCGCCCGGATATCGCGGCGCTCGTCCGGCGGCAGGTAGCGTTGAACCATCAGACCCCGTTTTCGATCCAGGCCGGGCAGCGCGCGGTCTCGGGCATCCTCGGGGTCCACGATGCGCAGCACCCCGTCTCCCTGGCGTTCACTGACCTGCTTGGCCACCACCGGGTAGCCGCCCAGGCGATCCACCGCGTGAAAGAACCCCGGCGCTTCATTGACGAAGATGGTGTCGGGGCAGGGCAGGCCGGCGGCCGTCAGCGTCTGCAGGGTGAGAAATTTATTGCGGGCGATGGTGACGGCCTCGTACGGATTGACCAGTGGCACGCCCAGAAGCTGAATCTGGCGGATCAGGGCCAGGCAGGCATCGCCGATCTGGGCGCCCTGCCTTGGCAGCACCACGTGTGGCAGGCCGGCGGCGCGCTCTCCGGTTGTCCCCAGGCGCCCCGCTGAGTTTTCCGGCCACAGGCGATAGGGGTGGATGAGGATTCCCCGGTGACCCGCCGCACGGGCCGCTTCCAGCAGTCGTCGGTTGGGGTGGTAATCGGGACCTCGAACGGTGATAATGCCGATGCGAACGACCATCTGGTGTCCTCAAGCGTTCTATTTAAAAACATAGTCTTTGGTCCAGATTAAGGACAATCGGCTATGCCAGTGGGTGAGACAAGTGAATTCAGGAGTCAGAATTCTGAATACAGAAGGTCGTGGTGATAAAATCGCTGGAGCTCATCGACATCATTTTCCTCCTGGCTTCTGACTCCTGTCTCCTGAATTCCTGGATACGCCACAGACTATGGCCCTTTTCATGGGCAAACCAGAGCCTGGTCATTTGGGCCTGACTTCTTTACTGATTGTCGTTGATCATCTTCTCCGGCATCCAGATCCCCACCGCTTTGCCTGCCGCCTCACTGAAATAGGTGGCCACCTGCCGGGTCCGGTTGCGGATGGCGATGATCTTGGTGGCTTCATTGTCTTCGGCGATGACCGAGAAGATCTTGCGGTCTCCGGCCCGCCGGGTCAGCCCTTCCAGGAGCCGGGTGCCCATACCCAGCCCCCGGTATTCGGGGCGCACCGAGGTGTAACCCCGTTCGACATACCCGGTGAGATCAAGGCCCGACCGTTGCCGGACACTGTCGATGTATGCATCCCTGGGGTTTTTCAGGCTGGAGTTGCCCACGATAAATCCGCGTTCTTCCACGTAGCCGATGAGAAAGGCCCGCTCAAGGTTGGATCGGACATGGGTGGCGGCCACCGTTCCGCCTGCCGCCACCATGGCGCAGATGTCGTCCAGGCCGCCCGCCGGCAGCCGGTCCGGCGGGACAAAATGGTAAACCAGATTGTCGCCGATCCGATAGAGGCTTTCGCCGTCGACGTCCACACGCAGCCTGAGCAGTTGGTCCCGGGTCAAGCGGTCCGACAGCAAAAAACGCGCCACCGGGTCGCTGACCTCCCGCCAAAGCGGCCGGCCGGGAAGCGGGCGCACCTGGCCATAGGCAGGGTTGCAGTCTTCCATCCGCCCCTTTGGCTGGGTCGTCTCCCAGGAGTGAATGAGGTTCGGGTGGCGGGCGACGGCCACACGGTTTTCCGGCGACGCCGCCTCACCGTCAAGGACCAGGTGGTTCCAGACGCCGGCCCGCGAGAAGGCCTTGAAGAAGCCGATATCCGGCAGGGGGCCGGTCAGGCGCCATTGAATCTGCACGATCGTGCCATGATCGCCCATGGCGATGAAATCGGGAGTGACTTGATGGTCGATGATACAGCAAAGCGACAGGCGGACTCCGGGTGGGCGTTCCTCAACGGCCGCCACCAGGTTTTTCAACCCGGCCGCGTCGATTTCAACCGGGCAGTGAAAATGGATCGTGCCGCAGCGCACCGACATTCGCGCCAGCAGTTCAGGCAAATGATGGACGCCACCGGCCAGCCCTTCCCGACCGGCGTCGTTCCCGCAGGTTTTTATCGTGGTTCCGGAGAACAGTGTTTTCAGTTGGGCCAGGTTCCGCGGCGGCATGTCGGACGATACCGGAGGGGAGTGGATCGACAGAATCGAAAACGGGGATGTCTCGGTCATGTTATCAAGGGGACTCAATATCGGCAAGGGCTTTGAATTTGCTGGCGATCCTCCGGCAGGTATCGGCCACATCGTCATAATGTCCGGCGATCCTGGTATACGCCATGCCGATGATTTTTTCAGCCCGGGATAGCCGGTCCACCGCTTCATCGATATCGCCGGCGTCTGCGATTTCTTTTCGCAGGCTGGTCTTCAGGCGATTGTGCAGGGTTTCCAAGGGCGTGACCTGCAATTGGGGAATATGGGCGTCATTGCGGTAATTGGCGATCATTTCAGCGTGAATCAGGGCGAGCTGCGCCATTAAACGGCAAATCGTTTCCAGTGGTTTCAGATGCGGCTCCAGCTGAATATCCCCTTAAAGGATGCCAGATCATTTTCAAAAGTGCCACCAGATCAATAACCTGATAGGGGGGTTGGGGTCATTCTTCAACCTTTTTGCCACCGGTCGGGTAACCCCTGCAGGGCACCCGGGGAGTGCACGCCCGACGTTTTCACCATGCGAAAGCATAGGGTCTTTGCCCATTCGTGTCAATTGCTAATGCCCCGGGACAGCCGGTGCCACGCCGGCCTGTTGCCTTTGGGTTGCTAATTACGTTAAATTGAAGTAAAAATAGCAGCTGTCACGAGTGTTCCCCAAAGGATAACCACTGCCATGAAGATCGCTTACCTGATGGACCCGTTGGAGGACATCCAACCGGAAAACGAGACCACCAGCCACCTGATGTACGAGAGCAACGAGAGGGGGCATACCGTCTACTTTCTGGAACCCCACGATGTGTACATCCGCAGGGATCAGGTTGTGGCCCGCATGAGGAACATCACCGTGAAGCCGGGCCTCGGCATGGTTCAATACTGGCAGGAGATCATCCGCTGCACCAAACAGGAACACCTGATTTTCGAAGCCATCACCGAACTCGATGCCCTGTTTCTGCGCAGCAACCCGCCGCTCAACTACCAGACGATGGAATTTTTGCAGACGGTCAACAATCACGTTTTCATTCTCAACAGCACCACCGGCCAGATCCTGGGCAACAGCAAGCTTTACATTCTCAACTTTCCGGAAATCATTCCCGAGACCCACGTGTCCCGGGATCCCTCCCGTTTGAGAAAAATCATCGACGACTTCGGCGGGGCCATGGTGGTCAAACCCCTGCAGCGGTTTGGCGGCGAAGGGGTGATCAAGGTGAGCACCCGGGACCGGATGAACCTGAATTCCCTGATCCATTATTACGTGCGGGCTTATGAATCGTATGCCCGGCGCGAAGCCATCATGGTTCAGGAATACCTGAAAAGTGTCAAACAGGATGGCGACATCCGCATCCTGCTGCTCAACGGGGAAATCATCGGTGCCATGCGCCGCAAACCCAAACGGGGGGATTTCCGGACCAACGTCCATGCCGGCGGAGAGGTGTTCCCCCATCGTGTAACCGCTCGTGAGCGGCGCGTCTGCCAGGTCATCAAGGAAAAGTTGATCCGCGACGGGCTCTACTTTGTGGGTATCGACCTCATTGACGGCAAACTGGTGGAAATCAATTGTGTCAGCCCGGGCGGCATTCCGCGGATCAACCGGCTCAACAACGGCCGCCTCGAGCGAAAAGTGATCGATTTCATTGAAGAGAAAGCCAACACGATCAACCGTGAATCCCACCGGAAGCGGGCCTGACCATGGGGGGATGGCAACGATGGCATCACCTGGTCGCGCTCTTTCTGGCGGCGGTTGCCCTGGCCGCCTGCAGCGAGCCCAGCCGCCCCGATGCCCTTAGAATCGGCCTGGCCGAAGAACCGCGGACGCTCAACATCTGGCTGGCCAGTGACGCCAATTCCCGCAAGGTGCTTTCCCTGATCTACCAGCCCCTGTACACGAATGACCCGGAGACCCTGGACCTGGTTCCCTGGCTGGCCGATGGCATGCCGGTGTACGACCCGCAGGGCCTCTCCTATACGGTCACCCTGCGCAACGCCCGCTGGTCGGACGGCAGTCCCTTCACTTCGCGGGACGTGGCCTTTACCGGCGAGCTGATTCGATCGTTCAAGGTGCCCCGTTATGCCTCCAAGTGGCGGTTCATCCGGCGCATCGACACCCCCGATGCCCGAACGGTGGTTTTTTACCTGAAAAAGCCCACGGCGACCTTCCTCACGGGAACGCTGGCCACGCCCATTGTTCAGGCCAAGGAGTGGGCGGCGGCCGCCGAAACGGCGCAAACCACCGAAAAGCCGCTGGCCTCCCTGATCAACCACCGCATTCGCCAGCCCGTGGGGACCGGGCCCTTCACCCTGGAACAGTGGCGGCAGGGGGCCTTTTTGCATCTGAAGCGCAATCCCCATTTTTTCGGCACCGGCCTGACCATCAGCGGGCGTACCCTGGGGCCGTTTGTGGACAACCTCATCTACACCGTTTTCGGCACCTCGGACGTGGCCATCCTGGCCCTCAAAAAGGGCAGCATCGATATGTTCTGGTGGCCCATCCAGCCCGGCTACATGGCCGATCTGGACCGGCAGCGGGAGATCCGCCTTTTTACCAACGAAAAGAGCGCCCTGTACTTCATGGGCTTCAACCTGCGACGACCGCCGTTTGATGATGCGACACTGCGACGCGCGGTGGCCCACCTGATTGACAAGGATTTCATCGTTTCACGGATTCTTCAGGGGCATGGCACCAAAATGTTCTCCGTGGTGCCGGCCGAAAACCGGTTCTGGTACGCGACGGACCTGCCGCGTTACGGGGACGGCATGAGCCGGGAGAGCCGGGTTAAAATCGCTTACCGGCTGCTCGCCGAGGCCGGGTACACCTGGCGGGTGCCGCCGGTGGATGCCGCCGGCAGGCTCCAGGCGGCCAGTGAGATCCGGCTGCCCGGGGGGCAGCCCATGAAGCGGTTTACGATCCTGACCCCGCCGGCGGACTACGATCCGCACCGGGCCACCAGCGGGTTGATGATCCAGGAATGGCTGCGTGAACTGGGCATGCCCGCTTATGCCCGTCCCATGGCTTTTTCTTCCCTGCTGCAACAGGTCAAGGGCAATCATGATTTCGACGCCTTTATCCTGGGGTACGGCCGCCTGCGACTGGATCCGGGCTATGTGCGCAACCTGTTTCACTCGGCCAACGACAAGGCCAGGGGGTGGAACATGAGTGGATACCACAACCCCGCTTTCGATGATGTGGCCGACCGGTCGACTGCTGAAATGGACCCGGTCAAACGCCAGGCTCTGGTGGTGGAAATGCAAAAGCAGATCGCCGCGGACCTGCCCTACATTCCCATATACAAACCCTCCGTGGTGGAGGCGGTGCGCAGTGACCGCTTCGAGGGCTGGGTGGAGATGCTGGAAGGCATCGGCAACATCTGGTCCATGTGCCAGGTGACACCGGTGGACAACGATGGGACTTAAACGATTCATATTGAGGCGGCTGGTGGAGATCGCCGTGATCTTTTTTGTAATCATGACGGTGCTTTTCGTCCTGTTCCGCCTGGCCCCGGGAGATCCGGTCGACCGCATGGTGGATCCGTCCATGACGCCGGAGGATGCCCAGCTGCTCATGGAGAGCATGGGGCTGGATAAGTCCGTCTGGGCCCAGTACATTTATTACCTGAAAAACGTGGCCACCGGTAACATGGGGGTCTCCTTCCACTATGGTGAGCCGGTGATCCATATCCTGATGGACCGGCTGCCCAACACCATTTTGCTGTTTACCACCTCTATTATCCTGTCGGCCCTCCTGGGCGTGTTTCTGGGGAAAATTGCCGCCTGGAAGCGCGGGGAGCGCACCGATACGCTGATGACCATAGGCGCGCTTTTCTGCCACACCCTTTTTCTGCCGTGGCTGGCCTTGATCATGATCTGGCTTTTTTCCTACCGGGTGGGCTGGTTTCCCATCACCGGGATGGTTTCACCCCAGGTGTGGATCGACCCGGAGGCCGGTCTGGTCAGCAAGGCTGCGGATGTGCTTCATCACATGGCCCTGCCGCTGATGACGCTGGTCCTGATCCATTTCGGCAGCTACCTGCTGGTGATGCGCTCCAGCATGCTCGAAACCCTCAAGGACGATTACATCATCACCGCCAGAGCCAAGGGCCTTGACGAAAAGACCATCCGGGACCGCCACGCGGCGCCCAATGCGGCCCTGCCCGTGGTGACCAGCGTGGGACTGAGCCTGGCCTTTTCCATCAATGGCGGGGCCCTGACCGAAACGGTATTCACCTGGCCGGGTATCGGCAGGGAGCTGGTTTTTTCCGTCAGCCACGCCGACTATCCGCTGGCCCAGGCGGCCTTTCTGCTGATCGCCATCGTGGTGCTGGTGGCCAATTTGCTGGTGGACGTGCTTTACGCCTACCTGGACCCGAGGATACGGTATTGATATGAGCGATCCCTCCCGTCCGGCCCCTATCGGGGAAAAAACACCTGATATTCCCGTCGGCAAGCACCGGCCCCATTGGGTAGAGCGCTTCCTTGACGGTTGGGCCGTCTACCGTAAAAACATAATCGGCCGAATCGGACTGACCCTGCTGGGCGTTTTTGCCTTCATGGCATTGGCCAGCTTCATCCCGCCATTGGTGAGCCCCATGTACCACCCCATGATCGGGGTCGATCCGGATATCTCTTACAGCACCGGTCCGAGCCTGCGGCACTGGCTGGGTACCGATTTCATCGGGCGGGACATTTTCAGCCAGCTTCTGGCCGGTGCGCGCATCGCATTCATGGTGGGCATTTCGTCTGCCCTGATCAGCATCCTGTTCGGCACCACCATCGGCATGGTGGCCGGGTACGCGGGAGGGCGCACCGATCTGGTGCTCATGCGCCTGGCGGACATGATCATGGTCATGCCCACACTGCTGGTGGTGCTGATCCTGTCGGCCTTATTCGGTCAACTGAACATCTGGGTCATCGTGCTGATGATCGCCCTGTTCCGCTGGCCCGGTGTCGCCCGCGTGATCCGTTCCCAGACCCTCTCCCTTCGCCATCGGCCGTTTATCGATGCGGCGTGGGTGGCCGGAGCGTCGCATCTGCGCATCATTTTCGGGCACATCCTTCCCAACGTGATGCCCCTGGCGCTGCTGTACATGACGTTCAGGGTCACCTCGGCCATCATTATCGAGGCGGCCCTGGCTTTCCTGGGGTTCGGGGATCCGGGCACCGTCAGCTGGGGCATGATGCTTCAATGGGTGTGGAAGACGGGCCATATGTTCCAGGCGCCATACTGGCTGCTGCCTCCGGGCATCTGCATTTCACTGATTACCATGGCCTTTTACATGACCGGCAGGGCCATGGATGACGTGCTGGATCCGCGGCTGCGAAAAGAGGAGGCCGCCCCGTGACCAAGGCCCTGCTGGAAGTGGACAACCTGAGCGTCGGCTACCGCACCGCCAGCGGCATCCAGATGGCTGTGGATGACGTTTCTTTTCGCGTGGACCGGGGAGGGTCCCTGGGGCTGGTGGGCGAATCCGGATGCGGGAAAACCACCATCGGCATGGCACTCATGGGCCTGCTGGCGTCCAATGCAACCATTGTTTCGGGGCAGGTCCGCTTTGAGGGTGAAGACCTGACTGCCGTCAGCGACCAGCGAATGCGGCAGATCCGGTGGCGCCGCATCGCCATGATTTTCCAGGCCGCCATGAATGCCCTCAATCCGGTTCATCGGGTCCAGGACCAGATTGCCGAAGCCATCATCACGCACGAGCCGGAACTGTCCAGCCATGCCGTGGCCCACCGGGCACGGTCCCTGTTCGAACTGGTCAAGATTCCCGCAGACCGGCTCCAGGGGTATCCCCACCAGTTTTCCGGCGGCATGCGCCAGCGGGTGATCATCGCCATGGCCCTGGCCTGCAATCCTTCGCTGATCATTGCCGATGAGCCCACCACGGCCCTGGATGTCATTGTCCAGAATCAGATTTTAAACGCCATCGGTACGTTTCAAAAGGAGATGAACATCGGCATGATTTTCATTTCCCATGATCTGGCCGTGGTGGCGGATGTCTGCACCCATATCGGCGTCATGCATGCCGGCAGCCTGGTGGAATACGGCACCCGGCAGGAAGTGCTGGACTGTCCCGGACACCCCTACACTCGGATGCTGGTGGGATCGCTGCTCACCCTGTCGGATGAGCCGGCAGACCTGTCCGGCCTGGTTTGCCCCGCGGGCAGCAATGGACCCGTTGCGGCCGCCGGATGTCCCGTCCAGGCCATGTGCCCCAGTTCCACGGCTGCCTGCCAGCGTGGACAGGCCCAATGGGTTGAATTGTCGCCCACCCACCGGGTTCGCTGCCAGCAGGCCGGGGAGGAACTCTTCAGATGAACACCACCGGCCGCGCTGCGATCCTTTCAATGACCGATGTGACCAAGGTTTACCATGCCGGCAACAGCCTGTTGGGCAAGCCCGGAGGCCGCATCGTTGCCCTGGACCGGTTTTCACTGGACATCCGCGCCGGTGAGATTTTCGGGCTGGTCGGCGAAAGCGGCAGCGGCAAAACGACGGCCAGCCGGCTGATCGTCGGTCTGGAATCCCCCGACGAAGGCGCGATCCAGTTCGACGGACAGGATATTGTGGGCCTCAAAGGGCGCAAGCGGCGGGAACTCGCCAGGCAGGTTCAGGTGATCTTCCAGGATCCCTACCAGAGCCTCAACGCCCACCTCTCCATTTTCGACACCGTGTGCGAACCGCTGGCCATCCACGGCATCGGTGACCGGGGGAGCCGGCAGCTTCAGGTCTGCGAAGCCCTCGAAACGGCCGGGCTGACGCCGCCGGAAGCCTATCTGGGCCGCTACCCCCACCAGCTTTCAGGCGGTCAGCGCCAGCGGGTGGCCATCGCCCGGGCCATGGTGCTGAAGCCGGGGTTTCTGATTGCCGACGAGCCCACCTCGATGCTGGATGCCTCCATTTCATTTCAGATTTTTCGACTGCTGCACCGTCTGCGGGAGACGCTGGGCCTTACCATGCTGTTTATCACCCACAGCCTGGCAGCGGCCCGCAACCTGTGTGACCGTGTGGGGGTGATCTACCGGGGGCGGCTGGTGGAAGAGGGAACGGCCCGGGAAACCATCATGCACCCCCGGCATCCGTATACCCGGGCCCTTCTCGACGCCCATCCCCGCTTCGGCTGCAGCTCCCGCAGGGGGTACGACACCCTGCTGGAGGTCGAACGGCCCCGTCCGCAAACCGACCACTGCCCGTTTTATCCCCGCTGCCGTTCGGCGGTCGACAACACCTGCAATCGTCATGCACCGTCCCTGAAAAATCTGGAGGCCGGGCACCGGGTCTCCTGTTTTCTTTTCTGACGGGCATTGCCCGGACCGGCAGGCGGGTTTATTTTTCAATGGTGACCGCTTGAGCGAACGATCGCTTCGATTTCGACTGAACACGCAGCCGCCATGTTTCAAACCAAATTCCTGCACCCTGGAAAATGGTTTTATCGTGCAAGGGGCTCTGGCCGGTTCCGGCCAGTGCCCCGAAGGGGAACGCGCTCAGGCGTTACCAACATCTGCTTGGCAGCGGCGCTGATTCCAATACGGCGCCCGAAGAGGTTCAGGTCCGATGAAAGCCAACCCGTCGAATCATCGACATGAAAAAACCGCCGGCGATCGCGGTATCCGCGAGATCCTGCTGGCCGGCGTCTTCTGGCGGATCCTGGTTATCGAGATGATCCTGCTGGCCTGGTCCGTGGTCTACAAGATGGCCTCGGAGGGGGCCGGCGGCACAGAACTGCTGTGGTATGCCCTGCGTATCATTTTGCTGGTGGCCATCATCCTCGTGTTCATGATGATCTCCCTGCGCCGTTTTCTGGAAAAGAAGATCATCCGGCCCATGGAGGCCGTGGCCGAGGCCAATCGCCGGCTGGATGTCTCCCGCCCGGAGGTGGACCAGGTGCCCCTTGACGCGGATGCGGCCGTGGAAATCCGGGAAGTGGTTTCCACCCGGGCCAAAATGCTGGAAGCGATCCTGAACGTGTCCAACCAGCGGCTTCAGCTGGTCAATTTCATCAAGGACACATTCGGTCGTTACCTGAGTCGAAAAATCGTCGACGAGATCCTGCAGTCCCCTGAAGGGCGGCGGATCGGTGGTCGCCGGCAGACGGTGACCGTGCTCATGTCCGACCTGAGGGGCTTTTCCGACCTCTCCGATTCCCGGGACCCGGAGGAGATGGTACGCATTCTCAACCGTTACCTGGAGGCGATGACTCAGGTGATCGAGCGGTATGACGGCGTGATCGACGAATTTATCGGCGATGCCATTCTCGCCGTGTTCGGCATCCCTGAAGAAAAAAACGACGATCCGGCCCGGGCCGTGGCCTGTGCCCTTGCCATGCAGCAGACCCTGGCCGGCCTGAACCGGGAGTTCATCGCCGAGGGCCTGCCACCCATGGAAATGGGGGTCGGGATAAATACCGGCCCGGTGGTGGTGGGAAACCTGGGGTCCGAAGCCCGGACCAAATACGGCATTGTCGGAGCCGTGGTCAATGTCGCCTCGCGCATCGAATCCAATACCGTCGGCGGGCAGGTGCTGGTGGGTGAAGCCACCCATGCCCGGGTCAAGGCACTGGCCACGGCACTGCCACCGATGACGGTCATGATGAAAGGGTTGAAACGGCCCCTGGTCTGCTACCCGGTGACTGCCATCGGGCCGCCCTACGCAATTCGTTTCGCCCCGAAAACACCCGACCCGCTGGTGGAGATCCGGTTACCTTTTCAAATGTGGCAACTGGATGGCAAAAAAGTCGTTGCCGGGCCCACAGCGGGTGAAACCCAACGGCTCAACGCATCGACCGTTGTCGTCAGCGTTCCTGAATCCCTGGCGCCGTTGACAAATGTGAAGCTCTTATTTACGTTCTGCCAGGAGGCGCATTGCTTTTCAGACATTTACGCCAAGGTGGTTGAGGTGGACAATGATCTCCGCCCGCCTGTTTGCCGGTTGCATGTCACCTACATGGACCAGGCGGACCGGGCGCTGCTGGATCGGTGGATCCGGGCGGTCTGACTCATGACCCGACGGCCTTGGATGACATGCACCTGCAGGCGAAGGCCCAGCCGGTTGCGCCGAAGCGGTGGCGGCGCTTGACAACCCGCCTCCACGGCCGTTGCCGCAGATTCATCTCAATTCTTGAACCGTCACTCCTGACAAAGGTTTGAAGCGATGATGGATGCCCAAAACACTTTCCCGGGAAGCCCGAACGCCATACGGGGCGCGTCCCGTATGGCGGCAGGCGGAATAAATCGCGGTTGCCGCCGGTTCCTGATGATCCTCGCCTTTTCGGTCGTTTTTTTCCCGGCCTGGGCGGGCCACGCCCAGGAGCAGAAGGTGCACAATTCCCTGGGCATGGAATTCGTGTTGGTCCCCGCCGGTATGTTCCTTATGGGAAGCCCTCTGGATGAGGCCTATCGAAGCCCTTCGGAAGTCCAGCACCCGGTCACCATCTCGCGTCCATTCTACATGCAGACCACCGAGGTGACCGTCGACCAGTGGCGGGCGGTCATGGGGCGGCGTTTTCTGGCCCGCAAGAAAGGCTCCGGAGACATGCCGGTGGTCAAGGTGTCCTGGTACGACTGTAAAAAATTTATCCGTAAACTCAACCGGATGACCGGTGACCTCTATTTACTGCCCACCGAGGCCCAGTGGGAATATGCCGCGCGGGCGGGCAGCGAAACGCCCTATTTCTGGGGAAGCCAGATCGACTGCAGCCGGGCCATGTTTGCCAACAATCCCATGAAGTATGATGCCTGTGTCGGGGTCCACCAGGCTTCGGGAAGGCCGAAACCCGTGAAAAGCTACCCCCCCAATGCCTGGGGGTTGTATGACATGCACGGCAATGTCTGGGAGTGGTGCGAGGACCGCTTTGGCCGCTACGGCGCCGTTTCGATGGTCGATCCATGCGAGACCGAGTCGGGCAAAGACCGGGTCCGCCGCGGCGGCAGCTGGTTTGGCCCCGGATATTCCTGCCGGAGCGCCAATCGTGCCTATGGCCACCCCATGAGCCGGCTGCAGAATACCGGATTCAGACTGGTCATGGCATTGCCCGACCGTTAAAATGACACCCCTTTGCCCCATTAAACCGACGACATTTCCATGGCCGGCGATTCGACCCGCGACCGTCGCCGCCGTTTTCAACCGACCCGGACAGCGTCCTGCCACCTGAAAAGGAAGATCGGCATTGGCAATCCATAAAAAGATAGGCCGCTGGTTCAATGTCCATGAGGAGGAAATCGGTCTGTTCATGTGGACGGTTGCCCTGCTGTTTCTGGTCCGCAGTTCCGGGATATTCCTGAACAACTATGCCGAAACGGCCTTTCTGAAACGCTATGGCGTCGAATACATGCCCATCGTCAACATGATCAACGCGGTGGTGACATTCTTCGTCATGGGGGTCATGACCGGGTTCATGACCCGGTTGCCCGGTGCCCGGCTGTTGTCGCGCCTTTTCATTTTCTGTGGCCTTTCCGTGGCCTGCATCCGGGCCATTATCCCTTTCGGCATCGACCTGATCTATCCGGCCCTGTTCATGCTCAAGTCCCAGTACGAGGTGCTGCTGGCGCTTTTATTCTGGAACCTGGCCAACGACCTGTTCAATACCCGGCAGTCCAAGCGGCTGTTCCCCTTGATCACTGCCGGCGGCGTCATCGGACAGATCCTGGGCAGTTTCGCCACCCCCCTGGTGGCCAGATGGCTGCACTTGGACAACCTCCTGCTCGTCTACATGGTTACCGCCCTGGCCGGTTCCTGGGCCGTGCATGCAATGGGAAACCGGTACCCCACACTGCTGTTTCAGCAGAAAAAGGAGGGGCCTAAAAAGAAGCGGGCCACCATGATCGAGGAGTTCAAGGCGGTGCTCCCCATGATCAGATCCTCGGTGCTGGTGAAGATTTTGGTGGTGCTCACCTTCATGCCCAATGTGGTGATTCCCATCATGAACTACCAGTTCAACTTCGCCGTCAACGAACAGTTTGCCACCGAATCCGGGCTCATCGAATTTTTCAGCTATTTCAGAGGGGTGCTCAATATTGTCAGTCTGGTTATTCTGCTCTTCGTGGGAAAGCTCTATGATCGCTTCGGACTTCCCGTGGCCCTGATGTTCCACCCGTTCAACTACATGCTGGTGTTCATCACCTTCCTTTTCCGGTTCGACGCCGTGGCAGCCATGTATGCCCGCATGTCCGCCAACATCATCCGCACCACCATCAACATTCCGGCCACCGCGGTGGTGACGGGGCTGTTCCCGGAATCCTACCGGGCCATGATCCGGCCTTTTCTCCGGGGCACCGTCGTCCGTATTGGTCTGTTCCTCGGGTCGGGGCTCATTCTGCTCTCCGACACCCTTTTTCATCCGCGCTACCTCTCGTTGGTGGCCATGCCTTTTGTGCTCGCCTGGCTGGTCACGCCTTTTGTTCTCAAGCGCCGCTACGCCGCCATCCTGTTGGATCTGGTCGCGGATGACAGGATCGATTTCCGCTCCCTCGACGCCGGTGAACTGGGTCAGGTCTTTCGGGACAAACAGATTCAAACCAGCCTCATCCGGCGGTTCCAGCGGGAATCGGGTGAAAACCGACTGTGGTACGGCCGATTGCTGAAATCGGTTTCCGTTCCGGATCTCGACGCTCATCTGCTGGCGGCGCTGGGGGACGAGCCGGATATGCAAACCCGTATCGGACTCATCGAAATGCTTTCGGACCAGGCCGGCACTGCTGCTGCCGATGTCTTCAGTGCACTGATCGAAACAAGGATGCCCGAACTGGCCGTGGCCATGATCGATGCCGGCCACCGGATATCGCCGCAGACCTTTGCGCCGTTTCATCAGCAGATTTTTGAATCGGCGCTTCCCCTGGAGGTCAAGGCCCGAGCCGTAGGATCCTTATACACCGTGGACCCGGACCGGTTTGCCCCGATCATCCAGGGGTGGCTGGCATCCGAAGACACCGACAGCCTCCGTGCCGGCGTCATCGCTGCGGGGGTTTGCCGGGACAGGCGTTTTGCGGAGCGTCTGAAGTCCCTCCTGTCGACATCCGATCACGATGCCACGCTGCTCCTGGTTCTGGAAAGTCTCCACTCCCTTAACGTGACAGGACTCAATCCTCTGGTGGTGCTTCGTTTGTGGGACCCGGACCCGCGCATGCGGCGTGCCGTGATCGACGTATACCAGATAGAGGATGAGACCTCCCTGAAAAACGTGATCCCCCTGCTGGGAGACGACTCCAAGGAGATTGCCGGGCTGGCCCGCGAGAAGATCAGGACCGCCGGCTACCAGAACAGCCTGCGGTTGGTGAAATCCCTTTCACTTCCCCGGAAAAAATTGAGAGAGGCCCTGTTTGATCTGCTGTCGGACATGTCCATCAAGGACCTGGATGTTTTCCGTTTTGTCCAGCTTCAGGCACGGACCTGCTACCAGCTGATGGTTCAGGCTCGCGGGATCCGGCAGCTTTCCGACGGGGACCTGCGGAACCTCCTGGCCATCCATCTGGACGAGCGGGTCTGGTTTACGCTGCAGACGACGCTGCGGGTATTGGCCGCCCAGGATGCTTCGGGGCGGATGCGAATGATCGCCAGGAGCCTGTCCTCTTCGGACAAACGCCAGCGTGCCAACAGCCTGGAAGCGATGGATGACATCCTGGATAAAAGCCTGGCCCGTTTGCTGACGCCGCTATTGGACGATATGGACGTCTCGGAGCGTATTGCCGCGGGACGACGGCTTTTCCCCAAAGAATTTCATGAACCGGAGAAATGGGACCTTTTTGACGGACTGCTGGTCAGTCGAAACTGGGTTACCCTCGTGTTGACCCTTACCCTGGTAAGACAACTGGCGGTCGTGCCGGACGATTGCAGCCGTATTCAGGCGCTCGTCGAGCACGACAATCCGCATGTATCCCAAGCGGCGATCGAACTTCTTGAACATAACGGGTTTCCCACCCGGGCAGGAGACAACCATGGAAAGCGCAGCCTCGATTCCCTTGACCGATAGAATTTTGCATCTGAAAAATATCGAGATCTTTGCCGATCTGTCCGTCAACGAGCTGGCAGCCGTGGCATCGGTCACCCAGGAAGCATTTTTTGACGCAGGGGACGTCGTTTTTCGCGAAGGCGATCACGGTGACACCCTGTTTCTGATCCTGGACGGTGATGTGGCGGTTATCAAGGATTGCAATGTGGACAAGGCCATCGAGCTGGACAGCATCGGGGCCGGTGACTACTTTGGAGAGATGGCTCTGTTCGGTGATGATCGGCGCTCGGCAACGATCCAGGTTAAAAACGAGGCCCGGTTTCTTACCCTGCACAAACTGGAGCTTCAGGAGATAGTCCGCGAATATCCCCAGATCGCGCTGCATGTTTGCCGGGTCCTCAGCATGAGAATTAGACGTCTGCACGGAAAAATTTCGGACCACAGCTGCTGAGAACGATCCGGAGTCCTGTCTCCCTTTCATGCGGCCCGATCCGGACGCTGCCGGAAGCGGGCGATGGCCGCCACACTGGATTTACGGCCTGCAAATGCCCCTGCTTGAGACGATTACCGCACGATGCTGCCGGATGGCAGCATGCAGGAACAGGCCTGTATGATTTTCCGATCTGCCGATGCCGCTTCCGTTTCTGATGGCGGCAACCCTGCCGGCAGACAGGCTGCCGATTGACTTTGCCGGCCCATGTTGCTACACCCGTGGCCTAAGTGACAGGATGGTTGATTGAATATGAAGCCTAAAAAGAAGCGAAAACACCTTTTCAGACACCCGAGTATCGTTATTTCTCCTTGTGATTTCGGCCATGGGATTTTTGCCACCCGGTCCCTTCAGGCGGACACCACCCTCGAAGAGTGCCCTTTCCTGAGGATCAACGCGGACGAATGCACCGATGCCCTGGATGACTATGTCTTCAACCTGGAGACCGCCGAAGAAAATGGTGGCTCGGAGGTCTACTCCCTGGTGCTCGGGTGGGGAAGCCTGTTCAACCATTCCTACGACCACAATACCGAGTACTGGCACGATACGGACCGTGACCTGATCGTGTTTCACACCATCAAGGCGGTCCCTGCCGGCACCCAGCTGTTTGTCAATTACGGAAAAGAGTGGTGGGCTTCGAGGGAATTGACCCCCGGGTAGATCGGTACTTGCAGGCATGACGGGATTCTCGGGATCCAGGCCCGTGGCCCCCATTCCTTTGCGAGCCCCCGGGTGGCGAATCAAAACCATAGGAAACTGCGAATGAGCGAAGATCAAACGATGGTCGTGGAGATGGATGGGCATATCGCCTGGCTGAACTTGTGCCGGCCCGAACGGCGCAATGCCATGGGCATGGTTTTTTTCAAGGAACTGACTGAGAATTTCCGGCGGTTTGACGACGACCCCAATGTGCGGGTGGTGGTGATCCGGGCCCGCGGCAAAAGTTTTACGGCAGGCCTGGACCTCATGGAGGCCGGGGCCATGCTGGGCGGCAAAGGGGCCGACGACCGCGACATACTGAGAAATAAGATCCTGGAACTCCAGGAGAGCAACAATGCCGTCGAGCGTTGCAGAAAGCCGGTCATCGCGGCGGTTCACGGCCACTGCATCGGCGGCGGGGTTGATCTTTTATCCGCCTGTGACATCCGCATGGCCTCAACAGACGCTATGTTCAGTATCCGTGAAACGCGAATCGCCATCATTGCCGATCTGGGAACCCTGCAGCGGCTGCCCCACATCATCGGCCAGGGGTGGTTCCGGGAACTGGCCCTGACCGGGCGTGATTTTACAGCCGCCGAAGCACTCCGGATGGGTTTCGTAACGCGGGTCTGTGAGGATCGGGATGCACTGTTCGATGCTGCCGGCGACCTGGCCAGGGAGATCGCCGGCCTTGCCCCGCTTACCGTTCAGGGCGTCAAGGATGTGATCAACCACAGCCGGGACAACGGTGTCTACCCGGGGTTGGCCTACGTGGCGCAGAAAAATGCCGCCGCCCTGGCTTCCGAGGATCTGGTGGAGGCCGTCACCGCCTTCATGGAAAAGCGTGATCCGGTGTTCCACGGCAGATAGCCTATCTATTTTACTGCATCATCCGAACGGGAGACCCTTTGGCAGGGGGCTCTCCGCACTTTTTCAAGACTTTTATATCTCAGTTGACCGCCTTTTTTTCTGTTCCCCGAAATCAGGACGCTGGAGCATGTTATTCTCTGGTCAAACTGCGGAACTGCATTTTCTCATGCGGCCGGGTGGGCCTGCCGGATTAGCAGAGGGTCCCCACACCCTTGTGGACGACCTGGCCATGGTGAAACAGACGCGCCTCGTTGCCGTTCCCCGCATTTTCAATCGGGCGCACGACGGGCTGAATGCAAAAAATAACGAGGAGGGCGGGTTGGTCAAAAAATTGTTCGACATGGGTGTCGATGCCGGGATCGAGCGGCGGAAATTGAGAAGGCAGGAATGGACCAGCCTCGTCAATACGATATAACTGAAAATTGCCGATGCTGTTGTGTTCAGGGAGATTGGTGACAAATTTGGCGGCCGCCTCATGTATTCGTTGCGTTCCAGCGCGGCGCTGAGTCCCCACATCGCAGAATTCTTCGAAGATGTCGGCACGCCGGTGGACGAATCGTGGGGGATGTCCGAAGTGTCACCTGACGGCGCCATCAACAGCCCGCAGCACACCCGTCCGGCCCATCGACAAGGTGCTCAAGGTCTGCGAGCCGATGGTTGAAGCGGCATATCGGAAGCATTCACCTGTTCAAGGCAAGCTCGTCGGCTCTATTTGATTGTTAAAGAGATTCTCGGTACGGCGCGTCCTGCCTAAATACACCCCGCATGAGTTCCTAAAAAAACGAGAAGCTGTCTGCACTCCGAGAGCCCCATTATTCCAACCGTTCTTTGCTGGATTCGTCATTACAACATCGCACCACAAAACTTGCAGTGGCGGGCATCGGGATCGTGACCTTCAGCGCTGCACTCCGGACAAGCCTGGGTGGAAACTTTACGGCCGAAAGTCCGCGACATTTCCACGGTCACAATACCAGTCGGCACAGCGATGATGGCATAGCCGAGAAGCATCACCATCGACGCCAGCGTCTGGCCAAGTACGGTTTGAGGCGAAATATCGCCGTATCCGACCGTAGTCAGGGTCACGATTGCCCAGTAGATGCTGCGTGGAATGCTGGTGAAGCCGTTGGCTCCGCCCTCAATGACATACATCAGCGAGCCGAAGATGACCACCAGAGTTATTACCGTGTAGATAAAAACGGTAATCTTGTGGCTGCTCGCCCGTAGCGCCTTTATAAGGAGCCGTGCCTCCCCGAGATAGGGAACCAGTTTCAGGATACGGAAGATGCGCAGGATGCGCAGAATTCGGATGACCAGCAAGTACTGGCTTCCCGGCAGGAATAGGCTAACGTAGGTCGGGATAATCGCCAGCAAATCGACTACTCCATAAAAACTGATGGCGTATTTGAGCGGCCGTCCGACACACATAAGTCGCAAAAGGTATTCGACAGTGAAGATGATCGTAAATAGCCACTCGATCCCATAGAGCAAGCTGCCGTAATGTGACTGAACAGCACCGATACTGTCAAGCATCACCGCTATAACACTCACCAAAATGCTGACGATGAGCAATACGTCGAATACTTTCCCCAACGGGGTGTCGGCCTCGAAAATCACCTCATGCAAAACCGTTCGCCAGTGGGCCCTCGGAGGTGCCACCTCGCGGCGAGCATCCTTCAGCCATTTCATGGTTCTACTCCTGTCGGTGTTGAACGGAATCAGGGGATCCGCCTAACTTAAAAAAATCTTGCATTTCTAACGCAGACGTCAGCGGTTTTCAGGGCCTAGCGCAGCGAAGCGCTGCAAATCCGCTGGGATGACAGGTTATATGGTTTTTTCAGCATTCTTTGTTTAGGCTATCTAATTGGTATTGTTGATAAAGGTGGTCCCTGCAAAACTGAAAATTTGGATATTTATTCTTGCCGTTTTGCTAAGGGCCCCAATCGAATTCAACGATTCGAGCAAACTCGCGGTCTGTTCCAATATTTACGCGGTGATAAAGGATACTTTCAGGCCCAACGCGCCCGCCCATATCATAGGTAAAAGCTGCAACCGCCCGATGCCTGAGCCAGTAGCCGGTATGGACCGGGCCGACCGCATCGTAACAGGAGTGAAAGTGAATGAACTCTTCCTGCGGCGCTGGTCTAGTCTCCCACCAGGCGGCGGGAATGTCCTTGTCGAAAATCGGGAGCATGCGTTCATCCTCTGGCTTCGGAAGCGGTATCTCCCTCGGCAGGATGGTTTGAATGGCCTCGCCTTCATAAAGTTTGGCACCATCGGGTAAATCTTTGGTGTAGAACTGGCGCTCATTGAGGCAAATGAAATCCATACGGCTGAAATCGCTCGCATCTGCCGGTTTAAAGTAGTACCCGACAAACGGTCCAATATGGAGTTGGCGCCCATCTGCGACAATGCGGAGTGATGCAAAATAACCACGGGGAATTGTTGCCGGTGCCTGGCTCTGCTCACCGCTGCAGGCGGCGAGTAAAACGAGACATGCGACCAGGCCGTATTTAATGGGTCGATTCATTTTTCTGCCACAAACGGCCAATCATGACGACCCCGCCGGCGAACACCACAACCAAAAAGCCAAGTCCGGTGGCCGCACTGTTGAACAATCCATCCAGCGTCAATTGGCCTATATTGGTTGGTAAATAGAGCACCGGAATTAGGGCCTCATGAAAAGTGGCAAAAACGGCGGTGCCGGCAAAACCGCCCAGCAAGGCGAAAATAGCATCCCCCCGGCCTTCCCCGGCGGCCGCCCAGCAGGTTCCCGGACAGTATCCGGTCATTCCCCAGCCGACCCCGAAGAGAATAGCAGCCAGGCCGGTAGCCACGATACTGGTGGGCAGCGGCAGGAAGCGGCCGACGCCGGCCAGCTTAAGGCCGAAGACCCCGATCGCGGCAAATATCACAGTCAGCAGCATAAACTGGGGGATTTGCGGTTCGATCATTAAATGGGCTTTCGCCATTTTATCTGAGTTCGTCGCCCCGACCCTTTGAATGACAAAGCCGAAGGCGATTCCAGCCATGAGTCCCAGCAAGACTTTTTCCATGGGTTTACCTCCCTTTTTGCCTTCCATAGATGAGGCGGCTCGTCAGCATGGCCGCGCCGAAAATCAAGGCGCCGAAATAGAGCCCGCTCACGGCCAGCTGCGCCGATCCGGATATAAACAGACCGAGCGTACATCCACCCGCCAGCCGTGAAGAGAAAAGGATCAGGAAACCGCCTGTAAAGGTGACGACATAGCGTCGCAGGCGGCCCGGCCCGAATTTAGCCTCCCAGATTTCGGGCACGTCACGGACCGGCTGGGGAAACGTCCGGCCCGCGATGAAGCCGCCGATAGCCATGCCAAGCACAAACGCTAGCAGCCACGACCCGGGTCCGGGGATCGACTGGTAATGCGCCTTGGACGCGGCATAGTCGGGCGCCACGGCCTGCAGCAATCCTTTCAGGGCACTCACGAAACCGCTCGATGACGCCGGGGGGCCGAAGGTGGCAAAAATGAATACAATGATGCCGGCCAGCGCGATTGCCGCCGGATAAATATTCCAATAAGCGGATGTGTTATTATTTTTCATGGCTGTCATCCTCCACAGGAAACGTATCCGCCGGCGCTTTTGGAACCGGCTTCCGATTTCTTCTGATTCGCCACTGAGGCTCCCTTGGAGACGATTTGCGCACTCGCCCCGGGCAATCCGCCCACCAGTTGGTGGGCTTGTATCTCAACCGGAAAGAAGAGGCCGTTGTTGCCCCACTCGAACCAGGATGAATCATAAAGGGATACGTTTTCAAAACCCATCAGGCGCAGGATGAAATACGAAAACGACCCCCGGCGCCCGGAGTGACAATAGGTGATTACGCTGTGGTTAGGATCCAACCCGGCATACAGCGCCTGCAGGTCGGTGTAGGTCTTGACCGCCTTGCTTTTCCCATCGACCCAATTTTGTTTGTAGTCGATGTTGTAGGCCTTGGGTACATGGCCCGTTTTCAGGGGTTTGCCGTCCAGGCCCTCGTTGAGTTTAACGCCGAGGTATTCATCCGCTGAACGGACATCCAGGATCTGGTAAAAAGGATCTCCCAGTCGGGCCTGGATAAACGCGCCATCCGCCCAGCGATCCATGCGCAACTCCTGTACGGGCGCCTGGTAGAGTACCGGTTCGGCCGGGCGCGGCCCGGCATCGGTTTTAAAGCCGGCTTCAACCCAAGCTTCGATTCCACGCTCCAGAACCACCTTGCTGTCATGCCCCAATACATCCAGAATCCAGAAAAGATAGGACGAGGTGGCTCCGCCATCGCGGTCTACGGTATCATAAAGAACCACGGTGTCGCCTCGCGTGATACCGGCCTGGCCTAATATCGCCTGCGCCCGATCAACCCCGACAAAGACTCCGCCGATGCCTCGCGCCGTGGCCGGCTCCTGAAATTGTTTCCATTCCAGATGGATCGCACCGGGAATGAAGACATCCTTGAGGTATTTCTTTTCCCGAACGTCAACGATGACCAGTTTGGGGTCGTTAATTCGGCTGTTCAGCCACTGGGCATCAGCCAGGAAGCTTTCATTGGGATAGCCCTTGGTTGTGACGCCCTGAGCTGAAACCAGAGCCCAAAACACGCCCAAGACCAACAGCACGGCAATGATGCTGAATCGTATTGAATGCTTTTGTTTCATGATCCCGGTACCTCCCTTTAACGATCAATAATTTCAAGCAGGTGTGTAAATCATAGGCCTAAATGGTGTCCAGACCGCGATCCCGACGCGATTAAAAGTATTTCGGCCATGAACGAACAGCTTTCCCCATAGCGATTTCGGTTCAGGCTGGCTGTTGTTCGATCCCTTAGAAAAATATGTTCGGAATTCGGGTGTCTGAATTCGCCCCATGGCATCGACGTTTTCAATGCAGGAATCTGTCTCTCAAATGTACCGTATCGCATATTGGAATCAATACCCCCTACCTGGATCTTAGAGAGCAATAATTGATACGTCAATCTAATCAGGACGACCACCACAACATCTTATGGCCCGCCGATATACAAAATAACGACGTTTTCAACTCAACAATTCTTGTATTGATGCTTGAATCCAAAAGAACTCAACAATTCTTGCTATGTTCATAATCGATAAGGGACTTCCAAGCCATATAACGCAGAGTTCAGCGGCGGGCAGGGTTTGCCGAAGCGTCGCATTGCCGATGCGCCCCGCCCGTCCGCTGTAACGCCGGGTTTTATTTTGATAGCTGATTATTCGCTGCCACCAAACCTTTCTGCTATAAACCGAGCCCTTATCTTTTTTATCAGTCCTTCTTTTTCCATTTCCTCCAACGCGGCTGTAATTTCAGGCATCAGATGTCTGTTTTTCTTATGTCGGTAATGATAAAGCGGATAGCTTTCTATGGGAGGTTCCAGCGGTCTGATTCCGGGTATTTTCAACTGCTGCATCACTTCCAGTCCGTTTACCCGTGTTATGACAATAATGTCAACTCTTCTCGCACCCAGAATTTTGAAAAGGCTCTCATTGCTGTTGACAGTAGTGGGATTCATTCCTGCGGTACCCCTGTCTGAGAAATTGATACCTCTCCGCACCCCGACTTTGTAAGGTTAGAGACGGTCCCATCCTTTAATCGCAAATTCCGTCTGCTTCGTGAAAACCATCCCTTCCTGTACGTTTACAGGTACGGGAACCATAAGCAGATTCGGACATTTCTCGGTTACGCCTGCTATCCGGTATAACTCACCGTCAGTCTCACCCGTGTTCGAGTAAACGAGCGATCTTAACCCCGGAAATGATCCGAAAACGGTTTCGATGCCGATTCGCCGATAGGTTTCCGCAACAGCTTTCCCGCTTATAAGTGCGTTGTTGGCCCCTTCGATTGTTGAAAATGTCAGTTTCTCTGCGGCTTGCAATGGAACAGCTATCAGAACGAGACACACTGCAAGCAGGATAATTTTCTTCGTTTTCACGATTCTATCGGACCAAAAATCGGCAGGAGCGCCCCTTCGGCATCGGCGGCAACAGCCTCCAGGCCTTGCTGCACTGGCGCGAGCACCTTAAATTGATGCGTCATCGGAAAAATATCGTACCGGTGGAGAGCCGCTGCGTTTTTTGCAGGCTGAACGTCCAGCGGATCAAGCGATTCGACAGCGGCTGATACTCGGCTTGCCGCATTGCGGGAATAGAGGACTTGCATTATCATGATTTGCGGCATACGTTTTGTTCGCGTATCGTCCTACAGGGTGGTGACCTGAAAGATGCCAAGGAGATGATCGGTCACAGTGACCTGTCGATGACCGACCGCTATACGCACCTGACCCTGAATCGTAAAAAAAAGCTGAGCCGCCGACTGTCGGATTATTATAAAGACGATGGTAAACCGCTGGACGCAAACTCGGGTCCAGTGAGAAGTTGATGGCCGAACGGATTGGGTGTCATAAGTGAGCCGGCGACACAAAATGGCGAGTGAGGTACAGATTTGGCACACAAAGCCAAAAAACGCCCCAAAACGAAAAAAAGCGGTTTTCCCGTTTTGGGTAAGCCGCTTATTTCATAAAGTTAAATCTGGTCGGGGCGAGAGGATTTGAACCTCCGACCCCTTGAACCCCATTCAAAAATAGTCAGTTTTCACCCGCTTTCACCCACCCCCCTATTGTAGTAAAACACATTGACATAACAGCAAAAATTTACTATAATACACTTCATCAGGTTTCATCCAAATACCCCATAATAAGGGCCTATATTGTACCCAAATTTGTACCCAAAAAAAGTGAAAGGATTCAATGAATCATGGCACTTACAGAATTAGCGGTTAAAAAATTGGGTAAAAAAAGCAGGCGATACGAGGTTTTAGACGGCGGTGGGCTTTACGTCCGGGTGGCTCCATCCGGGTTAAAAACGTGGGTTTTCCGGTATCAATTCGACGGCAGACCACGGCGAATGACTATCGGGAAGTGGCCGGGCGTTGGCGTTGCATCGGCGCGGGAAAAGTACAGCCAAGCCCTTCAGGATGTCCAGAACGGTATTGATCCGGGCCGGAAGGCGCAAGAGGCCAAAGCAGCATTAAAAGCCGCTCCAACCTTTTCAGATTTGCTTGATGAGCACTGGGAAATCGAACTCAAGCACAAAAAATCGGGGTTACAAACAAAAAAGCTAATTGAAAAAAACGCCATGCCAACGTGGGGCAACTGGAAGGTGGCCGACATAAAACGGCGGCACATCGTTATTCTGTTGGATAAAATTGCACAACGCGCACCGATAACCCGGAACCGTGTCCATGGCGCACTGTCGAGGCTGTTTAATTTCGCTGCGGAGCGTGGCGTGATAGACGATTCACCCTGTACCCGGATAAAGAAGCTGCCGGAAAAGGGCAGGGACCGTGTTTTGACTGATGATGAAATCCGCTTGCTGTGGACGGCGCTTGACCTTGAAAACAAAGATTTTGACATCTACAAACCCACCAAACTTGCAATAAAGCTGATACTGCTTACCGGACAAAGGCCGGGGGAAGTTTGCGGCATGAGGTGGTCTGAGATCGTCGATGACGTATGGATTATTCCCCCTGAGAGGCGTAAAACCGCCGATGAAAATAAAATCCCGATACTGCCAATGGCTAAAGAGGTTCTTAACCAAGCAGGGATCTTTTCCGCTGATTCTGAATACGTTTTCCAATCTTCCTACAAACCGGAAAAATCTATGACCCGCCATGCACTTACAAGAGCGATTGCCCGGCACTGGTCAGAAATGGAAATTGATGAAAAATTCACCCCTCATGACTTGCGGCGGACCCTTCGAACCCGGCTGGCTGAATTGAAGGTTGATGACATCGTTGGTGAAAAAATATTGGGCCATCGGCTTCAGGGAGTGTTGGGCACTTACAACCGTCACGAGTATATGGATGAAAAGCGCGGAGGGCTTTTAAAATGGGAGGCGAAAATATCCGCGATTGTCGGTGATGGACAGAAAAATAATGTTATTCAGTTTGCCAGAAAGGGTGTGTGATGGAATCAAAGGGCCGTGAAGGAAAATCAATCGTTTCGAACAATGCATACGAATATGCAAACCTGCCAACCCGTGAAGATGCATTCAAGGATGGTGAGGTTAAGAGTGCAATTGAAAATATAATGTACTTTTCGATGTTAAACGAAGAGGACAGCCTACAAAGGGATTTTATCTACAATTATGACAAGTATCAATTGTCGATCCTTATTGATGAGATGGCGGATATTGCAACAAAATGGGCAACCGCGTTTGCTAAAAAAAAGAAACCCGGCCCAAAGAAAGCCAACCTGCCACAAGATTCTATGCCTCTTGTTAAGGAGGCAAAAAAACAAATTGCTCTACTATATGGAATAATAAAGCGAGATGTTGGACTTTCGACGGGTCGACGAACTAAGTACAGAAGCGATGAAACTCGTATTCAAGATTCTATAACAGCGGTTTTGGGTTATTTTGATAAGAATGAATCGTCGTTCCCCCATATTGATAGAGATTTATTGGAGGATAGAAGCTTATACATATGGGGGCAACCGAAACGGGATTTCGGTTCAAGGCTTTTGGCAAAAATTATAGAGAGGCGGAAGTGGGCTACGAAGGTTGCCGCAATTAAATTTTGGGGGAATAGTGCTAAGTAGAATTTAATCAGGAAAAAACTACTGAAGGCTCCACCTTTTTTTTAACTGGTGGGGCCTTTTTTATTGGGAAAACGACAAATATTACTCGTGTTGTTACTACACTTTTGAAGTGTGATTAAATCGCCTCAAAGAAACTGAAAGACGGTTAAATTTTGGAGAAGGAGCGTGGAATGAAAGTAATTCGATGGCCGGAACTAAAAGAAAAGTTGGGTGGCGTTTCATCTGTTAGTGTTTGGAGGTGGACCCGTGATGGTCTTTTCCCCAAGAGTCTAAAAATCGGGCCGAACACTGCCGGATGGATCGAATCGGAAGTTGATGATTTTTTGGCTCAGCGGGCGGCAGAACGATGATGGGCTGCAAGGTATGCGGTAGAGAACCGGCAAAGTCATACCGCGACGCAGTGCCACCGGTGGCAGTTTTCACTTGTTCGCAGTGTCTTCAGGACGCTGCCGATGTTGGCGCTGCCACCAAAAAAGTGCGTGAGCGTCTTTTCACCCAAGCCGCATTTATCCACGAGGTATGGGACCAAGATAATGCCAGAGCAAAATATTTGATGGATCTTGCCCGGCAAAAAATGGACCGGCGGCTTTGCATCAGGATACGGGACCAGGTTTCAGATTTGAAACTCCGCCAGAGATGGCTTGCTGCTCGATACGACGGAACGACATTGCCCCGGACAACGCAGGCAGTGAAACAGCTCTTTGAAAGAGAGTTCAACCGGTCGTATCCGAATGGGGTCAGTGACATTGACCCCGACCACAACCAAACGCACGAATATCAAGCCTTCCCCGATTCAAAAACACGGGTTCTGGGTAGTTCGACGAAAGAGGCTCTTTTGACCTGAAATAACGATTTTGCCCGGCGCTGTGTTTCCCCGTTTTCCACAGTGAAAAATCCCAGATGGGGTCTGGGTCGGGCAACCCCAAAAAAGCGGGATGCGGTTAATCTGATCCATGAGGGGGATCATAAGCGGGGATAAATGAAAGAGTATCGTTTTGCAGAGGGCTACAAGCCGCGCCTGCCCAACGGAGAATATGAAGCGCAATGCATCAGGTACGACAATAAATTTGTATTGGGGAAAACGAAAAAATTATTCCTCCACTTCAAAATTATTGAGCAGGGAGAACACAACGGCAAGGTGATATTTATGGCATTCAACATGCGGTATGACGACAAGATCAAGCAGGGATCGAAGTATTTCAAGACTTGGTGCATGGTCAACCATTGGAACCTGCCCAGCCGCAATGCCAAACTGTCACCCCGATTGTTTTCGAACAAAATATACAAGGTCAAAACCAGAACAGTGAAACCCGAACACAACAAGAAGCAGATGCCGGAGCCGTTTTGGTACTCGGTAGTTGATGAAATTGTGGAGGTGGTGGCCGGATGATTCTGCACCACAACCTTAACCACAACCACAACCAGAACCAATACCCATACCAATACCAACTTGGGCTTGGGAGAAAACCAACAGCGGCGTGCGTCTACGGCCAAAAAGATGTCAGGAAAACGCATTCAAGCTTGGGGGTCCCTTCACAGTTGATACCCCCACTTCACACACACAGTCAAACTACTTCAACTGCCCGGGCCGGTCTTCGGACCGGTTCCGGGGAAGGGCTTTTCCATTGACAGTGAACTCTCCATCGAATCGTGCTGATGTTGGTGAAACTTACAAAACTGTAAGGAGGCGGTAAAAAGTGGCTTGGACCAGAGACGACAACCCCGAAGTTGAGGTTAACGGTGATTTCAGCAAGGCCCTACGTTTATTCCGTAAGCGTGTTGACCGTGCAAATATTTATTCACTCCTTGGACGCCGGCGGGTCGGAGTGAGCAAAAGCGGGGTCAGACGATTGAAGGAAAAAAAGGCGTTGAAACGCCGGATGCGCGTTGAAGAGAGAAGATTCAGACATTAACCCAAATTAAGGAAAAGCGGCATGGTGTATTACGATCGAGTAAAAACTGAAGAGGAAATTGCTCGTGCTGTAGAGACGACCACGAGGAATTTAGACCACCTGCTTAGGAGTCGGGACAACATCGAACGCCAAGAGGACATGGTTCTGGCAGAACGGGGGCGACTGGTAGAGAACCGGGCCAAGGTCGGGACGCTGACAGAGGAAGAAATCATTATTGGCCGAATCTGCGGGACGCTTGAGGATCTTCCCGAGGAAACCTTGCCGAGTCTTCGGAAACTTGACAGCGATATAGCCGACTGCGACCGGGCCCTTGCCTACCTCCAAAAACAGAAACAGCCAATCTTGGAGGAAATCCCCAAGGCTGCCGCCGAGAAAGAAAACTGGCAGGGTGATTTAGAATATGTAGTGGCCCGAAGACAATTTATAAAGCGTGTGGCTTGCGGGACAGTAACCACTGAAGCCCGAAACAGGTTTAAAGCGGCAGCCGGGGCCGTGGGAAAAGAACACGCCGCCTATGAAATCCTGTCAGAGATAGCATGAGGCCCCCGGAGCTATACAGGCAACGACGGCAAGTGTTTGTCGAGGCGCTTAAAAATAACGCGCTGAACATAGATATTATCAAACGGACGCTGGTTGCCGCAGTCAGGGCCGGGAAATGGGCAGAACGTGATTTTGACAAATTATTTGAACAGATATTCGTTGTTTATGAGGATTTGAAACATGAGTAAATCAAACGACACTCCCCTTGACGGAAACGGCAAGATTGACCTGTCCAAGGCGCTACGGATGCGGCTTGAGAACAATCTGTCATATTCGGAAATAGGCAAGCAATTCGGGACCAGCAAACAGGCCGCATGGCAGGCGTTAAAGCCGTTTATAAAGATGCTGGGCGACCCTAAAGAGGTAGGGGCATATCGGGGCAACCGTGCGGGAATATTCGACGCTGCAACGCTGAAATTCCTCACACACGCTCTTGACCCGGCCAAACTAAAACAGGGGGGCGCGGCTGGTCTGGTTCGGGCCGCGTCCGAATTATATAAAATGCAGCGCCTTGAGACGGACCAGAGCACGGAGAACGTAGCCAATCATAACATCCAAGCGATGTCCGATGAAACCCGCGCCAGACTGGATGCCGTGCTTGCGGATGATTCCGAGACGGCAGCACCGGCACCAAGCCTTGATAGCCCGGTTCATTCCCACTTGATCGGACAGGGTGAGGACGGGATTGAAGATGAATCCTGATTCAGCAAAAGTAGCTATATTGTATCCGCAACGTCCGATAAGGAACAATAGGTTAAATACCAACAGATGCAAAGTGTTAGTATTATTAAGGATATAGATTTGACATAATATTACTGTATTATCAGCGGATATCATCAATATCAAGGGGGATGGTTGATGGATGCACAAGGTAAAACAGCACGTAATGAGGGCGGGCTCAGGGGTGGAGGACTAAAAGGAACCCCATATGCCGACCAGCCTCAGACCGGATCAAAAAGGAACTCTTGGATGGGGTTTTAGTCGATATATGTATCACTCACACCCCGACCAAGTTCAACTAAAATTTTAGAAAATTTTGAAAAAATACTTAGGGGTAAAACCCGCAACCACAAGGAGAAAAAAAATGGACGACAGATTGAAAGACCTCGAACACTTGGCAGCGAAAAACCGGCATGGTGACGATTTGGGCAGGGCCCACGAGGGCGACCCTGAAGCCATTTCAAACATTACCCGGTTTCACCACCCACGGATATTCGAAGACGAAAACTTGTTCGAAGACGTGCGTTACGGGGTGGAGCAACGATTGCAGCAGGGCAAGCCGAATATCCTTTCTACATACGAAGAGGCAATTTTGGAAGTTTACGAGGAAAATAATATTCCCCTGCCGCGACCAAGCGCCGAGGATGTTGAAAATTTTAACGAGCAGGCTCGGTTTCAAAAAGGCGTTCAGGAACTAATGGAAGAACGGCAAAAGGGGCTTGAGTAGAGAGGAAAACAGCGATGGTTGATTACAGTGCATATAACGTAGATCCGTTGAAATATCAGCGGGAGGCAAGAATTAATCTTCAAAACGCGGTTGCCCTCCGCGACCGAAGAAACAGGGTTGAGCAGGATAATGCTTTACGATGGGATGAACATGCTGCACGGCAGGCGCAGAATCAGATTGCCAACTCCCAGCGCCAGCAGCGCATTGACAATGAGTCCACCCGGATTGAACAGGCCGATGCGCTTAGAAAGATCCAGCAATATTCTGCTTTGTTCAAGACCGCTTCTGGTGCCAGAAGCCAGAAAGAGGCGGACAATATTATAGCCGCTGGTCAAAAGGCGTGGGGGCTTGAGGTTGTGCCACAGGTAACCATTAAGGGGGGCAAGATTGAATCGGTGATTGAATTGGGTGACGGCAGGACGCTTAATTTCAGCGGAACCAAAGAACAGTTTTCTGGTTATTTTGACGCCGTGAACGCCAATCCGACTATTTTGAGCGACCAGAATAAAGCGTCGGAGCTTGCTGCAAGAACCGGGTTGAGCGTGTCTATCGGGAAGTCTGCACAAGGCGGGTACAAGGTTGGGGCGACACGGGAAATCAAGAAGGGTGACTCAGTTGTCACTCAAGAATATGACGGGAAGAACTGGAACGAGATTGCTTCCGGGCCACGATTTAAAGCGACTGGTACGAAGCCAGAGATGACCGAAAAGGAAGCGCGGAAGGGGCTGCTTGATATCGCCAAATATCGTGAGAAACTGGCATCAACCGGGGGGATGGGGGACATTCTTTTTACCATGATGGCAAAGGACAACCCGGAACTCGCTGAATCCCTGAAGGGCAAGGATAAGACCGAAATCAACAAGGCGCTGGATGACCATCAAGCCTATCTTGAAAAGTATGCGTATCCAGATGGGAAACCGGGGGCTGCAAAGCGGTACATCTTTGAAAACGGCAGGTTGGTGCCAAAGTAATTTCTTTGGTTCAGGGCTTTGATGACGTTATTTGCCCGAAGCGGGAATATAACAGCTAACCGGAATCGGCGGTACTGGAAATCGTGCGCCTTAAAATTTGTCACGCCCAAACCACTTTTCTTTGGATTCGTATACAGCCTTAGGGATTTTTGATGAACCATCACGTTTAAAATAAATCACCAATACTGTACCCTCTTTCGCGTCGATTGATTTTTTAGAGTATTCAAGCCGTTGCTCTCTCGGCATTGTAAAGAGAATTTCTTCAGCCGTAAGTTGGGCTACGAAAGCTTTACATATTTCACATTGGAAGCATTTATATTGGTCGCTTACAGATATGGACGGTCCAGAATTAGCTTCCGAATTACATAACGGGCAATTTTGTGCCCCCTTCTTAATCGCCATTTTTCGCCCCTTTTTTCTCTTGTCGGTACTTCATAACAAGATCAGTGATGGCCTCTTCCAAAAGATCACCCAATGACTTGTCAGTATCAACAGCCAAGTGTTTCAGGTCCTTGACTTTATCCTCATCGACTCGTGTCGAAAATGGCTTTTTTTGTCCCATGTGTACATTCATACATTCATTTTTCCGATAATTCAATATTGACAAGCATCGTTCTGCATGCTTTCATACAATCATTAAAGTATGAATTAAATCTTTTCCCAAGCCGCCACGATGAAAAAACAAATTTCAACTATGCCTCAGATACCCGCAGTGGTGACGCTGCGGGGCCGTTGTGGCGACGGCGGGAAAGCTATCTGAGGCATTTTTATTTTTAAGGGGGTACACACCATGGAGCAGGCAAGCAGTGAGGCCAACGGATTTCTCAAGGACGCTATTGGCAATGTTCAGTATGTGCAGGAAATGCTGTCACAAGTCGAGGAGCGTTTCGGCAAGATGGACGCCGTCGACAACGAGGAACTTTGTCAGCACATCATGGCGTCAGCCGGACTTCGGAACGCTATCGAAACCTTGGAAAGGGGTGTTTCGGATTTTATCAACGAAGCTGTTCAAAAATTGGAAGGGGGTGGGGCATGACTGAAAGACTTATTGATGACATTAGAACATCCCTGGAATGCGTTAAAGATATCGATCTTATTCTGAAAGATATCCGTTCCTTTCTTGATAACATGCTCGAAGATGACCGGACACGATTGGAATGGATTAATGCGACTATAATGGCAGACAGCGGGTTAAGCTATGCCGTGACCCATTTGGAAGGCGTCTGCACCCAAACGCTTCAAGTTGTCCTTGAGGACTTGGAAAAAGAAACCGAGACAGCGGCATGATCACACGCCCGACCACCGGGCCATGAAAAAATAAAGGCCCTTGGGAAACCGGGGGCCTTTTTTTATGTCGTCAAACCGGCCATAAGGCCCTCTATGGCAGATATTTTTTTATCCGTTGCACATTTTCGGGATTTTTTTTAATGTTCCCTAATGGATATGAATCTTGTACCCAAACTTGTACCCAAGGCGAAAAAGCATAAAAAAAGGGAGCCGCAAGAAACTTGCAACTCCCTGATTTTACGAATTTAAATCTGGTCGGGGCGAGAGGATTTGAACCTCCGACCCCTTGAACCCCATTCAAGTGCGCTACCAGTCTGCGCTACGCCCCGACGAGAAAGCAGACACTTAGCATCATCATCAACCGGTGTCAAGGAGGCAAAAACAAAAAAATGAACACCCGGAACCATTTTGAACCGGCGCTGCCCCGGGCCCTAAAAAGGGGAGATACACTCGGCGTTGTCGCCCCGGCCGGACCATTTGAACACCGCCTGTTCGATGCCGGTGTACGGGTTCTGGAATCCATGGGTTTCAACCTTGCCATCCGTGAGGCTATTTTTCTGAAAAAAGGTTATCTGGCCGGTTCGGACCTTAGCCGGGCGGACCTGTTGAACAGGATGTTTGCCGACCCGGAAATTGACGGCATCATCTGTGCCCGCGGAGGGTATGGCACCATGCGTATACTGCCGTTGCTGAGTGTGGAAACCATCGCCCGCCATCCCAAGGTGTTTGTCGGATTCAGCGACATCACGGCGCTGCTGGGATTTCTGGTGCAGCCCTGCCGCATGGTGGCCTTCCACGGGCCCACGGTCACCACCCTGGCCAATGGCGATCCTTCGACCCGTGACCATTTTTGGTCGGCGCTGACCCAAACGACCCCCCTGACGCTTGCCGCTGCATCGAAACGGGTGATCCGCCCCGGCCGGGCCGCGGGTCGGTTTCTTTGCGGCAACCTGACCTTGTTCAGCCACCTGACGGGCACCCCGTTTCAACCTGATTTCAAGGATAGTATTCTGCTGATCGAAGACCAGGGAGAAGCGCCCTATCGTGTCGATCGCATGTTGACCCAGATGCTGTTGGCCGGCTGCTTTGATGGACTTGCCGGACTGGTGCTGGGATCGTTTAACCGCTGCGGACCCCCTGAAGAGATCCACCGCATCGTGGCCGATCGGATGGGCGGGCTGGCGATTCCCGTGCTGGCCGGGTTTGACGTGGGCCACGACGCGGTCAATATGACCCTGCCGGTCGGCCTGCCGGTGCAGTTGGACACCGCTTCCGGAACCCTGGCCTTTTCCGGGCCCGCCCTTCGGGAGCGATAGCCGGCGATGAACAGCAACCCCGTCAACGATCTGATGCTGGAAGGCATCCGGGACCGCGTGTTTCCGGGAGCGGTGCTGCTGGTGGGCCAAGGCGACCAGCCGCTGTTAACCGAAGCCTATGGCAGGGCCAACGTGTTCGCCGGCCAGGCCATGACCCGGGAAACCGTGTTTGACCTGGCATCGCTGACCAAGCCGCTGGCAACCACCCTGGCCGTGGCCCGACTGGTTGATCTGGGGCGGCTCGATCTGGACGAACCCGTGGGAAAGTGGCTGCCGGCGCTGACCGGCAGCGATAAAGGGACGATTACCACCAGGCAACTGCTCTGCCACCGAAGCGGCTTTCCCGCCCACCGCCTCTTTTACATGACACTCAAATCGCTCCCCCCGGGGATGCGCCACGATGCGGTGCTGGACCTGCTGGTGCAGACGCCGCTGGCAGATGCACCGGGCGCGTGTACGCTTTACAGCGATCTGGGTTTCATGCTGCTGTGCCGACTGGTCGAAGCGGTCTGCGGATGCCCGATGAATCAGTTTCTGGATGCTGAAATATATGCACCCGTGGGATTGAACGGTCTTTTTTTCGTGGACCTCACCATCCCCCGGCAGCATTTTGGCCCATACGCCGCCACTGAACTGTGCCCGGTCCGAAATCGGCTGCTGGTCGGCCAGGTGCATGACGACAATGCCTGGTTCGCCGGAGGCGTTGACGGGCACGCCGGCCTGTTCGGCACTGCCGGGGCGGTTTTTCATCTGCTCCGATACTTGTCCGCCGCGCTTCAGGGCCGGGCGCCAAACGAGGTTCTATCCAGGCAGATCCTCTCCGAAATGATCTTTGGGGTGAAGACCGATTCTTATCTGCTGGGCTTCGACCGCCCGTCAGTGCCCAACTCCAGTGCGGGGCGATACTTCTCGGCAAACACGATCGGCCATCTGGGATTCACGGGGGTCTCTTTCTGGATGGACCTGGAAAAAGATGTCTGTATTATTCTGCTCACCAACCGGGTGCATCCCTTTCGCTGGAATATGCGTCTGGGTTCGTTCCGGCCCCGGATCCACGACCGGATCATGGAACATTTTGAAATTTATTCGGATTAAAGCTGATTTCAATAAATCAAAGCTTGAAATTACTGGCTATTTCTGTTACCCGTTCGATTAGCTCGTCTACTGCGCAGAAAGGCCGGCCCGGCTGCCGTTGCCCGCGTGCAAGTCAAGGTTGGCGGCATTGCGATTTAAACTGAAAAAGAGGCGGCATGAACTTCATCGATTCTTTTCTGGGTGTCTTCTCCAGCGACCTGGCCATTGATCTGGGTACGGCCAATACGCTGGTTTACGTTAAAGGCAAGGGCATTGTCCTCAGCGAACCCTCTGTGGTTGCCGTGCGGACGGACAACCGCACAAAAAACCGCGTGCTGGCCGTGGGACTTGAAGCCAAGAACATGCTGGGCCGCACACCGGGAAATATTGTGGCCATTCGGCCCATGCGTGACGGCGTGATTGCCGATTTCGAAGTGACCGAAGCCATGCTTCGGCACTTCATCCACAAGGTCCACAACCGGCGGACCTTTGTGCGGCCACGAATTATCATTGCCGTTCCCTCCGGTATCACCCAGGTGGAAAAGCGTGCCGTTCGCGAGTCCGCGGAATCGGCCGGCGCCCGGGAGGTGTTTCTCATCGAAGAACCTATGGCGGCAGCCATCGGCGCCGACCTGCCCATAACCGAGCCGACCTGCAACATGGTGGTGGATATCGGCGGCGGTACCACCGAGGTGGCGGTCATCTCTCTGGCCGGTATCGTTTACAGCCGATCCCTGCGGGTGGCCGGCGACAAAATGGACGAAGCCATCATCCAGTACGTCAAACGCAAGTACAACCTGCTGATCGGCGAACGCACGGCGGAAATCATCAAGACCTCCATCGGCAACGCCTACCCGGACCCCAACAAAGTCGAGACCCTGGAAGTCAAGGGGCGCGACCTGGTCACCGGTATCCCCAAAATCCTGGCCATCGATTCCGAAGAGATCCGTGAAGCCATCTCCGAGCAGATCGAAGCCATCGTGGAAACCGTCAAAATCGCCCTCGAACAGACGCCGCCGGAACTGGCCGCCGACATCGTTGACCGGGGTATTGTCCTCACCGGTGGCGGAGCCCTGCTGAAGAATCTCGACAAGCTGCTCAGAGAGGAGAGCGGGCTTCCCATCACGGTCACCGAAGATCCGTTGTCCACTGTGGCCTTAGGGTCCGGTAAAACGCTGGACAGCCTGGAAATTCTTAAACAGGTCATCATTATTTAGCGGGCCCCATGTTTTCAAAAAGGATGGTTCTGGTCGCCGTGGTGATCGTAATGGTCGCGGTTAATGTCATCCTGCTCACCATTACCGGCAAACACACGCAGGCCCCTTCCGGGTTGGGTCGGGGCGCGCTTGTCGTTGTTTCTCCCTTCCAGCGGCAGTTCACCTTTTTTTTTCAGTCCGTCAAAAACATCTGGAACCAGTACTTTTTTCTGGTATCCACGGCCAAGGAAAACCAGCAGTTGAAAAAAGCCCTGGGGCAGAGCATTGAGCAGCTCAACCGGTTTTCCGAAACAGAGCTGGCCAACGGTCGGCTGCGGCATCTGCTGGGCTTTGAAAAAGAGGTTCCCCGGCCGATGGTTGCCGCCCGGGTCGTGGGCCGAGATCCCTCTGCCTGGTCAAAGACGGTTATCGTGGACAAAGGCACCCGTAACGGTGTCCGCCAGGGGGCTCCCGTTGTGGTTCCCGAGGGAATTGCCGGCGTGGTCGTCGAGGCGTCGGCCGGATATGCCAAGGTGCTCCTGTTGATCGATCCCAACAGCGCCGTCGACGCCCTGGTGCAGCAAACCCGTGCCAGGGGAATCGTAAAGGGCGGCGGCGGCGATTACTGTGTGTTCGATTACGTCCTTCGAAAACATGAGATCGGCGTCGGGGACACGGTGGTCTCTTCAGGGCTTGACGGGGTCTTTCCCAAAGGCCTCCGGGTGGGGCGGATTTCAGAAATCGTTCGCCTGAATGCCGGTATCTTCCAGAAAGTGTCGGTGACCCCATACGTGGATTTTGAGACCCTGGAAGAGCTGTTTGTTATTGCCGGTCCCGTTTTCGAAGAACTTCCCGGGGAATCATGATATACGCCTATCATTTGAGTGTTTGCATGGTTCTGATCATCGTCCAGACCACGGTGCTGGCGGGGGGCGGTCCGTCTTCCGCATATGACCTGCTTGCCCCGTTCGTCGTTTATATGGGCGTCTACCGTCTGCCGAGAGAGGCCGTTCCCGTTCTGCTTCTCGGCGGCCTGGCCATGGACGGGATCTCCGGCGGGGTTTTCGGGACTCATCTCAGTGTCTACCTGTGGATGTACGCAGGCGTTCGCTGGGCCATTCAATTTCTGCACGTGGGCAATGTCATTCTGCTTCCCCTGCTGGTTACGGCCGGCGTGGCTTTCGAAAGCCTGGCCGTGGCCTTTTCCGCCGTGGTGTTGGCATCCTCGGCCTGGCCGGTGGAGTCCATGTTTTCCGTGGTTTCCGGGCAGGTCCTGTGGGGGGCTGTTACGGGCCCCATTTTGATGCTGCTTTTCATCCGTGGACAGAAAACCGTCGATGGGGCGAGAACCTCCTTTGTTCAGGAAAAAGACCCCTTGAGGATCCCTTGACCGACTACCTGGACAATGTGGACAGTGACTGGTTCAACCAGCGGCTTAGCGCGACCCTGACCGTGATCGTTGCCGCCTTTGTGGTCCTGGTTGCCCGGCTGCTGTTTCTTCAGGTCATCGAGGGCGATGAACTCAGACGACTGTCGGAAATCAACAGCATTCGTCTGAAAAGTGTGGATGCGCCCCGCGGGCTGATTTATGATACCCAGAACCGCTTGATGGCGGACAACCGCCCTTCCTACGACCTTAGTGTCATTGTGAAAGACGCCAGTCCACTGGAAGAAACCATTCACAAACTGGCTCGCTATACGGGGCTTGACGAAGTTGAGTTTCGGGAGAATTTGGAGAAGGCCAAAGGCACCCGCGCATACAAACCCGTGCTGCTCAAGTCCGATATCAGCCGGGACGCCCTGGCGGCCATCGAGGTCAATCGATGGGATCTGCCGGGCATCGTGGTGGCTGTTTCACCCAGAAGGGACTATATTTTCAGCCCCAGTTCGGCCCATATTCTCGGTTATATGGGGGAGATCGGCGTCGAAGATCTGAAAAAAAAGATCTACAGCGACTGTAAAACCGGCGATTTTATCGGAAAGTACGGTATTGAGCGCGCCAGGGAGCACTGGTTGCGCGGCAAGCGTGGCGGCCAGCAGGTCGAGGTGAATGCTACCGGGCAGGTGGTCCGGGTGCTGAATACGGTGGATGCGGTGCCGGGGCACAATATCGTCCTGTCCATTGACCAGGCGCTGCAACAGACAGCCGAGCGGCTGCTTGGGGATCAGGCGGGGGCCGCCGTGGCGGTCGACCCGTCCACCGGCCAGATCCTTGCCATGGCATCTTCGCCCTCCTTCGACCAGAACGCCTTCATTTCCGGGATGTCCCATGAAACTTGGAACGCACTGGTCTCGGATCCCATGCATCCCCTCGAAAACAAGGCCATCCAGGCTGAATATCCACCGGCGTCCACCTACAAGATCATTGCCGCAGCAGCCGGCCTCGAAGAGGGCGTCATCGATGCGAATACCACGTTTTTCTGTCCTGGCTTTCTCAAGTTCGGCAATCGGACCTATCGGTGCTGGAAAAAATGGGGGCATGGGGAGGTAGATATCCTCAAGGCCCTGAGTGAATCTTGTGATGTCTACTTTTATAAGGTGGGGCAGGAGCTTGGCGTTGACCGCCTGGCCTGGTACGCCAGGGCTTTCGGGCTTGGAGAGCCAACCGGCATCGATCTGGATCATGAAGGCAGCGGCCTTATTCCCACCGCCCGGTGGAAGAAAAAACGGGTCGGCATCTCCTGGCAGAAGGGGGAGACCCTGTCCGTGGTGATCGGACAGGGGTTCAATCTGACGACGCCTCTGCAGATGGCCATGGTGGCGGCCACGGTCGGCAACGGTGGCACCCGCTATCGCCCCAAGATCGTCAAATCCATTCGGACGGCGGACGGGAAGACTCTTTACGAGAGTGTCCCCGAGGTCGTGGGACGGCTGCCGGTCAGCGAAAATACGATGTCGCTGGTCAGGAAGGGATTGTTCAATGTCGTCAACGATCGCCATGGGACAGCGTGGCGCAGTCGATTGGACGGGGTTGCCATGTGCGGCAAGACCGGTACCGCTCAGGTCGTGGGCCGACGGGATGATGGCGCCGAAGGAGACGGTGAACGTGAACCGATCAAAGACCATGCCTGGTTTATCGCCTATGCGCCGCAGGAGCATCCCCGGATCGCCGCGGCGGTGATTGTCGAACACGGCGAGCATGGCTCCAGCGCTGCGGCCCCGGTCGCGGCTGAAATGATCCGGTTTTATCTGTCGGGAGGAAAGCCAAAAGACGATCTGCCGGCGGAATGATTCTCATTGGGTCTGTATCGGCTGATTGGGCCGAAAAATTCCAGGCCGTTATGGTTTGGACCATAAATAGAGCAGAATTCATAGGAACGTGTGACCGATGTTTGACCGACGATTACTGCAGTGTTTCGACTGGGGGCTGCTTGCCCTGACCCTTGCCATCGGTGCCGCTGGTCTGGTGGCGCTGTACAGTGCGGTCTCCGCCGGGGCGACTGAGCCGGATCTGACGCTGTTTAAAAAACAGTTGATCTGGTATGGCGGCGGCCTGGGCGTGATGGTTTTTTGCTTTCTTTTTGATTACAAGCAGTTCGAACGATTCGCCAACGTCATTTACCTGGCGTCAGTCGGTTCGCTGACGGCCGTGCTGTTTTTCGGTAAGTATGTGGGAGGGTCCCGCCGCTGGCTGCCATTAGGGCCTTTTTCCCTTCAACCCTCCGAAATGGCCAAAGTCGCGGTCATCATTGTTCTGGCCCGCTATTATGCCAAGCTGATCAATACCGACGGGCTTACCCTGCGCGACCTGATGGTTCCTGTTTTTCTGACTGCGGTGCCTTTCGCCCTGATTGTCCGCCAGCCGGATCTGGGCACCGCCATGGTGATAGCGCTCATTGCCGGCGCCATGACCCTTTTTGCCAAAATCGAGAGACGGGCATTCAGCTGGATGGTGGCCACCTTAGCCATGCTCATCCCCTCGGTCTGGTTTTTTTTGCGTGGATACCAGAAACAGCGTATCCTGACGTTCCTGAATCCGGACCGCGACCCGCTTGGAGCCGGTTATCACATCATCCAATCCAAAATTGCCATCGGATCCGGGATGCTTACCGGAAAAGGTTTCCTGAAAGGGACGCAGAATGCCCTGTCCTTTTTGCCGGAGCAGCATACCGACTTCATCTTTTCGGTTCTGGCTGAAGAATGGGGGCTGATGGGGGCATTGACGGTGGTATTCCTGTTCTTGTTTATCATTGCCTGGGGGTTGAGGATCGCCGGCCGATGCAGGGACCCCTTCGGTACCATTTTGTCCGTCGGGGTGACCGCCATGATTGCCTGGCAGGTGCTGATCAACATCGGGATGGTCATGGGGCTCATGCCGGTAGTGGGCGTTACCCTGCCGTTTATAAGTTACGGCGGATCGTCCATTATTACCATGATGATCGGCATCGGCCTGCTGATGAACGTGAGCATGCGTCGTTTCAAATTTGAATAGATCGGATATCGTCGTGATTATGACCTGGCGTAAAAGCCTTTGGTTGTCTATCCGTAAGCGGTGTGCTCTCCAACATGATGATTTGGCCAGATGTCCGGGTTTAATATCACCTTTTATCGACAAAAATATGATATCCGGACCGTTGACGACATGGGCGCCTTGATTTCGGGATGATCCGCTTATCCGGGCATACACATACTTACGGAGGGGCAATGAAAAAAAAAGACAGTGCAGACCATATTTCCACCCTGCTGGGAATCGGAACCACCATCGAGGGGACCCTGGCATTCAAAGACACCATCCGGCTCGATGGCGCGGTCGAAGGAAAGATCTTTTCGGAAAAGGGCACCGTGATCATTGGCGAACGGGCGGTGGTGGAGGCGCAGATCCGGGTGGGAACTGCGATTGTCAAAGGGACCGTCAATGGGCATATCCAGGCAGCGGATCGCATTGAAGTCTATCCGCCGGCCAAAATTACCGGGGATATTCAGGCGCCGGTCGTGTCCATCGAAACAGGTGTTTTTTTTAACGGTAATTGCAGCATGGCCAAGCCCGACCCCCTGCCGGTCGATCCAAAAAAGAAGGAGGCGAGCGATGGTCGAAAGAAACCTTGATGGCGGATTAATTTTTAAAAAACCTTTGACATTTTGGCAGGGCTGATGGTATAGACCGCCGGAGTTCGCACCTTTCGTAAGTTATATCATTCATAGACAATATATTGTTTTCAGGTACATTTAATCCTACTTCAACGGAGGCTCTTAGATGGTAAGCGTCGATGGCTCTATAGTTGTACAGATGGTTAATTTTTTGGTCCTGATCTGGGTTTTGAACATGGTGCTATACAAGCCCATCCGGAAAATCCTGCTGGAACGAAAAGAAAAAGTGGACGGATTGCAGGCCGTCATTGACGGTTCCGCCGAGCAGGTAAAGTCCAAAGAAGACGCATACGCCGAAGGTGTCCGCCAGGCACGGGCCGCCGGGCAGAAGGAAAAGGAAGCGTTGATGCAGGCCGCCGAGGCGGAAGAAAAGGCGATTATCGGCAAAATCAATGAATCCGCCCAGGCCGAGCTCAAGGAAGTAAAAGAAAAGATTGCTCAGGAAGTGGGCACCGTCAAGGCCACGCTTGAAGAAGAAATTGACGCATTTGCGGATGCGATAGGACAAAAAATATTGGGGAGGGTTGCTTAATGAAAGTTCCAATTTTCGGCGGGAAGCGCAGTCTTGCCCAGTGGATGCTGCCACTGGCGTTGGCCGCGCTTCTTTTTTTTGGCGGCACAGTCGTTTTTGCGTCCTCCGGCGGAGGGCACGGTGATGAGGGTGCCAAGGGATGGGTGGCAACAGATACCTACCGGGTAATGAACTTTGCCGTGCTGGCCATCGGACTTTTTCTGGTTCTCAAAAAACCGGTTGCCCAGGCATTGGGCGGCCGGATCCAGGGCATTAAGGAGCAACTGGAGGAGCTTGAGGGTAAGAAAAAGGCGGCTGAAGCCAAGCTGGTCGAATATGATGCCAAAATGGCCGAACTGGACAAAGAGGCCGAGGCATTACTGGCCGAGTACGTGAAGCAGGGTGAAGATGCCAAAGTCCGAATCTTGAAGGAGGCCGAGGCAGCTGCAGAGAAGTTGAAAGAACAGGCCAGCAAGAATATCGAATATGAGTTCCTGCAGGCCAAAGCCGAACTCAAGTCGGAAATCGTGGAAAAGGCCCTGGCAAAGGCCGAGGCGATCATCACGGAAAAGATCAATTCGGAAGACCAGGAAAAACTGGTGGACGAATACTTAGAGAAGGTGGTGGCATAGTGAAGAATCTGGCGATTGCAAGGCGGTACGCCAAAGCGCTCCTGCTGATCGGTAAAGAGGACGGGCAGATCGACACCTACCGGGAGGAACTGGGCGCTTTTGCAGCTCTGATCGAGCAGGAAAAGAGCCTCCAACAGGTGCTGGTCAATCCGTTGTATGACGCGGACGGTCGAAAGAAAGTCCTGACGCGTGTGATGGACAATCTGAAACTATCTCAGGCCATGACCACATTTCTCCTTTTTCTATTCGATAAAGGTCGGATCGGTTTTTTGGGCAACATCAACGATTTTTTTCAAAGGTTCGCCGATGAACTCAAGGGCGTTGCCCGGGCAAGCCTGGTTTCGGCCACGGAGCTTTCCTCCGAAACCATAGACAAAATACGGTCAGCCCTGTCCAAACGGACAGGTAAGGATATCATTCTGGAGGTTGAGCAGGATTCGGGACTGATCGGCGGCATTGTGACCCGCATCGGCGATCTGGTTCTGGACGGCAGTGTGAGGACGCAGCTGCTCAATATGAGAGAATCTTTAAAAAGGGGTGAGAGTGTCTAATGGAACTAAGAGCTGAAGAAATAAGTCAGATTATCAAAGAGCAGATCACGGATTACGACAAGAAGATCGAGCTGAGCGAAACCGGTGTCGTTCTTTCCGTGGGTGACGGTATTGCCCGCGTCTACGGCCTGGAAAAAGCCATGGCACTCGAACTGGTTGAGTTCCCCGGCGGCATCCTCGGCCTGGTGCTCAATCTGGAAGAGGACAACGTGGGTATCGCCATTATGGGCGAGGACACCGGCATCAAAGAGGGCGACATGGTCAAACGGACCGGTAAAATTGCCCAGGTGCCTGTGGGTGAGCCGGTGCTTGGCCGCGTGGTTTCCGGTGTGGGTGAGCCCATCGACGGCAAAGGCGCCATCGACACCCCGGATTACCGCCGCGTGGAGATGGTCGCCCCCGGTGTTATCGCCAGAAAATCGGTTCACGAACCCTGCTACACCGGCCTCAAGGCGGTTGATGCCATGACGCCCGTGGGCAAGGGCCAGCGTGAATTGATCATCGGCGACCGCCAGATCGGCAAGACCGCGGTGGCCGTTGATGCCATCCTGGCCCAGAAGAATACCGACGTGTTCTGTATTTACGTGGCCTGCGGTCAGAAAAAATCGACCGTTGCCCAGGTGGCCGCCGTTCTCGAAAGGGAAGGGGCCATGGAATACACCACCATCGTTGCCGCCTGCGCCTCCGATCCGGCGACGCTGCAGTATCTGGCCCCATACGCCGGATGCGCCATGGGTGAATATTTCCGGGATAAAGGCCAGCACGCCCTGATCATTTATGACGATCTATCCAAACAGGCGGCCGCCTACCGGCAGGTCTCCCTGCTGCTCAGACGGCCGCCGGGACGTGAAGCCTTCCCCGGTGACATTTTTTATAACCACTCCAGATTGCTGGAGCGCTCCGCCAAATTGAGCGACGATCTCGGCGCTGGTTCCCTGACGGCCCTGCCGATTATTGAAACCCAGGCGGGTGACGTTTCCGCCTACATTCCAACCAACGTGATTTCCATCACCGACGGCCAGATTTATCTGGAGCCAAGCCTGTTCTTTGCCGGCGTGCGTCCGGCCATCAACGTCGGCCTCTCGGTATCCCGCGTCGGCGGCGCCGCCCAGACCAAGGCCATGAAAAAAGTGGCCGGGACCCTGCGTCTGGATATGGCCCAGTTCCGCGAATTGGAGGCCTTTGCCGCCTTCGGCAGCGACCTGGATGCGGCCACTCAAAAGCAGCTAACCCGTGGCGAACGTCTGGTTCAGGTTCTGAAACAGCCCCAGTACAAGCCACTTTCACACGAAATGCAGGTAACGATCCTTTACGCGGCAACCCGTGGTTATCTGGATGGGTTCCCCTCCGATATGGCCGCCAAGTACGAGGCCGGCCTCCATCCTTTCATGGAGGAGCGTTATCCGCAGATTTCTTCCAAGCTGGAAGAGGCGCAGGATATTACCGAAGAGATCGAAGGCTTGCTCAAGACGGCCCTCGAGGCATACGGCGAAGAATTTAAAGACACCATCAAGTAAGGGTTTTGGAAATACTGCTGAACTCAGACCACATGCGATAAGGACGACAACTTTATGCCATCATTAAAGGATGTCCAGTTAAAAATCCAGGGTGTCAAGAAGACCAAGCAGATCACCAAAGCCATGAACATGGTGGCAACCTCGCGGTTGCGTGGTGCGCAGGGGGCGATGGACGGATTCCGCCCCTATGCCGAAAAATTTTCTGAAGTCCTTGGCAGTCTGGCGGAAAAGGCCGGAGATGAAGCCAGTCCCCTGCTGATCCCCAAAGAAGAAGTCAAGAAGATCCACATCGTGCTGTGCACGTCGGATCGGGGATTGTGCGGCGGCTTCAATATCAACCTCACCGATGCGGCCAGCAACCACATCAAAAACAATCCGATCGAAGGCGCCGAATACTCCTTCACCTGTTACGGCAAGAAGGGGGGGGCGTGGTGCCGAAATGAAAAACATGCAATCGCCGAAACCCAGCTCGGTGTCGTTGGCAGCAAATTCGGCTTCAACGTTGCTTCCACCACCGGAAAGAAACTGGTGGACGGGTTCCTCGACGGGCAATACGACGAAGTCTATATCGTCTATTCTGAATTTGTGAGCATGGCCAAACAACTCCCGGTTGTTCAAAAGCTGCTGCCCATTCCCCCCATCGTAAAAGATGAAAGCGAAGACGGTGCTGCTGCGGAATACCAGGCTGAACATATTTGTGAACCCTCCCCGGAAGAGCTCCTTGGGGATCTTTTGCCTCGCAACGTGTATGTTCAGATTTTCCGGGCCCTGCTGGAAACATCCACCAGCGAACACGCCGCCCGGATGACCGCCATGGATAACGCCACCAAGGCGTGCAACGATATGATCGACAATTTGACCCTCGCTTACAACAAAGCCCGGCAGACCGCCATTACCGCGGATCTGATGGATATTGTCGGCGGCGCCGAGGCCCTCAAAGGGTAAATCACATTTTAGGAGGCTGTAAATGGCACAGAATATTGGTAAAATTACGCAGGTCATGGGGCCTGTCGTAGACGTTGAATTTGAACAGGGACAGTTGCCGAACATCCTTACTGCGCTGTTGATCACGAACCCGACCATCAATGACGACGAGGACAATCTGGTTGTCGAGGTTGCCCAGCATCTCGGTGATAACGTGGTGCGTACCATCGCCATGGATGTTACCGATGGTCTGGTCCGTGGAATGCCCGTGAAGGATACTGGCTCTCCGATTCAGATGCCCGTCGGCGAAGCCAGCCTGGGGCGCGTGCTCAACGTCGTGGGACGCCCGGTGGATGGCCTTGGCCCGGTTAGCCAGGAAAAATTGATGCCTATTCACCGCCCTGCACCTCTTTTTACTGAGCAGGATACGGAAGTGAATGTGCTCGAGACCGGCGTTAAAGTGATCGACCTTCTGGTTCCCTTTCCTCGTGGCGGTAAAATGGGCATGTTCGGCGGCGCAGGCGTTGGAAAGACCGTTATCATGATGGAAATGGTTAACAACATCGCCATGCAGCACGGTGGTATTTCCGTGTTTGCCGGTGTTGGTGAGCGAACCCGTGAGGGGAACGACCTCTACCACGAAATGAAAGATTCCGGCGTTCTTCCCAAAGCGGCCCTCGTTTATGGGCAGATGACCGAGCCTCCGGGAGCGCGTGCCAGGGTTGCCCTTTCCGCTCTGACCTGCGCGGAATATTTTCGGGATAAAGAGGGGCAGGACGTGTTGATCTTCATCGACAACATCTTCCGTTTTACCCAGGCCGGCTCCGAAGTATCCGCTCTGCTCGGTCGTATGCCTTCCGCTGTGGGTTACCAACCCACCCTGGCTGTTGACCTCGGTGGTTTGCAGGAACGAATCACCTCGACGGATAAAGGCTCCATCACAGCTGTCCAGTGTGTATACGTCCCTGCTGACGACTTGACCGACCCTGCACCGGCCACCACATTTGCCCATCTCGACGGTACGGTGGTTCTCTCCCGTCAAATTGCCGAACTGGGTATTTATCCGGCGGTGGATCCATTGGATTCAACCTCACGTATCCTTGATCCTAACGTGATCGGCGAGGAGCACTATGGAGTTGCCCGACAGGTCCAGAATATGCTGCAGAAATACAAAGAACTGCAGGATATCATCGCCATCCTCGGCATGGAAGAGTTGTCCGATGAAGACAAACTGACCGTGCAGCGGGCCCGCAAGATTCAGCGATTCCTTTCGCAGCCCTTCCACGTTGCTGAAACCTTTACCGGTAAGGCCGGTAAATACGTCAAGGTCGAAGATACGGTCCGTGCTTTTAAAGAGATCTGCGAAGGTACGCACGACAGCATTCCCGAACAGGCTTTCTACATGAAAGGCGGAATCGAAGAAGTGCTGGAAACGGCGAAGGAAATGGCCGAGGCTTAATCGATAGAAAGAGGCAATAAATGGCTGAAAACATAAGACTCGAAGTGGTTACCCCCGAAAAGTCTGTTGTCAGTGAAAATGCGCAGATCGTCATGGCCCCCGGTTCGCTGGGTGAGTTTGGCGTCCTTAGCGGCCACACACCGTTCCTGACGACGCTGAAAACCGGTTCTTTGAAGTATCAGGACGAAAGTGGCCGCGAACGGTTCGTTTTTGTCAGCAGTGGATTTGCCGAGGCTCTGCCTGATCGGGTAACGGTTCTGGCTGAATCTGCTGAGCGACGTAAGGACATTGATCCGGTTCGGGCCCAGGAAGCTGCTGATCGCGCCCAAAAGCGCCTCCAATCTGAAGATAAGGATGTCGATTTTATACGGGCGAAAGCGGCTTTGCTTCGCGCCGTCAGCCGGCTCCAACTCATCGAGACGCGTTAATTGATATCGAAGGCGTAGGAGATCCCGGGATAACGGGTTCCTGATGACAAACCGGCAGTGGTTTTAGAAAAACAAAGGGGCAAACCGAGTGCGGTTTGCCCCTTTTCCGTCTCTTGGAAATCCGGCCTTCACGCCATGAACAGCCTAAAATCGGTAAGGGGTTCTGCAAATTCAACTCAGGCCAGACGGTTTTCAATCGAGGTGAATTCCCTTGACTTAAAAACCGCTGACTGGTTATAGTAATAATCGAAGGAATAGATATTATGCTGGATATAGAAGTGATACTGCAACAATTTGAACTTATTGAACAAAAAGTTGAAGGTGTCGTTCAGGCCCGCAAACGTTTTCAAAAGGAAAACGAAGATCTGAACGCTCGAATCGAACATCTTGAACAGTTGATACAGGAAAAGAACGAAGCTGAAAAAAAACATGAGGAACTGACGTCACTCGTCAGAGCGAAGATTGACAGCCTGATTGGAAGATTAGAAGGGGATACAGAGGTGTAGAAACCTGACCCGCGGAACTTATTAGGAACGGACGCTAATTGGAAAAAACGGTTACACTGCAGATATTTGGTCGTAAATTTACCTTTCAGACAGAATCCGGCACGCCTGATGCCAAGAAGGTGGCAGCGCTCTTCGAAGAGGCCGTTCAAAAGGTACAATCCCAGTTTGATGGAAAACCGGGTAAGGTCGATAGAGAAACGATGCTGGTTTTAACCGGTTTGAATATTGCCAGCGAGCACTTTAAATGTGAAGAACGATATCACCAATTTTTCAACCGTATGACCCAAAAATCTGCAGTGGTTCTTAGTGAACTGGAAAAAGCGATTGTTTAACGTTTAAAAAATAACGGTGTGGTGAAAAAAAATCGCAAAATGAAAAAACGTTAAACCTAACTCTGTAATCGTGACTGAAAAAGCGTATCAATTCAACCCCTGCCGTGTACGTGATTGGAAGGTGAACTTTGACCCAACACTCACTTATCGGGAACCTTCACTAGTTTTGGTGAGCAAGTTCTGCTTGAACAGAAAAGCCTAAAGAAACTACAAGGTGCCCACCTGATCCATTGGATCAAAGAACTGCCAACACGGCACAATGGTGGGGGTTCCAACACCGCTTTCCATCTTTCCTTCCTTTCCTCCGAATCGGTCTGGCCCCCTGGTCGCTCCGTTTTATATTTCTTGTGGGTAACATAGGCATCATCTGGTTGTCAGGTGATGAACCTTCTTACATATATTTAATGTTTAGCTCTCGGAGATTCGTATGGATATATATACCATCATTATTGCTGCGGTATCTGCTGTTGTCGGATGTGTTGCGGCATTGCTGCTGAAGGGCGCATTGGGCTCGAAAAAACTGAAAGATGCCGGAAACGAAGCTGATAAAATTGTTCTTTCGGCCAAGGCAGAGTCGGAGAGTATAATCAAGGAGGCGGGCATAGAGGCGAAAGACCTCCTGTTTAAGATGAAGAGTGATTTTGAATCCGAGGCCAAGGAGACCCGTTCTGAGCTTAAGAGGACTGAGCGGCGGTTGATTCAAAAAGAGGAAAACATCGACCGAAAAACCGAACTCTTTGATCAACGTGAAAAAGAAATTACCCTAAAGGAAAAAGAGCTTTCCGGACGCGACAAAGCGCTTTCCCGGGACGAGGAAAAATACGAGGCTCTTTTAGCCGAACAAAAAGCGCAACTTGAAAGAATTTCGACCCTGACCGCCGATCAGGCTAAAGAACTGCTTATTCGAGCCATGGAAAATGAGGCCCGCTACGAAGGGGCCAAGTTGATCAAGCGGATTGAAAACGAGGCCAAAGAGGAGGCAGACAAAAAGGCCAAGAAAATCATGGCCACCGCTATTCAGCGATATGCCGGTGATTTTGTAGCCGAACGCACGGTGTCGGTGGTCCAGCTTCCCGGCGATGAAATGAAAGGTCGCATCATCGGTCGTGAAGGCCGGAATATCCGGGCCATTGAAGCTGCGACTGGAATTGATCTGATTATAGATGATACCCCGGAAGCGGTTATTCTATCCGGATTCAACCCGGTTCGAAGAGAGATTGCTCGATTGTCCTTGATTAAGCTGATTTCAGACGGAAGGATCCACCCGGCCAGAATTGAAGATGTGGTAAAAAAAGTCGGTCAGGAAGTGGATACCGCCATCAAAGAGGCGGGTGAGCAGGCCGCTTTTGATTTAGGAGTCCACGGGATCCATTCCGAACTGATTAAATATCTCGGGCGCCTCAAATACCGGACCAGCTACGCCCAGAATGTGCTTCAGCATTCGGTAGAGGTGGGGGTGCTGTGTGGTATTATGGCATCTGAACTTGGGCTGAAAGAAAAAGTGGCCCGGCGCATGGGATTGCTGCATGATATCGGAAAAGCCATTGACCACGAAGTCGAGGGGCCCCATGCTGTGATCGGATCAAAGCTTGCCAAGAAATTTGGTGAATCCCCCAACGTCGTTCATGCGATAGGTGCCCACCACGAAGATATTCCTCCATCTTCTGTCTATGCCCTGCTGGTTCAGGCGGCAGACGGGCTATCAGGGGCGCGGCCCGGCGCCAGAAAAGAGTTGCTTGAAAACTATATCCGGCGCATTGAGGATCTTGAAGGCATTGCCAATGGGTTCAAGGGGGTGGCCAACACCTATGCGATCCAGGCCGGCAGAGAAATTCGCGTGATTGTCAAAAGCGATAAGGTTTCAGATGAAGAGTCCGTGTTGTTGAGCCGTGATATTGCCAAGAAAATTGAAGACTCGCTGACTTTTCCCGGTCAGATTAAAGTGACCGTGATTCGTGAGACGCGATCAGTGGAATATGCCAATAAATAAAATCCTGTCGGAAAAGATTTCGGCCATTTGAAAAAGGTACTTTGTTATGGAAAATGTTCTGGACATACTCAACGAGCGTGGTTTTATCGAACAGACAACCCACGACGATGCGCTGCGCGAATACCTCGGGTCCGAAAAAGTGACCTGTTATATCGGCTTTGATCCTACGGCCTCCAGCCTTCATGTGGGCAGTCTGGTTCCGATCATGTCGTTGGCCCACATGCAGCGAAACGGCCACCGCCCCATTGCCCTGGTTGGCGGTGGTACCGGGTTGGTTGGGGATCCAAGCGGTAAAACCGAGATGCGCAAGCTCCTCACCGAAGAAGATGTGGCGCTCAATGTGACCGGACTCAAAAAACAGCTGGCCCGGTTTATCGATTTTTCTGATGGAAACGCGTTCATGGTCAACAATGCCGAATGGCTGACCCGCCTCGAATACATTCCTTTTTTAAGAGATATCGGTCGGCATTTTTCGGTCAATCGGATGGTCAAGGCGGAAAGCTACAAGATGCGCCTGGATTCCGAAGAAGGGTTGAGTTTTATCGAATTCAACTACATGGTCCTTCAGGCTTACGATTTTTTGGAACTGCGCAAGCGCCATGACTGTTGCCTGCAAATGGGTGGCAGTGATCAGTGGGGAAATATTGTGGCCGGTATTGACCTGATTCGACGCGTGGAGGGAAAAAGTGCTTTTGGCATCACCTTTCCGCTGATCACCACCGCCGGAGGCGCAAAGATGGGCAAAACCGCTGCAGGAGCCGTCTGGCTTGATCCGGACCGCACCGCTCCTTATGACTACTATCAGTTCTGGGTCAATACGGATGATCGGGATGTGGCTCGTTTTTTGGCATTGTTTACCTTTCTTCCCATGGCGGAAATTCAATCTGTGACATCACTGGAGGGGGCGGACCTCAATGCTGCAAAATCAATCCTCGCCTTTGAAGCCACCCGACTGGCCCATGGTCACGAAGAGGCGCTCAAGGCATACCAATCCGCATCCTCCATGTTTGGCGCGAGACGGCTGAGCCCAGTGCTGCTTCCATCAAGCAGCATACCGAGGAACCAGGAGACCCACGATGATGATACGGTGCCTCAGGCGGAAATGGGAATGGAAGCGTTTGAAAATGGGATTCCCTGTTTCAAGCTTTTCCACAACGTGGGTTTGGCTGGATCTTCGGGCGCGGCCCGGCGCTTGATCCAGCAGGGTGGGGGGTATGTGAATGGCAGGCGCCTGG
>NZ_AP021874.1:6800000-7324708 GCF_009688945.1 Desulfosarcina alkanivorans
TTTATAAAGGTGACCATTGAGGATAATGGGCCCGGCATTGATTCCAAGAATCTGCCGCACATCTTCGATCCATTTTTTACCACCAAGCAAACCGGCAAGGGCACGGGGTTGGGACTGAGTGTCTCTTTCATGATCGTGGAGAAACTCGGGGGACATATAACAGCGTCCGGAATCGAGGGGCAAGGCGCCTTTTTCGAGGTGATCTTACCACTGGCAACGCAGCCTGATTGTGCTTCGATCAAATCCTTCGACAAACAGACAGACGGTTATGGAAAACAAAACAAAAGGTAAACGAATTCTCATTATTGATGATGAGGAAAATATGCGCCACATGCTTAAGAGCATGCTCGTGCGTTATGGCTATGAAATCACCACCGCAACAGATGGTACCGAGGGGCATGGCATTTTATCCACCCAGTCCTTCGATTTCATTCTTTGCGACGTCCAGATGCCGAAGATGAACGGCATGGAATTTTTAACGGCCGCAAAGGACAAACTGCTTTCGACTACCGTTATCATGATGTCCGCCTATGGCAACATTGACATGGCTATCGAAGCGATGAAACTCGGTGCATACGATTTTATTTCCAAACCGTTTAAAAATGAAGAAATCCGATTGACCATTAAAAAAGCGGAAGAACGGGAACGACTCAAAAGAGAGAATCTTGAACTTAAAGACCGCATCTGTCGCATCGCCGGCAGTTTGTCCTTCGGAAACATGGTGGGGCGCAGCCAGGTCATGCAGGACGTCTTTTCCATCGCCCTGAAAGTGGCCCGGTTCAACAGTACGGTGCTGATTACCGGTGAGAGCGGAACCGGAAAGGAACTGGTGGCCCAGGGAATTCATCAGGAAAGCGACCGCCGGACCGGCCCAATGGTTCCGGTAAATTGCGCTTCAATTCCGGAGAACCTGATAGAAAGCGAATTGTTCGGTCATGTAAAAGGTGCTTTTACCGGTGCAGATAAAGACAAAAAAGGCCTTTTCGAGGTCGCTGAAGGGGGGACCCTGTTTCTCGACGAGATCGGTGATATCCCGGTGGCCTTGCAACCCAAACTGCTGCGGGTTCTTCAGGAGGGTGAAATTCGTCCTTTAGGCGCCGCCAGGGCCAGATCCATCGACGTGCGGGTCATTGCGGCAACCGCCAAAGACCTGGAAGCGGAAATGAGAACCGGGCAGTTCAGGGAGGATCTGTTCTATCGCCTCAATGTAATCCCCATTCGACTGCCTCCCCTTCGTGAACGGGCTGAAGATATCCCTCTTCTTTGCCAGTTTTTTATCACGCGATTCAATGACGCCCTTGGCAGCAGCATTAAAAATGTCTCGCCGGCAACCATGGCCGCGTTGATGCAGCACGGCTGGCCGGGAAATATAAGAGAACTGGAAAACGCCATTGAGCGGGCTATCGTTCTCGCCGACGGAAACACTCTGGAAGTTGAGAACTTTTCATTGGTAAACGCAGGTGCGATTAAGCCTGATGGTGACAGCGGCTATGAGGGCTTTTCGCTGAAGGCTGGCAAAGCGGCACTGGAGGATAGGCTGATCCGAAAAGCGCTGACCGCAACCGGCGGCAACCGGACCCATGCGGCAAATATGCTCGAGATCAGCCACCCCTCCCTGTTGAGTAAAATGAAGCTGTATGGCATCGAGTAAGCGCCCTATGCAACAGGCTCGAAAACCTTAAACGGGCGCTATCTGCTTCAAAGACAACGGCCCTTTCGTCGGGGCCTTTAGGGGCGACCGCAATCGTTATAAATGATTGGCCCTTCGTCAGCGAAACGGAATTCAATTGCGGGCGCCCGCCGGTGGGGACGCTATAGTCCGGCCTGCTGGAAAAGCCGTTCGATATTCAGCCGGTTGATCATATCCGTGAAAATTTCACCGATTACTTTTTCCGCGCCCCCGCTTCCCACCAGTCTCATCCGTTCGGCACTGCCGCTTACCACCTCTCGTGCGACCAACTGAGTATCTTGGGACAGGCTGGCTTCATAGCTGACGTCAGCGAGCCATTTCCGGCCAATCAGTTTGATGCGAAACTGATTAATTTTGATCTGGAACTCCGGGACGTTCGGTGATGTTTCGGCCGCCATGCCGATCCCCAACTTCTTCAACCGCTCAACAAGCGCCGTTTCGAAAAGCATCGGCAATTCGTAGGCCCCCTTCAACCTGTGCTGGTCTTCGGGAAATGTCAATGAAAGGGCAAAAAGGCCGGAGAAGTCCTTAAACTTATCCTTGGCACGTCTGTCGAAAATTTCCGTATCGCTGCGAAAATCCCGGGTTTCAACAAAGACCGTGCGTCCGGCCAAGGTGCCGGCAGACGGTGGCAGTCGATATTCAACGTCTATATAGGATTTTTTAGAACATGAGACAAACGCTGTGGCCAGCAACAACGGTACAGCGATCTTCAGGCATGTGTTCACAATTTTCAAAACCATAGCCCCTCCTTATGGCACCGAGAAAATTAGCTTACAGGTGTTGCCTACCCGAGGTCGGGTTCTTTGTCAATGCCGCCCCTTAGGCGGCATTGACACTGAATCTGACAAAGGTGGGCGCACTTTGTAAACGCAACCTGCAAATACCCTTGCCAAAACGGAAGCTTCCATGGTATCCCATCTGGAATCAAGGATTCATCTTTAAGGAACGTGTTTCCCCGCCAAAACCGTATAAAACGCCAATTTTTCCACGGACCCCAGACAGGTCCACCATTATATTAACCGCTTGCTTGATGGGAGGAGGACGTGATGAAACGATTGAGTATGGTGATTGCCGTGATAGCTGTATTTGCACTGATCGGTTCCGCCTCGGCCGGCACCCTGGATGATGTCAAGGCCAAAGGTTTCGTTCAAGTGGGGGTCAATGGCGATCTTTTCGGTTTCGGCAAACCGGATGAAAAAGGCGTCTGGAAGGGATTGGATGTTGACACCGGGCGGGCCATTGCCACCGCCGTATTCGGAGACCCAAGTAAGGTCAAGTTTACGCCGTTGACCGCCGTCACCCGTTTTACAGCCCTTCAATCGGGTGAGATCGATGTGCTCTGCCGCAACGCCACCCGAACCTTGAGCCGGGAGACGGCATTGGGACTTGATTTCGTTCAGGTCAATTATTACGACGGACAGGGCTTCCTGGTGCCCAAAGCGCTGGGGGTAAAGAGTGCCAAGGAACTGGATGGCGCCGCGGTATGTGTTTTGCCCGGCACGACCACGGAATTGAATGTCGCCGATTACTTCCGTTCCACCGGCATGAAGATGAAACCGGTGGTTATAGAGAATACGGCTGAACTGGCCAAAGCATTTTTTGCCGGCCGCTGCGACTGCCTGACCTCGGACGCCTCCCAGCTTGCCGGCACCCGGGCTGTGGCACCCAATCCGGACGATTATATAATCCTTCCCGAAATCATTTCCAAAGAGCCTCTGGCCCCTGCCGTTCGCCACGGTGACGATCAATGGTACGACATCGTCAACATGTCTGTCCTGGCCATGATCAATGCGGAAGAGATGGGGATCACTTCGAAGAACGTCGACAAAATGCTCAAGAGTGCCGACCCCAAAGTGCAGCGTTTTCTTGGTGTGAGCCCTGGTAACGGCAAAGCCTTGGGTCTGGACGAAAAATTTGCATACAACATCGTAAAGATGGTTGGCAATTACGGAGAGGTCTTCGAGCGCAACGTGGGGAAAAACACCCCCCTCAAAATAGAGCGTGGCCTCAATGCCCTCTGGACCGACGGCGGCCTGATGTATTCTCCTCCGTTTAAATAAGCGGCGCAGGGCGTCCGTGGCCGTCAGCCGGTTGAATCGGTTTCGTTTTGCCCGTTTTCTCGTGGCCACTATTCCGTATGTACTATCGTTAACCCGTTGCTGAGCGTGTGTCTTTCATTGACGCGCTCAGCAACGCGTAACCTCGAGCCATAACAGGATGCAAACGGTCCATACCGGGGATGAAAAAATTCCCCTGCTCAACGACCCCGCCAAGCGATCACTGATCTATCAGGTGGGTGTGATGCTCATGGTGGCGGGATTGGGCTACTACCTGATGTCCAATACGCTGACCAACCTCGAGCGCCAGGCCATCGCCACCGGTTTCGGATTTCTCGAAAAAGAGAGTTCTTTCGAAATCGGTGAATCCATCATTTCCTACTCGGCAGCAGACAATTACGCCAGGGCCCTTTTTGTCGGGGTGCTCAATACGCTAAAAGTTTCCTTCATCGGTATCATACTGACGGTTTTATTAGGTACCCTTGTCGGTATCGCGCGACTTTCATCCAACTGGCTGGTTTCCCGACTCGCAGCCATCTACATTGAGGTCCTTCAGGATATTCCCGTCCTGCTGCAGCTTTTTTTCTGGTACGCTTTTTTTTATGAAATGCTGCCATCCCCTCGCCAGGCGCTCAATCCTCTTTCCGGCCTATTCTTATGCAACCGGGGCATGATTTTCGCCGTGCCCGCCGACCACCCTGTTTGGGGATGGATGGGATGGGCATTCTTAGGCGCCTGTATTGTTGCGTATTTTTTGCGGCGGTGGGCAATCCAGCGTTTATTTAATACCGGCAAAACCTTTCCTGTTTTCTGGTGCGCTCTGGGGCTGTTGCTGGGACTGCCCTTTTTGGTCTGGACACTGGGTGGCGCACCGGTGGCCATGGACGTTCCCCAGTTGCGTGGATTCAATTTCCAGGGGGGGATGAGTGTCAGTCCCGAATTTGCCGCCCTGCTGCTGGGGTTGGTCCTCTATACCTCCGCTTTCGTGGCCGAGATTGTGCGTGCCGGTATCCAGTCGGTGAACAAAGGGCAAACCGAGGCTGCCAGGGCCTTGGGGCTGAGGCAGGGCCAGGTGCTCAGCTTGGTTATCCTTCCCCAGGCGTTGCGGGTCATCATTCCACCGTTGACCAGTCAGATGTTGAATCTGACCAAGAACAGTTCTCTGGCGGTGGCCATCGGTTACCCCGACTTTGTTTCGGTGGCCAACACCACCATCAATCAGACCGGTCAGGCCATCGAGGGGGTTGCGATGATCATGACTGTGTACCTGTGTCTCAGCCTGGTGACCTCGGCGTTTATGAACTGGTACAACAAAAAAATGGCATTGGTTGAACGATGACCGTTTATTCCTACGACAGCAGTGTGGATACGATCAAGCCGCCGGCCACGTCGGTGGGGATTCTGGGCTGGACCAAACGCAACCTTTTTAATGGATGGTTCAACTCGATCCTGACGGTAATCATTATCGCATTGATGGTTAAAATACTACCGCCCTTTTTAAAATGGGCATTCGTGGACAGTCATTGGCTGCCATCCGGGGCGGGATGCCAGAACGGCCAAGGGGCTTGCTGGTCCATCGTTTCAGCCAACCTGAGATTCATCATTTTCGGATTTTACCCGCATGATCTGCAGTGGCGGCCGCTGCTGGCCATGGTCATACTGGTCGCTCTGCTTTTCTACAGCAGGGACCGCAGCCACTGGCGCAAAGCCCTGGGATGGGGATGGCTGGTGGCCCTGGTGGTGATGGGGTTGCTGCTGCGAGGCGGCCTGTTCGGTATGGCGCCAGTGGAAAGCACCCAGTGGGGGGGGTTGCCCCTGACACTGCTGCTGTCGGTGTTCGGTCTGACAGCGGCCTATCCGCTGGGGGTCGTGCTGGCTCTGGGTCGTGCGTCGCGAATGACGGCGGTAAAAACCCTATGCATCGTTTATATCGAAATGATTCGCGGTGTGCCGCTGATCAGCCTGCTGTTCATGTCCTCGGTCATTTTCCCCCTTTTTTTACCCGAGGGGGTCACCGTGAACAAGATCCTGCGTGCCCAGGTGGCCATCATTCTGTTTACCGCCGCCTACATTGCCGAAGTGGTCCGCGGCGGTCTGCAGGCGATTGCCAAAGGTCAGTATGAAGCCGCCGAATCCCTGGGGTTGAACTATTATCAGACCATGCGCCTGATCATTTTGCCCCAGGCCCTGAAAATTGTCATCCCGCCATCGGTGAGTATTCTCATTTCGGCTTTCAAAGATACATCCCTGGTTGTGATCATTGCGCTTTACGACCTTTTGAAAACGACCAAGTCCGTATTGTCGGATCCCAAGTGGATGGGGTTTTCGGCCGAAGCCTATATTTTCCTGGCGGTGATTTATTTTCTATGCTGCTATTTCATGTCAAATTACAGCCGCCGGTTGGAGCGGGAGCTGGATACGGGGTTATAATAAAAGCAGCTTTAAGTGTTACGTGTTAAGTGATGGATGAGAATCGTAGTATTGATACCCTGGTTGGTGGCCACTTGTTCATTTGATAACGCTAACTTACTAAAATTATACAGCATGCCATTGCTTAAAACTTAACACAACAGGTTTTAACATGTCTGAGAAACTTGAATCCACTGAAAATACCCTGGAAACCAACGACACCATCATCCGGATCGTCAACATGCACAAGTGGTTTGGTGACTTTCATGTGCTTCAGGATGTTAACCTGGAAGTCGCCAGGGGAGAGCGTATCGTTATCTGCGGCCCCTCCGGATCGGGAAAATCCACGCTCATCCGCTGCATCAACCGTCTGGAGGAACACCAGCGGGGAAAGATCATTGTTGACGGCATCGAACTGACCAACGATCTTAAGAACATTGAGAAGATCAGGGCCGAAGTGGGTATGGTGTTCCAGCATTTTAACCTCTTTCCTCACCTCACCATCCTGGAAAATCTGACGCTGGGCCCCATCTGGGTAAGAAAAACGCCGAAGAAGGAGGCCGATGAAACGGCGATGTACTACCTGGAAAAAGTTCACATCGCCGAGCAGGCCAAAAAATTTCCCGGTCAACTCTCCGGTGGACAGCAGCAGCGAGTGGCCATCGCACGTAGCCTGTGCATGAAGCCCAACGTCATGCTTTTCGACGAGCCCACGTCGGCTCTGGATCCTGAGATGGTCAAAGAAGTGCTGGACGTCATGATCAGCCTGGCCCAGGAGGGGATGACCATGCTGGTGGTCACCCATGAAATGGGATTTGCCAAAAGCGTTGCCCATCGGGTGTTGTTTATGGACTACGGGCGGATTGTCGAGCAGAATTCCCCGACCGAATTTTTTGACAACCCCCAGCATGACCGTACCAAACTGTTTTTAAGCCAGATTTTGCATTGAAGCGGCAGTACCGACAACCTCCACCTGGAAAACGGTCATGGATCCACGAACTTGCGCCCGTATCCATTTAGATTCCCTGCGATTCAACTATCGTGAAATCCAAAAAAAGATCGCACCTGCCCGCCTGATACCTGTGGTCAAAGCCGATGCCTACGGCCACGGCGCCATTGCCGTTTCCCGTTGCCTGGTCGATGAGGGGGCTGATCTGCTTGCCGTTGCCCAATTTCAGGAAGCCGCGGCCCTTCGTGACAGCGGCATCAATGTTCCCATCATCATTTTTGGACGACTCTTGCCGGATGAACTCCCCGATGCCGTCAGGGCCGGATTCCGGATCACCGTGTTCGGCGTCGAAGACCTCCGATGGATTGAACGGGCAACCGGGGGGGGCCAGAAGGCATACGTTCATGTCAACGTGGAAACCGGCATGGGGCGCGTGGGCGTGCAGTTGGATCGGGAACCGGATTTTTTCGACCAACTGTCCCGCTCCCGGTGCTGTGCCTGGGAAGGACTGTACAGCCACTTTGCCACTGCCGACGAGGCGGATAAAACATACGCCATGGGCCAGTTGGACCGCTTCAACGCCCTGCTGAAACGGCTGCGGATCCTTGGCCAGATGCCTCCCATGGTCCACATGGCCAACAGCGGCGCCATTCTCGATATGCCCCAGAGTTATTTCGATGCCTGCCGGTCCGGGATCATGCTTTACGGTCATTACCCCTCAACGGAAACCTCGCGATCGGTTCCGTTAAAACAGGTCATGACCCTCAACACGGTCGTCGCTCATTTGAGGCGCTTGCCTGCCGGTCATAATGTGAGCTACGGAAGGCGATGGAAAACCGACAGGGAAACCACCATCGCCGTACTGCCCATCGGATACGCGGACGGGATCCGGCGCCATTTGACAGGCCGGCTCCAGACCCTGATTGGCGGCCGGTGCTACCCGGTGGTGGGTACGATTACCATGGACCAGATGATGGTGGATGTGGGTGACGCCCCGGTGGCGGTGGGTGATGACGTATTGATCTGGGGAGACAGCGAGAACGGATCGATCCAGGTCCTCGCGGTCGCCGAGGCCATGGGATCAATCCCCTATGAAATGACCTGTGGCATCTCTTCCCGGGTCCGACGCGTCGTGGTGGAAGGCGCCGACCATCCCTGAACCGTCCCCACAAAGGATGGCAGGGCGTTTGCCGGACATAAAATAACGGGGAGGTGCCCTCTTGCCCCGAACGGATGCCTATCCAATGAAGTGCCCCGTGTGCCACAGTGTTGTGGACAAAGATGAAACGGCTTGCCATGTGTGTGGCTGCCGGCTGGGGCTGTTGTGTGATGCCTGCGGGACGATCAACCGCTCCGCAAGTAAGTTCTGCAATGCATGCGGCCGGCCGTTGACCGGCTCCCCCGACCCATTTTCACGGCCAAATCGGCCGGTCGACCATGAATATCCAACGGTTTCCAAGGTAAGCCCACAATCTCCAAGGGGGCCCACAGGCGGCAGTGAGCGAAAACAGGTCACCGTTCTGTTCTCCGATCTGTCCGGCTATACCGCGCTTTGTGAACGGCTGGATCCCGAGGACGTCCGGGAGATGATGAGCCTGATTTTCAAAGAAATCGTTGGTATCATTATCCGATATGAAGGATACATTGACCGGATTATCGGGGATGAAGTGCTGGCGGTTTTCGGAATTCCACGCATTCACGAGGACGACCCGATCCGTGCGATTCGTGCAGCCCTGGACATTCACAGTACCGTGTCCGGAATGAGCGAGCGGTTTGAAAGGCAGCTGGAAGGCCCATTGGCCATGCATTCGGGCATTGCCACGGGACTGGTGGTAACCGGAGAGATCGACCTGGCGACCGGAAGGCACGGCATCACCGGAGAGACGGTCAACCGGGCATCGGTGTTGACCACTCTGGCTGCTTCCGATGAAATTCTGGTGGGGCCCGGCACCATGGCGTTAACATCGGGTTTTTTCCTTTTCGAAAAACGGTCTCCCGGCGCAGACGATGGCAATGCAGACATCATCGATGCCTATCGCGTGAGGAGCGCCGAAAAAAAACCGGACAAAATTCGCCGGCTGCGGGGATTGCGTTCCCGGCTCATCGGGCGTGAGGCCGAGATGACAGCGCTTCGGGAGGCGATGGCTGAGGCTTCACGGGGACGCGGGTGCTGTGTTTTTATCGAAGGAGACGCCGGTACGGGAAAAAGCCGGCTGATTTATGAATTTAAAAAAAAACTGGTCCCAAAGCACGTTCAGTGGCTTCAGGGAAACGCATATACCTTTACCCAGGCGATGCCCTATTCCCCACTGATCGAATTGCTGGGCCGTGCAGTCGATTTACGGGAAGGCGATTCCGAAACCGTGGTCCGGCAAAAGCTGGTTGAGATTCTCAGGCCGCTGGAGGGGGAAGACGGACCCATTGCCCACGTCCTGGAACGCCTGTTTATCCATTCTCGTGACAACACGATCAACATTACTCCGGAAGCATGGAAGCTCAAGCTGCGCCAGGCCCTGATCCAATTGGCGATCAGCTATTCGCAGGACGGCGTGACCATCATCTGCATCGAAGACCTGCACTGGGCTGATCCATCCACGGTGGATCTGCTCCGGATGATGCTCAACAACGCGGCGCTCCCCGTTTTTTTTCTGATCAGCTACCGCCCCGGTCTGTTGACCTTCAACCACCGCCAGATCACGAACCCGTATTACAGAAATCAGTATATCCTGATCGAAGACCTGCCGCCGGAAAAAAGCGAGGCGATGGTCAGATCCCTTCTTCAGACGGAAGAAGTTCCGCGCAGGTTGCTGGCTTTTATCGCTGATCATCTGGGGGGAAATCCTTTTTTTCTGGAAGAACTGATCAATTCCCTGGTCGATGACGGAATCCTTAAGAAAAATGGCAATCGATGGCAGGTCCGCGGGATTATCGGCGATACGGCCTTTTCGTCCAACATCTCTTCGGTCATTGCCGCCAGGCTGGACAGCCTGGGTGATGCCGACAAGCGCATCGTTCAGGAAGCCTCAGCCATTGGCAGGCGCTTTTCTCCGGCTGTTCTCAAACGGATTTCAGCCAACCCAAAGCGAATCGATGGCAGCGTCGCCCTTCTCAAATTACTGGGATTGATTTTTGACGGCAACGATCCGGGTGAAGACGTCTATGTGTTCAAGCACGCGCTGGTTCAGGAGGTGGCCTATAAAAGCCTTCTGAAGCGACAGCGTAAAAATCTTCACGAGCGGATCGGCCGGGTTCTCGAAAGGCAGGGCGCGGAACGGATCGACGCCCTTTGTGAGCCGCTGGCATTTCATTTCAGCAATGGCCATTCACTGGCCAAAGCGGTTAACTACCTGAAGTTGTCCGGCCGCAAGGGATTGAAAAAGTATGCCGTCATCGAGTCGCACAATTATTACGAAAAGGCCTACCAACTGCTTACGGACAAGGCACGGCCGGTTGACGATGCGGCATCCCGGATACTGGAACTCCTGCTGGAGTGGTTTTTTGTTTTCCACCTGCGTGGTCACTACGGGGATGTATTGACCTTGCTGGAGCGGCATGAATCGTCAGCAATGAACAGCCCGGATCTTCAACTCAAGGGGATGTATTTTGCCTGCCTGGGCTGGGCGCACCAGCGGCGCGAGCATCTCGACTCCTCCCGCCGCTGCCTGCTCGAGGCGATCGCCATCGGTGAGCAGATCACAAGCTATAAAGTGATCGCTTACGCCAATGCATGCCTGATCTGGACCTGTACCGATCTGGGACGTCTGGACGAGGCGCTTGTTTTTGCCGGCAAAGCCGAAGCGGCTTCCCGTTTCTTCGAATCCGAAGATTCCTCCTGGTTTTTTGAGACAGGTCAGAACCTGGTCCGGTTTGTTCTCACCGGAACGGCCATCGCCCACTGGTTCAGGGGGGACTGTCGCCAATGCCACAAGTTGGGGGATCGCCTTCTGGCCTACGGAGAGAGTGCAGGGGACGTAAACAGTCTCTCCGAAGGACACCTGGCCCATGGTATGGGGTGTTTTGCAGCCGGGGATTACCGTGCCGCCATCGAAAAGTGCATTACCGCCATCGATAATTCGGGAGACCCGCTTTTTGATGTTAACGCACGTTTTCTGATGGCTTATGCCCACCTTTCGCTGGGAGAGGTGCCGCAGGCAGAGAAAAAACTTCAGGAGATTATTACTTTTTGCCGGCAGTCGGGCTATGAGTACATCGGAACATCGGCGAACGCCCTTGCCAGTGTCATTGCCGTGGCCCGGGGGGAAATCGCAACAGGTGTAAAAACGCTCAAAAGGCATGCCGGGCAACACCTGGCCAACGGTAAAATATACCACGCCCAGACCTTTCATTACATGCTGGGCAGCATTTTTCTGCAAATCGCCATGCGTGAAGGAAGGTTGACCCCGGGGATGGTGTTGAAGAATTTATCGTTTTTCCTGGTGAACCTCCCACGGGCGGCAAGGCATGCGGAGCATCATTTTAAAACGGCAATCCGTATTGCCAGCCAGATCAATGCCATGGGCATTAAAGGCCAGGCTTGTCTCGATCTGGGTCGACTTTACCTGTCAAGAAAAAACCATGATCTTGCCCTACCGCTGATCAAGGAGAGCATCGCCCTTTTCAAACAACTGGGTGCGGACAGTCATCAGCAGCGGGCAACGGCGGTTTTGAACACCGTCGAATAAAAAACCCGAGCCGGAGGGCCATGCGTTCTCTGGCCCTTGCCTGATTTGCATCCGATCATCAGGGCGACAGCCGTCAGGTGCAAACGACGCCGCTGCGCGCTGTCGGTCAGACGGAACGGCCTTCCAGGGCCAGCTGTCGTAAAAGGGTGTAGATTTGTCGGGTTGTGGGGCCCACCTTACCGTCACCGATGGATTTTCCATCGATGCGCACCACGGGAAGCACTTCGGTGACCGTTCCGGTGAGAAAGACCTCGTCGGCACCATAGAGTGTTTCGGTGTCGAAAAACGCTTCCTCGGCATCCAGGCCGGCTTGCCTGCAGATGCGAAAAATTGCCGTGCGGGTGATGCCCGGAAGGATATTGTTGGTCAACGGATGGGTCATGAGCCGGCCGCCGGATACGATGAACAGGTTGGAACTGGTCCCTTCGCGAACGACACCGCTGGCCGACACGAAGATGGCATCGTCGCAGCCTGAATCCAGGGCTTTCTGCTTGGCCAGGCTGTTGGCCACCAGCTGAACGGTTTTGATGTCGCACCGGTCCCAGCGGGTATCTTCAACGGTAATGGCGGTTGCCCCCTTTTTTCGCATCGCTGCCGGGATTTCCTTGACCGGCCGGATGGTCATTATGATCTGGGGGGAGATGTTCGGGCTGATGGCATGGTTTCGGGGGGCGGCGCCCCTTGAAATTTGAATGTAAATGCCCGCGCGGGGGTATCCGGAACGTTCTGCCAGGTCGCAGATGGCCGCTTTGATCTCGGAACGGGAAATCGGATCGAAGTTCAATCCCCGCATGGATCGCTCCAACCGATCCAGGTGCTCCTCCAGCATGAAGAGGCGTCCTTCATAACTGGCGATAAACTCATAAACACCGTCACCAAACTGGTAGCCCCGGTCTTCAATGGGCACCACCGCCTTTTCGATGGGCATGAATTCCCCGTTCACATAGGCCAGGTCCGGCATGGGGCCTCCTTTCAGCGCTCGATTCAGATGTTTCATTTATACCCGATGGTGGGGTGTCGGGGTCGCACGGTTGCCTGGCCAACATACACCAAAAAAATTTGGGTTGAAACCCCTTTCGGTGTCTATTCCAGTGAGCCCGACGGTATCACCCAATGGACGTTTGACACGTGATTCACTCCTGGGATATACAATTTAAGCTCGAAGCTCATGAACCGTTGCGGCCAGCGATTGATCCGGCCGGAAACCTTGATCGGAAACATGTAATGAAACCCATCGTTGCCATTGTTGGCAGGCCCAATGTGGGCAAATCCACCCTGTTCAACCGGATCACCCGATCCCGGGATGCCATTGTGGACGATTTGCCCGGCGTGACCCGGGACCGGAATTTCGGGGATGCCCGCTGGGACGATAAAGCATTTACCCTGGTGGATACCGGCGGCTTTGCCGAAGGGGATGACGACGCGTTTGCCCCCCACATCCGCCAGCAGGTGGAACAGGCTATCATTGATGCCGATGCCATTATCCTCCTCCTGGACGGCAAGGGGGGGATATCGCCTTTTGATGCCGATCTGATTGCCATCCTGCGCACGGTGGACAAGCCTGCGTTTTACGTGGTCAACAAGATTGACGGCGAGGGGCAGGAAAAGGCCCTGTCCGATTTTTACAGCCTTGGCATCGACACCCTGTTTCCGGTATCCGCCGAGCACGGATACGGTGTCGCCAGTTTTCTGGATGAACTGACCGCCGGCTTTCCGGAAATGGACGCCAAAGAAGAACGGTCTGATGCGATCCGCATTGCAGTGGTGGGAAAACCCAATGCCGGGAAATCTTCCATGATCAATGCCATTTTGGGGGAGGACCGGCTGGTGGTCAGCGAGGTCGCCGGTACCACACGGGATTCTATCGACTCCGTTTTTCACCGGGGAGACAGGAAATACGTGCTGGTTGACACGGCGGGAATTCGCCGCAAGGGAAAAGTGTCCTTCCGGCTGGAAAAATTTTCCATCATCAAGGCTCTGCGAAGTTTGGAACGCTGCGACGTGGCCCTGATTATCATCGACGCCGATGTGGGGATTTCCGATCAGGACGTCCGGGTGGCCGGCTACGCATACGACCGCGGATGCGGTGCGATCTTTCTGCTGAACAAATGGGACCTTGTAGATAACCGGGACGGAAAGGCCCTGAAGCGCCTGACGGAAAAATTGCGTATGGACGCCAAGTTCCTCAGTTTTGCGCCGGTGACGACGGTGTCGGCCAAAACCGGTCAGCGGATTCAGCGAATTTTTCCCCTTGTCGACCAGGTTTACGCCCAGTATGCGGCCCGGATCACCACCGGACAGCTGAACAAGGCCATGGACAAGGCCTTGACGCGCACCGAACCCTCCCTGCACAAGGGCACGCGGCTGAAATTCTACTATGCCACTCAGGTGTCCACCCGCCCGCCCACCTTTGTCAGCTTCGTTAATTTCCCCGGCGGGGTGCATTTCTCTTACCAGCGATATCTGATCAACCAGATCAGGGAGGCGTTTTCCCTGGACAAAACGCCGGTTCGCCTGCTTTTGCGGCAACGCACCGGAAAAAATCCGGATTTTTTAAACAAGAAACGCACACCCGCCAGCTGGAAAAAAAAGCGACGCACCAAAAGCAAAAGATAGATGGATCTCTTCGACTATCAGGCGGCAGCCGCCACCGATCCCCAACGGCCGCTGGCCGAGCGTATGCGACCGCAGCGGCTGGCCGATGTATTCGGCCAGGACGCCGTGACCGGTGCGGGTTCCCTGGTTCGCCATGCCATTGAAAACGATCGGGTGTTTTCCATGATCCTGTGGGGGCCCCCCGGCTGTGGGAAAACCACCCTGGCCCGGATCATCGCCCTTGAAACGCAATCTCATTTCGTTCATTTTTCGGCGGTGCTCTCGGGCGTCAAGCAGATCCGGGAAGTCATCGACGAAGCCAAAAAACAGCGGCAGTTCCAGCGCAAGCGAACCATCCTGTTCGTGGATGAAATCCATCGGTTCAACAAGGCCCAGCAGGATGCCTTCCTCCACCACGTCGAGTCCGGGCTGATCACGCTTATCGGCGCCACCACCGAGAATCCGTCCTTCGAGGTCATTTCGGCACTGTTGTCCCGATGCCGGGTGATCACCCTCAACCTGTTGGACGAGGACGCTGTGGGCTGCGTGCTCGACAGGGCCATGGGGGATGGAAAGCGCGGGTTGGGTGAACTGAATTTATGCCTTGCCGAAGAAGCCCGGCAGCATTTGATCCAGATGGCCTCGGGAGATGCACGCAGCGCCCTCAACAGCCTGGAGATGGCCGTCACGCTGACCCTGGCCGAATCGCCGCCAGAGACGGGCACCTGCCGAACGGTCACCCTGGATCACGTGGAAAGCGCTCTGCAGAAAAAGGCGCTGCTTTACGACAAGGGCGGTGACGAGCATTTCAACCTCATTTCCGCATTTCACAAGAGTCTGCGGGGAAGCGATCCCGACGCGGCCCTTTACTGGCTGGCCCGCATGCTGGAGGCCGGCGAAGATGCCCTTTATGTGGCCCGGCGCATGGTGCGGTTCGCCTCCGAGGATGTAGGCAATGCCGATCCGTTTGCCCTGCGCATGGCCCTGGCGGCCATGGAGTCCTTCCGGTTTTTAGGACATCCGGAAGGAGACCTGGCCCTGGCCCAGGCGGCTGTCTATCTGGCCACGGCGCCCAAGAGCAACAGCATCTACCGGGCATGGAACACGGTGCGGCAGGTGGTCCGGGAAAAAGGCGCGCTGCCGGTTCCCCTGCACATCAGAAACGCGCCCACCGGCTTGATGAAAGACCTGGGCTACGGCAAGGGGTACCGCTACGCCCACGACTACAAAGATGGGTACGCCGCCCAGGAGCATCTGCCCGATGCGCTTGCCGGCAGTCTTTTCTACTTTCCCGTAGACCGGGGGTATGAGAAAATGATTGCCGGGCGTTTGAAGCACTGGCGGGCCTTGAAGGAGAAGGCCAAGAAACAGGAATGACACCGGTCGGCGATGGCAAGCCAGATCCGGGATGGGGCCCCGGGCTTTGAATGTAAAACGCAGTTGCGATTCCTGCGGAAATTTTCATTCTCGAAGAACAATCTCCCTCACCCAATGGAGATTTCAACATCCATGAACGGTTTCAGCGTGTTGGCCACGATGCAGCCCCGTTCGGCGATCTGGATCAATTTTTCCATCTGCTCCCGGTTGATGCCCTTGCCCTGAACCGTCAAGGCCATTTTCTGAAAACGGGGCGGGGTGCCATCCAGCGTACCCCGAACCGTGAGGGTAAGGCCTTCGGGCTCAAGCTCCCTTCCCTGGAAAGCGGCGATAAGATTGCTCATGAAGCACCCGCCCAAGCTGGCCACGAGCAACTCCCCGCCCATTGGACCCTGGTTGCCGCCCCCTTTTTCCGCCGGGCGGTCGGTGACCAGCTCATGGTCGCGAATCTGCGTGCGTGCAGCGGTGGTGCCTTCGATATGCGAAATGGTCGTTGTCACTTCCGGCATGGTTTGATCCTCCTGTAAAAAATGAAATCAGTCCACCAAATTGGACATGCTTGGTTCAAAATCAAGGTCCGGCCACGAAATGACCGGGTCATTTAGGGGGAGGGCGGTCGATCCCCAATTGATTTGTCCAATGAATGTTGGTACATAGATGGCGTCCATGTGGACTGTCGGCAAGTTCGGAAAACAGGAGCCTCACCCCGGCGTCACTTTCATTGAATACACGAAGGGAGGCCTACGATGTCCCAACACGGCAGTACCCGAACCCTTGTGGCCGTTGGTGCCCTGGTGGCAGCCTTTGCCGGCCTGCTCGCCGGTCCGGCCGGCGCAGATATGCGGTTATTCAGGGGACAGACCGTATACGTGCCGGTCTATTCTCATATCTACAGCGGTGACCGCGAGCAGCCCTTTTACCTTGCCGCCACCTTGAGCATACGCAACACCGACCCCACGCATGTCATCAAACTCACGGCGGTGGATTATTATGACTCGGACGGAAGATTCCTGAAGCACTATCTGGACAAGGCGTTAGCCCTCAACGCCATGGCCACCAAGCGCTATGTCGTGCCCGAGTCGGATAAAAGCGGCGGGTCCGGTGCCAAATTCATCATCCGCTGGCAGTCGGACCAACCGGTGGCGGAACCGTTGATCGAATCGGTGATGATCAGCACCAAGACCCAGCAGGGCATTTCTTTTACTTCCCGGGGGAGAGTGCTGGAAAGCATATCCCCATAGATAGGGCTCATTCACAATCGGCATCTTGCGGCCCATATCTGCGTTATCGCCAATTGGAAATCCTCGACGTAGCGCTGCTACGCCTGTGGTTTTCAATTCGCTGCAGCCTTGATCTGAGCCGCAAGCCACCATTTCTGAACGAACGCTAGGGATGTACAATTTCAAAAAACGAAATGGGCTGGGAGTCAAAGATGTCGGCTTTTTGTCAGGTTTTCCCTTCTGGTTGAATGCGGGATCGCTTTTTTAGATAGAGCCACAGCAACCCGCCGGCCAGGATCATGGCCATGCAGAGCATTTGCCCCATGGAGAGGGACAGCATGATAAAACCCAAATGGGCGTCGGGCTGGCGGGCATACTCGATGAAAAAACGCACCAGGCCGTATCCCATGAGGTAGAAGGCCAGCATGGCGCCCCGGGTGGTGCTTCGGTTTCTGACCGTCCACAGGACAATAAAGAGCACGATGCCTTCGAAAAAGGCCTCGTAAAGCTGCGAGGGGTGCCGTCTGCCGGGACCCGGTGCCAGGGGGAAGAGCATGCCGATGGGATGGGTGGTCACCCGGCCGTAAAGCTCACCGTTGATAAAGTTGCCCAGGCGACCAAAGGTATAGCCCAGCGGAATGCAGGGGACGATGAGATCGGCCATGTGGAAAAAATCAAGCCGGTTTTTGCGCACGAAGATGACCGACGCGACCACCACGCCGATGAGCCCGCCGTGGTAGGACATGCCGGTGATCCCGGTAAAGCGGATGCCCCCGGAGAATTCAAAGGGCAGGATGATTTCCAGGGGGTGATGCAGGTAGTAGGAGGCGTTGTAGAAGAGCACATAGCCCAGACGGGCGCCGATGATCAGTCCCAGAATCATGGCCGTCAGGAGGCCCTGAAGCTGCTCGAGGTCGAGGTTGAATCGATCTTCCCGCCGGAGCCGGTAGCTGGCCAGCAGGTAGGTGATGGCAAAGGCCACGATGTACATGAGCCCGTAGTACTGAAGCCTGAACCCGCCGATTTCAAATATGACCGGGTCCATGTGCGCCGGCAGGTGCTGCCACCAGAATAGAAAATCAGCCATTTGGATTCGCTTTCCTTGATTTCCGGTTCACTCGAAAAAACGAACTTACTACCGCCCGGTGCCCTGCGTCAACTCCATATGACCCACTGCCCATTGCAACTGCGCCAGGGCCGTTCCATGGCTGTAGCGTGATTCGTAGTAGGTGTTTTCGGCCCGGTTGAGATAATTGCGGGCGTCGAGAACCTCGGTGGATGTGGTCATCTGCTGCCGGTAAAGTGCCTCGGTGATGCGCCAGTGTTCGCGGGCCTGTTCCAGTGCCTGTCGGGCCGTATCGATGTTCTGGGCGGCCACTTCCAGGTCGAGCCGCGCCCGGATGACCTGGAGGCGAACGTCGTCCTTCATTTTCCTGAGTGCCTGCTGCGCGGCGTGCCGTTCGGCGCGGATGCGGGCAGAACCGGCACGGGTTTTCCCGGCCTCGAAAAGAACCCATTGGGCCTGAATCCCGATGCTGGCGTTATACTGGTTGGAATAGTCGTTGTTGCCTGCCCCCGGGTCGTCCCCGTCCTGCTGGTACCTGCCGGTCAGGTCGATGCGGGGATAATAATCGCTCCGGGTGAGGCGCAACGCCTCTTCTTTGGAACGGATCGATTGTATCAGGGCATATACTTCCGGCCGCTTCTCCAGCGCCAGTTTCACCTGGGCGTCCAGATCCGATTCAAGTGGCGCCACCGTCGTCCTGTCCGTGATGGCAATGCTGCTGTCGTAGGGCCTCCCCATCGCCAGGCTCAGGGTGGCCCGGGCGTCGGTTACGCCGGCCACGGCGCGATGCACCTGCTGGACGGCTTCGGCCCTGGCAACCCCGGCCTTGAGCAGGTCATTCAAAGGGACCAGGCCGTTTTCATGAAACATGCGGGCGTCGGCTTCATGGGCTGCCAGTGCCGACATGTTGCTGTGGGCCACATCCAGTTTCTTCCCGGCCATGAGAAGGCTGAAGCAACCCTGTTTCACCCGCAGGACCACCGCCAGGCGGGTCTGCTGCATCTCCAGCTCCCGGGTTTCAAGGCCCAGCTGCGCCAGGCGGTGCCGCGCACTGATGGCGAATCCCGAAAACAGGGGCTGGGTCAGGCTGACTTCCCAGTGGTGCTGAGCCCGGCTGTTTGTCGTGACCTGGTTGCCGTTGATGTTCACGAAGGGGGCATCGGCCAGGTTCCGGTAAGAGTAAGCGGTCGTCAGGCTGGGAAAGAAGGCTGCCCGGGCCTCTTTTTCAGCGTAATGGGCCGCCTGGCGGTCGGCCGCCTCCTGGCGGATCAGCGGGCTGTTGCCGAGGGCTTCCCGGACGGCCTGATCGATGGAGAGTACCTCGGCAGCGGCGCTGCCGGCCCATGTCATCATCAGCAGAAAAATCAATTGCCTTTGCATCGTTATTCTCCCTGAACTTATTCCAAGGTCTTTTTAAACCGCCCCACGGCCAATGCGAGGAAGCCGCCTGCCAGAGCGATCTGGGCAATGATCGGCAGCCACAGGGTCCTGATGCCCACCCCCTTGACCACGATGCCGTGGAGAATTTGAAGGAACCAGCGCATGGGGTTGACTATCGTGGCCCATTGAACGGGGTCAGGCATATTGCGGATGGGGAAGATAAAGCCGCTCAGCAGGATGGTGGGCATGAGGATCAGAAATGCGGTCAACAAGGCCTGCTGCTGGGTGCGGGCCGTGACACTGACCAGCAGGGCCAGCCCCAGGTTTCCCAGGATATAGATGCCGGCGGTGGCGTACAGCAGGGTGACGCTTCCCTGTATCCGGATGTCAAACAGGAACCGGGCGATGATGAACATCATGGTCATGGTGACCATGCCGGTCAGCAGAAAAGGCAGGGTCTTGCCGATGATGAATTCCACCCGGCGGATCGGGGTCACCATGACCTGTTCGATGGTGCCGATCTCCTTTTCCCGGACAATGGCCATGGAGGTGAGAACCAGGCCGATAAGAATGAGCATTACGGCGATCAGGCCGGGCACATAGTAGTATTTGCTTTCCAGGTTCGGATTGTACCAGGCCCGTATGCGCACCTCCACGGCTGCCGGATCGGCCGGCGGGGCTGCCGACCATCCGGTGGCCCTGCGGCGGTTGAATGTGGCGATCGCCTGGCTGGCGTAGCTGAGGGTGATGGCCGAATCATTGCTCAGGGTGCCGTCTACGATCAGTTGCAGCGCCACTGTTCTGCCCGCCCGCAGGTCAGCCGAAAACCCCTGGGGGATGCGAATCACGGCGCGCACCGTACCGGCATCCATCAGCCGCCGCACATGGCTGTCCGTGGCGAACCGATGGGTAATGTGAAAATAGCCGCCGCCGGAAAATGAGGACACCAGGTCGCGGCTCTCCGCGGTGTGATCCGGGTCCACCACGGCCGTGCTGATATTCTTCACGTCCGTGGTCAGGGCGAAGGCCAGCACGGTGAGCTGCACCAGGGGCATGACCAGGACCACCAGGCGCATGCGCGTGTCGCGAAACATCTGCAGGAACTCCTTGACCAGCATTTGTCGAATTCTCAGAATCATGGGTCACCCGTCCAGTTTCAGCCGCATTTTACGGTGGGCCAGGACCACCATGATGGCGGCATAAACGGTTAGCAGCAGCGCGTTGAGACCCAGTATTTCAAGGCCGATGCCCTTGAGAAAAATCCCCCGAAGCAGGGCGATGAAATAGCGGGCCGGTACGATAAAGGTGATCGCCTGGATGGCCGCCGGCATGTTGTAGATGCCGAAGACAAACCCGGAGAGCAGCAGGGTGGGCAGGTAGCCGGAAAAAAGGGCGATCTGGTTGGCCAGTACCTGGGTTTTGAGCACAATGCTCAGCAGCAGTCCCAGAAACAGGGCGCCGGTAAGAAATATCGATGCCGTTAAAAAAAGCAGACCGGTGCTGCCCCGCAGGGGCACGTCGAAGATCCACCGGCCCATGACCACGGCGATGGCCACGTCGGCCAGCCCGATCGCAAAGTAGGGCACCACCTTTCCAAGAACCAGTTCCGGTACGCGGATGGGGGTGCTGATGAGCTGCTCCATGGTGCCGGTCTCCCACTCCCGGGCCACGGTGACGCTGGTGAGCATGGCGGCAATGACCACCATGACCAGGGCGATGATGCCGGGAATGACGACCTTGCGGCTGTCCATATCCGGGTTGTACCAGGCCCGGGGCATCAGGATGACCCGGCCGGCAGCGCCGCCGGCGATGGTTCCTTTCACCGCCAGCCCACTGCTGTATATCTGCCCGATGGCGTTGATGTAGCCCATGGCCAGGGTCGCGTTGTTGGCGTCCGAGCCGTCGACGATCGCCTGGATGTGCACTTTTCGCCCGGCCCTGGACCGATCGGCAAAATTGGCGGGAACGACCAGGGCCACCATGACCCGGCCGGCATCGAGCATGGTCGACAGGTCCCGGTAATTGTCGGCATGGCGTTCGATGGAGAAATAGGCGGAGCCGTCCAGCAGGCTGAGCAGCCGGCGGCTTTCGGCGCTGCGGCTTTGATCCCAGACGGCAGTGGGCACATGCTTCAAGTCCATGGACAGGGCATAGCCGAACAGGGCGATGAGGAATATGGGGATGGCGATGGCCAGCGCCAGGCTTCGCCAGTCTCGGATGACATGGATGAATTCCTTGCGGGCCACCGCCATGAGACGCCGGACTTTCATTGCACCCTCCTTGGCAGACCACCTAACCCGGACAAGCCGGAAATAATAAATTACAAGCACCCAATCTCAAACAAGATACAAACCAACTATTGTTTGCCCGCATTGATGTTTGCAATTGTCTTTGGCAATAATTTAGCGGAAAATCTCACGGCTCTATCGAATTGGCGTATTCTTTCTTCAAGACCACTGGGTTTGAAATTTTGAAATAGGTTATTGTATTTTAAAATGTATTGGCGATTGTCAGCCTTGCTGACGAACCCCAACCCAGCCCGATCAGATCCTTACTTCCTGCTACCATTTTGGCGGTCCTCCCGCTCGATGAGGGAGACGAACACATCTTCCATGGCGGGGTCAACCGTTTCAACGGTTGCGTGCGGCAGCCCCATTGCGTCGGTGTATCGTCGGATCTTATTCCTGGCGGCATCGGCGTCGTCCACCTTCAGATGAAGCCCTGCACCGAACAGGGCCACGTCCCGGATGCCCTTCAGGGCGGCCAGGCCTTCCAGGAGATCCTGGGGCCGCGGGCAGCGAAGATCCAGGATGGTTTCACCGGTCAGCCGTTGTTTCAGCTCCCGCGGGGTGCCCAGGGCAATCATGCGGCCCCGGTAGATCAGGGCCACCCGGTCGCAATACTCGGCCTCCTCCATGTAATGGGTGGTCACGAAAACGGTTCGCCCCCGTCCGGCCATGTCGTAGATCAGATCCCAGAAGCGGCGCCGGCTCAACGGATCCACCCCGCTTGTGGGTTCGTCCAGGAACACGATGGGCGGGCGGTGCAGGATGGCGCAGGCCAGGGCCAGGCGCTGCTTCCACCCGCCGGCCAGCAGCCGGGCGGCCTGGTTTTCACGTCCGTCCAGACCGGCCATGCGGACGGCCCAGTTCTTGCGCCGGCTCAAGGCCCGACCGGTCAGTCCGTAAATGCCCCCGTAAAAGTCGATGTTTTCGGAAACCGTGAGGTCGTCGTATAACGAGAATTTCTGGCTCATGTAGCCGATGCGCTGCTTGATGGCCTCCGCCTGGCCGATGATATCGCAGCCGGCAACGCGGCCGCCGCCGTCCGATGGGCTGAGCAGTCCGCAGAGCATGCGGATGGTGGTGCTCTTGCCCGCACCGTTGGGCCCCAGGAATCCGAATATCTCACCGGCGGGGACCGACAGGCGGATGCGGTCCACGGCCACAAAATCACCGAAGCGCCGGGTCAAACCCTCGACATCAACAGCCGCGGTTCCAGACTCGGGCAACCTTGCTTCGGCCGCTGGGTCGGTTTCCGCCGCCGGAAGAGACGCCGTGTCGCCACCGGTGGGCGCCACCGCGTTGACGAAAACGTCTTCGAGGCTGGGGGGGATCCGACGGATGGCTGCCGGTTGGAGGCCCGCCCGGTCGAGGATCCGCTGGACCCGGTCCGCGGTGGACGGCGCATCGGAGCACACCACGTGCACAGTGTCTCCGAATAGTTCCACCCGCTGGGCATCGGGAAGCCGCTGCCGAAGCTCCCGGGCGATCTGACGCGTCCGTTCGCCTTTTACGGAAAGGATATGCAAGGGCATGGACTGGCGGATCTCCTCCGGTGTGCCCTGGGTCAGGAGCCGCCCGTGGTCCATCAGCCCGATGCGGTTGCAGCGTTCGGCTTCGTCCAGATATGCCGTCGTGACCAGGATGGCGACCCCTTTTTTAAGCATCCGGTAGAGAATTTTCCAGAAGTCCCGTCGGCTGACCGGGTCCACGCCATTGGTCGGTTCGTCCAGAAGCAGCACCCGGGGGGTGTGGATCAGGGCACAGATCAGCTGCAGCTTCTGCCGCATGCCGCCGGAGAGGTTGCCGGCCAGCCGACCGCGGAAGGGCCGCATGTTGGAAAAGTCCAGCAGGTCCTCGAGTCGCGCGGTTCGGTCTTTGCGGCTGACACCATACAGGTCGGCGTAAAAATTGATGTTTTCATCCACCGTCAGGTCCGGATAAAGTCCGAACCGCTGGCTCATATAGGCCAGGTGGTCCTTGACGGCACTGCTTTGGGCCGGCAGCCGGGCACCCGCCACCCGGGCGCTGCCGCCGGACGGGTCCAGCAGGCCGGCCAGCATCCGCAACGTGGTGGTCTTGCCGGCACCGTCCGGCCCCACCAGTCCGTAGATCTCCCCGCTGCGCACGGTCAGCGAGATGTCCGCCACGGCTGCATGGGTGCCGAAGCTTTTGGCCAGGCCGTCGACCCGGATGGCCTCGTCGCCGGGACCGGTCGTCACGATTCAACCTCGATGATGGCGTCGGCCGGCATGCCCGGTTTCAGGGCACCGTCCGGATTGGACAGCTGGATTTTGATCCGATAGACCAGATTGCGCCGTTCCTTATAGGTCTGAACGGATTTGGGGGTGAACTCCGCTTCGCTGCTGATGAAGCTGATGGTTCCGGTCCAGCTGCGATCCGGGTAGGCATCGATGGTTACCCTGGCGGACTGGCCCCGTCTGATTCGCCCCAGATCCGTTTCGGTCACGTAGGCCCGAAGCCAGATGTGTTCGGTGTCGCCAACGGTAAGGACCGTTGTGCCCGGGTTCACGTAGGCGCCGGCTTCTGCCGAGGTGCTGAGAACCACGCCGTCGAACGGGGCGAAGAGTTCGGTTTCCGCCACCTGCTGCCGGGCGATCTTCAGCACGGCGTCAGCGGCAGCCACGCGGGCTTTGGCCTGGCCGATGGTCTCCTTTCGGGGGCCGGCGGCCACCAGGGCGTAATCGGCTTCCGCCTGGGCCAGGATCCATCGGGCCTGGTCGATTTGTTCGCTGCGGCTGCCTTCCTGACGAAGGCTCAGGCGCTGGCCGGTTGCCTGACGCCTGGATACGGCGGCCTTGCGTGCATTTTTGGCCGTTTCCAGGCGGGTGCGATAGACCTCGAACGTCTGGCGGCTGATGCCTCCTTCTTCGAAAACGGCGGCGTAGCGGTTAAAATCCGATTGCGCCAGGGCCAGTTCGCTGCGGGCGGTCTGTTCGTCTGCCATGGCCCGTTTTAAATCGGCCTGGGCTTCGGCGATTTCCTGGTCGCGGCTCCCGGCGATCCGTTCGTTCAAGGCAAATCGCGCCTGACGGACCCGGGCCGCTGCCCGGTCGATCTCTTCGGGCCGGCTGCCGGCCTCCAGTTCGGACAGCACGGACAGGGCATATGCCAGTTCGGCATCCGCTTTTTCGAGCTGAAATTGCTGATCCGTGTCGTCCAGAATGGCGACGCGCTGACCGCGGGTGACCGGATGGCCCTCATCCACCAGGCGTTGACGCAATCGGCCGGCAATCTTAAAGGCCAGGTCCACCTGGGTGACATCCATGTTTCCGGACAGGTGAATCCGGCCATCGACGGCGTTTTTTCCAACGTACAGATTCCATGCCATGACGGTCAGTGCGGCCGCGGTTATCAGTATGATAATGGCTATTCGCTTTCTCATTTCGACTTCCCTTCCATACGGGGTTCATCCACCTGCGCGGGAGGAGTGGAGACCCTGGACTGGCGAACCGATTCAATCCCGGCCAGGGAAAACCGGGTGATGTGGCCGGTCAACTCATCGATAATGTCCGCTTTCGAGAAATCCAGGGCCACCAGTCTGGTGACGATGGGGCGGGCCATGGCATAGTGAAAACACTGGCCGATCACACTGATCTGGCAGCGCATGATGTCGCGGACCGTCGCACCCGGTCCCAGCATTTCCGAGATGATGGTGCTGAGAACGGCGGCCGTCGGCCGGATGAACTGGTCGACCAGGTCATCCATGAAGGGGGATGGATCGGCCAGCTCCCGGGCTATCAGCTGCCCTTTACCCGGGTAGCCGGACAGCCCGTCGGGTGACAACAGCCGCTGCAGGGCGCCACGAATAAAGGCCCGCAGGCGGTCTTCGAGAGACGCGTGGATGCCGATTCCCTCATCGATGGGATAGCGGTCAAACGTCCGGGAGAGCAGGTCCGTGACCACGGTGCGGTACAGCCCTTGTTTGCCGCCGAAATAGTAATTGATGGACGCCACGTTTACGCCGGCTGCACGGCAGATTTCGCGGATCGTGGCCGCCTTGTAGCCCATTTGACCGAACACGTTGCCGGCGGCATCTATTATTTTTTCTTTAACCGGTTTGTCATCGGAAGGGGGTGCCATGGTGAGGTACTTTCTTTGCTGTAAGATTAAACAAGTGTTTTAAACAAATGTTTAGATCAAAAAAATAAAGTCGTCAAGGAATAAAAGATCCTGACCCGAAGGGCCGGGCTTTGTTTGGCCCTTGGAAAGGGCGGCAGGCGTTTGATTGTCGCTCACGCAACAAGAAGTCAGAATTCAGGAGTCAGAAGCCAGAAGCGTCGGGATGTCGCTGTGCTCCTGCGATTAAATACGAAGGCGTGAGCCAATGGCGACACCTTCTTCTGGATTCTGGATTCTGGCTCCCGGATTCTTTATCAATCGGATGCCGGCGGTGCGAATCCGTGGGGAAAGCGAATTTTACGAGGGCATCAACCGTTTGCCCTGCCAGGTGTTTTTCTCCTGAAAGGTGCGGTGGATCAGTTCCACGGTGTCCTTTTTTTGGAGAGACCAGGCGGGGGCCACCAGTTCGTGCAGGTGGGGATCGCCGGTAAGCCGCTGAATGATGGTTGTCTCCGGGAGCCGTTCGATGAAGCTGCAGACCAGTTCGGCATACTCCCGCTGCCTCAGGCATCGGTAGCGGCCGCTTCGGTACAGGGCTTCCATGGGGGTGCCCCGCACCACGTAAAGCAGGTGCAGTTTGACGCCGTCGATACCCATGGCGGCGACGGCGTCGGCGGTCGCCATCATATCCTGCCGGGTTTCTCCGGGCAGGCCCAGGATCACGTGGGCGCAGATGTTGATATTGCGGCCGTGCGTGGCCGATACCGCCCGTTGGAAGCAGGCAAAATCGTGGCCGCGGTTGATCAGGGACAAGGTATGATCATGGGCGCTTTGCAGGCCGTATTCGATCCAGATGAGATGGTCCCGGGCATAAGATTCCAGAAGGTCCAGCACCGCCTCGTCCACGCAGTCGGGCCGGGTGCCGATGGCCAGCCCCACCACGTTTTCGACGGCCAGGGCTTCGTCGTAAAGGGCTTTCAGCTGTTTGACGGGGGCATAGGTGTTGGTGAAGGATTGAAAGTAGGCCATCAGCAGGTTGGTTTTGAAGCGCCGGGCGATTCGATCCTTGCTGCGTTCGATCTGCCTGGTAATCGACACCCCCTGTCGATGGGCACCGGTGCCGGATCCCTTGGCATTGCAATAGATGCATCCGCCGGTGGAGAGGGTGCCGTCTCGGTTGGGGCAGTCCAGTCCGGCGTCGACGGTGACTTTGTGGACCCGGCAGCCGAATCGGGTTCGAAAGTAGGTGTTCAGGTCCCGGTATGGTTTTTTCTGCATGGCAATCCTGTTCTTGACCTAATTATCACGGCAATTATATAGTGCCTGTCCGGAAACGGCATCATTCGGCCCGGACTGCGTTTTCGCCCGGATGAAATTCCCGACGCAGCGTTCCTGCGACTGCGGTTTCAAACTCGCTGCCGCCTTGGCCCCAGGCTCAAATCTACCATTTCCGGACGGGCGCTGGCAATCCGCGCGTCATTTAATTTTTTTACAGGCCGTGAAAACAGATGGGGATTTACCGGAAACAATACGATGTGATTGTCGTGGGCGGCGGGCACGCCGGCTGCGAGGGCGCTTTGGCGGCCGCCCGCATGGGCTGCCGGGTACTGCTGCTGGCTATCGACCTGGACAAGATTGCCGCCATGCCGTGCAGCCCTTCTATCGGTGGTATGGCCAAGGGGCAGCTGGTCAGGGAGATCGATGCCCTGGGCGGAGAGATGGCTAAAATTGCCGACTGCTCGGCGATTCAGTACAAGACCCTCAACACCAAAAAAGGGCCGGCGGTGCAATCCACCCGGACCCAGAACGACAAGGGCCGCTATCACACGGCCATGAAAGCGGTGGTGGAGGCTCAGCCCGGCCTGGATCTGAAACAGGCCCTGGTGGAGCGCCTCATCGTCGAGGGGGGTCGGGTATGCGGGGCGGCGGATCATACGGGTTTCGGTTACCAGGCGCCCTGTGTTGTGCTGGCCACCGGTACCTTTCTTTCCGGTCTGGTGCACATCGGCGACACAACCATGCAGGCCGGGCGGGCAGGGGAGTTTGCCGCATACAGCCTTCCCGGGCATTTAAAGGAACTGGGCTTCAGCCTGGGCCGCATGAAGACCGGCACCCCCCCGCGACTTGACCGGGCCAGTATCGATTTTTCGCGGTTCGAGGAGCAGCCGCTGGAGGATCCTGTCCGGGCTTTCTCTTTTTCTGCGCAATTGGCGCAGCTTCCCCAGATCCCCAGCTATATCGGACACACCAGCGAGGCGGTGCACCGGCTGGTGCGGGACAACCTGCACCTGTCGGCCCTGCACAGCGGAGCCATAAAAGGGGTGCCGGCCCGCTATTGCCCCTCCTTTGAAGACAAGATTGTCCGCTTCCCGGAACGTGACCGCCACCAGATCATCCTGGAGCCCGAGGGGCTGGACACCCGGGAAATATATGCGTCCGGCCTGGGCAACAGTTTGCCTCTGGAGGTTCAGATCCAGGTGGTCAGAAGCGTCAGGGGGCTTGAGCAGGCGGAAATCATGCGCCCGGCCTATGCCATCGAGTACGACTTCATCGACCCGGTCCAGTTGCGGCCCACGCTGGAGACCAAGCGGGTCAAAGGGCTCTATCTGGCCGGTCAGATCAACGGCACGTCGGGATATGAGGAGGCCGCGGCTCAGGGCATGTGGGCCGGCATTAATGCCGCCTGTGTGGTGCAAAAAAGGCCGCCCTTTATCCTGGACCGCAGCCAGGCCTACATGGGGGTGATGGTGGACGACCTGGTCACGCGGGGGACCCGTGAACCCTACCGCATGTTTACCTCCCGGGCGGAATACCGGCTCATGCTCAGGGAAGACAACGCCGACCTCCGCCTTTCGGAGATCGGTCACGACCTGGGACTGGTGGCTGCCGGCGCGGTCGGGGAAATCCGTGAACGAAAAGCCCATATCCAGTCGGAAATCGGGCGCATCAAACGGACCGTGATCAAACCGCAGCCTGCGGTCAATGCCTATCTGGCGTCGCAGGGGACGCCGCCCATCGACAACGGCATTCATCTGATCCAGCTGTTGAAGCGGGCCGAACTGGATTACGGCGCCGTTTCGACGCTGGCCCCCATCGATCCCCCACTATCGGCGTCGGTGGCGCGGCAGGTTGAGATAGAAGTCAAATATGAAGGCTATATCCAGCGCCAGCTTCAGGAAATCGAAAAATTCAGGCACCTGGAACAGATCAGACTCCCCGAAACGATCGACTATGCGGCCGTTCATGGTCTGTCCAGTGAACTCAAGGAAAAGCTGGACGCCGTTCGACCCGCATCACTGGGGCAGGCATCCCGCATTGCGGGGATGACGCCAGCCGCCATCTCCGTCCTCATGGTGCACCTGCGGTCATGGAAAAACCGATGACCCCCCGGCTTCGGGTGGACGGCCTTTGCATTCATGGTGTCGGCCCTGTCAGTATGGATGTCGATGCCGGCATATGCGTGGGGCTGTCCGGGCCCTCCGGATCAGGCAAGACCCTGTTTTTGCGAGCCATTGCCGATATGGAACCCCATGGCGGGGCGGTCTACCTCGATGGAACGGAGCAGCGGCAGATTCATGCACCCGAATGGCGGCGGCAGGTGGCCCTTTTGCCGGCTGAAAGCCTGTGGTGGTTCGATACCGCGGGCGAGCATTTTTCACGGCCCGATGCCGACCGTTTCCATCGGCTGGGGCTGGACCCGGGAATGCTGACCTGGCCGGTTTCACGGCTTTCCAGTGGCGAGCGCCAGCGCCTGGCCCTGCTGCGCCTTCTGGAAAACGATCCCGGCCTGTTGCTTCTGGATGAACCCACCGCCAATCTGGATCCGGACAATACAACGAGGGTCGAAAAGCTGGTGGCCGGCTACCGTGAAGCGACCGGAGCGGCGGTTCTGTGGGTCGGCCACCGCAGGGAGCAACTGCACCGGGTGGCCAGCCGGGTCGTGTGCATCTCGGGCGGTCGCATCGGAAACGATGGAGGCGATCGGTGACAGCGGAGACGATTTTCCTTTCCCCGACGGATCTTTCCCTGGCCGCCCTGCTGGTGATTGCCCTTGCCCTGGCCAGTCGGCGCATGGGGCTGGACCTGGGCGGCCAGATCCTCGTGGCCGCTTTGCGAACCACCATCCAGCTGTGTCTGGTGGGCCTGGTCCTGAAGGTTGTGTTCTCATCGATTCACCCCTTGTGGATCGCCGTCATGGCTGCGGTGATGCTGATCGCGGCCGCCCGCGAAGTGATGGCCCGGCAGAAAAGACGTTTTTCCGGCTGGTGGGGGGTCGGCATGGGCGGGGGGGCCATGTTTGTCTCCTCTTTTGCCATCACCACCCTTTCATTATTGGCCGTAATCCGTGTCGACCCATGGTATACCCCGCAGTATGCCATTCCTTTGCTGGGGATGATGCTGGGCAACACCATGACCGGCATCGCATTGGGCCTGGACCGCCTGACGGAATCGGCCTGGGAGCAGCGCCGTATCATTGAAGCGCAATTGATGCTGGGCAACACCTGGTCCGAGGCGATCGGCGGCATTCGCCGCTCCAGTGCGCGCAGTGCCATGATTCCTTCCATCAATGCCATGGCCGCCGCCGGCCTGGTGAGCCTGCCCGGCATGATGACCGGCCAGATTCTTGCCGGCAACCCGCCCTTTGAAGCGGTCAAATACCAGATCCTGATCATGTTCATCATCTCCGCCGGCACCGGTTTCGGGGCGTTGATTGCCGTGTGGGCCGGCTCTCGACGGCTCTTTGACGACCGGCACCGGCTGCGCCTGGACCGGCTGAGCAAGCCGTCCCGATGAACCGATTCGCCGGCTTGACATTAAAAAGCGAACACCTTATTTTTTCAGCGTAAAAAACAGGGCGACCCCAGAATGCACGGAATCGCCGGAACCAACCAAATCAGGGAACAGGAGCGATCATGTCCCAACAGGACTACTACCAGACGCTGGGCGTGTCCAAGACCGCCACGGATGCCGAGATTAAGAAGGCCTACCGCAAACTGGCCATGCAGTACCACCCCGACCATTCCAAGGGAAATAAACACGCCGAAGAGATGTTTAAAAAGGTCAGTGAAGCCTACGCGGTGCTCAGCGACAAGGAAAAACGCCAGCAGTACGATACCTTTGGCTCCACCGATTTCCACCAGCGGTACTCCCAGGAGGATATTTTCAGAAATGCAGACCTGGGAGATATTCTCAAGGAGTTCGGCTTTGGCGGCCAGGGAGGGCGGTTTTCCTTTGGTGGCGGATCTCCCTTTGGCGGGCCGTTCGGTGGTCGCCAGCGGCGCCAGGCGCCTGTCAAAGGATCGGATCTGGTCTATGAATTGCCCCTGACGCTGCGCGATGTGGCCGGCGGAACCAGCAAGACCGTCACCTTTCAACACCAGGGGCGAAATGAAAACATAACGGTCAAGATCCCACCGGGCATGATTACCGGCAAGAAGCTCCGGTTGGCCGGGAAGGGGGAGCAGAGCAGCTACGGGGGGCCTCCCGGAGACCTGTATATCCAATCCCGTGTTTCAGCCGATCCGGTATTCACCGCAGAGGAGTATGACCTTCACACCACCACCACCATCCGGCTCAGCGAATCCCTTTTGGGGACTCAGGTGCAGATCCCTACCGTTGAAGGGGGAGAACTGAATCTCAAGATCCCTCCGGGAACCCGTCACAAAACCCGCATGCGTCTGGCCGGGCACGGGCTTCCCAAAATGAAGGGCAGTAAAAAGGGAGACCTGTATGTCACCGTTTCGGTGGACATCGGGAACAAGCTCACTTCTGAACAGAAAAAACTCGTTGAAAAACTGGCTGCCACAGGCTTGTAACAAATTAAATTCATTGACAACTAACCCGCAGTAGGTTACTTTTTCGCAAAACTGGCGGCATGGAATTGGTGTTTCATGGATGCCGATAAACGGTTACTTAAATTTTTTAAACTGCATTGGCGATACCCGCACCAAACCACTGATTCCCATGACCCTTTTTTCTTCTGTCCCCAAATTCCATAATGCTTGCCAGTTGCGCGACGCGCAGTAAAGACCACATATGCCAGAATTTACTCCCGTTATCAAAAAGAATGACATCCAGCGCCAGACCGTCAGGATCGCCAAAATCATTTCAGACGACTATCAGGGCAGGGAACTGGTGCTGGTCGGCGTGCTCAAGGGCGCGTTTATTTTTCTCGCCGATCTTGTCCGCCAGTTAACGCTGGAAAAGGTAAAAATAGATTTTCTTCAAGCTTCCAGCTACGGTGCCGATACCATATCTTCAGGGAATATTGTGCTCAAAAAAGATATTGACGTCGATATCCGCGGAAAAGATGTGCTTGTGGTGGAAGACATCGTCGATACCGGCCTGACGTTGGCTTATCTCATCCGCCACCTGAAGCGTATGAGCCCCGGCAGTATCAAGGTGTGCGCAATGATCGACAAACGTGAACGCCGAAAGGCGGCGGTTACGGTCGATTATGCCTGCTCGACCGTACCGGAAGGCTTTCTTGTCGGGTATGGTTTGGATTATGCCGAGTATTACAGGAACTTGCCGGAAATATACCATATGAAACTCTAGTCAGTGAGGGGCGCCATGATTATCACCTGTAAATCGTGCAACACCAGTTTCAATCTTGATGACAAGATGCTCAAACCCACTGGTTCCAAAGTCAGGTGCTCGGTATGCGCAAACGTTTTCACTGCCTTTCCGCAGCAGGCGTCAACACCGGAACCACCGGCAGAATCCCATGATGCAGAGCCTGCAGCCGAATCGGAAGCGGCTTCCGATGCCCTTTCGGCGGCACCTGCCACCTTCGCTTCCGCTGGGCAGGACGCCGCGACGGATGCAGATGCCGCTGAGGCGCAGACGCCGGAGGCGGATGTTCTCGAAGAAGATGCCGCGAAACTTTTTGATGACGGCGCCGATCTTGATTTTGCACTGGAAGACGAAGCGGAAGACGACGTGTCGGATGTGGAGATTGAAGATGCGGTCAGTGGCGTTCTGAGTGAAGAGTTGACGGATGTTTCCCTTGAACCGGAGCCGGAGGATGACGACGATCTGGCGGTTATTGCCGGTCTGGACGATGATGATTTCAGCTTGGACGCTTCTTCGGAGAATGCCGACGACGATGTCGCCGCCACCGTTATCGCCAACCTGGATGATGACCTGGACCTCTCTCTGGACGGGCCGCCGGATGTGGCCGAAACGGTGATTGCCGACTTGGATCAGGAAGATTTTGACCTGGGGCTCCCGTCAGAATCCGACGACGATTCCAGCGGCACCGCCACGGTAATTGCCGATCTTGATGACGACGGGATGGATCTGGACGACCTGGATCTTACCCTGGATATGGGTGATGACACGCCGCCGTCCGATGCGGTTGACGCCGAGCTGGATGAGCTCTCCCTGGATTTCGATCTGGAAGCCGATGCCGATACGGATGAATCCGAACCCGATACGGAATCCGACCTTTCCGTCGATGACGACCTGGATCTGACGCTGGACATGGATGATGCGGAGGCGGGAGAGATGGAACCGGCCGCCGGCCTGTCCGAACTCGAAGATGATCTCGACCTGTCCAGCCTGGAGAGCCTGCTGATGGAGGACGATGAGGGCGATGACGACGCCGTCACCATGATTGTCGATGGCGGTGAAGAGCCTGAATTGAAACTCGAAATGGACGATGTGCCGGCCCTTGATGGCGATAAGGTTGCGGATATACCGGAGGAAACCCTGGAAGACCTGGAATTCGACCTGGATGCCGACGGTGGGGATGATGCCGCTGACATCGACTTGGCCGATGATGGCGACCAGGAAATCGACCTGTCTGAAATCGAAAAAATGCTCGAAGAGCCCGAAACGGAAAGTGTCGATCTGAGTGCCGTGCCGGAACAGGACCTGGACCTGGATATCGAAGCCAGCCTTGAGACGGAAAAATGGATGTCCGAATCCGGTGATGACGATTCGCTGGTGAAGGATGAAGAACTGGATCTGTCCGAACTCGAGCAGGCCTTGGAAGATGTCGATACCGAAGAAACGGACGAGGCCTTGGAAGAACCGGAACTGGATCTGGACCTGGGCGATGATCAGTTGCTGGGCACCCCGACCGAAACCGTGGCGGTCGACAATGAGTTGGAATTCGATCTTTCGGATTTCGAGGAGGATGTCCCTGCCAAAGCCGGCGCCGAAGCAGAGAGCCCTGAATCTGTGGATATGGAGTTGGAATTTGAGGTGGAGTCGGACAGTCAGGCGGAACAGACCTTGGAAGACGAAGGACTGGAAGAGACCGTGGCCATCCCCGAGCCAACGGCCGACAAGGCCGAGCAGGCACCGCCTGAACCCGCCGTTACGGCCAAGCCGGCGGCTGCACCTCGACCGGTAAAAAAGGGTGTCAGCAAATCGCTGGTATTTCTGCTGATCGTTGCTATTCTCGGTGGAGGTGGATACGGGACTTATTACATGCTGAACCAGAACGGCATCGATATTCCCTTTCTCAGCGATTACCTGAAGCCCAAGGTGGATGATCCGGGCAACCTCAAGCTGACCACCTTCGATATCAACAGCAAGTTTATCGACAATGCCAGCGTCGGAAAGCTCTTTGTGGTTTCCGGCAAGGTGAAGAACGGCTATACCGAAAACCGCGGCATGATCACGTTGTTGGGCAAACTCTTCTCTACCGGCAAAGTCCCCGTAAACCAGGAAAAGGTATACTGCGGAAATATCATGTCCGATCTTGAGCTGGCCAACCTGGAATGGGATAAAATCAAGGCCCGGCTGTCCAATCGCCTGGGGGATAACCGCAGCAACGTGAAAATCGAACCGGGAAAGTCGATTCCCTTCATGGTTGTGTTTTCCGGGCTGCCCACCGATCTTGAGGAGTTCACCATCGAGGTGACCGGATCGACCACACTCAAATAAAAGGTTTTTGTTTTCGGCTTGACTAACAGCGGCCGAGCTGTTAATAGTCCGCTGTTCTTTTTCAGCCACGATAAGAATCATGGCGATGTAGCTCAGCTGGTTAGAGCATGCGGCTCATATCCGCAGCGTCCGGGGTTCAAGTCCCTGCATCGCCACCAAACCATTGAAATAACAGCATAAACGCTTTAGGCACCTACCATTTACAGCTTTTTTACAGCTGACTGGGAGGTGCCTTTTGTGTTTTCTGGTGAAGAGAAATAGGACATATCATCTGCAGGTTAAGGTTCCCAAGGAGCTGACCGATACCTTGGGTGGAAGTGACCTAAGCATCAGCCTTGGAACGGGAAGCCGCAGAGAGGCGGGCAGGCTGGCAGAGGTGGCAAATGTCCGATACCAGTTAGCGTTTCGTGAGCTCAGGGTTAGGGGAATCAACAAAATGAATAGCGACCAAGAAATTGATCCAATGAAAATCAAGAAGCTGATCAGGGACTATGTGAAGGCTTCTTTGGAGGATTTCGATCTGATGCAGGCCACCGGCAGGAAGGGTAACCTTGGAACGGTGGATGATGAACTGGACGGATTGGATGCCGCCTTGGATGTCAGCAGGGAGCAGCTCACCACACGCAGGCATGTAGATTTCATGGGACCGCATCTGGATCACCAGCTGAAGGTGAGGGGGGTCGGGCCAATTGAAAAAGATTCCAACCAATACAAGATGCTGTGTTATGAGCTGCTGAAGGCCAACATCAGGCTGCTGGAGGCTAACCGAGAGACCAGCGTGGGCCATTTCCAAGGCCATGATGTTGATTCAATTCTGAAGGATCTCGGATTGCAGGAGCAGCCGGATACCAGCAAACCGGTCAGTGCCCCTGAACTCCCTGCTGTTAAGCCGAATACCGCTGCCGAGCCTGCCACTATTGAGCCACCGCTGACTGCTGAAACTCCCGCTGCTGCGGGTCCAACCATGCAAGAGCTTATCGATGAGTTCCAGCGGCAAAAGGTAGAGTCAGGAAAGTGGAGAAACACTACGGTCAGGAACCACCACCCCAAGCTGCAAGCCCTGCTGCAGGTGCTCGGACACAGCACCCCCGTCAGCCAGATCACAGTGGATATGCTGCGGGAATATGGCAGGATTCTGGAGCTGTTGCCTCCGAGTTTTTCCTTGAAAGGGTACAAGGATTTGGGTGGGGTTAGCTCGGCAGAGCTGGCCGGAAAGCACACCAAAACCATGGATATCACCACTCGCAGGGAATACCTGAACCTTGCCCGATCCATCTTCCAATATGCTCTGGACAATGAGTATGTGAAAAAGAACCCTGTGATTGCTGGGCTGATACCATCCAAGAAGGGAAACCAGCGGGAGCAGCGGTCACCATACACACCTGATGATCTTAAGAGGATATTCAATCCAGAGACCTTTGATAAATGGGTGGCCAATGGGGGCGGTGGCAAGGGTAGCCCAGCTCGCTATTGGTTGCCGAGGCTTGCTTTGTGGACCGGCTCAAGGGTTGAAGAACTGGCCAACCTGCAGACCGCAGATGTGGTGGAGGTGAAGGCAAACGATACCGGGGAGGTCTTGGTGTGCTTGGATCACAACATGGACAATGGCAGGCGGCTCAAGAATCAGAATTCCATCAGGACTGTACCCCTGCACCCTGAGATCGCTGGGGAATTTGCCAAGTATGCAGAAAAGATGAAGGCAAAGGGTAGCCAGAGGCTGTTTCCCGAGCTCACCAAGGCCAACGGAAAGTTCAGCCACCAGTTCAGCAAGAGCTTTATGGGATACCTCCGCAACAAGGTGAAGATCACAGACCCTAAAAAGAATTTCCACAGTTTACGGCACACGGCTACAGATACGCTATGGAAAGCTATGGTGCAGGAATCTATCATTGAGGAGCTGACAGGTAGGGCCGGAAAGACAGAAACCTCAAGGCGCTATGCTAAGGGGTATCGAGTTGAGACCCTGTACCGGGAGGCTGTGCTGAAGTTGGATTTTGAGTTGGCTTGAACGTATGGGAGGGGATGAGGATCACCGTGCCTGACTAACTGCTTGGCCGAGTTCAGCAAAGCGTTGCGGGGGCGGTCTATCTAAAATCCTGTTTCAGCCATTCCTACCAGAGCCTGATTCAAGTTTCTGGTGTTCAAAATCTTCCAGGAACGGTTTAACAGCATCATTAACATACTTTATTGATGTTCTACGGTTTACATCAAGATGGCTTTCGATAAGTTGATTTTTTTCCTTGTCCGTGAGTATTTCCCAATGGTATTTAACCTGCTCTGGATCAATATCAGCATGGGCATCTTCTAAAATATATCCAAAAGTTTCGTAGCTGTAAATATTGTAGGTTAGCGGGATCGAGGGTGGAGTAACCGGCAAGATAATCACAATCGTTGACAAACGGAAAAGAATTTTCGAATTAGATGAGCCTCCGGCAAGGGGGCTTTTTTTATGGATAAAGAAAAGGGGTGACGGTTGGCAGACCGGAGCACCCCAGAAAACCGGGTCGTATTATCGACCCCAACAAAGAATGGTCCGATGATACTTTCCGTTTGTGTAAAACTCAAGGATATTGATGAACAGGGACGCAATTTTTGTTGGCCAACACCTCGCGGATGCCCCAGGTGTGGTTCAACCCGAATATGGGGACACGGTTTCGTACTCGCCTATTTTGATGGATTTGCTTTTGGCGTATGGCTTCGAAGATACCGTTGCCCGGACTGTAATTGCATTATCAAAATGAAGCCCGAAGGTTATTTTAATCGTTTCCAGGTGCCGATTTTAACAATTTCCGATTGTTTGAAGCAACGCCTATCCAGCGGCAGATGGAACTCGAAGTTGTCTACATCCCGGCAGCGCCATTGGCTGGCCGCACTGAAACGAAAAGCCCTGGCCTGTTTCGGGATCGGAACCGATTTGCTTGCCGCCTTTTCCCTATTCCTGAATATGGGCCGGACACCTGTCAGTCGGACCATCTAATCCGGAGTTCTTTCCGTCATCGACAAACCTACCGAACAGTGCGCTCCCCGTACCGTGAGAAATGGTTTAAAGCCAGGGGAAACACAAAAAAGGAGGTTTGTATGACACAAGAAAAGGATGAGACCGTCGCTGTTTTCCGGTTCGGGGTCATTCACGAGTTTGTCGGCACGACGAACCTGACCAGAAGCGAGAAACGGCGACTGTTGAGGGAGAAGTGCGAGCGCAAATGGGTCATTCCCTATTCCAGCCGAACACGGATCAGCGAAAATACGATCTATCGCTGGATTCGACGTTACCAAAAAAGCAACGGCCGTATCGAATCGCTGTATCCCGGGAAAAGAGGCGATCAGGGTAGATCCCGAAACTTGGACGAAGAAACAGTCAACATCGTCCTTGCCACTAGACAAAGCCAGATGGCAACGCCAGTCCCGATGCTTTTGGAAAGTCTCAAACGCCAGACAATTGTTCCTGCAAGCTTTGGTCTTTCCACCCTCTATCGGCTGTTTCACCGACACGGGTTGATGGATCAATCCCCCAAACCGGAGGATCGAAGAAAGTACGAAGCCGAGCTGGTCAACGACATCTGGCAAAGCGATGTGATGCACGGACCCAAGGTGGTGGTCGATCAGAAAATGCGAAAAAGCTATTTGATCGCTTTTATCGACGATCATTCCCGATTGATCGTTTACGGCGGGTTCTACCTGTCGGAGAACCTGGCCAGTTTCATGGATGCTTTTGAAAAAGCACTTTCCAAACGAGGATTGCCGCGAAAACTGTACGTGGACAACGGCGCTGCCTATCGCAGCCGCAAACTCGAATTTACCTGTGCCTCACTGGCCATCGCCCTCATTCATGCAAGGCCGTACAAGCCCCAAGGCAAGGGCAAAATTGAGAGATTCTTCAAAACCGTTCGCGGTGGATTTTTACCTGCAGCCGATCTTTCCTCCCTGGAACGATTGAATCAGTCGTTTGCCCATTGGCTCGATACAGCCTATCACCAACGCATTCACAGCGCCACCGGCATGACGCCCTTTAACCGGTTCAGCAAAAACCTTGCCTGCATCCGAACGGCACCGAAGAACCTGAACGATCACTTTCGCACCGCCGTATACCGAACCGTCGCAAAGGATCGAACCGTCACACTCAACGGCAACCTGTTCGAAGCCCCGGTGGTATTGATCGGCAAGCGGGTGCTGATTTTGTATCACGAAAGCGAACCGAAAACGGCTGAGGTGTTTTTCAATCGGAAGTCCCACGGATTGTTGGTTCCCGTGGATCTGCATGTTAACTGCCGGGTAAAGCGGGACAAGAACATCAATACCCAACTCGAACCGGCCCACAAGACGGATTATCAGGGAGGCGGTCTATGGAAATGAATACGCCGTATCTGCCGTTCTTCGGTTTTGAGAAAGAGCCCTTCACGGCGGATATCGCGGTGACGGATATACTTGAAACGGATCAACTGGCGGCAGCGAAGAACCGTTTCGATTACAGTTTGGGGTTAGGGGCGATTTATCTGATCACCGGTGAGATCGGCTCCGGTAAATCCACAGCCATCCGTTATCTGGTAAACGGTCTGCATCCTTCCGAGTACAAGCTGGTCTACGTCACAGCCACGTCCGGTTCCATCCTGGAACTGTACCGCCTGATCATGGGAGAACTGGGAATGAAACCTGCCGGGACCTCCCGTGCGGCCATGACCGATGGAATCAAACGAGAAGTATTGGAATTGATCCACGGGAAAAAACAAAATGTCGTTCTGGTCATCGATGAAGCCTCTTTGCTCCGTCTGGAAGTCTTCGTGGAGCTGCATACGCTGTGTCAGTTCGAGATGGACTCAAAACCCTACCTGCCCATGGTACTGGCCGGACAAACTCATTTGATCGACAACCTGCGATATCCGGGTTGTCTTCCCCTGGCATCGCGGGTGGTGGCCAAAAGCCATTTCATCGGTTCCAAAAAAGAACAGATGCAAACCTATCTTCAGCATCATCTGACCATTGCCGGAATCGACCGGATGCTGTTCGAAGGTGATGCTATCACGGCCATCCACCAAGGATCGGGCGGCATCTTCAGGAAAGCCAACCACCTGGCTCGCGGTGCCCTGGTTGCCGCGGCAATGGGTCATGAAAAAACTGTCAACGCGGAACATGTGCGGCTTGCCGCATCCGAAATATTTTAGGAAAGGAGTCGATATGCCATCCCATCCGACCGCCGAAGATATCCGCCAAAAACTGGAGGCGCTTGTATTGGCCGCCATCTTAAATGTGCTCAACCGATTAACGGATGAGTTGTCTGTGGTAAGCCAGCAGAAAAAGATGAAATTTTAATCCGATTCGATACGGTTTGCCCGGTGAAACGGAGACAGGCTCTGCTGGGGAGCAACCTGTCAAGGGATAGCCGGGTGCAGGAGGCATTGAATAAAATGCCCAGAGGGGAGTAGCAAATCAGAAATGCTGCTCCCCTCATTTTATTCAAGCCTTCCTGCCCATGCCTTGAAAAACCCATAAGATTGGAGCGCGTAGCGCACCCTAATAGAGGTCCGACCAACGGTGGAAAGTCGTTGAAAACCGGTGGATATAAACAAAGTTCCAGTAAATTTGAAAACTTCGAAAACTCTTCAATTTAATCCGAAAATTGTCTTCCGTTGATTGCGGGAATCAACAATATCATCGTATGGGACTTTAAATCGTATGTAAACGAGCTGATATACCATCTCCTCGAATGCATATTCTCCTTCAAAATGTTTTTTAAATGAAATCTTTTTATGTGAATTTGGTGGTATTTTTTCACTATAATCTAAATTGCTTGATCTATTTTTTCCCTCATACATGCCGCTACTATCTACAATAAACATCCATCTTTTCTTTCGGTCTTTAAAAACTTGAACAAATAAGCATGTCACATCATGGGCGGCAAGCTCTCCCATGTTATGAATTTGGTAACTATGATTGAATATCCCATCTATATACTCGGTTTTTTCTGTAACTACCAAGAATACAGGATAAGACTTAATCATGAATTGCTTGATACTTGAATCGGCCAGTTTTTTGGTTTCTTTTCTCATCTCGCGGGCTTCATCAATGTGGCTGTAAGTTAAAAAAGCCAATGCAAAAGTTGCCAATGCAACCATGAGGTTGCTGTATTGATTCAGCCAGTTTAAAAAGTGTCCCACCAAACCAAAAAAAATAGAGATTAAAGGCTTCTTTTTTCCTTCTTTATTTTGAGCAACTTTCTGATAGACAGCCTCCTTTTCGTTAGCCTTACTCTCTTCAGTTGAATCCTGATCTTTTTCGTTAACCTTACTCTCTTCAGCTGGACCTTGATCCTTTTCGTTAGCCTTTCTCTCGTCGGTTAGATCATGATCCAGTAAGTCAACATTGTTGCCCCCTGATTCTGCTGAGAGTTCGTGTGGCTCATCCTCCCTCTTTCGGTAACCTAAAACCTGAACATCAGTTTTATCTACTTCGGAATCATCCATCTTTACCCACTCCACTTCTAATGGACCGATTTTGTCCCTGAATCTTTTCCCGCCAAAAAACAGCCTTCAACTGATCTCATGCGATTTATCACCAGAATCAAAATGTCAGCCAACTGAAAAGTATTCATGTAGCGCACATCCATAGAGCTACAATGCCAGCTCCGGACCTCCTCTATAGGAGCCCTTTCACGGAGATGGGACAGGAGCCATCCCAGAGTAGGGGAGTTGGCTGAAGATCGCTGGAGTGCGCGCATCAATTCTTTCTATCCTTTTGCCACCCCCGAGCCTTCATACATTTTTCAAATAACCGTTTTCGCACCCTTTCGTTATAGTCAGGGGTTTGCAGAGGGGATAGGAATACGGCAGCATCCCGTTCGCATTCGTAGGAGTCTCGATCAAAAGCAGAGGGGTTGCCACCGGTCCATACATCCTGATCTTTGACACAACCAACGACAAAAAAAAGAATGCTCAAAATCGAAACTGAAATCTTGGACATCATGTTACCCTCCTTTTGACTTTCGCTTCTTGGCGGGTGTGGCAGGATCATTGTTACTGCGCCCATCCTCGCGCCAGAATTCTTTAGGTAACAAAATTTTCATCTATATATTGTCAATTTTAAACCAGCCAAATGAATACACGGCTGCACATACCCCACCCCAAGTTGCTACTTTTGCAAGAAAACTTAGCGCCGATACTGAAAGTGGAACTGAAATCGACTTTTTAAGCTCTTTAAGGTTTTTAGCGCCAAATGCTAAGACAGGATCAGTTCCTCCTAAAAGGGCGTTCAGTCGATGGGTATAAGATATTTGTAACGATAACGCGCAGGCCAATAAAACAATGATTAGAACCCAAGTTAAACCGAATGTTAAATGTAGGAAAGTGGCAATTGCAAATCCTCCGACAAAAGCAAGCATTTAAGCCTCCTGATTGTTATCTAACGAGAATATCACAGGTTTTTAAATCACCAAGTTCACACATAGCTCACATTCTGTGCCTTCCAATGCCAGCTTTCCGATAGCTCCGAGAAAGCTCCTTGCCTGTGGTATGTGGATCTTTTAAGATTTTGGTTATCCTATAGAGACAGCTTTTCCGCATCCCTCGATTATATTTCCTGACATTGTGATCCCATCAAGCTTCCAATACTTAGAGGAAATTTCCAAAATGTTTCCTTTGCTTGTGTAAAAAACACCTTTTGGTATAACAATTTTATTGTTACCTGTAACCTTCGCTTCAACGACAACTTTGAATGATTTCCTATGGATTAACTGCAGAGAGTTGGGATTGGTTCTAATTTCATAATCAGCGTCCTTATTGAAAACCCAAGCATTCCTCTTGAGCTTAGCAACCTTGACTGAAGAAGCATCATAGATATCGGCGCTGGTCCCAAAAAACTGGACAGTATGATAAGCTCTGAGTCAGCCAAAACAAAAGGAGCTGAACATGAGCACGAAGCGCAGAAGCTACTCACCCCAGTTTAAGGCCAAGGTGGCCTTAGCGGCACTGAAGAACGATGAGCCTATTGCTGAACTGGCTGCCCGGTTTAAGATCCATCCAACCATGATCAACAATTGGAAGCGGGCCCTGGCTGACAGTGCCGCTGACATTTTCGATAAAGGCCATAAGTCACAAAAGCAAAACGAGGCCCAGGTTGATAATTTGTACAGACAGATCGGCAAGCTGAAAGTTGAAAACGATTTTTTGGCAAAAAAGCTCAGTCTTTAAGCATCAAGCAGCGGAAGCAGATGGTGGACCCAAAGGATCCGAATCTGAGCGTTGCCAGGCAGTGTCGGATTCTGAACATCCAGCGATCCTCGTATTACTATAGACCAAAGCCGATAAAGGCAGAGGATCTGGACTTGATGCGGCTCATCGACAAACAGTACCTGAAGACGCCCACCTGGGGCTCACGGTCGATGAGAAACCATTTGCGTAGGCTGGGCTATAAAATCAACCGAAAACGTGTTCAACGACTGATGCGCCTGATGGGCCTTGAGGCGATTTATCCTCGACCTAAAACCAGCCGGCCGCATCCGGAGCATAAGGTATACCCTTACCTGCTAAGGAACCTGGACATTACGCGGCCGAACCAGGTGTGGTGTACAGACATAACGTATATCCCCATGAAACGAGGTTTCATGTACTTGGTGGCCGTCATGGATTGGCACAGCCGCAAGGTGCTTTCCTGGAGGCTGTCCAATACCATGGAGACCGACTTTTGTCTTGAGGCGGTGGAGGAGGCTATCCGCCGCTACGGAACCCCGGAAATTTTCAACACCGATCAGGGCTCCCAGTTTACCAGTGATGATTTTACCGGCTTGCTAAAAGACCATGGCATTGCCATCAGTATGGACGGCAGAGGCCGTGCCCAAGACAACATTTTTATTGAAAGGCTATGGTGGACCCTGAAGTATAACTATGTCTATCTCCGCGCTTTTAACAATGGGTCCGACCTGCGGAAAGGCCTTCGCGGCTGGTTCTCATTTTACAACAAGGAGCGATTTCATCAGGCACTTGACAACCTGACCCCGGATGAGGTTTATTACGGCCTTCCTCATCCATTCGCGGAGGCTGCCTGAGGCCTCCCCTTAACGAATCGGCTCAGAGCTTATCCTATACGTCAGGTTGTCCAGCCTTTCGGGTCCATCGCCCTCCTCTCAGTTGATTGTCTGCAATTATTCACTTAATTCGTTTCGGATTCTGGAGCTTTCCCCATAGAACAGCAGCCTCTTTCTGAATTTCTGTGGGCTGTTCAGGGGTACTATCTCAACAGATTTCGAATACGATCCTCGGCTACATCTTTATTGTTAACAAAATACACCTCAGCATACGCGTATGCTTCCTGCCAATTTGGAAAAACTACACGAAACATATCTATTTTAGATTTTACCTCTTCACAAAATTCTTGAGGAGTAGCGTTACGCTTTATCTGTTCATCTAAGATCATGGCAAACAGAGCGTTCCTTAACTTGTCTTCAAACTTCTTCATGGCTGACAACCCCTTATCTCTACCGAATAAACCCGTTTTCCCACTATTTTTCATCAACTTTGCCATGGCCATGACTAAATGCTGCATAGCGATAAAGGTGTGTGGTTCAGCCTTTTCCCACATCTTTGCGATTACCTGAGTTGAATCATCCATCCCGATCCCTTTTTATAAGGTCGTTGCTAAAAGTGTGAATCATATGGACACCCCCCAAGGTCACTCTGAAGCGGCGGTTATTGAACGCTATCTATGGGTGGATCTGCAGGACAAGCGGACAGGAAAATATTGAGCACTATCTCAATATCACAAAGGCCTCAAGCGAGCAAGGGGATATGCTCACTCCTCTCAGATGCATACTGCAGGGTGGTCGGAGATCGCCCGGTGGTGGATCGATGTTTGCTCGGTGGAGGATCAGCCAAAAACTTACCACAAAAATCTGAACGCCTATCTGTACGCACTGAGCCGACGTTTGTAGGTTAGCGGGATCGAGGGTGGAGTAACCGGCAAGATAATCACAATCGTTGACAAACGGAAAAGAATTTTCGAATTAGATGAGCCTCCGGCAAGGGGGCTTTTTTTATGGATAAAGAAAAGGGGTGACGGTTGGCAGACCGGAGCACCCCAGAAAACCGGGTCGTATTATCGACCCCAACAAAGAATGGTCCGATGATACTTTCCGTTTGTGTAAAACTCAAGGATATTGATGAACAGGGACGCAATTTTTGTTGGCCAACACCTCGCGGATGCCCCAGGTGTGGTTCAACCCGAATATGGGGACACGGTTTCGTACTCGCCTATTTTGATGGATTTGCTTTTGGCGTATGGCTTCGAAGATACCGTTGCCCGGACTGTAATTGCATTATCAAAATGAAGCCCGAAGGTTATTTTAATCGTTTCCAGGTGCCGATTTTAACAATTTCCGATTGTTTGAAGCAACGCCTATCCAGCGGCAGATGGAACTCGAAGTTGTCTACATCCCGGCAGCGCCATTGGCTGGCCGCACTGAAACGAAAAGCCCTGGCCTGTTTCGGGATCGGAACCGATTTGCTTGCCGCCTTTTCCCTATTCCTGAATATGGGCCGGACACCTGTCAGTCGGACCATCTAATCCGGAGTTCTTTCCGTCATCGACAAACCTACCGAACAGTGCGCTCCCCGTACCGTGAGAAATGGTTTAAAGCCAGGGGAAACACAAAAAAGGAGGTTTGTATGACACAAGAAAAGGATGAGACCGTCGCTGTTTTCCGGTTCGGGGTCATTCACGAGTTTGTCGGCACGACGAACCTGACCAGAAGCGAGAAACGGCGACTGTTGAGGGAGAAGTGCGAGCGCAAATGGGTCATTCCCTATTCCAGCCGAACACGGATCAGCGAAAATACGATCTATCGCTGGATTCGACGTTACCAAAAAAGCAACGGCCGTATCGAATCGCTGTATCCCGGGAAAAGAGGCGATCAGGGTAGATCCCGAAACTTGGACGAAGAAACAGTCAACATCGTCCTTGCCACTAGACAAAGCCAGATGGCAACGCCAGTCCCGATGCTTTTGGAAAGTCTCAAACGCCAGACAATTGTTCCTGCAAGCTTTGGTCTTTCCACCCTCTATCGGCTGTTTCACCGACACGGGTTGATGGATCAATCCCCCAAACCGGAGGATCGAAGAAAGTACGAAGCCGAGCTGGTCAACGACATCTGGCAAAGCGATGTGATGCACGGACCCAAGGTGGTGGTCGATCAGAAAATGCGAAAAAGCTATTTGATCGCTTTTATCGACGATCATTCCCGATTGATCGTTTACGGCGGGTTCTACCTGTCGGAGAACCTGGCCAGTTTCATGGATGCTTTTGAAAAAGCACTTTCCAAACGAGGATTGCCGCGAAAACTGTACGTGGACAACGGCGCTGCCTATCGCAGCCGCAAACTCGAATTTACCTGTGCCTCACTGGCCATCGCCCTCATTCATGCAAGGCCGTACAAGCCCCAAGGCAAGGGCAAAATTGAGAGATTCTTCAAAACCGTTCGCGGTGGATTTTTACCTGCAGCCGATCTTTCCTCCCTGGAACGATTGAATCAGTCGTTTGCCCATTGGCTCGATACAGCCTATCACCAACGCATTCACAGCGCCACCGGCATGACGCCCTTTAACCGGTTCAGCAAAAACCTTGCCTGCATCCGAACGGCACCGAAGAACCTGAACGATCACTTTCGCACCGCCGTATACCGAACCGTCGCAAAGGATCGAACCGTCACACTCAACGGCAACCTGTTCGAAGCCCCGGTGGTATTGATCGGCAAGCGGGTGCTGATTTTGTATCACGAAAGCGAACCGAAAACGGCTGAGGTGTTTTTCAATCGGAAGTCCCACGGATTGTTGGTTCCCGTGGATCTGCATGTTAACTGCCGGGTAAAGCGGGACAAGAACATCAATACCCAACTCGAACCGGCCCACAAGACGGATTATCAGGGAGGCGGTCTATGGAAATGAATACGCCGTATCTGCCGTTCTTCGGTTTTGAGAAAGAGCCCTTCACGGCGGATATCGCGGTGACGGATATACTTGAAACGGATCAACTGGCGGCAGCGAAGAACCGTTTCGATTACAGTTTGGGGTTAGGGGCGATTTATCTGATCACCGGTGAGATCGGCTCCGGTAAATCCACAGCCATCCGTTATCTGGTAAACGGTCTGCATCCTTCCGAGTACAAGCTGGTCTACGTCACAGCCACGTCCGGTTCCATCCTGGAACTGTACCGCCTGATCATGGGAGAACTGGGAATGAAACCTGCCGGGACCTCCCGTGCGGCCATGACCGATGGAATCAAACGAGAAGTATTGGAATTGATCCACGGGAAAAAACAAAATGTCGTTCTGGTCATCGATGAAGCCTCTTTGCTCCGTCTGGAAGTCTTCGTGGAGCTGCATACGCTGTGTCAGTTCGAGATGGACTCAAAACCCTACCTGCCCATGGTACTGGCCGGACAAACTCATTTGATCGACAACCTGCGATATCCGGGTTGTCTTCCCCTGGCATCGCGGGTGGTGGCCAAAAGCCATTTCATCGGTTCCAAAAAAGAACAGATGCAAACCTATCTTCAGCATCATCTGACCATTGCCGGAATCGACCGGATGCTGTTCGAAGGTGATGCTATCACGGCCATCCACCAAGGATCGGGCGGCATCTTCAGGAAAGCCAACCACCTGGCTCGCGGTGCCCTGGTTGCCGCGGCAATGGGTCATGAAAAAACTGTCAACGCGGAACATGTGCGGCTTGCCGCATCCGAAATATTTTAGGAAAGGAGTCGATATGCCATCCCATCCGACCGCCGAAGATATCCGCCAAAAACTGGAGGCGCTTGTATTGGCCGCCATCTTAAATGTGCTCAACCGATTAACGGATGAGTTGTCTGTGGTAAGCCAGCAGAAAAAGATGAAATTTTAATCCGATTCGATACGGTTTGCCCGGTGAAACGGAGACAGGCTCTGCTGGGGAGCAACCTGTCAAGGGATAGCCGGGTGCAGGAGGCATTGAATAAAATGCCCAGAGGGGAGTAGCAAATCAGAAATGCTGCTCCCCTCATTTTATTCAAGCCTTCCTGCCCATGCCTTGAAAAACCCATAAGATTGGAGCGCGTAGCGCACCCTAATAGAGGTCCGACCAACGGTGGAAAGTCGTTGAAAACCGGTGGATATAAACAAAGTTCCAGTAAATTTGAAAACTTCGAAAACTCTTCAATTTAATCCGAAAATTGTCTTCCGTTGATTGCGGGAATCAACAACGTTCCCCCCGTATGGGGTGCCGCCTTCAAGCTCACCAGAGCAACCCTTCCTCCTTTTATAAAGAGGCCAGACCGTGGCTCCGCTTTTCCTTTACATAGGAGCCTTCCACAGATGGATCTCCATGAACCCATACCGTGGTATGCGCTCGGGATGATTGCTCCGTGGGTGGTCTTTATACGAATTGTTTCTGAACTGAAGGCCGGAATCCATACTGTAGTTGGGGCCGAGCATAGAACTCGAACCCCAATTTCTCCCAATTTCCACCACTTTCACTGATACTGCAGGCCAGACGCCCATGGTTACTATGTGCTTGAGGGATAACAAATCCCTCTGCTTCAGTTGCTGGTAAACCAGCTGTAAGGGATACGCGCAGAAGGAGTATTCTGAATGCCTACTAGGGTTGCTGGAGTTCGCTGGCAGAATATCAGTTATTGAGTACTCGCTTAGGAGCATCTCCAGAAAATGTAGCTGATCAATCCATTCCTTATTGATTTCCGTTCTCGTTTAGGCCTTTTCCTCTGTTCTGTGTCATTCCCATGAAGCAGGTTGGAGGAGTGTGTCACAATGTGGAGTTCATGGTCAGCAGGCTGTCAGCCCACTGATTCCCTGAGACAGAAACCCCACAAAGGTTGCTGGAATCATAGAGGATGTTGGGTTAAAACCCACTGGTACGATCTCAGGGCGCTCTTGGATAACGTACCTGAGAACGAAAAGCGTAAGTGCTCCGTGCATACTTACCTTCCAAAAAGGATATGTTTGATTGGTGATGAGTTGGAGAGCACCAGAATTTTTGCAACCCTTTTTTTAGCTCATTTTTCAGACAACACTCCCCTGTGCCGATTTTAACCGGTTTTTTTTAAGACTATGAACCGGTATGCCGATCAAAAATAAATATCTACAGCTCAGCAAAACAGGTGGTTCACCCCGTCCACTAATGTCCGATTGTGGCAATCTGGTATGACGAGATCTCCTGTTGTTTTTGGGATCAGAGCACCTTGGAGCCATTAAATTTCGGACGGAACGGGTGGGCACTCTCCAACAAGCCGTCAGTCGATCCTATTCATCAAATCGCCTGCGGCAGCTATCTGGAGCCATCCCGTCGCCGAAGCTGAGAGCATCATCTTTTTACCGCCATTGCCGGCATCCGTCCGTGATTACATTTTTAGTTTTATCCCATATACCTCCTGTAGGATATATCGCCATTGACCCAAAGGTTTGTCCCTGGCAAACGCTACATTAAGTCCGCCGGCTTTACTCCACTTGTCTCGAAGATATGACCACATGGCCAGGTAATAATCAGCACGACGCTCAGGCTTGATGTGAGTACTTCTCATATCTGGCGGCAGGTAAACCTGGGATGTGCGCATCATGCACATGGCCATGCGTACAAAGCGACGGGCTATCCCGAAGTCGGCATGCTGACCGGCAGCCTCGCGGCGACTGTAATCGTCTTTTAAATCCTTGGGACCATAACGGCCAATATGGAATGCCGATTGTACGACGTAGTCTTTGAGAATATGGTTGCTCCGTTTGCTGACGTGGCTCGTTATCGAAGGTCCCTGACTGCCGCCGGATTGTTTGACTGTGGGAACGATACCCGCATACGACGCCACTTGATCCGTCGACCGTTGAACCAGAGGGTCGCCGATCTCAGCAGCAACGCCTGCAGCCAGAACGATGCCGATACCTTTAATGCTGGTTAAAAAGGCACCCTGGGTCTGGGCCAACAGCTGCGCCATCTCATTCACCAATTGATGAGCACCTTCGAACAGACAGCGGTAATGCGTCACGTGGCTGGCCAAGGAGACCTGAAGCGCGGCGGTATATTCGTCTGGTGTCTTCAGGACCTGGGATGCGTAGTTCTGAAGCCTGGCTGCAACCTGTTCGGCTTTTTTAGTTCCCCGCTTTTCTAAGTTACGGATCAGGGCACCCCGCTGACGGCGACGGATCTGCGGTGCGCTGAAACGCTCCTGCATCAGGTATAACGAGCTGTTGGAAAAAGGACGGATCCCACTTTTCTTTTCATTCAGAAAGCCGGGGAAAAGCCGGTCGACAAGGGTGTGGATCCGGTTGCGGACTTCGGTCTTCATCTTGACCAGCTTCTTGCGATGGCGCACCAGGGTTCGCAGGTTGCGATACACCCCGGTCTGTGCCGGGCAACAGTTGGCCCTGCGGTTGAGCAGCATGGTGGCGATGCCCATCAGATCCAGCCGATCAGTGCTGGCCTGCAGGTTCTCGCGCTGCTTTTTGGCATCGTGGGCATTGACGTTGGCCACCAGCCACCCTTTGGACCGAATGGTGTTGGCAAAATTCTCAGCATACGAATTGACATCTTCTCCACCGAAAAAGACATGGTCGGACTGAATGTGACGATGCCGGCAAGAACGGTTGACCTGGCCGAGCAGATACTTGACCCCGTCGACGGAATTCTTGACTGAAAATGGCTTTCGGAGCACTTCGCCGTTTCCGTTACAGAACATGACCAGGTGATCCTTTTTGGCGTAATCGATGGGCACGCATATCAGTTTTGACAGGTTGCCTGCCTTTTCGAACAGGGCAGCCAGTTCTTGACTTCGATTCGGATAGATGCTTGACTTTTTCATGGTGGGGCTCCTTTCGTGTATGTGTTTCAGCTGCCTAACGGCAGACTGATAAACCACATTACCACCGGATCACTCCGGATGGTCCTTTACACAAAGGAGCTTCACCACTTTAAATTTGAAGAATGGGCAGAAGGCGGGGGGCAGAATTTCCAATGACGGCCCGAGTTACAAAGCAGTGCAGGCTCCGCGAGCTATCCCCTGCGGGCTCGCTCGCCTCCCCTCCATCTGTCACTCGGAAACGTACCAGCTATCACGAAAAAAAGCAGGGCCAAATTGACCCCGCTCATGCTTATTGAAAATTTGTCGTGTTTACTTTTTAAGGAGTCTTTTTCTATTGAATCCAGCAAGGCCCAAAAGACCGGTGCCAAGAAGGAGCATCGTTGCCGGTTCGGGTACTGGAGCCGCTTGGCCATAAAGGGTCACATGCGAAATGGCGCCTTCACCTGGCCAAAAGTTCGACAAAACAAGGGTTTCCGTTCCATTCCAGCTCAAAGCCCCCAAATTAAAGAGATACCAGGCTGGCTCTTGGTTTCCATCCTTGACGAGTAAATATGGATCAGTAATAATTTGCCCACCAACATACTCGATTTCTGCTCCGCTCGGATCACTGGAAGTATTCAAGAAGGTGGTTTCGTAACTTTCCAGTAGTGAACCCGATTCTCCATCGTCCACTTCAGCTTTATACAGTTCAACAAGATCGGGTTCAAATAGATCCTCAAGTACATCATTGATATCATCTTGATTGTTTTCATTGCCTTCCCACCTAAAACCTGTGGTGGGCGTAATTGACAAAGCATAAGCTTGTCCCGCAAACACCAGTACAGCACATAAAACTAATAATTTGATCATTAATAATGCTTTGAGTTTTTTCATTAAGATTCTTACCTTTCTCAGCATTTTTAATGCAGTTTAATGTTGAAAGCTCACAAAAGCATTTTCATAGTGTAGAAAAAATTTCATCATATGGGACTATGGTGGTTCTTCCAAGCAATATTTGCACCATAAAGAAAACTTTTTAGGACACATTGCAAAACTATTTAATATTAAATCTAATATGCAAAAATTACTTTTGAGGGAGGGATTGGCAAAATTTTAATTGTGGAAAAATGTATATAAAAAAATTTACATATATAGAAAAATTATGGGTTCTTCCCGCTTGCAGATAGATTAGTGTCCATCCATAAATGGTGATTCTCAGAGCCGAGTCGCAAAAAATATGGAGCAGTAGAATCCTCGGCAGGATATTTCTCACCATCGTTACATTGAGTTGTGACTAATCAATCAAAATCGGCTTAATCCAAGCGCACTTGTTCAACCAGTTTTTAAGATGCGGAAGCGGTTAAGCTCTCAAGTGGCTGGCTTGGCCCTGGCGATGGTCAGCAAGTTCGCGGCCACAATCGACGACCAGACATAGGATTTAAACGAGTCCCATCCTTTCCAGGTACATCGGGAAAGGCCAAGACAACGCTTCAGCCAGGAAATGCCAGCTTCAATTCCGGCTCGAAAACGGCGTAACCTGCGATAAACATACTGGCTGCGGCACATGTCGGTTTCTGATAGACCTCGCTTTTTGGCAAAACAGACGTCTTTGATCTTACGCGATTTGGCCTGTTTCAAGTTCTCCTTGGATGCAAAACCGCCATCGAAGCTGGCCTTGAGGGGATAACGGCCATAGATCTGTTTTTGCCGGTCCAGCATGGGTATGGTCAGATCCGTGTCGGCTGGATTACCTTCGGTGACTACACAGTCCAGAATCAGGTTCGAAGCGCCGCCGGTCAGACAGATTTTGTGGCCAAACAGCGTATCGCGTCGATCCTTGACGATGATGTCGGTATGTGGCTCGAACACCGATACCACCTTGTCTTTGGCATCGACAGTTTCTCCATGAAGAACCCGGCGTTCGGTCTGGTGGATCACCCTACGGGTCAAGTCAACAAAATGTTCGATCTGGAAGCCAAGTGCCATGGCCAGAGGGTCTATGGTCCCACCGGTGTTGATCGCAGCGACAGCCCTGTGGGCGTACCCGACCACTTTGCGACTGGTTTTGAGCAGATCCACGTAGGCGGCCTTACGCGTGATCTTGCGTTTGGCATTCATCACCGCCAGCATCCGACGTTTGGCAACACGGGTATGGTTATGGAAACCAGGAACGTTAACCCGAAAATCTTCCCGGCAGCGGTCGACCAGCCTTGTCAGCACCCGAACACCATCCCACAACAGGTTGGAGTCGGTAGGGTGATGGATGTGGGTTTCAACGCATGTGCAATCCACACGGACTTGACGACCCTTTTCAATGCCCTTTTGTTTCGCATATCCCAAAAGGTCCGTGTTGATCAGTTCCCAGGTGATGTCCGATATGGCTTTGATGTTCTTGTTCAGCGCAGATTTCTTGTATCCCTTGTCGGCGATGCCGATACGGCAAAACCAGCTCAATGCCTGCGAATCGACGATATGAAAGGCCAAGTCTTCATACGTAAAACCGAAAAGGACTTTCACAATGGCACAACGAAGCACCTGGTCAGCACTCATGCCACCGGCACCTTTTCGATAGGCGACCAACTTGCCCTTGTTCAAATCTTGAAGAACGCGATCGCAGATGATAGGGTGCCCATCAATGATGTCACTGATGGCTGTGAGTTCTTTTGCTTGGGCGTGGTCTTTTATCTGAGGCATCAGCGGCATCTGTTTTTGCCATTTTTCGCGCATTTTGTGTTTCGCCTTTTTCTTTCTTTTGTAATGATATTGGTTGTTTGGAGACTTTCAATATACTACAACGAGAAGAATAAAGCTACAACAAAATGCGCGTTTCTTATTTATTACGGGTAGTTATTCCCGTGGATGGACACTAGATTAAGATATCCAATCTCACGCAGGCAGCAACGAATCTGCGCATGTGCGACATGGCTAATTATGGCACAAATTCCGATTTAAATGGGGTGACACTTTTCCCGCCCTTACGATTTTGATCAGATCATTTTTCAGCAGCCACTGTTTTGCCGCGATTCTCCATTCCACATTGATAATTTTTGGCTTACCCGTCCGGATTGCTATTTCTGCGGCCAGACTCAGGATCCATCGGTAAACGCTTTTTCTTTGGCCTTTTGAGTAACGGATACGATCGCCTCCAAAATAGGTACCGCAGGCCGTTCGATTATCAAGACAGCGCCGGAGGGTGTGATTAAAATCATGAGCCGCCGTTTCTGATAGAAGAAAATACGATCCTATCGTTTGCCGAGCAGTTCGGCATCAGCGATCACAGCGTATACCACTGCAAGAGATACCGGCAGCAGGGGTGTCCTAATCAGACGTTTGCCAAGAAGTTCTTTGACCGGCTTGGACTCGTTTCACTGCTGGATCTGGTTCTCAGGTTTCAATGTAACACATGAACCGCCGTATACGGAACCCTACGTAAGGTGGTGTGGGAGGACGGAGGCCGTTAGCCCTCCTCCTACCCGTTGGAGTCCGGATAGCTATTTGCGTTCGTTAACGCACCCTTGCCTGAGGTTGCTCTTCATATTCAGAAAACGGTGTAAACGAGCGACGCCGCCTGCCGGGTCAAACGGTGACGGCAGGCAGCCTTTGCTTTTCTGGCCGGTTAGAAGGACAGGGCGCGCAGATGGTCGGCAGCATTGGGGATATGGCTATTTTTCGGCCTCGTCGGTATCGCGATCAAGATTCTCGGCGATGAATTCCCGCAGCAGTTTCCGGCTTTCACGATCATGCCCGGTGGTGAATTCCGTCCCGCAAACCCATCCCGATTTGAAATGAAGGTGCCTGTTCGAGGGCCGGAACTGGGAAATGTGTCTGGGGATGCCGGTCACCCGCACCGGCAGATTGCCGTTGACGATCATCGGCTCGATCCTGGCACCGATTTCGATCTCTTCCGGAGAATCCATCAGAAACCCCAGCCCGTATTCGTTAATATTGAAAACCCGATAGGTTTTCCCGTTGATCGATACGGTCAGGTCCTTTACCGAAAATCGCCGCTTCCTTCTCTTTCCCCAGTCCGGATCCATTTTTTCTCCTGTTTTCCTACACTACTCCCGGCGGTTTTTCCCGTCAATCCCCCACGCCTTGTTTTCAATGATTACTTTCCGGTATCGGGTCAGATCGACAGATCCTTTAGCTGAAAGTGGTTCACGGATGACAGGGGCGTGCCTGTTCCGCATCCGTGCCCATCATTACGGGCGGGTTGGTGTTTCCCGGGTTCGGCGGTCGATCAACCTGGTTGGGCCGGCCCTTTGCGGATAAGATTCATGAAATCCGATAACCGGCCGATAATACCGTCATACGGGCAATGGGGGCATTTCCAGTTCCGATGGAATGCCTCCCGTGATTGCTCTCCGGGGCAAAGGAACTTATGGTGAGCGCGCATTTAGAGATACTGCCGATAATCAACCGGCTTGGGTTTTTCAATTCGTTTACCGCGGAGGAGAAGGGGCAGATGGTGTCGGACGATACCCACTTCAGGGTGTATCGGCCGGGGGAAATGCTCATCCGCCAGGGCAGCAGCGATCAAAGCCTGTTTATTATTCTTGCCGGGACGGTCAGCATCACCGAAGGGACCGGCGAAACCATTTTTGCCGTATTGAGAGCCGGTGACATCTTCGGGGAGATGGCCTTTTTAACTGACACCCGACGCACCGCCAACGTCGTTGCCAGGGACGCGGTTATCGCGCTGAAACTGGACCGTGTGCGGTTCGAACAACTCTCCGCTCGGATCCGTGAAAAGTTCAAAGACAAGATCATCGAAAAACTGGTGGCCCGGTTGGATACGGCAAACAAGGAGCTGGTCAGAATCAACGCCGCCGTGAGTGACCGTTTTCCCGAGCCATCGAAACCCATCGGTTCACCGCCCGGTCGGCCTGCTGCCGACGCGACAGAACCCGCATTCATTTCCGGCAGGGAACTGATTCGAAAGATCGTTTCGGACACGGCGTCGTTGCCGGCCATGCCCGAAGTGATGCTCAAAGTTCAGCAGATGATCAAGCATCCGGGAACCAGTCCGGCCCAGTTGTCCAAAATCATTGAAACCGATCCTGCCATGGTAACCGGCATCCTCAAAGTGGCCAATTCCGCCTACTATGGGTTTCGTGGAAAGGTCTCCACCATCCAGCATGCATCCTCCCTGTTCGGCACCCGTCGGTTGGCTGAATTGATCACCGCCATGAGTGCCGGCGGTGTTCTGGGAATGGCCATGGGCGGATACGGCCTCAAGGCCGGCGACATGTGGCGGCATTCCATTGCCGTGGCGTGCACCGCCGGTGAGATCGCATCCTCCGTTTCCGCTGAAGCATACGACAGCGCATATATGGCGGGGCTGCTTCACGATGTGGGCAAGATCATCCTTGACCCTTTTGTCCAGGAGCGCAGCGTGTTGTTCGACCACTACTTTGCCGCCCATCCGGATAAACCCCTTCAGGATGCGGAACGGGATATCCTGGGGTTTGATCATGCCGTTATTGCAGGCATTCTCTGCGACAACTGGAATCTGCCGCGGTCCATCTCCTTCGGCATTCGCCATCACCACCAGCCGTCGTCGGCCGGGGGCCATCAATTGTCCCATATCGTGCATCTCGCGGACTATATTTCGGTTCAGGCGGGTTTGGGCGCCGGCGGCAAGGCCGCCTGCCATGTGTTGGATGAAACCAGCAGCGCCGCCGTCTCCCTGGGTTCGAATTTTTTGCAGACCGCGGCAGATAAGGCCCACCATTATGTGGAAAGCCTGACCGGGCGTCTGCTCGGTTCATGACCCCTTCCGTCCGCACCCGCCCATGGTGGCGTTGTCCGGTACATTAGTCCTTGAAATCCGTCCTTACGGTATAATATAGTCCTTTAACCGATTGCGTCGGTCTACACGATCGAGACGGACGTATTTTGTAAAATTACACAGTGAAATGAATGGTCAACCCGGCCCCGGCGTGGTGCCTCATGAGATGGATCGCATGTTTACCGGATTTGAAAAAATAATTGAATCCCGAATTAAAAAAGCCCAGGACCAGGGTGCCTTCGAAAACCTTCCCGGCAGCGGCAAACCCCTGGAAATAGAGGATGACCGGCATATCCCCGAGGATTTGCGCCTGGCCTACAAGGTTCTGAAAAATGCCGACTGCCTTCCGCCGGAGGTGCAGTTGCGCAAGGAAATCCGTACGACCGAGGACCTGCTGGCCGGCATGACGGACGCGGGGCAGAAGTACCGCACCCTGAAAAAACTCAACTATCTGATCCTGAAGCTGAACGCCATGAGAGACGCCAACGCGGCGTACGATATTCCCCAGCGCTACTACGGCGAGGTGGTCGAACGACTCGGGGCCGACAAAGCGTAATCTGGTGCAACCATGTTAGCTAAAAAAAAAGAAGGCGACGGCCTGGTCAAGAGCGTGTTGCTCGCCTACTTCATTCTCGCACTTCATGTACTTCTGATCGCCGGAATGGCGGTTCTGGTCCTTTTTTTCCGGGGTGTGGTCAACTATATGCTCTGGATTTTTCTGGGGGGAATGGTGCTGATCGGTTTTTCCCTCTTCTATTTTATCAGGCGGATGCGGGCCGAGGGCAGATCCCTTCGTGAGATGTTGAAAAATCCAATGTTCAACGGTCGATCCGTCGAGGTGAGCCTGCTGGGTGGGATGGCCACCGTCAAACTGGGCCAGTCGTCCCAGCCGCCGGCTATCGGACACGATGCCGCCGTTGATCTTCCCCGTCTTGAAGATCCGGAGGCCTCCCGGAACAGGGACGCTTCGGACCTTGCGGAACTGGCACGCCTGCTTGAAAAAGATCTCATCACGGTTGACGAATTCAACAAGGCCAAACGGCAATTGTTGAAGGGTTGATCGCGCCTGCCGAAACAGATGACCGGAAGGGGCTGGAAAACGGCCCGCTCCTGTTTTTTTTGAACCCGCTGCACCGCCTGCGTTGCCGGGATTCCGGGCATCAGGCCTCGCACTGCGGCTGAAGCCACGTTTCGCCGGTTTTCCATTGCCGATTATTCAAAAAAGGAAACCTTGATATGCAAAAGAAATCGATCGCCTTGATTTTCGGCGGGATCTCTTCTGAGAGAGACGTCTCCCTCAACAGCGGCAAACAGGTGTTTGACGCACTGGACAAGAACAAATATGACATTGCGACCTATGATCCCAAAACGGATATTCCCCGGCTGGTGAACGATGCCGACGGAATCGACTGTGCGCTGATTATCCTGCACGGCCCATATGGCGAGGACGGGACGGTTCAAGGCCTGCTTGACCTGCTGGACATTCCCTATCAGGGGGCCGGTGTGCTGGGCAGCGCCGTTGCCATGAACAAATTGTTGTCCAAGGGTTTATACGAGCAGGCCGGATTAACCGTGCCGCCCTATGCGGTCGTTCGGCGGGGGGAACCGGTCGACGTAGACACGATTGTCACCCGGCTGGGGCTGCCGCTGGTGGTCAAACCAGTGGAGACCGGATCCAGCGTGGGGATGTCCATCGTCCGCACGGACGCGTCCCTTGAGGCTGCGGTGGGAAAAGCATTCGGGTTCGGCGCCACCGTGATGATCGAAGCCCATATCTCCGGAACGGAGATCACCTGCGGCGTGCTGGGCAATGACGACCTGGAGGCGCTGCCGCTCATCGAGATTATTCCGGGTGACAACCATGAGTTTTTTGATTACGATGCCAAATATCAGCCCGGTGCCACCCGGGAAGTCTGTCCGGCACCTCTTTCGGCGGAGCTGACCCGAAAGGCGCAGGCCTGCGCCATAGCCGCCCATCGTGCCCTTTATTGCCAGGGGTACAGCCGCACGGACATGATTCTGAAGGACAATGAATTTTTTATCCTGGAAACCAACACCATCCCGGGCATGACGGCCACCAGCCTTTACCCGCAGTCAGCCGAGGCCGCCGGTTTTTCCTTTGGCGGGCTGCTGGACCGGCTGATCGAACTGGGAATGGATGCCCGGCGTCGTCAAACGACACGGGGGTAGGGGGCCGAAAAAGCGGACGGGAGGACATCATTAAGAAACCGTCAACATACCCATGACCACAAACGCCGGCGGCATTGCCGACGGCTCAAAAAGGAGGGAGGCGTTTTATGAAAGTGCTGGTTGTCGGCGGCGGCGGAAGAGAGCACGCCCTGGTTTGGAAAATTGCCCAGAGTCCACGTGTAAAAAAAATTTTCTGCGCACCCGGAAATGCAGGAATCAACCGACTGGCCACCTGTGTCCCCATCGGGGCAGCCGAAATCGACAAGCTTCTCGCCTTTGCCCGGGATGAGAAGATAGACCTCACCATCGTCGGCCCGGAAGATCCGCTGTCCAATGGGATCGTCGACCAGTTCGAAGCGGCGGGGCTGCGGATTTTCGGAGCCAGCCGGAAAGCGGCCCGGATCGAATCAAGCAAGTCCTTTGCCAAGGCGGTCATGGAAAAATACGGCATCCCCACCGCCAAAGGCCGGACGTTTACCCGTTTCGCCCAGGCGCAGGCCTATGTGAAAAAGATGGGGGCGCCTCTGGTGGTCAAGGCGGATGGCCTGGCCGCCGGAAAAGGCGTTATCGTCTGCAGTACCGAGAAAATGGCTTTGGATGCTTTAAAGCAAATTATGATCGATCGTGAATTTGGAGATGCGGGGGACCAGGTGGTGGTGGAAGAATGCCTGGTGGGGGAAGAGGCCTCGTTCCTGGCATTCACCGACGGTAAAACCGTACTGCCCCTTCCGTCTTCCCAGGACCACAAACCGGTTTTCAATGACGACAAGGGGCTGAATACCGGCGGTATGGGAGCATACTCCCCCGCGCCGGTGGTGGACCAATACCTCCACCAGCGGATCATGAATGAGGTGATGATTCCCATGGTCAACGGCATGGCCGCCGAGGGATGCCCCTATAAGGGTGTATTGTATGCCGGGTTGATGATCGATCGGGATACGATCAAGGTGCTCGAGTTCAACGGCCGGTTTGGTGACCCGGAAGCCCAGCCCCTGCTGGTGCGCATGCAAAACGACATTATTCCGGTTGTCGAGGCCATCATCGATGAGCGGCTGGACGCCTGCCGGCTGGATATCGATCCCCGCGCATCGGTGTGTGTGGTCATGGCCGCCGGCGGCTACCCGGGAAAATACAAAAAGGGGCTCGAGATCAAGGGCATCGATGCGGCCAATCGCATGCGGGATGTGGTGGTTTTTCATGCGGGAACCCGTCTGTCCGGCAAAAAAATCCTTTCCCATGGCGGCAGGGTACTGGGGGTCACGGCCCTTGGGGATACCGTGGAACTGGCCATCAAGAAAGCCTACAAGGCGGTGGCCAAGATAAAATGGACCCGCGTTCATTATCGTACCGATATCGGGAAAAAGGCGCTCGTGCGGATGCAGGCCGTGCCCCGGGTGGGTATTGTCATGGGCAGTGACTCGGACCTGAAAGTGATGGAAGGTGCTCTGGGGATATTCAAAAAGTTCGGCATTCCCATTGAGATGACCGTGGCGTCGGCCCACCGCAGCCCGGAGCGGGCCGCCGCCTATGCCACTTCTGCCAGGGACCGGGGACTCAGGGCAATCATTGCCGGTGCCGGACATGCCGCCCATCTGGCCGGTGTGCTGGCTGCCCATACCACCCTTCCCGTGATCGGGGTACCCATTGATTCGTCGTGCCTTCAGGGATTCGATTCCCTCCTTTCCACCGTACAGATGCCGCCGGGGATCCCCGTGGCGACGGTATCCATCGGAAAGCCGGGTGCCAAAAACGCCGCCATCCTGGCCGTACAGATCATGGCCGTGTCCGACGATGCCCTGGCCGTTCAGTTGAAGGCATTTAAAAAAGAAATGGCCGAACAGGTTGAAAAAAAGGCAGAAACTCAAACGATACCGCTGAGGTCATCCTGATCGACCCGAAGAGGCCCGATCCGGATGGTATCCGTCCGGCGGTCGACGTCCTGAGGCAAAAAGGCGTACTGGTGTTTCCCACCGCGGGACTTTACGGCCTCGGCGCCGATGCGCTTTGTGAGGAAGCCGTCCGCCGCGTATTCGCCATCAAGCGCCGCCCGTTGGATCAACCGCTTCTGGTGTTGCTGTCCGGCATCGAGGACATGAAAACGGTGGTGCCGGCGGTTCCGGACTATGCTGAACCGCTGTTGCGTCTCTGGCCCGGTGGGATCACCCTGGTTTTCAGGGGCGGCGATTGCCTGCCGGCAGCCCTTACCGGCGGAACGGGAAACATCGGTGTACGCATGCCGGCCCATCCGGTGGCCAGGGCGCTGGTCGAGCGTTTCGGCGGCCCCATTACCGGAACCAGCGCCAACCTGTCCGGCTATCCGGCAGCGGCCCGTGTGACGGACCTTGCCCCTGACATCCGCAGGCGGGTGGATCTGGTAGTGGATGCCGGTGTCCTTGCCGGTGGGACCGGCTCCACGATTCTGGACGCGACCTGCTGGCCGATGAAGGTGCTCCGTGAGGGGGCGGTATCCCGGCGGGCCATTGAGGGGGTTCTCAAAAACGGGTCGTGCAAATAGATTGACAATCACACCCGTTTTCCCTATATAACCGAACCCATGCCGGAGTGGTGAAATTGGTAGACGCAGTGGACTCAAAATCCACCGGGGGCGACCCCGTCTCGGTTCGATTCCGAGCTCCGGCACCATAAAGAAATCAGGGGGTTAGCCATTATCGGGTGACTCCCTTTTTTTGTGGGAAATCGGCGATTGTGCCCGAAACTGTGCCCGTAAAATTTTCAAGGTAATCGGCCTGTCTTTCTGACGCTGCTTTCAAGTCCGCATCGTTGACGATGTTGTAACGGTCAAAGACAGAACGAGTTTTATGACCTGATATCATCATTGCCACTCTTTCCAGTGTCCCGGAGCGGACCATGTTTCGAATTGCGGTCCTTCTGAAGTCGTGGAAAAGCCTCCGACCGATTCCAGCAACTTTACAAGCCGAAAATCATGCTGACCTGAAATCTTTGATTTTACCTGTCCCTTTGCGATTCGGAAATACGTATGGGGATAGGGCATTTCGGTCTTTCTGATTTTGCCACTGCCGCTGAAATACATCTCTTAGCTCATCATCAAGGAACACCGTCCGGGCTTCATCGTTTTTGGTTTCACCGACTTCAAGCCGAACAATGCCTTGCTTCAGATCTATACGAAAAATCCTTTGCGGACATTATTTTCTTTGAGTCTGGGAATGTAAGGCATCCTCCGCTCAACGAGTGGAGGCGTTTGCTTGATTCCTGTAGGTTAGCGGGATCGAGGGTGGAGTAACCGGCAAGATAATCACAATCGTTGACAAACGGAAAAGAATTTTCGAATTAGATGAGCCTCCGGCAAGGAGGCTTTTTTTATGGATAAAGAAAAGGGGTGACGGTTGGCAGACCGGAGCACCCCAGAAAACCGGGTCGTATTATCGACCCCAACAAAGTCTTGAGGCGGTGGATGAGGCTATCCGCCGCTACGGAACCCCGGAAATTTTCAACACCGATCAGGGCTCCCAGTTTACCAGTGACGATTTTACCGGCTTGCTAAAAGACCATGGCATTGCCATCAGTATGGACGGCAGAGGCCGTGCCCAAGACAACATTTTTATTGAAAGGCTATGGTGGACCCTGAAGTATAACTATGTCTATCTCCGCGCTTTTAACAATGGGGCCGATCTGCGGAAAGGCCTTCGCGGCTGGTTCTCATTTTACAACAAGGAGCGATTTCATCAGGCACTTGACAACCTGACCCCGGATGAGGTTTATTACGGCCTTCCTCATCCATTCGCGGAGGCGGCCTGAGGCCTCCCCTTAACGAATCGGCTCAGAGTTTATCCTATACGTCAGGTTGTCCAGCCTCTCGGGTCCATCGCCTAATTCATGGATGCATCTTCCTAAAAGCGACCATGGATTTCTGCAAATCTTAAGAGGGCGAAGTCACACAATTTATAAATTAACCATTCAGAGCTTTTAATAGCAAAATAAGAGGATAGCCCGTGACGAACATTGTCGGAATTGCCGACAAAAAATGTTAAAGCACCAGGCCGACGCAAAATTTAGTTTTTAAATCGCTGTAATAAAAGGGTAAAAATATTGCTGCTATTCGGTACAGATTGTGCTACACACCTATAGCGCCGGGATCCAGAATTGATCACGTAATTGTTGCGCTGCCTTTTTCCCCGGCAATCACTATTCAGAAATTATATAATTCGGATATCGAACCACGTTGTGCGCATTGTGTCTGTGCATTTCTATATTGTGCAGTGGGTTCAATTTTTTACTTGCTAAATGAACAAGGTTAGCAAGCATAAATGTGAGTTGCGTGTAGACGTGGGACTGCAAGGAGCTTTAAAAAATGAAGTGAGATCAAACAATGGTTACATGTCGGTTCCACAGGGAAACAGAAATTCGGTTTTTTGCCAAATCTTGAAACGTCGGTAGTCCTTGAAAGGAATGTATGAAACGACTTGCGCTTCTTACCTTTGTATTTCTTATCGGAGTAACTTTCATCCAGGCTTCGGCTTTTTCTGGTGAGGTAACTTTATTTGGGGCGAAGCAGTACCTGCGTACGACAGGTGAGCCGAATTTTTATTCTGACACCTTTTCCGGTGTTCCGGGTCAGGGCAGACTTTTATTAAAAAATGGGAACTATAATGGCGGGAAAAGGGTTGAAGATGGCGTGAGCAGCGCTTGGATCCATGTCAATGGCGTTGAAATTTTTGGTCCCAGCGATTTTAATAAAAATGTCTATATCTTAGAAGCCACAGTAACTCTCTCCGAGCAAAACGTCCTCGAGGTCGAGCTTAGCAGCACGCCGGGTAGCTATCTTACAATCGACATCACGGAGAACATTCCCGCCCCAATTATTTCTTTTGCGGCAGATCCGGGGAGCGTCATTGCCGGGCAATCTGCAATTTTGACATGGACCACCGATGCCGATTCAGTATCTATCGACCAGAGCGTCGGTTCGGTTGCCACTTCCGGGTCAATTTCAGTTATACCTTCGCAAACCACGACATATACGCTTACGGCTACGGGGCTTGGCGGCACAACAACAACCCATGCGACCGTTACAGTCCTGCATCCGCCTAGTGTTTCTTTGGAAGCCACACCAACGATTGTCCTGATCGGAGAATCCTCAACCTTGGCCTGGACCGCGACGAATGCGGACTCCGTTTCCATCGATCAAGGCATTGGCCCGGTTGACCTGACCGGATCGGTTTCAGTAACACCGCTGCAAACAACCACATATACCCTCACTGCCACAGGTCCCGGAGGAACGACAACCGCAATTGCAATTATAACCGTCCTCCAGCCTCCGGAAGTCTCTATTGAGGCCAACCCGGGAACGGTTCATACTGGAGAATTTTCAACCCTGGCATGGACAGCAACCAATTCCGATTCCGTCTTTATCGATCAAGGCATCGGCCAAGTCGACCCTGTCGGCTCGATCACGGTTTCACCTTCACAGACCATGACATATACCCTCACGGCAGTTAACCCCGACGGTACAACGACGGATAGCGCTACGGTCATCTTTGAAAATACGGCTCCGGCTGCAACGGATGATACCGTATTAACCGAAGAGAACATTCCTGTAACCACAACCAACGTGCTCCTAAACGATTCGGATGTCGACGGAGACAACCTTATTGTTTCAGACTATAGCCAAGCCACCACCGGAACGGTCGTCAGCCATGGAGATGGCACCTTTACGTATACCCCGAACGATGGATTTAGCGGTGCGGACAGCTTTACCTACACCGTCAGCGACGGCCAGGGCGGAACGGATACGGCCGTGGTGGAGATACAGGTCGTACCTGGTATTTTGACAATAGAAATTACTATCCCGACATCGGGACAGGAATTTGCCACTGCAAGCATCACTGTAGCCGGAACAGTGAATCGTTCCAGTGCATCCGTATTCGTCAACGGGATTGCTGCAACGGTCAGCGGGAACGAATACACGGCAGATAACGTTCCTTTAGTGCCGGGGACGAATACAATCAGCGTCCTGGCCGAAGACGGCGATGACACACAGGTGGCCAGCATTACCGTGGTACTGTTGGCAACGATCGACCTGGAACCGATCCAAATAGAGGTCTCTTCCAATATCGAAGACGACGGATCGGCCAAAGTATCCGGCCTGGCCATGGTTACGGTGGCCAATAACGGCAGCACTGCGGTTTCCACACCCTACCAGATCGTTTTGTTTGAAGACACCAACCTGAACCAGCGTTACGAAGAGGACGAAGATAATCGATTGGGCGAAACGACTGTTTCAGCAGGCCCCGGAGCCGGCGAAGCAATCAATACTTCCATCGAATTTACCGGTCAGTTGCTGTTTCGAGACAACCGGATGCACGTATTTGTCGACAGCGCAGATGAAATATCCGAAGACGATGAAGCGAACAACATCCTCGCTACCAGCTCCAACGGTATCGACCTGAGCGCTTCGTTTTTGACAATGGATGCTGCCAGCTGCCCGGACGAGGTAGTCCTGACCGCGCGTATCGGCAATGCCGGAGACTCAGCTGTTCAAAGCGGTGTGCCGGTTATTTTTTACGATGGCGATCCCGAAAACGGGGGCTCACCAATTGGAACGGTTTTGACGACCCAAATTCTTGATCCGGGCCAATATGAGGACTTGACACTCCAATGGCCCGATCCGGCTGCAGGTATCACAATTATTTATGCTCATGCCGACGATAACGGCACCGGAGTCGGTATACTGGGTGAAATCGATGAGATCAACAACCTGGTTTCTGCCGAAATGGCCATTTGCACTTCATTGCCTGCGACCGATGGCATATCCGGGCAGGTGATTGATGCGCAAACCGGTGCGATCCTTTCCGGCGTATCGGTTTATTTACATGAAGATGGCAACGGCATTCCCGGAGCAGTCGTCGAACAGACCGGCTCGGATTCCTATGGCGGGTTTGCCTTTTCACAGATCGATCCCGGCACCTATTATGTGGTTGCCAGCCTGCAGGACTATATCGAAGGGCAACGGCGAGTCGTTCTCTTGCCGGATGAAACCCTAACCCATCAGGATTTAGTGCTTTCTCCCGTTTTAAATCCGGGAGAATTTCGAATTGTATTGACCTGGGGAGAAAATCCCGCAGACCTGGAGGCGCACCTGACCGCCCCCAATCCCGATGGCTGTCGGGAGCACTGTTTTTACTGGAATCGTACGATCTCCGGGGCTGATTTAGACGTCGACGACCGGGAATCATACGGCCCCGAGACCATCACCATCTCACAGATGGATCCGGGAACCTACCGTTTCTACGTTCATGATTTCACCAATCGAAATTCCGTTAACAGCGCGGCCTTGGCCAGCTCGGGCGCCACCGTGACGGTTTACTCCGGATCCGGGAATGACCCACTGGTATTTAACGCTCCGGCCGGTGCCGGGAATGTCTGGCATGTTTTCAACCTGGACGGTACCAGCGGAGCGATCACCCGGATAGATAAATTGTCTCACCAGTCCCAGCCGGGTGAGATCGATTTTCCAAGAATCACCTCCTCTCCGGTTACCAACGCCACCTATGGAGAAGCATACAGGTATCAAATAGAGGCCGAGGATCCGGATCTGGATACACTTACATATTCCTTAATAGAAGGTCCGGAAGGGATGGCCCTGGATCCGTTCAACGGTCTGATCGAATGGACACCCACTGCAGGGCAGGGAACAGGGTTTACTGTTGATGTCCGGGTAAATGATGGACGCTGCGGTGAAGATACACAAAGATTTACAGGATTTCTGACATATCTGCCCATCGTTCAGTTTGACGTGGAGCCTTGTTCGGGTGTGAATCCCGGCGGGGATATTACGCTGACCTGGCAGACCGAAAGAGCCGAAACCGTGGTCATCGATCAGGGGATTGGAGAGGTTCCGGCCATAGGAAGCATGAATATTCCATCTCCTGATCCACCCGTCGTATATACCATTACGGCTACGAACGGCGCTGGCCAGGTTGCCCGAACGGTTCCCCGCAAACCATCAATTACCAAACTTTCTGCAAGCTGTATCGGTTCCTTGGGAGAGCCCGGCCAGATTGAATGGACCAGCAAATGTGCCGACAGTTGTTTCATAGATCAGGGAATCGGAGAGGTCTTGCCCAATGGTTCGGTGGTGGTAACGCCCGCACAGCTGCCTGCGGAGTATACACTTACCTGTTCGAACGCTGCAGGGGTGACTTCAGGAAAGTTAATGGTTTATCCGTGTGTACCCAGCGCAACGCTCGATGCCATCGTTCCTTGCTGCTGGACAGCGGGTGAACCGGTTACCTTGGAATGGTCCACCAGCCAGGTCGACGATTGTTCCATCTCTCCCGATGTCGGTAGTGTGGGCTTAAATGGCTCTATGGAAGTGTTTCCAGGCGAGGACCAAAAAATATACACGATTTCCTGCAACATGGCTACGGATTATGTTGATATCTACCCACGAGAACTTCAACTAAGAGCAAGCAAAACCAACGTGCTTCCCGGCGAAAGCACGACCCTTTATTGGAACACCGAGTGCTATGACGCCTGCAGTTTGGATCAGGGGGTTGGTAGTGTGCCGACAAGCGGCGGTATGGTGGTGACTCCCGATCAACTGCCTGTGACCTATACACTTACGGCAACATGCGACCAGATCACGGATACAAAATCCGTAACTCTTGATTATCCTTTTCCGATCATAACTTTTTCTTCCAGCCCCGCGTTTATTAAGACCGGAGAATCCGCTACCCTGACATGGTCAACGGAGTTGGCTACGTCGTGCAGCATTGAACCGGATATCGGAGAGGTACCTCTTAGCGGCAACATCGCTGTTTCCCCGGATCAAAACACGACCTATACGCTTATTGCGGTCGGACCGGGTGGAATTATCGAAAGAACGGCAATCGTGTCCTATGTAAAGCCCACGGCATCGATTTTTGCCGATCCCGGGCATCTCGACGTGGTGGGTCAATCCTCGACGTTGACATGGGTTTTCAGCAACGCGGACACATGCGAAATCGACCAGGGCATCGGCGAAGTGCAATTGGGCGGGAGTGTGGTTGTCTCCCCGCAAGTGAATACCACGTATACCATTACGGCCACGGGGCCTGGTGGCACGGCGAAAAACAGTGTGACGGTAGGTTATACCCGACCGACCGTTGAGATTCATGCGGATCGGGAATTTCTCGATGAAGGCGAGGACGCCACATTGGCATGGACCTTTAGCAACGCCGATATATGCTCCATTGACCAGGGAATTGGCGAAGTGCAGTCTGGGGGCAGCCTTGTTGTCGATCCGAACCAAAGCACCACATATACCATAAAAGCCACCGGTCCTGGAGGCGAATCCACCGATCGGGTAACCCTGACCTGCCTGGCGCCAACGGCAGAGATTCATGCCGATCCCGAAACGATTATCGAGGGACAGGCGGCCACCTTGATCTGGCAGGCGGACCATGCTGCCAGCTACGTTATAGAACCGGACATCGGCCCGGTCGCTCCAACCGGTTCGATCGCGGTTACGCCCACAATTACAAAGACCTATACAATCACCGCAACGGGTCGTGGTGGCGAGACATCGGCTGAAGCTATGGTTACGGTATTGAATCCGCCGTCAATCAGACTCACCGAACCGGATGGCAATGACGATCTTGCGCATGACAGCTATACCATCCAATGGAATGATACGGATTATGACAGCAATGCCGTTATCTCCCTTTATTATGACATCAACAACAGCGGGGCTGACGGGACACTGATCGCCAGCGGGATCAACGAAGACCCTGACGGATTAGACGATAGATACATATGGAACACAACGGACGTTCCTGCAGGCAGCTACTATGTTTATGCGCGTATCGAGGATGGGGTAAACGACCCGGTGGTCGCATACAGCCAGGGGGCCGTTACCATTGACCACGCGGTCACCGATGAGATCAAACTGACTGCAAGCGATGGTGAAGCCCAAGACGATTTTGGCAAAACGGTTGCCATCGATGGCGAATATGCCGTTGTCGGTGCTCCGGATAGCGGTGATGCGGGCGCGGCCTACATTTTCAGAAAAGAAGGCGCCACCTGGGTTGAGCAGGCCAAGCTGACCGCTGACGATGGAGCGTCAGGAGACAATTTTGGCTCCTGGGTATCTATCAGCGGCGATACGGTTGTCGTGGGTGCCCCCAGTGGAAACGGAGATACCGGCGCGGCTTATGTTTTCGCCTATGACGGGACCAGCTGGAACCAACAGGCCCGCTTGGTCGCCGGTGATGGTGAGGAATGGGACTATTTCGGAGATTGTGTAGCCGTAAGTGGAACCACCATAATTGTCGGCGCACGGGGACACGGCAGCTCGGGGGCGGTTTATGTATTCACGGGGCAAGGCGGGACCTGGGTTGAAACTGCAACGTTGACCAATAGTGAAGGTGCAGCGAGTGGTTCTTTTGGTTCCTCGGTTTCTATTGATGACGATGTGCTGATAGCAGGAGATCTGCAAGCAAATAACGGTATCGGTGCCGCTTATATTTTTCGGCAAGCCGGTTCAGAATGGATTGAAGAGTTCCAACTAATTCCTGCCGAAACAAACCAATGGGCATCTTTCGGTACGGCGGTTTCCATCAGCGGCAATTACGCCATCGTAGGCAGTCCCGGTTGTGCCGAAGCAATGGCTGAAAGCGCGGCTTACATTTTCATGTATGACGGCAGCGCCTGGGTTGAACAGGCCAGGATCGGCAGCTACAGTCTCGATGCTGGTGAGAGCTTGGGAGAAAGCGTATCTATCAACGGCAACCTGGCGGCAGTGGGCGAACCGAATATGTGGGATGATGCCGGTGCGGTATACCTGTTTCAACGTTCAGGTTCCCAATGGATCTCGCAGAACACACCAGATTCTGACGAAGAGGACGGCGGGGAAGAGCCGGTTCCCGGAGAAGGAGAAGAACTTCCCCCGAGTGAAGGGGAGGGCGAAGGCGATACGGCAACTGCCGCTGCCATACTGACACCCAGCGATGGCGCGGCTCAGGATTATTTCGGAACCAGCGTGGCCATGGACGGTAGTCATGTCATCGTGGGATCCAGGCTTGATGATGATAAAGGATATAATTCAGGTTCGGCTTATATCTTTCCGATCTTTTCGGTCGGTATCTCGGCAGAGCCCGAAACCATTTACCTCGGCGGTGAAGGATCTGTTACGACAACCTTGTCCTGGACGTCAAGAGGCGCGGATTCAGTCGCGATCACCCCGGATATCGGAGCCGTGGATGTGAGCGGTTCCATGACCGTTGCCCCCCAGCAGACCACCACCTATACGATAACCGGGACCAAAGATGGAGCTACGGTCACGGACAGTGTCACCGTGATAGTGATCGATCCGTCGGCATTGCCCACGGTAACGATTTCGGCCACACCGGAAACCATTGCCCGGGGGGAGTCGGCCACCTTGACCTGGTCAACCACCAATGTTGAATCCGTAACCCTGGACAACGAAATCGGAACGGTGCCAATGAGCGGCAGCCTGCAAGTCTCCCCAGTGCAGACGACAACCTATAAAGTCACGGCTGTCAATGGTGCCGGTAGTGCCACGGCCAGTGTTATTGTTACGGTGGACAATTCCCCAATAACATTGGCAATCGCATCTCCGGTAAACGGCGCTGTTGTCGGCAACGCGACCGTTCAGGTGACCGGTCAGGTGACCCCGGGAGCTACCGTTACGGTGAACGGGGTTTCGGCATTGGTTAGCGAAAATGCTTTTCATGCTGAAATATACCTGGACGGTGAAGGCCGGCATACGATTACGGCGGTCGCTGTCGATTCATACGGAGAGCAGGCGGCAGTACAGGTGAGCGTGTATTTTAATTATTTGCCATCTGTCAGCCTCACCACGAGCAACTATCTTATTCAAATCGGACAAACCGTTACCCTTTCCTGGTCCAGTGAAAACAGCGACCAATGTGTTCTTGAGCCGCTGATGGTTGCGGTGCCTTGCGAAGGATCGTTGGAGGTATCGCCTGAAGCGGATACGGTGTATACCATTAATGCAACCGGTTTGGGAAAGACAGCACAAGACAGTTTGCTCGTTATTGTCGGGAACAGTTACGGCAATCCCAGTGTGGAAGAGCAGGTTCACCTTGAGGATATTAACCGAGCCAGGGCCAATCCCTTGGCTGAAGCGGAGAGGCTTCAGATTGATCTCAATGAAGGTCCTCCCAGCGAAACTATTAGCGAGAACCCTGTGCCTCCGTTGACCTTCAATCGTTTGCTATCCCTTGCCGCTGCCTTGCACACCGAAGACATGGTTGTGAATAAATACCAGGCTCATGAGGGACTTGATGGAAGACAACCTCGTGATCGAATGATCGATGCCGGTTACTTAGGTAACGCGGTCGGCGAGAATTTGGCTAGTAATGCACAATGGGTTCCGATTGAAGATTCCAATGAATTGAGTTCGGTCCTCCACGACGATCTGTTTGTCGATGCCGGTTATGATGGCAGGGGGCACCGTATCAACATCCTGAATGGTCTTTGGAAGGAGGTCGGTATAGGATTCCAACCCGAACCGAATAAAGCGGACTACCCCTATGGCGGCGTGGTCACCTGTGATTTCGGCGCTTTCACCGACGGACCCAACTTCCTTTTGGGGGTGGTCTACGACGATGCCGACAACAGCGGGGATTACACTGGCGGCGAAGGGTTGGATGGGGTAAAGATCTCGGTGGACGGCCAAACAACCTTCACGGCCAATGCCGGTGGGTACGGTCTCCCGATCGATCCCGGTGTCTACACCGTTACCGCTAGGTTGTCGGACGGACGCACGGCAACAAAGCCGGTTACCATGGAAGACCAGAATAAAAAGATAGACTTCACCCTGGCGGATTTTGAAACCGATCCCGTGCCGGAACTCAGCGTTTCAATTGAATCCGGCACCATTTATCGCGGACAAACAATTCAGTTTTCTTGGGCCAGTGCACACGCACAAGGCGTTTCCATCGATCAGGACATCGGCGCGGTTCCCGATAGCGGCGCCATTGAAGTATCGCCAGTCGAGGACACCGTGTATACGATCACCGCCGTTAACGAACATGGCAGCACCTCCAGGACCATCAGCATTACGTTCACGGACGCCGATCCGCCGCCGATCGTGCAACTGACCGTCAACCCCGGGGAGATACCGGTCGGAGACAACGCCACCCTGAGCTGGACCTCCACATATGCCGACACCTTATCCATCGATCAGGATATTGGTGCGATTGAGCCGGGCGGAACCATGACAGTGTATCCATTGCAAACCACAATGTATACGATCACAGCCACCGGGTCGGGAGGGACAACCACTGCGAGTGCGGTCGTAACCGTAAACCATCCGATCACCCTGCAAATCACCGAACCGCTGGATGGAGCGGTGATATCGGATACGGCGGTGACCGTACGGGGAACCATTGATCATTCCGAAGGTCTTGAAACCGGCCTGATGGTAAATAGCCTGCCCGCGATGATCGACGGCGATCAGTTCACGGTCAACCATGTGCCCCTGATCCAGGGAGAAAACATCATCACGGCCGCGGCCACGGATGCTTCCGGGCTTACGTTATCGGATTCTATCACGGTCAATGCGGAAATGCCCGAGGATTATATCCGCCTGACCGCCAGTCCGGTTTCGGGAACGTCGCCCTTCGAGACCACGCTGAGGATCGACAGCTCGTTTGCCGTCGCTTCAGTCCAGATGACCTATTTCGGGCCGGATGACGTCACCTATCTCGATGAATCAATGGATGAAATACGGCTGCAGGTCACGACGGAAGGTGTACATACCTTTGCGGCTGAGGTTACCGACTTGCAAGGCAACACTTATACGGATGATGTTAGCATTGAAGTCGTTGACGCGGAGAAGTTGGACGGCCTGCTGCGGGATAAATGGGCGGGGATGAAGGCGGCCTTGCTTGCCGGAGACTTCAATAATGCCGAAACTTTTTTTGTTTCTGATCGGCAGAATGCCTATAACCTGGTATTCAATGACCTGTCGGACAAAATCGGTGATATTATCTCAGCCACGGGAGCGCTCGAAGCCTTGGAAGTATCCGATGGGCATGCGCGCTACACCATAAGCTATCCCATCACAGTCGACGGCGTCACCACCACCGCCGGGACCTATGTCATCTTCGTACAAGACACCGACGGTCTGTGGAAAATACGGTTTTTTTAGACACAAAAGGAAAATTTAAATGCCTCTGTATTTAAAATTCTGCATCACGATTTTCGCCATAATTTTCACCTGTGGATTATACCGGGCCATAGAAGACCGGCGCAAGAGAATCATCATCACCATGTTGATATTGCTGGCTATCAGCACCTTCAGCAACCGTTCGATTTACTGGTTCATATATTGGGACGGGCCTTACTTCGGGAAAGTTATTGACGCAGACACCGGTGAACCAATCGAAGGCGCTTGTGTGGCCGGTATCTGGGAAATCGAAAACTTTATGCTTATTGCTTCCATGTACCATTTTGCCAATGCTACGGAGACCGTTACCGATGCAGATGGCGAGTTTACGATCCCCCTAACTTTTGCGTTCACCTTATGGCCCATGTCAGGACTGGATGAGATGGATCTCGTGGTGTTTAAGCCGGGGTATGATTCTCATCCACCGGCAATACAAAGAAAAATGGAAAAACCTGAACATATTGAACACACCTCACCGGATGGGAACTATTTTGTGGGACGGCGTGCTCACTGTAAAATATGGAGAAAATGCGAAGTTAGATTGAATAAGGCAATGAGTTATGAAGAAAGAAGGCAAGCTTCAGGCAAATGTTTAAACATTTTGGCTTCTTGGGGTATGAAGACATCAAAAATAAAAAAATTTGTTAAGGCATTAAAGGATGACAACCCATCTCTAAAAAATTGGTGGAAAAAATAAAGGAACTTCCCACAGGAAAATTGTAGATTCTGGAGAATAATAAATGTGCAAATACATTATAAAAATAAGCATGACAATAGTATTTATCGAACTCATATCTCTGTCGGCCGCAATTGCCTATAAAAAAAACGTACATATCAAAATTACCGAAAATGCTGTTTTACAAAGTCAAGAAATTCAGCCCGCCTTGGAGTCGGCGGGGATTTTGCCGCCTGGTGCAGATTTTAAGAATGCAGGTGTAAAGAATCTAACTTTTTCTGAATGGATCCAACACGGCGCAGACTGGGAAGACGGCATTCAGATGGTTTGGGGTGAACCGCAAGATATTGCTTTTTGTCATTTCTACAATCCAATTGCTGATAAAGGGTATATGTTTCCCTCCGGAGCCGAAATTGGCCAATCTCTGATTTCACGTTCCCATGATGTCACCAACGAGTGGTCCTATGAGATGGCAAAAAAGCTTTACTACGCGGCTTTGATCGGTGACAACAGTGAGATCCTGGATAGTGATATTACCCGAATGCGATCAGGATGGGTACCACATCTTCTTGTTACGTTAACAGAGTTGACCGAAGAAGATAGAGACCAATACTTCGCCTGGGCGCTGCAGGCTTTGGGTCACACACTCCATCTGATACAGGATGCGTCAGTTCCTGCGCATACCAGAAATGATTTCCATGGCCCAATGGAACCCTATGAGAGATGGACAAATAATAAACTTGACTATTTGGAAGACAACAAAATTTTTACTGCAGATGGATCCAACCCATGGACAAACTGGAGCCAACACACTGACATCATAGTACCAGATGTTTTTATGGACACCAATCAGCTCGACGCAAGTGACACGGAGCCTATTTCCGGATCAGATCAGGGCATTGCTGAGTATTCCTATGCCAATTTCATGAGTGAAGACACAGTTTTTGCGTATGGTCTGCCTGTAAGGCCGGAAGAGCTGGACTTTTTTTTCAACTATCAAAGCGAAGATTTCAATCTTGATGTCAGGCCGGTGAACGGAAGGGATATGACTTTTGTGTACCTCAGAAATAAGCATCCCGGTGGCGTTGAACACCTATCGTTGGCCGGTGTGCTTCACCCTTATCATCCGAATTCTTCTTCGATATATTACGACTTGAGGTGGACAACAGATGATAATGAAGTAAATAAGGATTACGCGACCAAACTGATTCCCAGGGCTGTGGGCTATTCAGCAGGGTTGCTGGACTATTTCTTTCGCGGCAGTATAGAAATAACCCTGCCCTCCAATCAATACCACTCCGGGGTTTATGCCATAATTGAAGACCCCGATCAAGGCTTTACACACATCATGTTGAACGCCCGAAACACCACTCCGGACGGAGACGAAATGACCGATGGCAGCATTGAACTTGTCGTCAAATACAAGCTTACCCTGAACGGCGAGGACCCGTTTCAGTCCAAATATATTGAAACAACGGAAAGCTATTCATATATCACAGCGGAAGCTAAAAATATTTCTGAGATTTCACGCAATGAGAGCGTAGAGCTGGAATTTGAGTTAAAAGAAGCATTACCCATCAATGCCACGGATGTAACGATCAATCTGGTCTATAGAGGTGTTTTGGGAAGCGAGCAGGATGCCATTGCCGTGGGTTACAAGGACATCAGCGAACCCACACCGCTGGACATTTTCAGCAACCTGGATAAGGTCTGCCTGTCAGGGAACTGGTATGATGCCGGCAGCGCGGAGGCCATCGCATTAATCGATGAAAACGGCAATGGAATATCGGACGAAAACGAAATAGATGTGTATCCGCACGACGTTAAGGATTACTATGCAAGGCTTTCATCAATTTCCGATCCGCAAGCTCCATTGCAAGATCCGGAAGATATTCACATACCCGAAATAAAAGCTGGAGAATTCAAACGAGTGGTCTATTTCCTCGGCGATGACGAACTCGCTTTAAGCCGCTTCAGTCTATGGTCACCCTGCAGCTATCCGGGTGATGGTCATTCATCGGGATCACAGATACCTTTGGGCACGGATACTTTGACAAGCTTTAGAAGACAGACGTATTGGTTAACTGCGGAAGAATGCGCTGCAATGGGAGAAACTCCGGGCTGCAGCATTCGTCGCTATCCATCTTTCACGTCTTTCCGGGGGGTTGAAATGCATGGCGTTAGAATTACCTACGAAGATGAATCATGGGGACATGACAATACCTGCTCCCTGGACAATTTGAATTAGAATCAAGGAAAAGGGGACCGAAATGAAAAGCATTTGCTTTTTTGTGCTGGTTTCAATTTTTGCAATTTGCGGACCGGCATATTGTCACACTTTTAAAGCAACCTATGTCAGTGGAGACGGAACCGAAGCGGTGTTGCGAGATACATCCACTGGAGATGAGTGGATGGTCCAGGTGGGTGACGAGATCGATGGCTATCGAGTGATTCAAATAACCATGGATCATGTTACCATAGTCCATCCCGGGGAAAATGGTGTTGTCTATTCAACGGATATCCCGATCGATGATGAAAAACATACAGTAAAAGTAAGCCCCTGACGCCTAGGCTATACCGTTTATGAACTCGGGTCTTCTGAACTCGGATAGGACCAAGCAGAATAACAAAATATCAATTAGTTAGGCCAAAAAATGGGCCGTTTTACGGCCTTAAATTGATGTTTTTGGGCCGAAAATCGCTGTTTAAGAAATCGCCCGACGGCATTCACCGATCGCTTCGGCAACACCACCGTCATCCGCCGGTATTCCACCGGCGCACCTTATGAAATCGAATCTCCCGATGGTCTCGTCACCCGGTTGACCCGGTTGACCGTCGACCCCGGGGAGATACCGGCCGGAGACAACGCCACCCTAACCTGGACCTCCACATATGCCGATACCTTATTCATCGATCAGGATATTGGCACGGTCGAACCCAATGGAACAATGACGGTGGCCCCATCGTCATCAACAACTTACACCATCACGGCCACGGGTTCCGGAGGAACGGCCACGGCGAGCGCGGTCCTGACCGTAAACCATCCGATCACCCTGCAAATCACCGAACCGCTGGATGGAGCGGTGATATCGGATACGGCGGTGATCGTGAGAGGAACCATTGCCCATGCCAACGGGCTCGAAACCGGCCTGATGGTAAATGGTGTTGCAACCATCATTGATGGTGGTCAGTTCACAGCCAATCACGTGCCGCTGGTTCAGGGAGAAAACACCATTACGGCCACGGCCACGGATACTTCAGGGCTTACTTTCTCGGATTCCATAACGGTCAATGCGGAAATGCCCGAGGATTATATCCGCCTGAGCGCTATCCCGGTTTCGGGAACGTCGCCCTTCGAGACCACGCTGAGGATTGACAGCTCGTTTGCCGTCGCTTCAGTCCAGATGACCTATTTTGGACCTGACGATCCTACCTACTCTGATGTATCGTTAGATGAAAGAAAAGCCCAGGTCACCACAGAAGGCTTGCATGATTTTTCCGTGGAGGTTACCGATTCCGAGGGCAACATCTATACGGATGAGGTTAGTGTTGAAGTCGTTGACGAGGAGGCTTTGGATGCCTTGCTGCAAGACAAGTGGACGAAAATGAAAACAGCCTTGATGACAGGTGATATAGATGGAGCGCTGGAATTCCACCATGAGCATCAAAGGGAGAAATATGAAGGTATCTACAACGCGTTGGGTTCTGATTTAATAACCCTTTCCGGTCAGATGCAGGATATCTCTATGGTATCTTACGTTAACGGTCTCGCCAAATATAAAATTCAACAAGATCATGAAATTGCTGGCCAGGTTGTCACCATTACCTACTATATTTACTTCAGTCGTGATGCGAACGGACTGTGGCTGATAGAAAGTTACTGATAAATTATTGATGGAATTATGACCGGTTTTCTTTAAGGAGGGTATATCATCATGCGAAACAAATCAATCCTGGTCGCCATAGCTATTTTAATGATGTCAGGTTGCGCCCTTCCCCGAACGTTCGGGCCGTATAGTGGAAAAGTCGTTGATGCCGAAAACAATGAGCCGATCGAGGAGGCGGTGGTTGCGGTTTGGTATTATACGAAAAGCTCTTCAATGGGTGGAACAGTTGGGCGATTTGCGGATGCTATTGAAACGACAACTAATGCCAATGGCGAGTTCAGCATTCCTACACATAGCGTCTATTTATTTAAAATACTGGAATGGTGGGATGACAAGAACAGCGTATCTATTTTCAAACCCGGTTACGCCGCATATCCGGGGAATTTCAAAGCATATAGCTCATTAAAAAAAGAACAATCCTATTCGATCCCCGAGAACGAATACATAATGGTTTATTTGCCCAAATTGATGACTGTCAAGGAAAGAAAGGATAATCTTTACGATATAGAAATACCTGGAGGAGTAGATATTCTTAATGATGAGATTCCAAATTTGCGCAGATTAGAAAGTGAGGAAAGATTTAATGTCGGGTTGCAACCCTATAAGGAATGGAGAAAAGAATGAAACATTGCTCCTTTATTATAGCACTGATTGCCTTTGCATTCCAAATATATGTTTTTAATGCAAATGCTTATGATAATACAACTACGCATAGATATATTAACGAAATGGCGGTTAAAAATAAAGCAAATATTGATAGCTACCTAATGACATCGCTTGGCATGAATGGCGGAATAGATACAATGCTCGGAACAAAACCAATATGGGAATGGATAGTTAAAGGCGGTTTCGAAGAGGACAAACCGTCCTCGAGATGCTTGAGGCATTTCCACGATCCGTTGGAGGAAAATTGGGATGAGGCCGGATTATTATTTTTCACGAAGTACGATTCAATGATCTATTGGGCGCAAGCTCCATACTCTGAAAACGACGATAGCGATAATAAATATTCATGGCAATGGGCAAAGGAATATTATCATAAGGCATTGCTTACCGGATCAGAGGAGTATTATGCGAAAACATTTCGATCACTGGGACAGGTGATGCATTTGGTCTCGGATGCAGCGGTCCCGGCTCATGTGAGAAATGATCCTCATCCAATAATAGACCCTTATGAAAGATGGGTTGAAAATCATCCTTCCACGATCAAGAACCTCGAATACAAATGGTTCTCTGCCGAGGATACAATTTTCGATAAGGCTGTTTCCAACAGTTCTGCGCCAAGTCCGATCTCGGCCCTCTGGGATCACGACGAATATCTCCCCGATGGATCGAATATGCCAGATGGTTACAATCGTACGATCGGTTTGGCCGAATACACCAATGCCAATTTCTGGACAGAAGATACTATGAATGATTACCCTCATCCTTCTTTTGAAGACATTAATTTTGATGAGGATTTATTTAGAGAAGTTATTTTGGCTGAAAATTCCGAAAGCCACAATCGTTTTTATTTATCGAAACAAAACGGAGATCCCATAGATCACTTCTTTACTGTCAGGTATTGGTTTTATCATTTAAGTGAATCGGCGGAATATGATGATGCAAAAAAAGAGGCACTGCGGCTTACTTATACTTTGGACGATGTATGTTGTATAGATTACGCTAAAAAGTTGATCCCTCGTGCCATCGGTTATTCCGCAGCATTGCTGGATTATTTCTTTCGCGGTAGCATTGAAATAACCCTGCCCTCCAATCAATACCACTCCGGGGTTTATGCCATAATTGAAGACCCCGATCAAGGCTTTACACACATCATGTTGAACGCCCGAAACACCACTCCGGACGGAGACGAAATGACCGATGGCAGCATTGAACTTGTCGTCAAATACAAGCTTACCCTGAACGGCGAGGACCCGTTTCAGTCCAAATATATTGAAACAACGGAAAGCTATTCATATATCACAGCGGAAGCTAAAAATATTTCTGAGATTTCACGCAATGAGAGCGTAGAGCTGGAATTTGAGTTAAAAGAAGCATTACCCATCAATGCCACGGATGTAACGATCAATCTGGTCTATAGAGGTGTTTTGGGAAGCGAGCAGGATGCCATTGCCGTGGGTTACAAGGACATCAGCGAACCCACACCGCTGGACATTTTCAGCAACCTGGATAAGGTCTGCCTGTCAGGGAACTGGTATGATGCCGGCAGCGCGGAGGCCATCGCATTAATCGATGAAAACGGCAATGGAATATCGGACGAAAACGAAATAGATGTGTATCCGCACGACGTTAAGGATTACTATGCAAGGCTTTCATCAATTTCCGATCCGCAAGCTCCATTGCAAGATCCGGAAGATATTCACATACCCGAAATAAAAGCTGGAGAATTCAAACGAGTGGTCTATTTCCTCGGCGATGACGAACTCGCTTTAAGCCGCTTCAGTCTATGGTCACCCTGCAGCTATCCGGGTGATGGTCATTCATCGGGATCACAGATACCTTTGGGCACGGATACTTTGACAAGCTTTAGAAGACAGACGTATTGGTTAACTGCGGAAGAATGCGCTGCAATGGGAGAAACTCCGGGCTGCAGCATTCGTCGCTATCCATCTTTCACGTCTTTCCGGGGGGTTGAAATGCATGGCGTTAGAATTACCTACGAAGACGAATCGTGGGGACATGACAATACCTGCTCCCTGGACAATTTGAATTAGAATCAAGGAAAAGGAGACCTAAATGAAAAGCATTTGCTTTTTTGTGCTGGTTTCAGTTCTCGCAATTTGCGGACCGGCCTATTGTCACACTTTTAAAGCAACTTATGTCAGTGAAGACAGAACCGAAGTTGTTTTGATAGATAAAGCCACTGGAGATGAGTGGATGGTTCAGGTGGGTGACGAAATCGATGGCTATCGAGTGATTCAAATAACAATGGATCATGTTACCATAGTCCATCCCGGGGAAAATGGTGTTATCTATTCGACAGATATCCCGATAAATAGTGAAAAACATACCATAAAACGTACATTCCGCACCCCAAGCAGCAACGATTCGACTATTTTTCATCGCTTTATGGGGCTGTGAATGTGTCAGTTGTGACGCCAAGCGCTTTCAAATACTCAAGCTGAACAGCTTTCAATGGTTTTGCCAACTGTCTGTGGTTCCCGATGGAAACGACCATGATTGAAGAGAACTTGGTCGTCATCATAAAGCTGGTCGGCTTTCTGGTTTTGCGTCGCACCCAACCGGGCAACTCACAGTCATTGGTCTCGACATACTGGCGCATGGAACGCTCCATCAAACGCCAGATCAAAAGGGAGATCAGCAATACCAGGCCCAACACTTCGATCCGCTGGGCCTTTTTCAGAAAAATGCTGTTTACGATGGCCGGGTCCTTCAGGAAGCTGAAGTTCTTCTCGATGCCGATCTGGCTCTTGTAAAGGGAGAGCAGTTCCGGGGCGGACCAGTCGCCTTGTTGGTCCAAAAGATTCGTCAACAGGACAAAGCAACCGGCTTCTTCCCTGAGCGGTTGCACTTTTTGCGGGGCTTCCACAACCGTCGCCGTTACGCGATATTCGTAGCGCAAAACCTTTCGGGGCTTACCGGCCGCAGGCCGGCCGCGACCGTATTTGGGGATTTTTTCAACACCAGCTTGAAGCCGGTGGTAGCTGGACGCGGATTGACGAATCAGTTTGTCTAACGCGACCTGCGCATCGGCCTGACAATAGTACACGGTGTCCGCGAGCTTTTTGCAGTCTTTTTCAAGCTGCTTGCGGTCCTGTTTCAACATGCGATCGATGCGTTTATGACGCCGCTTGTCATGCGCGCTGGAATGCACGACGATCGCCCGGTAGGTTTTTCCGTAAAGCTCGACGGTGCCGTCATAGGCCCGATAGCGGGCAACTGAGCGATTGGGGCGGTCGCGTTCTTCGGCCAGGCGGCCGATGTCGATCCAGTCATCGGCGGCCACGGCTTCACGAATGATCCGGCCGCACTCTTTGTAGGTCGCCGGCAGGCGGGTCAGAAACCAGGTCTGACGCCTGTCGGCTTTCTTCAGATTGTCCTCGGTGACAAATGCAGAGTCGGCCACATAGACGTACGCGCCCGGTTCAAGCCCGTGTCTGGCCATGTATGCGGAGATATTGGTCAGCAGTTCGTTGTTCAAGGTCTTGTCCGAAGCGTTGCCGTCCGTCGTGGTCCCCAAAATGGGGATGTTGCGGTCGACACACAGCATCGATACCAGAAACTGTTTGAGGTCCGGTCGTTTGTCCTTGCTGTAACCATAGGTGATCTCAAACGGTGGATCAACCAGATGGTAATCGCCGAATACACTCACGGAGGTCGTATCGAAATGCAGTCGTCGCGGATCGACGGCAAAAACTGTCAATGCATTCTGCGCGATCTGAGAAAACACCTTCTGGGTACCGGTCTCGAAAATCTGATCCATGGACCGGCCCAAGTTGGTATCGCAAAAGCGTTCCGGTTCGATAGCGGTGCCCAGGAGAAGCTCCGTATCCTTTTCTTCAAAAAATTCGGTCAGACGGTAAAGCGGTGTCCGTCCCGAAAGGGTGTCGAGCACCATGCCGAATACAGCCATGCCGGGGCTCAATTCCATTTGAGAACCGACCATCCGGTCGATGGTCTCCACCAGACCGATTTTTTGTGCATAAGCCTTGACGATCGGCAGATGCCTGACCTCGGTGATGGTCAAACTTTCAGTGTCAAGCGGTGGCATGTCCCCTCCTTTGAACTGTTGTTGTCAAGATTGGGGGTAACGTACCAGCAACTAGTTGAAATGTCTAGGTATTTTTATTTTACAGTAAATACAATATGTTAAATCGCCTATGTGGTTATTTTTGAACGATAAAAAATTTCCTAAAATCGATTCTCACGGGTGCGGAATGTAAGATAAAAGTAAGCCCCTGACGCCATGGCCACGCCGACGCTGGCCGATAAAGGGGCAAAGATGCAAGTGTCACGATAGCCCAACCAGCGGCGGTATATGAAGATATCGGTCTTCTTATACCGCCGTATTATTTAAATGGTTCCAACTTATTTTACGCAACATCGGGGACTGACCTGGACCTCCACCTATGCCGATACCTTATCCATCGATCAGGATATCGGTGCGATTGAGCCGAGCGGAACCAGGAAAGTTAGGGAAAGTTAGGGACATCCATAAATTTATAAATTGACATAATCATAACCACCATGTAAAAAGACACCCATGCCACGTCAATCCCGCATCGATGCACCTGGCGCGCTTCACCACCTGATCATCCGTGGTATCGAACGAAAGGCTATTTTCAAAGACGACGCGGATCGGTATGGATTTATTGAAAGAATCGAGTCCATCTTTTCAGAGACCGATACCCCATGCTTTGCATGGGCGTTGATGTCCAATCATGTGCATCTTCTGACCCGCACTGCGCAGACCCCCCTGGCCACTTTAATGAGGCGGTTGCTCACCGGCTATGCGGTGGCATTTAATCGCAGGCATCATCGACATGGCCATCTTTTCCAGAATCGCTATAAATCCATCCTTTGTCAGGAAGACGCTTACCTGCTTGAACTGACCCGTTATATCCACCTGAATCCACTGCGCGCCGGAATAGTCAAAGATATTGATGCGCTAAACGTTTATCCGTTCACGGGACACAGCGTCATCATGGGCATTCAAGATGCGAAATGGCAGAACACTGAAAAGATTCTCGGCATGTTCGCCAAATACAAGAAGACCGCTCGGAGAAAATATCGGGAGTTCGTGGAGGGGGGAATCGATGCCGGTCGCAGGCCTGAATTGGTGGGCGGCGGGTTGATTCGCAGTGTGGGGGGATGGAAACAAGCAAAAATTCTATTGAAGGGACAAGAGCGGGTGAAAGGCGATGAGCGGATATTGGGCGACACCGATTTTGTCCAGGATGTGCTCAATCGGTGCAACGAAAATTATATGCGAAAATATCGATTGGCCGCTCAAGGGGTCGAGTTAGATACCTTGTCCAAAGGCGTCGCTGCGTATTTCAATCTGACCTGTGATCGGTTGTATAGCCCCGGCCGTTATCCCGCCGTTGTGCAGGCTCGCAGTGTGCTTTGTTTCCTCGCTGTCCGCCAGTTGGGTCTGACAGCCACCGAACTGGCCCGAAAAATTGGATTGACCCAACCGGCAATCAGTATTTCTGTGAAACGGGGAGAGGGGATCGTCAAGGAAAGAAGGTTCGATATTTCAGACTTCTTACCGTAATTTATATATTTATGGATGTCCCTAAGGTTCCTAAGGTTCAAACAACCTTCACGGCCAATGCCGGTGGGTACGGCCTTCCGATCGATCCCGGTGTTTACACCGTTGCCGCCACGTTGTCGGATGGTCGCGTGGCAACAAAGCCGGTTACCATGGAAGACCAGAATATAAAAATCGATTTTACCCTGGCGGATTTCGAAACCGATCCCGTGCCGGAACTCAGCGTTTCAATTGAATCCGGCACCATTTATCGCGGACAGACACTTCGGTTCACCTGGGCCAGTGCACACGCACAAGGCGTTTCCATCGATCAGGACATCGGTGCGGTTCCCGATAGCGGCGCCATTGAAGTATCGCCAGTCGAGGACACCGTGTATACGATCACCGCCGTTAACGAACACGGCAGCACATCCAGGACCATCAGCATTACGTTCATGGACGCCGATCCCCCGCCGATCGTACAACTGACCGTCGACCCCGGGGAGATACCGGTCGGAGACAACGCCACCCTAACCTGGACCTCCACATATGCCGACACCTTATCCATCGATCAGGATATTGGCACGGTCGAACCCAATGGAACAATGACGGTGGCCCCATCGTCATCAACAACTTACACCATCACGGCCACGGGTTCCGGAGGAACGGCCACGGCGAGCGCGGTCCTGACCGTAACCCATCTGATAACCCTGCAGATAACCGACCCACTGGAGGGGGCCTTTGTATCGGATGCGGCCGTAACCGTGAGGGGAACCATTGCCCATGCCAACGGGCTTGAAACCGGCCTGATGGTCAACGGCATGCCCGCGATAATCGATGGTGGCCAGTTCACAGCCAATCACGTGCCGCTGATCCAGGGAGAAAATACCATTACGGCGACGGCGACGGATACTTCGGGCCTCACGTTATCGGATTCCATCACGGTCAATGGGGAAATGCCCGAGGATTATATCCGCCTGAGCGCTAGTCCGGTTTCGGGAACGTCGCCCTTTGAAACCACGCTGAGGATCGATAGCTCGTTTGCCGTCGCTTCAGTCCAGATGACCTATTTCGGGCCGGATGACGTGACCTTCATGGATCAGACCATTGATGAATCCCGGGTGGAGATCATCACCAGCGGCGTTTATACCTTCAGTGTCGAGGTTACCGATCGGAAGGGGGAAATATATACCGATAGCGTGAGCGTGGAAGTGGTGGACGCGGCGGCGCTGGACGGCCTGCTGCGGGATAAATGGGCGGGAATGAAGGCGGCCTTGATGGCCGGTGATACTAAAAATGCCGTGACATTTTTTGTCTTTGAACGGCAGAATGCCTATAACCTTGTATTCGATGATCTATTGGACAACATCGGTGGCATTATCTCAGCCACGGGAGAGCTTGAATCGTTTGAAACATCCGACGGTCAGGCACGCTATACCATAAGCTATCCCATCACCGTCGACGGCGTCACCATCACCGCCGGGACCTATGTCATTTTCGCTCAAGATACCGACGGGTTGTGGAAAATAAGGTTTTTTTAAACACATAAGGAAAAACCAAATGCATCCGTATTTCAAAGTTTTAATCACGATTGTGGCCATCGTTGTTACCTTTGTTAAATGTCGGGAGATAAAAGACAAACGCAAGAGAATAATTGTCATCATGGCGTTACTGCTGGCCATCAGTACATTTAGCAACCGGTCGATTTATTGGTTTTTATACTGGGACGGACCTTACTACGGACAGGTTGTAGATGCAGACACCGGAGAGCCCATCAAAGGGGCTTCTGTGGCCGGTATTTGGAAGTTTGAAGGTTTTATACTTTTTATTACTTCCCTTACCCATTTTGCCAATGCCAAGGAAACCGTAACCGATGCAGAGGGAAAATTTACGATCCCCCTAACCTCTATATGGCCTCCGGTTGTCAAGGAAAAAACTTCTCCCATGGATCGGAATAATCAATTTCTAAGCGAACCTCTTCCGTCTCTTTTCTCGGATTCCTTGACAAGCAATTCGTTGGTTCCGGCTTGCGTCTTCGGTCGCGAGCGTCAGCGCGTTTGGATAACGCGTCTGCACCAAACATCTATCAGGATTGACTGATTTGCCAGATGGTTCTTTGACAATCAGCGTGCCACCTTAAGGCGGCTTCAGAATATATTTCGATTCCCTTATTCCGGCGCAGTCAAAGGTATCGGCTCGTCCGACGGGCGGACGTCCAGTTAGGGTGTCACTCGGATAAGGGGCAGAACACGATCACCACCGGTCAAGCTATCCGTATGCGTGGATGGAACCGAAAGGTGCCGCCAATCAAAGCATTGAGCTTCGGGCATCGGGTCCACTCTTTTTTCGCAGTCGGGCTGCATGTCTTAAATCGAGAGACTCAGATCCGCCCGTTTGATCTCAGTTATGCGATAAGTTGACACCTTCCGGTTCCACATCTATTGATCGAAGAATCGTTTCATGTTGAACGCCTCCTTGTTTTTGAGCATAAAGTAAATGGCCCGGCCCAGCTTGTGGGTGAAGATTCCCAGAGCCTTGCCTTTATTGTATTTGTGTTCCAGTTTGGAAACGAAATACTTTGCCTGGGATGAATCCCTGAGCATGAGGATCGCGGCTTCCTTGATCGCCCATTTGAGATGGTGGTTGCCGATCTTCTTGTTGCTGTGCCCGGCCCACTTGCCGTCGGACTCTTTTACCGGCCGGATCAGCCTGGCATAGGATGAGAAATCCTGTACCCTGGGAAACCGCCTGACATCATGGACCTCGTACAGGATTACCAGGGCCAGGATCTGCCCGACACCGGGGATTGAGCGCAGCAGATATAAAGTGTGGTAATCATGCTGGCGGGCGGTTTTTTCGATATGCCATTCAAGCTTTTTAAGAATCTGATTCATGGCATCGATCATGGCCAAGTCGACTTCGATGCTCTTTCTGACAGCCGGGTCTTCAAACCTTTCGGCGACACCGCCATGGTTGTATTTGCGTGACAATTTTTTCCTGAACGCCGGCAGGTTGTACTGGGTATTGGTGTTGTTAATATGGGCTACCAGTTCGCTGCATCGTCTCGACAGATACATGCGCCGGCGCAGCAGATCCCGTGTTGCCCGCCACTTGGCCGGATAGGGATAAGCGGTGGGAAAATTGCCGCCTTTGAGTAACATGGCGAGTTTGTAAGAATCGATTTTATCGTTTTTGGTTTTGCCGCCGTGGATGGCTTTCATGTATAATGCGTGTCCAAGGACGAAATCGATTTTGTGATCGGCGCACAGATCGGCCAGCCAGTACCAGCAGAAGACACATTCAACACCGACAACAACGTCTTCGATAAACGGGAACACCAGTTCGAAAAAGAGTTCCGGGTCGGTTTTGATATTCAGGTGAACAACAATTTTTCCTTTATGGTCGAGGATGCAGACATACATTTTCCTGGCATGCAGATCGACACCGCAGTAATACTTGTGCTGTCGGTTGTAAAATTTCATGATGTGCCTCCTTTTGCTTGGGTAAGTATTTGTTAGGGGTAACAAAAGTTTACCGTTGCAAGTGAAAGGGGGCAACCCATCATCATGTTTTCTGTTCGAGAATGGGGTATTAAAAAGCTCGTCGGAGAACAGGAAATATGATGATGGGTTTACACGACAGCCCCGTTTCTTTGGGAGGCCATAACTAGTATCATTTGCATTCACTTTCTGGCCCATGTCAGGACTGGATGAGATGAATCTTGTGGTGTTTAAGCCGGGGTATGATTCTCATCCGCCTGCGATACGCAGAAAGATGGAAAAGCCTGAAAATAATAAATACCCAACAACCGATGGTAAATATCATGTGGGAAAATTTGCTCACTGTAAAATTTGGAGAAAATGCAAAGTTAAGTTGAATAAGACAATAAGTTTGGAAGAAAGAATGAAGGCGGTTGCTCGATGTGGAAGCAGATTGGGGGCGACGGGTGTTAATCGATCTAAAGTTTATAGCTTTCTAAAAGTAATCGAAAAAGAAAATCCGCATTTGAAATATCTTAGAGAAAAGAAATGAAGTGGTTTGAAATGTATACACAAAAGTAGTGGAGACCGATTGATGTGTAAATGGATAAAAAGAATATTCGTGTCAATGGTTTTATTTTGCCAGCTAATCTATCTGCCTGCTGCGATCGCTTATAAACCTGACGTACATATTAAAATAACAGAAAATGCGGTGTTAGAAAGCCAGAGAGTTCAGTCAGCTCTGGAAGGGGCAGGATTGTTGCCGGCTGGTGGAGATTTAGAGCAGACAACATTAAAAGCAATGAATCTTTCAGAGTGGATTCAATATGGCGCGTCTTGGGAAGACAACATCCAAATCTGGTGGGGTGAACCGCAAGATATCGCTTTTTGTCATTTCTACAATCCTGTTACGAATCAGGGGTACACCCTTTCTTCAGGAACGGAGATCGGCCAATCTCTGATTGCACGTTCCCATGATTTCACGAACGAGTGGTCCTATGAGATGGCAAAAAAGCTTTACTACGCAGCCTTGATTGGTGACAACAGTGAGATCCTGGATGGTGATATTACTCGAATGCGACCGGGATGGGTGCCTCATCTTCTTGGTCCGATAACAGACATGACCGAAGAGGACAGAGATCAATACTTCGCTTGGACGCTGCAGGCTTTGGGTCATACACTCCATCTGATACAGGATGCGTCGGTTCCTGCACATACAAGAAATGACCTCCATGGTCTATTAGAGCCTTATGAGGTATGGACAAATAATAAACTTAAATATTTGGAAGAAAACGATATCTTCATTGGAGATGGATCCAACCCATGGACAAGCTGGAACCAACACACTGACATTATAGTACCAGACGTTTTTATGGACACAAATCAGCTCGACGCAAGTGACACAGAGCCTATTTCCGGATCAGGCCAGGGAATTGCTGAATATGCCTATGCCAATTTCATGAGTGAAGGTACAATTTTTACATATGACCTGCCGGTAAAACCTGATGATTCGGAATTTTTTACCAATTATCAAAGTGAAAATTTTAATCTTGATGTCAGGCCGGTGAACGGAAGGGATATGACTTTTGTGTACCTCAGAAATAAGCATCCCGGTGGCGTTGAACACCTGGCGTTGGCCGGTGTGCTTCACCCTCACCCGATTTCTTCTGCAATAAGCTACGATGTGAGGTGGACGACTAATGATAGAAAAGTGTAAGCATTCACGGGGTACTTTGATGGTCCGATTGGCTTCGCAAGTCCCCGAAATCAATACACAAAAGTAAGGTTCCTAACCATCTGGAATAATTCAAAATAAATCTAGATTTTTCTTTTTGGCTATGATAGGGTGCTTTTCATGGCACTCAAAAGACCTTTTTCGGAACTCGATTGGCAACTGACGCCAGAGCCGGTGCGTCATTACATCATGGCTCTGGAACGGACGCTTTTCGATATGGAACAGCGGATTGCACTCCACGAAAAACGGCTCGAGAAGCTCGAGGTTCGGACCCGGAAAAATTCTCACAACTCCAGCAAACCACCGTCTTCCGATCCACCTTTTGCGAGGAAGAAGAGAAAGCAAAAAAAGAGCAAAAAGGCTAAAGGCGGTCAGAAAGGCCATAAGCCGCACCAGCAGCAAGTGCTGGACCCGACCGAGAGCTATTGGTTGACCCCGCAACGTTGCTCATGCGGGCATTCGGCTTTCGATCAGGAAAAGATGAAAACGTTTTACGTACATCAACATATTGAGCTTCCCGAAATCGAAATGCAAGTCAATCACTATCTTCTCCAGCAATGCGATTGCCCTAACTGCGGTAACGTGGTCAAAGCCATGCTGCCACCTGAGATGTCCACCGGTTACGGTCCTCGTTTTACCGCCTTTATCGGTGAACTGAGCGGCATCAAGGGCATGAGCCGAAACGATGTCAAAAAGTTGTGCGAATCTGTATTAGACATTCCCATTGCCACCGGAACCATCCAGAAAATTGTCGACCGCACCTCAAATGCGCTATTGCCAGTCTACGAACGCATCGGCCAGATCGCCCGACGCTTTTGGTGTAACTACATCGACGAAACATCCTGGTTTAAGCAAAATGATCTGCACTGGCTGTGGGCCATGGTAAATGAACGGGTGGCATTTTATCGTATCGACCCACACCGGTCTAAGGCGGCCTTCGAAAACTTAATCCAGGATTGGAACGGCATTCTGGTCAGTGATGGATACGGCCTATACCAAAAATGGGTGCACCGCCAAACCTGCCTGGCTCACCTGATCCGCAAGGCCGATGCCCTGACGGAAAGAAAGAAACCCGACCTTCGCCGCTTCGGAGAAATCGTCGCCGCCTGGCTGAGGCAACTGGTATCGTTTGCCAAAGAACCTCCCGACTCAAAACAGTGGTCGGATTTTTATACGTTCTTCTTGTTCACCGTCTCCCTTTGGGAGGAGGACAAGACCGATGCTGGTAGACTTGCCCGTCAGATCGTACGGGAAATGGACAGTCTGTGGACCTTTCTCGATCACCATGGCGTCGAACCTACAAATAATCGCGCTGAGCGGGCCTTACGTTTTGGTGTGCTGTGGCGAAAACGCAGTCTGGGAACCCAAAGCGAAAAGGGTAATCGGTGGGTCGAGCGGATCTTGTCACTGAAAGAGACCTGCCGTTTAAATGAAAAGCCCACGTTCCCATTTCTCGTGGAATGTATTGCTTCCTACTTTCGTAATATAATGCCTGACCTTTCCTGGATTTGATTCATACGGGAATATCCCGTGAACGCGTACGAAAAGTAAATGGGGATTACGCCGGTAAACTTATCCCCCGCGCCGTAGGTTATGCAGTGAAAGTTAGTGAAAGTTAGGGACATCCATAAATTTATAAATTGACATAATCATAACCACCATGTAAAAAGACACCCATGCCACGTCAATCCCGCATCGATGCACCTGGCGCGCTTCACCACCTGATCATCCGTGGTATCGAACGAAAGGCTATTTTCAAAGACGACGCGGATCGGTATGGATTTATTGAAAGAATCGAGTCCATCTTTTCAGAGACCGATACCCCATGCTTTGCATGGGCGTTGATGTCCAATCATGTGCATCTTCTGACCCGCACTGCGCAGACCCCCCTGGCCACTTTAATGAGGCGGTTGCTCACCGGCTATGCGGTGGCATTTAATCGCAGGCATCATCGACATGGCCATCTTTTCCAGAATCGCTATAAATCCATCCTTTGTCAGGAAGACGCTTACCTGCTTGAACTGACCCGTTATATCCACCTGAATCCACTGCGCGCCGGAATAGTCAAAGATATTGATGCGCTAAACGTTTATCCGTTCACGGGACACAGCGTCATCATGGGCATTCAAGATGCGAAATGGCAGAACACTGAAAAGATTCTCGGCATGTTCGCCAAATACAAGAAGACCGCTCGGAGAAAATATCGGGAGTTCGTGGAGGGGGGAATCGATGCCGGTCGCAGGCCTGAATTGGTGGGCGGCGGGTTGATTCGCAGTGTGGGGGGATGGAAACAAGCAAAAATTCTATTGAAGGGACAAGAGCGGGTGAAAGGCGATGAGCGGATATTGGGCGACACCGATTTTGTCCAGGATGTGCTCAATCGGTGCAACGAAAATTATATGCGAAAATATCGATTGGCCGCTCAAGGGGTCGAGTTAGATACCTTGTCCAAAGGCGTCGCTGCGTATTTCAATCTGACCTGTGATCGGTTGTATAGCCCCGGCCGTTATCCTGCCGTTGTGCAGGCTCGCAGTGTGCTTTGTTTCCTCGCTGTCCGCCAGTTGGGTCTGACAGCCACCGAACTGGCCCGAAAAATTGGATTGACCCAACCGGCAATCAGTATTTCTGTGAAACGGGGAGAGGGGATCGTCAAGGAAAGAAGGTTCGATATTTCAGACTTCCTACCGTAATTTATATATTTATGGATGTCCCTAAGGTTTCCTAAGGTTTCTACTAAGGTTTCATTACCGTTCTTTTCGATGATTTCAGCCAGCCCCCCACAGCATTTCTTACCGGAGGTGCGGATTACATCCAGCAAGGGGCGTCTACTACGCTTAACTGGCAATCCAGCAATGGCAATCGTTTTTATATCGATAACAATGTCGGTGAAGTCGATTATCGCGGGTCCATTGCGGTATCGCCGGAATATTCGACAACCTACACGTTTACTGTGGTTGGCCCGTCCGGTGTCGCCCAATCTCGTGTTACTGTTTATGTGACCGGCTCGCCGTATCCGCAACCCGCGGGAGCCTTTGGCACGGCCTATGAGGATCTGGTTCCATTGGATGCGACCATTATCGAATACGACCCCAGACGGTTTGCGCTCATGACCGGATTGGTTGTTGACAGCTACGAGTCAGGCCTTGAATCCGTGGCCGTGACTGTCTTGGACCATCCTGAATACGGAACGGTTTTCACCGATGATCAGGGCACTTATGCCATTCCGGTGGAAGGGGGTGTTCGTTTAACTCTCGTTTTCAATAAACAGGGGTACATTTCAGGGCAGCGATCGGAAAATGTTCCCTGGAACGGGATTGTTGCTGTCGATGATCTGCAGATGATAGCAGAAGATACCGTGGCTACCACCATCACATTGGATGGCAATCCGGACACACTTACCGCCCATCGCGGATCGGAAGTGAATGATTCCGACGGCCGACGCGCATTTACACTCGTGTTCTCTGGAGATACCGGAGTGATTGCTTTGAACGAGAACGGCAACGACCTGATGTCACTTGAGACGTTTAAGGTCCGGACCACCATGCTCAACACGGCCAAGTCCATACCAGCCAAATTGCCTTCCAATTCAGAGGCTGCTTATATGGTCGAAATGCAGGTCGACGGCTTGTCCGAGGTGAGATTCACCAAGCCGGTGGTCAGCTGGGTGGATAATTATCTTGGTTTCGATGTTGGAGAGATCGTTCCCAATGCCTATTACGACCGCAATGCGGCAAAATGGCTTCCGCAAGCCAACGGGGTTGTCGTGCGCCTGATGGACCTCGACAGTGACGGCATTGTAGATGCCCTTGATGCCGATGGAGATGGTATCGCCGATGACCTTGACAATGATGGGGTCTTGAGCGATGAGGTCGCCGGATTGAACGATCCAGCGGTTTATGAACCGGAGAGCACCTTCTGGCGGGTTCCGTTGGATCACTTCTGCTTCTTTGCAGGCATTTACACCATGGGCTGTTATTACTCATGTGAGTCTGCGGATCCGCCCGATCCGTCAATCGATCTTTTCGTTGATGTACAGAAAAAAGATGAGAAGTGTTTTTCAACCGGTTCTTATGTTGAATGCAAGAGCCGCAATTTTCACGAAGAAATACCCATTCTCGGAACCGGATTCACGCTGCATTACAGCAATGATCGAACCGATGGTTACAAGACTATTTTTAACGCTCAAGCCAGTGGTGGCACAATACCCTCTGGATTGAAAGAGATTCTCGTTCAAGTCGAAGTGGCGGGCCGGGTACTCACACAAACGATGCCGCCATTGCCTGATCAGGTGGCTGAGATCATATGGGACGGGGTGGATTTCAGAGGAAATCCGGTGAAAGGTCCCATCAATGCCCATGTTAGAATTGGATATTTCTATGATGGCAGTTATACCACTTCGGAAGGCTCGACCGGCGTCCTATCTAAAAATGATTTAACCCGTTGGAAGAGCTACGATGTAACCGTCAATCGAAAGCAGGGAGCGATAGCACAAGGCTGGACCCTTTCTCATCATCACCAGTTAAGTGCCGTCAATAGCAGCTCTCTCATTAAGGGCAACGGATTCAGCGTAACGCGCCGGGTCGATGTTGTGGAAACCGTTGCAGGCGGCGGCACCGGTGATGAGCCCTGGATAAACGGGCCTGCCAGAGAAGCCTATTTGCCCTATCCGTTCGATGTTGTCAGCGATGCTTCCGGTGGCTACTATGTTTCTGTTCCCACCAACGACAGCGTCTATAAAATAGACGCGGATGGCATCATTTCTATCATGGCAGGCACCGGAGTTTCCGGATACAGTGGTGACGGTGGACAGGCGGCTGCGGCCCAAATGAATGGACCTACGGGACTCGCAGTCGGTCCTGATGGCAGCCTGTACGTGGCGGATCAAGGCAACCATAGAGTTCGCAAAATTTCTCCCGAAGGCTTGATTGACACTATTGCCGGCACCGGCGTAGAAGGCGGCGGCGGTGTTGACGGTCCGGCCGTCGATGCTCAGCTGAATTCTCCTGCAGTGCTACACCTGGATTCTGATGGGAACCTGTATGTTTCTGAAGAATATGGCCATCGCGTTCGTAAAATAGACACGCAAGGGGTTATCCAAACCGTTGCCGGCACAGGGATCCAAGGATTTAATGGCAGTGACGGCGATGCTGTCCTGACGATGTTGAGCCAGCCTGGCGGTTTGGCAAAGGATCAGGCCGGCAATCTGTTTATATCGGATTTTGGCAACAACTGTGTTCGCAAAGTGGATCCCATGGGCGTGATTTCCGATTTCGCCGGACAATGCGGGGACGGTGGATTTTCAGGCGATGGCGGCCTGGCGACGCAAGCGCGTATGTACAGACCCGTCGGGATCGCGCTCGACGACCAGGATAACCTCTACATCGCGGAACGATACGACAATCGAGTGCGTAAGGTGGACCAGAACGGTATCATTACAACCGTTGCCGGTTCCGGTTCTGTGGGATTTGGTTCCTTCAGTGGGGACGGCGGACCAGCCATCCAGGCCCGATTTGACAGCCCGACCGCTGTGGAAGTGACTCCGGCTGGGAACTTGCTGGTCGTGGATGCTGCCAATTATCGAATTCGTGAAGTTAAGGTTCATAATCCCAAGAACGACTGGGTCGGCTACAGTGACTTCTCTTTTGCTGAAAATGAAGGCCAATTGCACTATTTCTCTTCAGACGGCCTGCATTCGCAGACGGTCGACCCGGATACCGGGGTGGGGTTGTATGCCTTCGGATATGACAGTCAAGATCACCTGGTATCTATTGCCGATCGATTTGGCAATATAACGACCATTAGGCGATATTCAGACGGTGTGCCCTATGAGATCGAATCTTCCGATGGGCTGATAACCCAGATTTCTGTCGATACATATAATCAGCTTACTGCGATCGGTTATCCGGACAGCAGTGGCTATGTTTTCGAATATGCCGCCAACGACGGCTTGTTGACAGCCAAGATGGATCCGGAAAACCACCGCTTCGATCACTTTTTCGATGCCAACGGCCGGGTTACGGACACCTTCGATGAAGAAGGGGGACACTGGCAGTTCAGCCAAACAGCCGAGGATTCTGGTGAGATCAGGAGCGAAACGCTTACCGCTGAAGGTAATCGTACCCAGCTTATCGAGCGTCATTATCTTTCCGGAATCGAGGAGACCCAATCCATATCGCCCTCCGGAGAAAGCCGCCTGGTGCAGCACTTGGCCGATAGGGTGACCACGCAGCGTACGAACAGTTGCGGCTCTATAATTACCGAAACCACCGGTATCGATCCGGATTTTGGGTACAGTTATGTGGTATCGGAAAACCTGGTCACCCCGGATGGGCTTCAGCGGCACGTTGAACGGCAAAAATCCAGATCTGATACGGACGGCGACGGGGATATGGACACGGTCGGCGATACGGTCACGGTCAACGGCCGCACAATGACCGCCGTTGATGACGTGGAAGCAGGAACCGTGGTCACGACGTCTCCCGAGGGTCGCACCTCGACAGCATACTATGATCCGGCGACCCTGCTGCCCGTGCGAACCACGGTCCCGGGCCTGGCCGATGTGGAGTACGGCTTCGACGCCAAGGGGCGGTTGACCAGTGTACTCACGGGAAGCCGCGAAACCACCTATACCTATACCCCCGAGGGCTTTTTGGCCTCGGTCACCGATCCGGAGCAGACCACCATTACCTATGACCACGATGCCTTGGGCCGTGTGACGGCAGTACACCGGCCCGACGCCGGCGTCATCGGTTTTGCCTATGACAACAACGGCCACATGACCTTGTTGACCAACGCGGATACCATCGACCACGGCTTTTCCTACTCCGCCGTGGGCAAGCGCGACGGGTACCAGACGCCCTTGAGCGGCAGCTACAGTTATGATTTCGACCGCGACCGGCGTCCGACCGCAATCAACTTCCCGTCGGGACAACAGATTCTCTACGAATACGATCCGGCGTTGCTGACTCGCATCGTCACCCCCGAAGGAAATATCGACTATACTTACACCTGCGGCGATCAGGTACAGCAGATCAGCCGGGACGGGGAGAGCATCGGCTACACCTACGACGGCAGCCTGCTCACCGGCGTCACCCTCAGCGGCTGCCTGAACCAGGGCATCGAGCTGGCCTATGACGACGACTTCCGGCTTTCCAGCATTACCTATGCCGGATCATCCGTAGCCGCCACCTACGATGACGATAGCCTGCTCACCGGCCTGGGCGGTTTCTCCATCGGCCGCAACGCTGAAAACGGCTTGCCCGAAACCGTCGACGATGGGAGCTATACCCTGCAGCGCGGGTTCAACGCCTACGGTGAGATCGATGAGGAAAGCGTGTCTGTGAATAGTAGCCCGGTCTTTACCATTCAATTGGAACGGGACGACAACGGACGCATCTACCGCAAAACCGAGACTCTGGCCGGGACGACCACGGTTTTCGACTACCACTACGATCTTGCCGGCCGCCTGCAAACCGTGGAAAAGGACGGCACGCCGGTCGAATCCTACCAGTATAACACCACCGGAACACGCAGTTATGAGGAGAATAGCCTGCGAGGAATTGCCGGGCGTAGCCTGAGTTATTCGGACGAGGACCATCTGCTCACCGCCGGGGATGCGACCTACCAGTACGACCTGGACGGATTTTTGACCCGTAAGAGCGATGCCGACGGCGATACCGTTTACGACTACGCCTCACGCGGAGAACTGTTGACCGCTACCCTGCCCGATGGTACCTATATTACATACGATCACGATCCGCTGGGCCGCCGCATCGCCAAGCGGATTGGCGGCACAATCGTAGAAAAGTATCTGTGGCAGGGGCTGACCCGGCTTCTGGCCGTGTACGACGACGCCGACAATCTGCTCCAACGGTTCGAATACGCCGATGCCCGTTTGCCCTTGGCCATGACCGCCGGCGGGGTCCGTTATTACCTGGTCTATGACCAGGTGGGTACCCTGCGGGCTGTGACGGATGGCAGCGGCACCATCGTCAAGCAGATCGATTATGACAGCTTCGGCAACGTGATCGCCGAAACCAGTCCGGGTTTTGCCGTGCCCTTCGGTTTTGCTGGCGGACTGCATGATCGGGATACCGGTATTGTGAGATTCGGTTATCGGGACTACGATCCGGCCACTGGCCGCTGGACAGCCAAGGATCCCATCGATTTTGATGGCGGAGATACGGATCTTTATGGGTATGTCCAAAATAATCCGGTTAACTTGGTTGACCCATGGGGATTGGAAGGTTCAGGTTATGGATGGAGTTTTTCTCAGTCAATGAACTATGTTCATAATCAGGGACTTGCCCCTTCGCAGCCTGGATATAAAGCACCAAAGAAAAAAGTTAAAACATATCCATATAGACCAGAAGCTGATCTAAACAACGACGGTGCTGTCAACGATTACGACAATACTCAATGGTTACTATTCAGGTTTTATTGGACAATTGCAACACCTCCTGGGACACCATTCCCACCAGGGTATGGACCTGAAGGTCCTGGCTCAAGCGATCTGATATGGCAGGAGATCTATGGAAGATCACGCTGTGATAGCTAAATTCTAATTTCATAGGAATTGGGACTATCGATAATAAAATGAAAAAGAAAGAGAATTATTCATACTTTCAAGGGGCGCGGCTCTCTGAAACAGATTCTAACAGAGTTGGAGTGGGGGTAATTCTTGGTATTATTGGAGTCTTTGTCTCGCTCTATGTGACAGACCTTAAAAATCTAAGGTTTCTGATAATTACCATATTTGCGGGGGTAGGGTTCTTCATTTTGGGACCGATATTGTTTAAAAGTAAAAAGCCGACCGGGAAAAGTGTTGATTCGAAATCCCGGGACCAACAAAAATAAGTTCTATGATGAAAGGCGGTTGGAGAAGCACAATTTCAACCGCCTTTTCGTTGTTCCGGCAGGCTGAACGCGACGGCAACCTTTTTATTCGCCTTTAACCTTCCGGATAAATGTGGTGGCATCAACGATCTGGATGCCGTGGAAGTGCTTGAGGTTCCTCAGGTGGGGATCGCGCGAGACGATGTAGTCGGCCTTTTTCTCCAGGGCGCAGGCCAAAAATTTATTGTCGGTGGGATCGTCGGCGATCCGGTCGGTCTGATAGAGGTCCTTAGAAATGATCGCCTTCCTGAAAATCAGCCGGAAAAACCGCCGTACGTTCTTTTCCTTGGGTTTGAAACGCTCCTTGATCCGGGGATAGCTGAGCACCCGGCTGATCTCCTTGACGATCTCAAGGGAAGTGACCAGCTCGAACTGCTGGTCGATCCAAAGGTTTTGCAGCTGCGCCGACAAAGAATCCTTGGCAAACAGCCCGCTGATAAACAGATTGGTGTCGATGACCGCCCGCAGTTTACGTTCCACCTGGGTTAGCCCGCTTTCCTGACCGCATCGACGGCTTCATCGACAATGCTTTCGATATCGTCGTCGGCAAACTCCGCCGCCCCCTGCCTGAATTCATCCACCACTTCGCGCATCTGTTTGGACCAGGCGGCATCCGTGCGCGAGGGCATCACCTCTTCCAGGCGACCTTTCAGGATCATGCTTTCCAAGATGGTTTTGACGGCCTCTTTGTCATGGGCGCTGAGCCTGGATATCTGCTCGAACTGTTCGAGCAGCTTGCGGTCCAGGATCTTGGCGGCGGCCACACGCTCTTCCTCGTCGAAAATCAACTCGTCCGCAGAGATGCCCAGGGTACGGGCAATATTCTTGATTACTTCCAGCGTCGGTGACGAATTGCCTTTTTCGTAGCGCCGCATCTGGGCGATGCCCACCCCGATCAGGTTGGCCATCTCCTGTTGCGTCAAACCTCTTTCGTTCCTCAGCGTGGACAGTTTCTGTGCAAACGGCATGTTGCGGTCCTCCAATTGAAATTGATTGGAGGCATTATAACATGGGTTTTTGAGATCGCTGTTATTATGGGATCGCTGCATGGCTGAACTCCTTGACATGAGATATCACAAATGATAGCGAAAATATCATAAAAGATTATAGGCTTGAATCCGGATTTTTGCAAATTTTATTCTTGACAGGCCCTGGCCGGGAGTTTGCGGCAAAAAGAGAGGGCCGACAACCAGAGAGTCTTTGGCGGGACACTGGTTGACGGCCCGGACAGCGGGGTTCAAGACAGGTTGCAACCTGTTGAAACCGCTTTCTTTTGCCTATCGTATCTTCCCGCAAATTACAAGGAAAGGAGGTGATTTGAGCGTGCAGTCCCAACGACTGGAAACCACGGATATTTACAAAAGTGCGGTCTTTTTATGCAACGGCGGCCGCCTGGCCGGTGTGCGGTTCAAGGAGCGCAAACGCGGCATCGTCAGCTTTTTGATCGAGGGCGACGGCATCTTGCAGGTGGATTTGGATTATCGCAATGGATCCGCGCAGGTCAATGCCTTGCAGTTGCGACATACATTGAACCACTTGCGGGACGTGCTTTTTACGAGATTACGAGAACAAGGGGAGAGAAAACATGGCAATAGAACAGGCGGCCATCGATCAGGCCAAGCGTACTGACCTTGTGGCCCTGGTCCGATCCGGGGGCATCGATGTAAAGCAAAACGGCAAGGGCTGGTTCGGTCTTTGCCCCTTCCACGACGACAAGAACCCGTCTTTATCGATCAATCCCGATAAAAACCTGTTCCAGTGTTTTGGCTGCGGCGCGGCCGGCGACGCGATCCGGTTCGTGGAGCTGTTCGATAAGGTGGACTTTGCGGAAGCGATCCGCAAGCTCATGGCCGATAGCTCAAAGCTCAAAGTAAAACCCAAAACCAGGACGTCCGCCCCCGACCCGCCGCTGTCGGCCAAACAGAAAAAACTGCTGGCCCGGGTGGTGGCTTTTTACCACACGGCATTCGGCGAGGACCCGCGCGCCCGGCAGTACCTGGAAACGCGGGGCATCGCGGACAAGGCCGTGTTGTCCGCCCATAAGGCCGGCTTTGCCAACGGCACGCTGTTGAACGTGCTGCCCACAGAGGGGGAAGTCAAATCGCAACTCAAACAGCTGGGCATCTTGAATGAGCGGGGCAAGGAGCATTTTTACGGCTGCGTGACCTTCCCCTTGTACGATGCCAACGGTAACCCGGCCGGGATCTACGGCCGGCGCATCGACGATGCGGCCAGGCCCGGTTCGGCGCCACACCTGTACCTGACCGGACAACGGCTGGGCCTGTTCAACCGGCAGGCGGCCATGGCGCACAAGGAAATCATTCTTACCGAATCGGTGATCGACAGCCTGACGTTGCTGTGCGCCGGGATCCACAACACCATCCCGGCTTACGGCACCAACGGCCTTACCGGCGATCATCTGGCCTGGTTCAAACAATGCGGCGTCGAAACCGTTCACATCTGCTTCGACGCCGACGATGCCGGACGGCAGGCGGCGGAAAAGACCGCCGCAAGGCTTGCCGCCGAAGGCTTTACCGCCCGCCGCATCGATCTTCCCGAGGGTAAGGATATCAACGACTTTTTTCTTTTAACCGCCGATGCGGATACCGCGTTCAAAACGCTGATCGGTGCCGCCGACCCAAAAGCGGAAAACGCGGTTAAAAAAGAAAAGGACCGCTACACCGCCACCGATTACGGCTTTACGGCAACCGTTGACGGCCGGGATTACGAGCTCCGGGGCATCGCCCGGCGAGAAAACAAGCTGAAAGCCACGGTTAAGGGCATTGCCCAAGACAACGGTAAAAAGCGCTTCCACGTGGATACGGTGGACTTTTACTCGGCCAGGTCCAGGGGCTTTTTGCTCAAGGGGCTGTGCGATCTGTTCGGCATCGATGAGAAGACCGTCTCCGACGACCTGCAGAAGCTGCTGCAGCATGCCGAGCGTTACCGGCCGCCCGAAGAGACCAAACCCGGCCAAAAGCAAATGACCGCCGGCGACAAACAAAAGGCCCTGGCCCTTCTCGAAAACCCGGCCATGTTCGACGAGATCCTTACCGACTTCGAGACCGTGGGCTACACCGGCGAGTCCATGAACAAGCTGCTGTGCTATATCGCGGCCGTATCGCGCAAGATGGACGAACCGCTGTCGGTGATGATCCAGAGCCGGTCCGCCGCCGGTAAATCCTTCCTGCAGGACACGGTTTTATCGCTGATCCCCGAAGGCGAAGTCATCAAGTACACCCGGTTGACCGACCAGGCCCTGTTTTACAAGGCATCGGACAGCCTCAAGCATAAAATCCTGGCCATCGAGGAACTGGACGGCATGAACGGGGCGATCTACTCCATCCGCTCTATCCAGAGCTCCAAAAAGATTACCATCGCTTACACGGGAAAGGACCCGGTTACCGGCAAGCTCAAAACCGAAGAAAACACGGTGGAAGGCCCGTTGATGGTCTTTATCACCACCACGGCCGTGGATATCGACGGCGAGACGGCCTCCCGGTTCGTGTTCGTCTCCATCGACGAGTCGGTCGAGATGACCGAAAAAATCCTGGCCAAGCAAAGGCAGCGCCACACCATGGCCGGGATGCTCTCCTCGATGAGCGCCGATGCGGTCATGGCCAAGCACCGCAACGCCAACCGGCTCTTGCAGCCCGTCAAGGTAGTCAACCCCTATGCCGAGCTGCTGACGTTTACCAGCAAGTCCCTGCGGGCCAGGCGGGACCACACCAAGTACCTGAACCTGATATCGGCGGTCAGCTACCTGTTCCAGTATCAGCGAAGGCGCCGCACCGTCGAACATGAGGGCCAGGCCATCGAATATATCGCCGTGACGCTTGCCGACATCGAGAAGGCCAACACCATCGCAAACGAGGTGCTGGGGCGCAGCCTGGACGAACTCTCGCCTTCGTCCCGGGCGCTTTTGCACCTGATCCGCGAGATGGTTCTCGCTCACTGCGAGCAAAACAAGCTCACGCCCGAACAATATCGGTTCACCCGCCGGGATATCCGCCATTTTAGCGGCTGGTCCGACTTCCAGGTCAAGACCCACATCCGCCAGTTGGAGGATTTGGAGTACATCTATCCGGTCATGGGCAAAAAGGGCAAAACCTACATCTACGAACTGCTAGCCGCCGGCCAAATCGACGAGGACAGGCCCTTTCTTATCGGCCTGATCGATATCGGGCGGTTAAAGAAAAAAGCCGAGGAAGCAGGGATCGTGGACGAAGACGGCCAACCTGGAGGGCTAGAATCCTGACTTGGAGGGTACCTGGAGCCCGCTTGGAGGGCGGTTGTCGGGTTATGGCCAATCCCTCTTATTTCTTAACCGCCAAGGGTTTACAGCGATTTTAGGTCCGACCTGGTGCCGATCCCGGCAAAAGTAATATAGGCCAGGCCATATAAACAGCAATCATAAGAGTAGTTCGAAAGGGGATCGTATGGATAATGCGAACGACTTGCTGTTCTCGTTCCGGCAGCATTTAAAGGCCCATGGCCGCAGCCCGGCCACCGTGGATCTGTATGCCGAGCAAGCCGGGCTTTTTTTGCAAAAGGTGGCCGTGGGAGACATCCGGCAGGTGACCAAAAGCCATATCGAGGCTTACATAGAAGGGCTTTACCGCCACAAAACCGATAAGGGCAAATCCTACACCATCGGCACCATCTGCACCAAGGTACGGGCCATAAAGCGTCTGTTCGAATACCTGGAGGCATCCAACCGGGTGTTCATCGACCCGGCAGAATCCATCCGCGAACCGCAAAAGGACAAATCCCTGCCCCGGCATGTGTTGACCCGCAAGGAGATGGAAAAGATCCTGGACCAGCCCAACCTGGCCCTGATGACCGGCATCCGGGACCGGGCCATTCTGGAGGTGTTCTACTCCACCGGCATCCGCTTGCGGGAGCTGTGCGCCTTGACCGTGTTCGATGCCGACCTGCAGGGCGGCCTTTTGCGGGTCAACAAGGGCAAGGGGCAAAAGGACCGGGTGGTGCCCATGGGCAGGCACGCCGTCAAAGCCGTGCGCGAATACATCGCCAAGGCCAGGCCCCGGCTGACAAAGAAGAACCGCAAAACCCGGCGCTTGTTCGTCAACCGCTACGGCAATCCGGTCACCTCCCAGGTGGTGAGCCTCATGATCCGCACGTTTGCCCGGCAGGCCAGGCTTAAAAAAAGGGTCACGGCCCATACGTTCCGGCACACCTTTGCCACCGACCTGGTAAAAAACGGGGCGGATATCGTGGCGGTGCAACGGATGCTGGGCCATGCGGACCTGAAAAGCACCCAGCAGTATATCCGGGCACTGGGGCTGGATATCAAGGCCGTGCACGCAAAGACTCACCCCAGGGAAAAGGATAAAACCGCCAGGGTCACGGTGAAACCCCAAATCGAAAGGATCAAGGGCCGCTATGAACGAAACGCACTTTAAATCCTTATCCGTCGCCTATCTGCGGTCGCTCAAAGTGCGGAACCTGTCAGAGCGCACCATCGACCATGTAGACTGGATGCTGGCAAAGTTTTTGGCCTACCTGGAAGGCTGCGGCGTGACGCATGTGGAGCAAATCGCTTCCCAAACGATCCGTGAGTATCAAATGGCGCTTTTCGAAAGCCTGAACAGCCGGGGACAGCCCAACTCCATCGCCTACCAGAACCGCATGCTCTCGGCGGCCAAGAACTTCACCCGCTTTTTAAAGGACAACGATTATATTGTCTCCGATCCGGGCGGCAATGTGGCCTATGCCAAGGAGCCCAAAAAGCTTCCCCGGGGCGTGCTGACGCCGGCAGAGGCCCGCAGGATCATCCATGCCCCGGATGTTAAGACCGTCATCGGCTACCGCGACCGCACCATCCTGGAAGTGCTCTACTCTTCGGCCATCCGCAAGGACGAACTCAACAAGCTGACCCTGGCCGATGTGGACTACCGGGACGGGTTCTTGCGCATTATCGAGGGCAAGGGCAAGAAGGACCGCATCGTTCCCATCGGCCGGATCGCCTGCCGGTACTTGGAAAACTATATCAAGTCCGTTCGCGGCGAGTTGATCGTCGATCCGTACAACGCCCACCTGTTCCTCACCATGCAGGGGAAAACGTTCTCCAAAAACGTGGTCTGGAAACTGGTCAAAAAGTATGCGAAAAAAGCCAAGCTGAAAAAGAACGTGCACCCGCATACCTTCCGGCATTCGTGCGCCACGGCCATGCTCAAGAACAAGGCCGACATCCGGACGATCCAGAAATTGCTCGGTCACGCCTCGCTGGACTCGACCCAGGTGTATACCCATCTGTCGATCACCGACCTGAAAGACATCCATCGCCGCTGTCATCCCCGTGAACGGGAAAAAATGTGAAAGGAGGCCCTTATGTCATCCATTGACGAAAGGCTGTACCGGATCGCCTGTTCGTTCCCGGCGCTGCGTCACAAAGGCGTGGAACGGGGCAATATCCCGGGTATCACGCCCACCGACTTTTACGACCTGGATCTTTCCACCTGGCTGTACAAGGGCGGCGGCGGGCTGCTCTCCCACGGCGAGTTTTTGATCCTGGAAGCGTTGCTCAACCTGTGCAACCCGAACCTTCACGACCGGTTCAACCTGGGCGAGGCCTTGCAGACCCTGGACCCGGACAACATGCAGGCTCTGCTGGACGGCATCCGCAGCACCTACAACCGCAGATGAGCGGTGCGTCCGCCTCCTCGGGCTACGGCCCTCCGGTCCTCCGCTGCCTGCGGGGGCGGCCTGCGTCTGAATCGATATGCCCGCCCGCCGCCCCGAAGGTCGGCCGCATCCATTGATAAGCCCCGCCTGTCACGCCCCCTGCTTCTTCTTACATAATCAGTCGTTATCGTACAGCACGTCCGATTGGACATAGATTGCGGTGCGCCATCCGATAACGCGAGTTTATATAATCAGAGCACGGGTCCCGCCAGGCGGGGCAACGACACATTAAGGAATGCAGCCGGTCGAATCCGATTCTTATCCCGCCCGCCGCCCCTTTGAAAGGCGGCGTCTGCCTCCTCGCCCTGCGGCCCGTGCCGGTCCTCCGGCTGCTGCGGGGGCAGCCGGTCTGTTCTCCTCGTGGCGGTTAAAGAGAAAATCTCTCCTTTTTCTTTTAACCGCTAAAAATCATTTGATTATCCGGTGGATGGACGATACAAGAAAAGTGTGTGTCGATCCTGAACCCCATGCCCGACTTTACGGTTACGCTTTTTCAATTTTTGCTTAAAATCCGGCTCTTTCACATAGCGGTCGAATCCTGGATAAGGTGCCGATATTAGAGCCGATGCAATCTTGAGCGCGGGGGCGCTCGACCGGATTAACGTCCAAAATAATCCGGTTAACTTGGTTGACCCATGGGGATTGGAAGGTTCAGGTTATGGATGGAGTTTTTCTCAGTCAATGAACTATGTTCATAATCAGGGACTTGCCCCTTCGCAGCCTGGATATAAAGCGCCAAAGAAAAAAGTTAAAACATATCCATATAGACCAGAAGCTGATCTAAACAACGACGGTGCTGTCAACGATTACGACAATACTCAATGGTTACTATTCAGGTTTTATTGGACAATTGCAACACCTCCTGGGACACCATTCCCACCAGGGTATGGACCTGAAGGTCCTGGCTCAAGCGATCTGATATGGCAGGAGATCTATGGAAGATCACGCTGTGATAGCTAAATTCTAATTTCATAGGAATTGGGACTATCGATAATAAAATGAAAAAGAAAGAGAATTATTCATACTTTCAAGGGGCGCGGCTCTCTGAAACAGATTCTAACAGAGTTGGAGTGGGGGTAATTCTTGGTATTATTGGAGTCTTTGTCTCGCTCTATGTGACAGACCTTAAAAATCTAAGGTTTCTGATAATTACCATATTTGCGGGGGTAGGGTTCTTCATTTTGGGACCGATATTGTTTAAAAGTAAAAAGCCGACCGGGAAAAGTGTTGATTCGAAATCCCGGGACCAACAAAAATAAGTTCTATGATGAAAGGCGGTTGGAGAAGCACAATTTCAACCGCCTTTTCGTTGTTCCGGCAGGCTGAACGCGACGGCAACCTTTTTATTCGCCTTTAACCTTCCGGATAAATGTGGTGGCATCAACGATCTGGATGCCGTGGAAGTGCTTGAGGTTCCTCAGGTGGGGATCGCGCGAGACGATGTAGTCGGCCTTTTTCTCCAGGGCGCAGGCCAAAAATTTATTGTCGGTGGGATCGTCGGCGATCCGGTCGGTCTGATAGAGGTCCTTAGAAATGATCGCCTTCCTGAAAATCAGCCGGAAAAACCGCCGTACGTTCTTTTCCTTGGGTTTGAAACGCTCCTTGATCCGGGGATAGCTGAGCACCCGGCTGATCTCCTTGACGATCTCAAGGGAAGTGACCAGCTCGAACTGCTGGTCGATCCAAAGGTTTTGCAGCTGCGCCGACAAAGAATCCTTGGCAAACAGCCCGCTGATAAACAGATTGGTGTCGATGACCGCCCGCAGTTTACGTTCCACCTGGGTTAGCCCGCTTTCCTGACCGCATCGACGGCTTCATCGACAATGCTTTCGATATCGTCGTCGGCAAACTCCGCCGCCCCCTGCCTGAATTCATCCACCACTTCGCGCATCTGTTTGGACCAGGCGGCATCCGTGCGCGAGGGCATCACCTCTTCCAGGCGACCTTTCAGGATCATGCTTTCCAAGATGGTTTTGACGGCCTCTTTGTCATGGGCGCTGAGCCTGGATATCTGCTCGAACTGTTCGAGCAGCTTGCGGTCCAGGATCTTGGCGGCGGCCACACGCTCTTCCTCGTCGAAAATCAACTCGTCCGCAGAGATGCCCAGGGTACGGGCAATATTCTTGATTACTTCCAGCGTCGGTGACGAATTGCCTTTTTCGTAGCGCCGCATCTGGGCGATGCCCACCCCGATCAGGTTGGCCATCTCCTGTTGCGTCAAACCTCTTTCGTTCCTCAGCGTGGACAGTTTCTGTGCAAACGGCATGTTGCGGTCCTCCAATTGAAATTGATTGGAGGCATTATAACATGGGTTTTTGAGATCGCTGTTATTATGGGATCGCTGCATGGCTGAACTCCTTGACATGAGATATCACAAATGATAGCGAAAATATCATAAAAGATTATAGGCTTGAATCCGGATTTTTGCAAATTTTATTCTTGACAGGCCCTGGCCGGGAGTTTGCGGCAAAAAGAGAGGGCCGACAACCAGAGAGTCTTTGGCGGGACACTGGTTGACGGCCCGGACAGCGGGGTTCAAGACAGGTTGCAACCTGTTGAAACCGCTTTCTTTTGCCTATCGTATCTTCCCGCAAATTACAAGGAAAGGAGGTGATTTGAGCGTGCAGTCCCAACGACTGGAAACCACGGATATTTACAAAAGTGCGGTCTTTTTATGCAACGGCGGCCGCCTGGCCGGTGTGCGGTTCAAGGAGCGCAAACGCGGCATCGTCAGCTTTTTGATCGAGGGCGACGGCATCTTGCAGGTGGATTTGGATTATCGCAATGGATCCGCGCAGGTCAATGCCTTGCAGTTGCGACATACATTGAACCACTTGCGGGGAAAGTTAGGGACATCCATAAATTTATAAATTGACATAATCATAACCACCATGTAAAAAGACACCCATGCCACGTCAATCCCGCATCGATGCACCTGGCGCGCTTCACCACCTGATCATCCGTGGTATCGAACGAAAGGCTATTTTCAAAGACGACGCGGATCGGTATGGATTTATTGAAAGAATCGAGTCCATCTTTTCAGAGACCGATACCCCATGCTTTGCATGGGCGTTGATGTCCAATCATGTGCATCTTCTGACCCGCACTGCGCAGACCCCCCTGGCCACTTTAATGAGGCGGTTGCTCACCGGCTATGCGGTGGCATTTAATCGCAGGCATCATCGACATGGCCATCTTTTCCAGAATCGCTATAAATCCATCCTTTGTCAGGAAGACGCTTACCTGCTTGAACTGACCCGTTATATCCACCTGAATCCACTGCGCGCCGGAATAGTCAAAGATATTGATGCGCTAAACGTTTATCCGTTCACGGGACACAGCGTCATCATGGGCATTCAAGATGCGAAATGGCAGAACACTGAAAAGATTCTCGGCATGTTCGCCAAATACAAGAAGACCGCTCGGAGAAAATATCGGGAGTTCGTGGAGGGGGGAATCGATGCCGGTCGCAGGCCTGAATTGGTGGGCGGCGGGTTGATTCGCAGTGTGGGGGGATGGAAACAAGCAAAAATTCTATTGAAGGGACAAGAGCGGGTGAAAGGCGATGAGCGGATATTGGGCGACACCGATTTTGTCCAGGATGTGCTCAATCGGTGCAACGAAAATTATATGCGAAAATATCGATTGGCCGCTCAAGGGGTCGAGTTAGATACCTTGTCCAAAGGCGTCGCTGCGTATTTCAATCTGACCTGTGATCGGTTGTATAGCCCCGGCCGTTATCCCGCCGTTGTGCAGGCTCGCAGTGTGCTTTGTTTCCTCGCTGTCCGCCAGTTGGGTCTGACAGCCACCGAACTGGCCCGAAAAATTGGATTGACCCAACCGGCAATCAGTATTTCTGTGAAACGGGGAGAGGGGATCGTCAAGGAAAGAAGGTTCGATATTTCAGACTTCCTACCGTAATTTATATATTTATGGATGTCCCTAAGGTTCCGGGGGGAGTCGGCCACCTTGACCTGGTCAACCACCAATGTTGAATCCGTAACCCTGGACAACGAAATCGGAACGGTGCCAATGAGCGGCAGCCTGCAAGTCTCCCCAGTGCAGACGACAACCTATAAAGTCACGGCTGTCAATGGTGCCGGTAGTGCCACGGCCAGTGTTATTGTTACGGTGGACAATTCCCCAATAACATTGGCAATCGCGTCTCCGGTAAACGGCGCTGTTGTCGGCGACGCGACCGTTCAGGTGACCGGCCAGGTAACCCCTGGCGCCACCGTCACGGTGAACGGGGTTTCGGCATTGGTTAGCGAAAATGCTTTTCATGCTGAAATATACCTGGACGGTGAAGGCCGGCATACGATTACGGCGGTTGCTGTCGATTCATACGGAGAGCAGGCGGCAGTACAGGTGAGCGTGTATTTTTATTATCTGCCATCTGTCAGCCTCACCACGAGCAACTATCTTATTCAAATCGGGCAAACCGTTACCCTTTCCTGGTCCAGTGAAAACAGCGACCAATGTGTTCTTGAGCCGCTGATGGTTGCGGTGCCTTGTGAAGGATCGTTGGGGGTGTCGCCTGAAGCGGATACGGTGTATACCATTAATGCAACCGGTTTGGGAAAGACAGCACAAGACAGTTTGCTCGTTATTGTCGGGAACAGTTACGGCAATCCCAGTGTGGAAGAGCAGGTTCACCTTGAGGATATTAACCGAGCCCGGGCCAACCCCTTGGCCGAAGCGGAGAGGCTTCAGATTGATCTCAATGAAGGTCCTCCCAGCGAAACTATTAGCGAGAACCCTGTGCCTCCGTTGACCTTCAATCGTTTTCTATCCCTTGCCGCTGCCTTGCACACCGAAGACATGGTTGTGAATAAATACCAGGCTCATGAGGGACTTGATGGAAGACAACCTCGGGATCGAATGATCGATGCCGGTTACTTAGGGAACGCGGTCGGCGAGAATTTGGCTAGTAATGCACAATGGGTTCCGATTGAAGATTCCAATGAGTTGAGTTCAGTCCTCCACGACATTCTGTTTGTCGATGCCGGCGTCGATAGCAGGGGGCACCGAATTAACATCCTGAATGGTCTTTGGAAGGAGGCCGGTATAGGATTCCAACCCGAACCGAATAAAGCGGACTACCCCTACGGTGGCGTCGTCACCTGTGATTTCGGTGCCTTCACCGACGGACCCAACTTCCTTTTGGGAGTGGTCTACGACGATGCCGACAACAGCGGGGATTACACTGGCGGCGAAGGGTTGGATGGCGTTCGGATTTCGGTAAACGGCAGCACAACCTTCACGGCCGATGCCGGTGGGTACGGTCTTCCGATCGATCCCGGTGTCTACACCGTTACCGCTAGGTTGTCGGACGGACGCACGGCAACAAAGCCGGTTACCATGGAAGACCAGAATAAAAAGATAGACTTCACCCTGGCGGATTTTGAAACCGATCCCGTGCCGGAACTCAGCGTTTCAATTGAATCCGGCACCATTTATCGCGGACAAACAATTCAGTTTTCTTGGGCCAGTGCACACGCACAAGGCGTTTCCATCGATCAGGACATCGGCGCGGTTCCCGATAGTGGCGCCATTGAAGTATCGCCAGTCGAGGACACCGTGTATACGATCACCGCCGTTAACGAACATGGCAGCACCTCCAGGACCATCAGCATTACGTTCACGGACGCCGATCCGCCGCCGATCGTACAACTGACCGTCGACCCCGGGGAGATACCGGTCGGAGACAACGCCACCCTGAGCTGGACCTCCACCTATGCCGATACCTTATTCATCGATCAGGATATCGGTGCGATTGAGCCGAGCGGAACCATGACAGTGTATCCATTGCAAACCACAATGTATACGATCACAGCCACGGGATCGGGAGGGACAACCACTGCGAGTGCGGTCGTAACCGTAAACCATCCGATCACCCTGCAAATCACCGAACCGGTGGATGGAGCGGTGATATCGGATACGGCGGTGACCGTACGGGGAACCATTGCCCATGCCAATGGGCTCGAAACCGGCCTGATGGTCAATGGTGTTGCAACCATCATTGATGGTGGTCAGTTCACAGCCAATCACGTGCCGCTGGTTCAGGGAGAAAACACCATTACGGCCACGGCCACGGATACTTCAGGGTTTACTTTCTCGGATTCGATCACGGTTAATGCGGAAATGCCTGAGGATTATATCCGCCTGACCGCCACTCCGGTTTCGGGAACGTCGCCCTTCGAGACCACGCTGAGGATTGACAGCTCGTTTGCCGTCGCTTCAGTCCAGATGACCTATTTTGGACCTGACGATCCTACCTACTCTGATGTATCGTTAGATGAAAGAAAAGCCCAGGTCACCACAGAAGGCTTGCATGATTTTTCCGTGGAGGTTACCGATTCCGAGGGCAACATCTATACGGATGAGGTTAGTGTTGAAGTCGTTGACGAGGAGGCTTTGGATGCCTTGCTGCAAGACAAGTGGACGAAAATGAAAACAGCCTTGATGACAGGTGATATAGATGGAGCGCTGGAATTCCACCACGAGCATCAAAGGGAGAAATATGAAGGTATCTACAACGCGTTGGGTTCTGATTTAACAACACTTTCCGGTCAGATGCAGGATATCTCTATGGTATCTTACGTTAACGGTCTCGCCAAATATAAAATTCAACAAGACCATGAAATTGCTGGCCAGGTTGTCACCATTACCTACTATATTTACTTCAGTCGTGATGCAAACGGACTGTGGCTGATAGAAAGTTACTGATAAATTATTGATGGAATTATGACCGGTTTTCTTTAAGGAGGGTATATCATCATGCGAAACAAATCGATCCTGGTCGCCATAGCTATTTTAATGATGTCAGGTTGCGCCCTTCCCCGCACGTTTGGGCCGTATAGTGGAAAAGTCGTTGATGCCGAAAACAATGCGCCGATCAAGGGGGTGGCGGTTGCAGTTTGGTTTTCTACGAAAAGTCCCTCAATGGGTGGAACGGTATGGAAGGTCGCTGATGCAGTTGAAACTTTAACTGATGCCAAGGGCGAGTTTACAATACCCCCACATCGAATCAAATTATTCAAAATTATGGCATCTTGGGATGATGAATGCCAAGTATCTGTTTTCAAGCCAGGTTATGGAGCATATCCAGGGAACTTGAAAACATATTGTTCATGGAAAGAAAAACATCCCTTTTTTATTCCAGAAGAAGAACATGTCACATATTACCTTCCGAAGTTACTAATATTTGATGATAGAAGGGAAAATTATGTGATTACCCCTGGAGGGAAAACGGATGAGAAACTGCCAACTTTAATGAAATATATGGATGAGTGGGCAAAATGACATACTGGACGCAAATGGAGAAGGACCAATGGGAAAAATTTTAAAAGTGCTGATGCTATCTCATCTTATTCTATTATTTTGCACTCAGCAAACCTGTAATGCATACGATAATAAACATACACATCAATATATAAATTTAAAGGCATTGGAAGGATCAGATTTAGACAGCACTTTAAAGGACTCTTCGGGGTTTCCTAACGGAATAGCAGAGAAAGTAAATGGAAAAACAATTCAGAAATTGATACTTGATGGCGGGAAAGAAGAAGACGAACCAGGCACACGATGCTTTAAACATTTTCATAATCCACTGGAGCAAAATTGGGATAATGCCGGACTTATTTTTTTAGATGACATCGGTTTGAAGTGGTTCAGATCAATGGTTTATTGGTCGCAGGCTCCCGACAATGAGTATTCGTGGCCAAAGGCAAAAGAATATTACTATCAGGCATTGCGGACAGGGTCGGAAGATTATTACGTAAAAACCTTCCGATCGTTGGGACAGGTGATGCATCTGATCTCAGACGCGGCGGTTCCGGCTCATGTGAGAAATGATCCTCATCCAGTAATAGATTTTTATGAAAGATCGGTTGAGAATCACCCTTCCATGATCTTGAGCCTTGAATACAAATGGTTCTCTGTCGGGGATACAATTTTCGATAAGTTTGTTTCCAACAGTTCTGCACCAAGTCCGATCTCGGCCCTCTGGGATCACGACGAATATCTCCCCGATGGATCGAATATGCCGGATGGTTACAATCGTACGATCGGTCTGGCCGAATACACCAATGCCAATTTCTGGACAGAAGATACGGTTAATGCCTACCCTCATCCTTCTTTTGAAGACATTAACTTTGATGAGGATTTATTTAGAGAAGTTATTTTGGCTGAAAATTCAGAGAGCCACAATCGTTTTTATTTATCGAAGCAGAACGGAGATCCCATAGATCATTTCTTTACTGTTGGGTATTGGTTTTATCATTTAAGTGAATCGGCGGAACATGATGATGCAAAAAAAGAGGCACTACAGCTTACTTATACTTTGGACGATGTATGTTGTAAAGATTACGCTAAAAAATTGATCCCTAGGGCAATAGGTTATTCTTCTGCTCTACTGGACTATTTTTTCCGCGGCAGTATAGAAATAACCCTGCCCTCCAATCAATACCACTCCGGGGTTTATGCCATGATTGAAGACCCCGATCAAGGCTTTACACACATCATGTTGAACGCCCGAAACACCACTCCGGACGGAGACGAAATGACCGATGGCAGCATTGAACTTGTCGTCAAATACAAGCTTACCCTGAACGGCGAGGACCCGTTTCAGTCCAAATATATTGAAACAACGGAAAGCTATTCATATATCACAGCGGAAGCTAAAAATATTTCTGAGATTCCACGCAATGAGAGCGTAGAGCTGGAATTTGAGTTAAAAGAAGCATTACCCATCAATGCCACGGATGTAACGATCAATCTGGTCTACAGAGGTGCGTTGGGAAACGAGCAGGATGCCATTGCCGTGGGCTACAAGGACATCAGCGAACCCACACCGCTGGACATTTTCAGCAATCTGGATAAGGTCTGCCTGTCAGGGAACTGGTATGATGCCGGCAGCGACGATGCAATCCGCTTGGTCGATGAAAACGGCAATGGAATATCGGACGAAAACGAAATAGATGTGTATCCACACGACGTTGAGGATTACTATGCAAGACTTTCATCAATTTCCGATCCGCAAGCTCCTTTGCAAGATCCGGAAGATATTCACATACCCGAAATAAAAGCTGGAGAATTCAAGCGAAAGGTCTATTTCCTCGGCGATGACGAACTCGCTTTAAGCCGCTTCAGTCTATGGTCACCCTGCAGCTATCCGGGTGATGGTCATTCATCGGGATCACAGATACCTTTGGGCACGGATACTTTGACAAGCTTTAGAAGACAGACGTATTGGTTAACTGCGGAAGAATGCGCTGCAATGGGAGAAACTCCGGGCTGCAGCATTCGTCGCTATCCATCTTTCACGTCTTTCCGGGGGGTTGAAATGCATGGCGTTAGAATTACCTACGAAGACGAATCGTGGGGACATGACAATACCTGTTCCCTGGACAATTTGAATTAGAATCAAGGGAAAGAGGGTCGAGATGAAAAGAATCTGTTTTTTTGTGCTTGTTTCTGTCTTCGCAATTTGCGGACCTGTATATTGTCACACTTTTAAAGCAACCTATGTCAGTGAAGACGGAACCGAAGTTATTTTGATAGATAAAGCCACTGGAGATGAGTGGATGGTTCAGGTGGGTGATAAAATAGATGAATATCGGATAATTCAAATAACCATGGATCATGTTACCATAGTCCATTCCGGGGAAAATGGGGTTGTCTATTCAACGGATATCCCGATCAATGATGAAAAACACACCGTAAAAATAAGCCCCTGACGCCTCGGCTATACCGTTTGGCGGCCACAAACGGTGAACTCGGGTCGGACAAAGCAGAATGGTAAAATATCAAATAGCGTACGCGTTCACGGGATATTCCCGTATGAATCAAATCCAGGAAAGGTCAGGCATTATATTACGAAAGTAGGAAGCAATACATTCCACGAGAAATGGGAACGTGGGCTTTTCATTTAAACGGCAGGTCTCTTTCAGTGACAAGATCCGCTCGACCCACCGATTACCCTTTTCGCTTTGGGTTCCCAGACTGCGTTTTCGCCACAGCACACCAAAACGTAAGGCCCGCTCAGCGCGATTATTTGTAGGTTCGACGCCATGGTGATCGAGAAAGGTCCACAGACTGTCCATTTCCCGTACGATCTGACGGGCAAGTCTACCAGCATCGGTCTTGTCCTCTTCCCAAAGGGAGACGGTGAACAAGAAGAACGTATAAAAATCCGACCACTGTTTTGAGTCGGGAGGTTCTTTGGCAAACGATACCAGTTGCCTCAGCCAGGCGGCGACGATTTCTCCGAAGCGGCGAAGGTCGGGTTTCTTTCTTTCCGTCAGGGCATCGGCCTTGCGGATCAGGTGAGCCAGGCAGGTTTGGCGGTGCACCCATTTTTGGTATAGGCCGTATCCATCACTGACCAGAATGCCGTTCCAATCCTGGATTAAGTTTTCGAAGGCCTCCTTAGACCGGTGTGGGTCGATACGATAAAATGCCACCCGTTCATTTACCATGGCCCACAGCCAGTGCAGATCATTTTGCTTAAACCAGGATGTTTCGTCGATGTAGTTACACCAAAAGCGTCGGGCGATCTGGCCGATGCGTTCGTAGACTGGCAATAGCGCATTTGAGGTGCGGTCGACAATTTTCTGGATGGTTCCGGTGGCAATGGGAATGTCTAATACAGATTCGCACAACTTTTTGACATCGTTTCGGCTCATGCCCTTGATGCCGCTCAGTTCACCGATAAAGGCGGTAAAACGAGGACCGTAACCGGTGGACATCTCAGGTGGCAGCATGGCTTTGACCACGTTACCGCAGTTAGGGCAATCGCATTGCTGGAGAAGATAGTGATTGACTTGCATTTCGATTTCGGGAAGCTCAATATGTTGATGTACGTAAAACGTTTTCATCTTTTCCTGATCGAAAGCCGAATGCCCGCATGAGCAACGTTGCGGGGTCAACCAATAGCTCTCGGTCGGGTCCAGCACTTGCTGCTGGTGCGGCTTATGGCCTTTCTGACCGCCTTTAGCCTTTTTGCTCTTTTTTTGCTTTCTCTTCTTCCTCGCAAAAGGTGGATCGGAAGACGGTGGCTTGCTGGAGTTGTGAGAATTTTTCCGGGTCCGAACCTCGAGCTTCTCGAGCCGTTTTTCGTGAAGTGCAATCCGCTGTTCCATATCGAAAAGCGTCCGTTCCAGAGCCATGATGTAATGACGCACCGGCTCTGGCGTCAGTTGCCAATCGAGTTCCGAAAAAGGTCTTTTGAGTGCCATGAAAAGCACCCTATCATAGCCAAAAAGAAAAATCTAGATTTATTTTGAATTATTCCAGATGGTTAGGGACCTTACTTTTGTGTATTGATTTCGGGGACTTGCGAAGCCAATCGGACCATCAAAGTACCCCGTGAATGCTTACCAAATAGCTATTCCAAAAACGGAGCTGTTTTAGGCCTTAAATCGATGTTTTTTAGTCAGAAAAGCGTTGTTTAAGAAATCGTCCGACGCCATTCACCGACCACACCTGCAACACCACCGTCATCCGCCGGTATTCCAACGGCGTGCCCTATGAAATCGAATCTCCCGACGGGTTGGTCACCCGGCTGACCGTCGATAGCCACAACCAGTTGACCGCCATCGACTATCCGGACTCTATCGGAGCACTAATACGAAAGAGGCACAACGTATCGGTGCGATTGAGCCGAGCGGAACCATGACAGTGTATCCATTGCAAACCACAATGTATACGATCACAGCCACCGGGTCGGGAGGGACAACCACTGCGAGTGCGGTCGTAACCGTAAACCATCCGATCACCCTGCAAATCACCGAACCGCTGGATGGAGCGGTGATATCGGATACGGCGGTGACCGTACGGGGAACCATTGCCCATGCCAATGGGCTCGAAACCGGCCTGATGGTCAACGGTGTTGCAACCATCATCGACGGTGGCCAGTTCACGGCCAATCACGTGCCGCTGGTTCAGGGAGAAAACACCATTACGGCCACGGCCACGGATACTTCCGGCCTCACGTTATCGGATTCCATCACGGTCAATGCGGAAATGCCCGAGGATTATATCCGCCTGACCGCCACTCCGGTTTCGGGAACGTCGCCTTTCGAGACCACGCTGCGGATTGACAGCTCGTTTGCCATCGCTTCAGTCCAGATGACCTATTTCGGGCCGGATGATGTGACCTTCATGGATCAGACCATTGATGAATCCCGGGTGGAGATCATCACCAGCGGCGTTTATACCTTCAGTGTCGAGGTTACCGATCGGCAGGGGGAAATATATACCGATAGCGTGAGTGTGGAAGTGGTCGAGGCGGCGGCGCTGGACGGCTTGCTGCGGGATAAATGGTCGGGAATGAAGGCGGCCCTGATTGCAGGTGATATTGAAAATGCCGTGACATTTTTTGTCTTTGAACGGCAGAATGCCTATAACCTTGTATTCGATGATCTATTGGACAAAATCGGTGACATTATCTCAGCCACGGGAGCGCTGGAATCGTTTGAAGCCTCCGATAGCCAGGCACGATACACCATAAGCTATCCCACTACGGTCGATGGAGTCGCCACCACCGCCGGGACTTATGTCATCTTCGTACAAGACACCGATGGACTATGGAAAATACGATTTTTTTAGACACACAAGGAGGATCTGAATGCCTCTGTATTTAAAATTCTGTATCACGATTCTGGCCCTCATTTTGACCTTTGTAACATGTCGGGAAATAAAAGACAGGCGCAAGCGAATAATCGTCACCATGGCGATATTGCTGGCTATCAGCACCTTCAGCAACCGATCGATTTACTGGTTTATCTACTGGGACGGGCCTTACTTCGGTCAAGTTGTAGACGCTGACACCGGTGAACCTATCGAAGGTGCTTCTGTGGCCGGCGTCTGGCAATTTGAAGGCTTCATACTGCTTATTGCTTCCCTGACCCATTTTGCCACTGCCAAGGAGACCGTAACCGATGCAGAGGGTAAATTTACGATTCCCCTAACCTCTATATGGCCTCCGGTTGTCAAGGAAAAAACTTCTCCCATGGATCGGAATAATCAATTTCTAAGCGAACCTCTTCCGTCTCTTTTCTCGGATCCCTTGACAAGCAATTCGTTGGTTCCGGCTTGCGTCTTCGGTCGCGAGCGTCAGCGCGTTTGGATAACGCGTCTGCACCAAACATCTATCAGGATTGACTGATTTGCCAGATGGTTCTTTGACAATCAGCGTGCCACCTTAAGGCGGCTTCAGAATATATTTCGATTCCCTTATTCCGGCGCAGTCAAAGGTATCGGCTCGTCCGACGGGCGGACGTCCAGTTAGGGTGTCACTCGGATAAGGGGCAGAACACGATCACCACCGGTCAAGCTATCCGTATGCGTGGATGGAACCGAAAGGTGCCGCCAATCAAAGCATTGAGCTTCGGGCATCGGGTCCACTCTTTTTTCGCAGTCGGGCTGCATGTCTTAAATCGAGAGACTCAGATCCGCCCGTTTGATCTCAGTTATGCGATAAGTTGACACCTTCCGGTTCCACATCTATTGATCGAAGAATCGTTTCATGTTGAACGCCTCCTTGTTTTTGAGCATAAAGTAAATGGCCCGGCCCAGCTTGTGGGTGAAGATTCCCAGAGCCTTGCCTTTATTGTATTTGTGTTCCAGTTTGGAAACGAAATACTTTGCCTGGGATGAATCCCTGAGCATGAGGATCGCGGCTTCCTTGATCGCCCATTTGAGATGGTGGTTGCCGATCTTCTTGTTGCTGTGCCCGGCCCACTTGCCGTCGGACTCTTTTACCGGCCGGATCAGCCTGGCATAGGATGAGAAATCCGTACGCGTTCACGGGATATTCCCGTATGAATCAAATCCAGGAAAGGTCAGGCATTATATTACGAAAGTAGGAAGCAATACATTCCACGAGAAATGGGAACGTGGGCTTTTCATTTAAACGGCAGGTCTCTTTCAGTGACAAGATCCGCTCGACCCACCGATTACCCTTTTCGCTTTGGGTTCCCAGACTGCGTTTTCGCCACAGCACACCAAAACGTAAGGCCCGCTCAGCGCGATTATTTGTAGGTTCGACGCCATGGTGATCGAGAAAGGTCCACAGACTGTCCATTTCCCGTACGATCTGACGGGCAAGTCTACCAGCATCGGTCTTGTCCTCCTCCCAAAGGGAGACGGTGAACAAGAAGAACGTATAAAAATCCGACCACTGTTTTGAGTCGGGAGGTTCTTTGGCAAACGATACCAGTTGCCTCAGCCAGGCGGCGACGATTTCTCCGAAGCGGCGAAGGTCGGGTTTCTTTCTTTCCGTCAGGGCATCGGCCTTGCGGATCAGGTGAGCCAGGCAGGTTTGGCGGTGCACCCATTTTTGGTATAGGCCGTATCCATCACTGACCAGAATGCCGTTCCAATCCTGGATTAAGTTTTCGAAGGCCTCCTTAGACCGGTGTGGGTCGATACGATAAAATGCCACCCGTTCATTTACCATGGCCCACAGCCAGTGCAGATCATTTTGCTTAAACCAGGATGTTTCGTCGATGTAGTTACACCAAAAGCGTCGGGCGATCTGGCCGATGCGTTCGTAGACTGGCAATAGCGCATTTGAGGTGCGGTCGACAATTTTCTGGATGGTTCCGGTGGCAATGGGAATGTCTAATACAGATTCGCACAACTTTTTGACATCGTTTCGGCTCATGCCCTTGATGCCGCTCAGTTCACCGATAAAGGCGGTAAAACGAGGACCGTAACCGGTGGACATCTCAGGTGGCAGCATGGCTTTGACCACGTTACCGCAGTTAGGGCAATCGCATTGCTGGAGAAGATAGTGATTGACTTGCATTTCGATTTCGGGAAGCTCAATATGTTGATGTACGTAAAACGTTTTCATCTTTTCCTGATCGAAAGCCGAATGCCCGCATGAGCAACGTTGCGGGGTCAACCAATAGCTCTCGGTCGGGTCCAGCACTTGCTGCTGGTGCGGCTTATGGCCTTTCTGACCGCCTTTAGCCTTTTTGCTCTTTTTTTGCTTTCTCTTCTTCCTCGCAAAAGGTGGATCGGAAGACGGTGGCTTGCTGGAGTTGTGAGAATTTTTCCGGGTCCGAACCTCGAGCTTCTCGAGCCGTTTTTCGTGGAGTGCAATCCGCTGTTCCATATCGAAAAGCGTCCGTTCCAGAGCCATGATGTAATGACGCACCGGCTCTGGCGTCAGTTGCCAATCGAGTTCCGAAAAAGGTCTTTTGAGTGCCATGAAAAGCACCCTATCATAGCCAAAAAGAAAAATCTAGATTTATTTTGAATTATTCCAGATGGTTAGGAGCCTTACTTTTGTGTATTGATTTCGGGGACTTGCGAAGCCAATCGGACCATCAAAGTACCCCGTGAATGCTTACAGAAATCCTGTACCCTGGGAAACCGCCTGACATCATGGACCTCGTACAGGATTACCAGGGCCAGGATCTGCCCGACACCGGGGATTGAGCGCAGCAGATATAAAGTGTGGTAATCATGCTGGCGGGCGGTTTTTTCGATATGCCATTCAAGCTTTTTAAGAATCTGATTCATGGCATCGATCATGGCCAAGTCGACTTCGATGCTCTTTCTGACAGCCGGGTCTTCAAACCTTTCGGCGACACCGCCATGGTTGTATTTGCGTGACAATTTTTTCCTGAACGCCGGCAGGTTGTACTGGGTATTGGTGTTGTTAATATGGGCTACCAGTTCGCTGCATCGTCTCGACAGATACATGCGCCGGCGCAGCAGATCCCGTGTTGCCCGCCACTTGGCCGGATAGGGATAAGCGGTGGGAAAATTGCCGCCTTTGAGTAACATGGCGAGTTTGTAAGAATCGATTTTATCGTTTTTGGTTTTGCCGCCGTGGATGGCTTTCATGTATAATGCGTGTCCAAGGACGAAATCGATTTTGTGATCGGCGCACAGATCGGCCAGCCAGTACCAGCAGAAGACACATTCAACACCGACAACAACGTCTTCGATAAACGGGAACACCAGTTCGAAAAAGAGTTCCGGGTCGGTTTTGATATTCAGGTGAACAACAATTTTTCCTTTATGGTCGAGGATGCAGACATACATTTTCCTGGCATGCAGATCGACACCGCAGTAATACTTGTGCTGTCGGTTGTAAAATTTCATGATGTGCCTCCTTTTGCTTGGGTAAGTATTTGTTAGGGGTAACAAAAGTTTACCGTTGCAAGTGAAAGGGGGCAACCCATCATCATGTTTTCTGTTCGAGAATGGGGTATTAAAAAGCTCGTCGGAGAACAGGAAATATGATGATGGGTTTACACGACAGCCCCGTTTCTTTGGGAGGCCATAACTAGTATCATTTGCATTTACTTTCTGGCCCATGTCAGCACTAGATAAGATGGATTTGGTGGTATTTAAGCCGGGGTATGATTCTCATCCGCCTGCAATACAAAGAGAGATGGAAAAACCTGAACAGATTGAACACACTTCACCGGATGGAGAATATTTTGTGGGACGGCGTGCTCATTGTGGAATATGGAGAAAATGCAAAGTTAAGTTGAATAAGGCAAAAAGTTTGGAAGAAAGAAGGCGAGCTTCTAATGAATGCCGTAATAGCTTGAACCAATTACGAGTCGACGACTCAAGGATTGCCAACTTTTCAAAGGCTTTAAAAAAGGCATAATAGTATCTGAATTAATATTGAAAATGGTTTTGATCCAATACTACCTTCATATATAAGCAAATGGAAATTAAAGATGATTAAATCAGGGAAAGTTAGGGACATCCATAAATTTATAAATTGACATAATCATAACCACCATGTAAAAAGACACCCATGCCACGTCAATCCCGCATCGATGCACCTGGCGCGCTTCACCACCTGATCATCCGTGGTATCGAACGAAAGGCTATTTTCAAAGACGACGCGGATCGGTATGGATTTATTGAAAGAATCGAGTCCATCTTTTCAGAGACCGATACCCCATGCTTTGCATGGGCGTTGATGTCCAATCATGTGCATCTTCTGACCCGCACTGCGCAGACCCCCCTGGCCACTTTAATGAGGCGGTTGCTCACCGGCTATGCGGTGGCATTTAATCGCAGGCATCATCGACATGGCCATCTTTTCCAGAATCGCTATAAATCCATCCTTTGTCAGGAAGACGCTTACCTGCTTGAACTGACCCGTTATATCCACCTGAATCCACTGCGCGCCGGAATAGTCAAAGATATTGATGCGCTAAACGTTTATCCGTTCACGGGACACAGCGTCATCATGGGCATTCAAGATGCGAAATGGCAGAACACTGAAAAGATTCTCGGCATGTTCGCCAAATACAAGAAGACCGCTCGGAGAAAATATCGGGAGTTCGTGGAGGGGGGAATCGATGCCGGTCGCAGGCCTGAATTGGTGGGCGGCGGGTTGATTCGCAGTGTGGGGGGATGGAAACAAGCAAAAATTCTATTGAAGGGACAAGAGCGGGTGAAAGGCGATGAGCGGATATTGGGCGACACCGATTTTGTCCAGGATGTGCTCAATCGGTGCAACGAAAATTATATGCGAAAATATCGATTGGCCGCTCAAGGGGTCGAGTTAGATACCTTGTCCAAAGGCGTCGCTGCGTATTTCAATCTGACCTGTGATCGGTTGTATAGCCCCGGCCGTTATCCCGCCGTTGTGCAGGCTCGCAGTGTGCTTTGTTTCCTCGCTGTCCGCCAGTTGGGTCTGACAGCCACCGAACTGGCCCGAAAAATTGGATTGACCCAACCGGCAATCAGTATTTCTGTGAAACGGGGAGAGGGGATCGTCAAGGAAAGAAGGTTCGATATTTCAGACTTCCTACCGTAATTTATATATTTATGGATGTCCCTAAGGTTCCTGTGAAACGGGGAGAGGGGATCGTCAAGGAAAGAAGGTTCGATATTTCAGACTTCCTACCGTAATTTATATATTTATGGATGTCCCTAAGGTTCCTATTTATGGATGTCCCTAAGGTTCTCTAAGGTTCTTGATCATGCCGAGGGTCTTGAAACCGGCCTGATGGTAAATAGCCTGCCCGCGATGATCGACGGCGATCAGTTCACGGTCAACCATGTGCCCCTGATCCAGGGAGAAAACATCATCACGGCCGCGGCCACGGATGCTTCCGGGCTTACGTTATCGGATTCTATCACGGTCAATGCGGAAATGCCCGAGGATTATATCCGCCTGACCGCCAGTCCGGTTTCGGGAACGTCGCCCTTCGAGACCACGCTGAGGATCGACAGCTCGTTTGCCGTCGCTTCAGTCCAGATGACCTATTTTGGGCCGGATGACGTCACCTATCTCGATGAATCAATGGATGAGATACGGCTGGAAGTTACGACAGAAGGCATACATACCTTTGAGATAGAGGCAACCGATTCAGAGGGCAATGTATATACGGATGAGATTAGCATTGAAGTGGTTGATCGGGCTGCGCTGGATGACTTGCTGCAAGACAAATGGACGAACATGAAAGCCGCTTTGATGGCCGGTGATGTAGATGGAGCGCTGGAATACCATCATGAGGATGCTCGGGAGCGCTATGCCGCCATCTACAATGCATTGGGTGATGATTTGGCAACGCTGGTTGGGCGAATGCAGAACATATCCTGGATAAATTACGTTAACGGAGTCGCTAAATACCGGATTCGACAGAATCATGAGATCAACGGTCAAGTCGTTACCATTACCTACTATATTTATTTTAGCCGCGACAAGAACGGGTTGTGGTTAATTGAAAGATACTGATAAATCAGGGGTGATAGTTTGGGAATTAGGGACGCCCTTAACATATAAACTTGACGCAAGCTGGTCGGGCTGATAATCAGTCCTGCATGCCCCGCCAAGCCCGCATAGACACCCCCGGAGCGCTGCACCACATCATTGCCCGCGGCATCGAGCGTCGCAAGATCTTCAACGACGACGAAGACCGCGACGCCTTCATCGAACGCCTGGGCACGATTCTCGATCAAACCGGAACCGAATGCTACGCCTGGGCGTTGATCCCCAACCACTTCCACCTTTTGCTGCGCACCGGTAGCGCTCCCATCGCCACGGTGATGCGCCGGTTGCTGACCGGCCATGCCATCTGTTTCAACCGCCGGCACCGGCGCAGCGGCCACCTGTTCCAAAACCGCTATAAATCCATCTTGTGCCAGGAAGACGCCTATTTGTTGGAACTGGTGCGATACATCCATTTGAATCCCCTGAGAGCCAAACTGGTCGCCGACATGAAAGCCTTGGACAAGTACCCCTACTGTGGTCACGCGACGGTCATGGGCACTATCGATTGCGCCTGGCAAAATGTTACGGTGGTTCTGAGGCAATTCGGTAAAAGAGTTGCGTCGGCGCGCAAGGGCTACCGGTCGTTTGTCGAAAAAGGAATCGCGAATGGAAAACGAACCGATCTGACCGGCGGCGGTCTGATCCGAAGCGCCGGCGGCTGGACCGCGGTGAAGGCGATCAGAGCTGCCGCTACCCATGAAAAGAGCGACGAGCGGATTCTTGGCGATGGCGCTTTTGTCGAACGGATTCTTGCGGAAAGCCAGGAGGTTTTAGATCGGCGTTATGCGCTGAAGGCCCAAGGATTGACCGTGGAAGATGTGGCTGATCGGGTTGCGCAGGTGCTTGGCATCACCACCGACCGGGTCTGGCTTCCCGGCAAGTACAAACAGCAGGTCATGGCCCGTAGCCTGCTCTGCTTTTGGTCGGTGCAGGAATTGGGCGAGAGCATGGCCGCCATGGCCGGGCGGTTGGGCATTTCCACTACAGCTGTGAGCAAGTCCGTCCGGCGGGGCGCCCACATCGCCGACGATCTTGGCGTGAAGTTGATAAGTTGAGGGCGTCCCATATGCCCCCTAAGTTGAGGGCGTCCCATATGCCCCGTAAGTTGAGGGCGTCCCATATGCCACCATATGCCACATATGCCCACTGCGGCAAACCGGCCATGGCGTCCAGAAATGGACCAATCTCACCAACAAACACGTGGGGGCGGTGGTGGACCGCTGGCAGGCCGAGGGTCTGGCCGTGGGCACAATCAAGGAATATCTCTCCGGCGTCCGCACCGTCTTGCGTCACTTCGACAACGACCGCATCGCCGCCGACAACCGGGCCTTCAATCTTGCAAACCGCGTCTACGTCAGCAACCAGGACAAATCCTTACCCCAGGCGGCCTACGAGAAAGCCGTGTCCGCCTTGCAATCAAGCAACAGCATCAACGACAACCGCATTGCCGCCCAGCTGATGCTCCAGCGTACGTTGGGCTTGAGAAAAGAGGAGAGCTTCAAGTTCAGTCCCGCCCGCAGTGTCCTGGCCGACGGGCGCATTTACATCACCGACGGCACCAAGGGGGGCAGAGACCGCATACTTCACCAGATCTCGGACCCGGCAAGGGTGGCCATTGCATACGCAAAAACCGTGCTCTCCGGAGCCAATACCATGGCCAACACCATGACCGAGCGGCAGTGGAACGCTCTGTTTTACCGCACCATCAAGGCCCAAGGAATTACGAAACAACAATGCGGAGCCTCTGCCCACGGCCTGCGCCACGCTTACGCCCGGGAGCGTTACCGGGCACTGACCGGCTTTGCCGCCCGGTCACGTCGATACCGCTGAAGCGTTTAGGGCCAATGCCCGGCAGGTGGCTGGCAGCGAATGGAAAAAACTGGACCAGGACGCCCGGACCTTGCTGAAAAGTGAGTTGGGGCACGGTCCCGACCGGGACGATGTGGTGGCTGTTTACGTGGGAAGTGCTTAGATGGCCGTCAGGCCACGTTGGGCATGGTCTTGCGCGGAGCTGGCGCACCCCTTAACAGGCCCTCGGTGCTCAGATCCTCGTCGATGTCAGGCCAGTGGATGCCGAATCCCCCACCTGCAAGCTGCCAGTTGCCGCGCTGCTCGGCGCTAGCGTGTAAAAGACGCGGATACCAGGCCAGAGGCACGCTGATCGTGCGGCCGTCCATCAGATCGACGCTCAGGCTGTCTTCGGTAAAATGTACGTCTTTGACCCGTTCACCAGGGTTAATCTGAGAAATACTCATGCCAGGCCTCCAAAAGCTCCTGTTGGTTGTCGATGACCAGTCTTTCCATCTCACGCAATTCTTTGGCGCTAAATCCCAGGTTGCGGACCAGCGCCACCGGATCGATCCAGAACTTGCAGGTTGCATCGTCCCGGTCGATGTGCACATGGGGCGGTTCGTTGGGCTCGTGACTGTAAAAATATAAGCGGTAGGGACCGGATCGCAACACCGTAGGCATGTCAGCTGGCCTTTTGCGCGAATGGCTGGATCGCTCCTTCCACCTTGTTTTTGACGATCATCGCATCGATCAGCTTGATGACCGCCTCCTGATCCTCGGCATCGAAATGTTCCAACTCCCGAAACCGTTTGATCAGCCTTGTGTTGTGCAGCGAACAGTCCTGCGGGGTCTCTCCGCTTAGCAGATAGTCCACGGAGGTATCCAAAAGACGGGATAGCTCGATGAGTTTTTCTGCTGGTGGAATGTGCAGCCCGCATTCGTATTTGTTGAACTGGGAAAAACCGATATCCGCCATGGCCGCCAGCTCCTTTTGCGTCCACCGCTTTTGCTTCCTCAGCGCTTTAAGCCTCTTTCCAAAGGACTTTCTTACGTTTTTATCGGCCATGATGATGCGGTCCCCCTTTATCATTTTTTGCCTCCTTCTATATCACAAGGGTTAACGAAGCTCTTGACATGTGTTCCTTATATGGATAACAGAAATCCGAAATACGGACAATGAAAATGCTTGACAGATTTTGGGGAGGAGGCCCCACTATGGCTATAGTGAAGGAGCGGATCGAGGCCGTCAAACGTGGCGTTGATCTGGTAGCCCTGGTAGAATCCAGGGGCATTGCACTCAAGAAAAACGGCAGCGGCTGGTTTGGCCTTTGTCCGTTCCACGACGACACCAATCCTTCTTTATCGATCAATCCGGATGAAAATCTGTTCCAGTGCTTCGGCTGCGGGGCTGCCGGTGACGTGATCCGGTTCGTTGAGCTGTTCGACAAGGTTCCGTTTACCGAGGCTGTCAAACGGCTGTCCGGCAGCGATCTTGACCGCCCACCCCGGTCCCGCCGGAAAAAGGAGACGCCCCCCAAAAAACCGACCGCCGCCCAGGTGAAGCTGTTGCGGCGGGTGATCGATTTTTACCACACGGCCTTTGCCGAAGATCCGCGAGCGATGCAGTACCTTGAGCGCCGGGGCATCACGGATAAAGCCGTGTACAGTGCCCACAAGCTCGGCTTTGCCAACGGCACGCTGCTCAACGTGCTGCCTCATGACGGCGATATCAGCGGGCAGTTAAAGGGCATGGGCGTGCTCGCGGACAATGGCCATGAGCACTTTTACGGGTATGTGACCTTCCCCTTGTATGATGCAGGCGGCAATCCGTGCGGCATTTATGGCCGCCGCCTGGATGAGATGGTGACCGGCAACGTGCCCGATCATCTGCAATGGCTGGCCGCCTGCAAGGTAAAAACCGTGCACATCTGCTTCGATGCCGACGAGACCGGACGCAAGGCCGCAGACAAGACAGTGGCCAGGCTTGAGGGCGAAGGCTTTACCACCCGCCGCATCGACCTTCCCGAGGGCAAGGATATCAACGACTTTTTTCTTTTAACCGCCGATGCCGCTGGCCGGTTCCAGGCCCTGGTGCACCCGCAAGCGCCGGTCAGCGGCCAGAAAGTGCCGGATACGGTGCGCGTAATGCCCATGGACGGCGGCTTTGTAATGCATGCCGCAGATTGCCGCTACGAGGTGCGGGGCATTGTCAAACGCGGCACCAAACTCAAAGCCACGGTCAAGGGGGTTGTGGGCAAAAAAGGGGCGGCCCGGCGCATGCACGTGGACACGGTGGATTTTTACTCGGCGCGCTCCAGGGCCTATCTGGTCAAGGCTGTGCGATGTGTTCGGGAAAGACGAGCAGACGGTGACCGCAGACGCCCAGCGCCTGCTGGAGCTGGCGGAGAGCCACAAAGCGCCCGACTCAAAGCCGCAAGCGTCCCAAAAGAAGATGAGCGATGCGGACCGGGCGGCGGCGCTGGCCTTTTTGAAAAACCCGGACCTGCTCGACGAGTTGCTGGCCGACTTTGAGACCATCGGCTACACCGGCGAGGCCATGAACAGACTGCTTTGCTACATCGCCGCTGTCTCGCGCAAGATGGACGAACCCTTGTCGGTGATGATCCAATCCAGGAGCGCCGCGGGTAAATCGTTTTTGCAGGACACGGTGTTGTCCCTGATCCCCATCGATGAGGTCATCAAATACACCCGCCTGACCGACCAGGCCCTGTTTTACAAGGAGTCGGACAGTCTCTATCACAAGATCCTGGCCATCGAGGAGCTGGACGGCACCAGCGGGGCCATCTACTCCATCCGCAGTATCCAGAGTTCCAAAAAAATTACCATCGCCTATAAGGGCAAGGATGCGGCCACCGGCAAGCTCAAAACCGAGGAGAACACGGTGGAAGGCCCGCTGATGGTCTTCATCACCACCACCGCGTGGATATCGACGGAGAGACGGCCATCCTGTACAACATCTGTAATCTGGATGCGTATGGCCTGCCAATAATTAACATTTAAGATGCGACCCCTATGCCTTCCTTTGCGGGGAGTGGACTTTCGCTTTTTCTATGGCCCCAAAGGATCGGATCGGTTTTGATAAAAAACGGCGGTTAAAGAGAGAAAAATGAACTCCTCAACCACCGCCTATTTTGTCAAATGTGGTGACCTGACCCCGTTTTTCTTTTGCCAACGCTTCCGGCTGGTGGAGTTGATAAGAGATGATTACCATCATCTCGATTGTTCAATCGCTCTTTCAAAACTTTTTCTCGTCAAGCAACCTTTGAAATCCCCGTCAGCTGGGTTTCAGTATCTTTGGGACAGTTCAGCCATACCTGCTGGACCGGTTCCCAATTGCGGCTTTTAGCGCTCCACCGATCGGGCCTTTTTTGCTTGGCCAGCTGATAGACCCTGTGGCGGTTAGCCAGGATCGTGTGATCCTCACCTCTATGACGTTGAGACGGGGTGACATATCTTCACTGCGCCTTCTCGAGTTAAGGGTCTTGAAATTCACCATACTTCCATAAACCATCTTGTGTTTGCCCATCACTATGAATCATTTTACCTCTTCCATGTGGTTCCCCATTTTTCCAATTTCCATCGTATATCGCCGTTATCCCTGAAGTATTTCCCATAGATCGGCTGCCCGGCAATCTTATCCTCTTCAAAGGATTGCGACCATGGCCAGGCCGTTGCGTGTGGAATATCCAGGCGTTTTTTACCACATTGTACCGCGCCACGAGGTTTGGAACCCCGCGTCGGATGGTTTGGAACCATGTTTTTGCTGGTAGGTTTAAACTATTATTCAATTTTATTTTAACTTCAGGCGGTGGTATAGAAGGTGATCGCTGGACTGGATTTTAAGGCTCATTTACGCGGTTTCAAACCAACCGTCAAATGGTTTAAAACCAAGTGTCAGATTACACGTCCGCCACGTGCCCTGAAACGCCCCACCGTTTGAGTCCGTGAACGTACAGCCAGGCCGGATAATTAAAATTGGCTCTGTGCGTCAGTCTCTGGACGGTGCCCCAACGGTTCCCGTCAGGGCCCGATTTTCCTGGTATAAAGTGGCAATATTTAAAATATATCTTGATTGTCACATAAATTCAATATATTGGGGGTTTATTGACCTCAATCCGGCACGGGCTTCGAACCCAAAACCCACCGGGGGCAACCCCGTTCCGGTTCGGTTCGGATTTCCGGCGCCATCCCGAAAAGAAACGGTGGCTGTGTTTCGTTGGCGGCTTATATTGAGGGGGCATCGATCATTGCTGACCGTCCGACCGGTTTTTTTAGCGTACGAGCGAAGCCGGAGCGCACCATTACCATAGAGGAGGACTGGTAACATGTGGGAACAGATTAAAAAATACATCATCATCGGCCTTATCATCGCCGCCGGATACTATATCCTGAGTCACCATTTCATTTACTATAACCGGTCTTTTTCCCTGATGCCCAAAGAAGAACTGACCCTCAAATACACCTTCTACAGCATGGACAACAAACGTCCGGAAACGATCCTGAAAGTCGATGAGCTGCGTTGGGCCGGCATCGGCGATATCATGGTGGAGAAAGAGATTGTTTCCGACAGCCGGATGCGGATGCTTGAGGACAAGGCGGAGATGGCATCGGATGAGTGATGCGGCGTTGGAAAAAAATGCGTCGCGAAGGCATCCGTTAGCCGCCGGATGCGACGCCCGTCCAGTGCGTGACGTGTTTCCTGTTTTCCCGGATGGGGCTTTTTCACTGCTGGTCTCCGGTGTCCGGTTCAGACTTGTTACCCCAAGGCAGGGCACTCCCCCCGTGACAGGCATGTTGAGGATGGCCGTCGAACGCCGATGAGGAGACCGGGTGTCATCCCATGGGGAGCATGTTGTCTGCCAGACGGTTGGATGCCTTTTTCAGGTTGATGCTGAGCAGGGTGGCCAATCCTTTCAGAATGCTGATCCCGATATCCGCTTTTTTTTCCAGAATGTCCTCGAAGGCCGAACGGGGAAAAACCGCCAGCCTGACCCTGGAGCGGGCAACGACCGTCGATGATCGTGGAAAATTGTTGATGATGGACATCTCTCCGATGGATCTTCCCCTTCTTAATGTGGCCATGACCTCACTGCTGTCGGGGCCGGTTTTTTTGGTCACATCCAGTTCCCCGCTTTCAATGAAACAGACAAAATCCGCCCTGTCCCATTCCCGGAACAACACCTCCCCGGGATCCAGGTCTACAAAATTCATCCGGACGGCGACTTCGAAAAGATCCTCTTTTTCCAGAAACTCAAACAGGGGGAGGTTGATGATAAAATCGACCAGTTCCTTTTCGGGGTCCGGCGATGCCGGCGCCAGTTGTTTTTCCAGCATTTTTTTTCCTGTCATTTTTGGGAATTCCCCGTTAATTCATGACGCATCTGCGTCGGGGAAACAAATCTCTGGCGATTTCGCGGCAAACCAGCTACAACCAATGGCCGGTGCCTGTGTTATCGGCACCGGGACATGAGGACGTTAATTCAATTGATCCAAACCCTTTTCCAACAGAAAGTCAAGGATTGACCCACCCGGAACCCACTCCAATGCTGAGCACCTATCTGAAATTGCTGATGACCGCCGTTTTCTGGGGCGGCACCTTTATCTCCGGCAGAATGCTGGCGGAATCCGTTGCGCCGTTTTCGGCTGCATTTTTTCGATTTCTCTTCGCCGCGGTGTGCCTGTATGCCATTATCTGGCGCAGGCAGGGGAAAATTCCCGGGTTGGAAAAACAGCAGATATTGCCCGTGGTGCTGCTGGGGTTGACCGGCGTATTTGCGTACAACGCATTTTTCTTCAGTGGCTTGAAGCTGGTCGCCGCCAGCCGGGCATCTATTATTATCGCCAACAACCCCATTGTCATTTCTGCGCTGTCCATGCTGTTCTTCAAGGAATTTCTCTCTCCAGCCAAGATCCTCGGCATTCTGATTTCCGTTGCCGGCGCCATTACCGCCATTTCCGGTGGCGATCCGTTGGCCCTGTTTTCCGGCGGCATCGGCCGGGGGGATCTGTTTATTTTTGGCTGCGTGATCAGCTGGTCGGCCTATTCGCTGTTGGGAAAACGTGTCATGCGCGACCTTTCACCGTTGACGGCCGTGTCCCACTCGGCGGCCGTCGGTGTGCTGGCGCTGCTGATCCCGGCCTGTGTGGAAGGCATGCCGACGTCGGCGCCGGGCTATTCCCTGGCCGATTGGGGCAACCTGGCCTATCTTGGATGGTTTGGAACGGTTCTGGGGTTTGTCTGGTACTACGAAGGCATCCGGGTGGTCGGGCCGTCCCGGGCCAGCCTGTTTATCAATTTTGTTCCCATCAGTGCGATCTGCCTGGCCAACCTTATTCTCAACGAGCCCTTGACGCCGTCACTTCTCGTGGGAGCCGTCCTGGTGATCGGCGGCGTTACCTTGAACCACCTGCCTGTGCCGGGTTTTCACAGGGCTCGATTAAAAGCGCCGTCATGAACCACGGGCGGATGCTTGTCCACCCTGTTAAAGGCGGTTCATGGGGCCAGACATGAAAGGAGATTCTCGTGTTATCCACAGCCATTCCCGGTTTTGGTGAACTGGCGCTTGAGCATTTGGTGCTGGACTATAACGGAACGCTTGCCGTGGACGGTGTTTTGCTCCCCGGTGTCAAAGCGGCACTGAATGCAATTGCAGAACACCTGACGGTCCATGTGGTCACTGCGGACACCTTCGGAAAAGCGGCTGACGGCCTCGATGGGGTCCATTGCCAATTGACCGTTTTACCGCCGGGGCGCCAGGACCAGGCCAAGGTCAACTTCGTCAACCGGCTGGGTGCGGAGCGGACGGCCAGTATCGGCAATGGCCGCAACGATTCACTGATGCTGGCCGCCTCCGCCCTGGGTATCATCGTTATCCTCGCGGAAGGTGCTTCCGCCATAAGCCTGAATGCCGCAGACATTGTCTGCACGGATATCGTCTCGGCGCTTGAACTGCTCGGACATCCATTGCGTCTTACGGCCACCCTGAGAACATGAGGTCCTCTGCGATAACCCGCCCTTGGCATGATGGGCGCTGCATTGACTAATTTCTATGACGATGTTAAGTGGAGGCCGCCAATAATGCTGACCAACGGTGATGCCTGTGGGGTATCGGGAAGAAAATGATTGTTGAAAGGCACCATGAACCCAGTCCAAAAAGACAAGACGTCGATTTCTGAATGTTACACCACGCTTTCATACGGGTTAAGGATCGAAAACGATGTCTGATTTAAGTTATTTCATGGAAAATGATGATGAAACGCTTCGCCTTGAAATAAAAACCGACCTGGACAATGTGAAGCGCCAGGCGCTTTGGGCCGGCCTGCGTCCGGGAATGCGTGTGGCGGACCTTGCCTGTGGACCGGGAAAAACCACCCAGTTGTTCCACGACCTCGTTCAACCTCAGGGAAGCGCGGTGGGAATTGACGGGTCAGCCAATAGAATTGCTCATGCCGAAAAAACGCATAGCCCCAACGGTCCTGCCTTTTTCTGTCGCAACCTGCTCGAGCCCCTGGATGACATAGCGCCCTTTGATTTTATCTGGGTGCGCTTTTTTCTGGAATACCATAAAACCGACGCCTTTCAAATTGTCAAGAACATCAGTCGCCTGTTGAATCCGGGAGGCATCTTGTGCCTGGTGGATCTCGATTATAATTGTCTCAGCCACTATGGCATTCCTGAAAGAATGCAGCGAACGATTTCCCGGGTAATTCATGTCCTGGAGAACAAAGAGGACTTCGATCCCCGTGTCGGCATCAAGCTGTATTCATTTCTATACGACCTGGGGTTCGAAAATATCGATGTCATGATGGAGCCGCATCACCTGATATTTGGCGAATTGGGCGCGGTGGACGAGTTTAACTGGACCACCAAGGTTGAAGTCGCGGTCAAGAAGTTCCAGTTTTTGCTGGATGAATATGAAAATGGATATGATGCGTTTTATGATGAGTTCAAAAAGGCGTTCAGCAATCCACGGCGCTTTACCTATACACCGCTGATATCCTGCCGCGGACGGCGTCCCGCAGGCGGATAACCGCATTGGTTCATTCCGATGGCGGCAGGCTGGTTTTACCGGTGCTTGCGGCCACCATCAGGCTGGGGCGGGCGCCGCTTGGTCGGGGAGCAGGGGCTCAACCCACTTTTTTCATGGGAATCACTTTTTTCGGAAAGTGCATTTCGGCTTTCTTAATCTGCTTGTCGTAAAACTTGACAAACGCGTCAACGATCTTCTCATCGAAGTGGATGCCCCGACCCTTTTCCAGGAGGCGGAATGCGTAGCTGATCGGCAGCGGGTCGCGATAGTGGCGCTTGGCGGTGACGGCCTCGAAGAAATCGGCCACCGCTATAATCCGTGCCCCGAGTGGAATCTCTTCGCCTTTCAGACCGTTGGGGTAGCCGCTGCCGTCAATTTTTTCATGGTGGGAACCGGCAATTTCCGGGACCTGGCTGAAGATCCCCTCAAAATTGACTTGTTCAAGGATCTTTTGCGTTTTTTCCGCGTGGGTTTTTACCTTCTCATATTCTTCCTGTGTCAACCGCCCCGGTTTTTTCAAGATGGCATCCGGCACACCGATTTTTCCATAGTCGTGCAGCAGGGACGCGACACGAATCATTTCCCGGTAGTTGGCCGACAGATTCAATTCTTCGCATATCCCCATCGCATAGTCGGTGACTTTTTCCGAATGGCCGGCTGTCAGAGGGTCTCTGGCGTCGATGCTTGCCGCCAGCACCTGCAGAATGGAGTCGAACTGACGCTGGCGGGCCTCCAGCAGGTCGGTATTGCTGATGCTGATACCAATGATCGAAGCGATTCCCATGAGAAGACTCAGATCGCTTTGCACCAGGGGGCGCTTGGAGCGCAGGTTGTCGACCGCCAGGACGCCAATGGATTTGCCGTCGCAGATAATGGGGCAGCATATGAAAGATTGCGTGCCCATCTGGTGGGCAAAGGCCAGGCTTCGCCTGGACAGGCTGTTTCCGATTTCTTTGATGTCATTGATTAAAAATGGTTTCTTCTCTTTGCAGGAAACGACAAAAACGCCCTTTGAATTGGGGTTGTCCAGGTGAAAGGCAGCCTTTTGGATGTATTCCAGCTGCCGGTCGTTATACCCGAATCCGGCGGCAAACGACAACAGGGTCCTTTTCTCATTGACGAGAAGGATCAGCCCGCGGTCATAGTCGAGCCGCTTTTCAAAAATAGAGATGGCCTGGGAAAGCACATCCGCTTTATTGGTCAGGTTGGCGATGGTCTGGCCGATTTCATTGGCAGTCCGCGTAATGTTATAGTTGATTTCGATCTGGGCGGCGAGCTGATCCGACGATTCCTTGAGATTGAATGCACTGGCTTTTAATTCTCTTTTCTCTGTATTTTCCGCAATCAGCATTACCAGCATCAGGGCGGTTAAACCCAAAAAGATCATCGGAAGGGTGACGAAACCGGCATCAACGATCAGCAGGGCCGTGAACAGCGGAATCAGCAGCAGTATCATCAGGTTCCTGATCTTCTTCCATATGGATGATATCTGCATATCCCATGAGATGATGTATCGGCAGCATTTACCGCCGGTGAACATGCATTCCGTGTGTTCGATCTTAGGCGGCTTGGAGTTGAATACCAAGGAGATGGCTTCCATAAAACCGATTCGATTCTGGCATTGAAAAGGCTCTTCCTTTACACCGGGGTATGGGGTGACCGTGATCTCTATTTTCTGGGGGCTTATTTTCCGGGATTTATAGGAGGCGGATTTTACGAATTTTTCCGTTGTCTTGCCAATGAGTTCGTAGACGGTGGACGGGTCGACGAGCCCTAAAACGTATTGGCGCATCATGCCGATGGCATCCGGGGATGCCGCATACTGGCCCGCTTCCCGGGCAAGAAAAGGGTTGCCCGTTTCGCGAAGCGCTTTCTCATAAAACAGGTTGATCTGCTGCTGGTTGAACCAGTGTCCCTGGTCGGCCACCTGGTATGGCTCCATGCCGGCATAGGCGATCAATTCATTGATATTTACAAAGCCGTACTTGTTTTTGATCAGCTTGATGAAGGAATCAACGATTCTGCTGTTGTAAATCCCGGGCCCTGTCGTCTTCCGGCGATTTCCCCATGTTCGACAACGCCTTTTCCATTGCTTTGGCCTCAATGCTTGATGAATTTCAACAGCCGTTTCAGATATCTGAAGTAATCATCAGTATGGTTCATGCTCAAAATCCACAGATTGTAGGTTTTTTCCGTCGGAACCTTCAATCGCTCAGCGCTTTGCGCCGGGTAGGTGAGCACCGGTAGTTCGTCAAGGTGAAACCGGTTGAACAGTTCCACCAGGCTGGCCTGTATGATGGGATAGCTCAGGCCTTCATGTTTGAGGATGATGAATTTGGCCGAATTGGTCAGATCGGACATGTTCAGGCCAATATCGGCAATATCGATCATGATTACCGCTTTCAGTTCACCCGCCATTTTGATCGAATAGAGGTGCCGGGAACGGACCAGGCCGATCTGGTCAAACGCCGCTTCCGTCTCCCGGATGTCGTGGTTGTCTGCGCCCAGGTCCAGGGCATGGATCATCAAGCCGCCGGAATGTTCCTCGTAGTGGCACTCCAGGTCGCGAAGGTCGCTCTCGGTGACGGGTGCAAGGTGCCAGCCCGCGGGAAGCGGGTTGGCGCTCTGTTCGCTTTTCCGAAAATGGAAGTAGGAAAAACGATCGATGGAGCATCCCCCGGGGTTCTGAATATGTTTGGCGGCGCCGCCGAAAACATGGTTTGGAAATTTATTTTCCGGCCGGTAGTAGCAGAAGACATAATTCATCTTGATGGAGTTGAGCCGGTGCGAGTCATTGATGAAACTGCCGATCTGGTTGAGCACGGCCAGGCCGCCCCGGTTCGTTGACGATCGAATGGCCGCATGGTGATGGATCAGCCAGGCGTTTTCGTAAAACCGCACCATGGCCATGTGGGCCAGAATCAGGCCATTTCGCTGATGAATGAAGTGCCGGGCGATCTCGGGACTTTCGGTGTACAGCTTTTTGTAGGTCGCTTTGATGCGGACCTTGTTTTTTTCTATGAATTCGTATTTTTGCGGGTAGATGAAGCCGGTTTCAAAGAAAAAGTTCCACAGGTCGTCCAGGTTGACCCGGTGGCATAGGTAGGAATTCTTATTGCCGGTCTGCTGGATGAGGGACAGGACTTTAATATGCTCGTCCGCGGGCATTTCCAAAATGGCAATTCCGCAACGGAGCATGCCGGCCTGTTCCGCGTCTTCGATGGACAGACTGTAAACCACCTGGGCGGCGCAGGTGACATGGGAGCCATCCCCGAAACAGATTTGAAGGTCCGGGATGATCAAGCCCGGCAACAGCACTGCATGGCTGACCTCCTCCCGGACAGCCAAGCCTGAGCCGGACAGATCCATCACTTCCAGGTGGATCTGCTTTTTAGAGAACGGATGGACGAAACTGATGGTTGGCAAGGGAACCATCTTCTGGCGGGTGCTTCTGAACTCTTTGGGCCTGAACCGCCGAATATGCCGCCGGGCAGGCTTCAATATCCATTCCTGGCTCTTGTGCCCATGGGTTTGTTTGATCACTCGGCATTCTCCGGAATAAAGGGTCCGGCTGCCGTCGAAAAGAATGACATTCACGGGCAAGTCGATATCCATCCACTCAAACGTCTGGGGAGGCGTCGTCCGCGCTTTAACCCGAAAGGAAAAAGCGGAAAAATCGAGCATGGATCCGTAGAACAGGGCCCCGTTCTGAGTCACATATACGTTGATGTCCATGCATCGGTGCCGCCTGGTGCTTCTGGCCTCTGCGGCACTGCAGGTTTCCGGTAAAATGAGGCGGATGGTTTCGTTGTTGATTTCCAGCACATCCGGTGCAGCCACGATAAACCGCTTGCCGTCAGGGATGAGGATGTTCTGAAAACAAAAGTCGTCCGGATGGTCGATGATGCCGCCTGCATCCTGTTGCCAGCGGCATGTCAGCCGGTTGTCCTGGCACGGCAGCGGGCTGGCCTTGATGGACAGGGTGCGGTGGTATCGCTTGTGTTGAAAATTGACGAAAATAGACTTGTCGAGAAAATTGGAGTAGTTGAGCTTGTCGATCAGTTGACGCTGGCTGATCGGTTTGGTTTTGCATGCATCCTCAGAAACGGGGGATGCGGGGGTGCTGGGGGTGGAGATGAGCTTTTTTTCGTTGGGACTGACCGCAGTGTCTGCCTGGGCAGTATCCGAATACAGGTTTGCCCGTTCCATGGCTGAGCCTCAGTGTCGACGTACCGTATCAATGCAATAGAAACAAAGGAATTGCTGTTCAGAACCAAGCTGCCTGGATGACCAGAACGAACTTTTCTGCACTCATCCACACAAACCGTTAGCATAAATTCCCTTTTGATGCAAGGGGTTATATAGAACAGACGCCTTTTCCGGATGGTAAGGGGAACGAAGGGGAAACTACCAAGGGGTTGTGGTTGGTCAGCCGCCGATACCCTGCATCTGGTCTTTTACGGTTGTGAACCCATTGGGGCAAAGATCATGCCTGGCCGCTTTTTGCCGCACCGCGGTTCTAAATATTTCAGCGATCTGTTCATCTGATCCGCCATTTCTCAACACCTCTTTGACGGGCTCATGGTGGTCCGAAAGCAGGCAGGCACGAAGCTTTCCGTCTGCCGTCAGGCGCAGCCGGTTGCAATGGCTGCAAAAATGATGGCTCAACGCGCTGATGAACCCGACTTCTCCACGGGCGCCTGCGATGCGGAAGCGCCTGGCCGGCCCGTCGCTGTATCCGTTGTCCACCGGAATCAGCTCGCCGATGGTGGCGATCATTTGCTGGATTTCCGGTGTCAGAATCTGATCCGTGGAACTGGTCCTGCTGTTTCCGATGGGCATGTATTCGATAAAACGGATGTGGAACGGATGGTCTATTGACAGCCTGCCGAAGTCGAGGATTTCGTCATCGTTGATGCCCCGCATGGCCACGACATTGATCTTGATGGGCGCGAAACCGATTTTCCGGGCCCGCTGGATGCCCTCCCAAACCCGATTGAACTGATGGTAGCCGGTGATCTGGGCGTATTTTTCCGGGTTCAGCGAGTCCAGGCTGACGTTGATGCGGCGAATGCCGGCGTCGAATATGCGCTGGGCGTTGGCAGCCAGCAGGACGCCGTTGGTGGTCAGCGATACATCTTTCAATTCCGGGATACGGGCCAACCGGCCCAGCAGGTCAATGGCCCCTTTTCTGACCAGGGGCTCTCCGCCGGTGATGCGAACTTTTCTGATACCGAGCCGGATGCCGATCCTTATCAGACGCAGGATCTCTTCGTAGCTCAGGATGTCGTCATGACCCAGTTTCGGGATGCGGCCCTCCGGCACACAGTAAAGGCACCTGAGATTGCAGCGGTCGGTAATGGAAACCCGTAGGTAGTTCAAATGACGTTTTTCACGGTCGACCAACTCGCCGACCGGGGCCATGCTGTTGTCCATGCTTTTTCCCATTGCAGTTTTCCGGCGCCACCGGCTGTTGCTGCGCAGTGCTTTCGCGCTGCCTTACGCCTGATGGCCCAAAATGGCCTGAATCAGGCCGGGGATCGTGTAGGTTTGCGCCTCCATGGTCACCGACAGGCCCAGATCCCTGGCCGTCTCAGAGGTAATGGGGCCGATACTGGCCACTGTGACACCGTCCATCAGGTCTCGGACGCGGTCCGGCGGCAGCAGCCGGTGAAAGTTTTTCACGGTAGACGAACTGGTGAAGGTCACCATGTCGATGGTCCCGTCTTCGAGACGGGCGATCAATTCTGCGGCGTTGTCTTCCACGCGCCGGGTTTCGTACACCGTCACCTCGTCCACCGTGGCGCCCATGCGGGTCAACTCGACGGGGAGCACGCTGCGCGCTTCTTTTGCCCGGGGCAGTAAAATCCTGCTGCCCTTGACCGGTGTGGCGGCAAAAGCATCCACCACGGATTCGGCGCGGTAGCTTTCCGGAACAATGTCGCTTTTCAGTCCCCGGGCCTGGAGCCGGTGGGCGGTTGCAGGCCCGATGGTGGCCGTCTTGATGTGCCCCAGCGCCCGAACGTCCAGTCCTTTTTCGATGAGGCGCCGAAAGAAAAAATCCACCCCGTTGACGCTGGTAAAGACGATCCAGTCATACCGGTCGAGGGCTTCGATGGCCTTGTCTGCCGGTTCCCAGTCCTTCGGCGGTACCACCCGGATGGTGGGGCACTGAATGCATTCGGCGCCATATTCCGTCAATTGCCGAACCAGTCCGCTGGCTTGCTCACGGGCCCGGGTGACCACGATGCGTCGTCCCATCAAGGGTCGGTTTTCGAACCACCGCATGGTTTTTCGCAGGTTGACCACCCCGCCAACGATGATGATGGCCGGGGCTTTGATGCCTGCCCGCCGGGTCTCATCGACGATGGTGGCCAGTGTGCCGGTTACGGTTTTCTGCTTGGGGGTGGTTCCCCAGCGGATCACTGCCACCGGGGTGTCCGCCGGTCGCCCGTTGGCAGCCAGGTTGCCGGTGATGGTCGGCAGGTTCTTGACCCCCATAAAGAAAACCAGGGTGCCGATGCCGGTCGCCAGCGCTTTCCAGTCCACACTGGATTCGGATTTGGTGGGGTCCTCGTGGCCGGTGACAAAGGCCACGTCCGACGTATAGTCCCGGTGGGTCAGGGGGATCCCCGCGTAGGCCGACGCACCGATGGCGGCGGTAACACCCGGAACCACTTCGAAGGGAATGCCCGCGGCGATCAACACTTCCGCTTCTTCGCCGCCCCGGCCGAAGATAAAGGGATCTCCTCCCTTCAGCCGGGCCACCGTGTTACCCTGCCTGGCCTTTTCCACGATCAGGGCGTTGATGCCATCCTGGGGAAGGGTGTGATCGCCTCCCTTTTTCCCGACATAGATCATTTCCGCATCGGGATTGGCGTGTGCCAGCAAGGCCGGCGACGCCAGATAGTCGTAGACGACCACATCGGCCATGGCAATGCAGTCCACGCCCTTTACCGTGATCAGGCCGGGGTCGCCCGGGCCGGCACCCACCAGAAACACGCGGCCTGTTTTATCATTGCTTTGCATCTGCGTTCAGCCTTTCCAGAATTTCTCCGGCACCTTCGGCCAGAAGCGCTTCAGCCAGTTCCAGTCCGACCTTTTCGCTCCCGGCTTCAGGCCCGGTCAGGGCCTGTTTGATCTGGTGGGAGCCGTCCACATCACAGACCAGGCCGGTGAGGGTGTAGCCCTTCTCGTCGATATGCCCGTGACCGGCAATGGGAACCTGGCAGCCGCCTTCGAGACGATTTAAAAATGCACGCTCGCCCATCACCACCCGCCGGGTGGGCAGATCGTCCAGGGCAGCCACCACCGATGCGATGCGCGGGTCTTTCTCCCTGGTTTCGATGCACAGGGCGCCCTGGCCCACGGCCGGCAGCATGATCGATTCGTCCAGGGTCTGGGTGATCCGGTCCGCCAGTCCCAGGCGGCGAATGCCGGCGGCGGCCAGGACGATGGCATCCAGCGACTCGCTTGCCAGCTTTTTCAAGCGGGTGTCCAGGTTGCCGCGCAAGGGAACGATCGTCAGATCGGGCCGTGCATGCAGGAGCTGGGCCGAGCGGCGGAGGCTGCTGGTACCCACACGCGATCCTTTTTTCAACTGGTCGAGTGGCCGTCCGCTGCGGGTGATCAGGACGTCACGGGGCTCTTCCCGCTCGGGAATCGCACCGATGCACAGGCCGTGGGGAATATCGGCGGGCATGTCTTTCATGCTGTGCACCGCCAGGTCGATGCGGCCGTCCAGCAGGGCTTCTTCGATCTCTTTGACGAACAGGCCTTTGCCGCCCACTTTGGCCAGCGGCACATCGAGAATCTTGTCCCCCCGGGTCTTGATGATGGCCAGTTCTACGGTGATCTCCGGATGGTGCCCGCTGATGGCATTTTTGACCCAGTTGGCCTGCCACAGCGCCAGCTGGCTGCCCCGGGTGCCGATGGTGACGGTGCCGCCGGCCATCAGTGACCACACCCGGCGCAGCTGGAGGCGCTGCACCCGGTGCATGAGGAGGCGCCGGCCGACTGACTCACGGTTTCGCCGCCGCTGCCCTTGCTGACAAAGCCACAGGTGGACATGAGGCGGCAGACCTTGTTTGCTTTGCAGTCGGGGCACTGGTCCGGCTCGCTGCCGCCCAGGACCAGATACTCGAAATTGTGACCGCATCCGTTGCAGTGGTACTCATAGATGGGCATGGAAGGGGTTCTCCTTGTTTTTGATCTTTCTCAACGTTCGCATTTACAAGGTTCCAGCGGCGGGCCGCGTGGAAACTCATCCGGATGGCATTTGTTTTTCTTGGGCCGTTCCTTTCGACCGTTGCCGCCGATTCACCGTCAGAAAGGTCTACAATAAGCACAAAAGCCCTGATAACAACCTTCGCCGGTTCAGGCCGGTCAACTTCGGTTGAATGGCATGGCCGCCCGTCTTCCCGGCCTTCTTTCAGGAAGCCTTGGCCGCCATCATGAGCTCCTGCGTCGCCTCGATCTGCGAACGGCTGCCATGGCCGAGGCTGTCGGCCAGTTCAAATTCTGCCAGTGCATGGTCCAACTTGCCCTGATTCAGGTACACGTTTCCCAGACGATGTCTGAAAACCCCATCGTCCGGGCGCAGGCGGACACTTTGCTCACACAGCACGGCAGCCACGTCCAGGCTTTCCCCCAGCCGGGTGTAAAGCTGACCTAAAATCGAGAGCGCGTCCGCATCTTCGGGATATATTTTGACCACGTTTTTGTAGGCCTGGATGGCTTCCCGGGTCAGCCCCAACGCATCCAGGCAGGCGCCCAGACTTTTGAATGCCGGCCCCGAGCGGGCGTTGATGCGGACAGCGTCCTCCAGGTAGGGCCTGGCTTTTTCATTTTTTCCCATTTCCACAAGCGTCTGGCCGATGTGAAAGACCACTTCGAACACGTTCGGTTCGCGGTCGTCGGCCTGCCTGAAGCATTCCAGCGCCAGCTCCCGGTTTCCCTGGAGCAGGAGGACATACCCTTTGTTGTAGATGGCCATCACGTCCTCCGGTGCCAGCCAGATGGCCTTTTCGAAGGCGGCCAGGGCATTGTCGTAATCTTTCAATACCCCATGGCACACCCCCAGGCTGTTTTGCAGATTGACGTCCGCGGGATCGAGCAGCAGGCCTTTTTGGAATTCATCCATGGCGGCGGTGATATCCCCGGCCTGGTAATGGCGGTCCCCGCTGATGTTCAGACTGACCGCATCGAACCGGGTAATGGTCCCCGGGCCGAAGAAGCCGGCGTGCTCGAGGGCTTTTTCCGCATTATCGACGATCTGGCCGCGCGTATAATTGATCGTCGGGTAGGTGGCAACGCCGATGGTGATGCGCGGGCGCCCGTTATCGGTGACAGCATCCATCAGTTTCCGGGCCAGCCTCCCGCCGTCGGTGACGGCCAGATGGGGGAGCACGCAGACCAGACGGTTTCGACCGGTCTTTGCCCAGGCACCGTCATGCGCCCGGCATAATCTGGCGACGGGCATGGCGGCGTCTTCCCCTAAACCGGTTTCCTCCTGACCGTCCGGCCTTTCCCTGGATGGCCGGTCCATCCTGACCGCAAGGGCGCACAGCATGGACGCGGTGGCCATACGGGTGTCGATGGCATCGGCCAGTCCCTTCCGGTCGAGCATGTCGGGGAAAAGGGCGTTGGGGGGCGCGACCGCGGCATTATCCCTGTCGGTGCAGATTTCCTTTTCGCTGCCTGCATCTATAAGGTCTTCGGAAGGGGAGAAGAGGAATTCCTTTGTCGCGCTTCGATTCTTGAACAGCTCCGGGGTTTGTTTTGCCATCGATTTACCTTCTCTCGGTGCCATGGGCCAGCATGTCTGCAAATGCCTTAACGATAATATCCAGTTCTTCTTCCTGTAATGTACGGGGATCCATAATGAATCGACCGTTTTCGATTCTGCCGATAATGGGCGGAGTATGGCTGCGCATCCACAACTCGACGGCATTGGCCGATATCCCGTCGACGGTAACCCCTGCGCAGCAGCTGGGCAGGTCCAGCATCGGCAGCGAACCGCCGCCGGCCTTCGAGGAATAATCGAGCAGTTCAACCGTGAGCGTTCTGCCGGGCAGTCCCTCAAGACGGGATTTGAGTGCTGCCGCCTGTGCCCGGATGACCGTCAGCGGCGTGGTCAGCATCCTCAAGGTGGGAACCTGTTGCACCGCCTGCTGCTCGTCCCGGTAGAGCCGCAAGGTGCCTTCCAGGGCCGCCAGGGTCATTTTGTCGATTCTCAGGGCCCGGGTCAGCGGATTGGCCTTGATCCGGTCGATGTGTGAGGTGTCACCCAGGATGATGCCGGTCTGGGGGCCGCCCAACAGCTTGTCACCGCTGAAGGTGACGACATCCACCCCGGCGGCCAGAGATTCCTGGACGGTGGGCTCCTTGTCCAGCCCATATTTGGAAAAATCCACCAGGGTGCCGCTGCCCAGGTCTTCCATCACGGGAAGATGATGGCGCCGGCCGATGGATACCAGGTCGGCGAGGGACACCGCAGCCGTGAATCCAACGATGCTGTAGTTGCTGGTGTGGGCCTTGAGCAGCAGGCCGGTCTGTTCACCGATGGCGTTTTCGTAGTCCCGGGGGTGGGTCCGGTTGGTGGTCCCCACCTCTTTCAGGATGGCCCCGCTTTTGGCCATGACGTCCGGAATTCGGAAGGCCCCGCCGATTTCCACCAGTTCCCCGCGGGACACAATCACTTCGCGACCGGTGGCCAAGGTGTCCAGGCAAAGCAGAACGGCAGCGGCGTTGTTGTTTACGACCATGGCGGCCCGGGCGCCCGTCAACTCGCACAGGATGTCTTCGACGGTACTGTAACGGGAACCCCGTTGTCCCTTTTCCAGGTCAAACTCAAGGTTGGAGTACCGGCTGGAAATTGTCGTCAATTGGTCCAGAACCGCCGGTGCGAGCAGAGAACGGCCCAGGTTGGTGTGCACCACGACACCGGTCGCGTTGACGGTGCGTTTCAGCTTAAGGGCCGTGGTTTTGCAGGCCCGTTGCTTCACTTCCGCCACCAGCGTGGCTTTGGAAAAACAGCCGTCGTCCACCGGTGCTTCGGATTCGAGTATCCGTCCCCGCAGGGCCTCGATGACGCCGCGGATGGCGGGAAGCAGGACGGTTTTGGGAATGTCGTCGAACAGTCGGTCCCTGGCCCCATACTCGAGAATACGGTCTACACCGGGGAGCTGTTTCAACTGAGCCTGTTTGCGTTTATCCATAGAGTTGGGTTCTCAATCGGTTGAGGGGTTAAGCTCGTCGTTGGTCTTTTCCACGGCTGGCTCGAAAACTTTCCCCGGGATCAGATCGACGAGGTCGCTTAACTGGGCCGTGGACAGGTCGATCCGTGCCAGGTGGTCGGTCAGGTTGTTAGTCCCCATGCGCTCCAGTTCGAGGCCGGAGTGGAATCTGGACATCAGCAGATCCGCCAGGTAGACGATGGTGGTCAATGCGTCGCTGTTTCGGGACTGGGCCGGATTGTGGTGATATCGGATCGCATCGGTAAGCGGCGCAGGCAAGGACCATTTTCGGGCCAGCAACGCCCCCACCCGGGTATGGTCCATACCCAGGATTCGGGTTTCCACATCGATGATTTCCGATTGGCGGTCCTGGAATTCCCGATAGAGCATCGGGTAGGCACCCGTGATATACTGATCGAGGACCACCTTGCCGATATCGTGAAGCAGTCCGGCCGTGTAGGCGACGCCGGGAACCGCTTTTCCTGTCGTGGCGGCAATTTTCTGAGCAATCATGGCGGTGCCGATGGCGTGGTGGTACAACCCTCCCTTGCACAGGCTGTATCCATTGCCCACCTGATTGAAGTAGCTCTGCACGGCTGCCGAAATGACCAGCCTGATAAACAATTCCTGTCCGAGAAAGACCAGGGCATGCCCTAGAGACGCCACGTCGTGGCGTTTGGTGAACATGGCCGAATTGCACAATTGGATGGTTCTGGCACTGATCACCTGGTCTTTTTTTACCTCTTCGGTGACTTTTTGGATGTCGTAACTGCCATCATCGGTGATCCGCAATACCTTCAAGGCGACCTGGGGGATGGGTCTGATTGCTTCAATGGCCTGCTGGATGTCTGCATTTGTCGGCGATGATTCGGCGATGGTCGTGTCCACCGCATCGAAGCCGGCGGGCTGGATGCTGCATTCCCAGTGCCGCATGTCCAGTTCAAGGCAGCAGGTGAAAAAACCGCCGGTTTCCGCACCGGCCACCTCAATCCCCTCGTTGTGGAGCGCGATGTAGACGTTTTCAGCCGTTCTTCCACCGATATCCAGATTGATGTCCTGGGATGTCAAGGGCCCCACCAGGGCACCGCCGGCCACCACGGCCTTCATGTTTTCGCGGGTGGCGCCCATTTGCTTCAGCTGCTGCAGGAATATCGGAATGCCGGTGGTGGCGTACTTTTCAGGCTGATCCAGGCTTCCGGCACTGACCGGCTCCGGTAACAACAGGTGGATAAGTCCTCCGACGCCGGCCGTGTCATCAAAAACGGCAACGCCCACACAGGTGCCTAAAAATGCCTGAAGCAGGCGGGAATCGGTATTGCCGGTTTCGAAAGACCCGGAGGCCACATGATATTTTTTTAAGACTCCCATTCTGGGCGGCCTTCCATTTTATGGAATTATCAACCTGAAAGCATACCATCAGTATCATATGGTTTTCAACCATGGATCTCCTTTTTTCACCAGCAGGCGATCCCTGATGCCCGCGGGAAATTTTAACCGGGAAGAAGCGTTTCGAATCCCTGCGCCGGGCGATAGGCTGGCAGATGTTTTGGGCATTGACAGGGCGGGGCATTTAACTTACAAGCGAAGATAAAGGTGCGTTTCGCTTAATAGGGAATCCCGTGAAAACCGGGAGCGGTCCCGCCGCTGTAACCCCTGCCCCTTTACACGGAACGAAAGGGAACCGATGGACCATGTGCCACTGCTCCGGGATGCCGGTGTGGGAAGGCGCCCATCGGGTGGGGAAAGCCAGAAGACCTGCCTTTCCTGGGTGCCGGAGACGCCTTCCTGGAAAAGGGTTCCCGGCCGTCATATGTCTGGGGCCAAGTAAACCGGGTGCAACCCTTCGAACCGTTTGACAGGTTTGAAGGGTTTTTGTTTTAGGCCACTGCCGTTGCCGGTTCGCGACGGGGAGCCGGCGGAGGACGCCCCTTCTGCCGGCAGAAGGCTGGGACCCTTGGCTAAAATTGACAGGAACCATCGCGGGCGCGAGAACGGATTAATTATGCCCGACGCAACACCCGACAAATCGATCCGGCGCCTGGGCCGCTGCAGCCGCCTCCTAACCGGTCTGATGGTCCTGGCGCTGCTGCTGACCATTATCCTGTCGGCCGGCATGGGTTACCTGAAGATCGCCTGGGTGGATGTGCTGCGGGTCGTCGGCGGCAGCCTGACGGGCAACGCGGCGCTGACCAGCGGGCTGGACGAACTGACCCGGGTCGTCATCATGGAGGTCCGTCTGCCGCGAATCCTCACCGCTGCTGCGGTGGGCGGCGGACTGGCCCTTTGCGGGGTGGTGTTCCAGGGCATCCTGCTCAATCCCCTGGCCGATCCATACACCCTTGGGGTTTCCGCCGGCGCCGCTTTCGGCGCTGCCCTGGCCCTCCTGCTGAACCTGACGGCGGCGGGCATTTACAGCGTCCCGCTGTGCGCCTTTATCGGGGCAACCGCCACCCTGGTGCTGGTCGTCTACCTCAGTTCGTCGGCCGGTGGGGCCAATGCCAACAACCTGATTCTTTCAGGCATCATCGTGGCGGCGATCCTGTCCGCCGGCATCAGCTTCCTGAAGTTTGTGGCCGACGAGCAGGTTTCGGTGATCATTTTCTGGCTCATGGGCAGTTTTGCTTCGAAAACCTGGGCCGATGCTGGCCTGACGTCCGCCTTTCTCCTGGTCGGCCTGGCGGTCTTCATCTATTACGCCCGTGATCTGAATCTGCTGTGCCTGGGGCGACGGGCCGCCGGATCGCTGGGTGTAGATGCCCGGCGGGTTCCCTGGATCCTGCTTGTCACTGCGTCTCTGGTGGCCGCCGCCTGCGTGGCCGTATCGGGGATTATCGGTTTCGTGGGCCTGCTGGTTCCCCACATGATGCGTGCCCTGGTGGGGCCGGATAACCGGCGCCTGCTGCCCATGTCCCTGTTCGGGGGGGCGATCCTGCTCCTGTGTGCCGATACGGTGACCCGTGCCGTGCTGCCCCATGAGATCCCTATCGGGGTGCTTACGGCACTGATCGGCGGGCCTTTTTTCTGCTATCTGTTCCGCAGGCGCCAGACCGGTGGAAAGGGCTTTTGATCATGAGCTTTTCCCTTTCCGGAATCGGTTTCGCCCATCCGGGCAAAACCATTTTTAAAGATCTGGACCTCAATCTCGCGTCCGGCCGCTTTACCGGCATCATCGGTCCCAACGGCTGCGGCAAGACCACGCTGCTGGACCTGATCTGCCGGCACCGAAGGCCCCAGAATGGTGATATCCGATATGCCGGCCGGCCCCTGGCCGCCTTCGGCCGGCGGGCGCTGGCCAGGCAGATTGCACTGGTGCCGCAGGATTACCGCGTCAATTTTCCATTTACTGTCGAAGAGGTGGTGTCCATGGGGCGATATCCCCATACGCCGCGATTCGGCGCCCCCTCCGCCGAGGACCGGGAGCGGGTTGCCCGGACCATGGCCGAGTGCGATGTGCTCGCCTTCAAGGACCGTCCCGTTACCACCTTGAGCGGGGGAGAGCGCCAGCGGGTGATTTTTGCGCGGGCGCTGGCCCAGGATACCCCGGTGCTGGTACTGGATGAGGCCACCGCCAACCTGGACGTCTGCCACGCCCTGACGATGCTGGACCGGGTGGCCGGCCTGGTGCAGGCTGAAAACCGGACGGTGATTGCGGTGTTTCAGGACCTGAACCTGGCATCGGCATACAGCCAGGAGATGGTGATGATCAAAGCCGGCCGGGTCGTGGCAGGCGGTCCCACTGAAGATGTGCTGACGCCGCAGAACCTGAACACCGTATTCGGCATCCAGGCCCGGGTGTCCGTTGACGATTTTACCGGACGACTTCAGGTCCGATATAAAAGGAGCCGATTGGGGGATTGAAGGATGGGGAATAGACAGATTTCATTCTGGGTTGCGGCCGTATGGCTGTTCCTGGCGGGAGCCGGGCTGGCCGGCGACCTTCAGGTGGATCCATCCGTGGTGGACGGCGGACCCTACCACCGGATCATCTCCCTGTACGGTGCCCATACGGAGAACCTGCTGGCCCTCGGGGCGGCCTCACGGCTGGCGGGCATCGATGGCCAGTCCGTCCATCTGCCCGGGGCAGGGGGCAAAGCGGTTTTTTCCTACCACGACGATCCGGAACGGTTTCTGGCCGCCCGGCCGGACCTGGTGCTGATCCGGCCGATGATTGCCCGCGGGTATCCCCGGCTGGTGCGGCGGTTGCGTCAGAGCGGGATCCGGGTGGTGTCGCTGCAGCCCACGACCGTGGACCAGTTGGCGGGATACTGGTCCCTGCTGGGGCAGCTTGCCGATCGGGAGCCGCAGGCCGACCGGATGATCCGCGTTTTCGAGCGCTCGGTGGCCGGCTTTAAGCGCCTGTCGGCACAGGTGCAAAAACGGGAGCGGGTATATTTCGAAGCCATCCACAGCAAAATGAAAACCTTCACCCCGCAGGCCATGGCCATTTTTGCACTGGAGACCGCCGGCGGGATCAATGTGGCTGCCGATGCGCCGGTGCGTGAAAACAATAACATCGCCGTTTACGGCAAGGAACGGCTGCTCTCCCATGCCGCCGAAATCGACGTGTTTCTCTCCCAGCAGGGGGCAATGAACCAGACATCGGTGGCGGCCATCATGGCCGAACCGGGGTTCGGCGTCATCAGGGCGATCAAAACGGGGCGGGTGTTCCAGGTGGACGAAACCATGGTTTCGCGGCCCACCCTCGGGCTGCTCAACGGAATCTACCACATCGGCTGTCTGCTCTATCCGGACCTGTATGGTTCCGCGGGGCGAGACATACTGGCGTCCGCCGGCATCGACGGTTGACGCCGCGGACCAGAGGGGACTTTTGAGGAGGTCGCGATCAAAGGCATTGTCATTGCCGGCACCCACAGCGGGGCCGGTAAAACCACCATTACACTGGGGCTGATGGCCGCACTTACGGCCAGGGGGCATACCGTTGCCCCCTTCAAAGTGGGGCCGGATTTTATCGATCCCGGCCACCACAGCCGGGTCACCGGGCGTGCCAGCCGGAACCTGGACGGCTGGATGCTCTCCCAGGCCTATAACCTGGACCTTTTCGCCCGGCAAGCCGGCGGCGCCGACATCGCCGTGGTGGAAGGGGTCATGGGCCTGTTCGACGGCTACGACGGCCGCAGCGAGGCCGGCTCCACCGCCCAGATGGCCAAGTGGCTGGATCTGCCGGTGGTTCTGGTGGTGGGCGCACGAGCCATGGCCCGCAGTGCCGCCGCCCTGGTACAGGGATTCGAACGGTTTGACCGCGGCGTGTCCTATGCCGGGGTGCTGTTCAACCACCTGGGCAGCGATCGCCATCTGGATTATCTGAAGGATGCCATGGACGGCCATGTGCACATGCCGGTGCTGGGCGGTGTGTTGCGTGATGAAACGATCGCCATTCCCGAGCGGCACCTGGGGCTGGTGACCCGTGATGATCACGATATGACCGATGCGGATCGCATCCGTCTGGCCGGGCTCGTCGAACGTCGACTCGACCTCGACGCGTTGCTGGAAGGGCTGCCTGAAATCGATCTTCAGGGGCGTCCATCGAGGCCGGTCCCCATGGGAAAGCCTGCCGGTGTGCGCATCGGTGTGGCCCGGGATGCCGCCTTCTGTTTCTACTATCCGGACAACCTGGAACTGCTTGCGGCGGCCGGTGCCCAGCTGGTCTATTTTTCTCCCCTGGCAGACAACCGTCTGCCGGAGGGGCTGGATGGCCTTTATTTCGGAGGGGGATATCCCGAACTGCATGCCAGCGACCTGGCCGATAACCGTCCGCTGCGGCAGGAAATCCGGCAGTTGAGCCGGAAGAATATGCCCATTTACGGCGAGTGCGGCGGATTCATGTACCTGTGCCGGGAGATGGGCGACACCCATGGTGATGTGTTCCCCATGACCGGTTGCCTGCCTTTCGGCACCCGCATGCTGGACCGGCTCAAGGCCCTGGGATACCGGGAGATTGCCCAGACGCAGCCCTCCGTGCTGGGACCGGCCGGCCAGATCATGCGGGGGCATGAATTTCATTATTCCACCATCGCCGATGGCGCCGGTGGGGTGTCCGGGGTCTACCGGGTGACCGACCGGGCCGGCATGGAGACGCCCGCCGAAGGTTTTGCGGCCGGCCAGACCCTGGGCAGCTACGTCCACCTGCATTTCGGCAGCTGTCCACCCGCCGCCCGGTACTTTGTAGACGCCTGCCGGCAGTGGCGCGATAAAACGAAGAGTAAAGGATTGAATGATGAAACCCAATGAGATCGAGCGGTTGAGTTTTCAGATGATTGACGGCGAAGCCGGCGTCCACGACTTCCCGCCGGATCAGTGGCAGGTGGTGCGCCGGGTGATTCATACGAGCGCGGACTTTGAATGGCAGGGGATGATCCGGCTGCACCCGGAGGCCATTGCGTCCGGGGTGGCCGCGATTCGCAGCGGCTGTGCCATCATTACCGACACCAACATGGCGCGGGTGGGCATCCGCCAGCGGGACCTGACCCGCTTTGGCGGCGCGGTGGCCTGTTACATGGCCGATGAACGGGTCGCCGAGACGGCCGCCCGGGAGGGCATCACCCGGGCCAAGGCGGCTGTGGACGTCGCTTTGCCGGCGCTCGCCGGCGGTATCTACGTCGTGGGAAACGCCCCCACGGCCCTGCTGCGGCTGATCGAACACATGGAGGCGGGCCGGGTGCGCCCGGCCCTGGTGGTCGGGCTGCCGGTGGGCTTTGTCAACGCGGCCGAATCCAAGGCCCTGCTGCTTGGGTGTGACGTCCCCCATATTACCAACGTGGGCCGCAAAGGTGGCTCCAACGTGGCTGCGGCCGTGGTCAACGCACTTATTGTCATGGCCGGCGAAAAAGACTGAGCCGGTTTGTTTTTTCAGAGGGCACAACAACGAGAAACGATTACCCGCTGCTGAACGGCTTCAGCCTTCAGCCTAAAAACCTATTTCTAACAGGCGACACCATGAACACTATCCAATACGGAACGCTTTACGGCATCGGCGTGGGGCCCGGTGACCCCGACCTGATCCCCCTTAAATCGGTCCGGATCATCAACCGGGTCGAGGTGATCTTCGCGGCCTCCTCCACCAAAAATGAACACAGCCAGGCCGTCACCATTGCCGCCCCCCACATTCCCGAAAACAGCGACGTGCGGCTGCTGCCTTTTCCCATGACCAAGAACCAGGCCGAAAAAGAGGCCTGCTGGCAGGCCCATGCCCGCACCATCATCGCCGAACTGGAAACCGGGCGAGACGTGGCTTTTCTCACCCTGGGCGATTCCCTGACCTACGCCACCTACGGGTATGTCCTCAAGTATGTGCTGGCCCTGGCGCCCGACGCACCGGTGGTCACCATTCCCGGTATTACGGCCTATCAGGCTGCGGCCGCCCGGGTGAACCGTCCGCTGGTGGAAGGCGAGGAATCCCTGCTGGTATTGTCCGGCGTCGAGGGGGGCCACCGCCTGCGCCAGCTTTCGGAAACCGTGGATAACGTGGTTTTCATGAAAGCCTACCGCAACGCAGGGGATATCATCGACGCCCTGAAAGAGAAGCACATGATTGAAAACAGTGTGGCCGTGGCCAATTGCTGCCTGGCCAACGAAGAGGTGATCGAAGACGTCAACACGTTGAAGCAGCGCAAACCGGGGTACTGGACCCTGGTCCTTGCCAAGAAAAAAAGCACCCATGAGGCAAGTTGAGGCGCGGCTGCCCTATGCGGCCCTGGCGATTTCAATGGCCTGCTCCCTTCTGCTGGTCGGCTGGGGGTGGCTGAACCTGGATGGGCTGACCGCCGATCGGCTGGCCCGGCGCCTCATCGTCCCACTGACCCGCCTGCTTGTTTTCATCGCCCTGGGACTGGTGGTCGGGCAGACGATCGAAGCCACCGGCTGGACCCGGCGTCTGGCCGTGGTGGCCGCTCCCCTGTTTCGCTTCAGCAACATAGGCCCTCGCTGTTCGGCCGCTTTCACGACAGCCTTTTTTTCCGGTGTGGCCGCCAACGCCATGCTGCTGTCCTTTTTCAAGGAGGCGACGATTACCCGGCGGCAATTGTTTCTGGGCAATCTCATGAACCAGCTGCCGGCTTATTTTCTTCACCTGCCGACCACCTTTTTCATTGTCATCCCCCTCACCGGTCGTGCCGGGGCGCTTTATTTTCTGCTGACGTTTGTGGCCCTGGTCCTTCGGACCCTGCTGGTGATGATATACGGCCGTCTGTTCTGCACGTCGGATTGGGTCTCGGAAGCGGCGGTCGACCCCGTGGCGCAGCGGGGCAAAGACCGGCGGGAGCCCATGGGAATCGTTCAGGCCATCCGAAAACGGATGCCCGGGCGGCTGATCCGCATTGCCGTTTACGTGGTTCCCATCTACACCCTGGTGTTCATGGTCAACACCATGGGCGGCTTTGATGCGGCACGCGAGTGGCTGGCCCGGTTCGTGGTCACGAGCCTGCTGCCGGTGGAGTCCCTGTCCGTTGTCATTTTAAGCTTTGCCGCAGAGTTTACCTCCGGCTTCGCCGCTGCCGGCGCCCTGATGGAGGCCGGGGTCCTGACGGTCAAGCAGACCGTGATTGCGCTTCTGGCGGGCAATGTCGTGGCATTTCCCGTTCGTGCCCTGCGCCACCAATTGCCGCGTTATATGGGGATTTTCTCGCCGGCCATGGGCCTGCAGCTGCTGCTTCTCGGCCAGACGCTGCGCGTCATCAGCCTGGTGGTTGTCGGGGTTGGGTATTACTGGCTTTTTTAAACGCGGCAAGGATTCGAGGATTCAGGGGAAGAGGCGTCCAACCGACGTCTGATCGATCGGCAATATGGGGTGCCTGGTTTCAGGTACAAAGACGATCCGGGAGTCTACATGCAATTGCACTGGTCTGGAACCCTTGACCCCTCCATCCCTTTGTGGCTCAATAGAGAGATCCCTGGGCCAGAAATACAACCTGGAATAGAGACCCATGCATCCTTCCGAAAGTAATTTTCTGGCCGGCCAGCGCTTGATGGTCGGCTTTGACGGCACCGATTTCAACGATGACCTGGAATTCCTTATCGGTACGCTGCAGGTGGGGGGGCTGATTCTCTTCTCCCGTAATGTGGATACACCCGATCAGATCCGGCATCTGTGCCGTGACTGCCAGTCTTTCGCTGCCAGCTGCGGCCTGCCGCCACTGTTCATTGCCATCGACCAGGAGGGGGGGCAGGTGGCACGGCTCAGGGCGCCCTTTACCCAGTTTCCCGGAAATCCGGCCATGACGCATCCCGACGACGCCGCCCATTTTGCCCGGGTGACCGCCGGAGAACTCACCGGTGTGGGAATCAATATGGACATGGCGCCGGTTTTGGACGTTGCCCCCGAAGGGGTGGAAAGCGTCATGGCCGGCCGTGCCTTCGGCAGTGACCCCGGTTGGGTCGCCGCCATGGGAGCCACGATGATCGACCATTTTCAGCGGCGCGGCATCATGGCGGTGGCCAAGCATTTTCCCGGCATCGGGCGCACGGTCCTGGACAGCCACCTGGCATTGCCCGACCTTGACATCGATGCCAAGACCCTGGCCGATTCGGATCTGGTTCCCTTCCAGGCCGCCATCCATGGCCGGGTGGCCGGCATCATGCTCTCCCACATCCGTTATGCCGGTATCGACCCGGTATGGCCGGCCAGCTTGAGCCCGGCGGTCACCGCCGACCTCCTGAGAGGCCGGATGGGGTACCAGGGTGTCGTGATGACGGACGACCTGGACATGGGGGCGATCAAACCCAACCTCACCATCGACACGACCATCGGACAGATCATGATTGCCGATGTGGACATCGCCCTGATCTGCCACAAAGGGCCCGATATCCAGGCGGCGTGTGAGAAAATCCGCAAGGCGCTGGTTGCCGACAGGGGGCTCCGGCGGATGGGCGTGCGTTCGGTGGAACGGATTCTGCGCTTGAAGCGCAGGTTCCTGGCGGGGCCCTGGGCCTTGAAATACGAGAACCCGAGGGGTTGACGACCGGTTCCGATAGATTGTATTCATGGTCCGATCAATAGTCGGCAGACTTTGAAGTAGGAGGAACTTATGGCCGGAGGCTGGTCCCGCGACGGGGCCGTTCAGGATCAGATAGACGCCAGTGTCGAAGATGCCGTCAAGCTGGCCAGGAGCCGATTGCCCGATGGCGAGGGGTCAACCCATTGCGAGGAATGCGAACGCCTTATCCCCGAAGCTCGCCGCAGGGCCGTTCCCGGCGTTCGCCTGTGCGTCAGCTGCCAGTCGGCGCTCGAAAAAAAACAGACCGATACCACCGGTTTTAATCGGCGCGGAAGCAAAGACAGTCAGCTGAAGTAGGCCTCAGGGTTTGAATTTTACCCGTGAATAGACATCGTCGTCCATGCCGGCGCGTTCGCCGGCTTTCAGTCGATGGTAACCCACGGCGGCCACCATGGCGGCGTTGTCCCCGCACAGGTCAAGGGCGGGGATGTGAACGGTAATGCCTTTTTCCGCCGCATCCCGGGTGATGGCGTCGCGCAGGCCCCGGTTTGCGGCCACACCGCCCACCACGGCCAGATGGCCGCATCCCTTTTCTCCGGCTGCACGGATGATTTTGTATGCCAGCACATCCACTACGGCTGCCTGGAATCCGGCGGCAATGTGGGCCTGGTCATCCCGGTAGGTGTCCGGGTGGGTCTGAATATAACGGCCCACCGCCGACTTGATTCCGCTGAAGGAAAAATCGAACCGGGCCTTGTCGAGATACGGCCGGGTGAAAAAAACCTTGCCCGAATCGCCCCGGGCCGCCAGCCGGTCGATCACCATCCCGCCGGGATAGCCCAGCCCCAGCATTTTCGCGACCTTGTCGTAGGCTTCCCCGGCGGCGTCATCCCGGGTCTGGCCCATCGGCTCGAACTCCCGGTGGGAGGTCACGTGATAGATGCTGGTGTGACCGCCGGAAACCAGCAGGGCCACAAAGGGGAAGGGCGGCGGGTCCGGTTCCAGGAACACGGAATTGATATGCCCCTCAAGATGATCCACGCCAATCCACGGAATCCCATGGCCGTAAGCGAACCCCTTTGCAAATGAGAATCCCACCAGCAGCGACCCCACCAGGCCGGGCCCCTGGGTGACGGCCACCCCATCGATCCGGGTTTCGTCGATACCCGCTTCGGCGATGGCGCCGTTGACAACGGGCACGATGGCCTCGATGTGTTTGCGGGAGGCCAGTTCCGGCACCACACCGCCGTAAGGGTGGTGGACGGCTACCTGCGAAGCCACCACCGAGGAGAGCACCTGACGCCCGTCGCGCACCACCGCCGCCGCCGTTTCGTCGCAGGATGATTCTATACCGAGTACAATCATGGTTCTCTTTCCGATCGGTTGCCGGTGGGCCTGACCGGCAACCAATAAAAAACCGAAACAGCGGCCATTTTCACCGGCCGTTCCGGCTTAAGTGCTCATTTCATCCATCAACGGGTTATCCCTGATTCTTTTTCCGGCTGGCAGACCCCGGACCGGGGTTTCGACTACCGGGCGCTCAGGTTTTGCAGACCGGCTGCCGCTTCTGCCCCTCGGCGATCCATTCGAACAAACGGGAGATGGACGCTATGATTTTTTTAAACATGGATACTCCCATCAAATGCGGTCTGATCCCGGGCTTTATACCAGTTGAACCCGGGACCTCGCGTTTTTACGGGTTTGGGTCACTTCTCCGATGGCCCACGCTTTCTCGCCGCTGCCGGACAGCCGGTTAAGCACTTCCTGGGTGCTTTCCTCCGGTACCACCGCTACCAGACCGACGCCATTGTTGAAGGTGCGCATCATCTCTTTTTCATCGACATTGCCCGCATCCTGCAAAAAGGGGAAGACGGGCGGAATGTCCCAGGATCCTTTTTTGATGGCGATACCGCAGGCCTGGGGGATCACGCGGATAATGTTGTCCGTGATGCCGCCGCCGGTAATGTGCGCCAGCCCCTGGATGGGAAGATCGCGAACCAGGGACTGGATGGTTTCCGAATAAATCCGGGTGGGGGTGATCAATTCTTCTCCCAGGGGTTTTCCCAGTTCGGGGACGTGGCTGTCCACCTTCAGCCCCAGCACATCGAAGCAGATTTTACGCACCAAGGAATAGCCGTTGCTGTGCAGGCCGCTGGAGGCGATGCCGATGATCTGGTGCCCGGGTCGGATTTCCGAGCCGTCGACAATTTTGGTGTTGTCGACGAGGCCCACGGCAAAGCCGGCCAGGTCATATTCATTGTCCTGGTAAAAACCGGGCATCTCTGCGGTTTCCCCTCCGATGAGGGCGCAATCGGCCTGTATGCATCCGTCGCCGATGCCTTTGACGATATCGGTGACCGTGCCGGTCTTGAGCTTTCCCGTGGCCAGGTAGTCCAGGAAGAAAAGGGGCCTGGCGCCCTGAACGGCAATGTCGTTCACGCACATGGCCACCAGGTCGATGCCCACCGTGTCATGGCGATCCATCAAAAAGGCGATCTTCAGCTTGGTGCCCACACCGTCCGTGGAGCTGACCAGCACCGGGCTTTCCATATTGGCGGTGTTCAGGGAGAACAGGCCGCCGAATCCCCCGATTTCACCCATGACGCCGGTCCTTCGGGTTTTCTTGGCGATCTTTTTTATGGCATCGACAAGGTGATCGGCCTTGTCGATGTCGACGCCGGCATCGGCATAGGTCAGCTTTTTTTTCATTCAAATACTCCTGACGGTTATTCGGCTGATTGGTGGATTCATTGTCAAAACGCCCTGTCTCTGCCCAAAGACGGTATTGGGATCAATCTCATATCTTCAGAATACGCTGTGGATCCTTTGGGTTGAAAGGTCAGGCCACCTCGATCCGGCCGGACGGCAACGTATAGAACAGGCGCTGTAAATAGGCGTAAAACTAATCTGATACCACCAAAAAGTCAAACCCATTTCCACGGATATTGGTGGATAAAGATCCCCGTGACCCGGGTCGCCGACGCTGATCGGGCCATGCCGCCGCGTTGCGGCCGACACGGCCAATAAAATTTTGACAATCTTCGGTGACTATTATATTTATCTTTATATTCAAGCCCTTTCTGACCGACTTTTAAAAACTATAACACCGCCCATATTTACCTAAAAGGAAGGCATCATGACCCGATTCGCCAGGCTGGACCGTTTGCCGCCCTATGTGTTCGCCACCGTCAACGAGATCAAAATGGAAGCCCGGCGCGCCGGGGAAGACATTATCGACCTGGGCATGGGCAACCCGGACATCGGCACGCCCCAGCACATTGTGGACAAGCTTACCGAGGCATCCCAGAATCCCCGGAACCATCGCTATTCGGCCTCCATGGGCATCACCAAACTGCGCATGGCCATCAGCGACTGGTACAAACGCCGCTACGATGTGGACATCGATCCCGAAAGGGAGGCCATCGTCACCATCGGCGTCAAAGAAGGCATGTCTCATCTGATTCTGGTGACCATTCGGCCCGGCGACGTGGTGTTTGCCCCCAACCCCACTTATCCCATCCATCCTTACTCCTCTATTATTTCCGGCGGTGATGTGCGGGGCATCCCGGCAGGCCCCGACCAGGATTTTTTCGAGAACCTGATCCAGGCCACCAAGCAGACCTGGCCCCGGCCCAAGGTGCTGGTGCTCAGCTACCCCCACAACCCCACCACGGAAGTGGTGGATCTGGATTTTTTCCAGCGGGTGGTGGATTTTGCCAGGGAACACGACATCATGGTGATCCATGATTTCGCCTATGCCGATCTGACCTTCGACGGATACGTGGCCCCCAGCTTTCTGCAGGCCAGGGGGGCCAAGGAGGTGGGGGTTGAGTTCTTCTCCATGTCCAAGAGTTACTCCATGGCCGGGTGGCGGGTCGGCTATTGCGTCGGCAACCCGGAAACCATCGCCGCCCTGAAGCGCATAAAAAGTTACCTGGACTACGGGATTTTCCAGCCGATCCAGATCGCCTCAATCATTGCCTTGAACGGCCCCCAGGAGTGCGTGGCCGAGATCCGCGATACCTATAAATCACGGCGCGATGCCCTTATTTCCGGATTGTCGCGGGCCGGCTGGGAAATCGAAAGCCCCAAGGGCACCATGTTCGTCTGGGCAAAAATCCCGGAGCAATACAGCAAGATGGGGTCCGTGGAGTTTTCCAAATTCCTCATCCGTGAGGCCCAGGTGGCCGTATCGCCGGGCCTGGGATTCGGCGAATACGGCGACGACTATGTGCGCTTTGCCCTCATCGAAAACAACATGCGCATCAGCCAGGCGGTGAGAGGTATCCGCAAAGTATTGTAGACGTTCAGGCAATGATTTTGGCGGCGTTACCGGTCGTCTCGGTATGCCTGATACATCTTCCTTCCTCCGGCCTTGCCAAAAACTGTGTCTGAACGTCTGCATGAAGACCTGCTGTCAGGGGGTGCGCTTCATGTTTCGACCTCGCTGCGGCCTTGGCGTGTCGCAGATCCCGCACCGCGGGGGGCAGAACTCCACCATTTCAGGGCAGGCTCCGCACCCAGGACAACGCTTTTGGACTGCGCTATCGGTCGTTGCGGTATGGATCATACAGAACTCAATTTATGTGAAGCCGGGGTTTAAGTTTTAGCGATATCCTTCAAATTAGATGATATGCTGGAATTGGCTATTTGGCCCCCTGTATTGGGTGTTAACAAGACGTCTATTGTAATCAATGTCCGGTATTTATTAATTCATGGTAAATTCGACACTTCTAAGGAAGTTATGATTTCAAGAAGACAACTATTGTATTTCTCTACTCTGTTTTTTTTCTATTCGCCTCTTGCAACCCTAAAATCTTTCGCTGTGGCAGATGGGGATAAATATGAAAAACGATACCCGTTGACCATTGACTTACTAAAAAAAGCTTATAGAACAGAGATGATCGCCAGTAAGCATTATGATGGATATTGCCAGAAAGCCCTTTCTGAAGATTATCAAAATATTGCATATCTTTTTTCCACATTATCAGTCTCTGAGAAAATACATGCAGATAACTATCAAAAATTAATCGTTTCTTTAGGAACAACGCTACGAAAAATAGAAATATCCGTATCCATTTCCAACACCAAGGAAAATCTAAATACTGCATCCATGAAAGAGTTAGAAAAAATAAATAAATTTTACCCGGAAATTCTAAAAGAATTATCATCTGAGTCACATGAACAGGCTGTAAAAAGTTGCATGTATTCCTGGAAATCGCATCAACAACACGAAGAGATGATAAATGATATCAAAAAATATTCTGGAGTATTTTTCAGACTGTTAGCCAGAAAAATTGAAGATATGAAACCCAATTATTATGTGTGTGAAATTTGTGGCTCTACAATAACTGAAAAACCGGAAAAGCCATGCGTGATATGCAGCTACCCTATGTCTCATTACAGAGCGATTAAACGACCAATTCTGTTGACCCCTTGATACCGTCAAACAAAAATCTGCCGAACGGGTTCAAAACGGCCTTGACGGTGCTCTTCATTTGGTCAGCAAATGCGTAGGCAAGAGAATGTCCTTTAAGATTAAAGTGGTACGCTGATGATTATCAACGCATATCGGCAGCTCTTATATAAAACTCAACAAATTAATCAACGGCCCGGTTTTTGGGTTCGCTGAATTTAAAGGTTAGATCAATATCATATTTTTCTTTAACTTTATGCTTTATCCATTCTTCAGCATCATCTCTCTCTTTGAAGACCATTGTCTCCCACTGTAGATCATTAATTTCAATAAGAGTTTCCCACATACGTGAGACACCAAATTCGACATCTTTTTTTGCTACAATTGCTACAATGTATTCGGGTAAGTATTTTGAAATTTCTTTATCCTGGGCCGCTATAGTTTCTATTTCAGACGCTGACACATCGAAATTAGAAGCATAAGAATAGTCTACAATGCAGTATTTACTGGTTTTAATTTTTTCTTTAAAAGATAAAAGTGTCCTATTTGAATGAATAATCTCTTCACCGGCGACTATTCCCTCACCAATGAACACAACACCTAATCCAGCATCCAAATTTTTCATCTTTATAGACATGACGTTTTCCTATAAGGATCTATCATCAGTTAGTACCCACCCATAAATGGCCAATTTGTCCGATATCTGCGTTGCGCTCAAAATTTTATCCTCGGAATATCAGCCATATGCCTGTGGGACATCCCGTGATCTATACGGGGCGGTAAAATTTTTCGCGCGCCTTGATCTCGACCCAATTTTCCTATTTCTGGATGAACACTAGTTACTCAACGCAATACGATGAGCATCGGTTGAATGTTTTTGGGGATTTGCACAAAAAATTGATTTCTACCTAGTTTTCCTTTTATCTACCATATCTCCTTGATTAATCAAAGATTTTTCGATTAACCGTCAACAATCAAAGGTTTTGCATATTGCAAAAAAAGACGGGTTAGAGCCAAATTTGGGTTGCTAACCGTATTTTACGATGAGCATTGCAACACTATAAGGGGGTAAATAGGATACAGGAATTCAAGCTGTATTTGTCCACCCAGAAAGTGATCCATCAAAAAAAAATCCATTATTGCGTGAAGTGGGGCCAACAGCTCTATCAGTATCATGACAAGCCTGCTGAGAATGCCCTAACCGATCAAGCTATCAGTGCTTTTCTAACCCAATTGTTAAAACATTGTAAACAATGGCAGGTCGAACAGGCAGGTGACGTTATACAACTTTTTTCCTTTTTCTGCAGGCGAAAATACATTGCACCTTAAATTCAGGATGCCTCATCCAAAAAGAAGTAAAAACTCTATACCCACGTTGCATAAGTCAATTTCGATGGCGTAAGGAGCACACTGGATCGAATCTAAAATTCGCTTTGGGCATTTTGGGGTTGAGTGTAAAAACAGGCCGTATCCATTTGTCTCGGATACGGTCTGAGACCTATTTCAAGGTAAACAACCGCTGTCAAATTCTACACCGTTAAAAAGTACAAGAAAAAAGCCCAACAGTGCCCCATGAAAAGACATCTTCTGGCATTAGCAGGTTTAGCAAATAATTGGCCAACCACTATATGTTGTGGTTGGCCTTTTTCATAGATGTTGAAACTATGTCGATGTATCTTAACCGGAAAAGTTCCCTCCTGAAGTTGGACTCCAACGAATCACAGGTCTGGGCATTGACCGTGCAGCAAAGATGATCTCGATGAATCTTTAATAAATGACTCTGTAATAGTGGACCGACCAAGATTATCATGCCGGGCGGTGGGACATTGAGTGGCCGCGCGGCCACTCAATGTCCCGATAGCTTGTCACGCCTTTTCCACCTTCACGAAATGCTCCTGGTAAGCGACGGCGCCGCCGGCCTGGTCCCAGACAGTCAATCCGCCGGACATGAAATTGTTGTCCGCAAGCCCTTTGCCAAAGGCGCGGCTTTCAGCGGCCAACTGGTGACCGAATCCGTGGATCACGAATATCGCCTCGGGATGGATCATGTCGGTTACCTTGGCCCGGATGGTCTCCCAATGGCCGTTCTGGGAAACCCGAACGGTGTCGCCGTCGTCCACACCGATGCCCTCGGCTTTCTTGCGGTTGATCCAAAGCAGGTTTTCAGGCATTTTATCAAACAGGGCCGGATTGTTCACGGTGTGGCCCTGGGTATGCAGAATGCAGCGGCCGAAGGTCAGGCGGAACTGGCCTTCCGGCGGTGATTGAGGTGATTCGTAAGGTTTAAGGGATGGCAGCCCATTGCTTTCCAGGCGGTCCGATACCAGCTCGATTTTGCCGCTGGGGGTTTTGAATTTGAAGGTTTCCATGTCCTTGTAAATGGGCGCGTCGGCCAGCGGAACCATGCCGGTGGCATTGAAATCCCCGATGGACACGCCGGTGCCTTCCAGCTGGAAATTCCACAAATCCTCCACCGAGTCGAAGGCCAGGTCGGGCAATCCCATCCGCCTGGCCAGGCCGCCGAAAATTTCCCAGTCGGCCCGGGTGTTATAACGGGGCGCCACCGCCCGCTGGCGAACGAAAAATTGCGGCTTCAGGGCATTTTTGGTGGCGATCACGTCATCGCGTTCCAGGTAAGGGGAGAGGGGCAGGACCACATCGGCGTTCCAGGCCGTATCCGACCAGCTGAAGGTAATGGAGACCAGCAAATCGAGATTGCTCCAGAGTTCCTTGATCCGCTCCTGGTCGGGATACCCCATCAACGGATCGTGACGATAGGCAATGTACCCCTTGACCGGATAGGGATCCGCGGTTTCCATGGCCTCGAACATCAAATGGAGCAGACCGGGGCCCGTCTCGAATTGCGGGTACCGCCAACCCACCCCGTCGGCCCGTTTCTCTTCGGGTTTGGGATACAGGTCCATAAAGGATTTCAACCCTTTTTTCCCCACATCGCCCGGTTTACTGACAAAGGGCAATCCCCCTTTGGCCCCGTAGGCTCCCAACAGGGCATTGATGGTGTAAATGGAACGGCAGATGTAAAAGGAGTCCTTGTAGCGTGCGGCCATCCAGCCCGGATGCCAGATTACGGCGGGGCTGGCCTCGGCCAGTTCCTTGACGAATGCCCGCAACTGGGTGGCAGGGATGCCGGTCTCTTGTTCCGCCCATTCCGGGGTGTAGGGTTTGACGAACTGTTCCAGTTTATTCATGCCCGCCACGTGGGCCTGGACAAAGGCTTCATTGTATAGACGCCGGGCGATCAGTTCGTGAATTACCGCCAGGTTGAAGGCATAGTCGGTACCGGGACGGATCTGCAGGTACCGGGTGGCCTTGGTTGCCGAGATATTGGCACGAACGTCGATCACGGTCAGCTTGCAGCCATTATCCATGGCATGCATGAGATTGCTTACTTCCTGGATATTGACGGCCTCGAAAATATTCCTGAATTGCAGCACCACGTGACGGGCGTGTTTAAGGTCGTAGGCCACGGCCTTTCGCCCCATACCGGTCAGGGAAATGGCAGCATGCTGGATATTCCGGGCGCAGGACGAGTCGTGGTTGCAGTAGTTAGGGGTTCCGATGCCGCGCAAAAACGCCCGGTGGTGATCCCTGAAAGGGCCGCCCCGATCGGAAAAGGCGATCCCCCGGGCGCCGTATTTCTCTTTTATTTTCGTCAATCGACCGGCAACGTAATCCAGGGCCTCGTCCCAGGAGGCCTCCCTCCACTTGCCTTCACCACGTTCGCCTGTGCGGATCAGCGGCGTCTGGGGCCGTTCGGAATCTTCAATCAATGCCGTTCCGGCCACCCCCCGCGGGCAAACCCCGGTCATGGCCGGGACATGGGGGTTGCCCCGAATGCGCTTCACCGTTCCGTTTTCCGAATCCACTTGAATGGGACAACGTGCCGTGCACATACCGCAGATACTGAACGCCTTACTTGTGGTCATTGGGTCTTCTCCTCTGGTTCGATGATAAAATAACGCGCGGCCCAAGATTCCCCTGCCGCGTCAATCGATTCGCGATCCGCTCAGGTCGAAAATGCCGAATGTCTATTTGCCAAAGGCACATTTGGGGAAACTGCAAGATTCACAAGACAGGCAGAAACTGCCGTGTCCCATTCGGGCCAGGTCCTGCCGGGTGACGGACACACCGGCCAGAAGGCGGGGTAGCAATAAATCCAGGGCCGTGGTCTGATAATAGAGGGCGCAGGCCGGCACCCCGAGCACATCCACGGCTCCGATGCGGGCTAAAAGGGTCATGGCTCCCGGCAAAATCGGCATGCCGAAGCGCAAATCCGTTACCCCGGCGTCCAGCAACCCCAGGCGAGTGACATCATCGGGATCTACGGACAGACCAGCGGTGGTCACCAGCAGATCGGCACCGCCAGCGATCAGCTCTTGAACGCCGTCGACAATCGCCTGCCGCTGATCGGGGACAACCAGCGAACCGACGATTCGGGATCCGATTTTTTCAATCTTGGCGCGAAGGATCGACTCGAACCCGTCCTCGACCAGCCCCTTGAACACTTCGGTGCCCGTGATCAATACCCCCACCCGTGCCCGGCGCAGGGGATGGACACGGAACACCGGTGTTTCACCAAGCACCGTGAGGGCTTTTTCAAAATCGGTGCGGGGCAGGAACAATGGGATGGCCCTGGTGCCGCCGAGGGGCCGTCCGGTTTTCACAATCGAATACCCCTTGCGGGTGGCGCACATGACGTTCGGAACCAGATTGAAGGCCTCGAGTCGGGCCTCGTCAATGGTCAACAACCCGTCGTCGGCAGCGGTAAAATTGATTTTTCCCTCTTTGGGAGGCGTCTCAAAGGCCACCCCGGGTCCGGCCATAACCCGGGCGAAGGCCAAGGCCGCATCATTTTCATGAACCCATCCGTCCCTTTCAGGCACGTCATCCGCCACATACACATTGGCCCGGCCCATCCGTTGCAGCCGGCACACATCGCCCGCGGCGATCCGCTGGCCATGAACAAAGGCCGCCCCCTTGGCTTGGCCGGGAACCACACGGGTCATATCGTGCAGGGCACGGTGCCCCACGGCATCCGCCAGGGGCAGGACCTTGAGTGGCGGCTGATCCTGAATCGGGCTCGACGCTCCCTGCCTTGGTTGGCGGTAGGGCGCCGATCCCTGGCATCCACGGCAGATCCGGCCATGTCGAACCGGATAGGCCTCATGACAGATGGGGCAATCGGCGGTGGGGCCGACCTCGCGCTTTTCAAGAAAGGCCGGTTGCATCCGTATGGTCTGAACCGAAAACAGGTTCTCGCCGGCCGTCGCCATTTCTTCATGCAGCCGGTCATTGTCCTGCTCCGCCTTTGGCTTGAGCTTATAAAACCATGCTTTTATCTCCGGCCAGGCATTGATTTTGGCAGAATCGATATGGACCCGGAACCCGCTGCCGTTGAGCTTGTCATAAAGGCTCAAGGCAAAACGTCCCAGCGGAACCACCTTGAGCCAGCCGTTTCCCGTGGTGCACAGGGTCAGCATTTGAATGGCGTCAGGAAGGCAAAAAGCGGTTTCACATACCGAATCGAACAAAATGGATTCGTCCAAGCGATCCAAGGCCATGCTGACCATCTTACCGCCCAGGATCAGTCCGGGGGCGGCATAGCCGTGAAACCGCCGAATCCGATGAATGTATTCGTCAAAAGTGTAGGGGATATGGGTGTGGTCCCGGCACCAAGGCCCATCACCAATCAGTTGGCGGGGGGGGACTACTTTTGCTATACTGGTCATTTACACTCCGTTTCATTCAGAAAATTATGATCAAACTCCAGAAGCGATACAAAACAACAGATTCAAACCAGGGCGAATGGCGGGTACCACTTTTCTCATACTATGTCAACGAAGACATAACGTGGTTCGAGAAAATTCCGATAAATTCCAGTATGGATGTTCTCAACGGCGGGTTGAAAACCGTGATATCGTTGCCTGCGCGAAAAAATCAAATCCTGTTCGCCATGAGAACCCAGATCGCCTCCATCATTGCCTTAAACGGCCCCCAGGCGTGTGTGGCTGAGATCCGGGATACCTGCACGTCCCGGCGCGGGATGTCTTGCTCCCTCCGGCCTTGCCCCAATCCTTATCTTGAAACCGATGCTTCCGGGGGGTGAACCAGCCGGAGAGAATGGCCTTCAATTCTCGCATTTGAACTGAAACTCGAGTTTTTCCGTCCGGCCTTCCGGTTCGTGCTCGACATTGAAGACCGCCCCGGTCGGTACGCGGATGCGTTCGCCGGTGACCTGAATCGTAAACGGTTGGTTCGGCTCCAGGCAGTTGGCCGGTCGCCGCAGTTTGGCCACGGTCTGCTTCACTGAACAGGCTTTTTCCACGTCACGTTCGGTTTTCTCTGGCATGCGGGGCTCCATGATAGGGTAAGGGATGGCGTCATGTTTCCATGACACCCTATCACCTGTGGAGATCAGGGAAGAGCCATCCACTGGCGGGCGGCCCGGTTGCTTTTCGCCGCGCCTGGCGGTTGCTGCGCCGGGGATAGCCGGAATCCCGCTGCAATTCAGGGAGGACGATATCTCATTTTTATGTCGTGAGTCGCATTGTCCAATCCATTGGTATCCATTTTGTTACTACGCCATTAAAAAGTGCCTACTTGCGATAGTGGAATGTGCGAACTATTATTCTTAGCCATTGCCGGGGGCAATTGAAATCATGAATATCCTGTCAGGACAAAAACTAAAGGAGAAAGAATCAATGAAAGCCATGATAATCCGAAATTTTGGCAGTTCCAGTGTATTTGAGTCTGCGGAAATCACCAAACCGGAGGTTAAGCCGGGCCACGTATTGGTTAAGGTCGCTGCCACCAGCATCAATACCGTCGATACCATGATTCGCGAGATGGGTAGGGAGCTGCCGATTTCACCGGAGCTGCCAGCTGTTTTGGGTATGGACTTCGCCGGCACTGTCGAATCGGTGGGTGAGGGTGTCTCTGAATATGCTGTTGGCGATGAGGTCTACGGCTGTGCCGGAGGCTTGGGTGATTTGCCGGGTACCCTTGCAGAATACATGGTTGCGGATGCCAATTTGATCGCTCACAAACCGGAAACCCTTACGATGCGTGAATCTGCCGCATTGCCTTTGGTGGGTATCACGGCTTATGAAGGGCTGACACGGGCCGGCGTTGCCCGGGGCCAGAAAGTGCTGGTCCATGGCGGTTCCGGTGGCGTTGGTCACATTGCGCTGCAGCTGGCGCGTCATTTCGGAGCTGATGTCTGTGCGACAGGCGGCGGCGACAGGCAGCTGGCACTGATCCAAGAACTCGGGGCTACCGGAATAAATTACAAGACCGAACCGGTTGCCGATTACGTTGCCAAGTATACCGACGGCGCCGGTTTTGATGTTGTTTTCGATTCAGTTGGCGGTGCGAACATGGCAAATTCCTTTGAAGCGGCCGCCCTCAATGGCCAAGTTGCTTCGACCGTGGCCATGGTTGAGCTGGATCTGTCAGTCGCGCATTTTAAAGGGCTGTCATTGCATGTCGTGTTCATGTTAATCCCGATGATCCACAATTATAAACGGGAAGAACACGCCAAGATTCTCAGGAAGCTGGCCGAAATCGTTGATGCGGGTGGTTTGCGTCCGATACTGGATGAACAGGGATTTTCCCTTGAGGAAGCTGGAAACGCTCATGACCGTCTTTCCAGCGGTCATGCCATGGGTAAAGTCGTTGTAGAAATATAGCCGATTTCGGAATGCCAACACCAGGGTGTGTCAACCGCTCCGGATTAAAACACCCTGGCATCTATTTTTTCTGCTTGTTGAATACCTTGTCACCAAAGTAGTAGCGGATGGTCTTTAACTCAAAGACAACAGCCTGTTTCAAAACGATTCATTTCGGTCAAGATCAAGGCGAACGATCATTTCCACCACAGACATACAGGCAGTATTTCGAGGATTGAAATGTGAGGCCAACGACGATACTGGCCGAAAGGGGGTGTATTGAAATTGGCTCAAGCTACAGGCCAAAATGGTTCCGTCCCCAGTCACGCATCATCATCATGACATCCCTCAAACTTTCGCCGACATCGGTAAGCGAGTATTCAACCTTTGGCGGCACCTCCGCATAAACCTTGCGGTGGATAATCCCATCTGCTTCCAGTTCACGAAGCTGCTTGGTCAGCATGCGCTGGGTTACACCCGGCATCACCCGTTTCAATTCTCCGAAACGATAGGTGCGCTCCATCAGGTGATAGAGGATGACTCCCTTCCATTTTCCGCCGATAATTTCCAACGTCGCCTCTACGGGGCATCCATTGTTACATTTGTACGTGCTGTGTCGCATTGATTTTCCTTATTGGTATCCTTTTTGTTACTACGACATTTAAAAGTGCCTACTTGCGCAATAAGAACGCACGAACTATTATCCCATGACGTTGTTGAGGTCAATTGAAATCATGCATATCCGGTTCGGACAAGAACAAATTCATGCAGATGGAAGTCGGCATGGGTATCCTTCCCTGCGGCGGCGGCGCATCCCGCATGGCGCGGCAGGTCGGACTGGGCCGGGCACTGGAAATCATTCTCAGTGCCCGCGACTTCGACGCGGACGAAGCGGAAGCATACGGCACCATCAACAAGGCGCTGGACCCGGATGAAATCGGTGAATACGTAATTACGTTGGCCAGGCGCATTGCCCAATTCCCGGCGGAATCAATCAATGCCTGCAAACAGATGGTGTACGAATCCATCGACAGGCCAATTGAAGAAGCCCTCAAGGCCGAAGCATTCTGGCTCTATCAGGCAACCAGCAAGACGCCCGCCATCAAGCGGTTCACCATCGCTGATGAAAAAGGCATGGAGCATGATATGGATAACCAGCGCAACTGGAACGATCTGGTGATGGACGTTCAGGAGATCAGATAATGACCACCCAACAAAAAACCATTCTTATTACCGGCGCCACCGACGGGATCGGGCTGGAAACTGCCAGAATGCTGGTCTCGTCGGGCCACGCCGTCTTGCTGCACGGGCGTAACCCGGCAAAACTGGAAACCGTGGCGCGAACGCTTGCAGCGCTGTCCGGCGGGGGGGGCGTGGAAAGCTACGTGGCCGACCTGTCACGGTTTGCCGATGTCGAGGCGCTGGCGAAGGCGGTGGCTGAAAAGCACGCCAAGCTCGATGTGCTCATCAACAATGCCGGCGTTTACAGCGTGTCCGATCCCCTTACCAAGGATGGGCTCGATGTTCGGTTTGCTGTCAATACGATTGCACCCTATCTGCTGACCAAACGGCTTCTGCCGCTGCTCGGCGCGTCCGGACGGGTAATCAACCTCTCCTCCGCTGCCCAGGCGACCGTCGATCCGGAAGCGTTGGCCGGACGGGTCAACCTGCACGCCGGTATGGCCTATGCGCAAAGCAAGCTGGCGATTACCATGTGGTCACGCGCTATGGCCCTTTCGCTCATGGATGACGGCCCGGCCGTCATCGCCGTCAATCCCCGGTCGATGCTGGGCAGCAAGATGGTGAAGCAGGCCTATGGCTTGGCCGGCGGCGATCTGCGCATCGGTGCGGAGATTCTTTGCCGTGCGGCTCTGTCAGATGAATTCGCGGCGGCTTCCGGGCAGTATTTTGACAATGACACCGGTCAGTTTGCCTCGCCCCACCCCGATGCACGGAACCCACAGAAATGTGAAGCGATGGTTCGTGTTATCGAAGAACTCCTGGCTGGAGCAATACGATAAAAAAATGGAGACAGGCATGTATTACGAAGGAAAAATATACCGTCCCTGGATGGAGGCCAACAGCCTGCTGATACAGACAACCCTGGGCTGTACGCATAATAAATGCACATTCTGCGACATGTTCAGGGAAAAGCGGTTTCGCATCCGGAAGATCGAGGAGATTTTCAAGGATATCGATCGAGCACGGCAGACGTTTCCGCATATCCGGTCCATATTTCTCATTGACGGGAATGTACTCGCCCTGAAAACCGGTTTTCTTCTGAAGATCCTGGACAAGGTCACCGAGACGTTTCCGGAGTGTGCAAAAATCGCCCTCTACGCCGGGTTGAATGATCTGAGGCGCAAAAGCGTCGAAGAACTCAAGGAACTGAAGCGGGCCGGGTTGACGCTGGCCTACACCGGATTGGAGTCCGGCGATCCGGTTACACTCGAGCGGATAAAGAAAGGCCTGACACCGGAACAGGCCGAAAAGGGAATGGCCCGGGCCAAAGCCGCGGGCATTGACCTCCTCGCGTCCATTATTTTCGGCATCGGTGGCAGGGACCGTTCCCGGGAACACATTGTTGAAACCACAAGGCTGCTCAACGTTATGAAGCCGGAACAGATCGCTCCCATGGCGCTGACGATCCAGCCGGGCACCGAACTTGCCAAACAGGTTGAATCCGGAGAATTCATCCAGGCAACCCCGTTGCAGATCCTTGAAGAGGAAAAATACCTCCTGGAAAACCTGTCGGGTTTCGAGACCATTTATCGGGGAGATCACGCCAATAACATTGTCTCTTCCAAGGGCATCCTGCCCGAATCCCGTGAGCTGTTCATAGGAAAGATTGACCATGCAATAGCCAATCATCCGGTTACGGAACACGACGTGCTCATGACATCACCCTGGTAGAAACAAGCTGTCATATATTCTCATTGAAAGGAAAGGCAATGGATATTTCTATCACGTATTGTTCACTGTCCAGATTGGCGGCCATGCTATCCCGGATTCTGACAGGTTTTCCGTTGTAGGATAACTACCTGTAATACAGGGTTATATCAAGTCGTTAAGTTGATGATGGGATGGGCCATCGTTTGTCTGCAGATTCAATGCCCCTTGTCAGTGCATCCGCCCCCTTCAGCGATTTATATTGATAATCGTTTGGTATGTTGCTTAAAAATCCGTGTAACGATATAGATGAAGCCAGAATTGAATGATTTCTTCCTTCTAACCGGACCCTTTTCCATTGAAAGCGCACGACCCTTTTAAATTGTTGGCTGTTGACAGCGACGCAAGGGCGCTGGACGACATCCGGGACTGCCTGGCCGAGGGCAAGCTTGACGTTACCACTGCCCCCTCGGGGGCTGAGGCGCTTCGGGTACTTGAATTCAGCAAAGTGGACCTGGTGGTCCTTGATCTTCAGATACCTGACGTCGACGGACTGTCTCTCCTCCAGTATATCCGGGAACATTTTAAAGACATCGAAGTCATTATGACCGCCGAGTTCCCCACTGTTCCCGATGCCGTTCTGGCGATCAAACGGGGAGCTGAAAACCTCCTTGTCAAGCCATTGCAGCCCGATGAATTGCGCTCAACCGTCAATCGCCTGATTGGAAAATTAAGCCATCGCCGGGCGCTGGTGTTTGAGTGTACACCGCCGGAAACCTATGGCCTGATCGGCATATCCGATGGCATTTGCAACGTTATCGAACGCATAGAACGTGCCGCCGCCATCAACGCCAACGTTCTCATCCATGGTGAAAGCGGCACCGGCAAAGAGCTTGTCGCTCGGGCGATTCACTACGGCGGCGACAGGGCAGCGGCCCGCTTTGTGCCGGTCAACTGCACGGCAATTCCTGATACTTTAATCGAGAGCGAACTGTTCGGCCACGTCAAAGGGGCCTTCACCGGAGCCAAGGATTCCAGGGCGGGATTTTTTCAAATCGCCGACGGCGGGACCATCTTCCTTGATGAGATTGGTGATGCCAGCCTTAATCTGCAGGGGAAACTGCTGCGCGTCCTCCAGAACAAGGAAATCCATATTGTCGGCTCCAGCCACGTTCGCAAGGTTGATACCCGCATCATCGCGGCGACGCACAAAGATCTTCTGGCCATGGTCGATAAAAACCTTTTCCGGGAAGATTTATATTACAGGCTGGATGTCGTTGATATTTATGTGCCGCCCTTGCGTGAGCGGCCGGCGGATATCCTGCCCCTGGTCAATCATTTCCTGAACCAGTATGCGAAAGAGATGGGCATTGAACCGCCGATCTTTACAGACCGGGCGATAGAAAACCTGAAAAATCACAGCTGGCCGGGCAATGTCCGTGAACTCGAGAACCTGGCGCAACGTCTCCTTGTAAATGCAGACAGCGACACCCTCGACGTGGCGGATTTGCCGAAAACAATGCGCCAGGGCGTGCGGCCCAGAGCCGAAGGGCTTCAAACCCTGAGTGCGTTGGAGGCCGAGCACATATTGCGCGTGCTGGAGTCCACCGGTGGCAATAAAACCCGGGCCGCCGCTATTCTCGGGATCGACCGCAAAACCCTGCGTGAAAAACTAAAACGCATTGTTGAGATCCACCAACCGGGGTAAAACGCCCCGCCGGGGTAAAACGCCCCGCCCGTTTGGCCCCCTTTCTGCCAATTTTGATCCTGCTTTCGCCGTACACGACCCTGCCGCTCATTCCTCCTTGTCGGGCAAAACAGCAAAATAATAATTAATATCAGGCTGTTAAAAAATTTAATGTGGTTGGATATGTGCTTGTTCACGTATTCTGGCCTGTCTTTTGCTCAGTTGGGACCCGACCGGAACTGCATCCAACCCTGAAAGGACCGGCACATGAACCCAAGGGATATCGAGCGAAAAAACTACTACCGACCGCTCCGGCGCAATATCCTGCTCGTCGTGATCTTCGTATCGTTTATTCCTTTGATTGTCGTCAGCAGCGGTATCCTGTTGCATATGTACACCAATTACCAGGAAAAAGTCCGGGTTCATCTCGAAACGCTGGTTAAAAAGCATAAACAGAATATTGATCACTTCCTGCGGGAGCGTCAAAACAACATCTCCTTTTTGGCCGACGTATACTCCTACGAATATCTGAGCGACAGTACCAACCTTTCCGCACTGCTGCAAAAGCTTCAAAGCACGTATGGTTATGTCTTTTCGGATATCGGCGTTGTGCGGGCCGATGGCGGTCAGGTTTCCTATGCCGGCCCCTTTCAACTGGAAAGAGCCCAATACGACGATGCGGACTGGTTCCAGGCCGCCATTCGGACCGATGCCTATACCAGCGATGTCTTTAAAGGGCTGCGGGGATTTACCCATTTCATCGTCACCGCACGCAAAGAAGTGGACGGGCAGCCCTGGATTCTGCGGGCCACCGTGGATTTTCTGGCCTTTAACGACGTGGTCGAAAATATCCTTATCGGTCAGACCGGTTTCGCCCGCATCATCAATCGCGTCGGTGCGTTGCAGACCCGGACCGCCGGACGTCCAGTGCCCGAAAATCATGCATATCTGGAACTCTTCCGGCATCCGGACCGAACCGGAAAGGGTGACATTCGGTTCGGCACCCGAAAAGACGAACACGGTGAAGACCTGATCTACGTGGCCGGTATGCTGAAAAACAACCAATGGGCCCTGATTTTCCAACAGGATAAAAAAGACGCGTTTCGCGATTTCTACAGGACACGCAACATTATCTTTCTGGCATTTGGCCTGGGCGGTATCGCCATCGCCACCATGGCCACCGTGCTTTCCGGGCGAATGGTCAACCGCATTGCCGCAGCCGACCGGGAGAAGGTCCTTATGAACAAGCAGATCGTCGAAAGTGGTCATCTGGCCTCACTGGGAGAACTGGCGGCTGGCATTGCGCATGAGATTAACAATCCCGTGGCAATCATGGTGGAGGAAGCCGGATGGATCGAGGATCTGCTTGAAGAGGAAACCTCATGTGAAAGTGAAAACCGGGGCGAGTTCAAACGCGCATTAACCCAAATTCGCAACCAGGGAATCCGGGCACGCGACATCACCCATAAACTGCTAAGCTTCGCCAGGCGATCGGACAGCCGCATGGACCGGGTCGACGTTAACGATTTGATCAGAGATATCGTCAGTCTGTCGGCACAGCAGGCAAGGTACAACAATGTTGAAATCAAGACCAGTCTCCTGGATTCCCTGCCGGCCGTCTGGGCATCACAGACCGAACTCCAGCAGGTGCTGATCAATCTGATCAACAATGCCATTGATGCAATCGACAGGCAGGGGGGGATCATTGAGGTCAAGACCTGGCGGCCGGCCTATGACAGAGTCCACTTTAGCGTTCAGGACAATGGCCCCGGCATACCCGAGGCAAACCTCAAACGGATATTCGAACCCTTTTTTACAACCAAGCCGGTCGGCAAAGGCACGGGACTGGGGTTGTCGATCTGCTACGGAATAATCAATACGATGGGCGGCGATATCGTAGCGGAAAGCCGGGTTGGAGACGGAACCCGGTTTGAAGTCAGCCTTCCGGTCAATGCGCCGAAGCGCAGCAGGTAAAACACGGCCGTGGTTACAAGCTGAAAGCCCTAACCCCATAAGGAGAAAAACAATGACAATCGCTAATTTGCTTCTGGTCGATGACGAAACCGCCTTTGTGGACGCCATGGCCCGGCGTCTGAAGAAACGCGATTTCGAGGTCTTCACCGCACATTCGGGGATGGACGCCCTGGATGTGCTCAGCCAAAACGGCGAGAAAATCGAGGTCGTCATTCTGGATGTCAAAATGCCCGGTATGGACGGTATCGAAACCCTTGCCGAAATCAAGCGAAAATACCCTTTGATCGAGGTCGTGATGCTGACGGGGCATGCCACTGTCTCCTCCGCCATCGACGGCATGAAACAGGGTGCCTTTGACTATCTGATGAAACCTTGCGACATGGCGGTCCTCGTAGACAAAGTCAATGAGGCGGCCGCCAAAAAGCGTCAGCAGGAGGAGAAAATTATCGAAGCCCGGATGAAGGCCATCACTACCCGGCGCGCATAGGTGTCTATCATGAAATCAATCCCGAACGAACCGATTCGGCTGCTGCTGATCGACGATGAAGACGCTTTCGTCCGTGTGCTGACCAAAAGGATGGCCAAGCGGCATATCGATGTAACCCCCGCCTTCAGCGGCACCGAGGCGCTTCAGCGCATGCGCCGGGCGGATTTTGACGTGGCGATGCTGGATCTCAAAATGGAGGGCATGGATGGCATCGAAGTCTTGAAAATACTCAAGAAAATGGTTCCCCAACTGCCCGTTATCATGCTGACCGGTCACGGGTGCCACGTTTCGGCCCAGGATGCCATTGCCAACGGTGCCTTTGATTATCTTTCGAAACCCTACGACTTCGAAGACCTTCTGCATAAAATCCGCGAGGCCCATCAAAGCGGAAAGGATGCCTTATGACCGATTTCACGGTGATGTTGGTGGACGATGAGAAGGATTTCCTCGAGCCGTTGGCCAAACGCCTGGAGAAACGCAATCTGCGTGTGCTCAAGGCAGGCAACGGTGAGGCCGGTCTGGAGATGATCCGGCAGACGCCTGTGGATCTTGTGTTGCTGGATGTGCGCATGCCCGGGATGGACGGGATCGAGGTGCTGCGGGCCATAAAGGCTTCCGATCCGACGATCGAGGTGGTCCTGCTGACGGGGCACGCCAGTGTCGAGGCTGCTTATGAGGGCATTGCCCAGGGGGCTTTTGACTACCTGATGAAACCCGTCGGTATCGATGAACTTATGTTCAAACTTCAGGATGCTTACAAGGCCCGCACGATAAGCTTGAAATGCAACAAACAGGGGGCTTCCCCTGATGAGTGCAACCAAAAATTTCAATGAAAGGAGCTTGATTGCCATGAGTTTTTTCAAACAATGGGCGCAATTCATGCTCGCCGGCGCGAAAGCACATGCCCGGTGGGAGAAGGAGATGTCCGACAACATTCTGGGGAGTCCCAAACGTTTGATGGTTCTTGGACTGTTTTTGCTGCCGGTTATCGTCGGCGGCATTGCCTTTGCGGATCAGTTGGTCAGCGAGATACCGGATGTGCTGGGGGGTAAGAAGGCTTACAGCCCGTCCTTTTTCACCACCGGCATCTTTCTGGCTTCAATCCTGATCGGCCTTGGCGCCGGATTGATTACCGGCTGCATCGGCGCCGGGGGCGGTTTCATCATCGCTCCGGCCCTGATGAGTGCCGGCATCAAAGGTATCCTGGCCGTTGGCACCGACCTTTTTCACATTTTTGCCAAGGCCATCATGGGCAGCGTGATCCATCGAAAACTGGGAAACATTTCGGTTCCCCTGGCGCTGATTTTTCTTATCGGCGCCATTCTTGGGGCAACCTGCGGGGGCGTGATCAACCGTGTGCTCTACGAGATCAATCCCGTGCTGAGCGATGCCTTCATCACCACGATTTATGTTCTCATGCTGGGGTTGCTGGGGATGTATGCCCTGACGGATTTTCTCAAAGCCCGCAGTAGGGGGGATGCCGGCGGGGCCCACGATCATGGCGGCAAGTCCGAAGGTGCCGATCTTGGGTCCCTGCCCCAGAAACTGCAGGGCATGCGGATTCCTCCCATGGTTACCTTCGATAAGGATATCGTTCCCGGGGGGCGCCAGATTTCTTCTGTCTTTCTGGTGCTCAGCGGTGCCCTGGTGGGATTTGCGGCGGCGATCATGGGTGTCGGTGGCGGGTTTTTGACCTTTCCGATTTTTGTCTATGTACTGGGTGTTTCCTCCATGACCACGGTTGGCACAGACATCTTCCAGATCGTCTTTACCGCCGGTTATGCCGCTGTCAGCCAGTACGCCATTTACGGGTTCATTTTCTACACACTGGCCATGGGCATGCTGCTCGGTTCGCTCATCGGCATCCAGATCGGGGCCATGGTCACCAAGGTTGTCAGCGGCATCACCATCCGCGGGTTCTACGCAATGGCCGTGCTGGCGGGGTTCGTCAACCGGGTTTTTGCCCTGCCCGGCAAACTCGGCGCCATGGACATCATTTCCATCGCACCGGCTACGGCCAAGATCCTCGACACGATTGGTATCTGGGCCTTTTTCATCGTGATCGGCGGTTTCGGCGTTTGGGTGATTGGCACCTTTTTGCGCAATATCAAGAACCTCAAGAAAGCGGAGGTGGCATCATGATAGCGGATAAGAAGATCTTTTTCATGGGGTCCGGCCTGCTGGTCGGGTTTGCGGTGGTGTTTTGCATCCTGTTTATGCCGATCTTCGGCGCCGGACAAAATGCGCTGAACTATTTTGACAATCTGTTTAATTCCATTTCCAAAGGGTCGGCCTATTACATTCCGGATCTGGTCAAAAAAAATGAGGCCTTTGACGGTCGGGAGGTCGCGGTGACAATCGATGCCGGTTCCGCAGAGCAGGCGGAGCGCACGACCATGCTGCTCTGGAAGGCCGGAGCCGCGGCCGAAGTCGATGACACCAAGGTTTCGTTAAAGGGTGATCTGGGAAGAATTCTGGCGGCCGGCCTCGAGGACGCCGATCTTCTGTTTCACAACCGATCCGAGGCCCTGCAGACCAAGTACGGCTTTGACGGGCGCGAGGCGCTCTACAGCTGGTGGAACGCCCTCAAGGGAATGGACAAGGAACTTAAGAAGCAAAAGCAATTTGAGAATGCCGCATTTGTGGCCACGGTGCAGGCCAAGGCCGTCGAGGTGGCGTTCAACTTCAACGGCATCGAGCCTCAGAATATTACCGACAAGATATGGATCGTTATCTTTGCCCTGGCGTTTTACATCATCTACACGTTATGGTTCGGCTTTTCCATCATGTACATGTTCGAAGGCTGGGGAATGGAACTTGAGCATTAACACCATCGACCCGGGGTCTTTCCGCACTCTTTACCGGATGCGGGAAGACCCTGATGATCAGCGCGTAAAAACACACCCGGCATGAACCCACACCGAACGCCCCGAAATTACGGGCTGCCGGGAAGTCGTGCCGGGTCTGCAATGACCCCTTTGATTGTTATGCGAGGCGTGGCCAGACCATGATGGGACGCATTCGAGAGTATTTGAAGCACCGGTTTTCCCGATCCCGGCCGACCCTTTCCGAGGAAGCGGCCGAGCAACTGCGGGTGGACTTCAAAGACCGATATCACCACTTCAAGCTGCTGCTAAGCGCAAACAAGCACGCACTCGAGAAGATGGCCGAAATCGAAGGTGCCCTGCGGGGTGGGGGCGCCTTCGGCATGACCTTCGTCCGGTCGGTCTGTACCGAAGTCGCGGCTTCCGTAATGCGCATGATCCGTTATATGAAGATATTGGCGCCGGATAAATATCCGGAGCTATTACATCGCTTTAAAGCGATTCAGGAGGAGATCCTGACGCTTCTGGAAGCCTCCTTTCGTCCCCACGTCGATTCCGCCCTTGTTGTCCCCCTCAGCGTCATTGATCACACCTGGAGGGAGCAGACTGGTGGAAAGATGGCCAATCTGGGGGAACTTCATCGCCATACCCAGTTGATCGTCCCTGACGGCTTTGTGATCACCACCGCCGCCTATATGCGGTTCATGGCCCATTCCGGTCTTCAGGATGAAATAGACCGCCTCCTCCAGGTAACCACCGCGGATGACACCGCCGGTCTGCTGGCCTTGAGTTCACGCATCCAACAGGTCGTGCGCAAAGCACCCATTCCCCCGGATCTTGCAAGTGCCATCGGTTTGGCCTGGAAGGCATTGGCGGCTCGACATGGCACCGGGTTCAGGATCGCACTGCGCAGCAGCAGCCTGTTTGAAGACAGTGAAGCCGTTGCTTTCGCGGGGCAGTTCAAGACGGAACTCAATATCTCTCAGGACCATCTCCTGACGTCTTATCGGGAAGTGGTGGCCAGCAAGTACAGCCTGCAGGCCTTGACCTATCGTCTCAGGCGAGGCATCCGGGACGAAGATTTAGCGGTCGCTGTGGGCGCCATGGTCATGGTGGACGCCGTGACCGGCGGTGTGGCCTATTCGGTCAATCCGGTGGACCCGGCGGACCGCAGCGTTCATATCGATGCGGCCTGGGGGCTGCCCAAGACAATCGTCGACGGATCGGCGGCCTTCGACAGCTTTACCGTGGACAGGTCTCCGGAGCCGCGCCTTTCCAGACAGACCATCAGACATAAGCGCGACCTTTTTGTCTGTAATCCGGAGGATGGCGTCTGCCAGATCGTCGCCGCTGGTGAAATGACGGACCGTCCTTGTCTGACCCCGGAACAGGCGGTCGCTGTCGCTAGGGTAACGCTGGATATTGAGGCCCACTACAGCCGCCCCCAGGACATTGAATGGGCATTGACCTCAGATGGCAGGGTCACCGTGCTGCAATGCCGCCCCCTTTCCGTGTCGGCTGGGGAAGAGGGGGGGATGGAGCCCCCAGCCACTGTTACGGAGGCCGACGTTTTATTGGAGGGCGGCGTTACGGCCAGCCCGGGTGCCGGCAGCGGTCCCGTGTTTCTGGCCGACAGATACGCAGACGCGCCCAAGTTTCCGTCGGGTGCCGTGCTTGTGGTGCGCCAGGCGGCGCCTCATTGGGCAACGCTGATCGGTCGCGCAAGCGCCGTTGTTTCTGAACAAGGCGGTTTCGCAGGCCACCTGGCCAACGTGGCCCGGGAATTCGGTGTGCCCGCCCTTTTCGGCTGTGCGGATGCCATGGTGCGTCTTGCGGCCGATACAGAGGTGACTTTGGATGCCGATCGCCGGAAGGTTTACGCCGGGATAATCGAAGGGCTTCAGGCGCGGCCTCCCAAGGCGATCAATCCCATGGTAGACTCACCGGTATATCAGTTGCTTAAAAAACTCGACCGGCTGATCGTTCCCCTGAACCTTTTAGACCCGACCGCACGGGAATTTCATGCGAAGAACTGCCGGACCCTCCATGACATCACCCGGTTTCTGCATGAGAAATCCGTTCAGGAGATGTTCAACTTCGGCAAGGATCACCAGTTTCCCGAGCGTTCCAGCAAACAACTCTTTTTCGAAGTGCCCATGCAGTGGTGGGTGCTCAACCTGGATGATGGCTTCAAAGAGGAAGTCGACGGGAAATATGTGCACCTGGAGAATATCGCCTCAGAGCCCATGCGGGCCTTTTGGGAAGGTTTTACGGCCATTCCCTGGGCGGGCCCACCCCCCATCGATCATCGGGGACTGGCTTCAGTACTCTTTCAGTCCACCGCCAACACAGCCCTCACCACGGGGCGCCAGAGCCGCTATGCCGAAAAGAATTATTTCATGATCTCGCGCCATTACTGCAATCTAAGCTCCAGATTGGGCTATCACTTCGCAACGCTCGAAGCCCTGGTCAGCGAACGCGCGCCAGAAAACTACATCACGTTTCAGTTCAAGGGGGGGGCGGCCGACATCGAGCGGCGCCTCAGGCGTGTGCATTTCATTGCCGAACTGCTGGAAAACTACGCTTTTCGTGTCACGACGCAGGAGGACCACCTGACCGCCCGAATTGACAACGACGATTGCGAGTTCATGTATGAACGCCTGAAAATCCTCGGATATTTTTCACTGCATACCCGCCAGATCGACATGGTCATGAAAAACAGCGCACGAGTGAACGCGTTACGGAAAAAGATGCTTGCCGACATCGATGGCGAACTCCTCGACCCGGCATCTGCAGGTCAGCGCGACTGACTGGCCGGCAGCCCTTCGAATTTTGCCAGCGATATTATCGTCCTACACTGGCCAGATGTCACCCATCCTGAAGCCTTCCGGAAATGGATCTGATGGGTCGAGGACGTAGGTGTTGAATCCGGTTATCCACGACTGCCCGCTCAAGGTAGGCACAACAGCTTTAAAATGCCCGACTTTGGTTTCTCTGATCAATCTGCCCGTAAAAATGGTTCCCAGCAAGCCTTCATGTTTGAAGTCTTGGTTAAGTTGAAGTTCACCTTTGGCATATAGCGCCGCCATTTTAGCGCATGTTCCCGTTCCGCAGGGACACCGGTCCAGTGCACCCGTCCAGGTTTCTGGTTTGTCCCAATTTAATGGACCGGTTGCTACCGTTACTGCATTTTTTAAATCCCTTTCAGGGCGGGTTGGCGGGCCAGAAATCAGCGAAATAGTCACATTCTTGAAATCGGGATTTTCCGGATGCACTACTGGTATTTGTTCGGCAGCGGCGGCGGTCAACCTGGAAGAAATATTCCTAATGCGCCGTCCATTTTGAACATCCAATGTTAATCCGTCAAATTGATTGGCGTCGGCAATAACATAGAACATGCCACCCCATGCAACATCAACGGTCACCTTGCCCAGCCCTTTCACATCAATTTCGACATCCGAGCGGATTGAAAATGCAGGTACATTCTCAAAAGTTACATTGACCACTTTGCCATCAATGCAATCGGCTTTGATGTCAATGAGTCCCGCAGGAGATTCAAGCGTCAATTCGGTAACTGGTTCCTGCATTGGCAATATACCGGTCTCTAAGAGGACCGTGGCCACCGATATCGTATTGCCACCGGACATGGGGGGATATTCGGTCTGTTCCATGACGATGAATCCGGCATCGGCTTCCGGATGGCAGGGGGGAACGATAAGGTTGCAGCACACGGCCGGATACCCGCGCGGTTCCCGGAGCATCATCAGACGCAGGTCGTCCCCTTCGGTTTCCAGCCATCTCATTTTCTCAAGAACGGTTGCTCCGGGGATATGCGGTACGCCGCCGGTGATGACGCGCATGGGTTCTCCGGCATGGGTGTCTACTGCGGTGATCATTTTCTTGAATGTCATGCTGTGTCCTTATTGCTCGGAATCACGGGATGAGAAAGCGACATCTTGGCCGAACCCTTTTGACAGGCACGCTTCATGGGCAAACAGCGCCAGGGCCATGTCGAGCACCGAGAAGCCAACACTTTCATAGATCGTGATATCTTTTTCGGACTTACGGCCGGGGATTTCCCCTGACATGATACGATCCAGAGCCGCGACGACGTCCTTATTCGCCAGGCAGGCCAGATCTCCCGACGCGTTCAATGTATCTCGGGGGACGTCGGTCACGATACGGTCCGCCCGGTTGACGGTTTTCTCATCCAGTTCCTGCATATCCAAATTGTAGGATCCCATGGCGTTGATATGGCATCCCGGAGACAGATCATCACCATCGAGCACCGGTTTGCGACTGGTGGTGCAGGTGCATACAATCTGTGCATCCCGGACACAGCCCCGGCTTGATTCGGCCACCAGGCATTCCACGTCGAGTACTTCTTGCGCATATGTTGCAAACACCCTGGCCTGGCGCGGGTTCAAATCGAAAATATTGACCCGTTCGATCTTCATCACCCTGCAAATGGCTGCCAGGACCGGTCGTGAAAGGACGCCGCTGCCGATAATACCCACCACCCGTGTATCGGGCCGCGCCAGATGCCTGGCGGCAATGGCCGCGGCAACGCCGGTTTTGATGCTGGTCATCTCCATAAAATCCATGACGGCCCGGGGCTGGCCGGTAACATTGCTGTACAGAAAATATTGGCTGAGCACGGTAGGCAGCCCCCGACCGGCATTTTCCGAAAACGTCGTGGCCTGCTTGAATCCGTAGTATTGTTTGCGGATATGGGTTGCCGGTAAAACAAGGGAGGTGTCGCCGGGTTTTCCGCAGGGCGCCATCAGCCGGCCTCCGAGGGCGATATCGCCTCGATTGTAATCCATGAAGGCCTGTTCGAGGGCCCCGATGGCGTCATCAAGGGTGACCGCGCGGGACAAATCCTCTGCCGAGTAAAATCGAATTTTTTTGCTCCATCATTTCGGTAGAACGTCTCAGGCGGACCCCAGCGTGCGGCACAGTTGCGGAAGCTCAGGGAGATAAATGGCACCGTGATGCGTCCGGTTCTGGTTGTTGTAGCCGCTTCCCATCCGCTGGCAGTTGTTCATGAAGTAGGAGGAAAGATGATGCCTGCGGATCGTGTTCTCCCCATGGAGAATGCTCAGACTGGATTTCAGGGTGTGTTCCAGTTTTCTGACGTTTCCCGGCCAGCTATAGCGGTTGAACATCTCATCGACCGCTTCGGAAACATCCACCCGGTGGTGCCGGGACCGATCCGCCCACTGGTCTAAAAAATACCGGCACAGCAGCGGGATGTCGGCACAGTTGATGGGAATAAACGGGTTTTTCCGCCTGGCCGATGAATGGTGGATGGATTGGGCGAAAAGCTCTTTGCCTCAGCCGGTTTCGGCCCAGATCAGGGCCGATAAGTCGGTCTGGCTGTTGGACTTTGCATAGGCGACCGCATTTTTAAACTGAGGGTCTTCACCCACAAGCGAATCGAAGGTGTAGTGTTCCCTTTTACCGGCCGGGCGTTTGTCCGGCGGCGGTGGCTCCCGGCATTCGTATTTCTCGATCAACCGCTGGCTGATCTGCAGATTCAGTGAAAAATGGATCACCCCCTCCACTTTCCCATGAGAATACAGCGGAAACGTCGAGCAGAGCGAGTTGACAAGTTGGTTTTTATGGGAGTAGTAGAGGATCGTCTTTTTGATGATCGGCTTGCCGCTTTTGATCGTCCGAATGGAAATATGCCGTTCCTTTTCCATGGGATAAAAATCGACCATATTTTTTGCCGATAATAGCCACATCCTGCAATTCATCGGTTCGGATCAGAAGGCGGTTGATGTAAAGCACGACGCCGTCTTTATCCATAATCATGATGCCCAGCAAAGAGTTATCCCATATCTGGCGGTACGCCGGGGATAGAACCGTCTCCAAGTTGAGGTCTTTATCACGCAGCACGCATCCTTATCAGGCAGGGTCCCGATTCGTCGACCAACGGGCCAATCGTACCAGATTTTTTATTCATGATATAGTGACAGCGGGGAAAATCTGAATGGGGTGCCGCTGGCAACCGGCCTTATCCCTTCGCTCTGTTCCATCGTTTCATCCGGCGAATGGGCGACGCAATTGGCAGGCAGTTGGGTGTGGGTTGAAAAAAAAGGGTCGGTGCCGGTACAAACCGGTGACCAGAGGCCGCTTTCGGCGATTAGAATAAGATGAATAAAGGATTTCCTGAACAGATGAAACGCGGTCCGGGATACCGGGAATTTGTCACCCTGATGGCGGTCATGATATCCATAACGGCCCTGTCCATCGATATGATGTTGCCGGCGCTGCCGGAGATCGGCAGGGATCTTCGTGTGGGGCACGCCAACGATGTCCAGCTCGTTGTTACCGTATTGCTGTTCGGCATGGGAATCGGTCAGCTGGTGTTCGGCCCCCTTGCGGATTCATTCGGCAGAAAACCCGTCATTCTTACCGGTTTTGTCATTTTTATCATGGGATGCTGGTTGTCTGTCTTTTCCAGCCGATTTGAGGTGATGGTGATCGGGAGAATGATTCAGGGCATTGGTACGGGCGGACCACGAACGGCAATCCTTGCCCTTGTCAGAGACCAGTACGGCGGTCGGGCCATGGCCCGCATCATGTCCGTTGTGATGGCGATTTTTATCGTTGTACCGGCCATCGCACCGGCTGTGGGACAGGCCGTCTTGCTGACAATGGGGTGGCGGGCCATTTTCGGTGTTTTGATGATTCAGGGGTTTGTCGCTTTGACGTGGTTTGCCGTCAGGCAGCCGGAGACGCTTTCCCGGGACGATCGCATTCCCTTTTCCGGCAGTCGAATTCTGGATGCTGTCCTCGGCGTGTGCAAAAATCGCCGCTCCATGGGGTACACCCTCGCTTCGGGGTTCATCGCCGGCGCGCTTATGTCGTATCTGAGCAGCGCACAGCAACTCTTCCAGGAGGTGTACGGTCTGGGCAGGGAATTTCCCATCTACATGGCCGTTCTGGCGCTCTTCGTGGGCGGGGCCTCCTTCGTGAATTCCCGCATCGTCATGCGATTCGGAATGCGGGCGCTGTCCCACCGGGCGGTTCTGTTATTTATCGTTCTGACGACGATGTTTCTCGCGGCCACCTGTCAGATGGGCGGTCGACCACCGCTATGGCTGATGATGGCCTTTTTCGCACCGTCGTTTTTCTGCATGGGAATACTCTTTGGAAATTTGAGTGCCATCGCCATGGATCCGTTGAAGCATATGGCAGGCATCGGTGCAGCGATTGTCGGATCGTTGTCCAATTTCATCTCTTCCTCATCGGGTGCACTGGTCGGAAGATGCTATGACGGCTCTGCGCTTCCGCTTGCCTGTGGATTGGTTATTCTGGGGATTTTAACGGCAATCGCCATGCGATGGTCGGAAAAGCCCCCGGTGGTGAAAAGATAATCTTGCCAATGGTCAAAACGAGCCGGATCGTATGGCGTTCGATAGGGGGCATGAATTGGGGTGACATCTGCGGCCGTCAGGGAAAAAATCCATTGACAGCCGGCACCGCTTCTTTTAAACCATGGCCACAATTGGCTGTTGAACCTTTCGGTGCCCGCATTCCACATGGAGTGCAAGGGATAATAGGGAACCCGGTGTGATTCCGGGGCGAACCCGTCGCTGTGAGCGGGGACGAAGGCCGCCAGAACCACTGTGCCGCGAATGTTTTTTTCGAAACGGCACGGGAAGGGGCGGCCGGTAGGACGATCCGCGAGTCAGAAAACCTGCCGCAAGGAGGTCCGTCTTGGTGGTGATGGCAAAACCCCAGGCTGAAAATTTATTTTTCGGCACGGGGTTTTTTAGTTTGGCCGAAGATGCCGGCTTCCCCGTCCCGAACCCAAAGGGAATACCTATGAAGACTCAGATTGAACTGGCAAGGGAAGGGATCACTACCGAACAGATGCAGACCGTTGCCGACGACGAGAACATGGACGCGGCCATGATCAGGGACTGCGTGGCCAAAGGGCAGATCGTCATTCCCAACAACCCCTTTCGCAAGGGGCAGAAAGTGGTGGGCATCGGCCGGGGCCTGAGCACCAAGGTGAATGCCTCCATCGGGACGTCGTCGGACATCTGCGATATCGACATGGAGGTGAGAAAAGCGCTGGCCGCCGAACAGGAGGGTGCCGATACCCTCATGGAACTGTCCGCCGGCGGCGACCTGGACGCCGTGCGCCGGGCCGTGCTGGCCGCCACCACCCGTCCGGTGGGAAACGTTCCCCTCTATCAGGCCTTCAAGGAAACGACCCGCAAGTACCAGAATCCGGCCCGGCTGGATCCGGAGTATCTGTTCGACCTCATCGAGCAGCAGCTGGCCGACGGGCTCAGCTTTATGGCCATCCACTGCGGTATCAACCAGTACACCATCCGGCGGTTGAGAAAACAGGGGTTCCGATACGGCGGCCTGGCCTCCAAGGGGGGCACCTTCATGGTGGCCTGGATGGACATGAACAAAAAGGAAAATCCCCTTTATGAGCAATTCGACCGGGTGTGCGGCCTGATGAAAAAATACGACGCCGTGCTTTCCCTGGGCAACGGCATCCGGGCCGGCGCCATTCACGACAGCCACGACCGTGCCCAGATGGCGGAGATGATCATCAACTGCGAACTGGCCGAGATCGGCCGGGAGATGGGCTGCCAGACCATGGTGGAAGGCCCGGGGCATGTGCCCATGGACGAGATCGCCGGCAATATCATGCTGGAAAAGCGCATGAGCGGACACGCCCCCTATTACGTGCTGGGACCGATCCCGTCGGATGTCGGGGCCGGCTACGACCACGTGACCGCTGCCATCGGCGCGGCGAACTCGGCCCGGCACGGCGCCGATCTGATCTGCTATATCACCCCGGCCGAACACCTGGCCCTGCCCACGGAGGACGATGTTCGCGAAGGCGTGCGCGTCACCCGTCTGGCCGTGCATATCGGCGATCTGAGCAAATACCCCGAGCGGCGGGACAGGGACAAGCAGGCCGCCATGGCCAGGCGGGACATGCGCTGGGACGATCTGCAGGAACTGCTGCTGTTCCCGGAGGTGGCCCGGTCCATCCGCGACAGCCGCCGGCCGGAAGTGTCGGAAACCTGCACCATGTGCGGTGACTTCTGTGCCATGAAAAAAGGCATGGAAGTTTTTAACCAGGATATCAGCGGAGACAAGATATCCTCGTGAAGGGGCATTGATCGCCCCGGGCCGTCGTTCCCGCCATGACGAAATCTTCAACGCCGCGCAGCGGCGCCTCCGGTTTCGTCATCGCCGGGTCCCTGGCGGGTCGCAGGTTCCGATCAGCGGAGACCCAACATCTGCCATTTCACCACAACCATTCGATACTGGAGGCATCATGGATCTCATCGAAAGAAGCATTGCATCGATCCAACCGATCGATGCCGTAATGTTAGACCAGGCAAACGAACGGCTGGCCAACCAGGCCCGGCCGGCCGGCAGTCTGGGGCTGCTGGAGCCGGCATCGGCCCGCCTGGCGGCCATTTTCGGCACCCTGGATGTGCGCCTGGACAACAAGGTGATCATCACCTGTGCCGGTGACCATGGCGTGACCGACGAAGGGGTCAGCCTGTTTCCCCAGGAGGTTACCCCCCAGATGGTGTTCAACTTCGTCAACGGGGGGGCCTCCATCAATGTCCTTGGCCGGCATGCCGGCGCGCGGGTGATCGCTGCGGACCTGGGCGTCAATTACGATTTCGAACCGGACCTGCCCATCTTCCACAAAAAGGTCGGCAAGGGTACCGCCAATTTTGCACGGGTGCCGGCCATGAGCCGCCAGGACGCGGAAAAAAGCGTGGCGGCCGGCATCGAGATCGTCAACGAACTGCTCGCCGAAGGCCCGCTGAGCATGCTGGGTACCGGCGACATGGGCATCGGCAACACCACGCCGTCCTCAGCCGTGATCGCCGCTTTCTCCGGCATAGCGGTGGAGAAGCTGACCGGTCGGGGCACCGGCATCGACGATGCGGCCCTGGCCAACAAGATCCGGGTCATCGAACAGGCCCTGGCCCTCCATCGGCCTGATCCCAAAGACCCGCTGGATGTACTGGCCAAGGTCGGGGGCTTCGAGATCGGCGGCCTGGCCGGTCTGGTGATCGGCGCCGCGGCGTCCGGCATCCCCGTCGTGTGCGACGGGCTGATCGCAACTGCCGGTGCCCTGATCGCCTGCGAACTGGCGCCTGCGGCCAAATCATACCTGTTTGCCAGCCACCGGTCGGTGGAGGTGGGGCACCGCTTCATGCATGAACGGCTGGGCGTCGAACCCCTGCTGGATCTTCAATTCCGGCTGGGGGAGGGCACGGGGGCGGCGGTCGCCATGGAACTGCTCGACGCCGCCACCCGGGTGCTGTGCGACATCAAGACCTTCGAAGAGGTGGCCATCGTGGATGCGCAGAAGTGAGCCGCGCCGGCGGGAGGGGATCGGTTTTTACTTGTGGGCTCGCGCTCTTGCGGTCGCTATCCCCTGTCGATGCGGAAGGGTTGACATTCGGCTTCTGCCGGCATAATGATGCATCCCATTGGAGGGTGGACAGTTGACACACGGGGTTACACAGAAACGATATTATTGCGGGTATTGCTTATATCCGTTGCCCCGTGGTGCACCCCATCCGACATGAAGTAAAATAAAGTGAATTCCAAAGCCGCGGAGCAAGAGACCTCCGCGGCTTTTTTCATGGAGAGGGCCGCGCGGATTTCCTGGCGATGCGGCCCTTTTTTATGGCGATGCCCGGTATACGCCCCCGCCAGGCGATGCGGCTTCGGTAAAAACCGCTTTTGATACCCATTGATTCCCCGCTGAAATGCGGCGGGGGCGTTCATTCAATTCAACCCGAAAGGAAATGATGATGTGTGTGCTCGACATCCTGAAAAATCGCGGCTTCATTGAAAAACAAACCCACGATGCTGAACTCGAGGCCTATCTGGGACAAAAAGGGGCGCGTTGCTACATCGGTTTCGACCCCACTGCCGACAGCCTTCACGTGGGCCATCTGATCCCCATCATGTCCCTGGCCCATATGCAGCGATGCGGGCACCGTCCCATTGCGCTGGTCGGTGGCGGCACCGGCATGATCGGCGATCCCAGCGGAAAGACGGAGATGCGCAAGATGATGACCGCGGCAACCATCGGAAACAACGTGAATGCAATCCAGGCGCAGCTTTCCCGTTTTGTTGATTTTGATGATGGCGCCCTTCTGGTGAACAATGCAGACTGGCTGGCCGGCCTCGAGCTCATCCCTTTTTTGAGGGATGTCGGCCGTCATTTCAGCGTCAACCGCATGATCAAGGCGGAAAGCTACCGCCAGCGAATCGAATCGGAGGAAGGCCTGAACTTCATTGAATTCAACTACATGCTGCTTCAGTCCTTCGATTTCCTCAAGCTCTTCGACAATCACAACTGCAGGCTCCAGATGGGCGGCAGCGACCAGTGGGGCAACATCATCGCCGGCGCGGACCTGGTGAGAAGGAAGCGTCAGGAGACGGTCTTTGGCATTACCTTCCGGCTGATCACCAAAAGCGACGGCAGCAAAATGGGCAAAAGTGCCAGCGGCGCCGTATGGCTGGACCCGGAAAAGACTTCCCCTTACGAGTATTACCAGTTCTGGATCAACACCGACGACCGGGACGTGAGCCGGTTCATCGCTCTTTTTACCTTTCTTCCCCTGGCGGAAATCAAGGCGCTTGAACGGCTTTCAGGCGCGGATCTGAACTGTGCCAAGACCATCCTCGCGTTCGAGGCGACGGTGCTGGCCCATGGGCGGGAGGATGCGTTAACGGCACATGCTGCGGCAGCAGGGGCTTTCGGCGGCCGGAAAATTCCTCATGGAATGCTGCCCTCCAGCGGTATCCCGAGGGAGCGCCTCGCCGACACCGTAAACAGCCTCCCCACCACCTTGTTCGACAGGAATGAGATCGCGGGGGGCATCCCCGCCTACCAGCTGTTCCAGCGGGTGGGGCTTGCCAGGTCGGCCGGGGAGGCGCGCCGGCTCATCGGCCAGAACGGCGCATACATCAACGAGAACAGAGTGGTGGCTTTCGACTTCAGGGTCGGCCCCCGGGAGCTGAGAAATGGTGAAATCGTTTTGAGAGCGGGGAAAAAAAGATATCATCGGATCGTGCTCGACGGATAAGCGTTGGACGGGATGCCGACTGCCGGCGCCGGCATCGGCATCCCACGCCCGGCTCAGCACCCGGACAGCAGTTCCATGGTTCCGGCACTGGCATCGGTCAGGGCGGCAACCAGGGCCTTGCAATCTGCCCGGCCGACTTTCAATTGGATGTCAAGCCCCGTGTCCGTGTACGCTTCCCCCAGTTTCGTCGCACCGAAGCGGTCGATGATGGCATACAACGCGCCAATATGATCGAACGCGATCCTCAGCTTGATATGGGCCATCGGTACGATGCGCTTCAGTCGGGCACCCTGCAGGCATTTCGCCGAGCAGCCGCCATAGGCCCGGGCCAACCCGCCGGCCCCCAGTTTGACGCCGCCATAATACCTGATGACCACCACCATGACGCCATCGATATCCTGTTTTTCGATGGCGTTCAGAATCGGTTTTCCGGCGGTTCCCCCGGGCTCACCATCGTCCGAAAAGCGGTACTTCGGCCCTATTCTATACGCCCAGCAGTGGTGGGTCGCCCGTGCTTCCCGTATCCGTTCCAGGAATGCCGCTGCCTCCCCGGGACTGGATACGCTCGCGGCTCTGGCAATAAACCGGCTTTTTTTGATCTCTTCCCGGAAAACCGCCTCCTGGGTCAACGTATACATCGATCTCCCACCATCTTGTGCGTCTGCACTTGCGTTGCTATCCGGCGCGCTGGCCCCGGGGGCGCTCGTAGGCATCCACCAGGTCCTGCCAGGCCTGTTTGTAAACGGTCAGGGCCTTGGCCAGTTCGGGAATCACCTGCTCCGCCACACTGTCGTAGCGCCGGCGGTCCATGGGATTGACGTTTTCGTATCGGGTGGCTTTCAGGTAGGTCAGCGTTTCGATGGCAAAAACCATTCGCCGGGCGCGCTGCGGGGTCGGCGGACGATAGCGGTAGGTGTTCCGGATGGTCTCAACTTTTTTCGGATCCGGCGGCAGCAGCGCCAGGATGTTCCCGGTACCCGTGCAAAGGGTCTGGTGTGCATTCTTGAGGCGCTCCAGAAGATCTCTCAGATCCGTCCGGCTGCGGGATACCGTGTCGGCCACCTGCCGGATTTCGTCGGGCAACGGCTGTTTGCCGTATTCCACGTCGGTCTGGAAAAAGCGGGCCAGTTCCAGGCCGGGGGACCCCTTGAGCCGGCTGCCTTCGATCCGCCGGCGGATGTCCGAAAAACGCTGGCAGTCCGCGTTGCAGATATACAGCATCTTGTCCATGAGGATGTCGTTCAGGATACCTGCGGACGGGATCTCCGGGGTGTTCAGCTGCCGCTGCAATACCCCGCAGGTCCGCTCGATGCAGTCATTCATCAGGGAGCGCATGAACAGCGGGCCTTTGATGCGGATCTTCGCCGCGCGCCGCTTGAGTCGTTTGACCCCCATGTAGATACCGACCATCAGCCAGGCGATGACGATCAGCGGCAGCACCGGACCGAATCGCCCCATCCGGGTCAAGGTGCCGGTAAGATCCAGGGCCGAATAGACCACAATGGTCAGAACCAGCCCGAGAAAGAGGGTGGCGGCTACCGCGTTCACGGCGAACCCGCTTTCATTCATGGCCTCGGGGCGGTATCGCTGGTGGTCAGGGCGGATTGAAGGCATGGGCGTGCGGTTCGGTTCAACGGTAGAATCAGTCGGCTTGCCGGTCCCCACGGATTTGTCGCTGTCTCATTTGGAAGGGGGCATGATTTTCAGGGCTTCCCGCTCTTCGGACGGCTTCTGGGATTCCGGCAGAAGCATTTGCTTCTGGCTGATCAGCTTGCCGTTTTTATCGATCACCGTATCGTCTTCCATGATCAGAAAACCCAGTTTTTCCATGACATCATTGCGATAGCGGTACTCGTGTTCCATGTGCCGCTTGCTGAGCTTGTAGTTGCTGACGATCCAGGCGATGCCGAAAATCATGCCGGCCACCAGCAGGACGCCGCAGGCGATCAGGCTGTAGGTGACCATCTTTTCACCGGCATTGAAAATAAAAAGAAAGATGGCGTCCAGTTTGTAAAACAATACCGTACAGGCCACGATGACGAACAGCATCGGCAGAAAAGGCACCTTTTTCATGTGGGTGAGAAACAGGTTGAACTGGAAGAGCTTGGATCGGCTGTCGTCTGTTTCCGTGCCTTCACCCCCGTCCTCTCCGGCCACCGGCGAGTTGCCGAAGATGAACTGGTTGAATGCCAGGATAAATACACCCAGCAGGAAGGTGATGGCCACCGGCGTAATGAAGGAGACGTAAAAATAGAACTTCCACGGGAAGGGGCCTTTGTCCGGGCCCAGATTCCCCAGAAAACTCACCAGGAAGATCAGGATCTCCACGGCAATGATAAACCAGAGGTAGTTGATGAAAAAACTCTTCAGTTCCACCCCGTCAAAAAGGGTGGCCAGTCCACTATGTTTTTCTTTTTTATCGGCACTCATTGGAATTCACTGATTGGTTTGGGTAAGGTTCCCAACCTGAATTGGAACCCGTATTTTAAAGTCGATACGAGGGCCGGTCGCTGCCCCGTAATGCGAAAAATCCTTGTTGCGAGATCTAAATCTATTAAAACAGCCGGGAACTGTCAAGCCGCGAATATCGGACCGGCTGGTTTCCATCGCCATGTTCATCCATGAAAAAAAGGCAGGGAGAGGGTGAAAATTGCCAGGTTCCCCAATGTGTGGACGACGATGGGTGTCATCAGGCTTTTGCCCGTGTGGTAGGCGACGGCGAAGACAATCCCCCCCACGATCTGGGTGACGGGAATGGCCGGGCCCGGGTGAATGGCGGCAAACAGGGCGGTGGAAATCAGGACGGCCGCCGGAAGTCCCCAGCGGCGCAGATAGCCGAATATCAGCCCCCTGAAGACGAGCTCTTCGGCCACGGGGGCCAGGAGGCCCCCCACGAAAAAGAACAGGGCCCGGTGATAGATCGCTTCTGGCAGCGGTGTGCGGATCAGGGGCAGCGGATTGCGTCCGGACAGGAAAAAAACCAGAAATAAAAGCCCCGCCACCGCGGCGAAACCGGCGGACCAGGCCAGCCCCTTTCTGAGTCCGGCCAGCATGTCTTTTTTCCCCAGGCCCAGCGCATTCACGCCGCCGGCCTGGAATCCGGCCAGTGTCAATACCGCCAGCATCTGAATGGCCCGGGTGGCGGCGATCAGCCACAGCCGCGCCGACGGTGTGCGTGCGCCCAGGGCGGCCGCCGCCAGTTCGACCAGCACCACGGCCAGCAGGGATGCTAATAGGAAAGCAGTTGAGATCGGGGCTGGACCCATCCCAGTGTCCTCAAGGCACGGTAGCCATACATCTGTATGTACCAGTGGGAAGCGGCGTTGATCCGGTCGATGATCTGCGGAATCACGGCACGGTTTTTACGTTCACCCATGGCCCACAGGGCCTGGCAGGCAACGATGGGCACCGGATCGTCGGCAAGGGCCATCAGCATGGCATGGGAAACCGGATTTCTGGCGTAGGCCAGGCTTCGCGCCAGCCAGTAACGTTCGGTGACATGGGGGCTTTCATCGAGCCGGTATCGTTTGGCCTCAACGGCAATGTCCCGGCGGTCTTCGCATGCCTGCCGGAGCGCGGTGATGCGGTCGACCCCGACGGGGGCGGAAAGCGCAACGGCCGGACGGGCAGGGGCCGCCGCGGCGTGCCCCTGGTAGACCGGCATCAGCAGGATGACGCCGGCCAGGATACAAAGGGCGGCGGCGATGATGTCGGATATCCCCGCGGTAAAAAATAAACCGGGCAGGGAGCCCAGCGTGCAGAACAGGATGGTAAAAAGCACGAGGGGGAATCCCAGCAGCAGGCAGCCCAGGGTCAGCGTCCTGAACATGCGATTGCGGTCCTGTTCCCGGGAATAGGCTGCCAGCACCTCGGCTGGATTGCCGAACATTTCCTGTTCCGGTACGTGAAGGATGATCCGCTGGTTGAATCCCAGGGAAAATTGTTTTTTCCGGGGGTCATGGCCGATGGTCAGGTCGGCCGGGGTGCCTGCCGGTATGGGCAGGTAGTCATGGGCGCGGACGGTCCGCTCAATACGGCTCCAGTGGGACCGGTCGAGGGTGTCGCCGAGCACGCAGGTGCGGATCTGTTTCTGTTCCAGGGACTTGAATGCCTCGGCGGGGAACAGGGTGTAGGCGTAGTAGGCGTTGGTGATGGACCGTCCGGCACGGCTGGCCAGCAGCAGGTGGTCGCGGATGTTGGTGAACATGTGGCGGTCCAGCACCAGGCCCCACAACAGGGCCAGGATGATGGCCGCGGATACGGGCCAGAAGACACCTGTGGGCGACAGCAGGGTCGTGCGGGCCGGCATCAGCTGGATGGCGGCAATCCCGGTGACCGGCGGCACCACCAGAAGGTAGGCGGAGGCCACCATATTCCAGCCGTTGTGGTTGACCAGGAAAAGGCCGGTGGTCCACAGGACCAGGCAGCAGCCGGTCGCCGTCCAGCGCCTGCGGAAAACCCGGTCCCACAGCCAGGCACCGATCAGGGTGGCCAGCGAGAGGCCGGCGCCGATGCTCAGGGTGAAGAAGACCCCGCCGGCCATGGCCGGCGCCAGGCGGTTGAGGTCTTCCGTGATGAGCTTGTTGGGGACGGCGAGGTAGCCCGCGCGCATCACCGTTTCCGTGGCCTGCAGGAGGTCCAGGTTGGACAGGTAGACGTGGGCGGTGGCCACGATCTGGGCACTCAGCAGGCCGACGAAAAGCACTGCCGGGGCGTATAGGCGGCGTTTCATTTCGTATTGGACACTTTCGCGGATTCTGTGGTATTGACCAAAACCGTTACGTCTGACGTTTTTGCCTGGAAGTTAACGGTCGGCAACCTTTTTGATTCATACCAGTTGAACTGCCAAGAAGCAACTACAGGAGGAGAACACCATGAGAGAAGTCGTTATTGTCAGCGGTGCCCGAACCGCGGTGGGATCATTCGGCGGATCATTGAAAACCATCCCGGTGGTGGATCTGGGGGCCACCGTCATGAAGGATACGCTCAAAAGAGCCGGCGTCAGGCCGCAGTCCAGCGACGCGATGAAGGCGGCCGGGCCGGATGCCCTCAAAGACCAGGGCCTCATCGAGCTGGAAGAAAAGGCCATGGACTGGGGGGATGATCTGCCGGCGGTGTGCATTGACGAAGTCATTATGGGCAACGTACTGCAGGCGGGCCAGGGGCAAAATCCCGCCCGCCAGGCCATGGTTCGCGCCGGCCTGCCCAAGGAGACGCCGGCTTTTTCGATCAACAAGGTGTGCGGCAGCGGTCTCAAGGCCATTGCACTGGGGGCATCGGCCATCATGACCGGTGAATCGGATGTCGTTCTGGCCGGGGGCATGGAGAACATGAGCCTGGCCCCCATGGCCCTGCCCAAGGCCCGCTGGGGGCACCGCATGGAGCTGACCGGCACCGGGGATATCTATGACCTGATGGTGTTCGACGGCCTGTATGAGATTTTTTACGGCTACCACATGGGCATGACCGCGGAAAATATCGCCAGTCTCTACGATATCAGCCGCCAGGAACAGGACGAACTGGGGGTGCTCAGCCATACCCGTGCCCGTGCCGCCATCACCGGAGGCCTCTTTGCCGAGGAGATCGTCCCGGTGACGGTCAAATCCCGCAAAGGGGACACGATCGTCGATACCGACGAGCGCCCCATGGACACCAGCATGGAAAAAATGGCCCGGTTGCGGCCGGCATTCAAGCGTGACGGCACCGTTACCGCCGGCAACGCCTCGGGCATCAATGACGGCGCCGCGGCGGTGCTGCTGATGAGCGCGGACCGGGCCAGGGACCTCGGACTGACGCCCATCGTCAAGATCAAGGCCTTTCGTTCCGGCGGTCTGGATCCGGCCTACATGGGACTGGGGCCGGTTCCGGCCGTGAAAAAAGTGCTGGCGGCAACGGGAATGACGCTGGATGACATCGGCATGATCGAACTCAACGAGGCCTTTGCCTCCCAGGCCATCGGCTGCATGCGGGAGTTGGGCATCGAGACGGATCGCCCCAACGAACTGGGCAGCGGCATTTCCCTGGGGCATCCCATCGGCTGCACCGGTGCGCGGCAGATGGTCAGTGGTATGAATCAGATGCAGCGCAAAGGCTATTCCACCGGGCTGATCACCATGTGCATCGGCGGCGGCATGGGCATGGCGATGGTGATCGAGAGATGATTTTTTCCTTTACTTTTTCGGCTGTTATTGGTAAATATCGTCCGTTTTCGGGGATCGCAGATAAACCCCTCGCCAAAGACGGCTGCAACGGTGACAGGAGATAACTATGGATATCAGCAGAAAGTTGGGGATTCTCGTGTTTTGTGGCGTTCCCGCCATTATCGGCGGCGGGATCATCTATGGGGTGGCCGGCAGCTATATCCCGGTCGCTGTCTATGAATTGTTGCTTTATCTCGTTGCCGGTGCCATCATCAGCAAGTAAGCCGCCCGGCCGAATCTCCGTCGATTCCGGCTGACCTTGACCATCAGCGCCTGACGCATTCAACCTATATTCTGCGCAAATGCCTCTTTTCTCGTTATACAGGCGTTTGCGCAGATTACGTTAGGGTCGCGGCAAACCACGACCCCGACCGCCAGGCAGGATGTGGACGCGTATCCCGCGGCGGCGTGACGGCACCGCCCCTGAAGAAGGCCGGATACGTCATTTTCTGCGTCCGAAGCGTGCGGCGGACAGGCATCGGCAGAACCTGCCTGCCGCCCTGACCGATGCGGGCTGCCGGTTTCTGGAGGAACCATGGAGGACCTGACCTCTCAAAATATGATTCTGTGGTTTTTTCTGGCCTGTTTCCTCATATCCATTTCCCTGATGGCGTGGCTGCTGTCTCCCTTTTTTTCAATCATTGTTCTGGGCGCCGTCGTTGCCGGTGTTTTTCATCCGGTCAGCAGCCTGCTTGCCGCCCATGAAAAAATCAGTCCCCGTTTCGCATCACTGTTAACCTGCCTGCTGATTTTCTTTATCCTGTTCATTCCCATTGTTTTCTTCGTGGGCGTCCTGGCCCAGGAGGCTTTCGAGCTGATTCAACTGGCCAAGAGCCCGGCGCTTTCCAGCTTCATCAATACCCATTTTACCAACAGCGCCATGCTGGACCGGATCAACCCGTTGCTGGCCAGTTTCGATATCGTTATCACCGGGGAGGAATTGAACAAGACCATTTCTGATATCGGCAGGGCGGTGGGCCTTTTTCTATACGACCAGGCCCGGGCCATCGCCTCCAATACCCTGTCCTTCCTGGCCAGTTTTTTTCTCATGCTGCTGGTTATTTTTTTCCTGCTTATCGACGGGCCGAAGCTGGTGCGATTTTTGATCGATCTGTCGCCCCTTCCTGAAGAACAGGACGTCCAGCTGATCGGAAAATTCAGGGACATGGCCGGCGCCATCCTTGTGGGAAACGGCCTGTGCGGACTGATTCAGGGTGCTGCCGGCGGTCTGCTTTTCTGGCTGTTTGGCCTTCAGTCGGCTTTTCTATGGGGCGTGATCATGTCCCTGCTGGCGTTTTTACCGATCATCGGGATCGGGGCGGTGTTTGTTCCCACGGTGATTTTTCTCTTCCTGAAGGGGCGCGTCGGTGCCAGCCTTTTCTTTTTGGTGTTTTACCTGATATTGTCCGGCGGCGTCGAATACCTGTTAAAGCCCAGGGTGGTGGGAAAGCGGGTCCAGATGCATACCCTGGTTGTGTTTTTGTCCATTATCGGCGGTCTGAAAATATTCGGGATCCTGGGGATCATCTATGGCCCGTTGATTGCCACCGCCTTTCTCACGTTGACCAACATCTATCATACCAGTTATCAGAAGATGATCGAACACTCTCAACCCTAACCGGACCGGCCGTGGCGGTGAACCGCTGGTTCGCCAGATGCCGGGATGGCCACAAGAAGGATGGCTCGCGAATATGAGTGACAACACGACCGAGGCCCTGAACAGCCCCGAAATCAGCATCGAGACAGAAATGAAGAAGTCCTACCTCGATTACGCCATGAGCGTGATCATCGGCAGGGCGCTTCCCGACGTCCGCGACGGGCTCAAGCCCGTTCACCGCCGGGTGCTTTACGCCATGCGGGAACTGAAAAACGACTACAACAAACCTTACAAAAAATCGGCCCGTATCGTGGGAGACGTTATCGGTAAATACCATCCCCACGGCGACAGCGCGGTCTACGATACCATCGTGCGCCTGGCCCAGGATTTTTCCATGCGCTACCCGCTGGTGGACGGGCAGGGCAACTTCGGTTCCATCGACGGCGATCCGGCGGCCGCCATGCGATATACGGAAATCCGCATGATGCGGCTGGCCCACGAGATGCTCGAGGACCTGGACAAAGAGACCGTCAACGCGATCCCCAACTACGATGAATCCCTCACCGAGCCGTCGGTGTTGCCGGCCAAATTCCCCGCCCTGCTGGTCAACGGATCTTCGGGGATTGCCGTGGGCATGGCGACCAATATCCCACCGCACAACCTGTCCGAGGTGATCGAGGGAATCAAGGCGCTGATCGACGATCCGGCAATTACCCCCGGGGAACTGATGGCCCACATCCCCGGGCCGGATTTTCCCACCGCCGGCATCATCCACGGCATTCAGGGCATCCGGGACGCCTACGAAACGGGGCGGGGCATTGTCCGCACGCGGGCGCGGGTAACGGTCGAGGAGGACAAGAAAACCGGCCAGGAAACCATTGTGGTCACAGAGATCCCATACATGGTGAACAAGGCGCGTCTGATCGAAAAGATTGCCGAGTTGATGAAGCACAAGACCATCGAGGGGCTGCGCTATGTCCGCGACGAGTCCGACCGGCGCGGCATGCGCATTGCCATGGGCGTGAAAAAAGATTTCATGGCCGGCATCATCACCAACCAGCTGTACAAGCATACCCAGATGGCGAGCAGTTTCGGGATCATTCTGCTGGCGGTGGTCAACAACCGGCCCCAGGTTCTCAACCTGAAACAGATCCTGGAGCATTTCGTGCTCCACCGCAAGGAGATCGTTATCCGCCGCACCCGCTTCGACCTGAACAAGGCCGAAGCCCGGGCCCACATTCTGGAAGGGCTGAAGGTGGCCCTGGACAACCTGGACGCCGTGGTCAAGCTGATCCGATCCTCCAAGACCCCCGTGGAAGCCAAAGAACGGCTCATGGAAGATTTCGGCCTCAGCGTCATACAGGCCCAGGCCATCCTGGACATGCGGCTGCAGCGGCTCACCGGCCTGGAGCGGGAAAAGATCAACGACGAATACAATGCCGTGCTCAAGGACATCGCCCGGTTCAAGGAGATTCTGGGAAGCGAGCGGATGGTGCTGGGCATCATCAAAAACGAGCTGGACATCCTCAAGGGGGAATTCGGTGATGAACGCCGTACGGAGATCCTGACAGACACCCGGGAACTGACCATCGAGGACATGATTGCCGAAGAGGACATGGTCGTGACCATCACCAACACCGGCTACATCAAACGCAATCCGATCACCTTGTATCAAAGTCAGCGGCGGGGTGGAAAAGGCAAGACCGCCATGGGCACCAAGGATGAAGATTACGTCTCCCACCTGTTTGTGGCATCGACCCATCACTATTTTCTCTTTTTCACCAATCTGGGCAAAGTCTACTGGTGCAAGGTCTACGGCATTCCCCAGGCCGGCCGGCAGAGCCGGGGCAAGGCCATCGTCAACCTGCTCGATTTTGCCGATGGCGAACACATGACCGCCGTGCTGGCCGTTCCCGAATTCGAACCGGGGCTGCACGTGTTGATGGCCACGCGCAACGGGACGGTGAAAAAAACCGATCTCATGGCCTTCAGCCGTCCCCGTACCGGTGGAATTATCGCCCTGGGCCTGGCCGATGGCGATGAATTGATTGCCGTGAAGCTGTCCGACGGCACCCAGAATGTCTTTCTGGGATCCGCCCTGGGTAAATCCATCCGGTTTCATGAATCGGATGTACGCCCCACCGGCAGGACGGCGCGGGGCGTGCGGGGGATGAGCCTGGCCCCGGGTGACCGCCTTGTGGGCATGGAGGTGCTTCAGCACGGACAGACCCTTTTTACGGTGACCGAAAACGGTTACGGAAAACGGACCTCCATCGATGAATACCCGGTCCACAGACGCGGCGGAAAAGGCGTGATTTCCATCAAGGCCAGCGAACGCAACGGACAGGTGGTCAACATCATCCTGGTGCAGGACGAAGACGATCTGATGCTGGTGACCAATAACGGCAAACTGATTCGCATGCCCGTTTCCGGGACCTCGGTCATCAGCCGGAACACCCAGGGGGTGCGGCTGATCGTCATGGATTCGGGAGAGCGGGTGGTCAGTGCCGCCGGATTGGCTGAAACAGAGGATGAGGACGGTGAGCCGGCGGATGGCCGGGACTTGCCCCCGGAACTACCGGAGGAATAGATGCGATGAAGACACCTGTCGATCCCAATACCATGCCCATCGGCGTCGTCGGCGCCGGCAGCTGGGGGACCGCCCTGGCCAACCTGTTGGCGGTCAAAGGCTTTGCCGTAGACCATTGGGTCTATGAGCCCGAGGTGAAAGCGCAGATGGCGGCGGACCGGGAGAACCGGCGGTTCCTGCCCGGCGTCACCCTGTCCCCCAACCTGCATCCCTCCGCGGATCTAGAATCGGTCGTGGCCGGCAAGGACCTGGTACTGGTGGTGACGCCTTCCCATGTCACCCGCCAGACCATGGAGACCTGCGGCCACGCCATCGGTCCGGACACGGTGGTGGTCAGTGCATCCAAAGGGATTGAAAACCGGACGCACCTTACCATGTCGGGTGTGCTGGCGCAGGTGATTCCCGGCCTGTCGGCGGATCGGCTGGCCGTGCTGACCGGCCCGAGTTTCGCCCGGGAGGTGGCCCGGCAGGTGGCCACGGTGGTGACCGTGGCCTCCCATGAGGCCAGCACGGCGGCATTGGTCCAGCAGACCTTCGCCACCGACTATTTTCGGGTATACACCATCGATGACGTGATCGGCGCCGAACTGGGTGCGGCCGTTAAAAATGTCATCGCCATCGCTGCCGGCGTCATCGACGGCCTGGGGCTGGGGCTCAATACCCGCGCCGCCCTGATTACCCGCGGATTGGTTGAAATCCGCCGGCTGGGTCTGGCCATGGCGGCCCAGCCGAGAACATTCACCGGCCTGGCCGGCGTCGGGGACTTGATTCTCACCTGCACCGGGGAGCTGAGCCGGAACCACACCATCGGCAAGCAGATCGGCGAAGGCAAAAAACTCAAGGACCTGCTGGCAGAAATGCACATGGTGGCCGAAGGGGTAAAAACCGCCCGGTCGGTATTCAACCTGTCAAGCAAGCTGGGCGTTGAAATGCCCATATCCCACGCCGTTTATCATGTCCTCTACGACGATCTTGACCCCAGGACGGCCCTCTTCCAGCTGATGACCAGAGACCTGAAACAGGAGTTGGACGAAACCTGACGGTTCCGTAAAAAGCACGATATCTGCGTTACGCTTCATCCCTCGTCACTGCGGCGTACCGAACGTACGCCTCACTCCTCGGGATTCGCAAGCCTTGATCTCGAGCTTTTTACGAATCCGTCGAATGACGTGTCAACGGGAGCAAACCGGTGACGGAGAATCATAAAAGACCGCCGCACAAGGGCGCGGGGCACCGCGGGCGACTGCGGGACCGGTTCCTCAAATCCGGCCTGGACGGGTTCCATGACTACGAGGTCATTGAACTGCTGCTCACTCTGGGCACGCCCCGAAAAGATTGCAAGGCGCCGGCCAAAGCCGCTTTGAGCCGTTTCAAAACCCTGCAGGGTGTTCTCGAGGCGACGCCGGCAGACCTGTGCCAGCTGCCGGGCATCGGTCCCATAAACCTGTTCGGGCTCAAGCTGATTACGGCGGTCTCCAGGCGGTACCTCCGGCAGCGGCTGGAGGGGAAAACCCCCCTCACCAACTCGCGGGAGCTTTTCGACTACCTCAATCACACGATTCGTGATAGAAAAAGAGAGTGCTTCGTGGCCATCTACCTGGATGCAAAGAACCGGGTGATCGCCGATGAAGTGCTTTTTACCGGTACGCTGACGGCCAGTGCCGTCTATCCCCGGGAGGTGGTCCAGGCCGCATTGGCCCATACGGCGGCGGCCGTTATTTTTGCCCACAACCACCCCTCCGGTGATCCGGCCCCGTCCCCGGATGACATGGCCATTACCCGCAAACTGGTTCACGCCTGCGCCCTGATGGGCATTACGGTTCATGAGCACCTGATCATCGGTACGGAAGGCTACTTCAGTTTTGCCGACCATGGGCACATGGCCAGGATAAGCGCTGAAGAAAAATCCCTTTAATCCGCCCGGCAATCCGTTTGCCCGGAGGGCGGGGCGGCAACGTGAGAATACCCTGATGACCGTTAACCAGAAAAAGTTTCCACCCTGTTTCGGAGACCTTGAAACCGTCTTCCCCAAGGGGGAAGAGGGGCTGCGGCAAACCCCGGAATCCTGCATGCCCTGCTGTTACAAGACCACGTGCCTGAGAAAAGCCATGGCGGAAAAGGGCGGCATCCGTGTTCGGGAAGAAATGGTGGACCGGGCTTACGCTTCGGGAATGGTCGGCTTTTTTGAACGCTGGTCGAGGAAAAAGGCCTTGAATACGCAAAAACAAAAAAATAAATCACAATAGCCAAAAAAAACGACCCATAAATCACCATCGTCAAATTCAAAATTCCAGTCAACGCCTGGTTTCAGCCCTTTTTTAAGAGTGGGGCATTGCAGTTTGGAATTTTTTTGAGATGGGTTGCTTGTATATTTTTTCAACGATTGGGTGCTTGCAGTCTGAAGGAATTACGACTCATGTTGATCCCTTTGAAGGGACTTCACTTTAGGAGATACCCATGGCAAAACTGACCGTTTCAGACCTAGACGTCAAGGACCGCCGCGTGCTCATGCGCGTGGATTTTAATGTTCCCCTGGAAAAAGGGCAGGTTGCCAACGACAAGCGCCTGCGGGCGGCCCTGCCCACCATCCGTTTCATCCTCGAACAGGGCGGCCGGCTGGTGCTCATGTCCCACCTCGGCCGGCCCGGGGGAAAACGGGTTCCTGAATTGTCTTTAAAACCCTGTTCCGCTGCGCTGGAAGCATTGTTGGGGCAGCCGGTGGCCTTTGCCGGGGACTGCGTGGGGGCGCCGGCGAAAGCGGCTGTTTCGGCGCTCGGGCCGGGGCAGGTGCTGCTGCTGGAAAACCTGCGTTTTCACAGGGCTGAAACGGATAACGACGAGGCCTTCGCCCGGGCGCTGGCCGAACTGGCCGACGTGTATGTCAACGATGCCTTCGGCACGGCCCATCGGGCACACGCTTCCACCGAGGGCGTGACCCGTTTTATGGACCGCTGTGCCATGGGGTTTCTCATCGAAAAGGAAATCGCCTACCTGGGAGATGCCCTCAAGACGCCCCGACGGCCTTTCGTGGCCGTTCTCGGCGGTGCCAAGATTTCGGGGAAGATCGATGTCATCGAGAGCCTGCTGCCAGCCGTGGACCGGCTGATCATCGGCGGTGGCATGGCGTGCACCTTTATCGCGGCAAAGGGGCTGGAGATCGGGAAATCCCTGGTGGAACCGGACAAGATCGACCTTGCCCGGTCGCTGCTGGACAAGGGGGGAGAAAAGCTGATTCTCCCGGTGGATTGCCTGTGCACCGACCGCTTTGATTTCGGCGCCCGAACCATTGGCGATCTGGTCCCCGCCGATATGGACGCCATTCCCGCGGACGGCTTCGTCCTGGATATCGGGCCCGCCTCCGTTGCACTGTTCGAAGGCATCCTGGAGGACGCCCGAACCATCGTGTGGAATGGCCCCATGGGCGTGTTTGAAATCGATGCCACAGCCGGCGGTACCTATGCGCTGGCCCGGGCCATGGCATTGGCAACGGATAAGGGCGCCACGACGGTGATCGGTGGGGGTGATTCGGCTGCGGCCGTGGAGAAGGCCGGCCTGGCCGGGCGGATGACCCATATCTCAACCGGCGGCGGCGCCTCCCTGGAGTTTCTGGAAGGCAGGGTCCTCCCCGGTGTTGCGGCGTTGACGGACTGCTGATACCGGTGATCTCTCTTTTCCCATTTTATCTCCGGGCGAGGTGATGTGAAAACAGGAAAAACAAATCAATGGCTCTGGATCGGCGGTTCGTTGCTCGGCTTGCTGCTGTTGATTCTCCTTTTCCGCCATGAACTGGCCGCCGGCCTGATGACTGCCTACCGATGGATCTCCAATCGTGATCAGGTAGAGCATTTTATCGCCGCTTTTGGAAATGGGGCGCCGGTCGCCTTCATGGCGCTTCAGGTGCTTCAGGTGGTCCTTGCCCCGGTTCCGGGTGAGGCCACCGGATTCATCGGCGGTTATCTTTTCGGCACCGTCAAGGGGTTTATTTACTCCAGCCTGGCGTTAGCCGCCGGATCCTGGATCAACTTCGCCATCGGCCGTTACCTGGGCAGCCATTTTGTCCGGCGATGGATCCCGGCAGAAAAACTGGACCGGTTCGATCATCTGCTGAAGCGGCAGGGCATCATCGTTTTACTCATCCTTTTTGTGTTCCCCGGATTCCCCAAAGACTATTTATGCCTGTTTCTGGGGATCACCGCAATTCCCCTCAAGGCATTTTTACTGATTGCTTCCATCGGCAGAATGCCCGGGACCCTGATGCTGAGCATCCAGGGAGAATTTGTTTTCCAGAAAAACTACGTGGTATTTGCCGTGGTTTTTGGGGTGACTGTGCTGGCGGCCTTCCTGAGTATCCGTTACCGGGAAACGATCTATCGATGGATGGAAAGACTCAATGGAAAAACGGACGGCAGCCGTTGACCCGCGCAGGCAATCGTGTTAACTAAGGAATGACAGTACCATCCGTACCATCTCCCGCAGTACTGAACCCACAACCCGCCCAAGGGGAATCGCGGTGGCATTCTGGAGTGTAAGAGAAGAACTCAGCCAGTTCAACCGGCTGCGGCGTTCTTATTACGAGTTGCTCAGGGACGAACTGGACCAGTTCATGCTCGACTATGCCCTGATTCAGTCTTACCAGCAGTTTCTCGACCGGAAACTGCCCTATCCCTTCATCGAGAAAAGGGAACTCAAACCCCGCGCGAGGATTCCCGGCATCGAGTACGAGCCCCAGAAAACATTTCTGGTGCTTTTTGTCGAGGACGTCATTCCGGCGGCCCACAAGAAGTATATTCGTTTTTTCGATGTGAACAAACCCACCAAGACCAACCTGTTGGAATCCAAGGCGCTTCCCCTGCCCGAGAAGTTTGACCGGACGCACAAATATCTGGATTCCGTTCAGTTTTATGATTTCATGAATTTACTGCTGCCGGTGGATTACGCGCTGCTGATTCAGCGTGACCCCACCACCCGTTCCGCCAACCGCTACAGTCTGACCCACTATCATGTGAGAATCGACTGGCCTATCGCCGATGCGGCCGAAGATCTGGCCCAAAGCCTGCGGTATATTTCCAAAGACCTTTACGAGAAGGGAGATAAATACGCCGAACTGGCCCAGCGCAAGCTCTTCGAATATTACGGCATGCCGGTAATGGTGGGGGGGCGGCGTACGGCCGCCATGGTGGCGGCCCAGTACCTGAAGCGGATTCCCTGCATCTCCACCGTTTATGCCGGCAGCAGCGAATCCCGTGCCCTGTACCGCATTTCCGAAAGGGGGGTGTCCAAAGCGGCACTGGTTCGTTTTTCCAACGACGAGGTCCGGCGGATTGCCGATTCTCAGCAGATGCCGCTGCGTACCTTCAAGAAGAACTACGTCGTCGCCAAAAAGGGCAAGAACAGCGTCTGCATCTTCCAGGCCACATACGCCTACACCGATCATGCCCGGCCGCCTGACGACGGTAAGCTCCGGGAGATCAATCCCGACGTGAACTGGCTTACCGTCGGAGATGAGCACGTACTGCCCAAACCCGGGGTCCGTAAGTATGCGCCGATCAACCTCAATCTGATCTACACATAGAGAGCCAATTTCAAAACGCCCCATTTCGGCCAATATCGGTGTTGGGCCCACATTTCAAGTTCGAATTCCCCCTCACCCTGTCGCTATCCCCAAAGGGGCGAGGGGACGCAGTCACTATTTCGGGAACGGGCCCGGAACTTCTGGTTAAGGGGTTGTCGTTTTCCGTTCCCTGTTCCCGAATCGCCGTTCACGATTGGACCCAATCCCTCCACTCCCGATTACTTTTCACAGGTAGCGGTCGGCCACCCACTGTTTCAAATCCTCAAGCACCTTTTTGCGGTCCGCAGGCGTTTCATTGTAAATTTCATGGAACAGGCGCTCATAGTGGCAAAGGGTTTTGTCGGCGACCGTCAGCCCCTCGAAGAACGCCAGGGCGGCCGGAGCGCTGACCAGGTGGTCGTCTCCGCCGACCTGCATGAGGGTGGGCTGCCGGATCGCTTCCGGTGAACCGCCGGTTAGCCGAATTTCGGACATGCACCGGGTGAACCAGCGAGCACTGATGCGGCTGTGAACCCATTCGTCGCTGACATAAGCCTTCACGACGGCCCTGTCATGGCTGATCCGCGACGGATCCAGTTTGTTGTTCAGGCTCAGGGTCGGCCAGAGCATGGACATGAAGCGGGCAATGGCAGCCAGCGCCGCCGGCGGGGGCTGCGGCACCCCAAGTAAAGGAGAAGAGAGGATCAACCCGTCGAGGTGCCGGGGATGCTGACGCGCAAAAGACAGGGCGATAAGGCCCCCCATGCTGTGCCCCAGTAAGAGGAGGGGCACCGTCTCCGGTCGCTGCCTCCCGGCGAGTTCGACCATCACCTTGAGATCACCGACGTAATCGTTGAACGCGTTGACATGTCCCCTTTTTCCCTGGCTGCGGCCGTGACCGCGATGGTCGTGGATCCACAGGGATGCGCCCATCGGGCAAAGGGCGTCGACCACATGGGTGTAGCGCCCCGAATGTTCCCCCAGTCCGTGGGATACCACGACCCGGAATCGTTCTTTCTGCGCAGGGAAATTCCGGTAAAAAAGCATTGTGCCGTCAATGCCTTCAATCCTGGCGGATTTTTCCTTGATATCTGCCATCCATGTCTCCGGGTTCAGGTTGTTTGTTTGCTTGAAGCAGGCAGGTGACCGACGGGATCATGGCTCGATGATCATCGGTCGCCGTCGTTTTTAGCACAGTCTCCGAACAAAAACAATTTGGACATAAAATGCTTGAAATCGCGGGATATAACCGATACCGTGAAGAAACGAATGCGCGGAAAAAAACGCGCCCGGGGTCAGTTATTTCCAATTGAACGAGGAACCGCCATGGAGAAATTTATAGGCCACCTGAAAAAAGAGTGGAAGCTTTACGTGATGGGCATCTGGATGATCGGGGTGACCGTTTTTTTATTTGGTGTGAACACGCAACTCCAGGCACTCAGGCAAACAGAGGCCAAACTCGTTTCCGATGTGGACGCCATGGAGAGTATTCTCATCGGAACGGACGGCAATGTAGCCGAAGTGAAAGAGCAGATTGGCGCGATTTCTTCCAAAGTGAGGACGATCCATAAACGCGTGATGCGCCGGTAGCAGGAGGATCAGAATGGACCGTTTAAAAGGATATCAGAAACGATTTCTCCGCGGCCGCGCCCACGGCCTCAGACCGGTTGTGTTCGTCGGGCAGAAAGGTTTTACGCAGCCATTGGCCGATGCCATGGACGACGCATTGGATCACCATGAACTGGTAAAGGTCAAGTTCGTCGAATTCAAGGAAAAAGATAAGAAATTGGCCCTGATCGCGCAGATAGAAAAAAAGGTATCGTGCGAGATGGCGGGATTGATCGGCCACACGGCCATTTTTTTCCGTCGCCAGAGCGATCCGGAAAAAAGAAAAATAGTCTTTCCCACGCGTGCGGACGGTTGATGCGGCCAGTTGGATTCGGGCGTAGGGATCGCCGGGTGGTCCCGTGAGCATGCTCTATTGCGCCGGGCCCCGGTCAATCATTTACATGGCGGATCCGGGCCGTTTCCGTTAATTTCCTTTTGGCTCCGTCCCGCTGACAAACAGCGCCTTCACCGCCCCCTCGTCACCGTCGGCGGCCACACGGCCTGACATCGGATCCATGAGGATTTTTTTCATATTGTCCGGGATGGCAAAGTAGTGCGCCGTTGAATCGGACCGCGTAGCCGCCATGAAATCCATCCAGATGGGCAGGGCGGCGCGGGCGCCGGTCTCCAGGTTCCCCAGGGAGGTATCGTCATCCATGCCCACCCAGACGCCGGCAGCCACCGCCGGTGAGAATCCTGCGAAGAGGGCATCCCGGTAATCGTTGGTGGTGCCGGTTTTTCCTGCAACGGGCATGTTTAGCCGGCGTGCCCGCTTCCCCGTTCCCTCCCGGACCACGCCCTGGAGCATATCCACCATGATGGCGGCCTGTGCGTCGGTCATCACCGCGCGAATCGCCGGTCTGGCCCGCCAGCGAAGTTCATCGTTTCTGTCCAGAATCTCGGTGACACCGAACGGCTGGATATGGTTGCCGCCGTTGGGAAAAACGGCGAAGGCGGCCGTGAGTTCCAGCAGGGTGGTGTTGGTTGCTCCCAGGGCGATGGACAGGTTGGGGAAGAGGGACGAGTCGATACCCAGGCGATGGGCGAACTGCACCACGGATGAGGGGCCCAACCGCTCCGCCAGCCTGACGGCCGGTATGTTTTTGGAATGGGTCAGGGCCCGACGGAGGGTCATTTCCCCCTGGTAGCGCCTGGAAAAATTCTCCGGCTGCCAGTCTTTCTTTTGGGCGCCCCCCTTGAAAACCACCGGTGCGTCCAGTACCAGGCTGGCCTGGGTGAACCCGCGGGTGATGGCCAATGCATAGATGATGGGCTTGAACGCGGACCCCGGCTGGCGCCGGGCATCGACGGCCCTGTTGAAAGCGCTTTTGGAAAAATCCCTGCCACCCACCATGGCCAGAATCCCACCCGTCCGGATGTCGATGGCCACCAGCGCGCCCTGGGGGCCGCTGCCTGGTCCTTTTCCTGAAGGCATCCGTTTCTGCAGATGTGAAAGACCCTCGGCCATCGCCTTTTCGGCAGCCTGCTGGAGGCGATGGGAGAGGGTGGTGTGCACCGTCAGCCCTCCCTTGTACAGCAGGCTGGGCCCGATGGCCGCCTCCAGTGCCGGCGTGATATACTGGACAAAGTAGGGGGCTGAGCCGGTTGCGGTCGCGCCTGAGGCCGCCAGCACCGGTTCGCCGATGGCCATACGGTGCTGGTCGTCGGTAATCAGGTCCTGGTCGCGCATGATGCCCAGTACCAGGTTGCGCCGTTTTTCCGCCAGATGCGGGTTGACCAGGGGGCTGTACCTGGACGGCGCCTTGGGCAGGCCCGCGATAAGGGCGCATTGGGCGAGGTCCATCCGGGACGCGGGTTTGCCGAAAAACAGCCGGGCCGCCGATTCCACGCCGTAAGCACCGCTGCCGAAATAGATCTGGTTCAGGTAGAGGGCCAGCAATTCATCTTTCGTGTACCGGCGTTCCAGCTGGATGGCCAGGATGGCCTCCTTGATCTTGCGGGTGAGTGTTTTCTCCCGGGACAGGAACAGGGTCTTGGCCAGCTGCTGGGTGATGGTGCTGGCCCCCTCGACAAACTGGCCGGCCATGATGTCCTTGACCACGGCCCGGAGGATGCCTTTCAGATCGATGCCGCTGTGGGAGAAAAACTGGCGATCCTCGGTAGCGATCAGGGCGGATTTCAGCTGCGCCGGAATCTGTTCGATGGGAACCGGCCTTCGTTTTTCCAGGAACAGTTCGGCCAGCAGCACCTGATCGGCCGAATAAACGCGGGTGACGGCGGACGGTTCGAAGTTCTCCAGTTCCCTGATCTGGGGCAGGTCCCGGGTGAGCGCGAGAAAGGCGCCGGCCGTGGCGCCCGACAGCAGGCCGACCAGGCCGGTGATCAGTATCGCGGTTCGAAGTCGAAAAGATATCTTCATGCCCATCGTTTCGTTTATCCATGGTCCCGGGGCGATGCCTTGCCCGCTGCCCTGGTTTTAGCGGCCATGGCCCGGTTGTGCAAGCGCTGATTGGCAAAAAGGCAGGTCTCAGGTGGTTGACTTCGATTCGGGGGGGGCGTAGATTGAGAAAAACCGAACGCCTGTCCTGGAAAGCGGGCCCCATCACCAGTGCAATGCCGCATGGTCTGGCAAACCCTGGCATCCCGCGCCCTTCGCACTTCAGATGCGGCTGTTCATTGCAGGTATGGGACCTCTTGAAGCGTCGTCAATCATGCAGGAGAAAATAACATGTCTCACGACCACGACCACGATCACCACCACGACCACGATCACCACCACGGGCACGACCATCACCACGGCCATTCCCACAGTCACGCGCCCCTGTCCTTTTCAGAAAAGCTGGCCAAACTGCTGGACCACTGGATCCAGCACAACGACCATCACGCCGAGGACTACCGCAAATGGGCCCGGGACGCCCGGGACAACGGCCAGGCGGAGGTGGCGGATCTCCTGGCATCCGCGGCTGAACTGACGGACACGATCACTGACCGGTTCCGTACGGCCGGTGGGAGCATTCGTCAGGACTGAGGGCTTGCACAGAAGCAAGGTCACATGCTGTAAGCCGGTGCCCCCCGACGGCCTGGTGAAAACCCGACGGTAAAAAGATCGATCCGCGTCTTCACTCCTTGCCGGACGGCGCCTCAATTTCCTGACTGTCGAACTTGTTTTTACGCGAACCCCGGGGGCCCGGTGCGCCGATGTCGGTACGACTCCGGTTGGCCGGCCTCACTGCCAGGTGAAGATCTCACCACCGGTGATATTTCGGCTGGACCGGGCAATATCCAGGATGGCCGGGTCGAGCACGTTCATCAGGATCGTGTCGATGCCGGCGGCGGCCAGCATGGGTAAAAAGGCCTTCTGGTATCGACAGCGGGCCTCGGGATCCGGCGCACCGGTGGTGAGGTTGGACAGGCCGGCGATGGTCCGCACGGGGTATCCCAGCAGGTCGGGAAGGGTCCGGATGACTTCCAGTACGGCCATGTTCTGGCGGTTGCCGTCCTGCCAGGCCAGGGGGACCACCACCGGGTCGAAGAGGATCCGCTCCGGTCGGATGTCGGCACGTTGAAGCGTGTCAAAAAGCGCGATGGCCGCTTCCATGCGGCCGGCGGCATCGACGGGCACCTGGCCGTCCGGGCGCAGCAGGTAGGCGATGATGTCTCCCTCATGCTGCCGGACCAGGGGCAGGATCCGCGCCATTTTTTCAGGTTCCTGGGAAATGCCGTTGATCGCCGCCCGCCCGCTGCACGCGGCCAGGCCGGCCGCCATGGCCCGTGGGTTGGCGGTGTCCAGAACGATGGGCAGGTCGACGCTTTCCTGTACCGTGCGGACCAGGAAGGTCATCTTCTCTTCCGGGGCACGGGACAGCGGCCCGCTGTTGATGTCGATGGCTCCGGCCCCGGCCTGCCTGCAGGCCCTGGCCAACCGCCGGATGGGGCCGGGATCCAGCCGCTCCACGGCCCGGCCGATGGCCGGCTGCGTGATGCGCAGGTTGTCGGCAAGAAGGATCATGGGACCTCCCCCGGGGATCGGTTTTCGCAGCGTCGGATCAGGTCCAGGGCCTGTGGTGGCCGGCCAAGGTGCAGGGTCACCGTGGCGCCGGGCTGGGCCAGGGGTTGGGTCATCCCGTATCTATCCACGATGCGTACAATGGTGTCCGTCCGGGTGGGGGTGCCCGGAGAAAGCACGTCCACCTCTTCACCGGCAGTGATCTTGTTTTTTACCAGCACCCGGACCCCGCCGCCGGGGGTTGGGGCGATCACCTTGGCCACAAACCGATACCCGGGCCGGATGACGTCATCCAGGTTGGCCGCCGCCTCTTGCGGGTCGCCGAAGTAAAATCCGGTGCAATAGCCCCGGTGGCTGATGGCGGCCAGTTCCTTCAACCAGCGCTTTCTGACTCGGTAGCCGCCGGGATCGTCATACCAGGCATCGATGGCTTCCCGGTAAACGTTAACCACGCCGGCCAGGTAGTGGATGCTTTTCATGCGACCTTCGATTTTAAACGCGCAGATGCCGGCGTCGATCATCCGCGGCAGGTGTTCGATCATGCACAGATCCCGGGAGTTGAAGATGTAGGCGCCCCGCGGATCTTCGGCGATGGGAAAGTACCGGCCGGGGCGGGTCTGTTCCATCAGGGTATAGTGGAACCGGCAGGGCTGGCTGCACATGCCGCGGTTGCTCCCCCGGTTGGTCAGATATCCGGACAGCAGGCAGCGGCCCGAGTAGGCCATGCACATGGCGCCATGCACAAACGCCTCCACCTCGATGCCGCTTCCGGCGGCCATCTGTCGGATTTCTTCCAGGCTCAGTTCCCTGGCCGTATTGACCCGGGTCGCGCCCAGGTCCCGCCAGAAGCGGGCCGTACCGGTGTTGGTGGTGTTGGCCTGGGTGCTGATGTGGATGGGGATACGCGGCAGGTGCTTGCGGGCCAGCGTGAAGATGGCCGGATCGGCGATGATCAGGGCGTCCGGTTCGACCGCCGCCAGCGATTCCAGGTAGTCGGCAATGGCCCGTGCTTCGCTGTCCCTCGAATAGATGTTGACGGCCACATACATGCGCACGTTTTTTTCACGGGTCGCGCGGCGGGCGGCCTGCATCTCTTCCAGGGAGAAGTTTCCGGAAAAGTTTCTCAGGCTGAAGTCCCTGCCGGCGAGGTAGACGGCATCGGCGCCGTAGTGCAGGGCGATCTCCAGTTTTTCCGGCGTGCCGGCCGGGGCCAGCAATTCCACTTTGTTGGTTGGTGCACTCATCGATTACGCTATAAATTTGGGGGCAGAGAATTCACGAACCAGGCGACCCCACCCGGGAGAACGGGTTCGCTTCCGGCTCGGCGATCCAGGTTCAAATATCCGCCTTCATGCCCGATGATCGGCTTCCGTCGTCAGGCCCGACCACCGATCGAGCAAATGGGACAGCGAAGCGTTCAGGGCCTCAAATGAAAACACCTCCAGGGAGACCACGCCGCAAAAACGGTCCAACAGCTCCAGCACCCGGACCATCCGGGCCGTTGACAGGCGGTCCAGGGGCAGGTGGTCACGGGCACCGTCCACACCGTGCAGGTGGAAGATGGTGATGCGGTCCCGCCATCGGTCGAAAAAGGCGGTGATTGCCTTGTTGTGCGCCATCAGGTGGCCCAGATCCATGCACACGCTGAGATCCAGTTTCTCGACCACGGGGGCGGCCAGTTCGAAATCGTAACCCAGGTTTTCCACGGAGATACACCGTCGGGGGATGCCGTTGGCCAGCACCGCTTCCAGGGATTCCGCCGTGTGGGCCTGCCAGCGCCGGTCGTCGGGTTCGGATCGATCCCGCTCCAGGTGAAGGGTAAAGGTGGTCGGATCGAGCGGTGCGCAGCGGTCGATGGTCCGGGTCAGTACATCCACCGCCGTTTGGCGCACACCGGCGTCCCGGTGCCCCACACGGATGTCCGTGGGCAGATGAACATTGTAAGTGATGCCGCCGTTTCGGGCCAGTTGCGCCAGTTCCCGGATCATCGACCGGGACGGCAGGCTGTCTGCAAACCGGCTTTCGAAAAAAAGCAGTTCGATTTCATCCACAAACGGCGCCAGGTGCCGGACATTGTCCGTGTAGCCTGCCGGATAAACGAATGAAGGGCAGGCCATGGAAAAAGGGAACCGTTTTTTGCACACGGTTTCCAGGGGTGGAAAGGACGGCATTGTTTTCCTTTTACTGCTAATGAAAAACCTGGTCCTTTGGGCCAGGTCAGAGATAATTGGCTCTGCCGTAATCGTCGTATAGGAATTCAGGAGTCAGAATCCAGAACTCAGAATAAGGTTTTCGCCTTTGGCTCATTCGATCTTTTTCAAAAGACGGAGCGAAGCGACATCCAAATCCTTCTGCCTTCTGACGCCTGTTGTTTCTCGCGATTGCAGCATCCCCCTTACAGGGCTCAGATGCTAAGTGGCACCGGCAGAAGCAGCATGGTCATTGCCGCCGCCATAAACACCAGGATCGTGGTGGTCAGCATCAGGCGGCAGGCCTGCCGGACGTGGACCGGGCGGGCGCTGCCCAACCCCTCGCCGATAATGGGCTTTAGCACCACCCGCCCGTGGTAATGATTGGGGCCGCCCATCCACAACCCCAGGGCGCCGGCGAAGGCGGCTTCCGGGTAACCCGCATTGGGACTGGCATGGGCACGCCCATCCTTCAAGGCGGTTTTCAGTGCCGGTCGGCCCCGGCCGTTGAGCATCTGGGCGGCCAGGGCAATAAAGGGCAGGCTCAGCCGCGCGGGGACAAAGTTGGCCACATCGTCCATGCGGGCGGCGAAACGGCCGAACTGCAGGTAGCGCTCATTTTTGTACCCGACCATGGAGTCCAGGGTGTTGACCATTTTATAGGCCATGGCCAGGGGGGCTCCGCCCAGCACGGCGAAGAACAGTGGAGAGACGACGCCGTCGACCAGGTTTTCGGCCACGGTTTCCACGGCGGCCCGGGTGACGCCCGTTTCGTCCAGCCGGTCCACCTCCCGTCCCACGATCATGGATACGGCCCGTCTGCCGGCCTGGATGCCTGACCCGGCCAGGGCTTTGGACACCGCCAGGGCGGCATCGGCCAGGGACCTGGCTGAGATGCAGACGAATATCATGGCGGTTTCGACAAGGATCCCCGCAGCCGGGTGGACGGATGCGGCCGTGTGGATCAGCAGCAGGCTGGCCCCCCACACGGCGGCCACCAGCGAAACGGCCATCAGCCCGCCGGAGACCAGGGGCCTCAGGGGCAGCCGCCGGAACCGGGGCTCCAGCCGCTCGATGGCCCTGCCCATCCAGCGAACGGGATGGGGCAGCCACAGCGGATCGCCGGCGATCATGTCCAGCGCCAGCGCGAGGGTCAGGGCCAGGGCCAGGGTCGATCCGTCAGTGTTCATGGGCGATCCCCCTTCGGGCATGATCGCGGCACAACCGGATCAGCAGGTCTGTCGCCCGACGGTTCTCCGCTTCGGTTTTCAGAGAGAGACGGATGAAGGCATCGGAGAGGCCGGTAAAGTTGGCGCAGTCACGGATCAGGATGCGGTGGTCGGCCATGTGCCGCCACACCGTCGGGGCGTCCAGACCTTCGGACAGGCGCATCAGCATGAAAGAGGTCGCCGATGGGAAACACCGGATCCCGGTCTTCTGCCGGATACATTCTTCTATTCGGGCTTTCTCTGATTCTATCATGGTTCGTGTCGACGATAGGAACTGCTCCACCGGTCCGGTGTGCTCCATGAGCCATCGGACGGCGGTCTGGGCCAGGCTGTTCACCGACCAGGGCAGGGCAAACGCTGCCAGCCGCTGCACTATCGGTGGCGGCGCCTTGACGAAGCCGATACGCAGTCCGGGAATCCGGAAGGCCTTGGACATGGAGTTGAGCACCATGACATTGGGCAGGTCCGAGGCGATCATGGTTACCGCCGAAGGGGCCGGGGCGAAGGGCAGATAGGATTCGTCGATCACGAATACCGTGTCGGGCAGGGGCCGGCAAAGGGCGTCCATGTCCGATCGTTTCACCAGGGCCCCGGTGGGGTTGTTGGGGTTGCAGAAAAAGACCAGGTCCGCCCCTGCCGCTGCCTTGCCGATGGCCTGCATGTCCGGCGTGAAATCGTCCGGTTCACGGCAGATCAGGTGGTCGCAGGCCACCCGGTTCATGGTGCAGGCATCCCGGTAGTCGGAGTAGGTGGGGCCCACCACCAGGGCTTTTTTGGCTCCCAGGGCCCGGGGGATCCGGTAGATCAGTTCGGTGGTCCCGTTGCCCGCCAGGGTCTGCCGCGGATCGATGCCGTGGACCCGCGCAAACGCATCGACGATGCCGCCGGCGTCCACCTCGGGCAGGGCCGCGATGGCCGACATATTTTTCCTTAAATGGTCGGTCAGCGCCGGCATGGGGCCCAGGGGATTGACGTTGGCGCTCATGTCGCTGATGTCCGATGGCCGGCAGCCCAACCGCCGGGCCAGCTGATAGATGTTGCCCCCGTGCCCGCCGATCATGGGTGGACTCCCACGCACAGCGCAAGGAACAGGATCGCTTCCAGGATTTCGACCATGGCCCCCAGCAGGTCCCCGGTGATGCCGCCCAACTTGCTGCGATAGAGCCGGATCAGGGCCGCCGTCGCCGCGACAAAAAACAGGTTCATCAAAAGCCCCCGCCACCCCAGAAACAGGGAGAGGGCCACCGGTACGGCCAGGTATTTAAAATCCGGCGCGGACAGGGGCGTTTCGAAAAACGGACTGCCCGTGCCTTCCTTGCCCCGGGCGTAGGGCAGAACGCGCATACCGATCATCATGGCCGACCGGGCATAGGCCGGCACGACCAGCAGCGCCAGGAAACGGGCATGGCCGATGCTGCCCAGGCCCGCGGTTTTAACGAGCAGCACGCAGGCCACGGCCACCAGCCCCATGGCGCCCACGCGGCTGTCCTTCATGATGGCCAGTGCTTTTTCCCGTTCCCGCTGGCCGTAAAGGCCGTCGGCCATGTCCGCCAGGCCGTCCAGGTGGAAGGCACCGGTGATGCACGCCAGCAGGACCACGTCCAGCACCGACGCCACCCCGGGCGGCCAGACAGCCGAGACGGCCAGGTCGAACAGCGCCAGCGTCAGTCCGATGGCCAGGCCGGCCAGCGGGAAATGAACGATGATGCCCTTGGGGTCGAAGGGGCGCGGTCGGCCCAGCGGAACCGCGGTGATGAACTGGAGCGAGGCGATGAATGCATTCATGGGGCCGTCGCCTGGAAAGCGGGTTTGATGGTCACGGGAATGCCGGCCACGGTCCAGACCACGCGGTCACAGGCGGCGGCCACAGCCTGGTTGGTCCAGCCGGCCAGGTCGCGGTAATGCCGGGCCAGCCGGTTTTCGGGAACGATGCCGGCGCCCACCTCGTTGGAAACGAGGATCACGTTGCGGGGCGCCGATCTGACGGCTTCGGCCAGATCGTCGATCCGCCGTCGGATGCAGTCCACATCGTCGGTCCGCATGAGCAGGTTGCTCAGCCACAGGGTCAGGCAGTCCACCAGAATGACGTCCGTCGACGGGCTGTGGGCGGTGATGGTCCCGGCCAGATCCACGGGAACTTCCAGGGTGTCCCAGGTGGCGTCACGTTCCCGTCGGTGACGGTCCACCCGGTCCTTCATCTCGTCGTCACGGGGCACACAGGTGGCCACGAAGATCCGGCGGCCGCCCATGCCTTCGGCCAGGTTCAGGGCATGGCTGCTTTTGCCGCTGCGGCAGCCGCCCAGGACCAGAATTTTATCGGTATTGGTCACGTCGGTTTCTTTATGAAATTTATTGGCTTTTTGTTTTCGATCTTCAACAGTTCGCTGATCCGATCCACATCCACATGCTGCCGGACATGCTCGGCCAGCAGGGCATACTGCTGCCGTTTGGCCTCCAGCCCGCCGTCGGCCGGCACGTCCATGCCGGTCAGGCCCGCCTCGGTCAGCCAGCGGGTGATCAGCGCCGGGGTGTCGAACAGGCCGTGCATGTAGCTGCCGATGGTCCGTCCGTGGTCGGCGGTGCACCCGTCGGCGTCATCCACCGGGATGCCGTTTCTTTCGGTTACCGTCAGGAGGGGGCGTCCGCCCTGCAGCCGGGTGTGACCCATGTGAATTTCATAGCCGCTGCCACGGATGCCGTCCCACGAAAAACGGCTCACGGTGGTGGTCTTGGGGGCCCGGAGCACGGTTTCCACCGGAAGCAGGCCCAGGCCGTCGGTTGTCCCCGGTGCGCCTTCGAGGCCGTCGGGGTCGTGGACCCGGAGGCCCATCATCTGGTAGCCGCCGCAGATGCCGGTGATATGGCCGCCACCGGCGCGATAGGCGGCTATCCGGGATTGCCAGCCGCTGGTGTTGAGCCATTCCAGGTCGAATCGGGTGTTCTTGGACCCCGGCAGGATCACGGCGGCGAAGGCGGCCAGATCCTGGGGCGTTTCCAAAAAGTGAACCGACATCCCCGCGACCCCCTTGAGCGGGTCGAAATCGGTGAAATTGGATATATGAGGAGTGCGGATCACCGCCACCGCGGGCATTCCGTCCGTTGGAGCCGAAACCGCTGCGGGCCGTTCGATGACCACCGAATCTTCGGGGTCGATGCGGATGTGATCGTACCAGGGCACGACCCCGAACACCGGCAGCCCCGTTTTTTCTTCGATCCACTGCACCCCGTCCGCGAACAGCCGCAGATCGCCCCGGAACCGGTTGATGATGAATCCGGCCACGCGGGCCCGGAAATGCGGGGGAAGGCATTCCAGGGTGCCCACCAACTGGGCGAAAATGCCGCCGCGGTGGATGTCGCCCACCAGGATGACCGGGGCGTCGGCGTAGTCGGCCATGGGAAGATTGACGATGTCGTGGGCCATGAGGTTCACTTCGGCGCAGGAACCGGCCCCCTCCATCACCACCAGATCGGTCCGGTCGCGCAGGCGGTCCAGGGCGGCGTTGGCGGTCCGCACCAGACGGACCTTTTTCCGGTGGTAGTCCATGGCCGTCTGGTTGCCGATGGCCTCGCCCAGGAGCACCACCTGGGAGCCCACGTCGCTGGTGGGCTTGAGCAGGATGGGATTCATGTCCACGTGGGGGGCGATGCCGGCGGCTTCGGCCTGGACAATCTGGGCCCGGCCCATCTCCAGCCCCTCCGGGGTGACCCCTGAGTTGTTGGACATGTTCTGGGCCTTGTATGGCGCCACCCGCAGGCCCCGGTCGGCAAAGATGCGGCACAGGGCGGCGGCGATGACGCTTTTGCCCACGTCGGATCCGGTGCCCAGCACGGCCAGGCAGGGGGCTGGGGAGGTGTTTTTTGTCTTGGCTTGCTTGGTCATTGGTGCACGTGTCCCATGGGGCGAGAAAAAGGGTTCGAGGGGGCAAGGATCCGGGGGGGTAGGCGGGCTTTGTCCTGGTTTCTCATGGTATTTCCCTGAGCGCCCATGTTTCTTGATCGATCCGTTCCCTGTCTTTGTTGCACGGTTTTCTCAACCCCTCGACTCCTTGAACCCTCACTTTTCTATCCCGGTCCTGGCCGCCACCCCGGCCTGGTAGTAGTGTTTGACCGCCTTCATCTCCGTCACCAGATCGGCCCTGTCGATGACCCGCGCGTCCGCCCCCCGGCCGGTGACCACCAGTTCCACATCCCCCGGTTTCTGTGCCATGATCTCCAGTATCGCGTCCACCGGAAACAGGCCGCACAGGGCCGCCACGTTGCCCTCTTCCATGATCACCACCTTATAGCGGCCCGAGGCCAGGGCGCTGCGAACGGCTGCCAGCCCCTTTTGGGCGGCGGCCACATCCTCCGGCGCCGGCTTTCCCTTGATGAACCGGCCCAGACCGAACTGTTCCACGGTGATCCGGTCCGCAAAGCGGGCCAGGGCCCTGATCTCGCTGTAGTCGCCCGATTTGATGAACTGGGCGATGTAGACCTTCAGCCCCGCACCGGCCGCCCGCAGGGCCAGTCCCAGGGATGCCGTGGTTTTGCCCTTGCCGTCGCCGGTGTAGATTTGGGTGTAGCCGTTTTTGAATGCCATTTGATAATTTCCGGATCGAGTCGCAATTTTATCTGTTCAGGTTTTCGGTTCACCGTTAACGGAAATTGGAAATTGGGTCTTCATGCTGGTGTACTGTTACTGGACGCATTCAATTAGGGGCCAGACGTATCAACTCTTTCCTGATCTCGCCGATCTCTCCCCATTTTCCAGTTTCAAGTTTCCAACCGTGAACCGATAAACGTAAACCGTGAACGGTGACGATCCACTTAACACCGCTTTTAACCCATATCGTACTTCTTCGCATACCCCCGCGGCGTCACCATGAACCCGTCGTAATTAAAGGTGTTGGAATTGCCGATGAACACCGTCGTCTGCATGTCCACCTCGGCCCGGTGCAGATCGCCGAGGGTGGTGAGCGTCACCCGCTGGTTGTCCCGCATGGCGCCGGTGACGATGCCCACGGGCGTGCCCGGCTCGCGGTGGCCGAGGACGATCTGCCGGGCGCGGGCCAGGTGTTCGGGCCGGCGCCGGCTCTTGGGGTTGTAAAGCACAATCACGAAGTCGGCCCGGGCCGCCGCATCCAGCCGCTTTTCGATGGTTTCCCAGGGCGTGAGCAGGTCACTCAGGGAGACCGCGGCAAAATCATGGGTCAGGGGCGCCCCCAGGAGGGACGCGCCGGAGCACAGGGCGGGAATGCCGGGCACCACCTCGACGATCAGACGGTTCGCGTCCGCATCTTTGTCATTGTTGCCAATGGAAATGGCCCGCTCCCGGCACATTTCCAGAACCAGGCCGGCCATGGCGTAGACCCCCGGGTCTCCGCTGGAAACCACGGCGCAGGCGCTGCCCGACACGGCCAGGTCCAGGGCGGCAGACACCCGGTCGACCTCTTTTTTCATGGCCGTGCTGACAATCAGTTTGCCGGCGATCAGCGGTCGGATCAGGTCGATGTAGGTGGTGTATCCGGCAACGGCGTCGACGGTTTTCAGCACCTGCGTGGCACGCAGGCTCAGGTGCTCCGGCCCGCCGGGTCCGATGCCGACGATATACAGCCGTCCGCGGCCACCGCCAGGGTGACGTTGGCCGTCTTCTTCTTGGGAACGATCAGACGTCCCCGGTGGGTCGCCAGCAAGGCTGCGGCTTCGCATACGCTTTTCACTCCAATGTGTTTTTCCACCATGGCCGACGGGGTGGGCACCTGCGCCACCGTTTTGAGCCGGTCACGGGTATATACCGTTATGGGTACGTTCAGGGTCTGGGCCAGGGCCAGCAGGCCGGGTTCATCGGCCTTCAGATCAACCGTGGCCAAGACGCGCAGGCTGGAAATGGAAAGGTTGTTTTCCATGAACGTGTCCATCAGCAGACGGTGCATTTCTTCGACATCGGTGCCCCGGTTGCATCCCATGCCGGCCACCAGTGATCCGGGTCGCAATACCAGCACATGGGGGGGCAGGTCAAGCTGCATGTGGTCCACGAAAATTCCGGCATCGCTCCGGTCGAACGACGCCCCGGCCGAGGATATCGTCTGGCCTGCCGGCAGCCGGTCGATCACTTCGGCATAAGGATCGTGGACGACGATCGGGCGGCCGGTGAGCAGAGCCATGTTGACTGCCTTGATGGCATCGGGATTCTCGATGGCCAGTCCGGCCTCCACGGCGACGACATCGATGGCCGGCACCCGGTTGACGTCGGTGGCCGTGGTGATCACCGGCTGCCCGCCCGTCAGCCGGGCGACTCTCCGGGCCAGGGCGTTGGCGCCGCCCACGTGGCCGGAAACAAGGCTGACGGCAAACTGGCCGGCCTCGTCGCACACCACCACTGCCGGGTCAGTGGTCTTGTGGCCCAGGTGGGCGGCGATGCTGCGTACCACGATCCCGGTTGCCATGATAAAAACGTGACCGGAAAAATGGGAAAACCGCCGGTCGATTTCATCTTTCAGCCGGCTGAATCGAACCGCACCGTCGATTCCGGCCGCCTGTTTTTCCGACAGGAAAAGGGTGCTGCCGGCCATCCCCCCGGCGATGGTGCGGGCCAGGTGGGCCCCGTTTGGGGTCAGCGCCCAGATGGCGGTGTGTCCGTGATCGGCGGAGGTCACCGGTGGTCCTCCGCCGGGCGGTATCCGTGGGCAAAGTGCCGGTCGTAGAGTTTGGAGTGGTGCACCAGGGCGTCCAGGCTTACATCCAGCACGCGTCCGACGACCACCAGGGCGGTTTTTGTTATTTTTGCCTGCCTGACCGTCTCGGCGAGTTGCCCCGTCGTGGTCCAGAGGATCTGCTGTTCGGGCTGACTGGCCCGATACACCACGGCGCAGGCCCCATCGGGACCATAGGCCCGGGAGAGAACCCGGGTCATTTCGTCGATCATCGAAATGCTCAGGTAGACCGCCATGGTGGCCCGGTGGGCGGCCAGGGATTCCAGATTCTCGCTTTCCGGCACCGGCGTCCGGCCGGCCATGCGGGTGAGGATCAGGGTCTGGGACACCTCGGGCAGGGTGTACTCGACGCCCAGGGCCGCGGCGGCGGCAAAGGCGGCGGTGACGCCGGGAATCACCGTGTAGGGAATATTGCGTTGCGAGAATTTGGCCATCTGTTCGAAAATGGCCCCGTAAAGGCTGGGGTCGCCGGTGTGCAGGCGCACCACTTTTTCACCCGCCTGCCATGCCTCGGCCATGGTCGCTACCATTTCCTCCAGGTGCAGGCCGGCGCTGCTCAGGCGGCGGCAGGCCGGCCGGGTCCATTTGAGCAGCGCCTCGGGAACCAGGGAGCCGGCATAGACGACCAGGTCGGCGGCTGCCAGGGCCTGCTGGCCCTTTACGGTGATCAGATCCGGATCACCGGGGCCGGCGCCGCAGAAAATGACGGGGTTCACGGTATCGGTATTTGAATCAGAGGATGGATGAATCACGATGGATGCTTTCTGTTGGGGGTCAGGGCCGGCGGCCGGTGATGATCCAGACCGGGTTGGCCGCTTCCAGACGACGGCTGAAGGGCATGGCCGTCGCCCGGCTGGCCTGGATCTGGACCATGTCTGCCTCAAGCCCACGGCCCTCCAGTGCCTGCATGGCACTGGACAGGTTGTCGATCAGGACGGTGTTGATCACGATGATGCCGGCCGGTTTCAAACGGTCCGCGGCCAGGCGGGCGATGTCGGCGAGGGCCTTGCCGCCGCCGCCGATGAAGATCCGGTCCGGATCGGGCAGGTCCGCCAGGCCGTCGGGCAGCCGGGCCTGGATCACCGTCATGTTGCCGATGGCGAATCGAGACCGGTTCTCATGGATGTGTTCGATCCGCTGCGCCTTCTGTTCCACCGTGTAGATGGCGCCCCGGGTGACCGTCAGCCCCGCCTCGATGGAGACCGAACCGCTGCCGGCCCCCAGGTCCCAGAAGGTGGCCCGGTCAAACAGGCGCAGCCGGGACAGGCTCACGGCACGCACTTCGGCCTTGGTGATCAGCCCTTTTTCATGGGCGAACCAATGGTCGGGCATGCCCGGAAACAGGGACGGGGCGGCCTGCCGGGCGGCATCGGGATGGAGGATCACCAGATTGGGATCGGCAAAGGACATGGTTCGGGCTCGATCGGGGCTGACCCGGATGATCCGTTCGTCGGCCGTTCCCAGCCGTTCCAGAACGGACATGCGCACCTCCGAAAGGTGATTTTCCACCAGGATTCCCGCCAGCCAGGCAGGGCTGTGATCCGGATCCGTGTAGACCGCGACCGTGTCGCCGCCGGCCAGTTGCCGAAGCAGGTGCCCGGTGTGGCTGCGGCCGTGCAGGCTGACGACGCAGGCCTCCTGCCAGGGCTCTCCCAGGCGGGCGAAGGCGGCGGCCACGGCGGAGACATTGGGCAGGATCCGGACCTGTCCGGCACCCAGCCGGCGAACCAGAAACGCACCGATGCCATAAAACAGGGGATCGCCGGAGGTGAGCACCACGATGGTGTGGTCGTTCATCCGGGCCTGGAGAAAATCGCCCAGTCCCTTCAGATCCCGGTCGATGACCCGGCGCCGGCAATCCAGATGGCTGAATGGCTCGAGGAGCCGCCGGCCGCCCACGAGGATATCCGCGGCCGCGATGGTTTGCCGCTGCCGGGTGGTCAGGTCGTCCGGGGAGACCCCCATGCCGATGATGGTGATGGGTGGTGCCAAGGGTGTTTCCTTTATTGCTGCCAACTCACTTAAATAGGAAATAAAACAATAATTTCATTTGATTAAGATACCGGGTGCGCTTCCTATTAGTCCCAATCCGGATCGGTGTCAACTGCCGTGGAGCCCTCGTAATCAAAAATGACACAGCGGACCCGAACCCGGCCGCCGGCGAATCCGACAGCGCATTGCCGGGCCCGGTCGGCCACGTGGGCAATCACCCGGGGGGCGTTTTCCGCCAGCGGATCGAAGGCGTGCCGGGCGGTATTGGACCCGGCGATCCGGTCGGCCAGTTCACGGCTGCCGGTCTGCTCCCGGGTCCACCGGGAGAGGGTTTTCAGGGTCAGTTCCGATTTCGCCGCGTGGGTGTGAGGGACATTCTGGGCCATTTTGACGGCCTTGCCGAAAAAGACGGCCAGGGTGGCCGAGGGAAACCCGCGTGCGGCGGCCGCAGCCATGGCCGCCCGGAAGAAATCACCGATCTGAATGAAGGCCTCTTCGGCCAGTTCCGGCCAGCGGTCCTGGGCAAAGCGCTCGCTGCGGCGGCCGGTGGTCAGCACCAGGTGCGTCAAGCCGGCGGCCCGGGCCACGTCCATGGCCTTTTCGATGGTGGCCACATAAGCCTCGTGGGACATGGGACGCACGACACCGGTGGTCCCCAGGATGGAGAGGCCGCCGATGATTCCCAAACGGGCATTGAGGGTCTTTTTTGCCAGGCGCTCCCCCTCGGGCACGAACACCTCGACGTGGACGCCGGCATCGGCGGGGCGGGTGGCCAGCAGTTCCTGGAGGCTGTTGGTGATCATGGTCACCGGACCCCGGGTGATGGCCGCCTGTCCCGGTGGGTTTTCCAGGCCGGGCTTGGTCACCACCCCCACCCCACGGCCTCCGGTGATCCGGATCGGGTTCCCGCCGGAGCGCGCTTCCAGGGTGACCCGAGCTCCGATTTCGGCGCCATGGGTGACGTCCGGGTCGTCACCGGCATCCTTGATCACCGTGCACCTGGCCGTTCCCGGTTCCGTCAGCCGGCACCGGTGGACGGCGATCTGGGTGGATTCACCGGTCAGGAAGGTGATCGTCACCCGTGACGGCGCCTGTCCGGTAAGCAGCATCTGCAGCGCGGCTTTGGCTGCCGCCGCCGCTGCTGCGCCGGTGGTGAAGCCGGACCTGAGGGGGCGGGTCGGCGGGGTCAACGCTTGCGCCTTCCCAACTGATATTTTCTCACGGCCGCGTTGTGCTCCTTGATCGTTCTGGAGAACTGATGGGTGCCGTCTTTTTTGGAGACGAAATAGAGAAAATCGCTTTGGGCGGGGAACAGGGCCGCTTCCAGGGCAAGCGCCCCCGGGCTGGCGATGGGACCGGGGGGCAGTCCCTTGATTTTGTATGTGTTGTAGGGGGTGTACGTTTCCAGGTGCCGCCGCTTGATGTTGCCGTCAAAATCGGGGATGCCGTAGATCACGGTGGGGTCGGTCTCCAGACGCATGCCTTTTTTCAGCCGGTTGTGAAAGACCGAGGCGATCAGCGGACGCTCCTGGGGCGCGCCGGTCTCTTTTTCGATGATGGAGGCCAGGGTGACCACCTCGTGGACCGTCATCCCCAGTGCCTCCGCCTGCTGCTCCCAGGCCGGTTTGAAGGCGGCCCTGAACTGCTTGACCATCGTGGCGATGATCGTGGGGCTGTCCAGCCCCCGGGGGAAGTAGTAGGTGTCCGGAAACAGGTACCCTTCCAGGGAGCCGGCGTCGACGTCCACACTCTCGGCGGTGTCCGGGCTGCGGGCGGCCTCCAGAAAGCGCTTTTCATCTGCCAGCCCGGCGGCAGCGACGGCGGCGGCGATCTGAACCAGATTGTACCCCTCCGGGATGGTGAGCCGATACAGGTGAACGCGGCCTTCAACCATCTGCCCCAGAATGTCCCGGGGCGTCATGGTGGTGGAAAAAAAATATTCCCCGGCCTTGAGCAGTTTGTCTTTTTTGTCCAGCCTGGCCAGAATCGTGAAACGAAGGGCATCGGCAACCAGTCCCTCCCGCTGGAGAGCATGGGCGGTCGCTTTGAGACCCTGGCCCGGAGCGATGGTGAAAATTTTCTCCCGGGCCGCCTGACCCGCCGGCCGGTCGGCCCAGGACATGAGATGCATGTAGAGCACGCCGGCGGCGCAGATCCCGACAAACATCAGGGCGAATATGACAAAACCCAGCTTTTTAAGCATTTCCCGGCACTTTCAGTGTAGCGCATTAACCGAAATCCTACCATAAGGCATGCCATCGACCCTTGTCAAAGAAGAACCTTCAGCACCTGGGATAAAAACCACGGGCCACGCCGGTCAATGGATGCCGGCCTGCAAGTTCTGACTGCTTTCATCCATGGAGCGGCGGCATTGGTGTTGCAAAACGCATCGGATGTGATAATCCGACAGCGTCATCATGATCACGGGGAAACACCGGCCGCCCGAACAACAGGCAGACCGGGGCAACGCATTTATCAAAAACGGGAAAACAGGGTGCGGCACGACACCGAAAACGAGATTGAACTGAAACGGGTCCTCGAGGAATGGGAACGGCTGCTCGATGCCGTGCCCGCCATGGTTTTCTTCAAGGACACGGAAAACCGGTTCGTTCGGGTCAACCGGGCCTATGCCGAGGCGATCGGATTGTCCAAGTCGGAAATTATCGGGAAGTCCGTCGGCGATTTTGTAACCGATACGAAGACGGCTGCGGCCCTCTGGGAAGACGACCGGGAAGTTATCGAAACCGGCAGGCCCAAACGCAACATTACGACCTCCCATATTACCGATGCGCAACGCTGGCTGCGCACCGAAAAGATCCCCTTCCGCAACCCAGACGGCCAGATCATCGGCGTGGCCGGACTGTCGGTGGACATCAGCGACATGAAGCGCATCGAGGCCGAGCTTGATGGCCAGGTCCGGCAGCAGAAGGCGATCGCCGACCTCGGTCAGCGGGCGCTTTCCGGCATCGACTGCAAACGCCTGTTTCATGAAGCGGCCACCCTCGTTTCCGAGACCCTCGGGGCGGAATACTGCCAGATTCTGGAATACCTGAACGACCAGGGCCGGTGTGTCCTGCGCGCCGGCAATGGCGGAACGGCGGCTTTTTGCGAAAAACCCCCCTGCGGCGATGGAAAGGCCCCGCCACCACGATGCAGCACACTGATCGAGGGGCCCATCGTGATCGCGGATCTGAAAAACGAGCCGTACTACCGGGACTTATTTCCGGTGCTCGTCAAAATGGGTGTAGCAAGCGGTCTGGTTGTGGTTATCGGCCCGAAGGCCAATCCCTTTGGCGTGCTCGGGGCACATACGACCCGACGGCGCGGATTTTCCCGGACCGACATCGATTTTCTTCAGGGGATTGCCAATATGCTGGCCCTGGCCGTGGAGCAGGAACGCGCCCGTCACGCCATCCGGGACTCGTCCAGACAGCTCCGGCACCTCTCCTCGCAACTGATCGAGGCCCAGGAAGAAGAACGCCATCGGATTTACCGGGCGCTTCATGACGAACTGGGTCAATCCCTGGCCATGCTGAAACTCCAGATCCGGGCCTTGCAGATGAAGCTGGATCCGCAACAGACAGCGTTGAAGGAAGACTGCGACCAGACCCTGATCTATGTAAAAAGGGTTATCGAAAACGTCCGCCGGCTCTGTCATGACCTGACACCGTCTGCCCTGGAGGACCTTGGACTGAATGCGGCACTGCGATGGCTGTTCGAGGAATTTGCCCGGCATTTCGATTTTAAGATGACGGTCCACCTGGACAACGTGGACCCTATTTTCCGCCGGGATGCCCAGATTATGATCTACCGGATCTTTCAGGAAGCGTTGACCAATGTGCTCAAGCATGCCGGGGCATCGCGGGTCGGGGCCACGCTGGTAAAGCGCAGCGAAGACATTTTGTGCCAGGTCGTGGACAATGGAAAAGGCATGGATCCGAAACGGGCCGTCCGGCACCCTGGTCCCGACGAGGGGATCGGCCTGGCAACCATGGGCGAACGGGCGCGGATGCTCGGCGGTCTTTTCGAGGTCGACACCCGTCCCGGTGGCGGCACCCGCATCCGGGTGACCGTTCCCATTGACGGAGGCCCGGACTAATATGGCCGCCTACCGGATAATCATAGCGGATGACCACCTCCTGATGCGCAAGGGGCTGCGAATGATGATCGAAACGCAGTCGGACCTCCATGTCTCGGGCGAAGCCGGCGACGGTATCGAGCTGTTGAAACTGCTGCGGAAAACAACACCGGACATGGTGCTCGTCGATGTGGCCATGCCCCGGCTGCGGGGGATCGAAGCGGTCGGTGAAATCCGGTCCACCTACCCTGGCATCCGCATCCTGGTCGTTTCCATGCACAAGAACCGGGAATACATCTACCACGCCTTCGCCGCCGGTGCCGACGGCTACCTCCTGAAAGAGGATTCGGACAGCGAACTGATTCTGGCCATACAGACCGTCCGCCGCGGCCAGAAGTTTCTTTCACCGCTGCTGCAGCAGGATCTGCCCGACGACCTGGTTTTCCTGTTGCGCCACGGCGGCAACCCGGAAGCCCCGTTGCTGTCGGTTCGCGAATCCGAGGTGCTTAAACTGGTGGCCGAGGGGGCTGCCAACAAGGATATCGCCGGCATCCTGTCTATCAGCAATCGGACCGTGGAGCATCACCGGGCCAGCATCATGAAGAAGCTTCAATTGAAAAGCCTCGCGGATCTGGTCAAGTATGCCATACGGAAAGGGTACACCACGAGCAACTGACCCGTCCGCCTCACCCGCCTGTGCATTGTCGCGTTGATCTTTGCCGGCCCCATTTCGAATTTCGGCGTTGGGCCGCCACCCCTGAATACCGTCCTTTGAGTCCTGTTTCCATATTACATACGGCCTTTCTCCCGCATTGAAAGTGCTCGCACCCAACCGAAACGTCTCGATGACCGATTTTTCGGGCGGGGTGTCTTTTGGCTCCAATTGGCTGTTTATGGATGGGCACTAGGTAGATTTACCCATGGGAGATTGGGTATTTCCCCCAATTGTCCGGCCGGTGCTCCGTGGCTAACATAAAAACCAAAGGGGACGATCGACATTCATCTGCAGCAGATAACTGCAAACGATCAGGAGGAATTCAGATGACAGAAAAAGAGGAGCATCGCAGTCAGAGGGTTTTGGGGAAAAAAACATCCCGCCGCGCTTTTTTGAAAAGTGTGGGTACGGCTGCCGCCGGCGCTGCCGTCGCAGCCGCCACGGTGGGTGCCGGATCCACGTCGGCCAAAGCCGCATCGGAACCCGCGGTTAAACCGAGCATGCGGTATCTGTTTGCAGAACGCCAGAACTGTGTCGGGTGCCGGGCATGTGAATATGCGTGCAGCCTGCACCACGAAGGGGTGGTCTGGCCGGCAAAATCCCGAATTCACGTATACAAACACAAAGGGGTCGTCGATGTGCCGGTGATCTGCTGGCACTGTGACGACGCCCCCTGCATCAAGGCCTGCCCGACCACGCCCAAGGCCATCGTCAAAGATCCCAAGACCAACGGCATCAAGCTGGACGAAACGCTTTGCCTCGGCGCCAAATGCAACAAGTGTATCGAGGCCTGCCCGTCCGGTTTTATCCGGCGGGACGAGGAAAAGGGGATGCCGCTGATGTGCGATCTGTGCGATGGCGATCCCGAGTGCGTGAAAGCCTGCGAGGCCCAGGCGGGCAATCCCGTCGGCCCCTGTCTGATGGCCGGAAAACTTGGTTTCGGCGTCAACCAGGCCTATCGCAACGTTACGCCCGAGGAGGCCGGCGAAGACCTGTTGACGAATATGTTCTATCCCAATGAAAACGGCGAAAGGAGGCCCTGATCATGGCAACTCCCAAAGGCGGCATTTTCGGACGCATTCTTGAAATCGATCTGACCACACAGAAATACAAAACCCTGTCTGTTGGCGAGGATACCTATCGCCGTTACCTGGGCGGGGCCGGCATGGGCAGCTATCTGCTCTTCAAACGGCTCGGCGCAGGACACGACCCCATGGCGGCGGACAGCCCCATCTTTCTGGGCGCCGGCCCCCTGTCCGGTACCGCCTGTGCATCGACCCGCTGCAGTTTTGTGAATAAAAGTCCCTACACCGGGCGCCTGAGTCATGCAGAGGTCGGCAGTTTTGTCGGCAACGAGCTCAAATGGGCCGGATGGGACGGCATTCTGATTACCGGGAAGTCCAAAAAACCGGTTTACCTTTACATCCGTAACGACACGGTCGTGTTCAAAGACGCCGGCATGCTGTGGGGAAAGGATACCCACGTGACCGAAGAGACGATTCTCGAGCAGGTCAAGGACCCCTACGTCAAGGTCGCCTCCATCGGACCCGGCGGGGAAAACCAGGTGGGGTATGCCGCCGTTATGGTGGAGCGGTTCCGGGCCGCCGCCCGGACCGGGACCGGGGCGCTCATGGGCAACAAACAGCTCAAGGCGATCGCCCTGCGGGGCACCCGTTACGTACCGGTGGCCGATCGTGAGGCCTTTACCCGGGCCGCCGCCGCCAACAAGGACTTCTCCATCAAAAAGGAAGGCTGGCAGGGGCTCAAACGCTGGGGAACCGCGGGCCTGATTGAACTCAAGCACCATGTCACCGGCTCCCTGATCACCAAGAACTACCAGACCACCTGGTACCCGGACGTCGAAGAGATCGGTGCGGAGGAGGCCAACCGACGGTTCTGGAAAAAACACAGCGCCTGTTACAACTGCCCGAACCACTGCATGAAGCTCGGTGTCATCCGCGGCGGCGACTATGACGGGCTGATTGCCGAAGGGCCGGAGTACGAAACCGGCGGCCTGCTGGGAAGCAACCTGGGCATTGCCGATTTTGACCTCATGATGGCGGCCATCGAGTTGTGCGACGCCATGGGCCTGGATGCCATTTCCACAGGCGGCTCCATTGCCTTTGCCATGGAACTTTTCCAGCGCGATCTTCTCACGGCCAAGGACCTGGGCGGGATGACCCTGGAGTGGGGCGACGGTGATGCGGTGATCGAGGTCATCAAAAAAATCGCCTTCAAAGAGGGCAAGGCGGGGCAGCTGCTGTCCAAGGGGGTCAAAAAAATGGCCGAGGAGATCGGCGGCGATGCCATGGACTATGCCTGCATCGTCAAGGGCAAGGAGATGGCCGCCCACGATCCGCGGGGTGACAAGCCCCGGGGCGTCAGCTACGCCCTGGGCACCTGCGGCGGGGACCACCACGAAGGCAACAGCCCTGCCGGCCAGGCCAAGCGGTGTCTGCACAACTCCCTGGTGATCTGCTCTTTTGTCGGCGGATACTGGTCTCCCAAAATGTTCGTCGACATGCTCAATCCCCTTTGCGGATGGGACATGGACGAAGCCGAACTGATGGCCGCCGGGCGCCGGATCCGCACCCTGGAACGCTGTTTCAACGTACGGGAAGGGGTCAGCCGCAAGGAAGACACCCTGCCCAAACGGATGCTGACCGAGCCGCTGCCGGAAGGCCCCAAAAAGGGTGCGGTCTTCTCTCCGGCCGAGATGAAGAAAGTCCAGGACGACTACTACGGCTATTTCGGCTGGGATGACAACGGCATCCCCACGGAAGCGACCCTCAATGAACTGGGCCTCGGATTCGCCGTCGAGGATGTGAATGCGGCCAGGGCCTGATACGGCCAGGAAAAGATAAACCCCAAAATATCATAAGATATCGGAGAAATGCTGGAAATACGGGGCTGCGCCGGATGGCGCGGCCCCGTTCTCGACAAGCTACGGACAAACAGTACGATTTCGTGACAATCCATGGAAAATCACCGCAGAGAATTTTTGCACTTTCTGGTAAGCGCGGCCATATCCGGTTCTTTTTTCGGACTGCTGAAAACCGTTGAGGCGAAGGCCCTGCCAAGGCCCCCGGCATCGCTGGTCGAAGCGGATTTCCTGAAGACCTGCGCCCGGTGCTACCGCTGCATCGACGCCTGTCCGGCCGGTGCGCTCCGGCCGGCATCGATTTTTGACGGCATGGCCAGTTTCGGCACCCCGGTGTTCGATCCGAGCCGTTGCATCTTCTGCATGGAGTGCGTGCGTGCCTGCCCCACCGGCGCCATCTGCAAGGTCCCCAAGGATGAGGTCGACATCGGCAATGCCGTCATTGACAAGGAGACCTGCCTGGCCTGGCAGAAGAAAAAACGCTGCAAGGACTGCTACCGGGCCTGCAAGGCCAAGGCGATCAAACTGGAAAAACGCCGTTACCCGGTGGTGGTTGCAGAGCGCTGCAACGGCTGCGGTGCCTGTGTGCGGCGCTGTCCCACCCAACCGCTGTCGATCCGGGTTGCCGATGAGGACGCGGGGCGTTACCCGGCCCCGGAAAAGCGGATCGGCATGCGTCCCGAGGACCGGCTGGGTCCCTATGAATTCGAGCAGGACAATTTTACGACCTGGTTCGGCAAGCGGCTGGAAAAAATCGCCGCCAATCACGGACTGGTTGAAAAGAAGGGGGATCGTTAATGGAGATGCACTCCCGGACCGGTGATACCGCCGATCCCGTCCTGGTGGTGGGGGGGGGCGTGGCCGGAATCAGTGCCGCCCTCGACCTGGCCCGGGCCGGAAGAGACGTCCACCTGGTGGAAAAGGGGGGTGAACCGGGCGGCCGGACGGCACGGCTCGACAAACTTTATCCCACCGACCACTGCGGATTCTGTCCGGTGTGGTCCGAGGTCCGGCTTTGCCGGCAGCATCTCCGGGTGACGGTTCATACCCGGACCACCGTCCGGTACCTGGAGCCCGGTGACGGCTTCCAGACAGCGGTGCTTTGCCGGACACCGAATCCCATCGATCCTTCCCTTTGCATATACTGCGGGCGATGCGCCGGTCTGTGTGGGGAAAAGGCGGTGGTCCCGACAGCGCCGCATGTCTGTCCGCCCGCGTTTCGAATCGATTCGTCCGTCTGTACCCGTTGCGGGCAGTGCGTGGAGGCATGTCCCACCGGGGCCGTTGATTTCGAGCGTAAACCGGTAGATATCCGGGTGCGGGTCCAGGGCGTGATCTGGGCCACGGGTTTTGAACCGGCGGACCTGTTGCCGGCCAAGGAGTTCGGTTACGGCAGCCACCCGGACATCATGGAGGCGCTGGCCTTTGAAGACTGGATTGCCGAGGCCGGCCCCAACCGGGGCCGGGCCCGCTGCCACGACGGCCGGCCGGCCCGGCAGGTGGCGTTCATCCAGTGCGCCGGGGCGCGGGACCGTCGGTTGCAGCCCCAGTGCAATGCGGTGTGCTGCATGCACGCCCTCAAGCAGGCCCGGTGGGTGCGGCGGCGCAATCCGGACTGCCGATGCGTGATTTTTTATGCGGATATGCGGACCGAAGGGCACGATTACGAATCCTATTACCGAAACGGGGCGCTGGCGGCAGGCATTGAAATGGTCCGTGCGCGGCCCGGAATGGTATGCCCGCTTCCCGACGGAGACGGAATTGCCGTTCGGTACGAAAATACCCGGACCCGGGAACTGGCCATGGAACGTTTCGATATGGTGGTCCTCAACGGCGGGTTGCGCCCGACGGTTCCCGGGGAAAAGACAAACAGAGGGATTCCCATGAAAGCCGGAGACGGTTTTGTTGGTGCGGTTTCCGGGACTTCGCGAAGCTGCGGTTTCTGCAAGGCGCCTGCCGATGCCGAGACGTCGGCCATCCAGGGGTCGGCGGCGGCCATCGAGATCCTGACGGAGATTTGCCGATGAATCATTTGGATCCCATCGACTGCATTTTGTGCCGCTGTCACGGGGAGATCGACGGCATTGTCGATTTTGACCCGCTCCGGCGGCAGCTGGAAGCGGATCCCCGGGTGCGCACCGTCGACGTCTTCGATGCCCTGTGCCAGGGCGACGCGGTGGAAAAACTGGCCTGGCGTGTCCTGTGCCGCAAGGATCGGAAGGTGCTGATTGCGGCCTGCTCCGTCCTGGCCCGGGGGGGGGAACTGGTTGACGGCCTCTGTAAACACGGCATTGACCCGTCCCGGCTGATGGTGGCCGACATCCGCGAAGGGTGCGCCTGGATTCACGGCGATCACCCCGGGCAGGCGACCCGAAAGGCCGCCGACATCATCCGGATGGGGATCTGTGCGCTACGAAACCGGGAGGTTTCCGGGGATGTAAAGATCCGTGTCCAGCCCAGTGTACTGGTCGTGGGGGCCGGCCCGGCGGGATTGGCCGCTGCCGCTGCCCTGGGCCGTGCCGGCGTGGCAGTGGACCTGGTGGAAGCCGGCGGGCATCCCGGTGGAATGCTCAACCGGCTTTCCCGTGTGGCGCCGGGGGACCGGATTCCAGAAAAGATCCTGGCCCCTTTGCTGGAAACGCTCCAGGCGAATCCAACGATCCGTGTGCACACCCGGACCCGGGTCACCGACATCCGGGGGAGCGCCGGGGATTTTACCGTGACCCTGGCCGGAAAGGATGGCGACACCCGAACCCGGGCAGGTGCCGTCATTGTGGCCACGGGGGCAAAACCGGTGCTTCCCCGGGGCCATTACCGGTACGGTCGGCTTCCGGGGGTGATCAGCGGGATGGCGTTGGAAAAAAATCTGAAGGACGGCCTGACGGAAAATGGAAACACCGTGTTTATCCAGTGCGTGGACGTCCGGAACGAAAAACGGCCCTATTGCTCGGCCGTCTGTTGCCCGGCGGCCCTGAAAAACGCCATTCGCCTGAAAAGAACCGATCCCGGGGCTAAGGTCACGATTCTCCACAGGGATATCATGAGCCCCGGCTCCCTCCTCGAGGCGGAGTATCGACGGGCCACCCGGGCCGGGGTGCGTTTTATCCGTTTTGACCCGGAAGACCCGCCACGGATCCAGGGCGATGACCGGGTGACCGGTGTGCGTGTAACGGATGTCCTGGCCGGTGAAGAGCGGCATCTGGAGGCAGGTCGGGTTGTGCTCAGCACACCCCTTGAACCCCGGGGAAAAACGGACCGGGAAGACCCGGTCATGAACGCCATCGGGCTTGCGGTGGACACGCACGGTTTCTACCGGGTCCTGCCGTTCCTGCATACCGTGGAGACGACCGCCGCCGGCGTTTTTGTCTGCGGGGCGGCGCGCTGGCCGGTACTGGTCGACGGCGCCATGGCACAGGGGAAGGCCGCTGCGGCCAAGGCCCTGAACCTGGTGGCACACGCCGTGCGCCAGGCGTCCGGGCTGATCGGATTCCAGGAACGCCGTTTCGGCTGCGCCCGGATTTCCCAAAAGACCTGTTCGGGGTGCGGCAACTGCGTGGCGGTGTGTCCATACGACGCCTGTGCCCTTGAACAAACCAAAGACGGCCTGCGGGCCGCCGTAAATCCGGTGCGCTGCATGGGGTGCGGCAGTTGTGCGGCCGTCTGCCCGAACGGGAGTGCGTCACTTCCAGAAATGAGTGCCAAGACAATGGTTCGCATGATTGCGAACGCCTTTGCTCCCGAAACTCCCGCCGTGCCGGGGGGGGACGTCGGTGCAGCCGGCCGGCCCGTGGATGCCGGGAAATGAAAAAGGGGAGCCTCGCCAACTGATGACAACATGTTCAGAATTAGAAATGGCCCGGAACGGTCAGCACGGCGAAGCCGGTCCGAAAGTCCTGGTGTTTGCCTGCCGGTGGTGTGCCGGTATCGGCGCGGACGGGGCCGGGCGGCAGCGGCTGCCGCTGCCGGCGGGATTTCGCCTGATTTCAGTTGAATGTGTGTCGCGGATCGATCCGGATACCGTACTGAAAGCCTTTTCCCAGGGACTGGACGGGGTGGCCGTTCTCGGTTGCCACCTGGACGGGTGCCGGTACAACCGGGCCAACCATGTAACCGCCAAGCGAATGGCCATGCTGTCCACCATTCTCGAATCGGTCGGGATCGGATCCGACAGGCTCCTGACCAGTTTCGGGACCGCCCACGAAGGGTACCAGTTCGCCGGCCTGATGCGCCGGTTTGCCCAGCGGTTGCAGGCAATGCCTCCCATGGGTGACCGGGAAAGGGATATGGGGCTGGTATCAGAAAGGCGCGTTGAAGATGCTTGATGCGGTCCGGAAAATTGCAAAAGACCTGCTGAGACAGGGAGCGGTGGAAGGGGTCCTGGGCCTTGGCGAGGATGATGGGGGGGGAGCCCCCCGGGTCTTCGACGACCCCGGGGAAATAGATGCGCTGGTGCTGGAGCCCAAATGGCTCCTTGCCAAAATTGTGGTCTCGATCATGAATCGGGCTCCCGAAGGCTATCGCCTGGCCGTGGTCTGCCGGGGGTGCGATGAACGCGCACTGGTGGAACTGGGCAAGCGAAACCGGATCGATCCCGGGCGTTTGCATATCATCGGGGTGGCCTGTTCCCAGGGGCAGGCGGACCGGTGTCTGTGCCGGCGTCCATGGCCGTCACGGGTGGACGCGGGCGTCCGGGCCAGACCAGCCGATCTTTCCGGTAACGATCAGATCAGAAAGTACCTTGGCGGGAACCGCGGTGAGCGGCTGGAAAAGTGGCGGGAGGCCTTTGCCCGCTGTATCAAATGCTATGGTTGCCGGAATGCCTGCCCGGTATGCAACTGCAGCCCCTGCAAGCTGGAGGACGGGATGTGGGTCCATCGCGGAGATTTTGCTCCGGACATGCTGACCTTCCACCTGGTAAGGGCCATGCATGTCGCGGATGCCTGCGTGGGCTGCGGGGCCTGCCAGGATGCCTGCCCGGTGGACATCCCGCTGATGCTGCTGCAGTCGCCCATGCAGGCGGCATTGGATCACAGCTACCAGTACGAGGCGGGAACCCAGCCGGAACGGCAATCACCGCTGCTTTCCAGCTATATCGAAGAACCGTCCCGCGGGATTTCCATTCCTGACTGGACCGACTCCCTGGAGGCACGCCATGGAACCTGATTTTGTCAGAGCCGTGTGTCCCGGTTTTACGGACCGGCTGCACCCGGCCGCCACCATTTTTCCATGCAGGGCCTGTGCGGCCGACATTGTCAGGGAGGCAGCATGTCCGGTTCAATAAAGGACAAAATAGCTGAGATTATCAAGAATACCGGCGCGGACGGTTGCGTGGAGTGCGGTAAATGCGTGGCGGTTTGCCCCATGTCGGAAATGTACCCGGACTTTGGCTGGGAGATGTCCCCCCGGGGGGTGATCCGGCGGACCGTCATGGGGGCTGACATCCTCCGGGATCCGATGATCTGGCGCTGCACCGGGTGCAATGCCGGTACCGACGTTTGCCCGGAAGGGGTAAGCTGCCGGGACCTGGTGCGAAATCTTCGTCAGCTGGCCCTCGAAACCGGAGGTGCGGCGAAGGTCCGGACATGCGAGCTTTGCGGGGCGCCCTTTTTACCCCAACCGGTGGACGAATATGTCCAGGGCCGTCTGGCCCGTTCGAACCGTGATTACCTGGACACCTGTCCCACCTGCCGGCAGCGCCGCTACCTGGGGAGAAATGCATGAGCACTGGGGCCGTCAGCCGGGCAGACGACCGGGCAACCAACGATACAGGACGGCGATACCGATATGCTGGATAGACGAAAAACAACCGGAACCATACTGCGCATGGACGACCTGAGACCGCGGCCCGGGAAGAAAAAGCCCCCCCGGCGGCCCCCGGTGATGCTGTTCGATCCGACCCGCTGCACGGGGTGCGGCGACTGTGAAACGGCCTGTGCAAACCGTAATCCCGTGCAGGCAACCCCGGTCGCTGCGGCCATCCGGGTTCTGCGATCGGAAGAGAGCGGGAAGAATTTTGCCATTTTCTGCCAGCACTGCCGGGAACCCCTTTGCATGGAGGTATGCCCCACGCGTGCCATCGAGAAGGGTGAAGACGGGATCGTTCGCATTGACCGGCGCTTCTGCACGGACTGCGGCCTGTGCGCCCTGGCCTGCCCGGAGTCGGCCCCCCTGAAGGACCCGGTGACCGGCAGGGTCGAAAAGTGCGACCTGTGCGACGGTGACCCGGTCTGCGTCAAACACTGTCCCGAAACTGCCCTGAAACTGACCCGGGGCAAGGCCTTCGGGTGGATCAAGCTCCTGCGCTGGTCCGTCCAGGCCCTGGCTTTTTTCCTGCTGGTGATGGTTTTTACCGGAACCTTCTGCTACTTCCGGGCCGGTGCGGTCAGCCTGCAATGCCCCGCCGGTTTTCTGCAGAACCTGGCCTCTTCCCGCACCCTGTGGCTGGCCGGCCTCGGATCGGCAGGGCTGCTGATGGTGCTCACCCTGGTCATGGGACGGGTGTTCTGCGGCTGGGTCTGCCCGTTCGGATTTTTCCTCGACCTGGTCGGCAAGGTGACCCCCAGGTTCGGGCTGCCGGGGTTTGTCAAAAGCCGGATGATCAAATACGGCCTGCTGGCCGGTGCGGTGGGGGCCAGCGCCGGTCTTGGATTCCAGCCGTTCTGTACGGTCTGCCCCATTGGCAGCCTGTGCCGTTCCTATGGCCCCGACGGCCTGTTGAAGGGGGCCCAGATGGCCTTTTTCCCGGCTGTCGCTGCCCTTGAAGTCGGCCAGCGCAGAAGCTGGTGCCGGTATTTCTGTCCGGTGGGTGCAGTGCTGGCCCTGGCCGCGCGTATCGGCCTGATCAAAATCGTCATCGGTGCCCGGCAGTGCAAGAAGTTTTCCTGCATGCGGTGCGCCGATGTCTGCCCGACCGGAATCATCGATCGGAACGCCCTGCAGCAGGGAATTTCACCGCGGATTCCCATGGCCGAATGCATCATGTGCCTGCGCTGCGTCGACCAGTGCCCCTACGGTGCGGCCAAGATCCGTTTCCGGTGGCAGAAAACAGCCCCCGGGGATATCGTTTTTTAAACGCACCCCTTGAGTGGGCGGGTGCACAGGAGGTCCATAAATGCGTAAGAATGGGTTGACCGACCGCTACCGGCGGCATCTGAACTACCTGCGGGTGTCCATCACCGACCGCTGCAACCTGCGGTGCGTCTATTGCGTGCCGGGTGTCCCCGTACCCAAATTGAGCCATCGGGAGATCCTGCGCTACGAAGAAATCCTGCGGGTGATTCGCGTCGGCATCGGTCTCGGCGTCAACAAGGTCCGTATCACCGGCGGCGAACCACTGGTGCGCAAGGGGGTCACCGGTTTCCTCGGCCGGCTGACCGCCATGGACGGACTGCGCGATGTATCCCTGACCACCAACGGGGTGCGGCTGGAAGAAAACGTCGATGCCATCCGGGCCGCCGGTATCCGGCGCATCAATGTCAGCCTCGACACGCTCGACCCGGCGACGTACCTTCGGATCACCCGGCGCGACCGCTTCGACAGGGTCTGGAACGGCATCATGGCGGCCCACCGGGCCGGTTTCGATCCCATAAAAATCAACGTGGTGGCCCTGGGCGGCATCAATGACGATGACATGGCCGACCTGGCGGGGCTCACCTATGATTACCCCTTCCACGTGAGGTTCATCGAATACATGCCCATCGGCGATGTGGACCCTGATCACGGCCGCCAGATTTTCGGTGATGATATCCTGGAGCGTGTCGGCAGATTCGGTACGCTCACACCGGTTGCGCGACAGGAACTCGACGGTCCTGCCCGGCGATACCGGCTTGCCGGCGCCCGGGGAGAGATCGGGATTATCGGGGCGGTCAGCCACCATTTCTGCGGACAGTGCAACCGGCTGCGGCTGACCGCCAGCGGACGGCTGCGCACCTGCCTGCTTTCGGACCAGGAAATCGACCTCATCGGCCCCCTCAGGCGGGGATGTTCGGACAGCGATCTGGAATCCATTTTTATCCAGGCCGCCCGACGCAAGCAGGAACGGCACCACCTGAGTGAGCCCTGGATGGCAGGCGTCAATGATCGCATGTCGGCCATCGGCGGATAGCGGCACCGCATGCCGGGATCAGCCGGAAAAATTGCCCTTTAATCATTGCCGGGCTTTGTCGATACCGTCGGAATCTGCCGGCAGCCTGCCACCAGATCCGCCCACGGCGCATGTCAAAGGGGGGATGGGGGCCGGGCATTCCGGCTTCCTTCCTTCTCCGAAGCCAGGTTTCCCGATTTTACTTTTCCCGCCAGTAAAGGTATACAAAGACTCGATCCCCATACTGACAGGAGACCGGTGATCATGACCCGACGCCGCCATGACCAGGATCGTTGCCACGGGTTCGAGCAGGGCCCCATCCGGCCGCCCAGCGAAGCCCGCAGCCTGCTGATCCGGGTGACCCGCAACTGCCCCTGGAACCACTGCGCCTTCTGCCCCGTGCACAAAGGGGCGCGTTTTTCCGTTCGCCCCGAAGCCCACGTCATCGAGGACATCGATGCGGTCCACCGGCATGTGGAAACCCTCAAGGGGCTTGCCGACTCTGCCGGGCAGATTTCCCGGCAGGATATCAGTGAACACCTGCAGGACCTTGCCGTGCACGAGCAGCAGGCCTTTGCGGCGGCAACCCACTGGTTTGCCGGCGGAATGAGCGCCATCTTCCTCCAGGATGCCAACAGCCTGGTGGTCAGGCCCGATCAATTGATCCGGATCCTGCGTCACCTCCGGTCACGCTTTCCCCGGGTCGACCGCATCACCTCCTATGCCCGGTCCCACACCATCGCCCGCATCAGCGACGAGAACCTGACGCAGATGCGGCAGGCGGGGCTGAACCGGATTCACATCGGGCTGGAGTCCGGATCGGACGCCGTGCTCGAGAGGGTCCGCAAAGGGGTGGACAAGCGCACCCAGATCAAGGCCGGCCGCAAAGTGAAAGCCGCCGGCATGGAATTGTCCGAGTACGTGATGCCGGGCCTGGGGGGAAGGGACCTGTCCCGGGATCACGCCCTGGAAACGGCCGATGCCCTGAACCGGATCAACCCGGATTTCATCCGTCTGCGCACGCTGGCCATCCCCGGCGGCATTCCCCTGGCCGAGGAACACCGTGCGGGCCGCTTCGAAAAACTCAACGACCTGGAGATGGTCCGGGAGATCCGGCTGTTCATCAGCAGCCTGGACGGGATTACCAGCATGATCGTCAGCGACCACATCCTCAACCTGTTCGAGGAGATCCGTGGCCGTTTTCCCGACGCCAGAGCCGGTATGCTGGCGGTGCTGGACCGTTTCCTGTCCCTGTCCGACCAGGACCAGTGCTGCTTCCAGGTGGGCCGGCGCCTGGGCATCTTCACCCGCATGGCGGATATGGACAGTCCCAAGAGGCGGGCCAGGGTGGACGCTTTCTGCGATCAGCACGGCATCGGGCCGGATAATGTGGATGGGATGGTCGATGAGATGATGAAACGCTTCATATAGCGTTCATTCAGAGAGGGCATCTTGCGGCCCTGGCCGGCGTTCTCACGCCTTTGCAATCCTCGACGTAGCGCTGCTACGCCTGCGGTTGCAAAGCCGCTGCGGCCTTGGCCAGAACCACAACCTGCCCTCTCTGAATGAACGCTGCCGCAGTGTAAGCAATTGTCGTTCTCCAAAACAAGGAAACTCAGATTCCATGGGACTCAGGCACAGCTTCAAGACGGCCCGGAAGCGAATCGATGCCCTGGACGGGGAGGAGCGGGAGACCCTGCTGGCCATCTGCCGGGATATCCGGCATGCCGAGGAGACCCTGGCGGAAAAAGCCGCCCCCGAATTGGCCAACTGCATGGCCTGCCGGGGCCTGTGCTGCCGGAACATCCATCCCGCCGATATCATCACCGAATGGGATCTGGTCTACATTCTGGCCCTGGCACCACAGATTGAAGAGGCCCTGGCGGCCTGCGTCGCCAGAGAAGGGTTTTTCCCCGCAGACTGCATTTTTCTTGAAAACGGCACCGGCCCCTGCATTTTTCCCGACCACCTGAGGCCGGAGCGCTGCATTATTTCCTTTTGCCGGGTTGCGCCGTCCATAGAAAAAGAGATCGGCCGTGTGATGGGCGGTTTCAGCCGGCTGATTCGGTTTTTCATGCACCGTCCGTTTCGCCGGGCCTTTCGGACGCTGATCTCGTTTACCGCCTTCCGTCGCTTCCCCAACGCTTAAGCCCCCCATTTCATTTTTCATGACAAAGCAGGGCCGGCGCCGGGATTGTTCTATTTTCCTTAAAGAGATGCGCCGTATTGGCCGATAATTGCCTTGATCCTGAAAGTGTCCTTGGGACGGTTTAACCCATAATTGAGAACGGCTAGTAAAAATGCTCAGAAATCTACCGATACTTGTCAAGCAGATGCTCTATTTCTCCTGTATTACCCTGATCTTACTGGTGGTCGGGCTGGTCGGGCTGTTCGGGATGCGTGGCGTCGGTACCCAGTTGCAGGCCACCACGCGATCGGGACCGCTGATCTATGCCGCCATGGAGATGAAACTGGCCGTGGCCAATGACCTGCATCTGTTCAAAAGCCTGGAGGCGGCACAATGGCCCGATGAAATCGAGGCCACGTGGCAGGAACACGAAAAGATCGCCGTCAACTTTACCGCCCTGGGCGAGGCCATCATAAACGGCGGAAAAACGGAAGCCGGGATCATCGAAGCCACCACCGATGACGGGCTGCGGCAGGTGGTGTCCGATGCACTGGGCTTCTACGACACCTCCTTTCATGCCAAATTCAAATTACTGGCGGACCTGATCACCAAAAAAATTTCGGCAGAGCCGTACGATTATGCCCTGCTGGACCAGTTGGGGGCAGAGGCCAGCCAGATCGGCGAAACCATCATCTCCCGACTCAAAGATGTCGAAACCGGCGTCAAGGGGTCCATCGAATCGGTGAACCAGGAGGCCCGGCGGGCCATGGTCAAGGCCCGGACGTCAATGCTGGCAGGCATTGCCGCGGGGGGGGTGCTGGCGCTTCTGCTCGGCTTCGTGAGTGCCCGGAACATCACACGCCCCATCAAGCAGGTGGTCGAACTGGCCCAGCGGATGTCCGACGGAGATTTCACCCACAATCTGAAGACCGATCAAAAGGATGAAATCGGGCTGCTGTTCAACGCCCTGAACCGGCTGGTGGCACGGATGGAACGCACCCTTCGGCGGGTTGTGAACAGTGTGGACACCCTTCATTCATCGTCGACGGAAATGACCCGCATATCCCAGCGCATGGCTCAGGGTGCGGAGCTTACTGCCGGAAAATCAACCACGGTGGCCACGGCGGCCGAACAGATGAGCGCCAGCATGAACAGCGTTTCCGCGGCCAGTGAAGAGGCCACCACCAACGTGTCCCTGGTGGCGGATGCCGTTGCCGGTACCACGGAAACCATCAAAACCATCGCCCGGGATTCGAAAACGGCCAGGGCCATTTCCGGCAATGCGGTGTCCCAGGCGAACCATGCCTCGGAGAAGATGAATGCCCTGGGCAGTGCCGCCGATGCCATCAGCAAGGTGACCGAGGTGATCACGGAAATCTCCGAGCAGACCAACCTGCTGGCCCTCAACGCCACCATCGAGGCGGCCCGGGCCGGTGAGGCCGGAAAGGGCTTTGCCGTGGTGGCCAATGAAATCAAGGATCTGGCCCGCCAGACGGCCGAGGCCACCCATGAAATAAAATCCAGGATCGATGATATCCAGCACTCGACCGATGAAACCGTTGGCGAAATGCGGCAGATCTCCGATGTGATCAACCAGGTGAACGATATCGTTGCCACCATCGCCACATCCGTGGACCACCAACTGGCAACCACCGAGGAGGTGGCCGGGAATGTGCGCGAGGCCTCGATGGGTTTCGGCGAGATCAACCAGAACGTGGCCCAGTGCTCTGGCGTGACCGACCGGATTTCAGCGGACATTGCCGAGGTGAAAGCCTCGGCGGACGACCTGACCCAGACCAGCGTCGACGTGGAATTTAACGTAAAAGAGCTTTCCCAGGTCGCGGAAAAGCTTCATGACGTGGTGGAGAATTTCCAGGTCAGGCCGCCTAAATTCGATATCGCCGCCGTTAAAAAGGCCCACCTGGCATGGGGTGACCGACTTTCCGCAGCCATCAACGGAGACCTGCAGCTTTCTCCGGCGGATGTGATCGATCATAAGAGCTGCGATCTGGGGCGCTGGTACTTTGGTGAGGAGGGGCGGGCCATGGCCGGCCAGACGGGATATGCCCGGACCGGGACCTGCCATGAGGACGTCCACCGGCTGGCCCGGGAGATCGTTGTCCTGGTGAACCGGGGGGAACGTGACAAGGCCAGTCAATTGATGAGTACGTTCAACGATGCCCGGACCGCGCTTTTCGGTGAACTGGACACCCTGTACTGCGCATAACCCGGGTCGTTTCAGCAGATGATGGAAAAAGGCGCCGACGATCATCGACCTTTGGTGGCCGGCAGCGCCTTTGATTTTTTGCCAGCGGCCCACCCCCGCGATTGATGCCACCCGGATCCCCGGACGCGTCCGGCTTGCAGCCCGATGCCATTCCCCCGAGACAGCGCCCCTGCAGACACACCTTGGACACACCTTAGACACACCTTGGCGAAAAATGATGTTGACATGCTGTGGATGCGCTAATATATTCCGATAAAACGATATGGGGGAAGCCGTGAAAGAATTTATCCGCGTCATGAAGGCCATGTCCGATCCCACCCGGGTAAAGATGCTGAAAAGTCTTGAAGAACGCTCGATGTGCGTCTGTGAACTGCAGACCGCTCTCGGTATTGCCCAGTCAACGACGAGCAAGCATCTGAAGACCCTGGAGGATGCAGGACTGGTGGGCTCCCGCAAAGATGGCTTGTGGGTCAATTACCATCTGGCCGATGGCAGCCAGAGTCCATTTGCGGCCGCTTTGCTGGGCAACCTGCGGCACTGGCTGAACGAAGATCCGGACATCCGCACGCTGATGGCATCGATCAACGGCATCGATCGATTTGAGATATTGAATAAGAACTGATTTTTTTTAACCCTTTTATATGAATGTATGACGATATAGGAACTTACAGCGATGAGTGACACACTTTCCCTGACCCAACCGGACACGTCAATTCCTGCCGATGCCGACTGCAGCGAGCAGGAGGAACCCAGCCAGATTGACTGGACAGCCATCTGGAAACCGCTTGGCCTGATCGTGGGCGGTTTTGTGCTTTTCTTTTTCCTGCCGGTCGACAGCGGCCGCTTCACCCATTCGGTCATCGAGGCCCTGGCCCTGGCCAGGTGGTATGCCCGGGAGCATGTACTGCTCTGCCTGGTGCCGGCCTTTTTTATTGCCGGCGCCGTCGCGGTGTTCGTTTCCCAGGGCGCGGTGATGAAATACCTGGGTGCCGGGGCCAGTAAGGTGCTCTCCTATGGCGTGGCCAGCGTGTCGGGCTCCATCCTGGCCGTCTGCTCCTGTACGATCCTGCCCCTGTTTGCCGGCATCTGGAAGCGGGGTGCGGGGCTGGGACCGGCCATCGTATTTCTCTACTCGGGGCCGGCCATCAACGTGCTGGCCATCATCCTGACCGCCCGCATACTGGGGCCGGAGATCGGCATCGCCCGTGCCGTGGGGGCGATTGTCTTCAGCATCGTCATCGGCCTGTGCATGCACCTGATGTTCCGCAAGGAAGAGGAGGCCAAGGCCGCCGCCGCCATTCACATGCCGGAACCGGAGGTCGAACGGCCCCTGTGGCAGACCACCCTTTTGTTTGTCGCCATGGTGGGGCTGCTGGTGTCGGCCACATGGGGCCGGCCGGAGCAGGCCGGCGGTTTCTGGGCTGCCGTTTTTGGGGTCAAATGGCTGCTGGCCGGCGGCTTTGCGGTCGGCCTGGGGGGCATGATGGTCCGCTGGATGGGGGTGACGCTTTACAAGCTGGTCGTCGCCGGCACGGCCGTTCTCATCCTGGCCCTGGCGTTTCCCAGCCAGCCCCTGCTGGCCTTTTCGGCCGGCCTGATCGCCTTTGTGGGCCTGCTGACCACCACCCGGGGAGAGACCGAATCCTGGTTCACGGCGTCCTGGGATTTTGCCCGGCAGATCCTGCCCCTGCTGCTGGCCGGTGTGCTGGTGGCCGGTCTGCTCCTGGGGCAGCCCGGTTCCGAGGGGTTGATTCCCTCCGAATGGATCAGCGGCCTGGTCGGCGGCAACTCGTTGTGGGCCAACCTGTTTGCCTCGGTGGTGGGTGCCTTCATGTATTTTGCCACCCTTACCGAAGTGCCCATCCTCCAGGGGCTGATCGGGGCCGGCATGGGCAAGGGCCCGGCCCTGGCGCTGCTTCTGGCCGGTCCGGCCCTGAGCCTGCCCAACATGCTGGTGATCCGCAGTGTCATGGGCACCAGGAAAACCATGGCCTTTGTCGCCCTGGTGGTGGTCATGGCCACCATCAGCGGGCTGATCTTTGGAAGCCTCACGGCTTCGTGAGCGGTGAGGCGTGAGGCGTGAGGCGTGGCGGGGCCATGGACTGAAGCGTCAAAACAGCCTACAGCCTACAGCCCACAGCCTAAAGCCTAATAACCTGAACGGCTGTTACCAAAGGAGAAGAATATGGACATCAAAGTACTGGGGCCGGGATGCCCGAAATGCAAGCAGACGGAGAAGATCGTCAGGGATGCCGTTGCCGAAAGCGGTGTTGCCGCTTCGGTCGAGAAAGTTACCGACACCATGGAAATTGCCGGCTACGGCGTTTTCGGAACGCCGGCGGTGGTGGTCGACGGCGAGGTTAAATCGGTCGGCAAAATACCCAAGAAGGCCGAGGTCCTCGGATGGATCCGTTGACCCGCTTTCAGCGGCGATCGGTGTGTGCCATGGCGGCCCGGTTTGCCCTGGCCGCAGCCGTGTTCGCCATGGCGGCCACCGCAGGTGCCGACCCTGGAATTGATTTCAACACGCTTCCGGTCAAGGGCATGGTCACCATGATCGACTTGGGTGCCAAAAAGTGCATTCCCTGCAAAATGATGGCTCCCATCCTGGAAAAGATGGAGAAGCGGTACGCGGGCAGGGCGGCCGTCGTTTTCATCGACGTCCGGGAGCACCGGGAGCAGGCCCGCCGTTTCGGCATCAGGGCGATTCCCACGCAGATTTTTTACGATGCCGACGGTAAAGAGGTGTCCCGCCACGTGGGGTTCATGTCCGAATCCGAAATCGTGAAGACCCTTGGCGGAATGGGCGTCAAGCCGCAACGGTAACCCCAGGGGACGGGGAGTAATGGGATGCTCGACTCTGTGTTTCTCGCCATCAACGCATGGATGACCGGCGGTTCGGCCTTCGCCCTGATCGGTTGTTTCGCCTGGGGGGTGGTGAGCGTGATGTTCAGCCCGTGCCATCTGGCGTCCATCCCCTTGATGGTTGCCTATGTGGCCGGCCAGGAAACGGCCGTGGATCCCAAACGGGCCGGGCTTTATGCCGCTGCATTCACCTCCGGGCTGTTTGTCACCATCGCAGTGGTTGGAGTGATCTGCGCCGGCCTGGGACGCCTGCTCGGCGATACGGGCCTGTGGTGGCAGGTGCCGGTGGGCGCCGTCTTGATCTGGGTGGCGCTGGGCATGCTGGGGGTGCAGGCCTGCGCCGTGTCCGGTTCCATGCTCTACCGGTTGAACCTGCGCGGCATCCACGGAGCGTTCGGGCTGGGACTGGCCTACGGCATCCTTTCCGGTTCGTGCACCTTCGGCTTTATCGCCCCCATTCTGGCCGTGGTGACCGTCCAGCAGGAATGGGCAATGGGCTCGCTGATGATGCTCCTTTTCGCCTTGGGCCATTGTCTGCCCATCGGGGTTGCCGGCAGTTCCATGGCCATGGTCCGGCGGCTGACGGAAAACCGCGCCTGGCAGGAAACCGGGAACTGGTTTCGACGCGGTGCGGGGGTGCTGATCGGCCTGATGGGGATATACTTCATGGCCCGCCCATTCCTTATCGAGATACTGAGTACATAGCAGGGAGGTGAACATGCTGCTGGAATCCTATCGTCTCGAGATATTCAACAACGAATGCATGCCCGGAGCCATGACCGTTCAGTGTTTCGCCCACCTGGACCAGGACGTCTCTGACGCATTGCCCTTCCTGAACGCCGAACTGGGCGGCCAGACCTACATCAAGGATCCGCCGTCGGTGACCTTCCAACTGCAGGGCAAACTGCTCACCGTGCACGGCAGGAAGATCGCCGTCAATGCGCTCAAGGATGAAGCCGAAGCCCGCAAGATCGTCGAATGGCTGAAACGGGAGGTCAACGACGCCTGGGAACGGCGCGATACCATTACCCCGCGCTATGAGGGCCTGCCCCGGCCCCAGCTGATCCACATCCTGAAATGCCTGCCCCGGACCAATTGCCGCGAGTGCGGCGAGCCGACCTGTATGGTATTCGCCGCCCGGGTGGCCGAGGGGGCCAAGGGCAGCGACGATTGCCCGGCGCTGACGCCAGCGGCCAAAGCCGACCTGGAGGCCTATCTGAAGCCCTTCGCCATCGATGGGGACGGCATACCCTGGTGACACACCGAACCGAAAGGATCGTGGAGGCTCATGAACCAACCCATAAAACTTCTGTTTCTATGTACCGGGAATTCCTGCCGCAGCCAGATGGCCGAAGGGTGGGTGAATCACCTGAAAAGCGGCCTGATCCAAGCGCATTCGGCGGGGATCGAAACCCATGGCCTCAATCCCCTGGCGGTCAGGGCCATGGCCGAATCGGGGGTGGACATTTCTCACCACCGGTCCCGGCGGGTCGATGATTTTCTCGACGAGCCATGGGATTATGTCGTCACCGTCTGCGGTCATGCCCACGAAACCTGCCCGATGTTTCCGGGAAAAGCTAAGATCGTGCATGTGGGCTTCGACGACCCGCCGGCACTGGCCAGAGACGAAACCACCGAGGAAGGGGCCATGGCCCATTATCGCCGGGTGCGCGACGAAATCCGCGCCTTCGCGGAATCCCTTCCCGAATCACTGAACCCATACCCCGACCAGGAGCCAATCGACCGATGACTTCAGCCCCCGATAACACCCATGACCGCAAAATGACCAGCGTGTTCGAACGCTACCTGTCCGTATGGGTCCTGCTGTGCATTGCCGGCGGGATCCTGCTGGGGAAAATTGCCCCCGGTGTGGCCCGTTCCCTGGACGGGATGGCCATCCGCGTGAACGGGGCGCCGGTGGTCTCCATTCCCATCGCCATCTGCCTTTTTTTCATGATGTACCCCATCATGGTCAAGATCGATTTCGGCGAGGTCATCAAGGCCGGAAAAAGCGGCAAACCGGTGTTTCTCACCCTGTTTATCAACTGGGCCGTCAAGCCCTTTACCATGTATGCCATCGCCCTTTTTTTCCTGGGCACGCTTTTTTACGGTTTCATCGGGCCGGATGCCACGGATCTGGTCAAGATGCCCTTCGGCCTGGACCTGCCCGTGGGGGCCTCCCACGGTGCCGGCACCGTGGTCCTGGCCGACGGCATCAAGATGCTGGAAGTGCCCCTGTGGCGCAGCTACCTGGCCGGCTGCATTCTTTTGGGCATCGCGCCGTGCACGGCCATGGTGCTGGTGTGGGGCTTTCTGTCCCGCGGCAACGACGGCTTGACCCTGGTGATGGTGGCCATCAACTCGCTGACCATGCTGCTGCTCTACGGCGTGCTGGGGGGCTTTTTGCTGGGTGTGGGACGGCTGCCGGTGCCCTGGCAGGCGCTTTTGCTGTCCATCGGCATTTACGTGGCCCTGCCACTGGTGGCCGGCTACTTTTCCCGACGCTGGATCATCGCCGCCAGGGGAGAGGCGTGGTTCAAGGAGAAGTTTCTGCACGTGCTCACGCCCATCACCATCCTTGCCCTGCTGCTCACCCTGGTGCTGCTCTTCTCGTTCAAGGGAGAGGTAATTCTGGGCAACCCATTGACCATCGTCTGGATCGCGGTGCCGCTGTTCATCCAGACGGTGCTCATTTTCTGCCTGGGATACGGCCTGGCGCGACTGCTGAAGCTGCGCTACGAGGATGCCGCACCCGCGGCCATGATCGGGGCATCGAACCACTTCGAAGTGGCCATCGCCACCTCGACCATGCTGTTCGGCCTGTCATCCGGGGCGGCCCTGGCCACGGTGGTGGGCGTGCTCATCGAGGTGCCGGTGATGCTCATGCTGGTCAAGGTCTGCCTCAATACCCGATCGTGGTTCAGGCCGGCTTGACGCCCCAGGGTGACCCGGCTGCGCCGGGTGTGCGAAGCGGATTCAGGCCGGTCGCCGCACCTTGACTTTTGCCGGGGTTCGTGCCTATGGACACCAATTTCCAATCAACCGGGAGGTGAAGACATGAAACCGATCAGAACGACCGCCAAGCCGGTCAGCTGGCTGATGGCGATCCTCATGATGGTCATCGCAGCCCCCTGTCCGACCGTTTTTGCTGCCATGGTCACTGCCGAAACGATTCTCGACGCGGACCGCGTCGCCGATGCACGGGCCTATGTCGACGCCGTGCTGTCCAGGGAAGAGGTCACATCCGCCCTGACTGCCCAGGGCATAGACGTGCGTGAGGCCATGCTGAGAACCCGCGCGCTTTCCGATGCCGAGATCCTCAGCCTGGCCGACCGGATGGAACACCTGCCCGCCGGAGGGGGCGCGTTCGAAACGGTCCTCGTCGTCGGCCTGATCGTTTTTCTGGTGCTGCTGTTTACGGATATTGCCGGCGCGACCGATATTTTTCCTTTTGTCAGAAAATAACACCCCGATCACGACTGTTTGCGGATCCCAAGCAGGCGGCCGGCACCGGTGCCGATTCGCACTGATCCTGGCACTGGCTGCGGCCATGGCCGGTTGTGCGGGGCCCGGTGTGATCAGGTGGCCCGCAGCCACAGGCGACTCCCCTGATCCATACCTGCTGTCCACGGTTCCCTTTTTCCCCCAGGAGGACAATCAGTGCGGCCCGGCGGCCCTGGCGATGGCACTGGCATGGAGCGGCGTGCCGGCCACTCCCCGGGGGCTGGCGGATCAGGTCTTCACACCGGCGCTGAAGGGCAGCCTTCAGCCGGCGATGATCGCAGCCGTGCGCAGGCACGGCAGGATTGCCTGCCTGCTGGCCGGACCGGAGTCCCTGATCGAAGAAATCGCCGCCGGGCACCCCGTCATCGTGCTTCAGAACCTGGGGCTTTCCTGGTATCCCGTCTGGCACTATGCCGTTGTGGTTGGACTGGACCTCGATGGCGGCCAGGTGATCCTGCACTCAGGAACGACCCCCGGCAAGCCGGTTTCCCTCAAAACCTTTGAAACCACCTGGGCACGAAGCGGCTTCTGGGGCCTGATGGTGCTGCCGCCGTCCCGGCTGCCCGCCGCCGCCAGCGAAAAGGATTACCTGCTGGCCGTCGGCCAGCTGGAACGCCTGGGCCGCTGGGAAACCGCCGCCCGGGGTTATGCGACCGCCCTGACCCGCTGGCCGGACAGCCTGCCTGCCCGCATGGGGCTGGGGGTGTGTCGATACGAGACCGGAGACCTGCAATCGGCCGAGGCGATTTTCCGGGCCGCGACGGTCACGTTTCCCGGAGAAGGCGCCCCCTTCAACAACCTGGCCCAGGTGCTCATGGACCAGGGCAGAAAGGCGGAGGCCCTTGACGCAGCCATGCGCGCCGTTCAATGCGGCGGGCCGTTGAAAGCGCATTTCGAAAGCACCCTCGAAGCCATCCGCAACCGATGACAGCCGCCCGACAAGCACCCCATTCACCCGGAAACGATTACCCGCGTGTGCACGTGTTGAAACGGTCCTCACCATCCGAAAAAGAGCCAGTCGACCCGGCAGTCATCGTCCGGCGGGTCATCGACGCCTGCGCGGACTGCGACACCTGCCGGTTTCTGATGAACGAAGACTGCCTGTTCTTCCCGGCGCTTTACCGGCTGGTGGACCGGGAGGCCGCTGACGGCCGGCCATGCAGTGGGCGCGCGCTACGGGGTCTGGTCGAATTGTGCTCCCTTTGCGGGCTGTGTCCCTGTCCCGACATCCGCAACGATGTGATCCGGGCCAAAAGCGGCTATGTCCGTGAATCCGGCATGGCCCCGGCCCATCGCCTGATGGCCGATGTTCAGCGACTCGGACGCATCTGCGGCATGGCTCCGGATGCGGTCAATGCGGCCCTGTCAGTGGGTCCGGTTCATCGGATGGTCAGCCGGCTGGCCGGCATCCATCCCCGGCGGCGCCTGCCGCGGTTCCCCCAAGAGAGCTTTTTCAGCTGGGCCCGGAGAAAGGGCCTGTGCCGCCCTCCTGAAAACGGTCCCGGGGTGGCCTACTTTGCGGGCTGCACGGCCGGCTATCTTTTCCCCGAGGTGGCCCGGGCGGCAGTCAGGGTCCTGCAGCACAGCCAGCTCAAGGTGATGGTTCCGCCCCAGCAGTGCTGCGGCATGCCCACCCTGGTGGAAGGCGACGCCGCCCTTACCCGGCGGCGGGTGCAGGCCAATCTCGACGCCCTTCTGGCGGCCCGCCGCATGGGCTTCGATCCGGTGTGCTCCTGCCCCACCTGCGGTTTTTTGATGAAGGTGCTGATGAAAGAGGGGGCCTGCCATTCAAACGCCTATCAGCAGTCGGTCGGCGCCGCCGCCAACGAGATCAAGATCCCGGACGGTGCGGGCGGCGGTCGCTTCCTGCACCTCAGTAAATCCCTGTATGCCGGCAGGCTCAGGGACGATGGCCTGTTCAGCGATCTTGACCCGATGGATCGCCTGGCGCTGTCCGAAGGCGTGGCCGATATGGGCCAATACCTCCTGAAGCGGCTCGACGGGCGACACCTGGACGTCCCTTTTCAACCGATTGCCGGACGGATGGCGTACTTCGCCCCATGCCACCAGCGGGAACAGAAAATTGGCAGCCCCTATGTGCGTCTGCTGGCCCTGATTCCCGGACTGACCATCGAACCGGTTGGCGGGCCCATGGATTGCTGTGGCATGGGCGGGAGTCTGGGGTACAAAAAATCGTTCCACGACGCCTCGGTCTCCCTTGGCGCCGGCCTCATGCAGAAAATCAGGGCCGCTGCGCCCCAGGCGGTGATCACCGACTGCCTGAGCTGCCGGCTCCAGTTCCGGCATTTGCTGCCTTTTCCGGTTTTCCACCCCCTTGAATTGCTTGCCAGGGCCTGCGAGCCCGGTTAACATGATTTTCACCACATCTGGTTCAAGATCAGGTCCCCCCACCCGATATACTATCGGTACGGTGTGGCAAGGGTTGCGTCCGGCAATGGCATGATCAGTGATTGGGTGAGCCCCTTTCCCTGAATGCCGTCTGACCATTTTTGTGCTCATCGCCTTGTGCCGGCAGTGACCATTTTAAAATGAAAGCGACGATTGAGATTCACTTTTCCTGAACGCCATGTCAACCATTGGGCCCGCCTGGAGCGGCGGTTTATGCCCGCATCGGCGTGGGCCGGTGATCCGCTGACCTTCTGGCGGGAGCGGATTCTGTTCATCATCTGCTTTCTGGTCAGCACCCTGGGCGTTGTGGTCCTGATTCCCTCGATCACCCTGGCTTTTCTGGAAGGCCTGTGGACTGTCGTCGTTCTGGACACGGCCGCCTACCTCTTCCAGTTGATCGACACGCTGGTGCCCCTGGCGATTGCCCTGATGCTGAATGACCTGAAAAAGGCCCTGTCCAAAGAGCAGGAGACCAGCGCCAGCATGCGGGAGAGCCAGTCCCGCTATCGGACCCTGGCCAAAAATTTCCCCAATGGGGCGCTGTGCCTGATCGACCATGACTTCCGGTTTCTGGCGGCCGATGGACAGGAATTGCAGAAACACCGCCTCAGCAGTGACCGACTCATCGGGCGGACGGTCGATCAGGTCATGCCGGAAATAGCAGGCATCATCAGAACCGAATGCGCCCGGGTCTTTCAGGGCATCATCACCGTCGCCCGCGACGGGGCGATCATCGATGTCAATTCCGCATTTGTCGAGATCCTCGGTGCGCCCTCCAGACAGGCGGTTCTCGAGGCCAACGCCTTCCGGTCCCCGCACATCCAGCTCACCCGGTTTCCGGACCAGCTTAAAGATTGCATGGACCACGGTTCTTCTGGGGCCCATGAGACCTCCTTTACGAGCAGCTGGAATACATCCGTTTATCTGCGCTGCGCTACCTGTTGAGCCCACTGATGCATTCCAATGGCGACATCTATGCCGCGATCATCATTATCGGGGACATCACCAAGGAGCGCAGCCAGGAAGAACAGCTGCGGCGGGCACAAAAATGGAGGCGCCGGGGCTTCTGGCAGGCGGCGTGGCCCACGACCTCAACAATGTATTGTCCGGCATCGTGAGCTACCCGGAACTGCTTTTGCTGGATCTGCCCGACAACAGTCCGTTGCGCGATCCGGTAATGACCATCCAGCGGTCCGGCCAGCGGGCGGCCGAGATCGTTCAGGACCTGCTTACGCTTGCCCGCCGTGGTGTTGTCAGTATCGCCGTGATGAATATCAACCGGATGGTGTCGGAGTATCTCGATTCTCCCGAATTCGATAAACTGACCTCGCACCACCCGACCCTTCAGATCGAGACCCGGCTCCGGGCTGATCTGCTCGACGTGAACGGTTCCGCCATCCACATCAAAAAGACGATCATGAACCTGGTGTCCAACGCAGCGGAGGCCCATCCCAGGGGCGGGAACATACTCATTTCAACGGAAAACCGCTATGTGGACCGGCGTATTGAAGGGTACGACAATGTGAAGGCGGGCGAGTACGCGGTCCTGAGCGTCGAAGGGCAGGGGACCCGCTTTGAGCTCTATTTTCCGGCCACGCGAAAGCAACTGGCCGCAGATAAAGCCGCCGTGCCCATGGACGCCTACACGGGAAATGGTGAAACGATCCTGATTGTGGATGACGTAAAAGAGCAGCGCGTGATCGCTTCCGGGATTCTGGGGCGGCTGAACTATCGCCCCGTATCCGTGGCCAGCGGGGAAGGGGCCGTGGACTATCTCGACACCCATGGCGTCGACCTGGTTCTGCTGGACATGGTCATGGATCCCGGTATGGACGGGATTGACACGTACCGGCGGATCCGCGGCCTTCATCCGGAGCAAAAAGCCATCATCGCCAGCGGTTTTTCAGAAACCGAGCGGGTGAAGACGGCCATCGAACTGGGGGTCCGGCAGTACATCAGAAAACCGTATACCATCGAGAAGATCGGGGTTGCCGTCAAACGGGCGCTGCGGCAACAGACCGCAATGGACGCGGATCGGTGACAGGGACTCCTGTGGACCCCGCCCGGCCGGCCCGATCCGTGCAACATGCCCCACCTGGCGGTAGACTGCGCCACCAATACAACCTCCTGTAATTTATTATCATACACACATCTCATGGGCTCGCCGGTGCACCTTGCCCCGGTCCGGGCCCCCGGACGGGCCGGCCGCCATCCTGACGATGGATGATTGGTTTAATAATGATATCAAACGGTTGATATTCTGCCGACGCCTCTGTGCTACGGTGGCACAACTTGTGCGATGGTTCAGTTGGCAAAGGGCTGGGGGCCGGTGGGCCGGCCGCCTGTGATTTAACTTTTTAACCGATGCATCCATAAACGGCCATGGACGCATGGCACATAAAAGGAGGCCTTCGATGAAAGCAACCGCCAAGCCGAAAACCGGACGTCCCCTTGTCTATTCCATGACCAATGACCTGTGCGTCTGGAGCCGCGCCGGCATTCTCAAAGCGATGCGCTGTTTCAATGCATTCGACTGCCTTGGCTGTTCACTGGATAAACGGGTCCTGACCGATTTCAAGAAAAGACAGGAGTGGGCAGGCGCCACCGATACCCGTCCCGTGAGAATGCGGCTGATGATGAAACAGGGCAAGTGCCGCCACATGCTCAGCGGCCGGGTTTCCTACAGCCTGTGCTCCTACGGCTACAATTGCGCCCAATGCCCCTATGATCAGATGATCGAAGACACCAGCTACCTCCCCAATTTGAAATCCGCCCGCTGCGACCAGACATCCGGATTTGATGTGGCCAGGGACCATTATTACCATTTCGGCCACACATGGGCCCGGGTGGAATATGGCGGCCGCGTGCGTGTCGGCATCGATGACTTTGCCTTCCGCCTGCTGGGCCGGCAGGACGAAATCGAGCTTCCCCGCCTGGGGGACACGGTTGGACAGGGCCGGACACAGGCCGTCATCCGGCGTTCGGGAATGGAAGCGGAAACCCTGAGCCCGGTTGACGGAAAGGTGGTGGCGGTTAACCAGCACGTCGTCAACCACGCCGGCACGGCCAATGACGCGCCCTACGATGAGGGGTGGCTCATGGTGATCCAGCCCACCCGCCTGCGTAAAAACCTGAAAAACCTTTTCTTCGGCAACGAGAGCCTGGCATGGATCGATGATGAGGCCGGGCGGCTCACCACCCTTCTTGGGGAAAGCTGCGGCTACCGGATGGCGGCGACCGGCGGCGACGCCATCGACGATATCTACGGCGCCGTTCCGGAAATCGGATGGGACCGGCTGGTGGAGGAGTTTCTCGGCTGATGTGCCATGCGACAATGGGGGATCTCGGGATTATGAGATGGGGGATCTGAGATCGGGATCGGGACTCCGACCTTCGACCGCTGTCCTCGGGATTGAGCGATTCAACGGCGCCGGGTGAAAAGATGGCGCAGCCGGCGGGATATTTCAACCTGGCAGGCGTCACAGAACAGGGGGGGCAGCTGATCCAGTTTTTCAAGGCTGTTGGAATAGTGCATCAGACAGGCCGCCTTCCGGCAGTGTCCGATACCGATGAGGTGGCCGACTTCGTGGAGACCGATTTTCACCGCCCGGGTACAGGTGACGTCTGTTTTCTCATCGGCGAGCCGGAAAAGGGATATGAGGGCGGCGTTGCCGCCCAGCTGGGATTCACCAAAGGCAAACGTAAGGATCGGGGTGCAGATGTCCACCCGGGTCACCCCCAGCGTCAGGGGGACGCCGCCCGCATCCGCTGCCAGCACCTTGATAATCTTCAGGGCATCATATTGATGCCTGCCGTGCTCGTAGGCGTAGTCGGGATCGGGTTGTCCGGGCCTTACATCGGTATTCAGCCCCATTACCGCCTGGAGGTTGGCGGCCACAACGGATACGGCCAGTTCATCGACAGCCCCCAGCGGGACGACCTGAAGGTGGACCGCCTCATGTTTTAAGATTTTATTCCCAATGGGTTTTCACGTCCGGATAGCGGTTAAGGGCGGTTTATCTGATGCCGTTTGATCTTTCTTCGCAGGGTGCTCCGGTCAATCCCCAGCTGTTTGGCGGCCCTGCTGATATTCCAGTTGCAGGCCGCCAGCGCGGCGTGGATATGGTTGATTTCCATATCCCTCAGGGTCAACGGGCCCATATTGCAGACATCGGCTTCCGGGTTGAGAAACGTCAGTTCCCGGGCTCCGATCATCCTGCCCCTTGCAATCACCACGGCCCTTTCGATGACGTTTCGAAGCTCTCTCACATTGCCCGGCCACCGGTAGGCGGTCAGCATGCCGATGGCTCTCTGGGTGAATCCCTCCAGGAATTTGCCGGTTTCCTCGACATAGTGTTTTAAAAAGTGGTCGGCCAGAACCGGCACATCTTCCAGACGCTCGCGCAGGGGGGGGATCTGGAGGCTGATGACATTGATGCGATAGAAGAAATCTTCCCTGAAGCGGTGTTCACGAATCAGGCGGGGCAGGTTCTGGTGGGTGGCGCTGATCAGCCTGAACTCGCTTTTTACGGGCTGGCTGCCGCCCACGCGCAGGAACTGTTTTTCCTCCAGGGCCCGCAACAGGCTGATCTGCATTTTTGACGAAATCTCACCGATCTCATCGAGAAAAAGGGTGCCGTTGTCCGCCATTTCAAGGCGCCCCCGCCTGGTTTTGACAGCCCCGGTAAAGGCGCCTCTTTCATGCCCGAACAACTCACTTTCGAGGATGGATTCCGTCAGGGCACCGCAGTTGACGGCGATAAACGGCCCCTCGGACCGCAGGCTCTGCTGCTGGATGGCCCTTGCCACCAGGTCCTTGCCGACACCGGTTTCGCCGGTAATCAGCACCGGCGCAAGGGAGGGGCCTATTTCTTTTATGGTGGCAAACACCTTCTGCATGGGTTCCGAATGGATGACCATGGCATGATGAAGCGATGCCTGGTGATCCATCAGCTGCTCACGAAGGGCCAGGTTTTCCTCCTTCAGGGCTTTTGTGGCCATGATCCGTTCCATGAGCAGGGACAGTTCATCCGGGTCAAAGGGTTTGCACAGGTAATCGCTGGCCCCCAGCTTCATGGCTTCCACCGCCGTCTGGATGGACCCATGGGCGGTGATCATGATCACCATCGCATCCGGCTGTTTTTCCTTGAGCCGGGACAACAGCTCAATGCCGTCCATTCCCGGCATTTTTATATCCAGCAGGTATACGTCAAATGCGCTGTCCTCGACTCGTGCCAGTGCGTCAAAGCCGGAAGAGGCCGTTTCCACCTGATAGCCATCCTTTGCGAACCACGCGGAAAGGGCTTCACAGATGGTTTCCTCATCATCCACAACCATGATTCTGGTGGAAAGACGCATGATCGACTCCTGAAGATGCAACGACTTCCAGGGATGGTGAACGCGTGCGCAAGGCGCGGGTCAAGGCTTTTGAAAACCGAATTTCATGCCGGACCTGCCGGACCTGCCGGGCCGGCGTTTTCTTCCGGTTTTTCATCCGGCAGCACCCGGGGCAATTTGATCCGGAAGATACTGCCCCTGCCCGGTTCGCTGTCCACTTCCACGGTGCCATTGTGTTCGCGAATAATGCCGTAAACCATTGAAAGCCCCAGTCCCACGCCTTTGCCTTCGGTTTTGGTCGAATAAAAGGGCTCAAAAATGCGCGGCAGTTCATCGGTATCGATGCCATGGCCGGTGTCGGCGATGGTCAGCCAGATCATCTCCTCCTTTTCGTCAATGCCGCCGGTCACCGTCAGCCGGCCGCCCCGGGGCATGGCATCGATGGCGTTGAACAGGAGGTTCATGAGGCACTGCTGGATCTGGGCGCTGTCTCCCCAGGCCGTGTAGTCGGCGGCCGGCAGGTCGCGTTCACAGACGATCCCTGATATTTCAAGCTGGTGGTCGATCAACAGCATGATGGTGTTGATCATCTTGACCATGTCAATGCGGTCTGCCTGCACATTTTTCTGCCGGGCAAAGGTCAGCAGGTTTTTTACAATATCCCCGCACCGCATGGCTTCCCGGACGGACAGGGACAGGTACCGCTCGACATCTCCCATCCGGTCATGGCCGAAATCGTTGTCCCTGGCATAGGACAATATCAACTTGTTGAAGGTGACGATGCTGGTGATGGGATTGTTGATCTCATGGCAGACCGAAGCCACCAGGCGGCCCAGGGACGCCAGGCGGTCATCCTGAACGAAACGGGTCAGGTTGTCCTTGATGGCCTGGGCGCGCTTTTCGATCCTTTCGCTCAGATCCTTGGTCATGTCCCTGACGGTGACCACGAATTGGGTGATATTGCCCAGGTGGTTGAAGATCGGATAGGTGGTGACCTGGCAGATCAGGGTGCCCTCACCGGCTACGGTCACCTCGTGAACCGCGCGCGAAGGCCGGCCGGTTTTCAGGGTTTCCCGGGCCGGGCATATGCGCTCCGGCCCCCTGCAGGGGCCTTTCCCATGGTGCATGATTTCGTAGCAGAATCGCCCGAGGATCGATTCCCGCCCCGCCCCGCCGCCGACCAGGGGGGAATTGTTGCAGTTGAGGATGCGGTGATCCCGGTCGATGACGAGCACCCCATCGGGCGAGGCCTCGAGCAGGGCAGATGCAAAGGAGGTGGCCAGGTTGACCTCTGTCTCCCGCTCGGCCATGCGGCCGTAAAGGGTGGCAATATCAAAAAAAAGCATGGCGGTCTGCCGGTCCAGCACCCCGATGGACGGCGGTTTGCGGGCGATCAGTTCAGCCAGGATGGCCGGATCGCCGGTGAGTTCCAGAATCAGGTTCAGGTATTCGATGGAAAACAGGTCCGCCGGCTTTTCAAACAGCTCGATCTGGGTTTCACCGGCATATTTGTTACAGGCCGCAGACGGGGAAATGGTGGCCATGGCCACCAGTTTGAGGCGAAGGTGCGAGGGCCTGACGGCGCGCAGATCCCTCATGATCGACAGGCAGCGGGAGCCCCGTGCCACAACCCCGATATTCAAGAGCAGGCAGTGTTCCGGCTGTTTCAGGACGCCCATCGTGACCCCTTTATGCCGTTTCCGAAAAAGCTATCCGGCGTCAACCTGCTGCCGGCAGACCGGAAGCGAAATGGTGAACGTGGTGCCTTCACCGACACAGCTGTCCACCTTGATATCGCCGCCGTGGTCCCTGATAAAGCCGTAGCAGACGGACAGGCCCAGCCCAACGCCCTTGACGCTGTCGGTCTTGGTGGTGAAGAAGGTTTCGAAAACCAGATCCAGGTGCTCGTCCTTGATGCCGGCGCCGTTGTCTGAAACGGTAATGTGGACGAAGTAGTCGTCCCCTTCGGTGGCCACGGTCAGACGGCCGCCTTCGGGCATGGCGTCGCGGGCGTTGGATATCAGGTTCAGGAAAACCTGGCGCAGCTGGTTCTTGGATGCCATGATCTTGCCCAGGTGGTCGGCAAAGCGGTGCACCACCTTGATGGAGTGCTCCCACAGCTGTTTTTCGTGCAGCAGCAGGATTTCATCCAGGATCGTGTTGATGTCCACCGGCGTCCGTTCTTCCTGGTCCGGTTTGGAAAAGGAGAGCATCTTGCGCAGCATGTCGGTCACCCGGACGGTTTCGGAAAGGCTCATGTCCAGCAGTTTGCGCCGCTTGTTGCCGACCGGAATTTCGGTCTTCATCAACTCGAGGGTATTCATGATCCCGTACAGCGGGTTGTTGAGCTCGTGGGCGATCTGGGAGGTGAGCCGGCCCATGGCGGCCAGTTTTTCCGACTGGAGGAGCTGTTCCTGGGTGTTGTGGAGTTCGCGTTCCATCTTCAGCTGCTCTTCCAGGTCCACGAAAATCCCCACCGAGGCCATTTCCCGGCCGGTCTCATCGTAGATGATGTTGGCCGACAGGTTGCCCTCCACGGGATGTCCGTCCCTGGCCATGAAGGTCATGGGATAGGATCGCAATTTGCCTTTTCCGCCGTAGTCGGCGCTTCTCATCATGCGCATCACCCGGCGGGCCATGTCGTCCGGATAGAGGTCCTTCACGTTCATGGCGCCGATGGTTTCGGATGCCGGGTAGCCGAGGGTCTCTTCGGCACCCAGGTTCCAGATGATGATGTTGCCGGTCATGTCCGTTCCCATGATGGCGTTGGGAGAACTCTGGATGATGTTGTTGAGAAAATCGTGGGCTTTTTTGATTTCACGCTCCATCCGCTGGCGCTGGGACTGGTCCACGCAGATGCCCTCGTAGCCCAGCACCTTGCCCTGCGGGTCGTAGCGCACGTGGGCGGTGAGCTGCACGGTGATGGGGGTGCCGTCCTTTTTGCGGAAATCGACCTCGTAGTCGACCACCCGTCCGTTTTTCTCGATCATCTGCTGGAAGCGGGTCCGTTCTTCGGCCTTGAGGTAGATGTCCCGGGCCAGGTCGAGCTCCAGAAACTCGTTTTTATCCTCATACCCCAGCATGTCCAGCAGGGCGGCGTTGGCGTCGAGAAACTTGCCTTCTTTACTGCTGATGTAGACGCCGGCGGCCACGTGCTCGAAGAGGCTGCGGAAGCTTTCCCGGGAGGTCTTCAGCCGGTATTCCTGATCCTTGCGGTGGGTGATATCCCTGTATATGCTCAGTTTGGAGATGCTGCCGTCGGTGTTGTGCAGGGGGATCTCCAACAGGTCGTAGGTCTTGTCCACCAGGGGCACATAGACCTCTTCGTGGGTGTTCTGCCGGTTGTCGAACACCTCGCCGGCCTTGCACCAGGGGCAGGGAGCGGTCGTATGATTGACCACTTCGTGGCATTTCCTGCCCACCCCGTCGCCGAATACCCGGATCATGGCCTTGTTCATGAACTCGACCACATAGTCGTCATTGACGATGTAGATGCCGTCGGCCATGGCATCCAGAACGCCGGTCAATCCGTGGGGCTGGGTTGCGTCCATGATCTCCTCTCTGCTGCGCCCGTCCAGAAATGGCATCCTGCGGCCCATATCTGCGTTCTCGGGTTATTGAAATCCGCGACGTAGCGCTGCTACGCCTGTGGTTTCAATAACCCTGCGGCCTTGATCTGAACCGCAAGCTACCTTTTCTGGACGGACACACTTCAGTGAGTCAATTTTAAATTTGAAATTCGATGGTCGATAGTCGTGGGAGTTAGTCTGCTGTCATCGGTCCCAGCGCCGCCACCGTATCCGTCATCCGCCGGGCAATTCGCGCAAACTCCGGGGCCATGGCCGATGAGAGATTGAACATCTGCACCCGCGAGCCGTCGATGCCGACATCTTCCAGGGTTTTTCTCACCAGGGCAACTTTTTTCCGGGTTCTTCGATTTCCTTCCAGGAAATGGCATTCCCCCTCCAGTCAGCCGGCCACGTAAATGCCGTCGGCGCCGGCCTCCAGGCCCTTGAGCAGGTGAATCACATCCACCCGGCCCGTGCACGGCACCTGGACCACCTTGACGCTGGCCGGATACGGCAACCGCATGGACCCGGCCAGGTCGGCGGCTGCATAGGAGCAGTATTTACAGCAGAATGCAAGGACAATGGGGTCGGTCGTTGCGGTCATATTTCCTCCTCAATAAGTTGTTTAACCGAAAACCGAGGTCGGACTTCCGACCTCCGACTCATGCCGCGATGAACAGTGCCTCGATCTTGGCGATCAGCTGGTCGTCGGTGAAGTGGGCCAGGGTGATGGCCTTTCCCGGGCACTCGGCCACGCAGGTGCCGCAGCCATGGCACTGGGCCGGATCGATGACGGCGTGGCTGTGTTCATCCACCCGGGGGATGTCATAGGGGCAGGCCCTGACACAGGTCAGGCAGGCGGCACATTTTCCCGTATCCACCGTGGCGACCACACCGCCGACCATGATGGCATCCCTGGACAGCAGGGTCATGGCCCGGGAGGCGGCCGCCCTGGCCTGGGCGATGCTTTCCTCCAGGGGCTTGGGATAGTGGGCCAGGCCGGCCAGAAAGATGCCTTCGGAGGAGAAATCGACCGGACGCAGCTTGGCATGGGCCTCCACCAGGAACCCGTCGGCATCGACCGGCACCTTGAAGGTTTCGAAGAGTTCGCGGTTGGCATTGGGCACCACGCCGGTTGCCAGCACCAGCAGGTCGGGGCGCAGGCGCACCGGCATGCGCAATACATGGTCGGTCACGTCCAGCACCAGGCCGTTTTCGTCGTCGGCAGAGACGGTCGGCGGGTGTTCCGGCTCGTAGCGAATGAACAGGATGCCCGCTTCGCGGGCCTGCTTGTAAAGATCCTCGCGGAATCCGTAGGCGCGGATGTCCCGGTAGAGAATGCTCACTTTTTTCCCTGGATTGATTTTTTTTACGGCCAGGGCGCTTTTCAGGCTGTGGGTGCAGCAGATTTTGCTGCAGTAAGGCCGGCTGTCGTCCCGGGATCCCACACACTGGATAAAGGCGACACTTCCGGCCAGGAGCAGCCGTTTGTCGCCGGTGGCGACGGCCGCGTCCATGTCCAGGTGGGTGAGCACATCGGGGTGGTCGCCGTACAGGTAGAGATCCGGTTTATACTCGGTGCCGCCGGTGGCCAGGATGGTGGCCCCGTGGTCCACCACGGTTTTCGTCCGGCTGCCGTTGGCCGACACCAGCGTGGTGGAGAAATTGCCGATGCTGCCGGTGGTGGATGCGACCCGGGAGCCGGTAAAAAGGCGGATGCCGGGGTGGGCCTTTACCCGATCGATGGTATCGGCCAGGTAGGGGGCCACGGGTTCCCCCTTCCAGGTGGCATTGAGCAGGTTGGCCACCCCGCCCAGTTCAGTGGACCTTTCCACCAGGACCGCCTCCGCCCCCTGGTCGGCCACCCCCAGGGCCGCTTCCATGCCGGCTACGCCGCCGCCCACCACCAGGGCGGTTTTGTTGATCGCCAGGCTCACCTGATGCAGCGGTTCGATGTGGGCCGCCTTGGCCACGGCCATGCGAACCAGGTCCTTGGCCTTGGCGGTGGCCCGCTGCGGGTCGTTCATGTGCACCCAGGTGTTCTGGTCGCGGATGTTGGCCATTTCGAACAGGTACCTGTTCAGCCCCGCATCCCGGATGGTCTCCTGGAAGAGCGGTTCGTGCGTGCGCGGGGAGCAGGAGGCCACCACCACCCGGTTGATGCCCTTTTCGCCGATGATCGTTTTCATGTGATCCTGGGCATCCTGGCTGCAGGTGAACAGGTTGTCTTCCACGTGGACCACGTGGGGCAGGCTGCCCGCGTAGTCGCGGACCGCCGGTACATCGGCGATGCCGCCGATGTTGATGCCGCAGTTGCACACGAAAACCCCGATGCGCGGTCCCTGGCCGGAAACGTCCAGCTCCGGGGGCAGTTCCCGCCTGCGGGTCTGCGTCCAGCGGGCATCGGACAACAGGCTGCCGGCGGCGGCGGCCGACGCAGAGGCCTCCATAACCGACAGGGGGATGTCCTTGGGCTCCTGGAAGGCCCCGCAGACGAAGATGCCGTCCCGGCTGGTGTTCACCGGGGCCAGGCAGTCCGTAAGGGCGTGGCGGTAGTGATTCAGGTCCACGCCCAGCCGTCGGGCCAGCGAGACGGCGTCCGGGCTGGGGGCCAGGCCAACGGACAGGATGACCATATCGAACCGCTCCTCCACGCTCCGGCCCGCTTCGGTGGCATAGACGATGCGCAGCCGGTCGTCCCCGTCCGGAAACACCGAGTGGATGCGCGAGCGGATGTGGCGCACCCCGTGGTCTTCCCGGGCCCGGTTGGCATACTTGTCGAAATCCTTGCCGAAGGTGCGCATATCCATGAAGAAGATGGCCGTGTCCAGTTCCGTGTCGCTGTGCTCTTTGGCGATCACCGCCTGTTTGTTGGCGTACATGCAGCACACCGACGAGCAGTACCCGTTGTCGCAGGCATTGAGGTCGCGGGATCCCACGCACTGCAGCCAGGCGATCTTCCGGGGTTCCCGGCCGTCCGAGGGGCGAACCAGATGGCCTTCATAGGGGCCGGAGGCCGAAAGGATCCGTTCGAACTCCAGGCTGGTCACCACGTTGGGATGGCCGGCATAGCTGTACGCTTCATAGATGGACGGGTCGAAGGGCGCGAAACCGGGAGCCAGGATGACCGCCCCCACCTGGACCTCATGGATGGTTTCGGTCATCTCGTGGCACACCGCGTCGGCCAGGCAGGCCGAGACGCACTGATAGCACTCCGAGCAGACGCCGCAGGCCAGGCAGCGCTGCACTTCCTTCCGGACCGCTGCCTCGTCCAGGCCCAGCTGGACCTCGTCACCGGTGGCGACCCGCCTGCCGGGGTCGGCCATGGGCATGGCCTGGCGGGCGATGGGGACCGCTGTGGAGAGGTCCGCGTCTTCCACCGGTTCCAGTGGGGGTTCCCGGCCGGCCTTGAGGTCTTCACCGCACAGGTACCGCCGGATGGACTCGGCGGCGGTCTTGCCCGCGGCGATGGCCTCGACCACTGTTTTGGGGCCGGAGACGGCATCGCCGCCGGCAAAAATATCCGCATCGCCGGACTGAAGGGTCACCGGGTCCACGTCCATGGTCCCCCAGTCGCTCAGGGTGCAGGCGCACTCGTCGGTGAGACAGGCCCAGTCCGATTCCTGGCCGATGGCCGGAACCACCGCGTCCACGGCAATGGTAAATTCGGAGCCGGCAACGGGTTCCGGTCTCCGCCGGCCCGAAGCGTCCGGCTCCCCCAGTTGCATGCGGATGCACTCGACGGCCGTGACCCGGCCGTCTGTTTCGACCACCCGCACCGGGTGGGTCAGGGTCATGATGTCGATGCCCTCCTCCCGGCACTCGGCAATCTCTTCGGCGCTGGCCGGCATTTCGGCCTCGCTGCGGCGGTAGATGATGAACGGCTGCCCGGACCCGTTTCGCAGGGCCGTTCGCACCGAATCCATGGCCACGTTGCCGCCGCCGATGACCGCCACCCGGTCGCCCAGGTCGATCCGCTCACCCAGGTTGGTGCGCAGCAGGTAGTCGACCCCGGGCCACACCCCATCGAGCGCTTCCCCCTCGATCCCCAGCAGTTTGCACTCCTGGGAGCCGATGGCCATGAAAAAGGCACCGTATCCCTGGTCGCGCAGTTGGCCCACGGTCGTGTCCGTCCCCAGGTCAACACCGGTTTCAAATGCCACCCCCAGTTCCTGCAGCACCGCAATTTCTTCGTCGATGATGTCCCGGGGCAGTCGGTAGGGCGGGATGCCCAGCGCCAGCATGCCGCCGAGGATATCGTGTTTTTCGAACACCGTGACCGCAAATCCCTCGACCGCCAGAAACCAGGCGCAGGCCAGGCCGGCCGGCCCGCTGCCCACCACGGCCACTTTCTCTTGCCGGTCGGCTTTCTTCTCAGGGATGGCGGTGACCTTGTTTTCCCTGGCCCAGTCGGCCAGGAAGCGGTGCAGGGCCATGATGGACACCGGCGCGTCCACTCTGGCCCGGGTGCAGGCCGTTTCACAGGGGTGGTGGCAGACCCGGCCGCAGATACCGGGGAAGGGGTGCTCGCTGCGAAACAGTTCGAAGGCTTCCTTGTACCGGCCCTTGGCCATGAGGGCCACACAGCCCTGGAAGCTGGGATGGGCCGGGCAGGCCGCCTTGCAGGGCGCCGTACCCTTTTTTGCGATGGTGTAGGCGCCGGGCATGGCCTGGGGGTAGCGTTTGAAGGCCGCGCGCCGGGTCCGCAGCCCCTGGTCGAATTCGTTGGCCGTGTCGACGGGACACACCTTGCTGCATTCACCGCAGGCCGTGCAGCGCTCCATATCGACAAAGCGCGGCCGCTGGCGCAGGGTGGCGGTGAAATTGCCCGCTTCCCCGCTGACGGACTGCACGTCGGTCATGGTATACAGGTCGATGTTCAGGTGGCGTCCGGCTTCCACCAGCTTGGGGGAAATGATGCACATGGAGCAGTCGTTGGTGGGGAAGGTCTTGTCCAGCTGGGCCATGACGCCGCCAATGGCCGAACGCTGCTCCGCCAGGATGACCCGATAGCCCGAATCGGCCAGGTCCAGCGATGCCTGTATGCCGGCGATGCCGCCGCCGACGACCAGTACGGAACCGGTAGTTGCTGTGGTCATATTCTCCTCCTCTGTGGCCGTCCACAAAGGGCATCTTTTGGCCCGGGCCGGCGTTCTCGGGTTATTGAAATCCTCGACGTAGCGCCGCTACGCCTCCGGTTCCAATGACTCTGCGGCCTTGGTCCGAACCAAAATCCACCCTTTATGAACAACCACCGTTGAGTCTTCAATCCCCCAATCCCCGAATCCCGAATCCCGAGCAAAGATGCCGGATGTCGGAGCCCCGATCTCACATCTTATATCCCACATCCCCGGAATTCCCCTCACCCTGTCCCTCTCCCCCAAAGGGGCGAGGGGACGCAGTCACTATTTTGGGAACGAGGCCGGGGGTTCTGATTAAGGGTTATCGTTTTCCGTTCACTGTTCACCATTCACGAATCACTTGTCTTGCGCCTACAGCCCGTAATTCGCCAGGTCCGGCCCCAGATAGGCGCGTTCGTTTTCGCCCAGGATGCCCATGGCCAGGCACATGATGGTCCACAGGTGCAGCACCTGGTAGCCGCCGCCGTAGTGATGCCCCATGTCTTCGATCTGGCTGTGGCAGTTGTGGCAGGGGGCGATGACATAGGTCGCACCGGTGGCCATGACCTGATCGAACTTGATTTTGCCATAGGCCCGGCGCTCTTCGGTAAAACCGCCCTGCAAGGCGCCGCCACCGCCGCCGCAGCAGTAGTTGTTGACGCCGCAGGGGACCATATCCACAAAGTTCTCCTCACCGACGACAGTCTTGACGACGAAGCGCAGTTCATCGGCCATCTCCTGGCGCAGGGTCTTTCTGACGATGTTGCAGGGATCCTGCACCGTGAACTTGATCTTGAGGTCCCGGTTCCAGTCCGAATTGACCTTGAGTTTTCCCTCCCTGATCCAGTTGGCATAGAGCTGGATAATGGAGGTGAATTCGAAATTGTGGGGGATGTTGAACTTGCGCAATCCTTCCAGGATTGCAAAGTAGGAGTGCCCTCACTCGGTGTTGACCACCATCTTGCAGCCCAGGTTGTTGTCAATGTGGTCGACGAACTCCTCCATGATATAGCGCCAGCCCTCCTCGTCGGCCAGAAACAGGCAGTAGTTCTCACCGGCCCACATCACCGAGGGATAGGTCCAGTCGGCACCCACCAGGTGAAGGATCTTCCACAAGGGGCCCAGTTCGTCCGGTTCGGTGACCGGTTCACGGGAGTTCTGGTTGATGGCCATGTATGCGCCCACCCGGTCCACGGACACCTGCAGGTCTTTGAACGCGGGCTGGTCCTCACGAATCTCATCGGCCACGTCCTCGACGGTCCAGATGAAATCCTCGGTGGGCACGCCCATGGCATTGCCGGCCCGGATGTGCTGGTCGCAGGATCCGCGGATGCCTTTGGGCCGCTTGTCCCGGGGCCAGGATCCGCGCATCTGGTAAACCAGCTTGGGGATGTTGATCTTCATGGGGCAGGCATTGACGCAGCGGGCGCACATGGTGCACACCCAGGCCCATTTGGATCTTTTGACCTCCTCGTCCATGCCCAGGTTCACCATGCGCAGCAGTTTGCGCGGGTCCATATCCATCAGGCCCGATGCCGGGCAGCCTCCCGTGCAGGTCCCGCAGGTCATGCACAGGTCCAGCAGGGCATCGGGCACGTTTTCCAGCACCGCTTCCTTGAATTCACATTCCAGGTCATCCAGTTCGATGGGTGATGTCATAAGGCAACCTCCTTGGGTGGGCAGGCTGAAGGGTTTTAGGCTGAAGCCCAAAGGGGGCAGAGATCTTTCCGGCGCTTCTGCCTTAAGTCGAAATGACGGTTTACCTATGAAAAACCGGCGATGCCGGTACACGAATCGTCGGGACGTGCTGTTGGCGCGATTCTGCAGATGAGCGATGAGCAGGAAGCGGTGTCGCCGGTCTACGATTGCCGTTGAACGCGTTGGAGAAACGGACCGGCCGATGCAGTTTTTCGCTGCATGTTCCAATGTGCGCGATGGGCGTGTTCCCGGAATACGGCAGCGCTTCCGGGAAAGATGATGATTGTCAGGTGTTCAGGCTTCAAACGTTCCTTCATGGCATTGCCATCTCAGTGCCTGAATGGGTGCTATCTTATTTTGGCTGCGTCCAGATACGGCTGAATCTTGTCAATCCCCCCCAGGGTGATGATATGCACGCCGTCGCAGATGTCGCGCAGGCCCCTGATGGTGTCGGCAAACAGTTCGACGCTGGCCTTTTTCTTGTCGGGCGCCTTGTCCAGTTTCTGGACGACCCAGTCAGGGATCAGGCCGGCCTTGAAGTGGCGGTTGATGAAACGGGCCATGGCGGCATTTCTCAGCAGCATCACTTCGGCAATCACGGGGATGGCGAAGGTTTTGACCTGCTTGAGAAACCGCTGGAACTGATCCAGGTCGAAGATGGGCGTGGTCAGGAAATAGCCGGTGCCCAGTTCGCGCATGGTTTCCATTTCCTGCATCCCCTGTTTGGGCACATTTTTTCCCCAGAGGGATTCCACCCCCGATCCCATGATGAACTCGACGCGTTGCTCCAGCGCTCTGCCGTCCACCGTGCGGCCGTCTTTCAGGTGCTCCAGGACCGACGCCAGCTTGCCCGAATCCACATGGAAGAACATGGTCTCCTGCAGGCTTTCCCCGGAAATGCGATAGTCTTCGGTAAACACCAGCAGGTTTTCCACGCCGGTTTCGTGGGCCTGGGTCAGGTCTTTCTGCAGCTGGATGCGGTTCTTGTCCCGGGTGGTGGTCTGGTAGATGGCATCGAAGCGGTTCTGGTTGAGCAGTTCGCAGGTGCGGATACTGTCACCCACCACGCCTTCCAGTTCCACCTCGGCAACGGAAACCCCGTCCATGCGGCCCCTGACCCGTTTCAGATTCTCCACCAGCGCTTCGGGGTCGTCGTCGCCCATGGGCGCCTGGATTTCCGAGGTGACCACAAATTTCTTTTTTTCCAGCGCTTCCTTGAGTTTCATGTTACGCCTCCTTATTGATGGCCGAAACGCAGTTCGGGTCGCTATTTAAGGTCCAGCAGCCGGGCCACCTCCTCCTTGAGCTGGGGCAGGGGCAGGGGCTTGGAAAAACAGACGTCGGCGCCATGGTTTTTCATTTCCTTGAATTTTTCCTCATCCAGGTAGGCGGACAGGACGATGATTTTGGTTTCCCGGGTGTCATCGCTGGATTTGATCCTGCGGCACACTTCGTTGCCCTTGATGTCGGGCATCATGATGTCCAGGATCATCAGATGCGGGTGAAAGTGGTTGACCTGCAGCCCGGCCTCGAACCCGTCGGACGCGCTGATTACCTCGTAGTCGAATTCGTCTTCCTCCAGGGCCTGTACGATGGTCTCGACGATAATGGGATCATCGTCGACCACCAGGATGCGCTTGCGCTCATCCTCGGCCTCCGTCTGTGGAACGGGGATGCCCTGGCGGTGCATGAACGCTTCCATATCGCCGCGCTTGATGCGGCGATGCCCGCCAACGGTTTTGTAGGCCTTGATGTGGCCGGCCTCGATCCAGTTGATGATGGTTTTCGAAGAAACATTGCAATACTTGCTGGCCTTGAAGACGGTGAGTGTATCCTCCATTTTCCAATCCCTCCTTCAATCGCATGGGGTTGCCGTGACGGGTGAGACCTGTTGCGGTGTTAACGGCAGGGCCGCTGCCGGTCAATCATGGCGTGGGTGCTGAACAGCAAGGGGCGAGCGATCAAATGGGCGCGGGCAGCGTGGCGCAGGGTACAGGCGTGTCGGGCATCACTTCTACAGGTCCTGTTATCCTGTAAATCACGATGGCAAAAACTTGTCAATAAAAAAATAAAAAAACTAAAATAAACAAAATAACAGAACCATAATTGGGTTATATTGGTATATTAATTATAGTAATTACAGTAATTATAGATTTAAAAGAAACGACTGCCGGGCATGGTGTGGAAAACGGGGAGGTGGCCCGGAAAGACGGGCCGGGCTGCGGCGGAAGCGCCCATGGTGACGGGCGATGAGGTGGCGGTGTGAGGTGGTCCGTTTCAGGAATCGGTCGCCAGCCGGCATTCAAACCGCTGTTCGTTGACCTCGGTGCCCCACTGGGCGCCTTTTTGCTGGCACGTCAGGCGGAACCCGACGCTTTCATACAGGTGCCGGGCGGCATCGAGCCCCTCAAATGTCCACAGGAAGATGGCCGGATATTTTCTGGCGACGCAAAAATCCACGGCACGGGAGACCAGCTGCCGGCCTACGCCTTTTCCACGCAGGGCGTCGGAAAGGATGAACCATCGCAGGTGGGCGCCCCTTTGGGGGGCGCGGGCGCCGTCGATGGCCACCCCCCCTTCCACGCGGCCCCTGACGCTGGCGGTCCACAGGGCATCCCGCCGGGGATCATGGGTCTCGAGAAAGGCGGACAGTTCGGTGGCGACCTTGGCTTCGAAAAACAGGCCGAAACCCCAATGCCTCGCATAATAGCTGGCGTGCAGTTCGGCGATCCGGCCGATGGCTCCGGGCAGATAACCCGTCTGGATGGTGACGGCTGAATCAGGCGCCATGGTCGAAAAAGTCCCTGTAGATTTTATAGTGCCGGGTCTGTTCGTAGGCCGTTTGCCTGATGGACAGGTGATTGAAATCCAGGACCGACGCATTCGGGCAGCTCATCAGGATGGGTGAATGGGTGGAGATGATGAACTGGGCGTGGCCGGCGGCACTGGCTGCGGTCAATACGTCCAGCAGGTGAAGCTGGGTCTGCGGCGACAGGGCGGCTTCCGGTTCATCGAGAAAGTGAAGCCCCTTGACCCGGTAGATGGATTGGAAATAGGCCATGCAGGATTGCCCGTGGGACTGGGTGACCAGGGATTGGCCGCCGAAATAGCCGAGCAGGTCCGGGTTGCCGGAGGCCCATTCATCGACCAGTTGGGAAAAGTTTCGGAACAGTTCGGGAGAGAAAAAAGACCCGGGCACCGGTCCATCGGTCCATTCGACGTCCATGGAAAGATGCAGCATGTTTTCATACCGGCTGGCCTTGTACCTGGCCCGGTGCATGCCTTCCCAGATGTGGATGTTGCACCGGCGGCAGATGGCCTTGAGCAGGGTCGATTTGCCGGTGCCGTTCTCGCCGGTGAATACGGTCACCGGCGTGGGCAGATCGATGGCCGTCGTGTGCCGGACGACGGGCAGATTGAACGGGTATGCCTCGGCGGTCGGAAATCGGTCCCGGGCGATGCTTATTTTTTTCAGGTGCATACAACACTCCAATGGGGGTGCCGCCGGCCGCCTGGCGGCTGCAGGGCGGGTGCCTTGGGTGTGACTTAAAGCCCAAAGCGCAACTTCTGTCAACACCGCCAGCCGGTCCCGCCCCCCTTTCCCCTGATCCGGCCTGCCGGTCCGCCAGCCGTGCAGGCAGCCGCCAGCAGGCGAAAATCGAATAAATTAAGCTTAACATCACGGCGCCAAAGGGGTATAAATCCCTGAACCGCCCTGTGTCGCGGCGGCAATGCAAAGTGGCCGGGGGTGCCCGGCAGCGGACCATGAAAAAGACCATTGAACTGAAAATCGGCCGGAACCGGTTTCGGCTGCCATTGCCGGCGGCTGCGGATGTGCTGAACATTCGGGAACCGGAAAAAACGGTCTCGGCGGCCGGTTTTGCCGCGGACATGGACGGCCTGCTGGCCTCACAGCCCCCCGGCGGTTGCCGGGTGGCCGTGGTGGTGGCGGACAAGACCCGGCTGTGCGCTTACAACCGGTACCTGCCGGTGCTGCTGGATCGCCTCGGCGCCCATGGTGCGAAGCCTGCGGATACCACCGTTTACATTGCCTACGGCACCCATCCGGCCCAAAGCGATGCCGAGAGCCGCCATGCATACGGGGAGGTGTTTTCACGCTGCCGGTTCGTCCAGCACGATTGCACGGACGCGTCCCTTTTCACGGACCTGGGCCGCACCTCCCGCGGCACGCCCGTTCGCCTTCGCCGGGACATCCTCGAGGCTGACCGCCTGATCACCGTCGGCGCCGTATCCCACCACTACTTCGCCGGTTTCGGCGGCGGGCGCAAACTGATCTTCCCGGGCCTGGGATACCGGGCGGACATCTACCACAACCACGGCCTGTTCCTGGACCGGCAGCAGCGGACCCTTGCCCCGGGATGCCGGCCGGGGCGGCTGGACGGCAACCCCCTGGCCGAGGACCTGGCCGAGATCGAAGCACACCGTCCGGCCGACATCGCCGTTCACGGCATCCTGAACAGCCAGGGCGTGGTCTGCCGTCTGATGGCGGGGCGCGGCGTGCCGCACTTCCGGCAGGCCTGCCAATGCCACGGGCGGAACTGCGAGACCGGCACCGCCGGCGGTTACGACACGGTGGTCGCCTCCTGCGGCGGGCACCCCAAGGACATCAACTTCATCCAGGCCCACAAGGCCCTGCACCATGCCGCCGCCTTCGTTAACGATCACGGCACCCTGATTCTTTTCGCCCGCTGCCGGGACGGCATCGGCTCCGAGACCTTTCTGCCCTGGTTCGACATGGGCGGGTGGGACGCCGCCTTCGATCACCTCTCCAGCGCCTATCGGGGAAACGGCGGAACGGCCCTGGCGATGATGGAAAAAGCCCGGCGGATACGCATTCTCCTGGTGACCGACCTGCCACCCGAAGTGTGCCGGACCATGGGTGCCGACAAAAGCGACGCCCGCTCGGCCGCGCACAGGGTCGCCCGGTGCCGCGGCTCCCTGGCCGTGATTCCCAATGCCAGCCTGCTGGTGAGACGATGACCCATCCGTTTATCCCGAACCGTCGACGAGGGCACAGACATGACGACCCCACCCTTTGAACAGCTGATCGGCCGCGTTTCCGGCGATGTCGCCCGGGGGCCGATCGACCGCATCCTGCTGGCCACCGACGGCAGCATCTTTTCCCGGGAGCCGGCGGCGGTGGTCTACCCGAGGCACACCGGTGATGTGGTCGAGACGGTCGCCTTTGCCCGGCAGCACGGTCTTTCCGTGCATCCGCGGGGCGCGGGCAGCGGCCTGTGCGGGTCGGCCCTGGGCAGCGGCATTGTCGTCGATTTCACCCGCTACATGAATCGCCTGATTCACATCGATGAGGCCTCCCGGACCTTTTCCTGCGAGCCCGGCTACCGCTTCGGCGAGCTGGCGCAGGCCCTGAAGGGCCGGGGATTGTTCTTTCCGCCGGATCCCTCCAGCGGGGAATACGCCAGTTTCGGCGGCATGGTGGGCACCAATGCCTCGGGTGCCCATTCGGTCAAATACGGCAATGTCTCCGACTACCTGCTGGATGCCGAGGTGGTGCGCGCCACCGGAGACATCTTTACCCTGTCCGGGCTGTCCGCCGTGGAAACATCAGCCCTCGCTGCGCCCTTTGGCGCGCTGGCCGATCTCTACCGGGAGAACCGGGAGGCCATCGAACGGGCCTACCCGTCGGTGCGATACAATGTGGCCGGCTACAACCTGCGCAACATGGTGCAAAACGACCGGCTTTACCTGCATAAACTTTTCGCCGGCGCCGAAGGCACCCTGGGGATCGCCACCCGGCTGACCTTCCGGCTGCTGGATCGGCCGGCCCATGACAGCCTGGTGGTGGCGTACTTCGATGCCATCGACAAGGCCGCCCTGGCGGTTCAGGCGATTCTGCCCATGGGGCCGGCGGGCATCGAGGTGATGGACAAATCCCTGCTGGCGCTGGCCAGGAGCAGTGACCCGGTGCTGCGGGAGCGGATCCCCGCCGGGATCGACAACGTGCTCCTGGTGGCGTTCGACGGCGACGACCCGCAGGAGACCGAAGCCCGCTGCCGCCAGGTCCGGGAGCTGCTGGGCGAGCAGGACCTCTCCGACAGGGCTTACCTGGCGGTTTCCGCGGACGAGAAGGCGCGTTTCTGGGCGGTGCGCAAGGCCGCCGTGCCGATCCTGTACAAGCTCAAGGGCGAAAAGAAGATCCTGGCGCTCATCGAAGACGCGGCGGTGCCCACGGATCGGCTGGTGGAATATTTCACGGGCATCTATGATCTTCTCAACAGACATGGGGTGCAGTTTGTGGTCTACGGCCACATTGCCAAGGGGCTGCTGCATACCCGTCCCCTGCTGAACCTCAAGGATCCGGCGGACATCGATCTTCTCAAGCCCCTGGCCGATGGCGTGTTTGACCTGGTCAACGGCCTGGGGGGCGTGGTCTCCGGGGAGCACGGGGACGGCCGGCTGCGCAGCACCTACGTTCAGCGCCAGTACAGGACGATTTTTCCCCTGTTCCAACAGGTCCGGCAGCTGCTCGATCCCCATGGCCTGATGAACCCCGCGATCAAGACCGCATCGACGCCGGACCAGATGATGCGCCACCTTCGCTACGGGGCCGGATACCGGCGCATGGAATCGGGTCCCCCGCAGCTCAACTGGGAGGGCGGATGGTACGACGAGATCGAACGCTGCCACGGCTGCACCAAATGCACCACGGTGACCACGGCCACACGCATGTGCCCGATCTATAAATTCACCCGCCGGGAAGCGGCCTCCCCCAAGGCCAAGGCCAACGTGCTCCGGGCCCTGATCAGCGGCGTGCTGGACGATGCCGCCCTTTATGAAAAAGCCTTTCAGGAGGTCATGGACCTGTGCGTGGGCTGCGGCAGCTGCCGCCTGGAATGCCCTTCCCACGTGGATATCCCCAAGATGGCCCTGGAGGCCCGGGCCCGTTACGTGAAGCGTTTCGGCCCCTCGGTCCACGGCCGGCTGGTGTCCTCCGTGGAAACACTGGGGCGATACGGCGGCAGGCTTTCCGGATGGCTCAAGCCGGTCATGGACCTGAAGCTTTTCCGGCGGGCGGGTGAGGGGATTACCGGCATCAGCCGCCGCCGGCCATTCGTCCCCGTTGCCCGTCGGTCCCTGTTCCGGCAGGTCGATCCGGTGGCCGGTGGGGGGCGGCTGCAGGTGCTATATTTTTCAGGCTGCTATGCCGGCTATATCCGGCCGGCCATCGGCACCGCATTGATCCGCACGCTGACGCGGCTGGGGATGACGGTTCACACACCGCCCCAGCATTGCTGCGGGCTGCCGCTGCTGACCAAAGGCCGGGTCGATGCAGCCAGGGAAAAGGTCCGCCGGAACCTGGACCGGTGGCGACACCTGCTCGACCGGGTGGATCACATCGTGGTCACCTGTTCGTCGTGCGGGCTGGCCCTGATGGACGAATGGTCCTGTCTGATGGACGGGCCGCGCATCCGCCGGGTGTCGGGCAAGGTGATCCACGCCAGCCGGCTGATCCGCCGATACCTGCGGGCGGACAGGGTCGCAGCGCGGCAGGCCACCGTGGCCTACCACCAACCCTGTCACCTCAAGGTTCAGGCGGAACCTGGCAGCACGATCGCGATGCTCGATGCCCTGCCGGGAACCGACGTGACCGCCCTGGACAGCCATTGCTGCGGCATGGCCGGCACCTGGGGCCTGGCGGCCAGAAATGATGGTCTGAGCCGTATCATCGGCAGCCATTTGATGGACCTGCTCGACGCTTCCGGCGCCGATGCGGCCGTGACCGACTGCCCCACCTGCGAGATGCAGATGGCGCAGCTGGGCTCCCGGCCGGTGCTGCATCCCGTGGAACTCGTCGCGCGATGTATCGTCCCTGCTCGGGGACATGGCTTGCGCCAAACATCCAAAGATAGTATTCATCCATGAGATGCCATTCATCGCTATCCTGCCGGAACCCGCAAACGAGACCGAGTATAGAGCGCCTTCTCACGACGCCGTCAACCACAGGGGAAGACACATGCCAAAAACAAAGTTGAAGGAACACCGGATCAACCGGGACTGGTGCAAGTGCTGCGGGATCTGCGTGGCGTTCTGCCCGAAGTCGGTACTGGAACTGGACGCTCAGGACAAGGCGGTGGCGGTGCGTATTGAGGACTGCATCGCCTGCCGGCTGTGCGAACTGCGCTGCCCGGACCTGGCCATCGAGGTGACGGTGGCGGATCAGAAGCCAGAAGCCGGGAGTCAGAAGTCAGAATAAATCGGTGCCGCCGAAGGCGACATCCTTTCCTTCTGAATTCTGGATTCTGCCTCCTGAATTCAGGCACTGCAAACCAACGGTTTACCAGACATTACTGAGAAACCAGGCAACAGAGGCAAAGCCATGACCAGACAGATTAAATTCATCCAGGGCAACCAGGCCTGCGTGGAAGGGGCGCTTTACGCGGGGCTGGATTTTTTCGCCGGCTACCCGATCACGCCGTCGACGGAGATTGCCGAGCATTTATCGAAACGGCTGCCGCAGATCGGCGGCAAGTTCATCCAGATGGAGGACGAGATCGCCTCCATGTGCGCGGTCATCGGCGCGTCTTTGACCGGGCACAAGGTGCTGACGGCCACGTCGGGGCCTGGGTTTTCGCTCAAGCAGGAGGCGCTGGGGTACGCGGTGATGGCGGAGATTCCGTGCGTGATCGTGAACGTCCAGCGCGGGGGTCCGTCGACGGGGGTGCCGACCCACGTGAGCCAGGGTGACGTGATGCAGGCGCGCTGGGGGACCCACGGGGACCACAGCATCGTTGCGCTGACGGCGTCGAACCACCAGGACGTGTTCGCCATGACGGTCGAGGCCTTCAACATCGCCGAGACCTTCCGCACGCCGGTGGTGCTGCTGTTCGACGAGGTGGTGGGCCACATGCGCGAGCGGCTTGAGATCCCGGAGCCGGGGGAGATCCCGCTGGTGGAGCGGCTGCGCACGGCGGTCAAGGGGGGGGTGGACTACCATCCCTACCTGCCGCGCGAAGACGGGCGGCTGCCCATGAGCGACTTCGGCGGGGTTCACCGCTACAACGTGACCGGGCTGGTGCACGACATGTGGGGGTTTCCGTCGGACAACCCCAAGATCGTTCACGGGCTGCTGCGTCACCTGGTGGACAAGATCGAGAACAACGCGGCCCAGATGGCGCGCTACAAGACGTTTTACCTGGAGGACGCGGAGACGGTGCTGGTGTCGTTCGGTTCGTCAGCGCGCAGTGCGCTGCACATCGTGGAGAGCCTGCGGCCGCGCGGAGAGAAGATCGGCCTTCTGGAACTGCAGACGCTGTGGCCGTTTCCGGCGGAGGTCATCCGCCAGTACTGCAACGCGGCCAGGACCACGGTGGTGGTGGAGATGAACATGGGGCAGGTGTGCCAGATGGTCAAGACCACGGTGGACCACCCGGAGCGGGTGTTTCTGGCCAACCGAATCGACGGCGCGTTCATCACGCCCACGGACATCAAGAACATACTTCGCCTGATCAAGGGCAAGGGGGTCTAAGATGGCAGTCAACGACTATATCCGGGAGCGGTTTTTTCCCCACCTGTGGTGTCCGGGCTGCGGTCACGGGATCGTCCTCAACGGCCTGATCCGCGCGGTGGAGCGGCTGGGGATGAGCCGCAACGAGATCGTGATGGTGTCGGGCATCGGTTGCTCGTCGCGCATTTCGGGGTACATGGATTTTCACACCCTGCACACGATCCACGGTCGGGCCCTGGCGTTCGCCACGGGTGTGAAGCTGAGCAAGCCGGAGCTGAACGTGATCGTTCCCATGGGCGACGGGGACGCGCTGTCCATCGGTGGCAACCACTTCATCCACGCGGCGCGGCGCAACATCGACATCACGGCCATCGTGATGAACAACCGCATCTACGGGATGACCGGGGGCCAGTACAGTCCGCTGACGGGCCCGGGGATGATGGCGACGACGGCGCCGTACAGCAACATCGACCAGGGTTTCGACGTGGTGGAGATGGCCCGGGCGGCCGGTGCGACGTTCGTTGCGCGCACCACGACCTACCACGTGCAGCAGATGGCGGACATCATCCGCAGCGCGGTGCTGCACGAGGGGTTTTCGGTGGTGGAGGTGATGAGCCAGTGCCCGACCTACTTCGGACGCAAGAACCGGCTGGGCAGCGCCGTTGACATGATGACGCGCATGAAGGAGATGACGGTGCCCATCGGCTCGAAGAAAAAGGCGGAGAACCCGGATCTGATCGAGCGGGGTATATTCGTACAGACGGACAAGCCCGAGTACTGCAGCGAGTACAACCGGATCATCGAGCGGGCCATGGGGGGACGATAGATGGAACGATGCAGAATGGTATTTTCGGGGTCTGGCGGCCAGGGGGTGATCACGGCGGCGATCATCCTTGCCGAGTCGGCGGTGCTTCACGAAGATCTGACGGCGGTTCAGACGCAGGCTTACGGTGCCGCGGCGCGCGGGGGCGCGACGCGCTCCGACGTGATCATCTCTGACACCCAGATCAACTTTCCCAAGGTGATCCAGCCCAACGTGCTGGTGTGCCTGACCCAGGAGTCGTACAACACGTTTTACGACATCATCCGCCCCGGAGGTCTTTTGATCATGGACACGCGTTTCGTCCGGCCGCAGCTGAAGGTGGACGCCCGCCAGCGTCAGCTGCCCATGTACGAGACGGTCATGGACCGGATCGGCAAGCCGATCGTGTTCAACATCTGCATGCTGGGGGCGGTGGTGGGGATGACCGGCCTGGTGCAGCCGGCGTCGATCATGAAGGTTCTGGAGCAGCGCATCCCGTCGGGTTTTCTGGAGATGAACCACCAGGCCCTGGAACTGGGGCTGGAACTGGGACAGGGCGCCAGCTGACGCCCCGGTTTGTGGTTTCTGGTTTTTTGTGGCAACCAGAGACGAGAGACGAAGGACGAGAGGCGAAGGACGAGAGGCGAAGGACGAGAGGCGAGCACCATGAACCAGCCCATTACCACGCCCCCGGATGATCCCGGCGACCACATCGCCCGGCCGGCGCCCGTCCCGCCGCCGGCCGGGCTGTATATTCATGTGCCCTTCTGCCGGGCCAAGTGTCCCTACTGCGATTTTTACTCCGTCACCGACCCTCGGTCGATCCCCGACTATATCGAGGCGTTGCTCCTCGAGTTGCAGCTGTACCGGCGGAAAGTGCCGCGTGCCGACAGCATCTATTTCGGCGGCGGGACGCCATCGGTGCTGGCGCCAGGGCAGGTCGCGCGGGTGCTGGACGGTCTCCGGGCCTGTTTTCCGGTGACGCCCGATGCGGAGACCACCCTGGAGGTCAACCCGGGGACGGTGACCAGGAGCACGTTGACCGCCTACCACAAGGCCGGTATCGGGCGTCTCAACATCGGTCTTCAATCCCTCGATGATCGAACCCTGAATTTTCTGGGACGGATTCACACGGCCGGGAAAGGCATCGACACCTACCGCTGGGCCCGGGAGGCCGGCTTCGACAATGTCGGCCTGGATCTGATCTACGGGGTTCCCGGTCAGACCCTGGACCGCTGGGAAAAGGTATTGGCCCGCGTTGTCGGGCTGGCGCCGGATCACCTTTCCTGCTACACCCTCACCATGGAACCGGGGACGGAAATGACCGCCAGGGTAGAAAACGGCCATATCCAGCCGCTGGGCGAAGGGACGGTCGGGGACTGGTTCGTCTTTACCTCGGCCTACCTGAACGCCAATGGCTACCGGCAGTACGAAATATCCAACTTTGCCAGGTGCGCCCGAGGAGACGCCGCCGACCGGCGTTCCCGCCACAACCGCAAATACTGGACTTTCGCCCCCTACCTGGGATTCGGCCCGGCCGCACACAGTTTCCTGGACAACACGCGCTGGTGGAACCACCGCTCTCTGGACACCTACCTGGCGGATCTGAAGGCCGGCCGACGGCCCGTGGCCGACCGGGAAACGCTTACCCGCGAACAGCAGATCATTGAATTTGTCTATCTCGGGCTGAGGCAGACCGACGGGATCGACACGGCGGCGTTCCGGTCGCGGTTTGACGAGCCGTTTTCCGAATACGCTGCCCCGCAGCTCTCCCAGCTGGCCCGCGAGGGGCTGGTCGAGCAGCCGCCGGGGCGGATCCGGCTGACCCGACAGGGCATGCGCTTTCTTGAGAGCGTGGTGGGTAGACTTCTCAGCTGACCTCAGGTACTCCAGGTAGGTAGACTGAAGGTTGAAGCTGTTAAGTTTTTAATTGGTGCGCTGGTGAGGGCCCGCGAAAAATAAGTTCATTTTTACGACCCCGTCGGAAATGCGACTCCTGAGGAAACGTTAATCAAAACAGGGTTGATTTTCGTAGGAGCGGCTTCCAGCCGCGATGCAATGGCATGATCGCGGCTTGGACCGCTCCTGTCTGATATATGACCATATGTGGCCTGGGCCAAAAGATGCCGTTTCCGCAAGCCCTAAGTGGACAGCGTCTTGATGAGCAACCCCAGGTAAAACCGGGCATGGCTGATGGGGGCCGCCATGTTGGCCCTGTGGTTGGCAAAAATGCTGCTCAGGTTGCGGTCCAGAACGAGCCAGGGCTCGATTGCCGCGGCCCGTTCGCAGGAGACGATGGCGTGGTGCAGCAGTTCGGTGGCGTTGCGCGATTCCAGGGTGATGAGAAAATCGTGGTGCACCGCCTCCAGCACCGTGGCCATGGAACTGGCCACACCCTGGGTGTAGTAGAAGTAGTTGTCCACGGCAAAATGGCTGACCGGGGTGCCGTCTTCATTGACCTCTTTGACCAGGTTCTCGTCGCAGCTGCCCAGAAGGTCTTCAAAGGAGGCCAGCAGGGGGATCAGGTTGTCGGTGCGGGTGTAGAAGGTTGCATTGCCTATTTCGAGCTTTTCCAGGTAGGCCTGCAGTTCTTCGAGCCCTTCCCGGTATTTCGATTCCGCCGAGGGGAACCAGTAACTGCTGGCCTTGACCATGAACCAGTTCATGGCCTGTTCCAGGTTCTCGTCGAAGGCGTCGGTGGTGCCGGTCCTGGAAATGCGTTCGGCCAGGGCCACGGTGGCACGCCGGGTCACTTCCAGCACGCCCATCTGAAAATTGTTCACGTTGTCGGTGAGATCGATGATGTCGTTGGGACGCCATCCCCACCAGCGTTCTTCCAGCTCAAATTGCAGGGGTTTGATGGTCGCTTCGACAAAGGCGACGCCTTTAGGCTTGGGTTTGTGTACCACGGGGCTGGTAACCGTGGTCGGCATGGGGTGCCCGGGGGCGGCGCCCTGCTCCGCCGTCGACGGGCCGGCGGCCGTGCCGTGGGAACCGGTCTGTGTGTCATGGGTGGCGGCCGCAGCCGGCTGCTGCTGGCGGGCCGCCTTCGGATGGGCGGTCGCCGTTTGAGCGGTGCCATGGGCGGCGGTTTCCTGGCCGTGTGCGCCCGGGACGCTCCGGGCGGCCGTTCCCCGGGCCACCGGCGTGCCATGGGCGTCGGTGGTGCCGTGAGCGGCCGTGGCCCCGTGGCCGGCGGTTGCGGGCGCTGCGGCGGTGCCCGTCCCATGTCCTGTGGCGGCGGCACCCGATGCGGATGGACGCGCGGATTGGGCCGTCTGGTGACTGCCGGTGCCGCCGGCCGGCGATGTCGCTTCGGCCGAATCGTGCGGCTGTTCCGCCCTGCGTTGCGATGACGATCCCCCGGATGAACCGAAGATGATGGAAAGGGCCCACAGGACAATGATCACGATGGCGATGCCGCCGATGATGCGCGGTGTTGCAAACTTCCTGAATTCGAATCCCTTGGCGTTGTTTCCCATGGCTGTGCTCCGTCTTCGATGGGTTTCGGAACACCGGCAGGCGTTGCCGGCACCGGCGTTATTGGCGTTTTCTGAGTTGTCGGATATCCCCTACCCGAATGGTGACATGAGTGGCATCAAAGTACTCTATCAGAGGTATCACATATTTACGGGAAGCTCCAGTCATATCCTTGAAGGTCGGCGTGGAGATCTCACCGTTTTTCAGGATGTAGGCCACCAGTTCGTCCTTCAGTTTTTCAATGGTGGCGTGGTCGTAATAAAGGTCCTCTTTGACCTTGACCAGCTCTCCCTCGCCGACGAGAAGTTCCAGGACGCCCCTGGCCGGTTTGGGATCCACGTCCAGGCGCTTGACGATATCCCTGAAATAGGGCGGTGTCAGCCCGCTTTGCCGGTAGGTGTCCACGATCTGCTGTTTGAGCGCCTTCTCGTCCACCTGCAGGGACACGGTGTGGGACGCCAGCCGGACCGTATCGTCTTCCAGCGCCAGCTGCCGGTCCTTGATCATCCGGTTGAGCACCAGGGTGAACAGTTTGCTGCCGGCGTTGCGCGGGAATTTGGATTTCAACTCCTCTTTGGAAATACCCGGTTTGAGGGGATTGTTGCTGTGGTATTGCGCCAGAACGTCCTGGCTCAATTGCTTCAGCCCGTCAAAGACGGCCAGGTGGATGTAGGTCCGGTTCTCCTTGTCCGCCAGCAGGATGGTCTGGCTGCTGAGCATGGCGGCAATTGCGGTCTCCAGCGCCTTGGCCGGCAGGTTGGTCATCAGGAGCAGCTGGGCGAAATTGACCCCGGCCGGCCCGGCCATGCGGGCATGGTAGTCGATGATGCCGTCGGGGGCGGCATCGATCAGGCCCACCAGCCCGTCGATGATCTCCTGCTGGAACCGTTTGTGTTTGCCCGCAATGGGGTTGAGCACCTTGCCGCCGCCGATGGTCCGCACCGGGGAGTAGCTGCGGATCACGAAACGGTCGTCGCGAATCAGGCTGACGGGCCCGTCCAGACGGACCTGCGCCACGCAGGTGTCTCCGGGAGCCAGATCTTCCCGGTCCAGCAGGATCAGGTTTCCCATGGTTTCACTGGTGCCCGTGTGGAAGCGCACCTGGGTCCGGTTTTTGATCGGTTTTTTATTGCTCGAGAGAAAATGAAGTTCCAGGTCAACCATATAGCTGGGCGTCAGCGTGTTCTCGCGGGCCAGGATGTCTCCGCGGTTGATGGCGGTCTTTTCCAGCCCCTGGAAGTTGATGGCGGTGCGCATGCCCGCCTCGGCCGATTCCCGGCTCTGGTTGTGAACCTGGATGCCCCTGACCTTGGAGGTGGTTTTGCCCGGATAGATGATGATGGGGTCCCCGACGCTGACCTTGCCGGAAACCAGGGTGCCGGTGATTACGGTGCCAAAGCCCTTCATGGAAAAGACACGGTCTACGGGAAGCCTGAAAAGACCGGTGGTGGTGCGTTCGGGGACCGCCTGGCTCAGGGTGTCCAGCGCCTCGATGAACTGGGGAATGCCGTCCCCGGTAGCCGAAGAGACCGGTACGATCGGAGATTCTTCCAGGAAGGTGCCCACGGTGAAATCCCTGATGTCCTCGGTGACCAGTTCCAGCCACTCCTCGTCCACCATGTCGGTTTTGGTCAGCACGACCATGCCGTGCCGGACGCCCAGCAGGGAGCAGATTTCCATGTGCTCCCGGGTCTGGGGCATAACCCCTTCGTCGGCGGCGATGACCATGCTGACGATGTCGATGCCCGTGGCGCCGGCAACCATGTTCTTGACGAATTTTTCATGGCCGGGTACGTCCACGATCCCCAGATGGCGCCCGCTGGGAAGGTCCAGCGAGGCAAAGCCCAGTTCAATGGTGATGCCCCGTTTCTGTTCTTCCTTCAGCCGGTCGGTGTTGGTGCCGGTGATGGCCTTGATCAGGCTGGTCTTTCCGTGGTCAATGTGCCCGGCGGTGCCGAGAATAATCTGTTTCACGTTCGATGCGCTCCGGTAGAGGGTCAGAATCTATTCTATTCGTTATATCTCGATTGAGCGATTGGGTGTTTTCCAGAAATGAGGAATTTTGTTCGAGAGCAAGGCTTGCGAGAAATTTTACCGCAGGCATCGTGTTGATATTCCGAGGATAAAATTTCGAGTATAACGCAGATATCGGACAAAATTGCCATTTCCGGTTTATTTTTTACGGTTTCTAAGATACTCGGCGAAATAGGCCAGCCCCACCAGGATGATGCCCAGGCCGGCCACGTAGATGATGTTGGCGTCGGGGTAGAACATGCGGGAGAGGATGACGGCAAAACCCGCCCCCAGGATGGCCCTGATGACGAAAATATGAAATTGGGTCAAGATATTACCTCTTTCCAAACGGGTGGTTAGCGAGATGATGGATGCCAGGTAAGGGTATATTAGAAGGCAAAGCAGGTCAATACTGTCGGGTTGGTAAAAAAACCGATAGCTGCGTTACGCTTCATCCCCCGTCACTACCGCATCGCGTAAGTAGTTCGCATTCTTAGGGATTCGAAAACCCTGATCAGGGCTTTTTTATGAACCCTTCGGATAGGCGACGTTTTTACGAAGCCGTCAATACCTGCGGGAATACACCGGTATCATGATGAAATCCGCCGGTCCGGGGTTCCCGGCCGCCGGTCGGCGGTTGCCCCTCCCGATGTGAAATTTTTTCAGGCGTCATCGAAATTATGGTTGAAATGGGGCAGGTGATCTGGTAGAAAAAATGATTCTTATGGTGGGTGTAGCTCAGTTGGTAGAGCATCAGGTTGTGGCCCTGAGGGTCGTGGGTTCAAGCCCCATCACTCACCCCATAAAAATCAAAAGGCCATTGCAGCGTACCCCGTTGCAGTGGCCTCTTTGTTTAGATCGCCTTCCGGTTAAAATGTACGCACATCCCCCGGCTGCATGTCGATGACCTCGGTGGAGGACCCGGCCAGGCCTTTTTCGAGCTGGTCAGGGGTGCCTTTGAGCAGTCCGAAGGTTCCGTAGTGCATGGGGACCACCTTTGGCGATTTCAGATAATTCCGGACAGCAAAGGCCGCATGGTCAGGGTCCATGGTAAAATGGCCGCCGATGGGCAGCAGGGCGAGGTCGGGCCGGTAGTATTCGCCGATAAAGGCCATGTCTCCGAACACTCCCGTATCGCCGGCATGGTAGATGGTAAACCCGTTTTCCAGCTGGATGATATAGCCGCAGGGCTCGCCGCCCGGGTGAACCGTCTTTTCCTTGCTCGCAGGGTCGGTGTGCACCACCTCCGAGCTGTGCTCCGCGTGCACCATGGTGATCCGAATGCCTTCACCCAGCGGGGTGATCGGGCCGCTTTTGTTGAAGCGGATCAAACGCTCGTAAGGCACCCAGCCCAGGGCGGCGAAGGTATGGCCCATGTCGGCGTTCATGGCCACCTTGGCCCCGTAGGTTTTGGAGATGGCCGCCGTATCGCCCACATGGTCGCCGTGACCGTGGGTGACCAGAATCAGGTCCACCTGTTTCAGTTTGGCCAGGTCCTTTAGGGCTTCGGGCGTTTTGGGGTTTTTGGTGATGAAGGGGTCGATCAGGATCACCTTGCCCCCCGGCGTCGTAATCTTGAATGCCGACTGGCCGAACCACTGGATCTCGACCGCATGGGCCGAAGAGACGGTCAGCACCGCAAAAGCACCAACCATCAGCAGGTATGGGGTTAATTGTTTAATTATTATCATGTGCTTCTCCCTGTATCTTTTTCTGATTTTACGTGTGCCACATTGTGATAGGGGTAATTGTAAGCGCGTAACGGCCATTGTCCACACCGTTTTGGTCAGAAGGGGCAATCAGTCTTCGTTTGAAAAGGCTTTTCCTGCGATTCACCAGTTTTTATAACTATGAATTGAAATTTAGGCCGAAAGTGGGTAATGAAGATACAGCTTGTCGCCAACCAATGCGAAACCATTGGCCGAACATGGAAATACGCGCCCGTAGCTCAGCTGGATAGAGCGCCGGACTTCGAATCCGTAGGCCGCAGGTTCGAATCCTGCCGGGCGCGCCAATAAAGAAAAAAAGGGCTTACCAGCACAATTGGTAAGCCCTTTTTTTCTTTATTGGTCAAAAAACTAAGTCAAAAAAAATCTTACCTTGGCGGCCTGGGTGTTCTTCAAAAAAACCATCTCGAAATACGAAGTGATCAACGACCTGGACAGCGACCTGGTCGTTTTTTACCGGGTGCTTCAAAACCACTTGGAGGAGTTTTTAAGGCAGTTTAAATGGCTGTTGTCATCCCGTGAGTGGTTCGAGGACTGGAAGCGCCAGCAGGATGCCGGCGGGCTCACCGACATCCAACGGGCGGCCCGCTACTATTACCTGCAGCGGCTTTGTTTTGGGGGCCGGGTCAAGGGCCGGGTGTTCGGCACGGCGCCCATGCACAATCCCCGGATCAACCTGCTGCGCATGGAGGAGGAGTTGTCTGCGGTTCACCTGCGGTTGGTTGGGGTTAGTATTGAGCACTTGTCTTGGGATGACTTTATTAGAAGGTATGACAAGCCCGGGACCCTTTTTTATTGCGATCCGCCGTATTACAAGGCGCCGTCTTATGCACATAACCTGGAGCTTTCGGATTATAACTCAACTTTCGGGGTTACGCTGAGGCTGTCACCCTGTCGCTCTTTGACAAGCCGACATATTGCAGAGCGCTTTCAATGATGGCATCAAATATGTCTGATGCAGTTTTCTCACAATAACTGCCGATTTTTCTCAACCGCTCACCTGCAAGTGTTAATATCCGGTAGGCCTGACGCCTTGATAGAGGTGAAAGACTTTATAAAATTCAAGATTGCCATGTATGATCGCCGCCATGGCGAACGTCGTCGACAAGACTCTACAGATTTCAATCCCGATGAGGAACGCCGCTCTGGTAAGGAACGCAGAAAAGCGGTGGGGAGCTAACGCTTGTCGGGAGTAGATATGGCCCCGCCTGGCAAGCGGATAAAAAACTTGGCGGCCGGGCAAACCGCATCGTTCCAGACAAATTCGGCATATCCAATAACAAATTCGTGAGTTGGCCCAAAGTGCATGATGGGTATGCCGATGCAGTAATTACCAACACCGGAATCATCGACAACTGTCTGGTTAAAGGTGAATACCCGGCTACTATTGATCCAAGCTTTTTTGAGGGGAAGTCTCTGGATGACATCCAGGGGATTGTGGACGGCACACCATATATAATGGCAGCCGTCCTTTGTACGATCCGAACAGGCCGTGGGGTGCCTGTGCAACGTACATTCCGCACCCCAAGCAGCAACGATTCGACTATTTTTCATCGCTTTATGGGGCTGTGAATGTGTCAGTTGTGACGCCAAGCGCTTTCAAATACTCAAGCTGAACAGCTTTCAATGGTTTTGCCAACTGTCTGTGGTTCCCGATGGAAACGACCATGATTGAAGAGAACTTGGTCGTCATCATAAAGCTGGTCGGCTTTCTGGTTTTGCGTCGCACCCAACCGGGCAACTCACAGTCATTGGTCTCGACATACTGGCGCATGGAACGCTCCATCAAACGCCAGATCAAAAGGGAGATCAGCAATACCAGGCCCAACACTTCGATCCGCTGGGCCTTTTTCAGAAAAATGCTGTTTACGATGGCCGGGTCCTTCAGGAAGCTGAAGTTCTTCTCGATGCCGATCTGGCTCTTGTAAAGGGAGAGCAGTTCCGGGGCGGACCAGTCGCCTTGTTGGTCCAAAAGATTCGTCAACAGGACAAAGCAACCGGCTTCTTCCCTGAGCGGTTGCACTTTTTGCGGGGCTTCCACAACCGTCGCCGTTACGCGATATTCGTAGCGCAAAACCTTTCGGGGCTTACCGGCCGCAGGCCGGCCGCGACCGTATTTGGGGATTTTTTCAACACCAGCTTGAAGCCGGTGGTAGCTGGACGCGGATTGACGAATCAGTTTGTCTAACGCGACCTGCGCATCGGCCTGACAATAGTACACGGTGTCCGCGAGCTTTTTGCAGTCTTTTTCAAGCTGCTTGCGGTCCTGTTTCAACATGCGATCGATGCGTTTATGACGCCGCTTGTCATGCGCGCTGGAATGCACGACGATCGCCCGGTAGGTTTTTCCGTAAAGCTCGACGGTGCCGTCATAGGCCCGATAGCGGGCAACTGAGCGATTGGGGCGGTCGCGTTCTTCGGCCAGGCGGCCGATGTCGATCCAGTCATCGGCGGCCACGGCTTCACGAATGATCCGGCCGCACTCTTTGTAGGTCGCCGGCAGGCGGGTCAGAAACCAGGTCTGACGCCTGTCGGCTTTCTTCAGATTGTCCTCGGTGACAAATGCAGAGTCGGCCACATAGACGTACGCGCCCGGTTCAAGCCCGTGTCTGGCCATGTATGCGGAGATATTGGTCAGCAGTTCGTTGTTCAAGGTCTTGTCCGAAGCGTTGCCGTCCGTCGTGGTCCCCAAAATGGGGATGTTGCGGTCGACACACAGCATCGATACCAGAAACTGTTTGAGGTCCGGTCGTTTGTCCTTGCTGTAACCATAGGTGATCTCAAACGGTGGATCAACCAGATGGTAATCGCCGAATACACTCACGGAGGTCGTATCGAAATGCAGTCGTCGCGGATCGACGGCAAAAACTGTCAATGCATTCTGCGCGATCTGAGAAAACACCTTCTGGGTACCGGTCTCGAAAATCTGATCCATGGACCGGCCCAAGTTGGTATCGCAAAAGCGTTCCGGTTCGATAGCGGTGCCCAGGAGAAGCTCCGTATCCTTTTCTTCAAAAAATTCGGTCAGACGGTAAAGCGGTGTCCGTCCCGAAAGGGTGTCGAGCACCATGCCGAATACAGCCATGCCGGGGCTCAATTCCATTTGAGAACCGACCATCCGGTCGATGGTCTCCACCAGACCGATTTTTTGTGCATAAGCCTTGACGATCGGCAGATGCCTGACCTCGGTGATGGTCAAACTTTCAGTGTCAAGCGGTGGCATGTCCCCTCCTTTGAACTGTTGTTGTCAAGATTGGGGGTAACGTACCAGCAACTAGTTGAAATGTCTAGGTATTTTTATTTTACAGTAAATACAATATGTTAAATCGCCTATGTGGTTATTTTTGAACGATAAAAAATTTCCTAAAATCGATTCTCACGGGTGCGGAATGTAAGGTGCAATGTACCATAAATAGTAACCGACGGATCGGCATGACTATCTTCGAGCGTCAACAATGTGCAATTCTGCGTCTTTTTGCACAGCGATTTTGATTCAGTCCATATTTCCACTTGTAGGGAAGGATTTCAATTCATTCTGTGCAGAGGGTAGATCAGAGATTTTAATTCGAAGAAGATTCGAATTCTTAGTAGTTTTTCAAAGTGACATTAGATCTCAAAAATCGTCATAGAGTGTGATTCCCAAAAATATTTAGGCAATATTTTTTTTAAAAAAATTACCTTATTAGTCAACCTTCAAAGAATAAACCGAAAAGAAAAATAAGTAAAATCAAATAGCATACCCCACGGAAGTGTGTGGCCCATCAATATTGATATCGATATTTCCATTAAAAGTATATAGGAATTTAATATCCTTGTACTCCTTTTCGGCTTCTTTTAATTCCTCTGAAGGGTGGTCATAATTGTTGTTTTTGCTACAAGAAATAATAACCCAGTTAGGTTGCACATCAGTTAGGAATTCTGAAGCACATATTCCACCTTCTCTCTCGGAAAGCTTAGCTCCATGATGAGGATATTTCAATACATTTGCCTTAATACACTTTTTGTTCATACATTGCCAGACTTCACCACCGGCATCACCACCAAATAAGATTTTAAAATTTTTTGTATCGAATCGAATAACTATTGAATTATTGTTTTCTTTTTCGGGATCTACTACAAATCTGCTATATGGTGGCCAAATAATTTTAAATTTGGCATTAAGCATATCAATATCACAATTATCTTGGTCGCTATAAGCCGGTACTAATTTTATTATCCCCATTTCTAATGCTTCGTGTATCGCTCGTTTTATACTATTTGCAGTTTTATTTTTTATGAATTTAGGATTAATAAAAATTGGCAATTTATCAATTGTATTTTTTTCTATACTACTCAATAAATGAGATATCCCAGAAATGTGATCTGTATGCCAGTGCGTAATAAAAAGAACCTTTAACTCACCAAGATCCATTATATGGGGTTTTATAGAATGCCAACATTTTAAGTCAATTAATGCAGAATGGCTATTAGGAATATTTCTTATTAAGGTCGTATCACCTTGTCCAACGTCAAAGATAGTCACCATGAATTTTTCGTTATTCATTAGCTGCTGTCTGCTTGATGTTGTTAGCATTAAATAAATTCAAAAAATCATTTTCAATGTCTTCAATAGACTTATATGCATTTCTATGCGGACGGAGTGCACGAATAGCCTGATCTGGGTTTTGCATAACTTGTTGAGGGATGTTTGTAGCCAATTCAATCCAACCGGTGGCACCTTCCTTTTTAGCCCATCCAGGGATTATAGGGGTTAAGGGGACCCAGATGCCTTCAGATTCATTTTTATCACCAGAGTCAAAGCCATCAATAATAATTTTTATTTTATTTTCACTTCCCGTTAATTGAAGCGTTTCAAATGTAGTTTCCCAAAAATTAGAGCGACTAAATTCCCTTTCGGAAGAAACATTTTCTACTTTATTATTACGAGTAGAGATTTTGATTATTTTTTTAAATAACGGCCGTTGTTCAGATGGAAAAAAATCTTCAATTACCTCCCTTTGACAATTTGTTATGTTATAGAGTTTATAAATTATATTATCTATTTCATGGATCATTGAACAGAAAGTATTTTTTTCAACGTCTTTAAGTGCTACTGAAGAATATCGTAATTTCCTACCAAAATCCAAGAACTCCTTGGCTTTTTTAGATAAATTCTTAAAATCATCATCAGTTGAACAAAGTGGTAGCGGAAATGATCTAAAATCGTTGGTTGCTATATTTTGCACCTTTTTTCGCTCATAGAACCATAGACTTGCAATCGGATGGTTTAGAATTGCCCACAATGAATATAAGTATTGTTCTTTTAACGGATTTTTATCTTGATTAGAAAAAGCAACATGGAAACTTTCGGAAGGTGCAAGGCTTTTCATATTTTTGGTTAATGGTTGAATCAAGGCAACAGAACTCCACCGAAAATAAGAGGGATCGGTTCTGGTTTTCCTTAACAAAACCATAGGTTCATTTTTATTTAAATGGTCATTACAAAGTTTAGTACGAGGGCTTGAAGGTAAAAAATTACATTTTCTTAACTCTAAATAGCCTTGCTTTTCCTTCACCAAATCAGTTAACGGAGTTGTTCCTAAAATATTTCCTCCGGTCCAAGGGTGAAGGTTAAATTTTTCGTCTTTTCTGTATTCTTTAATGATCTTGCTTTTTAGAGGTTGCAATCCATTGTAAATAAAAAAATGTTTTTTAACCGGGATACCGTTAGATTCAATGTCAGATAAAATCTCATTAAACTTTGATGGAACAAGATTCTTAGGCAATGAATCTTTATTAATTTTGATAGTTCCGTTCCATTTGGATTTCTTCCCAGGTGCAGGAACATCAGAGAGGGAGTAAATAAAAAAGACCTTGTCTCTTGGTGGTGTTTTACGTAAAACCCATGCTAACGCTGGACGTCTAACACCATCAAACCAATTAGGCTTGACAGACCATTGCTCTAAAATCTCAAAATTTTTTAAAATTCGATGTCTTGTTGGCTCTTCTAATTGTTGGTCTAAAATTGTTTCTGTTAAAATTATTCCTATAAGTCCACCTGGCTTTACAATGTCCATGCAGTGGTTAAGTATTTTAGATGATCTGTCTCTTTGGTTTCGTGCTCTGGGCACTGTTGGGTGATCATTCATTCCTCCAACTCCACCAAAAGGTGGATTTGCAACTACAATTGAAGGCTTCAGTGAAGCTTTATGCAGCCACCTTCTTCCAAATGAATCGCTCTCAGCATCTAACGATGTAATCAACCAATTGTTTCTATGAGGAGGATGAAAAAGCATTAATGTCATTTTGGCGACATCATTTGAAAATTTATCTTTATCGTTTCCGAAAATCGAACCAACCAATTGTTGATGAAAATCGCTCGTTGGAGATTCTGAAAGAATCGATTCGGCAAGTCTTTCATAGCCTGCCGATAGAAGGCTGCCCGAACCGCATGTGGGGTCACAAAGTACTCTATCGTCAGGATTTAGTTCCTCAATTGGCATTCGAGACAATAGTGTCCTTGCCAAAAGAGAAGAAGTATAATGAATTCCCCAATTTCTTCTTAGTTCACTTGTAACAAAGGCTTTTTCATAAAAACGACCTACCATATCTATACTTACTTGTGAAAGATCATAACTATTAGAAAACCTCGTAAGGATCGGATCGAGCCTATCAGCGATTGCTATTGAAACATGGAAGTAGCCTGGTAGGTACTGGTCCGCATATGACAAAAAATTACGGGCTCCTGAGGTTATATCCCAGTCTTTTTTAAGCCTATCCCTAAGAATTCTTGCGCCGATTAGTGCAATCGCCCCTTGTACTACATTTCTTTTATGTTGTTTGGGGGTGTTTTCGATGACTCGACCAACGCTTTTTTCGAAACGTTCGATTAACTCTTTATTAGCAATTCTTATGGCTTCATTAAATAAATCAGGATGTATGTCGAATAAGCTAAGTTGCTCAGGCTCCCACTTAGATAACAATAATTTCCGTGGGGAAAATTGCTCTTGGTGTTGTTTTAAATAATCCTGGAATCTTGAAAGTGGAATGACAGTTTTGTCTGAATGATTTTTGGTGAAGCCTTTCTTTAAGCCAACCGGCCTCAAGTTTGGTTCTTTTGTTGAATCATTATCTAAAGCTTCTACAAGAATAACTATAGGTGTAGATAATGCAAAAAAAGGGGCAATATCAGAATGATAATCCCTTTTTTCAATATTACTTGATAGTTTGAATGATATTACGGCGGTATCGGTATCTCTTCTAAATTGACTTGTATATATTACCAAATCAGCAAAAAACGGTTCGCCTCCTTCTGACACAAAAGAGACATTTTGGTCTATCATATCGTCAGTATATCCAATAGAATTGATAGCCAATTTAATTTGGCATAAAAATTCTTCAGATATTCTGTTGTTATTAGCTAAAATAGAATTTAGTCGTGGATCAGGCATCAATATTTTCTGCCATATTTAAGGCTGAATTAGGATTGTGAAGGAAGTTTTATTTTGTGCTATTTTTCATATGGCACATAATATCCTAATATTCAAGTGTTTTCAGCACATCTTATCTCTCTGATATTTTGAACTTTTAATGATCGTTAGAGACGTCCAAAAAAATATAAACAAGGGTTTCCACCTACCTTAAAAAGCCTCTATAGCATTGCACTAACCGGCAATCAGCAGGGAAGTTTTTCCTATAAAAACGGTAAAGACTGAACTGTTTTGACCGACATAGCCCCGTAGTAAAGAAAAACTATACCACACCCAATCGGAATGATTCTTTTCTGGCTTCCACCATTGCGGAAGGATTATAGAACAGCTTAACGGCGCTTCCGGCTTTTCAATTTCGGGTAAGACCTTCCACCCTGGGTCTTGCCCATTTTTCTAATCTCAGGTCAGTTGTTCTGGAAAAGATTCTCTTGGCAGGCAAACTTTATCAGGACGTGAGGAAGGCGCAAGGAAGAAATTCAGGAAGCAAAAATCCCCAAATTTCATTTCCCACTTTCGGTTTTCACGCTAAAACCCTTTTATATTGATTTTATAGGATATTTTCAATTTCACACCGTTTTGAACCCATTTCCCCGCGTTTCCGGACTTTTTTTTCAAGGAGACCATCACCTGACGGTAATAAGATTATCAATAAGCGCCCGAATAACAGGCCTCAAAGTCTATTTAAGAACCCTTAAATAGACACTCAACCATCATTAAATCCGGCCACAAAACACCCCAAAAACCGATTTTGGTTTCATTTTGCCGATCCACGGCACCACGCCACACAAGCCCGACCAACCCAACGACATCATGGCACATCCCACTGAATCCCACCCGATCCCGGCCCATCCCGCCTGGTTTCAAACCGAGTGCCAGATCACACCTTTTCGCACTTTTTCCTGTCCGATGACCATCCCATGAGGCCTTTAAAAACGCTTTAAACCCCTTTTAACAGGCCTTCACACCTATTTAAAGTGTCAGAATAGACATCGACCAGTTTTCCGGCTGCGACCCGAAACCCGCCAAAAACCTCATTTTGGTTTCATTTTGTCGAATCACCCAAAACGGTAAATAGATTCCACGCAAGACCCCGGCATCACGCAACATCCCACTGGATCCCACCCGATCCCGGTCCATCCCGCCTGGTTTCAAACCGAGTGCCAGATCACACTGTTTCAAACCGAGTGTCATCTCACACTATGTCGGAGTGTCCAGTGCCCGGAAAATTCATCCCAGAGTTTCCAAATTATGCCTGAAATTGCCTCAAAAAAAGTTACATATAAGTTACACAGGGTTTCTAAAACGACAAAAGGCTGCAAACCGTTGCTTACAACCTTTTGTTTTTAAATAATTATATTTGGCGCGCCCGGCAGGATTCGAACCTGCGGCCTACGGATTCGAAGTCAGAGACCTCGAGTTTCCTAACCTCCTCAATTTACGATAAAATATTGAAATAATTCGTATCATACGATTCCATATTTTTACCGATTATCGACGTTTTATCAGATTTTGGACAATTTTCCCCACACAATCCCCACACACATACAACCCCGAATCACCATCATCTTCGGGAATATCCTGAACAGATCATGAAATCAGCAGTTTGCTTTTAACCGTGTCTGCTTTTTGGGGAAAGTCCAAACCAAAGAATCAAATCCAAGCTTGACAAACGCCTATTTTTTTTTGTATGGAGATTTATTCATTCCAAAGGCATCTGACCTAATGCTCAAAATGCATAGGTTGATAGCGCTGCCTGCCCGTACGATTTTGAATCGACACCTCAGCTTCTAATATCTGTTTCCAAGCGGTACACTCACCTTAGATCGACTGCACTACAGAGCGACAACCAACGAAACACTATATCAATAACTGCGTCAACAGCCTTTCTTGGGATGCGTTCCATATCCATACATTCAGAACCGACCGCTCGATACGAGTCTGCACCGCATTGCCGGTGCATTGGTATCTTTAATATTTGACGCCATTCTCAAACGGATGTCACGGAGGTTAAGCATTAAAACTATCCGCTTGTCCCCTTTTCTGCTGACCTGTTTACTGATCCTGCTGTTTTTGTTTCCTGCGGCCTGTTCCACAACCGCCACCTCGGTCTATCTTGTCCGACACGCGGAAAAAGCCGCCGGTAACGATCCGGGCCTGTTGCCCAGCGGAACAGCACGGGCCCATGAACTCAAACGCGTCCTGGAGCATGTGCCCGTTATCGCTGTTTATTCCACTGACACAAACCGAACACGGCAGACAGCCCAGCCCCTTGCCGACGACAAATCTTTGACCACCCAAATCTATGGCGACACTTCCGTCGCGGCCGGTATCATGTCGGATCACGGAAGCGAGGTTGCGCTCATAGTGGGGCACAGCAACACCATACCGCAGCTTATCACGGCATTCGGCGGTCCGAACGGTATCAGCATAGAGGAAGATGAATACGACAATCTGTTTCTACTGCTTATCAACCGTCTGAAAAGATCGGGCAGCACAATCCGCTCCAGGACCAAAGTTTTACACATGAAGTACGGCGCAGTGTCGCCATAGACGGTTTCTCGATCTCACGGACATATATCAGCCCCGCTGGTGGTTCTCCAATACGGGCCAGCACCAAGACGTTCCCGGCAAAGGAAGCATTAGAAAACCGGTTCTCTATTAACTTTGTCACACCCTTGCGGTGAATAAAGGAGGAACATCTATGAAGAAGGAAGTGAGAGACACCAAAGACTGGAAAATCTGCGGCATCATCAGCTTTTCGGCCACGGGAAAGGCCGCAGCTGGCATGAAGGTGGTGGCCAGGGATGCGGACCTGTTCTTTGACGACGATCTGGGCACGGCCGTCACGGATGACATGGGCCACTATGAAATCACTTACAGCAAGGAGCAGTTCAGGGACCTCTTCGAGCAAAAGCCTGATATTTATCTGATCATCTATGATCACAAAGATCGTGTCATCACCGATACCAGAAGCTCGGTGGTGAGGAACGCTGGCAAGGTTGAGGAGATCAATGTACAACTGCCCGGCGGACCGGTCGAGGAGGAACCCGAGATCAAAGTCGGCCCGATCAAGGTCAACCGCCGAATTTTTGAGAAACTGGAACCCGAGATGGTCATCGACATGGCCATGCTCGCCCTAAAGGGGAAAGGCGATAAGAAAAATCTCGGGCTTCTGGAAAAACTGAGCCCCGAACTCAGTCTGGAAAAGCTGAAAAAAGAATTTTGCCTGACACCCCTGGTCAATTTCCTGAGCGACACCATACTGGTGAAAAAATGGCCGAGGGATACCCTTCTGGAATTAGAAGATATCCTCATCGGCTATGAGCCGGAAGTCGGCTATGCCAGCCATGACTGCCCCAACTTCAGCATCACCTACCAGACCAGCGGAACGGACCAGCCGCCCTCCGCGGACGTCGGCGGCAATATCACCATGCCCGGAACCGGCGATATCGTGGGCACCACTACCGGCGGCAACGGTGTGCCAGACTATATTGAAAAGGTCTGCTTCTGGCTGGAAAATGCCCTGGCCACTTACACCGACCCACCCTTCAACCTGAGAAACCCGGCCAGCGGCGGCAAGATCCCGGTGACGATCACGGGTGCCGGAATGAACGGTACTGCAAGCCGCGCCACCATGTCCATGACCATCACCCGGGAGTGCAACGACGACCTGCTGGCGGCAATCTCCACCCATGAATTGATGCACCTCATCCAATACCAGTATGAAGGGGCCGGCACTGCCGGGGATTGGCATTACGGCATACTCGAAGGCGGCGCCGTGTTGGGCGAGGATGTGGTCTTCGACACCCACAACCGCTATATCGTCCAAGCAAGCACTTCGGGCTCCCTGGCCAATCCGCAGAGCTCGCTGACCGGCGCTGGGGGCGGCTACTATCTGGCCCTCTTCATGAAGTATATTACCGAGCAACAGTCCAGCCAGGTAGGGCCGGCTGACGAACCCACCATCGGGGTGGAGGCCTACCGAGCCCTGCTGGAGCGCTTCGACACGGATGGTTACATCACCAGCGCCATGGAAAACGAGATCGGACGCCTGCCCTGGTATCACGGCTTTTATAAATTCAGCTACCTGGATGCGGCAAAGCTGGATGAGACATCTTCAGAAACCATCCTGGGCAACTTCTGGGCGGCCTGCTACCTGAAGGAGTTCGGAACGCCGCCCATCATCAACGGTAGAACGGAACGAAGGTTCGATTTCATGGAAGATGAGGAAGACACCACCTGGGATACCCTCTTCCTGGGTGCGGACACGGTGAGCACCCTCGGCACAGTCTCGTTGACAGTGGACACGACCCTCAACAACGATTCCAGCGTCACCCTGAGTTCCGGGGCCGGGGGCTCCGTCCAAGCCTTTGCCGCTCGCTACTACAAGGTAGACATCGATTCGGCCGTGGATACGCTGCGGGTGGATTTCTCTGCCGATGCCGGTTTTACCCGGCCTCTGGTGCAGATCATCCTGGTGGAATCCGGCAACGAGGTGCGGGATATCATACGCTCCGACCGTACCACCTGGTCGCGGACCATCGCCAATTCGAGGGACGGTAACGATCTTGACCATATCGCCATCATCGTAGCGGGCACCGATGTCGGCGGCAGCTTCTCCCTGAGCGTCCAGGAAGTTTCCCCCGCCCCGGATGTGGTGGTGACCCGGTGGCATCATGTGGCTGGCACCGCTTACGAAATCGACTCCTTTGGCTGGGCCTGGACCTGGGTATCGCCGGACATCTGGGTAGACAATGATGGCAACGGCGCCGCTGACAGCGAAGTGTTCTTCGATTACAACAACCAGTTGTTTATTCGTCTCCACAATCAGGGCCATGTCGATGCAGGAGGCATTGAGGTGAATTTCTGGTACCAGGACGCCTCGGCCGGTCTTCACGACGCCGCCTGGATGCAGGTCCGCGACACCTCCGGTACGGTTCAGAGCATCAGCGGAGTCAGCCTTGCGGCGGGCGCCAGTGACCAGTGGTCTGTGAACTGGTCCCCGGAGCCGTCGGGCGGCAGCAATCACTTCTGCATCCGCCCTGTGGTATCGGTGCCCGGAGACCCAAACACGGACAACAAGCGTTGCCTTTCCAATTTCGGCAACGTCATCACGGGGTCGCCCTACTTCGATCTTTCCCTGCTCCGGCGCATTTTTGAGGATTACCGTGAGTTCCGGCTCGATGTGATCCCCAGGGCGGGTGGCCGCTGGTTTGTTTCGGCTGCGGATGCAGAGCGTATCACAAAAGTCCGCACCAAACCGGGTGAGGGGATAGTGGACAACCTACATGTTCGTAAGCGATATAAAATCGCCCACGTTGCCGGGACGGCCAAAATCGACCCCAAATTTGCCGCCAAGCGGACTTGTCATGCCCTGAGTCAGAAAACCCGCATCGAACGCAGGCCGGATATCACGGGTCACTACCCCACCGATCCGAGAGCTCTTCCGCCGGGACTGGACAATGTGCCCCTGATCACCGTGGCACTGGTGGTGGATGGACGGGTCACGGGTGGATTCACCTGGGCCATTCGGGAAAAGTAAAGTGTTAAGCGACCTGCCGGACCGATTCTGGCAAGGAAAGCTGTTGGGGTGGACAAGTTTTGCCACGCCCCATAAAGCGGTTCATGCATCCGGAAAACCGGAACCAGACAGATCAGCCCTCGCGGCTTTCCCAGCGTCCGCGGGGCACCTGTGCTCTTTCCAAGGACCTAACGTAAATGTCTCCAGCCAGGACTCGAACCCAAAGCCCGGCACGGAAAAACATTGGCCACGCTTTTACAAGTCAACAAACAATCCGGAAAACGAGGAATATGACCATGGGAAAAAACAGATCGCGCAGTGTCGTATTCTACCTCGACCAGCATTTTGGCGCCCCCCGTATCCAGCCCCACCGTAAAAATATGAAAATGGTTGGCCTGGATGTTCTGCCCCATGCCAGGGAAAACATGATGCGTCTGAAAGAGAAAGGATACGATGTCTTTCTGGCCTCTCGCAGTAAGGTCCTGAAGAAGTCAGAACAGGACCTCAAGCACTATCTGCCCCATGTGGACGGACTGGTGCTGTCGCAAAAAAGCAACGAGGACCTGGTGAAAAACTGCGTCCAGAAAATAGGCAAGGTTGACAACGACTGCCTCTTTGTGGCGGCAGACCTTGTGCTCCGGGATCTGGCTGCCCAAAATGGTTTCACGGCCCTCGCCCATCCGGCACTGATCCGACCGTATATGGAGGAATCTGAACTCAGCTTCCTGCGGATCAGCGGCAAGAATGGAGAGATACCGGGTTCCGACGCCCTGATACCCTATTTCCTGGAACGCTTTGCCGACGGTAGCTGGCGCTCCTACGGCGTCGGAACTCTCCAGCGCTATTTAACACGAGTGGATGAAAATTTTGAAGTGCAGGTTCTGCCCCTGGACATTTCACGGAAAGATCCGGTGCTGGTGAAGTTTGACGCGAACAAAGGTGTTAAAAAAGAGAGGCTTGAAGGTCTCAAGCCGCTCTGCATCGACGGGGATAAGATGTTGGTCGCCATGGGGCCGTCTCCGGACGAGGCTGCACGGTCCCTGGTTTTGGGCCACGGTGCCACGCAGCGCCTTTTCCCGAATCCGGACCTGACAAGTCCACCGCCTCAAAAAAGGCAGGCGCTGAATGCCTATCAGTCTGCCATGCGTTATTGGCCCCATGATCGCTTTAAGCTCAAGGAGATTGCTCATGAGATCGACCTAAGCCGATTCGTTCTGCGCCGTGCCCCGGCCACTGAGTATACCATACACCAGCTCGTGGACCGTTTTAGCGGGCAGACCGATCTCGACGACGACGGGCCGGTTATCTCGCGACACGTGCTGCACCCCGACAACTCACGGGCGGTATACGCGGTCAAAGAGGAACTACGCTCCATGGGCTACTGCGTGCACTCCCATTTCTTTTCCTATATGGGAAACACCTACAGCAATATTACCGCCGATCTTCCGGGAAAAGGCTATTTCATCATCCACCCGGATATTCTCGAAAAGATACGGGATCTCTTCATCCGTTATCCCCTGCCCGATCCCGTCGGTCCCTGGTTGGAGCAACTCCGCCACATCATCGGGGATGAAATTCTCAAAAAAATGCAGTTCGGCAAAGCCTCGGGGATATCCGAGGCCTCGGCTATCGAACTACGGCATATCATCGAAGAGCGCTTCTGCCTGAGACCCTGGTATCCCTGGTGGCAGAAGCTCTGTCCCCTGCCGGGACCGGGGGCGGGCCTAGTGGTTGTCGGCTGCCATGTCGACAGCACCGCTTCGCGGGAACCCGTCTACAATCCAGCGGTGGACAGCGCCCCCGGAGCAGACGACGATGCCTCCGGTATCGCCGCCACCTTGGAAATCGCCCGTTATTTTTCCGATTTTCTCAGGGGGAAGCTGACCCATACCGTGCGCTTCTGTTTCTTCAACGCCGAAGAGGTGGGTATAGTGGGCAGCCAGGCCTACGCGGGTTGGCTGAAGAGCTGGAACGCGCCGGTGAGGGCGGTGATCTGCATCGACATGATCGGCTACAACAGCGATGCAGAGCGCATCTACGAGATTCACGCAGGTTACACGGATCCCGCAGTGCGTGATGCCAGCGTACCCATTGCCGAAACTATTGCCAACTGGTCGGCTGCCCAGGGAAGCTTGTCTCCCGCACAGATATACCGGGGCACCAACAGCGGCTCGGGATCGGACCGGACCATATACGATGGCGCCATCAACCGTAGCGACCATGGCTCATTTCACCAGCAGGGATACCCGGCCGTAGTGCTGTCCGAGGATTTTTTCATCAACCTGGCCTCGGAGCCGGCCCAGGATGCCAATCCCAACTATCACAAGCAGCTGGATACCGGCATAGACAACAGCTACGCCGCCGACATCACCTGCGCTATCGCACGCGCGGTGCAGGAGCTGGCCCAGTGAAAAACAAAAAAGAAACTGCAAAATAACATGGAACACCCCTCTTGGACGGTTGCGGGTCCATTCCGGGCGCCGTACAAAGAAATTTTTCATTACCTCATTGCTTGTTGTAAAGGCGGCGAAGCAATTCGAGCAGTTCATTGATCATGGAGACATCATTCTTCTCCGTATTGTCGATGGCCTGCTGGGTCAGTTAGTTGCGAAGTACATACTTGGAGGTGACGGCGTTCATATGCCAGCGCCTCTTTTCCCGGATGCTCCTGTCAGAGAGTGAGAGGAGGATACAGCGCCGCAGCTACCCTCCGGTCTGCTGCTGTATCTCAAGGGTCAACTCGTGGGGCATTCCTCCATTAAACGTTCTTTCCCTTATACACAAGACCTGTTTTTAAGATTTGCCGTGCTTTTCGTGAAGATTACATTAAATTCGCCTTTCCTCATCTCTCCATAACTTCCAGCAGTAAAATTTTATTATATTTTCAAAATGTTAACCTATTTACAGCCCCCTTTAAAATTATCCGCTTCTCTATGAAGCTCCAGTGAACCAACTGTGACCGTATCTGTCACACGGCTGCGTTATGATGGCCTCACTACCAACAAAAAGGAGGCCGCCATGACAGACTTTACCATTACTGAGGACTTCCCAAGATCCGAGATCGAAGTTGATCAACGTTTTTCAAATCCGTGTACGACATCGCTAATTATGGCACAATTTACGATTTAAATGGGGTGACACATTTCCCGCCTTTTCGATCTTGATCAGGCCATTTTTCAGCAGCCATTGTTTGGCCGCGATTCGCCATTCCACGTTGGTGATTTCCGCCCTTCCTGCCCGGTCGGCAATTTTGGTTGCCAGTACCCGGGTCCATCAGAAGATACTTTTTCGTTCGCGTTTTGAGTAGCGGATACGATTACCTCTAAAATACGTTCCCTAAACTGTACGATTTTCAAGACAACGCCGAGGCGTGTGAAACCGGACCCGGCCAACCGGTTTTAATTCGACGGATGGGCGACTTTAATTCGCTCATGCTTTTCCTGGGGTTATTTTCCGTTGGGGAGCAATGCCGGCCTTGGGCGGCAGAGGGGGGCCATCTAAACCCGAAATTCCTTTTCTTCAGCGGTGGGCCCGGCGGGAATGGTGTCCCCCGCATGGCCTTGACGGAGTGCGGAGACATAAAAAGAGTATGGAAAACAGATTGTTACATGTCCAGGACAGGAAGCGAGGTTGGCAAAAGTAAAGGCATCTTGTGCCTGTGCAAGGCAGAGCATAAGGAAATGCAGTCTGGTTCCAATGGGGCAAAGGAATCCCGGCCAAACATTTCACGTAAAATGAAGGTAATGTTTTCCTGGTAATAATGCAGACAGGTTACGCTTTCCTCCTGGGCGTCCTTCTCCAACGGGATCGTATCCAACCATGCCGGGACCTCATGGACCGGAAGGCAGGTCAGCCACTTAATTTGGTTTCCGCAAACGAGCTGGGTTGATATCAGGTGAAACCGGTTATGTTTTTTGAGGCCGGCCAACTGAGTCTGCCAGTCAAGCCTTATACCGTCACAAATCGGCTTGAGGGCCAGATAACAGCCACCTTTGGTTTTAACGCCGGAGATCGTGTGGTCCTGGATCCGGTAGCAGATGTAGCTGACATTGGCACCGTGGGTTATCCGCCGCGGCCCATTGTCGTTGGCTGTGTTGCGGTTTTCCGTCCTCATGATAATTCTATTTCCTGACATTTTAATTTCGTGCGTTTAAATCGATAGCTAAAAACCATCAAACGCCCTCCCGCAGCGTCCGGTTTATTTTCGTACCGGTGGGTCGAAAACATTAATTCCACCTGCTCATATCTTCATTTTTTTAAGTTTTTTCCCTCAAGCGTAATCGAACCCCCCGGGTAAGCGTAAGCACCTGCCAGAACCCGAAACCCCTTCCGTGACCCGGTGGGCCGGGCAGAAAAGGATCCCCCCGCATGGTCTGCAGGGGAGGCGAGCCGCCAAGAAAAACTGCAGGCTGACCCTGACGGGATACCCAGGATCACAACCGGGTGCGTTAATTTTCCACAGGAACCCGGCATGCTTGATCCGGTTCCGGGAGCCGGGCCCGCAAGAAGGCCCTGTACACCACAAAGCCGGAACCCCGTTTCCAGGGGCCCGGCTAAGAGGAGCAGGATGAAAAGGAGATGACACCCTGATCATACTAAATGGTTTTTCATGATTACTTCCGGTGTCAATCTGATTTTTATCGCCAAAAGGAAGCCGGGACCTGGACAACGGCCCGGTTCAGGGCGCGAGGGGGAAGGCGTTGCCATTCTCCCGAGGAAAAACCCCACGGGCAATGCCGACCCGGGGGGGAGGCCTGATCCATCCCCGCTGCGCCATCACCCACCGGCCGCCTTCGTCCTGCAGCATGTCCCGGCCCTGGCCGACCTGGTGGGCATCGATTTCGAGCCCGACGAAGGCGAAACATTCGATATCCGTCAGGTTGCCGTCGATAACCTGGATGATCTGGACGCACTTGTCAACCTGAAAAAGCAGGCGGTTCAGCGTGGAAAATCCTATCCCGCGGGTCGACTGGGAAAAGCAGCCTGAACCGAAAAGGAAAAACCATGGCCAAATATCCCTTCTTGGCGTATAAGGCGGGTTTGTGAGCCCTTGCATTATTTTTTGTGGCTCACTATTCTATTCAGGGGCTTTTATGAAAACGAAACAATCGTACTACGAAAAATTTGTGGAAAAGGTTCAAGACCTTCGGCAGGAGCGCCGGAAGCGAAAGGTTGCTGAGAAAGCGTTGCTCAAAAGCCAAAAACGCTATGAGCGGCTTGTCAGCACCATTCCATGTGCGCTGTACGATTATGTTCGCTGGCCGGATGGCCGGACCCGCTTTCTCTACATCAGCTCGCATTGCATGGACATATTCGAACACGATGCCGACAGTATTATAGGAAACCCGGGCCTGTTGTGGGGTATGGTCCATCCGGAAGACGCCCAGCGGCTGAACCGGGAGGATCTGGAAGCCAACCAGGCCAGAACGCGGTTTCACTCTGAGGTCCGGCTTATCTTACCGTCCGGCAAGATAAAATGGATCGAGCTGACATCGATGCCCAGTGGCCAGGAATTCGAATCGCAGACCATTTGGAGCGGCGTCATTCTTGATATCACCGAGCGCAAGGAGGCCGAAGAAGAAAGAAACCAGCTGGTGGTAGAACTTCAAAGCGCTTTGCTCGAAGTCAAAACCTTGAGTGGTTTTTTGCCGATCTGTGCATCCTGTAAAAAAATCAGGGATGACAAAGGCTACTGGAACCAGATTGAGGCATACATTGAAAGTCGTTCCGAGGCAGAATTCAGCCACGGCATCTGCCCCGACTGCGCTCAGCAGCTGTACCCGGAACTGGAGTTAACCGCAAAATAATCTGCCAAAAGACGAAGGCCGCCTGACGGCCCCTCAAAACAAGATCCACCTTACCTGACAATTTCGTGTTGTGTTGTCTTAAAATCAGCCGCTCCGGCAATTATCTTAATTGTCACCCCGCAAATTGGTGTGACGTTTCCTTTTCGTGTATCTGCGCTGGCTTTCCAGTGCTCACCGGGAAGACATTGCTGCGATTAAAAATCCGGTGTCATCAGTATTTAGGTGATGTTGGGGTTTCTGCCAAAAAAAATCCCCGTCTGTCCGGCAATTCGCAGGACCACAATCTATGAAGTGCAACAATATGAATGGAGGTCACTATGAAATTCAAATTTTTCGTCGTTTTTGTATGTCTTGTTTGCTGCCTGTTGCCTGGTATGAGCCTTGCCCAGGATAAGGTCGTGGTGATTCCGCTTGACTCCGGAAATTGTGACTGCAATGAAATCCCAACGGTCACTTCTGCCGGTGGTCGGGTGTGGATGGATCGTAATCTTGGTGCCTACAGGGTGGCCCAGAGCATTGATGATTACCGTGCTTATGGATGGATGTATCAATGGGGTCGGCTGGCTGATGGCCATGAACTTCGATCCAGTCCAACAACCACAACCATCAGTATCGGTGATGTTCCCGGCCATGGCGATTTTATCACGAATTCTTCGTCACCCTTTGATTGGCGGGATGGGCAAAACGATAACCTGTGGCAGGGAGTGTCCGGTACCAACAATCCGTGTCCCGCCGGTTTCAGATTACCCACGGAAACGGAGTGGGAGGCTGAAATCGCTTCATGGAGCAGCAACAACGCTGCCGGAGCTTTTGCCTCTCCCTTGAAGCTCGTAGCTGCTGGTTTCCGCAGTAACAGTGACGGCGCATTCTCCGGCGTTGGTATTAACGGCTACTACTGGAGCAGCACGGTTATCAGTCGCAATGCTTGCTATATGCATACCAACTTAAGCGATGCTTACACATACAACAGCAACCGATCGCGCGGCTACAACGTCCGTTGTATCAAGGATTAAGTCTGGTTGGCTTATTTTAGGACTTTCCCGACGCCTTCCAAAAGGCGCGATGGCAGTAGACGCAGCCGTTAAATGAATGAAGCCGGCGGAAAGCATCTTGAATCAGCCACAGGTTTTGATCAATGCTGACATCAACTTGGATCACAGCACCCACTGACCTCCACAAGAATTGTAACGCCAACAAAGAGCTTAACGGCTCAGCATCCCAAATTGATATCGTCCTTTTTAAGGTTTGCTGGGCCGACTCAAGGGAACGCTCATATCGACTAAAAGGTCATTCTCAACAATACCCGACAGAAATAGTGGCATTATTGTCCAAGACATTCTTCCGATAATATCAATTCCCCTGCCAATTTCACTCTGATCAATATTGACATCACACTTGACTGCAGATACATTCTCATTCATTTGCTGAATATATATTCAGAAAAGGTGCATAATGCCTCCTGCGACTTGGGTTGAGTCTACTCTGAGAACTGATTCGACAATTCAATGACATCTGAAGGGGAAAAATGAGAAAACAAAACGAGGACACATTCAGTTGGACCGGTATTTTTAATTTCAAACCGTCAAGGGCATTCATCGCCGTACTTGGAATCCTAACGCTCTTGTTGGTCCTGGACGCACCCGCAAGTGCCGCCACCTTGTATGTTGGCGCCGGCCTCAGCAGTTCCGGAGACGGCACGTCCTGGGCAACAGCCTATGCAAGTTTAGAGGACGCACTGGACGATGCAGAAGACGGTGACGACATCTGGGTCCAGGAGGGAATATATCCACTCGAAACCTATTTAAGTATTTATGGCATAAACAACGTCTCGATCTACGGCGGCTTCATTGGCACGGAAACCGCTCTGTCCCAGCGCGATTTTGCTGCCCATGCAACCATATTGGACGGCAGTCCCCTCATGTATGCATCGGACCTGGTCACCATCGAGTCCTTTAATACCAGTGGTATTGTCATAGACGGGCTCACCATCGCCAATTATTCCAGTACCGGTTCTGCCATGCGGATACCCGGCGGCAATCCCGTCCTTAGAAATTGCAAATTCTTAAACAACACCACCTCCTCCGGCGAGGGAACCGGCAGCACCAGCGGGTACTATGGCGGGGCCGCCATGAACGTCAGTGGCGGCACGCCGGTGATTGTCAATTGCGTCTTCGCCCACAACACGGCCCCTCACGGATACGGCGGCGCTGTGAATATGCACATAGCATCGGCGGCGGCCGACTTCATCAACTGCACCTTCACCCGCAATTCGGCCATCGGGGGCGGGGCAATGAGTATCTACAGCTCCAGTAGCACCAACCATGAGATATACAACTGCCTTTTCTGGGGCAACACGGTGACAACGTCTCAACCGGATATAATCGCCAACTGCGGATATACCGCCAGTTATAACTTTTATGCCACCTCCGGCGACCCGTTGCTGGTCGACCCGGACAACGGCAATTATCACCTCAGCCCGGGATCGCCGTGCATCGATCAAGGCACTGGCTCGGTGACATTGGCAAACGTTGATATGGACGGCGACAGCCGGGTCATTGACGGGGACGGAAACGGCAGCCTCGTGGTAGACATCGGAGCGGATGAATTCGATCCGACCCAGCAATATTTTGCCGATCTGTATGTGGACGTTACGAAAAGCGATGACAGCGGCGACGGAACCAGTTGGGCCACGGCCAAGGCTACCATTCAGGGTGCCATCGACGCCGCTGCGGCAGGCAACGAGATCTGGGTGCGCACCGGCACCTATGCTCCGGTTTCAATTGATGTGGCGGTATCCCTTTATGGCGGATTTGTGGGCACGGAAATCCAGCGGACCGGCCGCAATCCAGCGACCTGCTTAACCATCATCGACGGCCAGGACAGCGGACGGTGTGTTCATGTGACAGCTGCCGCTGTTATCGACGGATTTACCATCACCAACGGCAACAGCTCCAATGGCGGCGGCATGCTGATCAGCAACAGCGGGGCCACCATCGCCAACTGCAAAATCTCCGGCAATGTCTCACCGGATTATGCCGGCGGCGTCTCTTTCAGCAGCGCCGCAACCATGGAAAACTGTGAAATCACCAATAACCAGGCCAACACCGGCGGCGGCATCTACAACGGTTATGTGAGCAGCACCATCAACTCATGTTTGATCGAAGGGAATCGTTCCAATTCCGGTTCCGGAGGCGGTATTTTCAATGACGGTGGGTTTGCCCCCCGGATTACCAACTGCACCATAAGGGACAACTACGCCTCCACAAATGGCGGCGGAATTTTCAATGACGAAAAGAACGATGCCGTTATCTCCGGCTGTACCATCGTTTTAAATACAGCCACCGGGAGGGGCGGCGGGCTCTACAGCGGTCAGGGAGACAGCAGCAACACGAACTATGCCGAACCCGAAATCACCAATAATGTGATTGCAAACAACTGGGCCTCATGGGGCGGCGGGCTGTATTGTGCGGCCTACAGCAGGCCCGAAATTATCAACTGTACCATTGCCGGCAATACGGCCGCCACGGAAGGTGCCGGGGTGTATGTGGTCGACGCATCCAGTTCGACTCGGATAATGGATTCCATTTTGTATGGCAATGTGCTGGATGCCGGCGGCCATTCCGATATTCATTTTACAGGGGCGAACGAGGCCAGCCTTATTCTGCTGTACAACAATTTCAGTGTGCTGGATGACAGCTGGCACAACTCCGGCGCCCCCCTGAGAACCGGCAACATCTCGGTGAATGCGGGTTTTTCCGACTACGACGGCCCGGATAACGATCCTACTGCCGGCGGTGACAGTGATTATCATCTTATCGACTCAGCAGGGGTTGTGGACAAGGGGGTTCGCTCCTATACGGTTGCCTCCCAAGGGGTTACGCTGGTCGCACCGGACCATGATCTCGAGAACAATACACGGCCACAGGGAGGCGGCGTTGACCTTGGGGCTTACGAGTCAAGCCTCACGGCCCCGATTACCCAATATGACCTGACCGCAAGCGTTCCCGATGGAAACGGAACGGTGTCTCCCACCTTCGGCACCTACGATGAGGGAATAACCGTGACCCTCACCGCCACACCATTTACTGGTTACCAGGTGGCGGCCTGGAGCGGCACCAGTGACGACAGTTCCACCGCATCTACCAATACCGTCATCATGAACAGCGACAAAATTGTCACTGTCACCTTCCACAGCATCCCCTGCCCAGACCCCAACGATACCGATTCGGATGACGACGGTATTCCTGATGATGTCGAGGATGCCAACCAAAATGGCATCGTGGATGCTGACGAAACAAATCCGTGTCTGGCCGACACCGACAACGATGGCATTCAAGACGGCACCGAATCCGGCCTGACGGTTGCCGATGCGGATACAGACCCGGCAGTTTTTGTGCCCGATGCGGACCCGGCCACCACCACGAACCCACTTCTGGCGGATACCGACGGGGACGGGATTTCAGATGGCGATGAAGACCTGAACCATAACGGCCGGGTGGATGAAAATGAAGGGGACCCGAACGTAAAGGAAGCCAAGGCCATGCCCTGGTTACCGTTACTGCTTCTCAATGATTAACGGCTTATTATCCGAAAGAGAACAACGGCAGAGTCCCACAATGGTTCTGCCTTTGTTCTTCAGTTTTGACATTCTGATTACCCAGATGGTCCCGTCAACCCGTGATGTTGTGCTATCTACTGTGTTGACAGACGGCGATGCCCTTTCTATCGAAATATCCTGGCCGACGAATTGATCCGGTTTAACAGCCATTACGCTCGTAAAAATTGCCCCCACACGCTACGGAAGGTAGCCGTCTGGGATAAAGAACAGGACCCTAATACGTTATATCCGGCTGACTGTTCCTCCCTTTATTCGTGTAGTCGCGGAATATTGAGTTTCACCCCAATACTGACACGCCATCTCCATTGCTGCATGCGCTGAGGCGATGCCGCTGCCTGACAATTTCCGTTGCACTTGGATGTTCATTCCAGGTCATGCGTATTCATGAATGGTCCTTACCATCGAACGGAAAGGGGGAGAGAGATGAAAACAAATGGGGGCGTCTGGTTTATCAGTCTTTTTGCTCTTTTCTGTGTCCTGATTCAATCAGGCACAGGTCACGCATATGAGATAAGCTGGAGTGTTATCCAGCATCGCGTGTATGAGTCTCAAGCTCCTGTAAATCGTCTCGTTTTTGAAATTTTAGACTCCGGGAATTATGTTGACGATATAAATGCGGTTTCAGGTGTGGTCCTCAAATATCCCAACGGGAGCGAGGTCGACCTTTCCAATTTCAAGTTCACCCCCATTTTAGACTATTACAGCGCCAAATTTGACCGTAACGCTGACCGGTACCAGTTTGAATGGATTTTTTATCCTGTGAGAGAACTTAGCGAATTTAAGGCCGATATCGAGAGCCCCTTGGTTACCGGCACCTATACGCTTGACGTTTCAATGGCAAACGGGGAAGTGCTCACGACGCCGGTCGATTTTGAGATTCTTCTCGACCTGCCTGTCATCTCTTCACGTACATTCCGGATATAAACCGATTCAAGCGGAAATTTATATTGGACATGGGATACGCCCATTGAACTGCTGACCCTGGCAAAAACATACGACCTGCAGATCAGGGCCGACGTGGATGCATACGCCAACGGGGTTTTGATAGCGGAATACTGGCCCAAACTTCCTGTCGGGCTGGGTTACAGCTTCGTCCCTGTCAGCATCTATCAAAATCTGGCGGGCCAGGCAGATGAAATACGTTTCATATTCCAGGTGAGAACAAGCAACAGCAATTCACGTGCTTACTCGAAGCGAATCATCATCGACCATCCATCTTCCACGGTATCCATTACCCCCAAGAAAAAAGTGGTGGTGGTGCCTCTTGATTAGTGCAAGATCCGGATGGGGCAATAGCGGTGCTGACTCCGGCAGGGGAGGTGTTCCCTGCCGGAAAGGTTTCAGGGGGGGAGGCGGATTTCAAGGCCCTTGCCGACCCCGTGAAACATGCTACAGGCCTAATATTGTCAATGTTTGCGGGCAGGTATCAGTTGCCGGAAGGGGGCGCTTTTAACAGGCGCACTGCCATCCACACCCCTGCTTGTTGCCGCAGCGCCTGAACGGATAAAGGTGGACATGGAACTGCCTGTTTATGAAAAACGGGAACCATCGCCTACGCCGGTCATCATTCCTGAACCCTGCAGATCTCAGTGGCGTCCGGATGGATCCCGGGGGCCGAATCGTCACAATCGCCCCGTTCTCTGGAAAAACCATCTCTGCCCCTGTCGATTGATTTCTTGATGAACGCAGGATAAAAAATTTCCCAGGGGAAATCCTCAACTTCATCCTCGTCTGCGAACGTGCTGCCGGCAAAAAACAAACAAAAGAGCAAGAAAACGAATGTCCAGATCAACCCGGACCTGACCCGTCCAGGTATCATGGCGGAACCTCTCCTGTCTGTTGTTTAACCGCATTAAGCGGCCCTCCTTCCGCCGGAAACTGAGGAATGTCGAAGATCTGTTTCCCAAAGGAGAAAAGTCTGATTGATTATTGATAAATTTATATCTTGTCAATATAATCAATGTTTGAATTTGCATCGAAAAAGGGAAAACTTTAACAAACAAATGCTGGTTTCTGTTCCTGGAGATGAATCGTGAAGGAGGTTGATCAGATGGTGCTCATAAAATTAGCTGTGCTGACGGTCCTGACTTGCCTGTCATTTTCCGGCCCTGTGGATGCCAAGATGGTTGTGTCCGGGGATTACCTGTTGAGCGTTTTTGACGATGAGATAGAAGGCGCCAGCGCTGACCACCCGGAGGCCGGACTGGTCCGGATCTCGTTGGATGGCAGCGGCGGCGGTACGTTTCAGGATTTGATCCTATCGGATGACGGGTCCCTGGAATCCGGACCTCTCAATTATACACTGCATCCAACCGGTGCGGTGAAATTGCTGCCCGGCGAAGGGTTCATTCCGGGCATCGCCAGTCAAAACGCTCAATTGCTGACATTTGCCGAAACAGGAGAAAACGCTCCTGGTTTTATTTTCGGGATCAAGAAGCCGGATGCGGCGCTAACCATGGCGACGAAATCCTATATTGCGGTCCAGTTTTCTGACGATATCGATAATCCGGGGCCGGGCCAGACCGCCGACGAACCTTCCGTCATATTGATGGAATTGACGTTAGGCGCCGACGGCATCGGATCTTTCCAGGATTTGTACAGCTCTGACGGGGAAATCGAAAACGGTGCATTCACCTACAGCATCGACTCCACCCCGGCTGATGGAAATCTAACCGTGACCATCGACCTGCCGCCAACGGAGTCCTCCATCGACCATACGGGTATCATCAGTCAGGACGGCAGTGTGTTCACTTTCCCTTTGATCCTTGCCGAAGAACGCGGGATCCTTGTCGGTATTGAAAAATCCGACGGTGACATGGATGCCTCCACGGCCAGGGGACGGTATCTGATGAGCCAATTTGCCGATGAGATTGACAACCCGGGGCTGAGCCAGAATGCTGACAGCCCTGCGTCCGGCATCATTGAGATGGTCCTGGACGGAAAGGGAAACGGAACGTTCAGGGAATTATACACGTCCAGGCCGGAGGGCCTGACAGGAGACGGCAGTTTCACTTACACGCTTTCCGTAAATGGCGAACTGACGGTGAATACACCGGGTGGTGAGGCCCTCCATGGTATCCTGAGCAAGGATGGCGATATATTCATTCTGGCGGAAACCAGCAGAGATTACCCGGCAATCAATGTAGGGATTAAAAAAACACCGTCGGGCTCCCAAAGTGCCCTTTTTCTGCTTCTGGATGAAGATTGATCCTTGATGTAAGGGGACAACCCCTGTGCAGCGTCCAATTGGCGGCGATTGAGAGCGACTTCCGATCCGTGGGTGCCAAATAAAAATAAGGTCTTATATTCATGTTGTATGCTGTGCCCCCATTGCCGGACAACCCGCAACCATAACCTGTAAGGAGGCTGGCCCATGACCGAAAACAAGACCGTCCCGGAGACCGTCGTGGATCCCGTATGCGGAAAGACCATCGATCCGCGCAAGGTGCAATTTACCGCCAAAGATGACAAGGGGACCCATTACTTCTGCTCGGACAAGTGCCTGCGTCGATTTGACACTGCGGACGCTAAAACGAAAAAGGGGTTCTGGGAGAGATATACGGATCGCCTGAAAAAAACCCACTGCACACAGACACCCCCCGAATGCCGGTGACCGACCGGTGCCTATGGGACGCTTACTTTGCCAAGATCGCCCCGGATGATGTGCGGCGGTCGTTTTAACCGGTTTTGGGTCGGAGGCTGGGGGGGCGTTGCAACGGGATCTGCTGCGCATGCCGTCGCTGTGCCGCGGCACTTTCCGTGCAAGCGGAAGGCGGCGGCCCCGCCTATCCTTCGGCATGCGCCTCCAGAGGGCGTATGTTGCCCGGCCTGTTGACCTTTACCGAGTTGACCTGTTTGGATACGGGGTAACTTCTCAGCGTCGTGTAAACGTTGTCGTGGATAAGCGCCAGCAGTGACTTGACATCCTGGTTGCCGCGGCTGAGCCAAGGCCCAAAGGCCTCCGGTTTCAAAATCACAGGCATCCGGTTGTGAATGGCCACGACCGACGCACTGGATTCTCTGGTGAGGATCGTGCACGAGCGATATGGGGCCGGCGCCTTTCCCCTGGCATCCCAGGTTTCCCACAGGCCTGCAAAAGCCAGGGGGCGGCGGTCCGGCAAGGTGATGAACATGGGCTGCTTCCGGCCTTTTTCTCCCTTCCATTCGAAATATCCATCGGCGAGGATCAAGCACCTTCGCCATTTGAAGGCCGTTTTGAAGCTGGGCCTGGTATCCACCGTTTCAGACCGGGCGTTGATCATCCTGCTGCCGATGGCGGTATCCTTTGCCCAGAAAGGAACCAGTCCCCAGTGAAGTTTCTCTAAATGATTTTTTCGGTCATGCCGGGTAATGGCCAGAATTTCCTGAGTCGGGGAGACGTTGTAGCTGGGCCCGACCTGGGCGCTGGCCACATCGATGGGAAAGCTTTTTTTCAACGCTTCGAGCCGTCTGAACCTTACAAACCTGCCGCACATGTCAGCCCCCGTTCACCTTCTTCCCGGTATTTTCCAGAACACCTGAATGCCACAGCCCGCCTGGCCGGCAGGAAAACGCCCCACCCGTAGCCGGATGACGGCCTTTGCGGCCCTTTTTGCCCGTCGCACTGAACCTTGCCAAAACCGGGCACCCGGGCATCATGGCCGGGTTGCAGCGAGGTCCTGATCCGCCCGAGACGGGTTTCGGTGTTCTCAATGGATTCATTTCCGGGCAAGCCGGCGCCGGCATGGACTGGCGCGGCGTTACCGTGTCCGGTCAGCGCCATGCGCGGGAATACCTGACCCCGATATGGAAAATGGCCGCAGAACGCAATCAGGCTGGCAGAGATCACTATTCCTGTCAAGGGGGTGCTTCCCGGTGTATCCTGGTCGGGTGCCCCCCTGGAGCGGGGATGGCTTTGCACGCTGCGGGCAGGACCGTTCCCTCAGCAGTGGATTGGCCGATCAGGTTCCCATGCCTTAAGTCAGCATCGCCGTTGAACCGTGCCGGCTGAAACCGACCAAAAATGGCATCGCCATTTTTAATAATGAACATGAAGCGCTCTCCTGGCTCGGATTCACCGGACGGAAAAGAGACGTCCTCCGGAAATTCATTGACCGGCATCGCGCCTGACAGTGCTTCTTCCGGCCGATGCCTGCGGGTCATCTGACATTTACTTTCAGGTTGTTTTTTTTCAGTCAATCGGGATACAATTATCACCGTTCGCAGCTTTGGATCCGGTCTGCCCATCTTTGCGCCATCCTGGAGCGATTGCAGCCACACGCTGAAAATGCCTCGGCGGTTGATCGTCCAACCCGTGCTCATCCGTGATTGTCCCTTCAAGGGATATCTTTCCCCGATTTTTAACCAATATGGTGGCGGCCATTATGTTGCTGACCACCTGAGCGGCGGGATTCCCGCCTGGTATGATCTGCTGGATCCGGATCACGATTATGTGGGCATCACGAATGACAGCGATTACCTGAACGATGGATTCTCACAAAATGGCGGGCTGTACGTCTCCACCCATGATGCGAAAACCATAGTTGCCGGTGGCCAGCGCATCAGCCTTGACCACGACACCTGCCCCTATCTCGTCATCCCCGGATATACCTGGTATAACGAACTGGTAATGCTCGACCACGTGTCGAAGACACTGAAAATCGAGCATTTTTATGAACCCGGCAGAAACCACCTCGTCGAATTGCTGTCATGCAGCGGGATCGCCGAAAGCCGCCGCAACCTGAAGTGGGCTGTCACTTACAACCGCGATGACGGGAACATGGTGGACGGCGACAATATTCAGGTCAAATTGGGGCTGGACGATTTTCTGGACACATGGCCGGACGAGGGCGTACAAACCATTCAACTGAATCTTAAAACCGGACGGCACGGCACGGCCCTGCCGGGCCTGATTATTAACCTGCTGCTCGACTGATGGGCCGACGCCGCAGATAGCGGTTCCAAAAGACTCAAACCCGGATGTCGCGGCTGAAAAGGATTACAGGCGGCGGGATGCAGGCCGCCGTTCTCTCACCCTCTCAGGCTGTCTTCGTTTGTTCGAATCTCCGGTGGGAGAGGACCATTGGCTCTCCGGGTCCGTGCGGGCAAAAACCGTCTCACTCGGTTTTAATGGCAACCAGCGAGGCGGTTTGATCAAATCTGGCACCATGGCTTGCCTTTTTCTCTTCGTAATATACGATGCGAAGTGATTGAAACACCCTGAGCAATTCCTTCGGTTTCAGGCAATACGCATCCTTGTGCCCATCCAGAAAGGATTCAAAAATCAGTACCCCGCCGGGTTTAAGCCCTTCGCGGATCATCGGAAACAGGCGCCTGTCCAGAAAGCGGACATTGACAATGAGGTCATAGCGGTTGGGGATAATCTGCCAGGAGTCGATATCCAGGCAAGCGACATGGATATTCGGATTTTCGCCCGCCAATCGATTCGTGGCCACCGTTGATATGTCGACGGCATCCACAACGAACCCTTTTTTTGCCAGAAAAATGCTGTTTCTTCCGTTTCCGCAGGCAATATCCAGCGCCTTCCCGCAGGATGCCAGGCCCCAGAATTTCATCAGGATCGATGACGGGGTAAGGCCCCCCCGCTGTTTCAGGTACCTTGAGTTCCATTTTTCGCGGTCTTTATCGGTCATGATCCCATATCCTGCCGAATCTTTATGCCCATACCGGCTGGGTCCGCAATCCCGTTGGATGACGATGGGAATCCTGTCAAAAAGAAAATGATAGAATCGGGGCCCTGTTTTTTCCCGGTAGCCAAAACAGAAAACGTGCGCATTGTATAATCATGGCCCCGGACCCCGTCGGTCCGCAGATTGAACCAGGGACCCGCTCATTTGAACTTGAAGGGAGGCAGGCAATGGAAACGTGTCGACTGGACGATTTTATAAAGATGCTCGATCCCTGGCTCGACAGTGATTATATCCGCGGCGTGTACCTTGAAAACCCGGACAACCTGGTATTATTCTTCACCGATGGCGGGCAGAAGGCCTACCGCATCGATGACTGCACCCAGGCCCAACTCGACGGTATCCTGGAAGATTTCCGAAAAAGAGGCATTGCCATCAACGAACCATAAGTGCGCTGTTTTCAAATACGATGCCGAACCCATTGTCCACTACCGTCGATTGATACCCTGTCGTGGCAGGGAAACCGGGTTTGTTCATCATCGATGGGCCTTGCACCAGATAAAGGAACGGCATTCCGGTAATTGCCGCTGCGCCTGGAAATGATCCGCACAGGAGGCCTCACGGCAAGAGAATGCCGGGTTGTGCCTTGCCGTGGGCGGCACGATTCCTGATTGCCGCCCAAAGCCGGTTTACGGCCGTTTGCCACTGCTGTGAAAGGCTTCCAGACTGCTCCTGTCGATCAATACTTTGCCGTGCTCACGCACCGCGCGTATTTCATCGAATTCGATCAGTTGATAAATCACTTTCTTGCCCACGCCGATAAATCGGGCCGCATCCGCCACTGTCATTACCGGTACTTCAATATATCTGTTGCTGTTGATCGTCATTGGTGAATCCTTTTATCATGATCCTCAAGCGGCAGCGGATGACGTCGGTTTCTCCGGGCGGCATTCCCATGGCCGCATGGGGCACTTTTTGAAAGATGACGTCGCCGCGGCTGCGCACGAACTGATTTTCAATATCGGCATTACCGTCCGGCAGTGCGACGTTCATCGGCCGGTTGCGTTTTTTCCGGTACTGTACAGGAAAAATACAACGAAAATGAGAATAATCATCATTTCATTGACCGCAAGCAAAGGGCCGCGATGCCTCAACGATATGCGGGAAATCCGGGACAGGACCATTTGTGCAGGGATTGGTTGTAAATGGCCAAGCGTATTCTTATGTTGAAATTTTAACGCGTACCTGATGCGGGAGGGAAACGATGGAAGAGACATGGACATACAAGAATTTTGAGATCAAAGAGGGGCTCAAACCGGGAAGCAACATGTTTCGTTATTTTTTCCGGGTGTTCGAGGATGGCCGGAAAAAATGCAATTGTTGCGTCTGGATTGTTGACGACGCGCTGGACCGGTTTGACCCGGCCGGTAATTTCAACGCCATCGCCGCGTCACAAAAAGCGTCCTGGCATGGGTGGATCAGGGAAAAAATCGACGCCGGCGATTTTCGTGATCGGGCGCTGAAATATGAAAAAACAGGGGAAACGGAAATCGATTTGTCGGAAATGAAAACCCATGTGAAGGTGGAATGATCGGGGCTTTGGACGGTCATGTTCAGCCTTGACCGTTTTCAGGGGAGGCCTCGCCATTCGGGGGTTTACGAAGGAATGCCCGGATCCGGGATGAACATGGAAAAAGGACCTCGGGTATCCGGTTGGCGACGCGAAAGGGCTTAAAACCGGAACCGGATTGACCGGATGATACCCCCCGCCCGTAAAAACTCCTTGATTGGATCGACGGATGAAATGGACTTCCGTATTCTTATCGCTGGTATTGCTCCTCGGTTCAACAAGCGTTTCCGCAGCCGCTGATATGACGCTTCTTACCGAGGACCTGCCCCCGTTCAATTATCTGGAAGGCGGATCGCTGACCGGCGCCACCACACAGGTGGTCCGGGAAATCGCCCGACGCTTGCGTATTCCGGACCGCATTGAGGTCCTTCCATGGGCCAGGGCGTACCAGCGGCTGCGCATCGAATCCGATGTGGTCCTTTTTACCACTGCCCGTACCCGGGAACGGGATCCGCTGTTTCATTGGGTCGGACCGCTGTACACCGTCAAACTGGCGTTTTATGCCAGAAAAAAGGATGCCCTGCGCATCGATTCCATTGATGCCGCCAGGCAGGTGGGTGCCATTGGCACCTACCGGGACGATTTCAAGGAACAAACTTTAAAATCATTGGGATTTACGAATCTTGACAGTTCCAACAGTCCGCAGAGCAATATCCTTAAACTGATATCCGGCCGGGTGGACCTCTGTTTTTTTGACAACATCGGCGCCGAGCATCTGTCCCGTTCGGTTGGCATCGATCCCGGGGAAATCGAGGCCGTCTTTACCTACGAGGCGCATTTTTCCTATATCGCCATTTCCAAACAGACATCCATGGCCACGGTCAGGCAGTGGCAGGCGACCCTGGATGAAATGAAATCGGACGGCACTTTCTGGTGGCTGACGCGAAAATGGCTGCCTCCTGACGCCATCATGGTCTCCGAACGGCAGACCGGCCCTGCCGGTGGGTCCTATCCCCTGAAGCTCTACTCGGAAGATTCCCCTCCGTCCGCCTATTTAGAAAAGGGGCGGATCAAGGGGCTGTCCACCGAGATCGTCCGGGAAATCCTTCTCCGGATCGGCCAGCCGGATACGATATCGCTGGTGCCATGGGCCAGGGGATACAACCTGGCCCTGTCGGATGCGGACACCGCGCTTTTTTCCACGACGCGGCTTCCCCAGCGTGAAGACCGGTTCGCCTGGGTGGGGCCGCTCTACCGTCAGCGCTGGGGCTTTTACCGATGGAAAGGAAGCGGCGTCCAGGTTGCCGACATGGATGCGGCCAAACGGGTGGCGCGCATCGGCACCTATAATCAGGACGCCAAAATGCAATATCTGGAAACCCTGGGGTTTAAAAACCTGGTGCCCACCAATAAAAATGTCACCAACGTGATGCACCTCAAACGGGGGAATGTCGATTTGTGGGTCAGCTCGGATTTCAACATGCCGCATCTGGCCAGACAGGCCGGCGTGCCGCCGGACCAACTGGAACTGGCGCATGCCATCCGTACCGTGGGCAACTATATTGCCTTTTCTAAAAAGACCTCTCCCCATGTCATCCGGCTGTGGCAGACGGTGCTGGACGAAATGAAGTCAGACGGCAGCTACCGGCAGATCTGCCGTAAATACGCCTATGAACCGCATTAGCAGAGCACTCACAAGGAATCGTTGCGCTTGAACCCTGAAAAAGACACGGCCCGAAAGCCAAGGCCACGGAGCCCGCACCTCAGGGGGATCGACGCGTTGCGGCGCCGATCCATCTCCATGGAACTCTCCATCAGTCTGGTGCTGCTGGTGTTCATCGTGGAAGGGGTCCTGCTTCTTTTGATATACCATCGCCAGGCAGCCGATCTTTTCCACCAGCTGCAGGCAAAAGCGGACGAGTATGCCATCAACCTGTCCGAGACGCTGGCCGTGCCGATCTGGGACTTTGACGACGAGCAGATCCGGCGCATCGGCGAGGGCTTTGCCCGTAATGATCGGGTCACGGCCATTCTAATCCGCGGTGTTGACGGGACCGTTCATTTTGAATTCAGGCGGGACAACCCGGACGATCCGATCGTTCGCGAGGTATCGATTGTTCATACCGGGAAACCGATCGGCCAGGTTCGGTTCTCATTATCGCCGGACGCCTATCGCAAGGATCTGGCATGGCTTCGCAATACCGCCATCATGGTGCTGGCGGTATCCCTGGTGGTCATTGTCATCGCCACGGGAATCGTATTGCGGGTGCTCATGCGCAAACCCCTGGCCATACTCCGCCAGGGGATGGACCGGGTGGCCCGGGGAGACGGTGACTACCGGTTCGATGAGGTCCATCATGAGGAGTTGGCCGATATTGCCCGACGGTTCCGCAAAATGGCGGATGAAGTCCGCCATCGTGAGCGATCGCTGCAGAAAGAAGTGGTCGAACGCAAGCGGGCAGAGGATAAAATCAGGGAAAGTGACGCCAGGACACGGGCCATTTTGAATGCCATCCCGGATGGGTTGTTCCAGTTTGACCGTGATGGTCGGTTTCTTGATATGAGGGGCGATCCGAAAAACCTTCCGGAATCGCCGGATCGGTGCATCGGGCGGGAAATCGGTTATGTGATGCCGGCAGACATCGCCCGATTATTCCGCATGCAGCTTGCCCGGGCATTCGAGACCGGGGAGGTGAGGGTATTCGAGTACGAACTTGCGTCCGGCGGCCGTGTCAGAAATTACGAGTGCCGGCTGGTGGCGGTTTCCGAGGACCTGGCCCTGGGAATGAGTCGGAATATCACCGATCAGGTGACGGCAGCGGCGGAAAAGAAACGCCTGCTCGAGCAGCTCCAGCGCGCCCAGAAAATGGAGGCCATCGGCATGCTGGCCGGCGGTGTGGCCCACGACCTGAACAACGTCCTGTCCGGCCTGGTCAGCTACCCCGAGTTGATTCTCATGGACCTGCCGGCACAAAGTCCCTTGCATAAACCCATCCGCACCATCCAGAAATCCGGTGAGCGGGCCGCCCATATCGTTCAGGATTTGTTGACCCTGGCGCGACGGGGCGTGTCGGTGTCCGAGGTGGTCAACCTGAACCAGGTGATCCGTGAATACCTCAAAAGCCCTGAATATGAGCTGTTGCGGGCCCACCATACGGACGTTCAATTGGATCTTGACCTGTCTGATGACCTCTTCGATATTACCGGATCGCCGGTTCATCTCAATAAAACCGTGATGAACCTGATTTCCAATGCTGCGGAGGCAATCCTGAAGGAAGGGCGTATCCGCATAGAAACGGAAAATCGATATGTCGACGCCCTCACAAAGGGGTATGACGATATCCAGGAGGGGGATTACGTGGTCCTGCGGGTTACGGACAACGGCATCGGTATCTCCGAAGCGGACATTGAACGGATTTTCGAGCCGTTCTACACCAAAAAAGTGATGGGTCGAAGCGGCACCGGTCTGGGAATGGCAGTGGTATGGGGAACCGTCAAGGACCACCGGGGGACCATTGACGTCCAGAGTCATCAGGCACAAGGCACCACGGTGACCCTTCATTTTCCTTCAAACAAAGAGCATCGGATGAAGGCGGGGGAGCCCGGAACCCTTGAGGATCTGAAAGGCGCCGGTGAGCGCATCCTGGTTGTTGATGATGTCGAGGAACAGCGGGAAATTGCCACGGGAATGCTCACCCGGCTCGGCTATCAAGTGGAAAGCGTGTCCAGCGGCGAAGCTGCCGCTGATTACTTGAAGACGCACCGTGTGGACATGGTGGTCCTGGACATGATCATGGACGCCGGCATCGACGGACTTGAAACCTATCGGCGCATCGTCCGCATCCACCCCGGTCAGCGGGCCGTGATTACCAGTGGATTTTCCGAATCGGATCGGGTTCACGAGACGCGCAAGCTGGGCGCCGGCGCCTACGTGAAGAAGCCGTATCGGTTCGAAACCATTGCAAAGGCGGTAAAGACCGAGTTGCAAAGAGGTTTGGACGGGGGCCGTAATCGAACCTGACGCCCGTTGGCCGTTACGATTTTCTGCAAAGCGCCTGCACGTTTGGGCCCAGCATCATCAGGGGCGGGGGCTGATGCTATTTCTGCTGGCCGATGTGCCAGCCCACGACTGAGGAGGATACCATGACCGATGCGATCACCTACGATGACGTGCTTCTCGTTCCGTCATACAACCACTGGGAATCGCGAAAAATTGTTGACACCGCCATGACGGACAAGACCGGCAAGCTGAATCTGCAGATTCCCGTGATGACCGCCAATATGGATACCATCACCGAATCCGCCATGGCCGATTTCATCGGCGCCAAGGGAGGGGTCGGTGTGATCCACCGGTTTATGCCCATTCAGGACAATGTTGATATTTTCAAGGCCTGCGCCCACAAGGCCTTTGTCTCCATCGGCTGCTCAGCCGATGATATGGCCCGGGCAGAAGCCCTTCGGGATGCCGGCGCGGATCTTTTCTGCATCGATGTCGCCCATGCCCATGCCCGCTATGTCGGTAAAACTTTGAAAGCCATCAGGGATATGCTGGGCAAGGAGGCCTGCATCATGGCCGGTAATGTGGCCACCTATGCAGGCGCCGACTATCTGGCGTCCCTCAGCGCCGACATCATCAAGGTCGGCATCGGGGGCGGTTCGGTATGTACGACACGCATCAAGACCGGTTTCGGGGTGCCCAACCTCACAGCGATCCGAAACTCCGCCCGGGTCGATCGTTCCATTGTGGCAGACGGGGGCATCCGAGCACCCGGAGATATTGTCAAGGCGCTGGCCTTCGGAGCCGATTTCGTAATGATTGGCAGTATGCTGGCCGGATCGCGGCCGACCCCGGGGCCGGTCATAAGAAGAAAGAAGGGGGACGGTGAGGACGTGCTTGTAAAATCCTATCGCGGAATGGCCAGCAGCGAGGTTCAGGACAAGTATCACGGCGGCATGGCCGAGTGGAAGACGGCAGAGGGCGTTTCGGTCGATGTGCCCTATTGTGAGAGCGAAGAGGCGATCGTTGCGGATATCATCGGGGGCCTCCGCTCGGGCCTGACCTATGGCGGGGCCGCCACGATCAGGGAACTGCAGCGCAAGCTGGATTTTATACGGATCACACCGGCAGGCCGCAGTGAAAGCCTGGCCCACCGGACGCTGTGAGTCTCCACCGTTACCAGACCGGCAACCCTTTCCCATCAGAAGCGCCTGGCCCGGTTGCGCGCATGCATTGCCGGGTAGAGAAGGGAGCAGAGGCCTGAGAAGTATGGTCCGGTTCAGTCCGTCAGCCTTCTGCAGCATGTCTCGTCCGCCTGCAGAACCGGCTGGCCGCATCCCTATCGCCGGGTATCGATGACTTCCACCATCAGGCGCTGCCGGCCGAAATGCCGCGCTTTCTGATACTCGTGTTTGTGCATGGCAATATCTACCCGCTCCCGATATCGCCTGTGCGTCCGATCCGTTACCAGGCAAACGCCTACCGTTTCAACATGCAGCCGCGTGCCCAACGGTACGAAATTCGCCGCGCATCTTTTTTTGCCCATTGACAGCGCTTTGCAGATGTCTTCGCCATTTGCCGAGATGCAGGGGGTATCGTCCGTCTGTCTGGGATCTCCGACGTTATATGCGGTGACCACCCGGATGGTCGCAGGTGGTTTCGGATCCTTTTGCCAGCTGTCGGCTGGTCCCATCGGATTGACCATGTCGGCTGCCGCATCGACCACCAGAACATGAAATACGACTATTGCCAATAAGTACTTGAAAGATCCGGTTTGTTTTTTGAAATGGCTCCTCCTTTTCTCCTTTATCCGGAGAAAATAAGTTGAATGGGGAGGATTGTCAAACCGGTGCGGGCCAGATATCGGCATTGGCGTTGGTCGTGATCAGTCGACAGCAGCTTCTGTGCCGCTTTCTGGGTCGCCGCCTATCCCGGCCGCATCCTGCGGGCGGCCGGCATCTTTCACCGGCATGAAATCGGTCATGAGGAATCCACAGAAATGGGATGCACGAAGCGTCCCGTCGGTGCCTGCGCGCTGGCCGATCAACCTGCGATCGAAAATTGGCGGCAAGAGGTGAAGCCATTTTTTTAACTGGCCAATAGCGTTCCGGGATGCTGCACCAGGTCGTTCATGCCTTCCCGGATCCGCCGCAACGGGTCAGGGCAGGGGGGGGCGCCGACCACCAGTCTTTTTGGATGTGGCGCTCAAACCAGATTTCCTGAGGGGGTGCAAAAAGAAAGGCACGCAGAAAAAGAACGATGCCGCCAATCAGGACGTTTTTCACACAGGGGGGCAGACACCATCACCCGGATCATTTGGGGCAGCCAAGGGGATTATCTCCGGTAGGGGGCTTTGACCGGTGATTCTCAGTTAGCATGGCGCGGGGCAGCAAAACCCCAATGCGTGTGCCGTAAAATTCCGGGGGCGATTGCTGAAGCTTATCCCAGTCTCGGGCAGTCATCCGGCTGCCTAATCCCCAGTCGCCGGCAGAGGCGAACCGCCAGGCGGGGATCACAATGGTCTGCATCACGCAACGCTTCAAGTTCCGGCAACTCAGCGTCCACCTCCCTGGCCAGACGGGCCAGAGGAATTTTTTCACGGTCCGCTTTTTCGAAAATTCCCATCGTGTTCGCACATACGTGGCATTCGGCGTCATACACGGTCCGAAAGCCGGTATCGTTCATTTTATTCTTGAAGTAATCTCTAAAGGACTCCATTTACCAGGTCCTCCAGCGCTTCCGGCGTCACGTTATACAGAAAGTGGCTGCGGTAGCGCTTGACGCGGTCGATGAATTTTTCGGGAACTTTTCGGGTATTTTTTACAAAGGCCACATAAAATACGATGAATTTGCGAAAACAGAAGAAGTAGAGCATCCGAACCTGATCACCGGACAGTTTGATCCGCAACTCATGAATGCCATCCCGCAACAAATCTGCGTAGGGACGCGGCAATGTGGGCCCCATCTCCTCCAGCAGGGACAAAAACCGGATGATTTTCACCTGGTGTTTTTGATCGCATCCATCTATAAATTCAGTAACCGGACACGGATCCATCTGTTCATCGCAGTAAACGATATGCCATCGGTTTTTCAAAATCGGACCCTCCGCATGTTTTCCGTACCCGAGGAACCGGGACGCTGCTGGAGGGTCTACATACTAAAATCGGCCAGCTTTCTCAAGTGCATCAACGGGCGGGAACCTGCCGGACCGGTGCTGCAGGATCGACGCCGCCGCATGGGCATGATCAGGTAAAGTTGCAGATCATGCTGTCGTTCGGCACAAAGCTTTTGAATGACTGCCCGGCCTCCCTGGCCAGGTGCCCGGGCACGGCAATACCGGAACCGTATTCGGCGTAGTTGACAAAGGTGCGGCCGTCGATGCGGACCTTCATGCCGCTCTGTGGCGATTTCAACGGTACAATGGCATACGTGTTCCGGTATTTTTCCTCCAGGTCATCGTAGCCCAGTTTCTGCGCCTGTTTCCCGACACTGACCTCGATGTAGTGCCTGGATCCTTTTTTGACTTTGAACCGGAATTCTTTCTCAATCATATCCAGAATGGTGTTCAGGTGACGATTCATTTTCATACCTCGCTTGCTATCACAGCCGGTCAACCCGCTGATGCGCTGATTTAAATATTGTGTGAACGGTTCCTTGTTTTATGTGCTACAGAAATATCTGCATGGCAGGCGCCCTCGGCAATACGAGCCGATTGGCAATTTGTTGGGGGTAAAATCCTATCATTTAGCATGACCGTTTTAAGGACCCGGAGACGGGCTGAATACAGAATGAAGGGAAACACACGAATGTCCTGTCGCCGGAATGGGGCATCTGCTCACGCTGGCCTGGCACCCGGGTCCGGTTTGGATGGGAAGCCGGGGAAGCGGCAGCGCTTGAAAAAACCTGGCGGCCCTGCCTGTCGAAAACTGCGAATTGGCTTTTGGTGAATGCCTGTGATATGCTGCCCGTAACGGAATGAGGGTGCCTGCGGCGTCCGTGCCGCAGCGATGCTGAAAATAAAAATGCCGCTGGTTGCGGCTGGTTAAGTTGACATTTTCAGTTTTGCAGGCTCATCTTTCAGTCCTGTTTTCTACCTTTGAAAGTTTGAAATACGAGCCGGCGATTTCAATCAGATGGAGAAATTCAATGAAGGACGGCAGATTTTTATCCGCTGACATCGATCCTGCCAAAGACTCCAATGTGAACAACCTGAAGGAACAGGCATTGCAGTTGATTCATCAAGCGTTTTCCGAGGATCAGCGCCTTCACGACGCTGCAGCCGTTGCCATTTTAAATGACTACGACGATATGGGCGCCGATACGTTTTTAAAGCAGCTGCGCACCTATAGTCTGATTCTGAACGCCCTCAGGAAGGACGCTGTTTTCCAGGAGATGCTGACGATCCTGATGAACCTTTTGCGGACAGGGGTTTACAGGGTGTCGGGCGAGGCGCTGGACGCGGTAACCGTCCGACGGGATGCCTTGCGGGTTGATATCGACGGCAAGTCCACCCTCATCGGAAACGTAAATGGAGAACTCCTGACCATCCTGTCGCTGGGCAAGGAGAGCCGTGAAACGGAACGGCAGCTGATGGTGATCGACCGCCTGGTCAAATGTCGTAACGATGCCAACCTCGAGGCGGTTTCCCGCTCTTTCAAAATTCCTTTACACGACACCGAGAAGATAACGCTTTTGATCGAACGCCTGTTTGATAACCAGGGCAACTTTATCCGCAAGACATTCGAGCCGATGCTCGATGAACTGGCGCGGCATGGGAATCACGCTTTCGAACTGCTGTGGTGTTATTTCAAGGTGCTCAAGGGCCGCGCCAACCGTGTTTCTTTTCTCAATGCCCTGCAGCACCTGATCAGCCGGATCAATCGGCCCAAACACGCACTGCGCTTTTTGCTGGCGGATTTCTGCAGGCATCCGGACCAGGTGGAACCGTCGGATCGGAATGCCATCATGCTGGCCAACATCCTTCTCAGGACATACAACAAGGAACTTGACGTCGATATCGAAATGACACCGGAGGAAGTCCTGAATGTCCGCAACGGGCTGGACAGGGACGTGGTGCACTACGCGAAGTTCCGCATCGATTCGGTCGAGTACCGGTTCTCCACCAAGGTCCGTGCCATCCACGAGAAACTGGTTGCGCGCCTGAACGCCACCACATCCGGCAGACAGACGCCCTCCGTCCGCCACCTGCTGTTTCTCGAGCGTGAGATTTTCATATTCCTTTCCTTGTTGTCGGGAAAAACCGCACGGCTCGTTCTGGTTTCGGCATTGACCGAATATGGCGATCCCAAAGCGGGGATCTATCGCCACCTCAGGGCGGCCAGCTATCTGCCGGTTTTTCTGCAGCACCTTAAAATCATTGTCCGCGGTGTCGGCCGTGTGGGAACACGTGATGATGTGGGGCTGCTCAGGCAAATCAGCGAGTACGGGTTAGAGTTGTCCCAACTCAGCGGCACGCCTGAAAACCAGCGATCCGTGGTTCGCACCATGGGGTGGATCGAAAATGTCATCCGAAGCATCACCACCGCCAACTGGCATTCGGCTTGAGCGAAGGGAGATATTCTCGTGGATGAACGGCTGTCGGCCAAACGTCTCCTTTCCGCCCTTGAACAAAACGGGCTGATTTCATTTCAGCAGGCCCGGGACCTGTACGCCAACCGTTCTGACCTGGTAAAGCAGGTTAACCTGCGCCGTTCCAAACAGGAGCGGGTTGACGGTTTTGACCAGAACCATCCGTTTCTCATTTTCGATGCCATCGTTGCCCTTAACCTGAAGCGGAACGATGACCCGTCGAAAACCCTCGACGAGGATACCATTTTTAAAACCCTTGCGGGCGTCTGGGGAATCCCCTTTGTCAAGATCGACCCCCTGAAACTGGACCTGAATGTCGTCACCACGACCATCCCCATCTCCTTTGCCAAAAAGCACCTGGTCCTGCCCATCGGGATCAGCCAGGGGCAACTTACCGTTGCCACGCCGAATCCCTTTAACCTGGAAGTTCTGGAGGATATTACGCGGGCCTGCCAGATGCAGGTGAACACGGTGGTCAGTCCCCGGTCGGACATCATCAAACTTATCGAAGAATTCTTCGGCTTTAAGCGGTCCATCGCAGCGGCTGAGCATCAGTTTGCCGGACCCGGCGTGGACCTGGGCAACCTGGAGCAATACATCCAGCTTCAATCCGCGGACGAACTGCCGTCCACCGACCAGCATGTGGTCAATGCGGTCAACCACCTGTTCATTTATGCCTTCGACCAAAAAGCCAGTGACATTCATATTGAGCCCAAGCGGGATCTCAGCCTGGTCAGAATGCGGATTGACGGTGTGTTGCACACGGTTTACAAACTGCCTAAAAATGTCCATTCGGCGATTATCAGCCGGATCAAAAACCTGTCCGGCCTCGACATGGCCGAGAAGCGGCGCCCCCAGGATGGGCGCATCAAAACGGGCAAAAAGGACGTGGAGGTCGAGATTCGCGTGTCCACGGTACCCGTTGCATTCGGTGAGAAGGTGGTCATGCGGGTCATGGACCCTGACATCCTGTTCCAGGATCTCGAAAACCTGGGATTCTCATCTGTGGACATGGACAAATATAACCAGATCATATCCCATCCCCACGGCCTGGTTCTGGTCTGCGGCCCGACGGGCAGTGGAAAGTCCACCACGCTCTACTCCACGCTCAGAAAAATCAGCAATGCGAAGGTCAATGTTACGACGATTGAGGATCCCATTGAAATGGTGCATGAAGATTTCAACCAGATTGCCGTCAGGCCGCAGGTGGGAATCACCTTCGGGACGATCATGCGCAATATTCTCAGGCAAGACCCCGATATCATCATGGTGGGAGAACTGAGGGACCTGGAAACAGCTGAGAATGCCATTCAGGCGGCCCTTACCGGCCACCTGGTGCTGTCGACCCTGCACACCAACGATGCCCCGTCGTCGATTATCCGGATGATGGACCTGGGCGTTCCCTCTTTTCTTATCCAGGCGACACTCAGGGGAATCCTTTCCCAGCGGCTGGTCAGAAAAATCTGCAATGCCTGCAAAACGCCCATTGCCGTAGAGGCCGCACGGCTCAAGGCCCTGGGACTGGAAACCGGAAAATCGGGCATGTTGTCGCTTTTTCATGGCAAGGGATGCCAGAAATGCAGGGGGACCGGCTACCTGGGAAGGACCACCATCCATGAAGTTCTTCCATACACCGATGCCATCAAAGCCCTGACGGTTCCGGACGCCGACCTGGCAAGCCTGGCAGGGCAGGCCAGAGCGGAGGGAATGGCTTCATTACGGGAAAGCGCGGTGGAGAAACTGCTGGAGGGCATCACTACCTATCAGGAAGTGCTTCGCGTCACATCCGGTGGCGATCTGTGGTGACGGTCGCATCCTTTTTCCGGTAAACGTCCCATTCCCAATCGAAACGCCCGCCCCGGGGGGCAGGCGTTTTTTCCCGGTTGCGCCAAGTTTATTTTCAGATGGCCGGTTTACCCATGTCTGCGGGACTGAGAGGCGGCCTACTGGATTGGTGTTCTGAATCGTTCCCCGGGGGAGATGTGTTTCGAGGTAATCGTGATGATGACGGTTGATGTGGTTTCCTCGGTATGAAGGACGACAAAGGTTCCAAAATCAACCGGGGGAAGCGCTTTGGAATTGATCTGGTTGTTTTCCAATACCATTTTCTGCGAATTGTAGATGCTGTATTGCTGGCCCACGTCGATGTTGTCCGCACGACCTTTGTCGATGAAGGCCAGCATATAGTCGCCAATCAATTTGGTATGCTCTTCGGACGTGATGATTTTACCCTCGATTCCGGGGACGCTGGGTTTGAGCTCGATATTGGAATGCCGCGGGCTGAAAGGCATCAGTTGGTCGTCAACACGAATTGTGCGGAATGATTTCAGGACCTTCGCGATCACCATGTCCGGCTCTTTTTTGGTTATTTCCACGATGCCAAGAATATAATGCTGGGTCCCGATGGTTTCCGTTGCGTGGGGTTCATCCGTCGGTTTCATGTACTTGAAGACGGTATGCCGGCTGCCGGGGATGAGTGCCCCCTGCGCAGAAATGCCTGCAGGGCGTATATAGACCATGTCTCCTTCGCTGATCAGGACTTTTCTTCCCTGAACCTCGAAGATAGTACCCAATGAGGAAACCGGCGGTTTTCGGATGAATCCGACACTGTCGATCGAAGAATATACGAAATAAGGAGCCGCAGAAACGTTTTTTGCGGAGGCGGGTGCAGGCACGGGAACCACCCCAACGGGTTGGGATGGTTCGGTTTTCGTCATGGCTTGTGCACCGGATTTTCTGTAAAGGCGAATTCGCTCACCGGGAAAGATCCAGTGAGGATTCGAAATCTGGTCGTTTTCTTCCCATAATTCCGGCCACAGCCAGGGGGAATTGTTAAACTGCTGTGACAGATCCCAAAGGGTGTCACCCTTCTGGATGGTATAGTAAAACCCGGCTTCACTTTCGACCACATTGATCTGGTCCCCAGCCGTTATCAGGGGGGGGGACATCAGCGGAAGGATCAGAACAACAAAAAAAAGAACGGCTGAATTTGTTCTGCAATTCATCAGATACCTCATTTTTTGGTGTCATCGATGTATCTATTGCAACTTTCTCATTGATTTCAGTAGCCTGATTAATGGTGTGTTGTCAAGTGTAACCGTGGCAACGGGGGAAAACAAAAAAGCCCCCGCACAGGTAACATGCGGGGGCCGGTTATTTTTACCAAACTCGGCAGGGTTACATCATACCGCCCATACCACCCATGCCGCCCATGCCGCCCATGCCGCCGGCACCGGCGCCGGCCATCGGGTCAGCGGCCTTTTCCTCAGGCTTATCGGCAATCATGGCCTCCGTGGTCAGCATCAGCGATGCGACGCTGCCCGCATTCTGCAGGGCGAAGCGAACCACCTTGGTGGGATCGATAACGCCAGCTGCAATGAGATCTTCATATTCATTGGTCGCCGCATTGTAACCCATGGCGCCCTCGGTGTTTTTGACCTTGTCGATGACTACGCTGCCCTCGTAACCGGCGTTGGAAGCGATCCGGCGAAGGGGTTCTTCGATGGCGCGCATGACCACCTTGACGCCCAACTTCTGGTCGGCTTTGATTTTGATTTTTTCCAGAGCGGCAAGGGAGCGCACCAACGCCACGCCGCCGCCGGGAACGATACCCTCTTCAACCGCTGCACGGGTTGCATTCAGGGCGTCCTCGACGCGGGCTTTTTTCTCTTTCATCTCGGTCTCTGTCGCTGCGCCGACATTGATGACGGCCACACCGCCGATCAGTTTGGCCAGGCGTTCCTGCAGCTTCTCACGGTCGTAATCGGAGGAGGTTTCATCGATCTGAGCCCGGATCTGTTTGACACGGCCTTCCAGGGCAGAACGTGCACCGGCGCCGTCGACGATGGTGGTGTTGTCCTTGTCGATACTGATGCGCTTTGCCTTGCCCAGATCGGCCAGGGTGAGGTTCTCCATTTTGATGCCCAGGTCTTCGGAAACGACTTGCCCGCCGGTGAGAATGGCAATGTCTTCCAGCATGGCTTTTCGGCGGTCGCCGAAACCGGGAGCTTTTACGGCCGCAACCTGCAGTGTGCCGCGCAGTTTGTTCACGACCAGGGTCGCCAGGGCTTCGCCATCAACATCTTCGGCGATAATCATCAGGGGTTTGCCCATTTTGGCCACCTGCTCGAGCACCGGCAGGAGGTCTTTCATGTTGCTGACTTTTTTCTCGTTGATAAGGATAAAGGGGTCATCCAGGGACGCAACCATTTTTTCAGGGTCGGTCACAAAGTAGGGGGAGAGATAGCCGCGGTCGAACTGCATACCTTCGACCACATCCAGGGTGGTTTCCATGCCCTTGGCTTCTTCAACGGTGATGACGCCTTCTTTGCCGACTTTGTTCATGGCTTCGGCGATGATGTTGCCGATGGTTTCGTCATTGTTGGCAGAAATGGTTCCCACCTGAGCGATTTCGCGCTGATCCTTGGTCGGTTTGCTCATCTTGTGAAGCTCTTTGACAGCTACTTCAACAGCCTTGTCGATGCCACGCTTGATGGCCATGGGGTTGTTGCCGGCAGCGACGAGTTTCTGGCCCTCTTCGTAAATGGCGCGGGCGAGAACGGTTGCAGTGGTGGTTCCGTCACCGGCCATGTCACTGGTCTTGCTGGCCACTTCCTTGACCATCTGTGCGCCCATGTTTTCGAACTTGTCTTCCAGTTCGATTTCCTTGGCAACGGTGACCCCGTCTTTGGTGACGGTGGGAGAGCCCCAGGATTTATCGATGACTACGTTTCTGCCCTTCGGACCAAGAGTGACAACTACTGCATCGGCAAGCGCTTTGACGCCGTTGAGCATCGCTTCGCGGGCTTTCATATCATATTTAATAATTTTACCAGCCATTTTACTTAACCTCCATATCTCACGTTAGTAGGGTAATCGTTACTCAATGACGCCGAGCACGTCGTCTTCGCGCATGATCAGATACTCTTCACCTTCGATCTTCACCTCTGTGCCAGAGTATTTCCCGAACAGAATCCGGTCGCCGACCTTGATCTCCAGTGCCACACGCTTGCCGTCATCTCCGATTTTACCATTCCCGACGGCGTTGACTTTTCCTTCAGCCGGTTTTTCTTTGGCGGTATCCGGGATGATAATGCCACCTTTGGTCGTGGTTTCTTCTTCGACGCGCTGCACCAGAATGCGATCCTGCAATGGTCTGAGTTTCATGTTTCCTTCTCTCCTTTTTCATTTAGCACTTGTGTTGATTTACCAAAAAAGCCAGTTTTTCTCTGATTTTTGAAACAGGCCGTTGCCATGGCACCTGTTCAGCAAACCATATGGTCCCATATACGCTGATTATCTGGGAGAAACTAAAGATCAGCTAATTTAATCACACGTCGTGATTTGTAAAGTGCCTATGTTGAATTTTGTTCGGATCAGCAAATGACCGGTTGTTTTCCTGCACTGTGAAAGCATTACCCATAAAAATATCGTGTCGTCTATCCGGTTATGCATCGCTCTTGGCGGCTTTGGATTCGGTGCCGCCCGAACTGCTTTTCTCACCGGCAGACGATGTCCCTTCTGGTTTTTTACCTTTTTTCGTCGCTTCAGGCTGCTTCGAATATCCGGTGGCGTACCAGCCGGTTCCCTTTAAATGGAAACTGCTTTGGGAAATCAGCTTGGTCAGCTTTCCGGAGCAGTGTTTACAGGTTTCCAGCGGGACATCTGAAAACTTCTGGATCGCCTCTTCAATTTTTCCGCACGCTGTACATTGGTATTCGTAGAGCGGCATGGTTCTGATCTCCTGTAACTTGGTGCAAAAATTAAATATATTTAGGGTTTCCCGTCGAATTGACTGCTCTAATATATGTCATCTTTCCTGCTTGTCAAGAATATGCAGATGAAAATCAGGGGATGGTTTTCAGGCCATCGAGGGGAGGGCGCCACGTGCTGTAAAAATCAAGGACGGCATCGAGTCCCTGGATATTTACAGGGATGAGGATGTCGTGGGTGATCGCATGTACGCGGCGTTCTTCATCGAGCTTTTCATTGTCGCTGGCTTTGAAATTCTGCAGGAACCGACTGAAGCGGACGATGTGGACCAGTTCATGAGTGACCACATACAGGGCGAAAGGCGACAGAGCCATTTCCGGATGCATCCTCAGGGTGCTCAAAATGGCATGATCCTGAATACAGATTTTATAAAAATCATAGGCGCTGGATCCTAAGACTCCGCCTTTCAGCTTGCCTTCATATCGAATGATTTGGGCAAAGGGGCCGTCGACGATTTCTTCATCCGTGAGGTCGGTGAGGGTTTCCACATCATATTTCGGGCGAAGCCACTGGCTTGCCGACATTTTAAAATGATTGCTGACCAACTCTTCGGCCATGGCAACCGCATTGTTGACAATGGTGATTTCTTTATTTCCGAATGTGGGGCGGGCAGACTTTTTTCCCATCAAATTCCTGTAACATACCCCATATCAAGGATCAATGGCCAGGTCATGAACCGTAACGGTGGTAAATAAAAATTATGGACAAAAATGGGGTGATGGTATAAAAGATATAGTTTATCTGAATACTCTAAAATGAATGGGGGTGATCTGTTGGGCAGCGTGATCAAGAAACGAAGAAAAAAGATGCGCAAGCATAAGCACCGTAAGTTGCTAGCCCGCACGCGGCATCAGAGAAGAAAGGGTAAATAATGCCACCTTCAGGCTTCTGTGATGGGCACCAATAAAAAAGCACCGGCACAATCTGCGTCGGTGCTTTGGTTTTCCCTGTTGCGGTCGGGTCAGGGGGCCTTTGCCGTCTGGCCCTGATACCCCTTCATGTATTTGAATATCTCCGAATCGGTCGAGAGGATGATCGAACTGTTGTCGGTGAGCGCCTCGTTATACACTTCCAGCGTCTTGGTGAAGGAATAGAATTCAGGGTCCAAGCCGAATGCCTCCGCGTAGAGGCGTGTTGATTCCGCGTCCGCCTTTCCCTTGATTTCCTGTGCCGTCCGGTACGCTTCAGATTCGATGCGCTTCAATTCCCGTTCTTTTTCGCCCAGGATCTTCTGGGCTTCGCCCCTTCCTTCGGAACGGAATTTCTGCGCGATTTGCTTTCTCTCGGCAATCATCCGGTCGTAGACGGATTTCCTGACTTCTTCAACGTAGTTCACCCGCTTGATCTTGACATCCACCAGTTCGATGCCGAATTGGGCCAGTTTGGGCTTTGCCTGGGTCAGGATGCCGTTGTCGATCTTGTCTCTACCGACGGTTACCTGGGCAAACCTCACGGGCATCTGTTTTTCCTCTTCCGCTCCGGTGTCTTCTCCCCCAACCGCATGTACGTTGTCACCCAGGTCCTCGAACGTGTCCAGTTCCCGGTTGCTGTTCCGGACCGCTTCGATAAGACGGTTGGAGGTTATAAAATTCCTGACCGTGGGATCGATAATCTCATCAAGCCGCTGCTGGGCCTGGCTGATATACCCCACTGTCTTCAAAAAGAGGACCGGATCAACTATTTTCCAGCGGGCAAAGGTGTTGACCCAGATATAGGTCTTCTCTCTGGTCGGAATCTGGCCGGGGTCGCCGTCCCATTCCTGAAGGTTGTTCGGAAAGACAAGCGCTTTTTCGATAACCGGGAGTTTGAATTTGAGTCCGGGAGTCGTTACGGTCCGCTGGATTTTGTCGAAACGGGTAACCACCACCTGCTCGGTTTCGTCCACCGTGTAAGCACAGATGAAAAGGGTCAACACCAATAGGCCGGCGATGGCCAGCAATGCTTTTGATTTCATTTTGATTCACCACCACTGTTTCCGAGGTTCAAAAGGGGAAGGACGTTCTTCTGGTCGGCATCAACGATAAACTTCCGGTTGATTTTGGGAAGCAATTCCTTCAACGATTCCAGATAAAGCCGGCGCTTGGTCACGTCCTTGGCCTTGACGTATTCGCTGAACTGGTCCTTGAACCGGGCTGCATCACCCTGAGCCCGGTTGACCCGGTCGAGGGAATAACCCTCGGCGGCTTTGATCGTCCGCTCCGCTTCACCCTTCGCGGCCGGGATGGCTTTGTTGTAGTCTTCCCGCGCCTGGTAGATCATCTTCTCTTTTTCCTGCGTGGCCTGGTTGACTTCGTTGAACGAGGCTTGCACCGGTGTGGGAACGTTGGTCTTCTTCATTTCCACGGTGACAACGTTGATGCCCGTTTCCGCCTGGTCCAACTCATCCTGCAGCACCTGGTGGGCCTCAACGGCTATTTCATCGCGCTTGGTGATTACCTCGTTGATGCTGCGGTCCCCCACGACCAGCCGCATGCTGGATTCCGAAAGGTCGCGTAACAAGCCGTTGGCGTCCTTGACCTTGAACAGATAATTGTAAGGGTCCTTGATCTTGTATTGAACAATCCATGGCACCACCGCCACGTTGAGATCGCCGGTGAGCATCAGGGAGATACTGGCCGTGTCCGAGGCCGACGCGTATCTGCCTTCATACTGGCCGCGCTCCGACTGAAAACCGAATTCTTCCTTGTAGACCCGGTCCTGGCGAACTTTGGTGACATTTTCGATGCCAAAAGGCAGTTTGAAATTGGGCCCCGGCTGCGCGATGCGGACAAATTTTCCGAAACGCTGAACCACCCCGACCGAACCGGACTCGATGGTAAAAAATACGGAGTAGCCAATCATCAGAGCAACGATGACTACGATAATCAGCAGTGAACCGCCCGGCGGCTTTATTTTTTTCAGCTGATTGACAATGTCGTCCATTTGCGGTGGAACGCCGCCCGGCTGCTGCTGATGCTGACGGTTTAACTTTTCCCAATCCCAAGCCATTTTTTATCCTTGTTTAGTGGTGAGTTGAAAATGCTCTCTGCCGCTGCCCACCTGACCGAAAACCTCGAAACGGTGACGGGGTCGCCCCTGTGTAGGGGGCAGTTGAAAATCGGCAAATAGAGGAATTATAACTGGCCATAGACGTTGTCAAAATGTAGATTAATCTAAGATTGGCATCCGGCTAAGTCAAGGGAAATCCATGCGATGCGACAGCGCGGGGCATGTACTCCTTGATTTCAGGTTTCGATAGACCCGTTTGACAAGGGTTTGTCTTGACTTCAGGCAGGACAGTTTCTATACCGGCTCCATCGCACCGGTGGAGCGGATCCCGGGACGCCGTCATCGACCCTGCTGCCTGCTTTTCTGTCGGTCTGCCGTAGCCGTTGTCCCGCGCCCGCCCCCGTCCCGCGCATGGGGGGCGCAGGCCCGGCGGAATATGTGGCCCACTGCCGCGCGTGTCCTTTTTCAGGCGAACCTTAACGGAGATCAGCCCCGTATGGAGAAAAAACGTCTGCCCAACAAAACGTTTACGCCCATCGGCCAAGTGCTTGAGTCCCTGATCGATCAATTCCGGTCCGACAACCACGGCGGTATCCTGCATCTGGTCCATGTGTGGAAAAAAGTGGTGGGGCCGCCGATTTCAGACAACGCGACCCCTTTTGCTGTCAAAGGATCCCTGTTGCTGGTGCATGTGTCCAGTTCCGCCTGGCTGCACCAGCTTCAGTTTTTGAAGGTTGAATTGCTGGAAAAACTTAACCAGGGGCTTAAAAACGAGCGAATCGAGGAGATCAAGTTCAAGATCGGTCCCATGTAGTACCGCTCCGGCCCCATGTGGCTGGCTTGCCGAAGTCCGCCGGATGCCGCCTGCATTCATTTTCTTTCAGAACGGCTGAACCCCGATAAATGGTAACCCCATGGAACCGCTGACCCGCGATCATTTTTTCAATGGCGACATTGTCCTGACCCAGCCGAAATCCGGCTACCGGTTTTCCATCGATGCGGTTATCCTTTCACATCTGGCCGATCCTCAGCCCGGTGAGACGGTGCTGGACCTGGGAGCCGGTTGCGGTGTGGTTCCCATCATGATGGCCTATCGCCACGCGAACATCCGCCTGACGGGCGTGGAAATCCAGCAGCCGCTTTGCGATATTGCCATCCAGAATGTGGCGGCCAATCGGATGAGCCACCGGGTCCGAATTGTTAGTAAGGATATGAGCGTGTTATCGCTTGCGGACATCGGCGGACCGGTCGATCTGGTCGTCACCAACCCACCTTATCGTAAGCGGGGCAGCGGCAGGATCAATGCCGACAGCCAGAAGGCAGTAGCCAGACATGAATTGCGCGTTGACCTGGAAACGGTGTTGCAGACCGCCCGTCGGATGCTGCGCCCGTCCGGGCGGTTTTGTATCATTTACCCGTCCGTGCGGACGGTGGATCTCGTGACCGCCATGCGCGCCGCGGGACTGGAGCCCAAAAGCCTGACGATGATTCACTCCAAACCGGGGTCGTCGGCCTCCCTGGTCGCCATGAAGGGCCTCAAAGCAGGCCGCCCGGGAATCGAGGTGGGGCCGCCGCTTTATCTGTACCATGAGGACGGAACCTACACCGGTGACCTCGAAGCCATGTTTTCGGGCTGAATGACCACTTCATCTGAACCTCAGAAGCCGGTCGCCCAATAAGGACGCCCCCATCGAATCTATTCCGCCAGCGTGTTCATTACCAGGCCCGATTTTACTTTTGGAAAAAAATAGGTGGATTTCCGGGGCATGATCAATCCTTTCCGGGCGACCTCCTGAACCTGTTCGATCCGGGTGGGATTGAGGATAAAGGCGGCGTCGTAGGCCCCGGTATCGATTGAACGAAGGGCTTCGTCTGCCGTGCTGGCGTACCCGATGAGCTGTTCGTTGTCCAGTCGTGCCTGGTCAAACCCAAGTATCTTCATGAACACCAGCCGGGTCAGTACCGTCACATCCAGGACCCGGAGAGACGCGTCCAATTCGTTTCCATACAGACGTTCCATAACGCCTTCCTTCAGATTCAGCAGGTGGAAAACCGGTGTCCCATGGACATAAATGCCGATAGACTGCCGGCTGGCACCACGGCTGAGGTCGGCCAGAAAGGTTTGTTCAACCTGTTGGCGATCATCGGGTGTATAGGGGTATTCGGCAATTTCGAAATAGGTGCGGGCCGTTTTGAGCGCCTCTTGCATGTCCGCGGCGCTGAGTGCTTTTATGAGGCGGTGGGCGGGGAGGATGACCAACCCCGGATCGCTCATGCTGCAAAGGTACATGAGGACATAGTTGGCAGGATGACGGTCGCTGAAGCCCGGATCTGTGTCCTGCAGGTATTTTTTGAAGTTCATTGCCGTTTCGTAGCGGTGGTGGCCGTCGGCGATAAACAGTCGCTTGTCTTTCATGACACCGGCGACCCGGCTGTGGATCACCGGATCGATGATGCGCCACAACTGGTGCCGGTGACCCTTTTCATCCTTGAAGTCAACAATGGGCGCCGATTGGCCTGCGGCCTGCTCGAGCATTTTCAGGACACTGCCGTCATCCGGATACAGTGAAAAAATAGGGCAGTAGTTGCACTGGGTGGCTTTCAACAGTTCGAGCCGCTCGGATTTGACTTTTGAAAAGGTTTTTTCATGAGGAAGGATGATCCGCTTTTCAAAGGATTCGATGCCGACCCGCGCCACCAGGCCATAGCGGGTGACGGCCTTTTTTTTTGTGGGGTAGGTGATGGCTTTGAGATACAAGGCGTCCTGTTCATCCCGTTTGAGAATGCCTTCCGAAACCCATTTCCGGTAGAAACCTGCCGATCGCGTATGGATGTTGTCCCGGGGGGTATCGGTCGCTTCGGCCCGGTTCAAGATCAGGCGGATGACATTGTTCGGGTGTCTGTCATAATAGGCGTCCTGTTCTTCAGGTGATATCACATCATAAGGCGGGGCGGTGACGTCCGCATGGTCGCTGATTTTTTCCTGATTATAGAGAATCCCTTTCAAGGGCTTGACGGTGGCCATGGCGTATGATTTCCTTTCTTTTTTATTTCCGGTGCCAAGCGGACACTGATACTATAGGTCGCCTCGCAAGTTCAAGAGGAATCCGGTTCATGACGCCTTCCGAAAGTCCAACTTGAGGGTTGACAAACCACCTGACAAAGGATATCGAAGGCTTCTTTAAGCTGGTGCCTGTGAGGGTTACGGAGAGGTGGCCGAGCGGCTGAAGGCCCCGCTCTCGAAAAGCGGTATCCTGCCAAAAGCGGGATCGTGGGTTCGAATCCCACCCTCTCCGCCACTTCCGGTATTGTTTTCCATCCGCGAAGGGCCTGCGCCGGTACAATTTGCTTTTTGTCTGCCTTATGCGGAGAGATGTCCGAGTTGGCTGAAGGAGCACGACTGGAAATCGTGTGTGTCGTTTATAGCGGCACCGAGGGTTCGAATCCCTCTCTCTCCGCCACCATCTATTTTACCCGACCCGCTTTATTTTCCCTCGCATCCGTTTTTTCAGACCGCATTCCCTGCCCCTGATGGACGGAATACGGGAGACGATGGGTTGCCTCCCATCGGCGCATGGGGTACACTGGGGCGGCAAATCGGCCTTCGAGGACCTGAGAAAATGGCATATCTGGTTTTAGCACGCAAATACCGGCCCCAGACATTTGCGGACGTGGTCGGACAGGAGCACGTGACCCGGACCCTTGAAAATGCAATCCGGGGAGACCGGATGGCGCATGCCATCCTGTTTTCCGGACCGCGGGGAACCGGTAAAACCACGATTGCCCGTATTCTGGCAAAGGCCATGAATTGCGAGTCCGGGCCAACGCCGACCCCGTGCAACACCTGTCGCTCCTGTCTGGACATCACGGCCGGACGCGGTGTGGATGTGTTCGAGATAGACGGCGCCTCTAATAACAGTGTCGACCAGGTCAGAGAACTCCGGGACAACATTCGATACATGCCGGCCCACAGCCGCTTCAAGATCTATATCATCGATGAAGTCCACATGTTGAGCATTGCCGCCTTCAACGCCCTGCTCAAAACCCTGGAGGAGCCGCCGGCGCATGTCATGTTTTTTTTCGCCACCACCGAATCCCACAAAATACCCATTACGATTCTTTCCCGCTGCCAGCGTCATGACCTGAAGCGGATCGACCCTGCGGCCATTTCCCGGCACATGGAAACCCTTTGCCGGAAGGAAGCCGTCTCCATTGGTGCAGACAACCTGTGGACCATCGCCCGTGAATCCGGCGGCAGTATGCGCGATGCCCTTAGCCTGTTGGATCAGATCCTGGCGTGCAGCGGCGGGCAGGTGGACGATGAATATGTAATGAGCCTTTTGGGGGCGATGGACCGACAGGTGCTTTTTGAGCTTTCCGAGGCGGCCTTTGCCAAAGATATCTCCCGAGTCCTGGCCGCCATCGATACCGTTTACAAGAACGGGCAGGATTTAAAACGTTTTTATGCAGACCTGCTGGTGCATTTTCGTCACCTGATGCTGATCAAGATGGGTGCCCGTCCCGATTTGCTGGCAGACCTTTCCGCCAACGAAATTGAGATCCTGAACCGTCAGGTGGCAGGGGTCTCCACCGCTTTTATCGATCAGCTCTTTAGCCTTTTGTTCAACGCGGAATCCACCGTTCGGCATGCCTCCCAACCCCGGCTGGCCATTGAGATGGTTTTTTTCAAGATTCACCAGGTCACCCCGGCGTTGCCCATCGATCTGCTGATCGAGCGACTGGACAGCCTTTTGAAGGATCCGGGACTGCAGGCGGTACCGGGCATCGTCGAGACCCAGTCCACCTACGGAAGCGTCGCGACGCAACCCTTGCCCGATTCTCCGGGCCAGCCCCATGCGCCCCATGGCAGTCGTCAGGGCGCCGTCACGGAACCTGCAGCCAACGCTCCGCAGGGGGATTCCCCATCAGCCCGGTCGGGCGACCCGGGTTCCGGTGATGCGGCCTGGAATCAGGTGGTCGACATCATTGCAAAAACCAAACCCTCCGTTGCTGCGGCCCTTTGCCGTGCGCAATTGAAGTCCGTCTCACAAGAAACATTCTCATTGGCGGTGCGTGACAACGACTATACGATGAAAATGGTCAAAAAGAATATGGCCATGATCGAGACCGTCTGCCGAGAGCACGCCGGCCGGGGGGTCGAGGTCGACTTTTCCAATGGCGATGCCGAAGGAAAAGATGCGGTAACGGTGAAACAGAAGGCGGACACCATCAGACAGCAACTGCTCAATCACCCCCTGGTGGCCGATGCAGTGGATATTTTCAGTGGAAAAATAGAAGAGATTAAAATCAGATAGGAGGAAACGCCGATGAAAGGCATGGGAAACATGATGAAGCAGGCCCAGAAGCTTCAGTCCAAAATGATGCGGATGCAGGAGGAACTGGCCGGTCGGACGGTTGAGACCACCGCCGGAGGAGGCATGATCACCGTGGTGGCCAACGGGGCCCAGCAAATTGTCTCCATCAAGATAGAAAAGGAAGTGGTGGACCCGGATGATGTCGAGATGCTCCAGGACCTGGTTCTTGCCGCGGTCAACGACGCGTTGACCAAATCCCAGGAGATGGTTTCCGGAGAGATGGGAAAAATTACCGGCGGCATGAAAATTCCAGGGCTGATGTGATGGCATCCTGGTACCGGCGGGGCCGACGCCTGTTTCTGTGGGCTTCGTGAATGACCGCCTGAGATGGATTAAACTGACCTGATACACGTCACGCTGCCGGCTGTCATTGTCGATGGCCGTTTCAGCGCGGACTCGCGGTGCATATGGACCACTACCCCGGATCAATAAAAACCCTGATTAACAGCCTGGCCCGACTGCCGGGCATCGGCCGGAAGACCGCCGAACGGCTGGCCATGCATATTCTCCAGCAGCCGGACGAGGATGCCCAACTGCTGGCGCGGAGTATCGTGGACCTGAAAAGGAAATTACGGCTGTGTTCGCGCTGTTTTGCGCTCAGCGACGATGCCCTGTGCCGGATTTGCAATGACCCTTCCCGCGACAATGGCCTCGTTTGTGTGGTGGAACAGCCGGCCGACATGGCATCAATCGAAAAGTCCGGTGCCTTCAAAGGGCGTTACCACATCCTGGGGGGCGTTCTTTCACCCATGGATGGTATCGGTCCCGATGATATCAAGATCAAGGAACTGGTGGCTCGGGTGAGAAAAGAAGGGGTCCGTGAAATCATTCTGGCCACAGGCACCAATGTGGAAGGGGAGTCCACGGCAGCGTACATCGCCGAAATTCTTGCCCCCCTGCCGGTGACGGTCACCCGTATTGCCTCAGGGGTGCCCATGGGCGGAGACTTGAAGTATGTGGATCAGGTTACCCTGAAACGTGCGATGGAGAGTCGACATGGGCTGCAATGACCCGACGTCACCCTGTGAGGGCCTGTTTGCCTGCACTCTTTGCGGCGAATGCTGCAAGGGATATGGCGGTACCTATCTGTCCTCGGCGGACATCCTTGCCATTTCCCGCTATATCGGGGTCTCCAAGGATCGGCTGGTTGCTTCCTACACCCGCAAATCCGGAGATAAGCTTCTGATCTCCCAGGCAGATACCGGTTATTGTATTTTCTGGGACAAGGTCTGCACCATCCATCCGGTTAAGCCGAAAATGTGCCGGCAATGGCCCTTCATCCCCGCCATTCTGGCGGATGTGGGCAACTGGCGGGCCATGGCGGGATCCTGTCCTGGAATGGATGCCGGCGCACCTGACCAGAAAATCATCGACTGCGTAAAAAAGGCCTTGAAAGCCTGATCCCGGTCGTTAAAATGCGACCGGGATGACGGCCTCAATGACCACCGTTACAGGTCGATGGTCAGGCCCATTTCTTTTCATCGGCAATCTGGTATACCGGCTCACCTCCGGCGGCCGCTTCCTGCCGGCATAAGATGTTTTTCTGTTCCAGCAGCTGCAGCTCGTGTTCCAGGCTGCTCCGGCTGCCGTTCCATTTGTCCTCAAGTGCCGTCCCCGTGATCGCTGCACCCGTGTCGGCCACTGCACAGCACAGCAGGTAGAGAGACACGGTCTCAACGCCAAGGTTCATGGAAAATATTTTCTGGCTCATGGCCGGTCCCGCCGAATTCGGATTCATGGTTGTCTCCCGCTTGGTCTCGCATGTCGTCGGCAATGTTTCTGATAAATGGAGCACACTCGGTGAGGATATGCAAGCTGTTTTGGTTGTGTTTCAACACCGTCTTGACACTTTGGTAGAATTATGCAACAAAGTGCAAATTGCCCCTGATAGTTCTTTTTTTCCAGCAAAACAAACAGTTGTAAAAACGACGGAGGCTCTGTGATGGAAAAGAATGCGATGTTGAGAATTCTACTCTCCCTGTTGATTCTGCTCACCTTTTCCGGTTGTATGGAGAGCATGGTCAAACCCGAGGCGAAAACGGATACGGGTGCGGAAATGAATCTTCCCCCTTACAGTGGACCCCGTGCCCGGGCGGCGGTGGCGGATTTCGAGTGGAAGGTCGATGAGAGCAGCCGCACCACCAAGATCGGTTTTGGCGGCCAGACCATGACCATTTCCTCCTCGGAAAGCTCCGGCTATACCACCGGCCTTCGGGATATGCTCACCACAGCCATGGTTCAGACCAAACGCTTCCGTGTACTCGAACGGCAGAACCTTGATTCCCTGAAAAGCGAGATGGCGCTGACCGGATCGGGATATACCGATAAAACCGGTGTTACCAAAGGTGCGGTCAAAGGTGCGGATTTGTTGGTGATGGGGGCCATCACCGGCTGGGAGCCGGGGACGTCGGGAGGGGGCGGCGGTCTTGGCGGTGGCGGTCTGCTGGGCCAGGCGTCTGCGCTGTTTGGCGCGGTCAAAGGGGCCTATAGCAAATCCTCGATGGCCATGGATATTCGAATTGTGGACACCCACACCTCCGAGGTGCTGGCAGCCACCCGCGTGGAGGGCGTTGCCAAAGACGTGAACCTCGGCGCCGCACTGGCCGGTTTTGGCGGCAGCGGCGGCATGGGGGGAGGCCTGGGGGGGTATGCAAAAACGCCCATGGAAAAAGCCATCCGGACCTGCCTGTACAACGCGACCAAATTTGTCGCCGAGAACACCCCGCAGGAATACATGAAATATTAATGGACGACGCGACGATGGTTCCGTATCGTTTCGGGCGAGATAACTTCCTCCTGCTGACGGAAGGGGAACCCATCGCTTTACTGCATCCCACAAGGCGTGTATCCCGCGTGAACGTTTAAAAAAACCCCGCCGGGGCCGATGTCGGCCCGGCGGGGTTTTTATATCGGGTGCGCTCACCAGAAGGGCCGGCTGTCAGCCGGCCACCGTATACTTCGGGCCGGCGATGAGCAGGTTGTTGGAGATGGTGGATTGGATTTTTTCCATCATGCTGCCGAACATGATGTCCCTGATAATGCCATGGCCGTAGGCGCCCAGAACGACAAGGGCGTCGTGGGGAACCTCGTAAAGGTTGTCTTCGAAGCGGCCTTTGTCGAAAAAGACCCATTCGCGGAGCACCTTTTCCAGTTGTTTTTCCATGCCCTCGTCCCGGACAATCGCCCTGTATTCAGAGGCCTTGGTTTTACCGGCCTGGGTGAAAATGTCCAGGGGCATCCCGGTTCTCTTTGCGGTCCTGATTCCCAGCCGAAGCGCGTTGACGGCGTTGGCCGAGCCGCCGAAAAAGACGGCCACGCGATTCCAGGGCTTGTATACCGGACTGGTAATGAGTACCGGGAACCGGGCCGCCTGGATGATGCGGCGGACCCGCGGGCCGATGTACCCCAGGCCGATTTTTGACGAGAGGTCGCTGATGCTTCGCGGACAACACATGAATTCAAAATTGGTGGGAATGTCGGGAAGGGTGGAGGCGGTGTAGTTTTTAGGAGAAAACCGTTCCGGCTTGATCTTTGCCGCATTCAGCAGTTGCTCTGCGTGCGCCACAGCCGTTTCCGGATCGTTGAGGTAGGAGGGGTCCAGATCCACCTGGACCACGTCGTTTTCGAAGTACATGAGAAATTTGGTGGATTCGGGGATGTATACGGTCGGCAGGACGCCCATTTGCTTGCAGAAAAAGATGGACTGCAGCAGGGTTTCCCTGCCCAACGGCGTATTCCTGAAGATGTGCAACAGTTTTTGTGCCATTCTCGCTTCTCCTGTTTCCGTTCATTTTTCCGGGTCGGTAGCGGTCTTTGTCTCTGCATTCAGAAACGGCCGGTCTGAACCATCAATTCTTTTCTGTACTGGTCAAGCAGGGTGGCTTTGGAGATCATGCCTAAAAAACGGTTGTCCGATACCACCGGCATGCTGAAAATATGGCCGGTATCCATTTGCTGGAGGACTTCTGACAGGTCATCGTGCAGGGATACCGTTTTCACGCTGGTGTTCATCAGCTGGCCGGTCAGCACTGCATTGTGCATGGCCGGGTCGAAAAGGTAGGGGCGGATGTCATCCAGGTGAATCATGCCCACAAATTGCCGGCTCTGCCGATCCTCGACCGGAAAGTAGTTGCGGTGGGAGGATTTGACAATGTCGATGAACTCCGCCAGGCGCATGTCGGGGTGGACGCATATGCAGTCGGTTTCCAGCAGTTCCTGAATGCTCAGGTCCGTCAGGACGCGGGCGTCGGTTCCCGGCCGCAGGAGTTGCCCCTGCTCCACCAGATCTTTCAGGTAAAAAGAGGCCGGCTCCAGATAATGGCAGAGCGTGGTGGAAATGGCCGATACGACGATCAGCGGGAGAATCACCTCATAGCCGCCGGTAATCTCGATGACCAGGAAAATACCCGTCAGCGGAGCCTGCAGGATGCCGCTGATGAGGCCGGCCATGCCCAGCAGCGCAAAGCAGCCCTCGTTGACCCAGATGACCGACGACCATACCGTGGTCATGAACCGGTGAAAACTCAGCCCTACGAAGGCCCCGATGACCAGGCAGGGGGCAAAAATTCCCCCGGAACCGCCCCACCCTAAAGTGAGCGACGTCGCCAGTATCTTGACCAGGGCGATCACTGCCACCAGCATCAGGCCGCCCGGGAATCCCCCCTCGATGGCCGTTCGGATGGCATGGTAGCCCTCGCCGAGAATATACGGGAGATAATAGCCGATGGCGCCGACCATGGTCCCGCCGACAGCGGCCCGGGCCCACAGGGGCAGGGTAACCTCCCTGGAAACGTGATGCATGGACCGCACCGCCCGGGTCAGCAGGATCGAGGCCACCGCGCATAAAATCGCCAGTCCCACGCAGGCCAGGATGTCCTGGAAATGGATGTTGAACTCCCGGTGGGCAAAAGCGATCTGGTTTCCCTTGAGCAGGCGGCTGACCTCGGTTCCTGCCACGGCGGCGATGGCGATGGGGATGATGTTCATGGTGCTCCATTCACCGAGAATGACTTCGATGGCGAACACCATGCCCGAAATGGGGGCATTGAAAATGGCGGCAATGGCGCCTGCCGCTCCGCATCCAACCAGCGCCACCCGCTGGCGGTCATTGAGGGAAAACGCCTGGGCGATGTTCGATCCGATCGCTGCGCCACTCATGACCACCGGGGCCTCAGGACCGGCAGAGCCCCCGCTTCCGATGGTCAGGCAACTTGAGATCAGCCGGGAAAAACTGGAACGAAGGCGCAGCAGCCCGCCGTATCGGGAGACGGCGTATATCACTTCGGGAACACCGTGGCCGGCACCTTCGTTGACGATTTTTTCCAGGAACAGAGACGACAGGGCCGCACCGATGGCCGGCAAAAAGATGGCCCACCAGTACGCCCGATAGTGGTGCAGCCATGTCAGCATGGCTTCCAGGCCGCGGTTCAAAAAGAGGGCCGCCAGGCCACTGCAGATGCCGACAATAATGGCAAAGACGATCAGCAGCAGCCGGTCATCGGACCTGAACAGCGACCAACTGCCGGGGTATTTCAGTTTTTTAAACAATTGTATCATCGGATGCTGCTGATTTCTGTTCCCGGTCTGACAACGGGGTTCCCCGGACGCCGGTCAGCAGGTTGCGTCCTGCCGGTGCGGGGGTGTTTTCTTTCCAGGATCGTGGTCGGGGCGAAGTCATGGTCGTCAGAGGGCATCCAACTGTTTTTCAAACCCGGCCACCCGTGAATACAACGCCGACGCATCGGGCTGCGTCTTCAGATAGGCGACAAATGCAGCGTCCCGGATGCAATAGGAAAGTCTGGACAGCAGGTGCAGGTGATGCTTGACTGTCGGGCTGATCAGCAGAAAGAAAACGAACACCGGCCGGTCGTCAATGGCGTTGAACGTAATCGGTTTTTCCAGGAAACAGGTGGTGATGGCCGGTGCTTCGGGCGGTTCGGAGAGCGGATCCCGGGGGTGTGGGATGGCGATGCCGTTGCCAATGCCGGTGGATGCCAGACGTTCACGTTCGATCAGTTTTTCGTAAAGTTCTTCCTGAATGTCAGTGGTGAGATAGTCGATGGAATCGACGGCCGATCTCAATGCCGCGGCCGCCTCCATTCCGGCGACGCCATGAAACACCTTTCCCCGCTTCATTGCCGAGGCCAGTGAATCAAGCGTTTCCGGGGCGGTAACGCGGGGGACAGCCGCTCTATTGCCCAGGGAGAACGAAAGCTTGTGCGTGGTGGCCCATTTCTGTAGCGCTGTCTCTGAAAAGTAGACATGGGTACCGCTGCGCTGAATGGGAATCCGTCCCTGCCGGATCCATCGTTTCACCGTAGACACCGGCAGCGCAAGTGCGTCGGCCACTGTTTGCATGGGTAGTTTCATTCCGTTTCGACCAAACCATTGCCTTAATTTTATAAAACGCTAAAAATACGCTGATATGATGCAATAATCAAGAGGAGGGTGCTATTTTTTCCCCTGGGGAAGGGAATCGCCGGCGCCACGGTCCACGATGGTGACGTCCCGCCTGGGAAAGGGAATCTCTATGCCGTGTTCGTCAAACAGGTTTTTTACCGTGTCGGTGATAAAATCTATCGTATCCATGCGCCTGCGGGCATTTTTGATCCATACCCTGGCTTGCAGGTCAACCGACGATTCTCCAAAATTGCGCACCACCACTTTTGGCGGCGGTTCGGAAAGAATCCAGTCGGCCGAAGCCGCCGCCTGGAGGATCAGGGACTTGGCCATGGCTAAGTCGGAATCGTAGGCGATGCCGATATTGATGCGTACCCGGATGGATGAATAGATGGCGGTGTAGTTGACGATGTCCCGGGTCATGATTTCGTTGTTGGGGATGATGACCACGATATTGTCCGTGGTCTTGATGCGGGTGGCCCGCAGTCCGATATCGATGACATCTCCCCATGAGGCGCTGCCGGCCGGTGCGCTCCACACCTCGATGCGATCGCCGATTTCAAAAGGCCGGTCGATGATGAGCAGAATGCCGGCGATGAGATTGGAGAGGGTGTCTTTGGCGGCAAACCCCACGGCGACCCCCATGACACCGGCGCCGGCGATAAAGGGCATTACATTGACGCCCAGCACGTCCAGGGCGATGACCGCTGCCGTGGCGTACACGATGGCCCCGGAGAACTTGTTTAGCAGATCGATAACGATGTTGTCTATTGCGGTTTCCGTGCGTGCGGCCAGATTGCGTTCCAAAAGTTCCAGGAAAATGAGAAGATAGGCCTTGACCGGCGTGGCCGCGATGATGATGAAAACAGCGTGGAACATCCGTTCGATCACAACCAGATGAAACAGCCGGATCCAGATGACCCCAACCAGCCAAAGCAGCAGCAGACCGACCGTTTTTCGCAGAACCGCAAACAATTCCCTGCGAAATTGAATCAGCTTGAAATGGACCGCTTTTTTTTCAAGGGTGGTCAGGATGCGTTTGACGATAAGCCAGAGGAAAAAGGCGGCAAGCAGGACCGCCAGGGCTTTTGCCAGACTGTTCGCCAGGGACGCCTCGGCAGTGAAAAAAGAGATGGATCGATCGAGATAGTTGGCGATGGTGTCCATGGATAACCTCTGGAAGATGGCGTCCCGTCATTGCGTGATGGGTTCTCGTACCATTTTTCACACCGGTTGTTAATGGAAAAGGCACCTGACGATCCAATTGGATTGGATGCCGCTGTCTGCACGGACCCTTGGACAGGTTCTTCCTGAGTCCGTTTGCGGATATCGTGAAAAGACCGGGTCAATCGGGCTTGCGGGAATAGGAGAACGGGGGGGCTACGGTTCGACCAGATGGTCCAGCGCCAGGCGGATGCGGGCCTCCGCATCCCGGCTTTGATCGCGCAGGATATCCCTGGCTGCCGTCAGTTGCCCGTTCAACTCGGCCACCATGATTTCAAGATCCTGTATGGTCTCGGCGGATGTCTTTTCGGTAACATCCATGGCTTCACGCAGGTCGCTGGCATTTTTAATTATCATTTTCAGGTTGCGGATTTTATCCAGCCGCAGGAACAGTTCGTCGAAATTGATGGGTTTCTGCAGATAATCGACGGCCCCTTTTTTCATGGCTTCGATGGCGTTGTCCACCGAGGCGTGGGCGGTGATCAGGACCACTTCCGTCTTGATGTTGATTCGTTTGGCTTCTTCGAGAACGCCGATGCCGTCCACACCCCCCGGCATCATCAGGTCGGTGAGCACCACATCATAATATTGCCGGCTCAATTTTTCCATGGCAACCAGACCGTCTTCGGCAATGTCCACGGCGTAATCCTCGTTGATCAACCGCTTGTTTAAAAGGGTCCGGGTGACCGGATCGTCATCGACTACAAGAATTTTGAGGCTCGTCATTTCTCATTCTCCCTGGTGAGGCCGGATGGGCCCATCACCTGAAACACGCATCCTGGGGCCTTCGATCATTTCAACTGATAGTAGACTGACCGCAAGTGACGTTTGGGAACAAAGCGTGGACAGATTCCGGTCAGTGATTCGGTGGACCCGATGAGCAGATACCCGTCAGGTTCCAATACGTCCGCAATTTTGTCGAATAATTTTTTCCGATCCTGAAGGGTGAAGTAAATCGCCACATTCCTGCAGAAAATGATATCAAACTTACCCAGTCCCACGAACGGTTGCATCAGGTTCATACGGCGGAAAGTGACCATGGCACGTATTTCGTCTTTGATTTTCCAGTTGCCCCCCGCCGGGGTAAAATAGCGCTGCAGTTTTTCTCTGGGAAGGCCCCGTTCAATTTCAAATTTGTTATACGTACCGGCGCTGGCCTGGGCAACGGCCGCATCGGACAGATCCGTGCCCATGAGCGTAATTTTATGGGGGCAATGGTTGCCCAGGAGTTCTTTAATGACAATGGCGATACTGTACAACTCCTGGCCCGTGGAGCAGGCACTGCTCCAGATTCTCAGGTTGGCGGGGCCCTTGCCGGAACGGGTATCGATAAGATCCGGCATGATTTTATGCTTTAACAGATCAAATGGACTGTTATCCCGGAAAAAAAGGGTCTCGTTGGTGGTAATGGCATCGATGATCCTTTTTTCCAGGATCTTGCGCGAGTCTGACTTGGCTTTGTGATAAAAATCGCCGAAAGAACTGCAGCCCTCCTGCTCCAGCAGTTTTCCAAACCGGGTCTCCAACAGATAGGCTTTGGACGCATCAATGCTGATGCCGGTTACACTATAGATGTAATTGGAGAAAATTTTAATTTCTTCCGGTCTGATTTTTACCATGTTCTTTCCTGACGCAATGGCAGGGCCATCGGACTCGACGTTGGAACCTTATCCCAAACGGACGGTTCTGGCTATCATGTCGGCAATCTGGTCGAGGGGGAGAACCGCATCGGCCAATCCGCTTTCTGCCGCCACTTTGGGCATGCCGAAGACGACACATGTGGCTTCGTCCTGGGCGATGATCGTTGCGCCGTTCTGTTTCATCAGTTTCAGTCCCTGGGTGCCGTCCGATCCCATGCCGGTCATGATCACGCCGGTGGCCCTTCCAACATAGTGGTGGGCCACCGACCGGAAAAGATAGTCCACACTGGGCTTGCAGCTGTTTTCAGGCGGGTCGTCGGTGATCTTGATGACGCGGTTCCTCCCGTCTGCACCGGCTATGATTTTCATCTGCTTCCCGCCGGGGGCGATCAGTGCCGTATTGGGCACCAACGGTTCTCCCTGCCTGGCCTCCCTCACTGCAATGCTGCATTTGGCCGCCAGACTGCTGGCCAGCGATCGGGTAAACATCGGTGGCATGTGCTGGACGATCAGAATGGGGATGCCGATATCCTTGGGGATCATGGGCAGCATTTTTGCCAATGCATTGGGCCCGCCGGTGGAGATGCCGATGACGGCGATTTCCGCTTTCGACCGTTTCAGGGTGGCGGGAAAAGGGCGCGGCGCAGTGGCTGTTCGTTTGAGATGCGATGCGGTTTTGCCCGCACGTGCTGCGGGATTCAATTTTTTGTGGATCCGGGCCCTTCTCTGGAAGGCTCGAATCATGGGGGTAATGGCGGATTCGATTTTTTTCCGGTTCTCCGCCATGGTGCCGGATTGGGGCTTCGGAATGAAGTCGAAGGCACCCAGTTCCAACGCTTTCATGGTCATGGCCCCGCCCTCGTGGGTCAGGGTGCTGAGCATGATGGCGCCGATATGCGGGGCGTGCTGTTGAAGATGATCCAGCACTTCGATGCCGTTCATTTCCGGCATCTCGATATCGAGCGTAAGCAGATCAGGCTTCAGGGAGGCCAGCTTGGTGACCGCCGCCTTTCCGTTGTGGGCGCTGCCCACCACCTCCACATCCGGAAGCGTGGAAATCGCATCGCTGACGATTTTACGGTACAGCACGGTGTCATCCACCACCATGACCCGAAGTGGTTGGTGGTGCTTCATTTTCGTGACATCCTACAGCTAAAAATGAAGTTGGGTAATGGGGTGATGTCCGGCGCGATGCCGAAGGACGCTCTAAATGTCATTGTCCAGCACTTTCTCCACATCCAGAATGCCGATAAGGCGCTCTTTGGTTTTGAACACGCCCTTGAAAAATTTTCCCTGGACCCCGCCGATGTTGGCCGGCGGCGGCTCAACCTTGTCCAATTCCGCTTCCACCACATCGCTGATGCGGGTAACGAGCAGGCCGATATACTCGTCTTTGGCATTGACGATGATGTTTCGGCTCATGTCGCTTAATTCGGTCTCTCCCAGATTGAGCTTTTTGCCGAGATCGATGATGGTAACGATCTGACCCCGTAAATTCAGGATGCCCATTACATAGTCCGGCGCCTGGGGAACGGTGGTCATGTCCATCAGCTTGTTGATTTCCTGTACATTGAGGATGTCCATGCCGCAAAGGGCTTCTCCCACATAAAACGTGGCCATCTCAACGAATTGACTTGTCATTTTTTTCCCTTCCGGTTTTTCCATCACACATCTCCTTGTCCCATCATCGGTCGCGATGGCTGCGGGCGAGTCTCAGACACCGGCAACCCCCGGGCAGGGTCGGTTCTGTTCCGACTGCCTACATGTTCGTTAAAAACCCATAGATACTGCGGACCAGCTTCTCCCGGTCAAGCTTGATCTGGTAGTCGCTGATTCCCACCAGGCGTCCTTTCTCGATGTCTTCTTCACCGGCAAGGGTGGTCAGAGCGATGACGGGAAGGTGGGAGAAGACGTTGCTGGATTTGATGCGCCGGGTCAATTCGAATCCGTTCATGTTCGGCATCTCGATATCGGTCACCACCAGCGAGATGTCATCGGCGTGCTGCTGCAGCAGATCCCAGGCAATGGCCCCGTCTTCCGCTTCGATGACCTCGTACCCTTCGTCTTCCATATAGCTTTTTACCTGGTTGCGGAAAAAATTCGAATCTTCGGCAAACAGGATCTTGGCTGCCTCGCCGTTGCCATTGGTCGCCGCCTCCACGGTTTCAAACCATTCCGGGTTAAGGGTCTGGACGATTTCGTATACATCCACCATCAAGGTCGTGTGGTCATTGATGATGGCCGATCCCATGATGCCGGCCTGTTTCAACGTCTGGCCGTCCACGTCCAGCGACACTTCAACGGCATCCACCGGACCGATGGCCAGCAGCCCGGTCTCCTTGCCGGAGATGATAAAAACGATAACCAGCAGGTCCTCGACGTCGGCCAGGGGCTGCACCATGGCCACTTCGTCAACCGAGAACAATGGCAGGCTGCCGCCGCGGTAGCGAATGACGCGTTTGCCACCCACGGATTCGATGTCGGTGGCTTTGATTTTTTCTATACGTTCAACCATGTTCAGCGGTGCGGCGAACTGTTCATTTTCGGCGCTCCGAAAAACCAGCAGGGATTGACGGTCTTTCTGTTCACGGATGGTTTGCAGATTCTCCCTGGCCACTTCGGCCGACCGCGAAGAGCCTTCGATGGATGTCAGACCGGCCATCTGGGCCAGGTTGGCCACATCCAGAATGAGTGCGACCCGACCGTCGCCCATGATGGTGGCGCCGGCGTACCCCTTGCACCTTTTAAGGTCCCGGCCCAGCGGTTTAACGACAATTTCTTCAGAATCGTGCAGTTCATCCACCACCAGACCGTATTTCATCGCGCCGGTGGACACGACCACGATATTCAGTGCGCTGGCCGCATGGTAGCGTCGGTCTTCCGACTTTCGTTCATCGGTGTCCCGGTGGCCGTCTTCGCCGCGGGTACCCGCATCGCTGTCCGGCCCTCCGTCGGCAAGCAAGGGGCTCTCCTTGGATCGCCTGTCTGCCAGTGACTTCCGCCGGTCCAGTTGTTTTTTGCCGCTTTTCTGGTCGATATAAACGGAATCCGTGTCGATCACCTCAGCCAGTTTGATCAGCGGCAGCAGGTTGCCTCGCAGGCGGACCACTTCCGCATCGCCAACCCGTTCGATCCGGTCCTTCACCTGGTTTGCGGGGATGCGCAGCAGCTCTTCCAGGTTGACCTGGGGAATGGCATACCGTTCGTTGCCGGTCATGACAATCTGACAGGGGATGATGGCGAGGGTGAGGGGCAGTTTGATTCGGATGGTCGACCCTTTTCCCAGTTCAGAGTCGATATCGATGATCCCGCCGAGTCTGTCCAGGTTGGTTTTGACCACATCCATGCCCACCCCGCGACCGGACACGTCGGTGATTTTTTCGGCGGTGGAAAAGCCGGGCAGAAAGATGAGATTGGTCCTTTCCTTGTCGGACATGACTTTGGCCTGGTCCTCGCTGATCAGCCCTTTTTCCATGGCCTTCCGGGCCAGCACCTGGCCGTCCAGCCCTTTGCCGTCATCGGAAATCTCGATATTCACCTGGCCGGCTTCGTGGTAGGCCTTAAGGATGATCTGTCCCACCGGGTTCTTCCCGGCGCCCTTGCGTGCTTCAGGCAGTTCGATGCCGTGATCGACCGCATTGCGCACCAAGTGGGTCAGCGGGTCGCCGATGGCCTCGATGATGGTCTTGTCCAGCTCGACGTCCTTGCCCTCCAGGTGCAGTTCCACTTGCTTGCCCAGGGTCTGGGAGAGGTCGCGGACCACCCTCGGGAATTTATTGAACACATTGCCGATGGACTGCATCCGGGTCAGCATGATCGCTTCCTGCAACTCGGATGTGATCAGGTCAATGCGCTGGCCGGCGATCTCTGATCCGCGGTGATCTTCCGAACTCATGGATTGAAGCAGTTGGTTGCGGCTGAGCACCAACTCTCCCGCCAATGTCATCAACTGGTCCAGCAGGCTCACGTGAACGCGCAGACTGGTTTCCGTTTCTGTTTTTTTGCCGGTCGTTTTCTGCTGCGTGCGCGGGGGGGTTTCCCCAGAGGGCTTCGGGGGGGCAGGGTCGATCGGTTCCGTTTCGAGGACGGGTGCCGGACCCGGCTGGCCGGCGACCGCCTCTTCAGGAGACCCTGCCGACGGGACCGGTTCCGTTGGTTTCGCCCCGAGACAGTTAACCGTCATATCGGCCAATACCTGATGGATCTGTTGATCCGGGATTTCAAACAGGACGTTGATATCCTCGGGTTTTAAGATGGTGGCAAACAATACGATGAACGGATCCGGGGCCTGCCCCTTTTTCAGTTTCATGGACCGGACCTTGTCGGGGTCCATGCTGCAGGAGATCAGGGTTCCCGTCTGTTCCATCTCCTCGATGGTGGTGTTGATCTTTTTCCCTTTTTCGACCACATCGGCCGACAGGTCGATCTGCACCAGGTATATAAATTTGCCCTCACCGATCAAGCCTTCCACCACGGCATGGTCCGCTTCGATGGCCATGCTGCCATCGGCGGCGGCGATGGCGATCATGGTGCCGGCGCTGTCCGGTTTATCTTCGAAAATCGGCGTTGCCTGCTCATTTTCCTGGGGCTGCGGGGGCGCCGGCGCGTCCGGTAATGGCCTGCCCTCGGCGATCGCCTGAAGATCGCTGATATGCTTGGAAATGTCCACATCGTTGCTCGTAAACACGTCATTCATCAATGCTTTGAGGGTGTCGGAGGCCATAAGCAGCACATTGACGATTTCAGGCGTTGGAACCATTTCCCGGCTTCTGATTTTTCCGAGGATGTTTTCCATTTCGTGGGTGAGATCCTTGATGGTGCTCAACCCCATGAATCCGGCGCCTCCCTTGATCGAGTGGGCGGCCCGGTAAACTTTGTTGACGAGATCTTCATCGATGTCCGCTCCGGCTTCCTCGATGGCCAGCAGATCGGCTTCAATATCCGCCAGGTGCTCGATAGATTCTTCCAGATACATCTGTAAAGTTTCGTCGTCCTGAATCGTCATGGTGTGCTCCTTTTACTGAAAAATGATCGCGACCTATCCGATCGGTCAGCCTGTTGTTCCAGCGAACGATTTATTGACAGATAACCGGTGCCCGGCTGATGGGGCCACGGGCTTGAAAGCGATGTTGAGACGGGGGCCCCAGCGATGAATAAGCTTTCAAATTCCGGTGCTTTTCGTTCCGGTGAAACCACCGGGCAGATTCTATGAACCTATATCCGTCGGGCTGTGAAAAACTTTAGTTGTTTTTGAGATATTCGAAATAATGGAGAAAAAGCGATGCCGGGGCATTGCCATGGAGGGTTTGAGCCGGCCGGACAAGGCGGTGCTGACTGTGTCGGGGAAAGGAAACGTCTGTGGGGAACGGCGGCTGCCGGAAGCCGTCCCCCACAGATGTATTGGCGGGGGTAATGATCCCTATCCCAGCAAGGCTACATGGATGAGGAGAAGATCCCTGCTTTCAGATATTCACGGTTGAGCCGGGCAATGTTGGTGATCGAGATCTCTTTGGGGCATTCAGCCTCGCATTCCCTTTCATTGGTGCAGTTTCCGAAGCCCAGTTCATCCATGGCCCGCACCATGCTCAGGGCCCGTTTGGCCGCTTCCGGCCTGCCCTGGGGCAGCAGCGCCAGTTGAGAAATCTTGGCGCTGGTGAACAGCATGGCCGAGGCGTTGGGGCACGACGCCACGCATGCGCCGCAGCCGATGCACTGGGCGGCATCCATGGCCAGGTCCGCCACGTTCTGGGAAACCAGAATGGCGTTGGCATCCTGGGCGCCGCCGGTGTTCACCGACACATATCCGCCGGCCTGGATGATTTTGTCCAGGGCGCTGCGATCGACGGCCAGATCCTTGATCACCTTGAAGGCCATGGCCCGGAAAGGCTCGATGGCGATGGTGTCGCCGTTGTTAAAATGGCGCATGTGAAGCTGGCAGAGGGTGGTTCCCTTTTCGGCACCGTGGGCACGGCCGTTGACCACGCATCCGCACATGCCGCAGATCCCTTCCCGGCAGTCATGATCAAAGGCGATGGGTTCCTTGTCGTCGATTGTCAACTGGTCGTTTACCACATCCAGCATCTCCAGAAAGGACATGTCGGTGGATATGTTTTCGGCATGATAGGTATCGAACCGTCCCTTATCTCTGGGGCCGTTCTGGCGCCACACTTTCAGTGTCAAATTAATCGTCTTTGTCACTTGTAGCTCCTTTGCGTAAGTTTGACGTTTTCAAATACCAGGGGCTCTTTGTGCAACTCGGGATCCCGGCCGTCCCCCGTATGTTCCCATGCCGCCGCATGACAGAAATTATCATCATCCCTGAGGGCTTCGTGCTCCTCGGTTTCAAATTTTTCGTTGAAGTGGCCGCCGCAAGACTCCTGGCGGGCCAGTGCGTCAACCACCATCAGTTCCCCGAATTCTAGGAAATCGGCCACACGTCCGGCACGCTCCAGGCTCTGGTTGAAGTCGGCCGCCGTTCCGGGCACGCGCACATTTTCCCAGAATTCGGCGCGCAATTCCTGGATCATCCCGCGGGCCATTTCAAGGCCTTCGTTGTTTCTGGCCATGCCGCAATATTCCCACATGATGCGGCCCAGGGTCTTGTGGAAGTCGTCTACCGTACGTTTGCCGTTGATGGACAGCAGGCGATCGATGCGCCCGGTAACCTGTTTTTCCGATTCGTCGAAGGCCTTGTGACCGGCGGTGACCTCCGCCTTGGCGGTGCCGGCCAGGTAGCCGCCGATGGTGTAAGGCAGGACGAAGTAGCCGTCGGCCAGGCCCTGCATGAGTGCGCTGGCGCCGAGGCGGTTGGCCCCGTGGTCGGAAAAGTTGGCCTCCCCGAGGACGAAGAGCCCGGGGACGGTGCTCATCAGGTTGTAGTCCACCCACAGGCCGCCCATGGTGTAGTGGATGGCCGGATAGATCATCATGGGGGTCTGGTAAGGGTCTTCCGCCGTTATTTTTTCGTACATCTGAAAAAGATTGCCGTATTTTTTTTCGATGACGTCCTTGCCGTCGCGATTGATGGCGTCGGCGAAATCGAGATAGACGGCCTGCCCGGTTTCGCCCACGCCCTTGCCCATGTCGCATTGTTCCTTGGCATTGCGTGAGGCGACATCCCGGGGCACCAGGTTGCCGAAACTGGGGTATTTGTTTTCCAGGTAGTAATCGCGCTCCGACTCGGGAATCTGGTCAGGTCGACGGGTGTCACCCGGTTTTTTCGGTACCCACACCCGACCGTCGTTGCGCAGGCTTTCACTCATCAGGGTCAGCTTGCTCTGGAACGTGCCGTGCACCGGAATGCAGGTGGGGTGGATCTGGGTGAAGCAGGGATTGGCGAAAAAGGCACCTTTCTTATAGGCCCGGTATGCCGCGGTCACATTGGAGGCCATGGCGTTGGTGGAAAGGAAAAACACATTGCCATACCCGCCGGTGCACAAGACGACGGCGTCGGCGGCATGGCGCTCCACCTGTCCGTTGATCATGTTGCGAACGACGATGCCCTTGGCGTGGCCGTCAACCAGGACCACATCCAGCATTTCGCGCCGGGGAAACATTTCCACCTTTCCGGCACTCACCTGGCGCATCAGGGCGCTGTAAGCACCCAGCAGGAGCTGCTGGCCGGTCTGGCCCCTGGCATAGAAGGTCCGGGAGACCTGGGCCCCGCCAAAGGAGCGGTTGTCCAGAAGGCCGCCGTAATCCCGGGCAAAGGGGATGCCCTGCGCCACGCACTGGTCGATGATGTCGTTGCTGACCTGCGCCAGTCGATAGACGTTGGCTTCCCTGGCCCGGAAGTCACCGCCTTTGACCGTGTCGTAGAACAGCCGCCAGATACTGTCGCCGTCATTGGGATAGTTCTTGGCCGCGTTGATGCCGCCCTGGGCCGCGATGCTGTGGGCTCTTCGCGGACTGTCCTGGATGCAGAAGGTCTTGACGTTGTAGCCCAGCTCGGCCAGGGTGGCCGAGGCCGAACCGCCGGCCAGGCCCGTGCCGACGACGATGACATTGAATTTCCGTTTGTTGGCCGGATTGACCAGTTTGAGTTCAAAACGGTGGCGATCCCATTTTTCGGAGATCGGTCCTCCGGGTATCTTCGCATCAAGTGCCATGGTATTTCCTTTCTGGACAGGTGGGGTTGGTCAACCCCGTTGTGTTTTTTAAATGAAGCCGAAGCCAGGGCGTTGAATGAGTCGGCCCATCAGGCCAGCAGGAAAATATATATGGGCAGAAACCCGAATCCGACACCCACCACCACCGCAAAGGCGGTACCGGCCGTATGGATCAGGGGCATGTACTTGGGATGATTGGCACCAAGGGTTTGAAAGGCGCTCCAGAACCCGTGGCTGACATGGATGGCGGCGACGACCATGGCCAGGATGTAAACCACCACATAACCGGTATTGGAAAAGGCGTCGGAGACGATGTTGAAAATCGTTGTGTTGGTTTTGTCCACAAAATGGAAATTAATCAGGTGGAAAATGATGAAGGCCAGCAAAAGTGCCCCTGTGTAAGGCATGGTGGCGGATCCCAGCGTTCGGCCGCCGGCGGTTTTATTTACCGCATAGCGCACCGGGCGGGCTTTCAGGTTGGCCAGGAAAAGGATCAGGCCGGTAATCACGTGAACCAGGAAGAAGGTCAGCAGCACCAGTTCGGCCACCGTCAGCAGGGGGCCCAGGGCATGAAGGTGCTCGGCATAGCCGTTGAACGCATCCTTGCCCGCGTAAATGGTCAGGTTGCCTGCCAGGTGGGCTGCCAGGAACCCGCAAAAGCTAAACCCCGTGATGGCCATCATCAATTTTTTACCGATAGATGACCCCAGCATGCCGGAAATCCAGTTCATCATCGCCTCCCGTTTGTAGTGGTTGCCAAAATTTTAGATTAAGGGATTCAAACTATTGTAGGCCTCCACTGCTGTCAATAAATATTTTCAACCACCATGAATCCCATTCAGTCTCTTCTATGCTTTGCGCAAGTGAAATGCCGGCGTCGGTTTTAAGGCGGGCCTTGACATGTCCGGCCCATTTTTCGGGGGCGGCATAGCCCATGTCCGAGAGGGATTTGAGATCCAGCAGAAAGGCCAGTTGATCGGCATCGTTGGCCAGTCGTGCTTCGAGGGTTTCACGGGCATTGAACTCGTCGATCAGTTCCTGAATGTCCGATCCAAATGGCAGCCCGCGGGCCATGTGTTCCACCGCCAATTTTTCATTGGCCGCGACATATTGTTTCTGGACCGCGTTCAGGTCGCCCATTCGTGCTTCAGGCAGGTCGTGGAAGAGGCACATGGCCAGCAGTCGGCCTTTCTTGGCGTGCGGAGACAGTTCCGCCAGGGTCCAGGCGATGCACAAGACGCCAAAAGTGTGTTCGGCGACGGACTCTTTTCCCGGCCCGAGAAACTGATACCCGGTGCGGTGGATCCGCTTTAACAGCATGGCTTCAAATAAGAATTCGGCGATTCGATCCATCTTCTCTCCCCTGTGTCGGTTAAACCTGTTTTTCAGGCGAATGCCCGTTCAATCACGTGGGCCCACTGGCACCGCACCGCCGGAAACGGTCGGGCCATTTGCGCGCAAAGCCTTGAACCGCGGACCTTCAAACGTCAAACTGCTTGACACCATCAGGTGGCTTGTATAGGTATACAAAACCTTTTTCAAGGGGTTGCGGCCCGCTGGTCATCTTGAACCGCTTTGGCGTTGATGGACCGGCAGCGCAAAACCGACGACACGGTTCAATCCTTATTATATGGAGAGACGGACATGGTGCCTACCGAAATGGATTATATCAACATTATCAGCAACGCCAGCATGATGGTGAAATTCGTCCTGCTCCTGCTGTTGTTTTTTTCAGTGATGTCCTGGGCGATCATCATCATCAAGATCCGTTATATCCGCAAGGCGTTCAGGGAGTCGGATATCTTTATCGACTATTTCTGGAAAAGCCGGGACCTTGCGGGAGCCTTCACCAAGGCCAAACAGTTGGGCGGCAGTCCGGTCGCCCGCATCTTCAGGATCGGATACGCAGAACTGCGCAAACTCAACCCCAGCGGCAAACCGGGTGAAGAACCGGCTGCCGAAAAGGGCGCCCCGTCCCTGCGGCAGGGGTTTTCGGGCAGCGACAATGTGAAACGCGCCCTTCGTCGCGCCATCAATACGGAAATGACCCGTATTACGCAGATGGTCCCCTTTCTGGCCACCACCGGCAACACCACGCCGTTTATCGGTCTGTTCGGCACGGTTTGGGGCATCATGAACTCTTTTCATGGCATCGGACAGCGGGGGTCTGCCAGTCTTGCCGTGGTGGCGCCGGGCATCTCGGAAGCCCTGGTGGCCACTGCTGCCGGCCTGGCCGTGGCCATTCCCGCCGTGATCGCATTTAACCATTTCATGCAGAAGATTCGTGTCATCGAGACGGAATTGCATAGTTTTTCGGCCGATTTTCTCAATATCCTCGATCGGGATATTCTGCGATAAAAAGGAGGCGTCATGGCAATCGGCGGCGGTAGTGACCGGCTCATGTCGGACATCAATGTGACCCCCTTTGTGGACGTCATGCTGGTACTGCTTATTATATTCATGGTAACGGCACCCATGATGGTACAGGGTGTCGATGTGGCCCTGCCCGAGGTGACGGCCAAACCCATGGTGACTGAAAAGGAAAACCTCACCGTGACCATTGATCGGGAGGCTAACGTATATATCAACGATTTCCAGGTGCGGATGGATTTTCTCAAAGAGAAACTGGAGAAAATCCTTGCGGGGAAAACGGACCGGGAGGTTTTTTTTCGGGCGGATAAGGACGTGGCATACGGCGTTGTCGTCAGCGTAATGGCGGAAATCAAGGCCGCCGGTGTCGACCGGCTGGGCATGGTGACCGACCCCTTCGACGACCCCACATCCGGAAAACGCTCCGGAAAAAAAGGATGATGAAAAAGAATATCCGCGTTCCGGTGTCTTTCAGCCAGGACCAGCGGGGCAATGGGCAGCCGTCGCTGTATTTTGCGATGGGTATCTCCCTTTTGTGCCACATGGCCTTTCTGGTGATCTTTGTGGTTACGCCCGGCCTGCATCTGGAAAAACCCCCGGCGCGTTCGGTGATCAATGTCAGTATGGTCTCATTGAAGAACCCCGCCGCGCGGGATACCAAATCGCCTGCCGTGGGAAACAGGCCCTCCCCGGACAAAAAGACCGAGGTGGTGAAACAGCCGAAACCGGCGACGCCTGTCAAGAAAACGGCTGCGGTTGTGCCCAAGTCTCTGCCGAAACGCAAAACCTCATTGAAAAAGAAGACCTTTAAATCCACGCAGGTGGTCAAACAAGCCATCCAGCAACTGGAGGAGAAGGTAGCGGTCAAAGCGGACCAGCAAGAAACGGCGGATCAGCCGGAACCGCTGAAATCCGCATTGGACCGATTGAAGCAAGAGGTGAGCAAAGCGGAGGCCAGCCGGTCGACGGCAGCCGGAAAAAGCACCGGCCCTTCAGCCGGAAAGCCGGGCGGAAAGCCCGGAACCTTCAATGAGGACGGGAAGAAGACCGCCGACCTCATCGATCTGTACCGCCTTGAGATTGCCTTCCAGGTCCAGAAAAACTGGGCGTTCAACGAGCAGCTGGCCGGCGGCGATCATTCGCTGATGGCCGCCATCGTGTTCAAGGTGATGCCCGACGGCGAGATCCGGGATATTTTCTTTACGGATCGGTCTGGCAATACCTATCTTGACGATTCCGGGTATAAGGCCATCGTGAAATCCAATCCGGTGGATCCGCACCCAAAAGGGGTGGTGCGGCCCTACGTCGACATGGGTATCCGTTTTACGCCCCAGGGACTCCGATAACCGCTGCCGGACGGCCCGCCTTTTCCTGGCGGGGAAAAAAAGACCTTAACCCAAAAGGACACCTTTATCGCATGATTCGACGCCCCCTGACCCTTGTCTTGCCCATGCTGATCGCCATGCTTTTACCATGGCCGACCTTTGCGGCGCAGTATAATTATATCGATATATCCAATCCTTTTCTCAGGAAAACCCCCATTGCCGTGCCGACGTTTAAAGCCGCCGCCCAGGACCCGGCGGCCATGTCCGTGGCCAGGGCCACATCGGAGCGTCTGGCCTATTATCTCACCTTTACCGGTTATTTTACCATCAGCGACCCGGACGCCTTCCTTGAAGACCCGCAGACGATGAACATCACCGGGTCCGGCATCCGTTTCCGGAACTGGACGGCCATTGGTGCCGAACTGCTGGTCACCGGCGGCGTGGTGGCTCGTGACGGGGGGGTTGAATTCGAACTTCGCCTGTTCGACACGGTCAAGCAGAAGATGGTGGTGGGAAAACGGTATCGGGGAAGCGCCGATGATCATCGCCAGGTTGCCCGGCGGTTTGGCAGCGAGGTGGTGTTCGCCATCACCGGCAGCCGAGGTTTCTTCGACTCGAAGATTGCCTTTGTCTCAAACGGTTCCGGACACAAGGAGATATACCAGTGCGCGTTTGACGGCAGCGATGTCCGACGGTTTACCCGCCACAACAGCATCTCGCTGTTTCCGGACTGGTCGTCGGACGGCCGCTGGATCGCCTACACGACCTATGCGGGCAAGGGGCCTGAGATCCGCATTCAACATGTGACGGAAAAACGAACGGCAAGAATCAACAAACCGGGGCTCCAGGCGGTACCGGCATGGGTTCCCGGCAAGTTTGAACTGGCGGCGAGCCTCTCCTTTTCAGGTGACCAGGAAATTTATCTGTTGACCGGAAATGGGAAAGTGATTAAAAGATTGACAAGTAGCGTGGGGATCGACGTTGAACCGACGTGGTCTCCGGATGGCAAACGTATGGCATTTGTGTCCAAACGATCAGGTAATCCCCAGATTTATATTTTCGATACCGTTTCTGGCAGGGCTCAGCGGCTGACTTTTGAAGGGCGCTACAACACTCAGCCCAGCTGGTCCCCCAAAGGTGACCGAATCGCTTACTCCGCCATGCACAATGGCGTCATCGATATCTTTACCATCAACCCCGAAGGCGGCGAGCCGACTCAGCTCACGGAAAACCAGGGAAATAACGAGGCACCGTCATGGGCTCCCGACGGCAGCCTTATTGCGTTCAGTTCGACGAGGGAGGGAAAAAGCAGGATTTATGCGATGACCGCTTACGGAACCGACCAGAGGCGCCTGCTCACTTTGCCCGGTGAGCAAAGCAACCCCAAGTGGTCCCCGAATATCTTAAACCCATGATTTTATCTGGACACGAAAAAGGAGGAGAAGATGATGAAAAGAAAGTGGATCATTCTGGCCATGCTGTTTGTTATTCCAGCCATGTTGTTTAGTGTTTCCTGTGCCAAGAAAACCGTTGTCGCAGAGCCGTCAACGACGGATACGTCGGCTGCCGACGAGGCCGCCCGTCAGGCAGAGCTGGAAAAACAGAAAGAATTGGAACGCCAGAAGCAGCTGGAAGAGGAACGGCTGGCCGCCGAACGTGCCGAACAGCTCAAGGCAGATGCAATGGCACGGGATATGATGATGGCCAAGAACCGTTTCCTCAACGAAAATGTCTATTTTGACTTTGACAACGCCAGTCTGGATTATCAGGCTCAGGAACTGCTGAAACAAAAAGCCATGTGGCTGCGGGATAACCCCGATGCCAACGTCGTCATCGAAGGGCATTGCGATGAGCGGGGCACCAACGCCTACAACCTGGCCCTGGGCGAACGCCGTGCAGAAAGTGCGAAAACATTTCTCGTTAACCTGGGAATCTCCGGTACGCGCCTGACCACCATCAGTTATGGTGAGGAAAAGCCTGTTGATATGGGCCAGAACGAAGAGGCGTGGGCCAAAAACCGCCGCGCCAGTTTCGTTCTGGAGTAGCTTTTTCATCGTTTTTTTTGTTGACCCGCGGTGTCCGGCTGATCCGTTCGTCGTAAGGGTCAGCCGGTGCAACGCCGTCCCGAGGATGGTTTCCGGGGCGGTGCAGCGCAGCCGTTCTTGTTTGACACCCACCGAATATGCAGCAACCGGCCTGACCCTGAGCCGTTGCTGCATATTCTATTGGGGCGGTGCCGTGCGGATCCCCTGCGGACCGTTCAGGCCCGACAGCTTGACGGGAAGGTGATCATGCCAGACAAAACGTTATGGATAGGTTTCGTGGCGGCCGTTTTGCTTTGCGGTTGTGCGCTTCAGGATGATGTTTATACACTTGACCACCGCCTTTCCACTCTGGAGCGGAGAAATATGGAGTTGGAAAAGCAGAATCGCGAACTGCTGAAAGTCAATCAGGATATGCTCCGTGCCAAAGAGAACATCTCCAGCCGGGTCGATGGGCTGGATCAGACCCGCCGGGACGACGAGCTTGCATTGAGAGGACAATATGCCGGGCTGGCTGCCCAGATGCAGCGCCAGCAGGAAGCCTCCCAGATGCTTTCCGGCCGCCTCGAAGAGGTGGAATACCTGCTCAAACAAAAGCTTGGACGCTTTGAAGAAAACCAGGTCAAGAACCGCCAGCGGATGGACCGGATGGCCACGGATACGGCGGCCGTTCAAAAACGCCTGGATTCGATCGATCAGTACCTCAACCTGGAAGGCGCCAAGGCTCAGAAGCCCAAAACGCCGGTTTCTTCCTCCGCGGCTGCCCCCAGACCGGCATCGGACCAGGCCCTTTACCTGGAGGCAAAAAAATCATTTGACGCCGGAAACCTCGAGGCCGCCAGGAACGGTTTTGAAAAACTGATCACCGGTTATCCAACGTCGCCGCAGGCGGACAACGCCCAGTTCTGGATCGGAGAAACCTATTATCGGGAAAAATGGTATGAAAAAGCCATTCTTGAATACCAGAAAGTGATCGAGAAATATCCTTACGGCAACAAGATCCCCGCCGCGCTGCTCAAACAGGGGCTCGCTTTCCTGAATATCGGAGAAACCAACAATGCCCGCCTGGTGCTCAAAGAACTGGTTGCCAAACACCCCAGTACCAATGAATCCAAAATCGCCAAGCAAAAGCTGGAATCCCTGTAACCCTTGCGATGCCCGAACCCGGGCACCCCTCCCTCGACCGTGCAGGCCGAACGGTGTTGCAGGATGCGATAACCGGCGATGATCAAGGTGATCGGCATTGATCCCGGCCTGGCGGACACCGGCATCGGGATCGTCCGCGGCAGCGGGCTGAAGGTTCACGGTTATGCCTACGGCAACATTTCAACGTCGAAAGTGGACCCTGTCGCCTGCCGGCTGGAGCAGATCTATACGAAGATCTCCCGTGTTCTGGCCGACGAGAAGCCCGATCTCATGGTTCTCGAGGATGTCTTTTCCCTTGAAAAATATCCCAAGTCAGGTATCGTTTTAGGCAAGGTGTGCGGGGTACTGCTGCTGGCGGGTACCCAGTCGGGCGTCTCCTTGACGGAAGTCCCGGTGCGTCAGGCCAAGCAGATTCTTACCGGGAATGGCAACGCCACCAAAGAGCAGCTGGAACGGGCCGTGCGGAGCACCCTGTGCGCCCCGACACCCATCCGGCCCTTCCATGCATCGGATGCATTGGGATTGGCCCTGATCGGTCTGTTCCGGCATAACCCCAGGATGCCATGAACGCATTCTGATGCAGGACTTCATCCTCATCCCGGCGGCATACCGTGCCGGGGGCGTTGACGAAAAATAAAAATCTCCGTCGCCTTCGGCGGGGATATATTATCGGGCAGGCTGAAAAAAGATGATCGGATACCTTGAGGGGCGATTGATGAAAAAGGAGCAGGACCGGATTCTGCTCCTGGTCAATCAGGTGGGATATGAAGTCCTTGTCCCGGTGGTGGTCATGGAGACCCTTGCGCCGAAAGCCATCGGCGATGAGGTGTCCCTGTACATCTATTACTATCAGACGGAGCGGCAGCCCAAACCGGTGCTGATCGGTTTCAACCTGGAGGCCGAAAAGGAATTTTTCCAGTATTTCATCTCCGTGGAGGCCATCGGGCCGATAAAGGCTGTAAAGGCATTGAATATTTCGGTGGGAGATATTGCCCATGCCATCGAGAGCGGTGACGTCAAGACCTTAAAGCAATTGAGCGGCATCGGTGCTCGTACGGCCCATAAAATTGTGGCCTCGCTGCAGGGTAAAATGAACCGGTTCGCCCTCATCAGGCATGAGACAGACGGTCGTCCCGCCCCGGTTGATGAGGATTTTGTACAGATGGTAATGGATGTTCTGGTGTCACAGCTGGGATACAAAACCACCGACGCCCGGCAGATGATCGCTGACGCCGTGAAACGTGACAGCGCCATTTCGACGGCTGAACAATTGTTCGATGAAATATACCGGGGGCAGCGGCAGTAAGATCTTCATTGCCTGAACTGACGGTGCAGAGACGGTTGACCTCAACTTGTGGACCCACAGATGCCTGATCGAATTCTCACTCACAGCTCGGATGACATGACCATCGTCGACGGTGCCCTGCAGTCCGACGACCGGGACCCGGATATCCTGTCCCTGCGTCCCGAACGGCTGGATGACTACGTGGGGCAGGCCGAGGTGGTGGAAACCCTGAAAATAGCCATCGAAGCCGCCAAGTTGAGAGGCGAACCCCTGGAGCACGTCCTTTTTCATGGCCCGCCGGGATTGGGGAAAACCACCCTGGCCCACATCATTGCCAATGAGATGGGCGGGACGCTGACCGTGACATCGGGGCCGGCACTGGAAAAAGGCGGGGACCTGATCGGGATACTCACGCACCTGAGTGAAGGGGACGTCCTCTTCGTGGATGAAATCCACCGGACACCCAAAACGGTGGAGGAATTTCTCTACCCGGCCATGGAAGATTTTGCCGTGGATTTTGTTTTCGACAAGGGGATCCATGCCCGCAGCCATCGCTACCGGCTGAAGTGCTTTACCCTGGTCGGGGCCACCACGCGGGTCGGGTTGCTCTCCGCACCGCTGCGGGACCGGTTCGGCATTTTTCGAAGTCTCGATTTTTACGGCCTCGATGACCTGGTCCACATCACCACCCGGTCATCCGCCCTGCTGGATGTGGCCATCGACCCGCCCGGTGCCCTGGAACTGGCCAAACGCTCCCGGGGGACGCCCCGGATCGTCAACCGGCTCTTGAAGCGGGTCCGGGATTTTGCCCAGGTGCGCGGCGACGGTACCATTTCGAAGTCGACCGTAGAGGCTGCCCTGGCGCTGGAGGGGGTGGACCACCAGGGCCTGACCCGGCTGGATCACCGCTACCTGAAAACCATCATCGACTATTACGGCGGCGGGCCGGTGGGCATTGAGGCCATCTCCGCCACCCTCCAGGAGGAGACCGACACCCTGGTGGATGTGGTGGAGCCTTACCTGCTCAAGATCGGCATGGTGATCCGCACCTCATCGGGGCGACGGACGTCTGAGGCGGCCTATCGCCATTTGGGTGTGCCCATGCAGCAGAAGCTCTTTTAGTGCGATGCGCCTGATTACCCTGCTCACCGACTTCGGCGTCCAGGACGAGTACGCAGGCGTCATGAAGGGCGTGATTGCCGGCATCAATCCGGATGTCCGGATCGTGGATATCAGTCATCATATCGACCCCCAGGATGTGGTCCACGGGGCGTTTGTCCTGGCTGCCGCAGCCCCCTATTTCCCTGACGGAACCGTTCACGTGGCGGTGGTGGACCCGGGTGTGGGCGGCAGCCGCCGTATCCTGGCTGTGGAATGCGGCGGGCATCTTTTTGTGGTGCCGGACAATGGCCTGTTAGAGCGCGTAATGGCCCTTCAACCGGTCGGCAGGGTTGTCCGGGTGGCTGATCCGCGCTACTGTCTGGACGCGGTGAGCCATACGTTTCATGGCCGGGATATTTTCGCCCCCGTGGCCGCCCATCTGACCGCCGGATTGCCGTTGAACGAACTGGGGCCGATCGTTGACCGGCCAAGCATGGTTTCCGGAGTGGTTCCCCGGTGTCGTTTCGCTTCGGCGGATACTGTCGTCGGCGCGGTGGTGGCATCGGATCGATTCGGCAATTTGATGACCACCATCGATGCCGCCGCCATCGACCGGTTGCATCGGCAGGCGGGTGGCAAACCGATCGTGGTGGAACTGGCCGGCAAACCGATAGGCGGCCTTGTGGCGTTTTATGACCAGGCGGCCGAGGGGGCACCGCTGGCCCTGGTCGGCAGTCGGGGGCTGTTGGAAATTTCGGTGCGCTGCGGCAACGCACGGCAGGTACTGAACGCTCAGAAAAATGATGTGGTGCGGGTTGGCCCGGCCTCAACCGGTCACCCGCCGGGGGGACAAGGATGACCGACGGATACCTGAGGAAAGCCTGATCATGGCAAAACCCGAAAAGCGGTGGCAGCTTTTGCTGGTGGCGGACGACGGACGAATCATCCCCTTCAAGCGCGTCAAAGGGATGCTGCTGGCGCTGTTGATTCTGCTGATTGTCCTGGCACTGTTCTGTGCCGGTCTGGCGTGGCAGCTGACTGCCGAAAAAGTCCGGCATCACCGGACCTCGCTGCAACTGGCCGATGCCAGCCGCCAGATGGTCGACTACAAAAGCAAGCATGAATTGATCGCTGCTGAACTGGTTCTGGCCGAAGCCCGAATGGAAAAAGCGGGATTGCCGGTCCCCCGGCGAACGGCGCGTATCCCCCGGCAGGCCCCCGGGAAAACTGCCGATGGCACCAACGGGGACGGTGGGAAAAAGCCCGCCTCTGAAATCGCTGCCGGCCCGATGGTCACTGATTCGGCTGTCGAGAAAGCTGCCGCGACAACCGTCCCCGATCCCGTTCAAGCGATCGCGCCGGAGAAAAAAAAGGCTCCGGCGCCGCCCGAACCGGAGAAGCCGGCCGTGGAAATCGGTGATCTTGAGGTGACCCACGACGCCGCAAAGAAGATCCTGCTGGCGCGATTCCGGGTAAAGAACACCGGCCCCCGGTCGTCGCCGGTCGCCGGCCGGTGTGTGGTGGTGCTGAAAAATGACCTTGCCGATGCCGCCACCTGGCTGGGCATGCCAGGTGTCACTCTGGTGGACGGCAAGCCCGACGGAAAACGGGGGCAGGCATTCAAGATCTCCAGATTCAGAGACATGGAGATCAAGGCTGCCGGGCAGGCGGACCCCTCCGCCTTCAAACATGCGGCCGTTTATGTGTTCGATACTTCCGGCAGGTTGATTTCAACCAAAGATTTTACGATCAATCTTCCTGCACCGAAGCCGGAGCCCGAACCTGCACCCGAGCCGGAGCCTAAACCGGCGGCCGAACCGGCGCCGCCGGCATCACCGCCTGAAGCCGTTCAGCCGCCGGCACCCCCTGAGCCCGCTGCGTCCCCGGCACCCGGCGGGGACTCGGGACCGGCACCGGGTAAAGGGCCGGCCGCCGCCATCCCGGATGCCGCTGCCGGCGCTGCATTGCCGTCGGGTCCGGCGGCCGTGCCGGTCGATGACCCATCGCTGACCGACCCGGTTGAACCGGTAAAAGAAGAAGACACCCGGTCCCGATTCTAACCCTGCGGGGGAAAATCATCCGGCCGGATTGAACCCCAGTATGGGACACCGTTATCAGGAGAGCGGATGTGAAGGACAAGGGCAATACATTTTCCATCATCGACAAGGGGATGACCGTCGACGGGTCCCTGGAGGGCAAGGGCAACCTGGTGGTCAAGGGCATGGTCAAAGGCACCCTTGTGGGCGAAAGCGTGGTTATCAGTGAAGAGGGACAAGTCGCGGCAGACACCAGAGTCGAAACCATGACGGTGGGCGGCAGCTTTGACGGCCGGGTGGAAACCTCGGGGCAACTGGTGATTCTTGCCACGGGAAGATGCACCGGCGAAATTTTATGCGGGGACCTGGTCGTTGAGGCCGGAGGCCGCCTGGATGCCCGGGTGACCTGCACCCGTCCGGCCAACCCCAAATAGCGCGGCCAATTTCACCGGCCGTCCGTGCCGCCCGTTTCGAACCGGTGGCAGTGACGTTCGAAGGGGATGCTGACGGCCTTAAAATTGTCGAAGGTCACGTCACGGAACGGGAGCTCTTCCTTTTCGCGCAGGACTTCGAATATTCCCAGGTAGCTGTAAAGGATCCGACGATCCCATTGCAGTCCCAGGTCGCGGACCATCAGCATGATGGCATCCGGTTCGCCTTCGATCTCAAGAAACCGGCCAAAGGGCATGGTGTCCAGGCACAAGGTGACGCCCTCCGCCTGCCAGGTTTCGCGCCATTTCTCGTAGGTCTGGCGGCGGCGATAACCCAGGGCATTCAAGATGGCCTCCATGGTGTCGAAATCGCTGACGCCGACTTCCAGTTCCCGGAAACGTTTGAAACGGGTGCCGGCTGTCGGTGGCGGGGACTTGAAGGTGAGGGTCGCACCCACGTCTTTTCTTAATCGCAGCAGACAGTGGCGCTCCAGCAGTCGGTTGTCCCCGGTGTCGTAGCGTGCATTGATCTCGAGGGTTTGCCGGCGGATGCACAGGGCGCCGAGATCCAGGAAACGACCCCGCAGGTCGTCAAAATCGGAGATGTGGAATTTCAGCTCGATTTCAATGTGATCCATTGTTTCGGATTCATTGCAGAATTGATCGCCGATGTCAAACCCGGAAGGTCCCGGACAACAAGGCGGCCATTTTCCAATTGATGGCAGATGGGCGCAAGGTCCCCGGGGTGGAAGAAATGAGGTCGTTTTCTGGTGATGACAACGACAACAACATGGATAAGGGGTCGGCATGCAATCCGCCATTTGAAAGCACTGCCTGACAGCACGGGACCCCCCGCTGGCCCAACTTTTTTCCTTGACACCCATGGGAATATCTATTAATAGTCCCTGATTCTAAGAAACGAACAGGAGCTGAAACGGTGAAAAAATATACTTACAGCGCAAAAAATTCTGACAATCTGGACAAATGGTGGGTCGTCGACGCCGAAGGTGCCATTCTTGGCCGGCTGGCCTCCCAGGTCGCCGCCACACTGCGTGGCAAGCATAACCCGCTTTATACACCCCATGCAGATCTGGGGGATTCGGTGGTCGTGATCAATGCCGAGAAAATCGTACTGACCGGCAGAAAAATGGAGCAGAAAAATTACTACCGTCACAGCGGCTACATTGGCGGATTGAAAACCATTACCGCCAAAAAGCTGATCGAAAAACGTCCTGAGGATGTGATCCGTTTCGCCGTGAAGGGAATGCTTCCCAAAAACAGCCTGGGACGCAAGCTGTTCAAAAAGCTTAAGGTCTATGCCGGGGATCAGCATCCTCATGAGGCCCAGCAACCGGAAACGATGAGCATCTGATCAGTTTAGGGCAACCATAGAATAACGTTGATTACTGGGGAATTTCATGGCAACAGAAAAATTAAATTACGCTACCGGAAAACGAAAGAGTGCCATCGCAAGAACGTGGATCAAACCCGGCACGGGCGTCATCACTGTTAACGGTCAACCTGCGGATGAGTACTTTACCGTGAGCACGGCGAGGACCATCCTGCGTCAACCGCTGGCCCTGACCAATAATCTGGACGCCTTTGATATCAAGGTCAAAGTTCACGGCGGCGGTATTTCCGGCCAGGCCGGCGCCGTTCGTCATGGCATCACCAAGGCATTGATCCTGTTTGACCCGGACTTGAGGCCTTCCTTGAAACGGGCCGGTTTCGTAAAGCGCGACCCGAGAGAAAAAGAGAGAAAGAAATACGGACAGAAGGGCGCCCGGGCCCGCTTCCAATTCTCCAAGCGTTAATATTCTCCATCCGTTCGTTTACAAAGGGAGCAGATCGGTTCTGCTCCCTTTTTGTGTTTGATGAAACCCGCCGGCGCCGAATCCCGATCCTACACCGATACAATGCCCTGCTCGGCATGGGTCAACTGATCGAGACCGTCCTTCGAGACCACGTGGGTGTTCTCGATTCCGACAACCCCTTTTCCGGGAAAGATCAGCTTCGGTTCGAGTGCGACCACCATTCCTTCCTCCAATCGGGTTTCCTGTCCCCTGGCAATAAATGGGAATTCATCCAGTTCCAGCCCCACGCCGTGGCCGATGAATTGTATCCGGTCTGAACCGGCACCCATGAAATGCTCACTCAGGCCTTTTTCGGCGGCGATTTCCATCGCCGCCGAATAGAGCCGGCCGGCCGAGGTGCCCGGCGTCGCCATGGCTTTGATTCGCTCCTGGAGGTCCAGCATATGATGATGGGCCGCCACCAGCTTCTGCGGGGGGCGGCCGACCGTGTATATTCGCGTGTGGTCGCTGATGTACCCCTTCCAGGCAAACACATAGTCCAGTAAAATGGGTTCGTTGCGACGAATTTTTCTGAAACTCGGCCCCTGTGCCACGGCGGCGTTGACCGCTGCACCACCTGTTGGAGACGCCAGGTAACTGGGAACCGCGGCGGCGGGACCGGCCATGAGATGACCATAAAACATCTCGGCGCCCCACAGCCGCATGCGAACGATGCCCTGGTGGCCCAGCCGGCGGGCCTGCGCTTCAACCAAACCGGCCAGTTCGATTTCCGTCATGCCCGCCTTCAAAAGGGTGGGCATCGCTTCGGCCACCTGGTCGGAGAAAGCGGCCGCTTCCCGTATCAGGGCTAATTCATAATCGGATTTGACGGCCCGGACCATGCGGATGGGAAGGGATACATCCCGGACGTCCAGGTCGGGAAACAGCTTCCGGTAATAAAAATAATTGTTGGCCGGCAGGACATCCAGTTCCATGCCCATTACCGCCGGTGGCTTCAGGCCGCTGTCCTGTATCAGCGTCATCAGGGCTTTGGGGCTGTTCAGCGGGACGATCCGTGACAGAGGGGATTCCGACCGGGCGCGTGCCAGGCTTTTGCGGACCATGAGCAGCGGCTTGCCCTGCGCCGGTATGTAAAGGTGCGACTGTTGGATGGTTCCCGAGAAATAAAAAAGATCCGTGTTCTGCAGGATCAGGGCGCCGTCAATCTCTGCCGCCATCAGCCGCCGCTGGAGTTTTTTAATGCGTTCGTCGATTTCCGCCTTCGGTGTGGAATGGTCTTGCTCGATCATTGGGTGAGGTCCTTTTTTGAGTTTTACGGGCCGTTTAGGAAAACACAGGTGCAGTGGTACCGTTTAAATAGGACGCAAGACCGCCCCAAGTCAAGTGCCGGCGATTGGCGTCGTGCCCTTAATCCAGGGGACCTTGCGTTGACGCCGGTTCTCCTGCCGGCGCACGACATTGTCGATGAGCCTCAAAAAAAAACGCATTGCCGGCGGTTTCTTGAAAAGGAAGAGTCATTGATGTATGATCGTTTATCAATAAAAAAAGATTTTCGTCCTCATTTATCGGGTACACCCAATGGGGAACGGTTGCCTGCCGCCATAACGAAACCATATTGCCATGACCGCTTATTTTATCCGTCGATTTTTGCTGATCGTGCCCACATTTCTCGGTATCACCATACTGATTTTTGTGATTACCCGGTTCGTTCCCGGCGGGCCCATCGAACGGATCATCGCACAGGCCCAGCAGCAGGCACTGGAAGGGGGCGGCGCGGCCGTTTCCGAAACGGTTCAGCGCCAGCCGCTGTCCGACGATCAGATCGACCTGCTGAAAAAGTACTACGGGTTCGATAAACCGGTGTTCGTCAGCTACCTCTCCTGGCTGGGAAAACTGGTGCGTGGCGATCTGGGCATTTCCACCCGCTATTACGACCCGGTATGGGAGATGATCCGCGAACGGATTCCCATTTCCCTTTATTTTGGCCTCTTGACCCTGATTGCCACCTACGGGGTCTGTATCCCGTTGGGCATCGCCAAGGCCATCCGCCACAAAAGCGCCTTTGACGACGCATCTTCGGTTCTCGTTTTCGTGGGCTATGCCATCCCCGGGTGGGTGGCGGGGATCCTGATGATCCTGGTGTTTGCCTCCCATTGGGAGATCTTTCCGCTGGGAGAACTGGTCAGTGAGAACTTTGACACCATGTCTTTTTGGGAAAAAACCATCGACCTGGCATGGCACTCGCTGCTGCCGCTGACCGCCTACCTGATCGGCGCCTTCAGTTTCATGACATTTCTGATGAAAAACACCCTCATGGACAACCTGGCGGCAGATTATGTGAGAACGGCCATGGCCAAGGGGCTCACTTTCCGGCGGGCCGTCTTCGGCCATGCCCTGAGAAACAGCCTGATACCCGTTGCCACCACCTTCGGCAACAATATCAGCGTCATCCTGTCCGGATCCTTTCTGGTGGAAAAGGTGTTCAACATCGACGGCATGGGCCTGCTGGGCTACGAATCGGTGGTCGAGCGCGACTACCCCGTTGTCATGGGGGTGCTGGCCATCTCCAGCGTGTTGTTCCTTGTGGGAAACATTCTGTCCGACATGTGCGTGGCAGCCGTGGATCCGCGGGTAAAATTCGAATAGCGAAACGACGATGTCCATCAGCCCCCTGACAAAAAGAAAGCTCAAGCGGTTTGTCGCCATCAAGCGCGGCTATTATGCCTTTATCCTGCTCGTGACCATGATTCTGGCCTCATTGGGGGCTGAACTGCTGGTCAGCAACCGGGCCCTGATTGTGTGCTATCAGGACAATTGGTATTTCCCCACATACGGGGACATCATTCCGGGAAAGGCCTTCGGGCTGGATTACGACTACGAGACCGACTACCGGGACCTGGCCGACCGATTCCGGTCGCAGTCGACCGGAAACTGGGTGCTGCTTCCGCCGGTCCCCTACAGCCCCTTTGAAAACGACCTGCGCCCCGACATCCTGCCGCCTGAGCCGCCGTCGATCCAGCGCCGCCATTACCTGGGCACTGACACGTCCGGCCGGGATGTGCTGGCCCGCCTGGTTTACGGCTTCCGTATCGCCATCCTTTTTGCACTGGTCCTGCTGGTGTCGACCTATGTGGTGGGGATCAGTATCGGTTGCGCCATGGGCTATTTCGGCGGCTGGTTTGATATTCTCCTGCAGCGCATTATCGAGATCTGGTCGACGGTTCCGTTTCTATACGTGGTGATCATTATTTCGTCCATCGTGGTCCCCAACTTCTGGTGGCTGATCGCCATCATGGTCATTTTCGGGTGGATGGGCATGACCTGGACCATTCGAACGGTGACCTACAAGGAGAAGGCCCGTGATTATGTGCTGGCCGCCAGGGCACTGGGTGCATCGGACCTGCGGATCATCTTCCGTCACATCCTGCCCAATACCGTGTCGATTATCGTCACCTATATTCCGTTTTCCATTTCCGGCGGTATCGTCGCCCTGACGTCCCTGGATTATCTGGGGTTCGGGCTGCCGCCCCCCACGCCCAGCTGGGGGGAACTGCTCCAGCAGGCCTGGGCCAACTTCAGTGCCTGGTGGCTTGGCTTCTCGGTGATTTCAGCTATGGTGGTGACCCTGGTCGCGGTGACGTTTGTGGGGGAAGCGGTCCGGGAGGCCTTTGACCCGAAAATGCACACGGTTTACGAGTGATGACGAAGACCCTTACCCGGCTGCCAGAGGTGGCCCGTTGCTGCCCCCGTTCCGGCGCCGTTGCCGCCGACCGTCGCTGGCGTGCGGTTTCCCGGCTTTGCCTGATGGTGCTGCTTCTTATCCTGATTCCCGGTTGTTCCCCGGAAACGACATCGACGGGAGGGGAGAGGGGGGCGGATACGGAAAACGGAACGCCGCCCAAACCGGCACCCGCGGCACCGCGTGAGCCCCTGCCGGAGGGCATCGAATGGCTCACCAACGACAGCGCCCCGGTGTTTGCCGATCCGGGAGCGCAGCGGGGCGGCACCCTGCACCAGGCCCTGGCATCGTTCCCGCTGACCTTTCGGGTGGTGGGGCCCGATTCCAACACCAGTTTTCGGAGCGCCATCCTGGGCAACCAGCTGAGCCTGACCGGCATCCACCCCAACACGCTGAACATCATTCCGGAACTGGCCACCCACTGGGCTTTCGGGCACGACAAGAAGACCATGTATTTCAAGATCAACCCCAAGGCCCGATGGTCGGACGGGGTGCCGGTCACGGCCGATGATTTTGCCTACACCCTGGATTTCATGCGTTCACCTTATATCGTGGCGCCCTGGTACAACGACTACTACGCCAGCGAGATCGACCGCGTCGTGGTTTTTGACGACCACACCCTGGCGGTGGTGGGTGCCAAGGCCCAGCCGGATCTGCACCTGAAAATCAGCATCAGCCCCACACCCCGGCATTTTTTCGATCCCCTGGGAGAAGATTTCATCCGTCGAACCAACTGGGCCGTGGTGCCGAACACCGGACCCTACCAGATCGACCGCTTCAAGAAAGGGCGGTATGTTCGTTTTGCCCGCAAGGAAGGCTGGTGGGGGGATGGCCTGCGCTACTTCAAGCACCGGTTCAACGTGGAGACGGTGCTGTTCAAGGTGATCCGAGACCCCAACCTTCAGTGGGAGTATTTTAAAAAGGGCAAGCTGGATGTCTACCCGGCGACGATTCCGCAGTACTGGCACATCAAGACCCGCACCCCGGTGGTGGAAAAGGGGTACGTGCATAAAATGTGGTTTTTCAACGACACCCCCCAATCGGCCATGGGGCTGTGGATGAACATGGACCGGGATATTTTCAAGGACGTCAACCTGCGCTATGCCTTTGCCCACGCCATGAACGTGGAGAAGGTGATCACCCAGGTCCTGCGCAACGATTACTTCCGTCTGGAGAGTGCTTACGTGGGGTACGGCCCCTACACCAATTCGGCCGTCAGGGCCCGGCGCTACGATATCGGCAAGGTGGCGGCCTACATGACCCGGTCCGGGTGGGCGCGCGGCCCCGACGGTATCTGGGAAAAAAACGGGCGGCGGTTCAGTGTGGAGGTGGTCTATTACCGCGACGACCACACCGGACGGTTGGTGGTGCTCAAGGAAGAGGCCAAAAAAGCGGGCATCGAGCTGCAGTTGCTTAAACTGGATCCCTCGACGGCGTTCAAAAAGATCCTGGAAAAGCGACATGACGTGGCCTGGCTGGGGTGGAGCACGGGGCTCAGGCCTCATTTCTGGGAGTTCTGGCACTCGGCCAATGCCCACAAGGGCCAGACCAATAACGTTACCAATACCGACGACCCGGAAATGGATGGCCTGATCGATGCCTACCGCAACTCGCTGGACGAGACCGAACGCATCGACCTGGCCCATCGGATTCAGGTCCGGGTCCACGAGATCGGGGCTTACGTGCCCACCTTCATGGTTCCCTATTTCAGGGAGGTCTACTGGCGGTGGTGGCGCCTGCCCGACCCACCGGCCACCCGCACCTCAGGCAGCCTGTTCGACCCGTTCGGCAGCGGGAGCGGCGGCCTGTTCTGGTTCGACCCGTCGCGTTACGAACAGACCCGGCGGGCCATGGCCGACAAAATTGCCTTTGACCCGGTCACCGCGGTGGACCGGACCTATAAACCCTGATCGGATCGGTGGATCATGACCAAGACCCCTTCAGACCCCCTGCTGACCGTTGACCGACTGGTGGCCGCATTTGATACCGAGGCCGGACGGGTGCGGGCGGTCGATCAGGTCAGCTTCTCGCTGGACGCCGGAACCATTTTGGGATTGGTGGGTGAATCCGGCTGCGGAAAAAGCGTAACCGCCCTGTCCATCATGCGGCTTTTGCCCCGGCCGGCCGGCGTGATCGAAAGCGGCGCCATCCGACTGGACGGCACGGATCTGGTGACACTGGCTCCCGATGCGATGCAACGCGTCCGGGGACGGCGCATCGGGATGATCTTCCAGGAACCCATGACCGCATTGAACCCGGTCCACCGAATCGGACGGCAACTGCTGGAGGTGTTCGCCCTGCACCGCCAGGACATAGACGCCGCCGGGCGGGTCGAAGCGGCCGTGGCCCTGCTGTCGCGGGTGGGCATCCCCGAGGCCCGGGTCCGCATGGATGATTATCCCCATCAGATATCCGGCGGCATGCGTCAGCGGGTGATGATCGCCATGGCCCTGGCCGGGAAACCGGATATGCTCATCGCCGACGAACCGACCACGGCGCTGGATGTGACCATCCAGGCCCAGATTCTTGAGCTGATTGCCGACCTGCAGGCCGAAACCGGCATGGCCGTGCTTTTCATCACCCACGCACTGGGGGTTATCGCTCAGATCTGCGAATACGTGGCCGTCATGTATGCCGGGCAGATTGTGGAACATGCTCCGGTGGGCGCGCTGTTCAAGCGCCCGCGGCATCCCTATACCCAGGGGCTGCTGGCTTCAATGCCCAGGCTGTCATCGGAAAACAAAAGTGTGCTGCCGGTGATCCGGGGAACCGTGCCCAGCCTGGCGCAACTGCCCGCCGGGTGCCGGTTCCAGAACCGATGCCCCCATGTGATGGACCGCTGTAAAAAAGAGGCGCCCGGGCCGGTGGTCCTGGACGGGGACCACTGGGCACGATGCTTTTTGCTCGAAAGGCAGGAGCCCATTTCAAAAGGCTCATCCTAACGATATCAGGCCTGTATTGAGAGGTTATCTTGACCGTAGACGATGGTGAAGCGCTGCTGCGCGTGCAAAACCTGAAGATGCACTTTCCCATCCGCGGCGGCGTGCTGCGGAAACGGGTGGGGCAGGTGCATGCCGTGGACGGCGTTTCATTGACGGTGAAACGTGGCGAAACCATGGGGCTGGTCGGTGAATCCGGCTGCGGCAAGACCACCGTGGGCCGTTGTATTCTCAGGCTCTACCAACCCACCCGGGGGCGGGTGATCTTTGAGGGGCAGGATCTGCTGAAGGTGGGTTCGCCCTCACTGCGTGCGGCCCGCCGCCAGCTGCAGATGATCTTTCAGGACCCTTTCGAATCCCTCAATTCCCGACACACGGTGGGGGATATTCTCGCCGAACCGTTTATCATTCACCGCATCGGAACGCCTGCCCAACGATCCCGCTCGGTCGCCGGCCTGCTCGAACGGGTCGGCCTGGCCCCCGATGCGGCCAGCCGTTTTCCCCACGAATTTTCCGGCGGACAGCGACAGCGCATCGGCATCGCCCGCGCTATCGCCCTCAATCCCAAGCTGGTGGTCTGCGACGAGCCGGTATCGGCCCTGGATGTTTCCATCCAGTCCCAGATCCTCAACCTGCTGCTGGCGCTTCAAAAAGAGCTGGGCCTCAGCTACCTGTTCATTGCCCATGACCTGGCCGTGGTCAAACATGTATCGGACGCAATTGCGGTCATGTACCTGGGCCGCATCGTCGAACGGGCAGCGGCGGGGGTGCTTTATGAATCGCCCCTTCACCCCTACACCCAGGCGCTGATTGCGGCCATTCCCGATCCGGATCCATTGAAGAAAAACGTGTCGCCGCCGATGCTTTCCGGTGACGTCCCGTCCCCCATCAACCCGCCGCCGGGGTGCCATTTCCATCCGCGGTGCCCCTATGCCAGGGGGCGCTGCCGAACTGAAACGCCGGCCCTGGAAGCATTCGGCCGGTCAGATACCGGTCATTGGGTGGCCTGCCACTTCGCCGGCCGGCTTGGTAGAGAGGGCGGCGCCTCCTGATGCATCAGCCGGTGTGCCGGGGCCCGTTTTCAACGGGCGGCATACCGCCGACAGCAGGCTTTGTGCCCGGTGGCCGCTGCACACCACCAGACGGGAACCCTCCGGTTCGATGGCCTGTAACAGTTTCCGGTCCCGCCCATAGATGTCTTTCCTGAAATGGGCCCTTCCATCCGCATCGGCCCAGGCCGTAAAATAAACCAGATGTACCGGAATCGGCCGCTCGAGCAGCACGGTTTTCCGTTGCCCCATCTCGGTGGCGGCTTCCAGACGGTCCCGATCCCATCCCTGGTCGCTCAGCAGATGGTGTGCCAGCACCATGGGCCTTTCCACCCGCACGCATCCGGATGAGAAACTGCGGCCCTGGCGGTTAAAAAGGGCTTTGCCGGGTGTGTCGTGGATGTAGATGCTGTGACGGTTGGGGAACATGAATTTGACCCGTCCCAGCGCATTCATGCCGGAGGGGTCCTGCCGGAGGCGGTAGGGAAAATAGCGGGCTGACAGGTGTTCCCATTGAATGCCCGACGGGTCCAGCTCGCGTGCCTGGCGATCCCAGCTGTCAAATACCCGGATGCCCTGCCGGATCAGATACGCCGGATCGGCGATCACCCTGGGCAGAATATCCCTGCGGGCGATTTTTTGGGGGATGTTCCAATAGGGATTGAATTCCAGGTAGGCGATCCGGCCGGACATGACGGGTGTCTGTCGTTTTTTTCGACCCACAATGGCACGCAGGCGTTTGACGGTCGTATCGGCTTCCACCACCCTCAGTTCGAAAGCGGGGATGTTCACCAACAGATGGCGGTCGCCAAGATCGTCCGGGAACCACCGCCAGCGCTCCATGTTGAGTTTGATCCGGGTGATGCGTTCTCCCACGGGAACGTTGAGCGCCGCCCGGGTGCGTTCGCCCACCAGGCCGTCGATACGCAGACCGTGGCGTCGCTGGAAGGATTTTACGGCGGCTTCCACGGTACCGTCATACCCGGCAGGCACCATGAGCATATCACCGGGACCGTCTCCCGTTTTGCATAGCCTGCGCTTCAGCGCCTCGACACGCGGCCCCTTGTCCCCCATGCGAAGTGCGGGGCCCGGCGGGACGGTTGGCCATCCCCCTTCCGCCCGGATCCGTTCATACCCTGCCAGCGCCTTTCTGAGACCCTGATATGCCGGGTTGACGGGGTGAAGAGACCCGACATAGGCCGCCAGCCGATCTTCGGCCAATGCCCGTGCCAGTTCGACGGGTATATCTCTGGTCTGCGGCCGCCGCCAGGCGAGCCATTGACTTGAGACGGTTTCAGGCATGACCCGGCCCCGGTTCAGGTCCTGCGCATAGCGAAGCAGCCCGGCCGAGAGCATCACATCGAATTGGATATGAGGCGCCAGCCGGGGGAGGGGGGACGCATCGGCGAATGAAATTTCCTGGGTGGGCATGCGGTTCAGGGGGACCGGTGGCGCGTCATCAATAAAGAGACCGTTTCTGGCGGCAAGGGCCATCAGATGCAGCAGGATTTCACCTTGCGGCAGCAGACCGGCGGGGCCGTTCCACACCGGTTGAAAGCCGACCTGGCGGTAGAATCGCGCCAACGGGTGCAACGGGTTACGTCCCATCCCGGCCAGCCTGTTTTCCTCCATCTGTGCGATCGGTGCCAGCCAGGCATGCAATTCGTGGTCAACGGTCGGAATCCGTTCGCGCAGCGCAGCCGCCGGGCAGGGCTGGAAAAGCGTGATCAGCACCACAAGGATCGTTATGATGGTCGAATTCGTCATCGGCCCTTTGGGGGGTGACGGGTTGACCGGCCAGTGTCGGGCCCTTCGCCCTGCAGGCCGAATGCTGCGGCCAGGGAAAAGCCGTGGCTTGCCGCAGAGGTGGCCGCTGGAGCCGGCAATCTGACACCCTATCTATCAAGAAACGGACCAATCTGATGGTATTGTTCCAAATAGAGAAAATCATGCAATTTCAATTAGATAAAAAATGGTGCCGGATGGTGGGCCGTTGATACCGGGCAAATTAAGAAAAAAAATTCATAATTTTTAAGAAATAAAAATCATCAGTGGGCGGCCGCCTGGCCAGGGTTTGGTAACTTTTTTTCTTGACAATTTTCGGGCAACTTCATAACTACTTTATAGCTACTATGTGATTAAGTTATAGCCTTTATGCAGAACCGGCTCCCGGATCAGAGCGGGTCGTCGGCAGAATCAGAAAGAACGTGGACTGGTATTCATCTGAGCCGCCGGTAGATATGGATCTGAAAAAAACAACAGGTTCCCCCGAATGGGAAGGGTTATGGCCCCCCGGAAAAAAAAATTGGATCCCGCCGCGACCGTCAATGCGCAGGAACCGCCCGGCACGCGTCCCAGGGCCGAGTTCAGGGTTTACGGGGAAGAGATGATTGAAAAGGAGGTCAGGCCGAGTGGAAAAACCGGTCGTATCTATCTGCCCCCCGACTGGGTGGGCAAGCATGTCAAAATCATTCGAATCGATTGATCGCGGCGGAAAAAGGACGGATGACATCCGTCGTCTGCAGCCGGGTTCAACCCGCAGGCCGTGGAATCCGGGAACATAGAAGGGAAACATCATGAGGTACGCAGAGACAGGGTTTAACTTGGAAATCGACCTGACCCGCGGGAATATCGAGCGGGTGGCAACGGACCCGAGAGAAACCGAACTTTATCTGGGGGGATTGGGGACCAATGCCAAGATCCTGTGGGATCGCGTGCCCCCCGACGTCGATCCTTTTTCTCCTGACAATCTGCTGATATTCGCCGCCGGCCTGTTATGCGGTACCCCGGCCACGGGATGCAACCGGACCATCGTTTCCACGATTTCGCCCCAGACGCTGTTGATGGCTTTTTCGATGATGGGCGGGTTCTGGGCGCCCGAGCTCAAATATGCCGGTTACGATAAAGTGGTTATTCGCGGCAAATCCCCGGATCTGGTTTACCTGTGGATCAAGGACGACAAGGTGGAAATCCGGGACGCCACCCATCTGCAGGGGAAAGGCGCCGTTGAAACCGCGACCCTGATCTGCCGGGAGTTGAAGGAGCCCAAAGCCCAGGTGGCGGCGATTGGCCTGGCCGGCGAAAACCGGGTCTATTATGCCTCCATCGAGCAGGGCCGCTCCAGCGCCAGCCGGGGCGGCATCGGGGCCGTGATGGGAGACAAAGGACTGAAGGCGATTGCCGTTCGTGGCACCCGGGACGTTCATCTCGCCCGGCCGGAAGCATTCATGGCCCTGTGCAACGAAGTGCTGGACTATATAAAACTGCGCAATGAAAATCCGATTCCGGGGGTCATGCCCATTCTGGCGGGACTGGGCTCACCGCAGGAGATGAAAGTCCATGATGAAAAGTGGCATACCGAGAATTTCATGTGGGGCAATTCGCGCGTCCGCAGAAAAGGGTTCTGGAGCGACGACGTCGCCCGGGAGTGGACGGAGACGATGGACCGCATGCGCACGCGGCTGATCAGCTGCTACAACTGCCCGATGACCTGCGGGGCGACCATATCCCCGCCGGGCCTGCCGACCTACATGATGAAATGCTTTTCGAAGCTGACCTATACCATGGCGGCATTTTCGGATCTGGAATTCGGGCTGGGCATCGCCCAGAGCGCCACGGAATACGGGGTGGACGGGTTCTCCACCCCGCAGGTGATGGCCTTTGCCCTCGAGCTATACGAAAACGGCATCCTGACCGACGACGATTTCCCCGGGATGCCGGCGGACAATGAGGGGCGCTTTCACTGGCTTCTCGACCGAATCGTCCGGCGGGAAGGCATCGGCGACGTTCTGGCCAATGGGACCTATTGGGCCGCCCGGCAGATCGGCAACGGCGCCGAGGCGTACGCCCACAACAACATCAAGAAACACGAACAGCTGCCGCTCAAGCTGTCCATGCTCAATCCGATTTATTTTCTCATGTATGCCACCGGCGAGAAGATGAATATTACCCAGATCGAAGGGCAGTTCCCTCAGGCGCCCTTTCCCAAAATGGAGCAACGGGAAGCTTTTGTAAAAGACTGGTTCCAGGTCCCGGATGAAAAGTTCAAACAGTATTTTCTGGACTGGGAACCCCGGGGAGAAAAATCCATACCCTATTACCCGACGCCGGAAATGTGCTGCGACATCGTCGACTGGCAAGAGCGCATGCACTACATCGATGACGCCCTGGGCATGTGCGCCGGTCTGTCGTCATTTCCTCTCAAGCCGCCGTATCACATTCATAATTATCCCAAGTTTATCGCCGCGGGTGCCGGGATCGAGATGGATGAAGACCGCCTGACGCAGGCTGCCAAGCGCTACCGGACGCTGGTCAGGGCCATCAACACCAGAAGGGGCATGCGCAGAAAAGACGATAAGCCCCCGAAGAACCACTGGAAGAAGCGGTTTCCCGAGCTTGAAAAGGAGCTTCTGGACACCTACTACCAGTTCAAGGGATGGAACCCTCAAGGCATTCCCACCAAAGAATCGCTGCATGAATTGGGCCTGGATTACGTGTTCGAGGATTTCGAAAAAAGAGGGGTCTATTCAGACCATGGAGAACCACCTTCACCGGAATCTCCGGCGGAGAAGGAGGTGTCGTCGTGACTGGTGAGAAGAAAAAGAAAATCATCAAAACGATAAAAATTGATGCCGACAAGTGCAATGGCTGCCGGGCCTGTGAAATGATATGTTCCGCCTTCCACGCCATGCCGAAATACAGCAGCAACAATCCGGCGCGGTCCCGTATCCGGGTGGTCCGCCAGCCCCTGGAAGATATTTACATCCCGGTCTACGGGGGCGAGACGGCGGGTGCCGAATGCGCCGGCAGGGACAAGTACGTGATCGACGGCAAGGAATACGATGAGTGTACATTCTGCCGGGCACCGTGCCCGTCCAGGGCCGATTTCAAAGAACCCGATTCCGGCCTGCCCCTGAAATGCGATATGTGCGAGGGCGAGGACGAACCCCTGTGCGTCAAATGGTGTATCACGGATGCGCTGACCCTCGAAGAAAGGGAAGAGGAGGGTGAGGAAGAGGTGGCGCAGGAAGAACTGGAGATCGGACTGGCCTCGCTGGCCGAAAAGCATGGCATGCAGAAAATTCTCGATGCCGTTGCCAGGATGTCCATCGCCAGAAAGGGGTGACCCCCCTTCTCATCATCACCGAGTCCCGAAAAGAGGAAAAACAAACCAGTGGAGACGGTAGCCGACTATAAAGAGATCGTCGATGAAATCAAGGCCAATGGGGGCGAGGCGTTCAACCGGTGCTATCAATGCGGTCTGTGTGATGCGGTCTGCCCGTGGAACCGGTTGATACCGTTCAGTATGCGCAAGGTCGTGCGCCAGGCGACCTTCGGCATGACGGATATCGAAAGTGAGGACATCTGGCGTTGTACCACCTGCGGCAGTTGCCCCCAGCAGTGCCCCCGGGATGTGGGGCAGATCGAATCCGGGATTTCCCTTCGCCGGCTGGCCACGGAATACGGCATTTTTCCCAATGCCGTCAAGCCGCTGCGGTCGGTGAGCGCCAGCCTGACCGGTGCCGGCAACCCCATGGGAGAAGATCGCCAGGCGCGGGCCGACTGGGCCGAAGGCCTGGACGTGAAACCGTTCACCGAGGGGATGGATGTTTTATATTTTCCCGGCTGTTACCTCAGCTATGACCCGCGGTTGAAAAAAGTGGCCCGGGCCACGGCCGCGATTCTCAACCATGCCGGCGTCGATTACGGGATACTGGGCTCCCGGGAGAACTGCTGCGGGGAAAGCATCCGCAAGACAGGCAACGAGGACCTGTTTAAACGCCTGGCCAGGGAAAACATCAAGACGTTTATCGACAGCGGCGTCAAGAAAATACTGGTTTCCTCCCCCCACTGCTACCACACCTTCAAAAACGAATACCCTGAATTTATGGTCTCCTTTGATGTGGTTCATATTTCCCAGTTTCTTTTCGAACTGCTCGAGGCGGGGCGGCTGGGACCGCTCAGGGAATGCCGTCGGCGGGTCACCTATCACGACCCCTGTTACCTGGGGCGTCACAATGGCGTTTACGACGAACCCCGCAAGGCCCTGGGGGCGATACCGGGCATGGAACTGGTCGATATGCCCGACTCCCGGGCAAACAGCCTCTGCTGCGGCGGCGGCGGCGGCAGGATCTGGATGGAGACGCTGAAGGGAGAACGGTTTTCAGACATCCGGGTGGCCCAGGCCGTCGGGGTCGGCGCCGACGTGCTGGCTACGTCCTGCCCCTATTGCATCGCCAATTTCGAAGACAGCCGGCTGGCATTGAAGGATGATGCCGACATAGAGATCATGGATCTTTCAGAGATTGTCCTCGAAGCGATGCAGCCCTGAACCGGGCGTTTCTAATTCTTAAGGATCCAATAACCTGAAAGGGAACGAAGATCGTGGAAAAAGAACAGACTGAGCAGCTTCCGGGGTCAGCAGACGGTCATTTCGGAGACGTCATGGTCGTCGGCGGCGGGATCAGCGGCATTCAGGCCTCGCTTGACCTGGCCACTGCCGGCTTCAAGGTCTACCTGGTCGAAAAATCCCCCGCCATCGGCGGGCACATGGCCCAGTTGGACAAGACCTACCCGACCAATGACTGCTCCATGTGAATTCTTTCACCTAAACTGGTCGAGGTCGGCCGGCATCCGAACATAGAGGTGTTAACCTTCACCGAAGTCGACGCGGTAGACGGCGCGGCAGGGGATTTTACGGTTACCCTGACCAAAAAGCCCCGCTACATCATCGAGGACAAATGCACGGGGTGTACGACCTGCGTGGAGTATTGTCCGGTCGAATACCCGGACCGGTTCAACCAGGACATATCCAGCAACAAGGCCGTGCACATCTACTTTGCCCAGGCCATTCCGCTGATCGCCTATATCGATGAAAGCTGTCTTTACCTGAAAGAGAAAAAGTGCCGGATCTGCGAAGGCGTCTGTAAGAATGACGCCATCGACCTTCATCAGACCCCGGAAAAAATCAATGTCAATGTCGCGGCGGTTATTCTGTCTCCGGGCTATGATGTCTACGACCCCGGGGTAAAGGGGGAGTATGGCTACGGAACGATTCCCAATGTGGTCACCAGCATGGACTACGAGCGGCTGATGTGCGCCACCGGGCCATACGAGGGCGAGATCCTGCGTGCGACCGACAAAAAGCACCCGCGCAACATCGCCTGGATTCAATGCATCGGTTCCCGGCGGGTCACCGAGGGCGACAACAGCTATTGCTCGGCCACCTGCTGCACCTATACCCAGAAACAGGTGATTCTGACCAAGGATCATGACGCCGATGTGGCCTGCACGATCTTCCACAACGATATCCGCTCCTACGGCAAAGGGTTTGAACCTTTCTACCAGCGCGCCGAAAAACTTCCCGGCGTCCGGTTTATCAGAAGCTATGCCGCAATCGCAGGAGAGGATCCGCAAAACGGCAATGTCATCGTCAAATACGCAACGGCCGACGACGGCGTCAAGGCGGAAGCCTTCGATATGGTGGTCCTGTCCGTGGGGCTGAACCCGCCCGCCGATTACCGGGCCCTGGCCGACACCTTCGGCATCGCGCTGAACGCCCACGGCTTCTGCAAGACCGATTCTTCCAATCCCATGGCGACCTCGCGGCCGGGTATTTTTGTCAGCGGCGCCTTCCAGGGCCCCATGGACATCCCCGAGTCGGTGTTTACCGCCAGCGCCGCCGGATCCCAATGCGGCCAGCGTCTTGACTACCGGCGCGGCCGGCTGACCACGGCCAAGATTTATCCGCCGGAAAAGGATGTCTCGGCAGAGGAACCCCGTATCGGCGTCTTTGTGTGCCATTGCGGGACCAATATCGGCAGGGTGGTGGACGTTCCCGCCACGGTCGACTATGCCCTGACCCTGCCCCATGTGGTGCACGCCCAGGAGCAGCTTTTTTCCTGTGCGACCAATTCCATCAAAGAGATCACCGACACCATCGTGGAGAAAGGGCTCAACCGGGTGGTCGTGGCGGCCTGCAGCCCACGGACCCTTGAACCGCTGTTCCGGGACACCCTTCGCGAGGCGGGCATCAATCAGTATTTTTACGACATGGCCAATATCCGCGAGCATTGCTCCTGGTGCCATTCCAAGGAAAAAGAGGCCGCCACCGAAAAGGCCAGGGACATCACCCGCATGTCGGTGGCCCGGTCGGCCGCCCTGGAACCCCTGCAGGAATTTGACCTGCCCGTCAACAAGGCGGCGCTGGTGGTCGGCGGAGGGGTGGCCGGCATGACCTGTGCGCTTTCCATCGCCGAACAGGGGCATGAGGTCTACCTGCTGGAAAAGGAGGCCGAACTGGGGGGCACGGCACGCAGGATCCACACCACCCTGGACGGGCAGGATGTCCAGGCCTTCCTGCGTGACCTGATGCACCGGGTCTACCGGAACCCGCTGATCCATGTTTATACGGACGCCGTCATCACCGAGGCCACCGGTTATGTTGGTAATTTCGTAACCCGGATCACGTCGGAAAGAGGGCCCGCAGCGATCGAACATGGCGCTGCCGTCATCGCCGTGGGTGCCGCGGAATACCGTCCCGGCGAATACCTGTACGGGCAGGATGACCGGGTCATGACCCACCTCGATCTGGGCGAGCGGATCGCCGGCAGAGACGACCGGGTCGTTGACGCCAAAAGTGTGGTGATGATTCAGTGCGTGGGCTGCCGCAATGAAGACCGGAATTACTGCAGCCGGGTCTGTTGCAGCCATTCCATCAAAAACGCCCTGAAGCTCAAGGCGATCAATCCCGAGATGGACGTCACCATCCTCTTCCGGGATATGCGCACCTATGGGTTCAACGAAGACTATTACCGCGAGGCGTCAAACCGGGACGTGCGTTTCATCCGCTGGACGCCCGATGACCCGCCCCGGGTGGAGGCGGTCAAGGCCGCCGGCCGGTCCGTGTTGCGGGTGGCGGTGACCGATCCCATTTTGGGCCAAGAGCTCGGCATTGACGCCGACCTGCTGGCCCTGGCCGCTGCGGTCGTCCCCGCGTCAGGCGCCGGGGCAATCTCCCGATTCTTCAAGGTGCCGCTGGGCCCGGATGGTTTTTTCCAGGAAGCCCATGTCAAATTGAAACCGGTCGAGTTCGCTGCCGACGGGGTCTATCTTTGCGGTATGGCGCACTATCCCAAGCATATCCCCGAAGCGATCAACCAGGCCTATGGCGCGGCCGGCCGGGTTTTGACCCTGCTGTCCCATGACATCGTCACGGTCTCGGGGGCGGTTTGCGAGGTCACCGAGAAAAAGTGCATCGGCTGCGGCGCGTGCCTGTCGGTATGCACCTACGGGGCCATCGAGTTCCGTGAAACGCGGCAGGCCAGAAAGGCGATCGTCAATCCGGTGATCTGCAAAGGCGACGGCCTGTGCAACGCCGTGTGCCCCACCGGGGCCATTGTGTTAAAGCACTTTACCGACCGGGAAATCCTGAGCCAGATCGATGCGGTGGTTCCGGAAACTGAAAACGTCCCCTGACCCCTGCGGCAGGACTACTACAGGAGATGACGACAAATGAGTGCAGGACCTCTGTTCACCCCCAAAATCATCGGTTTTGTATGCCATTGGTGAGCGTACGGGGCTGCTGACCTGGCTGGAGTTTCCAGACTACAATATGCAACCGATATCAGGCTGGTCCGCGTCATGTGTTCCGGCAGGGTCGACCTGGAGTTCGTCCTGAGGGCTTTTTCCCGGGGCGTGGACGGGGTGTTTGTCGGCGGATGCCGCCTGAATGAGTGCAATTACATTACCCACGGCAATTACCATGCCCTCAACCTGGTGCTGCTGTGTAAACGGATCATGGCGCACATCGGGCTCGACCCGGACCGGTTGCGGGTCGGATTTATGTCTGCGGGTGAAGGGATGCTTTTCAGCGAGGCGGTCGACGATTTTGTAAAAACGGTCAAGACCCTGGGGCCGCTGGGCAAAAAAGAAGGCCTGGACGACGCCGAACTGGCGACAAGGCTCGACGACGTCACCCGGCTGGTGCCTTACATCAAAATGGTGAAACACGAGAAGCTGGCTGCCCGTCTTGACGATAAAGCCGACCATGAAGGCCATTTTACCGCCGAAGAGGTCGAACGGCTATTCAGCGAGGTGGTCTCCTACCATATCGATCCGGATAAGTGCCAGGCCTGCATGATCTGCCTTCGAAAATGCCCGGTTGACGCGATTGCAGGTGCCAAGCGCAAGGTCCATGTGATCGACCAGGAGCAATGCATCAAATGCGGCACCTGTTTCGACGTCTGTCCATCCCGTTTTGATGCGGTGAGAAAAATTGTCGGCGGGCCGGTTCCCCCGCCGATACCCGAGGAAGCAAGAACGCTGGCACGTAAACCTAAAAAAGCGGTGCCCGCCCCTTGACGCGACTGTCCGGACAGGTCGTTCTACAGCTCTTTTTTCAGGTTGATGAACTTGCTGCGGTCAAACCCCTGGGTCTTAAAAAAGGAGAGCAGATCGGTGGAATCCCAGCGCACCGAGGTATAGACGCGGCTGATTCCCATGCGCTTATAGAGCTTGAAAATCTCACCGGCCAGCTGATCGCCGAGACCCTGGCCCATATATTCCGGATCGACGCCAAGGGTCGCAATCCATGCACTTTTTTCAATGCCGAAGCCAAAGGTGAGAATATAGCTGATCATGAAACCGATGACCCGGCCGTCCAGTTCGGCCACGAAGCAGATGTCATTTTCACTTCGGGCGTGCTTTTCGATCAGGGCTTTAAAGTCCACATCCACGGGTTGGCGGACAATGGATGAGTAGATGCCGACGATGTCGTCTGCATCTGCTGCCTGGAGTTCTCTGATCCGGATATTTTCCACGTCAACGGGTCCTTTGTAATCTGCGTGATTGATTTAATCCACTCGGATGATTTTCACATGACGCCCCACCCAGTCCGGCGGCAAATAGACGCGACCGCTGTTCCCGCTGGACTTGACCAGTTTTTCGATCATCTCTTCCCCGTATATCTCGAATTTCACTTTGGTAGGAGTAAGGCCCGGGGGTGATTCGCCCGCCTGGTTCATTTTGTCTTCCGCCACAATGACTACCCGTCCCTTTCGAGTGATTGGATGGTGGATTCTTTCGAAGTTGCCCAGATGATTTCTTTTAACATCAGTGCCCGGATCGGTCAAGGCGGTTTAGCTGGATTGTCGCTGTTTTCCAGCTGTTTTGTAAATCCTCATCAAGGGCCGGATTCCGGTCGACCTGATCGGTACTCCGTCCGGGCGTCCTCCCGGCACTGGCCGTCAGGCCGGTTCGCCGATTTTCCGGAGCCTTTCCTCAACCCCTGTCATTCAACACTTTATTCAGATGTCGGTCTAAAGAAATTCTATTTAGGGGCGATTTAAAAAGGCAAAGCGGCCTTATTCGGCCATCGGCGCTTGAAAAGATGCCCGGTTATGGGCCGAGGACCAATACAAGGAGATCATTTTGCTTAGGACACTCAGCCTGTTGAACAAGTTTATCATTGGATTCGCCTTGATCCTGATTCTCCTGGTGGCGCTGGCGGTGGTCGGCTACCGCGGGCTCTCGGACGTTGTGAAACATACGCGGATGTCGGATTCCATCAGCGCCATCGGCGCCCACCTGACGCGCGCGCGCCTTCACGAACAGGGATTCATCGTCAATCGCCAGGCCGACGGCGTCACCAACGTTCGTCAGGCGCTGGATGAAATGGAGGCTGAAATCACCGCGGCCGGAAATACTTCTGCGGACGATGGCCTGCAGCGGCAGCTGGCGGGGATCCGATCGCGGATGTCCGACTATAAACAGGCCTTCAACGTTTTTGTCGCCCTGGCGGACGCTCAGTCTGAAAAGGCGGGGCAGATGAGCGAAAAGGCCCGCCTGGCCCTTGAACTGACCTCCCGGATTCGCGATCGGGAGCAAACCCTTCTGGAAGAAATCCGCGAGAACAGCACGGCCGTCCTGGCTGAGAAGACCGCGTGGGTCGATGCCGCGGCGCAGGTTTACAACACGGCTCTGGAAGCCAGAGTCCACCGGGTCTCGCTTATGGTCAACAACGAACTGAGCACCATGGCCCAGTGGAAGGGGGCCAACCAAAAACTGGAAGATGAGGTGCGTCGATTAAGGTCACAGCTGCAATCTGCGGACGATAAAAAACTGGCAGACCGCATTCTGGCGCTTCAGCAGACCTACATCAACGATGTGCTGGTATACCTGCGGACACTGGAATATGAAGATCTCAACCGGATGATCAAGTCGGTCAGGGACTACACCCGGGCCATCACCTCCCTTCATTTTGAACTGCGGCAGGAGCTGGATTTTTTCCAGGAGGATACCCAGGTTCAGATCGATGAAAAACTGGCCGTGAACCGGGCCGTCACCACCATGGCCAACCTCCTGATGAATGCACGGCTGCGTGAAAAAGAGATCATCGCCGACCGCGATACATCCCTTGCCGGCGACGTGGCAAAAAAGATGGAAGGCATCCATGCCGCCGAAAAGGCGCTCAACGAACAGGTCGACAACCCGGCGATTCTTCAACAGGTCGCACCGATCGTCACCGCCGCGACGGAATACGAGGCGGTATTCAACGAGACGGTGGACCTGATGGACCGTCAACGCCAGGCCCAGGCGCGGATGATGGCAGCCGCGCGGGACGTGGGGCAGGTGTGTACGACCGCCCGGGCGAACCAGCAGGCGAAGGTGGCGCGCCAGATCTCCTGGTCCCACATGATTCTGCTGATCGGCACGCTGGCGGCCATCGCAGTGGGAATTCTATGTGCCATTGGCAGCGCCCTCATTGTCGTAAGGCCGGTGCGGCGGACCAATGACATGATCAAAGACATCGCCCAGGGTGAAGGCGACCTGACCCAGCGACTGGCCGTGGAAAGCAGCGATGAGATCGGACAGATGGCCGGCTGGTTCAACACCTTCGTCGCCAAGCTGCATGATATCGTCAGGAATATTTCGGAGTATTTTGAAACGGTGAGCGCATCGGCCAACCAGTTGCTCATCATTTCCAGGCAGATGGATGATGGCGTGCGCGACATGGGCGACAAATCGGCCACCGTTGCCCGGGCCGCCGGTGAAATGAGCCAGAACATGAATTCGGTGGCGGCGGCCAGTGAGCAGGCATCGACCAATGTGGGGCTGGTGGCATCGGTCATGAACCGTATGAAACAGACGGTCGCCGATATCGGCCACAGCTCCGAAAAGGCGCGCATCGTTACCGATCGTGCCGTTGCAGAAGCCCGGCAGGCATCGTCCAAAGTTGACCGTCTGGGCAATGCCGCCGCCGAGATCAGTAAGGTGACCCAGGTGATCACCGACATTTCCGATCAGACCAACCTGCTGGCGCTCAACGCCACTATCGAAGCGGCCCGGGCCGGTGCCGCCGGCAAAGGGTTTGCCGTCGTCGCCAATGAAATCAAGGAACTGGCACGCCAGACCGCCGAGGCCACCCGGAGCATCAAACTGGAAATCGAGGGGATCCAGTCCTCCACTGCTGAAACCGTGTCGGACATTGGCATGATCGCCGAAGTGATCGGTGAGGTGGACGACATCGTTTCCGCCATTGGCGCTGCCGTTGAAGAGCAGACCACCGTAACCGCGGAGATTGCCGAAAACATCACGCAGGCATCGACCGGCATCGGGGACGTCAACCGGAATGTGGCCCAGAGCAGCGCCTTTTCGGCAGAAATCGCGTCTGACATCGCCGAGGTCAATCGGATTGCGGGATCCCTTGCCGACAACAGCGCCCGGGTAAGCGCCAGTTCAGGTGATCTCAACGGTCTGGCCGAAGATCTGAAGACCATGATCGGCGAGTTCAAAGTGGAACGGTCCACCCGGGGCGAAATCGCCATGCCCGCCGCCGAACCGGACCTGATCGTCTGGGACGACAGCATCCGGTTCGATATCGAGGCCATTGACGGTCAGCACCGCCGCCTGGTCGGGCTGATCAACCGGCTTCACCACGCCATGGTTCAGCGGGCCGGGAAAACGGTGCTGGCCTCCACCCTGGATGAATTGGCCCGATATACCGTCCAGCATTTCAAGACCGAAGAGCAGCTGATGGACGCGGCCGGCTACGACGACCTGGAGGCGCACCGGCAATTGCACGAAAAGCTGGTGGCACAGGTGCTGGAATTCAAACAGCGCTTCGAGGCGGGCGATGCAACGGTCACCATGGACCTGATGACCTTTCTCAGGGACTGGCTGCTGGACCACATCAACCGGGTCGATCGCAACTATGTGCCGCTGCTTAAAGGGGCGGACTGATTCTCCCCACCGTGATGTTTTTGTCCGGCCCACGATCCAACCATTATCGCCGCATCCCCAAAGCCCTTCAGCGATAAACCGCTTCGAGACGGTGACGTTCGTCTGCATGGCCGGCCGAAAGTGACGCCCCGGGGGGGCGTTCCCAGGGGGGGAATGGTTACGACGGTTCTGGGCGATCACTTCCAGTGAATCACCGGCGCTTTTCTTTCCGGCAGGCGGTGGTATTTAAACCTGGGATACCCGATCATCATCGGATAGAACCAGGTGTGTCCCTCGGGCAGTCCCATGGATGCCACCAGACCGGGGGTGGCCGGCATGGCTCCCCGGAGCAGCCCGGCCCAGCAGGTGCCCACGCCCAGGGGCAGGGCGGCCAGTTCCAGATACGCCAGGGCAATGCCCAGGTCCACCAGGCCGTTGGCGCTTTCTTGGGGCGCCGGGGGAACAACGAGGGTCCGGGCCGTGCGCAGGATGCCGTCGTAGCCGGTGGCCCAGCGATCCACAATCGGCCTGAAGCAGGCGGCCGCCGGAGCGTCGGGGTGGGCGTCGATGACCCGGTTCATCCAGTTGACGGTTTCCAGGGACAGCGGTTCCAACCTGTCACGGCCTTCGATTACCGTCCATTGAAGGTTCTGGGCGTTGCTGGCCGTGGGGGCGTAGCGGGCCGTTTCGATCAGCTGCTTCAGGATTCCCCGGTCCATGGCCTTGTCCTTGAAACAGCGGACGGATCGTCGGGAGCGCAGGAACTGCCCGGCCTGATCCCGGGAAAGGACCAGGTCTTTTTTTATCTCCGGGCAGTCTTCGATGGCCACCCCGGTCACCCTCAGGGCACCGTGGGGGCAGACGGCCACGCAGTGGCCACAGGCGATGCATTGGGCCTCATCAGCCACTGCAATCCGGGGGAGCCCCTCGTTCTCTTTCTGGAAGATAATCCCTTTGGGGCACTCGGCCGCACAGATGCCGTCCCGTTAGCACCTGGCTTCATCTATCGTCAGGAAGGCCATGCCTGTCTCCTTGTGTCATTACTGCAATTTGCTGTCACCCCTGCAAAAGCCAATCGGATGCGAGACGCTGGATTGGTTTGGCCGCAATCATTTTTCTTGCGACAGCGGTTTCAGCATGTAAAGCATGTCGCTTTCCCGTGACGGGTACGGCGACATCATGCTCTGACGGTACAGGGTCTCGGCCGGGATCCGGTTCAGCATGGCCAGACGTATGGTGTTGATGATGCCCGCCGCATTATCCGAGAGGATGTGGGCGCCGAGAAAGGCGCCGTCGGTTCCAGCGAGGATTTTGTATGCCGCGTCCGACATGCCGATCCGGCGGTAGGTCGGCCAGCTGAGGTTTTTCCCAAAACTTTTCGTGTAGGGAATGCCTTCATGTTTCAAGGCGTCCTCGGTGTATCCCACCATGCCGTACTGGGGGTAGGTGAACAATATTGCCGGGACGGCTGAATAATCCATCTCCGGCCAGCCGCCACCTCCTTTTTCCCCCAGAATCGCGTTCACGGCGACCATGGCTTCATAATCGGCGACGCGTGCCAGTTGAACGGTAGATGCGCAGTCACCAACGGCGTAGATATTCGGCTGCGTCGTCTGCATCCGGGCGTTAACCGAAATGCCCCTGCGCGAGAAATCGATGCCGGCACGATCAAGGTCCAGGTCGTTGACGTCCGGCAGGCGACCGGCACTGTTGACGACCACATCGGCGGCATAAGAAACGCCGTCGCCGGTCACCACCCTGAATGCGTTGCCATCTTTTTCGACGGAAGAGATCCGGACGCCGGTATGCACATCGATGCCCTCTGTCTTCGAGGCGGCCACCAGCAATGATACCATCTCGGCGTCAAAAGGTCCCAGTGCCCGTGGCGCAGCCTCCAGGATCGTCGTCTGCCGGGAGGGGCCGTCCCCCAGCCGGGCCACGAAATGGGCGAATTCAAAAGAGATGAAGCCGCCGCCGATAAAAACAAAACGACCGGGAAGAGACGGCAGTTCAAGGAACCCATCGCTGGTAATCGCGTTTTCGATGCCTTCTATGGGCAGGGGCATGGGATGAGCGCCGCTGGCAACCACGAAAAACCGAGCAGACACCTTGCGGCCGCCGATGTCCAGCGTTTTCTCATCCAAAAAACGGGCGACGCCGGATATAACGTCGATGCCGGCTTTTTTGAAGCCGGTCAGGGTGTTGCCCGGTACAGTGGTCGTAAATTTGTTTTTTCCCCTTAAAACGTCAGCCCAGGAGACCTGCGGGGGGGACACGATGCCTCTGCCCTTTAAATGATTCGATTTCGCCGCGGTCTCCGCTGCTTCGTAAAACCATTTCTTTGCCTGGCATCCTGCCAGCGCACAGGTCCCTCCGGGGGTGTTGCTTTTTTCAGCGACAGCCACGGTGAGCCCCCTGGATTTCAATTCGTAGGCGGCGGTTTGCCCGGCGGTGCCAGAACCGATGACGACCACATCATATGCGCTCATGAGCGTTCCTTTAATTACGGGTGACGTTTTTCCAACATCTTCCCGGTGCAGGACTTCGGGGGAAAATGACCATCGGCGCGGCCTTTTTCAGGAGAACTGAAGGGTCTCGATGGTGTAATCGGAAAGATCGACGACCAGCAGTCTGTTTTTCAACGTGTTGTCCCTGCCCAGCAGCACTTTGAGCACCTCGACACACTCCAGCGATGCGATCAGGTTGACGCCCGGTGCCAGGCAGCCCAGGTGGGTTTCCGCACCCTTGACGACGGTCAACCGGTCTTCGGGGCCGTAGATGTTTTCAAGACCCCGGTCGTCGGGGAAGATGGTGGTCACGTGGCCGGAAATACCGGCTACGGCGGCCGAGACCATGGGGATGCCGGCGTGTTTGGTTGCCGCCTCGAGAATGAACCGGGACCGGATGTCGTCCAGACAGTCGACCGCGATGTGGCAGGATTCCACCAGTTCCAGGGCATTTTCCCGAGTCAGATAAACGCTTCTGGCGCTGACTTCGATGCCCGGATTGATCGTTTGCACCCGCTCGGCGGCCGCAACGGCTTTGGCCGTGCCGATGCCGTCGGTGCTGCTGAGCAGCTGGCGATTCAGATTGTGGGATTCAAACGTATCCCCGTCGATCAGGGTCATCCGTCCGACCCCCATGCGGGCCAGGGTCTCCGTGACCAGTCCGCCCAGCCCCCCCAGGCCGACGATGCACACGGCAGCCCCCAACAGGCTGATCTGATCGGTTTCACTCAATAATTTACGATTGCGCAGGTATCGATCGGGAAGAATTTTCTGCCTCAGCGCCGCCATCTCCACCCGTCGGCCGGAAAGGCCCGTTTCTTCTGCCAGGCGCTTCACAACGGCTGCGCCGATTACCCGGCAGGGCGTCCCATTGCTCAGTGTCCCCGCCCGGGCCAGTGCTTCGATGTGTTCGTTGAGGCTGTCCGGCATGAATCACCCCCCGGCCACGGGCGGAAAGACGCCCACGCGTTCTCCACCGTTCAACCGTGTGTCCAGGGTGCGTTTGACCCCATCGACAAAAATCAGGTGCGCCTTGGCCAGGGGGACGTCCAGGTCCCTGAGCAGCTCCTGGACGGAGGTGCCCGGCGCAACGGGCAGCCGGTCGGCATTTTCCGGTGAGAAGTGGGTCAGGGAGGCGAACAGTTTGAGTTGAACGTGTGCGGAGGTCATGGGATCCCTCATGTGTTGAATTTAAGCCTTGCCTGTCGGTAATCTGCCGATTTGCCCGATATTCGCGCCCTGCGAACCCATTTATCACCGGAACATCCCAATGATGCCCGTGGACAGAATTCGCATGGCTGGATTATAGGCAAATTTACCTGTTTCCGGATGGACACGAAGCCGGCCAGGATTGTCAACCCGAAACTTAAGACGAACACCAATGCGCGTCAAGTATGGTAATATCGATGGTGTGGCCCTGAGGGGTGCACCGGTAATGTGTTTCAACGGTCCGGCAGCCCGGATGGCCAGGCTGAGGGATATACGGACATCGAGCGGCAGCCGTCGGGTCGTGATGATGGAAATCGGCTTTCCGCTTCCCGCCCGAATGGCCATCGGGGCAAGGTGTCAATGCGTTGCCAATGCGATCAGGTGTGTGCGATAGCAAGCGCGCAAGGGGGGAGCGAATCCGATGATCGCGTCACTGGGGTGGCGGCTGATAATAAAAGACAAACCATGGGAGGAAGGGCATGACGGATACCTTGATGCCGGCAGCATCACTGACAGATTTGGTTACAGACATTCTGGTGAATCATGACACCAGCCGGAAAAACGCCGGTCAGGTGGCACAGGCGCTGGTCGCCGCAGAAATTGACGGGCAAAAGGGGCATGGCCTTTCCCGTGTGGCTGCCTATTGTGCCCAGGCCGGAAGCGGAAAAGTCGACGGGCAGGTAACCCCGGAGATAAGGAAGGTCGCCGAGGCGGTTCTGCGCGTCGACGCCAGACACGGATTTGCATTCCCCGCGTTCAATCTCGCCATCGACCAGCTTTCCCGGTTGGCCCGACAGACAGGTATTGCAGCGGCGGCGGTCGCCAATTCACACCATTGCGGCACCCTGGGCTACCATGCCGAACGGCTGGCCGGTAAAGGTCTGCTTGCCCTGGTTTTTTCCAACAGCCCCAAGGCCATCGCCCCCTGGGGAGGAAAGAAGGCAATTTTCGGAACCAATCCGATCGCCTTCGCCGCACCACGGGAAAATGACGACCCCCTGGTGATCGACCTGTCGCTTTCAAAAGTGGCCAGGGGAAAAATTAAAGTGGCCCATGACGCCAACCGGCCGATTCCCGGCGATTGGGCGCTGGATGCCGACGGGAACCCCACCACGGATGCCGGCGCGGCCATGTCGGGAACCATGCTGCCCATGGGCGGGGCCAAAGGCGCGGCACTGGTGTTGATGGTTGAAATCCTGTCGGCCGCACTGAGCGCATCCCGGTTCGGCTTCGAAGCCGGTTCGTTTTTCACCGCCGATGGGCTTTCTCCTGATATCGGACAACTGATCATCGCCATTCACCCGGGGGGCGCGTCCCGGCATCACTTTTTCGATCGCATCGAAACGCTTCTCGCCGCGATTCTCGGGCAGCCGGGAACGCGTCTTCCCGGTTCCGGAAAGGCAGCCCTCAGGGAAAATGCCGCTAGAACGGGGATCAGGGTGACTGCCGACAGGATGGATCAACTGCTTGCGCTCAAGGGGTAGAGGAACCGGTTCCGTTCTTCGCTCCCGGTTCCCGCACCCGCCAACCCGGACCCACCATCAGGCATAGGCAGACGGGACCAGTCCATATTTTTTCAGGCGATACTGCAGGGTGGAACGCGGAATGCCCAGAAGCTTGGCGGCGCCGGTCGGCCCCCCGACGGCCCCTTTGCAGGACGCCAGTGCCCGTTCGATGTGGCATCGTTCGGCCTCTGCCAGATTCTGGAATTCGCATGACGGTGTTTCCGCGGCTGCCTGAACCGGCAGTTCCTTCCGAATGATGCCGGCGCTGATGGCTTCGCCCGGCCTCATGATGATCATGCGTTTGACGAAGTTTTTCAGTTCCCGGATGTTGCCCGGCCATTGGTAGGCGCTCAGCACCTCGATGGCCCCTCCGGTAAACCTGGGGGCAGAGCGGTTGACCCGCTGGGCTTCATCGATTGTCAGTTTGTTGAGCAGGATCGGAATGTCTTCAATCCGCTCCCTCAGGGGCGGGACGCGGATGCTGATGGTATTGAGCCGATAATAGAGGTCCTTACGGAACCGGCCCTCATCGATTTTTTCTGCCAGATCACAGTTGGTGGCCGAAATAATCCGAAAGTCGATGTCGCGTGGGCGGCTGTCACCGACGCGTTCGAATCGGCGATCTTCAAGGACATGCAGCAGCTTGGCCTGCAGGCTGACCGGCAGTTCGCCGATTTCGTCCAGAAAAACGGTTCCGGCCTGGGCCAGTTCAAATCGCCCGGCCCGGTCGCTGAGTGCTCCGGTAAATGCCCCTTTGGCGTGTCCGAACAATTCACTTTCGAAAAGTGACGGGGTCAGGGCGTGGCAGTTGGTTTTAACGAACAGGTTTTCCTTTCGCGGACTCAGGTTGTGAATGAAGCGGGCCAGATAATCCTTTCCGGTGCCGGTCTCGCCGGTGAGCAGCACAGTGGCATCCGTGTCGGCAACACGCTCGACAATACCTATGATTTCCACCATGCAGGCGGACTCGTATATGAAGCTGTCCTGCTGGTAGGGCTGGTTGGAATGGGATAACAGGTATCTTTTTTCGCGTATCAGATCGGCATTGATCCGTTTGAGTTGCGTGTACTGGCGCATGTTGTCCACGGCGATGGCAATCTGGTTGGAAACCTCAGCGAGGACCGCGGTTAACTCGGAGATGTGCCGGGGTTTCTTTTTAAAGGAAAAATGAATGGTTCCGAGGATTTTCCCCCTGAGGGTCAGCGGAAAGGCCATGGTCGATGTCAGTTTGGCCTCGACCATGGCGCCGATGGATGAATGATCGGTATACCGGGTCAGGTCATCGATGATCACGGGTTGACCGGACTGAACGACCATCTGCACGATGGCCCCTTTGGCGATGGGGCGGCGCTCCTGACCGGGGCCCCCATTCAGCAGAATGCCGTCCGCGGCGGCAAAATAACGGATGGACTGGGTTTTGGCATTGTAAAGGTTGATGCTGAGACGATCATAATCGAAATGTTTGCTCAATTCGGTGGCGACCGCCTTGAACAGGGTTTCCCTTGTCGTGTGTTCGATTGCCGCGTTGTTGATCTTCAGCAACAGTTTATAACGGGTTTCCGGATTCCAGTGCATCTGCCTGCCTTTTCAAAAAGATGTGGCCTGCCTCGTAAATGACCTGCCAGCGTAGACTAAGGAAAAGATAACAGGGTTTTTAACCCTGGACAAGCCCAATATTGGTCAATGGGATGAATATTGGGCTCAGTCTTGAAGGCCGCAAAAACCGGATAATGTTAGAAAATCATTAAATACAGCGAGTTGAATTGAAAATTAATTCCTGGCACCTGCTTTGCTAAGTCAGGAGTTGTCAGCATTGATCAGTTTCAACCGGGGAAATGAATGTACTCACTTCAGTCCGGCAACAGACAGCACATCATCGACTTCCCGGAACATGCGGAAGTTGAAATCCTCAAGGCGGAGGGGTTGCCGGCATTGGCAGATCTGAAGGCCGCACTGGCGGCTGCATTCAACAACCCGGTTTTCGACAGCGGGTTCCGGGGAACCTTCCCGTCCAGAGCCGTAAGTGGCCGTGTGGCGTTTGTGGTCACGGAAACGGTTACGCCTGAAGTACTGGAGGTGGCGCTGCCGATCATCCTTGAGCGTTTGTTTCAGGCGAATGCGGACCTGAAACCCAGTGCCGTGACGATCATCGTCGGGGACTGGCTCAAGCGTTCCAACCGGGCCGATCGGTTCAAAAAGCTTTTCCAGACGGTAAATGCCTCTGGCTGCCGGGTCATCGTTCATGATCCGATCCTGCAAACGATGGTAGAAATGGGTGTCACCAACCGCGGTACGCCCGTCCGGGTCAACTCCGAACTGGCCAACGCCGATCTGAAGATTGTGCTCGACCGGATCAAGCCCTGCCCGCTGTTCGGCTTTGTGGAAAGCCCGCTTCGGCTGGCGCGCTGCTGCATGTCCATCGACAGCATTGAAAGCCTGGAAGCGATGGTCCTGCCGTCGGCGGGCGAAAACTGCCGACTGGACCGCCACCCGGTGTTTGATGAAATCCGCGAAATTATCCACATGGTCGGCATCGATGGCGGGGTGGCCGGCATCAGCAGTCCCACCGGTGAAACGATTCGGATCGTGGCCGGCGAGCCGTCCATGATCATCCGCCAGGCGGCATCGCTGTATCGTCGGCATTATCGCATTTCGGTCTCAACCCCTTTCGACATCGCCGTGGTCGGCTTCGGCCCGCAACGGACCGATCCGTTTCTGGAGTTGGTGCAGAGCGGCCTGCTGGCTGCGGCCCAGGTACTCGTGGACGGGGGGCACGTACTGATCGTCGGTGACGACACCCGGGGGGTCGGGACCGATATCTTTTTTGACTATATCTGTCATTCCCTGTCCCCGGCCGCCCTGATCGATGGATTTATCAAGCTCCGAAACCAGGCGGGTGCCGGCGGGCTAAAACAGTCGAACCAGCAGGCCGCCGCAGCGGACCGGAGTCTGGAAAAAATATTCGGCATGGAGGTCATTCGCCGTTGCCAGTTCAGGGCGGCGGATCCGTCGGCCGTCCTTGCCGAATGGGCGGACGAATACGAAGATCGGATTAGAATTGCGGTTATTCCGGAGGGACATGGAAGCTTCTTTTATCCGGATTAGCCGTCGGTTGTCTCAATAACCTGCCGATGAACCACGGGGTTCGTCGGCAAATTGTCACATTATTAAAAATTTGGAGGAAAGACATGATTCAGTTTTTGGTTCACGAAAAGGCGGATAACGTCGGTGTCGCCACCGTCGATATCAAATCCGGTGAAACTGCCCAGGGGCTATACATGGACAGCCAGGAGCCGGTTGAAATGAAGGCACTGCACGATATCCCGCTGGGGCACAAGATTGCCATGGGAGACATCAGTACAGACGCTTCGGTCATCAAATACGGGGCCGACATTGGACGGGTTGTCGCTGATATCAAGACCGGTGAGCATGTTCACACGCACAATTTAAAAACAAGGAGATGGTAACCATGAGCAACCCCAAAGTAATGGCATATCGCCGGGAAAATGGCCGTGTCGGCATTCGTAACCACGTCGTCATCCTGCCGCTTGACGACCTGAGCAACTCCGCTTGTGAAAAAGTGGCGCACAACACCAAAGGCTGCAAGGCGCTGCCCCACGCCTACGGACGGCTTCAGTTCGGCGAGGATCTGGAACTGTTTTTCCGCACCCTGATCGGCATCGGCGCCAATCCCAACGTGGCCGCCGTCGTGGTCATCGGCATCGAGCCGGAATGGACCAATCGGATCGTCGACGGCATCGCCAAGACCGGCAAGCCGGTGACCGGTTTCGCCATTGAGCGTCACGGCGAAATCAAGACGGTGGAACGGGCCAGCTGGAAAGCCAAAGAGTACATGCACTGGGCCAGTGAATTGAAACGCGAAGAATGCGACCTGAGCGAGATCTGGGTCAGCGTCAAATGCGGCGAGTCGGACACGACCAGCGGTCTGGCCTCCAACCCCACCGTGGGCAACGCCCTTGAAAAGCTGGTGGGAATGGGCGGTACCTGCAGTTTTGGCGAGACCAGTGAGATTACCGGCGCCGAGATGGTCTGCAAGGAGCGGGCGGCAACACCCGAGGTGGCCGAGCAGTTCATGGCGACCTTCAACAAATACCAGGAGATGATCGACCGCAACAAGACCGACGACCTGTCGGGCTCCCAGCCGACCAAGGGAAATATTGCCGGCGGCCTGACCACCATCGAGGAAAAGGCGTTCGGCAACCTGCAGAAGATCGGCAAGACCATCAACTACGTGGGCGTTCTGGACAAAGCCGAAGCCCCCACCGGCAAGGGGCTGTGGTACATGGATACCTCCAGCGCCGCGGCTGAGGCGGTGACGCTGTGGGCAGCGGCCGGGTTTGTGGCCCATTTCTTCCCCACGGGCCAGGGCAACATCATCGGCAACCCCATCGAACCGGTAATCAAGCTGTCGGCCAATCCGCGTACGGTTTCCGACATGGTCGAGCACATCGACTACGACTGTTCCGCCATTCTCAAGGGTGAAATGACCCTGGACGAGTCCGGCGACAACCTCCTCAATATGCTGATTCGCACCTGCGAAGGCCGCCTGACGGCCCAGGAAGTGCTTGGCCACGAGGAATTCGTGCTGACCAAATTGTACGAAAGCGCGTAAAGGGCGCCAAATACCCGGTGTCTGGCGGAGGTGCCGTTGATCGCCGGATGAACGGCAAATGCTACGGTGAATATTGAAACCTGCCGGTCCGGGCCATACCGGACGGTCGTTGTCCGGGCCGGTTCACCGATCAAACCATAACCGGGGGATGCGCCAGTCCCCCCATGCCATTCAACGAGGGGTGAGCAAACCGATGACGAACCAGCAAGATACCACCGCTTTCAGCAGGGGTGATCGAATCGCAGTGACGCTATTCGCCGTTTTTTTCGGATTATACCTCATTAACGTATTGCTCGGAAAAGCGACAATCGTTTTCGGGTGGAAGACCTACCACATCGGAAACGTCGGCGAATTCCTGATCCTGTTTGCCGCCTCTGTAGCGTTTATCGTCGCCGCATTGCATCGTGAGGCGGTAAGGAAGTTAACCCGAAAACCAGACCAAGAATAGGAGAGAACCATGACGGAAAAAAAGGAACTCAAAGGCCTGAAGTCCGAAGAACGTCGTCGTTTCATGGCGGCCAGCGCCAAATTCGGCTTTACCGCCGCCGCCGTTGCGCTGACAACGGGAGCGATTGGATCCAAAGAGGCCATGGCTATGACGGCCAATGAGGAAAAGGACCGCCAGAAGAGAGCCAAGTACACCATGAACGTCGCCACGGCATACATCCTTGGTGCGTCGCGGACCTATCCGATCATGCAGCTGGATTTCAAGGAAAACATCCAGAATGCCACCCACGGGAAGGTATATGTCAAACTTGCGCCGGGCGGACAGCTTGGCGCCGGCAGTGCCCTGGTGCAGAAGGTTCAGGCCGGAACGATCCAGGCGGCCCAGCATTCGATTTCCAACTTCGCCCCCTTTGCCCCGGCGGCCGACGTGATCAACGTTCCCTACTGGTGCGGTGAAAACCAGAAGTTCATCAACCTGGTCACCTCCGACGCCTGGAAGAACGAGATCAACCCGAAGATCGAGGCCAAGGGGTTCAAGGCCCTCTGGTATGTGTGCATCGATCCCCGGACGGTTGCCATCCGCAAGGGCGTCGAAGGGCCGATTAAAACTCCGGAACAGTTGAGAGGGATCAAGTTTCGCGTTCCCGGCTCCAAGATTCTGCAGAAGTTCTATCAGCTGGTCGGCGCCAACCCCACCCCCGTGGCCTGGGGCGAAACCTCCTCGGCCATCAAACAGGGCGTGGCCGACGCGCTCGATCCCAGTGTGGAGGCCCTCCTGGTGTTCGGCTTCAAGGAGATTCTCTCCAGCGTGACCTTCAATGCCGCCGTACCCGATTCCCAGGTCTATTCCTGCAACCTGAAGTGGTTCAAGAGCCTGCCCAAAGATGTCCAGGACGGGATCGAGTTTGCCAGTGAATTGACCAGCCGCCAGAACCTGGCCAAGGTTCCGGCAGCCCGTGCGTATGCCATGGCGGAATTGGGCCGGGCAGGGGTCAAGTTCTACGTGCCGACCGCCGCGGAAAAGGAAATGTGGGTGGCCAAGGCCGGCGCGCAGCTTCCCGCATGGGATGACATCAAGAAGGAACTGGTCGGCTCCCAGGCCAATTTTGCCAAGCTGGAAGAAGCGGCCAATACCTTCAATAATTTTTATGTGCACGATATATAGCCGCCCGTAACCTGTCGGCGGGACGTCTCCGGTGACGTCCCGCCGACGATGACGTGACCCGAGGATGGTATATGCAATTCAATAAAGTGGTAAAACAAATAGACGAAAATGGCGAACGCTACCTGTTGCTGCCGCTCTACGCCATGATTGTGATCACCGTTTTCCTGGAAGTTCTGCGGCGCAGCCTGCTTTCCTATTCATCGATCTGGGCGGAAGAAGTTGCCCGGTACGCGTTTATCTATGTGGCCTGGATCGGTGCCTCGTCCGCCATCAAAGAACGCGCGCATATTCGCATCGATGTCATCCTTCCACTTTTTTCCCAGCGGATGCGCGGCGTTCTTTTCCTTTTCGGCGATATCATCACGCTGATCCTCGCGGTGCTGTCCATCTACTGGTCCATGGAATCGGTGCTGACATCCATCCATTTCGGTTCGGTCACCCATGGGCTGAGAATCAGCCAGGCCTGGTTTCTCGCAGCTGTCCCCCTCGGTTTTTCCATGATGGTCATCCGTCTGCTGCAGTCAATGCGGCGCGACTGGAAGGATCTGAGGGCGGGGCGACCGGTGTTTGAGGGCAACAAACTTTTTGATTAGGAGCTGACAAAACAATGTACCAATACATGATGCAGCAACAGACGCTGAGCCTCGGCTGGGATTTCTACCTGCCGTTGATCGGCATGGTGATCATGATTCTGCTGGCCGTCCGCATCTGGGTGGTCGTCGGACTCGGTTCACTTATAATGCTACTGACAACCGGGGTCCTTCCACCGACGCTGATGGGAGAAGCGTTGTTCGACGGCGTGGATTCCTTTGCCCTCATCGCCGTGCCGCTTTTTATTCTCACCGGTGATGTGCTGGTACGAACGGGACTGTCCAACAAACTTCTCGATGTGGCCGAAGCCACCATGGGGTGGCAGCGCGCGGGCCTGGGGACATCCACCGTGCTCGGCTGCGGATTTTTTGCCTGCATCTCCGGTTCCGATGCTGCGGATGCCGCAGCCATCAGCCGTATTACCATCCACCGCCTTGTCGAGAGGGGGTATCCCAAAGGATACGCCTGCGCACTGGTGGCTGCCGGCGCCTGCACCGGTGTGCTTATCCCTCCGTCGATTTCATATATCATCATCGGTCTCATCCTCGGGATTTCGGCCTCGACCCTCTTCCTGGCCGCTGCAGTACCGGGCGTCATGATCCTGTCCTCGGTGATGATTACCAATACCCTGGTGAACCGGGTCAAGGGGTACGAAGCCTCGGACATCGGTTTCAATTTCCAGTATTGGCTCAAGACCGTTTATTCGGCGCGTTTCGCCCTGTTGATTCCGTTTATCATCCTGGGTGGAATCTATTCCGGATTGTTTACCCCGACCGAATCGGCCGCGGTGGCTGTGGTCACCACCATTATCATCGGGTTTTTTCAGGGCACGCTGAAACTGGCCGATTTTCCGGAGATGCTGGAATCGTCCGCCAGGGTCAACGGCGTCATTGTTCCGATAATCGCCATGTCCCTGCCGCTGGCCCAGACCCTGGCATCGTTGCAGGTGCCGCAGTTCTTCGTTTACTCCATGACGGCCCTGACCACCAACAAAGTCCTGATCGTTCTGATCATGGTGGTTATTCTGATGATTGCCGGCTGCGTGATGGAAACCACGCCGAACATCGTGATCCTTTCACCGCTGCTGCTGCCCCTGGCCCAGGAGATCGGGATGAATGAAGTCCATTTCTGCATCTTCATGATCACGGCGCTGGGTATCGGATTTATTACGCCGCCACTCGGCCTCAACCTGTTTGTGGTATCCGGGGTCACCGGGACATCCGTTCTGGCGATATCCCGGCACGCCATTGTCTTTGTGGTGACGATGCTGGTTGTCCTGATGCTGCTGGCCTTTATCCCGTCGCTGTCGCTGTGGTTGCTATGATGCCAGGTGCCGGTTGGCAGACGCGAGAACATATATGTGCGGGGGGGCGGTCGTTCCAGACGCCGCACGCCCGGGCAAGACCGTGCCGGCTGCCGTCTTTCGATGTGTTGGCCGCCACCAGAACTAACGAGATTCAATGATGAGGTGATACCATGCCTTTTGGATATAACGGGAAAATACTGCACGTCAATCTGACGGAGAGCACCTGGGAGATAGAAGAACCGGGCGAAAGCTGGTACCGGACCTATGTCGGGGGGTCGGCGCTGGCCGCCTACTACCTGCTGAAAAAACTGAAACCGGGGGTCGACCCGCTCTCCGCGGAAAATGTCCTGGTCTTTGCCTGCTCGGTGGTAACCGGTGCCCCCCTGTCCGGCTACAGCCGATACTCGGTGGCCGCCAAATCGCCGCTGACCGGGGCCTTCGGGCGTACCGAAGCCGGCGGGTACTTCGGACCCGAACTGAAGTTTGCGGGGTTCGACGCCATCGTGGTGCAGGGGCGCGCCCCCAAACCGGTTTATCTCTACGTGCATGACGGTGAGGTGGAGATCCGGGATGCCGCCACCATCTGGGGTCAGGACAACTGGAAGACCCTGGAGGGCATTCGCGAAGAGACCGGGGAGAAAATGGTCCGGGTGGCCTCCATCGGGCCGGCCGGTGAGCGTATGGTCCCCTATGCCTGTGTCCAGAACGACATGGAGCACTACAACGGCCGCTGCGGAATGGGAGCGGTGATGGGATCGAAGAACCTCAAGGCCGTTGCGGCCCGCGGACGGAAGAAGACCGAAATGGCCGATCCGGAAAGGGTCAAGGCGGTGCGCAAGTGGCACAATGACCGGATCAAGGTGCACCCGCCCAACGTCGGCCTGTCCAAGGTTGGCACCACGGTGCTGGTCAAGGCCCTTAACGATACCGGTATTCTGACCACCCACAATTTTCGGGAAGGGGTTTTCGAGGGCGCCGACAAGATCGGTCACGAAGTCTACCACGACACCATCTTCGATTCGGCCAGTACCTGTTACTCCTGTGCGGTCCGATGCAAGCGGCGGGTCGCCCTGGACGACGACAAATACCCCCTGGATAAACGCTTTGGCGGCGCGGAATACGAGACCCTGGCGGCGCTGGGTTCCCTGTGCGACATCGACAACCTGCCGGCCGTGGCCCGGGGCAACCAGCTGTGCAACCTGTACGGGCTGGATACCATCTCCACCGGCTGCGTCATCGCCTTTGCCTTCGAGTGTTTCGAACACGGGATCATCACCGGGGCTGACACGGGCGGGCGGCCGCTGAACTGGGGGGATGCCGACGCCATGATCTGGCTGATCGGGGAGATCGCCCATCGCCGAGGGATCGGGGACGTCCTTTCCAAGGGGGTGAAAAAAGCTGCCGAGATCATCGGCAAGGGGGCCGAGAAGTACGCCTTCCACATCAAGGGCCAGGAATTGCCCCTGCACGACGGCCGCGGAAAGACCGGCATGGGCATGGGGTTTGCGCTGTGCCCCACCGGGGCCGACCACATCGAAACGCCCCACGACGTCGCCTTTCAGGGCGAGGGGGTGAGTAAACTGCATCCCCTCGGGGTTTTCGATCCGGTCAAACCCCTGGAGACCAACGCGGAAAAGGTGCGCTTTTTCGTCAACGGCCAGAAGGCCTGGCAGATCAACAACTGTTATGGGATCTGTAATTTCTGCTCGGTCCCCATCCACGCCATGACCTTCGAGAAACTGGTGGATTCGGTCCGGGCGATCACCGGTTGGGACACCAGCCTGCACGATATGATCAAGGTGTCGGAACGGGGGACGGTTATGGCCCGGGTGTTCAATAACCGGGAAGGACTTTCGCCAGAGGACGACCGGGTGATCCGCAGGTGGCACCAGCCGATGCCCAGCGGCCCCCTCAAGGGGCAGTTTATCGACCCGGTGGCGTTTCGGGAGGCCATCGACCTCTATTACGGGATATCCGGCTGGGACAAGCAGGGGCGACCGACCCGGGGCAAACTGGTCGAACTGAACCTGGAATGGCTGGCCGATGAGAGTCACGGTTAAACGTTTTGCGGTTCGGGAAAAGGAACCGGGCACCCCGTCCAAGACGGTCGACCTCCGGGACGGGGCCACGGTTCGGGACCTGCTCGGGCATCTGGCACTTGACGACATCGATGTCGGCATCCTGACAGTCAACGGACGCAGTGCCACTTTCGACCGGATATTGGCCGAAGGAGACGCGGTCACCCTGATACCGCCCATCGGCGGTGGATAGGTGCGATGCGCCGGGCAGGGAATTCAGGTACGGGGAAAACGAATGCGCGTCGTTGCCGGCGCGGCAGCGACGTTTCAATTTCATAACGGACAACAACCAAGGAGTGAAAATTATGCTTTTCGGATTTATCGGATTGGGAAACATGGGTGGGGGACTGGCACGAAATCTGATTCGGGCCGGTAAAGATGTTCTGGTTTACGATCTGAGCCAGGAAGCCATAGAGAAAACACTGGCGGCCGGGACCTCCGGCAAGGCCGCCGCCGCCGTGGGGGACCTGGCCGATGCGGATGTCGTTTTCACTTCCTTGCCGCTGCCTTCCCACATCGAACAGGTGATGCTCGGGCCCGATGGCCTGCTGGCAGCCATGAAGACCGGCGCTGCCTATATCGATGTCAGCACCATCGATCCGCAGTCTGCGCGCAAGGTGTCCGATGCCTGCGAGGCGCTCGGCATCCGTTTTCTGGCCTGCCCGCTGGGGAAAAACCCCGCCGCCGCCGAAAAGGCCGAGGAACCGATATTCGCGGGCGGCAAAAAGGAGACCTACGACGAACTCAAGGAGATCCTCCAGGTGGTGGGCGACCCGGTCTACTACATGGGAGAAGTTGAAGCGTCCCAGGCCTTCAAGTTGATTTCCAACATGATGGGCATGACGAACGTGGCGGTGATTGCCGAGGGCATCCGGCTGGGGGAAAAAGCGGGAATCGCGCCGTCCCTGATGGCCGAACTGATCGAGGAGACCGGGGGCAAGAGCTTTCAGTCGGCGTTGCGCGCCCCATGGATTGCCGACGGTGACTTTGCCCCGCGCTTTGGCCTGGACCTGGCACTGAAGGATGTCCGGCTGGGTTGCGAGATGGCCGAGCAGTGGGACAAGGATCCCCGACTGATGAAAGTGGCGCTTGACTACTTCAAGGCAGCCAGCGCCGCGGGGTTTGGCGGCGATGACTGCAATGCCGTTTACAAGGTCATCGAGTAGACTGTCAGGCTGAACAACCGCGGCGCCGGACAAAAGATGATCGGGGCGCTGCGGTTGGGCCGGTCCTGCAGCCGATGAAGAACGGCTCCCCGCGCTTTCGCCGGAGCGCGGCCGGTCCGATGGGCAGATGACCGACCCCATTGGGATTTGACCGGGACTCCGGCGACCCGGCCGGGTAAGGCGCGCAAAACAGTCTACAGACAGAACGGGAAAAGAAGATGATCGAAAAGCTATTTCGTCTTGACGGTAAAGTGGCGTTGGTGACCGGTGCCAGTTCCGGGATCGGAAAGGGCATGGCCCGGGCACTCGCGGCTGCCGGCGCCGCCGTCGTTCACGTGGCCCGCAGCGAAGACGCCCTGCTGCAGGCGGTGGCCGCTGTCCGTGAAACCGGCGGACGGGCTGACCATGTGGCTTATGATGTCGGTCGTATCGACGAACTGGATGGCCTGGCAAGAAAGGCCGAGGCCTGTTTCGGACCGGTCGACATCCTGATCAACGCCGCCGGTGTCAATCCCCGGAGGCCCTGGCAGGAGATTACCGAAAAAATCTGGAACGATACCATGGCCCTCAACCTGGGTGCGCCTTTTTTCCTGGCCAAACAGGTGGTGCCCGGCATGCTGGCCAGCGGATGGGGCAAAATTGTCAACATCGCCTCATTGCAGTCCGTACGAGCCTTTAAAAACGGACTGACTTACGGGGCGTCCAAAGGGGGTGTCATGCAGTTGACCCGGGCCATGGCCGAGTCCTGGTCGGCCGACCGGAGCGGCATCACCTGCAATGCCATTGCCCCCGGTTTCTTTAAAACCGGCCTCACCGCACCGCTTTACGAAGATGAAAACGTGATCCGGGCCCTTGCCAGACAGACGATCACGGGGCGAACGGGGGTGGTGGAGGATATTGACGGGCTGACTATTTTCCTGGCTTCCCCGGCCTCGGACTATATTACCGGCCAGACCATATTTATCGACGGTGGCTGGACGGCCAAATAACGCTGTGCGGCATCCGCACCCTATCAAATTCGAATGGGAGTGATATTTCATGAAAGCATTGGTGTACACTGATACCAACCGGATTGTTTACCGCGACGAGCCGGACCCGGTTCCCGGGCCGGATGATGTCCTGGTCAAGGTCGAGGCGACGGGAATCTGCGGGTCCGACATGCACGCCTTTCACGGTAGGGATCCGCGTCGCGTGCCGCCGCTGATTCTCGGTCACGAAGTCGCCGGCAGCGTGGTTTCCGGAACGGATGCCGGCAGGCGCATCGTGATCAATCCGCTGATCACCTGCGGCCGATGTGCCTACTGTGATACCGGTCGCTCCCACCTGTGCGCCGACCGTGAACTGATCGGCATGCGACTGGCCGGGGCGTATGCCGAGTACGTCACTATTCCGTCCACCAATATCATCGGCATACCCGATTCCATGAATGCCGTGCATGCATCCCTCACCGAACCGACAGCGACGGCCCTGCACGCATTGAACCTGGCCCGCGAGGCGTCCCATCGCCCCCTGGCGGAACTCAACACGTTGGTGATCGGCGGCGGTGCCGTGGGATTTCTGGCCGCACTGCTGCTGCGGGCCTATGGGTGCAAGCGGCTCGTTGTGTCTGAAACCAACCCCCTGCGCCGGGAAAGCCTGGTGGCACATACGGGATGCCGGGTGCACGACCCGATCAACGATCCGGCCCTGGAAAACGACTCCTTCGACCTGGTGGTCGACGCCGTGGGCGGTGGCGTGACCCGTGCGCCGGCCATGGCGGCCGTAACCCCCGGCGGTATTTTCGTGCACATCGGTTTGATGGATGCCAAAGGCGATCTCGATATCCGCAAGCTCACCCTGTTTGAAGTCAAGCTGCTCGGTGTCTACTGCTATACACCGGCGGATGTAAGGGCGGCTGCGGAAGCCCTCGGCAGCGGCCTGCTTGGCGATTTGAGCTGGGTCGAAACCCGTCCGCTGGCCGACGGCGCCGCCGCATTCGACGATCTTGACAAGGGGCGCACGGCTGCCCCCAAGATCGTTCTGGTCCCCTGACCGTCAAGTCCTGCCGACACCTTCCGAATCCGGGCCTTGACGGCGTATCGGGGGGCACGCTCCGATGGGTGGATCATCACTATCGCGTGCCCCCCGGTAAGGTCCTGCGTTTTCATGAACTCCTGCCTTACGGGTAACCATACGATTCTTCGAACGCCGGCGTGTCTGCCCGGCAGGGGGTGTCTTCTCTTGTTCCCCGACCTGTTTTCGGTTGATTTCCGGCCTTTTTTCTCTTAGCCTGCTTCCGTTATCGTTTCCTTTTTTTCGGCTATTGAACTTTCCCTTCAGGCATTTATGATCGGCAGATCGCTTTTCATCCGGCCTGACAGGGTATGTTCATCTTCATGGCGGGTTGCCGTCCGCTTCATCCTTGGGGGTGTAGCGCAGGCATTCATGCCCTGTGTTTTTTCGGACGACGAGGCTGGGGGGACGGCGGCTTTTGAAGCCCATGGCCTTACAGCCGTGGGGCTGACGGGAGTCCCAGGTAATGTAGTAAAACCTGCATTTTCGGCAGACGACGCGCTCGTTTGACATCTTGACAGGTGGTTCCGGGATGATGGTTGATGGAATACTCACTTATACCATGGGCAGCCATGGGGGCAAGACCCTTTTCCGTCAGAACGGTCATTAATGAAAGGATGTTTCAGAATGAAAAAAATCAGTCACGCGCTGGTAACCGGTGGTGCCGGGTTCATTGGCTCTCACCTGGTGGAGGCACTGGCAACCGACGGATGCCGGGTTACCGTATTGGACAATCTGTCGACTGGTCACCGCCACAATCTCGATGGTGCGGGCGATCGGATTGATTTCGTCGAAGGTGATATCCGGGATGCGCAGCTGCTGGACCGGGTGATCAAGGGATGTGAGGTGGTGTTTCACCAGGCGGCGGTGGTATCGGTCACCCAGACCGTAAAGGATCCCTCCCATTCCTGCGAAGTCAACGATCTGGGAACGGTGCGGGTGCTGGATGCCGCCCGGCGAAACGACGTGCGGCGGGTGGTCCTGGCCAGCTCCAGCGCGGTATACGGCGATGATCCACGGCTGCCCAAAACCGAGGATATGGCGCCCAGACCATTGAGCCCCTATGCGGTGCAAAAGCTCGCCGGCGAATTTTACGCCTCAACCTTCATGGACCTCTACGGGCTGGAAACGGTCTGTCTGAGATATTTCAACGTGTTCGGTCCCCGGCAGGATCCGTCGTCACCCTATTCCGGAGTGATCTCCATTTTCATGACCCAGGCCACTGCCGGCCAGGCGCCGACCATCTATGGCGACGGCGGCCAGACACGGGATTTTGTCAATGTCAAGGATGTGGTGGGGGCCAACTTGATGGCCGCCGGCAACCCGTCGGCAGCCGGTGGGATATTTAACGTGGGGACCGGCGCATGTATCCGTATTCGAGACCTGTGGTCCCTGATCGGTGACCTCTCGGGTGTCGCGATCGATCCGGTTTTCGGTCCGGCGCGGGCCGGCGATATCCGGGAATCCGTTTCCGATATCAGCAAGATTGGCGATGCCCTCGGATTCAGCCCTCGGGTGGCGCTTCGCCAGGGGCTGGTCGATACGCTGGCCTGGTACCGGGAAACTGGCACTTCATGAGGTTTTCAGGCAACCGGTCTTGCTGCCGAAAGGGGGTGCCACCCATCAAGATTTTGCTTAAATGAATGCAGCCGGTTAGAAAGAGATCGTGGTGAGTTTGGGCCGGGGGGCGAATGCCAGTGGGCTCAGGTATTGGCCTCCCAGAACTTTTTTATCGCCTGTCCGCGCCATTTCCCTTTACCTGACACGGTGGGAATGTTCTGGGCGTCCATGTGGCGGGCGATTTTCTCCCAGCTGCTGCCCTCTTCCCTCATGGACGCAATGATACCCAGTATATCGGGTCTTGTGCCATCACCGGGTGTTTCATTGCCTGCGTTGATCTGCGGTCGATCCTTCCCGTTGTCGTCCAAAGCGATGCGGTCCGTGGGAGGCATTTCCGCTATCCGGTCCGTCGGCCGACCTGGAGGGGGCGGAACCGCTGCCGGGCCCGGATTGGCCTTCATCATGTCGGCGATGGCCTCCAAGGCGTCGGCAATACGGGTGTTTGTTTTTTCTCCGGCCACGAGCGCATCGGCAATACGCTTTTGGTTTTCTGCCAGAAGGTCCAGGCTGTCCTTGACAAGCGCAAAATTCTCACCGGTCACTTTGGCGTAGTAATCCGGTTTTCGCCGTTCGTTTCCCGCCCGGCGCTGAGGGCCCTTGTAGTCTGAATAATCCCGCCTTCCCCGGTCCGGTTGTTTCAGCTTTCCACTTCTTAAATTGTGCAGAAAATCATCCATAGGTTCTCCTTTGTAATCTTTCAGATATAAACCAGCACTGCTGCAATTAGTCAACGATGTTTTGCCGGAACGGCTAAAAACCCGATCAATGGCCTCATGGTGGCCATCGAATACGGGTCCCGGTAATTATGCGATTTTGCCCGCGGAGGCTTGAATCGAGGCGTTTGTGCGCTTATCGGTCATTTGGGGCCGCGACTTAAGCCGGATCGTGAAAATAGTTCCGGCATGCGGGGATCGATCAGAAACAGCGGGAAACGGGCATCCTGCCTGCGGACAGTTGCCCGTTTTCTTGAGGTCGCCGGCTAATTGGCCAGTTGCGTGAATGCTTCCGTGGCGCTGGCGGGAAGCCTGTCGGGTGTGAAGGACAGGGTTGCAAAATAATCTTCCAGCCGTTCTTCCCGTCGGATCAGATCAACAGTTCCGTCTGTCTTGAGCAGCAGTTCCTTGGGACGGAGTTTGCCGTTGTAGTTGAATCCCATGGAATGGCCATGGGCGCCGGTGTCATGAATCACTACGCGGTCGCCGCCGGTGATGGCAGGCAACTGCCGCTGGATGGCGAATTTATCGTTGTTTTCACAAAGCGAGCCCACCACATCGACAACCTGCAGCGCATCTGCTGCGCTGCCCGGAACGGTAATATGGTGGTAGGCGTTGTACATGCCCGGACGCATGAGGGCCGACATGCAGGCGTCCACCCCCACGTAGGTGCGGTAGATTTCTTTGCGGTTGATGGCAGTTGTCACCAACACGCCGTGGGGGCCGGTCATGAAACGGCCGCTTTCCATGAAAAGTCTGGGCCGGTAGCCGTTACGCCCGTCGAAGGCGTCGAACCGGGCGGTAATCGCCTGGCCCATGGCCTCCAGGTTCAACGGTTCATCGGCCGGGCGGTAGGGGATGCCCAGGCCGCCGCCGATATTGATGAACTCGAAGCGGACGTTCAACGCTTGGGACACGCGCTCCACCTGTTCCAAAAGCATGGATGCCGTCTGCACCATGTAGGTGTAATCCCGTTCGTTGGATGCCAGCATGGTGTGCAGCCCGAATCGCCTGATTCCGAGATCCTTCGCTTTTTGGTAAGCGTGGACCAGTTGATCGTGGCTGACGCCGTATTTGGCTTCCACCGGCCGGCCGATGATGGCATTGCCCGTGCGCCGGTCACCGGGGTTGTAACGAAAGCAGATCAGGTCCGGGGGAGCGGGAAGTTTGTCGATGAGAGAAATGTCGTCCAGATTGACAATGCTGCCGCCATCGGCCATGGCGGTGGCAAAGTCACCCCGGGTCGTGTTGTTGGCGGTGAACATCAGGTCGTCGCCGCATCCCCCGACCCGGCGGCCCAGGATCAGTTCGGCCACCGAACTGCAGTCGAACCCGAATCCCATGTCGGCCATGACGGCCAGGATCGCGGGGTTCGGCAGGGCTTTTACCGCAAAGAACTCCCTGAAGCCGGGGATTGCACTAAAGGCTTTTTTCAGCCGATCGCCGGTTTCCCGTATGCCGGTTTCATCATAAATATGGAACGGGGTGCCGAAGTGAGCGACAATATCATCCAGTCGGGGTAGCAACCGATTTTCGAATGCGTTGGACATGGGCATGGCGGAACTCCTTGGCGTCTTACAGGTTCGATCTGACTGTCTTTTGCTGTGCTGTGCGCGTTCACCGGCTCCGGCTACGAGAGGGCCTGGCGAATACGGGACATGGCCGTGGAGACATTTTCATGGCTGTTGAAAGCACTGATCCGGATATGGCCTTCACCACAGGTGCCGAACCCGGCTCCCGGCGTACAGACCACACCGGTTTTTTCCAGCAGCATATCGAAAAAGGCCCAGGATTTCCCACCCGTCGATACCCAGATATAGGGTGAATTTTTGCCGCCGATGCACGGGTAGCCGAGAGATTGCATGGCCTGGCGGATCAGGTCGGCGTTGGTCATGTAGTAATCGATCAGTTCGGCCACCTGGCGTTTGCCCACATCGCTGTAGACCGCTTCCGCGGCCCGCTGGACCGGATACGAGACGCCGTTGAATTTGGTGCTGTGCCGACGATTCCACAGGCTGTGTACCGGGTGGGGGTCGCCGGATGCGGTATAGGCCATCAGGGATCTGGGCACCACCGTATAGGCGCATCGGGTGCCGGTAAAGCCCGCGGTTTTGGAAAAACTCCTGAATTCGATGGCCACCTGCCGGGCCCCGTCGATTTCGTAGATGGAACGGGGCAGGGTGTCATCCCGGATAAAGGCTTCGTAAGCGGCATCGTAGAGGATGATGGCCTTGCTGGCCACGGCATAGTCCACCCAGGCCTTGAGCTGGCTTTTGGTGATGGTCGCGCCGGTCGGGTTGTTGGGAAAGCACAGGTAGATCAGGTCCACGGGTTCTTCTGGCAGATCGGGGACAAATCCATTGTCCGCGCTGCCGTCCAGGTAGACAATGCCCTCGTAGCGTCCATTGCGGTAATCCCCTGTTCGACCGGCCATGACATTGGTATCCAGGTAGACCGGGTAGACCGGGTCGGGTATCGCGATCCGGGACCTGCCGTCGAAGATTTCCTGAATGTTGCCGGTGTCACATTTAGCGCCGTCGCTGACGAAGATTTCATCTGCGTTGATATCCGCCCCCCGGGCCTGAAAATCATTTTCTGCAATGGCTTCACGCAGGAATTCATAGCCCTGTTCCGGGCCGTAACCGCGGAAACTGGCATCGGCGCCCATCTCGTCAACGGCACTGTGAAAGGCGGAAACACAGGCATCGGGCAGGGCGCGGGTCACATCGCCGATTCCCAGCCTGATGACAGCCGGTTCAGGCCGACGCTGCTGGTGGGCAGCCACCCGTTTGGCGATATCTGAAAATAGATAGGACGCTTTGAGCTTGAGGTAGTTGTCATTGATGTGGATCATGGGATGCCTCGTTTTATGATTGGGAATAGGTTGATGGGATATCACGCCAGGTCCTTTTCATCGATGGGAATCCTGGCCGTTTCCTTAAAGGTGTTCATGACAATGGTGGTGTTGGTGGAGATCACCCCTTTGAGCGGGGCGATCCGTTGCCGTACCAGGTGCCCGAGCGAACTGGTGTCGGTTGCCCGGACCTTGAGGAAATAGCTGTCCCCACCGTCCACGAAATGGATTTCCTGGACCTGTGGAATGGCCGCCAGGGTGTCTACCAGGCCGGGATCCACGTCTTTGCCATCGGTGTGAACATGAATGAAGGCGACCTGGCTTTTGCCGAAACGTTCGGGGTTGAGACGGACTTCATAACCATCAATATACCCCATTTTTTCCAGCTTCCGAATCCGTTCCAGGACAGCCGAGGGCGCCATGCCCACCTGACGGGCCACCTCAACATTGGGGATGCGGGCTTTCTCCTGCAGAATTTTCAGTATATTTAAACTAATTTCGTCAATCATTCGAAAAATATCCTTTTTTAAGAATAATATTCTTGCAAAAAGCACTTGTCAAGAATATTTATTGATTGTCATACCTATTTTGGTGCAGCGGTTCGATTCATTGCGGGAGAAAAAGATTGATGTCTGACTGGGTTTTGCCTATTCAGGTGGATCATCTCGGTCCGCATGCTCAAACGGATCCCTGAATTGATGCGTTGATATCCTATCTCCCACAGGAGTTGTGATGCTGAAAATAGGTGTTATCGGTCTAGGCGGTTGCATCGGTGCCATCCTGCGGTACCTTGTTGCCGGCGGGATGCATACGCTGGCCAAAAGTTCATCTTTCCCGGTGGGGACCATGACCGTCAACCTTACAGGCTGCCTGCTGATCGGTATCGGTGGCGGGCTTATGGAGAGCCGTCAGTTTTTTTCCCCGGAATGGCGGGCATTCATTTTTGTCGGCATGCTCGGAAGTTTCACCACCTTTTCCACATTTGGCCTGGAAACCTTTAACCTGGCCAAGCAGGGGCAATGGCTGGCGTCTTTCGGCAATGTTGGCGTCAGCCTGGTTGCCGGACTGGTAGCGGTTTTTGCCGGGCACATGCTTTCCCGGTTGATTTAGCCTCAGGGAGGCGCTCAAATGGGCGAGGCGTTGAACATGATGAAAAAGGGGGTAACATGACCGTATTCAAGGAAGCCGGGCAATTGCTGCGCATATTTATTGGCGAGACCAACAAATATGGCCGCAAACCCCTTTACGAATGGATTGTCGAGCAGGCACGGTCCCAGGGAATGGCCGGTGCAACGGTTTTCCGGGGTATCCGGGGCTTCGGCGCCAACAGTCTGATTCATACCACCAAGATCCTGCGGCTTTCCGAAGACCTGCCCGTGGTGGTCGAGATCGTCGATACCAAAGAGAATATTGAATCCTTTATCAATACGATTGATCACGCCATCACCGAAGGCCTCGTCACGGTGGAAAAGGCTCGTGTGCGCATGTACCGGGCCGGTGGCAAAGCCGGCGATTGATGACATATCGCGGGTCAGGGGTCTGCATCCTCTTCGCCCACGCGATGGCCGGTCGCTGTGGCCCGCCGCATGCGCAGCACAAAGCCCAGCACCATCACCAAGCTTATCAGAATCATCAGGCTGGCGCCAAAAAAGGTCATGATGAACGAGAACGGGTCACCCAGGCCGTAGGATGCTGCCAGCACTGAGATCCCGAAACAGACAAAAAAACAGGCGATGCCGGTGAGCAGCAATTGCCTCAACCACCACCACAGACTCGGTCTGGCTGCCGTGCGGTCCCTGTTCATTTTTCTGTCGGCATCTTCCATTGGGCTGTCAGAACCGCAGGGACAGGCAGGTCAGGCCGCCGTCCATTTTTCTGAATTCGCTGACATCCAACTCGATGATCGGTTTGGCCAGCGCCTGCAGTTTTTTCCGGGTGTGGGGGAATCCGGCCGGCATGATCAGGTGACCATTGACCAGCAGGGTATTCCCCGCGTAATCCTCGCCGGGTGAGATCACGATCCGGTGAAAGCCTTCAAGGGCCGGATGGTCGGCAAAGGTCGGGGTCGTCAGCAGGGTGTCATGGCCGACCGCATTGACGCTGGATTTGAAATGCAGGCCGGCGGCAACGGGTACCGGTGTCCATGTGTAACCGAATTCGGCGACGGCGTCGCCCAATTGACGGGCCCCCTTTTCGTTGGTCCGGTCGGACAGGCCGATGAAAAAATGGCGCCCGACCATCAGCACATCGCCGCCGTCGATGGTACCCGGCGGCTGGACACGGACGGTTTTTCGAAATGGCTGCAGGGCCTCTGCGATCGACAAGACCTCCCCCCTGCGTGGCGCGGCGCCCGGATTGGTGATCACCGCGATATCCGGTGTCACCACCGCCGCGTCCTCCACAAAGTGGGCATCGGGATGCCCCGTCAGCGGATCAAGCACCGTGACCGTGATCCCACAATCGTTGAGCGCTGCGACATAGGCATCGAACTGGTCCAGGGCCCTGTGGTAATCGGGGGTGCCCAGCGTTGATGTCGTGATGCCGGCAGCCATGTCTTCTCCCGGCCGCCTGGCAATTGCATGGGTAAAATTCATTAGCATTCCGTTCCTGATGTTTTTTGTAAAAGACCGACAGCACGGTTTTCATGCCATGGACATGGCATCACCCATAGCAGTGTTGGCCTGTAAAATAAACCGCTTTTCATAGCCCGGACGGCACAGATGAGGCTGGATGGATTCATGAAATATAAAGGGTGTCAGGCTGATGACCCTGCCAGGAGGGGTGAGGCCACTGCATCCCGTTCCGCTGTGCCGCCCCCGTTCTTAATGCCGGATGCATCCGCCGTTCAGGATTAAGGCAGGGGGTAGCGGTCATCCTCACAGGATGCTGAATCCGGTTTTTGGGACGCAAGAACACAGACGTGAAAAAGGAGGGTCCCATTTTTTTTAATATTTAATATAAAATTAAAGAAAACAAAATTTTTAAAATATATGGGGTCTGCCTTTATCGCGTCGTCACATCCTCTGATGCCGTCTCTGCCCGCCTGTAAATCCAGCATGGCCCTATACGCAATCGTATTGGGACCCGCTCGGCCTGCAGCGCATTCGATGTTCTCCCCGGCGGGAAATCGGACATGATTATAATGGTACCTTTCACCTGCCGGTCTTTTACTTAAGCCCGCTCGTTCCGTTTAAAAAAACGCTTCAGCAGGCTAAAGTTTATCGGCATTCGGCCGATGTATTACATGGAGTTTCGCTCGGATAATAAAATTCTCATAAATACAGATAGTAAGGGGAATGCTTAGTTGAGAGTTGATTATGATGATGGATGCCAGGCCGCCGATACGGCATCATCGGTTTCCCGGGCAAAAATAGTATCTCGAGGTTAATTCCCCAAAGGCTGGCCGCAGATATGAAGTCCCCCTGGAAAAAATACCATGGGGTTATCCCGGCCATTAAAACCGTTTTCTCAACATGCGAAAAGATAATCGGGACAAGCGGATCACGCGGGGATAATATTAGTCATTGAATATTGGATAGATGGCATGCCGCTTGCTTTTCCGACATATTGAGTCAATCCGGAAACGGGCGGGCGTGACGATCCTTTCCAAGGAAAGGCGGATTTTTTACCAAGGGGTCGTGGCGGTAAAAAAGAACGGTTTTCATCAGATTGAATGCTGCCGGTATCGGCATTTTTATATTGTAAATCCTTCGAGGAGGCAAATTCCATGTTTCAAAAATTCCGTAACCTTAAGCTGAGAACAAAACTGTTGATTTCCATTTGTTCAGTTGCTTGGTTGGCCTTTGCGGTGACCGTCACCTACATCGGCTACAATGCGAGGAACCTTGCAGAAAAAGAGGCGCTGGACAAAGCCCGTGAGTCTGCCTACCGATATGCCAACCTGGTTCAGGCCGAGCTGGGACGGTCCATGGACGTTGCTCGAACGGTGGCCCTTTCGTTTCAGGGTATGAAACAACAGGGTGTTCCACCCAGGGATATGATGGACGGTGTCCTGAAGCAGGTTCTGGAAGAAAACCCCGGCTTTCTTGGTGTCTGGACCTGCTGGGAGCCCAACGCACTCGACGGAAAGGACTCAGATTTTGCCGATGCCTTTGGCCATGATGAAACGGGTCGTTATGTTCCCTACTGGAACCGCCTTTCCGGAGAAATTGACGTTGAGCCGCTGACCGGCTATGCCGACCCTGAGAAAGGGGCCTACTATTTCGAAACCCTGAAGTCCGGGCAGGAGGTGGTTTTTGACCCGATGCCCTATACCGTTGGCGAACAAACCCAGCTCAAGACCGTCCTGTCGGTTCCCGTCCTGTTTGACGGCAAGACGGTCGCGGTGGTGGGGGTTGACATCCCGGTGTCAACGTTCACACCACTGGTTCAGCAGATCAAGCTTTTTGAAACCGGTTACGGATTCCTGATTGCCAATGACGGCGTCTTTGTGGCCCATCCCACCAAGCAGGCCAACGTGGGCAAGCATATGGATTTTTTCGCGTTCGATAAAAGGGTTATCAAAGACGTGAAGGGCGGACGCGAGACCAGCCAATACAAGGTCTCCAAGACCACCGGCAAGAAAACCTACTATATCCTGGCGCCCATTCCCATTGGAACCGCGAAGAAAAAGTGGAGCCTGGCCATGAACATACCCATTGACAAGGTGCTGGAGCAGCCGCGCAAGGTGTTCTATGCCACCCTGATCATTGGTAACCTCGCCTTGCTGGTGCTGGTGGGGGTTGTCTACATGATTTCCGGTGGAATCTCCAGGCCAGTTGTCGAGATTGCCGGCGTCGTCAACAAGGTGGCCGCCGACCGTGACCTGACCCTTCAGGCACCGGTCAAAACCGGCGATGAGGTCGGCTTGATGGCCAAAGAGTTCAACAACATGATCAACGAATTGCGTGAATCGCTGAAGGTGGCCGATATCGCTGCCACCGAGGTGGATTCCTTCTCCGGCGAGGTTTCCAAACGGGCAACGGCCAACAAGGAACGTGCCACCGAAGAAGAACGTCAGATGGGCGTCATTCAGGAGACGGTGAACCAGATGGGCGCCACCGCCGGTGAAGTGGCCCAGTTCTCCCACTCCCAGCGTGATGCTGCCAACACCTCATACCGGCAGGTTGAGACCCTCATCGAGAGCATGCGCCAGATGGGCCAGGCTTCCATCGAACAGATCAAGGAGGCCAATATCGCAAGTGAGCGTGTAACGGTAATGGGTGAAACCGGTGGAATGGTTGTGGCCACTGCCGGTAAACAGGGTGAGCAGGTGGGCCGGGCCACCGATGCGGTCAAGCAGATCGATGGCATTGTGGCCGAGATGACCGTTGCCGCAGGCCGGGCCACCGAACACGGCCAGGGTGTGTTGGCGGCTGCCCGGGAAGGCGCCCGGTCCGTTAAGGAAACCGTTTCCGGTATGCAGGCCATTGCCGAGTCTTCCGAAAAAATATCCGATATTATCTCGGTGATCACCGACATCGCCGAACAGACCAACCTTCTGGCGCTGAATGCGGCCATTGAAGCTGCCCGAGCCGGTGTTCACGGCAAGGGCTTTGCCGTGGTTGCTGACGAAGTGGGCAAGCTGGCCCAACGATCATCCGAAGCGGCCAAAGAAATTGGTCAGCTCATCAAAGAGTCCTCCAACCGCGTACAGGAGGGTACCCGGCTGACCCAACGATCAGAGCAGGCACTGGAGAAAATCGCCCAGGGAGGCGAGATCAACCGTGAGGCCATCGACACTATTTCCGAGATGACCCAGACCCTGAACCAGCAGGCGCGGGAGGTTACCGGCCTGATGGAAGGTCTCAACGCCCTTGCCAAGGAAATCGGTGGTATGGCCGGTCGGCAGGGTAGCCGTCGTGAGGCGGCACAGGCTGCCCTGGAATCTCTGATTGCCAAATCAAAAGCGATCTCCGAACTGGTCAAGAAAGCTGAAAAGGGTGCTGAAGACGTGGGCGTGGAAATGCGTGGTGTGGTTGAGCGAAGTGAGGAGATGAGAAAACTGACCGACATCCAGGCAACGCGCTCCAAGAGTCTGGTGGAGATCGCCACCGTATCGGCAAGCCGTGCTACCCAGACGGTGGCCGGTGCCACCGAGGTCGTGGGGATTACCGATGAACTGAGACAGCTGTCGTCAAGTCTGACCCGGCAGATTGCACTGTTCCGAATCGATGAGGAACGCTCGAGTTAAGCCGCTGATTACGGGCCGGTTAGGTTTCGAAAGGGATGCAATGCGCTTATCCCCGGTAATCATGCGGCGGATTACCACCCACGTACCCTTAGACTGTGGTCAGGCGGCGCGGGTGCCCGCCGGCGAGCGATCCGCCACAGGGTTGCTGGCCGGCATTGGAGAATGACAAGGACATGATCATATTCTGTGAAGAATGCGGTGCCAGGAACGACCTGAGTTCGGACAGCCTTGACGCGAACCTGCATACGTTTGAATGCTGTAAATGCGGTGAAGTGCTCATGGTTTCCAAGCCGACGGTCGGAAACGGTGGCTTCAATGCCTTTGCCAGGATGACGCCTGAAAACAAAGGAAAGAATGCCAGGGCACCCATTACCGTTCTGGTCGTTGATGATTCTACCGTGCTCCGGAAGATTATCAGGGAAATGTTTGCTTCCGACGACCAACTGCAGGTCGTGGGAGAGGCGGAACACGGCCTGAAAGCATTGGAATTGATACCCCGGTTGAAACCGGATGTGGTGACGCTGGATGTGAACATGCCGGTAATGGATGGCCTGACCACGATCAAGCACATCATGATCAAATGCCCCACACCGGTGGTCATGTTCAGTACGCTGACGGGGCAGGGCTCCCGGGAAACCTTTGACACGCTGCGATACGGCGCCGTCGATTTTCTTCAAAAGCCCTCCAGCCTTCTGAAGGAGGACCTGAAAAGCCAGCATGAATTGATTATCAGTCGGGTAAAAAATGCGGCCCGTGCCGGAATCGACACGGTCCGTTACCTTCGTCCGGCCAGGGCGGCCAAGGAGGCAAAACCTAAAAATGGAACCGACTGCAGTCAGGTTTTTGCCATCGGCAGTTCTTATGGCGGATATGGTTCCCTGTTGGGCTTGATCCCCGAACTCAGCCCTGATCTGCCGGCGGCCTTTTTATCGGTGTTATACGCCGCGCCCCCTCATGTGGACGCTTTCGCCCGATATCTGGACGAGCATAGTCCGCTGGCGGTGTGTCGTGCCCAGGACGGCCAGACCCTTGCCCCTGGCTCCTGCTACCTGGCGTCTGTTTTTGAATGGGTAACGGTGGCCAACACATTGGACCGGCTGACGCTTCAGGTCGCCCCCCAGCGGTCGACACCGCCTAAAGGTGCTTCAGATGAACTGATGACCTCGCTTTCAACAACCCTGAAAGAGAGGGCCTCGGGGATTCTGCTTTCCGGGATCGGCGATGACGGCATCGCCGGCATCGAACAACTTCTTAACGGGGGGGGCAAGGTCATTGTACAGGATCCGAAAACCTGCCTTTGCAGTGACACGACAGCGATGGCCGCACAAAAATATGGCCTGCCGACGGTGCTTCCGGGGGTCGTGATGGCAGAAACCATCCGCACCCACTGCCTGAACGCCAGCCACAGATAAAAGGAGTCAGCGACAATGAATGATCGCTTTGCGCAGACTGATGGAGAATCCACCGAATTGACCACCACCAAACAGCTGGTCGGTTTCGTTATCGGTGAAGAACTGTTCGGGGTGGATATCCTTACCGTCCAGGAAATCATACGGGATGCGACGATGACCGCCATTCCGGATGCGCCCGATTTCCTTGAAGGTGTGATCAACCTCAGGGGCAGTATTATTCCCGTGATTGATCTTCGGAAACGGCTGAAACTTGTTCAGCCGGCCCATCTCAATCCGGACACCTGGATCATTATCCTTACTGTTGAAGGTCGTGTTACCGGGTTTGTCGTGGATCGGGTCACCAAGGTGCTGAATGTTCCGGCCGGCAGCATCAAGCCGCCACCGGATATCGTTGTTGCCGGATTGAGAAGCCAATACATCCAGGGGGTGTGCAAGATGGATCAGCGGCTTTTGATTCTTCTCGATTTCAGTCGCATTCTCATGGTTGATGAGATCAAGAAACTAAAGTCAATGAAGCGACCCAAAGCGCCGGTGCGCATCTGAAAAGGAAATTTCCGGATGGGAAAGACGATTCTGGTGGTGGATGATTCTTCCATCATGCGTAAAATGATCAAACAGACCTTGATGGGTGCAGGGCATACCGTCGTAGGGGAAGCCAAGAGCGGCGATGACGCGGTTGCCCTATACCGGCGGTTGAAACCGGAACTGGTGACCATGGATATCACCATGCGCGGCATGGATGGTATCGCTGCGGCCAAGGCGATCCTGGCGCACGATCCCGGTGCCCGTGTGATTATTCTGTCCAATCTCGATGAGGACAGATTCAGCAAGGAAGCGGCTCAAATTGGAGCGAAAGGATACATCAACAAGCACAAAACTGCCGAGATTCTTGATCTGATCAATCGGCTGTGAGCCTTTCTGTACCGGCCATGGGTAATCGCACCATAGGTCACCGGTGGAAAGAAGGAGTATTTCATGACAGACAATTCCCTGATTGAGGATTTTGCAGATGAGGCCCGAGAGCATTTGGAGGAGTTGGAGAGCAGTCTGCTCAGCCTGGAGTCTGATCCGGCCAACCAGGAGTTGTTGAATACGATATTTCGCTCGATGCATACGGTCAAGGGAGCATCCGAGTATTTGGGATTTGAACGGATTGCCCGCTTGTCCCATCGGCTGGAGACCCTACTAACGCTTTTTCGAGACGGCAGCCTGTGCGTGGATAAAGTTGCCGTGGATCTGTTGATCGACGCCCGGGATCGGATCGGCGAACTGGTTTCGCAGGTCGAGTCGTCAGGCCGGGAGACCGAAGAGGTTGACGACCTGCTGGATCGGGTGGCGGCCATCGTCACCGGATCGACGGCGACGGACAAGGCGGTGGACGATCCAACCGTCTATGACGGCGAGGCGGACACGGAACTGTTCGATATTTTTCTGGAACAACTGGCTGCAGGTCTCGATCAGCTGATTGAAACGGCCGGCAGGCTTGCCAGGGGAGAGAATGCGGGCCAGGCGGCCGACGAAATGGCCGACCAGGTGGACCGGCTGGCGTCAACGGCCAATTATATGGGATACGATGCATTGGCGGCGGTCTATGACGATGCGGCGGCAGGCATAGAGGCGTTTGCGTCCCGGTCGGCGGTGGCCGGCGCGGACGATATCGACACGTTTTTGCAGTCGAACCTCGTCCCATGCATCAAGCGCATCCAGGGACTGTTTCCCACGGCAAAGGCGCTGGTTTCGCTGGACACTCGGTTTCCGATAGCGGCGCCGAATGATGGATTGGCAGCGGAAGACGTTTCCGGGCGGAAGGACGATGCCGAGCTTTCCTCGGTCGGGACCATGCTGGATGACATTGATCCGGCGCTTTCCTTGTTACCGGATGATGGTCATACGGTAATTCCGGAGGATGCATCCACGATAACCCCGGCCCAGGCGGAAACGGACAATTCCCTGATCGAGGATTTTGCAGATGAGGCCCGAGAGCATTTGGAGGAGTTGGAGAGCAGTCTGCTCAGCCTGGAGTCTGATCCGGCCAACCAGGAGTTGTTGAATACGATATTTCGCTCGATGCATACGGTCAAGGGAGCATCCGAGTATTTGGGATTTGAACGGATTGCCCGCTTGTCCCATCGGCTGGAGACCCTACTAACGCTTTTTCGAGACGGCAGCCTGTGCGTGGATAAAGTTGCCGTGGATCTGTTGATCGACGCCCGGGATCGGATCGGCGAACTGGTTTCGCAGGTCGAGTCGTCAGGCCGGGAGACCGAAGAGGTTGACGACCTGCTGGATCGGGTGGCGGCCATCGTCACCGGATCGACGGCGACGGACAAGGCGGTGGACGATCCAACCGTCTATGACGGCGAGGCGGACACGGAACTGTTCGATATTTTTCTGGAACAACTGGCTGCAGGTCTCGATCAGCTGATTGAAACGGCCGGCAGGCTTGCCAGGGGAGAGAATGCGGGCCAGGCGGCCGACGAAATGGCCGACCAGGTGGACCGGCTGGCGTCAACGGCCAATTATATGGGATACGATGCATTGGCGGCGGTCTATGACGATGCGGCGGCAGGCATAGAGGCGTTTGCGTCCCGGTCGGCGGTGGCCGGCGCGGACGATATCGACACGTTTTTGCAGTCGCGCCTCGTCCCATGCATCGAGCGCATCCAGGGACTGTTTCCCAATGAAAAAAAACTGGCACTCATCGACACGACCGTTTTTTCTACGACGGTTACAGGTGATGCGTTGCCGGAGCCGGTCAAAGAGACCATGCAGCCGCCTTCTGACGGCATTGCCCAACTGCTGTCAGGCTTGCCGGCCATGGACGACAGCCAGCGCCAGTCCCTGCTTTCAAAAACACTGGACGAAACCTTCTCATCCATGCGGGCAGGGGAAGGTGATGCAGACGACATCGCAGGCCCGCCAATCGATGAGGATCCAATAGCCCTTCAGTTTTCATCCGAGGCGGATGGGGCCGATGACCAGTCGCCGGCACCGGACGTGGTTTCTGCCATGGACGAAGCGGCATCGACCCTTTTCGACGAATTCGGGCTGGATCGGAACGCCCCCCCGCAAACCGCCATTATCACTCCCGATGAGCCAGGCCGGTCCGGGTCGTCCGCTGGCAGTGAGGAAGAGGTTGCGCTGTGGCCCGAGGCCGCCGAATCGTCTGTCCCGGTCCCGGATACTCCCGCCCAAGATTCTCATGCCCCCTTGCCGGTTATCGATTTTTCGACGCCACCGCAATCCGAGCCGGAGGCTGGCGAGGAGACCCCGTCTGAACCGTTTTCGGCACGAAGCGCCATAAGAAAGAGTATCCGTGTCGATGCGGACAAGGTCGACGACCTGATGAATCAGGTTGGGGAACTGGTGGTCAACCGTTCCTCATTTTCGCAGCTGTTCGATGAAATGCGGGAGGTGGCCCAATACCTCCAACATCGGTTTTCCATGGACAAGGCGGACCAGCGCCTGGTATCGGGCCTCACTGCCCGCCTCAATGACGCCACCACCGTGTTGGGAAGAGTTACCAGCGAACTCCAGGAACAGGTCATGAAGGTGCGCATGCTGCCCATCTCCCGACTTTTCAACCGCTATCCGAGGCTGGTTCACGATTTGCTCAAGGATTCGGAGAAAAAGATTCAGCTCCAGTTTCGTGGCGAGGAAACCGAACTGGACCGGATGGTCATCGAGCAACTGGCCGACCCCATGATCCATATCATCCGCAATGCCGTGGATCACGGCATCGAAACGTGCGGCGATCGGAAACGAAGCGGAAAGCCGGAAAGTGGCGCGTTGTTGCTTGAGGCCTATCATGAAGGAAGCAATGTGGTCATCGAGGTAACCGATGACGGTAAAGGCATTGACCTGTCACGTATCCGCCAGAAGGCGGTGGAAAAAGACCTGGCCGATCGTGAGACGTTGGAACGGATGGACCAGCAGAATTTGATCGACATGATCATGCTTCCCGGTTTCTCAACTTCAGATCAGATTACCCATACGTCCGGGCGCGGTGTGGGAATGGATGTCGTCAAACGTAACATCGAAAAAATAAATGGGACCCTGGTTGTCGAGACACGGCAGGATGTGGGCACCCGTGTCCGGATCAAGATCCCCCTGACCCTCGCCATCATTCCGGCGCTGATGATCCGCTGCGGGGGCAGCCACTTCACGCTGCCTTTGAGTGCCGTGCAGGAAACCCTTCGCATTGATCCGGGTGAGATTTTCACCGTTGACGGCAGCGAAGTGATGCATCTGCATGAAGAACCCCTGCCGCTGGTCCGGTTGACCGACCTGCTGAATATGCAGGTGCCGCGGTCCCCTGCGATTGATGAACGGCTTTTCGTGGTGGTGGTCAAATCCGCCGCTGGCCGGACGGGCTTTGTTGTTGATACGTTGCTGGGTCGCCAGGAAGTGGTGATCAAACCCCTGGAAGACTACCTCCAGGAAAACAGCGGATTTTCGGGGGCGACGATTTTAGGTGACGGTGGAATTTCTCTGATTCTCAATGTTGACGAACTCGTGGTCATGGCCAGGCAACGGGAGGCCGAAAGGAAACTGGCCGCCGTCGTGCTGTGACCGGTCAACGACAAGTTGTTTCATGCTGCATTCAAGATGATACCGGTACGGGGGGCACCTTAAGGAAACTGCCAGCAGCGGGTGCACCTGCCTGCGGGGTGTTATCAGGAATGGATTGACACGCGGAACATGGAAACCAAAGACGACACTTCTTACAATCATCTTCCTGACGCGGATTGCGGGTTTGCCGGGACGTTAAAGAACATTCAACTCAACGACCTGATACAGATGTGCTGCCTGTCGGGTTCAAGCCTCTGCATGCGGGTAACCAAGGGTGAGCGGCAGGGAACGATTTTTATTGTCGACGGTGAGATCGTTCATGCCGCCTGCGTGGACATGGTGGGAGAGGAAGCCTTTTACCGGATATTGGGGTGGGAAACCGGAAGCTTCGAATCCATCGAAGTTTCAACCACACCACCGCGGACAATCGATAGCAATTATCATTTTTTGATTATGGAAGCGGCCCGGCGTGTCGACGAAAAAGCCGTGCTCGGCCAGGATTCGGCTACCGCCGTGCCATGTCCATCAGAAACGGCTGCCGATGAGCGGCTTCGGGTGCTTATCGTCGACGACTCACCCATGATGCGCAAAATTCTGTCCAGCATGTTGACAACCAGTAAACATGTCAAGGTGGTGGGCATGGCCGGCAACGGCAAGGAGGCGATTTCACTGATCGATGAGCTGTCCCCGGATCTGGTGACGCTGGATGTGAATATGCCGGTGATGGACGGCACCAGCACAATCAAACATATCATGATCAAAAAACCATGTCCGGTGGTGATCACATCCAACCCCGGGGATGGATCTTCGAAAACGATTTTCAATTTTCTTGAACTGGGTGCTGTGGATTTCATGAGCAAGCCCACCAAGAACCAGGATATTCTCGTACAACAGAAAAAAATAATTGAGCGGGTAAGGGTTGCCGCCACGGCCAAAGTGGCCAATTTCAGGATTTCGCGGATTCCCAGGCCACAGACTGACAATCTTACCCTGAAAGCGGCCGGCATGGCATGCCGGCGTCTGGTGATCGTGATTTCCGGGCCCGGGGGACACCCGGAGCAGATGGGCCTGTTGCCCGGGCTGGTTTCGGCGATGGCCAGCCTTGACGGCGCCGTCGTGGCCCTTCAGAGTCTTCCGCCATCCTTTCGGGAGACCTTCGCCCGATATTTATTCGAACGATGTGGATGCCCGGCATCACCGATCGAGCAGAAAACCCCGCTTTCTGCAGGGCATTGTTATGTCGGTATTCACGGCTGCCCCCTGGTCATCTCCATGGATGGCAGCCGGCCGGTCATCGCGCCAGCTGCAACTGAAAACGAAGTGATTCATGTGGATCGGGTCCTGTCGACTGCCGCATCGGTGTTCGGAGACCGCGTGACGATTGTGTTGTTGTCCGGGGCGGACACGGGCAGCCACTCAGGTCTGCAGGCGGTGCACGACCATGGCGGGCGGATCATTTTGCGCAAACGGGATTCGGGCATGGTTGCCGCGCCCCTCGATAAGGTTGTTGCGGCCGGCCTTGCCGATACGGAAGTGGCCCTCTCCCGCCTGTCGGAAACGATTTTAAACGGGTTTGAGCTTGGAAACGAACTCAATCCCCGGCCTGTCACCCGAGGAAAATAATCCATGATTATCGTATGCCAGAAATGCAAAACCCGGTTTCATCTTGATGACGAGGCAACTGATAAGCCCTCCTTCGTGGCGCGATGCACGGTCTGTGGCCATCTTTTTTCCGCTTACAAACCGAAACGGGTTCAGGAAATTGCGTTCATCGATCTCGAACGCGCTCGTCGGGATGAGGCCAACGACCATGTGATCACCATAGGCAACCGAAAAGGCGGGGTTGCAAAAACCACGACCTGTTTCAACCTCGGTGTTTCACTTGCCCTGAACAATAAAAAAGTGCTGCTGGTGGATTTCGATGCCCAGGCCAACCTGACCCTTTCACTGGGTCTCAAGCAACAGCCTACGTTTTACGATGCCCAGAAAGCATTCGGCAGGCCCCTGGACGATTTCATCACTGCAACGCCATATCCCAACCTCTGGCTGCTGCCGTCCGGGCGGAACATGGTGATGCTCAATAAATTGTATTTCGGAGCGCAGCATTTTGAATATATGCTGAAAGACCGGCTCAATGGCATCAAGGATCAATTTGATTTCATTCTGATCGACACCCCCCCCGCCATTGAATTCTATACGTTAAATGCCCTTACGGCATCCAACCGGGTGGTGATACCCTGCCAGTGTGATTATCTTTCAACCCACGGGGTGGACCAGGTGCTGCGCCTGATCGCCCTGATCCGAAAACGATCCAACCCTCAGATTCGTTCCCGCATCCTGTTTACCATGCTGGATCGGAACAGCCACTCGTCGCGGCTGATTTTTTCCAAAATCAAGGACCTTTATGCGGGAGAGACCTTCGATACGGTTGTAGAAATGGATGGCGCCCTCAAAGAAGCTCAGATACTGAGCATGCCCGCCATTCACTACAACCAGCAAAGTGTTGCCGGCGCCCAGTATCTCGGACTGGCCAAGGAGATTATCGCCAACCCGCATGATCCGATCCCATCCTCGTCATGAGTAATCCCAATGGCTATTCGATCCAGCGGACCATGATTATCTACATTCTGTTAATCGGGTTCGCTGCGCTGCTGGTTTCTTCTGAATTTGTTATGGATACCCATTCGACCGCACTCAAGCGGGAGCTGACCCACAATTTCGAACGCTATACCAGCGGGGAACTGGCACAGGATCAGGTTTACGAGCCCCTGGTGAGGATCCGCAACAAGGCCATGATGATGGTGGGCGTGATTCTGGCAGTGGTGGTTATCGTGTTGACCATGTTCATCAAAACCATTACCGAACCCCTGCAGCATATGGTGGAGGTGTCCAAGGCCATTTCCGCCGGAGACCTGAGCCGCGCAACGGGGGTCGAAACCAGAAACGAGCTCTCCCAACTGTCCGCCGGAATCGACGACATGTCCACCAATCTGCAGGAGATTATCATGCTATCCCGGTCGGTATGCGATTCCGCCGGGCGGGTCACGGCCAGCACCATGGGGATGATGAGAAAAGAACAGTTGACCGACGGTGGTTCGGAGGCGATGAGGCATCAGCTTTCGCGGCTGGAATCCGAACTGGACATGCTCAAGCAGGTCATCGAGTTTTTTAAACTTTATTCGGTGGATGGCCAGGCATGACCGGAATAACGCTTCTGGCTTTACCGGCGGGGGTGGTCATCGCCTCACTGGCATCGGCCGTCGGCATCGGCGGCGGTATCCTGTGGATGCCCTTTTTTATAATTTTCTTGAAGCTTCCACCGGAGACTGCGGTGGTTACCTCCCTGCTGGTTCAGACCGCGGGGATGGGATCGGGCAGTGCCGCCTTTATCAGGAAGCAAACCGCCGATCTTCACCTGTCCGGTTTCTTTTTGCTGCTGACCCTTCCCGGACTCGCCATCGGCGCCCTGCTGACCCGTTTGCTGTCATCGGCCAACCTCGAATTGGCCTTGGGGATTTTTACCCTGACCACCGCCTTTCTTTTTGTCTCCGCGAACCAGAAATACACCGATACGGGCCATGATCGGATACCGGTGAAGCGCGCCCGACGCTACGGCTGGCTCGTGTCGGTCATGGCCGTGGCCAGCGGCATGCTGAGCGTCAGTATCGGCGAGTGGCTGGTGCCGCTCATGCGCAGCCGGTTAAAACTGCGAATGCGGGTGGCCGTCGCCACCAGCATCGTCACTATTTTCGGAACCTGTATTGTCGGTTCCGTTTTCCATGGACTGCTGGGGTCGTCGGTCGATCTGGCGGCATTGCTTGGGGCCGTTCCCGGTGTCATTATCGGCGGGCAGGTCGGTCCGTGGTTTACAGAGAAAATCAATGAAAGAATGCTCAAGGAAGTATTTATCTTCCTGCTCACGCTCATCGGCATTCATCTGATTTACAACAGCTATTGACGTGTATCCATGTTTTTGAAAAAAGGAGAAAGAAAACCATACACGTACCTGATGCCGTTCCTGGGATTTTTTGTCCTGCTGCTGGTCTGGGATGTGTTGGCCCGGTTCAGCGGCTGGAGCCGGCAGGTGTTTCCCGGGCCCGTCATCGTTCTCGGGAGCATGGGAGAACTGCTGGCCGACGGCACACTGGTCCGCCACACGGTGGCCAGCCTTTTCAGGGTTACCGTAGGATTCTACCTTGCCGCTATTCTGGGGATTCCCCTCGGGATCGCCCTGGGCATGATGAGAAATGCCAGGCCCCTGATCAACCCGCTGATTCAATTCCTGCGGCCCATTTCACCGCTGGCCTGGATTCCCCTGGCCATGCTATGGTTCGGCATCGGCGATCCACCAGCCATTTTTTTGATTTTTCTGTCCAGCTTTTTCCCCCTCGTGGTTTCCACTACCATTGCCGTTGACGGCATCAATCCGACTTATTTTCATGTGGCGGCCAATTTTAATTTTTCGAGAGTGGAAACGATTGTCCGGCTGGTGGTCCCGGCAATTGTCCCGGAGGTGGTGACTGCACTCAGAATGACGGTGACCATTTCATGGCTGGTGGTCGTTGCCGCAGAGATGATTGCCGTACAGTCCGGCCTGGGCTTCTTAATCCTGGATTCACGAAACGCCCTGCGGATGGACTACGTCATGGACGGCATGATCGTTATCGGGCTGGTAGGGCTGGCCCTTGATTATCTGATGCGCCAACTGGGCTCGCTCGAAGCGGCCAGGTGGCGTCAGATGACACATTAAGGAGCGGGCAGGTGGGCAGTATACTCATTGATCAACTCAGTAAAACCTACGCCAATCGACGGAAAGTCCCTCGCGGTGAAGAAGATGCCATTTTGTGCAAAGGGGACCGGATCAGCGTTCTGCTGGATATCGACCTGGACATCCGGGACGGTGAAATGGTTTGTTTTCTCGGTCCTTCGGGATGTGGGAAATCAACTTTGCTGAGGATTATCGCCGGCTTTGAGGCGCCCTCCGAAGGGCACGTGAATATCAACGGTCAGCCGGTCACAGGGCCTTCTGCCGACCACATTTTCGTATTCCAGCACAGCGGCCTCTTCCCCTGGATGACGGTTTCCGAGAATGTCGGCCTGGGGCTGCGCCACTTGAAAAGCCATCGGGACAGGCAGGAACAGGTCCAAGAATTTATCGATATGGTGGAACTGGATGGCTTTGAACAACATTATCCCCGGCAGTTGTCCGGCGGCATGCAGCGCCGTGCTGAATTGGCCCGGGCGCTTGCCGTGAACCCGGATATTATGATTATGGATGAGCCCTTCAGCGGGCTTGATTTTCTCACGCATATGAAGATGAGAGAAGAAGTGGTCAACATGCATGCGTTCATCCGAAAGACGATTCTACTGGTGACCCATAATATCGATGACGCATTGATCATGGGCGACCGGATCGTCATATTGGGGAATTGCCCCACCCGGGTGGTCATGGATCGGACCTTGGATTTTCCTCGCCCCCGCGATTTTGAGAAGTCACCTGATTTAAGCAGGTTGAGAAGCGAACTGTTCCTTTTGCTGGGAGTCAACTATGCCGTTTAAAAAGAACCCATTGACCGGAACCGTTCCGTTTTCGCGGCCGGCTAAACTGGTTCTTTTTTTTCTCCTGTGGCTGGTTTTGATTTCATGGCTTCACTTTCGACTGAACCGCCATCAGGCAGACCGGCAGGTTATCCGCATGGGATATATGCCGGTACTGACCAATCTGGCGGCACCACTGCTGGACCATGCCACCCGAAAAGGCAACGGCGTTTTTTTTGAAGCCGTGAAATTTTCTTCTTTTGCCGAGATGGCCGAAGCATTGAGAAACGACAGTCTCCAGGCGGCTTTCATCATCGCACCGCTGGCGGTGGTGTTGCGTCAGCAAGGGGTTGATGTGAAGGTCGTTCTGGTCGGCAACCGGCACGAGAGCACCCTGGTGGCAAGGAAAAGCTTGAATGCGAAGCGGTTGGAAGATCTGGTCGGGCGCACCATTGCCGTGCCGATGCGGTACTCGGGCCACAACCTGTGCCTGTTAAAAGCGATGGAGGAAAAAGGGCTCACTGGAAAAATCCGCCTGGTGGAAATGAATCCGCCGGACATGGCCTCGGCCCTGGCTTCGGGTTCGCTGGATGCCTATTTTGTCGGTGAACCCTTTGCCGCCCAAACCGTACTCAGCGACGACGCCGACGTCGTTGCATACGTGGAGTCCATGTGGCCGGATTTTATCTGCAACCTCATGCTGGTGAAAAATGAATGGATGACGGCCTATCCGTCGGCCGCACGAAAACTGGTGGAAACGGCGGTCCGGTCCGGTCTGTGGGCAAGCCGCCATCCCCATGAGGCCGCCCGGGTTGCAGCCGATTACTGGAACCAGTCCGCTGGGTTGGTGCATTACGCAATGACCACGCCATCCAATCGGATCATCTATGACCGGTACGTTCCAAAGCCGGCTGAACTCCAGGCCATTGCAGATCTCATGGCCCGTTATGACCTGATAGAAAATACCGATATCTCTGGTCTGGTGGACGACCGTCTGGCACTGACCGCCGGCATTGACGGTATCGAAAACCTGGACACCCTCCTTTTGCCCTGATGCCCAGCGATCGGCAATCTTCTTTTACGCAGGAAATACGGCTTTACGGGGGAATCCTTATTGAATGGATAAAAAAACCCGGGGGGATACCCTCGGGTTTTTTTGCAATGGGGTCGGGCGATTCCAAAACAGCTGATGAGGCCTATTTTTTGCGGAGTTGTCCCAACTCCTTTCTAATTGCGCCCAGTTCGGCGGCCATCATTGATTTCAGTTCATCAATGGACCGGATAACGGCTTCGATACCTGACAACTCTCCGGTGGTGCTCGGTTTCGATGAATCACTGGCCGGATGGGGACCTCTGGATTCGACAATTTGAGCCTTTAACATCTTGAACTGGCTGACCTCTTCCAGCACCATCTTCTCTTTTTCGCTCTGGTTCAACTCAGTGTTGGTCGTGGACTCCTCAAGGGTTGAATAAACGGACATGACCCGTTTGATGGTGTCGGGGTGCGCATTGGACTTGTGGGTCCGGATATATTTTGCCAATGACTTCAACAGTCTGAGAAGCGTATGGTTCGCTTTGTCGGATTTGAACCGCTCCGACAACCCATCGATCTGGGAGATTAAAGCTTCGAGGGCATCGTCAGTGATTTCCCAGTCAATGGCCAGAATCGTTGATTTCAGGTCCTTTAACGGAAGGTCAGTCTCGGCCGCTGCAGGTGTCTCCGCGGATGTTTCATCCTGGGATGGCAAAGAATCGCTGAAAAAATCATCAAGACGGTTTTCCAAGTCAAAAGCGAAGGTGTCATTCGCTTTTTTGTCCATGGCAGCACCTCCTATAAAAGCTTTTCACGAATAGCCACAATTGTCTTTGAGATGGCTTTTTTAACAGTGGGGATCACGTTATCGCCCTTCAGCGCACTGGCCGTGAAACTGGGTGCGTTGAGTTGTGTGTTGAGATCGTTGTCCATGGTTTCAACGTCGAGAATGGGAATTCCTTCCGTTTCCAGGTCGCGTTTATTGTATTGAAAAACAATGGGGATGTCGGTGATGTCAATATCGTAGAATTTCAGGTTTTCTTTGAGATTTTCCAGGGAGCTGATATTGTTTTCCCGCCGGTCGACCATGGAGTCCGCAACAAAAACAATGCCATCCACCCCTTTTAGCACCAGCTTCCGCGTGGCATTGTATTTGACCTGGCCGGGTACGGTGTAAAGTTGGGTTTTAACATTGTATCCTTTTATGGCTCCCAGTTCAAACGGCAGGAAATCAAAGAACAGGGTTCGATCGCCCTGGGTCTTGATACTGACCATGTCTGACTCAATACGGTGTCTGATCCGGCTGAAGATATATTCCAGGTTGGTGGTTTTTCCACCCCTGCCGGGACCGACAAAAACAAGTTTGACCTGAACTTCTTTAGTCTTGGTATTGATAAACGCCATAGTTACGTACCGCTTGTCGATGAGTTCGGTAGGAGGGCAGGCCTTTGGAGCGAGTACCGATCAGGCTATGACGGTCCCGCCCGATCGATCAGGCTTTTGATTTTCTTGATGACCTCATCGATTTTCAGCCTCAGGTAGCCCAGTGATACATCATTGCCGAAAATAGACACCAGGAGAAAATCATCCATGATTTTGGTGAAATTTATGTTTTCACTTTTCCCCTTATGAAAAAGTAGTGAGAATTCTTCTTCACCAATGATGGAGGCCATGGCGCTTACCGCCCCAAAGTTACCTGCGGCCAAGGCCGCCAACGAGTAGACATCGTGGCGAACTTTTCCGTCATCGAGATTGACGATGACATTACCGGCCATGTCGATGAGAATCACGGATTGTATGCCCAGTGTCATCAAATCAGTGGTCAACGCTTCTTCCAGACCGTCAAGTTGTTCTTGATCCAGGATATACGACAATGTCCCTTCCTCCTTGCTGAATCAGGTCTTTCACAGCCAATCGGCCATGTCGGCAACACCTGAACCGGCATCGTGTCGATTTTTCAGCGATGGCTCATCGTTATCCCGCTGAGATTGCCATCCGTTTATGGGATGGCATGCCACCCCGTCACGAAGGCGGGTCACGTTCAACGATCGGGAAACGATGCTGCCGGTTCAGATGGATTCAATACCCTTTTTTGCTTTGGTTTTTCAAGTTTTTTCTATGATTTTAAGTACCTTTTTTTAGTTCGGCCATTTTTCGATGGCATCCTTTTGGTCACCTCAGACCCTTGATGCGTGTTTCGGCAGGCTTACGGAACTTCGTGGCCTGGCGCCGTCACAATTTTCCTAATTTGCTGGAACTGTTAGTGATCCGATGGTTGGCCGATTAATAGAGGCTTGATTTTTCACGCTGAAACGGGATAAAAAGAGCATACGAATTTCCCTGCGGCATCCTTGGGCCGCATTTTTACTGTCGATGCATACTTGTACCGGTGTCCGGGCCAAATATGGTGCTGGCCCGGACCCGGGCAGCCTTGACGGGAAGCCTTTCCCACCGCGTCGAAAACAAGGGCGCGTTGTCGTTGACACACGTAGGAGAAGACGCCCATGCATGATCCGATCTGGCAGGCGGAAAAGAAAAAAATACTGGCACGACTTTCCATCGCCATATACAAAATGACGGATGAACAGCTGATCTCCCTGCTGCATCTGTTCAAGGATCTGGAACTGGAGGGAAAAGAGAAGCTTCTGGAATCACCCCAATTCCATCAAGACGGTGCCGTTGCCGCCAGGGACAGGCAACTGCTCATCGCCCGTTTTTTCCTGCTGATCAATCAATTGTCCGAAGCCGATCTGCTCAGATTCATGAACCGATACGAGGAAAAACGGTTTGCCATGCTTCGGAAATTTCCCAGGGTCCCCTGCAATATTACCCTGGATCTGGCAGCCAATGGCCGTGCGATCAATTGCTTTGCCCGGGATATCAGTGCCGGCGGGATGTTTGTGGAAAGCTGCGAACCGTTTACCATGGATCAGCCGGTGTTCATCTGTTTTTCGGTGGACCAGGATCAACTGGCCCTGAAACTCAAAGCTCGTGTGATCCGGCTGGAGCAAGGGGGGGTCGGCGTTCAATATGAGGAACTGACCCGCTACCAGCTGGAAATCATGAAGGCTTTAATCAACCGGCTTCATCGACAAATCAGTTTTCAGCTGGATGGGGCATGAAAAGACAAATACCCCATCCGGAGCATATTGCTTGGAAAATCAGAATAATGATGCTATCCAAGCATGTTCGTGTCACCAGGCACCATTGAAATCCGAACCGGACGTATTATTCTTGAATTTTTCGGATGCCTGGGGTTGAAAAGGAGTTGAATCGAAAATGATCGATGTTCGAAGCCAGCACATTGAAGTTAGCAATGAAAGACGACAATACCCTCGATTGGAATTTCGTTGTACGGCGCTCTTCGGCCACGTGAAAGGGGTTGTCAATGTGACCGATTTGAGCCTGAATGGGCTGTTTGTAGAGGTGGACGACAAAACCAACCTTAATCCGGGGCGCCTGGTCAGTCTGGCGATTAAGTTTCCCACCGAAGAAAAAGCGGTTTTGCTGAAGGCAAAAATCGTCAACGTCAACAAGCGGGGCGTGGGGTGCCATTTCGTGGATCTGGCGCCAAGGAATATTGAGGCCATAAAAAACTGTTTCGAAACGTTCAGGGATACCCTGCCACTGCACTGATTTTTCTATCCGGCGACCGTTCTTCCCCTGTTTCGCATCCCGATTGATCGTCACTGGCCCACCCTGTGTTTTTCAGGTTTGACACGATGGCCAGGGCGGATTGGATAGCATTGCTGTTTCGGTCCACCCGCGTCAGTGGCTCCATGGCCGAGACCATGGCGTTTATCTGTGGGTCGAAATAAACACCGCCCCCGATTTGTGCCTGAATCATCAGATGTTTTTTCGACACCATCTGGATGATTCGGCCGGCATTTTTGTCCCTCGGTTCCCTGACCATATTCGTGATCAGGGCCGGGCGAATCCGGTTCAGGTGGGCGGCCATTGCCGCCGCTTCTGCCGGATCTCCGTTTTCGGCCATGCGGTCAAGCAGGGCGCCTACCGTTCTGACCTGCATGTCGTTTTTGGGGTTCATGGCCGCTTTGACCAGGCCGCCCAAAGAAGGCCGGCGGCTGGTCAATCGACTCAAGGTTCGATACACGGCGTTCCTGACGAATGCATACGCATTTTGAATCGCAACGGGCTGAGGCGTCATCACCACGATTTGACGGTGGGCGGATAGAAAAAAATCCAGGGTGTTGAATCCGGTGCCGGCCCCCAGGTCAAGGATCACATGGTCGGCGTCAATCCTGGAGATCGCCTGGAGGATTTTAATCTTCTGGGTGTATTGAAGATTGGCCAGGGTCAGCACCTCGCTGGCCCCGCAGATGATGCGAAGCCCTTTTTGCTCCGTACCCATGCAAACGTCGTCCAGTTTGTCCACCTGGCGGCTGATAAAATCATTCAGGGTCCTGCTCGGCGTGCGGATGCCCATGAAGGTATGGAGATTGGCCCCGCCCAAATCACCGTCGATAACCACCGTGTCTTTGCCACTTTCGGCCAATGCGACGGAAATTAAAATACTGAGGACGCTTTTGCCGATGCCCCCTTTACCGCCGCCCACCGCCCAGACCTGCGGCAATCGTTTTCGTCCATTCTCAGTTTGCTGTTGTTGCATCCGTTTCATCCCTTTGTATTTCAGTGTCGTACCAAATGATTCCACAGATTCCAGATCATGTCCTGTTCGTCGTTGGAGATGGTGCAGAAAGCATTCAGAGCGATTGCCGTCTCGTCGGCCATCGGATCGAATGTGATGCCGATAATGTGTGTCGGACGGGTCACGGTGCCGACTGTCTTTTGCCAGGCCACACGGCCGCTCAACCCGTCGATCACTGTTTTTTTACCCTCAAGAATGGTCAGCTTAACGTGTTGCCGAAGCAACGCTTCGAAATCCGAAAGGGTCGTATTATTTTTCAGGACCACACATACGCCTCCGGTTGAAAGATCCCGGGTGGTACCGTGAAGCCCCCACTTCCCCTCGTCGTTTTCTTTTTCCCATGCCAAGGTGACATCTGCAGGCAGGCAGTACCGGCAGGTCCGGCGGACCGTCTGCCAGGACCGGTCGCCACCCTGAGGTGCCCGGATTCGGCTTAAGCGTTCGATGAGTTCACGGACTCGCGGGTAACGGTAGCACGTGGCTTTGAGCACCGGTTTCGAAATCTTGACCAGTTCCACGGCGGAGGTCGCCGCCACGTGTGCGCGGTAAACGGATTTTTCTTCCAGGGGGAAAATATCCCCGAAGATGTCGTTTTCAGCCAGCACAACGGAGGTTGACGGTGTGGTATCGTCGCCTTGCGGCAGCGTCTCCGTCAACTCTCCTGATACGATGAAGAAGATGTCTGTGGCCTCCTGGCCGGTGTCGTAGACCACCTCACCGGGTGACAGTCGGACGCGGGTCAGGCGGAGCATCAATGATACCATTTCCGTATAGGCCAACTGGGAGAAAAAGACCTGTGACGGCATGTCTCCGGCGCCTTTTTTCCGGATTTCGGCATGAAAATCGCGCCCTTCGCGATGGGACGGTTTGACGATGCTCCACTCGAGTATTTTGGCCACAATGGACTGAAGCACCATCCCGGCGTCCAGGTAGAGTCCGGCCGCTTTATGGTAGGCCACCAGGGCATCCTGCGGGTGTTTTCTGCCCGCCAGCATATCTGCAAATCGGCGATACAGATCCGGATTTCCGGGAAAGACCTCGAGAAGATTTTCGAACTCTTCCACGGAACTGATATCGATTTGTCCATCAAGGATCTGGTCGATGATACTTTCCTGTTCAACCGTCGCGTTCGGTTCGATTGCATTCATGTTCAACTCATTCATCCTTTTTTTAGAGCGGCGATAACGGCGTCCAGTCGCTGGCTCAACAATTCGCTTTTTTGATGGGAAAGGCGGATGACTTCCACCAACGGGGCCATTTGGCGGTCCATTCGTAAAACCATTTCCGACAGGTCGGCAAGCTTCCGGGCGATACTGTCCAGCTGGGTCCGGGTCGGCGTTGTTTCTTCTGGAAGGTCGCCTCCAGCCGACTTCCGGCGAAAATCGCCGATCATTTCTTCCAGATCCTGTTTTTCAGCCTCTGACAGGCCGACAGTGAACGTATCTGCATTTTTCTGGGACATGCGTAACCCCGGACGGTGCTTCATTGGTGGTCATGACGTTTCAGATGGTCGCGTATGGCTGCGTCGATGTTTTCGATCGCCGGGTCCCTGGCCGGTGGCAGATGCTGGATCCAGGATGGCTCCCGGGGTTTTTTGCGGCCGCTTCCCATCCAAATCAGGAAAAAGAGCAGGACCACGATGATCGACGTGACACCGATCAGGGCCGCGATCAGTTGTTGCTGAAACCGGTTACGGCCTTTTTCGGCAGCGTCTGCGGATAGTGATGGAAGTGATCCGTAGCTGTGCATCGAGGCTTCCGCCACGGTTCCGCCAAACGGGGTCGATTGGTCCGGCACAGGGTTCCATTTCGGTATCGGCGAGCCCGATTCAAGGGCCGTTGTCTGAGGCTTATTGTCGATGGGCCTGTCTTCGTCGGCCGATGGGGAGGGCCGGTAGGCGTCAATGATAAATCGGTGCGGTCCCGTGAGAGAGAAGGTCCGGATGTCCGCTGGCGCGAAGGGAAAGGCCGCGTCGATGCGCATGACGTCGGACACGTGGGTGACATCGAGGCTGACGATACCGTCGCGCGACGCCTCGGTGGGGGGGGCGGGCAAGTGGTTGAGGACCCCGGTCATGGCCACCTGAATCGTGCTTCCGTTGATGGAAACCGATGGGGGCTGGGCCAGGGCACGGTCGACTTCCAGCACCATGCGCACATATCCTTTGTTGTCGCCAAAGCGAAGGTTCTTGACAACCGTCGCTTCCGCGCTCAGGATCGGGGCTAAAAGCATGGCAAGGGATGCGATTATTAGCGGCGTTGCTTTAGGCGCAAACCAGTTTTTGGGCTCAGTCATCGTTTTGCCGCTGGGTGGTCGGGATCGGGTGCTCGGTCGACCCATTAAAAGGCCATTGTTTTGACAGGTGGAAGCTGGCGGCAAAAATATTAAAAAACGGGTCTGATGTCAAGACCCGTTGTGGACCTTTCTTAAAGCAACCGCAAAATATGGTGGTCGGCGGTCAGGGCCCTTGACCTTTGGTGGTGCCCGTCGATGCTTCGTATCACAGGGAGGGCGCGGCCTTTTCCGGCTGGTAGGCGCATAAGGGTTCTTCGGCCATGAAGTTGCCGGTGGCCTCAAAGGCCCTGGCGCGGCATCCACCGCATACCGCGCGGTATTCGCAGGCGCCGCATTTGCCTTCCAGCTGCCTGAAATCACGAAGTTTGAGGAAGACCGGTGAATGGTTCCAGACCTCGCCGAATGTGGTTTGGGTGATGTCTCCACATTCAACATCGGTGTAGCCGCACGGCTGAACCACGCCGGTGTGGGAAACGAAACAGAACCCCGTGCCGGCCAGGCAGCCGCGGGTCACGGCGTCGAGGCCATGGGTCTGAAAACTGATGGTTTTGCCCTCCGCTTTGGCCCGCTGGCGCAAAATCCGGTAGTAGTGGGGGGCACAGGTGGCCTTGAGCTGCAGGGAGGTTTTATCACGCTGGTCGTAGAACCAGTTCAGTGTGGTTTCATACTCCTTGGCGTCGATGGCCTGATCCACAATATATTTGCCCCGGCCGGTGGGCACCAGAAGAAAAATATGGTGGGCCACCGCTCCCAGGCGTTCGGCCAGTTCCAGTATCTTGGGAATCTGGTCCAGATTGGTCTTGGTGATGGTCGTGTTGATCTGAAACTCGATTCCGGCGGCTTTGACATATTCGATGCCCCGAAGGGCGGCATCAAATGCGCCGTCAACACCACGGAATTGATCGTGGAAGGCTTTGGTGGCGCCGTCGATGCTGGCGCTTATCCGACGGATGCCGGAGGCCGCCATCCGTTCGGCGGTTTCAGGGGTGATCAGGGTGCCGTTGGGGGCCATCACCATCCTCAACCCAAGGCCGTCTCCATGCCTGGCGAGGTCGAAAATGTCATCCCTGAGCAGGGGTTCACCACCGGTGAGGATGATGATCGGCTTGCCCACTTCGGCAATCTCGTCGAGCAATTTGAATCCCTGCTCGGTATCCAGCTCTCCCGCATAGGGGCCGTTGGTGGCCGCAGCCCGACAGTGAACACAGGAGAGATTGCAGTTTCTGGTCGTCTCCCAGGCTACCAGGCGAAGGGTATTGCCTTTTTCCTGCTTCTGGCCATGTCCGTGGGGCCGGTTGTCATTTTCAACGTCAGGGTGTGGATTCATGAGGCGAATTATCCTTTTGGGCCATCGTTGGCATCGATGGCCCCGGTTGGCTGCAGAGCGGGTTGGAGACTGAGGCTATCGGTCCATCAGGGCGGCGGCTTCCATGGCAAAATAGGTCAGGATCATGTCGGCTCCGGCCCGTTTGATAGCGGTAAGGGTTTCCATCATTACTTTCTGGCCGTCGATCCAGCCCATTTTTTCAGCGGCCTTGATCATGGAAAACTCTCCGCTGACATTGTATGCCGCCAGAGGCAGGTCCACTTCATCCCGGATCCGGCAGATGATGTCCAGGTATGCCAGCGCCGGTTTGACCATGATGATGTCGGCCCCTTCTTCCACGTCCATGGTGACTTCCCGGATCGCTTCACGGGCGTTGGCCGGGTCCATCTGATAGGTTCTCCGGTCACCGAACTTCGGGGCACTTTGAGCCGCCTCGCGGAATGGGCCGTAGTAGGCGGAGCAATATTTGGCCGCGTAGGACATGATGGGAATCCGTGAGTAGTCGTTTTCATCCAGGACGGCACGGATTTCCGCTACCCGGCCGTCCATCATGTCTGACGGGGCCACCATGTCTGCGCCGGCGTTGGCATGGGACAGGGCCGCTTTGGCCAGGAGGTCCAAGGTGGCATCGTTGTCTACCGTATGCCCGTCCACAAAACCGCAGTGGCCATGGTCGGTGTATTCACACAGGCAGACATCGGTGATCACCACCATTTCCGGCACCTTGTCCTTTACCGCCTTTACGGCGCGCTGGACGATGCCGTCCCTGGCGTATGCCTGGGTACCCAGGGGGTCTTTTTTGGATGGAATACCGAAAAGAATGACGCCGGGAATACCCATGCCGTAGGCTTGCCTGGCCACCTTGACCAGATTGTCAACCGAAAGCTGGTAATTGCCGGGCATGGCTTCGATGGGATTTTTTACCGCCTTCCCATCGATGGCGAACAACGGAAGGATAAAATCGTTGACGGAAAGGGCCGTCTCGCGGACCATTCTTCTCAGCGCTTCGCTGCTGCGCATTCTTCGGGGACGATAATCGGGAAACAGCATGTCAGCTCCTGGGTACGATCGTAAGAGAAAATTCGTTATATGGTTTGGGCAATCTCTTCATCGGTGAGGTAGCAGGCCGGGTCGGGGGCCCATACATCATCGTGGATCGCCTCCGCACGCACCCTGAAGTTGCCGCCGCAGACATCCAGCCAGGCGCAGGTGGAACAGCGGCCCTTGACATGGATTTTTTTCTCTTTGAGTTTCAGCAGCAGGTCATCTTCCGGCTGGGTCCAGATTTCGGAAAAAGGCCGCTTGCGGATGTTGCCGAAGCTGTGATGGCGCCAGAACTGGTCGGCATACACTTCGCCGTCCCAGCTGACGCAGCCGATACCCCGCCCCGAGTTGTTGCCCTCGTTCATCTTGAGCAGTTCGAGAACTTCAGCGGCCCGCTTGGGGTCTTCCTTGAGCAGTCTGAGGTAGAGGTAGGGCCCGTCAGCGTGGTTGTCCACCGTGAGCACCTCCTTGACGATGCCTTTGTCGTGGAGCGCCTTGGTACGGTCGATGATCAGGTCCACCGCCTTGCGGGTACCTTCCAGGCTCAGGTCCTCTTCCACCATTTTCGAGCCCCGGCCGGCGTAAACCAGATGGTAAAAGCAGACCCGCGGGATGTCCATCTCCTCCAGCAGATCGAAGATGGCCGGGATGTCACCCACATTGAATTTGTTGATGGTAAACCGCAAGCCCACCTTGATCCCGGCAGCCTGGCAGTTGCGGATGCCCTCCAGGGCCTTGTCATAGGCGCCGGGCACGCCCCTGAACTGGTCGTTGATTCCCTGCATGCCGTCCAGGCTGATGCCTACATAGGAAAGGCCGATGGATTTGAGCGTTTTGGCCAGGCCGGGGGTGATCAGGGTGCCGTTTGTTGAAATCACCGCCCGCATGCCCCGCTCGACGGCGTAGGCCGCCAGTTCGGGAAGGTCTTTCCTGACCAGGGGTTCGCCGCCGGAAAAGAGCATCACCGGGGCCCCGAAACGGGCCAGGTCATCGATCAGAGCCTTGCCCTCATCCGTGGAAAGCTCATCCACCGTGGATTCTTCGGTTGCCTGGGCATAGCAGTGCACACACTTGAGGTTGCATTTCCGGGTCACATTCCATACCACCACCGGGCGTTTGTCCTTGGAAAACTGCAGCAGGTGAGAGGGCAGGGTGGAGGACTGCCGTCCGTAACGCAAGGCATCCGACGGCTCAACGGTTCCACAATAAAGTTTTGATATTCCAATCATTTGAGTTCAGCCTTCCAGTCGGTTGTCAGGTGGCAGGGACAGTTCGGGTCGGTTTTCGCTTTGCCTGAGGAGTTCAGCGATGAAGCTTTCCGGCTTTTCCAGTGCATCCCGAGTGACAAAAAAGCGGGTCCGCCCTGTTTTTTCACGAACCAGCTTCAGGCCGTGTTCGAAATCAGCCGTCAAATTCCGGTAGTATCCTTCCGGCGTTTCCCGGGTATTGAAGCATTGCCCGATGATGGCGTCGATGGCCTCTTCTTCCAGGACAATGTTAATACCATGATTTTTGATAAAGTAAAGCTCTATGGTCTTGGTCTCCTCATAGTAGGACTTGAGTTTTTTGAGCACTTTTTCGATGTCGGTTACCTGCCGGCAGTAGGCATCGGCGACCAATCGAATGCGAGAATCCGTCAGCTGGATTCCGTACTTTTCACTGAAGGTTTTCCGGTTGGCGCTGACATATTTTACGATGCGCTCACACTCCTGGGCCGCCAGCCGGTGGAACGCCTCTTTGAAGTGGTCGCTCTCTGGCTGGTCGAGAAGGGCCTCCAGATGCTCTTGGGGTTGCTCGATGACCGGTCGGGTGACGGCAAAACGGGTGATGGGGCAGGAAGGGAGCGTTTTCTCAAAAGGCAGCAGGGCGCCTTCCACGGCGCTGACCAGTCCGCGTGCGCCGGTATTCTCATCATGTGCCCGATGGGCCAGCAGCGCCAGGGCGTCGGTCTGGAATTTGACATCGATGCCATAGGCGGCAAAATCCAGTTTTTTACCGAGGATGATGGGGTTGTTGGGGTTTTTGAGAATGTCGCACAGATCCGCTTCCGTCAGTTGTTCGAATACGCTGCGCACGGGAAGCCGGCCGACAAACTCGGATTCAAAACCGAACTGGACCAGGTCTTCGGATTTTACCCGGGTCAGGATATCCGCGTCCTTGGACGGATTGGAAATCGACGCCCCGAATCCGATTTTCTGTTCGGCGATGCGCCGGGAGACGATTTTGTCCAGGCCCGAAAAGGCGCCGCTCATGATGAACAGGATGTGCTTGGTGTTGATACTGCTTTTTTCTTTTTTGCCCGTTTTCCTGAACCGGTCGATTTCCTGCAGCATGGATACCGGATCGTGGGGCACTTTCAGATCGACCTCAGTCTCTTCCATGGGTTTGAGCAGGGCGCGCTGGACACCTGTCCTGGACACGTCGGCGCCGACCAGATTGCGGCTGGAAGCGATTTTGTCGATTTCGTCGATGTAGATGATCCCGAACTGGGCCAGTTCGATATCCCCGTCCGCCTCTTTGACCAGGTCCCGGACCAGGTCTTCCACATCGCCGCCGACGTATCCGGTCTCGCTGAACTTGGTGGCATCGCCCTTGACGAAGGGCACACCGATTTTTTTGGCGATGAGCCTGACCATGTAGGTTTTTCCCACGCCGGTGGGGCCGAGCATCAGGACGTTGTTCTTGATGACTCCGACCATGTCGCTGAAGTCGTCGGGCGCGCTTTGCACGTGTTTGATCCGGTTGAAGTGGGTACAGATCTTGGTGGCCAGAATGTCTTTGGCCGTTGTCTGCTTGACCACGTACTGATCCAGGTAGGCAACCAGATCTTGGGGCTTGAGATCAAAATTGATCGTTTTCCCTTTTTTCGGCGGCGGCTCCTTCGAATCGCTTTCACCTGCCTGGGGAAGGACGATGGGGGTCGCCAGTTTGACACTGCCGCCGAATTTTTTGGCCAGAAAATCGCCCAGTTCTTTTTCCAGTTCTTTAGGGTCGGGTATTTTTTCGCTGTGTTCGTTCATGATAAACTCGTTCACGGTTCCTAATCAGCCTGCCATGGATGGGTTGCAAGATAGGGGTGCGTCGGTTTCGACAGGTGGTGATGGGGCAACGCACGCCCCGCAGCAGCACGTAATGCCCGTTGCGCCAATTTTCCTGTTCGTCGGACCCGTTTTCATTGACGAGATAATAAGCACAGGCCCGGGTGAATTCAAGCCCTTGCGGGAGGGGGCATGGTGCGCTTCAATTTGATTGCGGCCAAGGCGGTTGGCCCATCCACAAAAGCTTTCAGGTCCTGCCTCAACTGCCGATAATGGAAATTGGCGGTGGCGTCGACGGTCGGGGAGCCAGATCGCCGGCGAACCCCACGGATAAAAATAATTGTTGACATGGGACGTGGGTAGATTAAATTTGGTCCTTGAATCGTTTTCACCGAAAGACTCTGATGGTCAAGCGGGATCCATGAACAATTTCAATAGAATTCAGTTTGAAGCGCCTCGCCTGGATGAACTTGCCCGCCACTCGACAGTGGTTGACCTCCATTTCCATTCCCGTTTTTCAGACGGCGCCGATACGGTGGATGTCATTGCCGAACGGGCCCGCGAACTGGGGATCGGGGTGGCCATTACCGATCACAATGCCATTGATGGGGCGGTTGAACTCGACCGCCATGACGATGTGTTCAGTATTCCCGGTATCGAAGTCACCTCCCGGGAGGGAACCCATGTCCTGGTCTACTTCTACCGGATCGATGATCTCAAGGCATTTTACGGGGACCACGTGGAGCCCAATAGGGGACCGACGGTGATGTCATCAATCGGGATGGATGTGGAAACCATTGTCCGGTCTGCAAGGCAATACAACAGCGTCGTCATTTTTCCCCATCCCTACTCGGCGGCCTTCACCGGCATCTGCAATCACAGCTTTTCCGAAAACCAGCTGGACCGTCTGCTCAGGATGGCCGACGGTGTGGAGGTGATCAATTCCGAGAATCTGAAGCGGTGGAACCTGAGAAGCGCCCTGCTGGGGTTTAATCTGGATCGCGCCATCACAGGCGGCAGCGACGGCCACAGCGTCCAGCAAATGGGCTCGGCAGTGACCTATGCCGCTTGCGGCCGCAGCCGGAAGGCCTTCCTGGATGCCGTCAGCCGTGGCGAGTCCAAGGTGGTGGGGACCGAGTCTAAATTGTTGGAGAAGTTACAGTCCAACAGCGCTAAACTGAAAATCAGCATGAACAATTATCCGGATATGGTCGAAAAAAACATTCGCTTCGGAAAAAGCGTGATTCGCTTCCGGGCCCGAAAGGCGGGCGAGAAAATCTGGGAGCGGGTCAACGACAGGCATCTGAAAAAAGCCTTTTATTTTGTCGCCGGTCTGACCTTCCTGAAAATCAACTACAATGCCTTGCCATTAATATTTTTCTCCATTATTACATAATATTACGTTCGTTTAACCTTCAGATATGAGGCCATTGGCGTCCAACGCCCTGGCCGTTGATGATATCATCAGCCAATCGCATTGATCCGCGCTTGACATTCCTCCTGACTATACTAAGCTGGAAACAGGCATCAACCTGATCATTTCGTTTTATCGCCTGTGGCACAGTCCGCCGTTGGTCCGCAGTATCGATGAATGAATGGTAAGTCGGCTCCACCTCCCAGCGATCCCGCAGTCCAGAGACACCCCTTTTTGGTGATTCCACGCCTTCTTCTGACGGATGCATGACCCGCTGTCGGGTCAAGAGAGTATCAACATCGGACATTTATCCGCATTCCCGCTTTTCCGGAAAGCGCCCTTCCATTTCGGCTGAACCGTCGCTGTTTGTCCCTAATGCCTGCGGGTACCTGTCCCATATGAAGGGTGCCAGTCCGGGTGACGCCGGGCGTGATGCCCGGCATCTGATTCCCGGACGATCGACCCCCACCCCCTGGACTTATTTCCGGCATGGCCTGAGCTGACCTGACACCGCTCGTATCCGGATGGGCACCCATACTTGTGCAACCCAAACCAAGGAGGTGCATTATGAAGGCAGGGATCTTTTTTACCGGGACCGGTCCGATTCTGATTCTGACAACCTATGGCGAGCTTAACGATCCCACCCTGGTGACCAAACTGGCCCAGAAAGGGATCAAGAAATTCATCGCCTATGAGGTCGCCGAAAGCCTGGTCAAGGAAAAGTATGGTCAGCAATTCAACATTATCATGGGCGACCTGAAACAATCGGATGACCTTCGGGTGCTGGATTACGACGGACATCATGTTTTTTACAATTTCGCGTTGTCCGAACTCGGGTCCCCTGTTTACCATGAAGGGTCGTTGCGGGTACTGCAGGCAGGGTAGGGTGGAAAAGGCGGGCAGCCGTCCCGCTGGCCGGCTGCCCGCATCTGCAGGGGCGTCTTATTTTTCGACGACCGGGTATCTGGCGCGATGCCATTCCCGCCAGCCGCCTTTGAGTGCGTAGACATGGGTATAGCCCCGAGCCATGAGTTTTCGTGCAAAACTTGCACTGGTGGCTTCGTTCGGTCAGGCGCAGTAGAGGACCAGGGTCCCCGCTTTGGGAAATTGGGACGCCCAGGTGGCGAACTCCCCGGGATCGGTCCGATGAGCACCCTTGATTTTAAATTCACTGGAACCCCAGTCCCTTCCCGCTCTTACATCCAGAATGTAGGTGTCTGCGTTGCCAAGGATTTTTTGCAGCTCATCCTTGTTCATCAGCTTCACTTTCTGCGAGGCTGCGGCCGGGATCAGCATGCCGCTCAGAAGAACGACGGCCACTGCCAGCAACAGGCCCTTACAAATGATTGGTTTCATGGCATTTCTCCTCTTTGATGCGTTTTTGCTGTTATTGGCCCTCCCGCAGCAGCCTGCGGGCCGGCCGGCCCGTCATCTTGCCGGGCCGTGGGGTTTCTGGTGGTTTTCAGGAGGTCCGGCCCGGAAACGGACCGGAACCTTTTCCGAAATTTATCAAACCGCGTTCGCTTCAGACGGCCGGAGAGGTTTTCCGGCCTTTGGCCAGGCGGACAACAAAAAGGAGCATCGCCCCCCCGGACCATAACGCGAAAATACAGGTCGACAACAGGGCCCGCCGGTCATCCGTGACCCATAGATAAACCATCCCGGCGCCCGTCAATGCGGCCGACGGAACCGTAAGCCAGGTGATGCGGCGAAAAGCTGCGGACGTTTTCGCGACCCGCGCTTTCAGGGCCGCCAGATGGACCAGAATGATATGCAGCAGCCACAATACAAAGGCTGCTCGGATGAACACTTCCAACTCCGGTGCGCCGGCAGCCCCCGCCGCCATCATGGCGGCGACGGCGAACGCCAGGACCAGTGTTGCCCATAGGTTGCGTCGGGCGGAGCCCCGGCAGAATCGAGGCAGCATGTCCATGTGCGCCAGTGAGGTGACCATCCGGGCCGAGGTTGAGAAAAGCGAGATGACCGCACACCCCGTTCCGGCAATCAGGACGATGCCCATCAGGATACGGCCGGCCTGTCCACCGATCTGACGGGCCGCCAGCGTATAGGGGATGAAGGTTTCGGCCAGCCTTGGCGCCGGAACATGCGCCAGGGAGACCGCACCCCACATGCTCAACAAGACCACCGTCATTCCCAACGCCGCCAGCATCATTTTTGTGGCTGCGCCGGTGCCCCGGAGATGTTCGCGGCGATGAATCCCCAGGTCGAAGCCGACAAAGAGCAGCAGGCCCGAAAACACCGTGCCCGCGCCGAATCCCGATGGCGGGCGATCATCCGGTGTCGGCGGCTGACCCGTCTGCAGGAAACCGGCCAGAACCAGAACCATCAGACCCGCCAGGGTGATCGCCACCAGACCCGTCATTATCCTCTCTGCCAGCCCGTATCCCCGGCACAGAACCAGGGCCACGGCGGCAAGATAGAGAAACGCAAATCCAAAATTAGGGAACCAGTAAACGAAGGTTTCGTTGAATACAAAGCCCGACGTGGCCAGGATGCCGGTGGATAAACCGATGGTCAGGGCCAGACGGCCGGTCAATGCCAGGGCGATGGCGGTCCCCCCGCCGTGCTCCTTCAACGCCGCCAGGTAGCCGCCTGCACCTGCCGCGGAAATTTCCAGCCGTCGGTAGCTGGCGACGGAGAGGGCGAAGAGTGCCGCCGCACCCGCCGCCACGATCCAGAATCCGGTACCGATATGACCGGCCAGGTTGCCCCACAGCCGGAGATGATCCGGCGAAACCAGCAGGGCCATCGAAGCGGCCAACCATGACATCATCGCTGGCAACATGCCGATTCCTCCTCAATTTCACTGGCAGGCACGATTGGCTGTACCGCATGTCAACGTTCAGTCGCGTTTCCCATATCCCGTTGGTCTGGCTTCACGCCAAAACCTTACACCCGATTGTCTGAATGCCTTAGATTCAGGATGCTCTGATCACTGGCTGCCAAACGGCAACCCCTTCAGCAGGCCCTTTACACCTTCCTCGATATTTTTTTTGGCGTCTTCTTCGGAAGGCATCATTTTTTTCAGGGCTTCCTTGTCCGGCAGGGGTTGACCGAGTTGCTGCCCCAGCATGCTTTTGAGATCCGGCTTGAAAGTGGGGGCGGTAAGACTGCCCGAAACGATCACCGGCACCATGATTCCCGAACGTTGGGTCGTGTCTCCCTGGCCTTTGATCGTGGCCACAAATTTGGGCTCAACGCGAAAATCCAGGGTTTCCCCGGCAAGGTCGGCCTTGCCGACCGCCAGCACGCGCATCAGGGGAGAGACGAGCCTGGTTGCATCGGTTTTGAACAGCCCGCTGGTGATCGAAAACGGCAGCTGCAGTTCGGCAAAATCGGTGCGTGGCTTTTGCGAGGGTTGTCGGGTCAGGCCGAAGGAGGCCTGCACATTGCGCACCATGGATGCCAGGTCGATACCCACAATGGCGCCGTCGGTGAATTGCAAGTTGCCTTTTCCGCCGAGGGTTTTACGGATCAGGTCGGGGGCCTCGCCTTTGAAATTCAGATCAATGTCGGCCGCCATCGCACCTTCGATCAGTTCCCTGTCCATCAAATCCTTGATCAACGGGCCGGCCTGGACACTGTTGAGCATCATGTGCATCGCTGTTGACGGTTTTTCCTGCTGAACGTTGACCACACCCGTACCGGCAATATTGCCCTGGTAAAGATCGATTTTGAGCGGATCCAGCCGGATGATCCCGCTGCGGGCGCTGACTCTGACCTCAATATTTTGCATGCGGGCTTTTTTAATTTTCAATTCGCCGGTTTTGAGGCGTGCATCCAGTACCAGGCGGCGCAGCGGACCGTAATCGGTGGGTTGGGACGCAGACGCCGCCGGTGTTTCCGGGGCGGTATCGGCACCGGCGTCGCCTTCTGCGGGCGGCGGCAGATAGCGATCCAGGTCGATGCCGTCCAGATCAAGATCGAATTTGAGATTGGGTCGGGTCAACTCGCCGGCCTGTGCGGAGAAGGTGGCCCGGGAGTCGTCCAGCTTCAACCGACCGTCGGACACGGTGATGGCTTCCGGGGTGCCCTTGAGGTTGAGTGCCACGGCAACCGCGTTCAGCACGTTGGCGTCGGCCGTTTCCAGGGGCGGCTTCAGGCCCAGTCGGTCCATGATCCTGCGGGGTGAAAAGTCGGCCACGTCGACGGCCAGGTCGAATTTCGGCGGCGCCGCGGACGGGTCGATGCGCCCATCCAACCGAACTTCCAGTTCGTCGAGCAGCCGGGCGGCCAGTTTCAGCGATATGGGGCTTTTTCCGGGCCGATCCCCCAGTGGGCCGACAGTGCCGTCGAGTTTTACCGGCTGCTGGTCCGCCAGGGCCGAAAAGGCCACCCCGATGGGTTTGTCAAAAGAGAGGTCGGTCAGGACCAGATTGATGTCCTCGACTGTCTTGCGTGTACCGCCGGCATGGTCTATCCATAGGATCCGGCCATTGGTGACGGCAAATTCTCCCACCAGCAGCCTTTTGATGGGAAATTCACCTCTCGGGGCCGGTGTCTGCAGGTCTTTTGGCTGCGCCGCTGTTTTCTCCGCGGGTTTCCCCAGCCCTTCCCAACCGCCTTTGCCATCCTTGCGCTTTTCCAGCACCAGAACCGGTTTGTCGACCACGAACCGTCTGACCTCGATGGTACGTGAAAGCAGGGGAAGCAGCTTGACCCGGACCTCAAACGATTCCACTGAGACCAAATCCTGCTCCTCAAAACCGGATGGATTGCCCAGGTGCAGGTCCGACAAGCGAATGCCGACCCAGGGAAAAATGGACGGCTTCAGGTCGCCACCCAGCTTGAACGTCCGGCCGGTGGCCTTTTCCACCTGATGCTGGATCTGCGGTTTGTATTTTTCGACGTCGATAACCATGGGCAGCACGATGACGGCGATGACGATGAGCGCAACGGCGCAACCGATTACCGCAAAGATCCATTTAACGGTCTTATTCATGGTAACCCCCTTTTTTAGGTTTGGATCTGATTTGAGGTTGACGGGTGTCTGCCCGTATTTTTCCGTATTCGCGAAAGGGCCATCGCAGATCCTGGCACCCGGAGAAACGGCAGGGCATGGTACGCGATCCATTGGGTGGCGACGTCATTCAGGCCGGACCTTATCCATTCCGTTGACATGATCCAGTTGTACCGCCAAACAGACGTAATGTATGGAATTTAAGACCGTCTTCAGGGATGTAAAGCCTGCCGGCGACCAGGAGGCACGCGGTTTGGCGAAAAAAGTCAAGGACGCCTTGGGAAAAAATAAAACGGCTCCGGTCAGAAACGCCGGCTTGGAGGGGGCAACCCGCGTTCCGGCCAGGATGGCTGTCGGATCCATCTCCCGAAAAAACCGGCAGGAAACATCCGCTGACAGCAGCGCTGGATGGGTGTGGCGGCCACAGAGCGGTGGCTTCCTGAGGGTTGAAACGCGTGACGAGCGCAGGCAAGGCGAGGCAACATTTGGCGAGAAAGCGCAGTTTATGATTGGTAAACGAGCATCTGAAACCGGATTATAACGGCGTATGGCCAAGCGCAAATGCTTTACACCAGTTGCTGCTAATCGCCAGCCGGCGGTGCCTGCCTGTCGTTAAGGGCGCCTTTCACCCGGTCGTTTGGTTTTTCCGGCAGTCCCTTTACGTTCGGGAGGCAGAATGAAAACTCGCTTTCGAAGCCGCACCCCTTGCACCGGTACTCCACGACGACGGACCTGCACTTCAATGCATCACGGATATCGGTCCGGCGTTCCAGCGGTTGGCCGCACGAACACGCTCCGGGTACAACCAGGATGCAGACGACCCCCGCAATTTCCTCCTCAACGATCTTGAATTCTCCAAGCCCGAGTTCTTGCCACTCGTCCAGCAATCCGGTGTAAAACGACCGCGTCCTGATCCTTCGCGCCCGGGCGAGGGTTCTGCCGGTGGCCGTCTTCAGGCTGCCCGGCGCGTGATGGGCATAGGTCAATTCAATACTGGTGCGAACCATAACCTCATCATCCAGAAACTGCCGCCGAAGCGCCTTCTTTGTAAAAAACTGGACCACGCCGAGGTTGCCCAATTTGTCCAGGCAATCCGCATCGTAAACGGCGCGGCCGATATCACTGGTCGCCCTGCCTTCGAGAAAGGTGGAAAGGATGGCCTCGCTGACCATCGGCAGCCACCGCTCGTAGATGGTGCCCGTAAGGATTCGGCGGGCCAGGCGAACGGCGTTCCGCTCTTCCGGAACGTCGTCTTCGTGGTAGCTTCCATCGGCGAACTTGCCGGCGTCATGAAGCAGGCCTGCGAGCAGGGCCGGTTCCGGATCCCATCCTTCCGACCTGGCAATGTGGTGGGCAATGCGGGCGACCCTGGAACTGTGGGACCAAATGCTGGAACAGGTCTCCCGGGCGGATCTGTCCTGAAAGGCGGTTTCCTGTTCGACCAGGGTCCGTCGGATTTTCCGGAGCACTTCCGGCACCACGCAGCCGAGGGGGGGGCGCCCGGATAGTCCGCCCTGATGCTTGGCCCCCTGCTGGAGCCAGCGACGATAGCCGCGAATGGTGTTGATGTTCGTAAACGTGCGGTCTGTCAGTTTCGAAAACCCGTTTAACGCGAACCAGTTTTTATCAAGCCGACGGGTCTGGCACAGCGGGACCAGCATTTCGATTTTGAAGATACCGGCTTCCAGGTTCCTGCGGATGGCCGGCAGACATCGTTTGCGGAAGACGGCGTGCAGGAATTCCGGCCGGTTTTTCGGGCAGGGGACCACGATATCGAATGCGCCCAGCTCTTGGAACTGGGCCCGGATGATTTTTTCTTCAACGAAGGGCATGTCCGCGGCACATACAAAGGCCGCGTCGTGTTTTATTTTTTGCAGACCGCTGTATATTCCCATGAGGGGGCCACAGCCCTGCTTTTCGTCGCGAACGACGGGCAGGTGGAGGAATTCATACTTTTCCGGCGTATTGGTGACGAGAAATACTTTTTCAAACAGGGGAACCACCACACGGGTCGCCCGTTCGATGATCGCCTGGTTGTTGATTTTTAGAAGCGGTTTGTCCGGCGTCAGTCTTTTGCCTTGTCCGCCTGCCAGGATCAGGCAGGCGGCGGCGATTTTTTTCGAACCGGGTTCGTTCATCGCTGTTGCCATGGGGGTTTCGTCAGAATCAACGGGAATTAATGATCCGTCTCCAGGATGCTTTTTGGCGGATCGTCTGCTGAAAGGGTCTGGATACAGCGATCCGTTGGCATTTAAAACAATTCCTTATAGGCACATTGCTGCCCGGCATGCAATCGGTTCGATAATTGTCAAGAAAAACTGTATGGTTGCATGAACCATCTGAAAGAGATAAAAAAATATGAAAATTTCATCCAGGGCATGGGCTGGTGTCCGTCCAGAAATGGGCGAATTGGCCATTTCTGGGTGGGCATGATACCATCTCTTGCGATTCACGATCTCATCGAAGGGTGCGCACGGCCATGTTGAAGCCCCATCTGCCTACACTCAAGGACATTGAGAACCATACCATTCCATCCGGGTTCCCAACGGTGGTTGACGCCCATGTCCACATTTTTCCTGACAACATGTTCAAGGCGGTGAGGCGCTGGTTCGATGAACATGCATGGCACATCAGGTACCAGCTGCCCACTACCGGGGTGTTCGATTTTCTACTCTCACATGGCGTCGGTCACATCATCGCCCTTCAGTATTCCCATGCCCCAGGGCTTGCCGGGCATCTCAATCAATACATGGCCAGGCAGTGCCGGCCCTATGCCGGCCGGGTCACCGGTCTGGCGACCATCTTTCCCGGTGAGAAAAATGCGGAAACGATTTTGCAGGACGCATTCGATGCCGGCCTCGGCGGTTTGAAACTGCATGCCCATGTTCAATGCTTTGACATCAATGCCGACGATACCGAACGCATATTCGATGTCTGCCGGTCCAATCACAAACCCGTGGTGATTCACATCGGAAAAGAGCCCAAAAGCCCTGCCTACCGCTGTGATCCCGACACGATCTGCGCTGCCGGCAAATTGGAGCGCACCCTGAAAAATTTTCCGGATCTCAATATCTGCGTTCCTCATCTGGGATTCAGCGAAACGGTCGAATACAAAACGCTGATCGAGCAATACGACAACCTCTGGCTCGACACAACCATGGCGCTTACGGATTATTTTCACATCGAAAACCGCATCGATCTCGCAGCGTACCGAATGGACCGGATCATGTACGGATCGGATTTTCCCAACATTCCCTATGCCTGGGACAGGGAACTGAAGTGGCTCGGTGATTCCAATCTTTCCGAGCCCGATCTGAAAATGGTGTTGCGTCACAATGCGATTCAATTCTTTGATTTGTCAGATTCAATGAAAAATTCCCGTGAAATGCCTGCTGCTGATGATGATGCATGAGCTTTTTTGGACAATTCGCTTAACGGGCGGTGACGCTATTTCGCGCATTTTTAACGAAGTACGCCGATATTCGGAAACCACGCCGCTGAGCGATCCCCTGGTGTGGATGGTGGTGACCGTATTGTTCGCGGGCGCTTTGGCGCTTGCGGTGGTGTGGCCGATGCTCTGGACCCGCATCCGACTGGACCCGGCTGCTTTTCGCAAAAAAAAGACTGTTTCCCCCGGTCTTGCCGTTTCCGTCCGGCAGGCGGTCACGGGATATGTCCGAACCCTGGCAGAAACGCTCCTGCAAGGGGTGGTCCTGCTGTGTGCGGTCGTGGTTCTGGCAATGGCGGGATACCTCTTTTGCAAAATGATCTGGTACCTTTTCCTGTCAACCCCGGTGGGGCAGCAATACGTCGCCTTTTTCCCGCATCGTGTCCGGCTCATTGAAAGCGTGCTGGGGCAGGACCTGTTACGCTTCCCCGTCATGATCACGGGGATTTCCTTCGGGGCGGGCATGTTTTTTTCCGCATGCTGCCGGTTGCTCCACCTTACACGTTATGCCTACCTGCCCCGGGGGCCGGTGGGAAGGATCGTCCTGTTCGCGATTCCGCAGAACCTGGTGGCCGCCGCTGCCGTGCGGACGGTGTACACCATCCCCCACTGGGGGGCGGCCTATGCCGGCACGCTGATCCCCACGCTTCTGGTTTTTGTTTACTGTTTTCGATTCACGAACCGACTCCTTCCGGAACTTGGCCTGTTTTTCATGTTGTGGAAGCCGAAGAAAGAAACCCCGCTGCATGTCATTTTTCTCAAGTGCATGAAAACGGAGAAAAAAACGCTGGAATTCGACCCGCTGAACTGGACGCTGACCGGTAAACAATTTTTGGCCAGCGATGGTATCCGGACCCAGGGGCTGTTCCTGGAAAGAAGTGGACATGAATTTATTCTCTACCGCTATGGTCACGACCTTTTTTTTCAGGTGGATGACCGGGAACTTGCTCTGCAGACGGATCTGTCGGTGCTATGGTTGAAGACGGGACGGTACCGGCGCCGTTTCGAGCTATACCGGGGGGGGGATCGCTTGTTCCGCATGGCCTGGTCGGCCCTGCCCCTGTTGGGTAACCCGGCGCCGACGGCGGCCTTTTTCGATACCTTCGAAGCGACTCTGCAAAACCGCGCTGCCTACGAAAATGCTTTCATGCCGGAGGATGGCTCTGAAACAATGATCTGATCCTATCAGGGTAACCCTCCGTAAGATTTTCGATCAACATCGGTACGGTGCCCGAAAAGGCTTTTTCGGGTATATTTATGGTGTTGATATACGGTGGCGATTCGCCTAAAAAGGACTCGACCAATTCGATCGGTCGGATGGCTGCCCGTAAACGTCTTGGCCATAATCAACATGCATTTGTCAGTTCCGCCAATTGAAAGGTAAGGGCGCATCATTGAAAAATATACCTGGTAAAAATAAATGGGCGATGATTGTCTTGGCTGTATTTTTTTTCTTTGGATTTAATGGCTGCAGTGACGGTGGAGAATCAAAAACGAGGATTGGAACAGAAAGCAGCCAGCCGGCCAGCATAAGGGTCAGCAGCCCTGCCAATGAAGCGACCTATTTTACCGGAAAGGAAATCCTCTTTGAAGCGACCACCGATGACGGAGAGACGATAACCGCCCCCGTTATCTGGACATCGGATCTGGATGGTCCGATTGGAATGGAAAGTCGTTTTAAATACAAGCAATTATCGGCAGGCACCCATACCATTGCCGCCAGGATGAAGGGTGGCGTCGGTAACGATGTGTCGGATAGGATTTTTTTGACCATCGAAACGTTTACATGGGCTGCCTTCTATAGAAAAAACAACCAGCTGAGTCCAAGGATAAGCGATGAGGCGATGGCTGTTAAAGATGTCGATATAATCCTAAAAACCACTAAAAATTTTGACAGGAAAAATTTGAGCGGGCTTGATATGTCCGCCAGAAATTTCAGTGGCGCTTCGTTTGAATATGCGTTTATGGTTCACAGCGATTTTTCCAATTCAGATTTCAGACATTCAAATCTGAAGAATGCAGCCATTGAGTATTCCAATCTGACGAATGTAAAACTTGCCGATGCTGAATTGTCAGGCGTTGATTTCAGTAATGCCAACCTGAGCAAGGTTGATTTTGGTTATATGTATTTGAGTGGCTTCAAAATGACCAACGCGAATCTGACGGGATGCACTTTTTTCAAAACCAACCTGTCCTATACTGATTTGACAAAAGCCGTTCTTAAAGGGGCCCGCTTGAAACAGACGGTCATGGTTAAAGCCAACCTCACCGGTGCTGATCTTTCCGATGCCAGAATAGATCGCGTGAAATTTTCGAAAGCCCGATTGACGAATGCAAATCTGACGGGATCGACGATCAGAAATGTTATTTTTGTCGGCTGCAATCTGCACGGCGTCGATTTTACGTCCGCCAAATTGGTAGACATTGATATGAATAATGCGGATTTAACTGGGGCTCAATTATCAGCTTTAAACCTGAAGAAGGTCATTCTGTTCGGGGCTAAATTCACCGATTGTAATCTGTCGGGATCCGACTTGTCCAACCTGAACCTGGTGGATTCCGACTTTTCTAACGCACAACTGAAAGGCACGAATCTGTCAAATACCAACCTTTCACGATCCAACTTCAGAAATGCTGATTTAGATGGCGCCAATCTTACGAATGCAAACCTGGAGGGCGCTCTAAACCTGGATAAAGCTTTAAATTTAGAGTCCGTTGTCGGCCTCTGATTATCGCCTGCCCGGGATAGACGCGGCAGCGTCTTCCGGGGACCCCGTTTGCGTTGCCCCTGCTTCACATCGTGAAGGATACGGATGGCCGATTCAAAAAAATATTAGTATGCATTCACGGAATAAGTTGATCGTCCAGTTATCTTCGCAACCCTTGATCTCGGTGCTTTTTACAAAACCATCTCAAAGGGGGCTTTTTACCGATTCATCTGTAATCACTGAGGAGACGCCCCCGACTTGATGCCTTCGGCCATTCGCCAGACGATGCGCCCTTTCCCGGTCATATCGTCGAGGGTCGCAAAAAGGCCTTTCACCAGATCGCGGCGGGCCTCATACCCGCGCCCCGGGAAGAGCGACGCCGATTGGGCCGGTATGGAAAAAAAATCTTGAAGGAAGCGGCTGTCGAGGGGGCGCTCCCAGCGATGGTGGCGGATATCTATGCAGAAATCGTTCAGCGCCTCGGAGGCCTGGTGATAATCGGTAATCACCCGGAATCGTGGCAAGGGCTCACCCAGCCGGCGAAAAGCCACGGCGAACAAGTCTTCATTTTCCTCGCCGACCAGTTCAGGATAAAAAGAAAAAGCAATTTTACCGCCGGTGCGAAGGCATTTACAGGACTCGGCAAGGGTTTTGGAAACGTCCGGAAAAATAAAAATCGAGGCATTGTAGACCACATAATCGAAGCGGCGGTTTCCCACCAGGCGAGACAACTTTTCCCCGTCTCCAACGAGAAGCCGGATGCCGTCCCCATCATACAGCGAACGCCCTGCAGCGATCATCTTTTGAGACAAATCCACCCCTAACACCTTGCAGCCAAACCGTTCATTCAGAGCCTTGGCGGAGATTCCATAACCGCAGCCAACGTCCAGAACCGATGCGCGTGCCTCGATATCGATGGCTTCAGCCATTTTCAAGGCCAGGGCTTTAAAAAAACCGTGCTTCTCTTCAAAGTCCTGGTACATTCCAATACTCTGATCGAAATTCTCAGCAACATTACGCTTGACCTTGTTTTTAAATTCTTTGTCGCTCACGATACCTCCAGGTATTTTAAAATAGCATTCATCTTCGTCGAGACGATCTGTTGCCGTTCTTGCGTTTGACCGACACCGGCAGGCATTTCGGGTGCTATAGGCCGGTGGTTCATGACATCACACGGTGCCGCGAAATTTACACGGATTCCCAATTCATGACAACCCGGGGCCCAACCGGCGCCGTTTTCCTCCGGCTGCCGGTCAACATCACCTGCGGTGGCGCTTCACGATAGAGGGCTGTTGGCGCCGGGGAAAGCTATCGGGTCGGTCGGAGATGCCCCGACAGATGCCACTCGATGGCCTGGACGATGCGGGTCAAAATGAAATTGATCAGAAGATAAAAGCTTCCGGCAACGATGAAGACTTCCAGGGGACGGTAATTTTCGGCCATGATGACGTTGGCCACCCCCGTCATTTCCATGATCGTGATGGTGCTGGCCAGAGAGGTCGCCTTGACCATGAGGATGACTTCGTTTCCATAGGCGGGAAGTGCCTGGCGAATGGCAACGGGAAAAATGATGCGCCTGAACAGGAGCAATCCGGACATGCCGATGGAACGCCCCGCCTCGACTTCTCCCCAGGGAACGGATTCCAGCCCCCCCCTTATGATTTCGCTGCCGTAGGCGGTGGTATTGACCGTCAGTGCGATAATGGCGCACCAGAATGGGTTTCGCAGCACCGGCCACAAAACACTTTCCCTGATCCAGGCAAATTGCCCCAGTCCGTAGTAGATTAGAAACAGCTGAACCAGAAGCGGGGTTCCCCGGATGGCAAAGACATACATGTTCATCAGCCGGGAGGCCCAGGTGATGCGTGAGCGGCGGATCACGGCGACCATGACCGCCATCGTAAAGCCCAGCGCCAGGGAGAGCACGACGAGTTCGACGGTCCGTTGCGCCCCTTCCAGGATCGGCAGGATACTGTCTATCATCAGCGTGAAGTCCATTTCAGGCACTCCTCACGCCGCGATTTGCCCACAGCTCCGCCCGGCGAAAGCCGAATCCGGAGACATAGGTCAACAGAAGGAAAAGAACCGCCGCCATGAAATAGAAAATGAAGGGTTTCTGGCTTGAGCCGGAGGCGACATGGGCCTGGCGCATGATTTCCACCAGGCCGGTCACCGACACCAGAGCGGTCTCTTTCAGCGCACTCAACCAGCAGTTGCCCAGGCCCGGCAGGGCCAGCCGGAGCACCTGGGGGGCCAGCACGCGCCGAAACAAAAGCCCGTCGCTCATCCCCATGGACAGGGCCGCCTCGATCTGCCCTCTGGGAATCGCCAGGGCGGCGCCGCGAAATACTTCCGTCTGGTAAGCCCCGTTGATGATGGCGATGGCGGCGACCCCGGAAGTAAAGGCATTGACTTCGATGTAGCCATGGTAGCCGAATATCCGGGCCAGAACCATGACCACACCGCTGCCGCCGAAAAAAATCAGGTAAATGATCAGCAGCTCCGGGATGCCGCGGCCCATCGTGGTATACACATCGAGTATGATGCGCAGGGGGCGGTAGCGCGACAGCTTGCCCGCTGCACACAGCGTTCCGATGACCAGGGCAACGGCGAAGGCGCACAGGCTGACCGCCAGGGTCATCAGTGTCGCCCTCGCCATTTCATCTCCCCAGCCGCTGGCGCCGAAGCTGAGCAGTTCTAAATCCATCCGTTTCCTATTGCTTAAAAAATGGTGTCATCTTTTGGGCTGTTGTCGAACCCGAACCATTTCAGTGCCAGTTTCTGAATCGTCCCATCCGCTTTCATCTCAGCCAGGCCTTTGCTGATGATCGCTTTGAGGTCCTGGTCTTCCTTGCGCAGGCCGACGCCATTGCCCAGACCGAAGATGTCTCCTGTCCAGGCAGGCCCGAAAAGGGTGACATCCGCGCCGGTTTCCTTTTTCATGGCCGGTATCCAGACGGAGAGGGATGCCTCGGCGGCATCGATGCGGCCGGCTTTCAGATCCAGCAGGACATTCTCCTGGCTTTCGTACTTCTGGATCCTGGCCACGTCCTTGAAATAGGTGTCGAGAAAATTGGAGTGGGTCGTCGTGGTCTGCACCCCGATGACTTTCCCCTTCAGCAGTGAGCGTAGCGCATCGATGACTTCCTGCTCCGATGCCGTGATGTCGTTGAGCGTCACCCCCTCTTCGGCGCTTTTGAAACCCGCCAGCGGGCTGGATTTAAGCGTGGCGAAGGAGCCCGGGGTTTTGGCGTAGGGGCCCGCGAAATCGATGACCTTGAGCCGCTTGGCCGTCGCCTGCATGCCGGCGATGATCAGATCGTACTTGCCGGCCGTCAGGCCGGGGATGATGCCTTTCCAGGCCTGGGGGATAATTTCGCACTCCAGGTTCATGCGGCGGCACACTTCCTCGATTACGTCGATATCGAAACCATACAGTTTGCCATCGGCATCGGTCGCGTTCCAGGGCGGATAGGCCCCTTCGGTGGCGACGCGCACGTTCTTCCATTCCTTGGCGACAACACCCGTCGGAAGGCAGAAGCCGACGGTCAGGGTGGCGATCAATCCGAACAACATCACTTTTTTCATACCGTTTCCTTTCTTTTGGTTGACGGTCATGACGGGATGAACGGCTCAACTGAATTCGCGGGCCAGAAACTTGCGGCAGCGGTCCGATTGAGGGTCCACCAGTACTTTTTCGGGCGGGCCATCCTCCAGAATTTTTCCCTCGTCGATGAAGATAACCCGCGATGAAACCTCGCGGGCGAAGGCAATTTCGTGGGTGACGATGAGCATTGTCCGGCCTTCCCGGGCCAGATCGCGGATAACCCGCAGCACTTCTCCAACCAGCTCCGGGTCGAGTGCCGAAGTGGGTTCATCGAAAAGCATGACGCCGGGGTTGGATGCCAGGGCCCGTGCGATCGCGGCTCTTTGCTGCTGGCCGCCCGAGAGATGACTCGGGTAGTGATCGCATTTCTCGGCAATGCCCACCTTTTTCAACAATACGGTGGCCTCGGCGAGGACCTCCGCCCGAGGGCGTTTCTGTACGTGAACGGGGCCTTCGATGACGTTTTCCAGCACGGTCATGTGCGAGAACAGGTTGAAGCCCTGAAACACCATGCTGAGCCGCGACCGGATGCGATCCACCTGACGGCGGTCGGTGGGGACCCTGCTGCCGTCTCTGCGCCGTCGGGTGGCAACCGGTTCGCCGCTGACGATCACCTCACCGGTATCCGGGACTTCCAGGAAATTGATGCAGCGCAGCAGGGTGCTCTTGCCGGAACCGCTGGCGCCGATGATGCTGATGACGTCCCCTTCGTGGGCGGTCAGGGACACCCCCTTGAGTACTTCCAGTCTGCCGAATCGCTTGTGCAGATTCTTGACTTCCAGGGCGATTTTACGCGACCGGGTTTTATTTTTCACTTTCTATGCCTCTTGTTTTTCAGCACGGTACAGGTACATGGGGCTGCTCCAGGCATTGTGACCGTCCTCGGTGGTCACCCGGACCCACAGCGGGTTGTCGCCTTCCGGTTTCAGGGGCACATCCACCCGCGCGCTGAGCGCCGTGCAGTCGTTGTGGTCGGGCAGGCGGAAAATACGCACCTGCCGGTGCAGTCCTCCGGCCCGCATCACCACGTCGCCGAGGCCCAGCGTTTCCAGGTCGATCTCGCCGGAGACAAGATGGGTGTCGATGTACATCCGGCCGGACTCCAGGTGGTCCAGGCAGACCTCGAATCCGGAGACGTTTCCGGCGGTCTGGTTTTGCCAGGAAATGGTGTGGCTGCCGGACACCTTGAACCGCCTGTCACGCCGCCAGTTGTTGATTTCGGTTACGGACCGGATCTTACAGCCTTCAAACCTCGCCCGGCCCTTCCAGGGGGTGCGGTTGCCGCGGCCCCGATATTCCGCGCCGCTCCACACCACCCGGATCCGATGGCCGAGGTCGGCCTCGATGTACCCGCGCACGGTTTCCACCACGCCGGTGCCGTTTAATATGTCAATGCGTTCAATGGGAGCCCGGGACACGGCCCGGACGCATACGCGGACGACCTCGTCGTCCGTCTGGGCAATGTCACCCATCATCACCTCGGCCACCTCCCGGGAATCAGTTGTGAAGGCATGGGGGTCGCGGTCATGATACCGCCCGTATGTCGCAAATTCCGCCCTTACCGCCAGGTCCATACGGCACCCGGTCGTGCCGTAGGTGTGCCGTCGGCGGATGCAGTCGAACAGGGCCTCGCGGGTCAATGTTTCAGCAAGGAAACAGGTCAGTCCGCCGTAGGTCGCAAAACCGGCGGCCCCGGGATGACTGGCACCCGGGCGGCCCTTGTGGTCGTCGCTGTTGCAGACCACCCCGCAGCGGAAGCCCCGCTCGAAACAGTCCGCCAGCAGCCACTCGAAGGTGCCCCAGGCCGAATGAATCTCCATGGCGGCTTCCAGCCCGGGATCATGGGCGACGGCCACGTTGGCATACCGGCCGCCGCAGTGGGCGTAGACGATGCAGTCTTCCCCGGCCAGGACCTTGAAGAGGTCGCCGAGGGCGGGCGCATCGGTGTCGATGTCGCTGCGGTCCGGGAGCAGGGCGTGGGAGGACCGGTAGATTGGGCGGCCCTCACGGCGATAGTAGACGTTATGATCCCCGCCGACCCCGGTGTTGCCGGACCATTCATAGCCGGGAAACGTGACGAATTGCCCCTCGCTGTTGAAGGCGGCGGTGGTTCGGTTGATGTGGCCCCAGAAATCCTTGTTGACCTGGAAATCATTGGCCTGGTGGGCGCAGGCGTCCAGAAACGCCAGGTCCCGTGCAAACTGGAAGTACTCAACGATGGACCCGACGCCGACCGACTCGCCGCTCTGACCGTGCAGGTCGCCCCAATAGCCGGCCCGGGGCCCGTTTCTGATGACGACGGGGTTGGCATGGGCGAGAACATGCCCGTTACGGTCGAGCAGGCGGATGCGAACGATTCCCTCCCGGTGAACCTTCAGGCCTTCGACCTTCAGGGCCCGGTCACCGCGGGGGAATTCGATTTCTTCCGGCAGGCCGTCCACCGCCACATTGGCCGCCAGGCGGAGGGCAGCCGGGGCCGGAGCGGCGGGATTGCCCCAGGCATCCTCGGCTTTGATGCCCAGGTAAAACCTTTCCCCCGGGCGTCGCCGGGTCGGCGCCACCGCCTTCCAGCGCACCGGAGCGGCGGCTTTGATCCGGATCACGGGGCTGTTGCGGACCGGCGTAAAATGGCCGGTGGCGTATATGTCAACCGCCACCTTGAACTCGAAATGGCTTTCGCAGAACGACTGCAGCCGCAGTCCCGGAGAACCACCGGAGCGGTCGCCCAAGGTGATCGTCAGGGTGTCTCCCTCGCGCAGATAGCCGTTCAGCAAGGTGACCGTCAGACCGTGGTAACGGGGACGGGGCAGGGCATCTTCGGCGTAGGCGATTCCCAGTGCCACACCGTTGCCGGCCGCCGCGGAGACATAGTTCTCGCCGGCCGGGTCGCTGGTCTGCAAGCACCCCCAGTCCGTCGGGAAGCGAAACAGGACGCGCAGGGCTCCCGTATCGTCGATGCCGTAGGGGCCGGCCGTATACACGAGCCGGAAGGTCTGCAGGCTGCGGACTTCAAATGCGCCCCGGGGGGTGAGATCGACGGCGCCATAGCGATCCGCGTCTGCGGCCGGGTGGGCGGCGGGCCAGATTTCGCCCATGTGCTTGTCGTCTATCCTGTCTGCGTTCATTTCTGCCGATTCCGTTGAATGGATGGACACGAATTACTTGCCGATGGCGTAGGCTTGCCGGCGCGGGTCTGCCCCGGCCGCGAGTACACCGTTTTCCCGGTCGATCGTGATCACCTGTGAGGACCCCATGATTTCGGCGTAGTCCTCCACCACCCGCACATCGTGTCCTTTTGCCTTGAGGGAGGCGATGGTTTTTTCCGGAAAGCGGTTTTCCATCATCAACGAACCGTCCGGGTTGGAGCGCCAGCGCGGCGCCTCATTGGCCTGCTGCGGATCGGCATCAAAGTCGATCAGGTCGATCGCCAGTTGGATGTTGGTCTGGGTCTGGCCGTCGGCTCCCGGGGTTCCCAGCAAAATGGCCGGCCGGCCGTCTTTCAGTATCATGACCGGGTGCAGCGTGTGGTAAGGCCGCTTGCTGGGCGCCAGCACGTTGGGATGGGCGGCGTCCAGGGAGAATCCCCGACCGCGATTGTGGAGCACCATCCCCGTTTCCGGCACCATCTCGCATGAACCGAAGGCCTCGTAGAGGGACTGAATCAACACCACGGCGTTGCCGTCGGCGTCCACCACGGTCAGGTATACGGTGTCATCCCCGCCGCGGGTGAAGTCCTGGGCGTCATAGCCGTTGGCCGCCCGATCGGGATCGATCAAACCGATGCGATTGCCGGCCCGGGCCGGGGAGAGCATTTCGGCTATCGGAATCGTGTGAAAGGCGGGATCGCAGACATGGGCGTCCCGATCGACAAATGCCAGTTTCTTGGCCTCCACCATCAGGTGGACCAGTTCGGCCGAGTCGACCGCCATGGCCGCCAGGTCCCGGGTTGCCAGCATGTTGGCCTGCATGAGCAGGGCGATTCCCTGGGAATTGGGAGGCTGGGTGGCAATGGTGTATCCACGGTAATCGCTGGTGATGGGCGTCTCCCATTCCACCGTGTGTCGGGCCAGGTCAGCCTCGCTGAAAAAACCGCCCATGGCTTCCGAGTGCGCCACCAGGGCTTCACCCAGCGGGCCCTTGTAAAAGGCGTCCGGTCCGTTCTCCATGAGCATCCGGTAAGACCGGGCCAGTTGGGGCTGCACCATCAGCCGGCCCACTCGGGGAATCTCTCCACCGGGGAGAAAGGTCTCTCCTGCAGCACCGGAGGCCTTCAGGATATCCTGCCGTTCTTTGAGAATACCGACCAGTTCCGGGTAAACCGGAAATCCGTTCTGCGCATAGGGGATGGCCATGGCCAGCAGGGTGTCCAGGCCCAGGGTGCCGTGTTTTTCCAGAGCCGCCTGCCAGCCGGCGATGGTACCCGGCACGGTGCAGGTGTGAATGCCCGTCTCGGGTACATGCCGGTAGCCCCGCTCCCGGTATGCTTCCAGGGTGGCTGACGCCGGGGCTCGGCCCGACGCGTTGAGGGCCTCGACGGTCCCCCCGGCGGCCATGTGGATCAGCATGAACAGGTCACCGCCGATGCCGCACATGTGCGGTTTGACTGTGGTCATCACCAGGTTGGCGGCGATGGCCGCATCCACGGCGTTGCCGCCGGATTCCAGCACGGCTGCACCGGCCCGGGCGGCCAGGGGATGATCGGCAGTGATCATCCAGCTGGTGCCCATCAGAAGCGGACGATGGGTGGCAAAATGGTTCGTCATGGTTGTGCGTTTCCTGTTTATAAGGCGGCTTCCACCTGGAGCAGATGTTTTTCCATGGCCTTCAGGGCGGCGCCTGAATCTCCTTTTTCCACGGCACGAAGAATACTGGCGTGACCGGAAAGGGACAGTTCCGCCCGGTTGGTGTTTCGGGGCACCCTGGTCCGGCTCTCGTCCAGTATGTCATTGAGCCGTTCAACCACTCTCAGCAGGGTGCTGTTCCGGGTCGCACGGGCCAGGGCCATATGGAACTCCTGGTCCAGATCGACGATCTGGTGGATGTCGCCGGCTTTTTCTTGACGCTCTAAAATACCTTTCAGTTCGGCGAGGTCTTCGGGCGACGCTTTCGCGGCGGCTTTCGCGGCGATCTGCGGCTCGATCATTCGCCTGAACTCGAAGATCTCGGCCAGTTTGTTCTTCTCCCGCTCGAGCGCGTGCGTGAGCAGGTCATCTATCGAAGCGTCGCGTTCATTGACTACAAATGTGCCTGACCCCACCCGGCTGACGAGCACGTTTTTTTCCTCCAGGGTCCGGATCGCTTCCCTGACCGGGTGGCGCGACACCTGGAAGATTTCAGCCAGGCGACGTTCGGGGGGAAGTTGATCACCGTGCCGGAGCTTGCCTGCTTTGATCAGGTGGATGATCTGTTCGGCAATTTCCTGGTAGACCTTGGTCCGTTTGACCGCCTTGAGATCAATCTCTGCCGAAAAGGGGTCGTTGCCATGTTTGGGCTCGTTCATCGGTTGTCTGTCCCTTGCTTTTAAGGGCATTCGTGCAACTGCCGGCGCATTTTTTTTGAAGGCCTGACGTGCTGTTCCCTTTCCATCAGAACCGTTTCGCCGTCCGCAGGCTCCGGCTGAAAGGGTAAATCTTTTGTACCAATTTAATTTGGTTGTACCGATTTAGGAGAATTCTTCGATCAAAGTCAATCAAAAAATCACCATCCCGGATGATCGGGAACAAAACAGCAGCGATTCCGGAAAGGCGGACCCGCCGGGTGCACCCGTATAGTTCAGTAGGGCCGGCATGGCAGGCTGATAGAGGCGCGCACTGAGGTGGCGGGGGCCGGGGGAACACATGGACAGATTCGCAAAATCGATCCCGCGACCTCCCGCCGGCGTGTGGAACGGAACCACCGGCCTTTTCCGTATAAAGACGCCTTACGAGACGTGCTGTCCGTGCGAATGCTTCAGAGGCGGCGTTGCGGGAAGACCGCTGTCATCCAGCGGCGACGGGATCGGGAGAAGATCATTTTTGCCGGTTCCGGATTGCTTTGAGCAGATCTTTGATCTCTTTCAGTGAGAACGGTTTGTTGAGAAATGCGAAGGCACCGGACTGAAGGGCCGCATCGCGTGCGTCCGTCTGGCCATGCCCGGTCATGATGATGATGGGCAGCGGCAGGTGGGCCTGCCTGGACCACTTCAACAAGCTCATGCCATCGATTCCCGGCATGCGCATATCCACGAAGGCGGCATCATACCGGTCCTGTTCCATATGCTTTTTTCCTGAGACGCCGTCGTTGGCCCTGTCCGCCGTGTGGCCAAAATGGGCCATCATGTCGGCCAATGTTTCCTGGACGACGACTTCGTCATCGACGACGAGGATTTTCAAGGGTTCCGCTGATTTCATCCATGTCTCCTATTGCGCGCATTCAGGAAAAACAATTTCAAACCGTGTCCCCTGGTTTTCAGTTGTCGCGAAATGAATCCTGCCCTGAAAGGATTCGACGATCGATTTGCAGATCGACAGCCCCAGCCCGGTGCCCTTGTCCGGATCCTTGGTGGTGAAAAAGGGGTCGAAAATTTTTTCGGCCGCATTCGCCGGGATACCGATGCCGTTATCTTCCACGACAACGAAGGCTTCTTTTACGCCGCCGTTGTGAACGCCGGTCGCCACGAGAATGCGAGGCTGGTATACGCCATTTTCGATCGTCGCCCGATGCTCCACAGAGTCCCGTGCATTGGTCAGCAGGTTGAGAAGGACCTCCTCCACCGAAAATGAATTCACACAGACCGACAATGGACCGTCTGCCATTTCATTTTTCAGCAGCAGTCCATGGGATTTGAACTGGGCCGTGAGGAGATTCAAACCGGAGCGGACCACCTCGTTGAGATCGACGACGGTGGTTTCGGTACTGCCGGCATCTCGGGCAAACAGGCGCACATGATTGATGATGTGAACCATGCGCTCGGCCTGTTCAACAATTTTGCCGGTATTTTGACGAATCGTTTCCGGGGGCAGCTCCAGGCCTTCGTCCAGGCTGTCAAGCATGAGTTCCGCATATCCGCGAACGCCCACAAGGGGCTGGTTCAACTCGTGGGCGATGCCCGCCGCCATTTCACCCAGCGACCGCAGCCGGTCCGAGCGCATGCGCACGGTTCTCTGCACCGCCAGTTCTTTTTCCGCGTTTTCGCGTTTTTCTATTTCTGCCCTGAGTTGACTGTTTTTCAGGGCCAGGACGTCCTGCTGTCTTGCGGCCTCATCGAAGCGGGTTTTTAAAATCAGGTTCTGGGCGGAGAACCGGAGAATCAAACCCAGCGATACCAGCACCACTGCCGCCAGGGCGCCCATGCCCATGATCAGCCGCATGGGCGCCAGCGCACCGGCGATCTGTTTGCTTGGCATCCAGGCCAGGTAGGACAGATTCAGGTTCGGGATGGGCACGCGGGCCATCAGGATTTCATGGACTTCTCCTCCCGACGCAACGGCGTTGCTGGAGAAACCGGTTTTGGGCAGGGCCTTGATGCACCCCGGTGTCAATTGGGAGGCAATTTCCGGATGTGACCGGGCATCCGGCCAGTGCAACTGACCCTGCTCATCGATCAGTCCGGCTCCGCATAGTCCGGGGGGGCCGTCCAGGTTGACGAAATGGGAAAACAGGGTCTCCTCGTCGAACCATATGAGCAGCTGGCCGACAATCTGGTTTTTGTACAGGCAGGATACCGACATCCGCAGTGGACGGTGCCGGTTTTCACTCCCGAAACAGATCCGGGGCGGCCCCTGGGCGGCTTTGGGCGCTTCCAGCGGATCCCCGGCACGGTTGTCGGTGTCCACCAGCTGTTTTCCGGAGTTGTCTATAAAGACCAGTCGGGAATAGAGCCGGTGTCCATTGATCTGCCGGTACGCCAGGATCCGCTCCAGTCGTTTCCGAATCATGAACAGGTTGACTTTAAGCCCGTATTGCTCGGACATCCCCAGGGCTTTGTTGACAAAGTAACTGTTGATTTCACTGGAAAGGGCCAATGCGTTCAGATCGTATTTCCTTTCCAGGAAAAAATAGCCCAGCGAGTCCGCCCGCTTTTCCAGATCCAGACGGAAGCGGTTGCGGGACGCATCGCGCAGGGCAAGCTGGCTTTGAAAGTTGGAAATTACCAGGAATCCGATGTAGAGCACCAGCAGCAGGCATGCCGCCGTCAACGCCAGGAGGGGCTTTCGCCGGTCCATCGTTCCCAGGCCCGATCGGTGCGGCAAAGACGGTTGAATGGGTTCCCGGATCATGATGAGGTCCTGCTCCGATTCAGAAAAAGTCAGGGTAATAGGCAAAGACAGTCGGGTAGTATTTGGCCACTAACCGGTTGTAGGTTCCTTCTTCTTTGAAATGCTTGAAAAACGCTTCGAACGCGGCCAGCAGTTCCGGTGAGGATTTCGCAAATGCCGGGGCCATTTCCTGTTGCAGGGAAATGGGGCCCACCACTTTAATTTGACCGGGCCATTTCTCCAGGGCGATCAGCGCCACCGGAACGTCCATCAGGGAGGTGTCCGTTCTCCGGGCAATGACCAGCGGAATCATTTCATCCAGATCGCGTTCAGGGTCCAGCAGTTGGATGGTGGCGCCTGTTTTTCCCAGTTGATAAAGCCCCGGGTCCAGGCAGCTGTCTTTCAACGCCAGTACGCTGTGGCCGTTCAAGCCGGCTTTGACCGTGTCGATATCGTCCCTGATGCTGCCGCTGGGTGTCACCGGATTAATCTTTGAATCCGCGCGTGTGATGAGCCAGACACCGGTGGGGAAAGAGGCCGTTGAAAAATTGACGATTTTACGGCGCCATGCCAGCACCGTAAATCCAGTGGCAATCACATCGCCCCGGACCTCACTGCTGCCGGTCACCGCCACATCGTCACCTTCCGGCCGGATGGTTTTCCCTGTGAGATCCGGGATGATGGTGGGCCAGGAGGACTGGACGAACTCGTAGTCGACTCCCAGATGGGCCGCAAACCGCTGCATCAGTTCCACATCCAGACCGTCGCCCCGGCTGGAAACGAAGTTGGCGTAGGGGATGCCGAGATGGCGAAGCTTGCCGGCCTTGAGGACATCCTTCAAATCCTGGCCGTGTGCCGGCGGCCGCCAGGTTCCAAGGGCCAGAATCATGGCCCAGCCCGCTAATAGAAAGGTACTGCAGAACAACGATCTTTTACGAAAAACGGCGCTTGGGGAAGGGGATCTCGTTTTCAGGTTCGATCGGTTCGGCATGATTCTAATCTCCCTTTTCAGGATCAAAAAAATCACTCGGGTCGTCGAGCGGGGGGGGCTTCGGCCGCCCCGTCGATGGGCGCCGGGGCCGTATCATTGGGGGGGCACTGCCGGTATGATCGCGAATAACGGCATGCGTCGACGCCAGGTCGCACCAATCCGGGTCCAGGCAGGCCCTTTTCTTGGTCAACACCAAGCGGCCGGCCAACCGTCTTGGGACGTTTTCGATATCGGTCTCGATATTTCCACTGGGGGGGAATGGGGGGGCGCGGCGAATTTGCCCGGGCATTCAGCCAGACGCCTGTGGGACAGGCCGGCATTGCGGATTTCACCGCCTGCACACGCCAGGGCAGCAGGATCAGCCCATTGGCGATCAAATCGCCCATGCTCTGCGTCTGGCCGCTCATCGTGGCCACACCCGTTCGGGCTGTTTGCCGTGCTGTCCGGTCAGATCATTGAAAACGGTGGACCAGGAGGTGCCCACCCACCCGTAGGCGACCCCGAGGTGGTCTGCAATCCGCTGTATCAATTCCACATCCAGGCCATCGAGGCCCCTGGCGGTGGTTCTGACAAGGTGGGCACGGGGAACTCCCAGGTGGCGCAACACGTCGTGCTGACGGATTCCTTCCCGGTCCCCGGCGGCCACGGCCGGGCTGATGAGAAAAACCATGACCGCTGCAATGGAAATGATACCCATGGGTCTGTAGCCGGGGAGGTGGACGCGGTTCATGGTTTCAGTTTTTTTCCCTCCATGGCCCATCGCCGGACCAGTGCGTCTCAGATCGGCGGTTTCTCCAAAACTGCGCAAACAATTAGGCTTCACGTCCGGGTGATTGGGTTTCAGTCAATGGTTGGTCCAGGAAAACGTTCAACAAGAACGTTGAGGGTGAACACCCATTGGGCCGTTGTGCGGCACCTGCTGAAATTCCTGTCATCAAAGATGTCGGGAAAGCGGTTTTTTCCCTTCAGGTGCTTTGGTTTTCAACCCTATGCAATTCCGGATAGTTGAATTTATTGAAGGCCGACAGATACTAAATTTTTATCGGTGATGGTGTCAATGAATTCTTGCATTTTCAGTCCCTGTCCAAGCCGCTGGGTGAATGTCCGGATATATCGCGAAGGCTCTCCCGCCCGATCCAATTCGGCGCTGGGCGCCCGTCCGATTCCTTAAAGGGGGAAATCCTTTGTATGCCGCTGCCGGCATTCAAACGGTCTGTACCCTTGACGCGATCGGGCAGAACACGGCCGGCCGATACCCGGGCCTGTTTCCATGTTGCTGCCGCCGGGCGCATCGGAAGCCAATGCCAATTTTTCCGCCGACCGTTGTGCCGGTAAGGCGATTCTTACAGACTGTAAACGAGTCTGACACCTTTATTCCCCCATGAAGTCCTCTTTTTACTGCCTGCGCCGAAAATAATGATTATAAAACAATAAGTTGTTTAATATTCCCCTGCCGGCTGGCCATGGTACACAATTTGCGCTGCCTGAAATACGAAATCAAGCCAATAAATGTGACGATTCGCCCTGGAAACAGGTCGCATTTGCCCGATCGATTTTCGGCGAAGAGCGAAGAAGAAAAGAGATTGAAAATGAGTGTCGCAAAAGTGCTTCTGGCAGATGACGAAAAACCCTTTGTAGAAAACTTGATCAAGCTGTTGAAAATAAGAGATATTGATACGGTTCCCGCATTTAACGGCCGGGAAGCGCTGGACCGCCTGGAGGAAGACAATACCATCGATGTCGTTGTCTTGGATGTCAAAATGCCGTTGATGGACGGCATGACCGCCTTATGGGCGATCAAGAGCAGGCATCCCCTGGTGCAGGTCATTCTGCTCACCGGCCACGCCACGGTGGAAAACGGAATCTCGGGGATGAAGATGGGTGCCTTTGATTATCTGCTGAAGCCTTGTGACGTGGGCCAGCTGGTCGCCAGGATCATAGAGGCAACCCGACACAAGCGACGGCATGAAAAAAAGATCATGGCAATCAGGAAATGGGGGCGATTGGTTTGCGGAGTCCCATCGGAAAAGCCCTCCCTGAATTATCCCCGAAACAGTGGACACGGTTAAACGCCTGCTGATGCGTTGTCGCCTTTCAATTTGAACGGGCGTTGGATACCGGAATCCAAACCATATCGAAGAAGGCTGCCATTGACGGCTTTTTCCGTTTGGATCTGTTTTTTAAAGATGGCGTAGTCCGGACGTCGCGGCATATGGATCAGGTGGGAGAGGCAGGAACAGTCCGATGCCCCGAACCCGGCAATCGGACGGGATGCCCCTTTCAGGCCGGCAAAAACGCCCGCCCAGCGATGCTCTCTCCGGATCGGGTCATTCGTGGCCCAGATTTCAATGGGATCGAGGGCGTGTTTGATGTAATCCAGATGCCAGTGGCGGCGGGTTGATGGTTTCAAGTGGTGGGCGAGCCTGGAACGCAACCCGCCGGGGCCGAACGCACTTCCCACGTAAACCCAATATCCGGCGCCGACCTGTGTCGGGCCCAGTTTTCCCACCACCGCCTGGAAGGGGGTTTCACACCTGAACAACAGGGCGTAGGTGCCCGGCTGACTGGTTATCCGGATCGATTGACGGACCATTCCCCTCACGCTTTACCGGGCCATGCATCGGCATTGCTTCGATGGATGGACCGGATTCTGGTGCGACAGGTTCCAGAAGTTGATGATATGGATCAGGAACCTGAAGCAAAATTGGGCACGCCCATGGCGGGGCCATGCTCAATGATAGAAGGCGCAGGCCGGCACAGGTAACCAGCCGTTTCATTCTGTCGGATATCCCCCGGGATAAAATTGATTGGCAGGCTTCGTTCCGCCGGGAAAAATCTGATTCAGGAGCTTCGGAATCTCGCTCGCGCTCCGTCAGGGCTGGAAACCAATGATCGATGGCAAATTAAAAGGGACCCGCATATATGTGTGTAAGCCCCTTATTTGTTTGGCGCGCCCGGCAGGGATCGAACCTGCGGCACCCAGCTCCGGAGGCTGGTGCTCTATCCACTGAGCTACGGGCGCGTTGTGATTTGTCGTGGGTAAATAGAGGATTGGCGGCCACAAGTCAACCCTCTTGTTACACCTGAAACAAGGTCCCTCCCGATTCATCGAGGGCCGCCTTGGCCTCACCCACCACGTACAGGGAGCCGGCGATGCAGACGGCATCTTCGGGGCGGGACGTGGCAATGGCATGGCGTACGGCATCGCCCACGTCGAAGATGGTCTGGATGTCTGAAATCAGAGGCCTTGCAGCGGCTTCAAGCGTTTCCGGGGGCAGGGACCGGTCGATTTTGGGCCGGGTGATGATCAGGCGTTCGCAGGGGGCCAGCAGATCTTTCAGGATCGACTCGTAGGGCTTGTCATCCAGGATGCCGGCCACCATGGTGATGCGCCGGCCGGCCAGGGCATCCTGAAGGAACCGCCCCAGGCGCCGGGCGGCCATGAGGTTATGCGCCCCGTCCATGATGACGTAGGGGCTCTGGGAAACCACTTCCAGACGCCCCGGCCAGCGGTTCTGGACCAGGCCGGACTGGATATGGTCCCTCGACAGGCGGTCCTGGCCCCGCATGAGAATCTCACAGGCCGCCAGGGTCAGGGCCGCGTTGTCCACCTGATGGCCGCCCAGGAGGCTGGTCTGCATGCCCGTCCAGTGGTTATCGATGCCCAGATAGGAAAAGCGGTCTTTGCCGGTGCGGCGGACCCGAAAATCGCGTCCCTTCATGAACAGGGGCGCCGAATTGGCCGATGCGGCCTTCTCGATGACGGTCTTGGCGCTTTTCTGGGTCACGCCGGTCACCACCGGTATGCCGGGCTTGATGATGCCGGCCTTTTCTCCGGTGATGGCCGCAATCGTGTCGCCGAGATAGGTTTTGTGTTCCAGCGAAATATTGGTGATGATGCACAGTGCCGGCGATACGACATTGGTGGCGTCCATCCGGCCGCCCATGCCGGTTTCGACCACGGCGAAGTCCACCCTTCGCCGGGCGAATTCGTAAAAGGCCATGGCCGTGGAAAATTCGAAGAAGGTGGGTTCCCGGTCGCCCTGGTGAACCGATTTGACGGCTTCCCAGGAGGCCACCACGTCCTCATCGGAAATCGGTCTCCCATTGACACTGATGCGCTCGTTGAACCGGATCAGGTGCGGTGAGGTATAAAGCCCCACGCGATACCCGGCGATCTGCAGGATCGTGGCCAGGGCGGAGGCAATCGAGCCCTTGCCGTTGGTGCCGGCGATGTGGATGGCGGAAAATGTTCGCTGGGGATTGCCGAGTCCGGCAAGGATACTGGTGATGGTAGAAAGGCCGAGAATGATGCCGAATCGTCTCATGCTGTACATGCTGTCGAGGCATTCGGTGTATGCGCAGTTTGGCATTGCAGCGACTCCTAATTGCCCTGTGGTACAACGCGGATGAATCAAATCGTGGGCGATGCTTGCTGCCGTCTGCCGGTCGATGGATGCTGCCTGGCCGGTTGAATCGGCATGGTACCTGGGGAGAGGGAACGAAATCGATCGAGTTCTTTGACGAGGTCCGTAAAACGTTCCGGATTGCGTCTTTTCCTTTCAGGACGGAATCCACCGGTATGGGACGATACCGGAATCCGGTCTGGGCGGAGATGACAACAATGAGGGAATGGGACTGCTTACGCGTTCATCAATTTTTGGCTCATAAACGATCACGAACCCAAAACAGAAAACCCGGCGGGGAAGCGCTCCCTACCGGGTCATGTGCTCAAACGGGTGCCGCTAACGATATCTCCTGCTTCGAGCAGCGGCGATGCGCTGTCTACGCAGGGCTTCACGCTCTTTGCGACGACGGTACTCGCTCGGTTTCTCGTAGCTTTTTTTAAGCTTCAGGCGTTTGAACAGACCATCATTCTGAATTTTTTTCTTCAGAATCCGCATGGCCTTTTCGAGATCGTTGTCGAAGACTTTAACTTCAATTGCTTTCAAACTGACTCAACCCCCCTTTTTCCCATCGCGTCGACAATCTGGCTATGCTGTTTCAACCATGATGGTTATTTCGATATTTTTAGTAAACGCCATTCGTATCAAATAAAAAAAAAATATTCAAGAAAAAGATTGTTCCTGCAAAAATACAGATTTTGAAACCTGAAACGGTGGCCTCCACCGGAGGGGGCCACCGCTTATGAAACCCGCTTAATCAAGCTTTGAGACCAGCTCGGCCGTCACGTCCGTTACGCTCGGGGCGCCGTCCAGGGTGATGTACTTCATGGACGCGCCCTCGCCGGCCAGATCTCTGAAGTAATAGGCCGATGCCAGGGTCCCTTCGGTGGTGTCATAATAGATGTTATGACGTTTGTTGATCGCCTCTTCATCCTGATCGTCGTCACGGGTCTTCAGCTCGCCGCCGCAAACCCGGCATTTGTCGCCGTCGGGTTTGATGACGTCGATGTAGATGTTGTTGGGATGGTTGTTGTCGTTGACGCACAGGCGACGTCCCATGATCCGGTTTTTGGCAATTTCGCGGTCCAGCAGGATCTCGACAACGATGTCCAGGGCCATGCCGGCTTCCTTGAGTGCTTCATCCAGCTTGATGGCCTGATTTTTATTGCGCGGGAATCCGTCCAGCAGCCAGCCGTTTTTGCAGTCGTCCTGCTGCAGTCGGTCGAGGATCATGGGGATCGTGATTTCGTCAGGAACCAGGTCGCCTTTGTCGATGTAGGCCTTGGCCTGGGCGCCGAGTTCGGTTCCCTTGCCGATGTTCTCACGAAAGATCGCCCCGGATTCAATGTGGGGGGTGTTGTACTTGTCTTTCAGGATTGCGCCTTGCGTGCCCTTGCCGCTTCCGTTGGGGCCAAAAAACAAGATGTTCATTCACATTCTCCTTTCTGTTTCCCGTTCGCTGTAACAGGATCATTGAAAATACCAATCGCACGATGATGCCGGGCGTCGCGCTTTCAGACCAGCGGTTGGAATTCCCGTGCAATCGTCGTCTGCCGTTCTTGTCGGTTGCGTGCGGTGGTCGGCCGCATCAATTGTTGTTGATTGGTTTCAGGCGGGCTGGCACCGAAGTGTGAATGCTCCAGCTAACCGCGTTACTACAGAAATGAGGGGGGCTTGTCAAGCGTCGGCGCAGCGGGCCCCGGCCTCAGTCTTCCGCCCGCCGGCTGACGTCATGCGGCAGGAGATGGGTGCCGACCCATTCCAGGGCCTGGTCCCGGGTGGTCAATTCGCCGGACAGCCGCCGTTCATCGACTTCTCGCAGTATGCTTTTGAACCGGGGGGACGGGGAGAGGCCCAGGACCGCAATCAGGTCGCGGCCGCTGATCAGCGGCGGTACGGCGGCCTTTCTGCGGCGGGTATCGACGTATGCCGCGACCAGGCGGTCGCAAAAAAAGATGAAGCCATTGTCCCTGGCTTGGAGGACCTCGCTTTTGGCCATGATGTCCGCCATGGCATGCACGATGATCGGCAGGGCCAGGTCGCCGCAGCGGTTGAAAAAACGGATCATGCCGCGGCGGCCGAGGGTTCCGTTTTCAGACGCAAGGTACAGGAAAAGGGGGCGGATGTGATGTCGGATGATGGCATCGGAGACGTGGCGCTGCCGGTTGGAAAGCCTCAATCGCCTGCTGACCCCGGCGGTGATGTCGGCACTTTTGGCGGCGTGCCCGGGAAAGCCGACGCGTCCGCGGCTGTCGACGGACCGGGTGGCCGGTTTGCCCGCATCGTGAAGCAGGGCGCTGTATTTCAGCATGGCCGCATGGCCATGAAGCTTCGCGGCGTCCTCGGTGGCCGTCAGGTCCGGAAAATGGCTGTCAAAGTCAGCCAGCAGGGCTTCCAGCCTGGTATAGACCCTCAGGCTGTGGTCGAATACATCGAACTGGTGGTGGCGGTTCTGGGTGCATCCCACGGCCGCCTGCAACTCCGGGAAAATGGCCGTGAGCAGGCCGCTGGCTGCCATGCGCATCACGACGGGGCCGGAATCGGCAGTGCCGAATATCTTGACCAGTTCCGCCCAGACCCGTTCGCCGGCGACGCCGGTCACGAGGTGACGGTGGCGGCCGATGGCGTCCTGGGTTCCGGCGTCGATGGAAAAATGAAGCGTTGCCGCCATGCGATAGGCCCGAACCAGCCTTGCCGGATCTTTTTCAAAGGCTGTGGGCGACACCATGCGGACGGTCTGGTTTTGCATATCGGCCTGACCGCCGGTGCAGTCCACCAGCCGCCGCGCCTTCAGGTCGTAAGCCATGGCGTTGATCGTGAAATCCCGCTGCTGCAGATCGGCTTCGATGGATGGGTGGGCAAGGGGGGTGATGTCGATGATTGTATCCGGCGACGCGACCCGCAGGACGGCAAATCCGTTTTTTCCCAGATCGATGACCCTGCCGCCGGTTCTGGCGGCGATGTGTCCGGCGACGCCGGTAATGTCACCGGATACCACCAGATCGATGTCTGTCGGCGAGCGGCCTGCCAGCAGGTCGCGTACGGTTCCGCCGACCAGGTAGACCCCATCGGGGCGGTCCGGCAGAAAATCAAGCGTGATGTTGGTTAACCCATTCATTTGGAAGCCAATTTTGATTCAGGTGCGTACCGGCATGGCCGGACATTCTGCCGGGGCGAATAAACCAGGCGTGCGAAGGCCAAAATCCCTTGACACCAGTGGGTTCATGGTATAACAGTTTTTCATATTCTCTCGTACAGGCCCGGCTGGTGGGGTAAACCTAAACAACTTCTATCACAAAAACACGCATATTCCTCCAAAAAATCAACAGACCAACCCAATTCACCTGAAAGGCACCGTTGCTAGTGGCATTCAAAATGCCGGATTAGGGTGTTAAACCTTTTCGCCATCTTGAAAAATCGGAAGCCAGGGGCGCTGTTGTTTTCATATAGAACATTTATACAGGAACCATACATGCAGAGGGTAGGCGACATTCAATCCGAAAACGGGGTGTGTTGATGAACATCGTAGAACTGAAAAACAAGAAGATCAATGAACTGACCAAAATGGCCAAGGACCTCAATATCGACGGGGCGGCCGGCATGCGCAAGCAGGAGCTGATATTCTCTTTGCTCCAGGCCCAGATTGAAAAGAACGGACTTATTTTCGGGGAGGGAACCCTGGAAATCCTGCCCGACGGATTCGGTTTTCTTCGCGCCCCCAACTACAACTACCTGCCCGGCCCCGACGATATCTATGTCTCACCGTCACAGATCAGGCGGTTCAACCTGAGAACCGGTGACACCGTCTCCGGCCAGATCCGTCAGCCCAAGGAGTCCGAGCGCTATTTTGCCCTGCTGAAGGTCGAAGCGGTCAACTACGAAGACCCGGAAGTGGCCCGGGAGAAGATTCTTTTCGACAACCTGACCCCCCTGTATCCGGAGAATAAAGTCAACCTGGAGACCGATCCGGAAAACTATTCCGCCCGGATCATGGACCTGCTGACGCCCATCGGCTTCGGTCAGCGCGGGCTGATCGTTTCGCCGCCCCGCTCCGGCAAGACCATGCTGCTGCAGTGCATCGCCAATTGCATCGTGAAAAACCACAAGGACATCGTGCTCTTTGTCCTGCTCATCGACGAGCGCCCGGAAGAGGTCACGGACATGCAGCGTTCGGTGAAGGGGGAAGTGATCAGTTCCACCTTTGACGAACCGGCCGAGCGACATGTGCAGGTGGCCGAGATGGTCATCGAAAAAGCCAAGCGACTGGTGGAGCACAAAAAGAACGTGGTGATTCTGCTCGACAGCATTACCCGGCTGGCCCGCGCCTACAACTCGGTGATGCCCCCCAGCGGCAAAATACTTTCCGGTGGTGTGGATTCCAACGCCCTGCAGCGGCCCAAACGGTTTTTCGGCGCCGCCCGCAATATCGAGGAAGGGGGCAGCCTGACCATCATTGCCACCGCCCTGGTCGATACCGGCTCCCGCATGGATGAAGTCATCTTCGAGGAATTCAAGGGCACCGGCAACATGGAAATCCAGCTGGATCGCCGCCTGGCCGACAAGCGCATCTTCCCGGCCATCGACATCAAGAAATCCGGTACCCGCAAGGAGGAACTGCTCCTCGACGAAGCGACGCTGAACCGGGTCTGGATTCTCAGGAAACTGTTTTCTTCCCTCAATCCGTCCGACAGCCTTGAATTTTTACTTGAAAAAATGAACGGAACCAAGGATAATAGCGATTTCCTGGATTCAATGAATGCTTAAAAATGATTATAGGGGGTTGAAATTACAATGAAAGCTGACATCCATCCGGATTATTCCGAAACGACCATCCAATGTGCCTGCGGGAACGTTGTTGAGGTTGGATCGACGAAAAAAGACATACGCGTGGAAATTTGCTCCAAATGCCACCCATTTTTTACCGGCAAGCAGAAGCTGGTGGATACGGCCGGCCGTATCGAGCGTTTCCGCAAAAAATACGAAAAATTCCAGAACCAGTAGCGCGTTTTTCCCGTCTTCCTTCAGGCTGCGTCCGGTGTCCGGTTGTCAACGCCGGCACCGGGGCGTGCCCGCCTTGAACGCCTCCGTACCCGATTATATCCTAATTCGTTTCCAATCCTGACCATTGAACGGTTGCGGCGGTTTCCCGTTATGAATTGGTGGTGCCCATGTTTAACAAATTAAAAGGTGTTGAAGATCGTTTTCAGGAACTGGAGCGGCTCCTGTCCGACCCCAAGGTGGTCCAGGACAGGGATGCCTATCAGAAATACATCCGCGAGCACGCGGACATCGCTCCCGTCGTCGAGGCATTCAGGGAGTTCAAGCAGGTGGACCGGGAACTGGATGACAGCCTCGAGCTGCTTGCCGATGACGATCCCGAAATGAAGAAGATGGCCGGCGAAGAAGTCGACCGCCTGGAAAAGGAGAAGGCGCGGCTGCAGGACGCGCTGAAAATTCTTCTGGTCCCCAAGGATCCGCTGGACGACAAGAATGTGATTCTGGAGATCCGTGCCGGGACCGGCGGCGATGAAGCCGGGCTCTTTGCCGGCGATCTGTTCAAGATGTACCAGCGCTATTCGGATGCACGCGGCTGGAAGGTGGATGTCATGGACCACCATACGACCGGCGTGGGGGGGCTCAAGGAGATCATTGCCAACGTCAACGGGAAAGGCGCATACAGCCGCCTGAAGTTTGAAAGCGGGACCCACAGGGTTCAACGGGTGCCCACCACCGAGACCCAGGGCCGGATTCATACCTCCGCCGTGACGGTGGCGGTCCTGCCCGAGGCCGAGGAGATCGAAGTCAATATCGATGCCAATGAGTTGAAGGTGGATGTTTTCCGGTCCTCAGGACCCGGCGGGCAGAGCGTCAATACCACCGATTCGGCGGTGCGCCTGACCCACCTGCCGTCCGGCCTGGTGGTGACCTGCCAGGATGAAAAATCCCAGCACAAGAACAAGGCCAAGGCGATGAAGGTGCTGCGTTCCCGGTTGCTGGACCAGATGGTCAGCGAACAGAACGCCGAGCGGTCCCAGAACCGCCGGAGCCAGGTGGGCAGCGGCGACCGCAGTGAGCGGATCCGGACCTACAACTTTCCCCAGGGCCGGGTCACCGACCATCGTATCGGGCTGACCCTCTACAAACTGGAAAGCATTCTTCAGGGGGCGGTGGACGAGGTGATCGACCCGTTGATCACCTATTACCAGAGCCAGGCGCTCCAGAATGCCGAACCCATCGATGGATAGACGCGCGCCATGGACCCCCCTGGAACTGGTGCGCTGGACGGCCGGCTACTTCAACGGCCATCAGATTGAAAGCGCCCGCAGCGAGGCTGAAATCCTGCTGGCCCACACCCTTGGGGTCCGGCGCATCGACCTTTATCTGAACCACGACCAGCCCCTGTGTGACGATGAACTGGCGCGCTTTAAATCCTACATCAAACGGCGGGTGGACCGGGAGCCGGTGGCTTACATCACCGGGGAACGGGAATTCTGGTCCCTGGAACTGGCGGTGAACCCGTCGGTGCTGATTCCCCGGCCGGAGACCGAATGCCTGGTGGAAGCGGTGCTGCCGTTCCTCGACGCATCCGGCGGGCCGCCGAAACGGGTGCTGGAGTGGGGAACCGGATCCGGGGCCATCGTCATTGCCCTGGCCCACGAACATCCCGGGCATCGATACACGGCCATGGACCGATCAGTGGACGCCCTGCAGACGGCCCGGCAAAACGCACGCACCCACCGGGTGGACGATCGGATCGTCTGGTTCTGCAGCGACTGGGATGCGGCCCTGGCGCCAGGCCAGGAGACCTTCGATCTCATGGTTTCCAATCCGCCTTACATCCGCAGCGGCGATCTGGACGGGCTGCAGGCTGAAATCCGCTGTCACGAGCCCTGCATGGCCCTGGATGGGAGCGGCGACGGTCTGGCATGCCTCCGGCATATCATCGAGGTCTCCCACCGCTACCTGTTGCCGGGCGGCATTCTTGCCCTGGAAATGGGCTATGACCAGCGTTCGGACGTCCAGGCCATTGCCGCCGCGACAGGACAATACGGTTTGCCGAGAGTCCTCAAGGACTACAGCGGTCACGACCGGGTCGTGGTGATGGAGAAGCTCGCAGCTGATGGCTGATAGGTGGAAGGGGGTAACCATTTTTCAGAGGCATTGCATTTCAACGCGATGAGCGACGATCTCAAAAAAGGCTTGCGACCCAAAACAAATTTTGTTAAGTAAAGTCGTTTTTAAACCGCACGTCCGTGGACCTGATCCCGGTGCTTTCCGAGGAAAGTCGGATTCAGGGCTGAAGCGGGCGCAGGATAAACCAACCAGTAAGGAGAAGACCATGGCTTACGTAACAATGAAAGAAATGCTTGAAGCCGGTGTCCATTTCGGCCACCAGACCAAACGCTGGAACCCCAAAATGAAACCCTATATTTTCGGGGCCAGAAACGGCATTTACATCATCGATCTGCAAAAGACGGTGAGAATGTTCCGGGATGCCTACGATTTCATCGCGGACACGGCGGCCGCCGGAAAATCGGTCCTGTTCGTGGGTACCAAGAAACAGGCCCGGGAGTCCATCTACGAAGAGGCCAACCGTGCCGAAATGTTCTATGTTCACAACCGCTGGCTGGGCGGCATGCTGACCAATTTCCAGACCATCAAGAAAAGTGTTGACCGCCTGAACTATCTCAACACCATTGAAAACGACGGATCCATCAGTCTGTTTCCCAAGAAAGAGCGCCTCAAACTGGGCAAGGAACGCACGAAACTGGACAGCACCCTGGGCGGCATCCGCAGCATGACCAAGCTTCCCGGGGCCATCTTTATCATCGACCCGAAAAACGAAGCCATTGCCGTGCGCGAGGGGCGTCGGCTGGGCATCCCCATCGTGGCCATCGTGGATACCAATTGCGATCCCGATGAGATCGATCACGTCATCCCCGGTAACGATGACGCCATCCGGGCCATTCGGCTGGTCACTTCGAAAATGGCCGACGCCTGTATCGAAGGCCGGGCCCGTTACAAGGAACGGCAGCAGGCCGACGCGGACAAGGGCGTGGACGAGACGGAACTGGAGAGTGCCGCGGCAGAACTGAAGCCCGGTGAACGAAAAGTGATTTCCGACGGCACGGACGGACCGGTGGTGGAGATTATCCGCAAAGGGGCCGCCGGTGCCGAGGATATTGAACCTACAGAGGAAGCCGCGCCCGCAGAAGCAGCACCCGCAGAAGCCGCGTCCTCAGAAGCAGAACCGACGGGAGAATAATTCACATGGCAGGTATCAGTGCAGCAATGGTTAAAGAACTCCGGGAAAAATCCGGAGCCGGCATCATGGATTGTAAAGCCGCCCTTGGCGAGTGCGACGGGGACCTTGAAAAAGCGATCGACTTTTTGAGAAAAAAAGGGATCGCCACCGCCGCCAAACGGGCCGGCCGGGCCACCTCCGAGGGCACCGTCCAGTCTTACATCCACATGGGCGGCAAGATCGGTGTCATGGTGGAAGTGAACTGTGAAACCGATTTCGTGGCAAAGACCGACGATTTTAACGAATTCGCCAAAAACATCGCCATGCATGTGGCGGCCACCAATCCGGTGGGCATCGTTCCCGAAGACGTTCCCCAGGATGTGATCGACCGGGAGCGGGAAATCTACAAGGCCCAGGTCCTGGAGATGGGCAAGCCCGAGCAGATGGTCGAAAAGATTACCGACGGCAAGATGAACAAGTTCTTCAAGGAAAGCTGCCTGATGAATCAGCAGTACGTCAAGGAACCGGACAAGACGGTTGCCGACTACCTGAACGAAGTCATTGCCCGGACCGGCGAAAAAATTTCCATCAAGCGATTTGCCAGATTCCAGATCGGAGCGGAATAAGGGTGGGGTCCAGATTCAAGCGGATTCTGCTCAAGCTGAGCGGTGAAGCCCTGATGGGTGATCAGGGCTTCGGCATCTGTCCCAACATGCTCACCTACGTGGCGGAGGAGGTTCGCTCCATCGTTGAACTGGATGTCCAACTGGCCATTGTGGTCGGCGGCGGAAATATCTTTCGCGGCGTGGCGGCCAGTTCATTCGGTATGGAGCGGACATCTGCCGATCACATGGGGATGCTGGCCACGGTGCTCAACAGCCTGGCCCTGCAGGACGCCCTGGAGAAAAAGAGCGTTCAGACCCGGGTCCAGACGGCCATTTCCATGCACGAGGTGGCCGAGCCGTATATTCTCCGCCGCGCATTGCGGCACCTGGAAAAAGGGCGCGTCGTTATTTTTGCCGCCGGTTCCGGAAACCCATATTTCACCACCGATACGGCGGCGGTACTGCGCGCCAAGGAAATTCACGCGGAAATACTGCTCAAGGCCACCAAGGTGAACGGTCTGTACGATTCCGACCCCGAGCGAAACGCCGATGCCCGGTTCATCAAGACCATCAGCTTCATGGAAGTGCTGGAGCGGCAACTGAGAGTGATGGACATGACGGCGATTTCTCTGGCGATGGATAACCAACTGCCCCTGGTGGTGTTTAATCTGAAGGAAAAGGGAAACATACAAAAGGTGGTCTGCGGAGAAGATGTCGGAACCACTATCGGCCGATAAATCCGGTTTGACCGTGCCAGCGAGGTGACTCAGCCATGATCGAATCCACACTTCAAGAAACCAAAGACCGGATGGGTAAAACCATCACCGCACTTGAAAACGAACTCAAGCGGGTCAGGACCGGACGGGCGTCATTATCACTTCTGGACGGTATCCGTGTCGATTACTACGGCACCCAGACCCAGCTGAACCAGATGGCGTCGCTGTCGGTGCCCGAAAGTCGCCTGATCGTTATCCAGCCCTGGGATGTATCCGCCATCAAGGACATCGAAAAGGCCATATTGAAATCCGATCTCGGGCTGACGCCCTCCAGCGACGGCAAACTGATCCGCATTTCCATTCCGCCGCTGACCGAGGAGCGCCGCAAGGAACTGGTCAAAGTGGTCGGCAAGATGTGCGAGGAGCACAAAGTCGCCGCCCGCAATATCCGGCGGGATTCCAATGAACTGCTCAAGGGCTTCAAGAAAGACGGCGACATCTCCGAAGACGACGCATTCAAGGCCCAGGACAGCGTTCAGAAAATTACCGACGAGTATATCAACCGGATCGACGAGGTCTATAAAAACAAAGAGAAAGAGATCCTTGAATTCTAGTTCATCCGCTTCCATGCAGAATGAACTCGACCCCGACCGGATGCCCAAACACGTTGCCATCATCATGGACGGCAACGGCCGCTGGGCCAAAAAGCGCCTGCTGAACCGCATCAATGGGCACGAAAAAGGGGCGGAGACCGTACGGACCATCGTGCGAACCGCCCGTAAACTAGACATCGCCGTACTGACTCTCTACGCCTTTTCCACCGAAAACTGGCAGCGGCCCCAGCCCGAAGTCTCCGGTCTCATGCTGCTGCTTCGCCGTTTTTTAGAGGCCGAACGCCAGACCCTGGTGGACAACGGCATCCGACTCAACACCATCGGCCAGACCGACCGGCTGCCCCAGGCGGTCCGCGACAAGCTTGCCGCCGTTATGACTGATACCGCCGCCAACACCAGGATGGTTCTGAACCTGGCGCTCAGCTACGGCGCCCGCGCGGAGATTGTCGACATGGTCCGACAGATGGCGACCGCCGCCAGTCAGGGCACCCTCGATCCGGCGTCGGTGACGGCCGAGACCGTTGCCGGTCACCTTTACACCCGCGGGATGCCCGACGTTGATCTGCTGATCCGCACCAGCGGTGAGATGCGCCTCAGCAACTTCCTGTTATGGCAGATCGCCTATTCAGAATTATGTTTTACACCGACCCTCTGGCCTGATTTCGGCGAGGCGGAGTTCGTTCGGATCCTCAAGGACTATCAGTCCCGTGACCGTCGGTTCGGCAGGGTGCCCTCGACCGGCAGGCCTTAGGACAGGGCACCGGGCAGCGCTTCAGGCGTAAACTGGTAAGCCGCAATTGCGATCGGCGGCGCCGCGGCCCCCAACACAACCTCATCACGCCCATCCAAGGATTCCCATGCACCTGAAACGCTGGATCACCGGAATCGTCGCCGTCCCCATCATCTATCTGCTGGTTTCGGCCGGCGGCACGATCTTCGCTCTGCTGATCGCCGCCGTCAGCGTGGTGACCCTGTGGGAGTATTACCGGGCGGTCTTCGACCCGGATGCCGGCAGCCTGGCGCAGCTGATTCCCCGGATCGGGCTGTGCCTCTCTCCGGTTGTCGTCTGGACCGTCCATCGCGGGGGAATGGTTCACGCGCCGCTGATTATCGCCGTGGACCTGATCGTCGTGGCCGGACTGACCCTGCCCCTGTTCAGGAACGATCCCCAGGCGCCCCATCTGGTTGCCCGGCAGGTGCTGGGGCTGGTTTATATTTCGCTTTCGCTTTCATTTTTAGTTCTCATCCGATCGGCCGAGAGCGGCGCCGGGTGGATTTTCTGGATTCTCTGCATCGTCGCCGCCGGCGACACCGGGGCCTTTTACGCCGGCACCTATCTGGGACGCCACAAGCTGTGCCCCTGGGTCAGCCCCAAAAAAACCATCGAAGGCAGCCTCGGCGGGCTGGCGGCCAACATCATTGTGGCGCTGCTGTTCAAAACCCTCCTGCTGCCTTCACTGGCGGTATTGCCCTGTGTCGTGTTCGCCCTGGCGGTGGGCATTGCCGGGCAGGTGGGGGATCTTTTTGCGTCCGAATTCAAACGCTCGGCAGGGATCAAGGATTCCGGGTCGCTGCTTCCCGGCCACGGGGGATTTCTCGATCGGCTGGATGCCCTTCTGTTTGCCGCACCGCTTGCCTATCTGCTGAAAATCAGTATATTCTGATCAGGATCGCCATTCCGGCTTAAAAGACAGGTGACCATGAAATCACTTTCCATACTGGGTGCCACCGGTTCTATCGGCGCCAATGCACTCGACATCATATCCCAATTTCCGGATCGGTTCAGCGTCGCCGCACTGACGGCGAAGACCAGCGTGGCGGACCTGGCCCGGCAGATCCGCCGGTTCACCCCCCGGCTGGCAGCCGTGGTCGATGCCGACCACGCCAGCCGGCTGAAGTCCCTGCTGCCGTCTGGCCTGAAGGTGGAGATCGTCCATGGAGAAGCGGGGTATGTCCAGGCGGCCACCTGCCCGGATACCGACATGGTCCTGGGCGCCATGGTCGGCGCGGCCGGCCTGGTGCCGACACTGGCCGCCATCGAAGCGGGCAAGGACATTGCCCTGGCCAACAAGGAAACCCTGGTCATGGCCGGTGCCATCGTCATGGAGGCGGTCGCCGTGCATGGCGTCAAGCTGATGCCCGTGGACAGTGAGCACAGCGCCATATTCCAGAGCCTGGCGGGCCGGGGAAAGAACGGGGTCCGCCAGATTCTGCTGACCGCATCCGGCGGCCCCTTTTTAAACCGGCCGGCGTCCCAATTCGACACCATCACGCCCCAGGACGCGCTGCGCCACCCCAACTGGTCAATGGGCAGCAAGATCTCCATCGACTCGGCCACCTTGATGAACAAGGGCCTGGAAGTGATCGAAGCCCGCTGGCTGTTCGATGTGGATTTCGATCGCATCAAGGTCGTGGTCCATCCCCAGAGCATCGTTCACTCGATGGTCGTCTATGAAGACGGTGCGGTGATCGCCCAGATGGGGGTCCCGGACATGAAGGGCGCCATCGCCTACGGGCTGTCCCATCCTCACCGGCTGCCGCTGGACGTGCCCGCCCCCGACTTTGCCCGCATCGGCGGGTTGACCTTCGAAGATCCGGACCTGGAGCGATTCCCCTGCCTTGCATTGGCCTACCGGGCCGGTGAACAGGGGGGAACCATGCCGGCCGTGCTCAATGCCGCCAATGAAGTCGCCGTGGCCGCGTTTCTGGAAGAACGGCTGCCGTATTCTGGAATTTATCCGGTTATCGACCATACCCTGAACCGCCATGGCGGAGAAAATGGCGTCGACCTCGGCCACATCATCGAGGCGGACCGACGGGCCAGAGACATCGCCCATTCATTGATCCGCAAGCAGGAGCGTTAACGTATCGCCTATGACTACCAATATTTTTGCCTTTGTTGTCGTTCTCGGCATTCTTATCTTTTTCCACGAGCTGGGTCATTTTCTCGTCGCCAGGCTGTTTGGCGTCGGTGTCGAGAAGTTTTCCCTCGGGTTCGGTCCGCGTCTCTTCGGAAGGACCGTGGGCATGACCGATTACCGGATTTCCGCCATCCCCCTGGGGGGCTACGTCAAGATGGTGGGCGATGAGCCCGATGCGGAACTCGACGCGGAAATGATCCCCTATTCCTTTACCCACAAGCACGTGTTCAAGAAAATCATGATCGTGGCGGCCGGCCCCTTTTTCAACCTGCTGCTGGCGGTCATCATCTACACCGGTTTTTTCACCTTCATCGGGACCGAAGACATCCGCCCGGTGGTCAACCACGTGGTCGCCGAGAGCCCGGCGGACCGCGCCGGACTGCAGACCGGCGACCTTGTCGCGGCCGTGGGCGGTGAAACGGTGGCCTCCTGGAGCGACATCAACCGGCTGGTCGCCGAGGGCGGGGGCGGCCAGGTGCGGGTCACCGTCAAGCGCGACGGCACCGTTTTCGATGTGGCGGTCACCCCGCAGACCAAGGTGGCCAAGGATATTCTGGGAGACGATGCGCCTTACTATGACGTCGGGTTTTCCGGGCTGGCACCTCTCAAGGCCTATGTCGGTGAAGTGGCCGACGGCTACCCGGCCAAAAAAGCCGGCATGCAAAAAGGAGATCTGATCGTCGCCATCAACGATCAGGCCGTAGACAGCTGGGATACGATGAAAACGATCATCTCCCAGAGCCGGGGGGAGCCGCTTGCCGTCCGGGTGGTCCGCAACGGGGAAGCCCTGACGGTTGAACTCGTGCCGGTGCTGTTCAGCGAGGAAAACGTGCTGGGTGAAAAAGTGGACAGTTACCGCATCGGCATTTCCTCACCGGGCATCGATATTCCCGAAGGCGATCGCATCACCATCAAACGCGGCCTCGTTAAAGCCGTGGCGGAGGGGGTGGAACAGACCTATCAGATCTCCCGGCTGACCCTGTTGAGCATCGGCAAACTGATCAAGGGCACGGTGTCCACCAAGACCCTGGGCGGGCCGATCATGATTGCGGAGATGGCGGGGCAGCAGGCCAAGGCGGGATTCACCAACCTGATTTTTTTCATCGCCGTGCTGAGCATCAACCTGGCCGTGCTCAACTTTCTGCCCATCCCCGTGCTCGACGGCGGTCATCTGATGTTCTTCTTCATCGAAGCGGCAATCCGGCGTCCCATCAACGTCCGTATGCGCGAGATCGCCCAGCAGGCCGGTATCTTTATTTTGATTCTGTTGATGATTTTTGTGTTTTACAATGATATTACCCGCATATTCTCGAGCTGACGGATTTTAAATATCCAATGATGAATTTTTAATTTTGAATAAGAGCATTCTATCGTTTTGAAATCAGACAGAAAAATACAATTCATAATGCAACACTAAAAATTTAAAATTCAAAATTAAACAGGTTGATCATGCCGCAACGAATCGAAGTCACGCTAAAAGAGCAGCTTCTGGATGCAGAGGGGCAGTCCCTTTGCGTCAAGGCCAAGAACTATTTTGACATCGATCTGCACCGGGTACGCACGATCCATATCGTAACCATCGATGCGGACCTGACACCCGATCAGACCGAAACGATCCGGACGGAGATTTTCACCAATCCGGTGACCCAGGTGTCCTCCCTTCGGCCCCTGGATGTGGATTTTGACTGGATCATCTGGGTGGGCTTCCGTCCCGGTGTGCGGGACAATCCGGGCGCCACCGCCGTTGAAGCAGTGGAGGATCTGCTGCGGTCGCCGTTGAAGCCCGGCGAGGCCATCTATACGTCCAAACGCTATTGCCTGAAGGGAAACGGGATCTCCCGCCGGGACGCCGAAAAAATCGCCGGTGAACTGCTGGCCAACGACATCATCCAGCAGTGGGCCGTTTATGATCGAAGCCAGTGGGATCCGGCCACCGGCATCGGGTTTATCATTCCCAAGGTGATTCTCGACCATCACCCCGAGGTGGCCACGCTTTCCATCGACAGCGACGACACGCTGACCCGCCTCAGCGAAGAGCGCAGCCTGTCTCTCAATCCCAATGACATCCCGACGATCCGGTCCTATTTCCTGAAACCGGAGGTCCAGCGGCAGCGCCGCCAGGTCTCCCTTTCAGACCCGACGGATGTGGAACTGGAATACCTTTCCCAGGCGCGCAGCGATCATTGCAACCACAATACATTCGGCGGGCGGTTCACCTACCGCGACCTCGAGTCCGGTAAAACGGAGACGATCGACAGCCTGTTCAAAACCTATATCCAGGGACCCACCCTGGAACTGAAAGCCAGAAAAGAGTGGGTGGTGTCCGTGCTGTGGGACAATGCGGGGGTAGGGCGCTTTGACCGGGACCACAATTACGTGATTACCGGGGAAACCCACAATTCGCCGTCCAACATGGAAGCTTACGGCGGCGCCATCACCGGCATTGTCGGCATTTACCGGGACCCCATGGGCACCGGCAAGGGCTCGCGGCTGATCATGGGCAGCTATGGCTACTGCGTCGGACCGCGCGACTACGACGGGGATCTCCAGCCGCGGCTGCATCCCAAAAGGCTGCTGGACGGCGTCATCGAAGGGGTCCGCGACGGCGGCAACAAGAGCGGCATTCCCACCCCCTTCGGCCAGGTGATGTTTCATCCGGGGTACCTGGGAAAATGCCTCGTGTTCGTCACCGCCCTGGGAATCATGCCGGCCGAGATCAACGGCGAACCCTCGGACCAGAAGACGATCCTGCCCGGAGACCTGGCCGTGATGTGCGGCGGCCGGGTGGGCAAGGACGGCATCCACGGCGTGACGGCCTCATCGGCCACGTTTTCCGCAAACACCCCGGCCGGCCACGTTCAGATCGGCGACCCTTACACCCAGAAAAAAATGCACGATTTCCTGATCGACGCCCGGGACGAGGGATTGATCCGTTTCATCACCGACAACGGCGGCGGCGGACTGTCCTCGTCGGTCGGCGAAAGCGCCCTGTTTTCCAACGGCTGTGACATCCAGTTGGACAAGGTCCCGTTGAAATACGACGGCCTGGATCAGTGGGAGATCTGGATTTCGGAATCCCAGGAGCGTATGACGGTGGCCATCGATCCCGACCACCTGCATCGCTTCATGGCCCTTTCCCGGCAGCACGAAGTCGAAAGCACCGTCATCGGCACCTATACCGACAGCGGGAAAATCCACATCACCTACAACGGGGCCACCTGTGCCTACGTGGATCTGGATCTGCTCACATCGGCCTTCCCCCAGTGGGAGTTCGAGGCCGTCTGGCGGCCGCCGGCCCTTCGCGGACTGACCGAGCCGGTGGTTGGCGTGCCCGAGGATTTCGCAGGCCTGATTCTGGACATGCTGGCCCGGCCGAACGTCTGCTCCAAGGAATGGGTCTGCCGACAGTACGACCACGAGGTGCAGGGCACCAGCGTGATCAAACCGCTTGTGGGGGCCGCACGGGATGTGCCCAGCGATGCGGCCGTCATTCGGCCGGTGCTGACCTCCGAGCGCGGCCTGGTTTTCTCACAGGCGCTGATCCCCATGTATTCCGCCATCGATGCCTATCACATGACCACCTGTACCATTGACGAGGCCGTGCGCCGTGCCATTGCCGTGGGCGGGGATCCGGACCACCTCGGCGGGGTCGACAATTTCTGCTGGCCCAGCGTTCAGTACGATGCGGACAGGAACCCCGACGGCAAGCATAAAGCCGCCGGGCTGGTGCGGTCCTGCCGGGCGCTGAAGACGATGTGCATGGCCTATGGCATTCCACTGCTCTCCGGCAAGGATTCCATGTACGTGGACGGCCATCTGCCGGGGCGGTACGGCGAATCCCATAAGGTTTCGGCACTGGAAACCCTCCAGTTCTCGGTGGCCGGCGTCATCGAGGATGTGGGCCAATGCCTCACCATGGATGCGAAAGTCCCCGGCGATCTGGTTTATGTGGTCGGGCTCACCAGAAATGAACTGGGCGGGTCGGAGTACTACGAGCTTTTTGGAGAACTGGGGCTGAATGTGCCCGTCGTCGATCCCGACGGGTTTGCCGTCTGCTATCGCCTCATGGCCGAAGCCGTGCGCAAGGGGTTGCTGGCTTCCTGCCACGGTATCTACCGGGGCGGGCTGGCCGTTCATCTGGCGCTGGTGGCCATGGCCGGTGAAACCGGCCTGGCGGTGAACCTGAAGCGGGTGCCTTCGGACGGTATCGATCGGGACGACACCCTTTTGTTCTCGGAAAGTGCCGGCCGGTTCATCGTTACCGTGGCACCGGAAAACCGGGACGCCTTTGACCGGCTGATGGCCGGCCAGACGGCCGCCTGCGTGGGGCGGGTTACCCGGACGCCGCAATTGAAAATCGACGGCATGCATGGTAAGTGCATTGCGGAATTGACCGTTGAACAGATGAAGTCGGCCTGGAAAGGGCCGTTCGGGGACCTGATATGAGCACAAAACCGAATGTACTGGTGCTGACGGGCTTCGGCCTGAACTGTGATCTTGAAACGGCCTACGCCTTCGAGTTGGCCGGGGCGGCGGCCACACGGGCGCACATCAACACGGTGATCGCCGGCGACGTATCCCTCGACGATTTCCAGATCCTGGCTTTTGGCGGGGGGTTCAGCTGGGGTGACGATCATGGCGCCGGTGTGATTCAGGCCCTGCGCCTGAAAACGAACATCGGTGACCGCCTGCTCGATTTTGTGGCCGCACAAAAGCTGATCGTCGGCATCTGCAATGGATTCCAGACCCTGGTCAACCTGGGGCTGCTGCCGGGCATCGACGGGGACTACACCCGGCGATCCGTGGCCCTGACCTATAACGACTGCGGCAACTTCCGGGATCAATGGGTGCGCACACGGATCAATCCGGATTCGCCCTGCATTTTTACCCGGGGCATCGATGCCCTCGACCTGCCGGTCAGGCATGGCGAAGGCAAGTTTTATGCGGAAGACGAAACGCTGCAGGCCCTTAAGGATAACGGTCAGATCCCCATGCAATATGCCATGCCCGACGGCCGGCCGGCCGCCGGCGCCTTTCCCCACAACCCCAACGGTTCCCTGGCCGACATTGCCGGTATCTGCGATCCCACCGGACGGATTTTCGGCCTGATGCCGCACCCGGAAGCTTACAACCATGTGACCAATCATCCGGACTGGACGCGGCAGGCGGAAAAACAGAAACGGGCCGGGAGGATCGACCGCAGCAAAATGGGGGCCGGGATCCGTATCTTCGAGAATGCCGTCACCTATCTGGGCTGCTGAGAGGCTGAATTTTACCCGAACATTTCCCATGAATCTTCGAAGAACTTTAACAAGCAGCGAACTGCGGCTGTTCAAATTGCTGGAGCGACTGGCCCAGCTCATCGGATGGATTCCCCGACCTGTGGCCAGGTGCATGGGTAATTTTTTGGGGGAGGCCGCGTTCCTGCTGGACAAGCGGCATCGGGAGGTCACGCTGAAAAACCTGCAGATGGCCCTTGGACGCGAACTGGATCCAACACAGCGGCGCTCCCTTGCCAAGGCGGTCTACCGAAACCTCGGGCAGATTTTGTTTGAGGTGGGATGGTCGCTGACCGTCGATTGGGAGACCCTCTGCCGGCATATCACCGTAGAGGGGTTGGATAACTACCGGACCGCCTACCGGCAGGGAAACGGAGTGCTGGTCATTACCGCGCACATGGGCAACTGGGAATTGCTCCCCATCGTCGCCGGACAAGTGGATATCCCTATCAATATCGTCTACCGACCGCTTGACTTCAAGCCGCTGGACCGTTTTTTCGAACGCACCCGGTCCCGATTTGGCGCCAGGCTGATTCAATCGCGGCGTGCCTTGCTGAAAATTCTCAAGGCGCTCAAAAAAGGCGAAGCCGTTGCCATGCTGATGGACCAGAATGTGGATTACTACGACGGGGTTTGGGTCGATTTTTTCGGACATCCTGCCTGTACGACCAAGGCCATGGCGGTGATCGCCATGAAGACAGGGGCTGCGGTGATGCCGGTATTCCTCTACCGCCAGGCGGATGGCTTTCGGGCGGTTTTTGGACAGATCCTGACCCCGGCGCCCACCACCGGAGACCTGAGAAAGGATGTTGAAGCCAGGACCGCCCAGTATACCAAGGTGATCGAAGAGGGAATCCGGGCCGAACCCGACCAATGGTTCTGGGTCCATCGCCGCTGGAAAACCAAAACCTTCACCCCCTGGCCCAGGCCCTGAATCCCGGGGTATTTTGTCCGACGGTAATCTATAAGCATGGAGATGGTGATGTTTCGATCCCGATTTCGATGAGGATGATACCCAGTACGTAGGTGCGAGGTTGAATAAATCAGAAGCCCTGGATTCCCAATGAATGTCAACGAGCGAAAAGCAATCAAGCGGTTGCTGATCCGCTCCACCAACTGGATCGGTGACGCCGTCATGACCACGCCGGCCGTGCGTGCTATCCGTCGCCACTTCCCCGGTGCCCGAATCAGCCTGCTGGCCAAACCCTGGGTTGCGCCGGTGTTCGCCCACAGCCCTCATGTGGACGAGATTATAGTTTACGAGGCCAATGGCCGACACCGGGGAGCGATGGGACCGATCCGCCTGGCCAGGGATTTGCGGCGGCATCGTTTCGACGCGGCCATTTTTTTGCAGAACGCCATCGAAGCGGCCCTGATTGCCTTTTTGGCCGGCATTCCGGTGCGCATCGGGTTCGACACCGACGCCCGTCGCCCGCTGCTGACCCATGCGGTGCGGTGCACCAGGGCCATCAAGGCCATCCATCAGACCGGCTACTATCTTGAGATCCTAAAGGGTATAGGGGTGGTTGATGGCGATCAGGTGCTTGAACTCACCCTTGGTGAAAACGACCGCGAACAGGCTCGGCAACTTCTCACCCGCCAAGGCGTCGATCCAGCGGCAAGGATCGTCGGCCTCAATCCAAGCGCCACCTTCGGCCCGGCCAAGCAGTGGTTTCCGGAGCGCTATGCTGCCCTGGGTGACCGCTTGCGGGATGAATGGGGGGCGACGGTGTTGATATTCGGCGGCCCTTCGGATCGGGAACTGGGAGAAAACATCCGTCGCATGATGCACGGTCCGGCCATTGACCTCAGCGGCCGGACCAGCCTGGGCCAGGCCATGGCCCTGATCGACCGATGCGATGCTTTCGTGACCAACGATTCGGGGCTCATGCACGTGGCGGCCGCCCTGAACACCCCCCTGGTGGCCATCTTCGGCTCTACCAATTCCACCACCACCAGCCCTCACAGCGACACCAGCAGGATTGTCCGGGTGCCCATCGAATGCAGTCCGTGCATGAAACCGGTGTGCCCCCTGGGCCACATGAATTGCATGAAACAGGTCAGTGTGGAGCTGGTGTTCGATACCCTCAAGGGGCTGCTGTGAATATCCTTATTGTCAAGCTCAGCGCCATCGGCGATGTGATCCACACCCTGCCGGCGCTGAACGCCATCCGGGAGCACTACCCGCAGGCCCACATCACCTGGCTGATCGAGGAGGCGGCAGCGGACCTGGTTGTCGGGCACCGGGCCCTGGATCGCGTGCTGGTCTCCAGACGAAAATCATGGATGCGCCGGCTGCGGGGACCGGACCGCCGCCAGGCGTTGAAGGAGATCCGGCGTTTTTGGAAGGACCTTCGCCATACGCGATACGATATCATCATCGACTTTCATGCCCTGCTGAAAAGCGGTCTGCTGGTGGGGATGGCCAGGGGAAAACGCAAGATCGGGTTCGACAAGGGCATGCAACACCAGGAGTTCAGTTATCTGTTTCTCAACGAACGCATACCACCGGTGGACATGGAGGTGCATGCCCTCACCCGGGGATTGATGCTTTTAAACGCCATCGGCATAACCACGCGCAAGGTGGTTTACGACATCCCCTTTTCCGACGGTGACATCGCCGCTGTCAGGGAGCTGTTAGGCGAGCAGGAGGTGGACGGATCGCGCATGCTGGTGGCCATCAACCCGGTTGCGCTTTGGGAGACCAAGCTGTGGTTGAACGACCGCTTCGCCATGCTGGCCGACCGCCTGGTCCGTGACCACCATGTGGATGTTGTCTTTACCGGTGGTCCGGCCGACAACCCGGTGGTGCAATCGATCATGGGGATGATGGCGGCGCCGGCAGCCAACTTGACCGGGCGGACCAGTTTGAAGATGCTGGCCGCGTTGTATCACCTGTCGAGGACCCTGGTGGCCACCGATACCGGCCCCATGCACCTGGCGGCGGCCGTCGGCACGCCGGTCGTGGCCCTGTTCGGCCCTACCGCCCCCTGGCGAACCGGGCCCTTCGGGGACGGGCATCAGGTGGTGCGCACCGCACCGGCCTGCAGCCCCTGCTTCAAGCGTCAATGCGATGAACATCGCTGCCGCTGCATGACGGATATCACTGTGTCCGATGTGCTTCAGGCAACCCGCCGCCTGCTGGAAAAAGACCGGCCCGAAGGAGGCCCATCGTGAACCCATCCGTGATCGTGACGACCTACAATCGTCCGGATGCGCTGACCAAGGTGTTGAACGGTTTGGCCCACCAGACCCATTGCCCGAGTGAGGTCATCATTGCCGATGACGGATCAACAGATGCGACGCGATTGGTGATCGAACAGATGGAACCGGGGCTACCGTACCCGCTCATGCATGTCTGGCATGCGGATGAGGGGTTCAGGGCGGCGAAGATAAGAAACGATGCCATTCGCCGGGCGACTGGCGACTATATCATTTTAATGGACGGTGATTGCATCCCCAACCGGCATTTTGTTACCGACCACGTGCGGCTGGCCCGAAGCCGACGTTTTTTCCAGGGCAAACGGGTACTGGTGGAACAACCGATCGCCGATGCATTCGATTGGCCGCAGGCCAATTCCATTGGGAACATTTTTAAATACATCATCCTGGGCGGACTTTCCAACGCGCACCACGTGATTCGGTGTCCATGGCTCCCATCTTTGCCGGCGCCAGGCGCTTCTGGAACCCGAAGCTGCAACATGGGAATTTTCAAAACGGATCTTCTGGCAGTAAATGGTTTCAATGAGGATTTTGTCGGGTGGGGGCGAGAGGACTCCGAACTGGTGGTTCGGCTCACGAATTACGGCCTGAAACGTCGCACCCATCCATTCATGGCCATATGCTATCATTTGTGGCATGCGGAAAACGACAGGTCCCATTTGAGAAACAATGATGCCGTGTTACAGCAAACCATGGACAGTGGCGGTTATTATTGCCCGCAAGGCATTAATCGAGAAAAACCATGACGCCGCGGTCATCGGCAAAGGGCGCATGTCGAGAATCGTCCGAAGGTTTCACAACAGAAGTGATGCGGCATGAGCGTCGTTTTATTTAATGGAAGAGGACAATTGCGACATGGCCGAAACTCAACGATGGCTGATTCTCGCCCACTGTTTTAATATGGACGGCAGGGCGGCCAGCCATACCATTACGGATAGGCTCCCGATGATGATGGGTAAAGGCATCACGCCCGTTGTCATCAGTGCACCGACCGGGAGAGAAGACCACCGTTTCCCTCACTACCAGATATTCAGCCCCGCACCGTCAGGCTTTCTGTTCGAGATGCGGCACGTCATCGCCAACAAGACGGATGCCAGGCCGCGGCAACGGTTCTTCAAAGTTTTGGTGGCCCTGCCGCTGCTTCCCTTCCTGCTGCTGGAAAAACTGTTCATCAACCTGGACAGCCACTGGTCGTGGTTCCTTTCGGCGGCCATCCGGGGGCGACGTGCCGTCCGTGAGCATCATCCCGCCCTGGTTTATTCCACTGCCGGGCCCACGAGCACCCATGTCGCCGGCTTCCTAGTTTCCAGATGGTGCGGGCTGCCGTGGCTAGCCGAAATCCATGACCCGCTGATCATGGCCGGCCAAAAACGGCGCTATCAGCGTTACCGGTTTCACCGCTGGTTGGAACAGCTGATTTTCAGGCATGCCGATGCGGTTGTCTATTTTACCGAAAAAGCGTTGTCCAGCGCTGCAGAACGAACTCAGACGACCGACAAAGGGCATGTCATTCGGCCGGGTGCCGATCCTCCGCCGATCGATACCGTTGCCTACGCCAAAAGGGATAAGCTGCATGTCGGCTACTTCGGGTCCCTCGCCAGACATCGCAATCTGGGCGAGTTTCTCGAGGCGATGCATCGGTTGAGAGAAACACACCCATCAGCTGGGGAGAAGGTGGTGCTTGATGTCTACGGAGCCGATCTGGATCCGGTGTCCAGGCAGGTTCTGGAACATAATGGGCTGCATGACATGGTGCACCTGCATGGACGGCTCGAACGCGATCCGGAGACAGGGAAATCTGGCAGAGAGCGAGTTTTTGAAGAAATGCATCGCTGTGATCTCCTTCTCCTGATTCACGGTGACAGCATGGGGGGGGACGAGTATATCCCTTCCAAACTTTACGAATACATGCTGACGAACCGACCGGTATTCGGTATTGTTCTGGAAGGTTCGGAATTGGACACGATGTTGACGGCCTGCGGTCATCTTTCCCTGAGGAAAGGGGATTCCAGGGCTATCGCCACGGCGTTGAAGAAGCTATTCGAGCAGTGGCGAGAAACAGGACTTCCGGATCTGGAACAACGCCAGGCATACACCATCGAAAAGGCGGTGGAACAACTGGTTCACATTGCTGCCAACATTGTCAAAAGCCCGGCACACGAAATATAGACCTATGGAAAATCTGGTCCTATTCTGTAAATCCTATGACAGGGACATGCTCCGAGCCAAGCGATTGGCAGAGAGCATTAAACGCTACAATACCGACTCTATTCCATTGTATATGTGCGTTCCCCAAAAGGATCTCGACTCATTTAAGACGTGTTTTGAAGGGATGCCCTGCACGTTCTTAACCGATGAGGAGATATTGTCGGAAAGTTGCAGGACCTACGGGCAGGTCCCCGCTTCGTATCCACAGCACTTGCTGCAACAGCTCATCAAACTTGAATTTTGGCGCATGGGAAAATGCCGGAATTATTTATGGTTGGATTCCGATTCGTATTTTATCAAGGCGTTTTCTCTGTCCGACTTTTTTGCTGAAGAAGGCGTGCCATACACCATTCAGCATCGATCCGAAGACCTTTTTGATTTTGCCGCCACTTACGACGATGCGATCATTGAAAAATTTCAACAATTGGCAAGCAGAATCGCACGTGGCTTCAACCGTTCCGGACCGCAGTATAATTTTGGTTATGCGCCCCTGATTTGGTCATGCGCGGTATTGCAGAGTTTGTATGAAGACTACCTGTCACGCAATAATGAATCCATATACAGCCTGCTGATAACCTATCCGTGTGAAATGCAGTTGTACGGTGAATACCTTCACTATTCCAACACAATCCCCATTATTCCCAAGAGTCCGCTGTTCAAGGTGTATCATTATGCAGAACAATTCTTCAGAGATCAGATGGCTGGCGAAAATGACCACTCTCTATCGGGGCGGTATCTGGGGGTTGTCATGCAGTCGAACTGGGCATCTCCTCGTAAATTCAGTAGAATGCGATGGGTAAGGCAAAAGATTCGAAAATATAGGAAACGGCTGAAATATTTCTTGAACCGCTGATGCCTTTTGTGCTTGTTGGCCGTCGAAAAGCTTGTCGTTCCAGAAATATCTTTTCGTGTATATACTTTAGAACCACAAAGACCGTTTGATGATGAGTTGATATGCTGATAGTTAAGAATTTTTTTCTCAATCAAAAACCCAATACTCTAATAGCAGTCATATTCCTCTCTTCGTTTTTCTTAAATGCATTCCCTCACGTAAATTCAATAAAAGATATTCTGTTTTATATTGCGTTCATTGTTTTTATTGTTTTGGCGGCGAAGAAAAAGATCGCAATTGATGTTGCTTCTCCCTTGACGTTACCGATCCTGCTTATTTTGGTATGGGCGGTTCTTACATCTGTTTTTGCATACAAAATAGGTGACAGCTTCGATAGCCTCTTTTCGCATCTAGTAAAATACATTTTTCTATGGGTCCTTGTCACGAATGTGTTTGGAGATGAGGCCATGATTGAATGGTTTATACGTACCGCAATTGTTTCAATCCTGATTTTTTGTGCCGGCGCGATTGTTTATTTTTATGTCATACAAGCCAACAACTGGTCGACACGGCTTGGCTTTGATTCAGCCGCACACAATATCATCTGTTTCGGAGCCAATATCGCGGTTGTTTTCTCGATTTATGAATTCAGAAATACCAAAAACAAATATCTAAAGTCATTGATAGCAACTGCTATACTGATTTGTATCACCACCACCTTCCTGACCCAGTCTCGGGGTGGGATTCTGGCGCTGGTTGCGTCTGTTTTCTGCCTTTTTTTACTTGAAAAGAATCTAAAGATAATCTTGCCGGTATTATTGATTATCACCATCGGCTTGCTGGGGTCGCCTGTTAAGGAAAGGTTTTTTAAAGAAAAATCAGTCAGCAATCAACACCGTCTGGGCGCAATCCTGTATTATATCGAGGTGATCAAGGACCATCCTGTAAAAGGCACCGGTTATGCCATCGATATCTTTGATAATGAAAAGGTGTATGCCAATGAAAGATATTTCAACCGGATTCCGAAGATATACAGGAAAGACATATACGTAATTTTTCCACACAACATGTTTTTAAGCATTGGTGTCCGTATGGGGTTGGTCGGAATAGGTCTATACCTCTATCTCCTGTCGGCCTATTTCTTTATGGGTATAAAAACATCCGTCCGGGGGGTATCTGTCTCATCAAAGGCGCTGGCCAGAACCATGATGGCCTCAATGGTCGTATTTTTGGTTGGTGGCATGTTCGAGCCGGTCTTCATTCACCAACTGGATATGATTTTCTTCTCGTTGCTGGCTATGACTACCGTGCTGTGGAAAGTATCTTTTACGGGCACTGGGCGTCGGGATTTCGGGCTTGGACGGCGATAGCCAGGCAGGCCGGCAAATCGCTGTAAGTGCGTCTTTTTGAAATTGCCGTGGAAAACACACATTGGCGAAGATTAATGTGCTTACAAAAGCCGATTACAGAGATGCCAGACGCCTTAAAAACGGTTCCTGGAGTTCCTCGGGGATGTTATAGCCGATATCCTTTCTCAATCCCCGGATATCGCGGTTTTTAACCCGGCGCGCATGAAACCAGACCATCGGCTTGATGTCGTCAAGATCCAGGAGGCAGATGCGGTCGTTTTTGAAAATCAGGTTTGACATGCGGATATCCCCGTGGATCAAGCCCAGTTCCTTGAAACGCCTGAGCAGATTTACCACCAGTTCCATGCCCAAGGCCGTCCTTTGGGGATCCTTTCGGTGTTCCAGGAAATAATCCTCACCGTTCGTTCCTTTGACATAGTTGTAGATAAAATAAGACTTACCCCGCAGCGGCCCGATGCGCGTTTCAATGCAGGCCACCGGTTCGGGCACCCAGATCCCCTCGTTGAGCAGCAGTTTCGAATAATACCAGTTTTTGCTGGCCCGGGTCGGTCTGAAATACCGCCGGAACCTGTGCAGCCAGTCCTTGTAGTTGTGGTATTTGATTACCAGATCGGTGCCGTCCACATGGATCAGGCCCAGCTTGCTTTTGAAGTTGTCTTGGATGATGTGGCAGTCGTCCCCACCCAGGAAACGGTCCGGATCGTTGAGCAGGTTATGCATGGTCTCGGACAGACGGTCTCTTCTGCAGCGGACCAGTCGCGAAAACGTATGCTCAGAATATTCTGTAGCCATGGCCATCTTAACCGCGGTTGGCGATGAGTTGCCGGTAAAATGCCTCATGGAGCAGCCCCACCTGCTCCCAGGTATGGGCCTGCGCCGTCTGCCTGGCATTTTCACCGAGCCGACGCCTTTCTTCCGGCTTTCCAAGAAAGTCCAAGTATCGGTCAAGGCCGACGTCGGTCTGCATGATCAGCCCGTTTTCGCCATGCACGATCAGGTCGGCCACCCCTGCATTTGGCGTGACCACCACCGGCAGGCCGCAGGCCATCCCCTCCAGGACGCTCATACCAAAGGCCTCTGACCGCGACGGTAGCACCACCACATCGGCCAAGGCATAATACGGCACCACGTCGTCCACCATGTCTGTGAACACGACCCTGTCTTCAAGACCATACTGGCGGATGAGCCGGTGGTATCGGGCATGCCGGTCACCCCTGCCCACCACGAAAAGCCGTCTTTTCCCTTGGATGGCTGGCAGCACCCTGTCCAGCCCCTTGCGCTGAAACGCCGAACCTACAAAGAGGACAGCCAGTTCATCTTTTTCCAGATGGTGCGCCTGTCTTGCCTGATCCCGCAGGCCGGCCACGGCGGCCGGGGAGAACCGATTCACATCGGCACCCGGGGGGATGCAGACGATTTGGTGGCTGCGTCCGTAATGCTTGGTGACATCCCGGGAAACTTCTCCTGAGACGGTAACCAGCCAGGGGGATTTCATCTGCTGCTTCTCCAGCCAGAGATAGAGCAGACTTCTCGGGCTGAAATATTTCTGGTCCAGCTGTCTGAGGCATGAGTATTTTTCGACGCCGTGGACAAAGGAGAGGCTGTGGAGGGTGACGATCTCCTGGGTATAATTTCGCTCGTGGGAGTGGATGATATCATAGGTGCTAAAGGCGAGTCGCTTCCTGCTTTCCCGGATAAACGAGAGGGTGTTGAGGACGCTGGAAAATGGCATGCCTTTGCGCACGCCGTGAAAGGTTATCCTATCGGTCAGGTCGGGGTCGCAATCATAGGCGTAGACGTGGATGGTGTGGCCCAGTTGTTGCAGCGATCCTGCAAGCTCAACCACATAACGTTCCTTGCCCCCGGATCGGGTAAAGTGTTTGACAAGTAAGGCGATTTTCATGGTTTCTCAGACAATGCGGTCAGACCTCCAGTTCAGCCGACAGGGCATTTTTCTTGCCGGCGGCATACTGCATGCTATAGAGCTTGCGGTATTCACCGTTGGCGGACAACAGGGTTTCATGTGTGCCTTCTTCAACAATACGCCCGCCGACAATGACGGCGATGTGATCAGCAGAGGCGATGGTGGAAAGGCGGTGGGCGATCACCACGGTGGTTCGTCCGTGCATCAGGTTTTCCAAGGCTTTCTGAACCACGGACTCCGCTTCCGAGTCCAGAGATGAGGTGGCTTCATCCAGAATCAGGATGGGCGCATTCTTGATCAGCGCCCTGGCGATGCACAGGCGCTGTTTTTCGCCTCCGGAGAGCCTTCCACCCAGTTCGCCGATCATGGTGTCATATCCGTTGGGGAAGCGCTGGATGAAATCGTGAGCGAACGCGGCCCTGGCTGCGGCCACGATTTGCTCCTCCGTGGCATCGGGCCGGCCGTAGGTGATATTGTCGCGAACCGTTTCGTTGAATAAAATGGGGTCCTGGGTGACAATGGCGATCTGGCTGCGAAGGTTGGCCAGGGCATAGTCGCGAATGTCGGTGCCGTCAATGCGGATACATCCCCCGGTGACATCGAAAAAGCGGGGGATCAGGTTGGCCAGGGTGCTCTTACCGCCGCCGCTCATGCCCACCAGTGCCAAGACTTGGCCATGATCCACCTTCAGGTCTATGCCCTTGAGTACATCCTGATTGCCGTAACTGAAGCGAACTTTTTCAAAAGAAACCTGGTGAGGTCCGGGTACGATGGATTGAGGGGCGGCGGAATCCTGGATGTCGCAGGGCGTCTCGATGATATCGAAAACGCGGTCGGCGGCGGCCATACCCTGTTGGATGGTGTTGTTAAGGTGGCTCAGTTTCCGTACCGGATCGTATAGAAGCAGGACGCATGCAAGAAAGCTCATGAACGTACCCGGCGTGGTCTTGCCGGCGACCACCTCCGAACCGCCGTACCAGATGACGAAAGCGATGCCCAGACCACCAAAGAATTCCATGATTGGCGAGGAAAGGGCACGCACCTTGACGCCCTTAATCTCCAGGTTGAAAAGCTGCCGGGTCTGGTCAAAGAATCGCCGCTTTTCGTGCTGCTCCATGCCGAAGGCTTTAACGATCTTGCTGCCGGCAAAGGTTTCGTGCAGGAAGGCGCTCAGGCTGGCCATGGCCTCCTGGCAGCCGGTGCTCACCCGTCGCACCTTGCGTCCCAGGATAAAGATCGGCCAGAAGGCCACTGGCAGCACAAAAAAGGCGATGATGGCCATGCGCCAGTTCTGGTAGAAAATTACCCCGGTCAGGCCCACGATGGTGGCGATGTCCCGCATGGAACTGGTGACGGCGGTCGAGACCATCGATTTGAGGATATTGACGTCATTGGTGATGCGCGACATGAGCGTGCCGGTGCGCGCTTTTTGAAAAAAAGCCAGGGAGAGGTCTTGGATGTGGTCGTAAAGCTGATTGCGCAGGCGGCGAATGATATCTTCGCCGACATAGTTCATGAAATACTCCTGGCCATAGCGACCCAGTCCATTTATCAGAAACACGACAATCACCAGCAGAGGCATGACGATCAGCCCCGTGGTATCTCTGTTCACGAAGATGTCGTCGATGACCGGTTTGATCAGGTACCCCGTTGCCGTGGTGGCCGCCGAAATCATCAGGCTGCATGCGGCGGCCATGACCAGGCGACCGCTGTTTTTCTTGATCAGGGCCAGTATCCGCCGATGCCGGTCCCTGACCTCTATGTTGAAAAGATGTTTCACACCCGTTTTCCTTATTGTCTGTAAGCGCTCACGCTTCCTGGATCCCACGCGCCACCGTATTTAACCCATGGGGCGCTTTTTGTAAACGATGGGGTTGAAAGCGGCCCCATCGGCAGTGCCCCGGAGAGGGCAGTCACCGCCGACTGTCGGGATAGCCATTGCCAATCCATGCCTGACACTATATAAAATCGGCAACGATCAACGCCCCATGCCGTGCGATTCGAGCGCCCTGCATGCCAATGGGTGTCCCGGTTTGCCGGGACTCCCGGAATGGACTTGAAATTATGCCTCATCAGGAAATAGATCTTTCCTTATTGAAAACCTATCAGGCGTCGGCCAGGCCCTCCAAGGTGACCACGGCCCTTGAAGGCCGACCGCTGCGGCGGGGCATGGCCGTTTCAGAATTTCTGGATGGCCTGCCCGCCGTTTTGAAAGCCGATGAATTCAAAGCCCTTGCCCGGGCCGTTGCGGTTGCCAGGCAGCGGAAAAAGCCGGTTGTGGTCATGTTCGGCGGGCACGTGATAAAAACCGGCTGCGCCCCGGTGCTGGCCGGGCTGGCCGCGGACGGGTTCATCACCCATCTGGCATCCAACGGCGCGGCGGCCATTCACGATACCGAACTGGCGCGCTTCGGCCACACCTCGGAGGACGTGGGCGCGCAGCTGGAAGACGGCTCCTTCGGCATGGCTGCCGACACCGCCCTGCTGGTCAACGATGCGGCCAGACGATCCGCCGCCGGCAGTGAGGGCTTCGGGGAGGCGGTCGGTGCGCTGCTGCGCCGGGAGAAGGCCCCCCACATCCAGCGCGCCCTGATTGCCCGTGCCCATGAATTGAAAATCCCCTACACCCTTCACGTGGCCATGGGCACGGATATCGTCCACCAGCATCCGACGGCCAGCGGTGCCGCCATCGGCGAGGCCTCGCTTCGGGATTTCCGTATATTTGCGGCCAGCGTATCGAAACTGGGCGGCGGCGGCGTGGTGATCAACCTGGGCAGTGCCGTGGTCATGCCGGAGGTGTTTTTAAAGGCCCTTGCCGTGGCCCGCAACCTGGGATATGCGGTCAAGGATTTCACCACGGCCAACTTTGACATGATCCAGCACTACCGCCCCGGTGTCAATGTGGTTCAGCGGCCGGTGCTCGCCGGCGGCCGCGGGTACGCCATCACCGGCCACCACGAGATCATGATTCCCCTGCTTGCGGCTGCCGTTTATGAATACGCAGAGGCCCGGGACTGATTGACGGCCAAAGCCGGCGTGCTATCGACTTCCCTGAAAGGACGTTTCATCGGTGTTTGAACTGCCCGGGGGAGGTGGCGCCTCGGACCCCGGGGATAGGGGCCTCGGGCCCCCGACCTTCGTGGAGCATGTCGGGTCATTATAAAAATGCTGCAAATCCCGCCCGTGTATGGTAATAATATCGATTTTGGGTAATCGCGGTGATGGTGATGGGGCCGACACCACCCGCTGCCGACACGAGGGAGAATGACGGAACCATGCTGAACACCATGATCGACGCGCATGTCCAATGTCTGGAAAACCTGAAACCCATGGCGCCCGTCCTGAAAACCGCGGGCGATATGCTGTTGCAGTGCCTGCTCGACGGCGGCAAATTGATGATATGCGGCAACGGGGGCAGCGCGAGTGACGCCCAGCACTTTGCCGCGGAGATCGTGGGACGGTTCGAGCGGGAACGGCGGGCCTACCCGGCCGTGGCACTGTCAACGGATACTTCCATTCTTACTGCCGTGGGTAACGACTATGGCTACCGTGAGGTGTTTGCCCGTCAGGTCGCCGGCCTTGGCCGTTCCGGAGATGTCCTGATCGGCATCTCTACCTCGGGGCACTCGGAAAACATCGTCCGGGCAGTCGAGCAGGCCGCCTCTTCAGGTCTGAAGACCATAGGCCTGTTGGGAAAAGACGGCGGCACCTTGAGCCGCCTGGTGGATCAGGCCATCGTGGTGGACAGCGCCACCACGGCGCGTATCCAGGAGGCGCATATTTTTATCCTGCATTACTGGGCCTGGCTGATCGAAAGCGGGTTGCCCCAAACCCATGGAGACCCGGTGTGACCATCTCTTCCACGCATAGCCATCTGGCCGACCGACTGGGACGGGCCACCGTCCTCGTGGTGGGCGACCTGATGCTGGACTGCTACTATTGGGGCGATGTCCGCCGGATTTCTCCGGAAGCCCCTGTTCCGGTGGTCAAGGTCAAGGTCAATGAGAAAACCTACCGGCTTGGCGGTGCGGGAAACGTGGCCGCCAACCTCACCGGTTTGGGCTGCCGTGCCGCCCTCATCGGGCTGATCGGAAAAGATACGGCCGCCGGCCGGGTCAAGGACCTGCTGGCGTCATTCAACATCGATGATCGCTGCGTCGCCGATGCCGACAGGCCAACCACCACCAAAACCCGCATCATGGCCAGCAAACAGCAGGTGGTTCGGCTGGATGAAGAGGACGGCAGCGGCATCACCACCGGGACGGCCCATCGGCTGCTCTCGGCGGCGACGGACATGATCCCCCGTGCGGACGCGGTTATCCTGTCGGATTACGGCAAGGGCATGTTTGCTTCCCCGGAGTTCATCCAGCAGATCATCCGCGCCTGCAACGAAGCAGGGGTGCCTGTTTTTATTGACCCCAAGGGCAGGGACTGGAGCCGGTATGCCGGGGCCACCTGCATCACGCCCAATACGGCCGAACTGGAACTGGCAACCGGCAGCCGGGTCCGGGCGGAAGGTGAACTGGTTCCCGTCGCCCTGGATTTTCGACGGCAACTGGGTGTCGCGTGGCTGCTGGTTACCCGGGGGCCTGAAGGCATGGCCCTTTTCGGCGAGGATCCCTCGCCGGTTCTGATTGCCGCCCGGGCCAGGGAGGTGTTTGACGTGTCCGGGGCCGGCGATACGGTGATCGCCACCCTGGCGGCCGGTGTGGCCACCGGCCTGTCCTTTGCCCAGGCGGCATCGGTGGCCAACACGGCTGCCGGGATTGTCGTCGGGAAACTGGGCACCTGGGCGCTTCGCTGGGCCGAACTGGAAAACGCGCTGATGGGTGAAGCGGAGCCGAAACCCGCATCCACCCTCTGGAAGGTGGCCGGCCTCCCGGAGGCATCGGACCGGCTCGCCACCTGGCGTCAGGCCGGGCAGCGCATCGTTTTCACCAACGGCTGCTTCGACCTGCTGCACCCCGGCCATGTCAGTTTGCTGCACCAGGCCCGCCACCTGGGGGACCGATTGATTGTGGGCTTGAACACGGACGCATCCATCCAGCGGCTCAAGGGGGCGCAGCGGCCCATTCTACCCGGCCGGGACCGGGCGGCCATTCTCAGCGCACTCGAAGATGTGGACATGGTGGTTTTTTTTGATGACGACACCCCCTTGAATCTCATCGCGCAACTCAAGCCGGACATCCTGGTCAAAGGCGCCGATTACCGGATCGAGGACGTGGTCGGCAAGTCCGTGGTCGAGGCCTATGGCGGTCAGGTCCGTCTCGTTGAGATCCTCGAGGGACACAGCACCACCGCCATCGCCCGCAAGTTGTCCGCCAACGGCAATAATTCAGAACCATCTGTTAAGGAGTAAGGAATGGCCATCAACCAGGAGCTGCTCGACATCCTCGCCTGTCCCCGGTGCAAGGGGGAAATTCACCTCAACGAGGCCGGTGACGGCCTGGTCTGCGAACGGTGCCGGCTGGTATACGAAATCCGGGATGACATCCCCATCATGCTGATCGAAGAGGCCAAAGCGCTTTGAAGGTATCATGAGCCAGCCCCAATCCCCCATGCCCGCCAGGCTGGTTGCGGGCTTTTTCGTGAAAGACAAGGCGCTGGCCGCCGACATCACCCGGGACCTGCAGGACCGGATGGGGCCGGTGGACATGGTCAGCGCCTGGCTGAACTTCGATTTCACGACCTACTACGAAAGGGAGATGGGCGGGCCGCTGTATCGGCGGCTGGTCGTTTTCAAACGTCTCATCGAACAGGTGGACCTGGCATCGATCAAGCAGGCGACCAACGAACTGGAACAAAAATACCAGCGCCAGGGACGACGCCGGGTGAACATCGATCCGGGATATCTGCTTGCCGAACGGTTTGTCCTGGCCACCGGCAAGAATTTTACCCACCGCATTTACATCGGGCAGGGCATTTATGCGGACCTGACCCTGATCTACCGGAAGGGCGCTTTCCGCACCCTGCCGTGGACCTACCCCGATTATGCCGACAGGCGCCTGATTGACTTTTTAACCCTGGTCCGAAATAAATATATGCTGGATTTGAAGCAAAGGACGCCATCATGATCAAAAGCATGACCGCCTATGCCCGGGCGGAAAACCAGGCGGGGCCGTTCACCGTTCGCGTGGAAGTGCGGTCGTACAACAGCCGGCACCTTGATGTGGCCTTAAAACTGACCCACGGTTTCGAATCGCTGGAGGAGCGCATCAAAGGGACCATTGCCGACACCGTGGCCCGCGGGCGGGTGGACATCCGCGTGCGGATTCAGGACGAGAGCGAGGCGGGAACCGGGTTTGAGGCCAATCTGCCGCGCGCCCGGGCCTATTTCGAAGCCCTGAACGCCTTGAACGAGTCCCTGGGGCTGGCGGGCCCGATAACCATTGAGTCGGTCCTGGCGGCCGGCAGCATGATCCAGGCGGTCGAGGCCGAAAAGGACGTGGATGCCGTATGGTCCCAACTGGAACCGTGTCTGAAGACGGCCATGGCCGACCTGGACGCCATGCGGCGGGTCGAGGGGGAGAATATGGCCGGGGATTTCAGACAGCGGATGGATGCCATCGAGGCGATGCTGGAGGAGATCGGCACCCAGGCCGCCGGCTTGCCGCAAATGTATCGCCAGCGGCTCGAGGAGCGCATCGAGGCCCTTACCCACGGTATCGTGGAGATCGACCAGACCCGCATCGCCCAGGAGGCGGCGCTGCTGGCGGACCGGGGCGACATCTCCGAGGAGATCGTGCGGGCCAGGAGCCACATCCAGCAGTTCAGGGCATTGATGGCCGACGATACGCCGGCCGGGCGGCCATTGAATTTTCTTCTTCAGGAGTTCAACCGGGAATTTAACACCATGGGCTCGAAATCGGGCAAGGCCGCCATGTCGCACACCATCGTGGCGGTCAAATCGGAACTCGAAAAACTGCGCGAGCAGGTTCAGAACGTGGAATGACATGGAAAAAAAACTGCTCAACATCGGCTTCGGAAACACGCTGGTGGCCGAACGGGTGGTGGCCATCGTCTCGCCCAGCTCCTCGCCCATGAAACGGTTGAAAGATGATGCCCGAAAAGAACGGCATCTGGTGGATGCCACCCAGGGACGCCGCACCCGGGCCATTATCATCATGGACAGCAATCACATCGTGTTGTCCGCCATTCAGTTTGAAACGGTTTCCCAGCGATTCGAAGACCTGAAATCGGAAAAGTGACGACGTTGGAAGATACCCAAAAGCATGATTCGGGGATGAAGGGCGGCCGGCTCTTTGTGGTTTCCGCGCCCTCGGGGGCAGGCAAGACCACCTTGTGTGAAGCGGCACGCCAACAGCTGCCTGATCTGGTCTACTCGGTGAGTTCGACCACGCGCCCGCCCCGGGAGGGGGAGCAGGAGGGCGTGGACTATTTTTTTGTCACCGAGGCACAGTTCCGTTCAGGAATCGATGCCGGCCAATGGGCGGAATGGGCCCGGGTTCATGACAATTATTACGGCACGGCCGCCCGCTTCATCGAGGCGCATCTGGAAGCCGGCCGGGATGTACTGCTCGATATCGATGTCCAGGGGACGGAACAGATTCTGCAGCGCTATCCGGATGCCATCACCATCTTCATCATGGCACCGTCCATGGCCGTTCTTCGCCAGCGGATCACCGACCGGGGGCTGGACAGCGGCCCGGTGATCGACAAACGGATGGATAACGCGGCGGCTGAAATTGCCCGTCAGGGGATGTACTGTCACACCGTGGTCAATGACGACCTGAGCGATGCCATCAGCCGGTTTGTTTCCATTTTAAAGGGCGAGGCCTGTTTAAAGGGCGAGGCCGGGTGCCGTGGCCGCTAAAACCCAAAAACGGCGGCTGCGGTCGGGTACCCGCGAGGTCCTCTATGGATTTCATCCGGTCATGGAGGCACTGGGCGCCGGCCGAAGAACGATCGATACCGTGATGGTGGACCGGGCCGGTCTTTCCGATCGTCAGGCCAGGGTCGTCGACCTGGCGCAGCGACGCCGGATTCCCTGTCAGACGCTGGATCCCGAGCAGATTCGTGCCGCCTGCGGCAGCGGCCAGCACCAGGGGATTGCCGCCAGGGTGTCCCCTTTGCCCGTCGATTCGCTGGAATCGGTCCTCTCCGAAAGCGGCTCCGACACCGGCGCCTGCCTGCTGGTGCTGCTGGACAGTATCGTGGACCCGAATAACCTGGGGGCCATCGTGCGCACGGCGCACTGTGCGGGAGCCGATGCCCTGGTAATTCCCAAGGATCGTGCTGTCGGGGCGATCCCGTCCGTGTCCAAGGCCTCCGCGGGCGCCCTGGAACACACGCGGCTGTGCCGGGTGACCAACCTGGCCGGTACCCTCCGGATGCTCAAGAAACAAGGTGTCTGGGTGGCCGGCCTGGCCATGGAGGGGGACCGGACCATTTTTCAGGCCGACCTCAAAGGCCCCCTGGCCCTGGTGGTGGGGGGCGAGGAGAAAGGCCTGCGGCCGCTGGTCCGGCAGCATTGCGACTACCTGGTTTCCATTCCGCTGTGCGGCCGTGTGGATTCCCTGAATGCATCGGCTGCTGCGGCCGTGGTGCTCTACGAAGCCTTCCGGCAGCGCCGGGCATCGACGGGGTGACCATATAATTTTGAATGATGAATTTTTAATTCTGAATGGCACCGTTTTGTAAAACGGTATAAAAAGATAGAATTACTTAATTCAAAATTAATAATTGGGCTTAAGTCAGGAGGAACGGTATATGGCAAATCCAGCAAAGATCAGTAAAAACAAGGACGGCAGCCTGAATGTGCCGGACCATCCAATCATTCCTTTCATCGAGGGCGACGGCATCGGCCCCGATATCTGGCGGGCCACCGAGGCGGTCATCGACGCTGCCGTCGAAAAAACCTACGGCGGCGACCGGAAAATTGAATGGCTGGAACTGCCCGTCGGGGAAAAGGGATACGCGCAAACCGGCAACTATCTGCCCCAGGCGTCCCTGGACACCATTGAAACCCATGTGGTGGCCATCAAGGGGCCGCTGACCACGCCCATCGGCAAGGGCATCCGGAGTCTCAACGTGGCCATCCGGCAGCGGCTGGACCTGTATGCCTGCGTCCGTCCGGTCCGTTATATCGAAACCGTTCCCAGCCCCATGAAATTCCCGGAGAAGATCAATATGGTGGTCTTCCGGGAAAACACCGAAGACCTCTATGCCGGCATCGAATGGGCGTCGGGCTCGGATGAGGCGGTCGCGGTGGCGGATTTTTTCAAATCTAAGATGGGGGTCGATCTGCCGCCCGCATCCGGTATCGGTATCAAACCCATCAGTCCGGCCAATACCAAGCGCCTGGTGGCCAGCGCCATCGGGTACGCCCTGGAAAACGGTTTTTCCAGTGTGACCCTCATGCACAAGGGCAATATCATGAAATTCACCGAGGGCGCCTTTGCCCAGTGGGGATATGAGGCGGCCCGGGATCAGTTTGCCGACCGGACGATTACCGAGGCCCAGCTTTATGACCGTTACGACGGAAAGGCACCCGAGGGAACGGTGGTGATCAAGGACCGGATTGCAGACATGCTGTTCCAGCAGGTGCTTCTGCGGCCCGAGGAATACGGCGTCATTGCCACGCCGAACCTCAACGGCGATTATATCTCAGACGCCCTGGCCGCCCAAGTCGGTGGATTGGGCATGGCGCCGGGAGCCAATATCGGCGACGTCTGCGCCGTGTTCGAAGCCACCCACGGCACTGCGCCCAAATACACCGGACTGGACAAGGTGAACCCCGGTTCACTGATCCTGTCCGGGGCCATGATGCTCGATTACATGGGGTGGAAAGAGGCGGGCAGCGCCGTTCGCGATGCCGTTCAGGCGGCCGTCAAGGCCCGCCGGGTGACCTACGACCTGGCCCGGCAGATCGAGGGGGCCCAGGAAGTCAAATGTTCCCAGTTTGCCGCGGCCATCGTCGGTCAGATGAAATAGGACCGGGCGTGTTCGGTCGGAAGATGGTGCCGGGGGCCTTCACCGGCTGGCTGCATTGCGTGGCCGACGCGCTGTTTCCGGCCAGGTGCGTGGACTGTGGCCGGCTGTTTCACCATATGGCCGCCACGCCGGGAATAACCGACGCCGGTTCCGCAGCGATGGACCCGTATTTCTGTCCGGGATGCCGGGGACGGTGGACAGCAGTGGCATCCCCCCTGTGTTCCCGCTGTGGACTGGTGTTTAAAGGCCGCGCCGGGGAGGACCACCTGTGCGGCAGGTGCCTGGATCGTCCCGGTGCCTTTACCCGGGCCCGTGCCGCCGGCATTTACGACCAAACCCTGCGCACCGCCATCCATGCCTTGAAGTTCAAGGGGCAGGTCCGCCTGGCCGCGCCGCTGGGGGTGCTGCTTTTCGATACGTTCCGGCGTTATTGGACAGCCGGCGACATCGACATGGTGGCGCCGGTTCCCCTTCACCGCAACCGATTCCGCCGGCGCGGCTTCAACCAGGCCTACCTGCTGGTGAGAAGGTGGACGCTGCCTGCGGGGACCGATGTCGTTCGCGACCTGCTGGTGCGCGACCGGGCCACGGCACCCCAGACCGGATTGGACCGGCGCCAGCGGCGCATGAATATCAAAAATGCGTTTTCGGTCAATCGCCCCGGTCAAAGCGCCGGCAAGCGGGTTCTGCTGGTTGATGACGTGCTGACCACCGGTGCAACGGCGGATGCCTGTGCCGGCGTTCTGATTCAAGATGGGGCCAGACGGGTGGATGTGCTGACATTGGCCCGGGCGCTCCAGTCCTGAATGTGCCCGTTTCCACAACGGCCACCCCATTGCTGTTTTTCGTTTTCTGAGGTTGCCGATTGCTGCTGGTAAAAAAAAAGGATAATTATTTTTTTCAATTTCCGGCGCTGAGCCGGTTTCCGGGGCTGACCCATGCCATCGCCTGCCGGTCCGGCGGCTTCAGCCGGGCGCCCTTTGCGGGGCTGAATCTCAGTCCGGGCGTGGGCGACGAACCGGAAGCGGTGGCGGCCAATCGGCGGCGCCTGCTGGCGCGAAGCGGCGGCGGCATTCACGTGTATACCCGTCAGAATCATGGCACGGCCATCCGGGTGGTCTCGCGGGAGGCGTGGGAATGCGGTGAACCCATTCAAACCGGCCCGGTGTCGGCCGATGCCCTGATTACGAATGTGCCGGGGATTCGTTTGCTGATCCAGACGGCGGACTGCCAGGCGGTGATGCTTTTCGATCCGCAAAAGCGCGTGGTGGCCAACGTCCACTGCGGCTGGCGGGGCAGTGTCGCCGACATCCTCGGAGATGCGGTTTCGGTTATGTCGGGTGAATTCGGTTGTGACCCCGGGCGGTTGATCGCGGCCATCGGCCCCTCCCTGGGGCCCTGCTGTGCCGAATTCATCAATTACGAAAAGGAAATCCCCCGGCCGCTGTGGCCCTTTCGCGTGGGCCCGCACCATTTTGATTTCTGGCGGATCAGCCGGCACCAGTTGGCCGCCGCCGGTTTGGCTGCTGACAACGTTCATGGCCCCGGAGTCTGCACCCGCTGCAATCCGCACCTGTTTTTTTCATACCGGGCTGCGCGAAAGACCGGTCGTTTCGCCGCACTGATCGGCATGGATGCGGACTCCGATTAGAGGAAGGGAAGGTATGACCGCACAAGACACCCTCGTGTTGTGGAACCGGCCGGCTGCGGCGGGCTATTACCGCATGGGACTGGCCTGCAGTGCCGGTTTCGATAACGCCAGACCCGGGCAGTTTGTCATGGTCCGTACCGGCAACGACGCCACCCCCCTGCTGCGCAGACCCTTTTCCCTGCTGGGTCTGATCCGGGAGGCGGACCGGGTGACCGGCATCGAGATCCTTTTCAAGGTGGTGGGCAAGGGGACCCGGCAGCTGTCCCGATGCCGGAAGGGCGACCGGCTGTCGGTCATCGGTCCGCTTGGAAATGCCTTCCTGGTGCCCGACACCTGTCGCCAGCTGATCCTCGTGGCCGGCGGGGTCGGTGTTCCGCCCATCCGATTCCTGGCGCAATCGCTGCTGGAGCGGAAAGGCGGTCTCAATCGTTGCGTGGTTTTCATCGGTGGCAGGACCAGGGAGGACCTGGTCTGTATCACCGAATTCGACCTGCCCGGATTTTTGCTGGATGTGTCCACCGATGACGGCAGCCAGGGGCGTCAGGGTGTGGTGACCCGCAGCCTGGAAGCGGCGCTGGATGCCGGTCCGGCGGATTTGATCTGCGCCTGCGGGCCGATGGGAATGCTCAAGGCGGTTTCCGCCATCGCCGCGGCACGCAGCATCCCCTGTCAGGTGTCCATCGAGGCCATGATGGCCTGCGGAATGGGCGCCTGCCTGGGATGTGCGGTGGGCGTAAACGACGACGATTCGCGTTACCGGCACGTTTGTGTGGACGGTCCGGTTTTCGATGCCGGCCGGCTTCGGTGGTGAGGGGTTTCGATGCCGCAGCAACAATTTGAGATTGACTTGCTCACCCAGCTATGTTAAACGCACACATTCCGATCAAGGCCTTATCTGACGCCATTTCGCGGTCGGAGAAGGGTCGACTCCCATGAAAAAAGAAACGCGAACGTGGATACGAGAACTGGCATTCTACTCCAGCCTGGGTTTCTCGGTTTCACTTTCCATATTTATCGGACTTGGGATCGGTGTGTATCTGGACAGGCGGTTTGACACATCACCCTGGTTGATGCTTCTCTTTCTGGGGCTCGGTATCGCCGCCGGATATCGGAACATTGGCCTGGCTATTAAAAAAAGCCGCAAATTGTGACCCGTAGCAGCGAAATCCGACCACCGTGAATATTCAGCAGCGCTTACTCACTTTCGTTACCCGATCCAACTGGGTGCTTCTGGTTTCGGTCAGCCTTCTTGGCCTGCTGGCAACTTCTCCGCCCTTTGCCAGGGGGCTGATCTTCGGCGGTCTCATCGTTACGGTCAATTTCCACCTGCTGGCAAAAACCCTGAAAAAAGCGCTTCACCCCCAACATCTGACTTCTCCCAACGTGATCCTGGTTAAATACTACATCCGATTCATCATCAGCGGCGTGATCATCTTCTTTCTTATCCGCCAGCAGGTGGTGAACCCTATCGGTTTGTTCATCGGTCTTTCCGTCGTGGTCGCCAGCATTACCCTGGCCACCATGGTTGAGCTCAAAAAACTTATTTTCAAGGAGGCGGTCTAAGGATGGAGCATCCCTATCTATTTTTCGTGAAGATTTTTGAAGCGATCGGGCTGGGGCATTTCGCCCACACATACCCCCATGTGGTCTACTCCTGGGTTCTCATGGCAATCCTGATTGCATTGGGTGCCATTGCCACCAAAACCATCTCTTTGATTCCCGGCAAAGCCCAGAACCTGTCCGAAGTGATCGTTTCCGGGATTGAAGAGTTCATGGTCGATACGGCCGGTGAAGAGGCCCGGTGGCTTTTTCCCCTGGCGGCCACGATTTTCATCTATATTTTTATCGGCAACCTGATCGGCATCATTCCCGGATTTTTACCGCCCACGGCCAACCTCAACACCACGGCCTCGTGTGCCGTCGTGGTGGTGGTCTTCACCCACATTATCGGTATCAAGTACCATGGCGCGGCCTATATCAAACACTTCATGGGACCCGTCTGGTGGATGGCGCCACTGATCTTTGTCATTGAAATCATCGGCCATCTGGCACGGATCCTGTCGCTCTCCTTCCGTCTGTTCGGAAACATGATGGGACACGAGATCGTCCTGGCCATCCTTTTCGGTCTGGCCGGAGCCTTCTTCGCGCCCCTGCCGATCATGGCCCTGGGTATTTTCGTGGCCTTCGTTCAGGGGTTTGTTTTCTTTCTGCTGTCGGTCATCTATTTCTCCGGGGCCATGGAACACGCCCATTGATGGGGAAACCAAGTAGGGAAGCCCGTCGAATCGCTGACGCGGATCGACTGTCGTTCAATAGTATGGGGTAACTGGAAGAAGCCCTAATTATCAATCTTTTAAAGGAGGTAGTGTAGGATATGGAAGCTCAAGCATTGCAGTTTTTCATCGCGTGTGTGACAGCAGCTGGTTTTGGTATTGCAATAGCCGCCTTCGGTTGTGGTATCGGACAGGGCATGGGCCTCAAGTCCGCCGTTGAAGGCATCGCACGCAATCCCGAATCTTCCGGTAAGGTCACCGTGACCATGCTGATCGGCCTGGCCATGATCGAGTCTCTGTGTATTTACGCACTGGTTGTGTCGCTGATCCTGATCTACGCGCATCCCCAGGCTGCCGCGATCGCCGGGTTGTTCGCCCACTGATTTCCGTACCTGCTACAGCACGAACATGAAAAGGGCCGCTGCTTCATTGCAGCGGCCCTTTTCCATTTAATCTATTGGTAAGCCTTCACAGGTTCAGGGTTGCATTTTTTTATCGACCTTGCTCGCAGGTTCAGGTTATCGGTTCACGGTTTTCGGTTTCCAGTTCACAGTTTTTTCAATGAACCCTTGAACGGTCACCTGCGCCGCAGGAATTTTTTCAGATAACGGCCGGTGTGGGATCCGGCTGCCCTGCAAATGGCTTCCGGCGTGCCGGCCGCCACCACGCGTCCGCCCGCGTCTCCTCCCTCCGGCCCCAGATCGATGATATGATCGGCGGTTTTGATCACATCCAGGTTGTGCTCGATAACCACCACCGTGTTGCCCGCATCCACCAGCCGATCCAGGACCCCGAGCAGTTTGCGGATATCGTCGGGATGGAGTCCTGTGGTGGGTTCGTCCAGAATATAAAGGGTGTTTCCCGTTCCCCGCTTGCTCAGTTCCCGGGCCAGTTTGATCCGCTGGGCTTCGCCCCCCGAAAGCGTCGTGGCGCTCTGCCCGATGGGGACATAGCCGAGTCCCACATCCGCCAGCGTCTGGAGTTTGGTTCGGATGACTTCCACATTTTGAAACATGGCCAGTCCCTGACTGACGGTCATGTCCAGCACCTCGGCAATGTTTTTCCCCTTGTAGCGGATTTCCAGGGTCTCCCGGTTGTAGCGCTTGCCCTTGCAGATGTCGCAGGGCACATAGATATCGGGCAGAAAATGCATCTCGATGCGAATGATGCCATCCCCTTCGCAGGACTCGCATCGGCCGCCGCGGATATTGAAGCTGAAGCGGCCGGGCTTGTATCCCCGCATCCGTGCTTCCGGGGTGCGGCTGAAAAGATCCCGGATCGGAGTAAACAGGCCGGTGTATGTGCCCGGGTTGGAACGGGGGGTTTTTCCGATGGGCGACTGGTCGATGTCGATGACTTTGTTGATGTGTTCCAGGCCGGTAATCCGTGTGTAGCCGCCGGCAGTCAGGTGGAGCTGCTGAAGGCTGCGGATGGCTGCCCGGTAGAGGGTTTCCAGAACGAGGGTGGATTTGCCCGATCCGGAGACACCGGTGACGCAGGTAAATACACCGGTTGGAAATGAAACGTCGATGTCTTTCAGGTTGTTCTGACATGCACCGACGATTCGGATTGCTCCCCGGTCGGTGGGCCGTCTTCGGTGTGGCACCTCGATTTCGAGCCTGCCGGAGAGGTATTTTCCGGTCAGGGATCGGTCGTCTTCGAGCATGGCGGCCGGTGTCCCCTGAAAGACCACCTGACCGCCATCAACCCCGGCACCGGGCCCCATGTCCACCACGTGGTCGGCCGATCGGATGGTGTCTTCGTCATGCTCCACAACCAGCACCGAATTGCCCATGTCGCGCATATTCATGAGTGTGTCCAGCAGGCGGGCGTTGTCCCGCTGATGAAGGCCGATGCTGGGCTCGTCCAGTACATAGAGCACGCCGGTCAGTTTCGATCCGATCTGGGTGGCCAGCCGGATCCGCTGGCTCTCACCGCCGGAAAGGGTGTGGGCCGGCCGGTCCAGGGTCAGATAGGAGAGCCCCACATCCTCCAGGAAAAGCAGGCGTGCCGCAATTTCGTTGACGATTTTTTCGGCGATCAGGCCGCGTTTGCCGCCGGGTCGGAAAGCGTTGAAAAACGTCCTCAGGCCGGTGATGGATCGAGACGTCAGATCCCCGATGGACAAGCCGTCGATCTTTATGTGTCGGCTTTCCCTGCGCAGCCGTGAACCGTTGCAATGGGGGCAGGCGGTCGCAGCCATGAAGCCGTCCAGACGTTTTTTTTCGGCGGGGGACACCGCCTCGGCATATTGTTTCTGCAACTGCGGAATGATGCCTTCAAACGGCTTCATTTTTTTTATGGTACGACCGTTTTCACGGACGGTAAAGGGAATCTGCCGGCCTCCCGACCCCTTCATCAGGACGGTTTTAAATGCGTCCGGAAGGTCCTGGTACGGGGTATAGATATCCACCCCGTAAAAGGCGGTGAGATTTTCCAGAAATTCCCCGAAAGCCACCGAGTGACGGTGTGCCCATACGGTTATCGCCCCTTCTCTCAGGGACAGTTCCGGATTGGGGACGATCTGCAGGGGGGAAAAGTTTTTGGTGGTTCCCAAACCATCGCAATGGGGGCAGGCGCCGTGGGGGGAGTTAAATGAAAAACTGGCCGGCGTCAGTTCAGGATAACTGACCCCGCATCGGGTGCAGGCGGCGTTTTCACTGAAGTGCAGGGTCTCGACCACCGCCTCCATGTGCTTGCCGACGAATGCCACCGACACATGGCCTTCGGATCTGGCGATGGCCAGTTCCATTGAATCCGCCAGGCGATTGCGGATCTTTTCGTTGAGAATCAGCCGGTCCACCACCACCTCAATGCGGTTGGCGGGGCCGGCTGAACCATCGACGAGACTGTCCAGCTCCCTTATTTTTCCATCGATGCGAACCCGGGCGAACCCGTCTTTTCTCAGCTGATTCAGCACCTGCTTGACACCTTGCATCGGGTTTGCCGGAAGCGGTGAGAGAATCATGAGGCGGGAGCCGGCGGGCCGCTGCATGACCGATTCGACCATTTCGTCGATGCTTTGAGAGAGGATCGGCCTGCCGCACCGGTAGCAGTGGGCAATCCCGGCACGGGCATACAGCAGGCGGATGAAATCGTAAATCTCGGTTACCGTGCCCACCGTCGAACGGGGGTTGTGAATGGCTGTTTTCTGCTCGATGGCAATGGCCGGCGAGAGACCCTCGATCAGGTCCACGTCGGGTTTTTCCATACGCTCCAGAAACTGGCGGGCATAGGTGGACAGGGATTCCACGTAGCGGCGCTGGCCTTCGGCATACAGGGTGTCAAAGGCCAGGGTGGATTTGCCCGATCCGGACAGGCCGGTGATCACCACCAGCCGGTTGCGTGGCAAAAGCAGGCTGATGTTTTGGAGGTTGTGCTCCCTGGCCCCTTCGATGGTAATGGCGTTTATGGTCGTCACGGCGCTGGATGGGTTGATGGTTCGAACATTTTGATTGACGGGGGCCGCAAAAGCTATGGCGTGCCCTGGCGGCTCAGCCATCGGGCCTGCGTCGCGGCCATGGTGATGGCCGCCACCATGCTGTCCGCAGAGGCCTTTCCCGTTCCGGCAATGTCATAGGCGGTGCCGTGGTCGACGGATGTGCGCACAAAAGGCAGACCTAGGGTGGTGTTTACCCCGTCGTCGAAGTGGATCATTTTAAACGGCCCCAGCCCCTGGTCATGGTACATGGCCACCACTGCATCGTATGCGCCCCGGGACGCATTGAAAAAGACGGTGTCGGGTGGGTGGGGGCCGGTGACGGTTATACCCCGGGATGCGCACAGGGCAATGGCCGGTGTGATGATGGCAGATTCTTCGTTTCCAAAGAGACCGGATTCGCCGGCGTGGGGGTTGAGCCCGGCGACGGCGATTCGGGGCGCCGCCAGGCCGAAACGGGTTCTCAGGGAATGGTCGGTCAGGGCAACGACCTTCGTTATTCCCTCTGTGGTCAGGGTCCGGGAAACCTGCTCAAGGGGAATATGAATGGTCGCCAGGACCACCTTGAGCCGGGCGCCGGCCAGCATCATGGCATAATCGGATGTGCCTGTCCGCTGGGCCAGAATTTCCGTATGCCCGCTGAAAGGGATGCCTGCCATTTTCAGGGCGCGTTTATTGATGGGGCCGGTGGCGATTGCAGAAATCCGGCCGGCCACGGCATCATCGATGGCCGAATTCAGGTAGGCCGCCATGGCCGTTCCGGATGCGGCCGTGGGCGATGCCCATTCAAAGCCGGAGGTCTTTCTCTTTTCCGGGTTGACCACGACGATGCCATGGCTCCCGATGGATGCCCCGTCGATCGACTGCCGCTCGGTCAACGCCAAGGAGGTGCCGGTCGACGCCGCACCGGCTTTCAGGCAGGCGGCGTCGCCATAGATCACGGGCCGGCAGCAATGAAAAAGTCGTGGATCGGCAAGGGCTTTGGGGATGATTTCCGGGCCGATGCCCACCGGATCCCCCATGGTGACGGCCACCAGCGGTAAGTTCGGTTTCATGGTCAGATTAACCCCAGGTTGTCCAATGGCATAAAGAATCTATCATACGTGGGCGTCAGGGGTTTGTAAATTCATTTCGACGGTTCCCCGCATTCGAGGCCCGTCGTTTTTCCGGTCCGTCGGTTCAGTATAAATGAAGGCTGTGAGGAGGGCGCCGGGTGGCCCCGTTCCACTGGGGGGGCGTCCGGTTCGCGGGCGTTGCCCTGATTCCGATGCTGGCGATGAGTGGAACCGAAACAAAACCCGGAAAAAACGGAAATCAAAGAAAAAAGAAAAAAATTGAAGAAAAACCGAGTTCACTCGTTCGTTTTGGCATTGTTGATAACTCCCGATCTGCTTAAAATGCTTATGGAAAAAGAACAGGTTTGAAAAACCTTGTATTTCGAAGCAGTTGCTCGGTCGATACGTGTTAACCGACAGTTATCTATATTAATATAAATCTTTGTGAGGATTGTGTTAGTATTTTCTTTAACCGCCAATCTTTCGCATTGACTTGCAACATCCAATTCAGTAAATAGTTTGCCAGTCGCGCTGACTTGCGGCTACCTTTCTGAAAACCTCAGATAATTAACCAAAAACTTCA